>CBDCCF010000001.1:0-111996 GCA_965214695.1 Paracoccaceae bacterium | reverse complement strand
ACACCATACCAGGTGCTGATCGGCGCGTCGGAAAGCCAGTTGTCGTTGTTCGCCCAGTTGTCGCCATCCGTAGCCAAATAAAGCGCAACCAGGACGTCTCTGTCCCCGCCAGTGGAGTGGGCCGACGTGGCCGCGGCGCAGTATGGCAGGTCAAGCTGTTCGAGATCGTTTTCCACGACATGTTTCCATACAGCAGGCAGGCATCCTCTCAGCCTGTTGCCGGCGAGGTACAATGCATCTAGATTAGCGAGGTTGCCTAGTTCTGGTGGAATCGTCCCGCTCAACTGGTTCCCTCCGAGACTGAGTTCCATCAGTGCAGTAAGGTTGCCCAGTTCCGGTGGAATCGTCCCGCTCAGATCGTTGTGCCAGAGGTCGAGTTCAATGACGCGACCGTTCGCATCCGCAGTGACACCATACCAGGTGCCGACTGGCGCGTCGGAAGACCAGTTGTCGTTGTTGGTCCATTTATCGCCATCCGCAGCCCGATAAAGCGCGACCAAGACGTCTCTGTCCCTGGCGGCGGCAGCGGAAAGTTTCAATGGGACCGCGGCGCAGTATGACAGATCAAGCCGTTCGAGGTCGTTTTCCACGACATATTGCCATACAGCAGGCAGGCATCCTCTCAGCCTGTTGCCGGCGAGGTACAATGCATCTAGATTAGTGAGGTTGCCTAGTTCTGGTGGAACTGTCCCGCTCAACTGGTTCCAGCCGAGGTTAAGGTTCGTCAGTGCGGTGAGGTTGCCCAGTTCTGAGGGAATTGTCCCGCTCAACTGATTCCAGCGGAGGTAAAGGTTCGTCAGTGCGGTGAGGTTGCTTAGTTCCGGTGGAATCGTCCCGCTCAGATTGTTGTACGCGAGGCCGAGTTCAATGACGCGACCACTTTCATCCGTAGTGACACCATACCAGGTGCTGATCGGCGCGTCGGAAAGCCAGTTGTCGTTGTTCGCCCAGTTGTCGCCGCCGGTCGCATGGTAGAGCGCCACCAACACGTCCCTGTCCGTGGCTCCAGACGTGGGGACAGGAGTTGATGCGTGCGCGGTAGGAGTCCTCAAGACAACGGCCAAAGCACATACAACAGCGACAGCAGCCAGCATACGAAAAGAAGGCTTCATGACATGTTTCCTGTTTGCTGAATGAGCTACCTTTTTGCACTTGACCATGGCACGACCTATTCGTCTCCAGCACCGGAGGGAATGTCCCTGCCCATTCCCCTCCACAAAACCGCCCCGGATAGCCCTGACCCGCACGCAGAACCGCACCCGCTGCGATATCCATATGACCATATGTAAACATTGCAGTGAACATATGGTCATATGCACTTCTAAGCCGTCGTCTCTCGTCCCCGTCTCGCCCACCATGCGCACCGGACGCTAAAACGGTATCTCCTCTTCCTCACCTTGATCTGGTGCCGGACCTTGGCCCCCTCCACGCGGGGTGAGAAACTCCACATTCCGCGCCCGCACCTCCAGGGAAGCGCGCGCATTCCCTTCCTGGTCGGTCCATGTGCTCGGTTCTCTCATCTCACCAACAACCAACACCCGTTGCCCCTTTGTCAGATACTGGTTGCACGCCTCAGCCTGCCGTTCCCACGCCGAAACACGAAACCAAACAGTTTCCTCCTGCGTCGTCCCATCCTGGGCCCTCCAGCGGCGATTTGTCGCTACACGGAGAGAGGTTACTGGTGTCCCACTTTGCGTATAGCGGAGCTCTGGATCTGCGCCCAGGTTGCCTATCAAAGTGATCTGCTGATACATCGCAATCTCCTATGTGTGAACCTGAAAAGTTTTGGCAACAAACCGCGTGTGGCGGCTTGCGCTTGAGAACAAATGTCAGTGCCTGCTTGGGCCCGACATGAAAGACACCATCGAAAGAACGGCGAAACGTATGTGCCGCGCGAGGGCCTAATCCGGTAGTTCTCCCTCGCGGCGCAGGGCAATCCATACCACCCTGATCTCGTCGTAAGAGTACTCATCGCCGAGCAATTCCTTGACCGGCGAAAAAAGGGTGCCGTCCGTTTCCTCGAACGCTCTCCTGATCTCCTCAAACCGATCCGGTGCAAGCAGTGATCGAATGTCAATATCTAGATTCGACTCCACAAGGCGTTCCAAATGTTTGACTACTGTACCTTCCGTCAGGTCCCGCTTTTGAGCCACCTGTTTAATAGACAAACCTTGTTCCAACAGCTGTCTAGTCGTTTCGTAGGTCGAGACCTTACGTTCTGTCCTTTGTCTTCTATTTCTCCGTGTAATGGGGATGCTGCGCTCCACCAAACCGTGCTGGCGCGCGTAGCTGCCGACCGCCGCAATGAATGTATCGCCTAGTTGCTCCAATTTCGTCTTGCCCACACCTGAAATGAGGGAAAAACTCTCGTGGCTCTGCGGCAAGTAATAAGCCATCTGCTGGAGCGCCACATCATTGAATATCACGTAAGGTGGGACCCCTCTCTCAGCGGCCAATCTGCGACGTAAACCGTGCAGTTCCTCAAACAATTCCTGATCGAAGTCGAGCGACGTACGGTCGGAAGCCGAATCCTTCCTCCTCTCGCGTCTCTGTGAAATGCCTCCGTTCACCTCCTCGAAGTCGTGAGCCGATCGGCCGGCAGCCGGCACTTTCCCCTGCTCACGTATAGGCCTCGTAAGGGTTAACGCTTGGCGGCGCTTCAGAAAATCCTTGCCCGGTCGAGCAACGGACAAAGTCGGATACTCCCCTTTGTCTCTGTAGAGCAGACCCTCTTCCACCAATTGGCCGGCTATCTCCTTTATCTCATCCGCGGAATAATCGTCGACAATTCCATAGACACTGAGTGCATCGTGCTTCAGCTCCTTTACTCTCTTCTTTCTGGAACCCCGCAGCACGTCCGTGACGTGGGCGATGCCGAAGCGCTCACCCGTGCGAACCACAGCCGACAGGATCTTCTGCGCGATTTCAGTGGCGTCGAACTCCTCCCTGGGCGTTAGACAAAAATCACAACCACTGCAGTTGTCCTTCGGCCACTCTTCGCCGAAGTAACGCAACAGAAATCTTCGCCGGCACGCCTGCAACTGGCAGAACTCGTTTACCCGGGCCAGCTTCTCACGCGCATTGCGCCGTTTAGTCTCGTCCTCCGTGTCCTTGTCTAAGAGGTACTCCAGCTTCGGCACATCGGCGTAGGTATAGAAGAGGACGCAGTCGCTGGGCAGGCCGTCGCGACCGGCGCGGCCCGTCTCCTGGTAGTAATTCTCCAGTGTCTTAGGCAGGTCATAATGGACGATCAACCGGATGTTCGACTTGTCGATTCCCATTCCAAAGGCGATCGTCGCCACGATGATAGCGGTCCGGTCGTGTATAAAGTCCTCCTGTCGTTGCTGACGTACGCCTCCAAGATCTGCATGATAAGGCTGTGCATCAAAGCCGTTCTCACGCAACCGCGCTGCTAACTCCTCCGTACCCTTGATCGTAGAGCAGTAGATTATGACGGACCCCCCCTTGTGCTTCTGCAGCAGTTCTACAAGCCTGGTGAATGAGTCTCTTTGCTTGGCCAGCACGGAATAGCTGAGATTGGAGCGATTGAAGCTGGCAACAAACAGCTCTGGCTGCTCCAGGTGCAGCTGTTCCACGATGTCCTCGCGCACCCGCTCGGTCGCCGTAGCCGTCAAAGCCAGAAACGGCACCCCCGGCAGAGCGCTCCGCAACTCTCCCAGCTTGCGGTAATCGGGTCGAAAAGCATGTCCCCACACCGAGATGCAATGTGCCTCGTCTACCGCTACGAGGCTAACCTTCAATTTGGCGAGAAACTGTTGGAAGCTAGGCAGAGCAAGACGCTCCGGCGCGACGTAGAGGATCTTCAAGGTCCCCTGCTGCGCCTGTTGCTGTACGCGGTCGATCTCGAAGTGTGGCATCTTGTTGTAGAGATAGGCCGCGGGGATACCGGTGGCCTTGAGGGCATCCACCTGGTCTTTCATGAGGGCGACCAACGGCGATACAACCAGCGTCAATCCCTCGAATTGCATCGCCGGAAACTGATAGCATAGCGACTTGCCCCCGCCCGTGGGCATCAGCGCCAGCGCATCCCTTTCCTCAAGGGCGGTGGTGATGATCTCTTCCTGGAGGGGCATGAACTCGTCGTAGCCGAAGTGTCGTTTGAGTAGGTGATGCATGGGGCCAGGTTGTGTTGCGTTTTCAGTAGTTCCCTGCGCGGCCGGAGTTGGCGGGGACGCGTTTGCACACTGCTCGCATTGGCGGTTGGTCACAGAAGGCTGGCCGCTCTGGGTTGTGGCGTTTTGCTGTTTGAGGTAGAGCCACACCAGCCGGATCTCTTCGTAGGAGTAGTCGTCACCGAGGATTTCCTTGGCCGGTGATAAGACAAATCCGTTCGTCTGTTTGAGAGCAGTCTGGATTCTCTCGAAGCGCTCGGGGGGCAACAAGGCCCGCAGGTCGATGTCTTCCCACTCCGAAAGCATGTGTTCCAGATGGCCTATGATCGTACTTATCGGCAGGCCCCGTTGTCGGGCCGCTTGATCGAGGGTCAGACCTTGTTGCAGGGGTTGCCTAGTCTGGTCGTAGGTAGAGCCTGCAGCGACGCTGTTATAAGCCGGCTTGCTCTGCTCTTTCAAAGTGTGTACTGACCGAGACGGAGTTGCTCCTCCTAGCCGCCATTCTTTCTTGAAGGCATTAATCAACTCCTTCTGCCGTCTCTGCAGCACTTCGGGCGTCCACTCAGTTTCACTTATCACTTGCGTAGTGAGGGCGAAGGTTGCCACGCCCCTTCGCTGGAAATACTCCTTCTTCTTGCGGTTAAAGTCATAATTTAGCGCCTGCCAGTTCTTGCTGTGAGAAAGGAGGACAAGGTTGGCGAGCCTATGGGTCCATTCCACTCTCTCTTCTTCGTCGGGGAAGTCTATAAACCACTGGGAGTTACGCCCGGGATTCTGAGGCAGTACGTGCTCGATGGTGATCGTTGGATGGTTGTACTTGGCACCGACATCGGCCAACAGAGAATCTAGACGCAGAAGCAGGGTCTTCGGCATCCGCGGCCGAGTGTAGACGGGGCCATCCAACGCACTCAAGAGATCCGCCTGTTCATCGGGAGAGAGTTGAAGCGGTGACGAAGGAGTAAAGAGGTCCTCTTTTCGTCTGATGGCGTGAAGGATGGGGCGGTATCTTCTTGCACGCTGGTTGATATTCGCCCGCATAATGAACATTTTGTAGGCCAGTCGTTCCAGATCTTGAACAAATCGAAGGAACAGATCGGGGTCTCTGTGGTTGCGTTTGTAGAATGCCATTGCGGGTGGAATCCAGTCGAAGTTGTCGATCCAATTCAGGTAGTACAGGTATTGGTTGACACTCTCAGAGTCGCCCGTGCTTTGGTAGGAAGCGTCGGTTACGGTTTGGTAAGCGTCGGCATAGGGTTCGAGTACATTGTCAATGAAGTCCACCCTGTTTACTGTTTTGAGAACGTGGTCCTGGAATTCCTGCTGCAAGGTTCCACGCGGTCTGCTCGTCATAAAGATCATGTAGATGTGCGCGAAGAGATCTCTGAAACGATCGCGACCGAGGCTTTCTTCGATGTTTTCCCATGTTCTTGTGTATCGAGAACGAACCCCTCTCTCCATCGACCCGATTATGTCGGCTTTGAGGATGTCGGTCGGTGATAGATCCAACCCTCTATCATTCAAAACGGAAAAGATGCGGTAAGCGGAGTTTTGATCTGATGTAGCGACGACGACCAGATAGCAGCGTTGAACAAGAAATTTCACGAGCGTTTTTCGTCGTTTTTCGTCGTATCTTTTTAGGGAGTTCCATAAGTATTTTGTATTCTCAAGCATTCTTCTCTGACTGTCGGACAGGTTTGCAGGAGGACGCTCAATCAGATTGAGAAGTCTCCCCACCTGCTGGATGTTGTCTTGAAAGAACTGTCTATCTCGCTCCCGAACCGCAAGACGAAAATGTTCCGGTATGTCAGCGGATTCTCGTCCCGGATCACAGACATAGCTATGCCAGTCAATTCTGTCTTTCTCGGAGGCTGCCAGTTCACGCAGTACGCAGAAAAGTATGGTCAGGGTGGTTATACGTTGTTGCCCGTCAACGATTTGCGCCAGAGGGTCGCTACCATTCTTGATAATTACGATACTGCCCAGGAAGTAGGGAGCAGCCTCACTCACATTCTCGACATGACCCATTGCATGCAAAAGGTCGTCCAACAATTCGCCTGTCTGTTCGGTTGTCCAGGCATAGGGGCGCTGATATTCAGGAATTTCAAAACGGTAGTTGTCACCAAAAATGCTGACAAGCTGCAGTTCTCTGGCTTCAATTGTTTCGGACATTCCTGAACTCCCGTGGACTGCTCCGGAGATAGAAGCGGGTGATGAGGTGCACATGACAGAGCTGCACTGCCGTCATCCGTACAGCCAATGGGGAGCATCGCTCGCCCTGGCCATGTTCCCGCTCTTCGCTGACGTTTGGCGCGACGAATCGCGCGAACCGCTTGACGCGCGCTATCTAGGCCGTCAACTAGAGAGAGACCTTTGAGCGGGTATCTGATTTGGATTTGAGGTTGTCAACCACCGGACTCAGAGAGGAGTATAACAATAGTGTCCGCGCGGTAATTCTGTATCTGAGGTCCATTGCGGTGCCCCCTCGGTGGTAATAGATGAATGGTAGCCACCACAGCGAACCATAATCTAGCAGCCATCAAGGGGGCGCAATGCGCCCACGCATCTATTATCGACAACTGCTAGAAGCTAATTCGCTGTGGTGCACCCATGCTACTACAAAAGCGGGCCAGGAAACAATAAGGGCCGACAAGGACTAGAGCCGTGAATAGGAGCCGCAAACACGATACAAAGTATCGCCCAGCTGCGTATGCTCCTGAAGTCGACGGCGCGGCTGCGCATAGCGTGCAACTGGCATGGGCGCTGCGCGCCGTTGTCTCTCCGTGTGTGCCGGTTCCGCTCCCTCCTTCTCTTTGCGTAGAGGCATCTCGCATGCCGACCGTAGTGGTAGTGGGCCGCTTCCCCTTCGCTGTCCATGCCAGAAAGAATAGCGCCGAGCCTCTCCATGTGTACGTCTGGCAGGATGTCCCGCTTGGTCCGGATAGACCAGGAAATGCACCAGGGTTCGTTGACGTTTGTCTGATAGCGATCTGCGGGGACAAAGTGCGGCTGATCCGCGCAGGGCCGCGCAACTGCCCAAAGAATACCCGATACACCCTGCTGTTCTCCGCGTCCCTCCGCGTGACTTCGCGGATCAATCGGTTTTGTCTATCTCTCCCCGCCTCCCCCCATCTATGGCCGGCCCGAGATGCCCGCTATCTGTTCCGCCTGAAGTGTGAGCAGTTTGGCGCCAATTCTCAAAATTGGCATAAAATTGACGCGAATTTTTCCAGAAATTCCATAAAAAATACACATCAAAAGTGTATACTGATAAGCACATGATCCGGTGGCTATCAGTTCGGCGTTACAACCGGCAAAGCACAGGTCGCTATGTTGGACATCAGGTGTCTTCTGACGCAGTTGGCTGAAAGCAGAAAAGTGTTTCACTCCGAAGCTGACTTCCAGCACGCCCTGGCATGGCATATCCACCAAACCATGCCGAAAAGTCAAGTCCGGTTGGAGTACCCCGTGCCGGTCGAGCATCGGAAGATGTACGTCGACATCTACCTTCCGGATGAGAAGATCGCCATCGAGCTGAAGTACGTAACCCGGCGCTTGGAATTGCACAACGGGGAATCCTTCGCCCTCCGTGATCAGTTTGCCCATAACCAGAGGCGATATGACTTTCTCCGGGATATTCAGCGGCTTGAGCGTATGCGTAATGAACCGGGGTTGTGCGAGGCTGGCCATGCGGTGCTGCTGACCAACGCCCCGTTGTACTGGATCTGTCCAAGACGGCCGGATACGACGGATTCCGCCTTCCGCATTCACGAGGGGGCGGTGATCAAGGGAGAACTGGATTGGGCAACACATACCAGTCCGGGAACGAAGAAGGGTCGAAAGAAGCCGATACAGTTAAAAGGTTCATATTGTCTTCGCTGGCAAGACTATTCCAACATCACTGAGAAGTCGCGGGGAAATGGGAAGCCGCGAGGTATATTCCGGTATTTGGCGGTTTCAGTGAATTGATAAAGCAGCTTTCTTGAGGGGCAAGAGGCATATAGCTGGCCCCCAAAGCTGGCCCGCGCTCTGAGACATATGATGGAGCAATCCACCAAGAACAGAAGGGCCGGTTAGATGGCCGAAACACGGTAAGACGCACCGCTGCCATGAATTTTCGCATTGCCCTGCAACCGCGTGCAGCCGGCAAAACAAACAACTATCGATCCTGCAAACACACCACCCTCCCTATAGCAGTACGACCGGGAGACCCTACAAAGCAGTAAAGAACATTCATGCAGCCTGTGAACTGACCAAGGAGTTTCAAATGCCAAAACGACCTGCTTTCCTTAGCCTGCTTTTCGTAGCGGTACTGATGCTGGCCGCATGCACCGCCGCGCTGCCGACCGCAGAAACGCCTCCCCGGTGGGCGTCGATGGAAGAGCCGCCTGCCGATATGAGCGGCAGGGTTCTCGTCGAAGCAGGAGGGATGATCCGCATCGGCGGCTCCTTCGCCCTGACCGGCCCGATCCCCGACCCCGGTCTCGACATCCGTCACGGCGCTGAACTCGCAATTGATGACCTCAACGCGGTCGGCGGACTCGAAGGTTTCATGTTCGAGCTTGTAGCCGAAGACGGCGCCTGCGACGGCACGCAGGGAACGAACGTCGGCAACAAATTTGCCGCCGATAAGACCATCGTCGCTGTCACCGGCGGCACCTGCTCCGGCGAGACCTTCGGTCTCATTCCGATCTTACAGGAGGCACGCATCCCCTTCGTCAGCCCCAGCGCCACCAATCCCGACATCACCTCCGCCGACTGCGACGTCTGTAACCGCGTCGCCCTCAGCGACGCCCTCCAGGGCGCCATCGATGCCGGCTTTGTATTCGGTGATCTGGGCCTCACCAAGGTCGCCGTCGTTCACGATAACTCCGACTACGGCAAGGGTCTGGCCGAAATCTTCCGGAACAACATTACGGGTTTGGGAGCCGAAGTGACCAGCTTCGAAGGCGTCCAGGTGGGCGATACCGACTTCCGTGCCATGCTGGCCAGGGTCGGCGCCGGTGGGCCCCAGGCCATCTTCTTCGCCGGATACTCCACCGAGGCCGGCCTCATCGCCCAGCAGATGACCGAAACCACCGGCCTCGAGGACACCGCCTTCATGAGCGTTGACGGCGCCTACACCCAGCAATATCTCGAAGCCGCCGGCGGCGCCGCCGAAGGCACCTACATCTCCTTTGTTGCCGGCGCCGATTCCGAAGTCATGAACGCCGAATTCGACGCCAAGTACCTGGAGAAATACGGTGTCAGCCCCGACGATCTCGGCCCCTTCCACAGCCAGAGCTACGACTCCGTCACGCTGATCGCGGCCGCCCTGGCGGCCGTCGCCGTGGTCGACGATAACGGCAACCTCGTTATCGACCGCGAGGAACTGATCTCCGCCATCCGCTCGGTCGATGCATTCGCAGGCCTCACCGGCACGATCAAGTGCGACGGCATCGGCGAATGCGGCGCCGGCGGCGTACAGATCTTCCAGGTCACCGACGGCGCTTTCGTCCAGGTCTCCGGTTTCGATATGGAGTAAACCACAACACAATCAGGAGAGAGAACGTCATTGATACCCGGCCAGCCCACCGTGCGCGGCAACGCGTTAACCCGGGGAAGACTGTCCAATCGAATGAGGAATGCGCATCTTAGCCCACGAGGAACGGCGGGCGGCTGGGGGGATGATGGTTGATTGGGGCGCGGGGATGGAGTTCTTGGACGCGACGTTGAGTCTGGCAGTTGGGCTCTGCCTGATGGGCAGGCTGTTCTGGCTTGTGAGGAGGATAAAGGGGCGATGATTATCACATCCGATGCGCTGCGTAAGCATTGGTGGGCACTATCAGAAAACGCACGATCTTTCCTTAAAATTCTATGCGAGAATCAAGACGGCGTGCCGAAGCAAGAGCTGCTAGCCACTACTGATAATGGATTCAGTAAAATCCTCGGTTGGATCGGGCGCGCTATTGAGGAGGCAGGAGGCGGCCGGTACTATCAAGGCGAATGCTTTGAATGGGGGGAGGATGCTACCGCCTGAAAGACCATTCGCGCCCCGTAGTGGGCGAACTGCTAGGACATCACGAAAAGGAAAAAACGCAACAAAGGGATTGAGCCTTTTGGAGGAATCAATCCTTCAAATCCTGAGAGAGGCGTATCCTGCCGCTCTAAGAGCAAGTGAAATCCGTGATGAGCTGGGCATTCAGGATCCACGAAGAGGCGTCAATACCTACCTGACAGATAGCTTACTCAAGCGTTTGGAGGAACGCGGGCTCGTCGCGCAGACAAAGGAACGCGGTCCCTGGAAGTTGACCGTCACCTAGACGAATCGACCAGCCGCCCGGCCAGCCCGCCGTGCGCGCAAGCGTGAACCCTGGGTTACATCAAAGCCGGTGGAATGGGATCCCCAGTGGAACGGCGGGCGGCTTGGGGGGAGGAGGGAAGAGGAGGAGAGCGGAGATGACAAGAAGCACGAGAGGATCACGTTGGACCCGGAAAGAGCTGTTGGCAGTCCTGTATTTTTATATCAAATACAAACCGGGTTTGACGTCTCCTCAGAATCACCCGCGCATTGAAACCCTCGCTAAAGCGATGGGGCGCACTGTCAGTTCGATTGCCATGCGGATAGCCAATTACAGGTCACAAGATCCTGCGTACCCCGGACGCGGCCTGGAAGGTGGTGGTCAGTATATAAAGATCTGGCGTGAATACGAAAGTGACCCTGACCGATTGCTGGCCGAAGCGCGGCGAGCCTATCAGGAACGCATTCCCGGCGACGCTCGATGACCACACCCAACCGGACGAACCGCACCATGCGGACGGCGGGCTGCCTGGACCCGCTGTTCAACGCGAACCGTAACTACGCCGCGCCCGTCGGCAGCGAGGTCGCGGGCGCGGCCTTCAAGGACACCTGGATACCGAACGATGTGGACGGGCAGACAGGCGAAGGCATCTTCGAAATGTGTGCCGGGGCAGGGTTAAGGGGTGATTGGAGCGAAGCAACCCGTGTTCAGGAGCAGAACGATGGAAGAGCCAAGGATTCCCAATTCATACCACACATTTATGCGGTTAATCAGGAGGCTTCAGGAGCAAGACCCGAACGCCGGCCGGAAGGTGCTGAAGCGGCGCATCATCGATCTGCTGGATCTGCCGCTGGAGATGGATGACCCGTACTGGGACGAGCAGGAATTTTCCTATCTGCGGTCGAGTCGGACACGCCGGGCGCTGTTCGAAGACCGGTTCAACCTGGCGATGTACGAGATACGGAAAGAAGGGGGCAAGGCGTGATTATCGAAAATTCGGGTCTGATTGGTAAGGTAATGAAGCTTGGGAACGACTAAGCCAACCCCGCCTCTGCAATGACAGGACCCGGACCCATCGGAAGACCCCAATACCCGCCCTCGCAGTCGTCACGAAAACATGCGGGCGGGGCACAACATCAAATGCTGGGCAACCCATTGATCAGCGAGCCTATCCCGTCCTGTTTCAAGCGCAGAGGACGATTTTATCTGCCGGCCTCCTTCTCGATTCTGCTCCTGCTCGCGCTGTTTCTGTCCGGATGTCGCCACAGACGCGCTGCCCCCACTCCCCTCCTCACCGCAACCTCTTCCCTGGACCGGCTGTCATCGCCGGCAGCGCCTCCGAGCGGCCCCGCGGCCAACCCGCGCGCGACCGCCGAACCTGTGACGGCAGCATCCCTGCTCGATGAGGCCGCCTATCTTCACCAAATCGGCGACTACAGCCAGGAGCAAAGGTTGCTGCAAACGCTGCTGGCCGATCTCCCGACCGAGCCTGCTCAAGGACGGCAGACACCCGCCTCCCGTACGCAGACGCGCGCCGCAATCCTCTACCGGCTCGCCTTAGCCTATCTGGCCGCCGACGATCCGCAACCGGCGCTGGACGCGCTTGAGCAGCTCCGGCGCATGGGCGACGCCCTGGCCGCGGGTGAGATCAGCCTGCCGTCCACGAACGGAGACACGGTGGCGCAGATCCTGATCAACAGCCTCTTCCTGCGCGGGGAAGCTCTGGCCGGCGTGGACCGCTACACCGAAGCCGCGGCCGCCTACCGCGCATTCCTGGCGCAGCGACCCCAGCTCTCCGGTGTCGTAGAGGAACGCATCGCCGATGCACTGCTCGCGGCAGACGAACGGCTGCAGGCCGCTGACGCGCTGCGCCGGGCCGCCGCCGCCGCCATAACCGCAGACGAGCAAGTGCGCCTTCGCGAGCGGCTGGCAGCCGTACTCGAAGGTATCGGCCGCTGGGACGCTGCCGCCTCCATCTACGATGAGATCCTCTTCGGTCCGCCTTTCGAGCGCGCAGAACCGGGCCCGGAGCAAGCCGCGCCAGCGTCTGACAACATCCTCGGCCATAGAGAAGCCTCCATCTACCGCGCCGGTTATCTCTATCGCGCCGGCATGGCCTATGCCGCGGCCGGCGGCGAAGAAGCCGCTATCCTCCGCTGGCGTATGGCGCTGACCGAAGACCCGGCCAGCGATGCCGCCTACCTGTCTCTCATTCAACTGGTGAACAGGGACGCGCCCGTCGATCCGTTCCTGCGCGGGGAGATCTATCTGTTCGCCAACGCCTACTCGCCGGCCATCGCCGCCTTTGAAGGATTTCTCGAGCAGTCGCCGCATGCCGCCCGCGCCGGCGAAGCCTGGCTGGGAATCGCCCAGTCCCTGATGGGGTTGGAACAGTGGGCAGAGGCCCGTCTCGCCGTTGAGCGCGTGCTGACCGACTTTCCCAACTGTGTCTGCTTTGGCGAGGCCTGGTTGGCGCGGGCGCAAACCGCGTCTGGAGAAGTCGCGCCCGCCGAAGGACGCCGAATCTACCGCACATTCGCCGCAGCGCATCGCGACGACCCGCTGGCGCCGGAAGCGCTGTGGCTGAGCGCGCTCTCCTCCATCGCCGCCGGCGCCATACAGGATGCCCGCGGCGCGGTCGATCCTTTTGACGAAGCCGCGTCCGATCTGCTCAGGCTGGCGGACGCCTTCCCCGGCAGCCCGCGCGCTGCGGACGGGCTAGCCGTCGCCGCAATCGGCGCGTTCGAACGCGGCCGTTACGAGCAGGCCGCCAACCTCTTCGAACGGCTGCTCTCCGAGTACCCCCATGCGCAGCCGGACTTTGCAACCTACTGGCTCGGCCGCGCCCGCTATGCCCAGGGCGAAGTCAGGGCGGCGCGCGCCCTCTGGAATGCGCTCGTCGCCCGCGCGCCCGAAACATTTTACGGCCTTCTGGCCGGCCTGGACCTTGATGCCGCGCGTCCCGGGCAGAATCTTATCCCCCGCCTGGCCCGTATGAACATAACCGTGCCCCCGTTGCCCGGCGACGATGGCAGCCGCGCCTTCGCCGAAGACTGGCTGCGCGGACCGGAGGGTTTCGCGCGCGCCCAAAACAGCGAGGCGGCAGCTGCCGCAGACAGCGTCGGGCCATGGGACCTGCCCCAGACCGTGGTCGATGACACGGACCTCGTCAAGAGCGAGCTGCTGCTGGCGCTGGGTCGCCGCGCCGAGGGATTGCAGCTGCTGGAACAGATCTACTGGCGTTATCACAACGATCCGGCGGCGCTCTATCCCCTCATGCTGCGTTTTCATAAGTTGGGCGCCAACAAGCTCTCCATTACGGCTGCCCACCGTCTCATCGAGCTCAGCCCGGCGGAGCGTATTGCCGAAACGCCGCTCTTTATCCAGCGTTTCGCCTATCCCAGACACTACGCCCGCCTGGTCGGGAAGCAGGCCGGCGCGTTTGAGCTCGCCCCTCAGCTTCTGTACGGCCTCATCTTTCAGGAGAGCCACTTCGAGCCTGCCGCGCGTTCCTATGCCGGCGCCCGCGGTCTCATGCAGATCCTTCCGGGCACAGGCTGGGATATCGCCCATAGTCTCAACTACCCCAACTATTCCACCGAACTGCTCGACCTTCCCATCGTCAGCATCCGTTTCGGCGCATACTACCTGCGCTGGGCGCGCGACCTTATCGGCGGCAACGACATTGCCGCGGTCGCCGGTTATAACGCCGGCCCCCGCAAGGCCGGATACTGGCTCAGCGGCACCGAGCCGGACGATGCCCTTTTCATCTACAAGGTCCCCTACCACGACACACGCCGCTACCTTCAGGGCATTCTCATCTGCTTCGCCCACTACCTGCGCATATATGGAGGCGTCTAGGTCTTGTTGACCTTTGTCTGAACAGCGATTTCCGGGGGCAAAGTGCGACTGGTCCAGGAACGGCTGCGCACAATAAACTCGCTACGCCCTTGGTGTTCTCCGCGCCTTGAATTGGGCCCCAAAAACTGGACCACAAGCTACAGCTACCTGAACTACCTTGCCCGGTAGTAGACCCGTTTTCATCTGTGGCTTTGGAGGGTTACTTCTCGTTCGGAACATACTCCTGCTCTATGACCATACCCTCTATGACGTGACCCCAGACCCAAAAGGCGACAGTGGATGCCTCAGTGATTCCGGGGATGTTCGCGGAAAGTGTAAGGCTATTTTCCTCATAAGAAAAGGTCAGTTCGACTGGCTCTGACGTGCGGATACAGCTATTGTATTCTTCTCCGGTTTTTTCCAAGATTCCTGGGGCGCATTCTTGCATGGTAGTGATAACCCAAGGGTGTTGGGGAAAAATCTTGTTGAGGGTGATTCTAGGTATCTCTGGATCGTAATAACTGGCGTTCAATAAGTAGTCATGCCACTCGAAGGGGGTTGAGGAATCGCCTTCAATTTCGATCATCACGATCCATTGGATTTTGAAATCCTGCATGTGTCCCACGTCTGGTCCCCATTGCATATTCTTAGGCAGTTCGCGCAGATAGAAAGTTGCGGACAGCGTTTCGCCATTGAGTTCAGAACTCACGCCTACAATGTCATTGAGTCCGGGAATCGATAGCTCTTCTGCGTCTTTTATATCTTCTCCTACGGGTAAAGAGATGGAAGATGCGGGGTAGACGCCGTAGCCTACATGCCCATATGGATTTGGCGGAAGGAAAGGGCAACCATTCAATATGAGAACGCATACGGCGATGATGGTTGTTTTCATTTTGTGGTCCTAAAGAATAGGGCGATGCTTACGTGTCTTTATCTTCGTCAGATTTTTGGCCAGTGATTTTGAATTGACCCATAAGCAATCCCCCAATGAACGATACAAGCCACCATATCAGAAGAAACTCAAGAAGTCGCGCAGGATTGTCTGTAACATTAGGCGGCAAGAAGGGTGGCTTGAAGATGTAGATGATTGCAACGCCGAGTGTGCCTCCTAGTCCATGGTAGAGGGCTGTGGGCCTTTCAGACAACTGTTTTCTCATGTCTTGCCCCTCCTCAGGGTTTACGTGACGAGAGTGCCAGCTGTTGATCCCCGGGTACACGCTCACGCGCACAGCAAGCTGGCCGGAATGCGATTATCGGAGACTCAGCCAGTAGTTACCTTCACAATGTGTTGTACTATAGAGAAATCAATATTCTATTCGACTTGAAAGGAATACAAAGTGATGTCCGGGATCGTTAATTCCTGGCCGCGAACCGACAAATATGTCACCAGGCCGTTTACACGACCCACAAACGAAATAACGTCCCCTTTCGAGACACCCGCCTTCGTCTCCTTAAGCCGAAGGAATATTTCGTCCTGCCACGCCTCGTCATACGTCACTGCAACGCGAAACCGTGTATCATCATTCGTTGCATAGACTTCGAGAATTTGGCCCCTGTAATTGACGACTGAATCGAGATGTCTATCCCAATACCCCATCAGGTCGTCGTAAGAAATATCCTCCGAAACGTCCAACCACTCGTCATAGGTCCGCTCCGCTATCGGTGTCAATGGCGGATGGTAAAGATCCGCGCCGCGTAAAGCGCCGCAGCCTGAAAGAACAAGAGGAACTAGAATCAGGAACACCCGCATCGTTACCCTCCTTGCATGCGTATCCTGACGCCTATCGCGATGGCAGACCCGCCAGCTAGCAATGCCCAAAATGGTATCAGCAGAACAATGACCGCCTGGGTAATGAGCGGGTTGAAGATCACCGCGGCGCCAAAGACGACGTAAAATGCACCCATAATGATCCCGGGCAAAGAGCGTTTTCTGCCGCTACGCGAGAATATGTGCGCCACGCCCGCAATGACCGCTGAAATCCCCATGAACAGAGTCAGATATGTGCTCGCCAGAATGCCGCTGATGATGGGGTAGCTAAGGACCACAAAACCAGCCACGATGCTGAACAGTGCGCTGATAGCCATACGCACGCGACTGCCCTCCGATTGGCCGAGCACGCTCTCGAACAAATCAAGCACGCCTCCCGCCAGCCAGTACGCTCCCAAGAACTGGATCGCTGCGATCAAGGTGACGCCTCGACCCATGACAAGCATGATCACACCAAACAGAACAAGCAGAATCCCTCGTACGAAGGGTAGCCACCAATTCATAGCCAGCGCCGTCTTCACTGTACTCATTGCCTCCCTCCTTTTCTGTACTGCAGTTCCCGGGTCAGAACCTGATCATATCACTCAGTCGATCGGGCTCCCGACAGCAAAAAATGCGCCCAGACAGAGCGCCGCCTCGGCGACAAGCCATAACGTTCCTTCAATCCATTGGCGCTTATCCACACTCTTAATGATCAGTCTGGCTTCTTTAAGTACATCCGCCGCGGCAAGGCTCAGACGCTTGGTGTCCATTGTGTGTCCTTTCGCCATAGGCCAGCGTTGCAATACTCGCTACCTGGACATATGGTCACGCGCACCGAATGCTGGCAAGATGGGTGCCTGGATCTCTTCGTATGCAAGACGTTTCACGTACCAGTCACACTTATGTAGGGTACCCCTTTCCTTGCTTGCTTCGAGAAAGAGGTAGTGCCCGTGCCTAGGACTTGTTGACGTTTGTCTGAACAACAAACTGCGGGGGCATAGTGCGGCTGGTCCACGGACGGTCGCGCAGTCACGCAAAG
The DNA here is from genome assembly GCA_965214695.1 of Paracoccaceae bacterium. Classification (GTDB taxonomy): domain Bacteria; phylum Pseudomonadota; class Alphaproteobacteria; order Rhodobacterales; family Rhodobacteraceae; genus JAPOXR01. Next base: position 94,956 of record CBDCCF010000001.1, on the reverse strand, counting down.
AAAATTCGATACGCCTTTGGTGTTCTTCGCGTAGCTTCGCGGATCGATCAGTTTTGTCTATCACAACATTCGAGCCAGGAATATTCCGAACGGGCCAGCAGGCGTTCAGTTCTTATCGAAATGATGTTGACGGAGTCCCCGCTACCCCAGCGTCCAATGTTCGCAGTCTTTGCGACCGGCAAACACATCGCTCTCCTTCAACAAATTATCGATTACAATAGTATACATTTGTATAATAGTATACACCCGCTGAATATCACACGCGTGTCATTCCGGCCTTATTCTATGTCAATATTGTGCCAATGTGTTCAGTAGGGGCGTCCCGCGTGGACGCCCCTACTGAAATTTATGGATTGTAAGGGATGGACAGCAGGTGCGGTGCGGGCGGTTCGGCTGTCCAGACCGTGGATTTTGCAGATATGCGCGTAGGATCTTCAGCGGCATCCATGCAAATCCTGGACGCAGCCATTCCGTTCCTGTTGTCACATTTGGGGCTGATTCCTCCAAACGGCAACAGAACTTGGAATCCACCCTTGTTTGTAGGCGCTCTGTCCCGCAGGGCCCGCGCGTTCCAATCTATGGTGGGCGGACAATGAATCACCGTTACGACAATATCAGCCTTCATGTCATCGCGTCCGGCTGTCTCGCTAGACTGACAGCGCGAAGTTTTTTTCGTGTAGTCAACATAAACCCAAAACTCCACCACCAAAATTCACTCCATCTCCAAACACAAACAACATCATCAGAACTCGGCCGCAATAACGTTCTTCTCTTTTCTTGCACGCAGGTCGAAATAGTACAGAACATACGCAGTGGTATAGAGCGGCACAATGAAGATGGACGCTAGAATCCCGATAGAACTATTGACGCCATATAGTAACTCCTGATCCAGACTTGGAAGCAAGGTAGGTAATCCAAAACCCAAGAACACACTGACCAGCCCCGCAATCACGCCTGAGATTACACCCAAGAGCAAGTGATAGCCAACAGTCCGTAAAACAAAGTTCCTACTTAGATCCCAACTTCGGCTCAGGGACTCTATCGGCCCTGTTCTCTCCACCATCAGCGCGACGCCGGAAATCAACCATCGCGCTACCATATAGATTAAAACGGCAAAATACAAGACACCCGCAAGACCAAATCCCAATAGTCCTGGTAGAGCACTGACTATCACGTTCATAATCGATTCTACTTGGCGTGCCTGCGCATCTATATCTTCGGGTGGAATCGACGTCGTGAAGACGTCGCGAAATACGGCAAGGGGAAAGTCAGTCGCGAGGAATGTAATATAGACTGGAATTGCCAACACGATAAATATGCCAGCAAGTACAGCTGTCGACGCCGCCGCCATGCCGAAGTAGACTAACAAACGACGCAGGCTGTTATTAATGGCTGTTCTGATGGCAAGCGGTCGCCCGTGCAACGATTCGACGCAGTGGGAAATGATAGCAAGGTATGCAACTGCTTGAACTGGCACGATGACGATGGAGAAAACTGTGCCCTCGAACACACCCCTCGCGAAGAAAAAGGCAAGTGCTGCGAGTGGGATATAGAAGATGGCGGTTGTACACAGAAAGATACCGAAGTGGGTACGGTACATTCCAAGCGTGCGACCTATCAACTTGCCGATTGTAAGAGGTGTGGCGGGCATGAGCACTTTCCAATCGGCTGGAACGGAGTTGGAACTGGTGTGGCACAACCGGCCGCATTACTGGTTATGTTCGCCATGCCTTGCGGTGCAACACAGCGAGTCAACGGTGAGGGACAGGGGAATCGTAGAACCTGTCCCCCACACCCCGTGGCCAGGAACAGCCTACCACGGTCAAGAAAACGGTCAAATTGGACAAAATTCATCCGATTCATCGGCGTGGACAGAGATGTCTACGATGCGCCCTTCCAGGATATGGGTCTGGTTCGTCGCAATTGCCGTAGCACTTGCCGCGATGGTAGGTCCCAATGTTTGAGAAAGGCTAACCGACACAGTGTCCCTACCCCAGCCATTTGGCGGCGCGTTCGGCGTTTTCGGCGCGGGTGTAGTCGGCGACCATGCCTGCGCTTTTCCAGCGGCCCTGCGCCATAATCTCATGTGTGGGCGCGCCGGCCCGCGCCATGCGCCGCGCCATCCCGACCCGCCCCGAATGCCCGCTGTATCCGCCCCCCAAACCGGCCGTCTTGGCCGCGGCCTTGACGCGGCGCGAGATCGACGACTCCGACAGACCGAAGACCGAATCAGAGCCGTCCGCATCCTCAAGCCGGATCGCATCGAGATGCGCCATCGCAACCGGTGTCAGATAGACCGTGCGCGGGCTGGCATCGGTTTTCGAGCGCCGCACGGTGAGACGGCCGGAGCCGTTGTCCCAGCGCGTTACGTCGTCCCAGACCAGCGCGGCCGCTTCCGATCGCCGCAGGCCTGCGTCCGACATCACCCAGCAGAGCGCGATATCGACCAGCCCGCGGCGCAGCGCGGTTTCCGCGCCTTCGAGAACGCCGCCGCGGCCGACGCGGGGAAAGCAGGCGGTCTCGTAGATGTTGACCAGCGCGGCCATGGTCAGCGCGTTCACCTGCCGCGGCGCGGCCGCCTGGCGCGCAAGGCCGCTCATGGTATCGGCCACCAGCTGGTCGCGCGCGGTCTGTTCCACCTCGGCCAGCGCCTGCAGCTTGCGCATCGCGGACACGAACACGGTCAGCGATGAAACGCCGGCGCCGGATGTGGCCCGTTCCAGCAGATAGCGGCGCAGCTCCGGCGGCGGCGGGCACAGGCCGTAGACCTGCTGGGCCGCGGCCCAGCGTCCCCAGGTTCTGAGCGCGCTGCCGTAGGCGCGGCGCGTGTTGGGCGCCATCGCCTCGAACGCGGCCTGCACGCGGTCCTGTGTCGCGGCATCGCCGTCGACGGCAACGATCGCGGCGGCCGGCGCGTTCTGGAGCGCCACCAGCGCGCGTGCGGACCCGTCGACATACACTTGCATTACATCCTCCGAAGTTCGGGAAAAAAGGAGACCCAAAAAGAGGCTTATCCAAGCAAGCGATAAGATCATTTATCGCTTGCTTGGATAAGCCAGTATACACTACCAAGAGAAGGACGCAAAGATGCCAAATCACCACAAACTGCGATGTATCCCACTACCCCCATGCGATTTCAGGCGCTCTACGGGCCTCCTGCGGTGCTTTTATTTGGATGAGAAGGATGTATTGGGGTTCTTCGATTGACTACACGAATAACCTAGCCTCTTCCACGATGCCGGCGGCTGCTGATCCGCGCAGTTTGCCGCGGCTTGTGCCTGTTGATAGACTAGACCCGTTGACGCCCGTCTGGACAGTATTTTCCCCGGCAAATTGCAGCCAAAAAACGAAAAGCCGCACGGTCACACAAAGACAACCCAAAACGCCTTTGCCGTTCTCCGCGCCCCGCCGCGTGACGCCGCGGATCAACAAGGTGTTCTCCGTGGCCCTCCGTGTCCTCCGTGGATCACAAAATGTTCGTCACGACCTTCCCAAAATATCATCGAACCCTGAACTGTACGCACAAGGAGAATAGCCGAATATGATGATGGACCCCAATCGGTTCGAGGATGCGCTGTATGCAACGCCTCCCCTGGAGGTTGTGGAAGCGCGCATCCTCGAATTGCTGGCAGCCGCGTCCGCCGGCGCGCGCATGACGCCAGCAACGACCTACGGGGAGGCGGTACGCATTTTCGATCGGCGCGGTGGCCGCGATTACCGCCATGCGGTGAAGCAGGACTGCGATTCACCGCACCAGGTGGTGACGCTGAGCACTTAGATCTGAGCGCCGGCCAGCCTTCTGTGCGTTTCGCGAGCGTGTACCCAGGGATGTCACGTTTGCCCTGTGGAACGGGAGGCGGCCGGATTCGCGGTCTATCCCCGCGTGGGCGGGGGAACCGTTATCTCTCAATCTGAGGCAGGGGCCGCTGTCGAAGATGGCGGTGGCTCTTCTATCAACGATCCGGAACCATCCAAGATTACATACAACACGAACAGGAAGAATAGGATGCCCACTAAGCAGGTAAGGTACTGGCCTGGTGTGAGCCCTTCTGCTTCCTGATTCATACCTTCCTCCTTGAGAAACTCAGACAGAGAATAAACGACTATTCTGTCATCGCGGTCAGAAGCGCTGACGCTTCAACACAGCCGCCTGTCCATTCGACAGTTTCTTCCAATACACCTGTAACAGTGAACATATCGAGATAGCCGGTCAGTAGGCGATTGGCGTATTGGGGGAGGATGAGGGTTTGCTTTCCTGTTTCAGCTGCTCTGCGATGGATTTGAAAACAAGCTGGTCATGTGGCCGGCCCGCTCCGTGGGGGCCAGGCTCGGGCAGATGGCGCTGACCGTGACCCGAACTCTACCAACTCCTGGGCAAGCGACTGTGTCAAGCCGGCGATGCCGAACAGAAATCACCCGCCCGCCATCCTGCCCATCCTCGAATCCCACAGTTCGCCTGTTGCTGACTCCCTCCTGCGGACATTGAGCAACGGGCGAATGCCGGTTCAAACAACCGTCAACGAGACCTGGTCATTGATTGCTGTGACTTCTCTGGCTTGTCACCGTCCCGGAGGGCGTCCGCCCAAGGCCTATTCATACCAGCCGGAGCCGAAGATCAGTCCATCGTAGCGCACCACCCAGGTATGCTTGGCCTGTGCCTGATCGGTAATCGGGCTTATATGGACATACTCTGTCCACAGCCCCTCCTCGGTTGTGCTGAGTATCTGATCACCGAAGCGATAGCCGTTGACGTCCACCCCTAGGTCACCTTTCAGGTCCTGGCCCAGCCGCCCCGGGTCGGCGTGGGCGATCATGAGATCATTCTCATCGACGATAAAGACATACCATTCGCCGTCCACACACTCCGGGCTGTTGTAATAGGCGACCGTCTCCTCTCGACCATGCGCCTTGTAGTACCGGACCGCCCTGTCCACGACGGCGACCGTGTATTCGGCCGGTTGCGCCTTGGTAACTGCCGTAGCCAGACTGGGCATAACCTGATACCAGCCGGAGCCGAACAGCAGCCCGTCGTGCCTGACCACCCACGAATGCTTGTACTCCTGGTTGCCGGTGGCAAGGTTCTGGAAAAGATAGTCCACCCAAAGCCCCGCTTCAGTCGCGCTGAGCATCAGGTCGCCGAAGCGATATCCGGTGACATCCACCCCCAGGTCACCCTTCAGGTCCTGGCCAAGCAGATCCGGGTTGGCGTGGGCGAGCAGCTGATCATTCTCGTCAAAGATGAAGACATACCACTCGCCGTCCGCGCTCTCCGGAGAATTGTAGTATTCAACCGTCGCCTCCCGCCCCTTGGCGTCGTAAAGTCGCAAGGCTTTCTCTACCATGGCCACCGTGTAGCCAGCACGGTCCGCCCTGGAAATCTGCCTGCTTGACTCGGTGACGGAACGATCCATCTGCGACTGGGGTGGCATGTAGTGATAACAGCCGGACACAAATACGGCGGCGGCCGCCAGTACGGCTGCCAGTCTGCTCAGTAACAGACGCTTGCGCATTTTCTTCCTCCTGTAGCGCCCTTCTTTGAGTGCCGGTGCAACACGGCCAAACGGCTATACATGTAAAATTTCACAAAAACATACCGAACATACCTGCACCGAGCCGTCCAGTGAGGTGTGTTCGGAAGAAAGGGAAAACATATGGAAATGGGATTTTGGTATACAATCCCCATTCCTTTCGTTTTCAAACGCCATTATCCGGCTGTAAGTCCCGCTTGCCGTTCCTCGGGTATATATTCACGATTTGGCCGGCGTGACATAACCCGGGTTCACGTTAGCGCGCACAGCAGGCTGGCCGGCCTGTCAATCGAGTGCAAGTGCCACGACGCCAATTCCCACGCCCATCCAGAACACACCTTCGAGCCAAATGCTCCAGTCCACCATCCTTAAGACAAACCTGACTTTCCTAAGGACATTGTTCATAGCAGTCCTCCCTAAACTCAGCCGCTAACTGGACTTAAGCACGCAGGACCTGGGAATCAACAATATGCAGCATCCAGACTCTCATGACGACTGGCATCAACACAAGCCCTGTCCTCATGATTCTGATGCCAGAATTGAACTCGCCCCGAACCACCAGGCGCGGAGCGTTTGCGTACAAGGCCATTACAGGCCACACAAGCATAATCCACCTGTCTTAAAGCTTCGCAAACGTGAAGAACTCGCTCATCGTACTCCAACACATCCCTGTCACCATCCCGAAAAGCGCGAATCAACGCCTCTTTCGCCACCACAGGGGCAGGATGTCGTAACGCGTATTCCATCTGTCATCCCTCTCTATGAATTCCCTATTCAATAGATTCGACTTGAAAGGAATACAAAGTGATGTCCGGGATCGTTAATTCCTGACCGCGAACCGACAAATATGTCAGCAGGCCGTTTACACGACCCACAAACGAAATAACGCCCCCTTTCGAGACACCCGCCTTCGTCTCCTTAAGCCGAAGGAATATTTCGTCCTGCCACGCCTCGTCATACGTCACTGCAACGCGAAACCGTGTATCATCATTCGTTGCATAGACTTCGAGAATTTCGCCCCTGTAACTGACGACTGAATCGAGATGTGTATCCCAATACCCCATCAGGTTGTCGTAAGAAATATCCTCCGAAACTTCCAACCGCTCGTCATAGGTCCGCGCCGCTATCGGTGTCAATGGCGGATGGTAAAGGTCCGCGGCGCGTAAAGCGCCGCAGCCTGAAAGAACAAGAGGAACTAGAATCAGGAACACCCGCATCGTTACCCTCCTTGCATGCATATCCTGACGCCTACCGCGATGGCAGACCCGCCGGCCAGTAATGCCCAGAACGGCAGCAACAGAACAATCATTGCTTGGGTAACCGGCTGCCCAGGCGCATTTATGGGCGTGGGCTAGGCCCCGGGGCGGCGAGCGGACGCAGCGCGAACGTGACGACGACGAGGGCGATCAGTATGACGGGTTTCATGGTGTCTTCGTGTCGTTCGATCCCCGCATTCTGAGCGAAGCGCCAATCGCCCCAAGCCCGGCCAGCAGCGCCCAGAACGGCAGAATAAAGACCAGCACCTGCTGCGTCAGGACCGGGTTGAAAACGATTATCAGTCCGAACACGATCGTGAAGATGCCCATAATCAGGCTGCCGAGGGACTTCTTTCCTTTCCGTCCTTCAAATATCTGGGCGGCACCGATCAGAAACGCCGCTGTTCCCATGAAGTAGGTCAGCCAGAAGCCTGCGATCAGACCGGATATGACCGGATGCCCCATAACAAAAAAACCGGCGATCATGCTGACAATTGCGCCGAGGATGGTCCATATCCTGTTTTTGTCGGTCCGGCCCAGGATACCGGCCGTCAGGTCCATGACGCCGCCGAATATCCAATAAATGCCTAACGTCTCAATCATCAGCACGAGCGTGGTCCCTCTGCCCCAGGTGAACATCATGATCGACAGCACCAGCAGCAACACGCCCCGTACCGCTGTCATCCACCACAGATCCGGAACCGCTGCCTGCACGTTTTTCTCTGCCATCTCTGTCTCCTTAAAAAAAGAGTTGAATAAGAGCCAGCTGCCCCGCGTCGCGCAGCTGGCGGTGCTTCCGATTGGCCGCCCGCTTCGGGCCGTCGTACCGGCTATGACAGGCCCGGCACATCGGCGGCCGGCGCGGTTGTCGTGGCGCTGACGACGGTAAAGGCGCTTTCATCGAGAGTGCCGTCATCTTCCAAATCGGTACGCGCCTTTACGCTCACGGTGTATCCCGTCTCAGGGGTCAGACCGGTGATCGTGTAGCTGGGGGCGGCGCTTGCCGCCACGTTCGTCGGCGCGTCCGCCGGCCATGCCGGCGTCGTGACCGCAAGTTCCGGCGAGGGTCTGCCTGGATCGGAGGTGGCGGTGAAGACGCCCGTAGTATCATCGACGCTCCCCTTCAAGGCCTTCACCCAAAGCCTGTACTACGTTTCCGGATCCAGGCCCTCAATGGCCTTGGTACAATAAGCACCGCAAGAAAAAACCGCGCTGGCGCGAAGCGTCGTACCGGACTTCCACTGCACCCGGTAGACCTGCGCGCCCGTAAGAGCGTCCCGGGTGACCTCGATCTGGCTATACGAGCCGCTGACGGGCGCTGCCGCCATCGTTGTCGGTCGCGGTCATTGAAAGGTCAGGGGCGCCCGCGCGGTCATGTGGGCTTGTTACTGGGCATCTCTGTTTAACCGTTCCTTTCAAAGTGTTGTTGTTAGTTGGTGGTTCCCGACTGCGGGCGTCCGAAGGCGGGGGCGTTTGTCAGAACATCGAATGTCGGGTGCAAATTGTGGCTGATCGTCGAAGGACGGCGCAGTTGCGCCAAGAAAACCCGATACGCCTTTGGTGTTCTCCGCGTCCTCCGCGGACAAAAAGGTGTTCTTCGCGTCCCTTCGCGGATAGATTGGTTTTGTTTGTCAAAACATTCAAGCGAGAAAAGTCCCTGTCAGTTCTGCAGGCACTCCGCTCTCGTTGAAATCTGACCGGCCTCCCCCAAAGGTCAACGGTCCCTTACCAAACATCAACGAGACCTGGTTAGGCCGCCCCCCGTTCCACTGGGGCTAGAATGCGCATTCGCTTGATCAAACTATCCCCGGGTACACGCTCGGGATGCGCACAGCAGGCTAGCCGGACGGTCAGGCCTTCTCGCAACCGCGCCTTATTTCCCGCACCAGCTTCTCAAATTCCGCTTGTGAATAGTCGCGATCGAACTGCCTCATGATCAGGTGTTCGATCTCCTTGGCCGGCGGCCACCCGTTGCGTGCAGCCGAACGCAACAGACGGCGGTATACATCGTCCGGCAGATCGATCGTCACAATCCTCTTCACGCGCATGCCTCTCCATTCACCTCACACCCGCCGCCGGCAACATCCGCTCCTTCACCGGCTTGCGCTTTCCGGAACGCCTGTAACACCTGCCGCATCTCCCGGAACACACGTCGGGATGCCGCCGTGTTCGGCGCCTTCGTGCATGGCATCCCGACGGGCGGCAACATGGAGGCCGTCGGGCGACTGACCTGCGGGGCAGAGAAATCGCTGATGAAGCCGTTCGCATTGCGCTTCGCAATGCGAACATTCTACTGCACCCCATTGGTAGGGAACTGTGAACAGGGCTTACGCGGCTCCATGGCTATCCGACGAAAACCGGGGAACTCTGTGCGAAAACACCAGGCGCATATCTCCCCTCTTTAGGGCGAATCTCCCCTTACGATTATATTCCACTAATACGTCAAATTCATGTCAATTCAACCCTGCCCTGCCCTTCTTCCGTGTCAGAATTGTCCCAATTTCGCCGTAAAGGGTATGATCGGGCCGTACGACCCGATTTCATCGCCAGGGAGGAACGCAAGCAATGCAGCAGACCAACGAACCGGGACGGGAGGACGAACTGTTCAGAGAGCGGCTGTCCAGGCTGAGCGAGGCCAGCCTCCGCATCAACGAGAGCCTCGACCTCGAGACAGTGTTGCAGGGCGTCCTGGACTCCGCCTGTACGCTCACCGGCGCCAGGTACGGCGCGATCTCGCTCGTCGACGATTCGGGGGGGATAGAGGACTTTCTCGCCTCCGACCTGGCTCCCGACGAGGCCCAGCGCTTCAGGCAGCTGCCGGACGCTTGGCAGGCATTCGACTACCTTGGCAGCCTTCAGGGACCGATTCGGTTGCGGGACTTCCACGGCCACATGCAGTCGCTGGGTTTTCCCGGGTTCCGCCCGCCCATGCCGGACAGTCCCGTTCTCCCCTTCCTGGGAGCGCCGGTCCGTCACCGGGGCGAGAGCGTCGGCGCTGTCTGCGTCGCCGGGAAGGAGACGGAGTTCACCGCCGAGGACGAGGAGGCCCTGGTGATGTTCGCGTCCCAGGCCGCACTGGTCATCGCCAACGCCCGCCGCTACCGGGAAGAGCGCCGGGCCAGGATCGACCTGGAGACCCTCATCACACCTCGCCGGTGGGCATGGTGGTCTTCGACGTCACCACCGGGGCCCTGGTCTCATTCAACCGGGAGGCCCAGAGGATCGTCGACGGCCTGCTCGATCCGGACCAGCCCGTTGAGCATCTCCTCGAAATATTGACCATACGGCGCGGAGACGGAACTGAGTTCTCCCTGAAGGACCTCCCCCTGGCCCAGGCGTTGAGCGCCGGGGAGACCGTGCGCACCGAGGAGATCGTCCTGACCGTGCCGGACGGGCGGACCATCACGATTCTGATCAACGCCACGCCCATCCTTGCCGGCGACGGGGAGATCGAAACCTTCGTCGTGACGATGCAGGATATGATGCCCCTGGAAGAGATGGAGCGGCTGCGGGCCGAGTTCCTGGGCATGGTCAGCCACGAGCTGCGTACCCCCCTCACCTCCATCAAGGGCTCCACCACCGTCCTGCTGGACGAATCGACCAACCTGGGCTTCCCCGAGATGCGCCAGTTCCACCGCATCATCGACGACCAGACCGACCACATGATCGGCCTCATCAACGACCTGTTGGACGTGGCCCGCATCGAGACAGGCACGTTGCCGGTGGCCCCCGAACCCGCCGACGTCGCTGTCCTGGTGGACCAGGCCAGAAACCGCTTCCTGAGCGGCGGCGGCCGCAGCAACCTTCACATCGACCTGGCGCCAGACATGCCCCCGGTCATGGCGGACCGCAGACGCATCATCCAGGTGCTGACCAACCTCCTCGCCAACGCGGCCCGCTACTCCCCCGAGGCGTCGCCCATCCGCGTGAGGGTCGCGCGCGAGGGCGTCCACGTCGTCTTCTCCGTGACCGATGAGGGCCGCGGTATACCGGCCGCGCGCCTGCCCCGGCTGTTCCGCAAATTCTCCCAGGCCGAGGTCGAGGACGAAAGGGGCGACACCGGCCTGGGTCTGGCCATCTGCAAGGGGGTCGTGGAGGCCCACGGAGGGCGCATCTGGGCCGAGAGTGAAGGCGCCGGCATGGGAAGCCGGTTCTCCTTCACCATTCCGACGGCAACCCCGACCGCGCCCGCGCAGCACGCCTCCTGGAGGCGTCGGCAGGAGGAGAAAGAGCAGCCGCGGGTCCTGGTGGTGGACGACGACCCGCATATGCTTCGCTACGTTCGGGACGCCCTCTCCAAGTCAGGCTACACGTCGATCGTGACCGGCGACCCGGTGGAGGCGCTCCGGCTCATGGAGGAGGAGAGGCCCCACCTGGCCCTCCTCGACCTGGTGCTGCCGGGGAGCGACGGCATCGAGCTGATGGAGGACATCCTGGAGACAGCCGGCGTGCCGGTCATCATCCTCTCCGTCTACGGTGAGGATGGGAGCATCGCCAAGGCCTTCGAGCGGGGGGCCGACGACTACGTGGTCAAGCCCTTCTCGCCAACGGAGCTGGTGGCCCGGATCGGGGCAGCCCTGCGCCGCCGGTCCACACCGGACCGGGACTTGCCCACCGAACCCTACGTGCTGGACGATCTGACCCTCAACTACGTCGAGCGCCGGGTGACCGTCGCCGGGCAGGTGGTCCGGATGAGCGTCACCGAGTACGACGTGCTGGTGGGACTTTCGCTGAGCGCCGGCATGGTGGTGACCCACGAGCAGCTGCTCCAACGGGTCTGGGGGCCGGGGAACTCCGGCGACGCGGGGCTGGTCCGCACCGTGGTCCAGCGGCTCCGCCGAAAACTGGGTGACGATGCGCGCAATCCCAAATACATCTTCACCGAACCTCACGTCGGCTACCGCATGAAAAAGACATCATCTGCCTGACTTCACGCGTAGGGCAGGGCATATTCGTGGCGGTGCCCCGCGTGGCCGCCTCTATCCTCCGCCAGCCTGTGTCGAAATACGACTGAAACGGAGAATCGCCCGCACCGCACCTGCAGTCCATCCCTTACATTCCATGAATTCCAGCAAGGGCGTCCCGCGCGGACGCCCCTGCTGAACACATTGACATGATATTGATATAGAATACATGACATTAATATAGAAAAAGGCCGGAATAATACGCAGATGACATAACTGCAGCTTGGGAAGCATTGACTGAAATGTTATATTCACCAATCCAGTGAGAGGCGCTTCTTGCCGCGCGGGCCGTCATCCACCGGGGCCGTCTCCGAAGCTGGCCTCGGCCCAAACCGGAGGTTTCTGACCATGTCCCTCAGACTGATCCCGACTATCTTTGCGTTCCTGATGGTTGCCTGCACTGTCCCTGTGGAGATGACCGGGATAGTTCCGCCGGAACCAACAGCGACCGTGATGGTTAGCGACGCTGAGCCGGCTCAGGCACCGTCTGAATCTGCATCGTGCCAGTTGATACAGGGCGAGCCGGGCCGGGCGGGCGACGTGCAGCTGCACGTCGAGGTGATAGCTGACGGTCTTGAGATTCCCTGGGGATTGGCGATTCTTCCTGCCGGCGACCTGCTGGTTACCGAGCGGCCTGGCCGTGTGCGCCTGATTCAGGCCGGCGAAATCGTCCCCGAACCGGTGCTCGAGTTCGGCGTGTCGATCCTGCCTCCGTTGGGCGGCCACCCGATAGCGGGATCTGAAGGCGGACTGCTGGGCCTGCTCCTGCACCCCGAATTCGACACCAATCGCCAGTTCTACATCTTTTACAACATAGATAACGAAGACGACCTGTCGGTCGGCCGAATCGAGCGCTATGTGCTCTCCGATGACGGACGCGCGGCAACGTTGGACCGCCTGATCATCGATGACCTGCCCGCAGGACTGCATCATCAAGGCGGTCGCATGCGGTTGGGGCCGGACGGTATGTTGTACGTAGGCGTCGGTGCCTATGACCCCCCTGAAGCGCAAAATCCCGACACCCTGGCGGGGAAGCTGCTCAGAATGGACCTCGAAGGCGGTATCCCCCCGGACAACCCGGACCCGGACAGCTATATCTTCGTCAGCGGCATACGCAACACGCAGGGCTACGACTGGTTCGACGACCAGCACATCGTGATGGTGGACCACGGGCCTTCCGGCGCTGAACTAGGGAGACCGGACTTGGCAGGGTTTGACGAGGTCGACGTCGTGACCGCCGGCGACAATCTGGGTTGGCCCCGCATCTGGGGATGCGACACGCAAGAGGGGCTGGTCAGCCCGGTGTTGGCGTGGGAGGGTTCGGTGCCGCCGACCGGCGCGACCTTCTATCGCGGCGACCTGATCCCGGAATGGACCGACAGTTTCCTGTTCACGACCGTCGGGCTCATCGAGAGATTCACCGGCAGAGCAATGCATGGCCGGCACCTGCATCGGGTGGTGTTTGACCAAAACGACCCCTACACCATCCTGGACCATGAGGTGTACCTGCGCAATGACTATGGACGCCTGCGTACCATCGTCAGCGATGCCGACGGGTATCTCTACCTGATGACCAGCAACTGCGACAATCGCGGTGAGTGCCCACCCGAAGGCGATATGATCCTGCGAATCGGCCCCGCCCAATAGCGAGTCGCGACATTGCCTCGGGCATTCTGACCAACTCCGGGATACAGAATCCATCGGTGCCCGTCCGCATCCTCGAGCGCCTGCATTTCAGCAGACAAAGCGCAGCCGGACAACGCACCGACCGAGTCGGGAAGAGCAAAGGGTCGAAGGGTGTCTTACCGGCCTGCGCCGGAACAGAGCGTCTGGCGGCCGTCAGAAGACCGCTACGAAACACAAGGTCCTATAGCTACCCCTTGCCCGTTTACGGCGCTCTACGGGCCTCCTGTGAGGGAAAATCCGTTCTAGTCAGCTGAAAACTGACCATTCCGGGTAAATTTCGCCGTCTTCAGCCATCTTGGAGACGGCAGGATGGACCAGACGTGGTTGCGGTTGGAGTGTCGGCGCCGGCCGACTGTGGACGCCAAACAATTCCCCAAAATAAGGAAATTATATCGAATTTTAGCCAGATCTTTTTGCAAGGCTTGGCCTCTTGCAATGTCGTGTTGTTTTTCTGTGAATTACTCGAAAAACTGCACAGACCCGACATGGTTGACATCGCCAAACTGTGCAAGGCGTTAATAGAATTGAAAAAGATGGAGTGGTTCGACCCCCTTATTTGGGGGCTTATATACCAAGGTGCCATTAGAGTTCCCGTCGGGATCGGGACACGTCGTTAGTCCCATGCCCTTTCTTGGCAATCGGTTAATCCCGTCTTCAGATGATCGATGACCAGGCCCTCGCCTTCAAAATAGTATGAGGTGAACACGAGAAATACGAGATACTACTCCATAGCAGCAATCTCCCCATCGGTCCAGTTCTTCGGGGGTAGCCTCGGGCATTAAGCAATCCCGAAGTTCAAGAATCAAGTTCATATATTCTTCTTCTGGGATGGCGGAATCGTCCATAAGTGGGAAATCCATCGTTGCGAAGACCGGCGCAAAATCGTCCAGATTGGCCTGCATTTGTGGAGTGGGGTCAGGCACTGGCGGATCTGTGGGAATTGGGTACACACGCGGCAATCAGAACTGCAAGGCCGGCGATTGGAGGTTTCCTAAACATGGCTTTGTCTCCTGTGGTTTCTTTGGTGATGGGCTCCTCAAGTACTTCGCCAAAAAATGGGAAGGAGAATACCGCTTCACTTTGTGCGATGTCTGTCAATCATTTCCCCTCTTGCATGGCACTTTGGAATATAGGCCCCAGTTTTTTGTCCTGTTTTGACCTCACTCTTGTTTCGGTGCCACCGTGGGATCAGGATCGAGGCACAACCCCCGTTTTGTGATTCCGCACATGAAGACTAACATAATCCCCACCCCTTTAGGAGTTGTGTTGGTGGCGGTGGCGGTGGTGCTGGCGATCTCGGTGGTGACGGGAATAAATGTACTGAGGGTGCCGACACCGACCAGTGTTCCCGCGGTGGTGCTCAACACCACCGCCACACCTGTCCCCGACGCGCCTAGACCGATCCTGGCTGTCGATAACGACATAGATGACGCCAATTTCATAACAATCGAAAGTGGCGAACTCCAAAACGTTCGGTTTTTCGAGGTGTATAGGCGCGGGCTTGATGACAAATATGCCGGCAACGTTTGGAGTAGATGGCTGTTGAAAGCTGTTGTGGGGAAAACGATCTACGACACTTATGTTTTCGTGGACGAATCTGCAAGGTTTGATGTTCTGTACGAATACAAGGCCCGTGCAGTCGATGTAAACAGCAACCAAGTCGGCACTTGGTCAAATGTGCTGCAAAGGCGTATGCGGCAAGGAGATGGAGATTAGGGGTTGTGCACGAACACGCAAATAAACGACAAACGCCTGCCCACTGGAAGGCGTGTTATCTTTGATATGGGAAATGCAAGTATCATAGTCAATCAGGGCATTTGGCTAGAATTCGATATAATTCCCCTTTGAAATAGTGACTCATGATCGGGGCCCTAAGATCACCCCTCGTATGATGGCTTGTTCACAAGCGACAATCGCCAGCGCTTGTACAGGTGGAAAGCCACATAAATTACCCATAATGCCAGAAACGGAAGCAGAAAAAAGAACTGCATGCCCACGCTCTCGCAAATAAACTCGTGCCGTCCGCCTGCTGTCACTTCGCAATCGTCATACATCGCAAAGTACTCATAAATTCTCCACGCCGCGTTAATTACCAGTGCGGGCAACACAAATCGAGCGATGCGAAAAATTCTGTCTGTGCCGGGCAATGACGCAATGAGCAGGACAGCAACGTTTAGCAAGGGCCATCCAAACACCAGCAGAAGACTGATGTCCACAAAGAACAGGACGTCCCTAAAGTAGCCGTGCATTACAACGATAAAAGCACGCAGCGCCAAAGCCAGGCCCGCCACCTGCGCCCACTTTTTCACCCGGGAATTCATCGGGGTCTCTGAGAATAAATTTTGGAGGGTCATATGCTAGCTCCGTCATCTTTTGCCTCCCTGTAAACTATGATACAGAGATCTCACCAGTGATCTGTGAGGTAGTTACAGATTATCCTCTTTCGGGCCCGTCTGTCTCGTTTAAATATGCTGGTTTCGGTACAATCCATACTCCAATTTCGGTAGATTTGCCCAACTTCGCCCCTTACGGGTTAAGTCGCGCTTTCTCACTTATGGTGCCGCCATGTCATTCAACTCTACGCCCTTGAATTCGCAGTTGTGCCATCTCTCGACTATCTCAATGTCATATATCGAGTCCTCGACAACATATCGCATCTCCAATATCCCGCTTTCAGGAAAGATTCTTGCGTCCTGCAGGCTTATGCCTTCGGGCAGTTCCCCGAAACTGTTCAGATACCTGTCGATCGTTTCCGGACGCAACTGGAAACCGGTCGGACCGTCCATCCCGGTGTTCGCCGACACAACACAGAACTCGCCGGCAGGTATGATCCGATCTGCCTCCAAGGCCGTCACCCGGTCATCCAGCCTCCGAAGCTCCTTGGCGAGAATAATCAGATCAGTGGCCAAAGCGTGCACCTTGTCGTTCAGGCCCTCAATCGTAATGTCGCCCTGAGCGAATAACAGGGCGGGCGCGACCAAAGCTAGCAATGCGATAAGAATCAGGACGCGTTTCATCGTAAGACATTCTCTCTCTCCCCGTATGCACGGGGCAATACTCGGGTACGGGTATTGGATCCGAACTGGTGATAACGCCGGGCGGATAAAGCACCTCCCGCCTGGCGTTGCACTTGCTGCAGTATTCAACCTCGGTATAGCCGCCCGATTCTTGACGGTCCGTTCGTAAAACCTCCCAATTGTGTCTGCGATAGCGGTCTCGTTCTTTCATCTCTCTGATATCCTTGTGTACTTCCTACGAAGGTATTTGGGCCGGCTTGTTATCAACTGCCTACAGTTGGAAAACGAGCAGGTCCGTTGCTTCGCCGCCAATATATTTCTCCTCGGTGGCGGCCGCGGCGGGCCTGGCGTCGCTTTTTGGCATATGCCTTATCCCTCAGCCGCCACCCAGTCGCTGCTGCCGCGGAATTCACAACCGTGCCAGCGTTCGATCACGTAGAGCGGCTTTTCATCGTGGGTCTTGTAGAAGATCAGAATTTCACTGCTTTCAGGGTCACCCTGGACGGAATACATGCTGTATTCGGTGGGCAAGGCGTCGAACTGGGCCATGTAGCGGACAATGGTCTGGTGCTGCAGGGTGAGGAGGGGGCCGCCAGCGCCGGATGTGGCGAGGATGCAGTGCCCGTTTTCGAGGTAGGCAGGGCCAGGCCCGTCCCAGAGAGCTTCGAGAACGTCCAATCGATCTGACATATCCCCGAATGAGTCCACTTCCCGCTCGAGATCTCCGACGAGGAGATCAAGGTTATTTATCGTATCCCACAGTTCGTCCTGCTGATCTGCGTCTTCAATGCCGGTTACGCGTTCGTCAAGCTTGTCGACAAGGGTAAACAGCTCATCGATGAGTTCGCCCAGGCGAGTGACGAGACTCTCGTCGTTGTCGGCTTCCTGGGCGTTGGTGTTGACGGCGGCGAGACAGAAGAGGGAAAAGACAATTGTGATCACGATCAGGGAGTAGAGGTTGATGCGCTTCACGGGTGGTGTGTCCTTTTTTGCGTTAGGTTTTGTGTGGTGAATGGTGTCGCGAAGAACACCAAAGGCGTATTGGATTTGCTTCGCATGACTGCGCTGCCCTTTGCAGACTAGCCGCACTTTACTCCCTCAATTCGCTATTCTGACAGACGTCAACGATCCCCAGGCAGTCGGCTATTCTTGCAGTTTGGACAGATAAAATTCCCAGGTCGGCGGGATGAGTTCCAGATGAGGTCGGGCATGGTCCATGACTGGACTTCGCGCGTGACAAAAAATCTCATACCGCATCATTCGGTCGGCACGCTTTCCTCGAACCTCGACCCCACAACTGGAGCACCAGATACGCGCGTAAAGTCCGTCGATTTCATCAAATTGAGCCGGGCCCTTACAGTTGCGGCAAATAATTCTGAAATTCATTTGGATGGGTCGTTCACGACGACATCCTTCACTGAGCCAAAGTGTTCTGCTCCTGGGTCTCCAGCAAGGCCAGGTAGGACACCATTTCGAGTAAAGCACCGCTGGCTGTTTTCAGATCTCGTGATCGGGCAGTGACAAGGTTTCCTGAAATCCAACTGAGTTCTCCGTCACTGACGCTGCAAACCTGATATCAGTCTGATTCTTCCTGTACCCGCCTGCCCGCCGTTCCACGGGAGGTATCCCGCCGGAATGCCCAACATCTCGTCTCCTCTACCGGCAATGAGCGCATTCCGTAACGATTTCCCTCACGCAACCGGTGACGGGGCCGGTCGCACAACCTGCCGGATATTCACTCGCAGGCTGATAGCTGGCAACCACATCGGACTGCACTTCCTCAAATGGCTCGCAACCAAAAATGGAGATGGCAGACCCTAACCCTCAGCCAGAAACAGATCGATTCGCCGCGCGAACTTTTCATCGGCCTGGTACCGGATCCGCCACTGGTTCAAGGTGCTGCGAGGCACGCCCGTCCTCTCCGACACCCGCTGGTTATCGTTAATCTCACTCAAAATCTGTAAGGCTTCCGCCTTCTGTCTGTCGGTGTACATACGCCGCCTCAATTTGGGCGGAAACTTCAATCTGCGTTCACTCATGGCCTTCCCCACTGCATCAATAGCAAGCTGAATCTGCCCCTTCGACCACGACACAGCCCTTCTCCTGTTCCGGGCCGCCCTGCCCTGACGGCGCTAACGTTGTCGATGACGCTGCCGAAAACATGATCCACAAGCGCGTCCGTCTCCATTCACAGACCGCGAACTTTATAGTATACAGCGTCGAAATGTCATTTGCATGTGAATTGTGCCTTTTTTTTGTATCAATATTGTGTCAATTTTCCTCCGAATGGTAGAATAGGGACCGTCTGCGCCATACGCGGCCCAAATCAGGACCCGGATCCAGCGGCGCACCTTCTTGCCAGATAGGGAGACAAAGATGAAGCCCTCCGACGAACTCATACAGGAAAATAAAGCATTGCGGGACCGCCTTTCCCGCTTGAGCAGGGCCAGCCTGCGCATCAACGAAAGCCTCGAATTCGACGCCGTTCTGCAAAGCGTCCTCGACTCCGCCCGCTCTCTCACCGGCGCCAGCTACGGCGTGCTCACCCTCCTCGACGAAACGGGCCAGGCCGACGATTTTCTCTCCTCCGGCATGACTTCCCAGGAAGCCCAGGGCCTGTGGGAACTGCCCGATGCACTGAAACTCTTCGAACACCTCGGCAATATCCCGGAACCGCTTCGCCTTCCCGACCTGATCGGCCACATCAGGGCCTTCAACCTTCCCGAACCACCCCTACCGGGGGGCGCGAGTATTCCAGTCTCCTTCCTGGCGGCGCCTATCCACCACGGAGGAAAACGCGTCGGCAACATCTTTCTGGCCGAGTTAGGGGCCGATCAGGAGTTCACCGCCGAAGATGAAGAAACACTGATCATGTTTGCATGTCAGGCCGCGCTCGTCATCGCTAACGCCCGTCGCTACCGGGACGAGCAGCGCGCCAGGACCGACCTCGAAACCCTGATCAACACCTCGCCGGTCGGTGTGGTCGTGTTTGATGTAGGAACAGGGGTACCGGTCTCCCTCAATCAAGAGGCCAGAAGAATCGTCAGCAGCCTGCAGATGCCCGGCCGCCCTGTGGAGGAGCTCCTCGAACTGATAACCTGCCGCCGTGCCGACGGCCGTGAGATCGCCCTCGACGAGTTCCCCCTGGCCCAGGCGCTCAGCACCGGCGAGATCGTTCGCCTTGAAGAAATTGTGATGGAGGTCCCCGACGGCCGCAGCGTCAAAACGCTGATTAACGCCACGCCGATCCACGCACAGGATGGCGCGGTCGAATCGGTTGTCGTGACGATGCAGGATATGTCGCCGCTCGAGGAGCTGGAACGGCTGCGCGCCGAATTCATGGGGATGGTGAGCCACGAGCTGCAGACCCCGCTGACCTCAATCAGAGGCTCCGCAAACACCCTCCTCGACGAAGCATCCTCCCTGGATCCGGCCGAAATGCGCCAGTTCCACCGCATCATCTCAGATCAGGCCGACCGCATGCGCAGCCTCATACGCGACCTGCTCGATGTGGCTCGCATCGAGACAGGCACGCTTTCCGTCGCCCCGGAGCCGTCCGACACCGTCACCCTCGTGGACGAGGCCCGCATCATGTTCATGAGCTCAGGCCGCAGACACAGCATCCAGATCGACGTTGCCCCGGATCTGCCCCAGGTCATGACCGACAGACGCCGCATCGTCCAGGTCCTCAGCAACCTGCTCTCCAATGCGGCCAGGCATTCCAACGAGCTGTCCACCATCACCGTGCGCGCGGTGCTGAAACAGTTTCAGGTTGTCGTCTCAATCGCCGACGAGGGCAGAGGCATACCGGCCGAACGGCTGCCGTTCCTGTTCAGAAAATTCTCCCGCGTCGACGGCGAGGACCGGCAGGGAGACCTCACCGGGTCGGGGCTCGGTCTCGCAATCTGCAAAGGCATCGTCGAGGCGCACGGAGGCCGCATCTGGGCCGAAAGTGACGGTCCCGGCCAGGGCGCGCGCTTTATCTTTACAGTTCCAATTGCCGGGCAAAAAGAAACCGCAGCCGCCGGCGAACCCGCGCCGTTCGTCGCCGAACCCGGCAATGAGACACAAGAGCGGACGCGCATCCTCGTCGTGGACGACGATCCCCACGCGCTCAGATATATCCGCGATGTCCTCTCTAAATCAGGCTATGACCCCATCGTGACCGCAGAACCGGATGACGTCGACCGTCTGATTGCCAAGGAGGGGCCCCACCTCGTCCTGCTGGATATGATGCTGCCGGGGTTCGATGGGATCGATCTGATGAGGAACATCCTGGAAAAGAGTGCACTGCCCGTCATCTTCCTCTCCGCCTACGGCCAGGAGAATCTCATTGCCAGGGCCTTCGACACAGGGGCCGCCGACTATGTGGTGAAACCATTCTCTCCCACGGAACTGGCCGCGCGCATCAGGTCGGTCCTGCGCCAGCGCGCCGGCATCGGCTACCTCGGGCAGCCCGAAAACTATGTCCTGGAAGACCTGGTGATCAACTATACTGAACGCCGCGTGGCTCTGGCCGGACAACCGGTCGTGCTCACCGCGACCGAATACGCTCTGCTCTTCGAGCTCTCGACCAACGCCGGTATGGTGTTGACCCACGGCCAGCTGCTGCAACGGGTCTGGGACCAGGGCCACTCCGGCGACGCGGGATTGGTCCGCACCGTCGTCAAAAGACTGCGCGAAAAACTGGGTGACGATGCATACGAACCCAAATTCATCTTCACCGAGCCGCGCGTCGGCTACCGCATGGGAAAGCCATCATCCACCTGATCTGACGCACCCCGTAGGGGCACCCCTTGTGGGTGCCCTCCACCCCCGGTCTGCTGACCTGGTGGATCGCTCCGAGTTGACACCCGAAGACGCACAGAAGGCTGGCCCGGGGCGGTTGGCTCAGTTGGAATCCCACATCTCACCCCCCCACATGAAAACCACTCTTCCTCAAAATGCGGGTAAGCTGTTCATGATCCGGGTCCTGCGACCCTTCCCCGAAATCCATGATGTTCGATGTAAGATATTCAAAAGATGCAAGGAATGCCCTGCGGAACAAATCGTGATGGCGTGGACTGTATCCCGGCATTTCAGGCCAGTGAAGACTCACTTCATCGGGAAACACAGCAGCGTTGTCGGCGCAAACGCGAATGCATGACTTGAACTCCTCCAGGGAATGCCGTTGCGCTATGGCATGGAGCGCCAGATTAAGCATTATGCGATCTGCGAATTCCGAACCGCTCCTTGCTGCTGCATTCAATTCGATGGGAAGCATGATCGTCTCCTCTCGGTTGTTGGTCAGTTCGCTGTCCGGGAAGATCCATCCCGATTCGATGACAAGAGTCCTGACGGTAACCTCCGGGATCATGACATCCCCACCAATAAAGGACTCTTACGTGATCGTTCCGCTCATCCTTCCAGCCAAGACGCCTGCCCTGACCTGCAGAACGCCCCACCGGACAATGGGGCCAAGCTTGCCAGCTAGCTCAGATCCTGGCCCTCCCCAGATAGATCCCAGCTGCTCGATGCGTCCAGCAAGCCGGATGACGCGTCTCTCTTCGTTCCCCTCTGCACAGAAAGACGTCTTGAAGAAAAAGTAAATTCTGAAGGCAGGTGTAAGGCAAAAGTACTGAGAATAAGGGAAAATATGACGAGCACAAGAGCGATAATGATTACGACGTTCCGAGTCTTGGTAGTCATGAGGTGGAATCCTTTAGGGTCTATGATGAATGAATGACCAAAACGCGCAGCAGCCTCCGAGCCCAAACAGCTCCGCAATCACCACCCAAAAAAGGCAACCTACTATACCCCCTTCTTGCCTGGGGGATTCTTCACCAAAATATGGACAAAACTTGTAACCTCCTTTCCACATCCATCCCTTAACCCGGCCGCCTCCCGTTCCCGGTGTGCTGACTTGGTGGATCGCTCCGAGTTGACGCCCGAAGACGCACAGAAGGCTGGCCGGGATCGTCTACCAGGCCGCGTACCTTGCACACCCTTCCCCATCGACGGTGAAAATGTAGGGTTTGTCCGCCGCATCAGCATAGAACGCCGAGACCCGTAGCAGGCGCCTGTAGGTGAGTTAATCGACGACCACCTCCTGGCCGGTTCCGCTGTTGAGGCCGAGGGAGAACTCCACTTCGGCCGGTGCATCGCCGAATGGAAAGTCAGACACCATTTTCCTGATCGAAACGACAATGAGGTAATGGAATTCCAAGCAGGCGACATCCCCAGCCATCTGTCTCTATAGAATACACGAGTAATATGTGGTTTTTATGGAAATTGACCTTTTTTCTTATACCAATATCGTGTCAATATTCAAATTCCACACAAAATTGCCTCCATTAGCGCAATCATCCCCTGGGCCGGACAGAAGCCGCCACCGCCGTACAGGACCTCGCCATCGGCGCATTGCTTCAGCGCCTGCACCGCTCTTCACATCACCGCCCCAACAACAGACGCGCAACGGGGCCAGGATCACGTGGATCTTGGCCCCGTTTCTCCTCCAGGCCCGTCGCCAAAAGGACTGCTATTTGTCATAATGTTTTGAGAAGGATTATTTTGAACTTTTGATGGCTACACAAAAATTTTACAGAGTACCCCTTGTGAGTGCCCTCCCCCCTTCGCAGCAACCTGCCTGACAGAACCGGGTACAACGGCAAAATTAAGAACTGCCTGCCCACACCCATAGACAGACCTCTCTCTCTCACGTCGTCTGCAATGCATTCCCTACCAGCTGATATAGCGCACCGTGTGACCCGGATCAAGCGTAAACACGTAGGGCTTGTTCGTGTCATAGCGATCTATAACCGCACAATCCCTTCAAATATGGTGGGTCCTGATGTTTGGATCACAAAATGGGAAGAATAAGAGGAATCCGGACGGATGCGGCTAGCTCTGATCGTCAACGGGTGATCTGCCGCCATAAAAGCACAAACCCCTCGTCATCAGCTGTCTGAGAGCTGTGAAAATCAAAGAAGTGAACCGGCTGTGTCTGAAAGCAATCTGTCGGGCCCGCACCCCTGTCCGCAGCAATACCCATATGCACATATCTCAATATGCGAATACATGCCACACCTGCACGATTGCCATCCCCGTCAGCCACCCGCCCCCGCAACCCGATCATACGTAGCCCTGAACGAACTCTCCAGCAACCAGCGCCGGAACGACCCGTTGTCGCTGAACTGTTTGAACAGCTCCGTATGGTCCGCGAGCAGCCCCGTCATCGCCCGCTCCAGCGCCCTGTCATGCTCGATGCGCGCGTTCTGCCTGTCGGAGTTGACCTTCGCATTCTGATACGCCCTGTCCTCGGCCACCATCGCCGGCAGCTCCTCGGTGATGATCTTCCCGATCTTGTCCTGGTGCTGCCACGCGATATTGCCGAAACGGTCGTTGAACTCCCTCAGAATGTGGGACAACCACTCCATCTCCGCTTCCGGCCTGTGTCCGCCGCCGGCCCGATCTCAGCATCCTCGTCCGCCAGCTGGATCGCCCGCACGCCTGCTTCTCCACCCGGTAGCTGTCCATGTCGATCGCCGCCAAAATCCCCTTCGCCAAGTCGTCCTCAACCGGCGCCGGCAGCGGTCCGTAATCCTACTCGTTTATTCTCACTTCCTGTTTCTACTCCCAACTATGCTTGGCCCCTAGACCTGAACCACAATTCCAATGAAAGTGCGGAAACTTGTTGACAGGAAAGGCGCTTGGAGAACTTTGCACGCACTCTTCGACTGAATTTGGAAAACTTTCCTGCTTTTTGTTGCCGTACTGGAAACAACTGTCACCTAAACTGTGATCATCGGCTGTCAGAGCGATGCCAACAGAGAGCCTGCAGGACTTGACAATGCACATATCCAGATACACTCTGTGCTATAGCCGATAAACGACAACAAGACTGTCAGAAGGTGATGCGATGAAACGAGCCGAAGGCAAGGCCGCCCGTATCCACCAGATCGAAAAACTGCTTTGGAGTCATCCTGAAGGATTGTCGCGCACCGAAATCGCGCGCCGCATCAGCGTTAACCGCTCGGTAATCACCAAATATTTCGATCAGAACGACCTGCCGCCCAGCATCTATGAAGACCACTTGGACGGCAACAAACTGAAAATCGATCGGGCCGCCGAACTTACAAAGGCCTCGTTTAACCTGCACGAGGTTATGGCCATCCATCTCGCTACCCGTCTGCTTGCTACGCGTACGGACAAACAGAATCCCCATGCGGCCTCAGCGCTGCGCAAACTGGGAATGGCGCTGCAGCGGCTGGACGAAAACGTCAGCCGTCACCTGCTGCGGTCTGCGGATGTGATGGACGAGGACGCTTCCTATCGGGACCCCGTCTACCTCGAAGTGCTGGAAACCCTGACCAAAGCCTGGGCCAGCGGCCGTAAGGTAAGGGTGTCCCACCAGATGGGAGATGGACGCGTTTTCGACTACACATTCTCTCCCTACTTCATCGAACCCTATGCAGTCGGCCAGACCGCGCACGTGCTTGGTTTGCGCGAACCGCCCGGCAAGGTCCGCACCTTCAAGGTCGAAAGACTGCGCTCGGCTGAAATCCTGCGTGAGGAATATGAGTTACCCGCCACATTCGATCCGGCAGAACTGCTACGCCACGCCTGGGGCATCTGGTACACGGAGGCCGAGCCGCAGGAGGTCGTTCTGCGCTTTCATCCCCGAGTCGCCCAGAGAGTACAGGAAAGCACGTGGCAGCGAGGAGAGGAAACGGAGCTGCAAACGGACGGCTATCTCCTATGGCAGGCTGAAATCGCCGAACCCAAGGAGATGCTACCCTGGATTCGCGGTTGGGGCGCGGACTGCGAGGTGCTGGAGCCGGTTGAGTTGCGAGAGACGTTGATGGGGGAAGCGAAGGCGATGGCGGAGCAGTATGAGTGGCATGTTTCTACATCACCGGAACCCCACCAGACCACAATTGATGACTTTTTCGGAGGACCATGATTTCTCTGTACCCTTACCAGCAACGTGTGAGATCGTTCGTTCAGCAAGGCAAATCAGTCGTCTTGCAGGCACCAACCGGAGCCGGCAAGACACGGGCCGCGCTTGCGCCTTACATCGAATCGTATTTTTCAGACGAGCCGGACCAGCTTCCGCGAAAATGTATCTACTCTGTGCCAATGCGCGTGCTGGCGAATCAATTCAATGAAGAGTATCTCAGACTTGCGGAAAGCTATGATCGTCGCTTTCGTCCTGAGCAGGGGTTGCGCGTCAAGATCCAGACCGGCGAGCACCCCGATGATCCCCAGCTGCTGGGCAATCTGATCTTTGCTACTGTCGATCAGAGTCTCAGCAGCGCGCTGGCTGTGCCCTATTCCCTCTCGGCCAGAAGGGCCAATCTGAACGCGGGCGCCTTTTTTTCATCCTATCTCATTTTTGACGAGTTTCACCTCTTTCCGACCGGTGATGGGGGCAATGCATCCGGCGCCCTGGTAACGACACTGCAGCTGCTAGCCGAATTGCGGGGGCTCATCCCTTTCGTACTCATGACAGCGACATTCTCCAACACAATGTTAGGTGAATTGGCACAACGGCTCGGCGCTGAAGTGGTAACGGTTGACAAAGAGGAGTACCTGAAGATTGCCTCGGGTGAGGGCAAGCAGGCGCGCCGTCGCTACTACCATATTACTGAAGAGAACGTTAGCGCCGACGCTGTCCTGGATGCCCATGGGACGGGCGATGTGACCCGCTCCATCGTCGTCTGCAATCAGGTAGGGCGTGCGCAGAAGCTCTATGAGGAGCTTCGTGATCATGCCAAGCGCAAGGGTACGGATATCCGCCTGCTCCACAGCCGTTTCACCCCTGAACATCGAAGTCAGAAAGAGAAAGAGATCCGGCGCGAATTTGGAAAAGAGGCCCAGGACCGAACGATTAACAGTCTGATTCTTGTGGCGACTCAGGTTGTGGAAGTAGGGCTGGACATCACCTGCGACCGTCTGCACACCGAGATAGCGCCGGCCAATGCCATCTTCCAACGGGCCGGCCGCTGCGCCCGGTACCCCGGCGAAGTAGGGCACGTTCACATTTATCAAGTACCGACACGGGATTCTCGGGGAGAGGAGAATCTCGACTATCTGCCCTATCCTTCTGCTCTTTGCACTACCTCCTGGCAGAGGCTTTGCAGAAGAGCCGACCAGAAGCTCGATTTCGAGGACGAACAGGCAATCATTGATGAGGTCCACACCGACACTGACCGCGACCTGCTAACTGCTATGGACCTACAGCAGAGCCTTATCTGGCGAGACATCTACAACGCAATGGAGGCGCACGACCCCAGCCACCGGCGAAACCTGATTCGCAGCATCGATAGCATCACTGTGCTGGCAGCAAACTGCCCCGAGAAACTCGGCAATCCCTTCTCCGCCCAAGGATTCAGTCTGTTCCGGGGCAGTGTATACGCTATCTGGCGCAATCTGGAGGAGATGGCTGATAGGCTTGAACTCGGGGAATTTGAGGATCGACCTTGGACCATGCAGTTTCCGTCGTCCAGCCAGACCGATATTGAAGACGCCACGCAAGAAGAACGATACGCTTGGCATCCCATTCTTGATTCCAGCATGATCAGTAGCACAAAGGTTGTTGTCATTAACAGCACCTTTTGCGCCTACGATGAAGAACTGGGGTTCCGCATTCAGGCACCCGGTGAACACACCGGCTATGTTTCGAAACAAGGGGAGGATTTTCGGGGCAACAGATTCGGTGGGTACAGCTACCAGTTGGAAAGCTACAGCGAGCACATTGAGCGGGTGGTGAACGTATACGAGCATCGGTTCAAGGATGATTACAGTTATATACAGCGGAAACTGACTGAGTTGTGGAATCTGCCTGTCGATGGGCTCGACCAGGCGATCCGGCTCGCGATTGCCTGCCATGATCTGGGCAAGCTGGATCGACGCTGGCAACGCTGGGTGCGCCTCTACCAGGAGAAGATTGGCGCACCCATCTGCGATCTCAGCTATATGGCAGTCCATACCGACTCCGATCCCGGCAATAAGACCCATCAAGAGGCCAGGAAAGGCACTGACAGACAGGAAACGCGCCCGAATCACGCCGGAGAAAGCGCTGTTGCCGTCGCGCAGATCGTAGCAAATCACATCGGGCGACAACAGAAATCTCTGGTCCAAGCCGTTCTGACGGCCATCGCTCGCCATCACAGTACCGGCACAGTGAGTTACGCCGAATATGACCTGCATCCGGAAGCAAGTAAAGCTCTGGTACAGGGGTTGCGAGCTGCGCAGTTGCCGACGCCAGAGCAGCCGCTGTTGAAGAGTTCTGGCCGAGGCAGCAGGCTGCACAGATCCCTGATCAAGCCGGGACATTTCAGATCGCTGCTGTTATATCTGTATGTGGTGAGGATTCTGCGTCTGTGCGACGGGTTGTCTCAGGAGAGGGAGTGATCCCGACGAAGTATCCACTCTTTCGGATCGTTGTCGGGGTGTATTCGCATATTCTACTTTCAGTACTCACTTGGGAGTCGTAGAAAAGTGTGCGTTTTAAATCGAAGTTCTTCCCATTTTGGCATATCTGGCGCGCTGTGATAGCCTCTTTACATACCCTAGTATATGCGTATACTATACTTAAGCAGGACGTATGGAGAGAGAATGAATACAATAGTCAAAATTCCACAGATAACTTTAGCTGTTTCATCCCGCCATGTCTATTTTCGCCTTGACAACGTTTCATCCCAAGTGCTCTTCTTTCGATATCTTCGGTTCTTCAGAGAACGATTCCCACACATGCAATGGCATAAACAGATCGGTATGTGGGAACTGCCAATCTGTGACTTGAAGTCTCTTTACGAATTATGTCGGGTGCTTTTCGGTGTAAATAGTGTTCAGTTTCAATCTGGACAGTATATGGGCGAGTCGCAGCATGTACAACTTGATCTTTTTGATCCCGTCGAGGAGGCCTGATGTATCAGCAATTCTACTATGTGCCGAAAACCACTGGCACGCTCACCGATACGCTGCTCGCGTTCGGAGCGGCAACTCTGTTTCACCAATATATGCAGCCCCATCTGCAAGAGGAGGAAGTAACCCTGAAAGATGGAGGGAGCTATTTTCTCATTGATTCGGGCGCGCCGGTGCGGGAAGAATGGCTGGCAGACGGTTGGGAACGGCAAATGATTTGGTTTGTCGTAAGTGCAAAGAACAAAATACCGGATAATTTGGCCCCAGTGCCCGCTTTCCGCAGCGTGGACGAAACGTGGGAAGAGTTCAACCGGTACCAGGCGCTTAGAAAGCAACTGCGGAATGAAAAGCTGGCTAACGACGAGATCGAACAGGCATTGGAAGACAGCAAACCAGCACCTGATTGGACAGTCGTCACCTATTTAGGCGATTACAGAATGCAGGCTCAGGCAATCCATAACAAGCTGTCCGAGCAGTGGATGCGTACCAACGCGCAGTTTCCCGGCCTCAATCTGCGGACGGTTTTTGAACTGTTTTCTTCACCCATGGCCGATTGGGACGCGATAGCCGAAGGGTGGAAGAAGGAAGTTGGGAAGGGTGGCTTTAGCCACATGGTTACGGCCTCCCAACTGTTCAACCCTCACATGGGCAAAGGTCAGAACCGCGCCAAGGCCAACAAGCTGACAATGGGCAATGAGAATGTATTCTGGCTGCTGGAGTTTTTGAAGGCCGTGGGCCTGTGGGAAGCGGCTGTGCCTACGATAAACGCCGGCGTGCGTAAGACCTACATCCTTGCACCCCATGAGATCGAGATAACCCGACATCAGCAGATTTTTCGGCGCTTCCGAGACCGTCTCTGGAACGAGGGTGTGGTGAAGCAGGATATCATGGCCTCTCTCCTCTATGCTGAGGCGCTGCTGGAACAAAGCATCGAAGATGACGAGCCGGACATCTTTGGAGATGGTGGAATCTCCAACGTAGTCAACGGCATGGGTGTTGCCACCTACCAGCTCCTGAGCGCGAACTCCTACACGATGATGAATCTGGCGTTTCTGGGCCTGCCCGACTGGATGCCGGGCATTCGTACGTCTGAGGACGCACGCCAGTATGTGGCGATTCTGCAGGAACACAGAGAACGTATCCGCAACATAGATGAGGACCGCAGCGAAGGCTATGCCCTTCTCCAACTTTACCGTGATTTTCTGTCCGGCAACTACCTCGCTCCATTTTATGAGTTTCTGGCGGGTTACAGCAGCTACCTGACGAGCGCTCTGGACCGCAGCCGGTTCTATGTCAAACCATTCAGCGAGAAATACTTGAGGAGGTTGTTTAAAATGACAAACCCCGCACTTGCACCCTTACTTGAGGATGAGGGTTTCCGTAACATCGCCTACGCCATCCGCATGAGTACGCTTGTGCCTCTCTATTTAGGACGAAGCACAAGCCGATTTGATATCCGCTACGGTCTGGGACAGGATTTGATGCGTAAAGCCCAATACGAGGATGACTTCATCCAAATACTCTCCGAGTTTATGCAAAGTTACAACGACGAGAGCATGCGCGTATACGAACGTACAAAGGGCGCAGCCCGGCGCAAACTCATCACCACTCAGGACATCGAGAGCGTGGTGAAGTTGGTCGATAAACACGGATCGAAAACCGTCTGCAACCTATTGGTCGCCTTCGGCTATGCTCGCGACCCAAGGGAGCAGACGGAGGAAGGAGCAGAGCAGGCTGGCGAAACAGACGAATCTGTAACGCAGGAACCTTAAGTCCACGATGTATACTCGACCCTTTCCAAGTTGCACCGGCAATTCCTAACACTGTCAACGGAGTACACCTCATGACAACCATCTTTAACCTGTCGATCGCCGCCAAAGCCACTTTGAATCTGCATTCTCTCAATAATGAGGGCGGTGAGGGCAATCAGACCCAGACCCGTATCGTCAATATCGTGTCCCACGATGGGCGGCTAGAGAGTGTCAACGCCATTAGCGGCGACATGCTCAAACATATCCAGGCCGAACATCTCTACCGTATCAGTAAGGAGCGGGGATTGCCGCTGTGCGCCGCCTGTCAACGCTTCGACGCCAACCGCATGTCGGGAGATCCAGAATTCGAGGAATGGGTAAAGAAGGAGAAACCCACGCCGGTGCAAGTCGTAGACAGATTGCTTAGTTGCACACTAGACGACATCGAAGGCAATCTGATTACCGCCGGCAACCTCTCTGTACCCCGCAAGAGTGTAGTAGAGTTTGGCTGGGCGGTAGGCATCCCCGAACTGGTCACCACCGATCAATTCTTCCACGTCAAATATGATCCGGATCGTCGCGAGATTCCTACGGAGAAAGATGAACGCTCTGCCAATCTGGGGCAGGCCATCTTTCACCGCCCCGCCAACAGCGGCCAGTACGCTATCGTCTGTAATATTGAAGCGCATCGCATCGGCTACAACGATATCAGCCAGAAAGTTGTGCTGGACGGCGATGAGCGACAGGCCCGGCTTGCGGCGTTGCTGGAAAGCCTACTCTACTCGTTTGTGCAGCCAAGCGGGGCGATGCGCAATACGCAAAATCCCCATATTGTCGACGTGACTGGCACGCTTACCTACAGTACGGGCGCCGCCCCTGCCCCTATGGTAAGCCCCCTAAACCCGAATTTCATAGACCAAACCAAGGATATCTCCGCCTCTCTCAACCGCATCCACGAGGGACGCGTGCATGTTGAGGAATTTGGGTCTCTCTCAAGTCTGGCTGACGTGATGCAAGAACTCTTGACCGAATGCCAGCCACATGAGTTCGCTCGATAGGAGTGCCTATGTGGTGGATCACTACCTATGAGCCGGTCACAATGTTCTCACTGAAGGCGGCTGCCGCCACCTCCACCGGCGGCAAGTCCCTTCTGCTTCCTACGCCATTTTCCTTCAAAATGGCTCTCCTGAACACGGTGATCCAGCTGGAAGGGATCGATGCGGGGACGAGGCTATGGCCTGCCATCCGTGATGGCAAGATCGCAATTCACGGCCCGGATCAGATCGCAGTGAACAATACGTTCACGAAAATCCTGAAACCAAGCCGTGGCCAAGTATTGCCCGATCCAGATACTGGTGTCTTACAAATCATGGGTCGGTCAATCGGTTTCCGCGAGTATGTACAGTGGCATGGAGAAACACGGATCGCCTTTGAGCCCTCCAATGAGGCAGATGAAGACTGGGCGCTGTGGACGACCAATATCCACTACCTGGGCAAGCGGGGAGGTTTCGTCCAGGCTACGGGACAGTTCGAAAAGAGTGAGAAACTGCCTCCGAATTTTCTTCTTTTAGGTGAGGATGAACAGCATAGCGAGAGCTTCCCACTGGACGGCACGTTGCAGGTCATGGACGACTGCGGAAGAAACCTCAGTTTCGATGAAGTCAATATCTACTCAAGTAAAACTATGCGCCTCGGCACACACCGCATCCTGCGCCCCGTCATCCTCCCCTACCGCATGGCGCGCAGCAGCAGAGGCTACACGCTATATGAGCGGTTCGACC
Organism: Paracoccaceae bacterium; assembly: GCA_965214695.1. Lineage (GTDB taxonomy): Bacteria > Pseudomonadota > Alphaproteobacteria > Rhodobacterales > Rhodobacteraceae > JAPOXR01. The sequence continues at coordinate 63,066 of CBDCCF010000001.1, read as the reverse complement.
AAACCAGGCAGTGAACAGGCGGAAAGAAAAGAACGCCGCATGACCTCTCATCCACACATCCCCCTCACCGTCCACCATCTCACCTTCCACTGCCGCGCCCAGGAGCCGGTCCTCTGGCATCCATTCAAAGGCAGCGCTGTACGCGGCGCATTCGCCGGCGTCCTGCGCCGTACCTTCTGCCCGGAACGACGCGACCCTTCCCACAACCACGAGGACGGCATACTGCACGCGTCAGTCTGTCCCGTCTGCCAGCTGCTGTCCATGCCGCAGGATGAGGATGCCGGCGGCGACCTGCGCCGGCCCTATGCCATCCGCCCACCCCTCGACAACCGGGCCCGCTACGCAGCCGGCGAACCGTTCGCCTTTACCGTCACCCTCTTCGGAGACCATCTAAATTACCTGCCCTACCTGGCCCTCGGCGCAGAGGGCATGGGGACCGGCGGCATCGGCCGCAAGGACGAACGCGGCCGCCGCGGCCGCTTCACCATCGAATCGATCACTTCCACCAACCCGCTGACAAACGCTACCGCCATCCTCATGAAACCGGGCGAACGCATGGTGCAGGCCGTCACCGCGCCCGTGGACAACGTACACATTGCTGACGCCGCTGCCCAACTGGCAGACCGCCTCGAAACCCGCGACAACCGGCTGACGATCAACTTCACCACCCCCACACGCCTGATCAAACGCCAGGGCAAAATCAGCACGCCCGAACCCTTCCAGCTCATCAAAAACGCCGCCATGCGCATCCTGGACCTGAGCGCACAGTTCGGCGGCGGCAGACCGACCACCAGGCCGCAAGGCAACGACCCGACCGGACAAGCGTTGCAGCTCAAACGCGATCTCTTCCCCCATGCCGACGCCGTCGCGCTGGTCAACGACGAGACCCGCTGGTGGGACGTCAGCGGCTACTCCGGCCGTCTGCGGCAAGCGCAAAGACTGGGCGGCTTCATCGGCCGCGCCACCTACGCCGCCCCGGACTGGCGGCCGCTGCTGCCCTGGCTGCTCTGGGCAGCCCAGGTGCAAATAGGAAAAAATACCGTCAAGGGCTGCGGCCATATCGAATTCAACTACAGTGGTTCATAACTGCTCTGTCAACTATCCACTATTCACTACCCACTATCCACTCCCAGGAGATGCCATGCCCATCGTTCAACACCTGATCGTAGACGAGTTCGGCAGCTTTGTCGCCAAAAAAAGCGGGCGCCTGCGCGTCACCTGCCAGGGCGAAAAACGGGGCGACGCGCCCCTGATGCACCTCGAAACCGTCCTCATCACCGGACGCGGCGTAAGCCTCAGCAGCGACGTCGTGGCCGCCTGCGCCGAAGAAGGTGTGCCTATCCACTTCCTCAGCCGCCGCGGCAAACCGGTCGGCAGCCTCTACAGCGCCGGCCTGGCTGCAACCGTGCAAACCCGCCGGGCCCAGCTCGAGGCCCGCCAGGACAGCCGCGGTCTGCACATTGCCCTGGCCGTGGCCGAAGGCAAGCTGAGCAACCAGATCAACCTGCTCAAATACATGGCCAAATACCGCAAGGCCAAACAGCCGGACCTGTACAAGAAAGTGCGCCTGCTCGCCGGCGACGTGCTCGACCACGTCGCCGAACTGGACCGGCTGCGCGCCGAATCTATCCAAAACCCTGTCAGAAGCTATACCGTCGATGACGTGCGCGGACAGATCCTCTCCATCGAAGGCCGCGGTTCACAGAAATACTGGCAGGCCATCGGCAAACTCCTCCTGGCCGATGTCAACTGGCCCGGCCGGCGCACGCAGGGCGCCAGCGACCCGCTTAACAGCGCCCTCAACTACGGCTACGGGATCCTCTACAGCCAGGTTGAACGGGCCCTCGTGCTTGCCGGGCTGGACCCCTACGCCGGTTTCCTGCATACCGATCGCCCCGGCAAGTCGGCCCTGGTCTACGACATGGTAGAGGAGTTTCGCCAGACCATCGTGGACCGCACGGTCCTGGCCCTCTTCAACCGCGGCGCCGCCGTCGAACTGGACGGCCGCGGCCGCCTCACCGAAAAGGCCCGCAGATCTCTGGCCGATAAAGTCCTCACCCGCCTCGAAGCCCAGGAACGGTACGAGGACAAGCGCCATCCCCTGCGCAACATCGTGCAGATGCAGGCCCGCCATCTGGCCGCCTACCTGCGCGGCGAGCGGGACGCGTACAGCCCATTCGTCTCGAGCTGGTAATCGGCCTTTAGGAAAAAGCAATATGATCCGTTGCCTCTTGCTCTATGACATTCCTGACGACCGCGTGCGCACCAAGGTCGCCGACTTCTGTCTTGACTACGGCCTCGACCGCCTGCAGTACAGCGCCTTCCTCGGCCGCCTGGGCGCCAACCATCAGGAGGAGCTGATGCTGAAGATCGAACAGAAAATCGGCAAAGCCGCCGCCCGCGTGCACCTCTTCCCCCTCTGCAAGGAGGACTGGCGCAAACGCCTGGTCATCGAGCAGGGCATGGAGGAGGATTGACCATGCCGGAGATTCCTGCGCCCACGGACGCGCAAGTGTCGGAACATACCGCGTGGCTGCTCAAAGTAACCGACCTCAAACAGTTCGCCTACTGCCCCCGCATCCCTTACTACCACTACTGTTTGCCGGAGGTGCGGCCCACCACCTACAAAATGGATGCCGGCATCCGCGCCCAGGACCGCGCTGAAGAGCTGGAGCGGAGGCGTTCGCTACGCGCCTATGGGCTGACAGAGGGCGAGCGTCACTTCAATGTCTCGCTAGCCTCTGGACAACTGGGCGTAAGCGGACAGATAGACCTGGTGATCAGACATACGGTCAACGGCGAGGACCGGCTGATCCCGGTCGACTACAAGCTGAGCCGGCGGGAGCCTGGACGCCACTTCAAGCTGCAGCTAGCCTGCTATGCGCTATTGCTGGAAGAGGTATGGCAGCTGCCGGTGGAACATGGTTTCCTGTATCTGACCCCGGCGCGCAAAGCCGTCCGCGTACCCGTCACCACCCGCCTGCGCAACGATGTCCGTCGCCAGTTGGCCGAAATCCGCACCTTGGTCCTCGCCGAACGGATGCCGCCGGTTCCAGCCAGACAGCGCAGCCGCTGTGTAGACTGCGAGTTCCGCCGCTTCTGCAATGACATGCTATAGTCATGATATAGCCATGCTGTTTCGCAAACTGTTTCAAATCTTGCGCTGCGTCTGTCGTCTCCGCGGCGACCTCACCGTGCAACAGCTGCGTGACCAGAGAAAAATGACAGAAAACAGCCCTCGCAAACCGGTAGACTTTTTCCGCAATTCCCATATTGCGAAAACTGTCGCTCCAACAGCTGCCGGATTGCCTGATTCCAGCAAAACAGAGGCCGCAGGCGGCCCTGAGAAGCCTCAAAAAAGGCCTGCAGGTCATTTATGGCATAAAATACGACTAAAACACCGGCGGAACCACCATACGGCTCTACAGAGAGAGCACTGAAAGCACCGCAGAGGAGCACATCGACTATGCCGAGCAGCTGAACCACCATACGGCTCTACAGAGAGAGCACTGAAAGTCAACACGATCTACCGCTTCAACCTGGCCGATTTCATCGAACCACCATACGGCTCTACAGAGGGAGCACTGAAAGTTTACCGCCTCGGTCGCGGCGTAGGCCGTGCCATTCGAACCACCATACGGCTCTACAGAGGGAGCACTGAAAGTGCGAATCCGTGATTGTGTAGTTATAGGTGCGGGAGGAACCACCATACGGCTCTACAGAGGGAGCACTGAAAGCTCATCAGCTTCGGCCCCGAGGGAATCATCCTACTCGAGAACCACCATACGGCTCTACAGAGGGAGCACTGAAAGTGCGAGTGAGCCTTTCCAGTTGACTTTGTGGGCGCCGAACCACCATACGGCTCTACAGAGGGAGCACTGAAAGTCCCTATCTTATGGTAGTCGAAGCTGGAACAGCTAAGGAACCACCATACGGCTCTACAGAGGGAGCACTGAAAGGTTCAAATGAGAAGGTACATCGGAGACGGTTGGGCTGAACCACCATACGGCTCTACAGAGGGAGCACTGAAAGATCTGGATGACTTACGGCCACTTTTCTATGCAAAGAACCACCATACGGCTCTACAGAGAGAGCACTGAAAGGATAATGGGCAGATACTCTAAGCCAGGTTGGAAGGCGGAACCACCATACGGCTCTACAGAGAGAGCACTGAAAGAGCCCGAAACGGCAGCCGCCGCCATAGCCAACCATCGAACCACCATACGGCTCTACAGAGAGAGCACTGAAAGGCCTGATTCTAAGCAGTACGTCGCGGGCGCAGGCGAACCACCATACGGCTCTACAGAGAGAGCACTGAAAGATCTTCACCGACGACCAGCCCGCCATCGACTGCTAGAACCACCATACGGCTCTACAGAGAGAGCACTGAAAGTCGGATCACATATCCGGGGGCTTTTTCTATGCAAAGAACCACCATACGGCTCTACAGAGAGAGCACTGAAAGGATAATGGGCAGATACTCTAAGCCAGGTTGGAAGGCGGAACCACCATACGGCTCTACAGAGAGAGCACTGAAAGAGCCCGAAACGGCAGCCGCCGCCATAGCCAACCATCGAACCACCATACGGCTCTACAGAGAGAGCACTGAAAGGCCTGATTCTAAGCAGTACGTCGCGGGCGCAGGCGAACCACCATACGGCTCTACAGAGAGAGCACTGAAAGGACAAACTTTCTCGTCTGGGGATCGAGCGAGTATTGAACCACCATACGGCTCTACAGAGAGAGCACTGAAAGGCCGACAAATCAGACGCAGCAAAATCACGATACGCCGAACCACCATACGGCTCTACAGAGAGAGCACTGAAAGAAGACATAACTCGTATCTGAGTTTCAATCCGCCGCAAAGAACCACCATACGGCTCTACAGAGAGAGCACTGAAAGAGCGGTATGACGGCTTCCGGGCCCGCCTCGCCGACAAGAACCACCATACGGCTCTACAGAGAGAGCACTGAAAGGCAGGTGCCGGACGCCGACTGGCACGCGGTCAGGGGCGAACCACCATACGGCTCTACAGAGAGAGCACTGAAAGAAATATCAATGCCTTTTGCTGCCGTTCCCTCTCCAGGAACCACCATACGGCTCTACAGAGAGAGCACTGAAAGACCGGCTCCGATACGTCCGTGGCCGTGAAATCAAAGGAACCACCATACGGCTCTACAGAGAGAGCACTGAAAGGACGTTGATTGGGACGCGTCGGTTCCCGCATCGACGAACCACCATACGGCTCTACAGAGAGAGCACTGAAAGTGGGTTCCGCCGACGATCTCCCCGCACAGCTTGATAATCGACCGTTATCAGGGTCACTCAAATAGTGGAATGCGCTATCGACGTTCGGAGCCGAATCTCTAATTTCCGGGGAAAAGTACCACATCACGAGGACGACAAGAAACTGCTCACTTCAGCGAGCATCTGATCAAAGATCTTGATCTCTCGCACGCCCCGCCGCAGCCAACTCGCCAAATGACACGGGCCGCGAGCCTGCAGAACAGGATGCCGCTCATGGAGCCGTCGTGCCAGAGACACGTCCGCCTCCGCCAAAGGCCATTGTCGCATCAAGTGTTTCTAGGGCCCGTTGCCGTCTGTCTGAACAGCGATTTGCAGGGAAAAGTGCCACTGATCCGCGAACGGTTGCGCAGCTGTGCACAAGAAATCCGATACGTCCTTGGTTTTCTCCGCGTCACTTCGCGGCGGGCCAAGCGAACGAAGCGCCCGCGATGCCGACATCCTTCCGCTTCCGCTACACCAGTTCAGGCTCCGAATCCAGCAGCCGCACAACGACCTCGATCAACTCCGTCACCTTCTCGTCGCTGAACCCGTTGACATCAAAGCCGTGGGCAATGGCGTTTCGATACTTCATCATGTCGGTCAGATAGTCGTAGTCCTCGCGCGAAATGATGCCGTGCATGACCGCCATATCGAGGACGTATGACGCCGTCGTGACGCGCGCGATGGCAATCCCTTCGGTCCCGATCAAATTGCGAATAGCGGCCTCGCAAGCCGACCAGACCAGCAAATAGGCAGCCTCACCCGAACCCTTCTCAAGAACGGCCTCCGCCTCGGTAAGCCGTTTCCGGATCTCCGCCTCCGCAAACGGCTGCGCGCCCTCGGGCGACTCCAGTTTCTCCGGTTCGCCCACCAGAAGCAGGTCATAGCTCCAACCGGGCTTGCTATACAAAATTTCGGCCAGTTCATTCAACTTCTTCGTCAACGCCAGAGACGTCCTGGTCTTTACTTCGATCACCCTCACATCGCCATCTTTGCGCGCAACAAGATCGGAGCGAAAGCCAGGCAGGAACTCCAACGGGCAGTCTTCCTCCACTTCATAGCCCCGGCTGCGGTACTTGGCCGCTGTCTTAGCGATAAATATCTTTTCCAGAATTTCAATGTCTTCAATCAAGATACCACCTCCTGGTCCGGCGCATCCTCCACGAAGATATGAACAAACTGTCTGGACAGGCCGAGAGCCCGGTGCAAGACAGGTGATAGATTCTGGGTCTGAAAACTGGGCCTCAGAACCCTCTTTCGGCAAAGCAAATCCGTTATCTGAGCGTCATCAAAGAAGATCAGATCCTTCAATGCGTCCAGTATTGGTTTGGGGATGTTGTCAACATCCATGGGCGTGCTGTCGTAGAAATAAGTGATCGTCACCATGAGTTCTTCGGAAACGGGCGCTTCATCTTTCCATTCTCTTTCAGCGACGCTTCGCACCTCCTGAGTCCAGTTCCTTACACGCCGCCTTCTACGAGCCTGTTGAGATACAGGCGCTCGATCAATTGTAAGTTCAAATGGTATCGGCACGTCTATATCCGAACATCTGCTATGGTATGTGTCACCAAAAACCAGAACCTCTCATGTCGATAACTCTGTACAGTATAGCGCAAGTTCTCAATTGCGAACGCAATTCATGCCGCCCCGGATCTCCGCCAACAGCCCCTCCGCCTCCTGCTCCAGCGCCCGTATATCGGCCCAGATCTCTTCCGGCACCCGCAGCGGCTGCGGCCTGCAAACATAGAGCGTGAAGCTGATCTCGTACCCCACCTTCACGCTGCCCGGCACATACCACGCGTCCGCCGCATATGGCAGCACCTCCCGCCATAGAAAGCCCTCGATGCCGCCCTCCACCAGCCGCGGACCTCGTTGCGGAACCTGAACTTCTCCAGGATCTCCTGTACATTCGGCGAGAACCCGTCCAGGTAGGCCTCGAAGTTGGCCCGCAGCTGCTGCTGTCTCCCGATCGCCCGCAAATCCCGCAGCCTGCCGCAAAGCGCGGTCCTGTCCGCTGCTCGTCACAGCCAGCCAGTGTCAATCATACAGGCACGGCATCTATTAACATAGTAATATATACACATAAGATCATACTGTCTGGAATGACCATGACCGCCGCTAGGGGCGCCCTCGTGCGCGCCCTTCGCAGGCCTTGGAAAACAATAGCCCTGTTGACCGTCTACCCCGGCATTGACAAATGCCCCAGCAAAGCATGGAGGCGGCAGACCGGGCGTTCAGGGGTTTGTACGTCTGGGAACCCAAATCTCCCAAAAAAGGCGAGCAGAGCGGCTATGAGCGCCTTTACACCAGGGCTCGTTGACGTCTGTCCGATCACTGTTTTCTCTGACAAATTGCAGCAAATAGGCCAAAAGCCGCCCATTCACGCAAAAAGAACCCCAAGCGCTTTTTCTGTTCTCCGCGTCCCGCCGCGGACAAAACGCAGTTCTTCCCGCCCCCGAGGAGCGGGACATACCCGTTCGCACCGCCCAGCACGCAATCCATCTGTGACAGACACGACCGCACCAAAACCATGGCCGTCGCCAGAGACAAACACCCTCGCCGCCGGCGACACCACCACGAACGCGGCTGTCTGACCAAATGACACGCTTGTACGCCATAACCTGCCGGTTCATCGTTTGACCAGGAACTTTCTCAGCGTTTATCGTTTGTACGATTCTTGATGAACTGTCTGCTCGCTATCAGAGGTCTTCGCAACTGTGGAGCATCGGCAACCAAGAGTTTACGCTGATACGCCCGTTTTCGGCGGCGTTTTTGATGCAGAGTTTTTCGCGCCCAGCAGGAGGTTCTTTGAAGAAGTAGATGCCGGGAAGTTTGTCCTGGTGATCTCCCCCGTCGTCGAAGAAAAGATCAGATCTGCCCCTGACGTCGTCCAGGAACTTTTCGCAGCGTACGACCAGACAGCCCGCGTTGAGCAAATCACCAGTGAGACCCTGGAGTTTCAGGCATCCTATCTCGAACTTGGTGTCGTTTCCAGAAATTCGCTGGCAGATGCGCTGCACGTCGCCATCGCAACGGTCGCTGGGTGTGAACTCATCGTGAGCTGGAATTTCAGGGACATCGTTCACTTTGACAAGATTCGCAAATATAACGCAGTCAATATCCTCAGAGGCCATGGCCAAATAGCAATTCATTCTCCCCTGGAGGTGGTTCAACATGACGAACCGTGAACCAGAGTTCATGACCTGGAAACGTCGCGACGCAGAGCGCGTTCGGCGTCTCGTCGAGGGCATGTCAAGGGAAGAAGAACTCGAATTCTGGCGCAACCGCACAGAGGATATGCACGCCCGCCAACAGGCGAAGCCGGCAGGGGCGCCGCAATCAAGTACGCGGCGGGAGCCCTTGTCACTGACAAGGGCTCCCGCCGCAGCGACCCAAACAACGTAATTCGCGCACCCGAATGTGTCGCCATCATTAGTCGGCTGGCTTCAGCCGGTAGTCCCGTCCAGGCCAGCCTGTCGTGCGCAATGCTGCGTGTGCGTGCCCAGGACTCAGTGGCTCGGATTCTCGCCACGTCTCTTCCCGTGGAACGGCGGGCGGCCTGACCGTCCAGCCAGCTATATGTCTCCCAAATTATGGAACAGAATCAGGTAGTCCGCGATGTGGATGAGACCGGCATTCCCGCCGCCAAAGACGGATTGATACTGCTCACAGTGTCGGAATTAGCCGCGCCCGGCGAAACAGGCGGATGGACTCCACAATAGTGCAAGTCCGCGTCGAGATCCACCGTTTCAGCCTGATCTTGACGAAAAGACGCATGTCATTCCTCGTCTATCAGTCTCTCAACCTCCTGACGAAGCAGGGGCAAGTTCGTCTCAACCACATCCCACACCAGCCCGTCGTCCACATCGGCGTATCCGTGTATCAGGATTGCGGAAAGCGACAATGCGTCGAAAGTGGATGATGCGCGCTGCCAGTTCCTCATCAAACCGCGCGAGTTGAGAGATCGCCTCGCCAATGATCTCAAATTGGCGCTCTACAGCCGCTCTCAGCATGGCATCGCGTTGATAATCAGCGAATGTCTTTCCGGCCAGAAACTCAGCCAACCGGTCCGCTGCGCTACGAATATCAAACAGGTACTTCTTAACCTCAAGCCGCATAAAGTAATGTCCTGGTCTCTTCAACGCGCTGCCGGAAGAAGGGATTCCGAATCGCCGAGTCGACAATAAGATCAACAGGACCTTCGAGCAGCGTTTCCAGGGCCTCCAGCAGCCCAAAATAGGCATCGGCATACGCCCCCGCGGGTAACGTCTGGAACTCGACCAGAAAGTCCAAATCGTTGGTGTCCTCTCTCTGGTCGCCTGAGGCGGCTGAGCCGAACATGTCCAGCCGTTTAACATGATGGAGTACGCAGAGTTGTTCCAGTTCGGAAGCTCGCTCCGAGACGGCCGCTATCATCAATCTCTCTCCTCCAAACTACTCTCGCTGTGCGCAAACTGCCGCCGCGCACGCGACCGGTGACAACCGCCGGGTGGACGCCCGCGTTCCGGGCCCCTCCGTCAGCCTCCTCTTCAAGCCGGTCCCCTCCGACCAACGAACGCCCATCGATAAAGAGTTCGTTCTCATCAAAATCGAGATGACCTCAACGCGGCAGCGCGTCGGCCATGCGCCATAGTCTACCAAACCGGAATCCGGGCTTGAGTCTGTCCGTTTCCACCCCATCGCCGGCCTCTTCCATCGCGTTCAGGCCATAAGCCGCTCTCTCCTGCCCGCAGTCCAAATAGTCTTGAGAACCATCAAAGAATATGCCCCTTGCCATCGATAGTCAATTCCTAGCTCATTTTTTTGCGGCCGCGATTTTTCAGGTCTTATGTTTGGTCCCGCGCGGGACTGCCGCTTTCCCGCAATTCCAGCCGTCCATCCCCCAACCACAACCGTCAGGGAGGCGCTCGCGACGCCATTTCCGCAACAACGAAACCGCCGCCAGCCTCCCGAACGATCCTCTGGCCCACGGTCCGCACATATCCGCAGGCCTTCAGATGTTTGAAATCCCGCACTATCGTCTCGCGGCAGCAGCCGAAATGATCGGCCAGCACCTGGTGAAGAACCGTTATGGTCAGCCTTCCGCTTTTTCCCGGTGTGGCAAGGGCGGTCAGCATGTCGAGTAATGCCACCTGGCGCGCATTCAAAAGCGGATGCGGCCGGCTGCTCCTCTTGCCAGTCCGCCGCCCGCGCCGCCGGCATCCCCTCCATCCATACCGTTTCGCCAGCCAGAACAAAGTGCCGAGCGTACGGCCGCCCTCAGCGTCGAAACCCCGCCACTTTGCCGCGCATTCCCCAACCCTGTAACGGTCCGGATCGGTCGCCGACCACGCGCGCCACAGGCCCAACCCGTCATCAACGCAGCCGTCGGCCTCGCCGCAGTGGAGCGCCATGCCGGCCGCCAGCCACTCATCGTAACTGACCTCCCGGCATGGGATGACCCGCAACGCCGATCGCACCCGTTCTGTCTGGCCCGGCCAGCCTTTCGTCCGTCGCCGCCGTCCCCCCGTCTTGTGGCGGATCGGCCATTGCGAAACGTCAACCGGCTCGACCAGATCGATCTGCTCAAGCGCCGCCAGCACCGCTTCTTCATCCCACAGGACCGCATATCCCTTCGCACAGCGAATCTCCCCGCCCTCCCAATAGCGGTTACCGACCGGCTGATCGCAGCGGTAATACAGGTGCAGCCCGCCCGACCCCGTCCGCGCCTCACACAAGGGCGCACCCAAATGGTCCCGCACCGCCTCGCGCCAGTACCAGACCGGCCGGTCCTTGCCGGTGTCAATATCCACGACCAGCAGGCCCGCCGCGTAGGGAACATGCCCGAGCAATTGAGCAGGATCAGCGCGCGCCGCGCCAACCTCTTCAGCAGTCGCGATACAACGCTTCCAACTGTTCGCCAGCGGCCGCTTATCCGCCGCGGACACCAAAACATAACGCAGGCCGCGGCCAACCGCCGTCGTCTCGCGGTCCATCCCTGCCCCCGTACCAATAGGCCGCGGGGCAAGGAAAACGCAAACAGTATAGGGATTGTGTCCTATGGAGATTCACGAGGTTCCCGTCGATCCATGTTGCGCCGCTTGCCAGGCGGCATGTATACAATAGATTTTATTATACCCATACCCTTGAAAACCACAAAAGCCGCCAAATTGGCGGCTTTTGTGTGTCGCTTGGCGGGCGACGGTATCGTATACACCATGAAGACAGACGGGAGCCTTCATGGATTTACAGCCTCTTTCCCTGGGCTGCCCGGGTTTCTCCCTAGCGGAAATTTGGGGCTCCCCGCCAAGGATAAGGGGCTATTAGAGGAATCAAATCCCTTTCAAGAAACTAATTGTATACATGATCATTATACTTGTCAAGTTTTGGTAGCTCCGTATGAAGTTTAACCCGTGTAAAGCACTTACAGGCCGAGACAACTACCTGCCGGTCACCGCACGCATCGGATGCCAAGGGAAACTGGACTACAGGAATGGACAGGCCATCGCGAGTTCGCCGCCGCTTCTTCGCGACGCGCAATGCTAATCCTGAGAGAGAGCCGTCTGCGCCGGCTTCATGCGTCGCATCCGGTTAACGCAGGGGCAACAACCACGATCCGTAGGACAACACGCGTGGCTGGAAGGCGGATGCCAAAAGTTGCATTAAGTCATGCATGAATATATTTACAGATGAACATATCTGCAGTGCCGGCGCCATGCTGCTACGCGCCCAGGTCTCAAGGGCTCGTGGCCGTCTGTCCGAACGGCGATTTGCGGGAGTAAAAAGCGACTGATCCGCGAACGGCTGCGCAGCTGCGCACAGAAAACCCGATACGCCCTCGGTGTTCTCCGCGTCCCTCCGCGCCCTCCGCGGACAAAAAAGATGTTCTCCGTGACCCTCCGTGGACAAAAAAGGTGTTCTTCCTGCCCCTTCGTGGATCAACTACCCCTTACTCATACCACCCCGACCCAATGATCACGCCATCGTAACGCACAACCCACGTATGCTTTACCTCCTCCTCCGAGCCGTCCTTCGTAGGATTCGACGCCGACAGATAATCGACCCACAAACCCGCCTCCGTCGCGCTCAGTACCAGTTCGCCGTAACGATAGCCGCTCGAATCCACCCCCAGATCTCCCTTCAAATCCCGCCCGATGATCTCCGGATCGGGATGGGCGATGACCCGACCACTCCCGTCGATGATAAACACGTACCACTCGCCGTCCACACTCTCGGAAGAGCTGAAAAACGCAACCGCCTCTTCTCGCCCGTGCGCCTTATAATACCGCACCGCCCGCTCAACAAACGCAACCGTGTATTCGGCAGGTTCCGCCTTGGTGACCGCCAGCGCCAGAGTCGGCAAAACCTGGTACCAGCCGGAGGCGAAAATCAGCCCATCGTGCCGTACCGCCCACGTATGCTTGTACTCATCCCTGCCCGTGGCAGGATTGAAAAAGATATAGTCCACCCACTTCCCCGCCTCGGTCGCGCCCGCTATCGCTTCCCCGTGCCGGTAGCCGGTGAAATCCACCCCCATAGGGCCGAGCAGGCTTTCTCCCAGTACGTCAGGATTGGGGTGGGCGATAATCTCTTTGTTCTCGTCCGCGATGATGACATACCATTCGCCGTCTACGCTCTCCCGTGAGTTATAATAAGCCAGCGTCGCCTCTCGCCCTTTGCTGTCGTAGAGCCGCAACGCCTTCTCGATCGTCGCCACCGTGTAGCCCGCACGGTCCGCCTTCGAAACCTGCTGGCTCGCTATAGTGGCGCGGCCATCCATCTCTGCATGGGATGGCATATAATGATCGCAGCCGGAAACAAAAAACGCGGCCGCCGCCACCGCCGCTGCCAGCCGGCCCACAAAAGAAACCTTGCGCATGACGATCCTCCTTTAGCGCACTTCATTGAGATCCCCAGCCACTCGCCCGGATGGAAGGACATGTAGAATTCACAAAAACAACCGCACATCCCACTGCCGGGCTGTCTACTGAGGTGATTCCGATAGAAAAAAAGGGAATGACTGCTTTCTACAACCGGTCCCGTTGCCTGGACCGCAAATAAGGGAAAAACGAGAGCGCAGCTCGCCGTCCGCAGCCGCCCTCTCTTGCCCATCGCTCCTGCCCTCCACAGGCTTGGCAATTCGCCCCATTATACACCTTGGCCCGGGGTCCAGTCTCGGACGCAAGCTCATCCTTCTGATTTAGGGAGCGTTCTGTCTGACCCATTGCACTACACGCTTCCCGAAAGATGCGGAAATCATATGTCGGAATCGCAGATTCGGAAGACAGCGGCCTGCCGGTCGGGGAAGGGCAACCCGCGTGGTTGGAAGAAAAATGTTAAAAGTTATATTAAGTCATGTATATATATATTTACATATAAACATATATGCAGTGCCGGCGCCATGCGTCTACGCGCCCAGGTGACCAGGGCTCGTTGCCGTCTGTCCGAACGGCGATTTGCAGGAGCAAAATGCGGCTGATCCGCGAACGGGGCGCACAGAAAATCCGACACGCCCTTGGTCTTCTTCGCGGCCCTTCGCGTGACTTCGCGGACAAAAAGAAGTTCTCCGCGGCCCTCCGCGGATAAGAAGGTGTTCTCCGCGGTTCCCCGTATTGGCTGAATCTGCGGTTGCCCGGTTCAGATCACGGCTCAAAAGACGACTGTAAGGATGCCTGCAGACCTCTTCGCAGAACGGGAAGACGATTGAGATAACGGCCCGGCAGAGAACACTGAAAGTTGCCTCTGATCCGGCATGACCAGCGGAAATCGCAATGACCGCAACCGGCAAAACCACCGAGCAGGGCCCGACACCTTGGGAAGAGGCGATTCTCGATCTCCTCAGGATCGCCTACCCGGACGCCCTGCACGCAGCTGAAATCCGTAACGCCCTGGCCATGCAGGGCCCGGAATGGGGCTACAATCGTATTCCGATAGACCGCCTCATCAAGCGGCTGGAGGAACGCGGATTCGTTGAGCGGACAGCGGAACGCGGCCCTTGGAAGTTGACCGTGACCTGAACAGAACTGCCGGCTTTGACTACACAACGCGCATAAGGAAAACGCCATGAACGCAACCGCCTCGTCCCCGCCTTCCACCCTCGCAAGGGCCGCCGTACTCGCGCTATCCTCTCTCTGTCTCGCCGCCGCCTGCACCTTCGAGGTTGCCGCCCCGCCGGCCAGTGCCCCGGCGCCGGCCTGCGTAGATGACGCGCGCGTTCTCAACGTTGGCTTCTACGCCTTCTTCGCGCCCGTCAGTTACAGCGCAAGCGAAGATCCGGATTCCAAGGAATTTCACACCCATCTTGGCTATGAAGCCGATCTGCTGACCGCGCTCGAAGCCATCGATGGCGCCGGCCTCTCCTTTTCCCGCCACCCGATCGCGGCTTGGGATGACATCTGGCTGCAAGCAGCCACGCCGCAATACGACATCATCGCAGGCGGCATCACGATTCTCGACTCCCGTACCCGGGATGCCGCCGGCAAGAAAGTCGTCACCTTTACATCGGGGCACGTCAACTTCCGCCAATCACTTCTCGTGCGCGCCGCAGACGCCGCGCGCCTTGCCTCGCATGACGACCTGACCCGCGACGTTCGCGTCGGCGCCCTTGCCGGCACCACAGGCGAATTCCGTCTGCTGGAACTGACGGGGCTTGTCGATGCGAATGGTGTTCTGGCCGCCGGCGTACGCATTGACACGCCCGCCGGCACAGTGGTCGCCGATGGCAGTCCGGACTACCTGATCACCGCCGCCGGCGAATCTCCCATTCTTGCCGGAAGACAGCGCCTCCACCCGCCTTCACATACCATGCCGCAACTGGTGTATCTCGGGGACCAGACCGGTGAACTGGAGCTGCTCGACGCCCTAGAAGCGGGCACCATAGACGCAGTTGCCAGAGGAGAAATCGGCAACCGCGACGCCGCCTATGCGCGTGGCGACGCCTTCGTGGTCACAGCCCTCGATGAAAGGGTCGAACATGGCGGCTTTGCGCTCGCCGCGGAAAGTACCGAACTGGCGTCCTGCCTCGACCGCATGATCGACTGGCTGACCGATGACCGGCGCATCGACTATGCAAATTGGCGGGAAGACCCTGCCGTATTCATGCGTCGCGCCGCCATGTGGAATGAGGGAGCGCGTTGACGTTTGCCCGAACGGCGGTTTGCAGGAGCAAAATGCGGCCGGCCCGCGCAGCTGCACAAAGAAAATCCGCTCCGCCTTTGGTATTCTCCGCGCCCCTCCGCGTCCTCCGCGGATAAAAAAGGTGTTCTCCGTACTCGGCAGTTCACTAAAAACTGCCGTCCCGGCCGCCTCGGCTTCTGAAGCCTTGACGCACCAGAGAGGGGAGAGTATTCTGCAGTTGGCTGTCGTGCTTGTGATGCCCACTGCGAGGAAAATAAGGTGGCTGACATGTCGAAAATCGTGCTCAATGTGGTGAAACCGGTCGTAAAGCGGATTCTGCTGGCGTGGGAACGTCTGGAGTCTGGGGTCAATTACGACTTGACCTCCAGTGCGTTCATAGAGGACCCATACCGCACCTACGAACAGTTGCGCCGGAAGGATCCCGTCCACCGTATGCGGTTAATCGAGGCGTGGGCGTTGACCCGGTACGAAGATGTGCAGGACGTTCTGATTGACCACAAGCGCTTTACGAACGCGGAGCGCAACTACGATTACATGCAGTATCGAACATTTCTGGATCTGGACCCCCCTGATCACACCAGGTTGAGGGGGCTTGTCTCCAAGGCCTTTACCCCGCGCGCTGTAAGGGAGCTTGGGCCGCGCATCCAAGGACTTGTTGACGAACTCCTGGACGCGGTCGCCGGCAAAAGCCGGATTGATCTGATTAGCGATTTTGCATTCCCGTTGCCGGTTATTGTCATCGCCGAGATGCTGGGCGTTCCAGCAGAGGACCGAGCGCGTTTCCGGGAGTGGTCCGACGACATTGCACTCTCGGTCAATCCACTGCTCAACAACGAACAGATAGAGCGGGTCCAACAGGCGACCGAGGAGCTCTTCGACTATTTCGAGGGTATCATCGAGCAGCGGAGGCAGGCGCCCCAGAATGACATGATCAGCGCGTTGCTGGCTGCTGAGGAAGAGGGGGACAGACTGACGCACGAGGAACTGCTGTCAACACTGATGCTGTTGCTGGTCGCAGGCAACGAGACGACGCGTAACCTGATCGGCAACGGCATGTTGGCCCTGCTTAAGAATCCGGCGCAGCTGCAGCGGCTCAGGGATCATCCCGAACTGTTGGATTCGGCCATCAACGAGTTGCTCAGGTATGACAGCCCCGTACAGATCGACTCGCGTAACGCCATCGACGATGTGGAGATCGGGGGCAAACGGATTGCTGCCGGGCAGCGGATTCTGGCGATAGTGGGGGCTGCAAATCGAGACCCGCAAGTTTTTGCCAACCCCGACGAACTGGATATCGGGCGCGACGAAGTCAGCCACCTGTCCTTCGGGCGCGGCATTCACTACTGCCTCGGCTCTCCGCTTGCGATCCTGGAAGGACGCATAGCCTTCACCAGCCTGCTGGCGCGGTTCTCTTCGATACGGTTGGCCTCTGATCCTGTGTTCAAAGAACAGATTGTGCTGCGGGGCGTCGAAGAGCTGTGGGTCGAGGTCGAACACTGATTATGCCGGTTATCAGGCTCCGTCGGCATTTGGACATCCTGTTCAAAACTGGTCTTGCGCCGCTTGGCTCCCGACCTCCTGCACAGAGAGAAAGCGCCCCCATCGGCATTGCCGCCAAACGTAATCGAGCCGGTAGGAGAACTGACTGTCTCCCAAAAATCCTCTCCCTATAAGATGCGTATGCCCTGGGCAGCCCTTGTAGTTGCCCCGACGGTTGCATCTGGCCACACTAAGAACGCCGGGCCTCTGGAACTGTCAACGACCCCTGGCCAAATCTGCTGTCACCTCGCTATCCCCCAATGGAGGCGTTAATGCTCGCCAAAGTGCGCAGTTGTGCCATTGTAGGATTGGATGCCGAACAGATCGAAGTCGAAGTCGATATCACCAACGGGCTCGAGCGGCTCACCGTCGTCGGCCTGCCCAGCGCCGCCGTGCGCGAAAGCGGTGAACGCGTTCGTTCCGCAATCGCCAACAGCGGTTTCCTCTTTCCCCAACATCGCCTGACCGTCAATCTGGCCCCGGCCGACCTGCGCAAAGACGGCCCGGCTTACGACCTGCCCATCGCCCTCGGCATCATGGCTGCCACCCGCCAGTTGTTGGCCGAAATGGACGACGCGCTCGTCGTCGGTGAACTGGGTCTGGACGGCTCCGTGCGTCAAGTTAACGGTGCCCTTTCAATGGCGGCAATGGCCCAAAAGGCAGGCTACCGCCGCCTGTTCATACCCCAACCCAACGCATCCGAAGCCGCGCTCGTCGAAGGAATCGACGTCTTCCCCGTCGCGCATCTCAGCGATCTCGTCGCCCATCTGTCCGGCCAGCAAGAGATTTCGCCCCAGAACGCGACGGCGTTCGAAGCCGGTGAAGAAGTCGTCTACGCCGTCGACTTTCAGGACATTCGCGGGCAGGAACATGCCAAACGCGCCTTTGAAATCGCCTGCGCAGGCAGCCACAATGTGCGTCTCGTGGGCCCGCCCGGCAGCGGCAAAACACTCATGGCCCGCGCCCTGCCTTCGATTCTGCCGGCAGCCACCCTGTCCGAGTCCCTCGAAGTCACCCGCATCTACTCAGTCGCCGGCGAACTCGACGGCGCTGGCCCGCTGATCCGCGCCCGTCCTTTCCGCGCCCCCCACCACACCATCAGCCACGCCGGCCTTGTCGGCGGCGGCGCCATACCCCGCCCCGGAGAGATCAGCCTCGCCCACCGCGGCGTCCTCTTCCTCGACGAACTGCCCGAGTTCGGCTCCAAAAACCTGGAGAGCCTGCGCCAACCCTTGGAAGACAAAGTCATAACCATCAGCCGCGCCGCCGGCACCCTCTCCTTCCCCGCCAATTTCATGTTCGTGGCCGCCATGAACCCCTGTCCCTGCGGCTTCTACGGCGACGATCGCAAGCCCTGTTCCTGCTCCATGTCGACCGTTCAGCGCTACCAGGGCCGTATCAGCGGCCCCCTCCTCGACCGCATCGACCTCCACGTCGACGTAGCCCGCGTCCCTTTCCAAAAGCTCTCCGGCCTCGAAACGGGCGAGCCTTCCGCCCACATCCGTCGCCGCGTAGAACAGGCCCGCGTCCGTCAACAGACCCGTTTCGCCCAACAGGACAAAGTCCAAATCGTCGTCAACGGTGACATGGGCCCGGCCGAGGTCCGACGCTACTGTCAACTGAAAGAGAACGGCAAGAATCTGATGCAGACCGCCGTGCGCCAGATCGACCTCAGCGCTCGCGCCTACCATCGCGTCCTCAAACTGGCCCGCACCATCGCCGACCTCGCCGGGGAAGAGGAAATCGACACGCCCCACCTGGCCGAGGCCCTGCAATATCGACCGAGACTGATAACCTGAACGAAGCCCGCTCCGCCTCTGTCCCCTTGTGCGGTGCGAGGGGTCCCTCACGACTCTCTAGCCCCTAGCCCCTATTCCCTTCCCCCTGCCGTTACGCGCACCTTGTCCCAGGCTGGGATTCGGCCACGGAGCAAGAGATAGCGCTTGACCGCTCTTACCAGCCAGTTCCTGGAAAAGAGCGGTTGTGACGCGGTCCTGGGGCACAAAGGTGGAGAGATACAGTTCTCCATAGCCGCTGAGGCTGGTGTTGGTAAAAATCGTGTAGGCGACCGGACCGTGCGCGCCGTGCATGTAAGAATAGCTGCGCAGACGGCTGTAATCGTCGTAACCGTCCTCATGGCTGTCCTCCCACAGTCTCTGAAAGTCGGGATAGGCGGACAGCGCGCTGAAAAGCTGCCGGAAGCGGGGCGTGTGCCGGTAACGCAGAGTCATGGCCCGCCACTGCTGCACATTGGCGAGGGCGATCGGCCGCCAGCCGCGCCCCAACATCTGCCGCAGGCGTCCATCGGGAGCCAGGAGAAAAACGATGTTATTTGCGCCCGCAGCAGTTGCCCGGGCAGCTTTGAGTTGGGCCAGGTTCAAGTCGTGAAACGCGAGCAGAGCGCGGTTGACGCCGATGATATCGGCGAAAGGGTCCATGAGGAACGCCGGCGCGCACAGGGTGTCCAACAATGACCAGACCTGCGTGAAAACCTCTTCGCTGCCTAGAGCGGCGCGCACGAGCCCCGCGTCCGTCACCTCGCTGGCCATGGCAAAGAACTCCCGGCGTTCAAACGATGTGAGTTGAAAGGCCTGCGCCAATCCTTCCAGGATCTCCCTGTCCAGCCGCGCCTGCTCCCCCCTTTCGATCTTACCCACAATCCGCACCGTCAACCCTGTCTCGTCGGCCAGTCGATGCTGACTCCAACTGTGCCCGCTGGCAAAGTCGATCTGCTCCTTGCGCAACGCGGTCACGATCTGGCCGAAAGCCTTGTGCTCCACGCCCTCCCCCTCCTCGTTGCCAGCGCTCTCGAATTAATGTAGCTCCCATTCAGATCCCCATAAGTTAAAGTCTACCACGCCCACATGTAATTAGAGTGTCATTTTTTCTTTTTTTGTGTCAGTATTATGCCAATATTGGAGCAATCCGTCTCCGTCCAGGACTTTGTACGACATTGCGACACGTAACCGCAGACATTAGCAGTCGAATCACTTCTTAGCGGATTGGGTAAAATGAGGGTTTATCTACTGGTTTTGGGTTAGAGCTATGGTGAGCCCCAACCGCTGGCCGCATAAGAGCAGGCAATCAGGACCTCCGGAACCCTATTATTGCAATTATATGATTTTTCAAGACGTAATGGGACAGATCATACCGATCTGTCCCATTACTGATCTACTATCTTGAGGTCTATAACTTCCAACAAGGCAACAGTCTGAACTCCTGAGCCCGCTGATTCCTCCACCCAACGCGCCTTCGTAAAACTATATACCGATTTTGGTACATTTGCTCTGCCGGTATCGGTACATTTGAGCGAGCCAGACCCCGTTGAAGGCGCGTATACTGTTCCCCACAACTGCAATAGTGCCTTTCGCGCCGGCACAATCTGGCAATAGCGGCCAAGACAAGGAGGCATGCAATGCCGTACACCAATCCAATCAGAATGACAGTTGACCTCGGTATGATACTGGCATTCACCCTGACCGCTCTCTTCGTACTGCTTCCCGGAACGCCGCCCGTGTTGGCAGACGCAGCCTTCCTGACATCGACCGGCACAGAGTCCCCGGCCTCGACAGGCTCGCAAGCTGTGACTTCCGCGGGCAAGGAAACCGTCAGCATCGAACCGGATGTGGCAACCGCGACCATAGGGGTGGAAATTCTGCGCCCAACCGTGAAGGAAGCCACTTCAGCCGCCCAAGCCGTAATGACAGATGTATGGGCCGCGCTCGTCGCCCAGAACATTGACGAATCGGACATCCGCATCAGTCACCTCAACATCTTTGCCGAACGCCTGGGCCCGGACGGCCTGCTGAATGAAAATCACACGCGTTACCACGCCAACAACACCCTCCTCATTACGATTCGGGATCTGGACAGCATCGACGCCGTGCTGGATGCCGCGATCGACGCCGGCGCCAACAACATATATAGCGTCGACTTCAGCCTGCCTGATCCGGCTGCGCTTGAATCCGAAACGCACGCAAGCGCTGGCCCGCGCCAAAACTGACGAACTGGCGAAACTGCTCGGATTCAATGTCGCCGGCCTGTTCTATACCGGCAAAACGGGACCGGTACACTTGAGTTCACAGCCCAACTTTGTCTCGCGCAGCGCGTGCGCTGACCTGCCAGAGACAGCCTGTGCTATTGACCGGAGGGAAACAGATGAAACGTGTTCTTTTCCTGCTGTTTCTTGTGCTCATAATTTCTGGATGTGAGCCAAATACCGGAGGAACCAGGACCATTTACAGTGAGGATATGGGCGAGGAGTGGCCATTGACAATCGAAAAAGGCTACCTGCATTGTCAATGCGTTGACCGCCGCGGTTTCCCGTTTTCTCAATGTGTCAAAGGCGCTATAACTCTTCATGATCCTCTGGAAGGAGTAACTTACTCTGTGAATGGTGTGCATGCACCGCAATTCGCTAGAACTGCAGACATCGAACCAGTTCGGCGAACAGATCCACTAGAGTCATCAGTCAAAATCGATTTGGGTCCGCTCATTGAGCGTGGTCTTGCATTATGTTGACAATCCCTCACCCTGGCACACATGAACACTACCCCGAAAGGGGCTGTGAACTTAAGAACGTAGGCCCTGGAAAATTATGGACTGGGGAGGAAGGCCCCCTATGCACACGAAAAAAAATCCCAAATGGTTGCCCTTATATGTGCTATTCACGGCAGGCCTTACAGCGGCTTTGTTCGCGCTGAAGATGAGTCTTGCGCAAGTCAATTGTGAGGGCATGGCCTATCTGGAAAACGAGCTTGCCTGCGCAGTGTATAACTTTTTTGCGCTTGGCCTGGCGCTTCTGGCACTGTTGGCGATGGCTATCCTTTTGGTGACAAGGCAGGTTTCACATGCGCGGATCGGAACCTTGCTTCTGCTTCCTATGATCATAGTTCTGATCAGTGAAGTAGTGGTCTTGGTTAGGGTCGATTGCGAGGGGGATGCCTATTATGTGAATGAGTTCTACTGTGAGGGTCGGCTTCTTCTCGCCTGTCTGATTCCGGTGGCCATAGCAGGTTTAATCGCACTCGCGAGAGTGATTGGAAATTACTACGGGGAAATCAGACAAAGCGTGGATACAATATCCTGATCGACGTTGTCAACCGAGCAGTACATTCGCAAAGGAGACAGAGAGTGAAAACCAAAGTGATTGTCATGTTATGCCTGCTCGCGCTCCTGGTTGTCCCCGCAATCGGTTACGGCGCATCGGCTGTAGAGGAAGGCGCAACCATGACTGCGCTGGGGCACGGCGCCGCATCATCGCCCCCCGACAGTGTGCGCGTCGACCTCTACATCAACGAAGAACCAACCTACGGACCGGGCGGGCCCAAACTGGTTTTCGTCCAACCAGCCGACCTGGAGGACGTACAGGACCTCCTGGTCAAGAACGGCGTTGACGAAGAGACCATCGAGATAAATGCCTTGAGCACGGACTACTCCTACGGCTCCAACAGTCCGGCAGGAGAAATCAGCTTCATCTACTCCGACGTTGCCGGTCTGCGCACAATGCTGCAGGCCGTGCTGGACGGGATGGAAGGCAGACGAGGCCCCAACATTCAGGCAGCCAGTTTTAGCTTCATGGTAGAGGACTGTGCCGCGCTTGAGGAAGAGGCCATGCAGGCCGCGCTCAACGACGCCCGCACACGCGCCGCGCGCATGGCCGGACTGCTCGAGATGACGCCGGGCCCGATCAGGGCCGTTTCCGAAGACATTTCATCGTCCGGCGTAGCCGCTCCTGCAGGAGGATGCATTGCTCTCGAAAGCCTGGAATCCTCCGGCATCTACAGTTTTTTGCGCAATGCGGGTTCCGCAGCAACCAATAACATCAACGAAGTGGAAGTCGCCATCTCGTTGAAAGCGACCTTCGCCCTCGAGCCGGCCAGATAGAGAGGCAGGTGGGCGCACTCCTGGGGGCTACTCGGCCCCTGGGAGCGGCTCGGGTCCAGTAGTGCTGACGCGTTGGACGTCAGCGAAATCATGGCCTGGGGCTGCGGCTGCGACTCGCCGCATCACACCGCGATTTCGCTTCATGACTCCCAGTGGCTCTCTAAAACCGGGGAGGAAAACATGGGGATGAAACTTACAGGCAAGGACAGAGTTTGGGGACTGGCGCTTGCAGCCGTAATGCTGAGTTACTTCATTTGGGGATTTCGAGGGTCGGGGCCGCTGATGATGCTTGCTTTCATCCCCACCATCCTTCTCGCCCTCTCTTTTGCCGTCCCATCGAAATACCAGCCGCATCTCCTTACGTGCATCATTTTGCTCATGGCAGGCGTGCTGATTGGCGTCTCTTTTGAAAAGCTGTTCGGCGACATCCCCTATGTGTGGTGGGCTGTATACACGTGGCCGGTCATTGCCGTTTCCATGGGTGTGCTGCGGCCTTTTCCTGTCCTGAAAAGGTATTTTCTCTTCCTAAAAATGACAGCGGCGAGTGATGCTGCAAAAAAGGAAGGAAGAGAGAAATGGAGGAAGTACCGGCCCCAGATTATTTCAATTCTCGTTTGTGGAATGGCAAGCACGATCGGCACCGGCATTGCCTACCTGTTCAGTCTCTATGGGCCCGATGTATACGGATCCCGCGGGATGTTTGAAATCTTAGGACCTGTAGAGTACACCCTCATCTTTTGGATAGGGTCTGCATTGTCCGTATTGCGCTTTGGCTTTTACAAAGCATATCTGCCACAAGACCGGCAGAATAGTGAAGCGTGAAGAACCCATGCCGGCCAGCTTAGGAAGCCGCAGTCGTGATTATCGTCCTCACAAGCCTGCTCGATTTCGATCATGGGCTGCTCTCGCTTCATTGATAAGATCTGCCACTGTAAGCGAGTTGCAGCCCTTTCCTTCGCCGTTCAAACGGGTTGCAGAGGCCACCGGCAGTACCCCGGAGGCAAACAGAAAATCTGACTCCCCGTAATTCTGCAACGCAAGTCGGGCAAATATTTACACAAGGAGAATATCCGCATGCAACCCAGAAAATGGACCAGGACAACCATCTGCCTGGCTGCAACCGCTGCAATCACCCTGACGCTCCTGTACTTCGTCACTGCCCCCCATTTGACGCCCGCCGCCCTGGCAAGCGAAACGACGGCCGCTTCCGCACGGTCCGTAACCGTTGTCGGCGAAGGCGTTGTCAACATCGAACCGGACGTTGCCACCGCCAGAATCGGCGTCGTTGTTCTTCGCACAACCGTGAGAGAGGCCAGCTCAGAAGCCAACGGGATCATGCAAGCGGTTAAGGCCGCCCTGCTTGCTCAGAACATCGAGGAGAAAGACATCCAGACCAGACACTTCGACATTTCCGCCGAACGCTACGGGCCGGAGGGCCTGCTGCCAGAGGAGCAGGTGCAGTACCGTGTCCGCAACACCGCCTACGTCACTATTCGCAACCTGGACAACATCGGCGACATTCTCGATGCTGCCATTGAAGCCGGCGCCAATGACATCGGCAGCGTCAGATTCAGTCTGGAAAATCCGGCTACCGTCGAGTCTGAGGCCCGTGCCATCGCCGTCGCCGATGCCCGCGCCAAAGCGGAGGAACTCGCCGCCCTGATAGGCGTAAGCGTTGGTGAAGCGACCGAAATCAGCGAAATCATCGGGCACGGCGGCGGATTCTTCAGCAATAGCTTTTCCGATATGGCCATGGCCGACTCCGCCGGTGCCTTCAGCACCGGCGAGCTCACGCTGGCGATGCAACTCCAAATCACCTACGAGTTCCAGTAAAGAGACAAACAACCGGAGGGGGCCCGATCGCCCCCTCGCCTCCTGTTTCGCCCGCTGCGCACTGTATGCAATGACGGATGCGTTCGCCTGAACAAAACATGAACCCTACCTGCACAATTCGCGCCGCGGCTGATGACAACACTGTCCCGTGTCGTTGACAAAGCGCAAGGGAGAAACATCCAAAATGAATCCTTTATCCGCCCTATTTCCAGGCTATGACGATGGCTATAACGACGACAACGGACCATCGCGGCAACCCAGCCGGCAAACGATCAAGAGTCTGATCACCGATTTCCAGATGAACCCGCTGCCACTCCCTGTCTGGATCTGGAACTGCCTCGTCATCTACATCAGTATCAGCGTGGCATGGTTGCTGATAAAGATTGGGGTCATCACCCTGGCCGGGCTCACCTTCTTTCTCTTGAGAATCTTCGAATAACGGTGAGACCAAATGGAGTCATGCACATGTCTTCTCCCAACATCCTCTTCCTCATGACCGACCAGATGCAAGGCCGCGTCCTCGAACCGGACAACCCCTGCCAGATCCCCAACCTGGACCGGCTGGCCGCCAGAGGCGTCCGCTTCCGCCGCGCCTACACGCCCAACGCCGTCTGCTCGCCCGCCCGCGCCAGCCTGATGACCGGCCTCCTGCCCCACAACCACGGCGTCCTCTTTGTCGAGCACACCGTCGATGCCGACCAGGCAAGGCTGCGCACGCCCTATCTCCACTGGGCCGATCAGCTGACCGCAGCCGGCTACGACACCGGCTACTTCGGCAAATGGCATGTGGAACGCTCCAACAACCTCGCCCGCTTCGGCTGGCAAGAGCAGGGCGCTCTCTCGGATCGCCCCGACTGGGACGCCGCCAGCTTCTCGCTGGAACGCTATCTGCACGGCCCGTCCGGCTACCGTCCCAACCGCTTCTACGGCGTCTGTGATCTGCCGGCCGGCCAGCGCGGAATGGGCAAGAAGACCGACGCCGCGCTCGCCTACCTGGACACGGCCCTGGCCGAAAGCGCGCCCTGGTGCTGTTTCGTCAGCTTCACCGAACCCCACGACCCCTTCTACTGCCACCAGGACGCCTTCGCACAGTACGATGTGGACTCGATCCCACTGCAGCCTAACGTCCACCACGACCTGCGCGGCCAGCCCAATCTCTACAAGCGGGCCGCGCAGGTGTGGCGCGACTGGACCGACCGCGAACACCGCGAGGCTGCCGCCTGCTACTACGCCTCCATCAGCGAGATCGACCGGCAATTCGGGCGCCTTCTGGCGCGCGTGGAACGCGCGGGCCAACTCGACAATACGATTGTGGTGATGACATCGGATCACGGCGAACTTCTCGGCGCGCACGGGTCGTACTGCAAGAACATCGGCGCCTTTGAAGAGATATACAACATTCCTCTCGTCGTGGCCGGGCCTGGCGTAGCCGAATCGGCGGTTAGCGACGCCCGCGTCGGCCTGCAGGACGTCGGCCAGACACTTCTGGAGCTGGCCGGCGCGCAGCCGCTGGAAGACATCGACGGTGGCTCCTTTGCGCCCGTGCTGACCAGCCCGCACGACACCGCCGACTGCCAGCAGGGCTTCGCCGAATACTACGGCGGCCGCTACACGCTCACCCAGCGCATCCTGTGGGACGGAGACTGGAAATTCGTCCACAACGGCTTCGACTACGACGAGCTCTACAACCTCGCCGCAGACCCCTTCGAGATGAACAATCTGGCACAGGACCTGGCCCATGCCCACAGAATCCAGGCCATGACCCGGAACATGTGGCGTATCGTCGCTGAATCCGGGGACCACAGCCTCGCCAACACCCACTACCCGCCGCTGCGTATTGCCGCCGCAGGACCGGACTGGTAGTCCAGCAATTTGCTATTGACGTATAAAGGCGTTCGACTTTGATGCGATCATCAGCAAGGAGATTATCTATGGTTGAGTTAGGCCTGGTTACGTTTACTACATTTGCCTTTGGTACCGTGGTCGGGGTATTCGTGACCATGTATAAGGAATACCGTTCGTCGAGAAGGACTGTTGATGCGAAGCAGCGTCTCTATCCGCTCGCACTCGCATCCCTCGGAATGATAGCAGCGACAGGTACGTCGATAAGTGCGCTCATTCGTTTTATAGACGGCCACTGCGCCTGAATCAACGTCCGAAATCCGGCGCATATATCTGCAAATCACTGTCGTGGTGAAACGCTAGTTGACAGTCGATGCAGGACACTGAGTTCGATTTCAGCCATAGGAGAACTCCCAATGAGTCAAGAGCCGGCTACGCCGGTGGTTCCCGAAACGAGTCAGCTGGGAATGACGGACCTGCGATCGGTTCTACAAACTGTCAGTCGTTATCCTGACGGCGCTGATTGTGGGCGTCGCGATTGATTTTGCCAGCGGCTTCCCGCTTTACTGAGGCGTCCTTTTGCCACAACCGAGCCCCTGCTTTCGATGCCGGGCCGCCTTTCCTGCACAATTTTCTTTTCGCCGACCTTGTGACGGAACTGCCGTCCGGGAACGCTTCGCCCTGACGGATGACGCGGCAGCCAAACAGATCACAGGAGAAAACACCATGTTGAGGAAACTTCTGATTGTCGGGATCGCGGTATTGATTACCGCCTGTGTGCCCATACCGCAGGACCCGCCGGTAGCATTGACTTCTACGCCGATTTCTCAACCTGTCCATACGCCCACCGCAACCATTCAGCCAGTCGATTGCGTTATGCATGGTGGTAGCCCTGCTCCCACTCTTCCTGACACAGATTGCAGAGCTTGGGAAATGCTCCACTCACTACTGTTTATGGCCGATATGATGGCGAACAAAAGGCAAGGCCCGACGGCATCAGAGCTCGTCGCTTTTGAAGAAGAGCTATATCCCCTCTTTGTCCAAGCTCAACTCAACTGTGGCGAGTGGATTGAACCATATATGGATTATGAGCCAATTACAGACTACCTTGGCATCATCATGGCGATAGGCAAGCAGGAGTATGATTATGACCCTACCTCCTTACTCCTGTTTCTGATTGAGGGAGCGTCTAACGAAGAGTTTGCTGATAAGTCTGAATCGATTGGTTGCACTAAGAATCTTTTCCTGCTCTTTGTCGCATACTCTGAATGACCCGTCATATACAAAGATTGTGTGGACGTATGCAGAACCCATACCAACCCGCCCTGTGCCAGATCGACCACAAATCATTACCTACTATTATGTAGGAGCACACAGTGGCTTCTGTGCAGAGCCTGTCACGAAAAGAGAAACCCATGGCTCGCTTGTTGTTATCATGCTCGGCTTTCCCTGAAATGCCACGCTGCCCTACGCAAGAAGCCAACTGCCCCGTTCCCGCAGACCCGCGCAGCGATCATCTGCGAAGTCGACTTCGCAACACTTCTATCCCGACCTTCCCGCAGACTGAGCGAAGGCCCTGCATTATTTCAAGGAGTCGATCATGAATAAGACGGTGACTTCACAGTATGCAACTTCTGCAAAGAACCGGTGCGACGGAACAATCCCCGGCCGAAAAGCGAGTAAGGTGAAGATGCTGGCTGGAATTCTTCTGCTGTTTACAGTGCTCGGCGGCGGCTGTCAACCCATCGAACCTGCCGCCGCTACGCTGGCAATGAAGACCGAACAGGCGCAAACCTTCCTGGACCCCGCAAGCGAAACGCTGGACATGGCTGCAGTCCTGCCCATGGACCCAAGCATCCGCAAAGCGCAACTGGATAACGGATTGACCTACTACATTCGTCACAATACAGAGCCGGCCAACCGCGCCACCCTGATGCTGGTCGTCAACGCCGGTTCCGTCCAGGAGGATGACGACCAACTCGGGTTGGCCCACTTTCTCGAACACATGATGTTCAACGGCACCGAGCGCTTCCCCAAACAGGCGCTGGTCGACTACTTCGAAAGCATCGGTATGTCCTTCGGGGGCGATGTAAACGCCTATACATCCTACGAAGAGACGGTCTACTTCCTGGAGTTTCCCACCGACGACGAAGCGATCATCAACACCGCATTCCAGGTGACCGAGGACTGGGCCGGCCGCGCCACCATCTCCGATGAGGAAGTAGACAAAGAACGCGGCGTCATCCTCGAAGAGGAACGCCTGCGGAACCAAAACGTCTTTGGCCGCCTGAACAAGCAGCTTATCCCCTTCCTGCTGGGCGAATCCCGCTACGCTGAGCGGAGTCCGATCGGCGAACTGGAGATCATCCGCAACGCGCCGGCGGAAACGTTGCGCCGTTTCTACCGTGACTGGTACCGCCCCGATCTGATGGCGGTGATCGTAGTGGGCGATATCGATGCGGACGACATGGAAACGAAGATCATCGAGCACTTCAGCGGGTTGTCGGCGCCGCAAAGTCCCCGGCCCCGACTCACATATTCTGTGCCGGATCATAGCGATACCCGCTATCTGATCTTCACAGATCCCGAAATGCCGCTGACATTTGCCCAGATCAACTACAAACTGCCCGTCGGCGAACCGGGCACCCTTGCTGCCTACAGAGACACCATCATCGGCCGCCTGTTCTACATGATGCTGAACTACCGGCTCAACGATATCGCCAGAGAAGCCGATTCCCCCTTTCTGGGCGCTTTCGTAACCGAAGGCCAGCTGGTGCGGAATGTCTATTCCCAGGATGTCGCCGTGCATGCGCGCCCGGGCGAGGTTCTCTCCGGCCTGGGCGCGGCCCTGACAGAAATAGAACGGGTGCGCCGTCACGGCTTCACCGCCGCCGAACTGGAGCGGGCCAGATCTGAACTGTTGAACGCCTACGAGCGTCCGTTCAATGCCCGCGAAAACCTGGACAGTCACACCCTGGCTAGAGAATACAGCCGCAACTTCCTGCAGGACGAGCCCGTCCCCGGTATTGCCTTCGAGTATCGACTGGTAGAGCGGCTGCTGCCGGAGATCACGCCCGCCGAGGTCAACCGGCTGGCGGATCAATATGTGGGTACGGGCAATCGCTCAGTGCTGATCATCGGCCCGCAGCGGGAGGCCGGCAGCTTGTCCAGCCAGGAGGAGCTGGCCGTCGTCATCGAGGCGGTACAGGCCAAACAGATCGATCCCTACCAGGACATCGAAGCCGTCACAACCCTCCTGACCGACATCCCGCAACCGGCCGATATCATCTCACGGCGTACCGACGAAGCCTACAACATCACCGACCTGACCCTCGCCAACGGCGTGCGGGTACTGCTAAAGCCAACCGCGTTCAAGGAAGAGGAGGTGCTGTTCAGCGCTACCAGCCCCGGCGGCTCCTCGCTGGTCACCGATGAAGACTATCCGGAAGCGCACTTCATCAACAACATCATCTACCAGAGCGGCGTCGGCGACGTCAGCTACGCGGCGCTGCAGCGGCTGCTGGCCGAGCGGTCGGTCAGAGTCACCCCGTTCATCTATGAGTTGGAGGAGGGATTCTACGGTCAGGCCGGCAAAGATCACGTCGAAACAGTTTTCCAGCTGGTCTATCTCTACGGCACCGCGCCCCGCGCAGACGAGGACGCCTTTGCCACCGTCAAGGATCAGACCACCGAGGGCCTGCGCAACCGTGAACTCATGCCTTACGTCGCGTTGATGGATGCCGTCACCGAAGCCCGTTACGGCAAGTCGATCCGCCACGCCGTCCCGACGCTGGAGATGATCGAATCGCTTGACCCGGAGCGCGCCTTCTCCATCTACCAGGAGCGATTCGCCGACTTCAGCGACTTCACATTCCTCTTTGTCGGCAACTTCGACGTCGAGCAGATGGTTGACTGGTCGCAGATCTACCTGGGCAATCTGCCGTCACTGCATCGCGTCGAAACCTGGCAGGACGTCTCCCCGGATCCGCCGGCGGGAATCGTCGAACTGCCGGTCTACCGCGGTCAGGAGGAGCAGAGCTTCACCCAGATCCTGTTCACCGGTCCCGGCGAAGATACGCTGAAAAACCGTCTGCGCCTGCGCATGTTGGAGACAGTTCTAGACATCCTGATGCGGGAAGAGTTGCGAGAGAAGCGGAGCGGCGTATACACATCAAGCGTATGGGCCTCGATGAAACCCGAGCCCGACGGCCTCTACGAAATCTCCTTTTCCTTCGGCAGCGATCCGGAACGGGCGCAGGAGCTGGTGAAACTCCTTTTCGGACTGATCGCAGAACTGCAGACCGACGGCCCCAGGGACGATCTGCTGGCAAAAGCCAAGGCGCAGATCATACATCAGCGCGAGGAACAGTTGGAGCAGAACCGTTACTGGCAGCACGTTTTGGAGCGCTACACCGAAAAAGATAATGTCGACCTGGCTGCCTATGTCGACCTTGAGGTCGTGGAGAGCCAGGTAGAGGCCGTAACCGCCGCTGACATCCAGGCGGCAGCCGCGGCATTCTTGCCATTGGAGCGCTACATCCTCGTGTCGTTGTATCCAGAGGACTTCGAGCAATAGTAACTTGCAGCCCAGGTGAGCAGCGAGCGGAGCTGCTCGCCGGCTTTTGGCTGACCTATTTCATGGGGCCGGCCGCGTTTCTGATAGGGGCGGCTCAGATCTTTGAAGGGCGCAACGGCAAGAAGTCGCTCGGCCGTCTGGTCATGGGCATCTTCACCATCGTCTCTGGTCTGATTGTGGTTTTCAACCCGCTTTTTGCGCAGAGCGTGCTGTTCTTCATCATGCCGTTCTGGGCGCTCCTGGCCGGCTTTGGGGCGATCGCAACATCGTTACGGATGTGGTTCGAATAGGAAGGGAGCAACGATGTTGAAAAAGCTGCTGGTTGCCGCTTGTGTGCTGCTGATCGCCGCGTGTGTGGTCCTGATGTACAGCGTCGAATTGCTACCACCGTGGCCCTATCATCGGTCGATTTACGGCGACTATCCGCTAGGTTACATCGCCATATCGCCAGGGCAGAACGTGGAAGGGGAGGTTTCCGAGAATTTGTTTGGCTCCGGCGACATAATCGGCGTAAGTTCTGAATTGAACGGCGAACTCCTGACTGCGACCTTCTACCTTCGCGATCTTCCCGAAGAGGCGCACTACAGTCAGAATCCCGGACATTGGAGACTTGAGGCAAATCAGTGGGTAGTGCTTGTCAGCATTGAGGGAGATCCGCTAACTCCGATGAGTCATCCTGACTATAGGTTTCAAGCCACTTACTACGACTTGATCTGGCCGGCTGAGCCCATGGTTGCAGGAGGTTTGTATAAATGCGGTCGCTACATTGCAGAACATAATGGCAAAGAATTCACTTCGCATGAATTCTTGTCGAGCGAGATCGAAGTGACGTTTTCTCAAGAAGAAGGTACGATAACTCTTGCAGCGGAGATTCCTGGCATCACTGACAAGTCCACCATTGCGTTCCTATCGCACGGGATGTTTCCTGGCAGTCCCGACTATCTTCCGCGCGACGCGGACTGAATGGGCGAAGGGTCAGGGTTGACGTCCACCTCTCAAACGAGACGAAGTTAAGCCTGACCAACCCGGTTGACCTGGATCCGGGTCAGACTGTGGCCATCACCCTCCCGGCACGCATTCAAACCGTCCTCTTGTGGACCGCATGCCCAAAAGTCGGCTGATTTTTGGAATGCCAACACCGACCAAGCACGACTCCTTTGCAACGACACTCTCTTGATTGTGTTGAGAACAATTGCGGGTTGCATTGCAATCTATATGAACATATGTGCAGATGATTATATTTGCAATGTCGGCAGCACGCTTCTACGCGCTTAAGTGTTAATGGCACAGTTCACCAACTGCCTCCAGGCCCTGTTTCAATCGCCAGGAAACAGCAGCGACACGGGACACCGAATATGATGCGCATTCTCAAGAAATGAGGTGGGTTCGTAGCGGTTGCCGTGACGTGTACCACGGCCGCCACTTATGTCTGAACGAACGACGCGGGCGCCCACATCAGTCAGGACCTCCCTCTACACATCGCTGACCTGAATCAGACCCTCCGTCTCCGCCTGCAGCCCGACCATGCCCGCGCCTACCTCTATCGGGGCCACGCAAAGGTTAAGCTTGGCCAATACCAGGATGCCGTCGACGACTATAGCCAGGCCCCCTAACTCCAGCCTGACAAAGCCAGCATCTACGTCCATCGGGGTGTTGCTAAGGCCCACCTCGGTCAATACCAGTACGCCATCACCGACTATGACCAGGCGCTCCAGCTCCAGCCCGACCTCGTTGACAGCTACTAGGTTCCGCCTCCATTTGGCAAAGACTGTTCAAAAGTCTGACAACTGCTGGATGCCCGCAGGCAGAATCGAACTACCCCCGCCCGTAGGGAGACCCCTTGTGGCGCCCCTGCCTTCGCCCTATACGCTATCCCCGCACTGAGACTCGCCCTTTCCCTAACCCCTGACCCCTATCCCCTAATCCCTGCCGTTAATCCCCTGCCCGAAATAGCACAAACTCTCTTCTATACCAAACAAAAATCCCACTTGATCAGTTTCCCAATCCATGCTATTGATCTTAAGTTAGACAATCACGCACCCCGTACCACGCACGCAGATACCTTGAAGAGAGAACGCTCATGCAAACCAAGAGTGACTCACCCCATCCGAAGACCGCACAGAATCCAAGAGTCAGAAATTCCGCCGACTTCAGAAAAACGGCCCAGATCTCGGTCGGCGTAACCGCCAGTGACAAACGCCGCATCATCGCCGCCGCTGAAGCGAGCGAACAACGCTTCTCCGACTTCGTGCGCGACGCTCTGCTGCACGCGGCCGCCCGGGTAGAAGAACAGGAAACCAAGCAATAGCCGCCCGGGCTCTGTACACCGTTTGTCCATAAACAAAAAGAAAAGCCCCGTTCCGGCTGCCTCCGGAGCGGGGCCAAATCAGCACACAAGACCCTATCGATCTCACCTGCAACTGTAATATATATGCACACAAATACAAACCATATCCCGATTGCAACCGCTGCCGAGGTAGCGGCCAGGCTGCCCTTCCCCCATACCACATCCGGTGGCTGGTACCGCACATCGACCGCCATCTGCCACGGCGGTGACAACAAGACCGCCCTCTCCTTCCAGGACGGCGACCGCCCCGGCGAGTTCCCCCTGCGCGTCCACTGCCACAGCCGCAACTGCGATTCAATCGCCATCCGCCACGCCCTCCAGCAGGTAACCGGCCTCTGGCTCTGCCGCTGCGACGCCTGCTTCGCCGCCTTTCGTGCCGGCCAGCCGCCCCCGGGCACAGACGCAGCGCCGCCGCAAGGCGCTCAACAAGCCTCAGGCAATCTCAGGCGGCCTGAACGGGCAAAAAGGTATCTCAGCCCCAAAAACGCCGAAAACGGCGCTCAGGGCCGCTCAGGACCGGGCCAGAGCAAAGATACGAACGCCTACGCCGCCGAACTGTGGGCCGCCGCGCAAGCATCCACGACGGGGCCCGCCTCCCAACATCCCGCGTCAAAGTGGATCGCAAAACGCAGCCTCTGGGCCCCCGCCGAACCATTGCCCGAATCGATACGATGGCTCCCCCGCAACCATCGCAAATTTCCCCGCGGCCACCCGGACAGCACCGCCGCCGGCGCCCTGGTCATGGCAATGCGTCCGCTCGACAACCCCGCGGCGCCTCCGCGCAAAATACAGCTCGTCGCCATCGACAAAACCGGCGGCAAAGCCCGACACTGGCAGGACAACGCCGACAAACGTACATACGGCGCAGGCCCATTCTACGGCCTCCTCTGGCGCGGCCGGCTCCATGTCGCAGCCAACGCCCTGCACATTTGCGAAGGCCTCGCCGACGGCCTGCGCATCCTCCGCTACGCAACCGAACCCGCCCTCGTAGCCGTCTGCGCCGGCACAAGCTACGCCCGCATCCAACCCGGCTACTTCGACACAATCACCCTTTGGCCCGACGCCGACGAACCCGGCGCCAGGGCAGCGAACAAAACAGCGCAGCGCTGGGCCGACCAGGGCTACCGCGTAATCATCAAGAGGCTGGCCGCCGGCCACGACCCCGCGTCAGCACCACTACAGGAACCAAAGCATGAATGAACGACAAAACGGACGGCCGCAGATCGCAGCCGAAACCGAACACATCCTGCCCGACCCCGTAGCCGCGGCATACGACAAGCTTAAGGCAGCCCTGGCGGCCGGCAATGACGATCCGAAAGCCAGGGCCATCCTCCAGACAGCCCTGGCGGCCGGTCAATATGCCGGCGCCGCCGCGCCTACCGGTGCAGACATAGCCGAAGGTCTGCGCTCACAAAATGATGCAGATCAGCAGAAGGCCAAATCCAAAATCCGGCAGCTTCTCAACCCCGGCCCGGCCCTGGCCAACGTACTGACCGACCACAGCCCGAACCCGCCCCCGGTCTCCTGGCTTGTCAAAGACTGGATGCCGGACGCCACCCTCTCCGTGCTGACCGGTGCCGGCGGCGCCGGCAAAAGCCGCATCGCCCTGCAGCTCGCAGTGGCCGTGGCAACCGGCGCCGAACGCTTCATTCAGACGGAGAGCGGCGCTGCCATTCTGAACGGCCTCAAAGCGCCCCAACTTCTCGCCGCAGGCCCGGTCGTTTTTGCCGCCTGGGAGACCAGGCTCCTCGCTTGGCAAAACCGCCTTGCCGCCGTCTGCGGTCAGGGCGCAGACCGGGCAGAACGAATCCGTCAACTGACCGGTCAGCTGCACTACGTGAACATGCGCCCCTCAGGCGGCCTCTGGGGCGCAGCACAGGGTGCCCACACCAGCACAGCCGGATCCTGGCTCGAAGGCGGGAATGCCCTCCTCGACTACGCCGCCGCCGCACACGCCCGCCTCCTGGTCATCGACCCCCTCGCCGCCGCCTTCGTCCAGAATGAAAACGACCGCGCCCTCGTCAGAGCCTTCCTCTCCGCCCTCGACCAGTGGGCCGAAGACCACAGCTGCGCCGTCCTCATCATCTCCCATCCCCCCAAAGGCGACAGCGCACAGTCCGGCAGCACCGACTGGCGCAACGGCGTCCAGGCCGTCTGGACACTTGAAACCGCGAAAGTAAAGGACGGTAACGAGCAGAGCAAGCTGGTCCCCGCCCCGGGCGGCGAACGTATCCTCCAGGTGGACAAACTCAACGAAGGCGCGCCCCCCGAGCCCGTCTACCTGTGGTTCATCGAAGGCCGCTTCGCCGAAGTAGAAAAGCCAGCCAGCCAGAATACGACCGCCCCGGACCGGAAGAGCGACAACAAGGATCCCCGGCGCAGAGAGGTGACAAGTGAAATTTAAAAACCGTTGGAGCAACCTGTTCGGGCAACTCCTGACAAAACACGATCTGCCGCAAAGTACGCCCGAGCCGCAGCCGCGGGACATCGCCAACGCAATTACCGAACCAGCGCCGTGGTTGAGTAAAGGCCTGCAGGAATTCACCACACGCGCCGAGGCGCTGCTCAAAAAACTGGATGTTGAAGCGCTCTCCACCCTGTTGGAAAAAGAAGCCGGCAGATCCGCTGTGAAGCTTGTGCAGATGCAATGGGGTTGTCATTATCTGCTGGCAGCCACAAAGATGTCGAAAAAACAGTGGCAGATTATCAAGGTGGATAACCCATATCAGAGCGATAAGAGCGCATTTCGAGATCTGCTGGTCGCAGGCTTTGAAGCAATTCACGTAATCTATCAGAACGTAGGCACTAAACCCGCTCTGAAACACCCGCTGGCCGCCCTGCTAGAAGCATGGCTGACTCGACCAACCGATCCGGAAAAAGTAAGAGTCTATACCGCCGGCGCGGCAAATCTGGCCCGCATACCCCACCCGGCCAAAACCGCAGCCCTGGCAACATGGGAACAGATGCCCGATGCGGTAGTTGTAGAAGTAGACGGAGAGCCGGTCGCGTCTCAACTCCATTACATGCCGCAGCGGGCCAGATTAAAGAGGGAAGAACGAACCCTCCTGCCCCTGCCTGGGACGCAACAAGCGATCGACCTGCGCCTCGCAATGATCCAGGCAATCGAACAACACGCAAAGATCGACCGCCGCAACCCGCTTCCAGGCGATGCGCTTTATCTCCTCGTGCTCGGTTCGGCCATCCAGGAAGACATCGTGATGCACGTCGATAGATTGGGCGCAATGATGACCGGGCGCTTCAATCCGACCGGCATTAGCCCTGATCAACGAAAACGATGGCGGGAAAGGGCTTGGGACTCTATACATTGGGTTTCCATGTGGCTGCGTACACCGACGGGACACTGGCGGGCATTATTGGAGATCGAAACAGGCGGGCTGCCGGACGGGGGATTGCGGATATGGCCCTACCGTTGGACGGAAAGCAAAGGCTATCGCCTGACCGGCGTACTCACCAACCAGTCGAATCGACAAGACAAAAGCGGATCATTCGGCCGCCTGATCGCAGGGTGCGAGGACTTCATCGCCGCCGCCGGCTCCCCCGCAAAGGATCGGCGTTCAAGGCTGCTGATCCCGCAAAAGAAGGGCGGCCCGGGGCCGACGTCGGAATTCATACCCTACCCCCATCTTCTGGCACGCTCTGGCTTCCACTTCGACCTGTCGGACCGGCGTTCGCTGAACGCAACAGCACAGCTGTGGAAGCGGTTGACGGTCGAACTTGAAACTCGAGAATACCTGTTGCCCCGCTTGTCAGCAGAGGCCGGGGCTGGTGACACAGTCGAAATCGTAGACATCATCACAGGCAAACCAGGTCCCGGCCACAACTTCGGCGGCGTTCGGATAAGGGCGTCGGCGCGCTTTATCGAAGCCCAGACCCAGGTGAATAACCTTCGCGGCGACAGAGCGTTCGACGCCGTCCCATTGTCACGTCTCTTTCACTGACAATGAGGACTCATGCCTTTATCCATCTCCAGGGGCTGCGCCCGCCAGGAAAAGCGCAGTCCCCTGGATAGCTTTACCTAGCTATCCTAGGGTCCGGGTGCTACCAGAGGTAGAAACGGATAGTTGTTGACGGAAAAAGGGGGGGTTGTTGACGGAAACGGATCGGGTTGTTGACGGAAACGGATCGGGTTGTTGACGGAAACGGATCGATCTGCCCGTTTTCGGAAAAACCGGCCGCCCCGTCATCGCGAGGCAGAATGCAGCCCGGAGCCGCTGTAACTGTACGCTAGGATCTGGGAACCTCCAGAGGTAAACGGATAGAGTTGTTGACGAAAACAGATCGATCTGCCCTTTTTTGATCAAGCTGGCCGCCTCGTCATCGAGGAAAAAACAGAGCTCCATGGAAGCTTTTCCAGAAACTCTAGGATCAGGGTATTACCAGAGGTAGAAGTCAAGAGTTGTTGACGGAAACGGATCGGCCCATTTTGCGCATCTTTTACCCTGTTGCGAAACGAACCGTACGTGTAGGGGCACCTCTTGTGGGTGCCCTTATCTGTTTGTGTATTCTCTTGGAAACCCGGTCGCTCCGGGACCGGGGAAAGACGTCGCCCCAGGAACACTTGACCAGGAATGCTAGGGTCTGGGCGCTGCCAGAGGTAGAAACGGATAGTTGTTGACGAAAACGAAACAGACTGCCCATCTTTGGGCACTTGATCGCGCTGGTCATCAAGAGGATAACGCCACCCCGCAGACGCTGTACCGGACTTTCTAGGGTCCGGGCGCTGCCAGAGGTAGAAGGCCGGAGTTGTTGACGGAAACAGATCGCCCTGACCGTTTTCGGCAGAACCGGTCGCCTCGTCATCGAGGAGAAAGCAGTAGATCCAGAGAAACTGTACCTCACACTCTAGGATCAGAGCGTTGCCAGAGGTAGAGGGCAAGAGTTGTTGACGGAAACGGATCGGTCCGTTAGTGTGTCCGACCCTGTTGCAAAACGAGATGCACGTATAAGGTCGTCCCTTGAAGGTACCCTTCGTAGACTGGTACTGAGCTGCAGAGGAAGATGCGGCCAGGCATGTAAAGTAATGGGCATGGGCGCTGCGCGCCGGTGCCGTTCTGCTGCTAGCCGGTCTTGATTTCTCTATTCTGCTTGATAGGACGTGCCAGATCCGGCACAATGACCACCGCGCCCCACCCTTTCGCAGTGACCGGCTGCAAGCCCTGTCCAGCGCGAGCATGGTCCAAATAACCCCATTCCACCAGGCATAGAAATATTGACACAACCTTGATACAGAGGTTGCTCAAAATGACACGCCGATGTCATGCGCCTGATGTATAATTTAATGATGCCTTATTCTATCCCGTCGTTGGCGCCATTACCTTAATCGTAAACATCCACCGCTAGGTCCGCCATCACTATCATTATAGTCATCTTCTTTGTAGCCGCCGTCATCAACGCCAACGTCCGCTAGCGAGTCGCCGTTGCAAGAATTATGCAAGGACGATGCGACGCCAAAAAGTTCAACCTGTGACTGAACCTAACACCGGCTAGCTCCCATGTGCTCACGAGGTCACCCGGGAAATGGACAAAATTTTCCTGGAGGAACGGGCGGTGCCTGGACGAAGGATTCGAAGATGCACGACATTGATGAACTGACGCAACAGCATCCAGCGAACGCAAAACTCTTCAAGATAGAGAGCGACCGGCTGCAACGCAAAAACCTGCTCCTGCAGAACGAAATCAAAGGGCTGAGGGAAGAACTCGAGACATCACGCACCTTCACATGGATTTGGTTCGTTACGACTCTCCTGTTCAGTTCGATTTCGTATATTTCGTTCATGGACTGGATCGGCTCCTGAACCCCCGGCCAACCCCCTGTGCCCGCAAGCGTGTACTCGCCGTCCCTTCCCCATGGCGGCGAGGCACAATCGATTCAAGACGATGATGAAAGATTTGGCAGTTCCAACAATGGCGTTGACGGCGACGGCTGTCCAAATCAAACGCTGCATGGACTTAAGCTGTCCTGTTGAGCCAGTTGAAACGGCGATTACATTTCTCACCCGGGAAGGAACTTCATACGTTGTATCCGAGATAGCCTTTTAGCTGAAGAAACGGGCATATGAGTTGGAAGGAGCGTGCTCGGTGGGTCGAATTCGACGAACCGTTCCGGTATGGCTGATTCTCCTTGCGTGGACCTGCGCGGCCTGCGCCACTGCGACCTCCGACATGGTCTTATCTGACTCGGTGCCGGAGAGCGCTCCCGCGATCGAGTACGAAGATGCGGACACAGAGCAGCGCGCGGCTGACAGCGAGGCGGAGACGCGCCAGACTATCGCCAACGCCAACATTTCGCTCGTTGTGGCCAACACCGAGACCGCGTTGGCCGGCATCGAGCAGATCACCTCGGATCTGGGCGGATATATGGCCGATGTCGATCTCTCCCAAGCCATGTACAACGAAGCGGAAGCCCTGCACGGCGCAATGACGCTGCGTGTGCCGTCTGGCAGCTTGAACGAAGCACTGGACCAGATGCAGGCGCTGGCTACCGATGTAAACCATCTGAACATAAATCGGCAGGATGTAACCGACCAGTACAGTGACTTGGATGCGCGTCGCCGCAATCTGCACGCCACCGAGACCGAGTTGCTGGCCCTGCTGACGGAGGTGAGGGAAAAGCCGAATGCCAAGGTAGAGGATATTTTGGCCGTCCACCGCAGCTTGACGCAGATCCGGGAAGAGATTGAGACGCTGCAAGGACGCAAGAATCTGCTCGATAACAGGATCGAATTCTCGACCGTCAGAGTTGAACTGATCCCCGACAGCGTTTACCGGCCAATCGTGGAGGAGCCGTGGAGCGCAAGTGGGCCGGTGCGGAACGCGTTGCGGGCACTGGTGGCAACGCTGCAGGGGTTGCTGACCGCGTTGATCTGGGCACTCCTCTACCTGGCGCCGCTTCTTCTTGTCTTTCTGATACCGCTGGCGGCCCTGATCTGGCTGGTGCGGCTTTGGATAAGACGACGGCGCAAAGACGGAACCTGAGCCGCACTAAGGGGAAATGTGTGGCAGCGAGAGATCAATTCAGTCTTTATGCGCCGTAAACGTGTATCCAGAACCTGATCGGGGTGCCCCGGTTAAGAGGTGATTTACGCCCGCTGGCGCGGCATAGCGGAATGAGACAGTAGTGGAGCTTTGAGATATTCAACCCGCGGTGTTCATAACCTCCTAGCTCTGCTTAGGTCCATTCCCGGTGTAGAGGGAGATTGGACAGGAAAGAAACGCATTGAGATAGGAATCAGATAGCGCCATGACAAAAAGAAAGCCGGATCAGGCGCGCGACGGCCACACCTGGCAGAAAATACAGTTCACCGAGCGCATCAACGAAGAAAACAACATCGAATGGCTCGAGATCTGCATCCACTGCCATGCCGATCGCCGCATGCTCAAACGCCCCGACGGTCAACCCACCGTCCTTCGCACCCATCCCCTGCCCGCGCATTGCACGAAGGAATGACCAAGGGCCAGGGCATGAGCATTTACGGAGCCCGTATGCGCTGCGCGGCAGTGGTCGGCGCCGACGTCAACTCCGCCACCCAGTCGGCGATGGCTGGATTCTACGCGCAAGGCGGGTGATATCCTTGTATAGGGCAGACGTATGATGAAAAAGACGAGGCACCCGGAGTACGCCCGAGGATATGAGGACGGGAAGCAAGTAGGGTTTGAGGAAGGGCGCATAAAGGGAAGAGAGGAACTCCTTGCTCAAGGAGATGAAGCGTTCGTTCGGAAAAACGAACAGGAGAGGAAGGAGGCCTATGCCCGAGGATACGATGCTGGACGGTTGGAAAAAGAAACCGTAGCGTTTGACAGAGGATATGAGATAGGTCGGGAGACAGGGTTCCTGGAAGGATACAAGCGCTACCATGACAGCCGCAGCAGGAGTGACGGCTCCAGGCGGACCGCCCGTCGCCAGCAGCGTCAACGACGCGACGCGGCTCAGCTTCCTTTCGTTTGGGAGGATGACGAATAAACAGCCGGATTTAGACGAAAGAGGCAGTGGTTTGAGCTTGGGCCAAAAAACTGGACCACAGGCTAACGTGTATCAATGGAGCGAACTGCCGAGCTTGTGGAAGGGAAGAACGACGGTCAAGAAACGGTGGCGGCGCATGGCAGCCTGTAAGTTCCGGGCTGCGCCGGAGGCGCAGGAAGCGGAACTCTATGAACAGATCGGGCGACCCAAGATTTGGGTTCACCATAAGACATAAGACCGGGGGTAGGCAGGAAATGACAGAAAGGATGCTGACCTGGAGAAGAACCCTGCTCGTCGCCTACGAGACCTTCGATGGCGAGGCAGACAATGTCTCGATCACCAACTTCATTGCCGACCAGATCAATTGGGATGAAGACTGGAACAAACTACACTTCCAGCTTTCCAAGTATAGAGCCCACCTTGCCGAAGCTGGGCACCTTGAAAAGGTCCGCTATCCTTCTACCAAGAGTCCCGGCTTACATAGGCTCACCCCCGCCGGACGGGAGGTCGCTTCCGGCTTGTTAAGCGACGAAGGTGTGACTCCTGACTGAAATGACCTGGTTTCAGGAGACAACTTAGCGCGGGGAGTACTATCGGCCTGAACGGTTTGCCAACAAAGGTACTTGCAGGACTGTACCGCGATAGACAGCCGGATTCAGACGAAAGAGGGAGTGGTTTGAGCTTGGGCCAAAAAACTGGACCACAAGCGAAGGTGTATCCATGGAGCGAACGGCCAAGCTTGTGAAAGGGAAGAACGATGGTCAAGAAACAGCGGCGGCACACGGCAACGCATACGCTCCGAACAGCCGGTTGGTGGCTCTATAAGGCTGAGGCGCTCGCAGCCCGCAGGAAACGTTTCGAAGAATACCACTCTACACAGACATAACCTGTTCTTCTTCCTCCCCCAGGCTAGTCCTCTGTGCGCGTTCGCGTCTACCCGGGTAAAGAATCGTCAGGTTTGAACGATGTCCCGACCCCGTGGAACAGAGGACAGCCAGGACTTCCCCTGAAGAGGCAAACAATGAGCGACAAACCAGAAGTCAGTATCTACCCCGACCCGCCGTTCAACTCGAACCGCAACTACGCTGCCCCCATCGACAGTGAGGACGCAGCCGCAGCGTTCAAAGACACATGGATGCTGCTAGCGCACTTGAATTATTTTGCGAGAATCTATTCGGCTAGCCCGCTGTTCACGTGCGCGTTTACCCGACTCGTTCAGCGTATGTCAGCACATCGTCGTATGAACAAAGGGACTCATACAATGCGTTTGCTACCGTCGTTGACTTTTTTGCTTGTAGTCCTGCTATTTTCCGCATGTGGCCCACGAAATGCGTCAGTCGAACCACCCCGGTCCACCAACACGCCGGTACCGACCTTTACCTCCACGCCGGCCGGCTCGACAGTTTCTGAAACCACGGGCGAATCAGACACGCAAATCCAGGTGCCGCCAACCGACACGCCAGTTCCGTCGACGCCCATCCCTCCTACAGCGACGCCGACACCCAGACCAATGGTAAAGATTAACAATGACATGAACGTGCGGCAAGGCCCAGGCACCAACTTTCCGATCATTGGCACGGCTTCCCCCGGCCAACAATACCCCATTACTGGCAAGAATCATGCCGGCGACTGGTGGGAAATCAACTACAATGGCCAGGCTGGGTGGGTCTTTGGCCAGTTGGTGTCCCCAACCAACGCGGAGCATGTGCGATTAGCCACTCAACCCACTTCGACACCTCGCCCCCGCCCTACTCATACGCCACGAGCGACTTCGGCAGTTGATTCCCTCCACTGTATTGGAGGCAAGTTGATTGTCTTCCCTCCGGGAGGACTAGTTGTAGGTGCCGCAAGCACACCAGCAATTGATCTTGCTTCTCTTGGCATCATAAAGGAGATACATCTAACTTCTGACGTTATCGCAGATAATCACTGTGACTTTTCTTGGGAAGATAATCTACTGTTTCTGTTCGCAGGAGATCGAATTACAGTATTGACAGAAATAACCCCTGCATCGGGGGTTTCTCTCGAGCAAGCGATCTCTGTTACTGACAGAGTGTTCTCCAGCCCAGGAATTTATAAATTTGGAATTTTGGTTCACGACCCAGAGTACCCTGACATTCCAGATATATTCATGTTTCTAGCAGGGTTTGATCTCTATCGGTCAGAAATCCGTTCGGGAACGATTTATCTGTCCCTCAGCCTTGTTCTCTACAGTG
Organism: Paracoccaceae bacterium; assembly: GCA_965214695.1. Classification (GTDB taxonomy): domain Bacteria; phylum Pseudomonadota; class Alphaproteobacteria; order Rhodobacterales; family Rhodobacteraceae; genus JAPOXR01. Next base: position 19,443 of record CBDCCF010000001.1, on the reverse strand, counting down.
ATGTAGAGATAGAAATAGTGAATCTTTCCAGGTGATTCCTCCCGGCCAGCCTGCTGTGCGTATCCCGAGCGTGTACCTGGAGGTTTTGTCCAATCGAATGCGAATTCTAACCCTGGTGGAACGGCAAAGGATTGGTCTTAACAACTGCATCGTTATTTCCCCATAAGGACGGGAAGCATCACCACCCAAGCCCATCCATCCATGAAGGACCTCTACTCCCCTTTCGGTTCGCCATCTCTTGTCTCATCCGCTTAGAGCGGGGCGGCAACCGCAGACACAACTCGCTGTTGCAGGCGCTCCTGGATGAAATGAAAGTGCGACGCGGTCCAGTCATCTAGGAGGCAAGCATCGCCTTCCTGGTCGAGGACTGCGCAACGCTGGGACAGGAGGCAATGAAAGCCGCCCTCGACGACGCGCGCCAGCGCGCGACACGGATGGCAGATCTGCTGGAGATGTCGCTCGGTCGTGTCATTGCAGTTTTCGAAAATGGTTTACCGTCCAGCGCAGGATCTCTGGTCAACTCTCCGTCGAAAGTTGAAATAGCGATCATGCTGAACACAACCTTCGCTCTCGAGCCGTGAGCAATGAACGATGGACGAATCTATGCTCATCCCCATCAACTCGTAACACGGCTATGGCCTGAATTCTAATTCGACCCGGAGTACGAAAACACTTGGCATCAATCTGAACTTACATCTGGCCCTTAAAGGAACGAATATGCTATGGGATATTGATAAACAAAGGGAAGTTTCTCGCATCCCACATGCGGATTTCTATAACGCGCGAATTTCTCGTCTGTCTCCGCAACAACTCCAAGCAATTCAAGAGGAAATCCATCGGCGTATGGAGGGGGATGAAGTTGCGGTCGCAGGCTGGATTCCTGGATCAGATTGGACTGGGACGCCGTTTCAATTTATCTATGAAGATGCTTGCGATCGTGATTTTGATGCATCCAGGTTGTTATTCGGTATTCTGGTATGGGTGACACTTATGGAGCATGAAGATTTCTGGGGATTCATGAGAGATGTGATTGTAAACAACGCTCCTGTAGCCAGCATGACCTACTTTAGAGTGACTCCCCAATAAAGAAGAAAGAATGAGATTAACGCCGTCCGGCGCACCTGTACACCAAGCAGCCTCATTCCTTCATTCTTTGATCACGCCACGACCAGGAGCGCACGATGCCCCAAGAATCGACAGCTGACTCGACGTCCAAATCAGGGCCAGGCAACCGCCGCGAGCAAATCGGATGGTACTTCTATGACTGGGCCAACTCGGCCTTTGGGACAACGGTCGCTACCGTCTTTCTCGGCCCGTACATCGCCAACCTCGCCCGCGCCGCGGCCGGCCCCGATGAACTGGCGCGTTTCTTCGGCATCCCTGTGGCGCCGGACTCCTTTCTGCCCTACTGCATCTCCTTCTCCGTTATCCTGCAGGTGCTGTTCCTGCCGGTTCTTGGGGCCATTGCAGACTACTCCAATCTGCGCAAGAGATTGATGCAGATCTTTGCGGTCGCCGGCTCGTTCGCCACAATGTTCATGTTCTTTGTTACGGCTGAGACCTGGTGGCTGGGCGGGCTGCTGTTTATCGTCGCCAATCTCTCCTTCGGCGCAGCGATCGTCTTCTACAATGCCTTCTTGCCCGACATCGCCGAACCGGAGGACCGCGACCGCGTCTCGTCGATGGGCTGGGCGCTGGGCTATCTGGGGGGCGGCCTCCTGCTGGCACTCAATCTGGTCTTCTACCTGATGCGGGACACCATTGGCATCGACACCGGCCTGGCTGTGCGTATCAACCTGTTTTCGGGCGGACTGTGGTGGTTCGCCTGGTCTTTCATCACTTGGAAAATGTTGAGTTCGCGAGGCGTAACTCGGCCACTGCCCGCTGGCGAGACCTATCTGTCAACCGGCCTCAAACAGCTGTGGGCAACCTACAAAGAGACCGCGAACTATCCCCATACCATCCGTTTTCTGATCGCTTACCTGCTGTATAACGATGGCATCCAGACGGTCTTTGCGGTTGCAGCGGTCTTTGCCGCTGCTCCGCTTGCTCAGGGAGGACTGGCGATCGAGCAGAGCATGCTCACCATGGTCATCCTGATGATGCAGTTCGTTGCCTTTGGGGGCGCACTTCTCTTCGGCAAAATAGCGACCCATATCGGGGCGAAGAAGGCTCTGATCATAGGCCTGACCGTCTGGACGGTGGTTGTGATCTACGCCTATCTGGGTCTTCAAGGGGAGAGCCGCTTGCTGGAGTTCTGGATTTTGGGAGGATGCATTGCCCTGGTGATGGGGGGCACGCAGGCGGTCAGCCGCGGCCTCTTCGCCAACATGATCCCGCCGGGCAAGGAGGCTGAATTCTTCTCCATCTACGAGGTCAGCGAGCGGGGAACCTCCTGGCTGGGTCCGCTGGCTTTCGGCCTGGTCAACCAGATAACCGGTAGCCTGCGGCCGGCCATCGTTTCGATCATCCTCTTCTTTATCGTTGGGCTTGTTCTGCTGCGTAGAGTAGACGTGCGTAGGGCCATTGCTGAATCGGGCAACAGGCCGCCGGCGGTTATCTGAGTACTACGACCGCCGCATTGACAAGAAAATAATGGAGTTGTTGTCGGAAATGCCGTTGCACGAGTTGTGCCGGGCCCGGGCGCTGACTCAGCAGACGCAGGCGAAGGAAGCTGAAAATGATCCAATCCGGATTTCAAACATAGAGAAGCGAACTGACGTCTCCCTCCGGGTTCTTTTTTTCAACGCAACCCTGCTCTATTTAGAACCGGAATTATGCCGCTTCGATTCGAGACCCGAGATACTTGCAACCATTCCACAACTCAACAATCACCTGGTTGTCCGAAACGTACCTCCACTTTGGACCGCACCCAAGTACATGGTCGATTTGATAGTCAGTTGCATATATGTTAATATGAATATAGATGCTATAGTATTATTATTCTCATATGTTCAAAAAAATGAGAACCTAAGAAAAAATCGATTAGCGCCGACACAGGCTGGCATTTCCGAGATCCGCCAAGCCTAACCGCAAATCAGAGCATTTATACCTGACAGGATGAATGCACACTGAGCCCAGCATGAGTCTGTCTGCAATCCATATGGCTACCGCCAGATCGAAGTCTATGCGGAAACAGAGGGCAGCGCACTCTATACGAATGCACCGAACTTGACGGAGGTGAGAGGACAATAACGAGAGACGCCCGCGACGACGGCGAAGACACTACCTTCTAGCCTGTCTAGCTGCAGAGGGTACAACTGAAAAGAAGAATGGCCGGTCGGGACTGCCATCCCACCGGCCCGGCCCACGAGGTAATGGCTCATGGACGCCCAACAGTCTACCACGCGCTATCGCGCGTACAAATACAGAATCTACCCCACCGCTGCCCAGGCAAATGCCCTCGCCTTCCACTTCGGCGCTGTCCGCTACGTCTACAACCGCTACCGCGCCGCCCGCGAAGGCTACTACCAGGACACCGGCGAAACCCTGTCAGAGGCGGACTGCTGCTTGGACCTCACTGATCATAAGCGCGAAGCCGGCAATGAATGGCTCCAGCAAGCCTATAACCAAAGCCTGCAACAGGCGATCCGCGACCTTGATCGGGCCTACCGCAACTTCTTTGCCGGCCGTGCACGCTACCCCCGCTTCAAATGTAAACGTAACCACCAGTCGATCCGCTATCTCTTCGCCGGCGGCATCCAATTGCGCATCGCAAACGGCCGCATCAGAATTCCGAAGGTCGGCTACGTGAAGATCACGCAGCACCGGCGCATCGAAGGAACACCCAAGAACATGACCGTCTCGAAATCCAAGAGCGGCAAATTCTTCGTGTCGATTCAGTGCGAAGTGGATATGACGCCTCCACCTGCAATCGGCCCGGAAGTGGGCATTGACCTGGGGTTGAAAACATTCGTAACACTTTCAGATGGTCGGACCATCGATCCGCCAAAACACCTGCGGAAAGCCGAACGTCGGCTGAAACGCCTGCAGCGCCGGCTGTCCCGCAAGCGCAAAGGATCGGCGAACCGCCGCAAAGCGAAAGTCCTGCTTGCAAGGCAGCACGAGAAGGTAGCCAACCGCCGCGCCGACTTCCTGCACAAGCTCAGCCGGCAGTTGGTCGAAACCCACGGCCATATCGGGGTTGAAAACCTGTATGTGAAGGGCATGCTGCGAAACCATAGCTTGGCCAAATCGATTGTCGACGCCGGTTGGGGCGAGTTCGTGCGACAACTGGAGTACAAAGGGGATTGGTACGGCTGTAAGATCATAATGGTGGATCGCTGGTTTGCCTCATCCAAGACATGCAGCGCGTGCAATGCCCACAACGCAGCCCTCGATCTGTCGGATCGTCGGTGGGTATGCCAACAGTGCGGGGCCCTGCATGACAGAGACCTGAACGCCGCCCGAAACATATTGAAACAGAGTACGGCGAGAACCGCCGGAATTGACGCCCGCGGAAATATGAGCAGGTGCAGTAAGACCACTCAGCCCGGGAATCTCACAGCGTCGGGGCCACCTGTGCAGTTACGCTTCCCATTCGCGTAGGGGCGGCCCTAGGCGCGCAGAGACGTTCGCGTCTCAACGGCACTGCGTGGAAAGAACAGCGAGACGGCCCCAGGCGCGCAGAGGCACCTGCTGATCAGGGCGATAAACTCCGGCATCCAGAACGCAGTTCCGGATCCGATCTGAAAACAGCCCGAAGCCGGCGAAATTGCCATTTTCAGCGCCTATGCTGAATCTTCGACACACTCAGAGGCGCTCTAAGCGACTTTTTCGAGAGTACAGGTACAGAAATACTTAGCAATCCGCAGCGCCAGTCTAGCCAGGCCCGAACAAACCTTCGCCCCAGGCTATCGTTCGTCGCAAGCACTGCCATTGCTGGTCGGGAGTCCAATCGCAAGGACCTAGCCGGCAACGGCCAGCGTCCCCGAAACAGCCGGGGGCGAGTCCGTTGCCGGGCGGCGGCAGACCGCCGCAACACCACACGCGCCACCGTCAGGCAGACGAGCATGGCCGGCCGCGGCACGACCACCAGGACGCCAAGATGCCAGCTGGCACGCGTGGCCGAGAGGTCCTGGACGACTGGACGCCGCAAAGACGAGCTCGCAGCCGGCGCCTCAGGGAAAGCCGGGAAAGGACCTCTCCCCAAACGGCCGGGGAGGGTCCTTTCCCGGGCGGCGGCAGACCGCCGCAACACCACACGCGCCACCACCAGGGAGAGCAGCCGGCATTCGTACTGAGCCAACAGGATCTCGACCACCACACAGCTGCGAAAAACGAACACGCTTGCGGCCGGCAGTGCACATCCAGAATGGCGCCGGCATTGGTGCCGGCCATGTGCCCAGATTCAGTCCTGGTTTTGTGCATGTGTCCGGACCGGCGCCTGGCCTGCGCTGGCCCCGTTCCTACTCCCGTCTGACGACTAAGATGTCGCCAGTGTCACTGTTCGGCCGGCGTCGCCGAGCGCAAATTCGCCCACAGAGCCTCTCAGAACCACGCTCGGGCTCACAAAGGTACGAAATCCACTTCCACAACCCAAAATCGCAGCGCCCCGCCTACCACCGGGCGGCCCTGCGCTTCACCTTCGCCCTCGCTTCGCTCGACCTCGGCCTCTTCTTGGGCCGCCCTTTCGCCGCAAAGACCATCAGAAAGCAAGACCGGCTTGTGGACCGCATGCCCCAAAGTCGACTGACTTCCGGAATGCCAATACCGACCAAACACCACTGCTTTGTAACGACACAGGAGAGCCGGATGCGGTGAAAACCGCATGCCCGGTTCGAAAGGAGGCTGGCGGACAAGTGCTCTGCTAACGCGAGGTATCTCGCCGGCGGCCTGCCTCACCCTCGGGACGCAGGATATGGCCGGCGAGGCTGCGCCACTGGCTTGCTCGAAGCCGCTGAAGGCAGAATCGGTGCCGCATAGCCGAAAATGACGTTTTTAGCAGAGCGGACGATCAACCGACCCACTGTAAGGCCCGTAGAGCGTTTTATTTGACCCCACAGGTCCTGCAGGACCTTGCATCTAGCAGCTGCCAGCGGCCCCAACCCAACCAGGCTACAGGACCGACACATAGCCGGCCCGAGCCGGCAGCCCCAGGCCCTCGTGTCGCATCAAGACCGGTCAATCACCAGCACGCAGGCCAGCCACACGACCGCACGCCTTCGAAGGCAGCCGGCTTTGGGACCAGTCTCGGCCCCGGTCTTGTCCACGTGTCCGGATCGGTGCCTAGGCCTGCGCCGGCCACCCCCCTGCACCAACGTCAACACCCCGCCGGCCACGCAGAGCGGCCACGTACTCCGCACAGCATCGCCGGCGAACGTCAACGGCATTGCTGGCCCGGGCGCTTTTTATTTACCCAGGGCGCTTTTCGTCGCCGCAGACGGCGCCGGCGCCCTGGCCGTATAACAGTCGTTATAGGGAATGCCCCCGCCCTCGTTCCTCGGGCGGTTGCACCGGCGCAGACGCCTTTCCCTATAACTTGCGATTATACGGAATAAAAAGCGCTTTTCCGGGCCGGCAACATGAGAGGGGTATCCCCCTCTCAAACTCTCCCCAGCGCAGGGGGCCAGCCCCCCACACCCCCCGGCAGCGTTTCGCCGCTGCACCACGACCAGCGCCCGGCGCTGGACCCGTTGATACACCGCGCCGGCATCCACAAGACCAGCTCGCAAACATCGCCACCCAGACGCAGGCCTGGACCCACGCGACGCCCCAATGCAGTACCTTGCACAAAGCCACTCGTACCCGGGCACAACCACAGACGCAAACTCCAGGCACAGACAATCGTCGCGGCCATACAGAAAGCACAAGGACAATCTCGACGCCGGCAAAACCGGGCGGCCCTTCACGGCTCGTTCCTCACACGCTCCGGGCCGCCCCTGACCGTTCGCGAACACCGGCATCAGCCAGATCAAGACACGCCGCGACGCCGGCAGGCCTTCGAGGGACACCGGCTGGGGCGCCTTCACGGCTTGTTCCTCACACGCTCGGCGCCCCAGCCTACCACAGCCAGACCCAGCAAGCCCGCGCGCGACCGGCCATCGACATGCACCACCACTGGGCGGCCCTGCGCTTCACCCTCGCCCTCGCTTCGCTCGACCTCGGCCTCCGCTTGGGCCGCCCTATCGACGCAGACGACCAAACAGCGCCTGCCACACCGGCCGTCCCCATTTCGTTCGGTAGCAGCACACGCACCTGCAGGCCTGATACCAGCGGCATAGTTGCGGCACTCATGGCCTGCACACTTTGTCCGGATCCAGAAGCTGATCAATCCCGCCGACCAGACCAGAGCACAGGCAGAATGCACGGCCGCGGCCCTCCCCGTGAACAGAAATTAATGCGCCGACCAATGCCACAACTCCCCGTTTCCACCAGAGAGGACTTCGTCAAATTTTTTTTTTCGCGCCGCACACACGCTGCCTTGCGGTTCCTCTATGCCGTAATAGTGCAGTGCAGTGCCGCAACTTGGCGTAAGATCAGAGGACCAGAAGGTGCGCCGCGGCCATCCTCTGCCGCGGTGTCCAGCAATGATTCGCAAGCCAGGACGCCCGAAAGTAGTTGGCGGATCCACTGCTCCGGCCAAAACGTGCCCCTGACAGAAGCCTGGACAATTGGTGTGTTCGATTCTTGATGTACATATATGTGTGTTACTATATGTTAATATTTGCCACACTTGTAGAGGACCACGGGTTTTGTTGTGCTTTCGGCGTAAAGTAGAAGTTTGGACTATAGGGTAGTTTTGTTTTTCGTGTCACCACACCCACAATACAACCCAAGAATGATACCTATTTGAGTTACCCAAAACACCCCACCCTGAACAAAACCTGAACTTACCACTATCGACTTTGGCGCATATGCACATGTCGATGTATGTCAATAACTGCTATATTGACATCCCCGGGAGTATTCGGCAATGACGGTACTGGCATTTCTCAACCAGAAAGGCGGCACGGGCAAGACCACCCTCTCGCTTAACGTGGCCTATGGATTGGCCCAGGCCGGGGAACGCGTCCTGCTCATCGATGCCGATCAGCAGGCATCCGCCAACGCCTGGTCCTCTCTGCGTGAGGATCAACCCTTTTCCGTCTTCGCCGTGCCGCGCAAAAACCTGCACAAAGAGGTAGACCGGCAAAGAGATATCTACGACTGGATAGTCATCGACGGTACACCCCGTGACGACGCCATCACTCGCTCCTGCTTGATCGCCGCCGATTTGGTCATCATCCCTATCGAACCCTCCGCCCTGTCGGCCTGGGCATCCGACCGCACCGTCGGGCAGGTGGAAGAAGCACGCATTTACCGTCCCGACCTGCACGCCTACTTCGTCATCTCCCGCAAAATAGCCGGCACCATCCTGGGGCGAGAGATGCGTATGCTCGAACTGCCTCTGCCGGCGCTCGAAACCGAAATTACGCAGCGAGTTGCCTTTGCCGAGTCCATGCTCCATGCCCAGAGCATCCAGGAGTACGCACCGGACAGCCCGGCCGCCCACGAAATCGCCGATCTAATTAAGGAGTTGCGCAATGTCTGAAACCCGCTTCAACTTGAGACGACCCAACACTGACCCGGCTGCAGACGTCGAATCCTACATCGACCATGGCACACCTGCTTCGCCGGCAGAGGACGAGACTGTCCCGGAGGAATCGCCCGAGAAAATACGTCGCCTTGTCGTCCTTCTGCCTAACAGCACCCATCGTCAATTCAAGCAGCTGGCCGCGGCCCAGGAAACAACCATGTCCGACCTCTGCCGTACTTGGATCGAAGAAGCGCTTGAGAAATACTTCGATTAGACGGAACGAGAAAGAGCAGCCGAGCCGGGGAACTCACCCCTGCCTCGCCGCGCCGCTCCATTCCAACAACTCGGTTCCGTCACCCTTCTCTGTCCCGACCCACATCAGCCGGCCGTCACTCCATATGTGGACGCGCCCCTCCCTGTCATTGCGCAATACGAGTCGCCCGTCAAGTATCTCCAGCACCTCCGGATCCGGATGACCGTACCGGTTCTCGGCGCCGACTTGGATGATCGCCACACTGGGGCCGACCGCCTCGACAAACGCCGGGCTGCTGCTGTGTTCGCTGCCATGATGCCCGACCTTGAGCACATGCGCGGCGACCGGCTGACCCTCGCGTAACAGGCACTCCTCGCTGGGCAGGCCGGCATCGCCCGTCAGCAGCACCGAAAATTCACCGTAAACCAGCTTCAGCACCAGCGACCGCTCGTTCTTGTCGTCTTCGTCCAGTCCCCGCAACGCCTCCTCCCGCGGCGGCCATAGTACCCACAGCGCCGCGCCGTCACCAAGATCCAGCCAGGCGCCCTGCTGTAGTCCCACAACCGGCACATTCTCCGCATCCAGAGCCGCCAGCCAGAGCTGCGTATCCTCGTGACCGCGCACATTTTCACTGATTATCGCTTGGCCCAGCGTGAATCGTCCCGGCAAATCGACTTGTCCCCCAATATGATTCCAGTCAGGGTGGGTCACGATCGCCTGATCGATCCGCCGGTCCCAAAACGGCATCACCGCGCCCAGTTCTGCGTACAGCTGCTGGCTGTCATCCCCTCCGTCGATCAGCACCTGGCGTCCGCTGGGTGTCTGGATAAAGATCCCATCCCCCTGGCCAACATCCAGGAAGTAAACGTGGAGCTGTCCGTCCGGCTGCGTCAGAGCCAGCCACCACAGCAGGCCGGCCACCATCGCCAAGATGCCAACTGCCCAGGTAGGCATCGCTCCCGCCAGGATTGTCAACCGCCGACCGGCCGAAGTTTCTCTGTTTTCCACAGTAGAAAATCGGACGGCCCTGTGCCCAATCTGCCTCAGAAATCCCGCCAAAGGCTTTCGCCAGTACAACCCTAGAATGGCGGCGTAAGTAAGAGCCATGGGACCTCCTCCATACCCGTCAACCTCCACGCTGCCGCCTTGGAAGGTCGCGTTCCAATTCACGATCATTGTCGTCCACCATAGACTGGCATAAGGTACAAATAGCAGGTATTGAGCGATCAGCTCCAAGCCCGATAGCCCCACGATCAACCCAATGCCGCCAAAGATCATTATCCAGGGTTGCACCGGCGCGATCAGCACATTGGTGAACAGACTGATCAAGCTGAGGCGTCCAAAGTAATGGACGATAAGGGGATAGGTCGTTACGCTGGCCGCGACCGTCATCAAAAGGCTGTCCCGCAGCAAGTCACCAAGTGACCTGGGTATGAGAAAATCCGCCTGGGAACTGTCCGGATCACTCCCCTTCCGCAGCAAGCCCTTCTCCAACTTGTGCCATAGTGACGTGACGCTGTCCGTTAGTGCAGGTCCGATCAGGATCAGTCCGACAGTAGCCGCGCTGCTGAGTTGAAAGCCCACATCCCACAGCATGAGCGGATTCCACAGCGTCATCGCCCAGCAGGCCGCGGCCAGGCTTACCAGCGCGGTGCTCTGGCGTCCCAGCACCGTTGCTACCACAAACAGGCCGCCCATCAACGCCGCCCGCATGACCGCGGCGTCTCCGCCCACCAGGAACGTGTATAGGGCAAGGCCGCCCAAGGTCGGCCACAGCGCGCCGCGCTTGCCAAACAACCTGATACCCAGCGCCATCAGCACACCGGTCACTAGCGCCACATTGCTGCCGCTGATCACAATCACGTGGCTGGTGCCCGTAAGGTTGAACTTCTCGTACAGTTCGTCAGGAATGCCGGCTTCGATGCCTAGAAGCATCCCGTTTGCCAGCGCCGCATACGGCTCCGGTAGCAGGCGGTTCAGCAGCCTCTCGCTGCGATCGCGTAAGCCATAGACGAACTGCAGCAGAACACCCCCGCGCAGCATGCCCGGCTGCGGTTCGACGCGTACCCGCCGCATCAGGCTGTGAATCTCTTTGCGCGCCAGATAGGCCCGGTAATCAAAGCCCTCGAAGATCGGCGGCTCCGTCAGCTCGCCTCTCACCCGCACACCTTCGCCGTAGCGAAAACGGTAGATGCTATTCGTCTGTAGTCGCAGGACGCCTGCGACCCTTATCCTCTCGCCGTCGAGTTCTAGGTACTCAACCTCGATGTCCAGCCGCCTCCGGCCGTCTTTCAGAACCGGATAGCTCGCCACATACCCATCTACAGTCACCAGCCGGCTACTGCTGTCCCCTTCATTGCCGTTGTAATAAGCCAGGTCGGTTGGCCCGAGACAGGGCTGGGGCGGGTGCGAACCAAGGCGCAAGATGCCGCAAATACCGGCCAGCAAAATCCCACCGATAAGCCAGGTTGAGGGGGTCTTGCGCGGCGGAACAAAACCAGCTGTCGCCGGCCAGATCATAGGCTCCGCCGCCCGGGGAACGTCACGAGCATCCATCCACAGGCAGACGGGAATGAGAGCCAGCCCCGCGATCCAGAAATGGTCGCCGATACCGCAGCCAAACCATCCCTGTTGCCAGAGAAGCTGTCCGCCGGCTACGCCTGCAAGATAGGCTATGGCAGGATAGAGCAGTTTCATACAATCGGGCCAGTTCGCGAGGCGTATTCAGACCCGGCCGCGAGGAACCCGGACGACCAAAGTATCTCTACACGTCCGGGATACTTGCCAAGTCTAGAGGTGCGCTCCGGCACAGGCGGGAGCTCCAATAGGAAAGACCTCCCTGACGAATCGACCCCACCCGGCCTGCACGCGTCGCTAAGCCGGCGCGGCGCAACTAATCGCGAACTTTTACCAGCGGCGCGATGGTCGCCAGGGTTTTGGGACCAATGCCCGACACCCGCTCCAGCTCCTCGACCGTATCAAAGGGCCGCTCCGCGATGATCGCCGCGGCCTTGGCCGGGCCGATGCCGGGAAGCGTCTCAAGCAATTCAAGCGAGGCCGTGTTGACGTTGATTAGCCCGCCGCTTGACGCGTTAGGGGACGCCCCCGCGGCCGCCGCGGACGATTGTCCCGACAAGCCGGTGGAGGGCGCCCCGCTTGTTGACGCGGCCTCTGCCCCCGGGGATTGCGGCAGAGGCACATGCACCTGCGCACCGTCGAAAAGCGGCTCCGCCTGGTTGACGAGTGCCGGGTCCGCGTCCGCCACCAGACCGCCCGCCCTGGCCAGCGCATCACCCACGCGGGCGCCCGCCGGCACCTTATACATACCCGGGCTGTGCACGCCGCCGCTCACGAAGACGACAAGCGGACCGGGCGTAGCAGTCGGCGCCGGCGTCTCCGTCGGGACCGGAGTCGGCAGCGAATGCAGCACGATCGGGGGCGGCGTAGGCCGCTGCAGCTGCCACATCAAAGCCCCCGTCAGGATCGCGCACAGCAGGAACCCCACCAGGAATCCCAGCCCTGCATACCGTATCGCCGCAGCCGCTGAGGCGTCTGGGGGCCTACTCTTCGTGTCCATGTTTTGTCCTGGTCGAGGTCCCATATCTTCTGTTATCCGCCTCCGCTAAGTGGTCATAGCGCGGCGCAGTATGGCAGACCAATCTCCTCCAAGTCACTTTCCACCACATTCCGCCATGTAGCAGGCACACATCCGCTTAGCTGATTCCCCGAGAGACTCAACCCTAGCAAGTTGGTGAGGTTGCCTAACTCCGGAGGAACTGTTCTGTGCAACTGATTCGAGTCAAGCCACAACACCGCCAAGTTGGTAAGATTACCCAACTCTGGAGGTATCATTCCATCCAGCTGATTATTCCAGAGAGAAAGTCTTGTCAGGCTGGAGAGATTGCCCAGTTCCGGCGGGATCTCACCACGCAACGCATTGCCGTGCAAAAGCAGCCTTTCCAAATGGTCGAGTGTTCCCAGTTCGGACGGAATCGTTCCGCTTAATCCGTTATAAGGGAGTTCCAGTCCAGTGACCCGATCACTTTCGTCCGTGGTGACACCGTCCCAGGTGTTCAAGGGGGCGTCGGAAAGCCAATTGTCTTTGTACCTCCAGTTGTCGCCGTTCGCAGACCGGTAGAACGCGGATAGGGCGGCGACGGTAAGTGGCGGTGAGGGCGCGGCGCAATATGGGAGACCAAGTATCTCCCAGTCATTCTCCCAGTCACTCCACCCTTCACGCCACCATGCTGCGGGCACGCATCCACTTCCCAGATCCTGATTCTGTCTCCCCCGATAGAATCGCCAACCCTGTCTCTAGGCTATAGCCTAGGGGCGTTTTGTCATGCTATCGCGAGTATTGTACTGAGGTAGCGAAAGACTTCCCCTATGAGCCCAAATATAAGCTTTAGGGCAAATTCTATGACCCAAAGGAGTCCTTCCATGACCCAAATGACTACCTTTAGAACGTAGGAAGCGATCATCAGGCTGATCGTCATGCCCGGAATGAAAACGATGCAGCCTATGCAGTTTGAAAACCAACCGCCTTTTTTGTCCTTCTTTTTGTCCTTGTATTCGTCTTCGTAGTCATCGTCGTAGTCATTATAATCGTCATCGTACTCATATTCGTCAACTTCTGTAGAGTTCATGGTGCCGTGGCTCCAGACGTGGGGACAGGAGTTGATGCAAGCAAATAAGGAGTCCTCGAGAAAGCAACCAAAGCACATACAACCGCAAAAGCAGCCAGCATACGAAAAGAAGGCTTCATGACATGTTTCTCACTTGCTGAATGAACCGCCTGTCTGCACCTAACCGTGGCACGAACTGTCCGTCTCCAGTCCCGGAGCGAATGTCCCTACCCATTCCCCGCCACAAAGCCGCCCCGGACAGCCCCGACCCGCACTCAGAACCACACCCGCTATAATATTCATATGACCATATGTCAATATTGCAGTGAACATATGGTCATATGCACTTCTAAGCCGTCGTCTCCCGTCCGCCTCCCGCGCACCATGCGCACCGGACGCTAAAACGGTATCTCCTCTTCTTCACCTTGATTTGGTGCCGGACCCTGGGCTCCATCACGTGGACTGAGAAATTGCACATTCCGTGCCTGCATTTCCAATGAAGCGCGCGCGTTCCCCTCCTGATCTGTCCACTTGCTCGGCTCTTCCATCTCACCGACAACCAGCACCCGTTGCCCCTTCGTCAGATACTGGTTGCATGTCTCTGCCAGCCGTCGCCATGCCGAAACGCGAAACCAAATCGTCTTCTCCTGTGTCGTCCCATCCTGGGTCCTCCAGCGGCGATTTGTCGCTATCCTGAAGGAAGTCACCGGCGTTCCATCCTGCGTGAGACGCATCTTCGGATCTCCGCTCCAACTGCCGACCAACATGATCTGCTGGTACATCCTGATCCTCCTCAACGTGTACAGGTGTAAAGAGTCGGAGAGGCAACCGTCATCCAATCGCCTAACCCGCTCGTTCCCCTGCTGCCGCAGGAAAGGGCATACTTAATTGAGCTCGGCGGTGGGATCCTCTGGAATTGCCGAAGAGAGTGGTTATGGCGCGGCGCAGTATGGCAGACCAATCTCCTCCAAATCACTTTCCACCACATTCCACCATGCCGCAGGCACGCATCCGCTTAGCTGATTCCTCGAGAGACTCAACCCTTGCAAGTTGGTGAGGTTGCCCAACTCCGGAGGAACTGTTCCGTGCAACTGATTCGAGTCAAGCCACAACACCGCCAAGTCGGTAAGATTACCCAACTCTGGAGGAACTGTGCCGCGCAACTGATTCGAGTCGAGGTATAGCCATTCCAGGTTGGTGAGCTTGCCCAACTCTGGAGGTATCATTCCATCCAGCTGATTATTCCAGAGAGAAAGTCTTGTCAGGCTGGAGAGATTGCCTAGTTCGGACGGAATCGTTCCGCGCAACGCATTGCCGTGCAAAAGCAGCCTTTCCAAATGGGCGAGCGTACCCAGTTCAGATGGAATCGTTCCGCTTAATCCGTTATAAGGGAGTTCCAGTCCAGTGACTCGACCACTTTTGTCCGTGGTGACACCGTACCAGGTGTTTAAGGGGGCGTCGGAAAGCCAATTGTCTTTGTACCTCCAGTTGTCGCCGTTCGCAGACCGGTAGAACGCGACTAGGGCGGCGACGGTAAGTGGCGGCGAGGGCGCCGCGCAATATGGGAGACCAAGTATCTCCCAGTCATTCTCCCAATCACTCCACCCTTCACTCCACCATGCTGCGGGCACGCATCCGCTTAGTTTATTCCCCCAAAGGCCCCACTCAGACAAGTTGGTGAGGTTGTTCAACTCCAGAGGCACTGTTCCCTGCAGCTGATTCGAGTCGAGATACAATACCTCTAGGTTGGTGAGATTCCCCATCTCTGAAGGCACTGTTCCCTGCAACTGATTCGAACTAAGGCCTAAATCAATAAGGCTAGTGAGTCTGCCCAACTCTGGCGGAATTGTGCCGCACAATTGATTCGAATCAAGATTCAACCATGTTAGATTGGTGAGGTTTCCCAATTCTGGCGGAATCGTTCCGTCCAACTGATTATCCGAGAGATCGATGTGAATGACCCGACCGTCTTCGTCCGTGGTGACACCGTACCAGGTGTTCAGAGGAGCGCCGGAAAGCCAATTGCTGTTATTGATCCAATAGTCGCCGTCCGTAGATCGGTAAAGTGCGATGAGTGCGTCCTCGTCAGTGACAGCGGTAAGAGGTGGCAAAGACGCATTACAGGAGACCAATCCAAGTTCATCGAAGTCATTAGTCTCGACATCTTGCCAACCCGCGGGCAGACATCTACCCAGCCTGTTTCCGGAAAGGTACGCCAAGTCCAAGTTGGTAAGTTTGCTCAATTCCGAAGGGATTGTTCCGTGCAACTGATTCGAGTCCAGGCTTAATTCTCTTAGGTTAGTGAGCCTGCCCAGCTCTGGCGGAATTGTTCCGCATAACCGGTTTTCAAAAAGATTTAGACTTGTCAAATTGATAAGGTTGCCCAATTCGGGTGGAAGAATTCCGCCTAACTGATTGTCATTGAGACTCAGATAAGTCAAGTTGATAAGGTCGCCTAGTTCTGGAGGTATGGTCCCGCTCAGATTGTTGCAACAGAAACTAAGACCTGTTAGGTTGGTGAGATTGCCCACTTCCGGCGGGATCTCACCGCTCAACTCGTTTATGTGAAGGCTCAGTTTTTCCAAATGGACAAGGGTACCAAGTTCGGACGGAATCGTACCGCTCAACCTGTTGTATCCAAGTTCCAGTTTTGTAACGCGACCATTTTCGTCCGTGGTGACACCGTACCAAGTGTTCAGGGGAGCGTCGGAAAGCCAATTGCTGTTATTGATCCAGTAGTCGCCGTTCGCGGACCGGTAGAGCGCGATAAGAGCGTCTCTGTCGCTAGCAACCGTAAGCGGCGGCGGGGGCGCATTGCAGAAGCTTACCCCGAGATCGTTGATGTCATTTGCCCTGACATCTTGCCAACCCGCGGGCACGCAACCATCCAGCCTGTTGCCAGATAGATACCACACCTCCAAGTTGGTGAGCTTGCCCAACTGCGGCGGCACTGTCCCAATCAAATGGTTGTCTTCAAGATTCAGCCTTGTCAAATTAGCGAGGTTGCCCAGTTCTGATGGAATCGAGCCGCTCAGCAGGTTCTCTGAAAGAACAAGCGATCTCAAGCTGGTTAGTTTTGCCAGTTCCGAAGGAATCGGACCACTCAACCGGTTATTTTGGAGATACAATGAGCCCAGGTTGGTTAAAATGCCCAGTTCCGAAGGAATCGGACCACTCAACCGGTTACTTTGGAGATACAACGAGCCCAGGTTGGTTAAATTGCCCAGTTCCGAAGGAATCGGCCCGCTCAGTCGGTTCTCCGAAAGCGACAGCCATTCTAAGTTGCTGAGTCTACTTAACTCAGACGGCATCGTGCCGTTCAGGTCGTTGTCTCCAAGGCCCAAGGATTTCAAACGAGTCAATTCACCCAGTTCGGGTGGGATCGGTCCGTTCAGTTGGTTCTCTGAGAGCGACAGCCATTCTAAGTTACTGAGCCTGCTTAACTCAGACGGCATCGTGCCGTTCAGGTCGTTGTCTCCAAGGCCCAGGGATTTCAAACGGGTCAATTTGCTAAGTTCAGACGGAATCGGCCCACCCAGTCGATTCTCTGAGAGCGACAGCGACTCTAAGTTACTGAGTTTGCTTAACTCAAATGGAATCACACCTTCTAACTGATTGCCTCCGAGGGATAACGATTTAAGGCTAGTGAGATTGCCTAATTCTGGAGGTATTGGACCGCTTAATTGGTTGTTCCAGAGTTGCAACGATTCAAGGTTGGCAAGATTGCTTAACTCAGGCGGAATTGCGCCGCTCAGTTTGTTGCTCCAGAGTTCGATCTCAATGACCCGCCCGCTTTCATCCATGGTGACGCCGTGCCACATACTCATTGGCGCTTCTGTCAGCCAGTTGTCGCTGTTCCTCCAGTTTTCGCCATCCGTAGCCAAATAAAGCGCGACCAAAGCGTCTCTGTCCTTGGCGGCGGCAGCGGAAAGTATCAACGGGATCGCGGCGCAGTATGGTAGATCAAGCCGGTGGAGGTCGTTTTCCACGACATATTTCCATACGGCAGGCAGGCATCCGCTCAACTGATTCCAGCCGAGGTAAAGGTTCGTCAGTGCGGTAAGGTTGCCCAGTTCCGGTGGAATCGTCCCGCTCAACTGATTCCAGCCGAGGTAAAGGTTCGTCAGTGCGGTAAGGTTGCCCAATTCTGGTGGAATCGTCCCACTCAGATTGTTGCTGCTGAGACTGAGGCTCGTCAGTGCGGTAAGGTTGCCCAGTTCCGGTGGAATCGTCCTGCTCAACTGATTCCAGCCGAGGTAAAGGCTCGTCAGTGCGGTAAGGTTGCCCAATTCTGGTGGAATCGTCCCACTCAGCTCGTTGCTGCTGAGGCTGAGGCTCGTCAGTGCGGTGAGGTTGCCTAGTTCCGGTGGAACTGTCCCGCTCAACTGATTTCGGCCGAGGTAAAGGTTCGTCAGTGCGGTGAGGTTGCTCACCTCCGGTGGAATCGTCCCGCTCAGATTATTGTCGCTGAGGTCAAGTTCAATGACGCGACCGCTCTCATCCGTAGTGACACCAGACCAGGTGCCGAGTGGTGCGTCGGAAAGCCAGTTGTCGTTATTGGTCCACTTATTGCCATCCGTAGTCCAATAAAAAGCGATCAAGACATCTCTGTCCGAGGCAGGGGAGTGAGTCGACGTGGCCGCGGCGCAGTATGGCAGACCAAGCTGGTCGAGATCGTTGTAGTCGGCATATTTCCATACAGCAAGCTGGCATCCTGTCAACCGGTTGCCGGCGAGGTACAATGCATCCAGGTTACCAAGGTTGCCCAGTTCCGGTGGAACTGTCCCGCTCAGCTGGTTGTCGCTGAGGTTGAGGGCCGTCAGTGCGGTAAGGTTGCCCAGTTCTGGTGGAATCGTCCCGCTCAGATTGTTGCCGTTGAGTCTGAGGGCCGTCAGTGTAGTGAGGTGGCCCAGTTCCGGTGGAACTGTCCCACTCAGATTGTTGAACCAGAGGACGAGTTCAATAACCCTACCGTCGTCATCCGTAGTGACACCATACCAGGTGCCGAGCGGCGCGTCGGAAAGCCAGTTGTTGTTATTGGTCCATTTATCGCCATCCGCAGCCCAATAAAGCGCAACCAAGACATCTCTGTCCGTGGGCGCGGCGCAGTATGGCAGACCAAGCTGGTCGAGATCGTTGTCTTTGACATATTGCCATACAGCAAGCTGGCACCCTGTCAACCTGTTGCCGGCGAGGTACAATGCATCCAGATTAGCGAGGTTGCCCAGTTCCGGTGGAATCGTCCCACTCAGATCGGTGCTACTGAGTCTGAGGCTCGTCAGTGCGGTGAGGTTGCCCAGTTCCGGTGGAACTGTCCCACTCAGATCGTTGCCGCTGAGTCTGAGGTACGTCAGTGCGGTGAGGTTACCCAGTTCGGGTGGAATCGTCCCGCTCAGATCGTTGTGCCAGAGGTCGAGTTCAATGACGCGACCACTCTCATCCGCAGTGACACCATACCAGGTGCCGACTGGCGCGTCGGAAAGCCAGTTGGCGTTGGTGGTCCATTTATCGCCATCCGTAGCCAAATAAAGCGCGACCAAGACATCTCTGTCCGAGGCCGCGGCGCAGTATGGCAGACCAAGCTGGTCGAGATCGTTGTGTTCGACATATTTCCATACAGCAAGCTGGCATCCTGTCAACCTGTTGTCGGCGAGGTACAATGTATCCAGATTAACGAGGTTGCCCAGTTCCGGTGGAATCGGCCCGTTCAACTGGTTGTTGCCGAGGTAAAGGTACGTCAGTGCGGTGAGGTTGCCCAGCTCAGAAGGAATTATTCCCCTCAACTGGTTGTTGCCGAGGTAAAGGTTCGTCAATGCAGTGAGGTTGCCCAGCTCAGAAGGAATTGTTCCGCTCAACTGAGTCCCTCCGAGGCTGAGGTACGTCAGTGCGGTGAGGTTGCTCAACTCAGAAGGAATTGTTCCGCTCAACTGGTTGCCGCTGAAGTCGAGTTTTGTCAGTGCGGTGAGATCGCTCAGTTCCGGTGGAATCGTCCCACTCAGATTGTTGAACCAGAGGACGAGTTCAATAACCCTGCCGCTGACATCCGT
>OZ243967.1:1537500-3761291 GCA_965214695.1 Paracoccaceae bacterium | reverse complement strand
GCATCGGCAAGGCGAAAATCGTCGAGATCATCGACCATCACCTGCTGCAGGGCGGGCTGTCGACCCGGGAGCCAATCAACATCGCCATCAGGCCGGTGGCCTGCACGGCCACCGTCATGCATGAGCTCATGGGCGATGATGCCAGCTCAATGCCGGATGCGGTTCGAGGCCTGATGCTGACCTGCATCCTGTCGGATACCATGGAATTCCGGTCCCCGACCACCACCGGGCGAGACCGCGACCTGGCGCAGTCGCTGGCTGCCGATCTCGGCATCGATATCGCCCGGTATGCCACCGAGATGTTCGCCGCCAAGTCCGACCTGTCCGATGTATCGGCAGAGGACATCATCCGCACAGACTCGAAACGCTACGAGATCGGTGGGAAGTCGTTGCGGATCTCGGTTCTCGAGACCACCAGCCCTTCCTCGCTTCTCGAGCGCAAGGATGCCCTGTTTCGTGGCATGGAGAAGGTCTCGGAAGAGGAAGGGCTCGACGAGGTGCTGTTCTTTGTTGTCGACATCTTCAACGAGTCATCCACCCTGCTGGTTCCGAACGACGCTGTCCGAAGGATCGCCGAAAAATCCTTCGCTGCCGATGGGGCGGGCGACACCGTCGAATTGCCCGGAATCGTCAGTCGCAAGAAGCAGATCATTCCGAACCTGTCCTTTTGACCGATTCCCGGCATGACGCCGCCGGTTTGGCCGACCCCGCCCTCCGGTCCGAAAGCATGTGATGACAGCAATCATTGGCTCTCTTGCCGAAATTTCGCATCTCTATGATGCCATATTCTGCGATGTCTGGGGGGTGGTCCATGACGGGCTGCGTGCCAACCAGGCCGCAAATTCGGCCCTCCGGCAGTTCCGGCAGGACGGCAAAACGGTGATCCTGCTGACGAATTCACCCAGGTTGTCCAGTGCCGTGGTGACCCAGTGCCGGGAATTCGGCGTGCCGGACGATTCCCGTGACGCCATCGTCACCTCGGGCGATGCCGCCCGCAACGCCCTGGCCAATGGCAACTTTGGAGGCAGGATCTTTCATCTCGGCCCGGACTCGGCGGCTTCGTTTTTCGAATCTGGAACGGAGGCGGATACCGGGGTCGAACTGGTTGAGCTATCCGAGGCCGAGGGCATCGTCTGCACCGGGCTGGTCGATGATGAAACCGAAACACCGGAGGATTACCGCGGGATCCTGACCGCCGCCAGGCAGGAGAGGCTCCCGATGCTGTGCGCAAACCCGGACATTGTCGTCGATCGGGGCAACCACCGGGTCTACTGCGCCGGTGCGCTCGCCGCCCTCTATGCCGAACTTGGCGGCGAGGTGTTCATGTATGGCAAACCGCACCGGTGGATCTACGACCTCGCCCGCCTCCGGGCCGGTGGCGGGCCCGGTCGGGCGGACGGGCCGAGGATCCTGTGCATCGGCGATGGCATCATGACCGATGTGAAGGGGGCGCAAAACCAGCGCCTCGACTGCCTGTTTGTCACCGGCGGGTTGAACGCCAGCGAAACCGGGACCGGCAACCAACCGGACCCGGAACTGCTCGACCGTCTTCTTGCCGAATCGGGGGTGCGGCCCAGATTTGCAATCGGCCAGCTGCGGTAGCGCTGCCATGCGCCTCCAGCATCGGCGCATGTCATCCGGCAACGCCTGCCTGTATGGAGAATGGCGGTGATTGCACGGGATTGCCGGCGAGGCTAAAGCGGCATCATGCAAATATTCAGGCAGTACAGTGACATTCCCGACCGGCATCGCGGCAGCGTGGCTGCCATCGGCAATTTTGACGGCGTGCATCGTGGTCACCTTGAAGTCATACGGGCTGCCGGCGAGCATGCCGAACGAGAGGGGGGCCGGGTATCAGTGGTCACGTTCGAGCCACATCCCCGCCAGCATATCAACCCGGACGGCGCACCGTTCCGACTGATGAATGCCAGCAGCAAGGCCCGCCGTCTGCAAACGCTCGGCATCGATACGCTGTTCGAACTTCCGTTCGATGCCGGTCTTGCCGGCCTGGGCGCCGAGGAGTTTTGCAAGCAGGTACTGGCCGCCGGGCTCGGAATTTCACGGGCCGTGGTCGGCGGCGATTTTCGTTTCGGCAAGGGACGATCGGGCGATTCCGACATGCTGCGCCGAATTGGGGAGGAGCTGGAGTTCTCGACCACCATCGTGCCGATTTCCGGCGGCGCCGAGGAGCCGTATTCCTCCACCGCCATCAGGAAGGCGCTGTCGGCCGGAAAGGTTGGCGAGGCGGCGCACATCCTCGGCCACTGGCACCGGATCGACGGCCAGGTCGGTACCGGCCAGCGCCGCGGGCGCGAATTCGGATTCCCCACTGCCAATATTTCGCTGGAAGGACTCCACCCGCCGCTCTTCGGCGTCTATGCCTCGCTGGTCGAAATCCAGGACGGCCAACATGCCGGAGCCTACCAAGGCTCGACCTCGATCGGGGTGCGGCCAACTTTCGGCACGAACCATCCAAATCTCGAAGTATTCATTCATGACTTCGACGGCGACATCTATGGTGCGCAGATCTCCGTTGCCCTGGTCGAGCACCAGCGACCGGAACTGGCCTTTTCCTCGGTCGAGGATTTGGTCGAACAGATGAAGCGGGATTGCCGGATTTCCCGGGAAGTGCTGAAGACCCATGCATAGCCTGCTGGCAAAGATCGTCCGATCGCTCGGGCTCGGAGCAGGCGGCGACCTGCGGGAGAAATTCTGGGAGAGACATTCCCTGCAGGAGCTGAACAGGAAGGAATGGGAGGCGCTTTGCGACGGGTGCGGGCTGTGCTGCCTCCTCAAATTCGGCGAGGACGGGTCCAACGAGATCAACTGGACCAATGTCGCCTGCCGCCTGCTTGATCTCGAACGCTGTCAATGCCGCCACTACGAGGCGCGAACCCGGATCGTCAAGGATTGCATCGTGCTCAAGCCAGACTCCCTGGACGAGGTCATGGACTGGATGCCCAGCACCTGCGCCTACCGCCTGCTGCATGAGGGCAAGCCGCTGCATCCGTGGCACCACTTGCTGTCCGGGAGCCGGGAGACGGTGCACGAGGCGGGAATTTCGGTCCGCGGCCGCACGGTTTCGGAGACGGAGATCAACATGGATGACCTTGAGGACTATGCAATCAAGGACCGCTGAATGAATTTTTCCTCCGACAATTCCGGACCGGCAGCACCGCAGATCATGGACGCGGTGCTGCGGGCCAACCAGGGCCATGCTGCCTCCTACGGCGCCGACCTGTTCATGGAGACTGTCCAGGACGAAATCCGGCGCCAATTCGAGGCGCCGGAGGCGCGGGCATTGCTGGTCGCAACCGGGACCGCGGCCAATGCGCTTGGCCTGGCCTGCCTCTGCCCGCCCTGGGCGACCATCTATTGTCACCGTCATTCGCATGTGGAGGAGGACGAGTGCGGTTCCCCGGAATTCTACACCGGCGGCGCCAAGCTGACGCTGCTGGACGGAGATCATGCCATGATCTCGCCGGACTCGCTGCGAACCGCCCTCGAAACTGCGGCTCCGGTCGGCGTCCACAATGTCCAACCCGGCGCCCTGTCAATTACCAATGCCACCGAGAATGGCGCCGTCTACAGTCCGGCTGACATCGCATGCCTGACCGGGATGGCACGGGAATTTGGACTCCCCTGCCACATGGATGGCGCCAGGTTTGCCAATTCGCTGGTCAGCGCCGGATGCTCGCCGGCCGAGATGAGCTGGAAAGCCGGGGTGGACATTCTCTCCTTCGGCGGAACCAAGAACGGCCTCCTGGGCACGGAGGCGGTGATCATCTTCGATGAAGGGCTGGCCTGGGAATTCGAGCTGCGCCGAAAGCGTGGCGGTCACCTCTTTTCCAAGCACCGGTTCCTGTCGGCCCAGATGGCAGCCTACCTTGCCGACGGTTTGTGGCTGTCGCTGGCCGCCAATGCCAATCTGCAGGCCGGAAGGCTGTGCCGCGGGTTGCGTGATCTCGGCGGGGTCGGCATCGACCATCCGGCTGATGCCAACATGGTTTTTGTCACCATGCCCCGCCGACTGCATCGCCACGCCCTCGATTCAGGGGCCAGCTACTATCTCTGGCCGCCCTCGCAGAAGCTGGAAGGCGATGATGACGAGCCGCTTTCCGCTCGCCTGGTTTGCAACTGGGCAACCTCGGATGATGAGGTGGACGACTTCCTCGAATGCCTGGCAGGTGTCGGCTCCGGCTAACTGCCCAGCCAGGAATCGAGATGGTCCAGCCGGTCCTGCCCCCAGAAAAGCTGGTCGCCCGCGACATAGGTCGGAGACCCGAAGACACCCAGCTCGATCGCCTCCCCGGTATTGGCAGCGTAGGTCCGCGCCAGGGAGTCCGATTCCAGACCATCACCTCCGACCGATGCCAGATCGGCGGCAAAGCCGGCCCGTTCGAGACAGTCTGTCACGACATCCTCCAGGGCAATATTCCTGTTCTCGGCCCAGCAGGCCCGCAAGATATGCCGACACATTAACCCGGTATCCCCGCCACCACGGCTGGCGGCGCCGATGATCGCCAGCGATGCCGGCACCGGATCGGTGGGCCAGAACTGGGGATGCAGGTTGAAATCGAGGCCGGAATGGCTGGCAATTCTCGTCAGATCCTGCAGCCGGTAGGCCTGTCTTGCCGGGTGCCGGTCCCTGGGTGGGGTTCCGCCGGTTCGGGCAAACACCTCCATGATGTCCATCGGCCGGTAGGACACCTTCGCCCGATGGCGGTTGGCAATCCTCTCCAGCCTGTCGCCGGCCAGGTAGGTGAATGGCGACAGCACCGAGAAGAAATAGTCGATCCCTGGCATGCGTGATCCTCCCGGCGGGCCCCCTGCCTGTGGCAGGCGGGCCGACATCGATTCATTTCTGTGGTTCTGGGTGATTTCGCCCGACGGTTCAACCGCTTTCGAAGCAGGATGCGGCCCGCCAGCGCATGTCGGCATGGCAGGCCCGGATTCGTCGAACTTGCTGTGGAATTCCGGGGTGCGGATGCTATAGAGGGGACGCCGAAAGGCGACCGCCGGGAATCAGTCACACTACTCCACTCGGGAGCTTGGTCATGCCCAGACAGGTTGAACCCAAGGTCATTGCCGGAAACGCCAACCTTCCTCTCGCCACAAGGATCACCGAATACATGTCCGGCCAGGGCGGACACGAGATTTCCCTGGTCGACGCAAAGGTCGAGCGCTTCAACGACGAAGAGGTGTATGTCGAAATCTATGAAAATGTCCGTGACGAGGACATGTTCGTGGTCCAGCCAACCTCGAAGCCCGCCAATGACCACTTGATGGAGATCCTGATCATTGCCGATGCGCTGCGCCGGTCCTCGGCCAGGCGGGTTACCGCGGTGATCCCGTATTTCGGCTATGCCAGGCAGGACCGGCGGACCAAGGCCCGAACGCCGATTTCGGCCAAGCTGGTGGCGAACCTGCTGACGCAGGCCGGCATATCCAGGGTATTGACCATGGATCTGCATTCGGCCCAGCTGCAGGGGTTTTTCGACATCCCGGTCGACAACCTCTACGCATCGCCGATTTTCTCCCTGGATATTTCGTCGAAATTTTCCGACCGGCTTGACGAAATCGTGCTGGTCTCACCCGATGTCGGTGGTGTCGGCAGGGCCAGGGAGCTTGCCCAGCGTCTCGGGGCCGGTCTGTCGGTGGTCGACAAGCGGCGCGCCGGCAGGGGCGAGGTCTCCGAAATGACGGTGATCGGGGAAGTCGCCGACCGAACCTGCATCATCGTCGATGATATCTGCGACACCGCCGGGACGCTCTGCAAGGCCGCGGACCTGCTTCTGACCCGCGGTGCCAGAGAGGTTCACGCCTTCGTCACCCATGGCGTCATGTCCAAGGATGCGCTGAAGAAGGTGGAGGCATCCAAGCTGACCAGCCTGGTCATCACAGACACCATCGCACCGCGCGATGAAATCGAGGCATCACCCAAGCTACGCATCCTGCCGACGGCGCCGCTGTTTTCGCAGGCAATCCTCAACATTGCCAACGGCACCTCGATATCTTCCCTGTTCGAATCGAAAACCCTCGCCTGGCTCTACGCAAGGCTGACCTGAGGCCGGCAACCCGCCGCCCGGAATCGAACACTCTCCCGGATCATCTGAACCAGCCAGCCGAGTTTTGGCCTGGTCGACCGAGAACCTGCGACTGGCGCCGCCACGTGGACGCCAAGGAGAGGTTTGTAGCTGCCTGCGGCCCCGCCCGACGTGGCCTGCAATTCCCCGAAAGGACATGGCGGTCATTGTTCGGTCGGCAATGCAGCCCAGATGCGTCTCGGCCAGATCGGCGCGTTGTCGCAATCGGCCATCCGGCACGCCTTCCACAGCTTTGCCAATGGCTGACGCAAGCGTGAGCCCGAACCGCCGGCGGCGAATTCCGGTCGGCTCCTGGAGTTGCCCCGTCGTTTCGAGCGACTCTGCTGCCGGGCGATTGCGGAGCGAATGACTGGGCCCAACCGGTGCCACACAATTGCTGGCGGCTCCCTTGATCATGATCGAAACGGAACTGAGTCGGCCGGCAACGGCCGGTGCGAGCCGTCATCAATGTTGCAAATGGTCAACCCTGCCTGCAACGCCGCCATGCCGAAGGCGCGGTGTCGATCCGGCAGTGCGGCAGAAAGGGCGGTGGCTTCCCTCGCCGCGCCGGCACGAACTCCTATCCAAGTCTAGCCGAGAGTTCCTTCAGGCAGGCGATGCGGGTGTCCGCCGAATCCCGGCGGGCGCCTTCGAGCGCCTTGATGTCTTCCATTTCCCTGGAAATGATGGCGTCGACCATGGCCGGGCTTGCCTCGGATATCGGCACCGCCTGTTCAGCAAGAATCGAGATTCCGTCTTCGGAGATTTCGACGAAGCCCCCGGTCACCACGAATTCATCCGTGGATTCCGGTGAATTGGCCCGGATGATGCCCGGACGCAGGGTTGTGACCAGCGAGGCATGGTCGGCCATGACGGTCATGTCGCCATCGGCGCCTGGAACCTCGACCGATTCTGCCTGGCGCGAAGCGACGCTCCGCTCCGGCGATACCAGGTCAAACTGCATGGATCCTGCCAACCTTCCTGCCCCGTCAGGCCGCTTCCTGCGCCAGTTGCTCTGCCTTGGCGACAACCTCGTCGATGCTGCCGACCATGTAAAAGGCGGCTTCCGGCAAATGGTCAAACTCGCCAGCAACCACCCGGCGAAAACTGTCGATGGTCACGTCCAGGGGAACCTGGACACCGGGTGAGCCGGTAAAAACCTGGGCGACGTCAAATGGTTGTGACAGGAAGCGCTGGAGTTTCCTTGCCCGCGAGACGGTGATCTTGTCTTCTTCCGACAGCTCATCCATTCCAAGAATGGCGATGATGTCCTGCAGGGATTTGTATCGCTGCAGGATTCCCTGGACATCGCGGGCAACCTTGTAGTGCTCCTCGCCGACCACGGCCGGGTCCAGGATTCGTGACGTGGAATCGAGCGGATCGACCGCCGGGTAGATTCCGAGCTCGGAAATCGCCCTCGACAACACCGTGGTGGCGTCAAGGTGGGCAAAGGACGTTGCTGGCGCCGGGTCGGTCAAATCATCGGCCGGCACGTAGATTGCCTGCACCGAGGTGATCGACCCGGAGCGGGTCGAGGTAATCCTCTCCTGCAGGGCGCCCATATCGGTGGCCAGGGTTGGCTGGTAGCCGACCGCCGACGGAATGCGGCCCAGGAGGGCGGACACTTCCGACCCGGCCTGGGTGAAGCGGAAGATGTTGTCGACGAAAAACAGCACATCGGTTCCCGACTGGTCGCGGAACTGTTCGGCAAGGGTGAGGCCGGTCAGGCCGACCCGCGCCCGGGCGCCGGGCGGCTCGTTCATCTGGCCGTAGACCAGCGCCACCTTCGACTTGTCGAGCTCATCGATGTTGATGACGCCGGATTCAATGAATTCGTGGTAGAGGTCATTGCCTTCCCGGGTTCTTTCACCGACCCCGGCAAACACCGAATACCCGGCATGCACCTTGGCAATGTTGTTGATCAACTCCTGGATCAGCACCGTCTTGCCGACGCCGGCCCCGCCGAACAGGCCAATCTTGCCGCCCTTGGCATAGGGTGCCAGCAGGTCGATGACCTTGATGCCGGTGACCAGGATTTCCGTCTCGGTCGACTGCTCGGCATATTCCGGCGCCGGCTGGTGAATGGCCCTGCGTTCATCCGATTCGACCGGCCCCTTCTCGTCGACCGACTCGCCAACCACGTTCATGATTCTTCCCAAAGTCGGATCGCCGACCGGAACTGTGATCGGACCGCCGGAATCGGCAACACCCTGCCCCCGGACCATGCCCTCGGTCGAATCCATGGCAATGGTGCGAACGGTGTTCTCGCCGAGATGCTGGGCGACCTCGAGAACAAGTCTTCGCCCGTGATTGGTCGTCTCCAGGGCATTCAGGATCTCGGGAAGATGGTCGTCAAAACGCACATCCACCACCGCGCCGATAACCTGGGTGACCTTCCCGGTTGCTGCAACTTCCGCCATGCTTGTTCTCCAGTTGCTCAGAGTGCTTCCGCACCCGATATGATTTCAATCAGTTCCTTGGTGATCGCGGCCTGCCGTGACCGGTTGTAGACGATTGTCAACCGATCGATCATGTCGCCGGCATTGCGCGTCGCATTGTCCATCGCCGACATTCGCGATCCCTGCTCCGATGCTGCATTCTCCAGCAATGCCGTGAATACCCGGTTGGCCACCGCCCTGGGCAACAAGTCGGCCAGGATTTCCGCCTCGTCCGGCTCGTAATTGTAGAACGGAACCAATGCATCGTCATCCGCTTCTGCCCGGACCGGCACCAGCTGTTCGGCAGTCGGGGTCTGCGAAATCACCGACTTGAACTGGCTGTAGAAAATTGTCGCCACGTCAAATTCGCCATCCTCGAACATGCCGAGCAGTGTCCGGGAAATCTCCTCGGCGACCGGATAGCCAACGCTGCGATGTCCCGAAAGATCAACATGATCGACAAACCGATCCTGATGGTCGCGCTTGAGCTGCTCCCGGCCCTTCTTGCCAATGGTGAGGATGCGGACATCCTTGCCATTCTCCAGCAATCCGGCGGCGTGGGTCCGCACCATGCGCACGATCGAGGAGTTGAAGGCACCGCAAAGGCCGCGCTCGGCAGTGGCCACCACCAGCAGATGCACGTCATCCTTGCCGGTACCGGCAAGGATCGGCGGTGCCGATGACGCGCCCTTTGTCGAGGCGGCAAGATTGGCCATCAGTGTCGACATCCGTCCGGCATACGGCCGGGCATTCTCGGCCGCCTCCTGGGCACGTCGCAGCTTGGCAGCCGCAACCATCTGCATGGCCTTGGTGATCTTCCGCGTCGACTTGACGCTTTCGATCCGAAGCTTGAGATCTTTCAGGCTGGGCATGACTTCAAGGTTCCCGAACGAGCCAGCTTACGCGAAATCTTTGGCAAATCCGTCAATTGCCGTCTTGATCTTGTCGGAAAGCTCGCCGCTCACCTTTCGGTCATTGTTGGTGATGTCTCCGAGTAGATCGGCGTGATTGCTGCGAAGATGTGCAAGCAGCCCCTGTTCGAAGCGAACCACATCGCCAATTTCCAGCTTGTCCAGGTAACCCTGGGTTCCCGAGAAGATGATGCACACGATCTCGGCATTGGTCAGGGGCGAATATTGCGACTGCTTCATCAGTTCGGTCAACCTGGCGCCGCGATTGAGCAGACGCTGGGTTGCGGCATCGAGATCGGACCCGAACTGGGCGAAGGCCGCCATCTCCCTGTACTGGGCAAGCTCCAGCTTGACCGTGCCGGCAACCGACTTCATCGCCGATGTCTGCGCCGATGAACCCACCCGGGAGACGCTCAGCCCGGTATTCACCGCCGGGCGAATGCCCTGGTAGAACAATTCAGTCTCCAGGAAGATCTGTCCGTCGGTAATCGAAATCACGTTGGTCGGAATGTAGGCCGACAGGTCACCGGCCTGGGTCTCGATGATCGGCAGCGCGGTCAGCGAACCGCCGCCATTGTCCTGGTTGAGCTTTGCGGCCCGTTCAAGCAGGCGGGAGTGCAGGTAGAACACGTCGCCCGGATATGCCTCCCGGCCGGGAGGCCGGCGCAGCAGCAGCGACATCTGCCGATAGGCCACGGCCTGCTTTGACAGATCGTCGTAAATGATCAGCGCATGCCGTCCATTGTCGCGGAAATACTCGGCCATGGCCGTTGCCGCATAGGGTGCCAGGAATTGCATGGGCGCCGGGTCCGATGCGGTCGCCGCGACCACGATCGAATATTCCATCGCCCCGTTTTCCTCCAGCCGCCTGACCAGCTGGGCAACCGTCGAGCGTTTCTGGCCGACGGCGACATAGATGCAGTACAGCTTGACCGACTCGTCGCTACCGGCGGCATCATTATAGGATTTCTGGTTCAGGATGGTGTCCAGCGCCAGCGCCGTCTTGCCGGTCTGGCGGTCGCCGATGATGAGTTCACGCTGGCCGCGCCCGATCGGGATCATGGCATCGACCGATTTCAGGCCGGTCGCCATTGGTTCGTTCACCGAGCGGCGCGGAATGATTCCCGGCGCCTTCACATCCGCAACCGAACGGGTGGCGGAATTGATCGGTCCCTTGTTGTCGATCGGGTCACCGAGCGCATCCACGACCCGGCCGAGAAGCTCGTCACCGACCGGCACATCGACGATGGCCTCGGTTCGCTTCACGCGGTCACCCTCGCCGATGCTGCGGTCATCGCCGAAAATCACCACGCCGACATTGTCGGCCTCGAGGTTCAGCGCCATTCCCCGGATACCGCCCGGGAACTCGACCATTTCACCTGCCTGGATATTGTCGAGGCCGAATACCCTGGCAATGCCGTCGCCAACACTGAGGACACGCCCAACCTCGGCGATTTCCGCCTCCTGGCCGAAATTCCTGATCTGATCCTTGAGGATTGCCGAAATTTCAGCTGCTTGAATGCTCATCTATCCGACCTCTTGCATTGCGTTTTTCAGCTTGGCCAGCCTGGTTCTGATCGATGCATCGACCAGCCGGGACCCAATCTTCACCGAGAGGCCGCCTATCAGGCTGCTGTCCACGGTCACATCAACCCTGATTGCCTTGTTCAGCCTGTCCTGGAGCATGGTCGCCAGGGCCGCCATCTCGTCCTTGCCGATTTCCTCGGCTGACATCACTTCGACCGAAACGATGCCATTATGCTCGTCCAGCAGCGCGTCCACCCTGTCCAGCAACAGCGGCAGGGCAAACAGTCGCCGTTTCGATGCCATGATTGCCAAGGTGTTGGTCACCAGCCTGTCCAGCCCCATCCGTTCGGCCACGGCGGTGATGGCCGACGCCATTTCCTCCCGCGAATAAACCGGGCTGGTGATCAGCGATCGCAGATCGTCACTGCCTTCGAGCGCCGCCCGAAGATCAGACACATCACCCTCCAACCGGTCGAGGGAGCCCGCTTCACGCGACAATTCGAAGAGAGCCGTTGCATATCGTCCCGCAATCCCGGTCGAAATCGAAACACTGTCTGTCAAGTGAAGCCCCTCGAAATTTCCGGCATTGATGGACAGGTGGCGCGTGGGCGCCGACCGTTGGCCACCTAGTCAATCCGACCGCATTTATCAAGCGGTGGTCGGCTCCGCAAGGCAGGCAATCAGGCGAATCGGGTGGTCAGCCGCGATGCTGGTTCCGCACAGTGACATTGCCTGGTCGGGGCTGACCCGGCAATGGCCCTCTCCGACTCGTGACGGTCCGGCACCCACATCGGGTTTCGCGCGCAAACCTATCGGGTTGGCGACGAGTCCAGGCCCCGTCCATCCGCTCGCCGAACAATCAGCACGCCTGCGGGTCCGTCCGGACGTCATTCGGCGCCCCAACGACCGGATGTCGTTGACTGCTACCGGAGGTAAAGCGTCAGCCGATTATACGGCTCCGTATCGGCTGGCTGTCATTCGCCGCCGCTTGCGGAGGTGAAGCGCCCGATGCCCATCAAGACGCGCCGTGCGTTTACGCAGGCCGCCGGCATCCCGATGCAAATCCCCGGTTGCTCCGGCGCGATCACAATTGCCAGTGCAGCGTCTGTACCGATGATGACCCTGGACTCATGACCGTGCTCGGGTCGTGATGCAGAGGGTGGTTTCGACAAGGGCCCGAAATGCGCCGTGGGTGAAGACAAGGCCTCCGCCAAAGTCGTCGCGGGGTCATGTGCCGTCGCCGGCAAAATACTTCACGAGCATGTCGAAGGTCAGCAATTCTGTTCCTTCTCCGGGCAACTCCCCCTTCTCGATTTGCTCGTCGAGTCGTTCCTGTATCTCCGGGGTCGAGGCGATCATTGCGGCTGACAGCTCGTGAAATGCAACAACTGCCAGCAACTCGACGACATTGGCAAGCGACAGTTCATCCGGACTATTCAGGTTGGCCGCCTGCCGGAAAGCCTCGAATGCCTCGATTTGTTCAGGTATGAATTCGACTTCCAGCCTTTCCATTTCCATCCTTTTTCCCTTCCATCTGGACCACCGCAAACCAATCAAGCCGGACAACGACCGGCATGCGGCACGGTCTCGCGGAGATCGTGTCCGCAGAGGCGGGTTGCGCCCGTCGCCGGGTCCTGCCTGCCCCCCATTCCTGTTCGCGGTTCACGAGTCTGCCTGCCAGCAGATGTTCCGCATTACACCAGTGCCGGGCCAGATTGCGAGCATGACAAGCAGGTCTTCGACCTCGGGCAAATCACCCGCGCCACAGACAAATCAGAAATTGTAAACGAATGACACAACCGCAGCCGTGCTGCTGGAATCGAGCAACTGCATGCCTTCGACGGCAACCCTTGCCTCCTCGTGGTTGAGCCCGAAGTTTACAGAGGCGCCGCGCGCCAGATCGTATTGAAGTCCAAGCGCGGCCGATGCTTCCCTCTGTCCTTCAATTTCGCCGTAGTGACCGTCGACAGACAGCCCGAACACGGTAATCTTTCTGCGAATCCCGGTTGAAACATACCATCGTGTGGCGGCTTCGAGCTGTGGCGAGGAAAAACGCTCATGACCCAACCCGACGTCAAATGACGTGCTTCCGTAGATGACCTCACCAACCATACCGACCCCCAGGGTGGAATAGCTGGCCGATTTATCTTCGATCGGAAAGCGTCCCTGGCTGACGCGCATTGCAAGGCGATAGTCCTTTTTGCCAAGTGGCCGCTGGTACACTGCCCCCACATCAATATTGCTGTCATCGTCAACCACGGCGCTTGCCATCCAGGGTCCGAACCTGCCGACATAACCTGCACTGCGTTCGGTGAGTTCCCCAAGAAAGTCGTCAAATGCCAGGTCGGCAGCGCCGTATCCGCGGTGCCGGCGGGTCTGCTCGCGGACCGTTCCCGAAACATTGCCAACCAGGACCCGCCCCCAGACGCCTCCAACCGACACTGCCAGTTCATCGGAGTATTTCCTGTCCGGGTCAGGACTCAAATACAGGTTCGTCACGTATTTGCCCGAGTAGCTCGCCTCGACCCGCAATCGGTTGGGAAGCTGGGTCCTGGCAGTCACGCGAATGTCGCCGATCGCGTCAGTTCCGTCGGCATTCTCGTCTTCGGAGCCCGACGTCATCCGGGCCTCCAGAGATCCGGTCAGGGCCAATGTCAAATCACCCAACTCCGTTGCCAGTGGCGCATCGAAAATGGACATGAATCCGGTGTTCGGCGCGCTGGACTGCGCATCCGCCATGGGCGCATCTACCAGACCGGCAGCCATCAAGGCAGCAAGGAGAGCAGGTTGCACATGCGTTGACCAAATCATGAGGTCAGGCACGTTTCGGAAAGGATGAGAGGAATGCCTGGCGGGCAATCTCCCTTCCAGTCACCAATCCCCGGTCATTGTCGATTGCCCAGTGTACGCCGCCATAGAGCCGGCTCATTGCATTCTCCTCGGCCATGTGGCTGAGACTCGTCCAATGGCGCCTGACACCTTGCAGTTGAGGCCAAAGCACGTAGTCGGGTGCCCGCCCGGAGAAAGCGATGTCGTCCTGCCCCAGAAACAGTGCGATCATTTCTGCAGCGGCCGCTCCGAACGTGGCGTGGCCAGAGGTGTAGGCAGGAAATTCCGGCGTTGGAATGTAACTGTGCCAACCGTTTTCAGGTTCAACGCGCGGGTCGGGATTATCGAACAGGGCCGCGCGGTCGCGAATCGCGGTTTCAGGGCGAAGGATATCGTGGAGATACTTGTTGTCCCATGAGCAGATCGATGCATCGCACTGGGTCATTCCGACCAGGGCAACGGCTCGTGCAAGTTCAATGAAGCTGAGACCGCGATCCTGCAGAAGCTGAATCGCGATATAGAGGAAGTGGCCTGGATTGGTTATGCCCCACGGCCCGTCTTCCCAGAACAGGGCAATCTCGGACTCGTCAACCGTACGTGTCGTGCTGTCCATGCCACCAAGCCGGCGGACCGTGTTGAACTCCTCCGCGAATTCTGGACTCCCGGGATCGTGAAAACCGGTGACACGAAACTGCGAACCGTTGGTCATTGTCCACGGCGTGATTTGCCCGTGCCCGGGAAACAGGCAACGTCCAAAGGACGGAAAGGCAGGACCGGGAGAGGCCCCGTAATACGGGGCAGTCGGACTCCACTGTAACACGTCCTGGCGCCGCACATATCGACCGAGATAGTAGTTGACTTCGCTTGGCTCCGAGCCGTCATCGGTTCTCTGGTCGAGCACCATGCGGCCGACCGTCCGGCCCCACTGGACTCCCAATGACTTGGCCTCTCCATCCGGAAACAGTTTCAGAAAGGCATTGCGTTCACGGAAGAAGGGTTGCTGGAATGCCTCCTCGGCAGCCATCGAGAATGCCACGCCATATGCGACCTCCGGATCTGCCGATGGCGGTCCGTCGCCGATTCCGTACGGTTCGCCATAGGCTCTTTCCACCCCATTCGCAGCCAGAAATCCGGTCGCCGCGACCAACCCGAGTATGTAGGCTGACCGAGGTGGCGGCTCCCGGTGATCCCGAATTTGCTGCAGGGCCGCATCAACCCAGTAGAAGACGACATTGTCACTTCCTGGCTCCAGAATCTGGCCCAGATAGGACGACCCGCCACCAATCGGAGCAGCGAACGAGGTGGTGGTTCCGGCAAGAGAAATCGAAAACGTGGTTGACCCCAGAGACCCCAGGAACTGTCTCCGGGTCTGGTTCGACCTGCCCGCGGGACCCACGCCGCCACCCGGCACTCCAAAGGCAGGCATGCGTGTGCTCGACTTCATATCAACATCCAACGCAACACTGCCCGATTCTTATCGTGGTCATGCTGGCTGGGTGACGCCTTGAAATCATGGGGCGTCATCGGCGGGCTCAAATTCTTACGCGGCGGATGAGTTTCCCCCAACTGCAGCTGCGCCGGCTGTTCGCACCTGTTGACCTGCTGAGATCGTGAACGCGCGCAACGGGAATGACGAATGTCACGTCACACCCAGCGAGCCGCCTTCCAGCGCGGCTCTAATCGCCGGTGATGCGGCGGCTGACTGCGAATTCCCTGCCATGATGCCTGTACTTCAAAGCTCTGGACATGCGGCTTTTGCCGTCTCATTGGCCCTGCACAATATATCCAGAGCACGGTTTGTCAACTGCTCTGACCAGTATTACTTACTCTCTGTTGCAATACGTGAATGCATCGGAGTCTTGACCGACCGGAAACTCGTCAGCCCGACCTGCCTGGCAACTGAACTGCCTGCCCTTCCGGAACTCGAGCGAACCACGGCCGGCCGGCATGGCCGCCGGTCCACCAATTGGGCCGATGGATGGTGATTCCTGCCGGGAGGAATGGCGGCGCGGCGGAAACTACGCCCCACCGCGCCCCGATACCGGTTCCGGGCCGGGTACCGCCATCCCCTCGAGTGCCTTCAGTCGGCTCGATACCATCTCCGAAAGGCCGGTGCGATGCGGCTGGAATTGCCGCTTGGTTGCCTCGAACAGCAGCACGCCGCCGGCCACCCCCATCGGCATGCGCCGACCAATGCGTTCCCAGGCCGGGCAGGTCCTGGCCACGAAGCGCCGTTCGCTCGGAGGAATGAACAGGGCGGCGGCATGACGAACCGGACCGAAGCGGTGCCGGGTCAGCTGGTTCTCCAACTGACCCGTCGAATAGGGACGGCCGAACCCGAAGGGCGTGCGGTCGCGGCGGGCCCACAACCCGGCGCGGTTGGGCACGATGAACAACACCCTGCCCTCCGGGGCCAGCACCCGCCAGCACTCGTCGAGCAGCCCGGATGGGTTGTCGCTGGTCTCCAGCCCATGCAACACCAGGATCCGTTCGCAGAATCCGGTGGGTAGCGGCCAGGAGGTCTCGTCGATGAGCACTGCCGAGGAGGTACCGACTCCTGGCCAGGCCATGACGCCCTGCTGGCGCGGCATCAGGTCTATCGCCCGCACCGCCGAGGGTCGCAGGAATTCGAGGAGCGGCGAGGCAAAACCGAAGCCGGCGACGGCATCGCCGGCGACGGATGGCCAGAATTCCGCCACCCGGGATGACAGAACCTGTGTTGCCAGTCTGCCCAATCCGGTGTCCAGGTAGAATTTCTTCAACGCCTCGGCATCAAGATGCATTGCAACATTCCCGCCAATGTCGGACATTCGACTGATAGGACAAATTCACTGGAGAGAGTAGCCTCATGCCCCTGGAAATCGTGACCGTACCCTGCCTGTCTGACAATTATGCCTTCCTGCTGCACAACGGTGCCTCAGGCGAGACCGCCCTGGTCGATGCGCCCGAGGCAAAGCCGATCGCCCGGGCGCTGGAGGAGCGTGGCTGGATGCTTCACCAGATCCTGATCACCCACCACCATTCCGACCACATTGACGGCGTCGAGGAACTTCGCCGGCTGCATGGTGCCAGCGTGACCGGCGCCGCCGCCGATGCCCACCGCCTGCCGCCACTGGACCGGGAGGTTGCCGAAGGCGACTCGATTGCCGTCTGCGGCGAGACTGCCGACATCATCGACGTATCGGGCCACACCGTCGGCCACATTGCCTATTTGATGCCGGGTGCGGCATTTACCGCCGATTCGCTGATGGCCATGGGTTGCGGACGGGTGTTCGAAGGCAGTTTCGAGATGATGTGGAAAAGCCTGTCTAAGCTTGGGGCGCTCAACCCGGAGACCATGATCTATTCCGGGCATGAATATACCGAATCGAATGTGCGCTTTGCGCTGTCTGTCGAGCCTGACAACGAGGAATTGGTCAGGCGAGCAGAGTCGATACGGCAGGACCGCCGGGAAGGGCGTCCGACCGTGCCGTCCCGTCTTTCCGTGGAACTGGCAACAAATCCGTTTCTCCGGGCCGGCCTGGACGAGGTCAAGGCGCTGATCGGCATGCCGAACGCCTCGGATGAAGAGTCATTTGCCGAAATCCGGCAACGAAAAGACAGGTTCTGACCGGCGTGCCGACACATTCCGCCCCGGTATTTTCGGGTTGGGGCTTGTCAACTGCGCCCTGAATGCCAACTATAGGTGCAAGGTCGCCGAATGGCATGGCGGCACCGCGAGGGATGATTTGGTAAGCTTTACGTCGACACTTGAAAAGGCGATCCATGAATCGATGTCGATCGCCTTCGAGCAGCGGCACGAATTCGTATCGCTTGATCACCTGTTGCTGGCCCTGATCGACGAGCCGTCGGCGGCGCGGGTGCTGGTCGCCTGCGGAGTCGATACGCAGAAGCTCAAATCCGATGTCCGCAAGCATGTCGAACAGGCCACCAACCCGGCCTTCGAGGACATGCCGGTCAAGACGGCTGTGCCGACAACCGGTTTCCAGAGGGTGCTGCAGCGGGCAGCCGAACACGTGCGCGCCTCCAGGAAATCCATGGAGATCACCGGCGCCAACGTGCTGGTGGCAATTTTCGGCGAACGCAAGAGCACCGCCGTGCAGTTGTTGCGGGTGCACGGGATCACCCGGTTCGATGCCGTCAACTTCATTGCCCATGGCATCGCCAAGAACCCCAAATTCCAGAATCCCAAGCCGGTGGTCGGGGCCGAGGAGGCGGAGGGCGGAACCGACAACCAGCAATCCGATGATGGGCAGACGGAATCGGCGCTGGACAAATACTGTGTCAACCTGAACGAGAAGGCCCGGGCCGGAGATGTCGATCCACTGATCGGCCGCAAGGACGAGTTGCTTCGCTGCTTCAAGATCCTGATCAGGCGCAACAAGAACAATCCGCTGCTGGTAGGCGACCCCGGCGTTGGCAAGACGGCCATCGTCGAGGGAATGGCAAGAAGGATCGTCGAGGGGGAGGCCCCGGAGGCGGTCTCCAGGGCAGTCATCTACTCGCTGGACATGGGCGAGGTCCTGGCCGGTACGCGGTATCGCGGCGATTTCGAGGAGCGGCTGAAATCGGTGGTCAAGGAACTCGAGGAACAGCCAGAGGCAATCCTGTTCATCGACGAGATCCATACAGTGGTCGGCGCCGGCGCCACCAGCGGTGGCTCGATGGACGCCTCGAACCTGCTGAAGCCCGGCCTACAGGGCGGCAAGCTGCGCTGCATCGGATCGACGACCCACAAGGAATTCAGGCAATATTTCGAAAAGGACCGGGCGCTGTCGCGGCGCTTCCAGAAGATCGATGTTCCTGAACCGACCAATGACGAGACCATCAGGATCATCAGGGGGCTGAAGCCACGGTTCGAGCGCCATCATCGGATCAGGTTCACCGATGAAGCCATCCGGTCAGCCGTCGAATTGTCGGGGAAATACATCAGCAACCGACGGTTTCCCGACAAGGCCATTGACGTCATCGACGAGGCCGGCGCCGCACAGCGCCTGCTTCCCGATTCCAGGAAACGCAAGACGATACGGCAGCGCGAGGTCGAGGAGGTGGTCGCCACCATGGCCAGGATCCCGTCCCGGCACGTGACGCGCTCCGATGCCGACATGCTGCAGGATTTGGAGACCAATCTCAAATCGGTGGTGTTCGGCCAAGACCCGGCGATCCGGGCAATTTCGGCGGCGATCAAGATGAGTCGGGCCGGGCTTCGCGAGACCGAGAAGCCGGTGGGCGCCTATCTGTTTGCCGGACCAACCGGTGTCGGCAAGACCGAATCGGCACGACAACTGGCCGAATCGATGGGGGTCAAGCTGCTCCGGTTCGACATGTCCGAATTCATGGAAAAACATTCGGTGTCGCGGCTGATCGGGGCGCCGCCAGGCTATGTCGGGTTCGACCATGGCGGCATGCTGACTGATGGCGTCGAGGAGAATCCGCACTGCGTCCTGTTGCTCGACGAGATCGAGAAGGCCCACGCCGATGTCTCCAATATCCTGCTGCAGGTGATGGATCACGGCAAGCTGACTGACCATAGCGGCCGGACGGTGGATTTTCGCAATGCATTGCTGATCATGACCACCAATGCCGGGGCCGTGGAACAGGCGCGGGCAGCGGTCGGCTTCGGTCGCGACCGCCGGGATGGCGAGGATGTCGAAGCGATCAACCGGCAATTCTCGCCGGAGTTCCGCAACCGGCTCGACGCCATCATCAGCTTCAGGCCGCTTGACGAGGACACCATCCTCAAAGTGGTGGAGAAATTCGTTCACCGGCTCGAGGCACAGCTCTTCGACCGGAACGTCCATATCGAGCTGACCCCGAAGGCGGCACGCTGGCTGGCCGAGAAAGGATATGATTCGACGATGGGGGCACGCCCGCTCGAAAGACTGATCCAGGACAGCATCAAGCGCGAGCTTGCCGACGAGATCCTGTTCGGAAAACTCAAGAATGGCGGCTTGGTCCGTGTTCAGGTTGCCCGGGGAAAGATCAAGCTGGAATTCGAGGGGCCGGAGGCATTGCGAATTTCCGACCAAAAGGTTCCGATGATCACCGCCGGATAGCACAGGGCCGACACGAAATTCGGCCTTGTATTCAACCCAACTGGTACTAGCGCGCCCCTTCGGCTGACCCGGCGTGGCTCTGCAACTGCAAGGCGGCAACGGGCAGGCCATTGAAGGCGGTGGCAATCACCCGATCCACCAGGTTGGCGGTGGAATCCGGATTCCGCTCCGGCGTGGCGTTCAGCCGTCCCTGCCAGCGTTTCGGTTTGCCCGCCTCGCGTTCATGCAATCCTCCGAAACGGGGAATTGCCGGGCCCGATACATTCAGGCCAAGGCAGCCGTTCCTCCAGGATCGCCTCAATGCGAGATTGCCCCTTTGCCAACTCGACGATCGCGGCGCGGTTCTCGCGGATTTCCTCACCGAACTCCGCCCGCAAGAACCCGATCTCGCTCCAGGGGACACCGAAAGCGACAACCCCCAGCGCCATCAGCCCGCCGATGATCCATATGAGCGTGGCCCGGTCGAAACTGCGTTTGGTGGTGGGTCGGAGCTTCTCAATCCACCTCTCCAGTCAAGCGAGTTGCCGATCGGAGAAGGGGCCTGTGCAGGTTCGGCCGGTATCGGGAGGTATCCTGAAGCTTCGCGCCATGCCCGTCAGGCCAGGAAAAGCCTTGGCCCCGGTCAATTCGCCGGCCAGGCTGGTGGTCCGGGCTGCAGAGGGGCGGCACATTGTCGCCCCTCTTCGTTGCTGCCGGTGCAATGCAACCGGTATTGGCGTTCCGGTTACGATCTCGATGACAGCACGGCCTCGGCGGTTTCGACCTGCGCTTCCTTGGCCACCTCGACCAGGCTGGCGACATGGCCGGTGGCCACTTCGACCGATTGGGTGGCAAATTCTCCTGCCGCCTTCGCGTAATCGGCCGCCTCGTCCTTGGCCCGGGCAACCTCGCTGGCCTGCTCAAGAGTCTCGACCGCCCACTTGTTGGCGATCTCGACGCTTCCCTGGGCAGCCTTGACGGCAATCATCGACATCTTCTCGCCCATTTCGGCGGATTTTCTGAATGACTCGCTGAAATTGTCCGGGTTGGGGACAAAAT
This sequence comes from Paracoccaceae bacterium, assembly GCA_965214695.1. Classification (GTDB taxonomy): domain Bacteria; phylum Pseudomonadota; class Alphaproteobacteria; order Rhodobacterales; family Rhodobacteraceae; genus JAPOXR01. The sequence goes on along the minus strand of OZ243967.1, from coordinate 3,740,406 downwards.
TCATGACGGTATCAGTATAGAGCTTGGAGAATTCCTGGATCCTGTTCATCGGTCTTCCTTTCGAGGGAGTTTGCTGTTCCCGGATGCAGATAGATGCTGCACCGCGGCATTTCAAGGGGTTTGTGCCGCGCCGCAGAATTTTTTTTCCTCAGGCAGAGGCCGACAGCAATTCGTCGAGGCGAGTCAGCCGCCGGTGCTGGAAATCGGTCCTGACCGCGATTCCGACCGCCTTCTCCTGCCCAATCAGCACCACCAGCTTCCTGGCCCTGGTGACCGCGGTGTAGAGAAGGTTGCGCTGCAGCATGATATAGTTCTGGGTCATGACCGGCACCACCACCGCCGGGAATTCCGAACCCTGGCTCTTGTGAATGGTGACGGCATAGGCAAGCGTGATGCTGTTGATATCATCGGGACCAAGCAGCAATGCCCGACCGTCGAAATCGACACGGAGCGATGACTGGTCGGAATCGACGCCGCGGATGATGCCGAAATCCCCGTTGAAGATGCCCTTGGAATAGTCGTTGTGCAGCTGCATGACCTTGTCGCCGACCGAATAGCTGGATGAGCCGACCGCCAGCGACTCGCCCGTCTCGGGATTCAGGACGTCCTTCAGCCGCGCATTCAGCGTTTCAACGCCGATCTGGCTACGATTCATCGGGCACAGCACCTGGACATCCTGGACCGGATCGAGGCCAAAACGCAGCGGTATCCGTTCGTTGACGATCTTCACCACCTGCGACATGGCGGCTTCAGGATCATTTGCAGGCACGAAGTAGAAGTCGCTGATTCCGTCCGGCCTGGACAGGTCGGGCATCCGACCCGAATTGATCCGGTGGGCATTGGCCACCACCCGGCTCTCGGCGGCCTGCCGGTAGATCTCGGTCAACCGGACAACATCGACAGTTCCGGAATCGATGACATCGCCGAGCACCCGGCCAGGCCCCACCGATGGCAATTGGTCGATATCGCCGACCATGACCACGGCAGCGCGATCGGGAACCGCGCGCATCAATGCACGCATCAGCAAGACATCGATCATCGATGATTCGTCGACGATGACCAGGTCGCAGGACAGCTGCCGGTCCGAATTGTAGCGAAACTCACCAGTCTCCGGATCGATTTCCAGCAGGCGGTGGATCGTCAGCGCCTGGCGGCCAGTCAGCTCGCTAGCCCGCCTTGCCGCCCGGCCGGTCGGGGCGCAGATCCGGATCTCGACCCGGCGCTCCGAGAGGATCTTCAGGATGGCGTTGACGATCGTTGTCTTGCCGACCCCCGGCCCGCCGGTGATCACGGTGAACTTGGAGGCGATGGCGAGTTCGATGGCGAGTTTCTGACTCTGGCCGAAATCAATGTTGTCGGCCAATTCGGCTTGCCTGATGGCCATGGCGGAATCGACCGCCGGCCAGGGCACGTCCGAGCCGGCAATGGCGCGAATTCGATCGCATATGTCCCGCTCCGCCGCATACAGCTCGTTCTGGAACACGCAGCCGCGGCCGCCGATGCTGCCGATCCGGGCATTGCCGCGTCCAATCTCATCCTCGAGGCTGGCGGAAACCGCATCCCGCGCCACCTCCAGCAACTCGACCGCCCCGTCCTGCAGCTGTTCGATATCGGTGCCGGTATTGCCAGCGGAGACCGATTCATTCATCAGGTGATGGATACCGGCGGCGATGCGGGCCGGATGATCCCTGGCGATCCCGGATTGCCGGGCCAGCTGGTCGGCGGTCCGGAAGCCGACCCCGCGAATGTCCCTGATCAGCGAGAACGGGTTGGTCGACACCACCTCGATCGCCCGGTTGCCATAGACCCGGAACAGGGTCGTCGCCATTGCCGGACCGAGACCGAGGCCATGCAGATGGACCATGACATCCCTGGTCTCGCGGTGCCGCTCCCAGGCCCTGGCAATCTGCGCCGCCCGCACCTCGCCGATTCCCTCGACTTCCCGAAGACGGTGAGGGTGATGTTCGATGATGTCGGCGAGCTTCTCGCCGAATTTCGCGATCATCCGCTCGGCATGCACCTTGCCGATCCCTTCGACTGCCTTCGATCCCAGATAGGCCTTCAGGCCGGAAAGGTTGCCCGGTGGCTCCAGCTTGACAAAACCGGCCCTGAACTGCCGACCGAATTTCGGATGGACGCTCCACATTCCGGTGGCGTTCACCGACATGCCCTCCTCGATCTCCGAGGCGGTGCCGACCACCACTGCCAGCTCCCGATGCCCGCGAGCATCGACCTGAAACACGCAGTAGCCATTCCTCGGATTGCTGAAGATGACCTTCCTGACGGTGCCGGATATCGTGTCACTGCCGAGATCTTGCGGGGTGGTTCGGTCCTTCACCGCGTCATGCCCGTCATGGATCGGTCAGCTTGAATTCGATGCGGCGGTTCTGGGCCCGGGCCGCCTCTGACCGGGCCGGGTTGACCGGCCGGAATTCGCCAAATCCGGCTGCGGCCAGCCGGTTCTGCGGAAAGTCGAGCTCGGATACCAGGTATCTGACCACCGACAGCGACCGGGCCTGGCTGAGCTCCCAATTGTCGGCAAATTCCTTGTCGGGAAGCAGCGGAATGTCGTCGGTATGGCCATCCACGCGCAGCACCCAGTCAATGCGCTCGGGAAACTCACCGGCCAGGTCGAGAATCAGCCGGGCAACATTGCGGATCTGCTCCTTGCCATCCTCGGACAGCTCGGCCTCACCCCTCGGGAACAGCACTTCGGCGGCAAACACGAACCGGTCGCCGGAAATGCTGACCCCGTCGATGTTTTCCATGATCTTCCGGAGCCTGCCGAGGAATTCCGACCGGAACCCCTCCAATTCCTGCTTCTCCCGTTCCAGACGTTCACGTTCGGCAATCTCGAGCTGCCGCGCCCGGTTGCTTTCGGCCGCCAGCGAGGCCAGCGCTTCGTTGAGCTGACTCCCCAGCGAGATGATCTCGACCTCGCCTTCGTCCCTCTCGGCCCTGGTGACATCCAGCGTCTTGCCCAACTCCTGCAGCCGTCTTCGCAGGTCATTGATCTGGAGATTGAGCACCGTGATCTGCCGCGACTGTTCGAGCACGCGTTCCTGGGCATTCGACAAATGCTGTTCTGCCTGACGCCGAAACAATTCGGCCTCGGACAGTTTTTCCTCTGCATCGATGGCCCGCCGCTCGACCTCGGACAGCCGATCCTCGGCGTTGTCGGCCCGCTGCATGACCTCGGCCATGCGGGAGGCGCTGTCCTCAAGCCGTGCCTCGGCATCCAGCCGTGACTGTTCGCTGGATTCGGCGGCCGCAAGTGCCTCCTCCCTGTCTTTCCGGGCCTCGCGCAATTCCTCCACCGCAAGGGCCAGGATCTTCCTCATCTCGGTCTCGTTGTCCTCGAGACGGGCAAGATGCCTGGCCTGCGCCGCGGCCTCGTCACGCTGGCGTGACAGGGCGGTGATCGTCCGCTGCTGCTCGTCGACCCGCTGCTGCAGGCGCAGGGCGTCCTGCCCCGACTGGTCTAACCTGGCCTGGCCAGCCTCCAGCTGCGCCCTCGCCTCGTCAAGCTCACCCTTCTGTCGCTCGGCCAGGCTCGACTGTGCCGCCAGGAGGTCGGTCAGGCGCGCCACTTCCGCCGTCGCATCGTCCAGCCTGCCCTGCATGCGGGCCATGTCATCGCGGGCACCGGCCAGCTCGCCATCCGTCGCCGCCAGCCTGGTGGCCATGCCGGCGATCTCGCCAGCGGAGTCGTCCAGCCGGCTTTGCAAGCGGGCCAGTTCGTCGCGTGCATCGGTCAACTCGCCATTGGCCGCGGCCAATCTCGTCGCCAGGCGCACGATCTCCTCACGCGCCTCGGCCAATTCGTTCTCGGTGCCGGCAAGTCTTGCTCTGGCATCGACCAATTCGTTCTCGGTGCCCGCAAGCTTGGCGTTGGTCGCGGCCTGCCTCGTTGCCATGCCGGCGATCTCGCCAGCGGAGTCGTCCAGCCGGCTTTGCAAGCGGGCCAGTTCGTCGCGTGCATCGGTCAACTCGCCATTGGCCGCGGCCAATCTCGTCGCCAGGCGCACGATCTCCTCACGCGCCTCGGCCAATTCGTTCTCGGTGCCGGCAAGTCTTGCTCTGGCATCGACCAATTCGTTCTCGGTGCCCGCAAGCTGCACTCTTGCATCGGCCAATTCGTTCTCGGTGCCGGCAAGTCTTGCTCTGGCATCGGCGAGCCGCCCTTCCTCGACATCCAGCCTGTTGCGCATCTCCTGGTCGAGCAGTTCACGCAGCCTAATGGCCTCGACCAGCTTGCCCTCGAGTTCCTCGACAATCCCGGCAAGCTCCGCCTTGACCTGTTCGGCGGCGGCAAGCAGAGTCAAGGTATCCTCCGCCTTCTGCCGCTCAGCTTCCAGGTCAAGCTGAAGGGCGATCAAGTCGTCAGCAGCCTCTTCTGCGCTGATCTCGATGGCATCCCTCTCGGCCTGGACTGCCTGCAACTCATCCTGCGAGCTTGCAAACCTGTCCTCGGCGTCCTGGTTGGCAGCCAGCAGCGACGAGATCTGCTCCTCAAGGCCAAGCACCTGTTGCTCGAAATCCCGGATCGCCGCCAGGCGGGTCTCACCAAGCTCGTTGGCAGCACCAAGCGCTTCCTGAAGTTCGGCAATGTCGGCCAAGGCGGACAAATGGGCGGCCTCCGCACCGTCAGCCCTCGATGACTCGCTGGCAAGACGGTCGGTAAGCCGTTCCAGTTCGGCGAGCAGGTCCAGGACCCGCTCCGAACCCTGATCACGTTCGCGCTCTGCCAGCGACAACGCCTGCTGCAGCCCGGTGATGTCATCCAGGTTCTGCTGCTCGCGCTGCTCGGCACTGGCAATGTCCCCGGCCAGCCTCGCCGACCTTGCGGTCTCGGCGGCGAGGGTTTCGGACAGTCGCTGACGCTCCGATGTCAGCGCCTCCACGCTGCTGGCCAATTCGGCGATGGCGGCGTTCAGCCTGTCGATCTCGGCCCGAAGCTCGGTTATCTGCAGCAGATTGCTGTCCTGGTCCGCCCGCAATTCATCGATGCGCAGCTGGCTGGCCTGCGTCTCCCCCCGCGACGTCAACAAGGCGGCAGAGCTGCCATCCAACTCCACTTCGAGTTCCTGGATGCGGCTGTTGCGGTCCGATATGTCGCCGATCAGCTCGGCAATCCTGTCGGCAAGCCGGTTCCGTTCCTCGTCATTCCGAGCCAATAGCTGGTCCAGGGAGGCAATCCGCTGGTCGCGCGACGCAATCTCGTCGTTCTGCGCCGAAATCATGCCGCTCAGGATAAACTGCACGATGGCGAACATGGTCAGGGCAAATGTCAGGACCAGGAGAAGCCCGGTCATCGCATCAACGAAACCGGTCCAGATGCTACTGGTGACCCGTTGTCCCGTCCGCCTGGTCAGAGCCATGGATCACCTCCCGCGATTTCTCGCCGGTGCTCCCCCCGATTCTGTCCGCCTGTCCACCGGCAATGTCTCACCGAGGCCCCGGATCGCCCTGGCAAGTTCGGCCATCTCGGACCGAAGTTGTGAAACCATATCCTGCCTGCCATCCATGTTTTCCACCGATATCCGATGCAGCATGGCATCAATGTTCCGCAGATGCTGCCGGGCCTCGGGCAATGCCAGTTCAACCGACACCCTTGCCAACTCGTCCGTCATCAGCTTTTGCTGACTGGCAATCTCCTGGATCAACTGCGACGTGCTGGTTCCCTCATCCATCTGCTTTTGCTGGATGTCGGACTGCGCCTCGATTCGCTCGGCCAACCCGTAGAGAGTGGTGTTGAGGTCGCTGATATTCCTGATCAGCTGCGTGCGTTCAAACTGTGATTCGCCGAGTATACGGTGCAACTCCGAAATATGTTCCATCATTCCGGCAATGGCGACCGCCGACAATGGCTGGTCCGAACTGTCGGTCTCGGCGAGCGACTGGGCAAACCCCACCCTGGTGATACCCGAAATCCATTCTTCCAGCTGGCGATAGAACCGGTTCTGCCCATGGCCGGCAAGGAGGTCGAGCAGCCCGACCACCAGCGATCCGGCAAGCCCCAGCAATGACGAGGAAAATGCAGTGCCCATTCCACCGAGCTGTTTTTCCAGCCCGGACATGAGCCGGCCGAAGACCTGGATGCCATCTTCGCCGGCGGCTGGCGTCATCGAGCGGATGGTCTCGACCACCGCCGGCACCGTGATTGCCAGCCCGTAAAAGGTTCCGAGCAATCCCAGGAAGATCAGCAGGTTGGACAGGTAGCGGGAGATGTCCCGCGATTCGTCCATCCTGGACGCTACCGAATCGAGAATCGACCTCGCTGATATGGTGGAAATCTGCGCCTTGACCCCCCGCTGGCCCAGCATTCCCGCAAGCGGCGCCAAGAGGCGCGGGGCCCTTGAGACCACCTCGACATTGAGACCGTCATCGAGGAGGAAGTTCTTGAACCAGACCACCGACACCGTGATCTGCAGGATCTGCCAGAAACAGGCGAGGATGCCGACAAAGAACACGCCCAGGATGACCCCGTTCAGGTAGCGGTTGGCAAGAAAGATCGGCTCCACGAACCCGTAGGCAAGATACGAGCCAGCTGCCACCAGGGCGATGACGATCAGCATCAGAGAGACCTGCTGGAGAGGCATGGCAAACTGGCCGCTGACCCGTTCCTCGCTGAAATCCATGGTTGGCGCTCCGTTCTTCACGCACGAAACCACCATAATTTGTGCGCCCGACTCTAACAACAATCAACTTTAACGGGGAGGTGAAACGACCTATTCTCTGCGTCGAACAACACTCGTTCCAGGGCAGGTGAAGCGAACCAGCATGAACCAGATAAACCAAATATCGACGCTAATGTCGCAGGCCCAGTTGTCGGTTGCCGCAATCGTGCTGGTGATATTCGCCGGCCTCTTGCTCCTGATGATGGTCAAATCGGTTCCGCAGGGCGAGAACTGGACCGTCGAAAGATTCGGCAGATACAGCAGGACCCTGAAGCCCGGATTGCGGATCATCCTGCCGCTCATCGAGAGAGTCGGCGCCAGGATCAACATGATGGAGACCGTGCTCAATGTCGGCGAGCAGGAAGTCATCACCCGCGACAATGCCATGATCACCGCCGATGCCATCGCCTTCTACCAGGTGATTGAGGCCGAACGGGCCGCCTACGAGGTCAAGGATCTGATCCTGGCACTGGAAAGGCTTACCCAGACCAATATCCGGTCGGTCATCGGAGCAATGGATCTGGATGAATCGCTGTCCAACCGGGATGTCATCAATTCCCGGCTGCTGACGGTCATCGACGAGGCCGTCACACCATGGGGTATCAAGGTCACCCGGGTCGAGATCAAGGATCTGATGCCGCCGCCGGACATAACAGAGGCCATGGCGCGGCAAATGAAGGCCGAACGGGACAAGCGCGCCGAGGTCCTGCAGGCCGACGGCGAGAAGCAGTCGGCGATCCTCCGGGCCGAAGGCCTGAAGGAGTCGCAGATCCTGGAAGCGGAAGGCCGCCGGCAGGCCGCGTTTCTCGACGCCCAGGCTCGCGAGCGCGAGGCCAGCGCCGAGGCCAAGGCGACCGATGTCGTCTCCGAGGCCATCGGCAACGGAAATGTCCAGGCGATCAACTATTTCATTGCCCAGAAATACACCGAGGCCCTGGGCCAGATTGCGGCATCGCCAAATGCCAAGACGGTCATGATTCCGCTTGAGGCCAGTAATGTCCTAGGGGCGGTGGCCGGGATTGCAGAACTGGCAGGGGAGGCAATCGAGCGCCGGAAATCCGAGCGGACCGACGGGTAATGCTGCAAGTCCTGGATGGAATTTCACCAATCTGGTGGTTCGTTGCGGCGCTTGTCCTGGGCTGCCTGGAATTGCTGGCGGCAACCACCTACCTGTACTGGCCGGCCCTCGCCGCCCTCACTGTCTCTGGACTCCTGTTCGTCGCCCCGGAACTGTCCGGCAACCATCAAATGGTGATCTTCGCCATTCTGAGCATAGCCCTGTCCGTGACCGTAGCCAGGCTGTTCCGGCATCGGGTCGGAAAGGTTGGGCTGAATGAGCCGGCAAAACGAGCGATAGGCCAGACCGCCGAAATCATCGAATTTTCCGGCAGTCGCGGCAAGGTGACCATCGGCGGCGTCCGCTGGCACGCCCGGTCGGAGACTGAACTCGACCTCGCCCCCGGCAGCCCAGTCAGGGTCAATGGCGCCGAAGGCTCCACGCTCCTCATCGGGGCCATGAACGGCAAGTGAGGCCGGCCCATCGCGGCCAAGAACGGCGGATGGTTCTGCTCATCAAGGCCGTGAACGGAAATTTGACCGCCCTTCCGGCATCATGCGGAAAGCGGGCCAGGCAGGCTGGAGAGATCCCGTTACGGCGGCCCGATCATCTGCGGCGACCCCGATACGCAATGCGTCGGGATCATCGCTTCGAGTGCCGGGATCTGCTCCTGTGGCTGGCGAGTTCGCCGCGCCGCCGGCGTGCCATGCACGTCAGGCCGCTACGCGCCTGCGCCTCGTTGACTTCGAACGGGCCACCAGGCCACACGAGCATCTCCCGGTGTTCCTCATGCGCCCGGTCAAGGATCGCCTCCAGGAATCTCATGAAACCCGCTGACCACCGACATCCGCTGGCAGACAACGCCGTACCTCGTCCACGAAGGCCGGATATTCGATATCCGACTCGCCATCACCAACCTCTTCGAAGATCACCTCGTGGCTCCAGTGATCGCCGTAATTGTAGAGATAGGTGAAGCTCTTCACGCCGCGGTCGAACACGGTTGCCAGCCGCAGCCCCTTTGCCGAATAGAACTCCGGCCCGTCACCGTCATCGAACTCGCGAAATATCGGATCGCTGTAGGTCCGGCCGCTGACCTCAAATTGCCAAAGATGCGAGAAAGTCCAGCCCATGGTCATCTGGATCGCCTCGTGCTCGGCCTCCAGCGTCGCCGACAGCGGCATGTCGAACCGCCGCCAGATCTTCGGCTCCAACTCCCGAAGCTCAATGCGCAACCGTGCGATTCGTTCGCTCATCACCCTTCCCTGTCAGCAGCCCTTCCGGCAATAGGATTGCCGCGTTGCAGCCAACGGCAACGTCCGGCGGTGCCCAGCCTCGGCGTCAGGCTTCATGTCCATTCGCCAGGACGGCACAGGAAGGATCTCCGGGCTGTCGATGACCCATTCCCATGCCAGGGCCGGCGAGTTTCCACCGATGACTCCGGCACGGCAATGGCGACATCTCCCTGAGCGTGGCCTGCCAGCCACCGAAGGGCGCCGGATGACGAGTGCCGCTGCCTGACACGAGCCGGAACCTGATGCAATACCGTCCGAGTCGTGGGTGTGCCTGGCATGGGTCGATTCAGTGGGCCGCCTTATTCTGGGCAAGCCGCTCGATTTCGGCCAAGGCGTTATCCCGGATGCCGAGCTCGGCAAGGCGCCGGACCGAATTCCGCAGGTAGTCGAGATTGTTGCCGCTCACCCCGGATGCGGTGGCAATGATCCCGGCCTGGACCTCCGGCGACAACCCGGAACAATACTGGGAGTGAGACTTGTCGACCACGTAGGTGATGGCATCCACCTTGCCGCCTTCGCGCAAGTCGACCCTTACGACTGACTCCCGATAGGCGGAGGTCACCAACTCTCGCCGCCTGATTTCCGTCATTACCTGCGGCCAGCTGGCGTCATGGATCCACATCACCACGCCTTCGCAGGCTGCTCCTTCCTCTCGGTCAAGCGCCAAGACCAGCCCCGGCCGGTCCGGTGTTCCGCGATGGTGCACGGAGCTCATGCAGAAGGATCGCCGGTATCCATGCAATGTACCATGGCTGGTTCTTGCCGGGTCAAATCCCGGCCTCCACAATAGCGATCCGTATGCGAATACCGGACGAAATCCCGACATCCCCCCTGCCCTTCCTCGTCGCTGGCTGCCAGTTGCAACGCTGACCAACGGTCATTACAGACAGCCGATGTTCCGGGCAATCATAGCACTGATACTTGCGGCCAGCGCCATCTGGTCGATCTACTGGTTTGTTGGCCGCCAAAGCTACCTTGGCTCGCTGGAAGCGCTGGTCGGGAAGCTGCGCCAGGATGGCTGGCGGGTCGAATATGCCGATCTCGGGATCCGCGGCTTTCCGAACCGGTTTGATGCAACTTTCGACCGGCCGATCATTGCCAGCCAGGGCGGAGAATTCGAGTGGCGGGCGCCCTTCTTCCAGCTCCTGGTGTTGAGCTATGATCCCGACCACGTGATCGCGGCCTGGCCAGAAGAACAGGACATCCTCCTGAACGGCAATGCCAGGACGATTCGGGCGCAGGGCCTCAGGGCAAGCCTGGAAACAGACGGACCGAACTCGCAAATCCAACGGATGATCATCGAGGCCGAAAGCATGTCGCTCGATAGCCTTCCCCTGGAGGCGCGCAACCTGGTGGTCGGCCTCAGGCAACCCGACCCGCAGGTCAGCACCTATGAGCTGTCGACCGACCTCAGGCTGATTTCGGCAGACGGGGTCGATTTGCAGGTGGCAGGAACCGATCTGCGGGTCGGGAGCATCAACCTGGAGTTGCGGGCAGGCTTGCAGTTCGACAAGCCCCTGAGTGCGCTGGCCTGCCGCGAGCCGCCGTTGCGGGCCAACCGGATCATTCTGCAGAAGCTGTCGATTGGCTGGCCGCAGGACATGATCGAGGCAACTGCCAATCTGACCCTTGATCCGGACGGCCTTGCTGACGGGACGATCACCATCGGCGTCGAACAGCCGGTCAAGGTGCTCGATTTCATCGGTGCCCTGCCAAATTCCGCCTGGGCGGGGCAATTGAAGCCACTGGTGGAGTCAGGCGGCGTCGCCGGCCCGGTAACACTCGAATTGTCGGTAACCGGGGGCCGGGTGCGCCTGGTCGGGATTCCGCTGCTGCAACTCCCGGCCTTTCAGCCCTGCCAGACACGATGACGCCGCCATGGCGGCCGCCCCTTGGTGGGGCGACGAGGTAATCGCTCCCCAATCCATCCTTGCCGGCGATTCCTGCCGACGCAGGCCTATTCCCGGTCGGCGTGCCGACCGAAATTGGTCAGCGAGGTATCCTGGCCTGCCTCGATGATGCCTCGCCGGATTGACCTGGTCTCGGTAAAATACCGGTGCAACTCGTCGCCATCGCCGGTCCTGATCGCCCGCTGCAGCGAAAACAGTTCCTCGGTAAATCGGCCGAGGATATCCAGGGTTGCCTCCCTGTTGGTCAGGAAGACGTCGCGCCACATGGTGGGGTCGGACGCGGCAATCCGGGTAAAGTCACGAAATCCGGCGGCCGAATACTTGACCACCTCGGAATTTGTCACCCGGCGCAGATGATCGGCCACGCCAACCATCGAATAGGCAATGAGATGCGGTGCATGCGACGTCACTGCCAGCACCAGGTCATGATGACCGGGATCCATGAAATCCACATTGGCGCCCATCCCCTGCCAAAACTGCACCAGCCGGTCCACGGCCTGCCTGTCAGCGTCCCTATCGGCGGTAATGATGCACCAGCGCCCCTCGAACAGGCTGGCAAATCCCGCCTGTGGTCCGGATTGTTCGGTGCCGGCCAGCGGATGGGCTGGCACGAAGTGGATGCCGGAAGGTACCAGTGGAGCAACGGTTTCAATCACCTGCGACTTCACCGAACCGACATCGCTGAGCGTCGCCCCCGGCTCCAGGTGCGGGCCAATCCGGCCAACGAGGTCACCAAATGTGAGGATAGGGGTGCACAGGACCACCAACTCGGCACCCCTGACCGCCTCTTCCGGCGATTCGAACATCTCGTCAGCCAGCTCCAATTTCCTGGCCAGTTCGGTCGACCTGGCGGTCCTGGTGTGACCGGCGATCTCGCCGACCAGGCCATGCTTCCTCGCTGCCAGGGCAATCGACGAGGCGACCAGCCCCATGCCTAGCAATGCAATTCTCTCGTAGATCATGATCCAGACCAGTCGCCGGCAAATCGGGAAATTGCCTCGCTGACCCGTTGGCACGAGTCCCGGTCACCGATGGTGATCCTCAGGCAATCGGAAAGCTTGTAGGCTTCGAGTCTCCGCACGATGATTCCTTCATCCCGTAAATGCCCGTCGCAGGCTGCCGCCTGGTCCGGGCTGGAGAATCTCGCCAGGATGAAATTCGCATGCGATCTGTCCACGTCGATGCCGAGTGGCGCCAGCCGGCCGGCAAGCCATTCACGGTTCCGGGCATTTTCGGCCTGGCAGTTGCGGATATGGTCGGCATCACCGATTGCCGCGATCGCCGCCGCCTGTGCCGGCCCGCCGACATTGAACGGCTCCCTGATCCGGTCGAGGACATTGACGATATCCGGTGCGCCGTAGCCATACCCTACCCGCAATGCGGCAAGACCATGGATCTTCGAGAACGTCCTGGTCATGAACACGTTCGGATACCGATCGACCAGCGACGCCCCCCCATCATAACCCTCCGCATACTCGGCATAGGCTCCGTCGAGCGCCAGGACCACAGAGGCAGGAAGCTCGGCGGCAAGATTTTCAAGCTCCTCGTTGTCCAGCATGGTTCCGGTCGGATTGGACGGGTTTGCAATGTAGATGAGCCGGGTGCGGTCCGATACCGCGGCCAGGATCTTGCCGACATCAACCTTCCGGTCGGTTTCAGCCACCTCGACGGGGGTCGCTCCTGCCGCCTTGGCGAAGATCGGATACATGAGGAAGCCATGCCGGGTGCAAATGACCTCCGTGCCGGGACCGGAAAATGCCCGGGCCAGCAGTGAGAGGATGTTGTCGGAGCCAGCTCCGCACAGGATACGCCCGGCATCCAGGCCATGCACATCGGCGATGGCGGCCCGCAATTCGTAATGGTTCCCGGACGGATACCGCTCCAGTTCGCCAAGCGACTGCGACAGTGCCTCGCGAGCCCTTCGCCCCGGCCCGAACGGGTTCTCGTTGGAGCTGAGTTTCAGAGATCCGGAGCGGCCCGCAATGCTGCTCTCGCCCGCTTCATAGCGTTCGATGTTTGCCAGCCTCAGGCTGGCCTCGGCCAATTGGTTCATGCGCTGATCTCCGGACGCGGCCGCTCATATCGCTCGCCCCGGACATTGGCAACCTGACACCAGGACCGGCGGAGATCCGCGTCACCCGGTCCAATCACCGGCCATCCGCCACCCCTCACCACCGCAAGGTCACACCCAGCCCCACACCATGCACTGGCGCTGCCGCGCCATGCTCCCGTCTGGTGGCCTCAAGCCCGAGCGAGAGATCGGGTGCGCCCCGCTCCGGGGTGAGCCGCAGGCCGATTGTGGTATCGCGCGAGGCATCATCCATGCGCAGCCTGGCATGCGGGGCGATGGTGAAGCGGCCGGAAAGGGCCGCCAGCCCGTAGGCCGCCTCGGCGGTGGTGGCAGTGCCGCCGCCCTCCTGCCGCTCCAGCGCCTGCGGCATGAAGAGGGTATCCACCCCGCCCGTGGCCTCTCCGCTATCCTGGCGCAGCGAGACTGAAAGACCGCGGGCGGAGGGTAGCCGGAAAACAGACGCCGTCGTCTGCCCGGTTACGCCATGGATGAGCTCGACCGCGTAATCGTCGCGGAAATTGTCGATGGACCGGGCATTCCTGTCGATGCCGATATTGCACAGGGCAGGCGGCTTGCGCTACATGATGGCAATCAGCGGCTGGCAGAGCCCGGTCGTTGCCTTCGACCCGTACCATGCTGCCATGTCGCCCCGCGGCGATCCGCCCGGGTGGCGAAAGACCATGGAAGGCGGTCCATGCCGTCAAACGGAAAGTGTCTGCAGTGGCGGCGGCGTGACACCGGGGCGGGAGAACAGGTGCGAGCCCGGAATCAGGGCCATATCGTGTCTGGGGACGCTGTGGATTGCCCGGTTACGCCGCAACCGGCGGGAGGCACGACGGGAATCCGATACGGTGCAGCCGGGGAAAAGATCAAAGCGGCCGGAGGAAGAAGCGGGCCGACCGAAGATTGCGCCCGGTTCGACGGACCGGGACGGTTCAGGCGGGGAGGCGGGTCGCCGCAGGCTGCGCCGCCACGCGCCGGGCGCAATCATGGCGGCTTGGCGACTCGGCGGCAAATTATACGCAGCGCGTTGGCCCCGTCTGTAACCCCCCCCCGGCTCGGAACCGGGCCGTATCTGTCGCGTCGGAAACCCGGCAGCATCGCTAGCGTCAACCCCACCGCACGGATCATCGCCCTACCGTCGGCCACCAGGGCCATTATACCGCTCCCCAGCCTATCGGCCCGTCCTGCCGGTGCGCACGCGGCCAAGGTGCGGAACATTGCGCCGGAGAATTAGGCGTCAGGAGCGAGGCACGCTGCCACACGATTGGCGCGCGAACCGTTGATGGCCGCGAGGGCCACCCCCAGCACGCGGATCGCCATCCTCTCTCCCCCTCCCATTGGCATCAAGCCGTCCCGGGCCTGTAGACCGGCCTCTGCGAACAACGCAGTCTGCAACTCGCAACGCATACGTCTGACAAGCAAGACAGTTTGCGCCTCATGAATTGTATACAATATCCGGAGAAGAAGCAAATCGGCGGGTCATCCGATCACGAGAACGTGTTGATATCCTTGCCGGAACTTGCCGTCAGGGAATGCAGACATACCAGGTTCACCGAAATTCCGGGCAACCGAGACGTCACAACAGGGCAAGTGTGGAAGTGAACCAACGAAGGTGACCATGACCGCAGGATGCCAGCCTCAATGACCTGGCGCGATGCTCGTTATGACCGCAACCTATGCAGCCGAAAGCAGGAAGCCAGCATCAAGGTCCAAAACCGGCTCGGCAGTGGTGTGCCGCGGGTCATGACGGAAATTCGCTGACATCCGAAATGGCCTGCCCCGGCAGGAAAAAACGTGATCCCGCAACGCAGGTGGGTCGGGTTTGCCCGGGGTCAGGCGAGCCATATGGTGACTTGCCGTCTATGTCCGATTTTGGCCTGCATTGTGTCGGCCGTCCTTCCCGGTCGTCCATCCCCGGCAACTCTCTCGGCTGGCTGGGATTTCGGGAATCGGCTTGTCCGGAAGGAGATAGGCATATGGCTTTCGAGGCTTGGCTGGCCAGGTGAAAGTGTAATCAAGGCAAGCTGGAACTTTCGGTCTCGGCATCAAACTCACCAACCCGGATTGCGGCGGACCGCCCGAAACTCGCTGGACCCGGTTGCTGGCACACCATGCGAGCCGGCCTGGCCGGCGCAGGAGCGTAGTGCTCTGGCAACGATCAGATGTCACCGCCGGTTGCAAGTGTGGTGGACACCATAATTGCGGCTGACGGCGGCGGGCATTGCTTGCGACGACCAACTGCAATGCCGGGAGGTGGTCCATAGTACCATCCGGACAGTATTCCGCATGAGCCTGTGGCCTTACCTCCTGTCAAGATTACCCCGTGACGGCACTGGCTGCCCTGGCGGCAACCATGCAGGCCGAGACTACATGAATCGCTGCGGGTCGACATCGATCGACACCCTGATTTGGCCGGGTTTCCTGAATTTGCGCTGCCATGCCTCCACCGCCCTCTGCACAGGCGTCTGTCTTGGCGCCTTGATCAGGATACGAAACCGGAACCGGCCGCGGATGCGGGCAATCTGGGCCGGGGCCGGGCCGAATACCTGGGCGCCGATGCGGGTCAGCGAGCCCGAATCCCGCACCATGGCCGCAGCAAAGTTCCTGGTCTCCTGGGGGTCGGTGCCGCTTACAACCAGGGCCACGTAGCGGCCGAAAGGCGGGACGCCGCTGACCTGCCGCTCCGCCGCCTCGGCCTCCAGGAATGAATCGCTGTCTCCCGACCGGATCGCCTGCATGACCAGGTGCTCAGGATCACAGGTCTGCAGGAGCGCCAACCCGCGCCGGCGGGCTTCGGTCCGCCCGGACCTTCCTGCAACCTGCGTCATCAGCTGGAATGTGCGCTCCGATGCCCGGAAATCATCGCTTTTCAGGCTGAAATCTGCGTCGATGACACCAACCACGGTCAAGAGCGGGAAGTGATGCCCCTTGGCAACCATCTGGGTGCCGATGATGAGGTCGACATGGCCCTGCCTGATGCGGTCGAAGGACTCACGCAGGCCACCGGCCGATCCGGCGACGTCTGAAGAGAGGATTTCGATCCGCATTTCCGGAAACAGCGATCGCGCCTCCTCGGCCAGCCGTTCCACCCCCGGGCCGACCGGCGCCAGATGATCGCCGCTGTCGCAGACCGGACAGGTTTCGGGAACCGGCGAGCTGGCCCCGCAATGGTGGCACATGTGAATGCCTCGGAACCGGTGTTCGACCATGCGTACGTCGCAATCGGCGCACAGGAACTGGTAGCCGCATTTCCGGCAGATGGTCATCGGCGCATAGCCCCGGCGATTGAGGAACAGCAGCGCCTGCTCGCCGCACTCATGGGCCTCCCTGATCGCCAGGGCCAGTGCCCCGGAAATCCATCTTCCGCTCGGGAGGTCGGCTTCCCGCAGGTCGACGGCGCTGATTTCCGGCAATTGTGCAGCGCCGATCCGCATGGGAAGATCCAGGCGTTGATACTTGCCGGTGCGGGCATTGTTCCAGGATTCGAGCGAGGGCGTGGCCGATGCCAGGACAACATGCGCGTTCGTGACCGCGGCGCGCAGCACCGCCATGTCGCGCGCGTTGTAGATGACCCCCTCCTCCTGCTTGTAGGAAATGTCGTGTTCCTCGTCGACGACGATCAGCCCCAGCTGCCGGAACGGCAGAAACAGCGCCGACCTGGCACCAATCACCAGCTGGATACTTCCCTCGCCACAACAGCGCCACAATCGCCGGCGCTCGGCCTGGCCGACCTGCGAATGCCACTGGCCGGGCCTGGCGCCGAATCTCCGGCTGACCCGGTCGAGGAATTGCGAGGTCAGCGAAATCTCCGGAAGCAGGACCAGCGCCTGCTTGCCCCTGGAAATCGTCTCGGCGATCGCCTCCATGTAGACTTCGGTCTTTCCCGAGCCGGTCACACCCTTCAACAGCGTTGCCGAGTAGCCGTCGCAGGCCACCTGCTGACGCATGGTGTCGGATGCCGCCTGCTGGTCGGCACTAAGCTCGAATTCACTTCGGTCGTGGCGAAGCTCCGGATAGGGCTCATCCCGTGCGACCACATGGCACGCAAGCACCCCCATCTTCACCAACCCCCTGACTACACCGGCCCCGACACCGGCATGCTCGACAATCTCGCTGACCGACATGCTCATGCCACCACGGTCCTCGAATGCCTGCAGCGCCCGCAGCCTCGCCGGCGTCTCCGGCTCCGGAAGCACACCGGCAAGGGAATAGACTTTCCTGGTTGGCGGCGGCTTGCCAAGCCCCGGAACCCTGGTTGCCAGGCGAAGCATTCCGGGCAGCGGCGTCAGGGTGTACTGGCTGGCCCGTTCAAGGAATCTGCGCATACCGTCATTCATGGGTGGCGCATCAAGCCGCTTGCGGATTGGTCGCAGCCGGTCGGGGGCGATCTCGTTGCCGCCCGCCCCCCAGATCACCCCCAGGGCAACAGAGTTGCCGAGCGGGGCTTCGACCAGGTCACCGACACCGACGCCGCCCGGTGGAGACAGGTAGTCAAGACAGCCATCGACCGGCCGGGTGGTCAGGACACTGACAGTCTTGCCCTCCGGAAATCTTCGAACTTTCACTTTGCTCACGATGTTGCTTACCCTCCTGCTGAACTGCGAATGGCCATCGGACCCGGACAGGCCATCGGGAAAGCCGGGCCAGGATGAAGCGCACAGTGCCGGACCGTTTCCGGAATGGAGCCGGCAGAAATTGTCGCAGCGGGCGGCCGCGACACCCTCGCGTTCGGACCCGCCTTGACCGGATGCTCGTTGCCGGGTGGACGCCGCTTCCAATCGCCGCCTTGTTGCTTGTTTGTTCTTCAGTTGTCAAGGGGCATGATTCCTGAACGCCGCATTTTTGTTCACCATCGCCAGACAACCGGTTCAACGATGTAACGAAGGAAAAATTCAATCGGGTTTCGATGGCAGTTGGGCATGACCAGATTGGAGACCACAATGAAATGGACGAGGACACCAGACGCGACGTCCGTGCCGGCATTGCGACCGGTGCCCACATTGCACCCGGGCGCTCAATTCGGGCGGCAGCAGGTTCTGGATGGCGAGGAGATCAAAGGGGGATTTGGAAGTCGGCGGCGAGGTGTGCCGGGAGCAGTTCTGGGGCACCGGAAAATGCAAGGGCGTAGGTGGTGCCGGCACCTGTTCCACCCGCAACCTGGCAGAAGACCGGACGTTTCTTTGGCCAGTGGTGTATGGCGCGGGCCGTGAGCCTCGGATGCCCTTGAATGGTGGCCCATCCGGTCTGGCGCGAAAGCGGCGCCGGGCGGCGCATTGTCGAGAATTGAACCTGCAGATTTGCTCTGGATTCCCCGTGACCGGCATCCTGGCCAGTGTCATGCAAAATCCGGTACGGGTGTTTTGTCCCGAGAAGTATTCGGCGTAGCGGAAGGGTCCGGACGTGATCACCCCCGGCCATTATCGTCCTGCTTGCCGTCACGTGAGCCATCATCCAGGTTGCCGTCACGTGACTTGCCCTTGCGCCGCGCTCGAAGCATGGCACCGATATTCGGCGAGGTGGCGGCACCGGCGCGGGTTCGGGTGCGAAGCACCGGCGTGTTCTCCGAGCGGCCGCCCAGGCTTTCCCGGATCACGACATAGAGGCCGGACGCGATGATCACCGCCGCGCCAAGCCCTGTCATGCGATCAGGAACTTCGGCAAAGATCAGGAAACCCAACCCTGCACCCCAGATGATCTGTGAATACTGGATGGGTGCAATCGTCGCGGCATCTCCGAGCCTGTGGGCGGCAATGATGCACAACCCGCCGCCAAAACCGAGACCGGCAACCAGTGCGAAGAGTCCCAGATGTTCAATCGGCACCGGGCGATAGACAAAGGGCAGGATCGCGCCCATCAGCACGACATTGGTCATCATTGGATAGAGCATGAGCACGGCGGCGCGCTCCTCGCGTCCGACCTTTCGGGTGATGACCGAGACCACCGCGCTTCCGGCCGCCGCGGCAAGTGCAGCAAAATGTCCGGCCGTCAGCGGCTCGACACCGGGACGCAGGACGATCAGCACGCCGGCAAGTCCCAGCAGAACCGCGGCCCAGCGATGGATGCCAACCCTCTCGCCCAGCACCGGAATTGACAGGATGGTGATCAGGAACGGAGCAGCAAAGATGAATGCGTAGACCTGCGCCATCGGAAGAACCGAAAATGCAAAGAAGGCCGAGGTGGCGGCGATGACGCCAGCGCAGGTCCGCACGGCCACCCAGCCAGGATTGCGCGGCCTGAGCGTGCCCGCATCCTTGTCCCGCAGCAACATGAACGTGGCAAACGGGAAGCTGAACATAACGCTGAAGAACAGGATCTGGAACGACGTGTAGTCGGCACCAAGGAACTTGATCACCGCGTCATGCGTCGAAAACGCGGCAAATCCCAGGAACGCGAACAGGACTCCCCTGAGACCGGTTGGTCGGACCTCGCTCAAGACCCGTCACCCGGTTTGTTGACGATCGGCCCGACCACGACTGCAGGCCAGACACCGGTTGTCTTGCCGTGTTTGCCGGCGTGGTGGCGGCGGGCCATCATCGTAACCGGGCAACCTGCTTCGGACCAGCCGGTGGTCTTGCGGAGTTCCACCGTGACGTCGGAGCCGATGCCGCCGGTATCATGACGGAGAGAAGGCAGGTTACGCATGGCAATGCATTCCGGGAGGTTGGGCAGGCGCCGCCTAACCCGGCGCAATTTCAGCGTCAAGGCGCACATTGCCTGACCACGACGACGTGGTGCCAGTCCGGGGAGCAGGCAGGTTCCGATTCGACGCCACCTCGACGGATGCCGACGCGTGGCGTGGACGAAATATGGCCCCGAATGTGAATCGTGAATCCTTGGCTATTCCATCCCTCCTGTGCATCATGTAGAAGCGGTTGCTGAAGCAGTTCCCTGTCCGATCAACCTGGTTGGCCCAATGCAGTTTTTTGTCGATACCGCGGACACGGCAGCGATCGCGGAACTCTCCGAAATGGGAATCCTGGATGGTGTGACCACCAATCCGTCACTGGTTCTCAAATCCGGCAAGGATCCGAAGGTGGTGATCGGCGAGATTTGCCGAATCGCCGAGGGCAAGCCGGTCAGCGCCGAGGTATTTGCGACCGACTGCGACGGCATGGTCGCCGAGGGGCGCGAACTGGCGGCGATTGCCGGCAATGTCGTGGTCAAGGTCCCGCTGACTTGGGACGGGCTGAAGGCGTGCGAGAGTCTCGGGCGCGAGGCCATACCGTGCAATGTCACCCTGTGCTTCAGTGCGAACCAGGCATTGCTGGCGGCGAAGGTTGGCGCAGCATATATCAGCCCCTTTATCGGCCGCCTGGATGATCTCGGCAGCGAGGGGATGGAGCTGATCAGCGACATCAGGAACATCTACGACAACTATGATTACGGGACCCAGATCCTGGCTGCATCAATCCGATCACCGCTGCATGTCACCCAGGCCGCGCTTGCCGGCGCCGATGTTGCCACCATTCCACCATCCGTCATAACCAGGCTTGCCTCGCATCCACTGACCGACTCCGGCCTGGCAAGTTTCGTGGCCGATGCCGCCAGGATCGGCAAGATCGTCTGACCAACTGCCGGAGGGAAGACTATTGACTCAATCCGAACATCCGAGGGTATCGGGCCTGGCCGAGCTGCGAGAGCAGATCATCGCCAATCCCGGAATTGTTCTTGACGACAGCAAGGTGTTGCAGGCGCTGGCATCGGTCGAGAACCACAAGCTGGGCACCAATGTCATTGACGGCCGCGGGCTGGCCATACGCAAGCTCGAGGAACGGCTGATTTCCATCGAGGCCGACAACCAGGCCCTGGCGAACATTCTCCGGGAAAACGACGATGCGATGACCGAGGCCCTGCAGGCGGCGCTGATTCTCATCGACACTACCAGTGCGGCCCGATTGCGGGTTGTCCTGGCCAGCGAGCTGCCGCGGCTGCTGCAACTCGGAAGCATTGTCCTGCTTCTTGACGGCACCATGAAACACGGATTTGACCGGATTCAGGGCGGCCCGGTCCGCAGCATCAAGACCGCTGCCGCCCGCGATGACTACCTGGCCCCGGCCCAGGAGCGACCCGGCAAGGTGCTCCTGCGACCGGTCCGGTCCGCCCTGCCGGCGGTCTACGGAAAGGGAGGCCCGGTAATCCGCTCGGAGGCTGTGCTTCCGTTTTCACATGGCGAGGCCGGACTGGTTGGCGTGCTGGTTCTGGGGTCGGAAAAGCCGGGACATTTCCAGCCCAACATGTCGACCACGCTGCTGGAATTCTTCCGCGACGTCTTCACGAGAAAGGCGATCGAACTGGCGCAATGACCGCAACCGCCGAGGTGCCGGCCGGGCTGATCGGCCGCTGGTTGTCCGACAAATCCGTGCTGGAAGGCGTCTCCGACAACACGGTCACCGCCTACCGCCGCGATGTCACTGCATTCCTGCAGTTCCTGTCGATCCATTCCGGAAGCGAGCCGGGCCTGGAGTTGGCCAGATCGGCTGGCCGCGGCGATGTCAGGGCGTGGATGGCGCAGCAGCGGCGGCAGGGCCTGTCCCCGAGATCGCTGGCCCGCAAGCTGTCATCGGTGAAGGAATTCTACCGTTGGCTTGGCCGGCAGTACGGATTCGACCCGACGGAACTCCTGGTGATTCCGGCGCCCAAATTCACCAGAAGCCTGCCGCGCCCGATCGGCGAGGAGCCGGCGCGGGAACTGATACGACGCCTCGGCGACCAGCCGGATGCCGGCTGGATACCGGCCCGGAACCAGGCTATCGCCTGCCTCCTGTACGGGTGCGGGTTGCGAGTATCGGAGGCGCTCGACCTGTCATGGACCGACCAGCCGCTTCCCGAAATGCTGCATGTCACGGGCAAGGGCGGAAAGGATCGCATCATTCCGGTCATCCCGGCGGCCAGGCAGGCGGTCCAGCTCTATGCCGATCTTTGTCCACATCCGGCCTCGGGCCCGCTATTTGTCGGTGCCCGCGGCGGCAAGCTCAACGCGCGGGTGGTGCGCAAATTCATGGAGGGTGTGCGAATCGGGCTCGGACTGCCGCCGACCGCCACCCCGCATGCGCTGCGCCATTCATTTGCTACCCACCTCCTGAAGGCCGGCGGCGATTTGCGGGTCATACAGGAACTGCTCGGTCACGCTTCGCTTTCGACAACCCAAATCTATACCGAAGTCGAGAAAGGGCAACTCATGGAAGTCTACCGCAACGCCCACCCCCGGGCGTAAGGCGGGTCGGACTCCCGTCCGCAATACCCGTCTCCGGGCCCGAAGCGGGGGTGAGGATTTCCTTCTCCACTGCCCAGCCCCGGGGCTGGGGCGGGTCAGGACCCGCGGGCTTCCGGATCCGACGCCACCAGCAGGCATGCCGCCAGCCATTTCCTGCTATCATCATGGATTGCCGGTTTCTCGCCGCGCCATCGCTCGTAGAGCCGGTGCGGTGCCGGTCTGTTCTCCCCGAGACAGGCAATGCACTCCGCGGTCTCGTCGGCAAACCGGCGCAACCTGGCGATCCGGTTGGCCCGGTAAGTCTCCCGGTGCCTCGCCTCCATCCGCATGTGATAGAGCGAGCTTCGTGCCCGCGGGGCGATGTCGATCGAGTCCAGGGACCCGTCCGCGGCCTGCCATTGCCCGAGGGCCAGCCGGTAGAATCGCCTGGCCGCCCGTTCGGCGCCGCACAGGCGCAGGGCAAATCCGGCATTGGCCGTGCTTGCGGCCCGGCGGGGGTCGGTGTCATCAAACTGCAGCAGGGCGATGACGTCGGCCAGCAGCATTTGCAGGATGGCGCGAAGCCTAACGCGGCGGCGGAAATTGCGGTTGGCCGATTCCTGCAAACCTTCCCAGTAGAGGTCGCAGCGGCGCCAGCCGCTGCCTCGGGCCATGCGCCACTGTCGCCGACGGTCGCTAGATGCCAAGATAGGCCGCCCGGACATGGTCGTCGTCATGCAGCTTGGCCGCCTCCCCCTCCAGGACAACGCGGCCATTCTCCAGCACATAGGCGTGATCGGCCAGCTTGAGGGCCAGTTCGGCATTCTGCTCCACCAGCACGACCGGAACCCCCCGATCTCGGATCTGCCGAATGATCACGGCAATCTCGTCGACCACCACCGGCGCCAGCCCCATCGATGGCTCGTCCATGAGCAGCAATTTCGGCCTTGCCATCAATGCCCGGCCAATGGCCAGCATCTGCTGTTCGCCGCCGGACAGGTTGCGGGCATTGCGGGTACGCCGGGCCCGCAGGTTCGGAAAAGTCCGGTAGAGATCTTCGAGATCGCCAACGATGCCCTCCCGGTCCCGGCGCAGGAATGCCCCGGTACGCAGGTTTTCCTCCACGGTCATGCCCGGGAACACCCGGCGGCCCTCCGGGACATGCGCGATGCCGCAGCGCACGATTTCCTCGGGTGCCAGGCCGCTGATCTGCCGGCCGGCAAAGCGAATGTCACCGCCCTTGAGCCTGGCCAGGCCGGAAATTGCCCGCAACGTGGTTGATTTGCCAGCCCCGTTGGCACCGATGATGGTGACGATGGCACCGGCCGCCACCGCCAGTGACACCTCACGGATGGCCGAGACCTTGCCGAAGGTCACGCTGATGCCGCTGACTTCAAGCAGCATCGACCGAACTCCCCAGATAGGCCCGGATCACCTCCGGATGCCGACGAATCTCCTCCGGCCGCCCCTCGGTCAGCAATCTTCCGAAATTCATCACGGTAATCCGGTCACAGATTCCCATGACCGCGTGCATGTCATGTTCGACAATGAGGATCGACACGCCGCTGTCCCTGAGCTTGAACATCAGCCGCATCATGGACGTGGTCTCTTCCGGGTTCATGCCGGTAAAAGGCTCGTCGAGCAGCAGGATCCTCGGGCCGGCCGCCAGCGCCACCGCCATTCCCAGCGCCCGCTGGTGGCCATGCGACAGGCTGCCGGCCTGGTGTCCGGACAATTCCTGCAGGCCAAAGAATTCAAGCGTCTCCCGGGCCAGTTCCAGCGCCTGCTGCCGGCGAGCGCGGTCGCGGCCGGTAATTGCTGCCCAGAACCCCGGTGGATGGACCAAATGCGTGCCGACCAGCGCGTTCTCGATCACCGTCATTTCGGCAAACAGCGTCGAATGCTGGAAGGTCCTGACGACACCCTTGCGGGCGACCACATGCATGGGCAGGCCGGTGATGTTCTCGCCGGCAAAGGCAACCTCGCCAGAGGTTGGCGTGTAGAATCCGGAAATCATGTTGAAGGTGGTGGTCTTGCCAGCGCCATTCGGGCCGATCAGCCCGTGAATCGTGCCTTCCTCGACCGAAAATGTCAGGTGATCAACCGCCTTGAGGCCGCCGAACCGCATCTCCAGCCCCTTGATATCGAGGAATCCCTCCGCCATGGCCGCTCAGCCCGATGCTCCCATCCGCCGGAGCAGTGGCCAGCGGCGGATGCTCTCGACGATACCTTCCAGCCCGTTCGGCAGGAACAGCACCGACATGATCAGGATGATCCCGTAGACCAGCGGCCGGCCCTGTTCGAGGCCGATCTCCCGCAGAACGATCTCGTTCAGTACCGTCAACACCACGCAGCCGAGGATCGGTCCGTAGAATGTCGCCGTTCCGCCGACGATCGCCCAGGTGAGCACGAACACCATCTGCTCGATATCGAAGCTGTTGGGGTTGATGGTGCCGATGTAATGGGCGAGCAATGCGCCGGCCAGGCCGGCAAAACCCGATGCGATAACGAAGGCCCTGGTGCGCCAGGCGCGGACATCGACTCCGGCGGCCTGGGCCAGCATGTCCTGCCAGTGAACCGCATGAAAGGTCAGGCCGACCGGTGATCGTTCGATCCGCCACATGATCCACAGGCAGATCACGACCACCACCAGGCTGAAATAGTAGTAGCTGACCGGCTCGAAGAAATCGAACTGCCAGATGATGATGTCGAAATCGGGCATCGGATCAATCTGCTTGATGCCCTTGGGGCCACCGAAGGGATCGCGGAACCGCTTCCAGAGCAGGCGGATGATTTCGCCAGCGGCAAACGACCCGATCAGGAAGTAGAATCCCTTCATCCGGAACAGCGGAAAGCTGAGTCCATAGGCAATCACCGCCGAGGTCAACCCGCCAAGCAGCATGGCCAGCGGCACCGGGATCCCGATCTCCTTGGAATAGAGGGCCGAGGCATAGGCACCCACCCCCATGATCACCACGTGGCCGAGCGACCATTCACCGGTCAGGGTCAGCAAACGGTAGGATGCCACCACCAGGATGTTGATGGTCAGGAAGACCAGGATTTCCTGTTGCGAAAAACTCAGGCCGAATGGCAGGAGCAGCAGCACGGCCAGGAAACCGGCTGTGGTCAGCGCTGTCGTGGCCCTATGCACGTTCGGCAGACCCGAACAATCCGGTCGGCCTGATGATCAGGACCAGCAGCATGAGTGACAGCCCGACCACGTCGGCAATGACGCCGTCCCAGAAGGTGGTGACGACGGTATGAACGACCGCATAGGCAACCGATGCCACCACCGCCCCTTCAAGCGAACCGACACCGCCGACGATGATGACGATGAAGGCGGCCACGATCACCGAATGTCCCATATGCGGATTGACAGAGGTCAGCGGCGCAGTCAGCGCACCGGCGATGCCGGCCAGCGCCGCGCCGATGAACATGGCGATCATCGAGGCTTGGCGCACCGAGATGCCCTGCAGCGACGCCGCCTCCGGATCCTGGGCGCTGGCCCGCAGCGCCCAGCCGAACCGGGTCCGCTTCAGGAACAGCCACAGCAGCGACAGGAAGCCGATCGACGCCAGAATCACCGTCAGCCGCTGAACCGGAAGCCGGACCTTGTCGGAAAACTCGATCACCGCCTGCGTCACCGGCGGCACATGCTCCATGCGGACACCGAACCAGATCGACACCAACGCCTGCATCACCAGAAGGAATCCGATCGACGCCACCAGGCCGGCCAGCGGATTGTCCCTCAGCGGCCCGAACATGGACAACTGCATCAGGAGACCGATGCAACCGACGAAGATCAGCCCGATCGCTGCCACCAGAACATAGGGGAGGCTCGCCTCGGTATAAAGCGCCACCACCACATAGGCGCCGAGCATGAACAACTCGCCATGGGCGAAATTGATGACGCCCATGACACCGAATATCAATACCAGACCGACCGCGACCAGGGACAGATAGGCCGCGGCATACAATGAATTCAGGCCGGTCTGTGCCAACAACTCCAGCATTCAGCCTCGCAGTTCAAGCCGGCACAGACCGCCATTTCCTGCCGCTCCGGAACGGAGCGGGGTCATCCTGTCAGCGCCGGATCAGCGCTGGTCCCACATCTGGCCGTAATCGGACATGTGCTTCTTCAGCAAGTCGCCATGCCTGGCATACCAGTCAGGTATCGACCGGAATTCCTTGATGGTCGCCTTGCCGCCCTCGATTGCCACAACCGGCCAGTTACCGACCAGCGCATTGTCAATTCCGAAGAGATCCTTGCCCCACCAGTCGGCAGTGCCGAATGCATGGGCGCCGGTGCCGGTTGCGGTGATTGCCGCCAGAACCGCATCGGGTTCGGCCGAGCCGGCCCGCTCCGCCGCTTCCTTCCACACATCCATGATCGCCGCATATTCCCAACTGACCGCACCCCATTCGCCGGGATAGCGTTCATTGTAGGTTTCGAAGAACCCGTTCGGATCGTGGAAATTGATGAAATCGGCATTCAGCGCCGGATCGTCGAAATCCGGGAACTGGAACAGGAACCCTTCCATGAACTCGACCGAGGTCTTGGCGATCATCTGGTCATAGAAATCTGCCGTGCAGGAGATGATCTGGCCGCCATATCCCTGCTGGAACAGCTGTTCGGTAATCGGATGGACATAATCCGCATACGAGGTATCGAGGCAGAAGATGTCCGGATCACCGGCCAGCAACTTGGTGACGACCGGTGCGAAATCGGTGGTCGCCGGGTCGAACAACAGCGGGTCTTCCTGCATGGAGATGCCGGCCGCTTCGAACGCCGCCAGATAGGTTGCAACCGATGGCAGGCCCAGCGCATCATCCTGGGCGCACATCACCGCGGTCTTCAACTCCGGCTTGTTTTCGGCCATCCATTCGACAGCCGTCACATTGTAGATCGGATGCACCTCGGCCGGCGCGATCAGCGTCGTGGTATCCGGGCTGAGATCCGAAGGCAGCAACGTTGAGAACAGCATTCCCGTCCGCTCGGCAACCGGCTGCACGCCGGGCCAGGTGTCGCCACCCAGCATCATGATGAACTTGACACCATCCTCCCGGATGAGCTTGGTGGCACCAGTCCTGGCTTTCGCCGGGTCATACTCGTTGTCATAGCCGATGAATTCGACCGGATGGCTGCTGTCGCCAATCTTGATTCCACCGGCATCATTGATGGTCTCAGCCCAGATCTGGCAACCGTCGAGGCCGGGCTTGCCCCAGGCCGCCACCGGTCCGGTCAGCGGTGCCAGGAATCCGATCCTGATCGGCTCGCCGGATGTCATGGCCCGGGCCGGGAGCGAACCTCCCACGACTCCGAGACTGGCCAATGCCGATGCCGACTTCAGGAACTTGCGCCGGGTCGTGCCATTTGCCGTGAAATTTGCAAACATGTTCCAATCCTCCTTGATTGCAGCTGTCATTCGGGCCGCGATGACTGCGCGCGCCCGCTGTCATACTCTACCAGAACGGGCTTCAATTCAAATGCCATCTCGATCGTGCCCGGGATGGCCTCATCGGGGATGGCCGGATACGCCCCTCACTCGACCCGGATGCATCCCGCCGGAGCAGGGCCGCGACGGATCACATTTGCAAAATTCGTTGGATATCGCTACCCGGATGACAGACCCAATTCGGAGGACATGATGGCAAAGCGCGTTGCAATTGTCGGTGCGGGCCCGTCCGGGCTGGCACAGCTCAGGGCATTTCAGTCGGCCAGGGAGGCCGGTGCGGACATTCCCGAGATCACCTGTTTCGAGACACAGGGGGATTGGGGAGGATTGTGGAACTACAGCTGGCGAACCGGGACCGACGAGAATGGCAATCCGGTGCATTGTTCAATGTATCGCTACCTGTGGTCGAACGGCCCGAAGGAAGGCCTGGAATTTGCCGACTACACCTTCGCCGAGCATTTCAGGCGCAACATTGCATCCTACCCGCCTCGGGCGGTGCTGTGGGATTACATCAAGGGCCGGGTCGAGAAGGCCGGGGTGCGGGACTGGATCCGCTTCTCCACCCCCGTCCGCCGGATCGAGACCCGCGACAACGGCACGTTCAGGGTGGTGGCCCAGGATATCGCCAATGACCGCGAGACCGACGAGGATTTCGATCACGTGGTGGTGGCCAGCGGACATTTCTCGACGCCGAACATTCCGGAATATCCCGGCTTTGACGGCTTCAACGGCCGCATCCTGCATGCCCACGACTTCCGGGATGCACGGGAATTCGCCGACCAGGACATCCTCATCATCGGCACCAGCTACTCGGCCGAGGATATCGGGTCGCAATGCTGGAAATACGGATGCAAGTCGGTCACGGTGAGCCACCGGACCGCCCCCATGGGCTATGACTGGCCGGATAACTGGAAGGAGGTTCCGCTTCTCGACCGGGTCGAAGGCAAGCGGGCGCATTTCCGCGACGGCACCTCCGCCATGGTCGATGCCATCATCCTGTGCACCGGATACCTGCATCATTTCCCGTTCATCGAGGACAGGTTGCGGCTGCGGACCGCCAACCGGCTGGCTACGGCAGACCTCTACAAGGGGGTGGTGTGGGTGAACAATCCGGACTTCTTCTACCTGGGAATGCAGGACCAGTGGTACACCTTCAACATGTTCGATGCCCAGGCCTGGTATGTCAGGGACCTCATCATGGGCCGCATCGACGTCCCGGACCGGGCAGCGATGATTGCCGATGTCGAGGCAAGGGTGGCGGCCGAGGATGCGCTCGAGGATGATTATGCCTGCATCAGCTACCAGGGGAACTATGTCCGCGAACTGATTGCCGAGACCGATTATCCGAGTTTTGATGTCGACGCTGCCGACCAGGCATTCTTCCAGTGGAAGAAGCACAAGAAGCAGAACATCATGACCTTCCGCGACAATGGCTATGTCTCACCGATGACCGGCGAAATGGCGCCGGCACACCACACGCCATGGGTCGATGCGCTCGATGATTCGCTGGAGAGCTACCTCGAGCAGCCCTCCTGAGCCCAACCGGTCCGCCCATCGACAGCAGCCAGGCCCCGACCGGGCCTGGCCATCCCTGCGGCCTGGCGCACGGTCGGGCCAGCGAGTCCGGTCAGTTCATTGCCGCGGTGCCGCCAGCGGTCAGTTCAGCAACGCCAGGCGGCCAGCGGTGGATTCCCGGAACCACCTGGCGATCATCCGCCGCTCCGCTGGCTCCATGAAGGTGACATTGGCCGGCGGCATGGCGTCGCTGAGCGCACTCTGGACATAGATGGCCCGGGCAAGACGGGCAATGTCATGTCCATCCTCCAGGATCACCCCTCCCGGCGGCCAGTAGAAATTCGACCAGGCCGGCTCCCTGGAATGACAAGCGGTGCAGCGGGTGCCGATGATGGCCTGCACCCCGGCGAATTCCGGGTGCTCCAGGAACGGGCTGGATATAGAGGCCGTCTCATCCGCATCCGGCTCGGCCATCGGCTCGGTTGACAGCCACATGATGCAGATGAAGATGATGGTGGTTGCCGCCCAGGTCCAGTGCGGCCGGCCGCGGCCGGCATGCATGGAGTTGAAATAGTGGCGGATGGTCACGCCCATCAGGAATACAAGCGCGGCGATGGCCCAGTTGTACTCGGTGGCAAAGGCCAGCGGGTAATGGACCGACAGCATGAGGAATATCACCGGCAGCGTCAGGTAGTTGTTGTGCGTGGAGCGGAGCTTGGCAATACGCCCGTAACTCGCATCGGGCACCTTGCCGGCCTTCATGTCGGCCACCACGATCTTCTGGTTGGGAATGATGATCAGGAAGACGTTGGCGGTCATGATGGTGGCGGTGAATGCACCGAGATGAAGCAGCGCCGCCCGGCCGGTCAGCGCCTGGTCGTAGCCCCAGGCCATGGCCGTGAGCAGGATGAACAGCAGCAGCATGAGCAGTTCCGGCCGCTCGCCGAGCGGCGACTTGCACAGCCGGTCATAGATGATCCAGCCGATGGCCAGCGATCCACCGGATAGCAGGATTCCCTGGAGCGTGCTGAGCTCCAACTTGGCCCGGTCGATGAGGTAGTATTCGGCTCCGGCCCAGTAGACGATCATGAGCAGTGCCGCCCCGCTCAGCCAGGTGGCGTAGCTTTCCCACTTGAACCAGGTCAGGTGTTCGGGAAGGTGGTCG
The DNA here is from genome assembly GCA_965214695.1 of Paracoccaceae bacterium. Classification (GTDB taxonomy): domain Bacteria; phylum Pseudomonadota; class Alphaproteobacteria; order Rhodobacterales; family Rhodobacteraceae; genus JAPOXR01. Next base: position 3,710,064 of record OZ243967.1, on the reverse strand, counting down.
GGGGCAACGTTGTATTTGCGAATGTGGTAGAACCCGCCGCCATGCACCTGCCATTCCTCGCCCAGCACGCCATGCGGCATCCGGTTCGACCTTCGCAGACCCAGATCGAGGGCGATGAAGTAGAAGGATGACCCGATCCAGGCGATGGCCGTGATCACATGCGCCCACCTGACGGCGAATTCAACCCATTCCCAGATGATGGCAACATCAGGTGGCATCGGGCGCCCCCGCCTGGCTGCCAGCCCTGCCTGAGTCCCGGGCAGCCATTCTTGTCAACTGCCGCGATAGGTCGAATAGCCGAAGGGCGACAGGAGGAGCGGCACATGATAGTGCTGTGGCTCATCCATTCCGAACCTGACCGGCACCACGTCGAGAAAGCGATGTTCGGCGCTGCCGGCTCCGGCCCCTGCATGATAGTCGCCGGCATGGAACAGCATCTCGTAGGTCCCCCTCCGGAACTCCCCTTTCGCCAACATCGGCCCGTCCACGCGCCCGTCGCTGTTGGTCACAGCGGTCCGGATATGCACCCTCTCGGTGCCATCCAGCCGGTAGAGTTCGATCCGCAACCCCGCGGCCGGCCTGCCAGCCGCGGTATCCAGCACATGTGTCGTCAGGCTTCCCGTCATGTCATGCTCCCGGTTTCCTGGCCGGTCTCAGCCGTAGCTGGCCACCGTGGTTCCGGCCAGCGCCGCAATGTTGAACAATCCCCGGGCGGTGATGGCCGAGGTCACGATATGGGCCCGGTTGCCCATGCCCATCAGGATCGGGCCCACCTCAAGGCCGGCGGCAAACCCCTTCATGAGGTTTCGTGCCGCGCCGGCGCCGACGGTATTCGGATAGATCAGCGTGTTGGCCTTCCCCTCGAGGCGAGAGCCGGGAAACAGCCTCTCCCGCAACTCCGGATCGAGCGCGGTATCGGTGTTCATCTCGCCCTCGTAGATGAAATCATGGCCGCCGGCATCGAGCCTGGCCAGCACCTCGCGCATGAGCACGCCTGACCGGCTGTTGAGATTGCCGAACTGCGAGTCGGAACACAGGGCGATCTTCGGTTCAATGCCGAACCTTCGGACATGCCGGGCGGCGGCGATGACGGTCTTGGTGACCTGATCGGCGGTCGGGTCGGTATTGACATGGGTGTCGGCGATGAACAGCGTCCCCCAGTCGCAGATGATCAGCGACATGGCGCCGATCGGGTGCAATTCGCCCTCGGACAGGATCTGGGTGACGTAGTTCAGATGCCAGAGATACTGGCCAAAGGTTCCGCAGATCACGCTGTCGGCCTCGCCCCGCCTGACCATGACCGCGGCGATGGCGGTCGAATTGGTCCGGAGAATGGCCTTGGCCAGGTCGGGCGATACGCCGTCCCGCTGCATGATCTGGTGGTAATCGGTCCAGTATTCGCGGAATCTCGGGTCATCCTCGGGATTGACGATTTCGAAATCCTTGGCCGGGTCCAGGGTCAGGCCGGCCTGCTCGATGCGCATGGCGACAACTTCCGGCCGCCCGACCAGCACCGGCCGGTGGCGGGTTTCCTCGAGAATGGCCCGTGTCGCATGCAGGACCCGTGAATCCTCGCCTTCGGCGAACACGATCCGGCGCGAGGTTGTCTGGCTCGACTCGAATACCGGCCGCATGGTGAAGGACGACCTGTAGACCTGCTCGTCGAGTTGGCGCTTGTACTCGTCGAGATCCACCGGCCGTGCGGCAACGCCCGACTCCATTGCCGCCCGCGCCACCGCAAGCGGAACCTGCGCCATGAGCCGCGGGTCGAACGGCTTCGGGATCAGGTATCGCGGCCCGAAGGTCAGATCCTCGCCGCTATAGGCGGTGCCGACCTCGGCCGAGGTGGTCGCCCGCGCCATCCCGGCGATGGCGCTGGCGCAGGCGAGCTTCATCCGGTCGTTGATCTCGGTGGCGCCGACATCCATCGCCCCCCGAAAAATGAACGGGAAGCACAGGACGTTGTTGACCTGGTTGAAGTAATCGGAGCGGCCGGTGGCAATCAGCGCATCGGGAGCCGCCTCCAGCGCGATTTCCGGCATGATTTCCGGCACCGGGTTGGCAAGGGCAAAGATGATCGGGCAGGCGGACATCCGGCGGACCATGCCGGCAGTCAGGATGCCGGGCCCCGACAGGCCCAGGAACAGATCCGCCCCATCCATCGCTTCCTCGAAGCTGGTCAGTTGCGTGTCCCGGGCGAATTCCACCTTCTCGGCCGAGATCTCCGCCCGGTCGGTTCGGACGATCCCTTCCCGGTCGCACAGCATGATGTTGTCGTGCCTGGCGCCCATGGTCACCAGCATCCTGAGACAGGCGATGCCGGCCGCACCGGCGCCGACGGCCACGATCCTGATATCCTCGAGTTTCTTGCCGGCTACCTGCAAGGCGTTCTCGGCGGCGGCGGCAACCACGATCGCCGTCCCGTGCTGGTCATCATGGAATACGGGAATGTTCATCCGCTCCCGGCACAGCCGCTCCACCAGGAAACAGTCCGGGGCCTTGATGTCCTCGAGGTTGATGGCGCCGAAGGTCGGCTCGAGCCGCACCACCAGCTCGGCCAGCTTCTCCGGGTCCGTTTCGTTGACCTCGATGTCGAAGCAGTCGAGATTGGCGAATTTCTTGAACAGGACCGCCTTGCCCTCCATAACCGGCTTGGATGCCTGGGCGCCGATATTGCCAAGACCCAGAACCGCCGATCCGTTGGAGATGACGGCAACCAGGTTGCCCTTGGCGGTGTAGCGGAAGGCATCCATCGGGTCGCCATGGATCATGGTGCAGGCATCGGCCACGCCCGGCGAATAGGCCCGGGACAGGTCGCGGGCGGTGGCCATGGGCTTGGTGGCGCGGATCTCGAGTTTTCCCGGCTTCGGGAACTCGTGATAGTCCAGCGCCGCCTGCCGAGCCGTCCTCGGCTTCGTTTCTTCAGACAAGATCCAACTCCCGACCCGGATCAATCCCGCCGCCCGACATCCCCGGACGGCCTGCTGCCGCGCAGTATAGACATTTCGGCGAAAATCCAAACAGGCCAATTTCGCATGCGGGCGGGCCATCGGCTGCCTCTACCGGTCCAGCAGCATCCTTCGGGCAGAACCGGGCAGGTCGGCAAGCTCGACATTGCCGCCGGTCAGGACAATCCCGACCCGCATCCCCCTCAGCATGTCCCGGCTCGCCAGCGCCGCCGCCAGCGCCGTGGCCGAACTCGGCTCGATCCAGGTGCCCGAATGCTGCCAGTAGATTTTCATGGCCTCGAGAATCGCCGCCTCACTCACCGGAACCACCGCCTCGACATGCTCGGACATGATCTGCCAGGTCAGGCCCAGCACCGGCGCCCGCAGCCCGTCGGCGATGGTGGTCGAGGTTCCGGCCTCGACCAGCCTGCCAGCCTTGAGGCTGCGAAAGGCATCATCGGCAAGCTCGGGCTCGGCCGCCAGGACCCGCAACCCCGGCTGGAGCCGCCTGGCGGCGATGCAGGTTCCCGACAGCAGGCCACCGCCTCCGACCGGCACCACGACCACATCCATCGATCCGGCCTGATCGAGGAACTCGACGAGGCAGGTTCCCTGCCCGGCAATGACCCGCCGGTCATTGTAGGGATGGACGATCTCGGCCTGCTCGCTCGCAACATATCGCGCCAGCGCCTCCTCCCGGGCGCCGGCGGCAACCGGGCATTCGATGATTTGGCCGCCGGATCGGGCGATCCGGGCTTTCTTGCCGGGAATCGCGTTCTGCGGCATGATGATCGTCGAGCGCATGCCGGACCGGGCGGCGGCATAGGCCAGTGCCGCCCCGTGATTGCCCGATGAATGGGTAGCCACCACCCCGGCAAACCCGGCTTCCGCCAGCAATCTCACCGCGTTGACGGCGCCGCGGATTTTGAAGGATCCCTGCTGCTGCAGGTTTTCGCATTTGAACACCAGGTCCAGCCCGATCTCGGCGTCGAGCGAGGCCAGGCTGACCACCGGCGTCTTCCTGACCAGGGGAGCGATGCGGGTTACCGCCGCCTCGACATCCCGGAAACCGGGAATCGAACCGGCTCCCGGCGCCGGGGGGACGTCGCCCTCCGACATTACCAGTTGAATGCCTCCCGCGGCATCCGGACCTGGCGATGCATGAAATCCTCGGCAAGCACGATCGTCGACTCCTTGCCGGTCCAGACCACGGCATACTGGCCAGGTCCGTCATGGCGCGGCGCCCGCTCGTTCTCGTCATGGACTCTCGGCTCGATATTGTAGTGATTCCCCGAGAAGGTGGTGAAGGGAATGCCCCGCACGACCCCCGACGCATTCATGTGCACATGCCCCGAAATCACGTGGCGCAGATCGGGGTGGCCAGCCAGCGTTTCAAGAAATTCGCCCTTGTCTTTCAGGCGGATACCGTCGGTCGAGACCATCAGCCTGGTAATGTTGTGATGCAGGACAACGATCACCGGCCGTTTCCTGGCCTCGCGGAGCGCCTCGTCCAGCCATGCGATCTGGCCGCCGTCAAGCTCCCCCGAATGCCCGCCGGGGCGGACCGAGTCCATGATGATGATGCGCTGGCCGCCATGATCGATGATATGGTCGTGACAGCCGGTGGTGTCATTGGTCACCTTGCCGAACACCTTGGCGAACTCCATGTGATCGTCATGGTTGCCGAGGGTCAGGTGGCAGGGCATGTCGAGGGCCGGAAGCTCCGCCTTCAGCCGTTCATAGGCGCCAACCTCGCCGCGGTCGGCCAAATCCCCGGCCAGGACACAGAATTCGGCATCGCCGTGATGCCGGTTCACATGCGCCATTGCCTGGCGGAACCGGTCGGTCGTGTCGATGGTCTGCGACAATTTCCCTTCGGGAACCAGGTGCAGGTCGGAAATGACCACGAACTTGAACATGCAGTTTTCCACTTCGCTTTCAGATGGCCGGCGCCCGGGGGCTGCCGGCAGGTGACTGGACAGCCGGGCCAGCTTCGCTTGCCGACCGCTCCCACTCGCGCCAGATGGCCTGCCCGTCCAGCCGCTTCCGCAGCTGGCCGCGGACATCGTTCCACCGTAACCTGATCGAATTGGTGACGATTTCGCGGTCGAGCTCCCGGAACTCGTCGGTAACCGGCGACGACTCGACAAGCGCCGCCGGGCTGAGCGAGAATGCGCCCTCGCCGATCGCCACATTGGCCCAGATGGTCCGCTCGGTCCGCCGGGCGAAATCGGCGACGACCTCCTCGATCATCGGCCGCGCAAACTCGCCGTCGAAGGTCGCCAGGACGCTGCGCTCATGGCAGTGCCGCGCCAGGCCGGCCACCTCCTGCTGCTGCCTGCCCTGGCCGGCGACCACGGCTGCGGCGTGTACCGAGAGGTCCGACAGGCAGGCGGCGTAGATTTCCCATTTCGCCTTCTCGATCGAGGGCAGAAAGTCATCATCCTTGAAGATCTTGACGTATTCCCGGCCCATCCTGGTCTTGAGGTAGCCGAAAAGCGAGGTCTGTGCGACATATGCCGACCTGGTCGAGATGAATTCGACGAACCGGTCGATATCGGCAATCGGCGCCCTGTCAAAGCGAAACCTCAGGACGCCGCGAAGCGTTGACAGCGCCTTGCGCACCTTCTGGCGCAGAAAAGGATCTTCCAACACCATTCGACCTCCACCGCCTGTCAACACACCCGGATCGCGCGGTCCACCCCCTATATTTGCCACATCCGATTTTGCAATGGTCAAGAAATCGTTGTAGAAGGTCGCCATCGACGTTTTGTCAAATTCACAGGAGTAAATGCATGCCTGCTACATCTGACAATCGAGCCGAACACTGGAGGAAGACCCGCAACCTCACGATCGTCGTGCTGGCTATCTGGGTAATTTTCGCCTTTGTTGTTCACTGGTTCGCAAGGGGGTTGAATGGTGGCTCATTCCTCGGGTTTCCGCTTGGATACTATTTTGCCGTTCAGGGATCTCTCGCAATCTTCGTCATCCTGATCTTTGGCCAGAACCTGCTCCAGGACAAGATCGATAACGAAGCTGGTCTGGGCGAAGGATAAGGGAGAAAATCATGGCCAATATGAGTAAAGAGGACTTCCTCAGCAATCTGCCGAAAGTGTACGGCCTGTACACCGGCGGATTCATCATTTTCATCATTCTCATGGCAATCCTCGAGCAACTCGGGGTCCAGGCTTCAACCATCGGACTTCTGTTCGTGGCGTTCACTGTCGTGATCTACGCGGTGATCGGTTTCCTGTCGCGCACCATGCAGGTCGACGCCTACTACGTCGCCGGGCGCGAAGTGCCGCCAGTCTTCAACGGGATGGCAACGGCAGCCGACTGGATGTCGGGCGCGTCATTCGTTGCGCTGGCCGGCGGGATCTATTTTGGCGGTCATGGTTACCTGGCCTTCGTGGTCGGCTGGACCGGTGGCTACGTGCTCGTCAACGCCCTGATGGCTCCGTATCTGCGCAAGTTCGGTTGCTACACGGTGCCGGATTTCATTGGAACCCGCTACGGCGGCAACCTGGCCAGGTTCATTGCCACGGTTATCCTGGTGGTTGCCTCCTTCACCTATGTGACGGCGCAGATCAACGCCTCCGGAACGATCGCATCCCGGGCCTTGCTGATTCCATTCGAGGTCGGCGTCTGGTTCGGATTGCTGGGCATTTTGCTGTGCTCGATGCTTGGTGGCATGCGGGCCGTGACCTGGACACAGGTTGCCCAGTATATCGTTCTGATCATCGCCTATCTGGTGCCGGTCATCTGGATGTCCAACGTCCAGGGCTTCGGCATCATCCCGCATTTCAGCTATGGCGAGGCCGTGGCGCGGATCGGCGAACTGGAAACGTTGTTCGGAGTCGGAGCTGCAGCAGGCGGTGATGCGCCATATGGCGGTGTCAGGATTCTGACAACGCTGCACAATGATCCGGGAACCGGGATGTCAAGCTGGAAGTTCGTCACCCTGGCCTTCTGCATGATGGCCGGAACTGCGTCGCTTCCGCATATCCTGATGCGGTATTTTACCACCCCGTCAGTGCGCGACGCCCGGAAATCGGTGTCGTGGTCACTGCTGTTCATCTTCCTGCTCTACTTCACGGCGCCGGCTTTGGCGACGCTGACAAAGCTGCAGGTGCTTGATCCGGAACTCGCGACCGGCATTATCGGCAAGTCTGTCGAAGATGTCATGGCGCTTGACTGGATCCAGAACTGGACGGCAGTCAAGTTCCTCGCGATCACCGACTTCAATGGGGATGGCCTGCTCCAGGTCAACGAGTTCTTCATGCGGCCGGATATCGTGGTGCTGGCTACGCCGGAGATTGCAGGGTTGCCCTACGTGATTTCCGGGCTGGTTGCAGCCGGCGGCATGGCGGCGGCGATGTCGACCGCCGACGGCCTGCTGCTGGCAATCGCCAACGCGCTGAGCCATGATCTCTATTACAAGATCATCGATCCGAAGGCTGACACCAAGACTCGCCTGATCGTTGCCCGCGTGCTTTTGGTGGCGATCGGTGCCCTGGCTGCCTTTGTTGCCAGTTTCCGGCTTACCGGCATCCTCGGGGCGGTGGCCTGGGCGTTCGACTTTGCAGCGTCCGGACTGTTCTTCCCGCTCGTTCTCGGCGTGTGGTGGAAACGGGCCAATCGAGCCGGCGCGATCTGGGGAATGATACTCGGATTTGCCTCGGGTACGGCCTATCTCTACATGGTCAGGTTTGCCGGCATGGATCCATGGCTTGGCATCGACCACCTGCGGTTTGCCATCATCGGTATGCCGGTCAGCCTGATTGCCATGGTCGTGGTCAGCCTGGCCACCGAAGAGCCCGACGCCGAGACCCAGCAAATGGTCGACGCGATCCGGGATCCGTCAGGCAAGGCGATCCTCGACCGCGAGCACTGACTCGGCAGGCAGACGAATTTCAGGGGCGGGTCATACCCGCCCCTGTTGCTTCGGGAGGCAACCGGATGCAGACAGCCCTGGCATTTCCGTGGTGGATCCTGCTGTTCGACTACATCCTGGGCATGGCCATGTGGACGCTGATCGGGCGCGTGGCCATGAACCTGTTCCTGCCGCTGGACAGCGATTTCTTCTTCATGAAGGCCTTCGTGAAGCTGACCAACCCGATCCTCAGATTCTTTGCGCCGGTCACGCCGAGCTTCCTCGCCGAACCGTTGGTTCCGCTGTTCGTGGCCTGGTTCTTCTTCATGATCAGGTTCTACCTGATGCCCTGGCTGCTCGGATATTCGGTCATGGGGATGCTGTCCTTCCCCCTGGAGAGCGAAATCGCAACCGCGCTCTACCAACTCTTCGGGTAGAAGAGTTGAGCAGGCTACCCCGGATCGTGGACAAGGCCGGTGCACATTTCGGTGGGTCTGCGTCGTCAATGACAGGGGCCCGCCGACCCGAAGCCGACAAGGAGGGACGTGATGACAGCAAGCCTTGAGGCCATGAAGGCCAAGCTTGATCCGGAACCGTGTCGCAGGATCGAGGACCGGGTGAAGGAGTTGATTGCCGATTATTCCTCGACGAACCTTTTGACCCTGCAAGGCAACACGGAGGAATACTCTGCCTCGCAGGAGCCCCATGACAACCGAAAGCACCGTGAACGCCTTGATTTGCGTTCGTGACCTGGCGGGCGAGTGCAGGTCTCCAACTTTGGGCGTCTCAGCATGCGGATCATTCGGGAACCGGACTGGGCAGAGGGTCCCGGGACCCTGACGGCATCATTGCTGGATGTCGCCGCGACCCAGGTGCTTGCGGTCCAGCAACGCGCCTCCGCCAAGGATTACGTCGACATCGACGCCACGCTGCAATCTGGCATTTCGCTGCCCGAGATCCTTGGTGCTGCCAGCGCGGTTTTCGGCTCCAGCTTCAATCCGGTCCTGACCCTGAAGGCGCTCGCATTCTTCGGGGAAGGCGACCTGGACACAGTTCCGCAATCGGTCCGGGAGAATCTTCGCGGCGCCGTGAAGGCGGCGCACCTGGAAAAATTTCCTGAACTCCGCCCGTGCGAATGTCCCGGCGTCGCCGAGGATGAATTCGCCATGTGTGCTGATCGGTCGATGACATCCCTGGCCGATGTCGCCCGTCGCGTTGTCTGGTTCAAGCCTCCGCAGGAGACGATCGAGGACGAGGTCTTTTTCCTGAACCATGTCATGATTCATGGCTTTGCCGAAGACATCATGGAGATGCGGAGCCACTTCGATGACGATGCACTGCGGAACGCCCTTCGCAACGCTCATCCCGGGATCTGGGACGCCCGATCCTGGGCCTGGTGGCATGTCATCCTGGATCTCGAGCCCGTCTCACCCCTTCCGGTCCGCTTCCCCGAGGTGAACGAGATTTTGCAGTGGCTTGGGGGGCCGCCGAAAAGGCGTGCAGGACCTCCCATCAACAAGACCTGATCCCGTGCGTCTTGTTCCGCCGCCGCCTTCGGCAGCGGGTCGGCGACAATGCGGAGCGGGTGTCTTTCCCGGGCGGCGTCTATTTCCCGTAGCGTAAAGCCCGGGCCGGGATCGCCCGTCCGAACAGTCCTGCAGGCCTGGCGCTGAATTTGCCGGAAATGTCCAGCGGATGACGCAGGGAAGAAAGGGTGGTCCGCGAGAGTGTCAACGGCTGAGCCAAACCGCGCGTATCCGGGTGGCCAGTACGGCCGCGATTCGAGACAGGCTGGACCGCCGGGGAATGGGTTTGCCGCATGGCGTGGAATCAGGCAGGGAGAGTGGAGTTCAGATGTTCTCCGACGTGTAAATCTCGAATCCCAATGTTGTGGTCGGCACAACTCCCGTACCCTCGGCAACCCTGGCCCTGGTCAGCGCATCGATGGCCCTGCGCGCAATGGCGGCCATCGGATGCGCGATTGCCAAGGTCAACGTGCCGTCGATGAGCCCCCTCCTCGTTGCCTCGATGAGCTCGTATCCAACGCTCACAAAGTCTTTCGAAACATGTGCATCCCGCAACGCGCCGAGCGCGCCGGTAATGCCACCACCCGACACGAACAGGCCGCACATGTCCGGATGCTCGGACAAGAGCTGCTCGGTTATTTCGCGTGCCACCGCCGCGCTTTCGTAGGTGGATTGCGGCTCCAGCAAGGTGAAGCCCTGGTTGTGCTCCCGGAAGTAGGACCGAAATCCGCTCTCGTTCATGTCTTGGTTCCGATAGCGGTGGCTTCCGACAAGGATCCCGATCTTGCCGGGTCGGCAGCACATCCTGTCAAATGCCCAAGCTGCCGTGCGACCGACCTTCCAGTGGTCGAGACCGATATAGCCAACGTATTCGCGGGCCGTCAGCGGCGTGATCAAGCCCGCGACCGGCACACCCTCCTCGAACAGCGAGTCGATCGCATCGGAGACAAGCGGATGCTCTGCGGCCACCAACGCAACCGAGTCACATTTGGAACCGATCGCCAGCAAGCGCTCCGCAACGTGGTTGGGCGACAGGTCGTTCATGAACTCGAGAGTCAGGTCGACATCGAACGTCATGCAGGTCTGCGCCGCCTCACGCAGGGCGGCACCAAGATCGCTGTAGAATGCGCGATTCTCCTGCAGGAGCAGGATGCCAACCCGGCGCACCTGCCTTCGTGTTCGAATCGAATGCTGAATCGTGCCAAGCCCGTAGAATCCGATCTCTTCTGCAACACGAAGTATCAACTGCTGCGTCGATCGCCTGACTTTTTCCGGATCGTTAATGACCCTGTTGACCGTTGAGACCGACACGCCGGCGGTGGCGGCAAGATCCTTGATCGTAGGTCGCATCTGCCAACTCCACTTGCTTCATTTCTGGTCATTTCGGCCGGGAGAATGAACCAAAATGAGCCAAGATCACTGCATTTGGCTCAGCGAGCTTGACGCCAAATGCGACAATCTATCAATGGTGCTTGCCAGTCGCAACGGGCATTGGCATCGGGAATATGTCACATGGATGATCTTGAATCGGGGACGCGCGACAACCGCGGGAATTGGGCGCCAAATGTGGCGGCGCTGCCAGCGCCGATTTGGCATCGCCCCTTCAGCCTCAAAAAGGTCATCGCCTGGCTTCCGTCCCTGTTCTGGCCCTGGAACGCCTTTCACCTGGCAACGGCACTGCTGTGGGTCCTGGTGCTGATCCCGGGTTGGGAGAGCCTCACGACGCTTTCGATCAGGAACTACCTGTACCTCTATGGCCTCAATGCGATCGCGATCTTCGTCTTCTTTGGCGTGTTCGAGCTGCGCTACTACATCCAGCGCGTGCAGGGCACGCGCTTCAAGTACAACTCGAAGTTCCCCGCCGATCAGCCATCCGACATTTTCTGGTTCCAGAGCCAGAATATCGATAACTTCATTCGCTCGATTTTCGTTACCGTCCCGCTCTGGACCGTGGTCGAACTCGTCATGCTATGGGTCTATGCCAACAGCTGGGCGTCCTGGCTGCCATGGGGCACGCACTGGGCGTGGCTTTCCTTGCTGATCCTGATTGCACCGGCGATTCATGAAATCTACTTCTTCTTTCTGCATCGGCTGATCCATACGCCACTGCTCTACAAGTGGGTCCATTCGGTTCATCACAACTCGATCAATCCATCGCCCTGGTCGTCACTTTCGATGCACCCCGGGGAGGGGTTTCCCTACATGGCCGAAGCATGGTTGCACCTGCTGATCCCCTCGAATCCTCTCTGCGCCTACTTCACTCTTCATTCAGTTGGCTTCGGTGCCATCAACGGGCATCTCGGCTTCGAGAAGTTTGAAATCGGCAGGAATACGACGCTCGACAGCCATGCCTATGTCCACTACCTGCACCACAAGTATTTCGAAGTGAACTACGGTGGTGACGGCCTCGTCCCGCTCGATATGCTCTTTGGCACCTGGCACGACGGCTCGAGGGAGGCAGACGAGCGCATGAAAGAACGATTCCGCAAGAAGAAGGAAAGGATGCGGCGCCTGGATGCCGGCACCAGACCTGCCGAATGACATGACTCTCCGTCGCCCCCGAATGCACTTGGTGGCGACAATCACCCGGGACCGCCTTGCGGTCCCGACCAACGCCGCAAGGCGCAAATGGGCCACCAGGCTCAATTACTGTCGAGCCGTCAACACGACGGACCAACAACAGGAGGATACTCGACATGAAACTAACCAAGACCATCGCCGCTGCCACGACTGCGGTCGCGATATCCACCGGGGCCATGGCTCAGGACATTGCCGTCATCGGTGGTTCGATCGAGGACGGATTCTGGAACCTGATCAAGAAGGGTGTCGATGACGCAACTGCCATGGTTGAAGCCAATGGCGGTTCAGTGAACTACCTTCGGACTCAAAACTACGATAATTTCGGCCCCGACCTCGTGAACCTGGTCAACCAGGCCGTGGCGCAAGGCGTCGACGGCATCGCGAGCCCGGTCTGGGTTCCCGAATCACAGGTTCCTGCACTTCAGTCGGCGCGTGAGAAGGGCATTGTCATCACGATGTTCAATGCCGGATCGGATCTTCGCGGCGAGCTTGGCGCATTGAACTACTTCGGCTCGGACGAGTACGTGGCCGGTGTCGCAGGCGGCAAGTACATGGCTGAACATGGTGCCAAGAAGATTCTCTGCCACATCCAGATTCCTGGCGCGATCAACCTTGAAGCCCGCTGCCAGGGCGTTGCCGACGGAGGATCAGAGGGCGGTGCCGAAGTCATGGTCCTGCGCGTTCCGGCAAACCTTGACGGCGACGTAACCGGCACTGCCGAGGCAATCAAGGCAGAGCTCGTCGGCGATGATTCGATCAACGCCGTCATCACTCTCGCCGCATGGGCCTCCGATGCTGCCACCAACGCGGTTACCCAGATCGGAGCAGGTGACCGGGTCATGGTCGGGACTTTCGACCTGAGTCCCGCAGTGCTTGACCGCATCGAGGCTGGCACCCAGACAATGGCGATCGACCAGCAACCCTACCTGCAGGGCTTCCTGGCAGTCTCCACACTGTTTGCGCATCTCGCCTTCGGCACCGAGGTCGTCACCGAACCGGTCCTGACTGGCCCGGCCATCGTCGACGCCTCGAATATCGGCAGCGCATTGGCTGGCGTTGCGCTCGGAGCACGCTAAACTGAACGCAGTTGCCCGGTCGGCCATTTGCCGGCCGGGCGCATTCACGATCCTGCGTCCAGGACCCAGAGCGAAGGACGAGCAATGCGCAACAAGATGGCGGCCACAATCGGCGGCACTGAAACCGATGAGATCGCCGCACCGCCACGCGCCTCCATCGGTGCCGTTTTCCGGCGTCCCGAAGTCGGGGCCCTTGTTGGCATGCTTCTCGTATTCTCGTTCTTCGGGTATTTCGGCTTCGATCGGAACTTCCTGTCTCCCTTTGGAACATCAAGCTGGGTCAATGCCGCTTCAACCGTGGGGATCATTGCAATCCCGATCGGGTTCCTGATGGTCGCAGGAGAGCTTGACATTTCGATCGGTGCCGTGGTGCCGGCCGCGAAGATGTCCATCGCCATCGCTTGCGGCCATTACGGCCTGCCGATCCCGGTTGGCCTGCTCATAACTTTCGGGATCGCCGGGTTCATCGGTTGGGTCAACGGCATGCTCGTGACGCGGACCAATGTGCCTTCCCTGATCGTGACGCTGGCGACGCTGTTTGCTGTCAGCGGACTGACTCTTTTCCTCTCGCTATTGCTGACTGACAGGACAACGCAGGCGCTTCATTCTCCGGTCTGGGCAAAGGAGTTGTTCGGTTCCTACCACTTCTGGGGATTCCAATCTTCGGTTTTCTGGTGGCTTGGACTTGCGGCGATTTTCTATTTTGTGTTGCATCATTCGCCTTGGGGGAACTGGATTTTTGCTCTCGGAGGCGACAAGGAAAGCGCCCGCAATGCCGGCATTCCAATCCAGCGACTCAAAATCGCGCTCTTCATGCTTGCCTCGATGTCTGCCGCGCTGTCCGGTGCATCCGAGACCATCCTGTCGAACTCGGCCACCACCACGACAAACTTTGCATTGATCTTCAACACGATCATCGCGGTCGTGGTCGGCGGTGTCTTGCTGACCGGCGGTTTTGGCACCGTGCCTGGAATCTTTTTCGGAACGGCAACCCTTGCCATCGTGCAGCAGGGCATCGGCTACACGCCGTTTGACCGGAATCTCTCGAGCCTCATCATCGGCGTGATGCTGCTGATCGCGGTTCTGATGAACGACACCTTCCGCAGAATGGCGACAACCATGTCGACCGCAAGGAAGAACTGACGTGCCGGCCATGTCAGACCGGACACCGATCCTCGAGTTGCGCGGCGTCGACAAATCGTTCGGGCCGATTGATGTCCTGCACGAAATCTCGCTCAGGGTGCATGCAGGCGAGGTGCTCTGCCTCCTCGGGGATAACGGTGCCGGCAAGTCGACGCTGATCAAGACGCTGGCAGGGGTCTACAGGCCAAACGCCGGAGAGATCCTCATGGATGGAGAGGCGATCGAATTCACACGACCCCGGGACGCCCATGACCGCGGCATTGCCACGGTACACCAGTTTGGCGGCACCTATCCGCTGATGTCGATCGGTCGGAACTTCTTCGTCGGAGTCGAGCCAACGAGGGGTTGGGGGCCATTCAGGATCTTCGATCGCAGGCGTGCAAACGAGATCGCAGTCAGGGCCGTTCAGGATTTCGGCATTACCCGCGTCGACGACGGAGACCGGCTGGTAGGCGGCCTTTCGGGTGGGGAAAGACAATCGCTCGCCATCGCGCGTGCGGTCTATTTCGGCGCGCGGGTCCTGATCCTGGACGAACCCACTGCAGCGCTCGGCGTCAAGCAGGCGGCTCACGTGTTGGGCATCGTCAACGAGGCCAAGCGCCGGGGGCTTGCCGTGATCTTCATCACCCACCAGGTGATGCATGCGCTTGCCGTAGGGGATCACTTCGCGATCCTGATCAGGGGCTCAATAGCCGCTGACTTCCGCAAGGGAGAAAAGACCCGCGAGGAGATAACCGACCTGATGGCTGGCGGCGTGGACATGGCTTCGCTTGAAGCCCGGCTTGATGCCCGCGTGGAAACACATGACGACCACCCGACGCCGTCGCATTGACCATTCGTTGACAGAACAGACTCTCCCGGACAGTTGACCAACGCAAATCGACTCAAGAGTATGGCGTGCACCCTCCAAATCTTCCAAACGCGGCAGGACCGGAAATGAGTGTGAAATTTGCCGTGATCGGCGCAGGGCTGATGGGCGCTGACCATGCCAGGATCGTGGCCGAGGACCTGCCCGGCGCCACGCTGCAGGTGGTATGTGACAGTAACGGAGACCGGGCTCAAACGGTCGCCGAACGGCACGGTGCCTGCGATGTGTCCACAGACCCGGAAGCGACAATCTTTCGCGACGATGTCGACGCGGTGATCGTTGCCAGCCCTGACTGCACCCACGCACATCTGAGCTTATCCTGCATCAAAGCGGGCAAGCGCGTTCTATGCGAAAAGCCGTTGTCGCAATCTGCCAGCGAGTGCCTTGATGTCATGAGAGCCGAAACGGCGACCGGCACGCATCATGTCATGTTGGGCTTCATGCGCCGCTTCGACCAGTCCTACGTCGAGATGAAGTCAGCGCTGGACGAAGGCAGAATCGGGCGAGCGCTGATGATGCACAACTTCCACCGCAACGTGGAGACTCCGAACGCCGAATTCACAGGCGCAATGGCGATCACGAACTCGGCACCGCATGAATTCGATGTGACACGGCACGTGTTGGGGTGTGAATTTGCAAGCATTTCAGCATGGCAGCCGAAGCGGTCGGACGACGCGGTCGCCCCGGTCGTGATGGTGCTCGAAACCACGGCCGACCAGCTCGTGAACATCGAAATCAACAACAATGCGGCCTATGGATACGACGTTCGCGCCGAACTCGTCGGCGAGGCCGGATCGATTGCCATGAACAATGTCGCCTACACACGCACCGACATGAAACTGGTCAGCAGCACGGCCTACGCGTCCGACTGGCGGAACCGCTATGCCGAAGCTTACCGACGTCAGAATCGTGCATTCCTCAACTTCGTCTCCACCGGGGCCTTCCCGGCGGCCGCTGCGAACGCCTGGGACGGCTACGCGGCAGCAAGAGTCGCCGAAATCGGCGTTCAGGCACTTGGCGAAGGCCGCAAGCATTCCGTCGAGATGGTCGCAAGACCTGAGTTCTACGCGTCAGCGACTCCTCCCAGAACGGAGTGCATGAGGGGAAAACCCGAAGATCCAGGCTGACCACCAAGACGAGAAAGGACACATCATCCAGACTGCCTTGCACCATGCGTTCAAGACCGACCCCGGCGTGCTTCATCAGTGCCGGACCACTGCAGATTCACCTGCAGACAGGCCGGACCGGACACGAAACGGGGCAATTTCAGGCGCAATTGTCCACGATGAGGGTGCGATCCGCCATCTCGGCCGGGGGCAACACCTGAAGGGCGCCCACGACTGCCATTGCGACGTAAGCCGCGCTATCGTCTTCGACCCGCCAGCGCAGCGCCATCAGGCGCGGCCAAGGACATGGCAGACAAAGGGACGCGCCGCATCGTCCAGCACGGCGACATGCATGGATATGACCGCGACAGGTCACGACAAGGGGAGATGGCAAGAATGACTGGAACATGCGCTCCTGCATTCCTTTCCGCCTTCGGGAACGGCGTTTCTTGCGAGTTGGGCAGATGAAGATCGGCTTCGTGTCAGACAGCCTCGGGGACATGTCGCTTGAAGACATGCTCGACAATGCCGTCCGCATGGGAGTGCGGGGGGTCGAAGTGAACACCTGCGGGTGGTCCACCGCCCCACACTTTGATCTGGGGGAAATGCTTGGCAACCCGGGTGCCCAGGCTGAGTTCATGGCGGCTTTCGAGACCCGTGGCCTTGAGATCATCGGCCTGAATGCAAACGGAAACCCGCTGCATCCAACCGACCCGACGCAAGGCGATGGCCTGAAGGACACCATCCGCGTCGCTGGCGAAATGGGACTTGGCACGGTCTGCGCAATGTCGGGCCTGCCCGAAGGCGCGCCGGGAGACACCATGCCGAACTGGGTGGTTTCAAGCTGGCCGCCCGAGACGCAGGCGATCCTCGATTACCAATGGGAGGCAAGGCTGCTCCCGTTCTGGGAAGAGATTGCCAATCTCGCGAGGGAGCATGGCGTCGAAAAGATTGCATTGGAACTTCACGGAAACCAATGCGTCTACAACGTGCCGAGTCTCCTCAGGCTCCGTATGGCAGTGGGTCCTGTCCTGGGCGCGAATCTTGACCCCAGCCACCTGTTCTGGATGGGTGCCGACCCATTGACGGCGGCAGAAACCCTGGGCGACGCGGTCTACCATGTCCACGCCAAGGACACGATGCTCAACCCAGCGGTGCAAGCGACAACTGGCCTTCTGGAAAACGGGAGCCTCGTCGATATTTCGTCCCGCAGCTGGTCATACATCACGCTTGGATTCGGACATGGCGAGGAATGGTGGCGACAGTTCTGCTACCGCCTCAGGATGGGCGGGTATGACGGTTGGCTTTCGGTCGAACACGAAGACGTGCTCCTGAACTCGCTGGAGGGTCTCGAAAGGTCAGTGGCACTTTTGCAGGACATCGTGCCGAGTGCGCCCGCCGATTACAAACCGCAGGACATATAGGAAGAAGCAATGGCCGACTGGATTGACGCCTGCGCCAAATCTGACGTCGAACCCGAGGATGTGATCCGGTTCGATCATGGCAGACGCACATTCATCATCGCCCGCGATCACGACGACAACTACTATTGCACGGACGGGCTCTGCACGCACGAGGATGTCCACCTCTGCGATGGCCTGGTTGTCGGCACCAAGATAGAATGCCCGAAGCACGCATCCATATTCGATGTCACGACCGGCGAGGTGGAGGTGCCGCCGGCCTGTGAAGACCTCGCAACCTACCGGACCAGGGTCGAGAACGGCCGGATCTACGTGGAGATCTGAGATGAGCTTCCAGCTTGTCGCATGTACCGGGATGATCCGCTCGGCGCGCAGTGCGACGTGGCTCCACGAGGAAGGACTCGGATTCTGGACCCGGAACTGGCTGGCCCGGATTCCTGGCAGACCCTGCGAGACCGACGCAACATGCACCGTTTTCAGCGGATATTTCGAATGAAGGCTCGCAGGCGATTATGGGACGGAGATGTTGCTGCGATCACCGCCCGAGGCAGCGCAAATCGGCAAGCGGCCTGGCGACCAAGGGCTGAGCCTGCACGGAGCCCTTCGCGATAGCACGGTTTTCAGTTGGTGAAGCAGGAACACTGGCCAGATCGATTGCAGGCACGCCAAAACTCTTCCGATCACGTCAGAATTGGGCTCGCAGGCCATCGCAACCCGACCAAGAAAGGAACCACAGATGAGCATGTATCATGACCGCCCGCATGTCGAAGATATTCGTGCAATGAAGAAACGTGGTGAAAAAATCTCCATGCTGTACGTCACCACCCTTGACGAGGCGGCCGCGGCCGAATCAGCCGGCATTCACATGCTGTCGATCGAAGGGCGCTACTTTTCTCCGGAAATGCGCGAGGCGGCGGGCAATTGCTTCGTTCAGGTCGGTTTGCCCTATGGTGGCTGGGGCAAGATTGAAGGTCGTTTCCTCGCAACTGCCGAAGACTATCTGCGCGCAGCCTTCCACTTCTCCGCAATGGGCGGCGACTGCTTTTACTGCGCGGCTTCCGTCGAAATTCAGAAGGCGATGTGCGACAATCATATTCCGGTCGTGGCCCATGTCGGCTTGATCCCGAGCTACATTACCTGGACAGGCTGGCGCGCCGTCGGCAAGACCGCCGACGAAGCGGTAAAACTTCATCGCCATGTCAAGCGACTTGAGGAAATCGGCTGTTTCGGGGCCGAACTCGAGGTCGTGCCCGACAGGCTCGGCGAATGGTTGAGCCGACACACGTCGATGATCATGCTTGGCATGGGAGCCGGAGCCGGTGCGGATGCGCAATACCTTTTCGCCGAGGATGTCCTGGGCCACGGGGTCAACCACAAACCTCGTCATGGAAAGGTCTATCGCGACTTCAAGAGCGAGTTCGTACGGCTCCAGAAGGAGCGCATCGCGGCATTCAGGGAGTTTCGAGCCGATGTCGACGATGGCAATTATCCAGCTTCCGAGCATGTCGTCCCGATGCCAGATGACGAGTTCGCAACCTTCCTGAAAGCGGTCGATAATCGGCCATCCACCGGGGCCGCCTGAACCAGGCATCGCCAATGCCCGAAATGGCGTGCCACTTCGGGGAGTTCGGGCACGCTCCCGAACGCCCGCTCATCCGAATTCGTCATGCCGGCAGGCACTTTCGCGGGCCTCTTACCGCATGACTGCAACTCCAGGAAAACAATCGTGCCAGAATGGAGGTGTGCCAGGCAATGCCGGATCTCCTGCCGGCGACAGCGGCATTCTCCGGACGTCATTGCCTTTCCGATTGTCCTGGCTCAAATGTGAACACGGGCGCCCGCCGGTGCGCCACGATCCGGCCGAAGAGACGCTGACGCTGTCTTCATGTCCCGGCATTCCAGGACCTTCCTCCACCGGATTCGCAAGCATGGGAGCGACGTTGGGACGGAGCCTGGATCCGACTTGGCATGGCCAATCGACATCCGGACCGGATCAGGGTTCTAGACCGGACCGCAATATTGCCAGCCACCGATTGACGCTGTATCCGTACCGGGAGCCGGTCCCGGGGGACGCACGGTTCGCCCGGCATCGCCACAGGGAGGCAGGAGAATGGCAGCCCACGCAGAAGACAGAACGGTTGCAACCAGGCCATCATTCAAATGGGATGATCCGCTGCTGCTTGAAGACCAGCTGACCGAGGATGAAATCCTGATCCGGGATACGGCGCGCGAGTTCGCCGATCGCAAGTTGCGGCCGCGAGTATCTTCCGACTACCTGGAGGAGGCATCCGACAGGTCGATTTTTGCCGCCATGGGCGAGACCGGGTTGCTGGGCATCACCCTGCCGGAGGAATTCGGCGGCTCGGATGCCGGCTACGTGCCGTATGGCCTCGTTGCCCGGGAAATCGAGCGCGTCGATTCCGGCTACCGGTCCATGATGAGCGTCCAATCCTCGCTGGTCATTTTTCCGATACTCGCCTTCGGCAGCAAGGCGCAGCAATCACGTTACCTGCCGAAACTGGCCAGCGGCGAGTGGATCGGCTGCTTCGGCCTGACCGAACCGGAGGCCGGCTCCGATGCCGGTAGCCTGAAGACGAGGGCAACAAAGGTGCCGGGTGGATACCGGCTGAATGGCAGGAAGACCTGGATCTCAAATTCGCCGATTGCCGACGTGTTCGTGGTCTGGGCGAAGTCGGACGCGCATGACGGGGCCATCCGCGGGTTCGTGCTGGACAAGGGAACGACCGGCCTGTCAGCAGACCGGATTGACGGAAAGCTGTCGCTTCGGGCCTCGGTCACCGGCGAGATCGGACTGGACGGCGTGGAAGTGGGCGAGGATGCGCTGTTGCCGAACGTGGCGGGGCTGAAGGGACCATTCAGCTGCCTCAACCGGGCCCGGTACGGAATCGCCTGGGGGGTCATGGGCGCGGCCGAGGAATGCTGGCATGCGGCGCGGCAATACGGGCTCGATCGCCGGCAATTCGGACGACCGCTGGCCGCCACCCAGCTCTACCAGCGGAAACTGGCCGACATGCAGACCGAAATCACCCTCGGGCTGCAGGCGGCGTTGCGAATCGGCAGGCTGTTCGATGAAGGCCGGATGGCGCCGGAAATGATCTCGTTTGCCAAGAGAAACAATTGTGGCAAGGCGCTCGACATCGCTAGGGCCGCCCGCGACATGCATGGTGGCAACGGCATCCAGATTGACTACCAGGTCATTCGTCATTCCCAGAACTTGGAGACGGTCAACACCTATGAGGGCACCCATGACGTCCACGCCCTGATCCTGGGCCGGGCCCAAACCGGCATCCAGGCATTCTTCTGATTGACGACACCCCGACACGGGACGACTCGATACTGTCGCTCACCTCCCCCTGGACGGGACGACGATGGCGTGGCCGCGGCAATAGCGACGACATGGAGACAGTTGAGGGGTAGGACGCTGCCGCGTGACGCGCTGTCGGATAACCGATGAAACTCGGCGACCTTCTCGTTATTTCCGCGTCAATTGCAGGTCGCGGTCGCCGAACTTGGACTGCCAACTTCATATGCCGTTGGGTAAGGGGCGGCGCAGTCAGTGCCATTATTGTTTGAGGCAGTACAGGTGGCCGCATTGGTGTTGTCGTTGGACGTCTGAATCGTGATCGTGTGCGAACCCCTGTTTACCAAGTTGCAGGGAAAGGAGAACTCGAAGTTAGGCTGCAATCGCCAGTAACGATCATAGCCAGCCCATTTGACAACGATTACCACTGCGTGACCTGGACTCGAACTGAGAGAAGCCTTGAATTTTACATCCTCGCCTGGATAGTACTGTAATGTGCCCGCTGCGATCGTCGCGCTCGGCGGAGCTTGCGCCATTGACGGGTATGTCAGCATCCCGAAAACCAATGAGGCCAACGCGGCCATCGTAAGTTGCCGTATCATCGAGTTCGTCCTTATTTATCCAGAAATTCCCCGGATCAAGTTGTCTCATACAACAAAGGGGAGGGACAAGTCTTGTGATGGATGAGGTGAGGCGGCCTTGCTACGGGTGGTTTCAGGGATCCCCAATTGTCCGGGCCGCATAGGGGCCGACATTTCCGAATTCGTCGAGATAGGCAAATTACATCATTCGCAGCCTCCAGAAAGCACGAAGGCCCGCAACGAAGTGCGAACCTCGGAAAGATGGCAGGTTCTGCGTCTCGAAAGAGAAATTAGTTTGCTCCCCGGACGATGTCTCGAGCCACGTCACATGCCGCACCGGGCGGCCTACCGGCTCCTGTCCGAACCGAGGGCTGGCACGCAGGACAATCTGGAGCCGCGCCAGGAGGCGTTAGCCTGCCGCTTGTGCAACCTGCAGTACTGGTGGTGCGGCGGCGGGGATGCTGATCTACAGCGGTCTCAAGCTGATCGCGAGCCCGGCTTTATCCGACGGCGATGGCACCGGCTTCATCGCGCTGACCGTCCAATTCGTCGTGGACGGCTGCCGTTCAAGTCTGGAATTGGGCCATGAGTCAGTCGACCTCAACGGGAACGAAACCTGCAAGGCCTTCGGCCTCTCAGGACAGCTCGGTGCCGACCGCGCGCCGTGCAAGCGCAACTTCGACGAGCAGAACTCGCAGATGGGAATTGCCCCAAAAAGATCTCTTCCTCAGTTATCGACGAAAGGGGCACCTCGCGAAATACGCCAATTTGGAACCCACGCGGAATCTTCCTGCATTTCCGCAGGGAGAACCTGCACGTGAACCTGACGGCGAAGCAAAGCAAGGCAAGGACCGTGATCGAACACCTCCGGCCCGCTATTGGCCGAATTCACGGCGCCCGATTGCGCTGTCACGTCTTCACTCCGGACAGCCAACTGGGCGTTCGGGATCATGGTGTCCAGGCAGGGGAGGCCTGAATTGCCCCAAGTCGTTGTCAGTTCGGGATAACCAAGGGGCCCGGAAGCTCCAAAGCCCCTTTGTCGACCGGGAAATGCCCAATTCTCGAATCCGCGCCAAGAGACCCGTGCCTGCAAGTCAGTCCGGGTTCGGAACTGCGCACATGGCTTTCGACACCACCGGGCACGAAACCGGCGTTGGCCGACTCCAGGGCGCCATGGTGCGGTGAGGCGCCAAAACGGTGCGGTGCGACTCTGGTCGTGATTGTCCGGAAATTCAAATATTGGCAGGAACTGATTCCGGGGGCGAGGTGCCTGGGCCGTGGCCGACGGTTGGGCACCACGGCACCGGGGCGCCGACTGTCAGGAGGGAATTTGAATCATGCGGTATGCCATTCTCGGTGCCGGCTGGATGGGGCAGGAGCACATGCGGAACATTGCCCTGATGGAGGGCTGCGAGATTGCCGGCATCCTGGAGCCGGATGTAGAGATGCGGGCCAGTGCGACGGCGCTGGCTCCCGGGGCCAGGCCGGCGGCGAGCCTGGAGGAGTTGCTGGGAGAGCCCCGGCCTGATGCCCTGGTGATTGCGACGCCGAACTGCCTGCATGCGGCAAATTTGCGGGAAGTGGCGGCGATTCATCCATTGCCGGTTCTCGTGGAAAAACCCCTTGTCACCCGCCCCGAGGACCGGGAACTCGTTGATTGGCTGGCGGCATCCTATCCGGCACCAATCTGGGTTGGCATGGAATATCGCTACATGCCGCCCCTGGCGCGGTTCCTGGAGGAGGTCGAAGGGGTAACTGGCGGCGTTCGCCACCTGTCGATCCGGGAACACCGGTTTCCATTCCTGTCCAAGGTCGGCAACTGGAACCGCTTCAACCGCAATACCGGCGGAACGATGGTCGAGAAATGCTGCCACTTCTTCGACCTCATGCGCCTCATTGCCGGCGAGGAGCCGGTTCGGGTGTGGGGATCAGGCTGGCAGGCCGTCAACCACAGGGATGAAGGCGGCGGCGAGGTGCCGGACATCTGGGATGCCGCCTTCACCGTGGTCGAATTCGGGTCGGGAATTCGTGCCATGCTTGATTTGTGCATGTTTGCCGACGGCGTGCAGTGGCAGGAGGAAATCACCGCGGTGGGGCCGGATGGGCGGATTGACTGCCTGATTCCGCCATCTCCCGGACATTGGCCGCCCGGGCGAGGCCCCTGCCCCCACCCGCAACTGGCAATTTGGCCGAGGCGACAGGGCACGCCGACCAGGATCGAACTGCCGATCGATGATCAGCTTGCGGCGGCGGGAAGCCATCATGGTGCCACCTTTTTCCAGCACCAGGCCTTCCGCAGGATGATCGAGGCCGGCGGCGAGCCGGAAGTTGGTCTTCGTGACGGCTGGATGGCGGTGCGGATGGGAATTGCTGCCCAGGACTCCTCGGAGACCGGACAGGCGGTCAGGCTCGACTGAGGGCGGGGCGGCGGCGGTCACGATTGCCGCCGCCGGGGCTCGTGGCGGCGGCCTGGTGGCGTGGCATATCCTTCCGGGCGCCGGCGGGCCGCGGGCGGGCTCCGGGGCACTGGCGCATCATGATCGCATCCGGGTTCCGTCCGGGTCGTGGAGAGGTCTTCCCTGCACCGTGGCGGCACGAAATTCGCCGAGGATCTCGACCGTGAGCGCTGTGCCTGGACGTGCATGTTCGGTCCCGACATAGGCCATCGCCATCGATTGGCCGACATGGTGGGCATAGCCGCCCGAGGTGACGTAGCCGACGGTATCGCCATCCTTCAGCACCGCCTCGTCGAGGGAGACATCGATCGGGCTGTCAACGGTCAGGGTGACCAGCTTGCGCTCAACGCCGGCCTCGCGCATTGCCAGCGTCGCTTCCCGGCCGACGAACTCCTTGTTCCAGTTGATGAATGCATCGAGGCCGCTTTCGACGGCATTGAAGTCGGGGCGGAATTCCAGCCCCCAGGCGCCCCACCCCTTTTCGAGGCGAAGCGACATCAGCGCCCGGCTGCCATACCAGCGATATCCCAAATCGCTTCCGGCCTCTTCAATGGCCTCGGCAAGCCGGATCAGGAATTGTGGCTGACAATAGATTTCATAGCCGAGCTCGCCGGAGAAGCTGAGCCGGTTCAGGATCACCGGTACCCCACCGACAAATGTCACCCTGACGTCGCGGAATTTCATCGAGCTGGCCGAAATGTCGTCCCGCATGATCCTGGTCAGCAGCTGTCGGGATTTTGGCCCCGAAAGCGCCACGCCATGCAACTCGGCGGTGCGGTTCCGGTAGGTCACGTCAGGCGGAAGACTTGCCAACCAGAACCGGCGGTGGGCATCCTGCATTGCACCCGACCCGAAGATCATGAAGTGCTCCTCGTCCAGGCAGGCGGCCGTCAAATCGCCATAGAGCCGCCCCTTCGGGGTCAGCATCGGTGTCAGCGAGATCCGGCCTGGATCGGGCAGACGGCCGGCCATGACCCGGTCCAGCCATTCCCGGGCCCCGGCCCCGCTTATCTCGTGCTTGGCAAAATTGGCGATCTCGGTGCCAGCCACCCCGCCGCGGACGGCACGGCATTCGGTGGCCACGTAGTCATGCGACCGGTTGCGCTCGAATGTCGGGTCTTCCCAGGCATCCCGAGGCGAATCGGCAAACCACAATGCGTGCTCCAGGCCGAAAGACTGCCCCATCAGTGCACCCCTGGCCAGCAGGCGGTCATGCAGTGCGGTCGTCTGCTGGCGCCGGCCCTTGGGAAGCGTTTCATTGGGGAATGTCATGACGAAGCGGCGTTCGTAGTTTTCGCAACTCTTGACTGTCCCCCAATCCGGCGTTGCCCAGTCGCCGAACCTGGCAACATCCATGGCCCAGACATCGATCGAGGGCTCGCCGTCAATCATCCACTCGGCCATGACCAGTCCAACGCCACCGCCCTGGCAGAATCCGGCCATCACCCCTACCGCGCACCAGTAGTTGCGCAGGCCGGGAACCGGGCCGACCAGCGGATTGCCATCCGGGCCGAAGGTGAAGGGCCCATTGATCGCATCCTTGATGCCAGCCCGGCCGAGTGCGGGAATCCGTTCGAATGCCAGTTCGAGCCGGTCGGCGATGTGATCGAGATTCGGCTCGAGCAGCTCATGGCCAAACCCGGGCGGGGTGCCGCGGACCATCCATGGGACGCCGACCGGCTCGTAGGTGCCGAGGAGCATGCCCTGGCGCTCCTGGCGAAAATAGATGTTCGCCTCGTAGTCGATCCCGCAGGGAAGCCGCTTGACGTGGTCGGCGATCTCGTCAATCCTCTCGGTCACCAGGTAGTGGTGCTCCATTGGCTGAACCGGAAGATGCAAACCGGCCATTCGCCCGACCTCGCGCGCCCAGAGCCCGCCGCAATTGACCACATGCTCCGCATTGATCACGCCCCTTCCCGTGGTGACATCCCATGTGCCATCGGCTCGCTGGACCGTGGCGCTGACCGGCGTGTGGGTGAAATACCGGCCGCCGTAATGCCTCGATGCACGTGCAAAGGCATGGGTGGTTCCGGACGGGTCGAGATCGCCATCCTGGTCATCCCAGAGCGCGGCAAGGTAGTGGTCCGGATCGATGAGCGGATGGCGCTCGGCCAGCTCGGTCGGGCTGATGAATTCCTGGCTCAACCCCATGTAGCGAGCCTTCGACCGTTCGCGCTTCAGGTAGTCGTACCAGCTCCGGTTCGAGGCCAGGTAGAAGCCGCCGGTCAGGTTCAGTCCGATCGACTGGCCAGACAATTCCTCGATCTCCCGGTAGAGGTTGATGGTGTAGCTCTGCAGGCGCGAGATATTGGGATCGGAGCTGATGGTGTGGATCTGGCCGGCGGCGTGCCAGGACGACCCCGATGTCAGCTCGCTTCTCTCCAGCAGAACCACATCCTTCCAGCCGAATTTCGACAGGTGGAACAGAATCGAACAGCCAACGACGCCGCCGCCGATGATGACTGCCCTGGCATGGGTTGGAAGCTCCCTTGAGCCGTCATTTCTGCCTGTCTCGATATCCGCCGCCATTCCTCACCCGTTTCAGACCGGTCACGCCCCTCGACCCCGTCAGGGCAGCCCGACCTGCCTTCGATTCATCCCGCCCGATCAGTGACCGATGCATCTCCCGCATGCAACGAATTTGCTCGCACATGGCGCGTCCGGTTGGCCATGATTCGCCCGGCTGGTTTTGCACGCAGATGATGCACCCGGCCGGTGAAACTCTCGACCCGCGTTTTTCGAATGGTGTGGAGAATCCATCATGTCCCCGTCGTAAACGCATCTGGCGGCGACACGCCCCCTCCGCCTGCAGATGAACATTCCATATTGCCGATTTCACGGCAATGCGGTTGAATTGCCGGAACGAAGGAAGGCAATCAGATGGATGGCAGTTCGGGAATTGTGCGCAATGATGCCGGGATCAAATCTGCCTGCGGCGTGCTGCGGCAGCGATTCGGCGAGCGGTTTCTCACCGGGCAGTCGGTCCGGGAGCAGCACAGCCATACCACGACCCTGATCGGATCACAGATTCCGGACGCGGTGATCTACCCGCACCGGACCGATGAAGTCAGTGACATCGTTGCCATTTGCGCCGAATACCGGGCGCCGGTGATACCGTTCGGCACCGGCACATCGTTGGAGGGGCAGGTCAATGCGCCATCCGGGGGGATCTGTGTTGACCTGCTTGAAATGAACGACGTCCTGGCGGTGAATGAGGAAGATTTCGACTGCACGGTACAGCCCGGCATCACCCGCAAGACATTGAACGAATCCCTCCGCAGGACCGGACTTTTCTTTGCCATCGATCCCGGTGCCGATGCCAGTATCGGCGGCATGGCTGCCACCCGCGCCTCCGGCACCAACGCGGTGCGCTATGGCACCATGCGCGACAATGTCATCGCCTTGCAGGCGGTGATGCCGGATGGGACGGTGATTCGAACCGCCCGACGGGCCAGGAAAACCTCTGCCGGCTATGATCTCACCCGCCTGCTGATCGGCTCGGAAGGCACGCTGGGGCTGATCACCGAATTGACGCTCCGGCTGCACGGGGTTCCGGAGCGGACGTCATCCGCCTGCTGCAGCTTTCCCGACATCTACCGGGCTTGCGCGGCGGTGATCGAGACCATCCAGATGGGGATCCCGGTGGCCCGGATCGAATTGCTGGACGATCTCACGGTCAGGGCCGTCAACACCTATTCCGGCCTGAGCCTGCCAGTCTCGCCGCTCCTGCTGCTGGAATTTCACGGCAGCGAGGCCTCGGTTTCCGAACAGGCCTCGTCATGCGGC
Source organism: Paracoccaceae bacterium (assembly GCA_965214695.1). Classification (GTDB taxonomy): domain Bacteria; phylum Pseudomonadota; class Alphaproteobacteria; order Rhodobacterales; family Rhodobacteraceae; genus JAPOXR01. Next base: position 3,682,378 of record OZ243967.1, on the reverse strand, counting down.
GAGATCATGACCGACAATGACGGCACTGGGTTCGAGTGGACGACACGACCGGAGGAGCGCACCAGGCTCTGGCAGGCCCGCCATGATGCCTATTGGGCATCGCTGCAGCTTCGAAAGGGGGCAAAGGGCATCGCCACCGATGTTTGCGTGCCGATTTCACGGCTGGCCGAGTGCGTGTCGTCAGCCCAGGAGAAGGCGATTTCGATGGGAATCATCGCGCCGATTGTCGGTCACGCCGGCGATGGCAACTTCCACATGCTGCTGCTGATCGACCCGGATGATCCGGACGAGGCCAGGAATGCGGCCGTTTATGTCGATTGGCTTGCCCAATCCGCGATCGACATGGACGGAACCTGCACCGGCGAACATGGAATCGGCCAGGGCAAGATGAAATATCTTGCCGGGGAGCTGGGATCGGCCACCGAATGGATGGCGACGGTCAAGCGGGCGATCGACCCGCTCAACATCATGAATCCCGGCAAGATCATACCCGTTTGAGGCGACAGGGGAGGTCCGGGGGCCTTGGGGCAGTTGGCGGGCGGACCAACTGACGCCACCACATGGCCCTCCGGCGACGTGGTGGGGCCAGAAGCCGATTTCCGTGTGCGGCAAGGGAGCAATTGACATGGTCGGGCATCTGTACACATTGTCGGCGGCAATGCGGACACTCGACTGAAGGGAGGGACGATATGCGGAAGTTTCTTGTCGTCCTCGACGATAGTCGGGAGTGTCTCAACGCCATGCAGTTCGCGGCCATGCGGGCGGCGCATACGGGTGGCGGGGTGACGATCCTGTCGATCATTCCTCCGGAGGAATTCCAGCACTGGATCGGGGTTGGCGACATCATGCGCGCCGAGGCCAGGGAGCGCATCGAGGTCCATTACGAGACCTTTGCCACCTGGATGCGCAAGCGGAAGGGCGTTTATCCGGAACTGGTGATCCGCGAGGGCGACGCGGTGCAGGAGATCCTGGGACAAATCCGTGATGATCCCGAGATTGGCGTCCTGGTGCTCGGGGCCGGAACCGACCGGGCCGGTCCAGGCCCGCTGGTCTCGAACCTAAGCAAGGCATCCGGCACCCTGCCGATCCCCATCACCGTCGTTCCGGGCGAACTGACAAAGGAGCAGCTGGAGGCCATCACCTGACCGGGGCTGCCACCCTGGCACGGCGTTTCGAAAATCTGCCAGTGGCAAATTCGGCGGCGCCGTGATTGACTTGCGATGCCGGCAACAGCTATGCAGGTGGGTGACTGGAGCGAGACATGTTCATTCAGACCGAAGCGACCCCAAACCCGGCCACGCTGAAATTCATTCCCGGCCAGGTGGTCATGGAGACCGGCACCGTCGAATTCAGGGATCCCGACACTGCCGGGGAGTCGCCGCTTGCGTCGCGGCTTTTCCGGATCAGCGGCGTGACCGGCGTCTTCTTCGGGCGGGATTTCGTGTCGGTCAGCAAGACGGAAAATTTCGACTGGATGCATGTCAAGCCGGCGGTGCTCGGCGCCATCATGGAGCACTACCAGAGTGGTCAGCCAGTGATGTCCGTCCCGGCCTCGTCGGAGATTCCCGAACCGGGCGACAGCGCCGATGAGGACCCGGTATCCAGGCAGATCAGGGAACTGATCGACACCCGGGTCCGGCCAGCCGTGGCCCAGGATGGCGGCGACATCATCTTTTACGGGTTCGAGCGCGGAATCGTCTACCTGCACATGCAGGGAGCCTGCGCCGGATGTCCGTCATCGACCATTACCCTGAAGATGGGCATCGAGAACCTGTTGCGGCACTACATACCGGATGTCATCGAGGTGCGACCGGTTGTTGCCTGAGGGCATGGTGCTGGGCCTCGATGCGGCAGGCCCGGTCTACTCACTGGCGCTGGTTGATGGCCAGGAGGTACTGGCCGCCAGGAATTCCGAGGCACGGCACGGGCGGGCTGAAACCCTGTTCCCCGACCTGCGTGAGCTGTTGCGGTCATCGGGCCGCCCGATCACCGACCTCGTTGCCATTGGCGTCAATACCGGCCCCGGAGACTTTACCGGAACCCGCCTGGGCGTGTCGGCGGCGCGCGGCCTGGCGATGTCGCTCGGCATTCCCGCAATCGGAATCGGTGCGTTCGACCTGTTGCCGTCGGATGCGCCGCCAGGCACGCTGGCGGTGGTAGGTGGCAGTCGGCGCTTCATCTATGCAAGGCTGCTGCCGGACGGATGCCCGGCCAGGATCGAGATGGACGAGTTGCCGCAGCGATTTCCGGAAGTGGGGACGGTTGTTGGCCAGGACCCGGAGATGGCTGCAACGCTGCTCGGCGCCCGGGCCAGCAGGCCGACGGAAATGCCGAGCCTGACCCTGGCCCGGATTACCCGGGCACGACTGCCGCATGACGGGAGCCGCCCAGTCCCGACATATCTGGGGCCGGCCGCAAGCCCGAAAAGCGGAATTTCTTCCACCAAGACATGACATGTGGGTTCGGTGAAAATGCAGTTTCCGGTTGTATTTTCGGGCGCAGGTGCGAAGAATGAATAACCGTGCAGCCGGAATTTGCCGGACTGCCGACCTCAATTCAATTCGTCATTCATTCAGGAGCATGATCATGATCAAAACCAGGGCTCTTCTCGGCATCGCCTTTGCCACCGCAGCCTTTGCTACTGCCGCGGCATCGGAGCCGGCGATCGTCTATGATCTCGGCGGCAAGTTCGACAAATCATTCAACGAAAGCGCCTTTACCGGGGCCGAGAAATGGAAGAGCAGTTCCGGTGGTGATTACCGTGAAATCGAACTCCAGTCGCAGGCCCAGCGCGAGCAGGCTATCCGCAGGCTGGCCGAGGCCGGACACAATCCAATCGTCATGACCGGTTTTGCCTTTGCCACCGCCTTGGGTGCCGTTGCCCCGGAATTCCCGGACACCAAATTCGCCATCATCGACATGGTTGTCGACCAGCCGAATGTGCGGTCCATCGTCTTCAAGGAGCATGAGGGATCGTTCCTGGTCGGTGTCATCGCCGGCCTGACCACCGAATCGAATGTTGTCGGATTTGTCGGCGGAATGGATATTCCGCTGATCAGGCGGTTTGCCTGCGGATATGTCCAGGGCGTCAAGGCGGCAAATGCCGATGCGCGGATCATCCAGAACATGACCGGCAATGAGCCATCGGCCTGGAATGACCCGGTCAAGGGCGCCGAACTGACCAAGGCACAGGTCGCTGACGGCGCCGATGTTGTCTACCATGCGGCTGGTGGCACCGGTGTCGGAGTCCTGCAGGCGGCAGCGGATGCCGGAATCCTGGGAATCGGTGTTGATGCCAACCAGAACCACCTGCATCCGGGTTCGGTTCTGACCTCAATGCTGAAGCGGGTTGACCTGGCAGTCGAGGAATCCTTCGCTGCCGGTAAAAATTTGGAGCCCGGAGTCGTGGCCCTTGGCTTGGCCGAAGACGGTGTCGGCTATGCCGTCGACGAGCACAACGAGGCCCTCATTTCAGGCGACGTGTCTGAGGCTGTCGAGGATTACAAGGCGCGTATCATTGCCGGCGATATCGCAGTGGTTGACTATACCGCCGCCGACAGCTGCCCGACCAGCTGATCGTCAGCCTTGATGGCAACGGAAACTTCGGAGCAGGCGCAGTCGGCCATGATTGCGCCTGCCATTGAACTGCGGAACATCTCCAAGTCGTTTGGTCCCGTACAGGCCAACCGCGACATCTCGATGTCGGTCCGGCGTGGCTCCATCCACGGCATCGTCGGCGAGAACGGTGCCGGCAAATCGACGCTGATGTCGATTCTCTATGGGTTCTACCGGGCCGACTCCGGCGAAATCCTCGTCAATGGCGAGAAAAGGCTCATCCCCGATAGCAGGGCGGCAATCGCCGCAGGAATCGGCATGGTGCACCAGCATTTCAAGCTGGTGCACAATTTCACCGTCCTGGAAAATGTTGTGTTGGGAGCGGAGGAAGGGATGCTGCTGCAGCCATCCCTGGCCAAGGCACGCGATCTTCTGACCCGCCTGTCCCAGGAATACGAACTTCATGTCGACCCCGATGCGGTGGTCGAGGAATTGTCGGTCGGGCACCAGCAACGGGTGGAAATCCTGAAGGCGCTCTACCGCCAGGCGGACATACTCATCCTTGATGAGCCGACCGGTGTGCTGACGCCGCCCGAGGCCGATCACCTGTTCAGGATCCTTCGCAGCCTGGGTGATGAGGGCAAGACCATTGTCCTGATCACCCACAAGCTGCGTGAGATCATGGCGATTACCGACACTGTCAGCGTCATGCGACGCGGCCAGATGACCGATACGCTGCAGACCAAGGATACCAGCCCGGCGCAGCTGGCCGAACTGATGGTCGGTCGCAAGGTTCTTCTGCGCATCAAGAAGACGGAGGCAAATCTTGGCAGGAACATGCTGGAGATCTCGAATCTGAGCATGACCGACGCCAGCGGGGTTCAGCGCCTCAAGAATATCTCGCTGACCGTGCGGCAGGGCGAGATACTGGGCATTGCCGGCGTGGCCGGCAACGGCCAGACCGAATTGCTGGAAGTCCTGGGCGGGATTGCCGAGGCAGAGAATGCCAGCATCCGCATCGATGGCAAGGAGCTCAAATGCTCGGGCGCCGGCTCCGATGCCAGGACGAGACGGCTTGCCGGCATTGCGCATGTTCCGGAGGACCGCCAGCGCCTCGGGCTGATCATGGAATTCCTTGCCTGGGAAAACATGTCCTTTGGCTACCAGGATGATTCCGGCGTCAACCGCAACCTGCTGTTCATGGACAACCGGGCCATGAGGGACTCCACGGCCAGGCAGATGGAACAGTTCGACATCCGGCCGGACAATCCCGAATTGCAAGCGCGCAACTTCTCCGGCGGCAACCAGCAGAAGATGGTTCTTGCCCGGGAGATCGAACGCAACCCGCTGGTGCTCGTGGTCGGCCAACCGACCAGGGGCGTGGATATCGGGGCGATCGAGTTCATTCACCAGCGAATCATCGACTTGCGCGACAATGGTGCCGCAGTGCTGCTGGTCAGCGTGGAGCTTGACGAAATCCTGTCCCTGTCGGACCGGGTGGCGGTGATGTTCGACGGCCACATTATCGGCGAACGCATCACCGCCGATACCGACGAAAAGGAACTCGGCCTGCTGATGGCCGGCGTCGTTGGCGGGGACCAGGAATGAACAGGATGCCCAAATGGGTGGAGATCGCCCTGATCCCGCTGATCAACCTGGCACTTGCCTTTTTCATTTCCGGCCTGGTGGTGCTGTGGATCGGCGAGAGCCCCGTCGAGGCGCTGCTGATCATCATCAAGGGATCAGTCGGGTCTGCCTATGGCTGGGGCTACACGCTCTATTATGCCACCAATTTCATATTCACCGGTCTGGCGGTCGCGGTCGCCTTCCATGCGCGGATGTTCAACATCGGCGGCGAGGGGCAGGCTACGCTTGGCGGTCTTGGTGCTGCCCTGGTCTGCCTGGCCATCGAATGGCCGCATTGGAGCCTGGCGCTGCCGGCCACGGTGCTGGGTGCCGGGCTGTTCGGTGCTGCATGGGCGGCAATTCCTGCCTATCTGCAGGCCAGGCAGGGCAGCCACATCGTCATCACCACCATCATGTTCAATTTCATCGCCTCGGCCCTGCTGGTCTACCTGCTGGTCAACGTGCTGAAGGCGCCGGGGCAGATGACGCCGGAGACCGACCTGTTTCCGGAAGGCGCCCATCTTCCGACCTTCCACGAAATGCTGGCGTGGGTCGGCATTTCCTTTCCCAGATCGCCGCCAGCCAATATTTCATTCCTGCTGGCCCTGGCCGCCTCGGTCCTGGTTTGGCTGCTGATCTGGCGAACCCGGATCGGCTACGCGATCCGGGCCTTCGGCCATAGTGAATCGGCCGCAGTCTATGCCGGGATCTCACCGTTCCGGATTATCATGATTGCAATGCTGGTCTCGGGGTTCCTGGCCGGGCTGATGGCCGTCAACAGCGTCGCCGGCGAGGCCGAGAGGCTCCTGATCGACGCGGTGCAGGGTGCCGGTTTTGTCGGCATCGCCGTGGCGCTGATGGGTCGTTCGCACCCGGTCGGCACCTTTCTGGCGGCAATCCTGTTCGGTGTTCTCTACCAGGGCGGTGTCGAACTCGAGTTCGAAATGCCGGCGGTCAGCCGCGAGATGATCGTGGTCATCCAGGCGCTGGTGATCATGTTCACCGGCGCACTGGACAACATGGTAAGGGTTCCGCTCGAGCGGTTCTACTTCCGGAAGTGAGCTGAGCGTTCCGATGGATTTCTCGACCCTCGTTCAGGTACTCGATTCGATGCTGCGTCTTTCGACGCCGTTGATTTTTGCCTGTCTTGCCGGCCTGTTTTCGGAACGGGCGGGGATCTTCGACATCGGCCTTGAGGGCAAGATGCTGGCGGCCGCCTTCTTTTCGGCAGCCTTTGCCGCCCTCACCGGGTCGGTCTGGATCGGCATGGCCTGCGGCCTCATGGCGTCGATGACCCTGGCCGCGGTCCATGGCCTGGCATCAATCACCTTTCGCGGCAACCAGCTCATCTCCGGTGTGGCGATCAACTTCTTTGCCTCCGGCATGACCGCCCTCATCGGCCAGCACTGGTTCAAGCTCGGTGGCCGGACACCATCTCTCAGTGGCGATGGCAGGTTCCTGCCGGTGGAATTTCCGTTCGCCGAGCAAATTGCCGGCATTCCGATACTGGGCCCGATCTACAGCGAGCTGCTCTCCGGTCATACCATCCTGGTCTATGTGGCGCTTGCCGCGGTACCGTTCTCCTGGTGGCTGCTGTTCAGGACCCGGTTCGGATTGCGGCTGCGGGCCGTTGGCGAGAATCCGGAGGCAGTCGATACCGGCGGGCTGTCGGTGACCGGGCTGCGCTTCCGCGCCACCTTGATCTGCGGATTGCTGTGCGGCCTCGGCGGCGCCTATTTGGCGACCGGCTTCGCCGCAGGGTTCATCCGTGACATGACCGCAGGCAAGGGATTCATCGCCCTGGCGGCGCTCATCTTTGCCAAGTGGCGGCCGGGTTATGCGCTGTTCGCCTGCCTGCTGTTCGGCCTGCTCGAGGCCATTGCCATCCGGTTCCAGAGCATCGAGATCGAAGGCGTCGGCACGGTACCGGTCCAGTTGATGCAGGCACTGCCCTACATATTGACCGTCATCATCCTGGCCGGATTCGTCGGCAAGGCGATCCCGCCCCGGGCCGGCGGCGAGCCCTATGTCAAGGAACGATAACGGAAAATTTGCAAGGTCGGCCGCAGGGTGGGAAGGTATTGCCATCGTGCCGACACGGAGCATGGCATGAGGCTTGCGGGCAAGCGGGCGCTGGTCACCGGTGCGGCCAGCGGGTTCGGGCTTGCCATTTCCCGGCGCTTCGCCGCCGAAGGCGCAGTGGTGGCGATGGCCGACATCAATGCCGGCGGCGTGTCGAGCGAGGCGGCGGCCATTGGCGATGCGGCGATCGGCCTGGCCTGTGATGTCGCAAGCGCCGCCGAGGTCAGGGAGGCGGTCGGGAAGGCGATTGCCGGTTTTGGCGGGCTCGATATCGTGGTCAACAATGCCGGCTGGAGTCACCGGAACCAGCCCCTGCTCGACGTGGACGAGGCAACGCTGCGCCGGGTCTACGAGATCAATGTCTTCTCCATCTACCACATGGTCCAGGCCATTGTTCCCCATTGGCGCCAGGCTGGTGGCGGAGTCATGCTGAATGTGAGCTCCACGGCGGGCGCACGACCCCGTCCTGGCCTGACCTGGTACAACTCCACCAAGGGTGCGGTGACGCTGCTGACCAAGTCGCTGGCGGTGGAGCTGGCCCCCGACAATATCCGGGTATGCGGCGTCGCCCCGGTGCTGGGAGAGACGGCGTTGCTCGAGACTTTCATCGGGGGTCCCGATACACCGGAAGCCAGACAGAAATTCCTCGGCACCATTCCGCTTGGCAGGCTGTGCAGGCCGGAGGATGTCGCCAACGCCATCCTCTACCTGGCCTCCGACGAGGCGGGCTTCCTCACCGGCGCGGTACTGGAAGTCGATGGGGGACGCAGCATCTGACCGCCCACGGTCAGGTGGTTCCCTCCGGGACGCAGTATTTCAGCCGGAAGGAACCTTCCTCCGGGACGCAGCGTTTCGGTCAAAAGGAACTTTCTTCGGAGAAGAGCCAGATCAGCACGAAGCAGACCAGGACCAGCACGAAGGCAACCAGGAACGGCGCTCCCGGCAGGTAGAACAGCGCGCTCTCGCCGACAAATTGGTAGAAGGTCATGGTCATGATCAGCGGTGAGATGACCAGGCCCAGTGACACGATGCCGGTCACCACGCCCTGCAACTCGCCCTGCTGATTGTCGAATGCCAGTTTCGACATGATGCCCTGCAGGGACGGCAAGGCGACCGCGCCGAACGAGCAGAGCGGGATCAGCACGAATGCCTGCCAAGTCTCGGACACGAACCCGTATCCCAGGAAGCCGATCAGTTCGAAGCCGAAGCCGAACAACATGACCCGTCTCTCGCTCAGCACCCGCAACAGGTAGCGCAGCACCCAGACCTGGACGACGGCGGTGGCGACCCCGTAGGCGGCGAGCGAAAGACCGATGATCCTCGGCTCCCAGCCAAACCGCTCGAATGAATAGAATGCCCAGATGGCGGGATACACGGTGTAGGCGACATGGACGATGAACAGCACGACCAGCAGCATAGCCATCCCCGGGATTCGGCCCACATGGATCAACCCGCCGAGCGGGTTGGCGCGCCTCCATTGGAAGGGCCGGCGGATGTCGTCGGTCACCGTTTCCGGCAGGACAAGATAGCCAAGGGTCATGTTGGCGAAGGAGAAGGCGGCGGCGGCATAGAATGGCGCCCTGGTTCCGAACTCGGACATGATGGCACCAAATAGCGGTCCGAGCACGAAACCGATTCCGAACGCTGCGCCGATCAGGCCGAAATTCCTTGCCTTTTCGTCCGGCTCCGAGATGTCGGCAATATAGGCCGCAACCGTCGCCGGCGTGGACGCGGTGATGCCGCCGACGACCCGTCCTGCGAACAGCAGCCAGATGGTATGGGCAACCCCCATGACCAGGTAGTCGGCGCCCATGAAGAACAGCGAGATCAGCAGGACCGGGCGACGCCCGTAACGGTCGGACAGGCTGCCGATGGTGGGTCCGCACAGCATCTGCATGACCGCGAAGACCGAGGCCAGCACACCGCCCCATACCGCCGCCGAGCCGATGGTGCCGCCACCAACCTCGAGGATGAGATCGGGCATGACCGGCACGATGATGCCGATGCCGATGGCATCGATGGCAACGGTGGCAAGCACGAAAAAGAGTGCCAGCCGGTTATCCCGCGGCCGAACCTTCACAATGGGATCCGGGATGCCGGGCGGGCGGGGCCAGCCCCGGGCGGTCGCATGGCAGGTCCCATGCCCCCTGCCCTGCCTGCCTCACCAGGTGATCGGCTCCTCCTGCATTTCCAGGTGCAGGCGATCACCCTTGTAGGGTCGGGTTTCGGCAAGCAATTCGTCAAATTCAATTCCAAGTCCGGCCCCTTCCGGCGGAATGATGTAGCCGTCTTCCCAACGGATGCAGTGCCCTATCAGCGCAAGGTGAAACTCGCCACCGGTTTCGATTGTCTCCAACATGAGCAGGTTGGGCAGTGTTGCCGCCAGCTGAATGCTGGCCGCCCATTCCACTGGTCCGGCATAGAGATGCGGGGCCAACTGCACGTTGAATGCCTCCGCCAGTGCGGCGATCTTCTTGGTCTCCAGGATGCCGCCCGAGCGGCCCAACGCCGGTTGCAGGATCTCCGCCGCCCCGACACGCATCAACGCCCCGAACTCGGCCTTGCAGGTCAGCCGCTCGCCGGCGGCGACCGGTATTCGCACCGCCCTGGCCACCCGAGCCATTGCCTCCGGATTGTCCGGAGGAACCGGCTCCTCGAACCAGAGCGGATTGAACTCCTCCAACCGCCTGCCCAGCCGTATGGCGCCGGCCACGCTGAACTGCCCATGGGTGCCGAAGAGAATGTCGGCCCTGTCACCGACCGCGTCACGGATGGTGCGGCAGAACCGGGCCGAGCGCTCGATATCCGCCATCGAAGGCTGATGGCCACCATGAATGGTATAGGGGCCAGCCGGGTCGAACTTGACGGCGGTGAAACCCATCTCAACCATCTCGGCGGCAACTTCGGCCGAACGGTCTGCATCCGACCAGAAACCGTCCTCGTCATCGAATGGCCGCGGGTACAGGTAGCTGTAGGAGCGGATCCTGTCATTGACCACCCCGCCGAGCAAGGCGTGGACCGGGCAATCATGCGCCTTGCCGACGATGTCCCAGCAGGCAATTTCAAGCCCGGAAAAGGCACCGATGACGGTGGGATCCGGTCGCTGGCTGAAGCCCGACGAGTAGGCCCGCCGGAACATCAATTCGATGTTGTGCGGGTTCTCGCCCATCATGTGGCGCTCGAACACGTCCTCGATGACCGCCCGCATTGCCACCGGACCGACCGAGGCCGCATAGACCTCACCATATCCCGAAATCCCGTCATCGGTGGTCAACCGGACAATGGTCCAGTAGCGCCCACCCCAGCCAGGGGAGGGCGGCTCGACGACGAAGATTTCCAAATCCCGCAGCCGCAAGGGATCACCTACCGGTCAAGGACAATGACTTGGCTCCGGGCTTTTCCGCTACTGGTCAAAGACAATGACATTCCTCCGGGCTTTGCCGCTCAGGCTGTGCTGAATGGCATCGTTGATCCGCTCCAGCGGATACCGCGCGGTCACCAGTTCATCCAGCTTGAGCCTCTGCTGCCGGTAGAGTTCTAGCAACATCGGGATGTCCCGACCCAGTACCGTGTCACCCATGCAGGAGCCAAGTATGGACTGGCTGAGGCCGGCGACGATCACCGGCTCGAATTGCATGGTCTCCCCGTCTGCCGGCATGCCGACAATGACCAGCTTTCCACCCTGGCACAGATATCTCATGGCGGTCTCGCAAGCGGCGGTAGACCCGACCGAGACCAGTGCGAAATCAACGCCACGGCCACCGGCAATCTTCCTGACCTCCCGGTACGGCTTGTCGCCGGTCGCCAGAACGCCGTGCGTTGCACCGAACTCCATGGCATCGTCAAGTTTCGACGGCGAGATGTCGACGGCGATGATCCGGGATGCCCCGCACAGCCTGGCACCCTGGATTGCGTTCAGGCCGACACCGCCGGCGCCGACCACCGCCACGGTCGAGCCCGGGGTGATCCTGGCGGTATTCACCGCCGCCCCCACCCCGGTAATGACGCCGCAGGACAGCAGGCAGGCGGCGTCCATGGGAATCTCCGCCGGCAGCGGCGCCAACTGAGTGCGATGGACCACCACCCGCTCGGCAAAGGCTCCGGTCACCAGCCCCTGGGCGACCGGATTGCCATCACGGTCCGAAATCGGGCTGTCCTTGGGGCTTCCCTTTCGCTCGCATCTTGCCGGCATGCCGGAGATGCAGTTGTTGCACTGACCACAGGTCTTGAGCAGGGTCACCAGAACCCGGTCACCGATCGAAAAGCCTTCCATTCCACCGCCGAGGGCACGGATGGTGCCTGCGGCCTCGTGGCCGAACACGACCGGGAGCGGTCCGCCCCAGGCCCCCTCGATATAGTGAATGTCGGAATGGCATACCGCGCAGGCGGCGATCGCCACCTCGGCCTCGCCATGCCGGGGTGCACGCAACACGACCTCCTCGATGGCGAGGGGCTGCCCGAATTCATGGCACAGTGCTGCTCTCATCCCTTGGCTCCTCATTCCGGCATCCGACCTCGTTCACACTCCACTCTTCCCAGCCGGACCCAAAAATCAAACGAATTCTTTCAGTCGGCCCCGGACGCCTCGACCATTTGCAGGAATTCCCCGAGATGTGCAGCAAATGCCGGGGTCGAATCGACGCATGACAAGTGCCCGCGCCCTCGATGACCGCAAGCCTCGACCCCGGAATGAGCGACGTCGCCTGCTCGGCGAGTCTGACCGGCGTGGCCTCGTCTTCCGAGCCGGCAATCACCAGGGTTGGCTGCAAAATCCAGCCAGCCGATTCGCTGAAATCGGCACCCATGATGGCCTCGCAGCAGCCGGCATAGCCTTCACCCGGAACCCGGACCAGGTCAGTCCTCCATGCCTCGACCCTGCCAGGATGGCACGATCTGAACCTTGCGGAGAACCAGCGCTTGATCACCGCATCGGCCATGTCACCGAGCTTCCCAGCCCGGGCCAGGCCGATTCGCTCTCGCCACATCGCCCGGTTGCCGATTCGAACCCCGGAATTTGCCAACACCAGGGCCCGCACCAACCCGGGCCGGGTCAGGGCCAGCTGTTGTCCGATCAGCCCGCCAATAGACAGCCCGACAAATACCGACCGGCGAATCCCCAGATGGTCGAGTATCGTTGAGCAGTCATCGGCAAGTCCGGCAATGGAATACGGCCCCGGCGGGCACGTACTGAGGCCATGACCCCGCTTGTCCATGCGGACCAGCCGGTAGCCCCGGGGCATCAATTCGACGATCCCGTCCCACAACCCCAGATGGGTTCCCAGCGAATTGGCAAACAACACCGCCGGCCCGTCCGACGGTCCCTGCACCTCGAAATGCAGGCTGACGCCATCCGCCGTTGTCAACTGCATGCTCCCCTCCGCAATCCGCGCCCGGCCGGCAAATCCGGTGGCGACCCCTCGAGGACTCGAACCCCGAACCTGCTGATTCGAAGTCAGCTGCTCTATCCAGTTGAGCTAAGGGGCCCCGAGCATCCGGTTGTCTTGCCCTGCCTACCCTGTTTTGCCTCCACGGGAAATCCTGCACGGAAGCAGCGTTGGCCCCATGGCGTATCGGATGCCGTTCCCCCGGCCCGGACACTCCGCAGGGGAGCAAGATTGGCTACAGGACCGCGGGACCGGCATCAATGCTCGGTCATGTCCTCGACGTCGGTTTCGTCATCTTCACATTCGGCCAGGTATTGCACGAGGATCGTCATGCCATTGTCCAGCGCCTGGTGAAGCATTTGCGGGACGTCGTCGAAACCCGCTCGCTTCGCCAAATCCTCGAGCGGCGGCATGCCATCGGCCAACATCCGCAAGGTCACTTCGTCTGTATTGTCCTTCCAGTCATTGGCCATGACCGGCACCCAATCCGAACCGGCATTCGCGGCAACCGAACACCGGCTGTTCGTCCCGGCTTGCTGGAAGCGGGTCGCCGTGCGCATCGGCCGTCACGCGCTCGCCGGCCAAGGCTGGTGGCGTGCGCCAGCAGGCGGCAGCAATGGCCGCCAATTCCGCTCGAAACGCTTTGATGCACCGTGCGCTCGGCAATGCTGTCAGCAACCTGCTTGCGCACCGCGTCAATGCCGCGCGGTGCCACCGGCTCGTTATCCTTGAAGACCAGGCTCAACGCCTCGACGGCATTGGGAACACTGTCATCGAAGCCGTCGGCGGCGTCCGGGCACCTCGGGAAACCGCACCCCGTAGGCGCTGACGGAATCCCGGTCGATGACGGCGACATCATGCATGGCAACCTCCTCAGGTCCAGCCCAACCGCCTGGCGATGCTCCGGGCGGTGCCGATAGGCAAGTCTTTCCTGGGGTGCGGACCGATTACGAAAATTGCGCCCCTTCTGAACTCGTGGTGAGCCACCTTTACGCTCACCGGTTCGAACCCCTCGACCTCGAGACGTCCGACGATGTCTCGGCTATTGCGTAACATACACAACCATTCACACACACGACCAAACGATGCACGGCAGATTTGATCAAACAGGGCCGAAGAACCGTGTATTGATCGAGGCGCCGCATCCTGCCCGGATTGCCGACGTCGCCTTGCCTATCTTTGCCCCTTGAACCATGGGGTGAGGAGTGCCCGCGGATAGTCCGCGCGCCTTGCAACGATGACCAGCGCAATGATTGACAGGATGAACGGCATCATCAGGAATATCTGGGTCGGAACCAGGGCGCCGGCCTCGGTCTGCAGGCGCACCTGGAGGGCATCGAACATTCCGAACAGCAGGGCACCGATGAGCGCCTTTCCCGGCTGCCAGCTCGCGAAGATGACCAGGGCAATGCAGATCCAGCCGCGCCCGTTGACCATGCCAAAGAAGAAGGCGTCGAAGGCAGACATGGTGAGGAATGCGCCGCCGAGTGCCATCAGCGACGATCCTGCCACAACTGCACCCATGCGAAGGCGAATGACGGAGAGGCCCTGTGCATTCACGGCTTCGGGATTGTCGCCAACCGCCTTGAGCGCCACGCCGAGCGGTGTGTGGTCCATGACCCACCACACCACAACCACCAGGAGCAGCGCCAGCCAGGTGAGAGCGGTCTGCTGGAAGAGCACGGTTCCGAAGAAGGGAAGGTCGGAGAGGATCGGAACATCGAGGGCACGGAACGGCTCGATCCGTGGCGGTGAACTGACCTGCGGCAGCGCCGTACGATAGGCAAAAGAGGCCAGCGAACTGGCAAAGAGTGTTATGCCGAGGCCAGCCACGTGCTGAGAGAGTCCCAGCGGCACGGTCAGCACGGAATGAAGCAGCCCGAACAATGCACCGGCAAGCGCCGCGGCGAGGACCCCGACCGGGAGGGGAGCGCCTAGCCAAACCGTCATCCACCCGGTCATGGCACCGACGACGAAGATTCCCTCGATTCCGAGATTCAGCACGCCGGCTCGCTCGCAAAGAAGAGCACCGAGGACACCGAAGATCAGCGGGCTGGCAATGCGCAGGCTTGCCGCCCAGAAATTTTCGCTCAGGAAGATCTGGAGGATGTCGATCATGGCGTGCCGGTCTTGCGCCAGCGAAGCCGGAAGCGGGCGACGAAGCCTCCAACCAGCATGCAGATCAGGGACATCGATACCGTAAGATCGGCAAGAAAACTGGACACACCCATGGCACGGGACATGGAATCGGCGCCCACGAAGACGCTTGCCACGAAAAGACTGGCTGCGATCACGCCGATCGGCGAGAGGCCAGCAAGCATGGCAACGACGATCCCGGCATAGCCGAACCCAGGGGAGAGATCGGACGTCAGATAGCCCTTGAGCCCGGCAACCTCCGAGACGCCGGCAAGACCGGCACAGGCGCCGGAGGCAATGGCGACGCCAAGAAGCGTCCGGTTGACGCCTATGCCAGCATGACGGGCGGCGGCGGCATTGTCGCCGACTGCACGGATCCGGAAACCCCAGACCGTGTAGGCAAGAACGGAATGGGCAACGAGCGCCACGGCAATGGCAATGACAAACCCGCCATGCAGCCGCATCCGGTCAACCAGCGTCGGCAGCGTTGCGGAATCCAGGATCGGCTCCGATTGCGGCCATCCAAGACCCATCGGGTCCTTGAACGGACCCTCGAGCATCATCTGGACGAAGATGAGAATGATGAAGTTCAGCAAGAGCGAGGTCACGACCTCGTCCGCACCGAACCGGGTCTTGAGGATGGCGGGTCCAAGCAGGCCCACCGCGCCCGCCGCGGCGCCAACCACCAGCACCAGCGGTATCATCAGGATCGATGGGCCGTCGATCATCCCCGTGCCAACCCAAACCGCGGCCAGGGCGCCGAGATAGAGTTGACCCTCCCCACCGATATTCCAGAGGCGGGCGCGGAAAGCGATTGCCGCCGCCAGCCCGGTAAAGATCAGCGGCGTGGCGCGGGTCAGTGTTTCGGTCACCGTGAACACCGAACCGAAAACCCCGATCACCATCTGGGCGTAGGCTGGCAGGATCGGGGCGCCGGCGAAGGCAAGCGGGATGGCAGCAAGGAGCAGGGCCGCAAACCCGGCCGCGACCGGGATCAGGATCGCCATCCAGGGCCGCAAATTGCCGCGGGGCACAATCTCAATCATGGCGCCGCTCGCGGCGCGGCTTCCTGCCCGGACCGGCAGGACACGAACGGTTTCGGGGGCAGGTTCATGTGACCGCTCCGCCGGTCATCATGGCACCGATCACGGCGCGGTCCCGTGACCCGGTTTCGGCAATTCGACCATTGTGCATGACCAGGATGCGATCGGAGAGCGCCAGGATTTCGTCCAGATCTTCCGAGATCAGCAATATGCCGGCGCCGCGGTCGCGCGCCTCGATGAGACGGCGGGAGACGTCGCTGGCCGCGCGCACGTCGAGGCCGCGGGTCGGCTGGTTGGCAAGAATGATGCCGGGACTGGCCTCCAGCACGCGTGCAAGAATAAGTTTCTGGATATTGCCGCCGGAAAGTAGTGCTGTGCGGGCATGCGGGCCGGGGCCACGGATATCATGGGTATCGATCAGCGCCTTGGCGTGCGCCGCCATGGCGGCGCGGCGCAGGATGCCTCGGCGCTGGATTGCCGACGAGTCCAGCCGTTCGATCACCAGGTTTTCGGCCACGCTCATATCAGCAACAATACCATCCTGGTGTCGATCCTCGGGAATGCGGCCAATTCCTTCACGCAGCGCCCTGGCGGGTGAAAGATTGCGAACATCCTTTCCGCCAATCGACATCGATCCCCGGTCGGGTTGCAACAGCCCGGAAATGATCTGCGCCAGGGTGCTCTGGCCATTCCCGGCCACGCCGGCAATGCCGACGATTTCCCGCTCATGGATTGACAGGGACACATCGTGCAATGCGCGATGGGACCGGGAAGCGGAAACCGAGATCTCCTCAAGGGCCAACACCGAAGTACCGGGCTCGCAGGGTGTGCGACCGACGTCGGCATGCTCTTCCCCGACCATCATGCGGACGATCCTTCCGGCATCCGCTTCCGAGGTCGGAATTTCCCCCATCCTGCGGCCATGGCGTAGAACCATGATACGGTCCGAGAATGCCAGCACCTCGCGCAACTTGTGGGAGATGAAGATCACCGACAGGCCACCGCCGACCAGGTCGCGGAGGGCGGCAAACAGGGAGTCTGCCTCCTGTGGCGTGAGCACCGCAGTCGGCTCGTCCAGAACCAGGATGCGGGCCTGGCGATAGAGTGCCTTCAGGATTTCGACCCGCTGTCGCTCGCCGACAGACAGATCACGGATACGGACATCAAGCGGCGCAGTGAGACCGGATGACTCCATCAGGCCCTGCAACCGCGCCTGGGCACGGCTTCGGGACCGGCGCATTCCGAAGAGCGGCTCGGTTCCCAGCAGAATGTTGTCAAGAACCGTGAGATTCTCCGCCAGCGTGAAATGCTGGTGCACCATACCGATCCGGGCCGATATGGCGGCCTGGGGCTGTCCCGGCGGCAGAATCTCCTCGCTGCCATCCGGGTTGCGGACCCGAACTTCCCCGGCATCCGGCGTGTATTCGCCGAACAGCATGTTCATCAGCGTGGTCTTGCCAGCGCCGTTCTCGCCAAGAAGCGCCAGCACCTCGCCCCGGTCGAGATCGAGATCAATGCTGTCCGCTGCCAGGAGCGGACCGAAGCGCTTGGTCATCCCGCGCATTGCGAGAATGGAGCCAGGCATGGTGGGCGGGCCTGAACCGCCGGGCGGTTCAGGCAATTGTGACGTCAACCGTCGGAAACGGGTTCCCCGTCATTCACATTGACCCGGAACAGGCCGTCACGGATCTCCTGCTCCCGCTCCCGCACCTTGGCGAGCACATCCTCCGGAACAAGATTCTCGTCAACGACCATCGATCCGCCGCCATAGCCCATGAAACTGTACTGGCCATAATCTGCCGCCTCGAAGGTTCCATCTGCCACCGCGGCGATGGCCCGGTCGATGGTGGGCTCCATGTGCCAAAGGGCCGAGGCCATGATCGTCTCAGGATAGTCATCGGAGGTATCGATCACGTTGCCGATGGCCTTGACACCGCGCTCCACAGCCGCGTCCGACACGCCGAAGCGTTCGGCATACATGATGTCCGCACCGGCATCCATCATGGCAAAGGCGCTCTCCTTGGCTTTCGGCGGGTCGTACCAACTGTCAATGAAATTCACGAGGAATCTGACATCCGGATTCATCTCCTTCGCGCCGTCCTTGAAGGCATTCATCAGGCGGTTGACCTCCGGAATCGCGTAGCCACCGACCATGCCGATCACGTTCGACTCGGTTGCCGCGCCGGCGATCATTCCGGTCAGGTAGCTGGGTTCGTGGATCCAGTTGTCGAAGACCGCAAAATTTTCGCCGGAGGGACCGAAGGACGAGCCCATCAGGAAGGCGGTGTCCGGATAATCCGCCGCAACCTTGCGGGCGGCACGCTCCAGTGCAAAAACCTCGCCGACAACCAGTCGCTGCCCAGCCTCGGCGTATTCTCGCATCACGCGCTCGTAATCGGTGTTGGCGACGTTCTCCGAGAAGGCGTAATCGATTTCGCCACGCTCGGCGGCGGCGTTCAGCGCCTTGTGAATGCGGCTGATCCATTGCTGTTCAACCGGCAGCGTATAGATGGCGGCGACCTTCAGCTTGTCGGCGGCAGCGATGCCAGCCGTCATCATCAAGGCGGCCGCTGCGGCGACGCCGAACAGGGCACGACGGTCCATTCCTGTGTGAGGCATTGCGAATTCTCCTTCAATTCTGCAAGGAATTGGCCGACATCAACATGCCAACTTCCTCCCTAGAAGAGTAGGTAGTGCAGGCAACCCGCGAGGGCAATGCCGTTTCCACGGGCAATCACATTCCGAATGTGCGCCGCCAGCCCTCTCACTCCGTCGCCTGCCTCAGGCGCCTGCATTTCGCCCGGCGCATTGCGACCCGGGCCGAATTGCCTTCGACAAGACTGTCCAACTCGTCAAGGATACTGTCTGCGTCCTCGAAGTCGCCCGCGTCGACCAGTTGGTCAAATTCGTCAAACAAGGCATCGACTTCGGGATCCTGCTCCGGCGTATCCAGGATTCCTTCAAGCACGTAGTTGCTGTCACGTCCCCTGGTTGCGATCGGCTCGACAGCCCTGATGTGACCATTGCCGTTGTCAGGAGCAAGCAACCGAACGTGTTCCGCAGGGACGCTCCCGATGACTTGCGGCGAATGCGTGCTGACGACGAATTGGCAGCACGGGAACAATTCCATCAGTGACGTCAGGATCGTCCGTTGCCAGGCCGGATACAGGTGAAGCTCGATTGCGTCGATGCAAACGAATCCCGGTGCTTCTGCAAGTGGTCTGCCGGGAAACTCGAGAAGCAGCCGCCGTGCCAGGTCGATTGCGAGCAGAAAAAATGCCTGTTCGCCGCTGGAAAGTGCCTCGAAAGGGATTTCGAAACCTTCCTCCTTCTCCAGGAAGAGCACCCGGTTCATGCTAACGTCGGGTTTCCTTGACCTCAGCTTCGTCGAGTGGCCAGCAATCTTGTCCAGGACCTCCCGAACAGCCCGGAGTTCCGGGTCTCCATAGCCTAGACCGTTACGCTCCAAGGCCTCCCGCGCCTCGTCGCCCTCCTTTTCGAAGAACCAGGTCTCGAATTCCGACAGCGCATGCGGGGTGGTGTTGAGTGCGGCCTCGCGGTTGGATATGGAATGGGAGCCAATTCCTCCTGAACTCAAACCACCAATCCGATTCTGATCGTAGAACACGACCAGCGGAATCTGATAATTCTCGTGTTCACGCTCAAGTATCACTCCACCACCACTACCGAAGTCGGTGGAACCCAGTTTCCTCGTTCTGACTGGAATATTGCAAGCGGCCTCGACGCCATCTTCAAAGCCCAGCTCCAGCATGATTTGTCCCTCGGGAGCGCCGTACCGAACCGGGTCTCCCGGCGGGTCGAAAAAGGTTTGCTGGCCATCCGGACCCAGCCAATTCAATACCCTCGTAATTGCTCCGAGCAGGGCCTCGATGGCCGAAGTCTTGCCCACGCCATTGACACCGGCCAGCAGCGTCAAGGTCTCGTCCAGTGGTAGGTCCAGTCTCGCAATGCCCTTGAAGTTCCGGATCTTGAGCGACAGGATTTGCGGACAAGATGGCACGGCAATCATCCCCGAAGAGCGTCATGACTCTCCCAAGTGGAAACAGCGTTCGACACAAACTACCAGACAACTTGAATTTCACAATGACGCGGACGAACGACGGGGACGTGAACTGCTCATCTTGAGCGACGCACCGGCTGGCTGTCAGGCGGTCATTTCTGCGAACTGCCATGTCCGGCCGCAGGTTGGAATTCCGGTGCATTTGACAGCCTGGTCACTCCCGGCGGATGCAGGAATCCGCTGACGTTGATGCTTCAGCGTCCGGTGCTGGCCAAGGGGTCGGTAGACAGATTGGGCCTTTCCAGATTCGGGTCGTCATTCCATCCGCATTCGGAACTGGCTCGGCCAGGTCGGGTTGACCTGGTGATGTCATGCAATGGTGTTGGCGACCCCTCGAGGACTCGAACCCCGAACCTGCTGATTAGAAGTCAGCTGCTCTATCCAGTTGAGCTAAGGGGCCACATGTACCGACCGGGGCATCGGCCGGGAAATGCGGTCTGCCGGCGAATTCCTCAATGTGTCCAGGCGTCACGCCTCTCATAGGCGAAATTCTCGGCGTATCCTCGCTTCCTGACCACCGGCTTTCGTCGTCCGGGTTGCCGGATCGTATAGTCAATTCCATGCTCTTCGGCATAGTCGATCGCCGCCTGGCGAGTCTCGAAACGCATCGTGACCTGGGCCTGCGTGTCTCCCGAACTGGTCCATCCCATCAACGGGTCAATGCTGCGAGGAGCGGATTGCGGAAATTCCAGCACCCAGCTCTTCGAGCGCGCCGTTCCCGATTGCATCGTGTTTCTGGCCGGCTGATAGATTCTTGCAACCACTGGTCATCCTCCGACTGGATGGTCATCCTATATTTCAACTCGGCAGTCCTGAACAAGACGGCTTTCGGTGCAGCCGCCACCGGCAGACCCTCGATGGCTTCGCTGCCGCTGGCAATCCGGCTATATTTTGCCTGTCATTTTCTTGGTGCGGCATGATATTGTCGGAGATTGCCAGGCGGCGGTCCATCCGATGCGGGATGCAATGACACAGACACGAAATCACTCGATCGACCTTCGCAGCGATACCGTAACCCGGCCCGACCCGGCCATGCGCCTGGCCATGTCGAACGCCGCGGTCGGCGATGATGTCTACGGCGATGATCCGACGGTTCTCGAAATCGAGAAGCAGTTTGCCGCCATTCTGGGCAAGGACACGGCAATCTTCTTCCCCAGCGGCACCCAGAGCAACCTGTCTGCCATCCTGGCCCATTGCGGGCGCGGCGACGAATTCCTGGTCGGCAGGCGCTACCATACATTCCAGTCCGAAGCTGGCGGGGCATCGGTGCTGGGCGGTATCGCCTGCAATCCGCTGCCGGTGGAGGAGGATGGAAGCCTTGATCCCGAGGTCATTGCCGCCGCGATCAGGCCCGACGATCCCCATCATTCCCGATCGCGCCTCCTGTGCCTGGAAAACACCGTTGGCGGAGTGGCGATTCCGGTCCCGCGCCTTGCGGCGGCGTCCGATGTTGCCCGCAGCCACGGCCTTGCCGTCCACCTCGATGGGGCGCGGCTGTTCAATGCCGCCATTGCGCTTGACGTCTCGCCGGCCAGTATCGCCGAAATTGCCGACACCGTGTCCGTCTGCCTGTCGAAGGGGCTGGGCTGCCCGGCCGGGACCATGCTGGCCACGCGACGGGATTTGGAGCATTCAATTCGGCGGAACCGGAAAATCCTTGGTGGGAGCATGCGTCAGACCGGAATCCTGGCTGCCGCCGGCCTCCATGCCCTCCAGCACAATATCGAGCGGCTCGGCCAGGATCACGGACGGGCAGCTTCGCTCGCCGGCCGGATCCGGAATGCTTCCATAGGTTGCGGGGCCCGGTTGAAACTGGCAACCAACATGATCTGGTTTTCGCCGGACGAAGGCGACCATTCCGCATTGGTCGATCATCTTGCCTCCAGGGGAATCCTGGTCGGTGACAGCAAGCCCGCCATGCGAATCGTCATTCACCGGGATATTGACGACCAGGATATTGATCTGGCAGCGGCGGAGTTTGACACCTTCTACCAGGCAAGGCGGAGCCACCGGGGAGGACAGGCACCAGGGCCGTGACCAACAGCGTCCTTCATGACCGGTTGCGGCTCCGGAATTACTGCCGGCGACGGTTGGGCCATAGCCTCGACGATCTCAACCGGTCCAGCCTTTCCGAACTCCAGCTGCGAAGCCGGGCCAGGAGCCGCCAGACGATCAATGCCGAGATTGCAAGCAGAATGGCGGCGATGATTCGGGTCCAGTTGGTCGGCATGTCTCCAGGGCCGCTGACGGGCCGAATGCTGACTGCATTCGGATAGGCAGACAGGTACTCGATGCGCCAGCCATAATGCTTGACGGCAACCCATCCCTTGTCCTCGACATAACTCTGGGCTGCGGCCTGAAGGTTTCCGCTGCTGATCTTGAAGTAGGGTGGCCAGCCAAAGATCCCGGTATCCTCGTTCCTGAACACACGGGGCCGTTCATCGGCAAGCACGGTATTGATGAACCGGATGTCACGATTGGTTGATTCCGTTTCGCCGCCGGTCCCGGAATCGGCGCTTGCCCAGAAGAAGGATCGCTGCCCGATATCGGTTCGAACAACTTCGGTCCCGACCACCTGAACAATATTGGTGGAGGGAAGATTGTAGTCGAAGGCTGCCGCGACCAGGCCGAATACCAGCGCAGTCAGGAGGATCTTCAGGTAGCGCATGTGAAATTCCCTGTGTCCCGGACAAAGCACCCGCACCATACACTGGCAATCACCGGCCATCCACCGGCAGACCTGGCAATTGGCCAGAATGTCGCGCCATCAAAAATGGCCAGACCAGGAATTGCAGGATGCGAACCGGTGTCGCCAGCCAGACAGCTTCCAACCAGGCCCAGGTCCCGTGATCGAGGCTGGCCGCAATGGACGGCCGAACCAATTGGCGAGATTCCGGGTGATGAGACGCGTTTGTCGACATCTTCCTCCGGTCATGTCAGCGAGATTTCATGCGTGTCGGGCCAGCATCCGGGTCGGCAAGCAGGACGACACCCCCTGCGGTGGCGGATTCGCCGGTCTTGCTGCCGGGTCCGGACCGAAGAAGTGCTGGACAGTCCATGGGTCTTTGATGCACATCACTGGCGCCGATTTCCTGCAGCCTGGCTTGGAGGGCCCTGATCATGAGACCCATTGCGGTGGCGCGGCGCCTGGCGGGCCTGGCCTTGACGGCCATGCTGGCTGGAGGGGCGCTGACAGCGGGCGAGTCGATCACCATCGGCATGCAGCTGGAGCCACCCAATCTTGATCCCACTGGCGGCGCCGCGGCAGCGATTGACGAAGTTGTCTACGCCAATATCTTCGAGGGCCTCACCAGGTATTCGGCCGACGGCACGATTCGGCCTTCCCTGGCGCGATCATGGGATGTGTCGGAAGACGGCACCATCTACAGGTTTCACCTCCAGGACGGCGTCAGCTTTCATGACGGCGCCAGCTTCGATGCCGGTGATGTCAAGTTTTCACTGGACCGCGCACGGGCCGAGGATTCCAGGAACGCCCAGAAGGCGCTGTTTGCCGGCATTACCGATGTCCGAATCGTCGACCCGACCACGGTCGAGGTGGCATTGTCGGCACCTGACAGTGACTTTGCCACCAGGATGGCATGGGGCGACGCCATCATTCTTGACCCGGCTTCGGCCGACCGGGCCAGCACCGATCCCGTGGGAACCGGTCCGTTCAGGCTCGACAGATGGGCCAGGGGCGACCGGATCGAAATCGTGCGAAGTGCCAAATACTGGGGCGAGCCGGCCAGGCTGGAGAAGGCAGTATTCAGGTTCATTCCGGACCCGACGGCGGCGTTTTCGGCAATACTGGCGGGCGACATCGATGCCTTTCCGAATTTTCCGGCGCCGGAGACACTCGGACAGCTGGAGGGAAATTCCCGCTTCAGGGTTGTGGTCGGATCGACCGAAGGCGAGACCATCCTGGCCATCAACAACCGGTCGGCACCCCTCGATGATGTCAGGGTCCGCAAGGCCATTGCCCATGCCATTGACCGGCAGACACTGATCGACGGCGCCATGTTCGGCTATGGCACGCCCATCGGCACCCATTTTGCTCCCCATCACCCGGATTACCTGGATTTGACCGGGCAAACCGGCCATGATCCCGACCTCTCCAGGACATTGCTGGCCGAAGCCGGATATGGCGACGGGCTGACGCTCCGGCTCATGCTGCCGCCACCTTCCTATGCAAGGCGCGGCGGCGAGATCATCGCCTCCCAGCTGCGGGAAGTCGGAATCGACACCAGGATTGCCAATCTCGAATGGGCGCAGTGGCTGGAACAGGTGTTCAGGAACCGGGATTACGATCTGACCATCGTCAGCCATACCGAGCCGAATGACATCAACATCTATGCAAGGCCCGACTACTACTTCCAGTATGACAGCCCGGAATTTCGGGAATTGATGTCGGAACTGAAGGCGGAGATCGATCCGGGAGCCAGGAGAGTGCTGCTGCACGAGGCACAGCGATTGATCGCCGACGATCATGTCAACGCCTTCCTGTTCCAGCTGCCAAAGACCGGTGTTGCAGATTCAAGAATCAGGGGCCTTTGGGACAATTCGCCGACACAGGCCAACGACCTGACCGCGGTATACTGGTCGGAGTGACCGGTCACACCGGCCAGCCATTGCCGTCCCGAGACCGGAACCGGCGGGAGTCAGGCGAGCCACTCCGCGGGAATCGTCGGGGCCGCGTCCAGCAGGGATTTCGTGGTGTGGTGCCGGGGAGAGGAGAGCACGTCAGCGGTCCTGCCCTCTTCCACGATCCGGCCCTCCTGCATTACCAACACCCGGTCGGTCACAGCCCTGACGACAGTCAGGTCATGGCTGATGAGCAGGTAGGACAGCCCGTATGTCCGCTGCAGGCTGTCAAGCAATTCGAGAATCTGTGACCGGATCGACACGTCGAGCGCCGACACCGCTTCGTCCAGCACGATGACATCCGGACGCAGCACCAGGGCGCGGGCGATGGCGATTCGCTGGCGCTGGCCGCCAGAGAACTGGTGAATAAATTTGTGCATGTCCGATTCCGGCAATCCGACATCCTGCAGCGCATCGGCAACGCGCTGGCGCTTGCGGTTCCGGGGCAGCTTCTTGTTCAGGAGGTATAGCGGTTCGCCAACCAGTCTTTCGACCCGGTGCCGGGGATTGAACGACCCATAGGGATCCTGGAACACGGCCTGGATTTTCCTGCGAGACCCGACCGGCAGACCGTGCTCCCGGTCAACCTGTATCCGGCCGACGGCAACCCGCCCTTCCTGCAGCCGGTCAAGGCCGAGTATTGCCCGTGCCAGGCTCGACTTGCCACAGCCCGACTCGCCAACCAGGCCGAGGCTCTCTCCTCGCCGCAACTCGAAGCTGACCCGGTCAACCGCGCGCACCCGGCGCCCTTTCGCCAGGAGACGGGCTGGTCTGGCATAATCGCGACCGACGTCGCGCACCGAGAGCACGCACTCCCCTCCACTGTCAACAGATCGTTCCGGCGCCCGGCTGGATGCAGCCAGCAACTGCCTGGTATGATTGTGGCGGCGGCGTCGAAACAGTGACTCGGTCTCGTCCAGTTCGACGATCCTGCCATCCTTCATGACCATGGTCCGGTCGGTCATCTGTGCGATCACTGCCAAATCATGGGTAATCAGCATCAGCGACATACCGTCATCGGCCACCAGCGATGACAGCAATTCGAGTATGCGAGACTGGGTCGACACGTCGAGTGCGGTGGTCGGTTCGTCGGCAATCAGCAATTTCGGCATGAGGGCAATGGCCATGGCAATGCACACCCGTTGCCGCTGGCCACCGGAGAGTTCGTGCGGAAAGAGATCCATGGGAAACCGGTCTGCCGGCATCCCGACCCGTTCGAGTTTCCCGGCGGCGATATCCAGCGCCTCGCCACGGCCGATGCCACGGTGCACCATCAGGGTCTCGGCGACCTGGTCACCGATCGTGCGAACCGGATTGAGAGCCGTCATCGGTTCCTGGAAAATCATGCCGATTTCCCTGCCCCTGATTTTGCACATCTCCGGCTCCGACAGCGCCAGAAGGTCGCAGCCCGCGAGCTCTGCCGAACCGGTGCAGGCGGCTTCCGGTGGCAGCAATCCCATGATGGAAAGGGCGGTCATCGATTTTCCGCACCCGGACTCGCCAACCACCCCGAACCGGCTGCCGGCATCGATGTCGAAGCCGACATCCTGCAGGATGTCGGCCTCTCCGATCGAGACGCCAAGACGTGTCACCGACAGAACGGTCACCGGGAAGACCCCTGCAATCTCGGATCCAGCCAGTCACGCAGCCCGTCTCCGAGAAGGTTGAGACCCATGACCATTGCCACGATGGTCAACCCCGGCAGAATGGCCAGCCTCGGGGCGACATGGATCATGGTCTGGGCATCGGCGAGCATCCGCCCCCAGCTGGGAGTTGGCGGCTGGGCACCCAGGCCGACATAGGACAGGCCGGCCTCAGCGAGAATCCCGAGTGAAAACTGGATCGTTCCCTGCACGATCAGCAGGTTGGCGATGTTCGGCAGCACATGCTCGATCGAGATCAGAACTGTCCCCTTGCCGGCGAGCCGGGCGGCAAGCGTGTAGTCAAGGGTCCACTGGCTCAGCGCTCCGCCCCTGGTGACCCTGGCAAATACCGGAATATTGAAAATTCCGATGGCGATGATGGCATTGATCGCCGAAGGCCCGAACACCGCCGTGATCAGGATGGCGATAACCAGGGATGGAAATGCAAATACCAGGTCATTGCCCCGCATGATGAGCTGGTCGAGAACCGAACCATGGGACGAGGCGGCCACAAGGCCCAGGGGGACCCCGACTACGACGCCAATTCCGACCGCCAGCACCGCCACGCCGATCGAGATCCGGGAGCCAGCCATGAGCATCGACAGCATGTCTCGCCCGAGATGGTCGGTTCCAAGCCAGTGCCCGGAATTCGGCGGCTGGTTCCGGCCGGGAATATCGAGCAATTCGACCGGAAATGGCGTCCACAACAGCGAGATCAGCGAGATCAGGACAAAGAAGGATGACATTGCCAGCCCGGTCGCCAGCGTGGCGGGCACTCTCATCGCCGAACTCGCAATGGCGGGTCCGCCGCCGCATGCCCGATCACCGGCGTGGCTGGAGCTCTCATCGCCGAACTCGCAGCCTCGGATCCACCGCCGCATAGGCAAGGTCAACAAGGAAATTCACCAGTATGACGGCAACTACCAGCAACATCACCACGCTTTCCACCACGACCAGATCACGCTGGATGATTCCCTGGAAGATCAGCCGTCCGAGGCCGGGCAGGAAGAACACGTTTTCGATGATGATGGCGCCGGCCAGCAGGAAGGAAAACTGCAATCCCATGATCGTCAGCACCGGGATCAGCGCGTTTTGCAGCGCATGCCGAAGCGTTGCCTGGCGATATGACAGGCCCTTGGCCCGGGCCGTGCGCACGTAATCCTGAGACAGCGTGTCGATCAATGCCGACCGCATGACCCGGGACATGATCGCCGCCTGCGGAAGGGCCAGGGCGATGGCAGGAAGGGTCAGCGAATTCAGGCCAGGCAGCAATCCGGAATCCCAACCGGCAAATCCACCCGCCGAAAACCAGTTCAGGGTGATCGAGAACACGGCCACCAGCAGCATGGCAAACCAGAAATTCGGAATGGCGATTCCCAACTGGGCCAGGCCCATGATGCCGAGATCGGCTGCCCTGCCCCGCCGCGTGGCGGCGATCACCCCGACCGGAAAGGCAATACCCGTTGACAGCAACAATGCAAGGACCGCCAGCGGCAGCGACACCGCGATGCGGTCCCTGATCAGTTCGGAAACCGGAACCCGGTAGGTGTAGGAAATGCCGAAATCACCGGTCAGTATCCCGCCTGCCCAGTCAAGATATCGTGACACCGGATTGCCGACCAGGCCAAGCTCGTTCCGAAGTGCGGCAACCGTATCCGGGGCGGCATTCAGCCCGAGCATGAAGGCGGCCGGATCACCAGGAATGATCTCGACAATCGTGAATATGACCACGCTGGAGACTGCCAGGCTGACAGCAAGCAGGACCAGACGATTGACCAGGTAGTGTAGCATGACTGAATTTGCCGATCTCCGGGGACCGCCGGACATCTATCACACCGGGCTGATCGTGTCCCCACCACTCGGTGCCGGCGAAGGCCGTGATCCGGGTCCACCCTCGCGGCTCCGGCGCCACAGCGGATGCGGAACCGGATCTTTCGGAACGAGAAGGTGCCTGGCAAAGACTTCCAGGTAGTTCCGGTAGACATAGCCCTCATTCCGTCCCAGGTAGCGCGTCCGATCGCCGTCGAACATGGCCGGCAATTTGTACCAGGCTTCCCCTGGATGCATGTGGTGCACGAGGTGAAAATTGTTGTTCAGGAACAAGAGCGCCAGCGGGCCGCGGTCATCGACCACCACTGTTCTGCCCCGCGGCCTTTCATGTGCCCGGTGCTCGAGAAATGTCCTGACCTTCAGGATCGACAGGCCGCCATACGCCGCCAGCACATAGGCAGGAAGCGACATCGAACCGAACTCTGCCACCCAGTAGAGAACCGGCACCGCGCCGACGACATGCAGGAGCCAGGCCCGCATGATCATCACGTCTCCGGCCAGCACCCGGCGCGCATCGTCACGCATGAACACGAATTGCGAGATGGCCGGGCCCAGCGCCATGCGACCGAGCAGCGTATTGTTGATCCTCAGCAGCAATTGCAACGGACGGGACAGCCGCGTCCAGACCTCCGGGTCGAGATAGTTTGTCTCTGGATCCTCGTAGGGGTCGGTGAGATTCGGATCATGGTGATGCTTGAGATGGGTGTCACGAAACCGCTCGAAGGGGATGAACAGCCCGACAGGTGGAAACACCAGCGCCACGCTCCAGAATCTGCTCCGGAATGGATGCCCGTGAATGACTTCGTGTTGCAGCGACGAGTGCAGCGCCGCCAGCAGCGCCGTGAAGGTCACCGCCACCGGAACGGAAAACTCTGCCAGTGGTCCGACCGCCGCCATGAGCAGCCCGTAGCAACAGCACGCCACCATTGCTGTCGGCCATTCGATCAACTGGCTGCGCCCTGCTGTCATGGTCCGTTCCCCATCATCAATGTCACCGGCGAGGATCTGCAAACGACATGGCGGCATAATCCTGACAATCCCGCTGGCGATGAACCGGGCGGCGACGAAAATGTCGGCCGACGGCCTGTTCAGTGACTGTGCATGGCCCTGATCTTCGCCCAGGCATCATTATACGCGGCAAGACGTTTTTCGGCCACCCTGACCGCTTCATGCGGAAGTCCTTTCCCCACCAGCACATCGGGATGGTTCTTTCTGACCAGCGACCGCCACCGGTCCCGGACCTCCGCCAGCGATGCCTCTGGGTCAACACCCAGAACCTTGTACGGATTCTCCTGTTCATCGGGTGAATACCGGGCCAGGATTCCGTCGAAAGCCTGCTCGGAAAACCCGAATATCCTGGTGGTTCGATGCAGGAATTCCTGCTCCGCATCGGTGAGATTCCCATCCGCCACCGCCACCTGGAACAGGCCTTCCAGGACGCCCCGGAGCAGCTCGCGGTTGCTGGAGAACATGGTCGCCACCGACTGCGCATAATGCTCGTAGCCGACTGTGGACTGGCGGGCAAAATTGAACACCCGTGCCGCGTGTTTCAGCTCCGAATCTTCAATCCGGAAGACCTGGCGAAACACCCTGATCTCGTCGACCGTTACCTGGCCGTCAGCCTTGGCAAGCTTGGCACCGAGGGCGATCACCGCGATGGTGAATCGGATTTGGCGGTCGGCTTGGCGACGAAACGAGTCGGGCGAATCGAACAGGCCGGCGCCAGCGCTGGCAATCCGCGAGATGAACTCGGCTACTCTTGACCAGATGGACATCCTGCACCCGCCCTACCGGGCAATGAATTTCTGCATGAGCACGAGATCGAACCGGCGACCGAACTTGAGCCCGACCTGTGATATCCGACCGACATGCGTGTAGCCAACCGCTTCATGAAACGAAATCGCACCGCCATTCTCGCCGCTGATCGCGGCAATCAGGCAATGGACATCGCCCGAACGGGCACGATCTTCCAGTTCGTCGAGCAATTGCCGCCCAACCCCCCTGCCCCGGACCTCCGGACGCAGGTGAATCGTCGTTTCCATCGATTGTGCATATCCTGGGCCGGACCTGAATTGCCCATAGGTTGCGAAGCCGACGACGCCATCCTCCTCGACCACCAGGAAAGGATGCCCAATTCGTCGCTTCTCGCCGATCAATGCCCCCACCTCCTCGACCGTCCTTTCAACGCTGTTGAAGGTAAAGATCGACTCCCGGAT
Organism: Paracoccaceae bacterium; assembly: GCA_965214695.1. GTDB lineage: Bacteria > Pseudomonadota > Alphaproteobacteria > Rhodobacterales > Rhodobacteraceae > JAPOXR01. Next base: position 3,652,141 of record OZ243967.1, on the reverse strand, counting down.
CACGAGATTCCAGATATCGGCAATTGCCGCCTGATCGCGGCATATTGCAGGGCGAATGTGCATTCGGCTATCCTGGGGTCAACTTGCCCGAAGTGGCCTACAAGAAAACCCCGGCGGCGGAAAACCCCCGGCCCAGAGAAAAAATCCGGTTGCCCCCCGAATGCCGCCATCTGTATCCTGCCAGCCGACCGTTGCATGGAGACACAGATGGCAAGAACTCTCTACCTGGCAAATCCGTACGGGTTCTCACTGCAGCAGAAATCCGGGCCCCTGGTGGACATCCGCAATGCCCTCGAGCAGCTGGGTGTCGAGGTCTGGGAGCCCTTCGAGCGCAACAACCAGGTCGATTTCAGCGCGCCCGGCTGGGCATACGAGGTCGGGCAGGCCGACATGCGGGATGTCCGCGACAGCGACGGCACCTTTGCCATCGTCAATGGCTGCCCTCCGGATGAAGGCGTCATGGTCGAGTTGGGCATGGCCATCGCCTGGGGCAAGCCGACCTTCCTGTTCCGCGACGATTTCCGCCGGTGCACCGACAGCGAGACCTATCCGCTGAACCTGATGCTGTTCACCGGCCTGCCCGAGGCCGACTGGCAGCAATACTGGTACAGCGACGTCTTGGAAATCCCCGACCCGGGCAAGGCCCTCGCCCGATGGCTCTCCGCCGATACCGGGTAGCACCCCTTCACCAGCGCAGCACCAGCCCGACCCCGACCAGATGTTGCACCCCGCCGCCGCCATCCTTCCGCCGGGTCAGGCTCGAATCGAGCGTGAACGCCGGTTCCGGTGCCGCCATCGGCCTTGCCGCCCCCGCTCCTGCCTCATGCTCACCGACGGGCCGCGTGCCGTCTCCGGTGCCGGGTCCCAGCCGAGGCGGGCAGCAATTCCCCATTCGGCGCGCCCGTCATCATCAAGGGCGACGAGCCGGCGGCCGGCGATGTCGAGCGAGAAGCCGCTTTCAGGGTCGGCCCTGGCAATGGCGCCGCCATGCTTGAGGCCGTCATGGCCGATTGTGGCCCAGAGCCGCAGCCGTTCCGAGACATCATACACACCATGGGGGATGGCAGCATCAAGCGAGGCCTCCAGGCGCGTGGTCTCGCCATCGAGGATGCGTGCCACGCCCTGCCCGTCCCGGCTGGCAAGGGCCGCGGGCAGCCAGAAGACGAGCCCGCCCTCCGCCGAGGACAGGGAAAGCCGCGTCCCCATGAGCGCCTCCCTCGCGGCCATCGAGAGCTGCCGGCCCTGGCCCGGCGGCACCGCTTCCGGCGGTGTCAGCACTTGGCTGGCCAGCATCCCGGCCAGGCCCGGCTGGCGGGGCGGGGGCGGCGGACTAGCGGCGGTGTTCGTCTGCGGGCCCTGCCACCATGGGGCAGGTCCCGGCTACTGAACGGTCGTGGCCAGCCGCCATGTGCTGGTTCCGTGGGGCTGTGAATCACCGGGATCCCGCCAAAATTGTTGGCCGCTGACAGTCGAGGCAGCGGAAGCCGGTCCGAATCGTGCCGGGGGCTGCAATTGCAATTGAACCTCGACCCCGGCGGCAATACTTGGCAGCAGGTCGGTATGGAGATGGCCGGATGGACGACAGGAAGTCGGCGGCGATCGTCGGTGGTGGAGTCATCGGCGGCAGCTGGGCAGCAAGGTTTGCCCTGCATGGCTGGGAGGTGTCGGTGTTCGATCCCGGCCCGCAGGCGGAGGCCGTGCAGGCGACCATCGACAGGGCCCGCACATTCTACCCTGCCCTCTATGACGGGCTGTTGCCGCCGATGGGCAGGGTCAGTTTTGCGACCGACCTCGCCGGGGCGGTCGGGAATGCGTCCTGGATCCAGGAGAGCGTTCCCGAACAACTCGAGGTGAAGCTTGCGACAATCGGCCACATCCAGGATCACTGCCCTGCCGACGCGGTCATTGCCTCGTCGACATCCGGGTTCAAGCCGTCGGATTTGCAGCAGGGATCCTCACATCCGGGCCAGATTGTCGTCGCCCACCCCTTCAACCCGGTCTACCTGCTTCCGGTCGTCGAACTGGTCCTGTCGGGTGCCAGTGATCCGAAGCTTGCCGACAGGGCGGAGGCGGTGCTGCGGCAGGTCGGCATGCATCCGCTCAGGGTTCGGGCCGAGATCGATGCCCATCTCGGCGACAGGCTGCTCGAGGCGGTCTGGCGAGAGGCATTGTGGCTGATCAGGGATGACGTCGCCACCACCGCCGAGATCGACGAGGTCATCACGCTGGGATTTGGCCTCAGATGGGCGCAAATGGGGCTGTTCGAGACCTACCGGATTGCCGGCGGGCCACAGGGAATGGAACATTTCATCCGGCAATTCGGCCCGCATCTGAAGGCGCCATGGACCAGGCTGACCGATGTGCCCGATCTCGATGATGCGCTGGCCGCCAGGATCGGCTGCCAGTCGGACCAGCAATCCGGCTCGCATTCGATCGGGCAGCTCGAGGAAATCCGCGATGCCAACCTGGTCACCATGCTCAGGGGGCTCAAGAACCGCAACTGGGGGGCTGGCCGGTTTCTCCGTGATTGCGAAGCCCGCGTTGCGACCAAGCCTGATCGAGGCCTCGATTGCTGCCCGATGACGACCATCGAGCGAATCATTCCGCCCGACTGGATCGACTACAATGGCCACGTGAACGAGGCGAGATATCTCGAGATCTTCAGCCTGGCTACTGACAGCTTCCTGGAGGCAATTGGCTGCGACCGCGTATATGTGGAAACCGGCCACAGCTACTTTACCCTCGAGACCCATATCCGCCATCTCGGTGAAGCCTTTGCCGGCGATCGGGTCCGTGTCGAGACCTGCTGCCTGCTCGGCGAGGGCAAGAAGCTGCACCTGATGCATCGTCTTTCCAGCGCTGCCGGCGATACATTGGCGACCGGCGAGCATCTGCTGATCCATATCGACCTTGCGGCCCGGCGATCCTCGGAGCCGGAGGCGGGCGTTGCCGCGGCGCTGGCGGATATCTTGCACATCCATGCAGCTGCGGGCGTGCCGGAGTGGACCGAGCCGCGGCTGTCATTCAAACAAAAAGGGAGCAACGAATGATCATCTCGATCGAAGGCCGGGAGTCACCGGTCATGGCAACCGACCAGGGGCAGGACGGACAAGCGGGCGGCGACCTGCCGGTGTGGAGCCTGGATGATCTCTATCCCGGCCGGGATTCTGCCGAACTGGAGAATGACTTCGAATGGCTCGAATCCGGCTGCTCCGGCTTTTCCCGGGATTACGAGGGGCGGATTGGTACGCTGGGGGCCGATGAATTGCTGGCGGCAATCGAGGCCTATGAGCAGATTTCGGCCCGGGTCGCCCGGATCAGCTCCTATGCCCAGCTGCATTTTGCCGAGCAGACGACCGACCCGCTCAGGGGCAAGTTCCTGGCCGACTGCCAGCAGCGACTGAACGCCATATCGGGACAGCTGGTCTTCCTTGACCTCGAAATCGCCGGAATTGATGACGCGGCCTACGAGGCCATGCTGGCCGAGAATGCCGGCCTGCGGCGCTACCGACCCGTGCTCGACCGACTCAGGAAGATGCGGCCGCATCTCCTCTCGCTGGAGCTGGAGCAGTATATCGTCGACAAATCCGCCGTCGGCAGGTCGGCATGGGTGCGCCTCTTCGACGAGACATTTGCCCGGATGCGGTTCGGGGACGGCAAGACCCGGAACACCCTCGAGGAGACCCTGACCCTGCTCAGCGACCAGCGACGACCGGTTCGCCGGAAGGCATACCAGGCCCTTGCCCGCGCCTTCGATGAGCATTTGCCGCTGCTGACGCTCATCACCAACACCCTGGCCAGGGACAAGGCAATCGGCGATGACTGGCGGCAATTCTCCAGCCCGCAGGCAGAGCGACATCTCGACAACGAGGTGGATGCGGAAGTCGTCGAGTCGCTGCACAGGGCGGTATCCGACTCCTGCCAGCGAACCTCGCATCGCTACTACCGGCTCAAGGCGAGGATGCTGGGACTGAAGAAGCTGGAAATCTGGGACAGGAATGCGCCTCTCAAAATGGAATCGGAGCGCCGGATCGGCTGGCGGGAGGCCAAGCAGACCGTCCAGCGGGCGTTTTCAGGCTTTTCGCCCGACATGTCCGGGATCTCGGCCCGGTTCTTCGAGAAGGGCTGGATCGACGCCGAAATGCGCCCCGGGAAGGCCTCGGGCGCCTTCTCGCATCCGACGACGACGGACGCCCACCCCTACATCCTGCTCAATTATGCCGGCAAGCCGAGGGACGTGATGGTGCTTGCCCATGAGCTTGGCCATGGCGTTCACCAGGTGCTCGCCGCCAGCCAGGGCGAGCTGCTTTCGCAGACACCGCTCACCTTGGCCGAGACTGCCAGCGTCTTTGCCGAGATGCTGACCTTCCATGAGTTGCTGGACGGTGCACAAAACCGGCAGCAACGGCAGGTGTTGCTGGCCAGCAAGGTCGAGGACATGATCAACACCGTCATCCGGCAGATTGCCTTCTACGATTTCGAATCACGCCTCCACGACAGGCGGGCGGAGGGGGAGTTGACATCAGACGAGATTGGCGAGCTATGGATGGGCGTCCAGAGCGAGAGCCTCGGGCCGGCGGTCAACCTTCCCGACAGTTACCGGAGCTTCTGGTGCTACGTCCCGCATTTCATCCACGCGCCGTTCTACGTCTATGCCTATGCTTTCGGACATGGTCTCGTGCATGCCCTCTATTCCGAGTTCGAACGTGGTGGCGACGGTTTCCAGGACAGGTATTCCGATCTGCTCGCGGCTGGCGGCTCCAGGAACTACCGGGACTCGCTGGCGAGATTCGGGCTTGATCCAACCGAGCCTGCCTTCTGGAATACCGGCCTGCAGGTCATCGAGGGGCTGGTCGACGAACTGGAAGAGCTTGACGGCTGACCGGGAAGGTCCCGGCATTGCGGTCCTCCCTGGTCGCAAGGCCGGTCAGGCGGGCTCTGGCGCCATTCCCCTTGCGGCAGCGAGCTCGCGTACCCGGTCCCTGATCTTCTCGTAGGCCCGTTCCTCGATCTGCCGGATTCGCTCGCGGCTGACACCGTATTTCACCGACAGTTCCTCGAGGGTCATTGGCGAATCGCTCAGCTTCCGGCTGGTCAGGATGTCGGCTTCCCGGTCATTGAGGACCCCGAGCGCCTGCTGCAGCAGCTTGCTGCGCTCCTCCAGCTCCTGCGACTCGGCAAATTGCTCGGCATGGTTCGCAGTCTCGTCGGCAATGGAGTCCAGCCATTCCCGGGAATCATCCTCGTCCCTGCCGATGGTGACATTGAGCGAGCCATCCCGTCCGGAGAGCCTGCCATTCATCGAACGGACTTCATCCTCCGAGACATTCAGCATGTCCGACAAATCCGAGGCCTGCTGATCGGTCAGCTCGACATTGTCGTAGACGCCGATGCGCTGCTTCGCCTTGCGCAGGTTGAAGAACAGCTTCTTCTGCGATCTCGTCGTCCCGAGCTTGACGATGCTCCAGCTACGCAGGACGAATTCCTGGACGCTGGCCCTGATCCACCACATGGCATAGGTCGCCAGCCGAAATCCCCGTTCCGGATCGAATTTCTTGACCGCCTGCATCAACCCGACATTGGCTTCGGAAATGATGTCGGCGACCGGAAGCCCGTAGCCGCGGTAGCCCATGGCAATCTTGGCCGCCAAACGCAGATGCGACGTCACCAGGTCATGGGCCGCCTGCGAGTCCTGGTGTTCGACCCACCGCTTGGCCAGCATGTATTCCTGTTCCTTTTCGAGGATCGGAAATTTCCGAATCTCCGCCAGGTAGGAACCCAGGCCAGCCTCGGCCGATGGAACGGGCAATGTGCTGTATCCGGGCAATTCTGCGTACTCCCTTCTAAGATACCGTGACCTTCGAGATAGGCATCAACCGACCCATCTTCAATAGCCAGCCCACAAACCACTCGCACCAACAACCAAAAATCCGCCTGCATGCCGGGCGTCCCACCCGGGATCACGATGCCTGCAAACCGGAGCATCCCATCCGCAATAGAGTCGCCCTCGATCAGGGCGGATCCGATTTCAGGGCGTCGACCAGGCCGGTCATGTCATCGGGCATGCCAGCCTCGAAGCGGCGACGCCGGCCATGGGCCGGATGATCGAATTCGAGGAGAGCGGCATGCAGCGCCTGGCGCCGGAACCCGGTTGCGGCATCACGCGCCGCCTGTCCTGCCGCCAGCGCCCGCGAGCCGGACCCGTACAGCTGATCACCGATGACCGGGTGGCCAACCCGCTCCAAATGCACCCTGATCTGGTGCGTTCGTCCGGTCTCGAGCCGGCATTCGACCAGCGAGGCGGCGCCGCTGGCCAGCACCTCCCGGACCTTCACCCGGGTCACCGCCGCCCTGCCCCCGGATTTGACCACTGCCATCTTGAGACGATTACCCGGATGCCGACCGATTTCCCCCTCGATTCGCAACTGACGGCCCCGCTCGACAGTGATTCGGTCATAGCCGGCAAACCGTGACCTGTTGTCCGGAACCCCGCGGATAACGGCGAGATAGATCCTGCCGATCGTGCGGTTGCCGAACTGCCGGGACAGCGAATCGACGGCCCGGTCGGTCTTGGCCACGACCATGACCCCGGAGGTGTCCTTGTCCAGCCTGTGGACAATGCCCGGACGCCTGACATCCCCGACACCGAGCAACCTGTCGCCGCAATGGTGGAGGACGGCGTTGATCAGGGTTCCATGCCAGTTGCCCCTGGCCGGGTGGACGACCATGCCGGCCGGTTTGTCAAGGACCAGGACCTCGTCATCCTCGTGCAGGATCGACAGGTCGATATTTTCGGCGGCGAGACCTGCGGATTCCGGTTCCGGAACGGTGATCGTCCAGGATTCTCCTGGCTTGACCATCCGGGTCGGGTCCGTGACCCGGTCCTCGCCGGTCCGCACATGGCCGCCCAGGATCAGCCCCTTGAGCCTGGTCCTGCTGATCGATTCATCTGCTGGCAGAAACCTCGCCAGCGCACTATCAAGTCTTGCAGGCGGGTCCTCGCCGATTTCCACGGTTACCGTTCGGGGCAGGCTCATGGAAGATCCTTCACACATGGCCGGGAACAGGGCCACCGTCAGATGGCTGAAAGTGATGGTGACTGCGTTGACGGTGACGATGATTGCAGGATTTATTACGATTGTCGTATTGTTTGTATCAAGATTTCAGGATCTCGCCTCGCCCGGTAGCGTGTCCCTTCCCGGAACGATCGACCTGCCGGCGAATTCGGATGCCGTCGCCTTTACCCAGGGACGGTCTTGGTATGCGGTGGTGACGGATGATGACGAGATCCTGATCTTCGACCGGCAGGACGGACGGCTGATCCAGACCATCACCATCGCCGGGCACGACTCCCTGGTCGAGGGAGGCCAGGAATGACGAAGGCGGTGGATATTGACCATCAGTGACCATTTCAGGAATCAGTTGCTGGAGCGAGTGTCGCTGGCGACCGTGATCGGCAAGAGTGTGAACTGGGATGCCCGCAAGTCGCAACCGGCCAAGGGCGATTTCTGGGCCTGCTGTCCGTTCCACAACGAGAAGACGCCTTCCTTTCATGTCGATGACCGGAAGGGGGTGTATTACTGCTTCGGTTGCCACGAGAAAGGCAACGCGATTTCCTTCCTGCGCAGCACCCGGAACCTGGGTTTCCGGGAATCGGTGGAGGTGCTGGCCGGCATGGTCGGGATGACGGTCCCGCAACCGGATCCCCGGGCGAAGGAAAAAGCTGACCGTGAATCGCAGATCCAGGCGGTATGCGAGGAATCGGCCCGCTATTTCCAGGAGGCGCTGCAATCGGCGAGCGGCACCGAGACCAGGAATTACCTTGCCGGGCGCGGCGTCAGCGACAAGACCCGGCAAACCTTCCGGCTGGGATTTGCCCCCGCCGGCAACACCCTGCTCAAATACCTGCGAGGCAAGGGTTTCTCCGAACAGCTCATGCTCGATTCCGGCATGGTGGCCCGTTCGGAGGAGCGGAACGAACTCTATGACCGGTTTCGAGGTCGCCTGATGTTTCCGATCAATGATTTGCGCGGCCGGGTGATTGCCTTCGGCGGCCGGGTCATGGGATCAACATCTGCGGCCAAGTACCTGAATTCCTCGGAGACCGAGATCTTCAAGAAGGGAACCTGCCTGTTCAATCACGGTCCGGCCAGGAATGCCGCCGGCCAGGATGACAGGCTGGTGGTGGTGGAGGGGTACATGGATGTCCTGATGCTGCACCAGGCCGGACTCGAGTGCTGCGTGGCACCGCTCGGGACCGCGATCACCGACACCCAGCTTCGAATGTTGTGGCGAGTGTCGGCGGAGCCGGTGCTGGCAATGGATGGCGACACTGCCGGCCTCAATGCGGCGGAAAGGCTGGCCCGCCTGGCCATGCCGATGCTTGAACCCGGCAAGTCCCTCGGTTTCTGTGTCATGCCGGAAGGCAAGGACCCGGACGATGTCATCCGGCAATTCGGCGTGAAGACCATGCGGCAGATGCTGAAGCAGGCCATGCCTCTGGCCCAGTTCGTCTGGCAATGCGAATCCCGACGCAGGACCCTGACTACACCCGAGAGCCGAGCCGAACTCGAGGCGGCGCTGATGCGCGCCGCCGAATCGGTGCGGGACCCGACAGTCAAGCGCCATTACCGGACGACCTTTCGCTCGCTCATCAACGATGCCGGCAAATCTGCCGGCAGGCGCGGCGGTGACCGGCGGGGTCAGTCCGGATACCGGCGCGGTCAGACCGACCACTCGCCCTCCTTCGAGTTGCGCAGTTCCCTGCTGGCCAAGGCGGCCCCGGGCAGGAATTTCGAGCGGCAGTTGCGTGAGACCGTCGTTCTCGGGGTCTGCCTGTCCGTTCCCGAGGTTGTCGGCCGCTGCATCGAGCGGCTCGAGGGTCTGGAAATGACCGCCGAGCCCAACGCGCTGGTACTGGGCAGCCTGATTCGGAATCATGCGCTCATCGATCGCGGGCATGACGAGTTCCGGCTGGCCATTGCCGATGAGGTGGGCCAGGCCCGGATCGACGACATCCTGTCATCGGGACATCTGCAGGCGTTGCAGATAGCCATCGAGGAGTCCGACGGTCGCCGGGGGCGGGTTGACAGCGCAGTGCTGGCGCTGCGCGAGGAAATCGACAAGCTGACGGCGACGACCGGTGCCCAGGAAGAACTTCTCCATGCCCGGAACGAGATCGAGCAGCAGGATGCAGGCAATTCGACCGCCAGGGTCGCCGAGGCCGTCCGAACACGCGAACAGGCCCGACGGGGGCCCGGCAGTCTCGATACCGGTGATTTTACACTCGCGCCCAATGGGGTAAGGGTCAAGATCGACGAAATTCGCGAGTTCGAGGCCATTTGCGATGGAGGATCACCGGGACCGGTCAATGAGTGATTCGATCGAACTGGCCGCCTCCCGGTGCGGAGGGTGGCATCACTGGTTGGGCCATCTTGGCCGGAATGTCCACGATTCGGCATTTTCTGCGCCTGGCAGGGGTTGGATTCCTGTCAATCGACCCCAAATTACACGCGCGTGACGTGTGTCGGCAGCCGCAATTCCTGCTGCCGGCCTGTTGCTGACGGCAAGTGCGGCCTGGCCAATCCGGGTGCATGAAGGTGTAATGGCACTGCCACGAGGTCACCAACTGAGGACTGAGCAATGACAGCAACCGTCGAAGCCAGAAAATCCCACGATCAAGGTGACTCCTCCAGCCCGCTGCATGACGTGACCCGCACCGCGGTCAAGAAGATGATCGCCGAGGCCCGCGAGCGCGGCTACGTCACCTACGACGTCTTGAACCAGGTGCTGCCTCCGGAGACCGTTCCCTCCGAGCAGATCGAGAACGTGATGGCGGCGCTTTCCGAAATGGGCATCAACGTCATTGAGGGCGAGGAAGAGACGGAGGGAGAAAACCAGCCGGCCCAGGAGGTGGTAGAGGTATCCGGCGGCCCCAGGGATGTGACGGTGGCAGCACAGGCGCCGGAGGTACTGGACCGGACCGATGATCCTGTCCGCATGTATCTGCGTGAAATGGGCTCGGTCGAACTGCTCTCGCGTGAGGGCGAGATCGCCATTGCCAAACGCATCGAGGCCGGCCGGAAGACCATGATCAGCGGGTTGGGCGAAAGCCCCCTGACCTTCCAGGCAATAACCGTCTGGCATGAGGAATTGCTGAACGAGCAGATCTATCTTCGGGATGTCATCGATCTCGAGGAAACCTACAAGGCAAATTCGGAACTTCCCAAGAGCGAGGTCGACGACAAGGATGGCGATGCCGAAGACATCGACGGCGATGAGCCCGATGGCGACGACCAAATCAGCCTGTCAGTCTCGGCAATGGAGAGCGAGTTGCGCGACCGACTCCTGGAAAATCTCGACGAAATCGCCGGACGCTACACCAAGCTGCAGGCGTTCCAGGCCGACCGGGTAAAGGCGATTACCACGCGCTCGCGGCGATTCACCGCGGCAAAGGAACGGAAATACCAGGAACTGCGATCACAACTGGTCGAGCGGACCAATGGTCTGAAGCTGAACAACAACCGTATCGAACAGCTGGTCGAACAGATCTACAAGATCCACGAAACCCTGTTGTCGATTGACACCCGCATGGTCAAGCTTGCCGATCGGGCCCGCATCAACCGTAGCGATTTCATCGAATCCTGGCGCGGCAACGAGCTGAACCCGAGATGGATCGATGACATCAGGAAGAAGTCCGGCCGGGGCTGGTCCTCGCTGATCGAGAGATCACTGGATGACGTGGAGAGTCTTCGCGCCGAAATGGCCGAGATTGCCGAATACCTGGGATTCGAAATCACCGAGTTCCGCAGGATCGTCAAGCAGATCCAGAAGGGCGAGCACGAGGCTCGCGGTGCCAAGAAGGAGATGGTCGAGGCCAATCTCCGGCTGGTTATCTCGATTGCCAAGAAATACACCAACCGCGGCCTGCAGTTTCTCGACCTCATCCAGGAGGGCAACATCGGCCTGATGAAAGCCGTCGACAAGTTCGAATACCGGCGTGGCTACAAGTTCTCGACCTATGCCACCTGGTGGATCCGCCAGGCCATCACCCGATCGATTGCCGACCAGGCCAGGACCATCCGGATTCCCGTCCATATGATCGAGACCATCAACAAGCTTACCCGGACCAGCCGACAGATGCTGCACGAGATCGGTCGCGAACCCACGCCCGAGGAGCTGGCCCGCAAGCTGCAGATGCCGCTCGAGAAGGTTCGCAAGGTGCTGAAGATCGCCAAGGAACCGATCAGCCTCGAGACGCCGGTCGGCGACGAGGAGGACAGCCAGCTTGGCGATTTCATCGAGGACAAGAATGCCATCCTGCCGCTCGACAGCGCCATCCAGGGCAATCTCAAGGAAACCACCTCCCGGGCACTGGCCGCTCTCACGCCGAGGGAAGAGCGGGTGTTGCGCATGCGGTTCGGGATCGGGATGAACACCGATCACACCCTCGAAGAGGTCGGCAAGCAGTTCAAAGTCACCCGCGAGCGCATCCGCCAGATCGAGGCGAAGGCGCTGCGCAAGCTCAAGCATCCGAGCCGCAGCCGCCGCCTCAGACAGCTGTTCGAACTATAGGCCGCCGCCATCTGCCCAGGAACCCCGCTGGCCGGCCGGCCTTGCCCTTTCCGCGGGCTGTTTGGTGGTGCTGGCCGGAATGTCGTTGATTACCTCCCGCTGTGTCAGTTATCTTGTCACTCTCAACAACTTGTATGAGTGAGACAGATGCGTTGCCCTTTTTGTGGAAGCACTGATACCCAGGTCAAGGATTCACGCCCGGCCGAGGATCATGCAGCCATTCGCCGGAGACGACTGTGTTCGTCCTGCTCAGGCAGGTTTACCAGCTATGAGCGCGTGCAGTTGCGTGATCTCGTGGTCAGGAAATCCACCGGCAGGCGCGAGGATTTTGACCGGGACAAGCTTGAGCGATCGGTCAAGATTGCCTTGCGCAAGCGGCCGATTGAGGCCGAACGGGTTACCAGGATGATCTCCGGGATCGTCAGGCGACTCGAGACCATGAGCGAGTCTGACATACCGTCGGCCAGGATCGGCGAGATCGTCATGGAGGCGCTGGCACGGATCGACACCGTTGCATTTGTCCGGTTTGCAAGTGTCTACAAGAACTTCCAGGAAGCGGACGATTTCGAGTCCTTCGTCATGCAGCTGAGGCCGCAGGCAAACGATACCGATTGACCGATGCCCGGGGAGCGGCATGACCGGCGGTGGATGCAGCTTGCCCTGGCCTATGGACAGCGGGGGTTGGGTCGAACATGGCCAAATCCCTCGGTGGCCTGCCTCATTGTCGACAATCATCGATTACTTGCCCGGGGGCGCACTGGCAATGGCGGACGTCCGCATGCCGAGACAGTTGCCCTCGCCGGCGCTGGCCCGGGAGCTGCCGACAACACCGCCTATGTGACGCTGGAGCCCTGCTCCCATGACGGGCAGACACCACCCTGCACCGATGCGCTGATTGCCGCCGGCATCGGCAGGGTCGTGGCGGCGGTGGCCGATCCCGATCACAGGGTATCGGGCTCGGGCATAAGGCAACTTGAGAGCGCTGGCATCAGCGTCGCAAGCGGCTGCAAATCCGAAGCGGCGACCCGATCGCATCTGGGGTTCCTGCTCAGGGCCACCGCCGGCAGACCGCTCGTCACGGTGAAGCTCGCCAGCTCAATCGACGGTCGCATTGCCACCCGGACCGGAGACAGCAGGTGGATATCCGGCGAACGGTCACGGCGCGTCGTTCATGCGATGCGGGCACGGCATGATGCAGTCATGGTCGGTGGCGGAACCGCCCGGTCCGACAACCCCAATCTCCTGCCTCGCCATGCCGGGGTCGAGCACATGCCGGTGCGTATCGTCATCGATACCGATCTGTCGACGCCTGCCGATTGCGAACTGGGACGGACCACCCGGACCGGACCGGTCTGGATATGCCACGGGCCCGGCGCCGCCGAAGAGAAGCGCCGCCGCTGGCAGGCTCGCGGTGCAGAATTGATCGAGTGCGGAGGCTCCCCCGCCGGTCTTGACCTCGCCCAGGTCATGTCGAGGCTGGCCGGGAGGGGCCTGACTCGCATCCTCTGCGAAGGAGGCCCGGGACTGGCGACTTCGCTGGTCCGGGATGGCTTGGTCGATTACCTGGCTGGATTTACTGCCGGCATTGCCATTGGTGCGGATGGCCGGGCCATGCTTGGCCCGCTCGACGTCATCGGCGTCCGGGACGGGCCGGAATTCGTGCTCCACCACCTGCAGCAGACCGGCGGCGACACCCTCGCGATCTGGGCCAGGCCAATCCATTCCTACGGCTTCGCCTGATCGGCAACGGCCGGCGTCAGGCTGGCAGGAACCGCAACGGGCCGTCGGCGATCACCGGCAATCGTCATTATCGCTGCCGGATCGTCCTGGTAGGATGGCGGTGGTTCGGGGAAAGTAGCCGGTGGCAAGGCTATTGTTGTCTTTCAGGCAGGGTAGTAATCAGGCGCGCGACAACAGCGCAGGACCAACCCGATGTTTACTGGAATCGTGACCGACATCGGCAGTATCCGCGAGATCAGTGGCGGTCATGACCGCGTGGTCGTCATCGAGACGCGGAATGCTCTCGAAGGGCTGGAGCCGGGTGATTCGGTTGCCTGCAGCGGCGTCTGCCTGACCGCCGTCAGCGGCGCATCCGGCACCGGCAACCGGTTCGAGGCCAGGATATCGGCGGAGACCCTGTCCAAGACCAATTTGCGGTTCTGGACGGTCGGACAGGAGATCAACCTGGAGCGGCCACTGAAGGTGGGTGACGAGCTTGGTGGTCATATTGTCGCCGGACATGTCGACGACGTGGCGCAGGCGGTTGGGGTGACCGAGGATGGAAGCAGCAGGAGGCTGCGATTGCAGGTGCCGGAGAGGCTTGCCGGGTTCATCGCCCCGAAGGGGTCGGTCGCACTCGACGGCGTGTCGCTGACGGTCAATGACGTCGACGGGAGGGAATTCGACGTCAATCTGATACCATTTACCCTTTCGGCAACCACCCTGTCGGATGTCCGGACCGGAACATGGCTGAATATCGAGGTCGATATCCTGGCACGATACGTGGCACGGCTGAACATGGAGCGAAGCTAGATGGCGGCAGATCACTGTCACGATGCAATCTCTTCCATCGAGGAGATCATCGAGGATGCCCGCAACGGACGCATGTTCGTCCTTGTGGACCATGAAGACCGTGAAAACGAAGGTGACCTGGTCATCCCGGCGCAGATGGCGACTCCGGATGCGATCAATTTCATGGCAAAACACTGCCGGGGCCTGATCTGCCTGGCTCTTACCGAGGATCGGGTCGGAGCGCTGGGCCTGAACCTGATGACGGCGAGAAATTCGTCGCGTCACGAAACCGCGTTCACCACCTCGATCGAGGCGCGCGAAGGGGTGACCACCGGCATCTCGGTCCATGACCGGGCCCACACGGTGCTGGTTGCCATCAACCCGGACTCCACCGCCGAGGATGTGGCGACTCCCGGGCACATCTTTCCCCTGCAATCCCGCAATGGCGGCGTTCTGGTCAGGGCCGGACATACCGAGGCCGGCGTCGACATTTCCCGCCTTGCCGGCCTCAACCCGTCCGCGGTCATCTGTGAAATCCTGAAGGAAGACGGCACCATGGCCCGGCTTCCCGATCTCGTTGCGTTTGCGCAGCTGCACGGGATCAAGGTCGGAACCATATCCGACCTGATCGCCTACCGGTTGCAGCATGACAATCTGGTCAACCAGATGGCAGTGCGCTCGGTCACCTCCGAATATGGTGGCGAATGGCTGTTGAGGATTTTTGCCGACGAGACCCAGGGCGGTGAACATATCGTCTTGACCAAGGGCGATGTTGCCGATGGCCGGCCGGTTCTTGTCAGGATGCATGCATTCGACCCGCTGATCGATCTCCTGGGGCTGGAAAAGGGCAAGTCCCGGGAGCTGACCTCGGCAATGCAGGCCATCGCCGAGGAGGGCCGCGGTGTCGTGGTGCTGCTGCGCAGCGAACGGTTGCGGGCCGGCCGCTCCGGGCAGGTCTCCCCGCAAGCCTTGCGGCAATACGGTCTCGGCGCGCAGATTCTCGGCTCGCTCGGCGTCAAGAGAATGATCCTCCTGTCCAACTCCCATCAACGGAAGATCGTCGGTCTTGAGGGCTATGGCCTTGCCGTCGACGGCGTTCGGCCAATCGAGACGGGGGGCTGACCGGTGGCGCAAACCAGCAGCAAGGCCAGCCTTGCCCTTCCGGAATTCCCGACCCCTCCCCGGCTGCTCATTGTCACGGCCCCCTATGTCAAGGATGTGACCGATCGCCTGGTCGACGGGGCGGTGCGGATGAGCGAGGCTGCTGGCGCAATCCACGAGGAGATTGACGTTCCCGGCGCGCTGGAAATTTCCCCGGCAATCAACCTGGCGTCGAAATCCGGCAGGTTCGACGGCTACGTGGCGCTCGGGTGCATCATGCGGGGAGAAACCACCCATTACGACACCGTCTGCAGCGAGAGTGCCCGCGGCCTGACATTGCTCGGACTTTCCGGCCTGTGCATCGGCAACGGGATCCTTACCGTGGAGACCATGGAGCAGGCGCTGGTCCGGGCTGACCACCTCGAGCAGGACAAGGGCGGCGATGCGGCGGCGGCGGCGATGCACCTCGTTGCCCTGTCGCAGCGCTTCGGGTCATCTCCCGGCAAGGTCGGGTTTCGCCTGAACGACCCGGCCGCGGATGAACATGCTCCCGGGGATGAAGACCGGGACCGATGACCGGAAAACGACATTGCCGTGACCGGCATCTCGCCCGCCGTGTTGCCAGGTTGCGCTCGGTGCAGGCGCTGTTCCAGATGGAGGCGTCCGGAGCAGACATCAACCAGGTGACCGAAGAGTTCGAGAATTTCAGCCTTTCGGAATCCGACGAGGCCGACATGGTCGGCCAGGGTGACATGCAGTTCTTCCACATGCTGGTCAACGGTGCGGTCAGCAACCAGCGAATGATCGACCAGGTCACCGACAAGGCGCTGATCGAAGGCTGGCCGCTCGGCCGGATCGACCCGACATTGCGGGCCCTGTTCCGCTCCGCATGTGCCGAACTGCTCAGCAATTCCGTTCCGCCACGGGTGACCATTACCGAATTTGTCGAAATCGCCGATGCATTCTTCCCCGAAGGGAAGACGACCAGATTCGCCAATGGCGTGCTCGACAGTATCGCCAGGCAGCTCCGGCCGGAAAAATTCGACTGACCGGACCGGTCGTCGCCCGGCTGCCGGATGGCGGTCGGCCGGTCGCGCCAGCCCTGCCTCCTCTGCTCCGTCTGGGCCGCGGGTTGCAGTCGGGCCGACAACGGGGTGCACCGGAGCGGGACGGTCTCCGGGGGCCGGCAGGTGGGGATCGAAACCACGTGCAATCCCGGCCGGTTGGTGTATGTCGACACCAATGGTTTGATTGCAGCGTGCGGCGATGATCATCGTTTCGCTTTTCTCCCTTCTTGCATCCGTTTTGCTGATCCAGCTGAGTTCCGGCGGGCTTGGGCCCATGGACGTTCTCTCCGGCGTGAAGATCGGCTTCTCCACCGAGCAGATCGGCCTGATGGGCTCGGCACATTTCGTGGGTTTCTTCATCGGCTGCTGGTGGTCGCCGAGACTGATCGGGGCAATCGGCCATTCACGGGCATTCGCGGTGTTCGCGGCGGCAGGAACGATCGGCACGCTGACCCACATGATCTGGGTAAACCCCTATGCCTGGTCGGCAATGCGGATCCTGTCGGGCATGTGTGTCGCCGGATGTTTCACCGTCATCGAGGCATGGTTGCAGGCCAAGGTCACCAATTCGACCCGCGGGCGGGTATTGGGAGTCTACCGGGTGGTTGACCTGGTTGGCGGGCTGTGCAGCCAGATGGTTATCGCGGTGCTGGAGCCAGCCACCTACGTTACCTACAACATCCTGGCCATATTCTGCTGCGCCTCGCTGTTGCCGCTGGCGCTGACCCGGGTCCAGCAACCGGCCACCCCGACCAGGCTCCGGCTGCGACCGGGCCTGGCCTACGGGATTTCGCCAATGGCGACCTTCGGTGTCATTGTCGCCGGCATCACGACCGCCGGATTTCGCATGGTCGGTCCGGTCTACGGCAACGAGGTCGGCCTTCCGCCGCAACAGCTGGCCTTCTTCCTGGCATCCTTCATCCTTGGCGGGGCCATCGCCCAGTATCCGGCTGGCTGGCTTGCCGACCGGTTTGACCGTCGCAAGGTCATGATCGGCTTTTCATTCGCGGCAATCCTGTCATGCGGATTCTCCGTCCTTTCGGCCGGTTATGGTCCGAATTCGGCATTCCTGGCCGCCATCATCCTCGGCATGACGACGTTTCCGGTGTATTCACTGGCCGCGGCCCATGCCAATGACTTTGTCGATCCAGGCCAGGTGGTCGAACTCAGCTCGTCACTGCTGTTTCATTATGCCCTCGGTGCCATCGGCAGTCCGCTGATCATTTCACTGGCCGTCAGCAATGCTGGGCCATTGTCCCTGTTCGTGATCATCGCCGTCGGGCATGTGGCGCTGTGCGGGTTTGCGCTGTTCCGGATGACAATTCGTCCCTCGGCCGAACGACAAACAGCCTACATCTACATGCCTCGGACCAGCTTTCTCTTTGCCAGGCTGTTGAAGCGCAAGGGCAACGGCTCGTAGGAATTTGCCTTGGGTATGGGTGCCTGATGTCAACCCTTGGGAATGTCCCGACCATGTCCCCGATTCGGCCTTCAGTGTCGCCGGTTTTGGAACCTGTTCTACCGCAGAGCGGATTCCGCTGCGTCCGCCCGATTTCATAGGCAAGACCAGGACGCTTCCGTGTAGCGAATTTGTTCACGGTAACCGCAAGTTCGTCGACAGTCCGGCAGACTACCGGTCATATTTGTCTAGAGCACACGTTCATACTCTTCGGTCTGCCTTATTGTGTACTAATCATGCTTGCCATCCTTTTTTACTAGACACTGGCGGCTTAAGGGGTAAGGACAAAATTGACCAGGACTAGAAGTCATATATGACTAGGTATGTTGTATTGAATTATTTGATTTTACGAACAAAATTGCATCGTAGATCACAACCATAAGGAGAGATGTCTCATGAACGACAAGAATTGCAATGGAACTGTTGCCAAACCCCCGCCTGGCAAATCTGGCAGGGCCTCCGAAGAAAAATGGGGTAAGCAGGTCCTTGGCCTTGGCTTCTGCATTGTGCCGTCCCTGCTTTTCAGAGCACAGCAAAGAATTGGCCTGAATCCAACTCATCTCGCTATCCTCATGCAGCTAAGTGATTTCTGGTGGGACGAGGCTCGCAAGCCTCACCCTGGGAAGCGAGTCTTGGCAGAAAGGTTAGGTTTGAGCGAAAGACAGGTGCAACGCTACATCGCTGAACTGGAGCAGTCCGGTCTCATTAAACGGGTCGAGCGCTATGCAACACATGGCGGAAGAATGACCAACTTCTATGATTTGACCGGGCTTGTTGAGCGTCTCAAGAAACTTGAACCAGAGTTTCGCAAGGTTGAAGAAAGGGCGAAGATCGAGCGCAAAGCTGTAGAGAAGAGAGGGTACAAGATGAAACGCGGGCCGTCTGCAACTGCGAGTTGAACGACGCCGCTATCGACTGCAATATTGTGAAATCCCGTGCCCCGGGTGCATACCTGAGGCAGAGGCGATCCCGGGGCTTACGAGGCGTACATGACCAATCCTACTCCAAATGTCAAGGGTTTTGAATTGAGTAGCGAGATCCTTGATGAAATCGAGGTCTCACTCTCGCCAGAACGGCTTGAAACATATCTTGACGAAGTTGGCGGCAACAGAATCAAGGCAGTCAGGCTCTACACCTGGAACACGGCCATCAGCGCCGCCTTCTATGGCCCGCTGCAGGCCTTGGAGGTCGCACTTCGAAATGCAATGAATCATGAACTGGCGCGCGTGTATGGACAGGCTTGGTACGATAACCAGAAGGCTGGCCTCGACGACAACTGTCTCTCACAGATAAAGAGAGAAAAAGAATATCTTAGGAAGAACAATTTCCCTGCCAATCCACCCCAGATGATCGCTTCATTGTCCTTTGGCTTCTGGGTCTCTCTATTGGGGCGGGGGAGTCTCATCGCCAATACAAAAGCAAATTATGAAATGACGCTTTGGCGACCTGCTCTCCGACCGGCATTCCCGCACACCAAAAGACTTACACGAGCCCATATCCACGAGCGGCTGAAATTCCTTAAAACTCTCAGAAACCGGATTGCACATCACGAACCCATCTTTCGTCGGCAACTTGAGAAAGACTATGAGGATATCTTGGAGATCACTTCATGGATCGTTCCGCACAAGCGCAATTGGATCGAGGTCCACAGCAGAGTTCCCGAAATCCTTGCTGAACCGCGAGACTCCACGATTCTCAAGTTCTGATTAACATCAACGAATTGTTGGCGTCGCGGATCTGGCAAGCTTTAGGTCCGGTCAATTGCCTTATCCTCGCAGTATTCTGGTCATGCAGAACAGTGGACTGGCCATTCCCGTGTAAACTGTCGGATTTTGTGGCCTTTCTTGGGGGATTTCCCGACCAATGTAGAATCTCCGGAATTGAATTTGCCCGGTTGCTGACGAGCACGGGGCAACGGCTCCTAGCGCCGGATGGCTTCATGCGGTAATGCTGCCGCTGCAACGGGCTGGATATCGCATGGCCAGGGTTCTGATCACATCGGCAATTCCCTATATCAACGGGATCAAGCATCTGGGAAATCTCGTCGGCAGCCAGCTGCCGGCAGACCTCTATGCCCGCTACATGCGCCTCAGGAAACACGAGGTCATGTTCATCTGCGCCACCGATGAGCACGGCACCCCGGCAGAGATTGCCGCCCAGAATGCTGGCGTTGCCGTCCGGGAGTATTGCGATTCGATGTACCAGGTGCAGAGGCGCCTCGGTGATGGCTTCCGGCTGTCATTTGATCACTTCGGCCGATCATCGAGCAGCCGCAACCATGCGCTGACCCAGCATTTTGCCGGCAGGCTTGCCGATAACGGCTTCATCCGGGAGGTCCGGGAGGAACAGCTGTTCTCGGTCTCCGATAACCGGTTCCTGCCCGACCGCTATGTCCGCGGCACCTGCCCCGATTGCGGATACGAACGGGCCAGGGGCGATCAGTGCGAGAACTGCACCAAGCAGCTCGACCCGAAGGACCTCATTGATCCGCGCTCGGAGATCTCGGGCTCGACCGATTTGGAAATGCGCCAGACCACCCATCTCTACCTGAAGCAATCCGAGTTCCGCGGGCGGTTGGAGAGCTGGATCGATTCGAGGGAGAACTGGCCCAGGCTGACCACGTCGATCGCCAGAAAGTGGTTGCGGGATGGTGACGGGCTGCAGGACCGGGGCATCACCCGGGATTTGGACTGGGGAATACCCGTCAAGCGCGGGACCGAGGATTGGGAGGGCATGGAAGGCAAGGTCTTCTACGTCTGGTTTGACGCGCCCATCGAATACATCGCCGCCACCGCCGAATGGGCCGATGCCTCAGGCGGCGGTGAATCAAGCTGGCAAAGATGGTGGCGGGAGGATCTCGGCGCCGACGATGTTCGCTACGTGCAGTTCATGGGCAAGGACAATGTCCCGTTCCACACCCTGTCCTTCCCGGTCACCATCATGGGCTCCGGTGAGCCCTGGAAGCTGGTGGATTTCATCAAGTCGTTCAATTTCCTGAATTACGATGGCGGACAGTTTTCGACCAGCCAGGGTCGCGGCGTGTTCATGGACCAGGCCCTCGACCTCTTGCCGCCCGATTACTGGCGGTGGTGGCTGCTATCGCATGCCCCGGAATATTCCGACAGCGAATTCACCTGGGAGAATTTCGTGTCATCGGTGAACAAGGATTTGGCCGATGTCCTGGGCAATTTTGTCCGCCGGGCCACCAAGTTCTGCTCCGCCCGCTTTGGTGATGCCATCCCGGAAGGCGGCGAGTGGTCGGACACCCAGCACGAATTTGCCGCTGGCCTGGCCCGATCCATCGACGAATATTCCAGCCAGATGGAGGAGATCGAAATCCGCAAATCCGCCCGGCAGCTGCGGGAGATCTGGGCTGCCGGCAACCAGTTTCTTCAGACCGCGGCACCCTGGACCGAGATCAAGACCAACCGGCATCGGGCGGCAACCGATATTGCCCTCTGTCTCAACCTGATCAGGATTGTCGCAGTCATCTCCTCGCCATTCGTGCCGGATTTCTCCCGTTCGATCATGGCGTCGCTGAAGACGGATGACTGGTCATGGCCAGGCGACATCCAGGCGGCGCTCTCAACACTGCCCCCGGGCCACGCCTTCGACATGCCCGATTTGCTGTTCCGCAAGATTTCCGACGAGGAATGTACAAAATGGCAGGAGCGGTTCTCCGGCCAAACCAGCGGAAGCGGCTGAGTCCACCCGTCCCCGGACATCCCTGAAGGCGAGACCCGGCCTGCCGGTCACATGCACCTTCCGGGCGCCGGCTACCTGACCAGGAACAGCGAGATTTCGGGGAAAAACAGCAGCAGCGCCAGCACGGCCAATTGCAGGCAGATGAAGGGCCCGAATGACCGGTAGATGGTGATCAGGTCGATCTCCGGCGGGGTAACGCTCTTCAGGTAGAAGGCCGCCGAGCCGAATGGCGGTGTCAGGAATGCTACCTGCATGTTGACACTGAACAGGATTCCGAACCAGACGGGATCATAGCCCAGCTTGATCACGATCGGCATGAAGACCGGCATGGTCAGCAGCACGATGCCGATCCAGTCCATGAACATGCCGAGAATCAGGAATATCAGCATCATGATCAGGATCAGGCCGATGGGTGCAATGTCGAGATTGAGCATCAGATCGGCAACATAGGCGTTGCCGCCAGACAGGCTGTAGGCGCCGGCCAGCACCGTGGCGCCGAAGGTCACCCAGAGAATGGTGCCGACCGACCTGAAGGTCTGCTCCAGCCCCTCGAACAGCATCACCAGGTTGAATTCCCGGCGGATGACGATCAGCAGCAATGTGGCCACCACCCCCATCGCCGCAGCCTCGGTGATCCCGGTCACGCCGCCATAGATTGACCCGAGAACCAGGTCGACGACGATCAGCGGCGGCAGCAACCCCTTGGCAATCGGGTGCCGTTCATCATTGCGCAGCAGGAATACCAGGACCAGCCCGACCGATGCCGAGGAAAAGATGAAACTGGCCACCTGTTCGGTGCCGCCAGCTCCGAACTGCCTTGCCAGCAGCGTAACCACCAGGCCAACAGCCACCGGGGCCAGATTGTAGGCAAGCTCGGACTGGCGGCCGGCCCGGTCCTGGGCAAGTCCGGCAGCACCATCCATGTCGCCAGCTTCCGGCATTGGCGCCAGCGACGGGTCCAGCCGGGTTCTGACAACGATATACCCGACATAGGATGCCGCCAGCATGAATCCGGGGATGAAGGCGGCGGTAAACAATGCGGTAATCGAGGTCTCGGTGATGAGGCCGAAGATGATGAGGACGACCGAGGGCGGGATCATCGTGCCAAGCGACCCGCCGGCACAGATGGTGCCGATGGCCAGGTTCTTGTTGTAGCCGAGGCGAAGCATCTGCGGCAGCGCAACAAGGCCCAGCAACACGATCTCGCCACCGATTATGCCCGACATCGCCGCCATGATCACTGCCATCACCGTGGTGACGATGGCAACACCGCCCCGCATCTTCCCCAGGGTGATATTCAGGGCGTCGTACATGTCCTTGGCAATTCCACTTCGCTCCAGGAGTGATGCCATGACGATGAACAGCGGTACCGCGATGATGGCATAGGTGATCGACAGATCGTAGACCCGCTGCATGACCAGGCCGAGACCCGGAACGCCGAAATTGCCGAAAATGACAATGGCGCCAAGCAGCCCGGTGGCGAATCCGAGCGGCACGCCAATGACCAGGAGCACGAAGATTCCGATGAGCAGGAGAAGCGAAAGGGTGCCGACGTCCATCATTCACCCTTGTCGTGGCCGGAATTCCGGCGCAGCAGCCTCGGGCCATCAACCAGCAGGTTGCTGACCGCCTGGATTGCCACGCAGGCGGTGGCGATCAAGACCAGCGGCTTGATGGTGGCAGGGATGGGCGGGTTCCAGAAGGTTCCGAACCGCTCCCAGGTCACCAGCGTATGCCAGGCGATCTTGTAGCTGGCAAAAATCATGAGTGCCGCATAGGCGACGACGACCGCTGCCGATACCACATCGCAGGCCAGTTTCAGCCGCGGTGACAGCAGATCATAGACCGCGGTGATCCGGATATGCGCCCGACGCTGCATGGCATAGACACCGGCCAGCAGGAAGATCACGCTCCCCAACCACAATGTCATTTCGTTGACCCAGAGAGTCGGGCTGCCGAACAGGTACCTAAGCACGACCTCGTAGAAAGTGATGGCGACGGCCACCGCCGTCAGCAACATCGCCAACCGACAGATGAACAGGATGCCCCGATCGAACCAGTTCGGGTTTTCCCGGGGATCGACATAGGTCAACCAGCGCCCGAAGCCGGAAACGATGCCTCCCGAGCGAATTCGCTTCTTGGTCTCGTCATCCACTGGCCGTACTCATTCTCCGGGCAGGATCAACACAAGTTTGCGCCGGACGATCATCGCCCGGCGCAATCACGATGGCAACTGCCAATCACTTCAGCAGGCCAAGCTCACCCATGAAGGCCATGTGGCTGTCCACCAACGCTCTCGCTGCCGACGACTTGTCAGCCCATACCGCCCAGCGACCCTGGGCAAATTCACGGAACGTCTTGCGGTCCTCTGTCGACCAGTCATGCAGGGTGACACCCTGCTCCGTCAGGCTCTTGGCGGCACGCCTGTCCTTGATCTCGGTCAGCATCGCCAGATTGAGGGCAGTCCGGTACAGCGCCACCTCGACGATCCGCTGCAGCTGTTCCGAAAGACCGTTCCAGGCATTCTGGTTGCAGGCCAGCGTTTCGGTCGGCATCGAGTGGAAACCCGGATAGGTGGCATGTTCGGCAATATCAAACAGGCCAAGCGAGACATTGGTGTTGAGTGTCGAAGCATCAGCACCATCCACGATGCCGGTGCGAAGCGCAGTGGGCACTTCGCCGAAATCCATCACCACCGGCTTGGCGCCGAAGGATTCGAAAATCTCGGTTTCAAGCCCGGGCGGGGAACGGAATTTCCAGTTCTCCAGATCGGCGAAACCGGCAAGAGACCTGGTCGAGGACAGCGATTCATGTCCCTGCAGCCACAGTCCGACGAGGTGGACACCAAGCGGGTCGTAGAGTTCACCCTGCACGATGTCTCGTCCGCCGCCATGATGGAACCATGACAGGAACTGGTACGGGGTGTCATATCCGCCCATGATGTCGCCGGCGAACTGGAAGCCCGGATCCTTGCCGACATTTCCGGACGCACCGGTCATGTCGCAGTCAAGAATGCCCTGCGATACCGCGCCGAGCGTTTCGTTCTGGGCAACCACTTCCGAATTGTAGTGCATCTGGATCTCGAGCTGCCCGCCCGACATCGTCTGCACGTCGTCAATGAACTGTGCGATCAGTTCGCCAGGTGTCGAGTTTGCCGAAAAGTGGGTCTGGATTCGCAGCTTGTAGTCGGCAGCGAAGATTGGCGTTGCAGCCAGCATTGCAGTGACCGCCACCCCGGCAAGTCGTCTTGTTTTGGTACCCATGAGGTCCTCCATCGATTTTGGTCAGTCGGGCCGAACGGCCAGCCCGATCGCCGCAAACAGTACTTCTGCACCGCTACCTGTTCAACAATTCGGATTGGCACTCGGTCACCGGCGCCGTGCCGTTACCCCGGGTTTGGATAGAAACTATCCGGCCCCGCCAGCCTGGCGCCGGATGCAGGTGCGACAGGGCGGATGACCGGCTCAGACGTTCTCCGATACATGAATCAGGAACGGGACCGGCGACAGGCCTGGCCGGGCATCGGCAGACCGTTCATCAAGCATGGCATTGATGGCCGCCCTCGCGATAGCCTCCCTGGGGGATTCGATGACCATGTCGATTGTCCCCTCGATCAACGCCTCCCGGCTGATCTCGTCACGTTCATGGCAGATGACGGCGATTTCCGGGCAGGCAGCGTTGTCATGCAGCGCCTGGACCAACCCGGCCACCCCTCCGCCGACCATGTAGATGCCGTTCAGATCTGCCGTCGAGGATATCAGTTCGCAGGCCGCTTCGTAGGCACCCTCGCTACTATCCAGATAGGCCATGGACTGGACAATCTCATGTAACGGCGCGTGTTCCCGCATGTAGCTGCGAAACCCCCCTTCCCGCTCCTCGTGCGAGGTGTACCGGTGGCTGCCGGTCAGCACCCCGATCCTACCCCCGGGTGCGGCGCATCGAGCCATGCACCATGCTGCGGTCCTGCCGGCCCTCCTGCCGTCAATACCGATCACCCCCTCAATTTCCGGGCAGGCCAGGCCACTCAGCAAGGCCCAGACCGGAATGCCGCTATTCCTGACCCGGGCAACCTCGTCCCATACATGCGGATGGTCCAGCGCCACCACGGCCATCACCTGCACGCTTTCTGCCATCAGTCCCATTGCCGACGAAATTGCCCGCGGCGACAATTCGTTGACGAATTCGAATTCGCAATTCGCGTGGCAATCCGTTCGTGACCGGGCAGCGGTCTCGATTTCGCCAGCCAGCCCGGTGTAGAACTTCTTGCTCTGCTTCTGCAGTATGAAGCCAAGTCGCCGTTCGGGCACCAACTCCCTGGTTCGACGCTTCAAGAGCGGAGACGCATAGAATCCCAACTCCCTCGCCGCCGCATACACGATGTCGGCAGTCGCCGGTTTGACCGGTCGGCGCTTGTTCAACACCCGGTCCACGGTCGCAACGCTGACGCCGGCCCGTCGGGCAACATCGGAAATCCTCACCCGTCCGACCATGCCGCCTCATCCTCATTTTGCAATTTGGATAGTTTCTATCCATAAATTGCCCACGCTGGATAGAAATGCAACAAAATTTTCCCAGTTGCATTGATTCGCTACCAATTGGGGTAAATGGTAAATTTCAGGCGCAATTGGGAATGGGTGTCATGAAGGAAATTCCGGGTGGCCGCGATTACAGCCTGGCCGGCAATTCGGATGCGGCGAGCTATCGCCTGGAGGATTGGTACGTGTGCCCGGTTCCACGCAAGCGGCTGAAGGCGTTGATGCAACGATCCGATGCGCGGGCGCTGACGGATTTTTTGCTGTTTGCGACAGTGCTGGCTGGTCTCGCGGGTCTGGCCTGGTTCAGCCTCGGAACATGGTGGGCCGTGCCGACATTTCTTGCCTACGGGATCCTCTACGCGTCAGGCGCCGAATCGAGGTTCCACGAATGCCTGCACGGAACACCCTTCAGGACGCGCTGGGTCAATGAGGCCTTCCTCGTCATCCTCGGTTTCATGTCGCTGAAGAACCCCTTCCAGTGGCGATGGAGCCATTCGAGACATCATACCGACACCATCATCGTTGGCCGCGATCCGGAAATCGCCTATCCAAGACCGCCCGATGTCAAGGGGATGCTCCTCAATATCCTCCACCTCAGGGCCGGAACCAATGAATTGCTGCGATCGTTTCGCCAGGGCCTTGGTGGACTCTCCGATGACGAGATCGACTACATTCCGGAAGGCCAGCGGCGTCTCGTCATCTGGCATTCCAGGTTCATCATCGGGTTCCTGGCCGCAATCGTCGCCTGGTGCATTTCCGTCCAGAGCATCATCCCCCTGCTGTTCTTCGGGCTGCCGACATTCTACGGCTCCTGGGTCCACTCGATGCTGTCGGCCATGCAGCATGCCGGCCTGGCCGAGGACATGCCGGATCACCGGTTGAGCACCCGGACCGTCTATCTCAACCCGGTGCTTCGGTTCATCTATGCCAACATGAACTACCATATCGAGCATCACATGTTTCCGACGGTTCCGTTCTATTCTCTGCCGGCCCTGCACCGGGAGATCAGGCATGACTGCCCTGCCCCCTATTCCGGTGTCGTCGAGGCCTACTTGGAGATGATCCCGGCCCTGAAGCGGCAACTGCGCGACCCCCGCCATTTTGTACGGCGCAAACTTCCGGAATGCGCCGCCCCGCCAAGACCCCATGTCGTGGCCTGGGACCGCGCCTACTCCGCCGCCTGACCGGGGCCAATACGGGCATCACCGACGATGCTCGCCAGGTAAATTCACGGCAACGCATGCGGGGAGTTGATCGCGTCAGACCTCCGGCCTGCCGGGGCCGCAAGGCAAGACAATTCCGGTCAATATCGACAGTCGATGCCTGCCGTTTCCGGATGCACCCCCGGGGAGAATCATGCGCAGGTCGTCGGTGGATGATGTGGGCAAAACAATTCCCGGAATACTGGAAGCCGGAGATGGCATTCGAACATCAGCCGGTCAGGATTGTGGCGGCGGAGGTGGCGGAGGTGGTGGAGGTGGAGAAGGCGTCCGTGGTGGCAGGGCCCCTGGTTTCGACGTCTTTGGGATCAGACGGCATAACGCTGCTGCTCTACCTTGAACGCGTCTTCCTGTGCCTGCTGGATAATCTTCTTCCTGGCGACGACGTCAACGTTTGCGGCAACCTGGTTCAGCGCCGCCAACAGTTCGTTCTTCCTCGGTAATGCTTCCTGATCAGTGATGGAGCCGCTTCGTGTCTCGTCCCAGAAAGACCGATACCTTGTTTCCAGCGCGGCCAAGTCACGATTCACAACCTTCAGTTGTGCAATCTTCGTGGTGCCGTCCCAAAGCAAGTCAACAATTACAAGGGCGGTAATCGCAACGCCTGACACAGGCGCAAGCCACTCAAATGACTCCACGAGTGATGCTACGGCTCCGAGCCCGGAAAGCGCCAATGCAAATCTGAGCGCAAAGGCTCGCCACTCAAGCCTGCTTTCCTGGGCAGCAAAGTAGTGCCTGGCTCTTGAGACTTCGAGAAGCCCGTCCCACACGGCGTGATATGTTGAGCTCGATACCATCAAGTTCAGCATACCATGGCAATTTGCACCTTACATTATCAAGATTACTCGCTGGGTGTCCATCAATTTGGAGGGCAAGGCGCGCTCCTTCCGCCGGCCAAAATCCATGATTTCGATCTCGGGGGCTGCCAAGCCTTCCTGTCGGAAGCAAGGGCGCCGGGGATACAGCTGCCTACCGGCGATTTCCGGCAGATGGCCGGCACGTCTCGATTCCTGGAAACTGTCCTGGGCCACCACCGGTTCGGCCGCAGGTCGTCATCTTTCAGCTGCCTGAACCCTTCTGTCCGACCATCTTGCGGCGAACATGGACGCCGCCCCTCTCCTTGCGGGTGTCGAACCCGCCTGCCTTCTCCACCAGCGTGCTCAAATTCGCGCAACCATAGCTGCGTGGATCGAAATCCGGATGCACACCCTGGATGCGTTGCCCGACGCTGCCCAGATTCTCCCACCCGTCGGCATCCGGCTCTCCAATCGCTTCGTCGATGATCTTTCGAGCCTTGTCAGGTGGGTCCTTCTTCTGTGCTTCGGCCCTGGCCGGCGCCGCTCCACCCTTCTTCTCCCCTGACTCCGTCTCGACAAGGTTCTCGACATAGATGAAGCGGTTGCAGGCCTTGCGGAAGGCTTCGACCGCCTTGCGCTCTCCGAACCCGTACACCTCCAGGCCTTCCTCGCGAAGGCGCTGCGCCAACCGGGTGAAATCACTGTCCGAGCTGACCAGCACTACCCCGTCGAGGGTGCGCTTGTACATCAGGTCCATGGCGTCGATCACCAGCGCGATGTCCGAGGCGTTCTTGCCCTTCGAGTTGCTGCGCTGCTGATGCTGCAGGATCGCCAGCGACTTGATCGCCCCGTCCCAGCCGGACAACCGACTCCCCGAGAAATCGCCATAGATACGCCGAACATTGGCTTCGCCCAGCTTGACGATCTCGTCGAAGATCGCCGGCGCATGTCTCGAACTGGTATTGTCGGCGTCGATCAGGACCGCAAGACTCTTCGTTCCCCGTGTTTCCGACATTTGCACTCCCTCCGGGCGTCGCCCTCCCGGGAGCGGCGGCGGCATTTCCCTATTCCGTATCCGGGGTCTTTACGGCCTTTCCAGTCCGGGCACCATGCCGGAACAGCGTTTGGATGCATCCCGATTTCAATGGTCTTGCCATACCTGGCCACGCAGCCTTCCGTTGAAGGCAGTCTGCCGGTCGGTTGTTCCTGACACAGCATTCCGGCAACAGAATGAAATCTGCGCCGGCGACTGACCAAGGGTTGCCGGGCCGCTTGAGGCACAGTCAGACAAGGAAACGGCACGCTCTCGTGATGCGACCGGATCCGAAGTGCATGTCCCACTTGATACAGGTCCCGTGTTGTGCACAAGAATCCGCCCCGGGCCGGCGGCCGGTAGAATTGATTCCCGCCGGTTCGGCCCCTATGTTCGGACCATGACGCAGCACCCCCGACAACCGCCTCCCATGAGCCGCGAGCAATACCAAGCCCGGGCGAAGGCCCTGCAGGGCAAGCCGATCAACTGGTTCGAACCGAAGGCGGTGATCGCCTCGGTCCTGGGCCAGGTCAACGCGCCCTACCGCGATTGGTTGAGCGCCGAGGAGTTGGCACACGCGCTCAGGACCGGTGATTTCGAACTGCCACAGGTCGGCGGGTTCTTCATGGAGATGGATCTTGATGCGCAGCGGATCTTCGCCGCCGAACTTGGCGTGCCGGAGGAGGCGCTGCTCAGGACTGCAAGGGCCTATGCGGAATATTCCGGCAGGGCCGACATACCCGCGTTGCTGGGCTGATGGCTGCCTCCTGGGAGAGGATGCTGGCCAATGCCTTCATCATCATTGATGAGGTCGAAAGGCAGGGCGGCGACCTCGGAGGGATGACCCTGGGCGGCGGCACCTCGATGATGCTGCAGATCGGTCATCGGAACAGCCACGACATCGACTTCTTCCTGCCGAACCCCCAGCTTATCGGTTACATTGCCGCAGCGGTTGCGGATATCGAAGCCTGGCTATCCGGCTTCAGCTACCGCGGGGATGGCCGGCTGTTCATCAAGGTGGATTTCGGTGAGGGCGGCCAGATCGATTTCATTGCCGCACCGCCGGTCACCAATCTTGCCCCGCTCGAGCGGACCATCCAGGGACGGGACCTGTTGCTGGACACCGTGCCGGCAATCATTGCCAGCAAAATCTTCTATCGAGGCGACCGCCTCCGGGCCCGGGATATCTTCGACATCGCTGCCGCGCGCCAGACCGGCCACGGGCCCGCCGTACAGAAGATCCTCGAGGAGATGCCGGAAAAGGCGGCAGCGGCGCTTGACCGGCTGGGCCAGATCCAGTCCGGCCAGTTGGCATCCGTCCTGAGCCGGCAGGATATCCGGCCCGGCTTCGAGCATTTGCTGGAGGACGCGCCTGGCATTGTGCAGGAAATCCTCACACTCCCGCCTAGTCCTCCGACCGAACCCGAGCCGGAACCCAAACCGGCGCAGCCATGGTACCGGCGCCGGAAGCCGCGGGATGATGAACCGTCCCCGGGCATGTGACGAAGTCAGGACTTTCCTGCTCGCGGCTGATCTTGCAAATTCTGGATAAATGGAGTCGCCGGGCGGACAGTCTCGTGAAGCCGGGAGTTCCGAACTTCACTGCCGGGGACAATCCGGGAGACACGGGCGCTTCATGCCGCAGCGTCGGTGCCTGGGCAGCCGCTTCCGGCTTCTGGCTTGGGGTTTGGTCACTTCGGTCCGGTCGGCCCGATGGCTCCCTGTCCATCTGGTCAAGCTCTGCAGGCATCCTGGCGCCAACCAAATCGGGTGAAATTGACGCCACCGGGAAAATGATGAATCTGGATTTTGCGAATTCGTGGGCACGCACTGATCCTGGACGCCAGGAGACCGGATTGCGGGCGATTTTCTCGAGAGGGTGAGTGCGATGGACCGGGCCGACATCGTCGACAAGGCGTTTCGCGACCGGCTTGCCGCCGGTGATCTGCCGGCGGGACGTCCTGCCTCGGGGCCGCTCTCGGAAGAGGAGGCGGTGGCGATATTCCGTGCCCAATGCCTGAGCCGCAACCTGGACCGGCGCTCGCGCAAGATGCAGGCGGCTGGCCAGGGTTTCTACACCATCGGCTCTTCGGGGCATGAGGGTATGGCTGCCGTGGCGGCGGCGCTGCGACCGGATGACATGGCATTTCTGCACTACCGCGACGGGGCATTCCAGGCCATGCGCTCAACCCAGGTTCCTGGCACGACACCGACCTGGGACCTGCTTCTCAGCTTTGCCACCTCGATCGACGACCCGATGAGCGGCGGGCGCCACAAGGTGCTGGGCTCGAAGGCCCTGAATATACCGCCCCAGACCTCGACCATTGCCAGCCATCTGCCCAAGGCGGTCGGTGCCGCATATTCGATCGGTCTTGCCAGGCGCCGTCCACCGGAACACCAGGTGCTGGCCGATGACGGGTTGGTGATGTGCTCCTTTGGCGATGCATCGGCAAACCACTCCACTGCCCAGGGGGCCATCAACACCGCCTGCTGGACCGCATTCCAGTCGATTCCACTGCCGCTGCTTCTGGTCTGCGAAGATAACAGCATCGGAATTTCGGTTCGCACGCCGAGTGGCTGGATCGCCGCCGGATTTCGAGACCGGCCCGGTCTCGAGTATTTCAGCGCCGACGGCCTCGATATCCATGACACCTACCGCGTGGCCGGCGAGGCTGCCAAATTCGTGCGCCACCGCCGGAGGCCCGCTCTCCTGCACCTGGCGCTGGTCCGACTGTTTGGCCATGCCGGCAGCGACCTGGAGCAGACCTACCTGGACCCGAACACCATCAAGGCCTGGGAAGCCGACGACCCGCTCCTTCATTCGGCCCGGCTGCTGATCGATGCCGGCATCCTTGGCGCCGAGGACGTGCTGGCCATTTACCAGGAGACGGAGGATCGATGCGCCCGTGTGGCTGCCGAGGTAGTCAAACGCCCTCGGCTGCAGGATGTCGGCCAGGTCATGGCCCCGCTGATCCCGCCAGCTCGAAGCTGCCAGCCGACAAACGGGCCGTCCGGAGAGGCTCGTG
The DNA here is from genome assembly GCA_965214695.1 of Paracoccaceae bacterium. Taxonomy (GTDB): domain Bacteria; phylum Pseudomonadota; class Alphaproteobacteria; order Rhodobacterales; family Rhodobacteraceae; genus JAPOXR01. Next base: position 3,620,113 of record OZ243967.1, on the reverse strand, counting down.
CCACCGCTTTCGGATCAGATCTCGGCAAGCTGACAACCCCGCAGCCCATGTCACGACTGCTCAACTGGGCGCTGACCGACCTGATGCTGGAACATGGTGAAATCACCGTGATGGGCGAGGATGTGGGGCGCAAGGGCGGTGTCTATGGCGTCACCCAAAAGCTGATCGACCGGTTTGGCCCGGACCGGGTGATCGATACGCTGCTGGACGAACAATCCATACTCGGGCTTGCCATCGGCATGGCCCATAACGGCTTCGTGCCGATTCCGGAAATCCAGTTTCTTGCCTATCTGCACAATGCCGAGGACCAGCTTCGCGGCGAGGCGGCGACCCTGCCCTTCTTTTCGAACGGACAATTCGCCAACCCCATGATCGTCCGCATTGCCGGGTTGGGATACCAGAAGGGTTTCGGAGGGCATTTTCACAACGACAATTCCCTTGCCGTGCTTCGCGACATCCCCGGAATTGTCGTCGCCTGCCCCTCGCGCGGCGATGACGGGGTGATGATTTTGCGCGAATGCGTTCGCCTGGCACGGGAGGAGCAGCGGGTTGTCGTGGTGGTCGAGCCGATTGCGCTCTACCCGATGCGCGACCTCCTGGTGGAGAAGGATGGCGGCTGGATGGCAACCTATCCGGCCCCCGGACGCCGAATTGCCCTGGGCGAGGTCGGGGTCCAGGGCGACGGGGCGCTGGCGATCCTGACCTATGGCAATGGTCGCTATCTCGGCTGTCAGGCCGCTGCCGACCTCAAGGCCGAAGACATTGGGACCCGCGTCATCGATCTGCGTTGGCTGGCACCGCTGCCGGTCCACGGTCTCTTCGCGGCACTGCAGGGGGCCGAAAAGGTACTGATCGTTGACGAATGCCGCATCACCGGCAGCCAGTCCGAGGCGCTGATGGCCCTGCTGCACGAGCGCAGCGATCTGCCGCATGCCCGGATTGCCGCCCGGGACAGCTTCATCGCTACCGGCCCCGGTCATGCCGCCACCCTGCCATCGCGCGATTCGATTGCCGAGGCGTGCCGCAAATTATGGCATGGGCCATGACACGCACCGCCATCGCCGTCGCACCCGGCCGCGGCACCTACAACCGGGATGAGTTGGGGTATTTCGCCCGGCATCATGCCGACCAGGCCGACATGCTTGCCCGGTTTGACGCCTGGCGCAGGAAACGGGGGCAGGAGCCGGTCTCGGCGCTGGACGGTGCTGAACGATTTTCCGGCTCCAGGCATGGACGGGGCGACAACGCCAGCCCGCTGATCCACGCCTGTGCCGTCGCCGATTTCCAGGCCATCAACCGCAAGCGCTTCGACATCATCGGGGTCACCGGCAATTCCATGGGTTGGTATATCGCCCTGGCCTGCGCCGGGGCGCTGGACGAGGCAGGCGGGTTCGAGCTGGTCAACACCATGGGGACGCTGATGTGGGAGTACATGATCGGCGGGCAGTTGATGTACCCGTACACGGGTGACGATTGGTGCGAGGCTCCGGGAAAACGCTCGGAAATCGAAGAGAGGGTGGCCGAGATCAATGGCCAGCCGGGTCATGCTCTCGAACTCAGCATCGATCTCGGCGGCATGCTGGTGCTGGCCGGAAACGAGGATGGGCTGAAGGCCTTCGAGGCCGGGATGCCGGTCGTGCAGGACCGGTATCCGCTGCGCCTTCCCAACCATGCCGGGTTTCACACGCAGCTGCAGGCACCGGTTGCAGCCCGGGCCAGGGAATTGCTGGGGCCTGGCCTGTTTCATCAACCGTGCCTGCCCCTGGTCGACGGGCGTGGTGGCATCTGGTATCCGAATTCGAGCGATTTGGCGGCGATGCACGACTATACGCTGGGGCACCAGGTCTGCTCGTCCTATGATTTCGCTGCCGCCATCCGCATTGCCGCCCGCGAGTTCATGCCGGATGTCTTCATCGTGCTTGGCCCGGGCACGACGCTTGGCGGTGCGGTGGCGCAGAGCCTGGTCCGGGCCGGCTGGCGCGGGATGGACAGCAGGGACGCCTTCCGGTTGGCCCAGCGGGAGACACCTCGCCTGCTTGCCATGGGCGTGCCGGAACAGCGCTCCCTGGTCGTGTGACCGGAATAGCCCGACCAGTGCCATATTCAACCGGGCCGGCATGGCCTCGCCGGGAAAAGCGTGGGCGAGGCGCCTGCCGGAGACCGATGCTGCCCCTTCCCCGAATTCACGGGTAGGTGGCCCGCAAGGCATGACATTGCGGATGTGGCTCACTATATCATCTCCTTGCCCCTGGACAGGCCGGGTTGCCATGGAGTCTCTTGTCAATGATGCGTTGGGTCTCTGGGATCTTCCCGGGGATGCCTGTGCTCGCCTCATAAATGTTGCGGAGAATCACACCTTCCTGGTTGAATCCGGCTCGAGCCCCGTATCCGTCCTCCGGGTGCACCGGCAAGGCTACCATTCACGCCTGGCCATCGAGAGCGAACTCCACTGGCTGCAGGCCATCGCCAATTCCGGTGTCGTGAAGGTGCCCTCGATCATTCCGGGCAAGGATGGCAACCTGGTTCAGCTCGCCGAAATCCCGAAGGGCGTCAGCTGGCGCCACATGGTGATGTTTTCCCATGTCAGCGGCAGGTCACCGGTTTCCTCCGGCGACCTGGTGCCCGGTTTTCGCGAACTCGGCAGCATCTCGGCCAGGCTTCACCGGCAATCGGCAGGCTGGCAGCAACCGGCCAGGTTCAGCCGGCCTGCCTGGAATACACGAAGCCTGCTCGGCCCTGGCCGGCGCTGGGGAGACTGGCGGCATGCACCCAATGTCACGCCGGAGATTTGCCGCATCCTGGTGCGGGCCGAGCGGAACGTGATCAAACGCCTGGCAAGGTTTGGCATGGGCCGGCAGCGCTACGGGTTGATTCATGCCGACATGCGGCTGGCCAATCTGATCATCGGCGATGACGGGATCTGGGTTATCGATTTCGATGATTGCGGACCAGGCTGGCACCTCTATGATTTCGCCGCCGGCATTTCCTTCATCGAGGATCATCCGCAGGTGCCCGAATACCGGGCCGCCTGGATCGAGGGCTATTGCCAGACCGGCAATTTGGACCGGGAGGAGAGGAATGAAATCGAAAGCTTCGTGATGTTGCGGCGGCTGGCATTGCTGGCCTGGATCGGCAGCCGGATCGACTCTACCGAACCCCGGCAGCTTGCACCGCACTTCGCCCCGGTCACTGCCGACATCGCCGAGACCTACCTGGCAAAAGCAGGATAATCCGGAGGGAGGGTAGTCCTGCAGGTCTGCCGCCCCAGACGGCCGGTCGAGCCGGGCCGAAATTGGCCTGGATGGTGGTCCTGCCGGTCATGGTTCGGCGTCGTGGCCTCCGGCGGTCGTCACGGCGACGTCAATTCTGCGTCAAGACCTCGATACGATCGGTACGGTGAAGACATTTCTCCGCCCTGGCCTCCGGTGGCCGTCTCTGCGGGGTCAATCCCCTGACTCGTCCTCGACGAGGTGATCGACTGCATTCCTGGCGATCTGCACCGTCATCTCGGTAAATTCGCCATCCTGCGAGTCGACCAATATCCTGCCGCCATGCTTCAGCACGATGTCGCTCGACATGGCCAGCCCCAGGCCGGTCCCCTGGTCGGTAGGCTTGGTTGTGAAGAACGGGTTGAAGATCTTCTCCTTCAGCGAATCGGGAATGCCACTACCATTGTCCCTGATCACGATTTCGATCTGCTCGCCCTTGTCCCTGGTGGTCACGTCGATACGGGGTGAGTAGTCGATCGGTTTGCCCTCTTCGGCCCCCTCGAGCAATTTCTGGCGTTTCTCATGCGTGGCATAGCAGGAATTGCCGACAACGTTCAGGATGACCCTGCCGATTTCCTGGGAGACCACCGTGGCGTCGCCCAATTCCGGGTCCAAATGATAGTCGATCCTGACCTGCAGCCCTTCGACCGCGGCCCGAATGCCGTGATAGGCGAGCTTGGCGTGCTGCTCCACCAGCAGGTTGATGTCGGTCTCCTGCGGGATGCCCGAATCTCGCCCCATGCGAAGCATGTCGTTCACGATCCTGACCGCCCTGGCACCATGTTCCAGGATGCGGTCGAAATTGCCGATCAGCATCTCGCCGATGCTCTTCAGCTCCTCGGCCCGCTCCTCGTCCGACATCGATTCGTCCTCGACGATTTCGGCGAGTTCGATCACCAGCTCCTTGGAGGATTCGGAGAAATTCTTCACGAAATTCAGCGGATTCTTGATTTCGTGGGCAACGCCGGCGGTCAACTCGCCGAGGGCGGCCAGCTTTTCCCGCATCACGATCTGGTTCTGGGCCGCCTGGAGTTCGTTGACGACCTTCTGCATGGCCTCGTTCTTTTCCTGCAACTCGTCTGCCAGCACCTCGACCAGGTTGAGGCGCTGCGCCTCAAGCGAGCGCTGCCGGAAGATCTCGAGCGCTGACGCCATCTCGGCGATTTCGTCATTGCCGGATACCACGATCTCTTCATCAAGCATGCCGCGCGCCATGGCCCGCATCCGTGATGACAGGTAGCGCAACCGGGCGATCAGCACCCGACCGACCAGCAGCCAGGAAATGGCGATTGCCGCCAGGATCCCGGAGATGCCGAGACCGACCAGTACCACCCGCGCGGCATCCAGGACCCTCTCTGCCTCCTCGGCATCGGCCAGCGCCCGGGCATTGACCTCGCGCACCAAATCCTGGGCATGGGCAATCAGCTCCTCGGAGATGGCCTGGCCCGTCCTGACCAGATCGCGCTGCTCCTCGAGCAGCCGCAATTCGGCCTCGCGAATGGTGAAGATGCTGTCCTCGCCGGTACCGAGATCAATGATCTCCTCGGCCAACAACATCACCTCCTCGACCATCTCCGGGCGGTTGATCGCCATGATGCTGGTGTTGATCAGGCCCCGGCTCGAATTGAACTGTTCCGTGAGAACACTGATCAGGGCCACGTCAGTGGTGATGGCACTGGTCGCCAGCAACTGAATCGCCAAATTCGCCTGTTTCTCGATATCCGACAGGTAGCGATAGAGGTGGAATTCCTCCCCGGTAAAATGCGTATCCTTGGAGACCGGCTCGTCACCCAACTCCCGCAATCCGGTCATCGCGTAGAAGAACTGGTCGTCGATCTCCGGCAGCAGGATGCGGCGAATCTCCTGTTCCAGGACCGCCAGTCGCTGCCGGGACTGCATGGTCTGGTCACGGATACCGAACAGGCTGATCATCGAATCCTTGACCTGCTCGACATTGACGATGAGCAATTCTCCCTGCTCGGCCACCGATTGTGATGCCACATCGCCTTCCACGAACAGGATCGAGTCCAGCTTCGCCTCGAATTCCTGTCGGACCGCGTTCAGCGATGCCACCACCTCGTCGAATTCCTCGACCGAATTCGCGGCCGTCAGCCGTGGTGCGATCGCCACCAGCGCCCCTGTTGTTCGCGCCAGATCGACCACGAATTCCGTTTCCGGAAGCGCAGTCTCGAACACCGTGCGCTGCGATTCATGAACCCGTTCGAAGGACTGCCAGGCAACAATGACGGTAATGAGGGTAATGAAGCTCGAGACCCCGATCGCCCCGTAAAACCGCGTGGCGATACGCTGGTTTGCCGCCAATCGACTGCGCGCCATCGCCCCTAATTCTCCGGCATGTCGTTGAGGGTTGATACGAGAAGAAACTGGTCGCCCCCCTCCAGCCTGCTCATGAACACGGCATCCGAACCCTGATTATCACCGGTGCCGTAATTGAGGGCAAATCCCCCGAGGTCGATCGGCGTCGGATCGGCAAACCTCTCCAGGAAGCAGGACCTATCCGGGTTGTCGCCGCATGATTCCAGCGCGCTCAACGCGATCCGGCCGGCGACATATCCCTCGAAGGAATTGAAGCTTGTTGCCGAGCCAGGCCAGTATTCGCTCAGTGCCTGCCGGTAGTTCCGTGCGACTTCCAAATCATCGGCCAGGTAGTCCGGCATGACCTGGGTCATGAACACGTTCTCGCCATGGTTGGCCAGTTCGCGGGCTAGCGGCGAACTGCCGACAAAGGAGATGTTCACGAATACCGGGTTGAAGCCGATGCTGCGGGCCCACTTGATGGCCGTCGCCGCCGGCTTGTAGGCACCGACGATGATCACCCCGCCCGGTCGCGCCAGTTCCAGGTCGAGAATGGCGGTCTTGACCGCCGTGGTGTTCCGAGGATAGGTGCCGATCCCGACGAGTTCCAGCCCCCGCTTCTGCAACGCGCTGACGGCGCCGCCAAAGCCGGCCCGGCCAAAGGAATCATTTTGGTACAGGATGCCGATGCGGGTGATTCCCCGGTCCTCGATCAACCGGGTCACCATTTCGTCGACCTCCTGGTAGTAGGATGCCCGCAGGTTCACCACGTTGGGATACCGCTTTGCATCGCGCAGGAAGCCAGCGCCGGTGAAGGGTGCAATATAGGGGATGCCGGTTTCGGCGGTGATTGGCGCCACCGCACGCGAGGTCGGCGTTCCTACGGCGCCGATGAGCGCAAAGACCTGGTATTTCTCTATCAGGGAGCGGGTATTGTCGATTGCCCGCCCGGGCTCGTAGCCATCGTCGAGCGACACCAAATCCACCCGCCTGCCATGGACCCCGCCCCGGAGGTTGGCCTCATTGAAGGCCGCCTCGATTCCGGCCCGCAACTCCTTGCCCAGTTCGGATGCAGGCCCTGAAAACGCCGCTGACTGGCCAAACCTGATGCTCGTTGCCGATATGCCGGTCTCCTGCGCAGCCAGCCAGGCAGGCGCAAGCACAATGGGCAAAACAAGACCGCAGAGCCTCAGCCGCACCAGTCAGCTCCGACACTTGACAACGGTCAGCCGGTTCTGCCCATCGACCCTCTCGTAATCGACGGCATCGGCCATTGTCTGGACCAGGTAAACGCCCAACCCGCCGATTGGCCGGTCCTCGACCGCCGAGTCGGTATCCGGCGCCGGGGCATCCTCCAGCGGGTTGAACGGCCGACCATTGTCCACGAGCAGGAACCGCACCTCCCGGTCATTTGATGTCATGTCCAGCTCGATTGCGGTCGACTGGTCATCACTTCCGTAATTCACCGCGTTCAGGGTCAGCTCCTCGAGAAACAGCCTGATTGCAAAATCCAGGTCGGTCGGCCAGCCCTGCTCCCTGGAGAATGCCTCCAATTCCTGGTCAATCCGTTGCCATTGCGTCCCATCGGGCGCAGGCGATATCCTGAGCCGGGCAGTCACCGCTCTCAGCCATCCCAGTGGAGCGCCAAGCAGGTAATGTCGTCCGACTGCTCTGCGTCGCCGGCAAAATCCTTCACCGAATTCACGACGGCGTTGCAGAACTGCTCGACGTTCAGGCTGGCAATATCCCTGACCGTGTCCTGCAGGCGCCCCTCTCCATACATTTCACCGGCAATATTCATCGCCTCGGTAATTCCGTCGGTATAAACCAGCAACTTGTCGCCGGGCTTGAGCATCCGGACCGCCCGGTCATAGTCAACATCCGGGAATACCGCCAACGCCATGCCCCCCGGCATCTTGATATATTCCGAACTGCCATCGGCATGCACGAGAAGTGGTGGGTTGTGGCCGCCATTGGCGTATTCGAGCACACCCGTCCGACAATCGAACACTCCGTAGAAGACAGTCACGAATGTTCCGGTCTGGTTATCCTCGTGCAGGAGGTTGTTCACCTCGTGCAGGGTCTTCTCCGGATAGATCGCGCCGAGTGCCGCGACCTTCAGCGAGGTCCGGCTGGACATCATGAACAGAGCCGAGGGAACCCCCTTGTCGGACACATCGGCAACGGCAATGCCGATACGATCGCTTTCAAGCCGGATGATGTCGAAGAAATCACCGCCGATATCCTTGGCCGGCTCCATGATCCCGTGCGTCGAAAAGTTCGTGCCGGACATGAACTCGGTCGGAAGGATCGATTGCTGGATGGTCTGGGCCAGGCTCAACTCGTTCTGGATCGAGATCAGGTGATCGCGGGCGGTCAGCGCCTCGCGCCACATCCGCAGGTGCCGCACGGTCCGGTTGATGGTGATGCGGAGATCCTCGAAATCGATTGGCTTGGTAATGAAATCAAAGGCGCCGCGGTTCATGGCGGTGCGAATGTTCTTCATGTCGCCATAGGCGGACACGATCACCGACCGGATATTCGGATTGACCGAGGGAATCTGCTCCAGCAACGTCAACCCGTCCATCTCCGGCATGTTGATGTCCGACAGCACCACGTCGAACGAGTCGTCGCGGTTCAACACATCGAGCGCCTCGATGCCATTATGGGCAAATTCGAATTCGAATTCCCCCTTGCGAATCTCCCGCCTCATGCGTTGCAGCACCAGGGGCTCCACGTCCAACTCGTCGTCAACCACAAGGATCCTGGATGGATTTGTCATCGCCCTCTCCGAATTCACCGGTCCAGAATAGACCCAACAGGCCCCGAACTCCACACGATGCTCAAATCCGGTCTGCCGTTCCCATGGCTCCGGCCCGGGCGGTGATTCACTGCCAGCGAACCGGATACAGAAATTTTCTCTCGCTTGCTACCGGCAGATTGATGCAATACCCTTCCATTCCGTCAGATGGCAGCAGTGGGCTGGTACATGTGACGGCGCAGACAGGCTCTGCGAGGATGCAAGGACGACCTGCCTCGAGCCGCAGGATCAAGACTCCGCTCCTCGACTGCCGCTCACCGACACATCCCGATTCGCGGCGGGCATCTGCTGCCGGGCGTGATCAGGGGAGTGCTCTTCTTGGATTTCGAAAATTATGAAATCTCCCCGGACATCCATGACGAGATGTTTTTCCCTGACGGTTCCGTCAGGGGACATTGCCGGCTCCTGAAGGAGTGTCTGGCCGAGATTCCGGACCCGGAGGTTCGGGCCGTGCAGGAACAGGTGTCGGGTTCCTTCAGGGATGAAGGAATCGTCTTTTCCGTCTACGGCAAGAACGAGGTCCGTGAACAGATCATACCCGTCGACTGCATTCCCCGCCTGATTGCCGGGGCCGAATGGGAACGGCTGTCCGCCGGACTCACGCAGCGAATTCGTGCCATCAACCTGTTTCTCGACGACATTTACAATGGCGCCAGGATTGTTGCCGACGGGGCCATACCGGCCGAGATCATCGAGGACTGCCCGCAATACCGCGAGAGCCTGGTCGGCTTCCGGCCGCGGCGGGGAATCTGGGTGGCGGTCTGTGGAACCGACCTGATCAGAACCGGTGACGGCTTCATGGTGCTCGAGGACAATTTGCGAGTCCCGTCCGGTGTGTCCTACATGCTGGCCAACCGAGCTGCCACCAAGTCTAGCTTCCGGCGCCTGTTCCGGGCATGCAAGGTGCGGGACATCGAGAATTACGGTCGGCTGCTCCGACAGACATTGTGCGAAGTTGCACCGGAAAAATCCATCGACCCCGAGATCGCCGTCCTGACCCCGGGTGTCTACAACTCCGCCTTTTACGAGCACATGTTTCTGGCCCGAGAAATGGGCGTCAGCCTGGTCGAGGGGCGGGATCTCCTGGTCAGGAACGATCATGTCTACATGCGCAACGCCACCGGTCTGCGGAAGGTTGACGTCATCTACCGGCGAGTCGATGACGATTTCATCGATCCCGACGAATTCCGCAGCGATTCGCTGCTGGGTGTTCCTGGGCTGATGTCGGCGGCCAGGAAGGGCAATGTGACCCTGGCCAATGCACCTGGAACCGGCGTTGCCGACGACAAGAGTGTCTACGCATACATGCCGGACATCATCCGCTATTACCTGTCCGAGGAGCCGCTGATTGCCAATGTGAAGACCTATTGCTGCCGGTGGCGCCAGGATCTCGAATACACGCTGGACAACCTGGAGCGCCTGGTGGTCAAGCGGGTCGGCGAATCGGGAGGCTACGGCATGCTGATCGGGCCGGCGGCCAGCCGGGCCGAGCGGGAGGAATATGCGGCGCAGATCCGGGAACGGCCGGCCGAATTCATCTCGCAACCGACGATGAAACTGTCCCGGGCACCGTGCCTGGTGGACGGATCGCCGGAGCCGCGACATGTTGATCTGCGCCCCTTCATTCTCACTGGCAAGCGCACCCGACTGGTGCCGGGCGCCTTCTGCCGGGTTGCGCTGACGCGCGGCAGCCTGGTGGTCAATTCGAGCCAGGGTGGCGGTGGCAAGGATCTGTGGGTGGTTGGTGACTGAATGCTGGCAAGAAGTGCACAGGGTCTCTACTGGATGGGTCGATACCTCGAGAGGGCGGCCCATGCATCCCGAATGCTGCAGCAGCAGGTGTCGGCGCTGATCGATCGGCCCGCCGAGGAGATCTATGCCGGTTGGCGCCTCATCTACGGCACGCTCAAATCCCGGCCTCCGGGCGGCATGCTGGAGGAAGAGAACGACGATTACACGCTCGCCGACGCCTTCACCCTTGCCGGCGACCTGACCTTCGAGCCAGGAAATCCGAATTCCATCCGCTGCTGCCTGGAGAATGGACGGGAAAATGCCCGGCAGATGCGCCACTGCATCAGCAACAGGATGTGGCTGCATCTCAATTTCGAATTTCTCGATTTCAGGTCGACGGAAATCGTCGAGATCTGGAAATCGGAACCGGAAAAATTCTACGCCGACATCGAAAAGCACATGACTGCATTCTTCGGTCTGGCCGACACGTCGATGTACCGGGATGCCCGGTGGCGGTTTATCCAGCTTGGCCGCGCCGTCGAGCGCACGCAACTCTCGGCCGCACTGCTGTCATGCTGCCACCCGGCGCCCGACCAGGATGCCGGGCTGTGGCGGCGCCGGATGCGGGCGGTGCTGCGCATCGTCAGCGCCAGCGACAGCCATGACCGAATCCACGGCCACGTCATCGACCAGGACGTCGTCCTCGACATGCTCGCCACCGATGCCCAGCTGCCGGGGTCGCTGTGCAATCACATCGCCGCAATTGATGCCCACCTGACCAGCCTGTCAGGCGACGGCCCCGAGGATTGCCGGCGGGCCCGAACCTCGTCCAGCCAGCTTGGCGACCTGATTTCCCATCAATGGGGACGATCCAGGGACCGGCAAGCCGTGTTGTCCGAGGTGGAGGCCGAGGCCAGGCAGCTGCACGACATGATCGATGGCTGCTTCTTCAACTACCGCACCGACTGACGGCACGGCATGATCGATGGCTGCAACCGATGATCGCATCAGCTGACGGATTGGCGCCGGGAAGGAGATGCCGGCCCTGCCCGACCCTGCCAGCCGGATAGGCAGGGAACGACCCCGGGAGGACAGGACATGGTTGACATTGCCGGGATCTGGACCGCGTCCGGGACGGATTTTCCCGGGGCAGCCGACCGCGAGGCGCTGGTTGCACGCCGGGAACAGCTGGCACTCTCTGCCGGCAGGCACGACCCCGATCTAGGCGGCTTTGTCGAGGCGGCCCTCGACCACCCGGTGGCCTCGCCGCTTCTCGACGCCGTTCTCGGCAACAGCCCGTTTCTCAGCCATGGCCTGATCTGCGACCCCGGCTTCGCCCGCCGGCTGCTGTCGGCCGGACCGGAACAGGGCATGGCCGACATCCTGGCCGAGATGGATGATCTCTCCTGGCTCGGGCAGGAAACCCGAGGCGAATTGATGGTCCGGATGCGCATTGCCAAGCGCCAGTTTGCCCTGGCGGCGGCCATGGCCGACATCGCCAGCTGCCGCGATGTCATGGCGCTGGCCGCCGATCTTTCCGATTTTGCCTGCTCCTGTCTCCAGGCATCGGTATCGGCATTGCTTCGCGAGGCGCATGACCGTGGCAAGCTCCTTCTGCCGCGACCGGACCGGCCGACCGAGAATTCGGGCCTGGTTCTGCTCGGCATGGGCAAGCTCGGGGCCGGCGAACTCAATTTTTCCAGCGATATCGACCTCATCGTGCTGTTCGACGACAAGGTTGCCAATGTCGATGGCGGCGCCCACCAGCAGCTGTTTTCCAGGCTTGCTCGCAACCTGGTGGAGGTGATGGCCAGGCGAACCGCCGATGGCTATGTCTTCCGCACCGATCTTCGGCTTCGGCCCGACCCGTCCTCGACCCCGCCGGCGGTGTCGGTCGATGCGGCGGCCACCTACTACCGCACCATCGGCCAGACCTGGGAGCGGGCCGCCATGATCAAGGCGCGGCCGGTGGCGGGCGACATGGCGGCCGGCGAAGCCTTTCTTGCCGCCAATTCCGGTTTCGTGTGGCGGCGCAATCTCGATTTCGCCACCATCCGCGACATCCAGTCGGTCAAGCGCCAGATCGATGCCCACCGCAGCAATACCGGCATCTCGGTTGAAGGCCACAATGTGAAGCTCGGCCGGGGAGGAATTCGCGAGATCGAGTTCTACACCCAGACCCAGCAGCTGATCTGGGGCGGGCAGTCGGCAGAGTTGCGCGGGCGCAAGACCCTTGAGATGATGGAACTCCTGGCTGCCAGCGGGCGCATTCCGCACGCCACCGCCGCCGAGTTGGCGGAATGCTATGTCTTCCTGCGGCGTGTCGAGCACCGCCTGCAGATGGTTGACGATCAGCAGACCCATACCCTGCCGGAAACTCCGGAGGGGATTGCGGCGATTGCCGCCTTTCTCGGCCATGCGGATGCGGCCGGGTTTCGCAGCCAGTTGCTCGATGTCCTGGCCAAGGTCAACCGACATTATGATGATTTGCTCGACCGCAAGACCTCCGGCAGCTCCGACTTCGACCTCGACTACCGCTCGCAGGAGAGCCGCGAGCGGACCATTGCCAATTTCGAGGCGCAGGGCTTCGAGCGGGCCGCCGATGCGTGGACGATCGTTCATGGCTGGGTTGCGCCTTCGTACCAGGACAAGAGAACAGCCCTGGTTCTCGGAGAAATCGCCCCCCGGCTTCTGAGCGCCATTGCCGCCTCCAGTCAGCCAGACACCACCCTGGCCCGCTTTGACGGCTTTCTGGCCCAGCTCCCGCGCAAGCTCGGCCTGCTCGAGATGCTGTCGGCGCAACCCCAGCTATGCGACCTGGTCTCGGAGATCATGAGCACCGCCCCCCGGCTGTCAGAGTGGCTCCGCCAGGAGCCGGATCTGTTCGAGTCCGTCCTGCAATCCGATTTTGCCGACCTGGAATTGCCAGACGATGCCGAGACCGACGGGCATCTGGTCGAGACCGCCCGCCGCGGCCTGATTCGGGTGTTCTACCAGTTGGAATTCCGACCACCGGAGATGGCTGCCGAACTTGACCGGGCCATCGCCAGGGAGATGGAGGGCGGGTTTGACCTGCAGACCGTGCTCGACCTGCACCGAAGATGGGCACGGCATCGCAAGTTCCAGATTGCCGTTCACATGCTTCGTGGCCTCCTGTCGCCGGCAGAGGCGTCGGCGCCGCTATGCGGCATCGCCGAGACCTGCCTGCAATTGCTGGTTCCCGCCATCCGGCAGGAGTTCGAACAGCGCCATGGCCGGGTGGAGGGCGGCGAGCTTGCCATCATCGCCGGCGGCCGGTTGGGAAGCCGGGAAATGACCCTGGCGTCCGATCTTGACCTGATATTCGTCTATCGCCATTCTGACAGGTCATCGATGTCGGATGGCCGGCGGCCGCTTGCCGCCTCCCAGTATTTTGCCAAATTGTGCCGGCGCTTCATCAATGCCGTGGTGGCTCCCACCGCCGAGGGCGTGCTCTACGACGTCGACACCAGGCTGCGGCCGAGTGGACGGTCCGGCCCCATTGCCTGCTCGATCGACCGATTCGAGAAATACCAGCGGGACGAAGCCTGGACCTGGGAACACCAGGCCCTGACCCGGGCAAGAACCATCTATGCCGAAGGCGATCTGGCCGACAGACTTCAGGACGTCATCGGCGAGGTCCTGGCCGCCAACCGCGACCGGGACAAGCTTGGGCGCGATATCCGCGACATGCGGGAGCGCATACGGCGGGAGACCGGGGAGAGCGGCAACGCCACAATCAAGCTGCGGGATGGCGGCATCCTCGATGCCGATTTCATTGCCCAGTTTCTCCAGCTGGCCCATGCATCCGATCACCCGGAGATTCTCCTGCGTGACGCCCGGTCGGTTTTTGAGAAGGCCGGCGAACTCAATCTCGTCGACCCGCAGATCGCCGGCCAGCTTGCCGATGATATGCTGTTCTGGCGCAACCTGCAGGGAATGCTGCTGCTGGCGGGCGGCGACAACCGGACCGACGAGGATGTGATCGGGGTGTTGGGCGGCTCCTTCGGCATCCAGTCGACGGGAAGCGTGGCCTCGTCGCTGTCATCCTCGGTCGAGGAAACCGCCGCCCGGGTCAGGGAGTGCTTCTCGTCGATGATCCCGCCGGGATGACCACCATTCCCCACCTCACCCCGACCAGGATGGAGGGCGGCGCTCGAGAAAGGACGCAATGCCTTCCTGCGCCTCCGGGTCCCGCCATCTCGACATCAGCATCGCCACCGACCGGTCGATCTGCTGCTGGTCGATTGCCGGCACAAGCGACCTGACCATGCTCTTGGCCGCCGACACCGCCCGCGGCGCACAGGCAAGGACAGACCGGATCTGCTCCTCGACCGCGTCATCGATGCCGTCTTCGGTTGCAAGGCCCGACACCAGTCCGATCCTCCTTGCCTCTTCCGCCCCGACCAGGCCGGCGGTCACGAACATCCGGCTGGCGGCAGACGGACCGATCCGCGCAAGGACATAAGGAGCAATGGTGGCCGGAATCAGCCCGAGACGGGCCTCGGTCAGGCCAAACCTGGCCCCGTCCCGGGCGATGACCATGTCGGCAACCGCCATCAGGCCGAGACCGCCGCCGAACGCATTGCCCTGAACCCGGGCGATCACCGGTTGCGGGATATCCCACCAGGCCTTCAGCATGCCGGCGAGGAGTTCCGCCTGGCCCCGCCGCTCGCGGTCGCCGGCGGCAATCTGGTCACGCATCCAGCCGAGATCGGCGCCGGCACAGAACACCGTCCCCTTGGCCGACAGCAGTACCGCCCTCACCGAGACTTCGCTGGCAACGGTCGTCGCCGCCTGCGTCAGTTCCGTCAGCGTTCTGCCGGAAAACGCGTTCCGCTTTTCCGGCCGGTTGAGCACGATGCCGGCAACGCCCCGGTCGTCGATGCTGACCTTGATATGGGCAAACCGGTCCATTGTCATACCAATCCAACCAAATGGGGACTCGAATCAAAGCAGCAATATCATGCCGTGCTCCGACCCATGATGTTGCGCGTGATCGACCCTGTATTCCGCGTTTGCCAAAAGCAGAAGGGGGCTGACATGGGCACAGGGACAAGGATCTCGCGCGCCGACCACATAGCGGAGGCGTTAAGGCAGATGGCCAGGTAGCACAAGTTCCGCGACTCTCGCCCGCATGCGGGCGATCATGCAGCGACAATCCGAAAGAGAACCGCGCGTCAATCAGGACGACAACCTGACGCCGGTATCGCTCATCCACCGGCATCGAGATCCTCCGGAACCGTGATCTTGTATTTCGGGTCGAGCTTGCCCCCCGTGACCGGGCACACCGCAACAATGAGCCGGGCCGGGCTTGCCGGTTCGGGCCGCCCCGCCGCTGCCGGATGTCGGGGCGACCCATCCATCCGAAGGCGGACCGGCCAGAGGGGCATGCTCTTCCGGTCCCGGACGAGAGTGAGGAGCCGGTCGCGCATTCCGCGCGTTGACCGCGACCTCCTCCCGGAATTCCATCCCGGGGCCGCCGCCGCAATCGACCATGTCTGCGACCGGGCCAATTCCGGGGAGATGAGCCGCCGCTTGCCGATTGTCGGCGAGAGAGTCCCCGAGGGCAGGCATGCGCCCGTTATCGTCGGCGGGGCCGGCTGGCACCGCTCGAAGCCGCTGGTGCGGCCGGGCAATGCGTCGCACATGCGGCTGCCGCCATACCGCCCGGCGCCGAACCCGTCCAGAACAGTGTTCCCGATCCTCGGGCATCACCGTCTTGCCAAACGCGTGTTCGACAGCGTCGGGCACGTCAGGAAGGTGGGGTCTGGGATGACTTCGTGATGCGGCGCTGGCAGATCGCGGGGACCGCCACCAGAGACCGGGCGGTGCCATGAGATGCGCCGGGGTGGCGGGGATGCGTGATCACCAGTTTGGATTGGTATCAGAACCGCGGCTCCCGTTTTACCAGGCCGAGCCTTTCCCTGACCTCGTCCGGGCCGATGACCCTGGCCCCCAGCGATTCCACGATCGTCACCGCCCGTTCCACCAGCTGGGCATTGCTTGCCAGTACGCCCTTCTCGATCATCAGGTTGTCCTCCAGCCCCACCCGGACATTGCCGCCAGCCAGGACTGCCGCCGCCACGAAGGGCATCTGGTGACGGCCGAGCGAAAAGGCCGAGAACGTCCATCCGGGCGGGATGTTGTTGACCATGGCCATGAAGGTGTTGAGGTCATCCGGCGCACCCCAGGGAATTCCCATGCACAGTTGCACCAGCGCCGGATCATCGAGAATTCCCTGCTCCACCAACCGCTTGGCATACCAGAGATGGCCGGTCTCGAACGCCTCGATCTCCGGAACCACGCCGAGGCCGGTCACGATCCGTCCCATCTCTTCGAGCATGCCCGGCGTATTCACCATGACATAGTCGGCCTCGGCAAAATTCATCGTTCCGCAATCGAGGGTGCAGATCTCCGGGAGGCATTCCGCCACATGTCGCAGTCGCTCCTCTGCGCCGGCGAGGTCTGTTCCGGCCTCGTCGAATGGCAGTGGCGAGGTATGCGGCCCCACGGTCAAATCGCCCCCCATTCCCGCCGTCAGGTTCAGCACCACGTCGATATCGGCGTCCCGGATGCGTCTCGTGACTTCCCGGTAGTATTCCAGTCGGCGCGACGGCGCCCCCGTTGCCGGATCCCGAACGTGGCAATGGACAATCGCCGCCCCGGCCCTTGCGGCGTCAATGGCGCTGCCGGCAATCTGCTCCGGCGAGCGCGGAACCAGGTGGCTCCGATCCTGGGTGCTGCCGGCGCCGGTCACGGCACAGGTGACGAATACCTCCCTGTTCATCCTCAATGGCATGGCAAACTCCCCTGACAACTAGCCCTGCATCGGGCCGCATTCACTTCCCGCCACCACTCTCTCGACGGTGCGAGGACAGACCTGGCAAATGCCGGGCCAGGCTGGCAGCCCTCTCCACCTCCGACTGCTTGATCCCGGTATCATATCCGCCGACGGACAGCATCTCGCAAACATTTTCCGTGGCAACATTGCCGGCAGAGCCCGGTGCAAATGGACAGCCGCCCAACCCGGCCAGCGACGCATCGAAGATTCTCACGCCAAATTCGAGCGATGCGGCGATGTTGTCGAGTGCCCGGCCGCCGGTATCGTGAAAATGGCCGGCGACGCGTTCGGCGGGAATGCGCTCCAACACGACCTCCAGCAAACGCCGGACATCATCCGGGCGCCCTCGGCCAATGGTGTCACCGAGCGAGATCTCGGAACACCCGGATTCGACGAGCGATTCGGCCACCCCGAGCACCGAGAACGGGTCGGTCCCACCATCATACGGGCATGCAATGACAGAAGAGACATAACCCCTGACCGGCAGCCCGTCCTCGACAGCCCGCCCGGCAAGCATGCGGATGCGCCCAAGGCTCTCGGCAACCGAGACCCCCACATTGGCCATCGAAAACCCCTCGCTGGCCGACGCAAATACCGCGACGCCGTCGGCACCGGCTGCCAGTGCCGACTCCAGGCCGCGGCTGTTGGCAACCAGGGCCGAGTACATGGTCCCGACCCGTCTCCTGATCCGTTCAAACACCGCGGCAGTCCCGGCCATCTGCGGCACCAGCCGCGGGTTTACGAAGCTGCCGACCTCGATCCTGCCGAAGCCGCAACCGGAAATCGAATCGACCAGGCGTACCTTGTCATCGATGTCGATCCACCCCGCCTCGTTCTGCAGGCCATCCCTGGGTGCAACCTCGTGTATCTTGACCGCAACCGGGTTGTTCACGACCGCCCCGCCGTCGGCATTTCGGGATTGTGGGACGCATCCGTGTTGTTCACGACCGTTCCTCCGGCTTCGATTCGGGATGACGGGACATGACCTGGGCGCTCCGCTCATCCTCCGGCTGCGATTCGGGACGGTAGGACGCCACGAGATTGCCCTCCGCAACCTGGTCACCCACGGAGACCATGATCTGCCCGATCTCGCCGTCACAGGGGGCCCTCAGGACATGCTCCATCTTCATGGCCTCGATGGTCGCCACGGGGTCGCCCTTCCGCCTTCGCTGCCCATCGGCGACCACGATCTGCCGGACGATCCCCGGCAGCGGTGCCGCGATGCCGGACTGCCGGCCGGCCTCCCGGCCGGAGCCGGCAACCGACTCGATCCGTTCGAACTCCCACACCCCGTCCAGGAAGACCCAGGCCTTGCCATCATTTGCGCAGACGAAAGTCGCCGGCTCGCCGCCCTCGACCTGCCACCCGCCGCGTGTGTGGCGACAGCGATGGTGGGCATCGCCAAGCCGCACCGTCAATTCGTCCCCGTCGCCGATTTGCAGGGAAGCCGTGAATGTGTCCGCTCCTTGTCCCAGCAACATGTCCCAGCGCCCGCCTCCCCAGATCCGGAAGCCGTCCCCGGCCGACAATCCGCCGCCCAGGCCCGACAATTCGATGGAAGCCAGCACCACCGCCGCGTCGGGCGGGCCTGCCGCCGCCGTCGGCGGAAGGAATTCCCGGCCGAGCCACCCGGTATCGATACCGCCAGCGGCAAAGCCATCATTGGCGAGGATGGCTCTCAGCATGGCAATGTTGCTCGACACACCTGACAACCTGGTTTGGCCGAGCGCATCGAGCAGGTTCGTCCTTGCCTCGTCCCTGGTGGCGCCGGCGCAGATGACCTTGGCCAGCATGGGGTCATAATGTGGCGAAACGGCGTCACCGGCCTCGACGCCGGAATCGACCCGGCACCCGTCCGGCACATCAAAGCGGGTCAGGCGGCCGGTCGAGGGCAGGAAGCCACCGGCCACATCCTCGGCATAGAGTCTTGCCTCGATGGCGTGGCCCTGGCAATCGATCTCCTCCTGTCGGCATGGCAGCCTCTCCCCGGCGGCGATCCGCAACTGCCATTCAACGAGGTCGATACCGGTGACAAGCTCGGTAACGGGATGCTCGACCTGCAGCCTCGTGTTCATCTCCAGGAACCAGAACGCATCCGGCCGTGCCCCGTTCGAGGCGTCGGTGATGAATTCCACGGTGCCGGCACCGTGATAGTTGATGGCCTTGCCAGCTGCGACCGCACTCTCGTGCAGCCTGCTGCGCAACGCCTTGCTGCACGAGGGTGCGGGGCTCTCCTCGACAATCTTCTGGTGGCGCCGCTGTAGCGAACAGTCACGCTCGAACAGGTGTACGATGTTGCCGGCATGGTCGCCGAAGATCTGCACCTCGACATGGCGGGAGTTCTCGATCAGCCGCTCCAGCATCACCGCATCGTTGCCGAAGGCCGAGCGGGCCTCGCGCCTGGCCAGGTCAAGCTCCTGGGCAAAATCCTGCTCCTGCCTGACAATCCGCATCCCCTTGCCGCCGCCGCCGGCAACCGGCTTGATCAGGAGCGGATATCCCGTTGCCGCCGCCCCGGCCGCCAAATCGTCATCCTCCTGACCCGGCTCCGAATATCCCGGCAATACCGGTACCCCGGCCTTGAACATGATTCGCTTGGCTTCGTCCTTCAGCCCCATCTTCATGATCGACTCCGCCGACGGACCGATGAAGGTGATCCCGGCCTGGCACACCTCCTCGGCAAACCCGGCATTCTCGGCCAGGAACCCGTAGCCTGGATGGATGGCCCCGGCACCGCTGGAGATGGCGGCATCAATGATGCGGTCAATGCGCAGGTAGCTCTCGGCCGGCGGTGGCGGTCCGATCGCAACCGTTTGGTCGGCCATCCTGACATGCAGGGCGTGGCGGTCGGCATCGGAGTGCACGGCCACCGTTTCGATGCCGAGGCGGCGGGCGGTGGCGATGATGCGGCAGGCAATTTCGCCGCGGTTGGCGACAAGAATCCTGCCGATCGGGAAACCGGACACGGTCAACCCCTCTGACCGGGCTGACGCGACGGCGGGACGAGCGGACTACATCCGGAATACGCCAAAGCTGGACTCCCCGATCGGTGCATTGAGTGCAGCCGCCAGCGACAGGGCAACCACGTCCCGGGTCTTCAGGGGATCGATGACACCGTCATCCCAGAGCCGCGCCGACGAGTAGAGAGGATCCGACTGGATCTCGAACTGGCGCCTGATGGATGCCGAATAGGCCTCGATTTCATCCTCCTTCACCGCCTCGCCGGCACGTTCCATGGCCTGGCGCCGGATGGTTCCGAGCACCCCCGCCGCCTGCTCGCCGCCCATCACCGCGATACGCGCCGTCGGCCACATCCACAGGAACCGCGGCTGGTAGGCCCGCCCTGCCATGCCATAATTGCCGGCCCCGAATGATCCACCGATGATGACGGTGATCTTCGGCACGGCCGTGTTGGCGACGGCGTTGACCAGCTTGGCGCCATGCCGGGCAATGCCCTCATTTTCGTATTTCTTGCCGACCATGAACCCGGTGATGTTCTGGAGAAACAGCAAAGGCAGGCGGCGCTGCGAGCACAGCTCGACGAAATGCGCGCCCTTGAGTGCACTCTCCGAGAACAGGATGCCATTATTGGCAATGATTCCAACCGGGTATCCGCGGATATGGGCAAACCCGGTGACCAGGGTGGGGCCAAAACCGGATTTGAACTCGTCCAGCCTCGATCCATCCACCAGCCTGGCGATGATCTCCCTGATCTCGAACGGCGTGCGCAGATCGGTGGGCATGATCCCGGGAATCTCGCCGGGGTCATGCACCGGCTCCTGCGGCGTCTGCATGGCCAGATCGGCGCGGCCAGTCCGGTTCAGCGATCCCACCGCCTGCCTTGCCAGCGCCAGCGCATGCCGGTCATCATCGGCAAGGTAGTCGACAACTCCCGACCTGTTTGCATGCACCTCGCCGCCGCCCAACTCCTCGGCATCGACAATTTCACCTGTCGCCGCCTTCACCAGTGGCGGGCCGGCGAGAAATACCGTTCCCTGGTTGCGCACGATGATGGCGACATCCGACATCGCAGGGACATAGGCACCGCCAGCGGTGCATGATCCCATCACCACCGCGATCTGCGGAATGCCTGCCGCCGACATTCGTGCCTGGTTGTAGAAGATCCGTCCGAAATGATCACGATCGGGAAAGACCTGGTCCTGCTGCGGCAGGTTGGCCCCACCGGAATCGACCAGATACACGCATGGCAGCTGGCACTCGGCAGCAATTTCCTGGGCCCGAAGATGCTTCCTGACCGTGATTGGGTAATAGGTTCCACCCTTGACCGTGGCATCATTGCACACCACCATCACCTCTCGGCCGTGGATGCGACCCACCCCGGCGATCAGCCCGCCGCAAGGAATGTCGGTATCGTAGAGCCCCCTCCCGGCCAGGGCGCCGATCTCCAGGAATGGAGAGGCAGGATCAAGCAGGGCCTCCACCCGCTCCCGCGGCAGAAGCTTGCCGCGCCCCTGGTGACGTTCCCGGGCCCGTTTGCTGCCGCCCAACGCCGCCTCGGCGACCGCGACGCCGGTCCGCTCCGACTGGCGGGCAAAGGCCTCGGCATTGCTGCGAAACTCCTCCGAACCGGCGGCAATGGCGGATGACAGCACCGTCATGCCCGACCCCCCGTCGCCGACCTGCCCTTCAGCCAGGACATCAAGTTCATTCCTCCGTGGCCTTCATCAGTTCGCGACCGATCAGCATGCGCCTGATCTCCGAGGTGCCGGCACCGATTTCCATGAGCTTGGCATCCCGGAAGATCCTGGCCACCGGCGAGTCGGCCAGGTAGCCGGCCCCGCCCATCGCCTGGACCGCCTGGTGGGCCTGGGTCATCGCCTGTTCCGACGCGTAGAGCACGCAGGCAGCGGCATCCTGCCTGGTTACCTTGCCGGCATCGCAGGACCGCGCCACCTGGTAGACATAGGCGCGGGCCGAATTCATGGCGGTATACATGTCGGCGATCTTCGCCTGCATCAGCTGAAACTCGCCGATCTTGCGACCGAATTGCCGTCTTTCATGCATGTAGGGCATGGTCTCGTCCATGCAGGCGGCCATGATGCCGGTACCGATACCGGACAGCACGACTCGCTCGTAGTCCAGGCCCGACATCAGCACCCTGATGCCGTCACCCTCCTCGCCCAGCACATTCTCGAATGGAACCTCGACATCCTCGAATACCAGTTCGGCGGTATTCGAGCCGCGCATTCCCAGTTTGTCCAGATGCGGCGAGACCGAAAACCCGGCCATGCATTTCTCGACGATGAAGGCAGTGATGCGGCGTGACCCCGGCCCGGGGCTCGACCTGGCATAGACAACCAGCGTATCGGCATCCGGACCGTTGGTGATCCAGAACTTCGCCCCGTTCAACCGGAAATAGCCGTTCATGCGTTCGGCCCGAAGCTGCATGGATGCCACATCCGAACCGGAGCCGGCCTCCGACATGGCAAGGGCGCCGACCCCGTCGCCACCGACCAGCGCCGGCAGGTGTTTGCGCTTCTGTTCCTCGGTTCCGTTCAGGCGGATCTGGTTGACGCACAGATTGGAATGGGCACCGTAGGACAGTGCGACACTGGCCGAGGCCCGGGCGATCTCCTCGATGGCCACCACATGGGCCAGATATCCCATCCCGACGCCACCATACTCCTCCTCGACGGTAATCCCCAGCAATCCCAGGCCGCCCATCTCCTTCCAAAGTTCGGGCGGAAAACGATTCGTGCCATCAATTTCGCCGGCCAGCGGCTTCAGCCGGTCGCAGGCCCATCTATGCACGAGGGACCGCAACTCGTCGATGTCGTCGCCCAGATCGAAACCCATTGAAGCCCGAAACATCGACACCGCCCTGTGACATGCTGCCAGCGGCATTGATAGTTTGGCGGCAAGTGCATGGCAACATTCCGTTTACCGTCAGGAAAGCAAGAGTTTACCCGGTCATTCCCAAACCAGCCGGATTGTCCATCGGATTAGGGGTCGCAAGTGGAAGTCTGCTCCCGCCCGTGACCACGGGCGGCGCCTGCATGCCGTCGGCCAATCACGCCGGCTGCGGCCATGACCGCTTCTCAAGGGCTGGCGGTCGGGCCAGCCGGGTGCGAGGCAGACAGGGCCTTCGCCAAACCCGGCAGATCCCGGTAATGGTCGAGTACCGCGTCCGGCTCGAGCCGCTCGACTTCCCGCCCCTCCGGTCCGAAACCGACAAGAAGAACGGGCATTTCCGCTGCCCGGGCAGTCTCCAGATCCACCCTTGTGTCGCCGACAAAGACCGAGCCCTCCGGTCTGGCCCCGGCCAGCCTGACCGCGTGCAGCAGCGGCCGTGGATCCGGTTTCCTGACCGTCAGGGACCCGGCGCCAATCAGCGAATCGAACTGCGCACACATGCCGAGGCGCCCGATGAGCGCCTCCGCCAGATGCACCGGCTTGTTGGTGCAGATGCCGAGCTTCCATCCATCCGACCGCAGGGCACGAAGCGCCGAATCCACGCCATCATAGAGCATGGTGTAGCGGTCGATCTCCAACTCGTAGAGCTCAAGGAACCTGGGATAGAACTGTTCGGCCAGACCCTGGTCAGGCTGCCCATCCGATACCCTTTCGATGCCGGCCTGCATCAACGCCCGCCCGCCATGAAACGCCGTCAGCATGTCTTTGGAGGGGTCAAGCGGCTGGCCAAATCCCTGTTCATCAAGGGTTGCGTTGGCTGCCTCGACCAGGTCGCGGCTGGTATCGGCCAACGTCCCGTCGAGGTCAAATATCACTGCTGACACGTCACCTCCCTTGCCGTGATGGGCGACATTCGCTACCCGTCCGATGTGCAAACAAACGCAACATATCGTGACTCCCCCGGCTGTTGTCAGGCATTTTGCACAATATATCTTGGTCGGCGAAATTTGAAAGGCACGGATCATGACATTTGCCGCGGTGGTGCTGGCCGCAGGTGGCAGCACGAGAATGCGCTCCAAAAGACCGAAGGTTGTGCATGATCTGGCCGGCGTGCCGCTGATCTGGCATGTAATTGACACGCTCATGGCCATGGGCCCTGCCCGCACCATCGTGGTTACCGACGGAAAGTCGCAGGAAGTCGAGGATTGCGTCTGGTCATTGTCGCCGGATATCGAACTTGCCCGCCAGTCCGAGCCGCTGGGAACGGCCCACGCCGTCAATACGACCCGGGAATTGCTGGCTGATTTCGAGGGGCCGGTGCTGGTCCTCTACGCCGACACACCGAATATCAGCACCCGGACCGCCCGCTCGCTGGTTGAAAGATCCCGCGACTCGGCCGACGTCGCGGTGCTGGGCTTCAGATCTGCAAATCCGGGGGGATATGGCCGTCTCATCTGCAATCCGCAGGGAGGGTTGGAGAAGATCGTCGAGGATGCCGATGCCAGCGACCGGGAGCGCAAGGTCGATTTCTGCAACAGCGGCGTGGTGTGCGCCGACAGGGGACGGCTATTCGAACTGTCGACGAAGGTCGACAACCGGAACGCCGCCGGCGAATACTACCTGACCGACATCATCGGAATCGCGAGCGAATCCGGATATCGGTGCGAGGCAATCGAGGGCTGCGAACATGAAATGCTCGGCATCAATACCCGGTCGGATTTGGCCAGGGCCGAGAGGATATTCCAGAACCAGGCGAGGAATGCGGCGATCGAGGCCGGGGCCACGCTGGTGGCTCCGGAAACCGCGTTTTTCGGATTCGCTTCCGAGCTGCAGCAAGATGTGGTCATCGAGCCATTCGTGGTGATCGGTCCGTATGTCTGCGTAGGGCGGGGCGCGGTCATCAGGTCGTTTTCGCACTTGTCCGACTGCACGATCGGGGCCAATGCCACCATTGGCCCCTACGCGCGGATCAGGCCCGGAACGGATATTGCCGAAGATGCCTCGATCGGCAATTTTGTCGAGGTCAAGGCATCCCGCATCGGCAGCAGGAGCAAGGTTCCGCATCTTTCCTATGTCGGCGATACGGAGATTGGCGAGGGAACGAATATCGGCGCCGGAACCATAACCTGCAACTATGATGGCAAGAACAAGCACCGGTCCGTCATTGGCAATGATGTCTTCATCGGGTCCAGCACCACCATCGTCTCGCCGGTGGAAATTTCCGACGAGGCCATGACCGCCGCTGGCTCCGTGGTCACGAAGGATGTTCCGGCCGGAGCCATGGCAGTGGCCCGTCAGCGTCAGAGCAACCGGGCAGGCGCGGCGGCGAGATACAGGAGGCGCCTTGGCGAGCAGGATATGAGTGACAGCTAATGTGCGGTATCGTGGGATATCTCGGGAGCCGGCCAGCTGCCCCGATCCTGATGGAAGGGCTGCGGCGGCTCGACTACCGGGGCTACGACAATTCGGGAATTTCCACCATATCCCGGAACCGGTTCGACCGGCGGCGTGCGGTCGGCGATGTCGACAATTTGCAACAGGAAATCGATGGCCGCCCGGTCAATGGCTTCTCCGGGGTCGGTCACACGCGCTGGGCCACGCATGGCGGCGACGAGGTGGTGAATGCCCACCCGCACCAGCTGGAGTCGGTATCAGTCGTCCATAACGGCATCATCGAGAATTTTCGCGATCTGCGTCGCGAGTTGACCGCGTCCGGAAGGGTGTTCGCATCCGAGACCGATACCGAAACGGTGGTGGTGATGTGCCAGGATTTCCTCGATCGCGGATGCTCGCCCAGGGAGGCGGTGGCAAACACGCTGCCGAGACTCCGGGGGTCCTACGCATTGCTGTTCCTGTTCAGCCAGGATGATGACCTGCTGATTGCGGCAACCCTGGAGTCATCCCTGGTCATCGGCCATGGCGATGGCGAGATGTTTGTTGCCTCCGACGAAATTGCCCTGGCCGGACATACCGACACGGTCACCCATCTCGAAAGCGGGGACATGGCCTGCGTCAACCGCAGCAGTCTCGAAATCATCGACCGGAACGGCAGGAAGGCAGATCGCCCGCGCAGGAAAGTCGAGGCCATGGGCGGCGATTCGGACAGGAATGGTTACGCCCATTACATGGCCAAGGAGATCTTCCAGCAACCCGATGTCCTGGCCGGGCTGATTCGCCGCAGCGTCGGCGAGGACGGCACCTTCCGGCTGCCGGAGGGCCTTCCGGATTTTCGGCAGATCGACCGGGTCGTCCTGGTGGCATGCGGCACCGCCAATCTGGCTTGCAGGATTGCTGCCTACTGGTTCGAGCAGCTGGCCGGGATACCGGCGAGCGCCGAGATCGCCTCGGAATTCCGCTACCGGGAGAGTGTCCTTGATGACAGGGTGCTTGCCGTCTTCGTCAGCCAATCCGGCGAGACCGCCGACACCAGGGCTGCCCTTACCCATGCCAACTCCAGGGGATGCCCCAATATCGCCATTCTAAACCGAACTCCGAGTTCGATGGCCAGGGAAGCCTCGTCCTGTATCGAAATCCATGCCGGCTACGAGATCGGGGTTGCCTCGACCAAGGCCTTCACCTGCCAGCTGGCAACGCTGGCCATGTTGGCCTGCCTCGCCGGTCGGCAACGTCAGTGCCTGTCGGCAAGCCAGGAAAGGGAACTGGCCGGGGAGTTGCGCCGTCTTCCGGCCCACATCCAGGCTGTGCTGGGCAAGGCCAACACACTCAAGACGATCGCAAAGGGCATCGCCGCCAGCACCAGCGCACTCTTCATCGGCCGCGGCACCATGTTCCCGGTTGCGCTTGAGGGCGCGCTGAAACTCAAGGAAATCAGCTACATCCATGCCGAGGGATTTGCCAGCGGCGAACTCAAGCATGGGCCAATCGCCCTCGTTGACCAGGATTTGCCGGTCGTCGTCCTCGCCCCGCCGGGGTTGCTGTTCGAGAAAGTCGCCACCAATCTCGAGGAGGTCAAGGCCAGGGGCGGCAAGGTGATTCTTGTCACCTCCAGCGCCCGTGCAGATGATTTTGGCTCGAAAATCTGGCACCGGATCACGGTTCCGGAAGCGGACCCGCTGGTCCTTCCAATGCTCTACACCATCCCGCTGCAGCTCCTGGCCTACTATACGGCAGTGGCGCGGGGGACCAATGTCGACAAGCCCCGCAATCTCGCCAAGTCGGTCACCGTCGAGTAGAGACCGGGAGCCGAATTCCGCCCGGTTGCCGGACGGCGCTACTCCCGGCGCGTGATCGGACCCGTATCGGCGACGCTCTCAAGCGCCCCGGAACCCTCGCCGTCATCGCCACCGTCGATTGGGGCCAGGATGAGCAGGACAAAAAGAATGATCCACCCCACGACCGGGGCCAGGATGAGCAGGAGCCACCATCCGGTTCGCCCGGAATCATGGAGCCGCCGGCATGCGGCGGCAAGGCTCGGCATCATGAATGCAAGTCCGGCCAGGGACTGAAGCGGCGTGAACCCGGTCGCCGACAGGGCCAGGTTGACGATGATCAGGAACAGTTGAAACCACCAGAATTCGCTCCGCGATGCCCGGCCGGAGAACACGAAATATTTCTGGAGGCAGGTCACCACCGATTGCTGAAATGTCATGGATTATCCCTCGCACGAATGACAGCCGGTCCCATCCGGCACCCGGGTCCGACCACGATGACTCAACCGACCGGCATCCCGGCCTGCACAGCCTGGTCGGTCCCCGTCACATCGCAGGCCTCGAATATACGGGTCGAAAAATGACAAGAACGGATTTGCAAAAGGGGGTGCAATTCAGAATGGCGGGTGCAGCGCCAGGGCCAGGGAGGCCTCGATTTCACGCACGGCATTGGTGACCGCCTGTCCCATCAGGTCAATATCGCGGATTTGCACGATGCGGTCGCGTGATCGCTTGTGCTGGGATTCTGACAAGAGATGCTTGAAGATGCCGCAGGCGTCGACCAGCAAGATGATGATCGAATCCCGCGGGCCCGGAATCTCGTCGGAAAACAGGATCGACATGATCCGGTGCCTGACCTCCCGGTCAACCTTGCCATCCTTGATCGGATAGCGCCGCGCCTTGAACACCCACAAGAACCTGTTGTCGCGGCTCTCCAGGATACCCTTGTCGCACAATCTCCGCAGGGCAATGTCGCGGATGGTGTCGGCATCCCTGGCAATCGCCTCCACCCAGTAGCGCGAGCTATGACTTCCTTCGGAATTGACAATCTGTTTCAGGGCCAGGTCGAGAAGATCGTCGCCGAGCGGCTCCGGGTCGATGACGACAAGATTGTCAAGATCGGAGTCGATCTTGTAGTTCATCGCCAAGTCCAGAAGAACCGCGCCTGACAGCACACACCGCATGGACAGCTCCGGGACGTGGATGAATCTTCCCTCCTCGTCCTCGAGCAGCAGCAGCATGATCTCTTCGGCAAAACTCAACATGAACGATATCCCCCCGGATCCCCGGCTGGCCAAGAGTGCGACCATGACCCTCCGTGCCTCTATTCGGACAGATACAATGTCGCACCCACCTCCGCAACCAGACTTGCCGAGCCAAAACTGCCCTATCGGCGGCTGCCAGACAGGCATAGCCGACACCTGCACCTATGGCCCGAAGCGGTCCGATTCGGCGGCCAAGACGCAGGCTGTCGCATGTGAAGCATTCGGGATCCACATCTCCTGCGGGGTCAATGCAGAATGGGCAAGATCAAACGGGGCCATGATGTCGCCCGGAGAGGGCGCACGACATCACCAATTCGGGGGGGTGATAGCCCAAAGAAAGGCACGGAATTACCGACATCGCGTCCGCGGGCGGCATTGGCACGGCAACTGCATTTGAACACGATGCCTGATTGCGGCGGCAGGGCAAGGAGGCACCCGGCAATTCCGGCCGCCGGTTCCGTTTGACTTTCCGAAACTCGGACACCCCCAGTCGGGACGCACTCGTGGAGTTCGCGATTGCGGGTTTCAATCCGAAGGAAACTTGGCCACAATGCCTGGCGGTCGTCTTGCCCACAGGACAGCGGGGCCGACAGCCTCAGTCGATGACGAACCCGCGGTCCGGGTTACCTCCGGTCCAGGAACAGGGAAATTGCAGACCATGAAACGGATGACAGCCAAGGATTTCGACCAGGGACTTCTTGATCTCTACGACCACTATGCTCACAACAGGATTACGAAGCGGGAATTCCTCGACGGCTCGGCCAAATGGGCCGTCGGCGGCGTGACGGCCGCTGCCCTGCTTGACATGCTGAGTCCGAACTATGCGCTTGCGGAGCAGGTCTCCTTCAACGATCCGGACATCAATGCGCGGTACGTAACCTATCCCTCACCGAACGGCCATGGAGAGGTGCAGGGCTACCTTGTCAGGCCTACCGATGCTCCGGCGACCATCCCTGCGGTGCTTGTCGTGCACGAAAACAGGGGTCTCAATCCCTATATCAAGGATGTTGCCAGGCGTTTGGCCAAGTCCGGCTTCATGGCACTGGCGCCGGATGGGCTGACGTCCGTAGGCGGATATCCCGGCAACGATTCCGACGGGCGCGAACTCCAGAGGACCGTCGACAGGGCGAAACTGATGAATGACTTCTTCGCCGGCCTCGAACATCTGCTCGGGCGAGACGATTCCACGGGGAAGGTCGGCTGCGTTGGATTCTGCTACGGCGGAGGGGTCTGCAATGCACTTGCCGTCGCCTACCCGGAACTGTCGGCTTCGGTTCCGTTCTACGGTCGGCACGCCGCCGCCGGCGACGTCCCGAGGATCAGGGCGCCCCTGCTACTGCACTTCGGTGAGCTTGACCGGCGAATAAACGCCGGTTGGCCGGAATACGAGGCAGCCCTTATCGAGCATGGAAAGGTCTATGAGGCCCACATTTATCCGGGGGCTAATCACGGTTTCCACAATGATTCGACTCCCCGCTACGATGAAGCGGCGGCAAAGCTTGCATGGGACCGTACGCTGGCCTGGTTCAACGCCCACCTGTCATGACTGAAGTGCAGTCCGGAGCCTTTCCGGCAGCGGGCATCGTTATCATGTCTTTACGAAGCGGGTCTGTCCAGGGGATGGCGCGGATTGGGCGTACGGCCCTATTGGCGTAACCGCAGGCTGTGCGGACGGAACCTGGCAAGGGCCGCCGTGGTCCAACCGGCCATGGCGGCCTTGATCACGTAACCGGAAGTGAAGGGCAGGCGCAGAATCGGGCCTCCGGAAGCAACTCTCTTGAGCGTTATCGGCATGCCGATAACTCCCGGCGCCAGGAAAACCACCACCCCTCCGGCAACGAATGCGGCGAAGGCAGCGAGGAACACCGACGGCGGACGCCATCTTTCCATGATGAAGCCGGCTACGGCGGCCGCAAGCGGAATTTCGAAAAGGTGTCCTGCCGACGGCGAAACTAGTCGCCAAATCCGCCCCGGCCCCCTGCCAGCAAAGGGGGGCCGAGTGCCACGAGCAGCAGGACGGCCAGGGCCCCTCGACAGGAACCGAGAATGGTTCCGCTCAGCACGATGCCGTGGTGGCTCTGTGCAGTGACGGGCATCCCGAATCCGAGTGTCAGCTTCGGCAGGAGGCCGAGGGCTGCAATCAATGCAGCGAAGAATGCCATCATGACGAGATTGCGTTGCAATTTGCCGCACCCTTCGGGTTTCAGATTCCGCCGCGGGCCCTCAAGGCCTCTGCGGCATGGTCCGCATAATCAAGTGCAATGGCGGCAATTGGCAGGACGACCCGCCAACCCGGGCGCTTATTCGACCTGCCTCTCCGGCCTTCCCTTCGTTGGCAACAAGATCGGGGTCAGACGCATCAGGTTTCCTAAGATGCTTTGCATGGAAAACTGGCAGCTGCGATAATTCGACTGTCTTGTTCCTGCCCATAGGCTGATGACCACCTGTTGTTCCCGAATAGCTAAACGCAATGGCTCCGGCTCAATCCACCCGTGACCTTGTCTGATGCGGTCAACTGCACTACCTACCGTGCATGGCCGATATTCCGATGCTTGTTGACCCGTTCCAGCGACCGATCACCTACCTGCGGGTATCGGTTACCGATCGCTGTGACTTCCGCTGCGTCTATTGCATGTCGGAGAACATGACCTTCCTTCCGAAGCGGGATCTGCTGACGATCGAGGAACTTGACCGGATTTGCTCGGTTTTCGTTTCGCTAGGCGTCCGAAAGCTCCGGATCACCGGGGGCGAGCCACTGGTCCGACGGGGGATCATGAAATTCTTCGACTCGATCTCCCGGCATCTGGGTCACGGTCTCGACGAGTTGACCCTGACGACGAACGGCTCGCAGCTGGGCCGCTTCGCGGGCGAATTGAAGGCGGCCGGGATTGGCCGGATAAATGTGTCGTTGGACACGCTTGATCCGGACAAGTTCGCAAGCATTACCCGGTGGGGTCGGCTTTCGCAGGTCCAGGCCGGAATTGATGCGGCGCTTGATGCCGGCCTCAAGATCAAGATCAACACCGTCGCACTGAAGGGATTCAACGAAGACGAACTCTTCCAACTGGTCGATTGGGCACGGGACCGGGACATGGACATGACCTTCATCGAAGTCATGCCCATGGGTGATATCGGGAACGAGGACCGGCTGTCACAATACTGGTCACTCGTCGATCTGAGGAAGCGGCTGGAGACGCGCTATACGCTGGAGGACCTCCAGGTCACGACAGGCGGCCCCGCCCGCTACGTTCAGATTGCCGGGACCGATCAGCGGATCGGCTTCATCACCCCGCTCAGCCACAATTTTTGCGAGAATTGCAACCGGGTCAGACTGACCTGCACCGGCACACTCTACATGTGCCTCGGCCAGGAGGGCAGCGCCGACCTCAAATCGCCCCTACGCCAGCATATCGACACCGATGGACCGCTTGTCGATGCCATCAACCGGGCAATCGAACGCAAGCCGAAGGGGCATGATTTCGACTACCGGCGCCAGACGGTCGGCGGACAGGTCTCCAGGCATATGAGCCACACCGGCGGCTGACCGGACGGACGCCGCCTTGCCGAATTTTCCCGACTCCTGGTGTCCGCATGATTCGCGCCCGCAATTCCCGACCAAACGGCAACGGTGCGCTGAATTCCGGCAAGCCTGGCACCCGGCGGACACAATCCCTTTTGCACCGAAGGCTGGCCGCATGCTACCCTGCCATTGCGTTGCGTAGCCACTCACCTCGATTTCCAGGCAAGGGCAGACCAATGAACCAGAAAATCGTCAAGTCGGATGCAGAATGGCGCGAGCAACTTTCCGAGCTGGCCTATCGGGTGACAAGAAAGGCTGCCACCGAACGCCCCTTTACCTGTGACAACTTTCCGAAGGACCGCGGGGTGTTCCACTGCGTCTGCTGTTCGGCACCACTGTTCAGCTCCGAGACCAAGTTCGATTCCGGAACCGGCTGGCCGTCCTTTACCTCTCCGGTTACCAGCCAGGCGGTTGGCGAAAAGGCCGATTATTCACTGTTCCGCAAGCGCACCGAGGTGATCTGCAACAATTGTGATGCCCATCTCGGCCACGTGTTTCCCGACGGTCCGGAACCAACGGGGCTACGCTACTGCATCAATGGCATCGCCCTGAAATTTGATCCGGCGTAGCGCCCGGAAGTCAAGATTGGTAGCCGCGCCAAGCCACATTGCGACCGGCTTCAGTTGTTCCCCAGCACCCTGGTTGGGTCAATCCTGCCCAGGCCCCGCAGCATCTGTTCGATGACAGACAGCCTGCCGATATTGGATTCGGTGACCCGGCGGGACAGCGCCACCGGTTGGCCATCCCGCATCGTGTAGTGCTCGACATTGGAGACGATGCCTTCCTCGTCGAAGGTAATGGCAACGAGCTGGCGATCGATTTCCTCGATCGGCCGGTACCGATCCTGCCGAAACCGGCTACTCAGATAGTACCATGATTCACCATACCTGTCATTCCTGGTCGCGGGCGGGCCAGCGTGCTCCAGCACCTCGCCCCGGCCACTCACACCGACTTCCAGTTTTTCCAGGTTGTCGAGTGCCGGAATATACCCATAGCTCCTGTCGATCGGCGAACAGGCAACAGCAAGGCTGAACAATGTCGCGATCGAGACGGGCCTCAGAACCCGGACAACTGATTTCATGGATCCCCCCAACTGCGCCGGCGCAACCTAGGCCACACCACCGGAGGAATCAAGATCATGTTCCTGTACATCCATCCGGCAGCTCACCTGCTCCGGCATCAGACCTCGCCCGCCGACCAGCCCGGGCCATGCCCCCGGCCCACCCCGGCTGCCGGTTGCCGAAACACGGACAACCAGGCGTTGAAATCCTGGTGCTGACCTGCTTGAACGGGGTCTGTTTCCGGGATAACGCATCCACGACAGTCACCGCCAGATGCCAACGAATGCCGACACGAAAACAGGCCGGAAACATATCCGGCAAGCACGTCATGACTGGGGCGCGCCGCAGCCTCACGGTCGCCGACCTCTCGGCGGTATCGCCCAACCCGTTCGAGTTCTTGCCGGCAGACGAGATGCTGGCCGAGCTGGCGCGGGACGTTGGTGCCACCTCGATTTCCAGGCTCCGGTTTTGCGGCGACATCACCGCCAGGCCAAACGGGGAATGGTGTTTGTCGGGAAAAATCGGGGCTTCGATCGTGCAGCAATGCGTGGTTTCGCTGCAGGATGTCCGGACCCGGATCGATACCACGTTGGAGCGACGATACCTGGCCGATATCGGCCAGGTCTACCCCGGCATCGAATGCCCGGTCCCCGAGGATGACACCATCGAGTTGCTGACCCCCGAAATCGACCTCTACTCGATCGCACGGGAAGCTCTGCTCCTCGAACTTCCAGTCTACCCTCGGAAGGATGGGGCCGAACTGCCGGACGGGACACTGCCACTCGCCGAAGACACGGCACCTGACGACCCGCCAACCGCGCGGCCATTTGCCATCCTGTCAGACCTCCGCGACCGGCTGGTCAGGTAGCACCGGTCCCTCCCGCCACGACCACTCGGCATTTCCGGACCTGCAGAGCCTGACAAAGCGGGCAGAACATCTTCTACACCCCGGACATGCAAAACGCGATTTGGGGAAGATTGTCGCCGAGTGTGCCTGTGTACCGTCTGTCGTGACATTTGTCCCAATTCCGGAAAGCACGGTCCGTACCATGCGCCCGCGAGGGTCCTGTCATCCCGCAAATTGGCGTTCTGCCTGTCGACCCCCTGCTCCATCTGTGGGGGCTGGTGTTCTGCTGGCGGGCATTTGGTGGAGGGGGATGGGTTCTGGACGACCGGAATGGGTTTTGCCGGACAGCGAAATCTGCGGGTGGGGCAATATTTCGATTGCACGAAGGAGTTTTGTTTGTATGTTCCGGGTTTTGGTTGATCCGGGTTCATGCTGACCCGGTGGCGTGTCGGACGGTGCTCCGTCGACAGCACTCCTGGGGATTTTGGGGATAATTTATGGCAGTCCAGCAAAACAAGGTATCACCGGCGCGACGCAACAAGCGACGGTCACACGACGCCCTGTCAGCAGTCAACCGGGCCGAATGCCCCGAATGTGGCGAATTGCGTCTGCCGCACAACATCTGTCCAGCTTGCGGATACTACAATGGCCGGCTGGTCATTGACCAGGTCGAGGACGACATCGACGACGCTGAGTGACCGGCGCAGTTGGGTAATGCAAGCAATGCCGACCGGCGAACATATGGGCAGGGATACCTCCCACCCCGCAACAATCTCGATCGACGCAATGGGTGGTGACCGCGGCCCCAATGCCGTGCTTGGCGGCATGGTCAAGGCAGCCAGGAAGCATCCGGCGATCCGGTTCGTCGTCCACGGCCACCGCGAGGTGCTGCAGCCGCGGATCCAGAAGCGCCGGTGGCTGCGCGACCGTTGCGATGTACGGCATTCGGACGAAGTGGTCGAAATGAGCTCGGTTCCGAGCAAGGTGGTGCGCAAGGGGCAGAAGACATCGATGTGGGCCGCAATCCAGGCCGTCCGCGAGGGCGAGGCAGATGCCGCGGTGTCATCGGGCAATACCGGTGCATTGATGGCGCTGTCGATGATGTGCCTGAAGCGTGCACCCGGAACCAAGCGCCCGGCAATTGCCTGTCACTGGCCGTCGAGGAACGAGTCGGGATTTACCGTCCTGCTTGACGTCGGGGCCGACATCAAGGCCGACGAACAGGATTTGCTCCATTATGCCATTCTCGGCGCCGATTATGCCCGTTTCGGATTCGGTCTGCAGCGTCCGCGGGTCGGATTGCTGAACATTGGCAAGGAGACCTTCAAGGGTCGCCCGGAAATCCGTCTTGCCAATGATTTGATCATCGAATGTTCGGAGGACCAGGGTTTCGAATATGTCGGCTATGTCGAAGGCAGCGACATTCCCGGCGGCAGCGCCGACGTGTTCGTGACCGACGGCTATACTGGAAACGCCATGATCAAGTCGGTGGAGGGCACAGCCACACTGATCCGGGAATTCCTGCGAGAGGCCTTCAATCACACGATCCTGTCACGCATTGGCGCGCTGTTTGCCATTACGTCGCTCAGGCGCCTTGCCAAGCGGATTGACCCGCGATGGGTCAATGGCGGGGTGTTCCTGGGGTTGAACGGAACGGTGGTCAAGTCGCATGGCAGCGCCGATGCCGTCGGATTTGCTGCCGCCATCGACCTGGCGGTCCGCCTGTCAAGGGCGCGCGGATTGCAGCAACTGACCGCACCGGGCGCAGCCGGTCGGCAAGGCGCCGGTGCCTGAAGACCCGGTTCGGGAGGACAGGCTGGAATTATGCCAAGATTGCGTTCGGTCATAACGGGTGTCGGGCATTACCTGCCGCAGCGAGTGGTGCCCAACTCCGAATTCGAGAGTTTTCTTGACACCAGCGATGAGTGGATCCGGGCCCGGACTGGCATCAGGACCAGGCATTTCGCCGCCGACGGTGAATCCACCTCCGACATGGCCACCCACGCCGCCCGCGAGGCGTTGCTCGATGGCGGACTCGACAGTTCGGATATCGACGCCATCGTGCTGGCGACCTCGACCCCGGACAATACCTTTCCATCCACCGCCACATCGGTCCAGGCGGCGCTGGACATGCGCGGCGGCTTTGCCTTCGACGTGCAGGCGGTTTGCGCAGGTTTCATCTACGCCCTGGTCAATGCCAACGCCTTGCTGCTGTCCGGGGAAGTACGCAGGGTGCTGGTCATCGGTGCCGAGACCTTTTCCAGGATTCTCGACATGACCGATCGCAGCACCTGCATCCTGTTCGGCGATGGCGCCGGGGCCTTGGTGCTGGAAGCCGTCGAGGGCAGCGGCACCACCAATGACCGGGGAATCCTGTCGTCGAAAATCCGGTCTGATGGCCAGTACCGGGATCTCCTTTTCGTCGATGGCGGCGTCTCGACCACGCAGACAGCCGGCCATCTGCGCATGAATGGCAAGGAAGTGTTCCGGCACGCCGTCGACAAATTGGCATCGACCACCAGGGATGCGCTGACCCGGATCGACCTCACGGAACAGGATGTGGATGTCGTCATCCCCCACCAGGCGAATCTGAGAATCATTTCCGCCACCACGAAGAAGCTGGGAATGTCCGACAAGAAGGTTGTCACCACGGTGGACCGGCACGGCAATACATCGGCGGCTTCGATTCCGCTGGCCTTTCATACCGCCAAGTCGCAAGGTCTCGTCAAGGAAGGGGATCTGGTGGTGACCAAGGCAATCGGCGGCGGACTGGCCTGGGGGGCGGTGGTCCTCCGGTGGTAGGGAAGGAATGTCCGATGCGAAGATGGTGGCAACATGGCCGGGCCGGGGGTGCAGACAAGGGAGCGCGACAATCCCCTCCCTTGTCAATCGAGGCAACCTCGGCGATAATTTGAACGACAAACCGGCAATCCGGAGCATGGGGGGAGTTGTTGACCGGAAAGACGACCACGCGAGTTGACCTGATTGAAGTGATCCACAATGAGATCGGGTTGAGCAGGACCGACTGCGGCCGCATGGTCGAGGAGGTGCTTGGGCAGATCACGGATACCATCGTCGCTGGCGACCAGGTGAAGATTTCCGGATTCGGCTCATTCCTTGTCAACCACAAGAGCGAGCGGATCGGCCGAAACCCGAAAACCGGCGTATCGGCACCGATCACGGCCCGTAGGGTGGTGACCTTTCGCCCGTCGGCGAACCTGAAGGACAGGGTCAATTCAGGCACTGAACACGGGTAAGATGGCTCCAGCGGGGAAATCTCGACACGCCTTCAGGACGATCGCCGAAGTCGGCGAAATTCTGGGCACCGAACATCACGTCCTCCGATACTGGGAAAGCCAGTTCAAGCAGATCAAGCCAGTCAAGAGGTCCGGGAACCGGCGATTGTACCGTCCTGCCGATATCGAGCTCATCGCCGGCCTGAAAAAGCTGCTCCACGAGGACAAACTCACCATCAAGCGAACCAAGCGTCTCCTGCACGAGAAAGGCATCAAGTATGTTGCCAGCCTGGGAGCGGAGATTCTCGAAAGCCGGAATGCGTTCGGCAGCGGGCCGGTGGATGACGGCGGAGCCAGGCCGGCGACTGGCGATGGTGCCCCGGCCGATGGCGGACATGCCAAGGCAGGCATGGTGGCAGCACCTGTTCAGCGGGCCGAAACGGCGACGCAACGGGTGGTCCCGGCCGATGGCGGCGAGGCGACGGTGCCGGCAGCGGGCGATCACGGGGAGCTTCGCGAACTCCGGGGCCAGCTGGAACAGCTGAAGGTGCGGGCGGAAGCGGATATCGAGCGGCTCCGGGCGATTTTGGCACTTGCCAGCCCCGGGCGATCCTGACTACAACCTGTTCAGTCGGGCCATAGCGCAGCCAGGTCAGCGCGTTCGTCTGGGGGGCGAAAGGTCGCGAGTTCAAATCTCGCTGGCCCGACCAATTCCGATCCGGCTAGAGTGGTTGATGTCACAGACCGAGGGGGAAGCGGCTGATGTGCCGGAATAGCCATGGCGTGCTTCCCGACTTTCAGATCCGGGGTCTTGCCGATACCGGCGGCGTGACCGCCAGCACCGAATTGTGTGACGACCAGTTCCAGCCCGCCAGCCTGGATTTGCGCCTCGGCCGCTATGCCCACAGGGTGCGTGCCTCCTTCCTGGCCGGGACCGGCCGTGATATCGGCCAGCGCATTGGCGAATACGAGATGCACCGCATCGACCTCGCCGATGGCGCGGTCATGGAAAAGGGCTGCGTATACGTGGTCGAGCTGCAGGAAAGGCTTGATCTTGACCCGGATGTCGGCGCCGCCGCCAATGCCAAGAGCTCCACCGGCAGGCTGGACATCCTTACCCGTCTGGTGGTCGATGGTGGTAGCGAATTCGACCGGGTCGAGCCAGGTTATAGCGGCCCGCTCTATGCCGAGGTGTGTCCCCGATCATTCTCGATCAAGGTGCAGACCGGCTCCCGCCTCAACCAGATTCGGTTTCGGCGCGGCATTCGCAACCTGTCCGATGCCGAGTTGAAACAGTTGCAGCCCAAACACGATTTGGTGGCCGGAACGGTGGCGATTGATGGCGGAATTGGATTTTCGGTTGACCTCGAACGCCGGGACGGTCCGGTCGGGTTCAGGGCGCGGCCCCATGCCGGAATCGTCGAAATCGACAAGGTCGGCAAGCATCGGAGCGCCGATTTCTGGGACCCGGTCCATGCTGTCGACAACCACATCATCCTCGACCCCGGCTCCTTCTACATCCTGGTCAGCCGCGAGAGTGTCAGCATTCCTCCCGAACTGGCGGCCGAGATGATGCCGTATGTTGCCATGGCGGGTGAGTTTCGGGTGCACTATGCCGGGTTCTTTGACCCGGGATTTGGCTATGCCATGGCCGGGGGATCCGGATCCAGGGGCGTGCTCGAAGTCAGGTGCCACGAAGTTCCGTTCCTGCTCGAACACGGCCAGATCGTCGGCAAGCTGGTGTTCGAGCACATGGTCAGCCCGCCGGAACGGTTGTACGGAGTCTCCGGCAAATCGAACTACCAGGGGCAGCAGTTGAAGCTCTCAAAGCATTTCCGGCCTGGCTGACTGCCCTCCGGTATCGAGCCGTGCAGGGGTTGCCAGGCCAGCTTCCCGGAGGGCGCGGAACCTGGCCTCGCTGCCGGATTGGCGGCAGTGGGCGCTGGCCGGATCGGCCGGCAGTTGCGGTTACTCCCGTGCCTCGCCGACCTTGTCGGGCTTGGCCATGTCCTGATCGAACAGGAGGCCGCCTTCTGTCGGGCTGGTCAGGAGCCCCGCCTCCCGCAACTCCTTCAGGCCCGGAAGGTCGGAGGCCGATTCGAGGCCGAAATGGTCAAGGAACGCCCTGGTCACCAGAAATGTCACCGGTCGGCCCGGTGTCTTCTTGCGGGTTCCGAGCCCGACCCAACCAACCTCGATAAGCTGGTCGAGCGTGCCCCGGGACACGGATACGCCGCGGATCTCCTCGATCTCGGCCCTGGTCGTCGGCTGGTGATAGGCAATGATGGCCAGCGTCTCCAGGGCAGCCCGTGAAAGCTTGCGGGTCACCATCCTCTCACGCTGCATCAGGTGTCCGAGATCAGGCGCCGTCCGGATCGCCCAACCATTGCCGGCCTTGACCACCCGCACCCCGCGGTTCCGGTAGATTTCGGCCAACCTGCGGATCACCGCCCTGACATCAAAGTCATGCGGAATGCGCTCGCGGATCTCGTTGACAGTCACCGGCTCCCGCACTGCGAACAGGATCGCCTCGATCATCCGTTCCTGCTCGAATTCGGTCATCTGCCGGTCATTGCCGTCCTGACCAGGGATATTGTCAGTCATCGGAGCCTTCCTTGATCTCGATCGGTGCAAATGCGGTGGCCTGCCGCAGGGTCAGCTGGTTGGATCGCGCCAGTTCCAGGGCGGCGGCGAAGATCGCGGCAAGCGCCGACCGGATCTCCCTGCCCTCCCCCAGCCAGGCCTTCGGCAGGAACTCGGTGAGCTGCGACCAGCTTACGGCACCCGGCAGCAGGGCGGCCAATATTTTCGATGCTTCCTGAACGGCCAAGTAGCGGCGGCGCGACGCCTCGAATGGCCGGTACTCGTTGCGAGCCGTCATCCTTGCATAGGCCTGCATCAATTCGAGCAGCGATGCCTGGTAGGTCGAGTGGCGGATCTCACGGAGGCTCTCCGGCATTCCCCGGGCAAAGAACTCCTTGCCCAGCTGGTTCCTCTCCATCAACCGCCTGGCGGATTTGCGCATGGCATCCAGCCGCTGCAGTCGGAAGGCCAGCCTTGCGGCCAGTTCTTCGCCACTCGGCTCTCCCGTCTCCGTCTCCGGAATCAGCAATCTCGACTTGATCAGCGCCAGCCATGCCGCCATCACCAGGTATTCGGCGGCCTGCTCCATCCGGATCGAATCGGTGTTCTCGATGAATTCGGCATATTGCTGAACCAACCTGAGAACCGAGATCTTCCGCAGATCCACCTTCTGCTTGCGCGCCAACTCCAGCAACACGTCGAGAGGGCCCTCGTAGCCGGCCACGTCGATGATCAGCACCTCGCCGTCCCGGGCTTCTATCTCATGTCTCAGCATGAGATCTGCTCCAGGATTGCAGCAAATTCGTTTTCCAGGTCGGCAATGCCGGCCGGCTCCGGTTTGCCGACGCTCGCTACTGCCCGCTCCAGCCGACGGCAAGAATGCCGGTCGAGGCAGCCGGATTTTGCGGCCACGCTCTCCATTTCGGACAACTTGCCATTGCAATGCAGAATCGCATCGCACCCCGCACCGCGTGCAGCTTCCGCGCGCTCGGCCAGCGACCCCCCCAGGGCCGACATCGAGATGTCATCGGACATCAACAGCCCGTCAAAGCCGATTTCGGTCCGGATATGACCAATCACCGTCGGCGAGACGGTTGCCGGCAAATCCGGATCCAGTGCCCGATAGACCACATGAGCCGTCATCCCCAACGGCAAATCATTCAGTTCACGAAATGCCCGGAATTCCGATGCTTCGAGCGTTGCCAGCGAGCGGGAATTGACCGGCAGTTCGACATGGCTGTCAAGCCCGGTTCCGCCATGACCCGGCATATGCTTCAACACCGGAATGACGCCGCCATCGATGCATCCCCGTGCCACGGCACGGGCCGCACGGATCACGGAATCTGGATCTTCCCCGTAGCATCGGTTGCGAAGCACCGGATGGGTGTCGCCATCGGCAATGTCGGCCAGGGGGACACAATTGCCGTTGATTCCGGTCCGGATCAGTTCGCCGGCGATGATGCGGTAGCGCAACCACATCGAACGTTCCCGCTGCTCCGGTGCCACGCCATTGCACTGGTCAAGGGCCGGCAGCCATTGGCGCCATTCATCTCCGGTAAACCGCTGAACTCGCCCCCCTTCATGGTCGGTCAGCACCGGCGCATCATGCCCGGCCGCCTCACGCAATTGCCCAACCAATCTGCGGATGTCCTCGACATCCCCTTCATTGCGGTCAAACAGGATGAAACCGGCCGGACGCACCTCGCGGAAAAACCCGGATTCGGCATCGGTGAGACCGGTGCCGGAACAACCGAAAATGCAGGCACCGATGCCCATCAGCGGATCACCGTCGGGATGCAGGTCTCGAACTCGGCTTCCAGCCTGCTGCAGAAATATTGTTGCAGCTCCCGGGCACCGAAACCGGCCACCCGCAACCGGACGATATCCCTGCCGCCGCTCCTCGCGTCTTCCAGGTACCAGTCGACGCCGTTCAGCAGGTCCGGGTAGAGGTCGCGTAGCCGCGACCACTCGATCATGGCCTCCGATTCGGTCGGATAATCGGCAAGTTGGGCGACATAGGACCCGGCCGCAATCGAGCCTTCCTCCAGCTGTTCAGGACCGCGATCCCGGGCCGCCAGGTGGGAATTCCAGACCAGCATCGCCAACTCGGCCCGGCCCGGCCCGGCCCGGCCGCCGGTTCCGGCATCCGGGTCCCGCTCGCCATTGAGTCGCGCCAGCTCCCTCCGGGCCCGTGGCGACAAATCCAGTTCCGAAAGCCCGGATTGTGTCGGTGCCAGCCTGATTCGGTCCATTCCCTCCGGGACCGGCGCCCCGGCATGGAGGGAATGTATCGCGAATGCATCGGGTTCTTGCTCGTCACCGGGGGCGGGGGCCGGCTTGATCCGCTTCGGGACGGCAGGCGCGTAGATCGTTACCGGCTCGTAGACCCGGTACTTCTCGGCAAACACTCCGTAGCCGATGACGGCCAACATCAGGCTGCCGGTCAGCCAATAGCCCATT
Organism: Paracoccaceae bacterium; assembly: GCA_965214695.1. GTDB lineage: Bacteria > Pseudomonadota > Alphaproteobacteria > Rhodobacterales > Rhodobacteraceae > JAPOXR01. Next base: position 3,578,039 of record OZ243967.1, on the reverse strand, counting down.
CTCGACAGCGACATGCCGAGCACCCGTCGTGCAAATCCCCGACGACGACCCTTGGCCTGCCTATAAACTGCCGGCTTTGCCATGATAACTGCGCAATCCTGCCCATCCCGTTCCGGGACACCGGATCCGACTTCCGCGCGGCTAACTCCGCATCTCTGTGATCGGCTCCACTCCCAGAATACCAAGTCCACAGGAAATGACAATCCCGACGCTGCGGGCCAGGGCAATCCTGGCGGTGCTGCCCTCGCGGTCATCCTCGTCCACGAACCGCAGCTCCGGAACGGTGTTTCCGCGGGTCCAGACGGCGTGAAAGTCGGATGCCAGGTCATTGAGATAGAACGCGATTCGGTGCGGCTCGTGATGTCGTGCCGCCTGCTCGACAACCCTGGGCCATTCGGCAACCCGGCGCGCCAGCACGATCTGGTCGGGATGGTGACCGCAGCGGGCGTCAATCGCCCCCAACAGGTCATCATCGGTCGGCAGGCCAGCCGCCGCCGCCCTTCGCAGGACCGAGCATACCCGAGCATGCGCGTATTGCACGTAGAATACCGGGTTGTCCCTGGATTGCGCCGTGACCTCGGCAAAATTGAATTCGAGCTGTGCATCATTCTTGCGCATCAGCATGACGAACCGTGTAACGTCCGGCCCGACCGCGTCCACCGCTTCCCTGAGTTCAACGAACTGGCCGGCCCGCTTGGACATCTTTGCCGAACCGTCCCCATCTATGACCCGGACAAGCTGCGTCAGCTTGATGTCGAGCGGCATGGTCCCGTCCGACAGGGCGGACACGACGGCCTTCAGCCTCTTGACATAGCCGCCATGATCGGCGCCGAAGACATTGATCAGCTCGTCATAGCCGCGGCTGATCTTGCTGTAGTGGTAGGCAATGTCCGAAGCAAAATAGGTCCAGGTCCCGTCGGATTTCCTGATCGGACGATCGGTATCGTCGCCATGGGCCGTTGCCTTGAACAGCGTCTGCTGTCTGGGCTCCCAATCCTCCGGCACATTGCCCTTCGGCGGCTCAAGCACTCCCTGGTAGATGAGACCCCGCCGGTCGAGCTCGGCCAGCGCATCGTCGACCTGCCCGCCATCATGGAGCGACCGCTCGCTGAAGAACAAATCCATGTTGATGCCGAGCAGGTCGAGGTCCCGGCGAACCAGCTCCATCATGGCATCAATCGCCAGCTCTCTCACCATTTCGAGCCATTCCGGCTCCGGCTTGCCGACCAGGCCGTCGCCATGGATGTCCTTCAGGTGCTGCCCGGTCTCGACCAGGTAGTCGCCGCGATACTCGTCGCTGCCAAACTCAATCTCCTGGCCGTTCGCCTCGAGATAGCGCAGGAATACTGATCTGCCGAGCGCATCGACCTGGGCGCCCCCGTCATTGACGTAGTATTCACGCACGACCTCGTATCCGGTGAATTCGAGCAGCCTGCCTAGCGCATCACCGAAAACCGCACCTCTCGCATGCCCCACATGCAGGGGGCCGGTCGGATTTGCCGACACGAATTCCAGATTGACCACACGGCCCGAACCGGCGCAGGTCCGGCCAAAATCACTCCCCGCGGCAATCGCCTGGCGGGACACTGATATCCAGGTTGCCGGTGCCAGCCGGAAATTCAGGAAACCCGGACCGGCGACCACCGCCTCGCTGACACGGTTGTCCCGGCGCAACTCGGCGGCCAGCCCAGCTGCCAGCTCGGTCGGCTTGCGACCAAGCAACCGGGCCGCCACGATCGCGGCGTTGGTCGACATTTCGCCATGGCTGGCAGATTTGGGCCGCTCCAGGGTAACTGCCTCGAGGCGGTCGGGTGGAGCACCCATATCCGCGAGGATACCGGTAACCACGGCCCTGAATTCGGCAAAGAGATCCATCGAAATTCCTCTTTTCTCTGCAGCGGCGGGCCGCCCTGCGGTCGATCACCGGAAGTCCGGCCCCGCTTGCACCCGGCCAATATCACCGGAATCGACAACTGAACACCAGTACACGCACCTTCAGTGCTAACTACCTAATATAGCGTCTCTTTTTCTTCCTCAACACGCAGATGCGACAGGAAATTCAACCTCGATTTCCTGCATCTGCAACTGGATGCAGGGAGAAGTTGATGTCGACAGTACGACTGGCAGATGCACGAATCAAGACCACCAGGATTGGTCTCATTGCCACCTGGAGATCGCTTTCGAATTGGTCGGTCAGCGCGGGATATCCGCGGCTTGAAGCTGGCAGGCTTCGGCATATGGATCATGTCATCGGGACGTCGTCGATTCGTCATTTGCACTCGGCATGGTGGCCGGCGTCAGTGGACGATCATGGGTGATCGGGAACTGACTGGACCTGGAGGAGGCAAAGTCTGGAGACCCCGCGCCGGCAATGGTGCCGTGAGCCCACCGTGCACGGCGGCAGGAAGGTGGGGCCTTGACGCGGCCTTGCGCGGAAGGGCGGATGTTCGTGCGGGCGAGGAGGCGCGCATCAATGCCAGTCATTCCGGAGGTGACAGCAAGCTGGACCGGCGCCGGGTCGACAGGTCACGGCAAGCCTGGATTGACCCCCGCTGGCAGGTCGGCCCCTGGATGGAATCGTCATTGTCAGCTTCGTGGTCCGCTGATCGGCCAGGCCTGGCAGGAGTCGGGCCGGCAGCCTTGGGCGGGCGCCCTCCTGCCAACGGTGAAGGGAGACTGCATCGGGCCGCCTGCCCCAAGGATCAACTTGCGCAAGGCAGTTCCGGGCCAGGACCCGTATCATCGGCAAACAGGTTGGAGGGCAAAGTTGTCGCTGACAGCACTTCCGGCATCAGGACGGCGGACAGAACTTCGCATGGGCGGCCATCGCGAATTTGTCGGTCATTCCGGCAATGAAATCAGCCACCACCCTGGCACGATGCAGGTCGTCACCCGATTGGCATGCATCTGCCCTCCACTCCCCGGGGAGCAGTTCGACACGATTAAGATACAGGTGAAACAGTGCGCTGACGATCTCTTCGCCCTTGCGACGTTCATGCTCGACCTTGCCGGTCCGATACATGTTGTCACGCAGGAACCCCTTGATCTCGACAATTGCTGCCGCAGTTCCCGGCGAAAACCCGATAATCTCGCAATCATGCCGCTTGATGTCGCCGGCCGATTCAGGCGCCAGCGTCTCGAGGTTGCGGCGTGACACCGTGATCACGTCCTGCATCAGGGCGCTGAAGACATCCCGGACAATCGTCTGGACGATCCGTCCATGCCCGGCATCCGGGTTGCCGGTGGTCACCCGCCGGGATGCCGGACCGGCAATCTGCAGGTCACCGATATCCTTGAGGCTGAACATCCCGGCCCTGATGCCGTCCTGGACGTCATGGCAGATATAGGCGATGTCATCGGCGGCTCCGGCGGCCTGCGCCTCTGCCGTTGCCTGGCTCCGGAGATCGAGATGATGCGTGGCGTGAAGCTCGGCAAGTGCAAATGGGACCGGCCCCGGCACCGGGCCATTATGCTTGGCCATGCCCTCCAGGGTTTCGAATGTGAGGTTCAGCCCGTCGTAGCCGATATAGCTGCGCTCGAGCCGGGTCACGATGCGGATTGCCTGCGCATTGTGTTCGAATCCGCCATAGGCCTCCATCTCCCTCGCCAGCGCATCCTCGCCGGCATGGCCGAATGGCGGATGGCCCAGATCGTGCGCCAGGGCGATGGCATCGGCCAAATCGGCATTCAGCCCGAGTTGGGCGGCCAGCGCCCTGGCGACGCGCGACACCTCGATGGTATGGGTGAGGCGGGTTCGGAAATGATCGCCATCCGGTGCGACAAAGACCTGGGTCTTGTGCATCAGCCGACGAAAGGCAGTTGCGTGAACAATGCGGTCGCAATCGCGCTGGAATGGCGAACGGCCGGGGCTCTCCTGGATTTCGTGCAGCCTGGAGCCCTGTTCCGGTGGCCGGCAGGCATAGGCTGCCAGCCCCTGCTGCTCGTATGGCATTTGCGCCCGGTCCTTGCTGTCAAATACCGTCGTCAATATATAGTCGAATACCGATCTTCCAAGAGGCCGGGTTCGCCATGACCATTGCAATTCCTCCAAAGGTGTCCGAACGGGCATTCGAACGGTTGGCCGAAATCAATCGGCAGTCCGGCGAGAGCAAACCGCTCCGGGTTGCGGTCAAGGGCGGCGGGTGCTCGGGATTCCAGTACGAGATCATTTTTGACGACCCGGCAGAGGATGATTTGGTCATCCGGGGTTGCGGCCAATCCGTCCTCATCGACAGCATGTCCCTGCCCTTCCTGAACAATGCCGTCATCGACTATTCCGAGGAGTTGATCGGCTCCCGTTTCGTGGTCATCAATCCGAATGCCAAATCGACCTGCGGATGCTCGATGAGCTTCTCGCTCTGACGCCGCGGATCGCAGCACAGCATGAAAATCGCCAGCTACAACATCAACGGCATCCGCGCCCGGTTGCCGCGCCTACTTGACTGGCTGGCGGAATCCGAGACCGACATCGTGCTGCTGCAGGAAATCAAATGTGTCGATTCGGCCTTTCCACGCGCCGAATTCGAGACTCTCGGCTACCAGGTGGAAACCCATGGCCAGAAGCAGCAGAACGGGGTTGCCATCCTGTCGAAGATGCCGATGGAAGAGGTGGTACACGGCCTGCCGGGTGATGACGAGGATTTGCAGGCGAGATGGATCGAGGCCACCGTTATCGGCAGGATTCCGGTGCGTGTCTGCTGCCTCTACCTGCCGAATGGCAACCCGGTTGACGGACCCAAATACCCGTACAAGCTGGAATGGATGGCAAGGATGGAGGCACGTGCGGCAGAGTTGCTGCAACTGGAAGAGGCAACATTGTTTGCCGGTGATTTCAATGTCATCCCGCAGGCCGAGGACGCGATGTGCCCCGAGAACTGGGAGGACGACGCCCTGTTCCGATACGAGACCCGCGAGGCGTGGCGACGACTGGTTCATCTCGGCCTCACCGATGCCTTCAGATCAGTCACCCCCGAGGGGACAAATTTCACCTTCTGGGATTTCCAGCGCGGTGCCTGGCAGCGCAATGACGGCATCCGAATCGACCACTTCCTGCTCACGCCGCAATGCGCCGATCTGCTCGTGGATTGCCGGATCGACAGCCATGTCCGGGGCTGGGAGAAACCGTCCGACCACGTTCCGATCTGGGCCGAACTCGATGCCTGACGAGCATTGACCTGCATGTGAATAGCCTCCCGCGGCCACGCCCGGAACCATGTGAGTTGGCCCTGGCCAGCGCCTCCAACCTGCAATGGCGGCCTGTCGTCGCGAGATCGGTATCCTTCGTGGGACAGCTTTGGCCTATACCTGCCTCGTGACGTCCTTTCGGTAGATCCAGTGCAGTGGGGTCCGGGCCAGGGCTGGCGCCAGCTCGCCGGCCAGGCCATGGAGTGAAAACAGCGGGGTCTGGATCGATCCGGGCAGGTGGTAGAGCATGCCTTGGACATTTGTAGCCATCGCCACTTGCCGCCGCCGCCATCGCCGGGCGCGCATGTAGGCCGTTAATGCCTCGGACAGGGAGAGGCCGGAGGCCAGGAGCCGGGCCAGCACCCATGCATCCTCCAATGCCTGGTTTCCGCCCTGGGCCAGGAAAGGCAGGACCGGATGCAACGCATCGCCGGCAAGAACCGCCCCCTGGCCGTGCCAGCTTCTGGCGATCGGCGATGCCTGGAGGTGCCAGCATCCTGCCGATTCGACGCTGCCGAGGACTTCCGGGATGCCGCCGCCAAACCCCAAAAAGCTGCGCCTGAGATTCTCCGGGTCATCACTGGTCGGCAAATGACGACCGGCAACCGGCCTGATCCGGCGAATCGCCACCAGGTTCACTCCGGGCTGGCTCCCGGTCCGGTAGAGCACCACATGCCCGCCCGCGCCGACCACGAGCCTGACATCGCCTGGGGCAAGATCGAACGGCAGCGGACCATCAATGACCGACCGCCATGCCAGGTGGGACGATAGCGGCGGCGGTGCGCCCGGGTTCAGGAATTCCCGGACCACCGAATGGAGACCGTCAGCCCCCACCAGGAACGCCGCCATCCGGGGCCGCCCGTCGCCGGACTGAAGCCGAAGGCTACCAGTTGCCGCCGCAACCGCCTCGACATGCACCCCGCGCCGAATCCGGGCGCCGGCGGTGCTGGCAGCGTCGGCAAGCATGCCGACCAGGGCGGAGCGTCGGAAGAGCAGGTACGGGCAGGAGGTGCGGCCATATGCGGCAAGGTCATGGACGGCCATTATCCGGCCACGCCCAGAGTCGCAGATCTGCACCTGCCGGGCAGGCACACCTGCCTTGGCCGCCTCGCTCTCCAGTCCAAGCGCGTTGAGGACCGCGACGCCATTGGGCGAGACCTGGATACCGGTGCCGCCATCATCCGGTGCCGACGATTTTTCCAGCACGTCCACCTGGTGCCTGGACCGGGCCAGCAGGATGGCAAGGGTCAGACCGGCAACCCCGGCACCGAGAATGGTAATGCGGTGTGGAAGTTCAGCCATGACTCGCCGGTTTGGGCAAGATCTGCGCTCTGACCCTCCTTCGGTGGAAACTGACGGCCACTTCAGCCGTCCCAGAATTCCCTTTCCGAGCGTTCATGCTGCTCCTGGGCTTCCAGGCAATAGGTGGCAATCGGTCTTGCAATCAGCCGTTTCAGTGAAATCGGTCTTCCGGTTGCCTCGCAATACCCGAACTCTCCTTCCTCGATCCGGTGCAACGCCGAATTGATCTTCAGCACCAGTTTTCGCTGCCGGTCCCTGGTCCTGAGTTGAACCTGTCGTTCGGATTCCTCGGTTGCCCGATCGGTGATGTCGGGTATGTTGCGGGTCTGCTCCTGCATGTCCTCGATGGTATCCCTGGACTGCGCAAGAATCTCGTTTCGCCACTCCACCAGCCTGCGTCTGAAGAACTCGAGCTGCAGCTCGTTCATGAAGGGCTCTTCCTCCGATGGCCGGTAATCTTCTGGCAAATAAATAACTGATTCCATTCAGTCATTCCCCTACCTGGCTCGCTAATGATACAACCATCAAGACGAAACTTGATCTGGCGACTTCCTTAATGGAATTCATTTTTCCTGTCATTTACAATTTTCGTGATTATTCCGTCTACGAAACAGCAGAAAGCCAGGAACACCATGTACCGACCTAGTCGCAAGCTCTGCCGCCGAAAGACGGGGGAGCCGACCCCGATCAGTCTGCCGGGTATTGCCGGAATTGAAGGGGAAACCGAAAGTCGCAATTCCGACCGGGGCCGGTCACCACCGCAAGTTGCGGCACATGGCAGGCACCGGGCATGCTGGTAATCGCCGGGGCAGCCCTCGGGGCGCTGCTCGGCTACCGGTCGGCGGGCAAGCGGGATGGCAACCGGCTGGACCGGTTGCAATTCGCTGCCGTCTACGGGCTGGCCTTTGGCCTGGCCGGGCTGGTATTGACGTTGCTGGCTGGCTGGCTGGGTGTCGGCTACGCCTGATCCGGCCATCTCCGACGCTGGCCGATTGCAGCCGGAGATTTGCCTGTCGCTCCGGTCCCGGGCTGGAGCCGGTCGGGATCAGCCATCGGCAATCCTGCCCGGGGGAGGCTGCCGGTGCGGCCAGTGGCAAATTTCCTGCTCGGTTATGTCCAACTTCAGGCGGACGGGCTGGAACCGCTCCGAGGTCACCGTGATGTCAGCCGAACCGGTGTGTCCGGTTGATTCAATCCAGAAGGAGGCGATGCCGCATCTGAATGCCAGGTTGGCCGGCCCGATCAGCCGGGCCGGGCCATCCAGCTCCACGTGCAGGACATCGGCAAGGAATGGCGTCACCTGACCGACCTGGTCCAGGGCCCGAACGGTCACCCGTGCTGCGTCCTTTTCCGAGGCCAGGAGATGGTCGCTGTCGGCATTCATAACCAGCCGGGTCGCAACCGGTGATGCAGACATCCGGACTTCTGCCACCTCCTGGCCATCCAGGAATCCGACAATGCTGGCATCCGGCCAGCTGTGGCCCCAGCTACCCAGTTTTTCCGGTGGAATATCCCCGTGGCCGACCACAACCGGCGGATGTGGAAGATGCGGGTACGACCGGCGGTCCGGCTCGAAGCGCTTGGTGAAACCATCACCAAGCCGCAATTCCACCGCGTCGCAATTGGTCAGGATTGTCAGCGGCAGCACGCCGCCGATGCTCCGCTCCCCCCTCGCCCACCAGGTGACCGGGTTCAGCACGATGCGGTGGGCGGGATCGGCCTGGCTGGCATAGACACCGGCAGCAAATTTCGGCTGTCGAAACATGTCCAGCACGCCATGATGGCAGATTCGATCGCCGGAGCCGAATTCCCTGTGGGTGTTGTAATCGGACATGCACCAGCCGATGCATCCCGAGATCTGCCGGTCGCCATGCGCGGCATTCAGCACCTGCAGATACCTGGTCACGTGTTCGATCTGGCGCTGCTCTGCATCCCAGATCTTCGTCGGATGCATGTGCCCGTTGAATTCGGTCACGAGATAGGGAACCGGGTGATTGAGGCAGGTGACCTCTTGCTGGTCACGCAGCGGAATGCGCCCGGCATTGACCCATGGCTGCTCCTCCTGGCCGATGACAAAGTCGTTCATGGTATAGACATCTTCCAGGAACTCGCTGCCAACGAAGTTCCGCACGCCGGCAGTCTGCCTGGTCGCATCCAACTCCCGGGCCAGCCGGTTGGTTGCCTGGTAAAATTCCCGGTCATCGGGCGATTCGTTGATTCTGACTCCCCAGAGAACCACCGACGGGTGGTTCCAGTCACGCCTGATCATCCTCGAGACATTGCGAATCGATTCCTGCTTCCAGCCGTCACCGCCAACATGTTGCCAGCCGGGAATCTCCTCGAACACCAGCAGCCCGATCCGGTCGCAATGATCCAGGAACCAGGGCGATTGCGGGTAGTGCGACGTCCGGACAAGATTGCAGTTGAGCTCGTGCTTGAGGATCTCGGCATCCCGCTCCTGCGCCCGCCTTCCCATCGCGTAGCCGACATACGGAAAGGATTGATGACGGTTCAGCCCGACGATCTTGAGCGGCGCACCGTTGAGCAGGAAGCCGTCCGCCGTGAACACCGCCGCCCTGAAACCGAAGCTGGCCGACAAGGCATCGCTGCACCCGGGTGTAGCGAGGTCGAGTTCGGCCCGGTAGAGCACCGGCGTCGCGATATCCCACAACTCGATCCCCTCGAGGTCGCTGAAGGCAATATCGCCGTGCCTTCCCCGAACTGCCACCGTCCTGTCGGCGACCGTGACCCCGTCATGGCCGACGATCCGGCACCGGATCGAGCCCTCCGGCACCGGGTCACCCGCCAGTTCGTACCTGACCAGTACCCGCTTGCGTTCCGCCAGCGGGTCGGGAGTCTCGATCTTCATGCTGTCGATCCAGCTTCGACCGGTGACGACCAGCCATGCGTCACGGTAGAGGCCGGCATAGGTCAGGTAGTCGACATGGCCGCCGAAGGGGGGGATTTCCGGGTTCTCCTCGCCGCTGACCCTGACTGACAACAGGTTTGAGCCGGGTTGCAGCCTGCCGGTCAGCCGGATCTCGAAGGGCGTGTAGCCGTCGGCATGCGCGCCCATCCTGGCACCGTTCAGGTAGACGACCGAATCGGCCATGGCGCCGTCGAGTCGCAGCCGGATATCCTTTCCCTCGAATTCGGGACTCCAGTCGAGGATCTTCTGGTAGCAGAATTGCTGCTGGAACGCGCACTCGTCGAAATAATTCAGCGGAAGATCGACCGCGTTGTGCGGCAGGCGGACGGTCTCGCCATGCTGCAGGATCGCCTGCGCCTCCGGCGGGAATCCCCGGCTGAAAATCCAGCCGTCACAAAATCTCCTCGTGTTCCTCATATTGACTCCCCGACCCCTCTCCCGACTGCCGGCCATGGCAGCAATTCCGGCCACGCCCCGTCAGGCCGCCCGCCGCCCGGCAGGCGGCAGCCCCGGAACATGCGTCCGCAGGGAATGGATGGCCTGGCCGATGTGCCACATGTCTGCATGTCTTGTCGGCGGGCCCGATCAATTGCCGCCTAGCCAGGACGGCAGCCATTCGCCGTGGGCGTCAACGAGTTGATCCACCATGCCGGTGATCTGTTCCAGGTCAAGTTCGGCAGCGGTGTGGGGATCCATCATTGCCGCATGGTAGACGTGGTCCCGGTTCTCCTGCATCAGCGCCGCCACGGTCAGCTCCTGGACATTGATGTTGGTTCGCATGATTGCCGTCAGCTGCGGCGGCAGCGACCCCATCTTCACCGGCTGAATGCCGTTGCAGTCGACCAGGCAGGGAACCTCGACCGCGCATCGGGCCGGCAGGGAGGAAATCAGGCCGTGATTCGGAACATTGCCGTAGATGACCGACCGGCTTCCGGTGCAAACCGAATTGATGATATCGGATGCGTATTCGCGGCTTGGCTCGACCGGGATGGTATCGGCCGTGCGGATTTCCGTTGACTGCCGCTCCCAGTCCTCGATCTGCCGTTCACAACGGGCCGGGTACTCATCGAGGGGAATGGCGAATTTCTCGACCAGATCCGCTCGACCCTCCTTGATGAACCAGGGAACATATTCGGCGAAATGTTCCGAGCTCTCGGTCACGAAATACCCCAGCCTTGTCATCACCTCGTAGCGAACCAGGTTCGGGCAATTCGGCTCATGCCGGTTCGGCTTGGGAATTCGGCCGGCGCGGTAGCCCTCGATCAGCCGCGGATAGAGATCCTCGTGACTGCCGTCGGTGCAGACCTCCTCCAGGGTCAGGAAGAATGCCATGTGGTTGATGCCGGCGCTGCGGAACCTAATCTGTTCCGGCGACAAATCCAGATCCCAGGCCAGGTCCTCGATCGTCCACTGGACCGAGTGGCAAAGACCGACCGCCTTGATTGCCGGAAATTTCTCGGCAATCGCCCACATGTTGATTGCCATCGGATTGACATATTGGAGCATCAGGGCGTCCGGGCAGAGCTCAAGCATGTCGGCGCACAGGCTCCACAGTTGCGGAACCGTGCGCAGGCCGCGCATGATCCCGCCAATACCGAGCGTATCACCGATGGTCTGCCGCAGGCCGAATGCCTTCGGGATCTCGAAGTCGGTCACGGTTCCCGGCCGGTATCCGCCAATCTGGAAGGCAACGATCACGAAATCCGCACCTTCAATCGCCTGGCGCTGGCTGGCATGAGTGGTCACCCTGGCGCCGGGTGCCAATTGCCGGATCAGCTTGCTGGTCACCACATGCGCGTCGTCGAGCCTTGCCTCGTCGATATCCATCAGGGCCAGATGCGCCCGTTGCATTGCCTCCATTTGGAGAATGTCGCCGACGAGATTCCTCAGGAATACGGTCGAGCCCGCACCGATGAAGGCTATTCTTGGAGTATTGGTCATCGATCAATCCAGCTTCCAGCCGATTCTCGTCAATTATCGGCAAGCGCACCAAAACGGAACATGGAGATCTGCCAGTTGGTTCGGTTTCGGGTGGACAATTCGCATGCACGGCGTGCGGAATGGACAGGCCCTGTCCAACCTGCCCCTTGCCGGCACTGCAGGGCCGGCCGAAGCCGGTCCGCCCGCCGGGCAGGTCATCGGACCGGAATTGGCTTCCGGCCAGCCCGTTCCGGCAAACTCTTCTCCCTGTCAACGGAGCCGGTCGGCGGCGGCCCTGTAATCTGGTCGGCGAATCGGGTACCTGCAGGCAAGTCGAGGTTACAAGGCCGTATTGCCGCATGTTGTTCAGCTGTCACACATCCCCGTCGAGGTTGAATGCCCGGGGCATTCCCGGCCCGAGGTCCCATGTCTTCGTCGCCTCCCGGCACCATGGAGCCGGAAAGGACAGCTTCCGCCGACATTGGCGCAGCGGCATTGTCCAGCAATCATCGGGAGTGTCCGGTGACCTGTCCTGACTGGATCGGCATTGACTGGGGAACCACGCATCTTCGTGCCTGGGGAATGCGCGAGGATGGCGGGATCTGCAGCAGGGCCAGTTCCGACCAGGGAATGGCAAGGCTGGAGCCAGGCGGTTTCAGACCGGCTCTTCTGGACCTGGTCGGTGAGTGGCTGCCGAAGGGAGCGTCGGTTCCGGCAGTGGCCTGCGGCATGGTGGGCGCCGATGGCGGCTGGATCCATGCACCCTATCGTTGCACACCCTGCGTTCCGGTGACACCGCAATCCTTGGTATCGCCGCATGAATCCTGTCCGGGATTGATGGTGTCGGTGATTGCCGGTCTCAAATTTGTCGGCCCGGAGCCGGATGTCATGCGTGGCGAGGAGACCCAGATTGCCGGCCTGCTGGCAACCGCGCCCGGTTTTGACGGCGTCGCCTGCCTGCCGGGAACCCATACCAAGTGGGCCCGGATCGGCTGCGGTCGGGTCGAAAGCTTCCGGACCTTCATGACCGGCGAGCTGTTCCAATTGCTGGCCACGGGCTCGCTGCTGCGGCATTCGGTTGCGCACTCCGGCTGGTCCGGTGACGAATTCTTGGCGGCGGTCGGGCAGGGAATGCAGCGGCCGACGGCACTGGCCAGCCAACTCTTCGGCATCAGGGCCAGCGCGTTGACGGCCGGGCTGAAGCCCGAGGCGGCGCGGGCGCGCCTGTCAGGGCTGCTAATCGGGGCCGAGCTGCAGTCAACCCGATCGCTTTGGGAGAATCGCGAGTTGGTCCTGGTCGGGTCAGGCCCGGCCACCGATGCCTATTCGGCGGCCATTGGCTTCACCGGGAAGCCTTTCCGGATCGTTGACTCTGAAGACGCGGTGCTTGCCGGCCTTGCTGCGGCGCTCGGAATGGCCGGGGGCAGGCGATGACCAGGCCGCTGATCGCCATTCTGCGGGGGATACGACCTGACCAGGTCATCGAGGTCGGCGACATCCTGCTTGCAGCGGGCTTCGAGACCATCGAAATCCCGCTCAATTCGCCGCAACCATTTGACAGCATCCGGCTCCTGGTCGACGCCTTCGGCGACCGGGCCACCATCGGGGCCGGAACCGTGCTGGCACCGGATGAGGTCCACCGGGCATTCGCCTGCGGCTCTCGGATCATCGTCTCGCCGAATACCGACCGGGATGTCATTGCCGCCACCAGGGGGCTGAACATGCAGTCCTGGCCAGGGGCATTCACCCCGACCGAATGCCTTGCCGCACTCCGCGCCGGCGCCGACGGCCTCAAGATCTTTCCCGCCGGCCTCGTCGGTATTGCCGGTATTGGCGCCATCCGCGCCGTACTGCCGGCGGGAACGAGGCTTTACGCGGTTGGCGGCGTCGAGCCGGGCGGGTTCCATGCCTGGCTGCAAGGCGGGATTGACGGGTTCGGAATCGGATCTGCGCTGTTCCGGCCGGGCATGGCACTTGACGACATCCGCAGGAATTCACATCTCGTGGTTGACGCCTATGACCGCGCCGTTGCCCGGATGACCGACAACCAGACGATTCGATGATCTCGAAATTTCTCCTGCTGCTGGCACCCCTGGTCTATGCCCTTGCCATGTTCAGGGTCTCGGCCTTCCAGACCCGTCGTCGCCTGCGCCGACAGTCGACCGCCCTGTCTGATCCGAAGCTCCAGCGCCTTAACGCCCGGCTGGCCACCGCCGCCGGAATTCCGGAGATCACGACCTCGATCTACGAGGTCGGCACCGTGAACGGGCTGACCACGCCCGAAGGAGATCTCTACCTGACCCGGGGGTTGTTCGAATGCTACCGGCGAGGCGAAATCTCGGCGGAGGAACTGAGTTCGGTCACCGCCCATGAACTCGGTCACGTGGCTCTCGGCCATGGCAAGCGGCGGCTGACGGTGTTTGCTGGCCAGAATGCGGCCCGCATGCTGCTTGGATTCATGCTTGGCCGCTTCATACCATTCGTCGGCCCGTCCATTGCCGACGGTCTGACCAGCCTGCTGGTCTCGCGGCTGTCCCGCGATGACGAGTATGCCGCTGACAAATATGCGAGCGCCCTGCTGATCAAGGCCGGGCTCGGAACCGGCGTGCAGAAGACCATGCTGCAAAGCCTCGAGCACATGACTGGCCATACCGGGGGTGCAGTCGCCTGGCTGATGAGCCACCCGCCCATTCCGAAACGAATCGCCGCCATCGAGAAGAATGAACGGCGCTGGAAATCCCCGGACGGGCCGGATCACAATACCGATCTGGCCAGGCTGGTCAGGTAATCCCGTCCATTGCCTCGACATACAGTTGCTGGAAATGATGAACCGCGTGTTCGCTCAGCTCCGGATGCTCGTCATCGACAACGAACCGGCCCTGGTTGTAGCCGAATGACTTCAGGCCCTTCTGGACGCTTTCGCACAGGCGAATATCCTCGGGCTGCAGGACATCCTTCTGGTAGGCCATGGCATCCCTGATCTGCCGGGACGGTGCGCCGCCGGGAAGAAACCAGTCCTGGTACTCGATGGTCTGTTCGGGGCCATCAGGCAGCATCTGCAGGACCGACAGGTTTGGCTCGCCGGGATAGACCCAGATCGTCAGATTGGGCCACAGGAACCAGCCTGCATAGCCGAAATCGACCTCCCCGGCCTCGAAATGATAGGCGGCGTTCTTCGTCGAGCGCGCCTTGGCAGAGCAATGGCTCGAATAAATTCCGCTGGCCCGGGACCGGTAGCTGTCCATGTCGCAGAGGGTCACGAAATCCTTGTGTGCCGGGTGGCAGTGGTAGCATTCGAGGAAATTGTCGATCAGGATCTTCCAGTTCGACCGGACCACGTAGTGATCCCGCTGGCCGAATTCGAGTTCGTCGAGCCGGGGGCAATAGCGGCGAATCTCCTCCTCAAGCCCCGGCGCCTGCTCGGCGAGCGGACAGGCATCCGGGTCAAGGTTCACGAAGACCAGGCCGCAGAGCGCCTCGACCCTGACCGCGGCAAGCGAAAACTGGCCGCGATCGAATCCGCGCATGTTGCCGGTGCTCCTCGCGCTCTTCAGCGTGCCATCGAGATCATAGGCCCATGCATGGTAGGGGCAGGTAATGACATTGGTTTTTCCGCACCCGTCGACAAGCTCGTGCCCCCGATGCCGGCACACATTGTAGAAGCCGCGGATGCGGCCATCCCGCGACCTGATCACCAGGACGCTCTGTTCGTGAATCCTGGCGGTCAGGTAGCTGCCGGCCTCACCAAGCTGGCTGACATGCCCGACATAGATCCAGTTTCGGAAGAAGATCGCCGCCCGTTCCTTCCGGAACAGGTCGGGATCATGATAATGGCGTGACGGGATGGTATAGGACTGCGCCGGATCATCGGTGAAAGGCTGGTCACCATGTGCAGGCTCCATCGGTTGCTGATCCATCCGGATTGCTCTCCTGCTGCAGATTCAACCGCCGAACAATGTTCCCGGACGGCCCGGCATGCAAGTCAATGTTCAACAGATTCCGGGGGCTGGCCAGGCCCTGACCAGGCGTTTCGCCTTCATCAATCCCCATTTCGGCCATTGGCGGACCGGTCCAACGGACCAGGGCTGCACCTCCGTAGGCCGATATTCGTCATTGGATAGTTGAATTTGCAGTCTCAAGGGCATTGTGCGCTGCCACCTCGGAAACCACGCCGAACTCCCGGACTCCGGGGGGCATTCCCCGATGAGGCAGCAATGTGGAGCCTCACCGTGATTGTTGTCCTGCAGACGACCGGCAATGCCGTCCCGGCGCTGCTGGGGGTGGGTCGGTGTGAAGGCTACCGGGCCGTGCGGGGATGCAGGGCGGTGTGAATCCCGGCATCCGCCAGGCGCCGCAAGCGGTGGATTGCCGACCTGAACATCTGCCGCATGGCCTGGGCACGAAGCTCCGATGCCTGTTCCTGGATGGCCGGGTAATCAATGCTGCCGGGCTGAATCTGTTGCATGACAAACTCCTCTTGCTGTCAGCCCATGACATATGAACGCAGCGTCTGGATTCGAGGTGAATTTGGGCAAAGCCGGGTTGCAGCCAGCGCATGGCGCAAGCGGGAGCAGTGTCGATGTCGTCCTGCCGTGGCTGAAGATGGTCAGGTCTGGCGGTGATAGAATTCCAGCCCGCTCCCCGGCGCGGTAGCACGCTCGAGCCATCCGGCCAGATATTCGGCTTCCGATCTCCTGCAAATCAGCCTGGCGCATTCCTGGTTCGACAACCAGAAGGCGGCCTGGACCTGGCCGATCCGTGAGCGCCTGAAATCTCCCACGCGGAAATTCTCGGGGGACAGGTCGGCGGGCGTGCCCTTGGCCAGGACGTCGCGAACATCCCCCGTCACCTTGAATTCTGCCCGCATGTCGGACACGACGACAGCCAGGTGATGAATGTCCCGCAGGCTGGTGGACAGGTTGCGGCAGAGCTTGCCGGCGACGCCAGACTTGCACATCACCAGCAATTCATCCGGTGACATCCACGCCGAGTCAATGCCGTCCCTGTGCACAATCCGCCCCTTTCCGGGAACCTGGCAACCAGCTTCGGCCAGGGCAGATGCAAATTCCCTGTTGCCCAACCTGCCGCGGAGCATGACCATGCCGCGCGGCGGCACCGGGCTGAAGCCGCTGTTGGTGCTCGTGCTTGACCGCTCAGCCATTCAGCTTCCTTCCTTCCGGATCATACTGGACGGTTTCGCAAATTCTTGCCGGGACCGGGCCATCGGCAGTGGAGAAACGGAGGGTCTCTCCCATCCGCTCCGGTCCTCGCTCGACCAGGCCAAGTGCGATCGTGCGGTTCAGGACCGGCGAGAAATAGCTTGATGTCACCCTGCCGATCATCCTGGTCTGACCATGCTCATTGACGGCATCCTCGATGGCGTGCGAGCCGGCAGGAAGTTCGGCCTTCGCCTCGACCGGCCGGAGGCCGACCAGCTTCCAGCGGCCGGAATCGGTCAGATGCGGTCGCTCCTGCGCCCTCTTGCCCAGGTAATCGGTTTTCACCTTCGAAATGATCCAGTTCATGCCCAGATCCTGGGGGGTCACGGTGCCGTCAGTCTCGTCACCGATCATGATGTAGCCCTTCTCGGCCCGCAGAACATGCAGCGCCTCGGTTCCGTAGGGTTGAACGGCAAATTCCTGTCCGGCGTCAAGCAGGGTGCTCCAGAGGTCAAGACCCTCATTGGCCGGCACGGCAATCTCGAACGAGACTTCTCCAGAGAAGGAAATCCTGAAGACCCGCGCCGAGAACTTTCCGAGCTTTCCCTCGGCCCAGGTCATGAACGGCATGGCATCGGCACCGACATCCATTCCACCCAGTTTCCGGAGCAGGTCCCGCGCCTTCGGACCGGCAACGCCGATCTGGGCAAACTGGTCGGTGACATTGGCGGTGAAGACGTCCCACTTCCACCATTCGCATTGCAGCCATTCCTCCATCCAGCCATGGATGTGGTCTGCGCCGCCGGTCGTGGTGTGGCAGAGAAAGGACTCAGCATCGAGGCGCGCAACCACGCCATCATCCATGATGAACCCGTTCTCGTTGCACATCAGCCCGTAGCGGCAATATCCGGGCTTCAGGCTGCTCATCAAATTGGTGTACAGCATGTCGAGGAATTTGCCGGCATCCCTGCCCTTGACGATGATCTTGCCCAGGGTCGTCGCATCCAGCATCCCGATCGAGTTGCGAACGGCAAGCGACTCCCGGTTCACCGCCTCCTGGACGGTTTCGGTCGGGGAGGCCAGGTAGCAGTACGGGCGGCGCCAGTCCGAGACCGGCTCCCAATATGCGCCATTCCGGTCGTGCCATGCGTCCATCGGTGTCTTGCGCACCTGCTTGAACAACTCCCCGGCAGCATCGCCGGCAATCGCCCCGAGCGGCACCGGCGTATATGGGGGGCGAAACGTGGTTGTCCCGGCCTCGCATTCTCCCAGGCAAAGCGTTCGTGACAGGAGTGCAATGCCGTTCACGTTGGACAGCTTGCCCTGGTCGGTTGCCATTCCCAATGTCGTGTAACGCTTGGCATGTTCGGCGCTGGTATAGCCCTCCCGAACCGCCAGTTCGAGATCGGACACCTTCACATCATTCTGGAAATCGACCCAGGCACGGGATCGAGCCTTCGCACCCAGCCCGTTCGGAGAGGTCCATGCCGACTCTGTCGTACATTCCTCGCCCGCCCCGGACAACGCAGGAACCTCGTCCACCGCCTCGAGATCGAGGGAGCGGCAAAGCCTGCCGGTTTCGGCCATGGAATCTGCCAGCGCCGCTCCGGCGGCCAGCCATCCATTGGCGGCGCCCACCGGATGCACCATCTGGCTCCCCGTCGCATCCCGCGGCGGGTGTTCCGGGTCCGGCAGGAACATCGACCTGTCCGGGCACCAGAGCAGCTTGCCGCCACAATGCGACCACAGGTGGATTGTCGGCGACCAACCTCCAGACATGGCCACGCATTCGCATTCCATCTCCTTCAGCACCGCCCCCTCGCCAGCCTGTGAGCACACCGATATTCCAGTAACCCGCGACCGGCCCTTCACGCCGGCAATTGCCATCCCGGCCTCTACCCTGATCCCCAGCTGCCTGGCCCGCTCCCGGACCGAACCGGCCGGATCCAGCCTGGTATCGAGAATGGCCGGCACGTTCAGCCCCGCCTCAACCATGACGAAGGCGGTCCGGTAGGCATCGTCATTATTGGTCAGCACCACGGTCCGGTCGCCTGACGAAACGCCGTAATCGAGAACGTAGTCCCGCACTGCCGATGCCAGCATCACGCCCGGCACGTCATTGCCGGCAAAGCAGACCGGTCGTTCGATTGCCCCGGTTGCCAGCACCACACTGCTGGCCCGGATCCGCCACAGCCGCTGCTTCAGCCCGCCGAACCCCGGGCCAGCCTCGCCGAGACGCTGGCCAGCCACGACATACCCGTGATCATAGATCCCGAGGCCCGTCGTCCGCTCCAGCAGACTGACCCGGGAGTTTTGCCGCAACTCCTTCAGGCAGTCTGCCAGCCACTCGGCAGCCGGGACCCCTTCCGACTCGCCGCAATCATTGAACAGACGACCGCCCCAGACAGCCGACTGCTCGACGACCAGCACCCTGGCGCCGGCGCGGGCGGCGCTACGGGCTGCGGCCAGGCCGGCAACGCCGC
Source organism: Paracoccaceae bacterium (assembly GCA_965214695.1). Taxonomy (GTDB): domain Bacteria; phylum Pseudomonadota; class Alphaproteobacteria; order Rhodobacterales; family Rhodobacteraceae; genus JAPOXR01. Next base: position 3,559,062 of record OZ243967.1, on the reverse strand, counting down.
CGCCAACGACCAGAATGTCGACATGGACATGGCAATGCTCATAGTGATCGGGATCACGCTCCCGGGGCGGCTTGCCCAAACCTGCAGCCCGTCGAATGAGCGGCTCGTACAGCCTGGCCCAGGCCGGCCGCGGCCACATGAAGGTCTTGTAGTAGAACCCGGCAGGAAGCAGCTTCGATAACCAGTCGGACACGCTGCCGATGTCAAGCCCGAGGCTGGGCCAGTGGTTCTGCGAGACCGCGGTCAGACCGTCGACAAGTTCGGTAACCGTTGCCCGCTGGTTCGGCTCGAGACGGCCGCCCTCCCCCAACGTGACCAGGGCGTTGGGCTCTTCTGGCCCGCTGGCGACGATGCCCCTTGGCCGGTGATACTTGAACGACCGGCCCACCATGACCTGGTCATTCGCCAGCAGCGCCGATGCCAGCGTGTCACCGGAATAACCGGTCATTTCAGTGCCATCGAACCGGAACTGCAAGGCACGCGTCCGGTCAATCAGCCTGCCGCCAGATGCAAGTCGCGTCGACAATTCCCGATTCCCCGTCCCGGTCAGCCCTGGTCGGACTGCCCGTCGCCCCTTCTCGACGAGATGCCGGCCCTGATCGATGCTGGCGGCTGGAGGGTCTGGGCCTTGTAAGATCCGAAGACTTCGAGAGTCGCCGTGCAGCGGGCGACATGGAACCATTTTCCGCACCCGTAGCTGTGCCGCCATCGTTCGAAATGCACCCCTCTCGGGTTGAACCTGTTGAACAGGTAGTTCTCGAATTCGGAATCCGACGATCCCGGACCATGCCGGCGGATATGCGCCTCCCCGCCCGGCATCAGCTCGGTCTCGTCGGCCTCGATTCCGCAATATGGACATTCAATCCTGAGCATGACTTGCCCTCACAACAGCCGGTTCAATGTGCAACCCCCGCCGCCACGCTCTCATCGATGAATCGCCCCTCGCGGAACCGGTCCAGCCCGAAGGGTGCAGCAAGATGTCCCGGCTGGCCGCTGGCCACCAACTCTGCCATGGCCCAACCGGAGCCGGGTATGGATTTGAACCCACCGGTCCCCCAGCCGCAATTCAGAAAGATGTTCTCCACGGGCGTCTTCGAGATGATCGGCGAGCGGTCGCCGGTCATGTCGACGATTCCCGCCCACTGCCTGAGCATTTTCAGCCTGGAAATCATCGGGAAGGTCTCGACCAGCGCCCGCACGGTCTCCTCGACATGATGAAATGATCCTCGCTGGGTGTAATTGTTGAACCCGTCAGCGCCGCCGCCGATGACCATCTCGCCCTTGTCCGACTGGCTTATATATCCGTGAACGGTATTGGCCATGACCACCACATCGAGACATGGCTTGACCGGCTCCGAGACCAGTGCCTGCAGCGCAACCGACTCCACCGGCAGCCTGAAGCCGGCCATGTCGGCGAGAATGCCACAGTGACCTGCCACGACCATGGCAAGCTTGCCACAATCGATGGAACCCTTCGTGGTCTCAACCCCCTGCACCCGCCCGCTCGCGGTCCTGATGCCGGTGACCTCGCACTGCTCGATGATGTGCATCCCCATTTCCGAACAGGCGCGGGCATAACCCCACGCAACCGCATCATGGCGGGCGGTCCCGCCCCGGGGCTGCCACAATGCACCGAGAATCGGGTAGCGAGGCCCGTCAAGCGAGATGATCGGACACAATCGCTTGACCCGTTCAGGCGAGATATACTCCGTTTTCACGCCCTGGTTGAGATTTGCATTGGCGATCCTGATGTAGCCACGGGCCTCGTGATGCGTCTGCGCCAGCATCATGACACCGCGCGGGCTGAACATGACATTGAAGTTCAGTTCCTGGCTCAGGTTCTCGTAGAGGCTTCGGGCCTTCTCGTAGATGGCGGCCGAATCGTCCTGCAGGTAGTTCGAGCGGATGATCGTGGTGTTGCGGCCGGTATTGCCGCCGCCCAGCCAGCCCTTGTCGAGGATGGCCACATTCCGGATCCCGTGGTTGCGGCCCAGGTAGCAGGCGGTCGCCAGCCCATGGCCACCGGCACCGACGATGACGACATCATACGAGGCCGCCGGCTCGGGCGACTCCCATGCCCGCCGCCACCCGGTGTGGCCACGGAGCGCCTCCCGGGCCAGCGAAAATCCAGAATACCTGTTCAACCGGCCTGTCTTCCCGAATCCCGATTGCTGACCCGCGTGCTTGCCAAGTTGCCAAGGCGCGGGCATTGTCAGGGCGGTATATCCAAACTCGGACCGCACTTCTATAGTCGGTCCACGCCGATCGCCGATTGATGTCGAAATCTCCTGGACCGGCCATCCTGGAGTGATCTGTGGCCGACCGGGGAGGATGGTCTGCCTGCGCCGCCTGCTGTTTCGACCTTGACGCACCAACAACTGGCGGTCATCACCATCCGGTTCCGGGCAGACGTGACGGAATGACCCGGGACCGGGATTGCCGGAGTGCCTCCGGCTTCACGATCGCACCGCCCTGCCTTCCGGGACCTGGCAGGCAGGGCGGCACATCAGGGTGATTTGCATGGTTTTCTGGTCGATCACTGCGCTGTTCATACTGGCTGCCCTGGCCTGTATCCTGCCGGCAATTCTCCGGCCGGGGCGCGACGGACACAACGGGATGGCGAGCCAGCTTGCCGTGTACCGGGGCCAACTCGAGGAAATCGACCAGGACCGACGGGCCGGCAAACTCGACCCGGATGACGCCGAACAGTCACGGCTCGAGGTCTCGCGGCGCATGGTCCGACTGGCCCGGACGCTGGAGCGAGCCATCAAGCCCGGCCATGCACCGCGTCTGGCAACCATCCTTGCCGTGACTGCCATCACCCTGGTCCTTGGCCCGGGATCGGTGGCAATCTACCTGGCCGTCGGCTCCCCCGGCTATCGCGATATGCCACAAAGCACCCGGATCGAGGCATCGAAATCGATTCGCGAGAACAGGCCAACACAGGCCGAATACATGGCGCAGCTTTCGCCGGTTGCCGATGAGGCGGCACTCGAGGAATTCCGCTTCGCCATTGCGACCGCGGGCAGCATCGAGGCGCTACGCGCCAAAGCCGGAACATGGTCACAGCGGCAGGACTGGACCAGAACGGCCATCATCCGTGCCCGAATCGCCGACCTGGCGGGGCAAAAGGCGACCCCAAGAGATTACCTGCTGCTGGCCGAGTCCCTTCTCCTCGAGGCCGGCGGCTATGTCTCGCCGGAGGCAGAATCGGCGACCATGCGGGCACTGGAACTGGATCCCGGGAACATCCGGGCCAAATACATCCTCGGCCTGCTGGATGCACAGACCGGAAGACCCGACCTGGCATTCCAGGCATGGACCCGGATCCTGCAGGAGACCCGCCAGGACCCGGAGATGACGTCGCTGATCCTCCGTGACCTGCCGGCCATCGCCCGAATGGCCGGCATCAATGTCGAGGGCTCCCGAAACCCGTCCCCGGGACCGGCAATTTCCGCCGGCGAGTGACAATGCCAGCCAGCGCATGGCCAACAAACCGGCGATTTCCCCGCCCGCATATTGGCACAGGGCCGATCGCTCGGCCGTCTGCCGCAGCACCCTGTCCAGATTCACGATGTTCTACTACCGGAGACATCACGATACTCACATCCAGATGTTACGACGAGGTTGAAACCCCGGACGGAGGGCAAAAGTGGCTTGATATAGTTGCCCGTAGGCACGTCAGTCATGGGAGAAACAGTGAAGTCTGACCAATTCGATCGCTTGGTGAACCAACTTTGCAGCCTGCCCGGGGAAAAGCCCTGGGTCGAGTTCAAGAAGGACAACGCCATTCCGCTCAACGATGTCGGGGCTATCGGGCGAAAATCGGCGATCCCCGATGCGAGTTGATCGGAGACTGTGGACAGCGTGTTTGCCGTCCAGTATTTGCGAGGTCTCGCCGCCAATGATCCAGACCTGGAAGTTCTGCGGTCCCTTGCCGTGCTGAAACTGCGGGATCTGTTCCTGGCGATCCCCCTGCATCGAAGGCAGGCGGCATACAACCGGCTTGCCGCCAGGTTGCGCCGTTTTGATACACCGCCATTTCAGATTGTCGGGGCAGCATGTCGAACGACCGCGAAGACCGGGCAAGAACCGCCGCGAAATGGGTCGGATTGACGCTTTCACGGATACCGGCCGGCCGCCCTCGATACCGGGTGCGGTGCCTGATCCGCGGTGATCCGGCCAGCGGCAACATCTTCACATTCGACCAAGCCGCACAGTTCATTGAATCAATATCCAGGGCCGAATTGCTTGGACTTGAGAATCCGCCACGCAGGTCCCCGTCAGCCTGACCGAAGACGCACTGGATGTTGATTTGCACATATCCGCTATTCAGGGATTACAAAACTACGCAATTGTGCAGCACAATGCATTATGAGCAGCGCCCCGGACAATCACGTATTGGCCCGGCAAATCGCCGTCATGGAGGAACGCATGAACACGATGCAAGCTGATCTTTCGGCCACCCTTGAGCACTTCCGGACCGACATGGAAAAGCGCGACAAGGACAACACCCGTTGGCAGATTGGCCTTTGGATGGCGACAATCGTCGTTCTCGGCATCTTGGTTCGTTGGCCCAACTCACCCATAGAGGCAACGCATGAACACCAAGACCAAGAAAGAGGCAACGAGCAAGCCGGATTTACCGATCTCATTTATTCTGCAGTTTCCGAAGGATCGCAAATGGGGAAGCGCAAGATTTGAGCCAGCCTCGGCTTGAGTTTATTTGACGGTTATTTGACTGTTGGGAGAAAAGCACCATTTCGTGTTCACGGAAACCCTATTATTCAGTAACTTGTGTCGCGATGTTTTATTTGACGGTTAATTGATTCATGGGCATTCTGGAAGCTTGGACAACAGGTGTCAGAGGTCTGCCGCAGCCCGATCCTCCACGGCGGCAGCAATGGATGTCCGGATTGGGGCAGCAGGCTCGGCGCCTTGCCGGGAGACCCGCATCCGGCCGTTTTCCGGGCGGTGGCCTGCCGCTGGCCGTAGGCTGAACTGGCGATGTCGTTGCCGGTAACGACCTGTTGTGTGAATGCGTCACGACCAGTCGGATCGATATTGGCGGCAAGGCCGGCGACCATGATTCGAAGGTGAAGCATGCCTCCAGGTCGTTGACCTGGTCGAGATCCTGGTCTTCGTTGTGGACGCGAGCGTCCATCCGAACCTGTCCAATCGAAACGGCAATCCGGGGCTGCTCCGGTCAATCGGGGTTTGATTGCAATTGGTCATTCCAATTCCGGTCGCAAACCCTATCCTGCAACTCGGGAATTCGCAGACCGGGCACCAGATAACCGTGATTTTCGAGGAGATGGATCAATTCCGGGAGTCGGTGGGCCATGGCGTGGCGCTGCTCGGCTTGGATGTGGGGTCAAAAACGATCGGCATCGCCGTATCCGACACCAGGCAGGTCGTGGCGACGCCGCTCGCGACCATCGCCAGGACCAGGGCCCGAAAGGATGCAGAGCAGGTCCTGGGGACAGCCGGCCACCGGCAAATCGGCGGGCTGCTGCTTGGCCTGCCGAGACATATGAATGGCACCGAGGGCTCCAGATGCCAGTCGACCAGGGCGTTTGGCAGGACCCTCGCCTCGGTGACCGGCCTGCCGATCGGCTACTGGGATGAGCGACTTTCGACGGTTGAAGCCGAACGGCGCATGCTGGAGGCGGGGTTGTCGCGGCGCAGCCGCGGCGAGAAGATCAATCACGTGGCCGCCGCCATCATACTGCAGGGCGCCCTTGACCGCATGGCGATTGCAGGAGCATCGGCATGACCCGGAAGGCCTGGAAGCGGGATGAGCCAGACAGTCCGTGCCTGCAGGTCTGCGTGATCCACCCGACGGCAGGCATCTGCATTGGCTGCCACCGGACCGCCGAGGAGGTTCGCCGCTGGGCCCAATTCACGCCCGATCAGCGGCAGGAACTGCTCCTGGAGTTGCCAGGCAGGGACCGACTGTTGAAGACGCGGCGCGGGGGAAGGAAAAAGCGGGTCGCCAGGACCGCCAACAAATTGTCGGAGCCCCTGCCTTGACAGCCGGGTGGCAGATGTAGGTGAACGCTCCGTCAACAATTGCCCGGATGTCCGTTTCCGGTTTCCGAATCTGCTGGTGACAGCTGCTCGAGGATCTCCTCCAGGAAAGCGGTTCCCTCGCTGGCAAGGCGCCTGTTGTCGGACAAGGACTGGCGCCAGATGCGGGCGCCCCGGCACCCGGCAAACAGGCCGGACATATGCCGGGTGACGTGATTGATCCTGGCTCCACGTTGCTGCTGGCATGCAATATACTCGAACATCCGCCGGGCCACCTGGCCCCGGCTGGCCCGCCGATCGATTCCAAAGACTCTCCGGTCGACCTCCATCAGCACGCCGGCAGGATTGCGATAGGCGGTCCGCCCCATCATGATGCCGTCAACCCCTCTCTCCAGGCACGCATTGGCCAGATCGAGATCGTTGATCCCGCCATTGATACAGATTCTCAATCCCGGCAATCGATCCTTCATCCGGAACACGAGCTCGTGATCCAGCGGCGGCACATTTCGGTTCTGCTTCGGGCTCAGCCCATCCAGCCATGCCTTGCGGGCATGGATGGCGACCCGTCGTACCCCGGCTGCGGCCATGTCGTCGAGAAACCGTGGCAAGGTTGTCTCGGCATCCTGGTCATCGACTCCCAATCGACACTTGACGGTCACTTCGGTCCCGTTCGCCGCCCGGCACATCTCCCGCAGGCATCGTGCCACCAGCTTCGGATTTTTCATCAGCACGGCACCAAAACAACCGCCCTGCACCCGGTCGGACGGACAGCCGACATTCAGGTTGATCTCGTCATAACCGGCCTCGACACCGAGTTGCACTGCCGCTGCCAGTTCGCCGGGATCGGCCCCGCCGAGTTGCAATGCAACGGGGTGTTCACTGGGATCGAATTCCAGAAGCCGGATCGACTTTCCCCTCACCAGCGCCGGAGCAGCGATCATCTCGGTGTACAACAATGCCCGCTCCGACATCAGCCGGTGGAAGTACCGGCAATGGCGGTCGGTCCAGTCCATCATCGGGGCCACGGCAAACCTGAAGGAATTCCCGATTGCCATCCCGCCTCCGGTCTCCGCAGCTCCTCCGACTCCAGGCGCAGCTGCCTTCCGGCCTCGGAGTGATCGCTGATGGACGTTCGATCGCACAACACATAGGCTGAACGCTGCCACGCCTTCCTCTAGCATGGTCCATCGACCAAAGTCGAACCCAGGGCTCTCCACATGATCATTCACCAGGCAAGCAAACCGGACATGCTGCAAATCATGGTGTGGATCGATTCCGACAGCGACCAGGTATTGCCGCATCGACATGACATCCTGGAGTTGGCCGTTCATCCCGATACCGGGCGGGCCCGATGCATCGCCCTGACCGATGTCGGCCAGCCGGCATTGCAACCGATTCGGATCATGTTCTCTTCGGCACATGACATGCAGTCGATGTTGCGCGGGCAGAACAGCCGGGAGCGCCAGGCAGAACTGGCGACAGCCATCGCCGTTGCTGGATTTCTCTCGCTGACCGGCCTTGTGGCCGCCAGGGCAGGATCCACCCCGCTCTCGCCGCAATCCGGACCCGACGACCTTGCGCTGTTCGAGAACTTTATTAAACGCCGGTCGCCGTCATCCGCTCCCGTCACACCGGCAATTCCCGACCATGTGCGGATCCCGGACGAAATCGCCGATATTGCCATCGGGCGCACATTGCTGTCCGAACAGGCAGGGTTGCTGCGCCCGATGACGGTTTTCGGCCTCCATGCCGGCCAGGGAGTGTCGGCACTCGCGGCGGCGGCCTCACTGTCACGGCGCATGTCCGGCCTGGGCTATCCGTTCCCCGGGGGGTTTGCCGAACTGGACCTCAAGGCGTCGGCGACCGCACTCCAGTCAGTTGGATGTCCGTCTGCCGCCGCCGTTGCATTCTATGGCGACCGAAACCCACAATATTGCCAGAACCGTCAGCAGGCTGCCCGGGCTTGGCCGGCCCTGGCCGAATTCATGGCCCAGTCAGCGGAATGCCGCCAGGCCATCGACAACTCCATGCCGCTTCAGCCCATCATTGGGTCACTGACCGGTTTGAGCAAGGGGCAACTCAAGCGGTTGGCCCGGCTGCGGGACCCTCTCCCATCCGGCCGTGTCTTCGAATTCGGTGAGGAAGTCAGGGGACATGATCCGATGGGGGTGGACCGGCTCAGGCGGTATTCGCTTGGCAGCGAGATTACCACCAACCAGTTCCTGGAGCTTGTCGGGAACATGGACACGAACCTGGTTCCCGCCAACGAAACCTCCTGGGCACGGTTCCTGGACCTGGTGTCGGCCTGCATCCTGCCACTCAGCCAGCGCTTCCTGTCCCCTGCCGGACCACTCCTGTCTGCGTCACGGGGCGACTGGCCCAGGTACCACGAACAGATGGCCAGCGCCTATGGCACCGACACCCTGCAGTTTGACCGGCGGCAGATCTCGATGGCGACCTCGGATGTCATGGAGGCAATCGATGATTTCAGCCTAAGCGTCTTCCTTCCCTGCTGCCTGGGCCTGATCACCCGGGCCGGCGAGACCCTGCCCACCCCGTCTCCGAACGATCTGGAACAGGCCAAGCGACTGTCCCATGCGCTGATCATCGGCAACTCACGCAACGCGGCGGTCACGCTCGTCGAATGCGCCCGGCGCTGGATGACGCGAATTCCGGCTCTGATCGAGGCGGAAGGCAGGGCCACAGGCGACAATGCAGCGGCCGATTGCCGGGAGGCCGGTTCGTGGCCGAAACTGGCCGGGGACTACCCGACCAGAAACGGGCTCGTGGTCCAGTGCCTGGCATCGGAGGCCGACCTGCTGGAGGAATCGAACCGTCTCAGCCACTGCGTGGGTCGGCTTTACCTTCGCAAGGCTCGGGCCGGGAAATGCCACATATTCTCAATCAGGGACGCCTCGAGGTCCGTCAGCCATTCGACATTCGAGGTTGCCGCTCCCGGTTCCGGGGATATCGAGGCATTTCGTGCCGGGATCTCGATCGTCCAGCACAAGGCCCTGCGAAACCGCCTGCCGGACGCCCCGGCAGTCGAGGCGCTGGCCGACTGGGTGAAGTCGGTTTCCTCAGGCGACATGTCGATATTCCTGAAAGAGGTTGTCGAGTGGCGCCGGGGCGCCGCCCTCTCCGGCCATGCAGGCCCGACGAATGCAGGAATGACCCAACTCTCGCCCGAATTCGCCTGGTCGGCGGTACTCGGACGAAACTGGCACCGGGAAGAGGTTCGGCAATCGGTCTGGAACGAGTGGAGCACACATGTCCTGAAAGGGGCCTGGGCGCGCAAGAGTGACCAACTCCTGCTGTTCAGCGAAGGGCCATACCGCAGGTTCCTGGCCGAGTTGAGCCCGAGGGCGGCACTCCATGCCGACCGACAAAGCCGGTCATGAAAACATGACCGGCACTTGGCCGGCGTCAAGAATCGATTGACAACTGCCCGTCTTGTGGTTTTTTTGCCGGTTTGACTGCGATTATTACATAGTCCTGGAGATCGCGATTTCTCAATTCTGGGGCGAATATTGCCGCGGAAGGGGGTTTCGTGGTTCTTCAAATCCGGGGCACAATTGCCTCCGAAGGGGGTTTTCCGCGCCGAATTCCGGCCCCGCCCCTCCGAACCTTATTCCTGGTGCTCGTGACAATTGGGGCCGCCTTTGCTCAGGCCAGCGCCCAGTCGACCAACCCCATCGTTCACGAGGATGAAACCGGTGAGTTGACGATCTCTGTGACGGATATCAACGCGGACGACACAGACGGAATCCGGGTGACCAACAACCAGGAAGGCAATGTCACGATAACCTCTGACGGAACCATCAATGTCGACAGCACCAGCGCGCCTGCCTTCGGCATTCTGGTCAAGAACACGGAAGTTGCCAGCTCGCGTTACACGACGACAGTCAACGTCAACCACATGTTTTCCAACGCAGATGACGGTGCATTGGACGGAAAGCTGAGGGATATTGCCGCCCTGAGAATTCGTACCACAGGTGGGGTAACGGTCCACTCGAAAGGCCACATCCACACCACCGGATTGTTCAACTACGGAATTCACGTAGTGCAGACGAACAAAGACAGCAATGCCGGGCCGATCGAAATCCAGGTCAACGACATCACCACCGAGGGGCCTGGTTCGTTCGGTGTCAATGCTGAAATCGTGAGTGAGGGAAATCGCCAGATCGATGTACGCGTGAACGGGAGGATCAAGACCCTCGGATGGGGCTCGCACGGTGTCGCGATCGGCGGCAACAATGCCAATGCAGACGTCCTCGTAAACCCGACAGGCCAGGTTGTTGCCACGCCTCCCACTGGCTCTTGGATGGAATACTATTCGGACGATCCCGGACAGAAATTTGCAGTGACCATCAGGAAATCGCCCCCCGGCAAGAGTATCGCCTCGGCCCTGTTGACGAATCGAGGTCTGATAAGGGGTGATATCGACATCGGGAGCTGCCTTGCACCACGGTTCGACAATTCCGGAACATTCAACCCGTACGCAACCGTGACCCTTGAGCACGTGACCGAAAACTGCGCCGATGTTGATCCCGGGCATGCCCAGGCATCATGGACAAACGGTCGGCTGATCAATCATGGGAGCTTCGTCGTCGGGGCTGCAAACAAGCCCTCAATCGTGCGGCTGCGTGGCGATCTTCATCAATCTGCAACAGGAACACTGTCCTTCGACGTCAACTGGTCCACCGGGGACACGGACCTGATCAAGGTCACCGGGATGGCAGACTTGGATGGTATGCTGGCTGTCAACTCGCTTGCCAAACCGGACGGGGAGACTGCAGAGGTGAAGATCATTACCGCGACCGAGGGGATCAACGGCGAGAACAAGTTGACGATCAAGGATACGCCCTTCCTCGATTATTCGGTCAGGAAGATGGACGGGCCGGACCAGGGCGACGCAGAGGTGCTGTTACTGAGCGTGGTCTTTGATCCCGGCCCAGACCCTGATCCTGACCCCGATCCCGAACCTAATCCAGACCCTGATCCTGGTCCCGGCCCAGACCCTGACTCCACCGAGAGGGCCGGGATTTCCGGCCCGCCCACGACCAGCAATCATGGCACTCTTGATCTGAACCAGAACCAGCGCAATGTGTTGGCCGAACTTCGCAACTCGCAGAGCAGGAACGACAGGCTGGATGCGGCGCTTGCGGGGATATACTCACTTCCCGACATTGAAAATGTCAGGTTTGATCTTGACAGCTACGGCAACGAGATCGCCGGTGCCGCCGTACAGTCGACATTTCTTGCGGCCCTCAGCCTTGCCAGCCAGATGCCCGACTGCTCCCGGAACAGTTCCGGGGTCGTTGGCCGGAGGTGCATTTGGGCGTCTGGCCATGCTGACCGGACAACCAGGAAACGAAGCTGGCCCCAGCGCGGATTCAGTGACACTGCCCATGGGCTGTCATCCGGCATCGGCATCCCGTCTGATGACGGTCGGCTCATGGCTCGGTTCGGCCTCGGTCTGACCAACTCGCGGTTGGCAATGGACCGGTTTGCGACCGCACGCGGCCATCGACTCGCAGCTGTTGCCGGGATCACCGCCGGGTCCGGCAATTTCGAGTTTTCGCTGGATACGGCAGCGGCGGCATCGCGCTACAAGGTCTCGCGCATTGTCCCCAATGGAGATGGCGAGGCGAATTCGACCGGGAAATTTTCCGGCCGGTCTCTTGGCGTGCAGGCAGAAGCCGCCTGGACAGGCCGGATGGGCACGGCCCTTGTCTCGCCCTCCGCCGGAATCTTCTACAGCAGGGTCAGGAGCAAGCCATACCGAGAGCAGGGCGCTGACGAGATGTCGCTCAACGTTCATCGCTCTGGCACCAGCCTGGCGGCTGCCAAATTCGGGGCCGAGATCAGGCTTGATCCGCTCACCTTCTCGAATCTGAGACTGGCGCCCGGAATCGGCCTTGGCATGACCAGGATGATAAAGAACAGCATTACCGTGGAGTCGGAATTCCAGGGTGGCGAAGACAGCTTCCTCTCGACGACATCACTGCTGCCGAAGACATATGATATCGGCCTCGGCAGCAGCTTCCGATCGACCGATGACCGATTTCATGGCTCGGTGGCCGCCCGCCTCAAGCTGGAGCGAGATGGTCGCCTGCACCATCTGGGGGTGGCCGGCAGGATCGTGATCCCGTTCTGAGCGATCGGTTGATAGCGCAACCACGGATGCAGCGGCCAACCTGGCCAGCCTGAATTCGTTCAGGCCGGTCCGCACTCCAGCCCGTCATGCAAGCGACGGGCCCATAATTCACGTCTGATTCTGATCGCCTTGTGCCGTCTCCTGCCAAGGCATTTGGCCAGGGCTGCGTGACCCTGCTCAGGCTCTGTCCCTGCCATCTGCCTGCCACAGCCGCAGGGCATCTCCGAAGGCCGAGAACAGCGATATTGAAACCGGATCCTGGCGCGCCCGGTATTCCGGGTGCCACTGCACGGCCAGTGCAAAACCCGGGGCGCCGATGACCTGGACCGCCTCCGGTGTCCCGTCACCGGCCATGCCCTCGATGGAAATGCGCCCGCCCACCTTCATGATCCCCTGGCCGTGCAGGGAATTCACCCGCACCGTTGTGGAGCCGAAAATCTCCTCGAACACGCTGCCGGGCTCGAGGGAGATATCGTGGCGCAGGGCAAACTTTTCGTCGATAGTCCCGTCCGGAGGCATGCGGTGATTCATCCGGCCGGGAAGTTCGCGTATCTCCGGGTGCAACGTTCCGCCAAATGCCACGTTGAATTCCTGGAACCCGCGGCAAACACCCAGCACCGGCTGACCCCGGTCGACGCATTTCCGGATCAGCGGAAGAACGGTCCGGTCGCGCGGCCGGTCGAAATTGCCATGCGCTTCGGTTGCCTGCTCCCCATATTCCTCGGGATGGACATTGGGCCGACCACCGGTGAACAGGAACCCGTCGCAGATATCGACAATGTCCTCGAGTCGGACAAATTCGGGATCGGAGGGAACCATCAGCGGAACCGCCCCGGCGACATTGGCAATTGCGTCGCTGTTCATGGTGCCGGTCGCGTGCACGGGGTAGCTGTCATCCAGCAGGTAATGATTGCCGATGATTCCGACGACTGGACGTTTGGACATGTACTTGCACTCGCTACGGGCCATCCTTCTAGCCGATGACTGCGGCGCATTGAAGCAGGTAGAATTCCCGGTATCCTGACCGTCGACCGGACGCGGTCGGAGGACAGTCTTTACTTTTTGCAAAAACGAATGGATAGGCAGGGAATATTCCCGACCTGAATCCGATGAAGAAGGCCCATGACCGACGCACAGAAGCCCGAACCCGCGCCGAGAATTGTCCGGGGGGCAAAGTCCGACTGGGAGATGGTCATCGGACTCGAGGTGCATGCGCAGGTCGCCTCGAAATCCAAGCTGTTTTCGGCCGCATCGACCGAATTCGGTGCCGAGCCCAATTCGAATGTCGACCTGGTCGATGCCGCCATGCCGGGCATGCTGCCGGTGGTCAACGAATTCTGCGTCGAGCAGGCCATCCGGACCGGATTGGCCCTCAATGCCGGCATCAATCGCCACTCGGCCTTCGACCGGAAGAACTATTTCTACCCGGACTTGCCGCAGGGATACCAGATATCACAATTCTACCACCCGATTGTCGGCGCCGGTGAGGTCATGGTCGACATGGGCGACGGATGTGCCCGACGGGTCAGGATCGACCATATTCACCTGGAGCAGGATGCCGGCAAATCCCTGCACGACGTCGATCCAAACCTGTCCCTGGTCGATCTCAACAGAACCGGCATTGCATTGATGGAAATCGTGTCCCTGCCGGATATCCGCGGACCCGATGAAGCCTCCGCCTATATCCTGAAGCTCCGGCAGATCATGCGCTATGTCGGCAGTTGCAACGGCAACATGCAGGATGGCAACCTGCGAGCCGATGTGAACATCTCGGTCCGCCCGGAAGGATCAACCGAATTCGGAACCCGGTGCGAAATCAAGAACATGAATTCGACCAGGTTCATCCAGCAGGCCATCGAATACGAAGCCCGGCGTCAGGTGGCGTTGCTTGAGGATGGCGGAACGGTCACCCAGGAGACCCGGCTGTTTGATCCGGGCATCGGCAGGACAAGATCGATGCGCTCCAAGGAGGAGGCGTATGACTACCGGTATTTCCCCTGCCCCGATCTGTTGCCGGTCACCGTCGACGACAGCTGGATTGAAGAGATTCGGCAATCCATCCCGGAACTTCCCGACGAGAAGATTCGAAGGTTCGTCGCCGATTTCGGGATTACCGAATATGATGCCGTGATTCTTGCCGCCGAACGGGAAAGCGCCGACTATTTCGAGGCCGTGGCCAAGGGGCATGATGGAAAGCTTGCCGCAAACTGGATCATCAACGAGCTCTATGGCAGGCTCAACAAGGAGAACCTCCAGATCTCGGACTCACCGGTCTCGGCGTCGCAGCTGGCCGGGATCATCGGATTACTGGAGCAGGAAGAGATCTCCGGAAAAATCGCCAAGTCCCTGTTCGAAATCGTCTGGGTCGAGGGAGGCGATCCAGCGGAACTGGTCGAGCAACGCGGTCTGCGCCAAGTCACCGACATGTCCGAACTTGACGCGGTGGTGGACCGTGTTCTGGCAGAGCACCCCGACCAGGTCGAAAAGGCACGGCAGAATCCGCGGGTGGCCGGTTTCCTTGTCGGCCAGGTCATGAAGGCGACCGGAGGCAAGGCAAACCCGAAAACGGTCAGCGGGTTGGTCTTCGGCAAGCTGGGCCATTGATCCTGCCCCGTCCCGGGCGGAGACGAGAATTGCGTCGGCATGCCGTCACCAGGGAAGGCAGACTATCCGGTCCTGGTGCTGATCGACAGGGCGTGCAGCTTGTCCAGCGGTGAAGGTGACAGTGCCTTGTGCACCAGTTGATGGGCCTGCAGCCGGGTCATTCCGGAGAATCTTTCCGAGCTGATCTCGACCCGGAAATGGGTCTCGCCACCTTCCCGCCAGCCGGAATGCCCGCGATGCTGTTCGCTCTCATCGGTCACGGCCAGCGAGTCGGGAGCCAGCACCCGGCGCAACGCCTCCTCGATTTCCGCCTTTACGGTCAATTCCGCTCCTCCTTCCTCACTTGCCTCCGGCACGGCAATCTCGCCACTGCCCGGCAAGGCTGCCTGCTTGTGCCAGAGATCGGATTTCGGCACAACTTGCGGTAGATGACCTTTTGCCCGGAACGGTGCCACTGGCACCGTGACGACGTGACACGGCGGGCGTCGCACGCCCCCTTCACGGCGCCTGAACCGCCTTCCGCAGCTGCCACTTTCAGGGCTGAAGGGCGGGTTTTCTGTGGGAAAGGGGCATATGATCGTGTATGATGGTCGGCTATTCGACGAACGGTTTCCGAACTCACAATGCCTGGTCAATTCGAATTCGACATGTCAGTTGCCAAGGACAAGAAACGTCGGCAACGCGGCACCAGAGGCATGTCTGGTGCCTTCGAAACATCATCGAGAGTCTGCGAACATCCCGGCTGCTCGCGGCAGGGAAAATACCGTGCACCGAAATCTCCGGACAGCGTTGACGAATTCCACTGGTTTTGCCGGGAGCATGTCCGGAAATACAATCTGAAATGGGATTTCTTCAAGGAACAGGCCAGCAAGAGTCGCGGTGACGATCCGGAAGGCCATCCGGAAGAGGGTGATGGCCTGACCGAGGGGGAGAGGCGACGTGTCCGCGAGAGCGTTGCCTATTCGCGCCTTGGCATCTCCGACCCGGGTGAAATCCTCGGCGAATCCGGCACGCCAAGACACCACCCGACCACCGGCCCGAATTTGCGCCTGACATATAGCGAGCGCAAGGCGCTCGACATTCTCGATGCCAAGGAGTGGTGGGGGAAATCCAGAATCAAGAAACAGTACAAGTCGCTGGTCAAGAACCTGCACCCCGACAGCAATGACGGCGACCGCTGCGAGGAGGACCGCCTGAAGGAAGTTGTCTGGGCCTGGAACCAGATCCGCAGCAGCCGAAACATCAAGGCCTGATTCCGGTCATTCTGGCAACTACGGATCCGCTTTCAGAACAACGACTCCCGCTGCGGCTCGCGGACCATGGATCTGTTAATTGGCCAGAAAGAGCCAGAAAGAGCCAGAAAGAGCCAGAAAGAGCCATCTCCTTGTTTTACAATGGCTTCCAGCGCGCTCCTCGACCAAACCCGATGGTATCCACCAATCCCTTCGCCTTGAGAACGGAAAGATCTTCCCGGCATCGCCTGTCGTTCGCCTGCAACCCCAGGGAAGTGCGAATATCCCGAAGCGCCAAGGCGCCGTCCGAACGACGAAGAAGCGTCATGATTCTCATCTGTTGTTCCGTGAGATCATCCTGGTCAATTTGAGGCGCCATGTGATCGGAACGCCGAAAGCGCACCGTCACGCAGCCGCTGCGTTCCTCAATCTCGGGGCGAGGCAACCCCGCCGCGGTTGCCAGATCTGTCATCGTAATCGTTCCCCGTCCCCACTCTTCGATGAGGCCGCGCCTGAAGAATGTGCGCGCTATGAGTGGATTCCAGGGCCGTGATTCATGCGGCCCGAAGAGATCCTCCGGAGTCAGCCCGAAGCGCAGCGGGCCGGTTGAGGTTACTTCCAGCCTGTCATCGTAAACTGCGAGTCCAACAGACCCGCCGCCGGTCCCATAGTCGCGGTGACAGAACGCGTTTGCCAGCGCCTCTCTGGTGGCCAGGGGAGGATACAACGACTCATCAATGCGTGTCACACGGCCCGATTCGAAACGACTGACTACGGGGAGCGTGTCACGCAGAAATCGCACAGCGCTCCCAAGCAGGGAAAAAGCGTTGCCGTTAAATTGCCGGTTGTCGAGAAATTCCGAGCGATCAAGTCCCCGAAAACGCGCGACACGGAGAAGGCACTGCGGCATTTCATATTCCAGTCGCTCCCTGCTCCCGAACAGCACTGCCGCCGCTCGAGTGAGGACACCGTCACGGAGCAGACCCAAACCTCGCAACAAATCCTCTGGATCTCTGCCACCAGGTTCATTCAGCCGGCCGACACGAACCGCCTCTGCAACGGTGTTGCGAATCTCCGCCAGGTCCAGGTCATTCAGCGTCCACCCGTCGGCCGGCCGATTCTCCCAACGTCGCTCGCTGTGCATTCGCTCGAAGAGCATGCGGTTATACTCCTCGTTATCCATGGATCGTGTCGTATTGCCAATACGAAGGTAGGGTGTGCCGCGGTACCGGTACGGCGGCAATCCGCCCGGGCTGACCAGAACCGCAATCACCTCCAGATCTCCCGTCACGGGAATCCGCTCGATTTCCGCAGTGGCGCCAGGCTCTATCCTCTGAATTTCAGCGCTCAACTCCTCCACCGTCCGTTCACTCACACGCTGACCCACAACCAGTCCCTCCGGTGTAACCCCGAACAGTACTTGTCCGCCGCGCTGGTTAAGCATGGCGCACACGGTCGCGGCGGCTTCCCGGCGCGTTCCGGTTGTGGTCTTGAGTTCCAGGATTTCGGACTCGCCGACCGCCGTCAATTCTTCCAGTTGGTCGCGCGTCACGTAAGGGAACCTGCCAGAAAGATTGGCCCGAGGTTGACGTTCATGACGGGAGCCTCCTTCCATTGAGTCAGGTCAATCCGGTTGGGTTATCATTGACATCGGTGGTGGAAGATTGGTCCTCGTTCCTTCGAACAACCCGGAGTAGCTCCACACGGCGATTATCATTGCACCTCGACAGCGGGATTTCAACATGCCTGTTCCAGCTCCAGGCCGGGAATTGGGCTTGTTCACGGTCATGGCGATGCATGATGAGGTCCTGGAACAACGCCTGTGTTCCTCGGTTCGGGCCGCGGTTGTGGGGTGTGCCAGCGTCCGGGGTTCAATCTTGCGCGGCGGTTGCAATTGCTTCACTAAGCGAATCTTCATGCAGTCAGGCAGAATGAAGGTCGGGCCGATATGGATGGGTCAGATTTGAAACTGGTGGTTGATCCGACAAGGCGGATATCAATCCGGGAAACATTCGGCATCAATTCCGACCAGGACGTGATGGGATTCGAGGAGCCTTCGGACCGGGTTCCGGATATTGACCCGACCTACAAGTTCGATCCTGACACGACGCTGGCAATCCTTGCCGGGTTCTCGCACAATCGGCGGGTGATGATCCAGGGTTATCACGGAACCGGGAAGTCGACCCATATCGAACAGGTCGCCGCCCGGCTGAACTGGCCATGTGTCCGGGTCAACCTGGACAGCCATATCTCCAGGATCGATTTGATCGGCAAGGATGCCATCAAGCTGCGGGACGGCAAGCAAGTCACGGAATTCCAGGAAGGAATCCTTCCCTGGTCGCTGCGAAACTGCGTTGCCCTGGTATTTGACGAATACGATGCCGGCCGGGCCGACGTCATGTTCGTGATCCAGCGAATCCTGGAGACCGAGGGCAAGCTTACCTTGCTCGACCAGAACGAGATCATCGTTCCCCACAGGCATTTTCGAATCTTCTCGACCACCAATACCGTCGGCCTCGGCGATACCACCGGGCTATATCACGGCACGCAGCAAATCAACCAGGGCCAGATGGATCGATGGTCGCTGGTTGTCACCCTGAACTATCTCTCGCATGACGCCGAGACCCAGATCGTCCTTTCCAAGGCGCCGAATTACAACACCAAACAGGGCAGAGAGATCATCGGTGCCATGGTCACGGTTGCCGGCCTGACCCGCTCGGCCTTCATGAATGGCGATCTGTCAACGGTCATGAGTCCGCGAACGGTCATCGCATGGGCACAGAATGCCGAGATTTTCCGCAATCTCGGTTTCGCCTTCCGGGTCAGCTTTCTCAACAAGTGCGACGAGCTTGAACGGCCGACGGTTGCCGAATTCTACCAACGCTGCTTCGACGAGGAACTGCCGGAGGCAGCCTGGACTGCCGGCACGCTCGACTCGTTTCCGGCGGTTCGGAAGTCGGGGCAGTGACCGCCGCCGGAGCGGATGGCCGTGACCAGAATCAACTTTGACGATATCCCCTCTCTCAGGAAGGCACTTGCCGAGACCACGCGTTCGATAGCGGAAGAGGCCGAGCTGGAAATCCGCTTTTCGGCCGACCCACCGGGGATCACCGACAACGTGATCAGGCTGCCCCTCCTGGGGCCTCGGACAACATCTCACGATGTCGTCGTCGCCCGCGGGATTGCCGACAGCCTGGCACTACGCAAGAAGCACCATGACGCGGCGACGCACCGAAAATACATGCCGGCCGGCGAGGCGGCGCGGGACATGTACGAGGCGATGGAATCGGCACGATGCGAAGCGATGGGCGCGATTCGCATGCCGGGATCGGCGGCCAATATCGACGTCATGCTGTCCCACCGGGCCGCAGCCAAGGGATACCGGGCCGATTCAGGGCGGTCGGATGTCGAACTGGCCGACGCGCTGGCTTATGCAGTCCGCCACCTGGTCACCGGACGGGAGCTTCCCACGATTCCGAAAAGGATCTTCGGTCTGTTCGAGGAGGAATTGCAGAACAAGGCCGGCGAGACCCTCGGATTGCTCGAGGAGGTCCTGAACGACCAGACCGAGTTTGCCCGCTTCGCCCGCCAGTTGATCAGCGATCTCGGCTATGCCGACCAACTCGGCGACGATCCCGACTCCGACTCCGATGTCGATGATCAGGACAGCGCCGAGGAGTCGAGCGACGACCAGCTTGACAGCGAGTCGAATGATGAGTCGACCGGCGAGGAAGAACAGCAATTCGATGACAGCCTGCTCGAGGATGGCGAGCAGGATGACCGCCAACCGCTTGAAGGTGAGCAGGATGATGCCGCGGCATCCGAAGAACACGACTCTCCCGATACTGATCCGCCGCCGGAAATGCTGCCCAGGGGATACTCGGAAGCCGACCCCGACTACCGGGTCTTCACCATCGAGTTCGACGAGGAAATCAAGGCCGAGGATTTGGCGGAGCCGGAGGAGCTGGAGCGCCTGCGGGGAAACCTGGACCAGCAGCTCGAACCCTTCAAGGGCACGGTCGGCCGCCTCGCCAACAAGTTGCAACGCCGGTTGCTGGCCCAGCAGAACCGGTACTGGGAATTCGACCAGGAAGAAGGGCTGCTCGATGCCGGCAGGCTGGCGCGGGTGGTCACCAACCCCACCACCCCCCTGTCCTTCAAGGTCGAACGGGACATGAAATTCCGCGACACCGTTGTCTCGCTGTTGCTCGACAATTCCGGCTCGATGCGCGGTCGGCCAATCTCGATCGCCGCAATCAGCGCCGATATCCTTGCCCGCACACTCGAGCGGTGCCAGGTGAAGGTCGAGATTCTCGGTTTCACCACCCGCGCCTGGAAGGGCGGGGAGAGCCGCGGAAAATGGGTGGCAAACGGACGTCCGCCCACCCCCGGGCGTCTCAACGATCTGCGGCACATCATCTACAAGAGCGCCGATTTGCCATGGCGCCGGTCCCGGACCAATCTCGGCCTGATGATGAAAGAGGGGCTGCTCAAGGAAAACATCGATGGCGAGGCGCTCGAATGGGCCCATCGCCGGCTGTCCACGCGAATCGAGTCCCGGAAGATTCTCATGGTGATATCCGATGGTGCGCCGGTCGATGATTCGACTCTCAGCGTGAACTCCTCGAATTTTCTGGAGCGCCATCTCCGGGACGTCATCGAGATGGTCGGCAAACGCCGGCAGGTCGAGCTGATCGCCATCGGGATCGGACATGACGTGACGACGTATTATCGTCGGGCGGTGACCATCGCCGATGTGGAACAGCTGGCCGGTGCAATGACCGAACAGTTGGCCGAACTGTTCGAGGCGAGGCCGCAACGGGCGGTCCGGACGGCTGCCGGAACCGGATGACCGGGGCGGACTGGCATGCGGCTGGCGAAGACGGCGAAGTGCCGGCCAGGATTGACGCCCTTCGCCGCCTGATGGCCAGCGAAGGCCTGTCGGCATTTCTCGTTCCGCGGCAGGACGAGCACCGGGGCGAAGCGGTTCCAGCCGGCGCCGAGCGCCTGGCCTGGCTCACCGGGTTTACGGGATCGAACGGGCTTTGCGCCGTGACCGCCAACCGGGCGGCGCTGTTTGTCGATTCCAGGTACCGCCTGCAGGCACGCATGCAGGCCGATCCGGCACTGTTCGAGCAGCTATCGCTGGACCGCGGCAATGTCTCCGAATGGATCCGGGATGCCGTCCCGGAGGAGACCGTCCTGGGACATGATCCCTGGCTGCATACCAAATCCGAAATTGACCGCCTGGCCGGCGATCTCGCCTGTGCCGGAATCCGGCTGCGTTCCACCAAAAACCTGGTTGACCGCATCTGGCCGGATCGACCGGGCCTGCCCCGCTCGCCCGTCTACCCCATGCCGGTCCGCCACTGCGGGGAAGACAGCATGTCCAAGCGCCGGAGGATTGCCCGGGTCATGACGGCGGCGGGAGCCGATGCGGTTGTGCTGACACTACCCGACAGCATCGCCTGGCTGCTCAACATCCGCGGCTCCGACCTGCCGGGAACCCCGGTACCGCTGGCATTCGCCATCCTGGAGGCCGGGGGCGCCATCCGGCTGTTCCTCGAGCTTCCCCGTGCGTATCCGGAGGCGATGGCGCCCGATCTGGAAATTATTCACCGGGACCGGTTCGAGGATGCGCTGACTGGCTTGGCCGGGGCGGTAATGGTGGATCCGGACTCTGCTCCTGCACTGGTGTTCGGGCAGCTGGCTTGCGCTGGCTGCCGGATCGTCGAACATCCCGACCCGTGCATCCATGCCAAGGCGATCAAGAATTCGGTGGAAATCGCCGGCATGATCGACGCCCACAGTCGGGACGGGACGGCGATGACCGAATTCCTGTCCTGGCTCGACGCATCCGGTCCCGACCTGACCGAGAGCGACGTGTCGGACGCGGTGAACGGCTTCAGGCAGGATACCGGCAAGTTGCTGGACACCAGCTTCGAAACCATTGCCGCCAGTGGCGCCCATGGTGCCATCATTCACTACCGGGTCACCGAAGACAGCAATCGAAGCCTGAAGGATGGCGATTTGCTGCTGGTCGATTCGGGCGGCCAGTATCCCGACGGCACGACGGATGTGACCCGCACCATCGCCATTGGTCGCCCATCCAACCGGCATCGAGACTGTTTTACCCGGGTGCTCAAGGGGCTGATCTGTCTCAGCCGGGCCCGCTGGCCGGCAGGACGGGCCGGCCGGGATCTTGATGCCCTGGCACGGTACAGCCTGTGGCAGGCCGGCCTGGATTATGCCCATGGCACCGGCCACGGCGTCGGGCATTGCCTGAAGGTGCACGAGGGACCGCAAGGCCTGTCGCCGCGCTCGGAGACCCGGCTCGAGCCCGGAATGATCCTGTCGATCGAGCCCGGTTGCTACCTCGAGGACGATTTTGGAATCCGGATCGAAAACCTGGTCCGTGTCACCGAATGGCAGCCGGAGCACGGGCCGGCATTGGCACCGATGCTGGCCTTCTCCACCCTGACATTGGTGCCAATCGACCGGCGACTGGTTGACCGGGCGCTGCTGACCGGCGACGAAATCAACTGGATCGACGACTACCACCGCCGGACCTTGGCAGAGATTGGCGAGCGATGCTCACCCGCCGCCCGGCAATGGCTCGCCTGGGCTTGCGCGCCGCTCAAGGCAGGTCCGGAGCTGGTCCGGGGCCAGCAAGGATGACCGCAGGGCGGGTACGGGACCAGTGCCTATACGGCTTGCAGCAGTGATGCAGCGGCCGCGCGGGCTTCGTCGGTGATTGCCGCCCCCGACAGCATGCGGGCAATTTCATCGGTTCTTGCCGCCTCGTCCAGCCGGGCGGCAGTGGTGCGCATGCCGCCAGCCGCCTTTCGCTTTTCAATTCGCCAGTGATGGTGTCCCATGGCCGCCACCTGCGGCGAATGGGTCACCACCAGGACCTGCGACTGGTCCGACAGTGACCTGAGCCGGCGTCCAACCGCATTTGCCGTCGGCCCACCAATTCCCCGGTCAATTTCGTCGAAGATCGCACAGATGCTGTCGGTTCCGGCCATCAGGCAGACCTTCAATGCCAGCATGAAACGGGAGAGCTCGCCACCCGACGCGATGGAGCCGATCGGACCCGGCGGGTGCGACGGATCGGTCGACACGGTGAAGGCGACCCGGTCCATCCCGTCCGGTCCTTGCTGATCTTCGGTCACCACGGTCCTGAACACGGCATGTTTCAGTTTCAGCGGGCCGGTCTCCTTCTTCATCGCCCGGTCCAGCCGGGCAGACGCCCGGTGCCGTCCTTCCGAGAGCCTGCTGGCCGCCTCCCGGTAGGATCGAGCCTGCTCGTCATGGAGCCGGTCCAGCATCCCGACATCCTGGTCCAGCTGCGCCAAATCCGTCATGCTGGCCGCCAACTTCCGGGCAACCTCCTGCAACTGGTCCGGCCTGACCGCGTGCTTTCGGGCCAGCGCCCGGATTGCGAACAGCCGTTCCTCGATCCGTTCGATTTCCCCCGGGTCCCGGTCATTGCCGGAGCGAACGAGTTCAAGGCCGTGCCGGGCATCGGCGAGCTCGGCGATGGCGCGGTCGAGCGCCTCGACGGCGCCGTGCAGCCGCGGCTCATTCATCGGGGCCGCCCGTTCTAGCCAGGAAATGGCTTCGGCAACATGCCCTTCGGCGCCGGAATTGCCGATGGCCTGTTCGGCCCGGACAATGCTCTCCTCGTATCGCTGGAACAGTTTCAGCGCCGTCCGGCGCCGGTCCAGCTCCTCATCCTCCCCTTCCTGCAGGTCCATCTCGTCCAACTCGGCGATCGCGTGCTCGCAGAACTCCCGCTCGCGTGTTGCCGCCTCCTGCTTTTCCCGTGCCTGCCGATACCGCGTCAGCGTCTTCTGCCAGCCTGCCCAGCCGTCCCTCACCTCACCCAGCGCATGCCCATGCCCGGCAAACCGGTCGAGCAGCTGCCGGTGGCGACCCGGATTCAACAGGCCGCGGTCATCGACCTGCCCGTGGATCTCGACCAGCACCTCTGCCAACCTGCCCAGCGCCGACAGGCTGCATCGTCGATCATTGATGAAGCTCGTGGTCCGGCCCGAGGGCTGGAGGTTCCGGCGAAGATGCAATTCGTCCTCTGCCGGAACTCCGATCTCGTCGAGTACCGCTTGCGCTGCCCGGTTGGCGGAGATGTCGAAAATGGCGGCGACTTCGCATTGGTCGGCCGCCGATGCGTGCATGTTTGGCTGCAACGGGCTGCCAAGGACAAAGCCGAGCGAATCCAGCAGAATTGATTTCCCGGCACCGGTCTCGCCGGTCAACACGTTGAGGCCGTCACCGAACTCGATCTCGAGATGCCTGATCAGCAGGACATTACGGACCGACAGGCTGCACAGCATGAATGGCTGACCTCGATTCCGTTACAGCCACTCGCCCTTGATGGTTCTTCGGTAGAACTGGCGCAACAGCCCCTCCCGCTCGGCGGCCGAAGGTGGCGCCAGTTGCCGGCTGGTAAACAGCCGGTGGGAATCTTCGTACCATTCATTCCCTTGGTAGTTGTAGCCCAGAATGGCCGCGGTCTCCCTGGCTTCCTCGACAAGGCCGAGTGACAGGTAGGCCTCGACCATGCGGTGCAGCGCCTCCGGGACGAAGGAGGTGGTTTCATAGACGGTTATGACAGTCTGGAACCGGTTGATTGCCGAGGCGTAATGGCCGCCCTTCAGATAGTAGCGACCGACCTCCATTTCCTTGGCGGCGCGATGGTTGTGCATGAGGTCGAATTTGAGTGACGCGGTCCTCGCATAGTCGCTGTCGCCATATTCCTTGATCAGCGTTTCCAGCTCCCGGGTCGCATTCTCGGTAATCGCCTGGTCCCTGCCACGCTTGTCGATCTGCTCGAAATAACTCATCGCCACCAGATACTGGGCGTACGCCGCCTCCTCGTCACCCGGATAGGAGTGCAGGAAGCGCTGGGCTGCTGCCCTGCTTGCATCGTAATCCTCGGCCAGGCCATACGAATATGCTGCCATAACGGTGCCGCGTCGTGCCCATTCCGAGTACGGGTACAGCCTTTCGATCTCCTCGAACATCTTGGCGGCATCCTCAAAATCACGCCCCCGGCGCAAGCCATCCGCCCGGTGATAGATCTCCTCGGCAGTAAAGGATTCCAGCGGAATGTCGTCATTGCCGCTGCAACCGGCCAGCAGGGCCAGGGCAATGACGGGCAGGATCAATCTGCCAACAGGGAAAAATGTCATCATGTCGTCTTCACAGTGATTGTACACCAGGAAGCATCGCTCTCCGGCGAATTCCAGGAACAGGCAGTATCAGCTACACGGGAAACCGGTTCAATACCAGTGCCGCGGAGAAATCACTCCCGATCCTTCAGTGAACGGTCGGAATATCGGCGGGGCTGGCACCGGCGCCTGGAAGGAAGGATGCCGTTGCCGGGTCGGCCTCAGCGATCTCGAAGGCGCCGGGCGTGTCGAACAGCTTGCGCAGCAAATCGATCGTCACCGCATGTCCGGAGCGGTAGCCCTTGAATGTACCGACCACCGGACACCCGGCCAGGGCCAGGTCGCCAACTGCATCCAGCATCTTGTGCCGCACGCATTCATCCTCATGGCGCGACTTGAGCAGGAACTCGTTCCTGTCATCATCGGCAATCAGCACATTGATCCGCTCGTCGCCACCCTTGCCGAAGCCCAGCGACCGGATCCCGGCAATCTGGGATTTCAGGCAGAATGTCCTGCTCGAGACCAGGTCCCGGATGATGGCGCCATTTGCCAGGTTGAGCTTGCGCTCCTGGCTGCCGATCGGGTCCGGAAACGATATGCGGAATTCCATCTGGCTGTGCGGTGACGGCTCCAGCGTGGCGCTGCATCCATCGCCGGCCACCGTGACCTGGCGCCTGACCCGCATGACCCGAATCGGGGCATCGAGCGGGCGAATTCCGGTCTTCAGCAACTCCCGGGCAAATGGCAGCGCGCTGCCATCCATGATCGGAACCTCGGGTCCGTCCAACTCGATCCTGGCATTGACGATTCCACAGGCGGCAAGTCCGGCCATGACATGTTCGATGGTCCTGACCGACACGCCGGCGGAATTGGCCAGCGTTGTCGAAAGCAGCGTCTCCACCACGTGGTCATACCGTGCCGGAATCACGTTGTCCTGATCCCGCACATCACTCCTGACAAAGCCGATTCCGTGGTTCACCGGAGCCGGACGCACGACCATGTTGACCGGCTGGCCGGTGTGCAACCCAATTCCCGAAAATGGAACCGTCGCCGTTACCGTAGTCTGCACGCTGATTTGCCTGATTTTTTCACTGCTGCACACCTACCTTAACGATTGGTGCCCATGCAGGAAAATCAATGATTGAATCACATTGTTGCAACGATGCTGCGCCCCCTCCGCGCAAGCAGGACATCACCGGTGAGCGTTGCCCCGCAAGTGCAAGACAAGTCCGGGCACCACCACGAACCGGCCCGGAAATTGCCGCCCGAAATGCAACCGCCGGTCAGTTGGCCTGCCGGCGGGCATATGCAGGAATCCTCCTGCTGTCCTCGTGACTCTCCTGTTCGTCATCCGAACCGCCATCAAATCGTGGATCGTCTGCCGCATTCCTGCCGGGAACCGAAGCCGAATTGGTCATCCTGCCGATGACCGACCTGAAGGCGCCGAAGCCGGTGCTCCGCCTCTCGCCGCCCCGCCGGTCGGCAGGGCTTGGTTGCGAGCCGAATCGTAGATCCTCGACCTCGCTTTCGTGATCGTTGATCACGATGTCCGGCACCCGGTCGGCAACCTTCGGCGCCACGTATTCACGGCGCGGGAAACCGGGATGATCGCCGGCGGCCTCGTCATCGAGGCCGTCATCGGTGACGGCACCCAGGACGGCCTCGGCACTGCCATAGGCGGAGACCCGCTCCTCGCCACCATATCCGAACCCGTCCTGGTCATCGACGTAGCCGACAACAGGCTCGCCGGATTCCAACCCGTCGAGTTCCTGGTCGTCATCCACCTCAACCTCGTCGACAATCGGACCGAAATCGTGGTCGATGGCAAAATCCGGGGACGGGCTGCGCAATCCGGTGGCAATCAGCGTGACCTTGACCTTGCCATCGAAATCCTGGTCGATCGTCGAGCCGACCATGATCTTCACGTCGTCGCCAATCTGTGCCTTGATGGTGTCGGTTGCCGTCTGCACATCCATCAGTGACAGGTCATTGCCGCCAATGACATTGATCAGCACGCCCTTGGCCTCGCTCAGCTGGAAATCCTCCAGTAGCTTGTTGTCCATCGCCATCCGGGCCGCTTCCCTGGCCCGGTCGTCACCCTCGGCTTCACCGGTACCCATGACCGCATTGCCCAATTCCAGCAACACCGCCCGCACATCGGCGAAATCGAGATTGATCAATCCCGGCTTGGTCATCAGGTCGGTGATGCTCCTGATCCCCTTCAGCAGGACTTCATCCGCCATGTGGCAGACATCCTTGAAGGAGAGCGACTCGTTGGCCACCTTGAACAGGTTTTGGTTGGGAATCACCACCAAGGTGTGAACAACCTTCCTGAGTTGTTCGACCCCGTGTTCGGCCAGATGCGCCCGGTGGCTGCCCTCGAACGAAAATGGCTTGGTGACGACACCGACCGTCAGTATATCCTTTTCGCGGGCAATTTCGGCAACAACCGGCGCCGCACCGGTCCCGGTGCCACCGCCCATGCCGGCGGTAATGAAGCACAGATGCGCGCCTTCCAACTGTTCGGCGATCGTATCCCGGCTTTCCTCGGCCGACAGCTTGCCGATCTCCGGGTCGGCACCTGCCCCCAGCCCCTGCGTGGTCTTGACGCCGAGCTGGATGCTCCGGTCCACCAATGACACCGCCAGCGACTGCGCGTCGGTATTGGCTACCACAAAATCCACGCCTTCAAGCTTCGCGACCCTCATGTTCGAGACCGCATTGCATCCGGCTCCCCCCACGCCAATCACAACAATTTTCGGCACGAGGCTGCTCGCCTCGGGTACATGAATAGATTGCAACATTTCCAACACCACTGCTCGTTGTTACAGACATTCGATCGTGTTTTTGTTGTTGTCTGTTGCCACACCCTACTCTACGCGGCCGCTCCTGTCACCCCAAAAGTTGAAATCGCCGGCAACCGGCAAGCCGCGGACCGGCCTACCAGTTCGAGGCCATCCACTGGAGGGTTTTGCTCCAGGGTCGCTCCACGGGTCCGTTGCCGGATCCGAATCCGCCGATCCCGTTGCTGGGGTCGAGAAAGTCCGAAATGTCAATTTGCGGTGACAGCGCGTCCAGGCACGTGCCGACCACGGCCGAATATTGCGGCCCGGACAATTCCTGCGGCAACCCGCTCAGCCTGACGGGGCGGCCGAACCGGACATGGGAGCCGAGGATGTCGCGGGCAAGTTCGTCCAGGCCCGGCAGGTTGCTGCACCCCCCGGTCAACACGATTCTCTGGCCAGGCAGTGCATCGAACTGGATCTCGTCGAGAACCAGGTTCACCTCTTCGAGGATCTCCTCCATTCGCGGCCTGATCAGGCGAAAAAGCGAGGAATGGGAAATCCGGCGGGCACCCTTGGTGGCGCTGAGAATCTCGATTTCCTGCCCCTCGTGGCGCGGGTCGAAATACAGGCTGCCATACATCGACTTCAACCGCTCGGCGGCGCTCTCCGATATCGACAGCATCCTGCTGATGTCGGCCGTGATGTGCTGGCCACCGAGCTTGATGGTTCGGGCGCAGACCAGCTGCTGCTTGAAATAGACCGAGATGCTGGTCACCCCGGCGCCGATATCGACGCAGGCCCCGCCGAGATCGCGCTCGTCCTCGACCAGCGCCGCCAGGCCCGAGACATGGGCAGAGGAGACGATCCCGCAGATATCGAGATTGCAACTCTCAAGCACGCTGATGATGTTGTCGAATGTCGCGCGATCGACATCGACTGCATGCAGGTCGGCGCTGAGCCGGTGCCCGCGCATTCCGATCGGGTCGGAGACCGTGCTTCTCTGGTCAACCGAAAAATTGACCGGCTGCACTGACAGCAAGGTCCGACTGGTGGGCAAAGTCGGCAATTTGCAATCCGACACCACGCCGGCAACATCCTCGCGGGTGATCTCGTTGCCGCCGATCGCAACCGAATGGAACAGGTTGTTCGATGTTGGCTTGCCGCCGGAGGTGCAGACAAATGCGTGGCCGATCAGCGTCCTGCTCTGGCCCCTCGCCCTGGCCAGCACCTGCCTGACCAGGTTGACAACCTCGTCCTGGTCCTCGATTTCACCGAGCTGGACCCCGCGAGACTGCAGCGTCGCCGCCCCCTCGACCCGCACCGCCGGGTGAAGCCTCGGGCTGCGTGTCCCCTCGTCTCGAACCAGACGTTGATCAAACTTCAGCAATGCGCAGGACACCTTCGAAGACCCCAGGTCCAGCACCGCCGCCAAGCCACGCTGGACCGCCGCCGGACGGTTCAGCCGCATGGCCTGCAATCTATCGACCGCCTCACTCAAACCATGTCACTCCTATTTGCCCGCAACCGGCCTGCACACCACCACCGGTGGAAAATCCCCGCCTTGGAACCCGCGTCCCGACTTTGGCACTGTGCCCACCGTCATGGCCGACAAGCGGATGCCGATGCGCCACCTGGCGCCGCCGGGAGTTCAACCGGTATCGTTCAGCCCGTGTCAACACGGCCCGGCGCTCAGTTCACTGACCGTTGATTCGGCAGGCCGTCATGCACCGAGGACAAGCGAACCGTAATCTGGGGCGAGGCCCGCAGATCGATGACCTGCACGTCGCGTGACAGCAATTGGTTCGCATTGTCAAACCTGATCATCTGCACCAACGCCGCCACCGGATTTCCGGCCGGAAGCATGATGGTCCGGCCGGCATCGAGCAGAAGATTCCAGCGCCGTTCTCCGATCCGCTCCAGGCCGCGGACCGAGCCGCGGATCGAATTGGCAACGCCGTGAATCGCCAACGCCTCCTGCACTTTCCTGTCAGCACCAACACCGGCGATCAGCGGCAGGTCGGCATGGGATTTGATGTCCCCGAATGCAATCTGCTGCCGACCCGACGAATCAATCGGGTAGATCGAATCCCCGATTCGCAGCCGGGCGACAGGCCGCCGCTCGGAAATGGACACCCGCAACGTGCTGCCGGGGATGATGGTCACCGTCGCATCCCGGACCCCGGGCAACGCCTCGAGATCGGCCTTCATCGAACTGGGGTCGATTTCGAACGGGCTGGCCGTGGCACTGCCGGCGAGCCAGCTCTCGATATGCAGCCGCAACTCGGGCGATGAAGTCTCGATTGACAATCCTGTCACCTTGAATTTCTCGTCATGCATGAATGCGCCAAGCGAGCGCTCGAGGGCTGTCTTCGTCTGCTGCAGGTTCGCCTCGTCAGAAAGCCAGAAGGCGACGACTCCGGCGGTCATCAGGACCGGGAGCACCAGCAACAGGCAGGCCCGGTACACCCGGTTCAGCAGCATCCTGTGCCAGGCATGGCCCAGACGGGCGGGAACCAGCCTCGCCAGGCCCCTGCTCAGCGCATGCATGATGCGTCCTCAACCAGTATCCGGCAAAGCTCGGCAAAACCGATTCCGCAATGCCTTGCCTGTTCGGGCGACAGCGATGTCGGTGTCATCCCGGGCTGGGTATTGATTTCCAGCAGCGCCAACCCGTCGAGTCCCAGTGCCGGATCCCAGCGGAAATCGGCGCGGCTGATGGATCGGCAACCGATCGACCCGTGGGCGGTCAGGGCAATGTCCAGGCAGGCATCATGGATCTGTCCCGGCAGTTGCGCCGGCACGACATGCCGCGAGGCACCGACGGCATACTTGGAGTGATAGTCATACCATGAATCGGTTTCGATATCGGTCACGGTCAGCGCCCGGTCACCGAGGACCGTCACCGTGAGCTCACGACCGGCAACGAAGCGTTCAACGAGAACCTCCGGATATTGTGGATCATAATCCCGAACCGGGCAATTGGCACCATCCGGCACGATGACTACCCCGACCGAGGATCCTTCATTGATCGGCTTGACGACATAGGGTGGGTCGACCGGATGGCCATTGGCCAGTTCGGAGGTGTTGACCGTCTTCCCGTCGGGGATCGGCAGACCGGCCTTCTCGAAACACTGCCGGGCAGCAACCTTGTCCATTGCGGTCGCCGAGGCACGGACACCGGAATGGGTATAGGGGATCCGCATCCATTCAAGCAGCCCCTGCACACAGCCATCCTCGCCCCACTTGCCGTGAAGGCCATTGAAGACCACGTCCGGGTCGATCTCGGACAGCCTGCCGCAAAGGTCGAGTCCCGCATCGACCTCGATCACCGTGTATCCGGCTTCCTGCAATGCCTCGCCACAGCGCTGACCCGAGACAAGCGATACCTCGCGCTCGGCCGACATGCCTCCCATCAGCACCGCGACACGGCGTGGCGTCCTGCTCGACATGCCTCACTCCACGTCACGTTCCGGACCGCCGAAGGCAATCCGAATTCAACTTCAGCCGGTTCCCGCTGTTTCCGGGGATTCAACTCCAAGCCGAAGCAACTCCCATTCTAGTTCAATTCCGGAGTTTTCCAAGACCCTTGCGCGGACCGCGTTTCCGAGCTGCTCGATTTCTGTTGCAGTTGCGCCACCCAGATTGACCAGGAAGTTCGGATGTTTCGGGGAGACGCAGGCATTTCCGATCCGCTGACCCCGCATCCCGGCCGCATCGATCAGCTTCCATGCCTTCAGATCGTGGTCGACATCCTCGGGGCCGGTCGACGATCTGCCGGACGGGTTTCTGAACGTCGAACCGGCTGTCATGATCCGGGTGGGCTGCGTGCTGTCCCGGTGAGATATCTGCCCGGCCATTTTCCTGGCAAGACGATCGGGGCGGCCTGGCGGGCCGCGCAGCACCGCCTCGAGAATGACGCAATCCGCCGGCAGATTGCTGGTCCTGTAGCCAAACCCGATATCATGGCCCTGCAGGACCCTGGTGCTGCCCTGCCTGGTCATCACCGTGACCTCCTGGCAGATATCTGCCATGTAGGTGCCGTAACACCCCGAATTCATGGCAACCGCGCCACCAATCGTGCCGGGGATCGTGCGTAGAAACGTCATGTCCAGCCCGGCTTCGGCGGCCCTGGTCGCGACCCTGGCATCAAGGGCAGCCGCTCCGGCACGCACGCGCTCGCCGTCGATTTCGATCCTGCCGAATTCCCGGCCCAGCCGGATAACCACCCCCGGGATCCCGCCATCACGCACGACCAGGTTGGAGCCGACCCCGAGGACAAAGACATCGGCATCCTGGTCCAAATCGGCAAGGAAGCCGGCAAGTTCTTCGCGGTCGCGCGGGCGAAAGAGCCATTCGGCCGGCCCGCCCACTCGCAACCAGGTCAGCTCGGCCATGCTCCTTCCGGCCGCCAGGCGTCTACCATAGCGGGGGTGCCACTCCCCGCCATCGCGGGTCCGGTCATTCACCCGCTTGCCCCGGGATCACTTGCCGCCTCCGGCATGGCGGGGAGTGCCCGGGCCGAGCCACTTGCTGCTTCCAACTTGGCGGGAAGTTCCTGGGCCCAGCCGCTGATGGAGCCGGCGCCCATGCACAGGACCATGTCACCCGGCCTGGCCATGCGGAGAACCAGCAACAGCAGGTCATCGAGCCCGGACAGGGCGTGGGCATGCCGGTGGCCGAACCGCGCCAGTGCCTCGACCAGCGAATCACGGTCGATGCCGGGAATCGGATCCTCTCCGGCCGCGTAGACATCGGCGATCCCGACGATATCCGCTTCCTTGAAACAGGCGCAGAACTCCTCGAACAGGTTCGACAGCCTTGAAAACCGGTGCGGCTGGTGTATCGCCAGCACCCGGCCGGTGGTGACCTGGCGGGCTGCCCTGATCACCGCTTCAATTTCGACCGGGTGATGGGCGTAATCATCGACGATGACGATGTCGTTCACTGTGCCGGTGGTGGTAAATCGCCGACCGACACCGGAAAACGAGGCCAGGCCCGCCCTGATCTCCGGCAGCTCCATTCCCAGACCGCGCCCGACGGCGATGGCGGCCAACGCGTTCAGCACGTTGTGCTCTCCGGGGATTGACAGGCGGCAATCCTCCAGCCTGGCATTCTCGGCCCGGAACACCACGTCAAACCTGACCTCGCCATTCCCATGGCGCAAACCGACCGCCGACACGTCTGCCTGGGCATTGAGCCCGTAGGTTACGATCCGGCGGTCGGTGGTCCGTCCCACCAACATCTGAACCTCGGGATGATCGGTGCAGCAGACGGCAAAGCCATAGAAGGGGACATTGGCCAGGAACGAGGCGAATGCATTCCGGAGTCCATCGAAATCGCCGTAATGGTCGAGATGCTCCGGATCGATATTGGTCACCACGGCCACCGTGGCCGGAAGTTTCACGAATGTGCCATCGCTTTCATCGGCCTCGACCACCATCCAGTCGCCCGAGCCTGGCCGTGCATTGGATTCATAGGCGGTGATGATGCCGCCATTGACCACGGTCGGATCGTAGCCGCCGTGATCGAGCAGGGTCGCAACCAGCGTGGTGGTCGTGGTCTTGCCATGGGTGCCAGCCACCGCCACATTCGATTTGAGCCGCATCAGCTCGGCAAGCATCTCCGCTCGCCTCACCACCGGAAGTCCCAGCCGGCGAGCCCTGACAAATTCGGGATTGGTATCCCTGATGGCCGATGACAGCACCACGACATCGGAGCCGGTTACATTGGCTGCATCCTGGCCGATGAAAATCCGGGCGCCCAGCCTCGACAGCCTCCTGGTGATCCTGGTCTCGACAAGATCGGAGCCCTGGACCTGGTATCCGTGGTTGATCAGCAACTCGGCAATGCCCGACATGCCGATGCCGCCGATGCCGATGAAATGCACCGGGCCAAGCTGCAATGGGAGCCTGGTCGACCGGTTCACATCGCCGCTCCCGCATGTGCCAGCCTGCCGACCAGATCCGCCAGCTTGCAGGTGGCGTCGGGATGCGCCGCCTTCCGGGCGGCGCTGGCCATTGCCACTGCCCTGGCCGGGTCGGCCAGGATCCCGGCAATGGATTTGGACAGCAAATCGGCAGAGATTTCGCTTTCGGTCACCTGCATCGCGGCGCCGGCTTCGACCAGGCCTGCGGCGTTGGCACTCTGGTGATCATTGGCGGCGGCGGCAAATGGGATCAGGATCGACGGCCTGCCGATGGATGCGATCTCGGCGACGGCTGACGCGCCGGCCCTGGAAATGATCAGCTGCGACGCCGCGATCCGGTCAGGTACATCGTCGAAAAACGGACGGACCTCGCAGGATATCCCGGCCTCGCGCAAGTAGCGCTCAACCGTCGATTGCTGGCATTTGCCAACCTGCTGACAGACATGGATGCGACTGGCCAGCGCCTCTGGCAGCCGGGAGAGGGCAGCCGGGACGTAGGAATCAAGTATCCGTGCACCCTGGCTGCCGCCCAGGACCAGGATCCTGATCTGCCCGTCCGACGGCCAGGCAAAGGACGACTCCGATCTGGCAATGACATCGGCCCGAACCGGGTTGCCCGTGTCGATCGATACCACCCTCCCGGGCAGGTCGGTGGCCACGGCGCCGCAGGCCACGACGTCGACCCGGCGGGCGAGAAGGCGGTTTGCCTTGCCGAGAATTCCATTCTGTTCGTGAATCAGTCGCGGCACGCCGGCCAGCCATGCCGCGATCATCGGCGGGAATGCCGGATAGCCGCCGAACCCGGCCATCACCGATGGCCGCAGACGCCGTACCGCCATCCACGAGGTGAGGATCCCGGTTGCAATCATGAAGGGCGAGGCGACCCTCGACACCGCGCCGCCCCGGGAATAGGTGGCGGATGGAATTCGGCGTATATGGATGTTCTCTGGAAATCCGCCGACGAAACGCATGCCGCGCCGGTCGGTCCACAATTCGACTCCCCAGCCCCGCTCCAACATCTCCTCGCCAAGAGCCTGCGCCGGAAAGATGTGGCCCCCGGTGCCTCCGGCAGCCATGATCAGCAATCTCGATTCTTCTGGAGACATGGTCGGCGGTCACCTCGGAGACCAGTAGCCTCCAGACTCTTCCTGGACATCGGCATTTTCCTTTCTGGTCAGCGCCAGAAGGATCCCAAGCATGATTCCAACCGAGATCACCGATGATCCGCCATAGGATACGAATGGCAGCGTAAGTCCCTTGGCCGGCAAGACGCCGATCGAGACGCCGATATTGATGAATGCCTGGATTCCGAACAGCATGGCCAGGCCCGTTCCCGCCAGCCGCTTGAAGGCATTCATCTCGTTCGACAGCAACCACAGTGACCTGACCGACACGAAGGCGAACAGGAAGACGACCAGCAATACCAGGATCAACCCGTACTCCTCGGCTCCCACGGAAATGATGAAGTCCGTATGCGCGTCGGGCAGCAGGTATTTGATCGAGCCCTCGGCAACACCGGATCCGAACAAACCGCCCTTCTGAACGGCGGAGATCGAGTATTCGAGTTGCGAAAACGGATCAACGGTGCCAGCGGCGAATGCGTCGATCCTGCCGGCAAAATGCTCCGACCATTGATAGGCGACCAGGCCGGCCAGTGCCAGCAGGGCCGCGATACCGGCCAGAACCAGCACCGTAGCGCCAGAGGCATAGTACATGACGACCCAGGAAAACAGCACCAGCGCTGCCTGGCCAAAATCGGGCTGCATGGCCAGGGCCAACGCCAGCGCGGTGGCGATCACGGCCGAAATCAACACGCCCGGAGGACCGCCACGATGTAGCGCCCCGGACATGAACCAGGCGGCCAGGACGACAAAACCGGGTTTCACGAACTCCGATGGCTGCACCGACCCGAAGCCAAGCGCAAACCATCGTACCGCCCCCTTGCCGAAATCGGTCCCGAAGAATGGCAGGAGAACAATGCCGATCACCGCGATGGCAAACACCCCGAAGCCTAACCGCCGCACATACCTGATCGGCAAGGCCGATATCGTGACCATGATCAGCAGCGCCACCGCACCGAACACACTCTGCTTGATCACGTGGCTGAAGGTGCCGGCCCCGGTTCTCTCGGCGATTGCCGGAGAGGATGCCATGCCGAGCAACAATCCGATCAGGTACAGTCCGAACACCGCAATGAGGACATAGTGATCAACTGCCTGGCTCCACCGGGACACGATGGGAACCGGCGGACGCGCCGGGCCGAAGCCATGAATCGCTTCAGTCATGCATCTGGCCTATATCTGCTCGGACTCTCGACTCTTCCGGTCGACTGCGGGCAAAAATACACCATCGGTGCAGATTGTATAGCTGGAATATTGCCCGGACCCGAACACGGGATGGCAACGTCTTTGCAGGACGGACACGGGTTGGCGGCGTCATTGCGGGGCCGGGCCCGGCGACAGCTTGGCGACGAGGTCCCGGAAATGTAAGCCCCGGGCCTCGAAATCGCGATATTGATCGAAACTGGCGGCGGCCGGCGACAAGAGGATGGTATCACCGGGGGCGCTGTCGCCGATTGCCGCACGGACCGCACGCTCGAGGTCGCCGCAGACCAGGTGGTCCACCCCGGCCAGCTGCCCGGCGAAATCCCTGGCCGACGCCCCGATCAAGTATGCCTTTTCGACATTGACCAGCGATCCGCTGCCAGCCAGCGCCGACAGGCCGCCAGCCTTGCCCTGCCCGCCCGCAATCCATCGAATGCGGGGAAAGGCGTTCAAAGCCATGGCCGCGCTTTCGCAATTGGTGGCCTTCGAGTCATTGACCCAGAGGACGCCGCCGAAGGTGCCCAGCACCTGCATCCGGTGCGGCAAGCCGGGGAAGGT
Organism: Paracoccaceae bacterium; assembly: GCA_965214695.1. Taxonomy (GTDB): domain Bacteria; phylum Pseudomonadota; class Alphaproteobacteria; order Rhodobacterales; family Rhodobacteraceae; genus JAPOXR01. The sequence goes on along the minus strand of OZ243967.1, from coordinate 3,522,248 downwards.
CGCCAGGGATGGCTCCGGGTCATCGATCTGTACGCCCAGCCCCCGGCAAGCGAGGCAGGCGGCAGCGGAATTCTGGGCGTTGTGCCGGCCCCGCAGGTTCGGACACCCGTCCAGCTTCGTCAGCCTGGCCCTGGCGCCATGCGAATACTCGGTGAACGAGTGGTCCCCGATAACGGCATGGCGACTGGCCCCGGACGGCGGCAACGAGGACAGGCTGGCGATGTCGCAGGCCCCGGTGCGGCTGCCGATCCATGATGCCAGGTAGCGGCCCTCTTTCTCGTCGGTTCCGATCACCGCGGTGCCGAGGCTCCGGCCGTCGAACAGCCGCTGCTTGGCGGCAAAATAGCCGCCAACTCCGCCATGGCGATCGACGTGATCCGGTGAAAAGTTCAGGAACACTGCCACATCCGGATCGAGCTGGTGGGCAAGTTCGGCCTGGTAGGACGAGATTTCCAGCACCACGTAGTCGCTGCCGGGTTGCATATCCAGCACCGGCTTGCCGATATTGCCAGCCAGTTCGGCAGTGGCACCGGTCGAGACCAGCAGGTGGTGAATCAGCGCCGAGGTGGTCGACTTTCCGTTCGACCCGGTCACCGCCACGATTCCCGGCGGGGCTTCCGGTCGGCCCTCCCCTCTGCGGGTCGAGGCAAAGAACAGGCCGATGTCGTTGGTCAGATTCACCCCGGCGGCGAGCGCCAGGGCAATGGTCCGGCCCGGCTTCGGATAGAGGACAGGCACGCCGGGAGAAACCACCAGGGTGTGGATGTGGCCGGATTCGAAGCCGTCATCCGGGCAGGTCAGGCCAATCCCGTCCTGTTCGGCCTGTCTGCGCACCGCCTCGTCGTCATCCCATCCGGCGGCATCGGCACCGCTTTCCAGGAGCGCCCTGATCGTGGCCCGCCCGGACCGCCCCAGCCCGAGCACCAGGTATCGCCTGCCGGACACGCCGTCGAGCCGCAGCATGGCCCGCTACCTCACCTTGAGGGTTGCCAGCCCCACCAGGGCCAGGATGAGCGCGATGATCCAGAACCTGATGACAATCTGCGCCTCCGGCCAGCCGCGCTTTTCGAAATGATGGTGGATCGGCGCCATCAGGAACACCCGCTTGCCGGTGGCCTTGAAATACAGGACCTGGATGATCACGCTGAGCGCCTCGACGACGAACAACCCGCCGATGATTGCCAGCACGACTTCGTGCTTGGTGGCGACGGCGATGGCACCGACCGCACCGCCCAGCGCCAGCGACCCGGTATCGCCCATGAACACCGCTGCCGGCGGGGCATTGTACCAGAGGAAGCCGAGTCCGCCCCCGATCAACCCGGCGGCAAAGACCAGCAATTCCCCGGTCCCCGGGACATAGTGCACATCCAGGTAGTTGGTGAAATCGACCCGGCCGACCGCATAGGCAATGATTCCCAGGGCCGCGGCGGTGATCATCACCGGCATGATGGCCAGCCCGTCAAGGCCGTCGGTCAGGTTGACGGAATTGGCCGAGCCTACGATGACGAAGACGGCAAAAGGCAGAAAGAACAACCCCAGGTCAACCAGGATGTCCTTGAAGACCGGAAACGCGACCGCGCCGGCCAGTTGCTCCGGATGGATCTGCATGGCGGCGATGCTGGCCAGCAGGGCAATGATCAGCCCGGTGGCAAACCTGATTCGCCCCGGAACCCCCCTGGCCGAGTTTGACGACACCTTGCGGTAGTCATCGATCATCCCGACGGCGCCGAAGCCGATGGTGACGAACAGCACCATCCAGATATAGGGATTGTCCAACCGCGCCCATAGCAGCGTTGAGATCAGCAGAGCGCCGATGATGAGCACGCCGCCCATGGTCGGAGTGCCGGCCTTGACCAGCTTGTGCGACTCCGGACCGTCCTCGCGGATGGGCTGGCCGTTCTTCTGCCGCTCCCGGAGCCAATTGATGAGCGGGCGGCCGAAAATGAAGCCGATCAGCAAGGCGGTAACCAGGGCACCGCTGGCCCGGAAGGTGATATAGCGAAACAGGTTGAAGAAGTCGCCACCATCGGAAAATCCACTCAGATAATGCAGCATTACGCCATGTCCCGCCCTGTTATCTGCCTCACTTTGCCGAGACCTCGGATTGCTTCGGCCACCACTGACACCCTCGATCCCTTCGAGCCCTTGACCAGGACGACATCGCCTGGCGCAACCAGTTCATGTGCCCGCCGGCCCAGCGTCTCGGGTTGTCGTGACCAACGGCCGCGTTTCTCCACCGGCAGGGCATCATACAGTGACTGCATGAGATTTCCCGAACAGTGAAAGATGTCGATATCCCCGACCGAATCGTGATTTGCGATTTCGGCGTGGAAGTCGCCTGCCCGCTCGCCAAGTTCAAGCATGTCGCCAAGGATGGCCACCCGCCGGCCGCCGGTCCTGCCGGCCGCCGCTGCCGGTGGCGAATGCGCCAACGATTCAAGCGCCGCCGACATCGAGACCGGGTTGGCATTGTAGGCGTCATCGACAAGTTCGACCGCATGCTCGCCATCGTCACCGAGCAGGATGCGGTAGCGCATTCCCCTGCCATCCGGGGGGATCCAAGTTCCGAGATCAAGGGCCGCCAGCACCGGGTCTGCACCAACCGCCTCGACCGCCGCCAGCACCCCGAGGGCGTTTTCGGCGAAATGACTGCCGCGTGCCGCCAGTTTCACCACCTGCCGGCACTCGCCGCGGGCCACCAGCAGTACCGTCGACGATTCGGCGACGGTGACATCGAGCAACCTCCAATCGGCATCGGCGCTGCGCCCGAAGCTGACAAGTTGGGCACCATGCTCGGCGGCAATGCGCTGCACCATTGGCCAGGACGGAAAATCCCGGTTGACGATGGCAGTTCCGCCGGCTTCGAGCCCGGCAATGATGTCCGCCTTTTCCTCGGCGATCTTCTCGATCGAACCGAAGGCGGCAAGATGGGCCGGGCCAATTGCCGTCACCATGGCAATGTCGGGACGGGCCAACCTGGCCAGGGGGAGGATCTCGCCGGGATTGCTCATTCCGATCTCGATGACCGCATAATCGGCCGCAGCTGGAATTCGCGCCAGGGTCAGCGGAACGCCCCAATGGTTGTTGTAGCTGCCGACCGCCGCCGATGTTTCTCCCTGGCGCTCCAGCACATGGCGCAGCATTTCCTTGGTCGAGGTCTTGCCGACCGACCCGGTTACGGCGATGACCCTGGCGCGGCATCGCCGCCTCCCGGCGGCGCCGAGCCGGGTCAGCGCATCAAGCACATCCTCCACCATGAGCAACGGCGCCCCGGAACCGGCACCCGCCGGCATCCTCGAGACGATTGCCGCCGCCGCCCCGGCCGCCAGCGCATCACCGACAAAGTCATGACCATCCCGTCGGTCGGTCAGGGCCAGGAACAGGTCGCCGGCGGCCAGCGCCCGCGAGTCGATCGAAACGCCGCCAGCCTCCCAGCGGCCGGCAGAAATGCCGCCGGTGGCGATTTCGACCTCGGCTGAACTCCACAGACTCACAGCGCCATCCCGTCGAGTGCCCGCACCGACATGCTTGCCTGCTCCAGATCGTCGAAGGGGTGGATCACACCGCCGACATCCTGCCCCGTTTCATGTCCCTTGCCGGCAATCAGCAACACGTCGCCCGGCTGCAGCATGTCGGCTCCCCGCAGGATCGCCTCGGCGCGATCGGGAATCTCGATGCCGCCAGGGCAGGCGCCGAGAATTGCAGCCCGAATGGCGGCCGGGTCCTCGCGGCGCGGGTTGTCGTCAGTGACGATGGCGACATCGGCCAGTTCGGCAACGATTCCGCCCATTCGGCTCCGCTTGGCGGTATCCCGCTCGCCGCCGGCCCCGAACACCGCCACCAGCCGCCCGAGAACATGCGGGCGCAGCGACGACATCACCGTCTCCAGCGCGTGTGGTGTGTGGGCATAGTCGACGTAGATCTGTGCGCCATTCTTCCGGACCGCCGCCAGTTCGAGGCGCCCCCTCACTGTCCGCAACCGGTCCAGGACCGCCATAACTTCGCCTTCATCCTCGCCCGCCGCCACCGCCAGCGCCGCCGCGGTGAGAACATTCCCCGCCTGGAAGGCCCCGGCCAGCGGCAGCCGCACCGCGTATCGGCGAGCCTGCCAGCAGATTTGCAGGTCCTGACCACCCTGGTGCGGCCTCTGTGACAGGATTCGCAGATCGGAATCCGGGGCCCCCAGCGTCACCAGGCGCCCGACCCGGCGGGAGGCCAACTCCGCCATCCGGCGACCTGCCTCGGAATCGGTCCAGATGACCGCCGCGCCGGCCCTGGGCAGAACCTGGGTGAACAGCATGGCCTTGGCGTCGAAGTAGTCCTCCATGTTCGCATGGTAATCCAGGTGATCATGGGTGAGGTTGGTGAATGCGGCGGCGGCGATCCGAATTCCGGCCAACCGATGCTGTTTCAACCCGTGCGACGAGGCCTCCAGCGCCAAATGCGTGACGCCGACATCATGCAGTTCGGCCAGCCAGCCATGCAGGGCAATCGGGTCCGGCGTGGTGTGCGGCAGCAATGCCGACAATCCGCCCTCGATGCCGATTGTTCCCAGCGATGCCGAATTCCGGCCCAGCAACTCCCAGATCTGCCGGCACATGCCGGCAACCGAGGATTTGCCATTGGTGCCGGTCACGGCGACCACCGTCTCCGGCGCCCGGTCAAACCATCCGGCGGCCAGCCTGGCCAGGCAGGGCCGGGGATCATCGACCGCAATGATGCTGATGCCGTCGGCGCCGTCGGCGGCCCGGGCCTGCTCCGCCCCCTTGCGGTCGGTCAGGATTGCAACCGCCCCCCTCTCGATCGCCTCCTCCGAAAACGCCGCTCCATGAACATTGAGGCCGGGAAGGGCGGCAAAGAGGTTGCCGGGCACAACCTGGTGGCTCGATGCACACAGGCCGGTGATGCGCAATGCCCGGTCACCTGCTGCCGCCAGGCCAAGCTCTCCAAGGGTTCTGCCGGCGGAACGTCTGCTCTGGTGAACTCTTCCCGACATCGGCCACGACTAGTTTCGGTCGGGGCTGGACAACGCGACCGCGTCTGTCTGCGACGGCCGAAGCAACAGCGATGCGGTCGACGATATGATTTCGGCCGCCACCGGCACCGCGGTGTTCCCCGCCGACCGTTCCCATTTGGAACCGTCATTCGAATTCGGCTCGTCGAGGGACAGGATCAGCACGTATTTCGGAGCCTCGGTCGGAAATACTGCGGCGAAGGTCGCCAGCACCCGGTCGTCATGGTAGCCCCCCTTCGGATTCGGCTTGTCGGCGGTACCGGTCTTCCCACCCACGGCGATGTCCGGCAGTTGGGCCTTGGTTGCGGTGCCACGCAGGACGACCTGCCGCATGATCTCGGTGATCTGCCGGGATGCCCGGGGTGAAATGATCTGCTCGCATGGCGGCCGGTGGTTGACGGGCAGGATTGTCGGCACCACCCGGCAGCCGCCATTTGCCATCGTCGCATATGCAGCCGCCAGGTGAACGGCGCTGACCGCGATGCCGTGACCGAAGGAGATCGTCGCCAGCGAGTGGGTGATCCATCTTTCCGGATAGATCGGATTCACGATCCTGGTCTCGGAAAGTTCCAGCGGACTGCGATCGAGGAAACCGAGGGACCGCATGAACTCCTGCTGCCTGGCCTTGCCGATCATCGAGGCGAGCCTGACCGCGGCAGTGTTCGAGCTCTTGACGATGGCGTCCTCGACCGTGATCGGGTCCTCGCGGCCATAAGAGTTCCGTATCGTCGTCCGTTTGTTGATCTTGATCGGTGTCGTCTCGATGAGGGTATCGGTATGCACCAGCCCCAGATCCAGCGCCTGGGCGGCAGCAAACACCTTGAATACGGAGCCGAATTCGAAAATCCCCTGGACCGGGATGTTGAACAGCGGACTGCCCTCTTTCCCCCTCGCCTGGAAATACTGCGACCTCCGGTTCGGATCAAAATCAGGGTAACTCGCCAGCGAGACGATCTCCCCGGTCCGGACATCCATGAGCACTGCGCTTCCCGCATTGGCCCGGTAGATGCTGACGCCGGCAGCGAGCTTCTGCTCGACAATGGACTGAATCCGGTGATCGATCGACAGCCGCATCACGCTGTTGCCCGTCCCGTCCTCCCGGAGCTGGGAATCGAGTCCCAACTCGACCCCGGCCACGCCGGTGATCTCAGCCGAGTGAACGCTTTCCCGGCCGAAATTCGTCCCGCCCAGGACATGCGATGCCAGGTTGCCCTTGGGATAGATCCGAAGCTGGCGCTGGCCGAAATGCATCCCGGCCAACCCGGTATTGACAACCGCACGGGTCTGGGTCGGCGAGACCTGCCGCTTGATCCAGGCAAATTTCCGGTCGGGATCCAGCTTGCGTTCGAGCTGACCGACATCGAGATCGGGAAAAATCTCTGGCAGGCGTTCAAGCGCGTGGATGGCCCCCTCGGGCGACAATTCCCTGGGGTGGACGTAGAGCGATGCGGTCGGCGTGTTTGTTGCCAGGATGGTCCCACGCCGGTCGACGATGTCGATCCGGCCTCCCGATATCGCCGAACCCGGACCATGGTTGACAATATTGTCATGTGGCCCGGTCATGGCCACCACTGCCAGCCTTGACGACAAGAGGATGAAGGCGAGCCCCAGCATGATGGCGCTGAAACGGATTCGGTTGCGGCTGCGACGCCAGCCATGACCCCTGGACCAGGCCGTCAGGCGTCTTCGCCGGCGGCGGGCTCGTCGCCGGAACCCGGAACCCAGATCGGTGACGCTCACCGGCCTGGCCGGATGGCGACGGGGGCCGCAAGCAGCAGCCCGGTTTCGGAATCGAGCGAGGGAACAGACCGGTCCCGGAACGGGACCGTCGAAATGTCACGGATGCGCCCCAGCGTCACATTCGACAGTCTCAGCTCGTCATAATGCTGGTTCACCAGCCTTATGAGGCGCTCTGGCCGGTTCAACACTTCCCATTCATCGTGGAGAACGTCCAGCGTATCCCGGCCCTTGATGATGTCGGCACTCAGCCTGTTCACCCTCTCCGAGACTTTCCTGGTCACGTTGTGCTCGTTGTACGACCAGAAGGCCGACAACAACACGAAGGTCAACGGAAACAGCAGGACCAGCAACCGCATCAGCTTCGACCCTGTCCGGCGAGGATCGGAAGACCAAGCATTTCTCGTCCACTGTGCACCGCCGGCTCGCCAGTCCGCTCTGCTGCCCTCAGCCTGGCGGAACGCGAGCGTGGATTGGCGGCGACCTCTCCCGCATTCGGTGCCCGCCATCCGCCCGCCAGCGGCCTGAACCTGGGCTCCTTAGCCTGGTGTTGCGGTCGGTAGCGGCTGGAGCCGGACGTCCGGCTGCCGCCCATGAACCGTTTCACGATCCGGTCCTCGAGCGAATGAAACGAGATTACCAGGAGCTTGCCGCCCCTGGTCAGCAGCCTCTCGGCAGCGTTCAACCCCTTCACCAGCTGGCCGAGTTCGTCATTGACCGCGATCCTGAGTGCCTGGAAGCACCGCGTTGCCGGATGCAGACGAATTCCCCGCCGCGGCGGCATGCAACCCGAGATCAGCTCCGCCAGTTCGCCAGTGGTCGAGATCGGCCCCTGGCGGCGGTTCTCGACGACGGCCCGGGCGACTCGCCGGGAATGCCTCTCCTGCCCGAACAGGTAGAAGATCTCGGCGATCCGCTCCTCGGATTCATGGTTGACAATATCGGCGGCGGTCCTGCCATTCCTGCCCATGCGCATGTCCAGCGGGCCGTCACGCACGAAGGAGAAACCGCGGTCGGGATTGTCCAGCTGCATCGACGAGACGCCGAGATCAAACACGATGCCCTCGATCGGGGCGGCGGCATCAATCTCGCCCAGATCGCCCAGATCGCCGAACCTGGCACAAACCGGAGTAAAGCGGCTGGACCGGCGCAAACCGCCATCCAGCGCAATCTCCAGCGCATCCGGGTCACAATCGATGCCGACAACGCGCCTGGCGCCAGCCTCGATCAGCGCACGCGAACAATTGCCTGCACCCAGCGTGCAATCAACCCAATTGCCCTCCACGGGGCCCGCGAGCTCGATTACGGAATCAAGCATGACCGGTTCATGGCCGTTCATTGTCACACGCCAACCTGCCCGGGCTCGACCACCCCTAATGGGCGTCTTCGAGGAGTGACATTGGATCCAGGGCCGAGTCGCCGTCATGGAACAGGCTCTCGAGGTTCCGTCGATGCTGTTCATAGGCCTCAAGACTCCAGATCTCGAAGGAATCGCCCGTGCCCGCAAAACAGACCTGGTCGGCGCGACTGACCTTTTCCCGCAGCGTCATGGACATCAGCAACCGGCCAGTGGGGTCGAGTTGGACCCGAACCGACCGCGTCTGGAAATAGTGCTGGAGAAACTGCCGCTCCCTGGATGACCGCGGCAGTTCCGAGATCTGGCTGTCGATATTGCCGATCACCTGCTCGGTGTAGCATTTCAGGCATCCGAGACGCTGGTCTCCATAAACGACGGTGAATCTCGGGCAGTTGCCGTCCCTGTATTCCGGATCGCCGAGGGCGATGATCTGTCGAAATTCTGCCGGGATCGAGACCCGTCCCTTCTGATCGACCTTGTGCAGGCTCTCGCCTCTGAATGCGGGATCAATCACGCAAAACCCTCTGCCTGCCGCCGGACCAGTGGAACCCGGAAAGGTTCCTGGCCGCCCAGGTCAGTGTGGAAGGGGGGAGGAGACACTCGACTCTGAAGGCGGCCAAGAAGTGCAACTGCACATTTACCCTTACTGCTACCTGGTGACGTGACTGTACTTTGACTGCCTCACAACCCATGTCACCAGCGGAATTAGGGATATCATGGTTTTTCGCGGGTTTCCACGGGATTTATGGGATTTCTTACGGGATTTCTATCCCGAGACATTCTGTGGCAGTTTTGCCACAAATTATCAATAAATTGGTCATTCTAGCCACATTCCTACAACATATAGCATGGCCTGATCTGTCCTTGCCGGCAATGGCCGAAATCCAACTTGCAGAAAAACTGGAAATTTTCGGGATTCCATCCCACGGACCTGCCGGGATTCGCCAATGCGAATCAATCCCCGGCCAAGCCAGGATGTCGGCAACGTCACGCAAGGATGGCTGCGATGTCAGGCCAGGATGTCGGCAATCGAGCCGAAAATGCTGCCGACCGGCCCCCCGTGAAGCACGGCAGGCCGCCCGGAATCGCCCGCCTCCCTGATCGAGACATCGATTGGCAGCTCGGCCAGGAACGGAATGTCCATCTCCCGGGCAAGTTGGCGAGCTCCCCCGGACCCGAACAGGTCGATGCGCCCCGAACAATGCGGGCAGTCCAAGTAGGACATATTCTCGATCAGGCCAAGAACCGGTGCGTCGAGCTTCCTGAACATGGCGATCGCCCGCCTAGCATCCATCAGCGCCACGTCCTGCGGCGTGCAGACGATGACCGCACCATGAATGCTGAAGCGCTGACACAATGTCAGCTGAACATCCCCGGTGCCGGGAGGCAGATCGACAACCAGCACATCCAACTCCCCCCACTCCACCTGCTGGAGCATCTGCTGCAGCGCACCCATAAGCATCGGGCCCCGCCAGATGACCGCCTCGTCGCTTGGCAGCAGCAAGCCGATCGACATCATGGCCACGCCATGCACATGCAGTGGCCGGATGGCGGTGCCGTCGGGCGATTCCGGGCGCTGGCTTGTCCCCATCATCGTTGGCAGGGATGGTCCATGGATATCGGCATCCAGCAAACCGGTCTGCATGCCCTGGCGAGCCATGGCGACAGCCAGATTCGATGCCACGGTCGATTTGCCGACGCCCCCCTTGCCGGACGCCACGGCAATTATCTTCTTCACGCCCGGCAGCACCGCCGCCGCCGATCCCGGCGTGGGGTGGCGGCCGATCCGCAAATTCGGCGGCGGGCCGCGGTCCGGTTCCGCCGAAGGCTGGTGGGATGTCAGCACCGCTGACACCCGGTCGACGCCATCGAGTTGCTCGACAACCTGCTTGGCCGCGTCCCTGACCGGCTCCATGCGGGGGCCTTGCTCGGCCTCGACCTCCAGCACGAAACTGACATTCCCGTCATTGATGGTCACGGCTCGGACCATTCCCGACGATACGATGTTGTCGCCGCCGGGAAGCATCACCCGCCGCAACTCGTCCAGTATCTGGTCCCTGGTAACAGGCAATTGGTATCCCCCCACAGCTGAATGAGCGACCAGGCCGGAGCTCACCCCGAGAGCAATAGCGCTCCGCCCGCCAGAGTCCAGTTCACGCTGTCACTTCCTGGCAGGTGTAGCCAAGGCGAACCACCGGGAACGCGCCTTGCCTGGACGGCTCCGCATGGCCGGGCTGGTCGGGCGCCCTTCATTCTCCCGGCGGCAATGACGACTCCCTGGCTGGCCTGTCGTTGGTGGTGTTTGCCGCCCCCTGGTGGCTGTCACCCCTCGGTTCCGTCGGCCGGCGTGACATACCTGGCGATGATGTGCTTGATTCCCGAACACCGGAAGTCGATGACCAGCTTGTCGCCTTCCTGCGATCGGATCTGCCCGTAGCCGAATTTGCTGTGGAACACCCGGTCGCCCGGGGCATGCTCGGCCTGGTCCGCTTCCCTGACCGGATTGCCTGGCTGCCGTGCCGGCAATGCGGCCCTCTCGGCCGTCCGGCTGACCAAACGGCGATAACCCGGGGCCCCGTAGCCGCCATCCAGCCGGCCGGCGCGGTCGGGATTGCCGATGGCCGACGCGGCGCCGGAATTCCCGGAATTGGCGAACGGGCTGGTCATGATGCCGGGGGGCGTCACCATGTCGATCTCCTCCCTGGGCAATTCGTCGATGAAACGGGAATGCTGTTGCGCATGCCAGCTTCCATACTGGTAGCGGCCCCCGGCGCAGGAAATCGTGCAAATCTCCCTGGCGCGGGTGATGCCGACATAGGCGAGCCGGCGTTCCTCCTCCAGCCCCGCATCGCCTTCCTGCTCGATAGTGCGGGTCGAGGGGAAGATGCCATCCTCCCAGGCGGGAAGAAAAACCGCCGGAAATTCCAGGCCCTTGGCCGCATGCAGGGTCATGATCGACACCCTGTCGCCCTCGGCTTCCTGCAAATTGTCGAACACCAGTGACACATGTTCCAGGAATCCCTGGATGCCGTCGAATTCCCGGAGCGACCTGACCAGCTCCTTCAGGTTCTCCACCCGTCCATCGCCTTCCGGCGTCTTCATGTTCAGCCACATCTGCGGCAGACCCGAGCCATCGACGATCTGCTCGGCCAGGTCGAGGTGATCCATCTTTCCCCGTCTCAGCAAATCGCCCCAGCCTTCGATGTCACCGATGAAACCGTTCAGCCCGATCGCCGTGCGTCCGGCAAATCCGCCGTCGGTCAGCAGCCTGCTGGCAGCCGAATACAGCGACACGCCTTCCTGCCTGGCAAGGTTGCGAATCGCCAGCTGGGCCTTCTCGCCGATGCCCCGCCTCGGGGTATTGACGATCCTCTCGAAGGCCAGGTCATCATCCGTCGACACCACCAGCCGGAAATAGGCAAGCGCGTCGCGGATTTCCTTGCGTTCATAGAATCTCGGTCCGCCGATCACGACGTAAGGCAGGCCCAGGGCCAGGAACCGGTCCTCGATTTCCCGCATCAGGAACGAGGCGCGCACCAGGATGGCAATGTCGCTGTACCTGAAGCGCCGGCGGCGGCCGATGGCGCCGACCATCGCCTCGACCTCACTGCCGATCCAGCTGGCCTCGGCCTTGCCATCCCAGTGACCGACCAGCCGCACCTTCTCCCCGCCGGGCAGATCCGTCCACAGCGTCTTTCCGAGCCGGTCCAGATTGTTGCCGATCACGGCACCGGCCACGGCCAGGATGTGCCTGGTGGACCGGTAATTCTGTTCAAGCCGGATGACCGATGCCCCGTCAAAATGCCGCTCGAATGCCAGGATGTTGCCGACATCGGCGCCTCGCCAGCCATAGATCGACTGATCCTCGTCGCCAACGCAGCAGATATTGCCCTGGCCCCGGGCGAACAGCCGCAGCCAGGCATACTGGGCGGTGTTGATGTCCTGGTACTCGTCGACAAGAATGTATTTGAACCGGCGATGAAACCCGGCCAGCAACTCCTCGTCCTGGCGCAACAACTCGACGACCAGCAGGATCAGGTCGCCAAAGTCGACGGAATTCAGCGTCTCCAGCCGCTGCTGGTATTCCTTGTAGAGGCTGATCGCCCGGCCATCGAAGGCAGAACCACCCTCCGAGGCCGGCACGTCGGCCGGCAGCCAGCACCGGTTCTTCCACCGGTCGATCATTGTCGCAAGCAGCCTGGGCGGCCATTTCCTGTCGTCGATCCTGGCGGCGGCAATGACCTGCTTGAGCAGGCGTAGCTGGTCATCGCTGTCCAGGATGGTGAAATTCGGCTTCCGGCCGGCACGTTCGGCATGCTCACGCAGAATCCTGGCCGAAATGGCGTGGAAGGTCCCGAGCCAGGGAAAGGCGCCAACCTGCATCGGGACGGCTTTCTCGACCCGATCCCGCATCTCGGCCGCCGCCTTGTTGGTAAAGGTCACGGCCAGGATCTGCGATGGCCAGGCGCGTCCGGTGCACAGGATATGTGCAATCCGGGCGGTCAGCGTCCGGGTCTTGCCGGTGCCGGCACCGGCAAGCACCAGGACCGGCCCGTCGAGCGTCTCGACCGCCTCGGCTTGTCTCGGATTGAGGTCCCGAAGATATGGAGCGGTGTCGGGGCCAGCATGCAGCATCGGCGAGTCGCTCGCGCCAGCCGAAGAATGTCTTTCGTTTTTCATGCCGCCGTCTTATCTGAACTCTGGCAGGTGTAAAGCGAAAAGTTCCCATTATGTTCCAGTTGTCGTCCGTTGGTAACACCAAACATGCCGGGCCGTTCGAATTCTGTGGAAATCACCGCCGGATTGAGGCATTTCCGGTGACCGCCTGCACGAAACGAAATCGTCGGCCGGTTTGCCGGCAGGATGTCAGGGACCAGCACGGGTAGCATGCCGGAATTCAGCAAGATACTGGTTGCCAATCGCGGCGAGATTGCCGTTCGCATCATGCGGGCGGCCAACGAGCTCGGCAAACGAACGGTGGCCGTCTTTGCCGAGGAGGACAAGCTTTCGCTCCACCGGTTCAAATCCGACGAAGCCTACAGGATCGGACAGGGGCTGGGGCCGGTCGAGGCCTATCTCTCCATCGACGAAATCATGCGCATTGCCCGACAATGCGGCGCCGACGCCATTCATCCCGGCTACGGGCTGCTCTCCGAAAACCCGGAATTGGTCGATGCCTGCGAGCGCCAGGGAATTGCCTTCATCGGCCCGTCCGGCCACGCCATGCGACTCCTCGGCGACAAGGCTTCGGCAAGGCAGGTCGCCATCGAAGCCGGCATCCCGGTGGTTCCGGCGACTGACCCGTTGCCGGACGACATGGACAGGGTCCGGGAAATGGCGGCCGAAATCGGCTACCCGCTGATGCTGAAGGCGGCTTGGGGAGGCGGAGGGCGCGGCATGCGCCGCATTGAATCCGCCGATGAACTGGAAGCGAATGTGGGTGAGGGGCGAAGCGAGGCCAGGGCAGCCTTTGGCAATGATGCCTGCTTCCTCGAAAAGCTGATTCACAATGCCAGGCATGTGGAAGTCCAGATCCTCGGCGATGCCGAAGGCAATGTCATCCACCTCTTCGAGCGGGACTGCTCCATCCAGCGGCGCAACCAGAAGATCGTCGAGCGCGCGCCCGCCCCTTTCCTCACCGAGGACCAGCGACAGGAGGTTTGCGGCTTCGGTGTCGGCATCGCCAGGCGCGGTCCCCGGGCCCTGGCTGTGGGCCGAGTTGGCGGCGCTGGTCGCGGCCGTTCTGGCCTCCTGGCTGCTGCCATAGCAGCTGTCCTGGATCGCCACCGGCGTCGCCTGGCTGGCCATCTTCCTGCCGGTCATCCGATGGCCAGCCTGAACACGTCAATGCGTGAGCAACAGCCGGTCGGTGACCACCTCATGCTCCAGTGATTCCCCGGCCACCTGGAGTCGCCTGAGCATCGACCGACCGCAATTCACGGCCACTTCACGCGCGAACAAATTTCGTGGGATCGCGTACTCACGGCGCAGTGCGCCTGACTTCCTGGATACATCCAGGCTGAGGGCGACGAAGCCCCCCGTTCAGAAGGGGTCCGGACTACAGCTGTCATCCTCAGGTGCAGCGGCCGCGCTGATATCATGGGTCTGATCAAGCTCATCAATGAGTGACCCAACGGACTTCAGCAATTCCTGCAAATTGACCTCGGAATACTGCCAGACACGGGTCTGACTGATGCTCACATAGCCATGAACGAGGACATTCCGGAAACCGACGATTTGCCTCATATGCGGTATCCGTTCAGCCAGTTCTGGTGACGCATCCTCCAGCCGGTTCAACGTCTCGCCGATGATGACATAGTTGAATGCAACTGCTTTCTGGGTTCGAAAATCCTCCATGTATTCATCATGGTTCATGTCCTTGATGAAAGCCCTGATCTCTTCTGCAGCGGCTTTGATTTCGGTCAGCAGGCTCCAGGAATCACGCCGCATAGACCAACTCCTTTGAACGATTTATCGCGGCCAAGATGCGGGGATTGGTGACTGCACCGTCCTCGACCAGATCGATCTTCCGGCCCAGCGCATCACGCAAGGCATCGACCAGGTCAAAATACTGGCCCAATGGATCGGCGTCATCCATCCGGCTGAATTCCACCAGGAAGTCGGCATCGCTGGTCTCCGGATCGAAATCCGTGCCCCCTGCCGCCGAGCCGAACACCTCGAGGCGTGACACATGGTGACGCCGGCAGATCCCGGCGATCTCGTCCCTTTTTCCCTCGATCTCGGCATGCATCAATCCGGCCCCTTCACCAAACAGCTGTCGCTCCCCGATGTAACAGCGGAGGGTTCCGAATTCCATGCCTTCGGTCCGGATTTCCGACGCTGGTGCCTGGCCGGCCAGCAGACGTGCGGGGTCAGCCTGTGCATCGAGATCCGGTGAGAGGGGCCGTGTAGCCAAGTCAGTTGACACCCAGGCACTGGCGGGAATGACGACCGGCCGGGGTCCATCGGACCGGGACGATCTACGGCTTCCAACGGCCGGCGTCGGAGACGAAACCGGCATCGGAGATCATGCGCACCTGGCCGAAATGGCGTGGAAGGTCCCGAGCCAGGGAAAGGCGCCAACCTGCATCGGGACGGCTTTCTCGACCCGATCCCGCATCTCGGCCGCCGCCTTGTTGGTAAAGGTCACGGCCAGGATCTGCGATGGCCAGGCGCGTCCGGTGCACAGGATATGTGCAATCCGGGCGGTCAGCGTCCGGGTCTTGCCGGTGCCGGCACCGGCAAGCACCAGGACCGGCCCGTCGAGCGTCTCGACCGCCTCGGCTTGTCTCGGATTGAGGTCCCGAAGATATGGAGCGGTGTCGGGGCCAGCATGCAGCATCGGCGAGTCGCTCGCGCCAGCCGAAGAATGTCTTTCGTTTTTCATGCCGCCGTCTTATCTGAACTCTGGCAGGTGTAAAGCGAAAAGTTCCCATTATGTTCCAGTTGTCGTCCGTTGGTAACACCAAACATGCCGGGCCGTTCGAATTCTGTGGAAATCACCGCCGGATTGAGGCATTTCCGGTGACCGCCTGCACGAAACGAAATCGTCGGCCGGTTTGCCGGCAGGATGTCAGGGACCAGCACGGGTAGCATGCCGGAATTCAGCAAGATACTGGTTGCCAATCGCGGCGAGATTGCCGTTCGCATCATGCGGGCGGCCAACGAGCTCGGCAAACGAACGGTGGCCGTCTTTGCCGAGGAGGACAAGCTTTCGCTCCACCGGTTCAAATCCGACGAAGCCTACAGGATCGGACAGGGGCTGGGGCCGGTCGAGGCCTATCTCTCCATCGACGAAATCATGCGCATTGCCCGACAATGCGGCGCCGACGCCATTCATCCCGGCTACGGGCTGCTCTCCGAAAACCCGGAATTGGTCGATGCCTGCGAGCGCCAGGGAATTGCCTTCATCGGCCCGTCCGGCCACGCCATGCGACTCCTCGGCGACAAGGCTTCGGCAAGGCAGGTCGCCATCGAAGCCGGCATCCCGGTGGTTCCGGCGACTGACCCGTTGCCGGACGACATGGACAGGGTCCGGGAAATGGCGGCCGAAATCGGCTACCCGCTGATGCTGAAGGCGGCTTGGGGAGGCGGAGGGCGCGGCATGCGCCGCATTGAATCCGCCGATGAACTGGAAGCGAATGTGGGTGAGGGGCGAAGCGAGGCCAGGGCAGCCTTTGGCAATGATGCCTGCTTCCTCGAAAAGCTGATTCACAATGCCAGGCATGTGGAAGTCCAGATCCTCGGCGATGCCGAAGGCAATGTCATCCACCTCTTCGAGCGGGACTGCTCCATCCAGCGGCGCAACCAGAAGATCGTCGAGCGCGCGCCCGCCCCTTTCCTCACCGAGGACCAGCGACAGGAGGTTTGCGGCTTCGGTGTCGGCATCGCCAGGCGCGGTCCCCGGGCCCTGGCTGTGGGCCGAGTTGGCGGCGCTGGTCGCGGCCGTTCTGGCCTCCTGGCTGCTGCCATAGCAGCTGTCCTGGATCGCCACCGGCGTCGCCTGGCTGGCCATCTTCCTGCCGGTCATCCGATGGCCAGCCTGAACACGTCAATGCGTGAGCAACAGCCGGTCGGTGACCACCTCATGCTCCAGTGATTCCCCGGCCACCTGGAATCGCCTGAGCATCGTCCGACCGCAATTCACGGCCACTTCACGCGCGAACAAATTTCGTGGGATCGCGTACTCACGGCGCAGTGTGCCTGACTTCCTGGATACATCCAGGCTGAGGGCAACGAAGGCCCCCCGTTCAGAAGGGGTCCGGACTACAGCTGTCATCCTCAGGTGCAGCGGCCGCGCTGATATCATGGGTCTGATCAAGCTCATCAATGAGTGACTCAACGGACTTCAGCAATTCCTGCAAATTGACCTCGGAATACTGCCAGACACGGGTCTGACTGATGCTCACATAGCCATGAACGAGGACATTCCGGAAACCGACGATTTGCCTCATATGCGGTATCCGTTCAGCCAGTTCTGGTGACGCATCCTCCAGCCGGTTCAACGTCTCGCCGATGATGACATAGTTGAATGCAACTGCTTTCTGGGTTCGAAAATCCTCCATGTATTCATCATGGTTCATGTCCTTGATGAAAGCCCTGATCTCTTCTGCAGCGGCTTTGATTTCGGTCAGCAGGCTCCAGGAATCACGCCGCATAGACCAACTCCTTTGAACGATTTATCGCGGCCAAGATGCGGGGATTGGTGACTGCACCGTCCTCGACCAGATCGATCTTCCGGCCCAGCGCATCACGCAAGGCATCGACCAGGTCAAAATACTGGCCCAATGGATCGGCGTCATCCATCCGGCTGAATTCCACCAGGAAGTCGGCATCGCTGGTCTCCGGATCGAAATCCGTGCCCCCCGCCGCCGAGCCGAACACCTCGAGGCGTGACACATGGTGACGCCGGCAGATTCCGGCGATCTCGTCCCTTTTTCCCTCGATCTCGGCATGCATCAATCCGGCCCCTTCACCAAACAGCTGTCGCTCCCCGATGTAACAGCGGAGGGTTCCGAATTCCATGCCTTCGGTCCGGATTTCCGACGCTGGTGCCTGGCCGGCCAGCAGACGTGCGGGGTCAGCCTGTGCATCGAGATCCGGTGAGAGGGGCCGTGTAGCCAAGTCAGTTGACACCCAGGCACTGGCGGGAATGACGACCGGCCGGGGGTCCACCGGACCGGGACGATCTACGGCTTCCAACGGCCGGCGTCGGAGACGAAACCGGCATCGGAGATCATGCGCACCTGGCCGAAATGGCGTGGAAGGTCCCGAGCCAGGGAAAGGCGCCAACCTGCATCGGGACGGCTTTCTCGACCCGATCCCGCATCTCGGCCGCCGCCTTGTTGGTAAAGGTCACGGCCAGGATCTGCGATGGCCAGGCGCGTCCGGTGCACAGGATATGTGCAATCCGGGCGGTCAGCGTCCGGGTCTTGCCGGTGCCGGCACCGGCAAGCACCAGGACCGGCCCGTCGAGCGTCTCGACCGCCTCGACTTGTCTCGGATTGAGGTCCCGAAGATATGGAGCGGTGTCGGGGCCAGCATGCAGCATCGGCGAGTCGCTCGCGCCAGCCGAAGAATGTCTTTCGTTTTTCATGCCGCCGTCTTATCTGAACTCTGGCAGGTGTAAAGCGAAAAGTTCCCATTATGTTCCAGTTGTCGTCCGTTGGTAACACCAAACATGCCGGGCCGTTCGAATTCTGTGGAAATCACCGCCGGATTGAGGCATTTCCGGTGACCGCCTGCACGAAACGAAATCGTCGGCCGGTTTGCCGGCAGGATGTCAGGGACCAGCACGGGTAGCATGCCGGAATTCAGCAAGATACTGGTTGCCAATCGCGGCGAGATTGCCGTTCGCATCATGCGGGCGGCCAACGAGCTCGGCAAACGAACGGTGGCCGTCTTTGCCGAGGAGGACAAGCTTTCGCTCCACCGGTTCAAATCCGACGAAGCCTACAGGATCGGACAGGGGCTGGGGCCGGTCGAGGCCTATCTCTCCATCGACGAAATCATGCGCATTGCCCGACAATGCGGCGCCGACGCCATTCATCCCGGCTACGGGCTGCTCTCCGAAAACCCGGAATTGGTCGATGCCTGCGAGCGCCAGGGAATTGCCTTCATCGGCCCGTCCGGCCACGCCATGCGACTCCTCGGCGACAAGGCTTCGGCAAGGCAGGTCGCCATCGAAGCCGGCATCCCGGTGGTTCCGGCGACTGACCCGTTGCCGGACGACATGGACAGGGTCCGGGAAATGGCGGCCGAAATCGGCTACCCGCTGATGCTGAAGGCGGCTTGGGGAGGCGGAGGGCGCGGCATGCGCCGCATTGAATCCGCCGATGAACTGGAAGCGAATGTGGGTGAGGGGCGAAGCGAGGCCAGGGCAGCCTTTGGCAATGATGCCTGCTTCCTCGAAAAGCTGATTCACAATGCCAGGCATGTGGAAGTCCAGATCCTCGGCGATGCCGAAGGCAATGTCATCCACCTCTTCGAGCGGGACTGCTCCATCCAGCGGCGCAACCAGAAGATCGTCGAGCGCGCGCCCGCCCCTTTCCTCACCGAGGACCAGCGACAGGAGGTTTGCGGCTTCGGTGTCGGCATCGCCAGGCATACCGGCTACGTGAATGCCGGCACGGTCGAGTTCCTCATGGATATCGATACTGGCCGTTTTCACTTCATCGAGGTCAACCCGCGCATCCAGGTCGAACACACCGTCACCGAGGAGGTGACCGGAATCGACATCGTCAGGGCGCAAATCCTGATCGCCGAGGGTGCGAGCCTCTGGCAGGCAACCGGCATGGACTCCCAGGAGGATATCAGCCTCAACGGAAATGCGATCCAAACCAGGATCACCACCGAGGACCCGCTCAACAATTTCATCCCCGATTACGGACGAATCGTCGCCTACCGGTCGGCAACCGGGTTCGGAATTCGCCTCGACGAGGGAACCGCCTATTCGGGCGGGATCATCACCCGTTACTATGACTCGCTGCTGGTCAAGGTCACTGCCTGGGCGCCGACCGCCGACGGCGCCGTCAGGCGAATGGGTCGGGCGCTGCGCGAGTTCAGGATCCGCGGCGTTGCCACCAACATCGTGTTTGTCGAGAATCTCCTGCGGCACCCGTCATTTCTTTCCAATGACTACTCGACGACCTTCATTGACCGGACGCCGGATTTGTTTCGCTTCCGCGAGCGCCGTGACCGGGCTACCAAGATTCTCCGCTACATTGCCGACACCACCGTGAACGGCAACCCCGAGATCGCCGAACGGGACCTGCCGCCAGCCGCAGCAAGGGTGCCGGCATTACCGTGCCCCGGCCAGCAGCCCGCTGCCATGACCCCCCGCAGGGTCCTGGTCGAACGTGGTCCAGAGGGGCTTGCCGACTGGGTGATCAACCGGAAGCGCCTGCTGGTGACCGACACCACGATGCGCGATGCCCATCAATCCATCCTGGCAACCAGGATGCGGTCCTACGACATCGTCAATTCTGCCGAAGCCTATTCGCACAACCTGCCCGGTCTGTTTTCGCTGGAGTGCTGGGGCGGCGCCACCTTCGATGCGTCCTACCGGTTCCTGAAGGAATGCCCCTGGCAGCGATTGCGCGACATCCGCGCCGGCGCACCCGACATCATGACCCAGATGCTCCTCCGGGGTGCCAACGGTGTTGGCTACACCAACTATCCCGACAATGTCGTGCAGTTCTTCGTCAGGCAGGCGGCGAAGACCGGGATCGACGTCTTCAGGATCTTCGACAGCCTCAACTGGACCGAAAACATGCGGGTGGCGATCGATGCGGTACTGGAGACGGGCCGAGTCTGCGAGGCGGCCATCTGCTATACCGGCGACATCTCCAACCCCGACCGGTCCAAGTATGACCTGCACTACTACCTGGCCATCGCCAGGGAACTGAAGGCGGCCGGCGTTCACTTCCTGGCCATCAAGGACATGTCGGGCATCCTGAAGCCGGCCGCGACCCGGGTGCTGGTCACGGCACTCCGTGAAGAGGTGGGGCTTCCGATCCACATTCATACCCATGATACCAGCGGCATGGGCGTCGCAGTGGCTCTCGCTGCCTGCGAGGCCGGCGCCGACATCGTCGATGCGGCCATCGATTCGTTTTCCGGCGGAACCTCGCAGCCCTGCCTGGGATCGATCGTCGAATCCCTGGCCCATACCGAGCGCGACACCGGCCTGGATATCGCCGCCATTCGGGAGTTGTCCGAATATTGGGCGGATGTGCGATCCCTGTACAGTGCCTTCGACGAGGGCCTGCCGGCCCCGGTATCGGAGATATTCCTGCACGAAATGCCCGGCGGACAATTCTCCAACCTGAAGGCGCAGGCCCGGTCGCTCGGCCTTGGCGACCGCTGGGCCGACATTGCCGAGGCCTATGCCGAGGCCAACCGGATGTTCGGCGACATCGTCAAGGTCACGCCGACATCGAAGGTGGTCGGCGACATGGCGCTGATGATGGTCAGCCAGGGGGTATCGAGGGAGGAGATCGAGGATCCGGACGTCGAAGTGTCGTTTCCCTCCTCGGTCGTCGAATTGATGCGAGGCGACATCGGACAGCCGGCTGGCGGTTTCCCGGCCGCCCTGCAACGAAAGGTTCTCAAGGGACAGCAACCGATAACGGTGCGGCCAGGCAAGCTTCTGCCGGCGGTGGACATCGAGGCATGCAGGCATGAACTCTCGGAGCGGCTGGACGGATTCGAGGCCGATGACGAGGATTTGGCCGGCTACCTCATGTATCCGTCAGTATTTCTCGACTACATGAAGCACCACCTGCAATACGGGCCGGTCCGCACGCTGCCGACCCGGACATTCTTCTACGGGATGCAGCCCGGTGAGGTCATCAGCGCCGAGATCGATCCCGGAAAGATTCTCGAGATCCAGCTCCAGGCCGTCGGCACCACCCGGGATGACGGCAGTGTGCGGGTGTTCTTCGAGTTGAATGGACAACCCCGCACCGTGCGGATCGTCGACCGCAGCTTTGCTGCCTCGGCGCCGCAGCCGGTGCTGGCCGATGACAGCAACCCGGATCATGTCGGCGCCCCCATGCCCGGAACCGTTACCTCGATTTCGGTGCATGAGGGTCAGCAAATCGGGAAGGACGAAGTCCTGCTTACCATCGAGGCCATGAAGATGGAGGTCGGCGTCTATTCGGAACGGGCCGGCACGGTTGGCACCATTCATGTCAAGGCCGGGCAGGGATTCGAAACCAAGCAGTTGCTGGTCGAGTTGTTGCCGGAAGATGAGCCGGGTACAACAGCGTAATCCAGACCGCCCGATGATGCCGGAGCGCGGCCTCATCGGCTGGCCGGAAATCATGCCGGGAGGTCGACATGGCTGAATTGCTGGCAGATCCGGCCGTCTGGGCCAGCTTCCTGTCGCTGGCGATTCTCGAGATCGTCCTTGGCGTCGACAATGTGCTCTTCATCTCGATCGCGGCATCGAGGCTTCCCGAACACCAGCGCCGCCACGCACGGTTGATCGGTCTCGGGCTCGGAATGCTCATGCGGGTCCTGCTGCTGTTTGCCATTTCGTGGATTGTTTCGCTGACCCGACCGATTTTCGCCATTCTGGACCAGACCGTGAGTTGGCGTGACATCATCCTGATTGGCGGTGGGCTGTTCCTAATCTGGAAGGCGGCAAACGAGATCTTCGCCGAACTCGAGGGCCGGCTCGGCCAGCAGCGAAGCCAGCGCACCGGCTTCTGGTCGGTGATCGTGCAGATCATCATTCTCGATGCCGTGTTCTCGCTGGATTCGGTAATCACCGCGGTCGGAATTGCCGAACATATCGAGGTCATGGTTGCGGCGATCATCGTCGCGGTGCTGGTCATGATGTTCTTCGCCGAGGGCCTGTCACTGTTTGTCGAACGACATCCATCCGCCAAGATGCTCGCGCTCGCCTTCCTGGCCATGGTCGGCCTGGCGCTGGTCGCCGATGGGCTGCACCACCATATCGAGCGGGAGTACATCTACGCCGCCATGCTGTTTGCCTGCCTGGTCGAGGCCCTCAACCTCATTCGCGCCAAGCGGCGCAGCACGGCGGAAGCCGACAACCGTCCGCCAGCGCCGGAATGACCGCAGCAGTTCGGAAGCCGACAACCGGCCCCGGAATGACCGCGGTTCGGAATTCTCGACCATTGCGCGTTTTCCACTTGCGCTGTGGTCTGCCCAAAAATAGAAACGGCGCATTCTGGACAGTCGGTGTAGCTCGCTGGCTAATTCTGGATAGCGGGCGTAGCTCAGAGGTAGAGCACAACCTTGCCAAGGTTGGGGTCGTGGGTTCGAATCCCATCGCCCGCTCCAGATTTCGTTCCCGTAACTCGTTTAAGATATCGAGAAGCAAGGATTTTCTTGTCTTTCACTCCCGTTCGAATCTGTTTGACTTCACTGTTGGGCTAGAATTTGCCATGGCCCGACCTCTTGACGGTGATCGAAACCTCCGCCAACGCGTGGAAAGTTACTATTGCCGGTACATTCCGCGCCGGGTGCAGCCCTTCCGTGAAGGCCAAACAATCCGCCTAGACCAACGGACAAGAATCCTGAACGAGGAAATGCGAAGAATAGGCTGCTGGAGGCGGCCCGAGACGTTGTGCGTCGTCGGGGCTATTCCGCGACCACGATAGATGAGCTTTGCGAAAGCGCTGGCATCACCAAGGGCGCCTTCTTCCATAATTTCAAGGACAAGGAGGCGCTCGGCGTCGCCGCAGCAAACTGTTGGTCGAAAACGACATCAGCGCTGCTTGAGACTGTGCACAACCATAAGCATGGCGATTCATTGGATCTTGTGCTCGCCTATTTGGATTTCCGGCGGTCTATCATCAAGCGCGGACATTGCCGAATGGACCCGCCTTGTCGCCACCATGACGCAGGAAATCTACAAAGTGGTCCCGGCAATTCGCGACGCTTGTGCCGACAGCATATTCGGATACGCTGAAACTCTCGAACCCGATATTGAAGCGGCAATCGAATTCGATGGATTGGGCCTGCCATGGTCGGCCAAGTCTCTGGCTCGTCACACCTAAGCGGTCCTGCAAGGCGGATTCATTCTCTCAAGAGCCTATAACGATCCGTCTGCAGCCCTTGACAGCGTCGACCATCTTCGCTGTTACATCGAACTCCTCTTCCAACGCTCAACAAGAATCTTTTCTGATGATTGATCCGAATAACCTAACCTTGTCCGTAAGTCGCGTAATTGACGCGCCGCGCGCCACTGTCTGGCGTTGTTGGACCGACGCCGATTTTCTCAAACAATGGCATGTGCCCAAGCCGTGGTCGCTTGCCGAAGCCGATCTCGATGTTCGTGCGGGCGGACGCTTCAACACTGTTATGACAGGCCCCGATGGCGAGCGCTTGGAGAATATCGGGTGCTTTCTCGATGTCGTAGAAGGCAAGCGGCTGGTTTTCACCGATGGATACGCTGAAGGTTTTGTGCCTCAGCCGACCAACTTCATGACCGGTGTTGTCGAGTTGTCTGATACTGGCGACGGGTGCACCCGGATGATTTGGAGCGCGCGCCATTCAAATGAAGAGTCCAAGAAACAACATATCGAGATGGGATTTGAGATTGGCTGGAACGCAGCGGTCGATCAGCTCAATGCTCTTGTCAAAATGCTCTGATTTCTTCGACCAACAATCTGTAATGGAAACCCCACGATGACCTGACCTGCGGCCCCGCCACCGCCGCAGCCGGCGATATGGTCGTAGTATTTGGGCCCGCCCACGCTGAGCACCGAGCCCTCCCGTCGCCAGCGGCAGCGGTCGGTCCTGTCCTGCTCGTATCCCAGTAGCGGCGCCACCTGGGTCAGCGGCCTGGACCTCACCTCGTCGGCCAGCCGCCGAAATCCGTGATCCGGCTTCCTTACCATCTTTCCTTCTCCCGAGAACACCGCCCGCCGGGCGGACTACCGGGAAAAGCCTACCGGGAAGGAAAGACTGCACAAGACGGGTTAATCTTGGACGCCGGTTGCACTTGTCCGCCATCATCCGCTCCACGCACGCGGTGGCGCACCCGGATGGCGGCAAGGCGCAGACCATGATCGAGGTGACAACCCGGCCCAACGCCGAACAGAATAGGGCGCTGGTGCTGCTGAAGGACATCGCAAGAATGTAGCGAAACGCCAAGATGTAGGCAGAGACTGACATCCCGTTCAGGGTACCCTCTGACGGGCAACAAGAATGCTGGAAAATCACCAAGAACTTCAGTTTCAACAACCGGCGCCTCAAGAACATGAGGCAGACCAATTGAGAAATTCCCGTTCGGGAATAATGAACTTACATGAGCGCTCAGGCGCTACAATTGTTCCCGAACGGGAATATTTGTCTTGACGTGCGAGCGAGGATTGAGCATCTTCCCGATCAGGAAGATCGCTATGACCCCAACCGATATCGGAAACACCATACGTGCGGAGCGAAAGGCGCAAGGCCTGCGGCAGAACGAGCTCGCCGCTGCCGCCGATGTCGGCGTGCGCTTTCTGATCGAACTGGAAGCTGGCAAGGAAACGGCCCAACTCGGCAAGACGCTGGCGGTGCTGGCGGCGCTTGGGATCGATGTGTCCCTGACCTCACCTGACGGGGCGTTGGCATGACGCGGCGGCTTGTAGTCTGGTGGAATGGCGCACGCGTCGGCCGGCTTGCGATGAACGCATATGGAGAGCCGGAGTTTTCCTACGCCGAAGACTGGCTTTCAAAACCGGATGCGAGACCGGTTTCGGCCTCTCTGCCGCTCAGGTCCGAGCCCTTCGACCGGCGTGCGACGCTGCCCTTCTTCGAGGGCCTGTTGCCAGAGGCCTCCCAGCGCACGGCCATCGCGCAGGCGCTTGGTGTCTCCGAGCGAAACGAGTTTCGGTTGCTGGAAAAGATTGGCGGGGAAGTCGCCGGAGCCATCGAAATCTGGCCGGAGGAGGCTGAACCCGCCTCGGTTGATGTGAGGGGGCCTCTCCGAGTCTTGAGCGATGACGAACTCGTTGCACTCATCGACCGATTGCCAACACGCCCCATGCTGGCGGGCGGCGAAGACGGCTTGTGCCTCTCGCTCGCGGGCGCACAGTCGAAGCTGCCCGTTATCTGCAAGGATGGCCAAGTCGCGCTGCCAGCGCCGGGTCAACCAACGACCCATATTCTGAAACCCGAAATCTTCCGGCTCGAAGGCACTGCCGAGAACGAGATCATCTGCATGCGGTTGGCCCGCGCCATCGGCCTTGATGTCGCGCCGGTCGAATATCGCAGTATCGGGGACAAACGCTTTCTGCTGATCGAACGCTATGACCGGCAGAAGGGCGAGGATGGTAGTATAATCCGTCTGCACCAGGAGGATTTCTGTCAGGCGCTCGGGTTCACCTCGGCGAGGAAATATGCGAGCGATGGCGGGCCGGTTTTCCGTGACTGTTTCGCGCTGGTCCGACGGGTTGCGACCCGACCTGCGGTCGAGACCCTGAATCTACTCGGTGCGGCCTTGTTCAACGCCATCATTGGCAATGCCGACGCCCATGCGAAGAATTTCAGCCTGCTGTATCTGCCCGGGCGGACCAGACTTGCGCCGCTCTACGACCTCCTCTCCACTGTCGCCTATCCCGATTTCAGCCCGCACTTCGCCATGAAATTCGGTGGGCGCCGCACAGTTGAAGAACTCTATCCCGCCGATCTGGAAAAGTTCGCCAGGGACATTGAGGTC
Organism: Paracoccaceae bacterium; assembly: GCA_965214695.1. Taxonomy (GTDB): domain Bacteria; phylum Pseudomonadota; class Alphaproteobacteria; order Rhodobacterales; family Rhodobacteraceae; genus JAPOXR01. The sequence continues at coordinate 3,495,959 of OZ243967.1, read as the reverse complement.
CGCGCGCCGTTTGTGCGCAGGCGAATGGCCGAGATCGCCGAGGCCATCCTGAAGCAATGCGATGGTGTTCTCAACGCACTTGACGTATCGGCTGATCGACAAAAGGTCGTTTATTCGATCACAGACAACATTATTGAGCGGTCGCAATTGATATTGCGCCGACTCAAACCGTGATGGGCGTACCTTCGCCCTTCCGCGAGATCGGTTTCGGACCCTTGCATCCTCGCCAACCCATGACACCCCCCTGCCCTGCATCAATTCCGTACGGGACACTGGTCGGCCGGGAGGGGACCCGGCCCGGGATTGTCGACGGGCACGACCTGGTCCCGGCGGAGAATTCGGCCCGGAGGATTCAATCCTGAAGGCAGGCGATAATGTTCCGCTGGGCAGTTTCGCACTGCTCGGCGAGATTGCCCTGTCGATCGTCATTGCCAGCGCTGCCAAGCTGCTTGCCGACACGGTATCGGTCGCGGTCTTTCTCCTGTTCCGATACCTGTTCAGCCTTCCGCTGCTGGTGATGCTCGGGCTCTGGCAGCATGGCCGGACGGTGCTGGTGGTGCACAATGTCCGGGTGCTGATCTGGCGATGTGTCTCCGGCCTGGCCGGACTGACCTGCTGGCTGCTGGCGGTCTCGAAGATCGAAATCACCACGGCGACGGCGATTGCGCAGACGCTGCCGGCCTTCATCACCGTGCTTGCGCCGCTGTTGCTGGGTGAGATCATCGGCCTGCGCCGCTGGATTGCCGTTGCAACCGGGCTGATCGGGACCATGGTATTGCTGCGGCCGGATGTTGAAGGATGGCTGCAGCCGGGGATCGCCTATGCACTGGCCGCGCCGTTCTTCGCGGCGCTTATGTTCATATTCCTGCGCAAACTGGGAACCAGCGACTCGCCGGTCAAGACCGCGCTGATCTACAACATTTTTGGTGCCGCGGTATTCTCGCTGTGGTGCGTGGCCGCCGATGTCGACTGGCCGTCAATCCCGGCAGAATTTTCCATCCTGGTCGCCTGCGGGTTCCTGGCGAGCCTTCAGCAATGGCTCATGGCCCTCAGCCACAAGCTGGCCCCGGCCAGCACCCTGGCGCCGCTGCATTATTTTGCCGTCCCGCTGTCAATCGCCGCTGGTGTCGTCATCTTCGGCGAGGACATCACCATCACATTCCTGGCCGGGACGTCGATCATCATCGCATCGACCTATTACATCCTGGTCAGGGAGCGAAAGGCGCAGCGGCGCAGCCGGCGGTCGCCTGGATGACCACCACTGCCTGCACGGTTGTCGGGAGAACGGCATCCGCCTGCTGGCGCCGCCGCAAATTTGACCGGCTGGCCCTGCAATCGGTCAAGCCAGAGGGTTAACAAACTGGTCCGGGTCGCGTACACGCCGTCGCATCCTGGGAATTGCCGGAGATTGCCAATGCGAATCGCCACCGTCGAGCGAACGACATCGGAAACCAGGGTCAGGGCAACCGTCAACCTGGATGGCAGCGGAGAGTGCTCCTGCCAGACGCAAATCGGCTTCCTTGACCACATGCTCGAACAGTTTTCCCGGCATTCGATGATCGACCTGGAGGTCGAGGCCGCAGGCGACACCTTCATCGATGATCACCACACCGTCGAGGATGTCGGGTTGGTCATCGGCCAGGCATTCACCCGGGCAGTTGGCGACAAGCAGGGCATCTGCCGATATGGCGCCTGCCAGCTGCCAATGGACGATGCGTGGATCGATGTTGCCCTGGATATATCCGGCCGGCCATACCTGGCCTGGGAGATCGACATTCCGGCGGCAAGAATTGGCACCTTCGATACCGAACTGGTACGAGAATTCTTCCAGGCCTTTGCCATGCAGGGTGGGATCACGCTGCACGCGTCGAAGCGCGGCGGTTTCAATTCCCATCACATCGCCGAGGCCACCTTCAAGGCGGTGGCCCGGGCATTGCGGATGGCGGTGGCCCCGGATGAACGAAATGCCGGCAGAATTCCCTCGACCAAGGGCCAGCTCCGGGCATGAAGGTTGCAATTGTCGACTACGGGACCGGCAACCTCCACTCCGTCGAGAAGAGCTTCCGCCGGGTGGCCAGCGAGCTGGGCGGCATCAATGTTGCCCTTGCCAGCAGCCCGGACGACATCCTGGCCGCCGACCGGATCGTATTGCCGGGAGTTGGTGCTTTCGCCGCCTGCCGGAACGCACTGACCGAAAGCGGGTTGCGGCAACCGGTCGAGCACTCGGCCAAAATCCGGAAGGTGCCGCTGCTCGGTATTTGCGTTGGCATGCAGCTTTTGGCAACCATTGGCCTGGAGGCAGGCGAGACACCCGGATTTGACTGGATCCCCGGCAGGGTTGTGAATATCCGCCCTGACGACCCGGCGCTCAAGATCCCGCATATGGGCTGGAATAGCCTGACCGCCGACCGGCCGCACCCGTTGCTGGACGGGATTTCATCCGGGACCGATGTCTATTTTGTTCACTCCTATCATTTTGTCCCCGACGATCGGCGTGATTCCATTGCCCACGCTGATTACGGCGGTCCGTTGGTGGCCGCCATCGCCTCCGGAAACATTGCCGGCGTGCAGTTCCACCCGGAAAAGAGCCAGACAGCGGGCCTGTCGATCATCAGGAATTTCCTGACCTGGACCCCGGGCTGATCCCATGATTCTGATACCGGCCATAGACCTGCAGCACGGACGATGCGTCCGGCTGGTCCGGGGCGACCCCGCCACCGCAACAATCTTCAACGATGATCCGGTCGCCCAGGCGCTGTCATTCGAACGGGTCGGATTGCGCAAGCTCCATGTTGTCGATCTTGACGGGGCCTTTGCTGGCCACCCTGCCAATGCCGGTGCCATCGAAGCCATCGCGGCCGGCACGACCTTGCCACTGCAGCTAGGCGGCGGGATTCGTGACCTCACGACCATCGAATCCTGGCTCGGCCGCGGCATCGGCCAGGTGATCCTTGGAACTGCCGCCGCCGAGAATCCCGACCTGGTCCGAAAGGCGGCCCGCCTGCATCCAGGCCGCATCATGGTCGGAATCGATGCACGAGACGGATTCGTGGCAACGAAGGGATGGGCCGAGACCACCGCCCTCCAGGCACATGACCTGGCAGCATCGCTGCAGGATATGGGCATCGCCGCCATCATCTTTACCGATATCGGCAGGGACGGGCTGATGTCGGGACCCAATTTCGAGGCCATTGCCTGCATTGCCGCCGCGGTCGATATTCCGGTCATCGCATCCGGCGGCGTATCGACGATCGAGGACATCCGGGCGCTGGCGACGCTCGGGGCGGGCATCGCCGGCGTGATCGTCGGCAGGGCCATCTATGACGGATCAATCGACCTTGCAGCGGCGGCGGCGGAATTTGGCATCGCCCCCGAGGATGGCGACCGATGAGCCTTCCCCGCTTGCCGACGAAAGGACATGCAATGACAAGGGCCGGCTCATGCTGAAGGTCCGGATCATCCCCTGCCTTGACGTCAAGGATGGGCGAATCGTGAAGGGGGTCAACTTCACCGGGCTGACAGACGCGGGCGATCCGGTCGAGGCGGCCCGCCGGTACGATTCCGAGGGTGCCGACGAGTTGTGCTTCCTGGACATTTCGGCCTCGCTTGAATCCCGCGGGACCCTCCTGGACCTGGCCTCCCGCACCGCCGATTCCTGCTTCATGCCGCTGACGGTCGGCGGCGGGATTCGCAACAACGACGATGTGGAAATGTTGCTCCGGGCCGGAGCGGACAAGATTTCCTTCAACACGGCCGCCGTCGCCGACCCGGATGTCGTTTCACGGGCGGCAGACCGGTTCGGGTCGCAATGCGTGGTCGTGGCCATCGATGCCAAATCGGTCGGAACCGGACGATGGGAAATCTTCACCCATGGCGGAACCAGGCAAACCCGGATCGACGCCGTCGGTTTTGCCAAGGAGATGGCAAGGCGCGGCGCCGGCGAGATCCTCCTGACCGGAATCGACACCGATGGCACCAGGGAGGGCTATGACCTTCCCCTTACCCGGGCCATATCGGCGGCGGTGCGCATTCCGGTCATCGCGTCGGGCGGGGTTGGCCATCTTGACCATCTCGTGGATGGTGTCAGGGTTGGCGGCGCATCGGCGGTGCTGGCGGCATCGATATTCCATTTTGGCGAGTATTCGATCCAGGAAGCAAAACGACATATGCAGGCGGCCGGACTTGCGGTGAGGACAACATGACCATCCTGGAAGAGCTGGAGAGGACCATCGACAACCGTCGCGGCAGCGACCCGGAACAATCATGGACCGCGCGCTTGCTGCATGGCGGCCGCGGCGAATGTGCGCGGAAATTCGGCGAGGAAGCCGTCGAGGCGGTGCTGGCCGGAACTGGCCCCGACCGCCAGGCACTGGTCCACGAGGCCGCCGACGTCATCTACCACCTGATGGTGCTGCTGGCCGCCAACGACATCCGCATTGAATCGGTCTGCGACGAGCTCCGCGGACGGTCCGGCAAATCGGGAATCGAGGAAAAGTCGAACCGGCCGCCAGCCACCGGTGCCGGCCAAGGAGAGGAGAATGGCTGACACGTTGACTGCCGACCTGCCTGGCCTGCCACCGACGAAGCGGCTGGCATGCTGACTGCCGATATGGCACGGATCATCCGCACCTACAGTGCCGGCATGGTCGCTACCGTCAACGGCGATGGCTCACCGGCGGTATCGCCCAAGGGAACCTTCGTGGTCATCGACCACAATCACATCGGTTTCGGCAATATCCGCTCCCCGGGCACGCTGGCCAACTTGCGACGAAACGCCAGGGTCGAGGCCTGCTTCCTCGACGTTCTGGCCCGCAAAGCTGTCCGGATCGCCGGCACCGCCGAGATCGTGGATGTCGCCGCCGCCAGCGACGACATCCGGTCCCGCTTCCAGGAAGCCTGGGCCGAATACCTGCCGCACATGACCGAACTGGTCGTGATCACCATCGACTCGGCCGACCTCATCCTCTCACCCGCCTACGATTTCGGCCACACCGAAGAGGACCTCGCCACCGCCTACAGATCAAAGCTCGCCCATACCTGACCAACCACCCAACCAACTCGAAGTCTTCACATGCCCGCAGGCCACGTTCGGTACCTGCCGCACCCCTGCAACAGCCTCGACCGGTGTCATGCCCTTCATGGCAGAGGCAGCCGAGCCGTCACCCGTCCCCCTTCTCTTTGGACATGCGCGCATCCGGCCACAGCGCGTCAAGCGGGAAGGTGATGGCGTCGAAGGGCGGCAGCGAGACCGGCGCGTCGTCGGTCAGCGTGGCGCGCAAGACCCACGATCCCTTTCGCAATTCGAACGCCTCGAGCGTCTTGGCATCGGAATCCACGAACCAGAGATGTGATACCCTCTCCCTGGCATAGACGGCACGCTTTGCACCCGTGTCAAGCTTTCGAGTCAATGGCGAGAGTACCTCGCACACCCAATCCGGCGCCTGCTCGAAAACTGCCCCCTCCATGTCCTCGGTCATGGTCTCCAGCCGCCAGCCGGCGATGTCAGGCACCACGATGTCCTCGCCGAGATGCAATTCCGGCTCGTCGATGATCAGCCAGCCGCCGGGGCCGCCATCGCCGCTATTGAATGGCCCGTCCAGGCGGCCGCCCAGGCGCGAGCCTGCCCAGGCATGCCGCTTGGCCGGCCGCGGCCGCGTGTGCAGCGTGCCGGCGACAATTTCGGCGACCACGTGGGGCGGTGCATCCAGCACATCCTGGTAGGTTGCCGGTCTGGAGATGCTCTCAATGCGTTTTGCCTGGCCCATTCCTTGCCCTCACGCCAGCTTGCGCTCACGATAGACAATTCCGGCCAAGCTTTCAGCGCAATGTATCAGGTCGCAGGAAGCCATATCAGCAGGCGGATGAACCGCTTCGAATTGAATCGGCATTTGACTTCCCACGGGCCATAATGCGCGCAACACTGCGAGCAACAATTTCACTCAAAAAAGTACCAAGGGTCGAACAGTCATGCCGCCCACGCGGTGGTTGTCATGCTCGATCACCGTGAACTGGTTCACCGCCAGCCCATCATTGGCGCTGGCATCGGCAAAATCGATCAGCCGGGCGGTCTCCCCGCCGATGCTGCCATCCTCGCGGGTGACCTCGACCAGTACCACTTCGGACAGGTAGCGATGCAGGCGCCGGTTCTCCCTGATGGCGAGGGGGTCTCCATCTGCTGCACCTTGCGCAGCACCTCCTCCGGGGTCTCGTCGGGCAGATGCGGGTTGAGGCGCCGAAGCGCGGCCTCAAGGCGTCCGGCCGGAATCACCTGTCGTAGTTGGTGCCCTCAGGCGAGGGACCATCCGGCGAGATGTCCGGGCCGTGAGCCACGGCGTAGCCGAGCTCGAAGAGCCATTCGAGAGCGGCGTTCTCGACATGGTTTTCGGTTATGCTGATCATCATGTTGTGACCTCGCCCGCTCCCAGAACGAATCTCGCTCGCTCGCGTCTGGGCAACTCGAATGGATTTATGCAGCGCAGACCGGGACCAAGGCAGGCGTTCAGGATCTTGATCTTGCTGGTGGTGTCGGTGGGAATTTCATGCGTAACGATTATGCACTTATGCGCCAGCTCATGGGCAACAAGCCAGAAGTCGGCGACCTGAAGAAAGGTCGTGACAGCAACTGGCTGATATCCGTGGCCGCCCGCCCAATCGCTCATGGCTCCAAGCCCCGGCAACACGGCGTCGTCGGGAGACAAAAGGAACCCGTCACTTCGCGAAGCGGCCCATTCCGAGAGTTTGTCCTCCCCGACCTGCAATTCATCCGCAACCTTGTCGATACTCGCGACCTTGCCGGAACCGTTTTGTTCAACCATCCAGTCCCAGAACGCCGGTCAGAAATCGAAACCGGAGTACAGGTTTTTTGGCTTGGATGAAGGCGTTCGAATCGATGAGATTGGTCTTCATTGGATTATCCCGACTTCCCGCCCGAGACTATTGAAGGTCGTGGTCTGCTTGACCCCCAACATATGGAATGCATCCTTATAGAGGGTCTGACCCTCGAGCGTACTTGTCACCACTGAACGAACGAACCGGCGGCCGACCCGTGCGACCGTCGTGCGGTGAAAGCCGCCACCAGCGCTGCCAGATTCAGCAGGCATTCGCAATCGCTTACGCTCTTGCAACCAATAAGTATCGAAGTGCTCGCGGGTAAGCCAGCCCACATCGAGCAGGCGACGCAGGATCACCAGCTTGCTGACCTTGAAACTACGCGTCAGCCGGGAAAGCGCGTCTGGGAGCGACTCGACGGATCGCAGATCTGGCCGCAGGGAATTCAGCGGAACCAGAAACTCGGCTGCCACCGCATTGCACCAAACCTCCTGGCGGCAGAATCCGGTCTTGGGTGCTGCCCCAAGATTCGACAAGGCGGATGCACCAAGCCAGATATGCGCCAACTCGTGGGCCAGGGTGAACATTTGCGCTGCTTTCGTGTCCCTGCCGTTGACGAAGATCAGTGGCGCGAGCGGATCGCACAACGCGAAGCCGAAAAATTCGTCAAGATTGAGACGGCGGTGGCTGTTGCTCACCACTATTCCGCTCACCATTACGAGAATGCCGGCCTCATCGGCTTGACGGATGAGCAACCGAAATGCGTCGGCCCAGGTCGAACACTCCCTGCGGGCGGCCAGATCGAAACCCAGAGTCTCCCGCATCCGCGCGGCGACAATTTCAGGGGACATCCTTTCCGAGGCGCTGCCGACAAAACTGCGGCTCGGCTCACCTATCACTCGGGCAAAGTCCTGATACCAACCCTGTCGTTCCTGGCAGGCATAGATCGTGTCCAACAGGTTCGGGCTGGGCCGAGTGACCGGGCGTCCGGCGAAGGTGCGGAAGTCCGGAATGGGTAGAGTTTCGTCCGGCGGTTCCGATAGGAACAGGTAACCGAACGGCACATGGACCGCGCCCGCGAACGCTTCCAATTGCTTCAGGGTGGGGAACGTCTGACCGTCCTCCCATTCGGGCAACTTCCCGAATCTCGCCGTCAAATCCTCTTGGGCGATCCCTGCTCGCTCGCGCGCCCAGCGAAGAAGGCCCGGTTTGACCGGTACGCGGTTCATACACACGCTCCCGCCAGGCACGCCAATGTTGCCCTCAGAACCTGGAAACACAGCTTGGCGGTGTGTTCATCCGGCATGAAACTCGACTTCATTTGCTCGTGCGGGTGGATGTTGTTTCGGATATCGCGCCTGCCGTGGCTGAAATTCCTATGCCCCCGCTCATGCCGAGCAGCTTTTCGAGATGGAGTTTCTCGATATCAGTCAGCGAACTCATGTGACTGCCTCCAGGTCGTTTTCGGCCTCTCAATGATGGAAGTTGAGACATTGAATATCGACTAATGGGTTGCGACACTGCCAATCCCAATTCCCAGAGCGTCCCAAGAAAACTCCATGTCCGGGAACGGCGCAATCTTCCATGCCTGATTGGCGATATCCTGCGGTCAAGGCTTGAACAATATCACGTGCTCCCGCTTGATTTCCTGATGAAACCGCTCGGGAACCCGCGCCCAATCCCGGGCCTCCACGATAAAGGGAATGCTCGATTCCTGCACCGCATCCGCGAAATCAAACAGTTGATCAGCCGGTATCTTGTCCAATCCTGGTCCTCGCAGGATTAGGTCGAGATCGCTCCCGTCATGGCTACGGCCGTTGATGCGGCTGCCATAGGCCCAGACTTCCACGCCGGGAAGATGCTTGAGCACCAGCGAGTAGAGAATCCGGCGGTGCCTGGTGAACAGGTGCAGCTGACTATCCATCGTTGGCCTGCTCAATCATGTCGGCAAGCGACCTGGCATCGCCGATGAACACCGGCAGCAATCTCAGGGTGGCTTCGTTGAAATGGTCACCGTGGTCGCGAGAGGTGTCGTTGGAGAGATCGCGATAGCCCAGCCATCGCTCAACCGCTTCGGGACTCACCAGGTCATGGCGCGCCGCATACCGGAACAGATCCTTGAAGTGGAGACGGTCGACCTGCAGGTTGCTGGCGAAGTATGGTGCGAGCCGTTTTCGAAGCAGCTTGCCGCTTTGATCCAGCACCAGTTCGAATTCCTTCGCGCATGCCGCACGATAGATTTTGAAACAGGTATCCTCCGCCCCGCCATGCTTGCTGATTGCATCTACAGAGCTCTCCAGGGCCTCGATACAGCTGCGGAGGAATGTAGCGTCCATGCCCATTCGACAAACCCCGTGAAGCCAGGTGTCTTGAGGTTGACGGCAATCGTCGTGTCAAGACTCGCTCCACCGGCACTCTGTTTGCGTAGTTCAGCAACAAGTCGCGTCACTTTGTCGTCGAACGGTTAGTCGTCGGCCTGCTGTGGCGGAGCACCTATCTGGCAGCCGGGCCTGCACGAATACCCGTGTTCGAGATGTTCGTCCAGTCGCACCCGGTGGCAAAAGCCGTGAGTTCGAATAGGCCACCTTCATCCCCCACCCTTCCACCAGGCGTGACTGGCACTGGCGGTCCGCACAATGGACTGGCCGTGGCGTTGTATGTCCTGCCCCGGAGCCTGCAGATGCGATCAGCGGATTGCCTTCGAGGGCCCGCAGATAATTTCGGCGAGAACCTCCCTGGGGTCATCCGGCTAGGCCGCCGCCTCGGCGGGCGCCGCCTTCCACCTGTCATCGAAGGCATCGGAATTGAATTTGGAGAAGATCAGAGTCAGGGCGGCATGCTAGAGGTCAGATGGCTCCATGTGGCCGCGCAGCTTGTCCGCCGCTGCCCGGAATTGGGCCTCGACACCAGGCTCGGCCTCATTCCGGTGTGCCCGCCTTGCCATTCGCACATCCCCCCTGCCCTGCCATGTTTCAGCGACGGAATGGCGTTAGGCGAGGTCAGCCAGCGGCAATCTTCAATGTGTCCGGGAATAGAAAACAACCCGGACCGGAACGCTGCCCGGTCCGGATCGGATGCGTGCCTACAGGCCGAAATCGACCGGCATGGTCACGCGGTCAAGGATGCCGAGCTCGAAATCGGCGCCGCCCTTCAGGTAGCCGATGAGCACGACGGTGCGGTTGCCGTCACGGCATTGCGGCGTCGGTTCGGCACAGAAGCTGATCGGGCCCGAGGCCAGGCCTTCATAGTTCTCGATGCCGGCAATGGCGTCGCGGATGGCGACACGGTCGGCAGCCAGGTCGGCGTCGGCGGTGGAGATGTCGGCATTGTTCAGCGCGATCTCGACGATGCGGATCAGATCCCAGGCCTGGCTGAAATCGTGGTCGATCTTCTCGACGCCGTAGCGCTCGCGCACCATGTTGTTGAACTCCACCGCGATCGGCCTTGTGTCGCTGTCGGAATAGGCGGCGGTGAAGAAGACGCCCTTGATGGCGTCACCGGCCATGCCCGGTACCGGGGCGTTGGAAGCGACCGAGTTGGCCACGCGCTTGACCTCTTCCGGAATGCCGACCTCGTAGGACTGGACCAGCGCCCGCGCCATCGGCTCCTGCAGGGCGGCGATGTAGAGGGCATCGACATCCATGGCCTTGATCTTCAGCATGTGGCTGCGGAAGTCGATCTCCTTCTCCTGCACCTGCGCCCAGTAGGCGGGCTCGGCGCCGAACTGCGCCGCCATCTGCTCGCGCAGACCCTCGGCATCGGCGACGGCGGCGGCGTCGGAGGCAAACACGTAGGCGATGTTGGTGCCGAACGTCTCGCCAATATACTTGGCGGCGACGCCCTTGTAGTAGCGGGCCGAGATCGGCACGCGGAAGACCCACTCCGAACCCTTGAGGGTGATCTTGTCCGAGGTCGAGTGCGGAATGATGTGCGGCACCATGGCCTGGGCGGTGACATCGACCATCGGCAGGGTCACCGACGAGCAGGAGGAGCCGATGACCAGATGCACGTTGTCCTGGTAGGCGAACTTGTTGGCATTGGCCACGCCCTTGTCGGACTTGCACTCGTCATTGAGCAGGATCAGCTCGATCATGTTGCCATTGATGCCGCCGGCGGCGTTGATGGCGTCGAACTCGTCCTGCATCATCTGGCCGTATTTCTGGCCGTTCTCCGAGATCATCCGCATCGAGGCGCCGATGCGAATGTCGCCGGCCATAACTGCCGACGCCGTCATCGAGGCGATGATGGTGGCGGCGGCGCCGAGTTTGGTCATGGTGTTCATGGTATCCTCCGATTGTTGTGAATTGGCGGTTGTCATGCCTTGACCTTGGCCAGGCGGCCCATCAGCCCGGTGGGGCGGACCATCAGCACGAAGATCAGGAGCAGGAACGCGTAGATGTCCTCGAAGAGAGTCGACCTGCCGGTGCGTTCTTCAATCTGGGCGCTGCATTGCGCGCCGACCGGCATGTCGATTCCACGCAGGAAGCACAGCTTGCCGGTACAGATCTGGACGCCTCGGATTTCGAGCAATATTCTCCCTCATGGACTACGCAGTCGGAACGCCGACCCTGTTTCCGCAAAATTCTCCCGTCAATGAGTCGGATTGTCGTCGGCACCGCATGGCAAGGCTGACGGGGTGCAAACTTGTCGATTCTCGGTCTTGATGCATCAAATGCAGGAATATCCATCAGGTCGGACGAGTTACGATACCCGTTTCACGAATTTGGACGCCATCACTTCGGGACGGGTCTGCCAACCGCACCGCACGGACATTTTCCTGTTCTCGGCCGGACGGCAATGCTTACCTCGCCACCCGGATGGACCGGTCGAGGCAAGGGCTGGCAGGTGGGCAATGCAGCCAGCGGCACAGACATGGCGCCTTCCGGTCACTGGCCATCCGATCGTCCCGCCCTGTCCAAATTTCACGCCCTGATGTGGCGGCGTGCGAACCTGCTTCATCCCGACCTTTCCAGTTTCTCGAGGAACCCGTCCATTTCACGAGTGTCCATGGCCACCGTTTCAGCCTCGCCGGGGAAGCTTCCATCTTGCGCGGCCTCCCGGAATGCCCGCACCGCGGCGATCCGTTCCGCCTTGATCTGCTCGTGGAGTCGGTGCAGGTCGCCGAACGCCCGCGAATGCCTGGGCAGGTATTCCTGTTCGCCGCAAATGTCGTTCATGAACATATAGTCGACGTCGCCGCCCGGGCCCGAACCGAGAGACACGGTAATGATGCTGGTACGCTTGCTGATTTCGGCCAGAACCGGCCCGGGAATGACCTCGGCCTCGACCATGACGCCGCCAGCCTCCTCGAGGCGCTTGAACTTGCGGTAGAGCTCGAATGCCTCATCGGCGGTCCTGCCGATGGCGCGAAGCCCATCGGTCCAGGTGGATTTGCGCGGAACAAGCCCGAGATGGCCCATCACGGGAATGTCTTCTTCGGCAAGGGTTCGCACCACTTTCATGCTCCTCGCCGTCATGATGGCATCGGCGCCATCGGCCAGGGCGCCGAGGGCTGCACGCAGAAAGTCGTCGGCGGTGGCGAAGTCCGGGATGCCGATGGCCGCAGTCATGAAGATCGAGGATGAGCCCTCGCGAACGGCCCTGACATTCTGGAAGTTGCCGATTGCCATGTCGATGCCGGCCGCTTCGGCGGCGGCGGCTTCATCGGCGGTGTTGGCCGTGACCTGGGTCCATTTGCGGGACCCCTTCGCGGCCTGCATGCCGGCGATGGTTACGGTGCGCTCGGCCGGTTGGGCCGTCCAGGTGTAGACGCGTTTCATCGGGGTTCCTCCCAGGGTTTACTCGGTTGCATCGGCGGCAACTTCGTGTCCAGACCACAGATAGGGTCGCGCCGTCGATGGCAGGTCGCGTACCAGGAAATGCTCGGGATCCTTCATTTGCCGGACCAGCACCGGAACGGCCTCGCGAATGGCCTGCCAGGTCGAGGTGTTGGGCGCGGGCAGGTCGTGCTTGATGCATTCATGCAGTTCCGGAAGCTTGTGGTAGGGCACCATCGTGAACATGTGGTGCTCGATGTGGTAGTTCATGTTCCAGTAGATGAACCGGCTGATCGGGTTCATCAACAACGTCCGGCTGTTCAGCCGGTGGTCGATGACGTTGTCGGCCAACGCCGCGTGCTGAAGAATTCCGGTAATCGTCATGTGCCAGGCGCCGTACATTCGCGGCAGACCAATCACCATCAATGGCAGGATCGACCCCATCCAGAGAGCAAGGAAGGCGGTGGCGACATAGATCGCCAACCAGATTCGGGCCACGGCGATGGCGGCCGACCATTCGGCCTCGGGCACATACTCCCTTTCCTCCGCCGTCAGGCGGCCTAATGCCAGCTGGATCATTGACCTGAACGCCAGTGGAATGTCGACAAGGCCGAAGAGATTGGCCAGCATCTTGGACAGGTTCGGTGGACGCCGGGCCAGGATTTGCGGATCCCGCCCCACGATCGTGGTGTCGGTGTGGTGGCGGGCATGGCCGTATTTCCAGATGACCGGGTTCCGCATGATCATGAAACAGGCGAGTTGGTACACGGCATCGTTCATCCAGCGGGTCTTGAATGCGGTGCCGTGACCGCATTCATGCCAGCGGCTGTCGGTGGAGGAGCCGTAGAGCACGCCATAGGCCAGCCAGAACGGCGCCGACCACCAGGACGGCCAGAGCCAAATCGCGATTCCGGCAAGTCCGGCGAGCGCCGCCAGCCAGACCAGCGTGTCCCGAATCGCCGGTCCGTCCGAGCGCTTCATCAGTTCTTTCATCGTCTTGCGGGGAATGTCGGTGGCGTACCAGTTGGCGCCGGCCAGTCCGGTCTCGACGGCGCGCTTCCCGTCCTTGCCCAGCAGGCTGTAATCCCGTTGGTCCAACTGGCATCGTCCCTTGCCGCCTGCCGGAGAAAATAGCAGGACCCGGCAACGCGGCAAGACAGGCATATCCGTTTTTATCAAAAACTTTCCATTTGTTTGCACATTCGGATAGATTTTCATCCATGACGAGCCATGTGAAACGACCCACCATGGCCGATATCGCCGCCCGGGCCGGTGTCGGCATCGCCACGGTGGACCGTGTCCTGACCGGACGCAGAAAGGTCCGCGAGGAAAACGCCCGGCGGGTACTCGAGGCCGCGGCGGCGCTTGGCTACCATGCCACGCCGGTGATCCGCTACCGGCTGGACCGCGACGCCCCGCGTGCCACCTTCGGGTTCGTGCTGCCCAAGAAGGACCAGGAATTCTATCGTGACCTGTCGACCGCCCTCAGGTCCGAAATCGAGAACATCCGCGACCTGCGTGGAACGGCGATCATCCACTATGCCGAAACCCAGGATCCGGCGGAATATGCGGAATTGCTGAGTGCAATGACAGGCACCGCCGATGTTGTCGGCGCCTCTGCCGTCAACCATCCGCTGGTCGAACAGGCGGTGGGGGTGCTGGCGGATGCGGGAATTCCGGTCCTCGCCATGCTGAATGACTTTGCGCCACACATCAGGCGAAACTTCATCGGTCTCGACAACTTCCATGCCGGCCGGCAGGCGGCCTGGATGCTGGCCAACATCATCCACGAGCCTGGAGTGATCGCGGTTCTGGTCGGCGGCAATCTCTGGCAGGCGCACCAGCTGCGGGAGCAGGGCCTGCGGAGCTACTTTCACCAGCATGCGCCCGGGTTTCGGCTACGGGATGCGGTGCTGAACCTCGAGACAAGGGGCATCACCTACGCAATGGTGCAGGATTTCGTGGCCAGCCAGCCGGACCTTCGCGGAATCTACATCGCCGGCGGCGGGGTTGAGGGCGCGATCGACCAACTTCGCAAGAGCGGCGGGGACCGCCGGATCCGCCTCGTCGTGCATCCCCTGACTCGGGAGACCCGCGCCGCAGTCAAAGACGGGATTGTCACCATGGTCATCGGCACCCCGATTGTAGAACTGGCACGGCGCGTGGTTGCCGAAATGGCGGCATCATTATCGGGGCAAGGCCAGGAGGCGGGCGAGCAGGTGCTGTTGAGTCCGGAAATCCTGCTGCCTGACTGCTCCTGAGACCAGTTTTTCAGTTGATCACGCGAGACTCGGCGTGGTGCCTGGCGCAATTGACGGCCCTGGTGGTCGCTTCTTCTCCTCCATTCCTGGTCCGGGACCTTCATCGCCAAACGTCGCGCCTGGTTGCCACGGGCCGGTTTTGGATTGATGAAGCCTCGTGACATGCTCCTCGAACAGTTCGCCGACAGGTTCGTTGACCCGGACCTACTCGTCGGTCAGGGTTGGGGGAAACCTCGAGAGAGGTAAACCAGGGCCATCCCACCTGGGATGGCCCTGCGATAGCTACAGTGAGTCATTGACATATACGCCATTGACGTATACTTAGATGACAGCAATGCAGACAATCGTTGAACTCCCCGAATTTCAGCGACGGGCCAAGTCGATAATGTCGGACAGCGAGCGCGAAGCCATGGTTGGCTGGGTCGCGGCCAATCCAGAGGGCGGAACTTCCCTTGGTGGCGGACTGCGAAAGGTTCGCATCCCTCGTGAGGGTGGTGGCAAGAGTGGTGGTTTTCGAACGATTTATGTGTTCGGTGGTCGCCACATGCCGATTTTCCTCGTGACGGTGTTTGCCAAGAATGAAAGGGCGAACCTGACGCAAAAGGAACAGGCGGCAGCTGCCGGGTTGAGCAAAGAGATCGTAAGTATGTGGAGCAGAAGACAATGAATGCGTTTGAAAGCATCAAGCAGGGCTTGGAAGAAGCCAAGGCCTTCTCAAAGGGGCGGGGGACGGATGCGCTTGTCCACGAAATTGAACTTCCAGAAATCAATGTTTCCGCGATCCGCGCTATGACAGGACTGTCCCAAGCTGAATTTGCGCGCAGCATTGGTGTAGCAAAAGGGACTCTGTTGAACTGGGAACAAGGGCGCAGAACGCCCAATGGGCCAGCGCAGGTGCTCTTGGCTTTGATCGCTCGCAAACCTACTGTCGTTCAGGAGCTTCTAAGCAACCAAGACTGACGAAAGCAACGTCGCCCAGAGAACCAGGGAAATCGTGTTGGTGTCCGACCAGTTTCCGATTCATTCTTGTCGGTTGGATTTTGTTCAGCTTCAAGAACGGCCAGGATTAGCCAGGTAATTTCAAGACCTTGGCCAAGACAACTTCGTAAATTGTCTGTTTTGTTTCATATGCTTACATGGAGTTCTTACGAGATATCAATGCACGCGTGCCTTCGAGCCCGGCACGAAAGCAGTCTCTGTTTGGTCATGGATAATCGAATTCGTTGGTTCCGCTGCCAACTGGACATGTAGGGAATCCGTGCAAACTGCAGGCAAGAGCTTGGGCTCACGGATTGGCGACTTGCCACAGGCAATCGGAATTACTGTCTGCCAGAAAACCGCCCATTTGGCGAGTGCCGACCACGAATGCACTGGCCTGAACGCCGGCAATTGGTGGGTGTGACCCCGGTGCCGAACAACATTGGCCAGGCCCAACCCAACCGCGTCAAGGACGGTTTGCAGAATGTCCAAGGCAAGAGCGATCTGGTTTCGCATGCCCCCGGGATGCTGCGGATTGCCGTCGGCATCGACGGAAGTCTGCCCCACACAGACCCGGTGCCGGCTCGCTCCAGCGAGCATCTCGGCCTGATTATAGCCGACACTCTGCGGCCACGGCCACGGATTTACAGCAGATCTCTTCATAAAATCCATGTCCTCATCGATATTTCGGAAAGCGCCTTGAAGCACAGGCCTCCTGTCACCACGGTGGCAGGAGGCCTGGTCGCGAAGCCAGCTTTCTCTCCATTGCTTGAGATTCGGCCACCAGCGCCAATGGCTGCCTTCACCGGTGCGTCGTCTCAAGCCCGGCTTGCAGGAGGTGCATTTATGGACTATATTATCACATATATGCATTTATGGATTTTCCCATGACTGAGCACGCACGCCTGGCAACCTCGCTTGACCGGAAGAGTCTCTCTCGCCCGGCATTACGCACCTTCTTTCGCATTGCCGGCCTATGGGGCCTCTCGGTCGAGGAACAGATGATCCTGCTCGGGCTGACGGCCCGATCAACCTTCTTCAAGTGGAAGAAGGGTCCGACCACCAATCTGCCAATGGATACGCTGGAGCGCATTTCCTACATTCTAGGCATCTACAAGGCGCTTCAGATCCTGCTCCCCGACAAACGGGCTGCCGATGAATGGGTGAGACGTCCGAACACGGCACCGCTGTTTGCCGGTCGGCCGGCACTCGATCGCATGCTCTCCGGCCAGGTGGCCGACCTCTTCGTCGTGCGGCAATACCTCGATGCAGAGCGGGGTGGATGGGCGTGACACCACCGGTCACGCGCGTCGAGTGGAGGCCGTGCTGGCGAATAATCCCCAGCCGGTTTCCGCCGGTTCAACTCTTCGAACGGGTCACGGACCCGGAGGATCTCCAGGCGATCTTCGAACTGGAAGCGCTCACCAATCCCAGGCTTCGTGACGAGGTTGGCGAAATCGAACTCGTGCCGCCCGAGGTTCGTGTCAGCGGGCCGGGAACAGCCGTCATCATGGCGGCATTCACCCACCTGAATCCGTCTGGCAGCCGGTTTTCGGATGGCACATACGGCGTCTTTTATGCCGCAAACGACATCAGCACGGCCATCGCCGAGACCAGACACCATCGCCAGCAATTCCTGGCCGCCACGGCACAGACGCAAATGGAACTGGACATGCGAGTCTACCTGGTCGACCTCGGTGGGGATCTGCACGATCTGCGGGGTCAGACGAATGCTCAACCGCGCGTCTTTCACAACGACAACTACGCTGCGAGCCAGCACCTGGCGAAAACGCTGCGTGCGGCTGGCTCGAACGGGATTGCCTGGGACAGCGTGCGCCGGGCGGGCGGCGAGTGTGTCGCCGTGTTTCGACCGACCCCTCTTTCCAACGCCCGGCAGGAGCGACACCTCTGCTACGCATGGAACGGCCGGAAAATCGAAACCGTCTATGAGAAACGTGAGCTTGCCATGGCCGCCCCACTCACCCCGAGGCCGTGACCAGTTGGCTGCACAGCGGTCGCGAGTAACATCCGAGACCCCGAACGGTCTGGACGCACCAGGAATGGGGCAATGCGCCGCACATGCGGGCCCCACCCCTCCCTGGAGACCCCGCTTGGTTGGTCAACCCCCGGAGCGCATCGCAGCCGGCAATGTCCGACTACACGGCGAGGAGTTCCTTGACCTGCTCGTCGCTCATCTCGCGGCCGAGATAGGCCTCGATCACCGCGTGGTCGTTGCTGACCTCATTCGGTGTGCCTTCGGCAATCTTCTCCCCGTGATCAAGCACCGATATCCGGTCGCAGGTATCCATGACCACCTTCAGGATATGCTCGACGATGACCACGGTCAGGCTGAAGCGATTCTTCAGCGTCACCATGATGTTCATGATGTTGTCGACATTGACCGGCGACAGCCCCGCCGCGGGTTCATCCAGCAGCAGGAGCTTGGGGCGCATGGCGATCGACCGTCCCAGCGCCAGCAGTCGGCGCTGGCCGATCGACATCTCCGATGCCGGGATATGCGCAAAATCCGCCAAACCGATCAGTTCGAGGATCTCCATCATCTCGTCCATGATGCGCTTTTCCTCCGCCGCAACATGGCCGGTGCCAAACAGGCCTGCGAAGGTGCTGTACTGGACATGGCAGTGGTGGCCGATCCGCAGATTGTCGAGCACGCTCATCTCGGTGAACATCCTGAGCAGTTGGAAGGTGCGGGCGACGCCCGCTTCGGCGATTCGGTGCGGCTCCCAGCCGGTGATGTCATGGCCGTCAAAGATGACCGTCCCCGAATCGACGGGGTATATGCCGCTCAGCAGGTTGAAAAGCGTGCTCTTGCCGGACCCGTTCGGACCGATGACGGCGCGCATCTCGCCATCCGCAAGCTCGAAATCCACGTTCCTGATGGCGTGAAGGCCACCGAAATGCTTGTTCAGCCCGGTCACGTTCAGCAGGGTGGCCATCACGGGTCCTCGTCCGACATGGCGTCGACCCGCTCGCGCTGGCGGGCGGCGGTGGCCTGGCGGGCGGCGACGAAACGGCGCGAGACGAAGTAGCGGTCGATGATGCCGCCAATGCCCTTGGGCATGAAGATGACGGTGCCCACGATCACCAGGCCGAACAGCAGCAGCTGGTAGAAATAGTAGTCTCGGGTGATGTCGGCGACGATGGAGACGATGATCGCCCCGATGACGCCACCCCAGATATTGCCGATGCCACCGAGGACGACCATGAGCAGGACGGTCACCATCTCGATCACGGTGAAATTGTTGGGGTGGACATAGCCTGGCAGCATGTGGGCCATCAGCGAGCCGGCGAGCCCGGCATAGACCGCACTGAGCATGAAGGCGATCAGCTTGTAGCGTTTCACATGGACACCCGAGGCGGCGGCGGTGAGCGGGTCCTCGCGAATGGCCATGAATGCGCGGCCGGTGGCCGAGCGGAGGATGGCAAAACTGGCATAGACGGCCAGCACCGTTGTCGGCATGGCCAGGAAGTAGAAGCTCTCGTAGGTCCTCAGGGCGATCCCGAAGAACTCTGGCGGCTTGATGCCCCCGATTCCGGACGCGCTTCCCAGGTAGTTGGTGACGCGGATGAAAATCTCCACCGCCTGGGCGAAGGCAAGCGTGGCAAGCGCCAGGTAGGCGCCCTCGAGCCGAAAGGAGGGGATGGCAACGACGGCCCCGGTCAGCACGGTGACCACCACCGCGATCGGCATGCAGATCCAGAATGGCATGCCGAACTTGGTTGACAGCACCGCAGAGGTGAATGCTCCCACCGCGGCCAGGGCAACATGACCGACGGTGACCTGGCCGGCGAACCCCTTCACGATGTTCAGCCCCGTGGCCATGATGATCATGATGCAGATGTGGTTCAGCAGGTACACCTGGTAGGTGTTGGCCGCCAGCCATGGCAGCGGCAGCAGCAGGACCAGGCCGGTGCACCACGGCATGACCGGGTGAATGCGTGACAGGCGCTGAATTCCTGCCAGGAATGTATCGATGGCTCCGTGCATCTGGACCGGTTCTTGCTGGAATAGAAAACAACCCGGACCGGAACGCTGCCCGGTCCGGATCGGATGCGTGCCTACAGGCCGAAATCGACCGGCATGGTCACGCGGTCAAGGATGCCGAGCTCGAAATCGGCGCCGCCCTTCAGGTAGCCGATGAGCACGACGGTGCGGTTGCCGTCACGGCATTGCGGCGTCGGTTCGGCACAGAAGCTGATCGGGCCCGAGGCCAGGCCTTCATAGTTCTCGATGCCGGCAATGGCGTCGCGGATGGCGACACGGTCGGCAGCCAGGTCGGCGTCGGCGGTGGAGATGTCGGCATTGTTCAGCGCGATCTCGACGATGCGGATCAGATCCCAGGCCTGGCTGAAATCGTGGTCGATCTTCTCGACGCCGTAGCGCTCGCGCACCATGTTGTTGAACTCCACCGCGATCGGCCTTGTGTCGCTGTCGGAATAGGCGGCGGTGAAGAAGACGCCCTTGATGGCGTCACCGGCCATGCCCGGTACCGGGGCGTTGGAAGCGACCGAGTTGGCCACGCGCTTGACCTCTTCCGGAATGCCGACCTCGTAGGACTGGACCAGCGCCCGCGCCATCGGCTCCTGCAGGGCGGCGATGTAGAGGGCATCGACATCCATGGCCTTGATCTTCAGCATGTGGCTGCGGAAGTCGATCTCCTTCTCCTGCACCTGCGCCCAGTAGGCGGGCTCGGCGCCGAACTGCGCCGCCATCTGCTCGCGCAGACCCTCGGCATCGGCGACGGCGGCGGCGTCGGAGGCAAACACGTAGGCGATGTTGGTGCCGAACGTCTCGCCAATATACTTGGCGGCGACGCCCTTGTAGTAGCGGGCCGAGATCGGCACGCGGAAGACCCACTCCGAACCCTTGAGGGTGATCTTGTCCGAGGTCGAGTGCGGAATGATGTGCGGCACCATGGCCTGGGCGGTGACATCGACCATCGGCAGGGTCACCGACGAGCAGGAGGAGCCGATGACCAGATGCACGTTGTCCTGGTAGGCGAACTTGTTGGCATTGGCCACGCCCTTGTCGGACTTGCACTCGTCATTGAGCAGGATCAGCTCGATCATGTTGCCATTGATGCCGCCGGCGGCGTTGATGGCGTCGAACTCGTCCTGCATCATCTGGCCGTATTTCTGGCCGTTCTCCGAGATCATCCGCATCGAGGCGCCGATGCGAATGTCGCCGGCCATAACTGCCGACGCCGTCATCGAGGCGATGATGGTGGCGGCGGCGCCGAGTTTGGTCATGGTGTTCATGGTATCCTCCGATTGTTGTGAATTGGCGGTTGTCATGCCTTGACCTTGGCCAGGCGGCCCATCAGCCCGGTGGGGCGGACCATCAGCACGAAGATCAGGAGCAGGAACGCGTAGATGTCCTTGTGGCTGCCGGAAATGTAGGCAGCGCCGAGTGTCTCGAATACGCCGACCAGCAGGCCGCCAAGAATGGCGCCTGGCAGTGAACCGAAACCGCCGACGACGGCGGCGGCAAAGGCCTTGATCAACATGAGATATCCCATCTCGACCTGGACATAGTTGATTGGACCGATCAGGACGCCGCCCACCGCGGCCAACCCGCAGGCCAGCCCGAATATGAGCGAAATCATCAGCGGGACATTGATCCCCATCAGGTAGGCAATGTCCTTGTCGGCGGCGACGGCGCGGATGGCCAACCCGGTCTTGGTGTGCTGCAACAGCAGGTGCAACCCGGCCATCAGCGCCACCGAGACGATCAGAATCCACAGATAGGAGCGCGGCAGGGTGATGCCGCCGACGGCGATCGGTGTCCCGAACTGCACGCCCATCGAATGGCCTTCGGCGCCCCAGATCAGGAAGGCGACATTCTGCAGGATGATCGCCATGCCGAACCCACAGATGATCATGCCCATGCCGGCCACGGTATAACCGCCGCCCTGGCTGGTCAGTCGCCGGTAGAAGACGCGCTCGATCACCACGCCCATGATCCCGGTGATAATCAACGCCAGAAACAGGGTGATGGGGTAGGAGATGCCGAAGCCGCCATAGAGCACCAGGCCGAAAAAGGCGCCGAACATGAAGAACTCGCCATGGGCGAAGTGCACGATGTCGAGCCCGGAATAGATCAGCGAAATGCCAAGCGCCACCAGCCCGTAAACCAGGCCGATAGACAGGCCGACGACAATGAAATCCATCAGCATCTCGGTGTCACCTCACGCATTTGCGACCTCTGCAACCGTGCCGCCCAGATAGGCATGGCGCACCTTGTCGTCGTGGATCATGTCCTCGGCCTCGCCCTCGATATGGATGCGACCGTCATGGATGACATATCCG
Organism: Paracoccaceae bacterium; assembly: GCA_965214695.1. GTDB lineage: Bacteria > Pseudomonadota > Alphaproteobacteria > Rhodobacterales > Rhodobacteraceae > JAPOXR01. Next base: position 3,473,785 of record OZ243967.1, on the reverse strand, counting down.
TAGGTTGCCAGCAACAGCGCCATGCGGACATTCTGCTCGACGATGAGGATCGTCATGCCCAACTCCTTGCGGATGCGGTTGATCTGCTTGAAGATATCCATCACCACCAATGGTGCCAGCGCCGCCGAGGGCTCGTCCAGCATCACCATCTTCGGCGCCGCCATCAGGCCGCGCCCGATGACAAGCATCTGCACCTGCCCTCCGGACAATAGCCCCGACATCTGCTTGCGGCGCTCCTTCAGGATCGGAAAGAACGAGTAGACCTTGTCCAGATCTTCCCGCACTGCCGCCTTGTCGCTGCGGGAATAGGCACCCAGCATCAGGTTTTCCTCGACGGTCATGCCCGGATAGCTGTCCTTGCCCTGGGTGACCTGGACCAGGCCGGCGCGCACGATCTCGTGTGGGCGTCTGGCATGGATGGGCTGGCCATCGAACAGGATCTCGCCGCTCCAGACCGGGATGATGCCGGAGATGGCCTTGAGGAGAGTCGACTTGCCGGTGCCGTTGCCGCCGAGCAACGCCACGACGCCCTGCGCATCGACCTTCATGTCGATGCCACGCAGGATCTTCAGCTTGCCGTAGCCGGTTTCGACGCCGCGGATTTCGAGCAATCTCCCCCCTCTCTGGCCTTTGTCGGACCGTCGGACCCTGTGTCCGCAGATCGCTCACGTCAATGCGTTGGATCGCAGCCGGAGCACCGTAGCATGCTTGCCGTGGATCATGCATGTCGATTATTGAACTTGATGCATCAATTGCCGCGATGTCCATCAGTTCAGACGCATTCCGCCGCCCGCCTGACGATCTTCGACACCACCTCGTCCGGAGGCCGCGTCCACCAGCGACGCTGCGAGAAGATCTCGATCTCGACCGGGCCGGCGAACCCGGCCTCCTCCACCGCCCGCCGGATGGATCGGTTGTCGATGAGGCCGTCGCCAGGCATTCCCCGGTCGAGGCGCAAATCACCGGTGTCGGCAAGCCAGTCCGAGACGTGGAAGTGGTGCAGGCGGGGTGCGGCCCGACGAATGTCGTCCGGCAGATCGAGATCCCACCACAGCGCATAGGTGTCGAGCGCCAGGCCGGTTGCATCGTCGGCATCGAGCTCGTCGAGGAAGTCGCAGGCCGCCGACAGTGTCGAGATCACCGAGCGGGAACCGCAGACCATGGGGTGCAGCGGCTCGAGAACGAGGCGAACGCCCGCCGACCGGGCATCGTGCAAGGTGCTGGCAATTCCCTCCAGCGCCCGCTTGCGGGCCAAAACGAGATCGGTCTCCCTCGCTCCCAGGCCACCGGTCAGCATCAGCAGGCTCCCGATGCCCAACTCCACGCAGTAATCGATGCGGCGGCGAGTCACCTGGATCTGCGATGCACGCTCGTCGGCATCGCCGGTCGCCATGGTGCCGCCAACACAGAGCGCAACCGGCCTGACCTGCGTGTCCGACAGGGCTCGTCGTGCAGCCGCCACGCCAATCTCGTCAAGCTTCTCGTGCCAGATTGCGGTCATTGGCACGCCATGGCGGGCCAGGCACTCAAGGCCATCGGCGAATCCGCATTGCATCAGGGTGACCTGGTGGATGCACAATCTTTCGAGCGGAACCCCTTCCATCAGTAGGTGGCCCGCCCGCCGGTGACATCAAAGACCTGTCCGGTTGTGAAGGAACAGCGCGGGCTGGCGACCCAGACGGTCATGTCTGCCACTTCGCCAGGCGTGCACAGCCGGTTCATGGGAATGCGGCCGCGCTTGTCGGCGATGTAGTCCGGGCTCATCTGTTGCAGCAGGTCGGTTTCAGTCATCACCGGCGCCACGCAATTGACCGTGATCTCCGAGGGCAGCAATTCCCGGGCCAGCCCCTTGACGAATCCGATCACGCCGGACTTGGCGGCGCCGTAGGCGCAGGCCCCCGGATTGCCCTCCTTCCCGGCGACCGAGGAGATGGCGATGATCCGCCCGGTGCCGCGATCGCGCATATGCGGCAGGACGGCGCGCGCCGACAGGAACACGCCGGTCAGGTCGATGTCGAGCACCGCCTGCCATTCCTCCAGCGTGTAGTCCCAGGCCGGCTTGGTCGGGCCGTTGATTCCGGCATTGGCAACGAGGATGTCGACATGCCCCAACGCCGCGAGCGACGAACTGAATCCGGCCGAGACCGAAACAGCATTCGCAACATCGACTTGTGCCAGGTGGGCAAGGGCGGGATTGTCGGCGGAACTGCCGGGCTCGATGTCCCACCCGGACACGGCCACGCCGAGCTCGCTGAAGCGCTGGCTGATCGCCAGCCCGATGCCGCGCCTGGCCCCGGTGACGATCGCGGTCCTGCCTGCCAGATCCAGGCTCATGCCGGGCACTCAGTCATTTGGCACCCATTTCAGGATGTGCTGGCCGACCGTGGTCAGCACGTCGTCCTGGTTGCTGATGCGGATATCCGCCGTCGACCGCTTGCGTTCGATGTCGATGGCGGTGAATTCGTACTCGACCGTTATGGTATCGCCCAGGAATACCGGCTTGAGAAACCGGATGCGATCGTAGCCAAGCGAAACCGGCGTTTCCGCCGCCTCGCGGGTATGGGCGATGGCCATGGTTGACACCGTCGACATGAAACCGACCAGCAGCGCACCATGCGCCATCAGCCGGCCATAGCTGGACCGCTCCATGTAGGCCCTGTTGACATGGTTGGGCGAGAAATCGCCGGTGATCCCGGCGAACATGTAGATATCGGTCTCCGACACGGTCTTGGAAAAGCTTGCCCCGGCGCCGATCCTGACATGAAATCCCGACATCTCGTCCCTCACTGTTCCTGGCCACCACCGCCGATGTCGATCCGGCTCCCGCAGCTAGCCGATTCCAGCACTGCAAGCGTGACTCTCAGGGATCCGGTGGCATCGGCGGCCGAAATGACCGGCTCTGCCCGCCCGGCAATGATTTCGGCAAAATGCTCGACCTGGCGGATGAAGGCATCGCCGAGCTCGAGCGGGAGGTCGCGGGAGGATTTCGGGGTGACCCAGCTTGCCGGCTCTCCATCCGAAGTCCATAGCCGCAAATTCGGAAACTCCAGGGCGCCCCGGGTTCCGGAAAAGGTGATGCAGTTCTGACCATTGCGCGGGTAGGCCGGGTTTTCGCCGGTGGCCATTTCCCAGGCCCAGGGCGAATCGGCCTGGTCGGACATGACGAAGGCGCCGACCGAACCGTTCTCGAACTGGATTGCGAAGGCTGCGACATCCTCCTTCTCGAAGCCTTGCACCGGGTTGCCCGCCAGGCCGGTTACCGACCTGATCTCGCCGGCGACATGGCGCAGATAGTCGATTTCATGCACAAGGTTGGTCAATACCGGGCCGGCTGGCGGGCGCTTGCGCCAATCCGGTGCGTAATAACTATCCGGCTTGCGCACGCTCCACTGGCCAGAAACCGTGACCAGCTTGCCCAGCGAGCCACCGCCCACGATCTCCCTTGCCCTGGCCACGTGCGGATAGTAGCGCCGATGATGACCCACCAGAACCTCGAGGCCACGCTCGCCGGCCGCCCGGGAAATCTCTTCCGCCTCGGTGACGGTCGCCGCAATCGGCTTCTCGATCAACAGGTGGCAGCCAGCATCAAGCGCGGTCAGTGCCGGCTCCAGGTGATGCTCGGTCGGCGTGGCGATGATGACGCCGGATGGCGTAATGTCACGCAGCATGTTGCCGGCATCCGGGTAATGTCGCACGCCGTGCCGGGCGGCAATCTCCGCTGCACCGGAACATGGATCGGCGATGGCAGCCAGTTGGGCCGACTCCGTCTTCGAGATCGCGTCCAGGTGGCGCTTGCCGATGGCACCCGCCCCGATCAGTGCGATGCGCTCAGCCATGGGCGTCCATCCGCCGGCAGTCGAGGAAGAACTCGCTCTTCATCACCCGCGGTGCCTCCTTCATGACCGGCAGGAATCCCATGCATTCAACCACGTCGCGTTCGACATCGAGTCCGGGCGCAATCTCGGTCAGATGCAGCCCGTCCGGGCGAAGCTCGAAGACGCAGCGCTCCGTTACATAAAGGATGGTCTGCCTTTGCGACAATGCCTGCGCGCCGGAGAAGGTAATCTGTTCGACCCTGCCGACCATCTTGCGAATCTGCCCCGGCCGTTCGATCCGCAACTTGCCGTCGCCGGAATTGATCCTGGCGCCCCTGGCATCGAAGGTGCCGCAGAAGACGACCTTGCGAGCATTCTGCGCAATGTCGACGAAGCCGCCCGGACCCACGGTCAGCCCACCGAGCTTCGAGACATTGACATTGCCGGCACCGTCAATCTCGCCAAATCCCAGGAAGGCAATATCCAGCCCACCACCCGAATAGAAATCGAACTGGGCCGGGCCATCGATCATGCAGCTGGGGTTGCGGGCATAGCCGAACAGCGTGCCGGTGAGGAGCGTGCCGCCATAGGTGCCGTGCTCGATGGTCTGGTAGTATCTGTCCTGTTCGCCCCGGCTGGCGACGATGCTGGCAACCTCGTCCGGAATGCCGAACCCGTAATTGATAACCGCACCATCTCGCAACTCCTCATGCGCGCGCCGTGCAATGATCTGGCGAATGGAAAATTCGGGTGGTGGTGGTGGTGGCTCTTCGGCATGCTGCTCGCCGGAGATGGCAGGATCGTAGACCAGGTCGTAGCCCTGGCGTTGGTCGGGATCGACGACGATGGCGTCGACCAGCGCCGACGGTATGCGCACCGAACGGGCACCGAGTGCGTTGCGGGGCACCCGCTTGCGCACCTGGAAGATGACGGTGCCGCCCGAACTCCTGGCCGCCGCCGCCATGGCGTAGATGTCGACATTCGCCGGCTCCTGGTCGAGGCTGATATTGCCGTCCTCGTCGGCGATCGAACCCTTCAGCAATGCGACATCCACCGGGTAGGGCAGGTAGCGCAGGAATGTCCGGCCATCGATCTCGATCCGCTCGACCAAATCTTCCGTGGCGGCGGCGTTCATCTTGCCGCCATCGATGTCGGGGTCGACGAATGTGCCGAGACCGACATGGGTAATGAGTCCCGGCCGCCTGGCCGCGATCTCGCGCATCAGCTGCATGGTCACGCCGGATGGCATCACATAGGCCTCGATCTGGCCGCTGCGGGCCATCTCCTGCATGCGCGGCGACCAGACCCAGTGTCCGCCGATCACCCGCCTGGTCATCCCCGGATGGGCAAACCTGTTCACCCCCCTTTCGCCCCGATCGCCGATGCCCAGCGCGTGGACCACCGTCAGCTCGCGAGGGTGGCCTTCATCAAGGAAGCGCTTCTCGACCGCGGCGTGCAGCAGGCTTGCCTCGACCAACCCGCCGCCGCCGCCGATCAGGCCCACCGTGGCACCGTCCGGGATCAGGGCGGTGACCTCGCCGATGTCAGTGAACTTGCTTTTCATGGATCATGCCGGGCTCTTGTAGGAATCGTCGCCGGCCAGCAGGTTGCCGGCAATGACATTGCGGTGGATTTCCGAGGTGCCGTCGAAGATGCGATAGACCCGGGCGTCGCGGTAGTGGCGCTCGACCACCAGCTCCTTGCTGTATCCGGAGCCGCCGAAGATCTGCACCGCCCGGTCGGCAACGCGGCCGAGTGTTTCGGACGCTTGCAGTTTCACCGCCGAAATCTGCGTCCTGGCCTTGCTGCCCTGGTCCAGCAGCCAGGCAGCCTGCCAGAGCGCCAACCGGGCCGCATTGATCTCGACCGCGCTGTCGGCGAGCATCCGACCGACCGATTGGAAGCCGCCGATCGGCTGCCCGAACTGGCGGCGCGACCGGGCGTGTTCGACTGCCATGTCCAGCAGCATCGCCGACCTGCCGATGGCCCTCGCCCCGATTTGCGCCAGGCGCACGCGCCCGAGAGTGGCAAGCGCCAGCTTCAGGCCGCCACCCTCCTCGCCCAGCAAATGTTCCGGACCCAGCATGACGTCCTCGAATCCCAACTCGGCATGGCTGGTGCCACGCAACCCCATCATCGGCACGTCCGGCCCGATGCGTACTCCCGGCATCCCGCGATCGACAATGAAGGTCGAAATGCCCCTTGCCCCGGCACCGGGATCGGTCACGGCGGTGACCACGAAAAAGTCGGAATAATGCGCATCCGAGATGAACTGCTTGCGACCCGTCAGCGACCAGCCATCACCGCTGGGGGTTGCCCGGCTGCGGATGGCGGCGGCATCGGAGCCGGCTTCGGCCTCGGTAAAGGCAATGGAACATGTCCGGTCGCCGCGGATGGCCGGAGCCAGCCAGCGTTGCTGCTGCGTCTCCGTTCCGGCCAGCAGGATTTCATAGACATTGCCGAAGGCGCGGCGGATCAGGATGTCGGTGGTGCGGCCGAATTCCTCCTCGACGAGCATCCAGTCCATGTTCGACAGGCCACCGCCACCCAGCTCCTCCGGCATGTTCATGGCATAAAGCCCGGCCGCCCGGGATTTGGCCCGGATCATATCGGCAATCCCGGCCTCCAGATGTCCCGACTGCTCGACCGACTGCTCCAGCGGGCGCAGTTCGGCATCGACGAATCGTCGGACGGTGCGAACCAGCAAACGCTGCTCGTCACTGAGGCCGAAATCCATCAAAGGTAGCCCTTGGCCCCGCCGCCATCACAGGCAATTCCGGTGCCATGGACATGGCGTGCGGCCGACGAGCAGAGGAAGGTCGCCAATGCCGCCACATCCGCCGGCTGACCCAGCCTGCGAATACCCTCGGCCGCAATCGAATCCGCCTCGACCTGGTCACGGGTCTTGCCCTGCTGTACTGCCCGGTCGGCAAGGATGCCCTCCAATCTCTCGGTGACCGTCAGCCCCGGATGGATCCAGTTCACGTTCACGTCATCCTGCAGCCCCTTGTCGGCCAGCGCCTTGGAAAAATTGGCAAGTGCGGCGTTGACCGCACCGCCAACCATGAAATCGGCGGCCGGGGTTCGGGCAAAACCGCCAACGATGTTGATCACCACCCCCCTGGCCTCGACCAGTGCCGGCCACAGCGCACGTGACAGCCGCACCGCACCGTGAAACTTGAGCGCAAAACCGTCAAGCATCTCCTCGTCCGGCTGGTCGGGAAAGATGCCTCCGCGGGTGGCACCGGCGGCGTTGACCAGGATGTCGCAGCGCCCGAACCTGTCGAGCACGGCACTGGCGGCGGCGTTGCAGCCGTCAAGCATGCGCAAGTCGGCGGCATGGTAACCGACCTCGCCGCGGCCAAGCCCGGAGATCTCGCCGGAGGCAGCCTCCAGCCGCCCGACATTGGATGCCGCCAGAAAGACGTTGCACCCGCCCTCGGCCAGTTTGCCGGCAATTGCCCGCCCAATTCCCCTTGAGCCACCACTGACAAAGGCGGTCTTGCCCTCAAACATTTTCCTGCCCTTTCCGATTGCGTGTTTCGATTCCCCTGACGATCGCCGCCAGCGTCTCGAGTGTTGGCGTCGCAACGCCGTGCCTGCGCCCCAACTCGATCACCGTGCCGTAGATGAACGCCACCTCGGTCGGCCGGCGGTTCAGCAGATCGACACATAGCGAGGATTTGTTGTCGCCGGTGCCGCCGGGCGTGGTGATCAAGTTCAGCCCCCTGACCACCGCCTCGCGGTCAAGACTGATCCCGGCTGCTGCTGCCACGGCACGGGCTTCATCCAGCGCCCGGAATGCCGTTGCCTTCAGTTCCGGGACCGACAGCACTTCGACCGAGGTCATGTCGGTCGCGCCCGAGGCCGCACTCATGGCAATATTGCCCAGGAGCTTCTTCCAGATGTCGAGGGTGACATTCTCCGATACATGGGTCTCCAACCCGGCCCCGGTCAAGGCCAGGGCGATGCGCGTCGCCCGCTCGCTGCTGCCGCCGGTCATTTCGCCGATATGCGACGGCACCCGGCTGAAGTCGCGGATATGCCCGGGTCCCTCCAGCACCGCGGCCATGGCCGTCAGCCCGCCCAGGACATTACCCTCGCCCACCACCTCGCCGATGATCTCCTCGTTGCCGAGACCGTTCTGAAAGCTCACGCACAGGGCACCGCCGCCGACCAGGTGGCGGATGTCCTCTGCCCCGTCGCGGGTTCCGTGGGACTTGCACTGAAAGAGGATGATGTCGGCATGGCCAATGCCCGATGCGTCGCCGCGAACCTCCATCTGCACGATTCGTTCGCCACCGAAGCCGCTGATCCTGAGGCCCCGATCCTGCATCGCCGCCACATGTTCGGCATTGGTGTCAACCAGGGTCACCTCCAGGCCGCCCTCCTGCAGGATCGAGCCGAACAGCGCGCCCATACCGCCGGCGCCCACGATCACGATTTCCGGTCTCCAGCCCGTCATCCCCGGTCGAACCTCACATTGATCGCCCCAAGCGCCCCGAAATCCGCCTCGACCCGGCTGCCGGCGGCGATCGGCTGCGGCACACAGGCGGCGCCGGTCGAGACATAATTACCCGCCACCAGCCGAAATCCCCGCCCGGCCAGGTGGCTGGCCAGGTCGCAAAGCGCCTGCAGCGGCGGCCCACGCATGCTGCCCAGGAAGTTGTCCGACGGGGCGCCGCCATCCACGCTGACCCGCACTTCATGGTGCAGCAGGTCCAACCCCCGCCAATCCTCGACCGGCGCCCCGAAGACAAAGCCGATGCCGCCGCCATTGTCAGCCACCGTCATCAGCGAGTTCCGTTCGGCGTCCAGCTTGCCGGCCTGGTAGCGGTTGCCGATGATCTCGACGGCCGGGTGCAGCACCGCGATCATGGCCATCCGGTCCGGATCACCGATCTCCGCCGCGGTGACATCGGCGACCAGGCGAAAGGCAAACTCCGCTTCCACCCGCGCCTCTCGAAACCGCTTGATCGGCAGGACAAACGAGTTGCCCTCCCAGGTGACCGATCCGAAGATTCGCCCGGGGATGACGTCGCTGTGCCCATCCAGCTCGCGCATCCGGGCGCTGGTCGCCCCGACCTTCCAGCCGGACAACCGGTCGCCGATCCGCGCGGCCATCCGGTCGGCGACAAGACAGGCCTCCGCCCGGTTTGCCGGGATCTCGGCATCACGCAGATCCGAAATCCGCGTACAACCGAGCCAGGCCCCGCCCAGCCGGCGGCCGAGCCCGGCCAGCACCGCCTCGCGATCATGGGTGTCGAGCAATCGAATCCCCTTCCCGTTCCTGCCCTGCCGATCTAATGCCACCCTGCCCCGGATTGCACTCGGTGACAGCGCCGATTTGCCTCCCCCTCGCACTGGCGGCAACCAAAACTTGATCGGGCGACGTCAATGAGGCATCAAAACCCGGATGAATACATCAGGCAATCAACGGAAACCGCGTGTCATCGACATCGCTCTGCAGGCCGGCGTCAGCACGGCCACGGTAGACCGTGTTCTCAACGGCCGGCCCGGGGTGCGGGACAAGACCATCAGGAAGGTGCTCGATGCCGTCGATCGCCTCGGCACATCAACCGCCCGCCCCAGGGTCATTCCGTCGGTGTCGGCAGGCCTGACCATCGATGTCGTCCTCGCCGGCGGTGCCGGCTTTGCCAATGATGTCCTGTCATCGGAACTGCAAACCTATTGCGAGCGGGTCGGCTTCAGCTACCGTCGGACATTTTCGCGGCGAATGGTTCCCGAGGCGCTGTGCCGAGTCCTCGACGACTGCCTCGAGCGCCGAACGGACGGGGTGATCGTGCAGCCGCTCGACCACCCCCTGGTTCGAGATGCCATCGCCCGCCTTGCCCGCCAAGGCGTGCCCGTCATCTGCATACTCACCGATCTGCCGGCCTCCGACCGGCTGGCCTATGTGGGTCTTGACAATCGGGCCGCGGGCCGGGCCGCCGGCCTGCTGACCGGTCGCCTGTGCGGTGATCCAGGCAAGCTGGCCTTTTTTGCCGGCGGCGAACTCTATCGCAGCCACGAGGAGCGGGAGGCCGGGTTTCGCAGCGTCATCCGCGACAGCTTTGACCATCTCGAAGTCCTGACCACATTCGCCAGTGGCGATGACCCGCACCGCAACTACGCCATGACGCGCGATCTCCTGAAGGATTGTGACAACCTGCGCGGCATCTGCTGCATCGGTGGCGGCAACCGGGGAATCGAGAAGGCCCTGCTGGAAACGGACCGTTGGCGCCAGATCATCTACTGTGCCTTCAACCTGACGCCATTGACACGGAACGGACTCCTCACCGGCGTGTTCGATGTTGTCGTGCACCAGGACATGGGACACGCCGCCCGGGCCGGCGTCGATTCGCTCGTGCAACACTTCGAGGGCAAGGCGCCATCTCCGGACCGGATACCAACCGAACTGATCATGGTTGAAAACCTCCGTTGACAGGGGGAGGAGGGCATCGTCGTCCCGACAGGGGATCGTGGCGCCGGAACGGCTTCGGCCGCACCCGCGGCGTGCCCGCACCGCCGGGCCGCTTGATCATGACCGTCCCTGCGAACCGGCATATGCAAGCGGGCTGAGGAGACCGAACAGCTCAGCCTGGGACGAGACCCCGCATCGCCTGTAGAGCTGTTTCCGGAACACCCGGACCGTCTGCCAGCTTATGCCCAGCTCGCGCCCGATCGATTTCGAGGAATGCCCGCGCAACAGCAGCATCGCAACCTGGGCCTGTCTCGGCGTGATCCGGATCCCGCGGGCTTCCTCGAGCCACGAGAGAAGACCGGCACCACTTCCGGACGACACTTCACGCCGTGCAATCGGGGACATGGCGAAATGACGCTCCAGAAACGCGGCAACTGCCGGTGCGATCCTGCAGGCATTCTCCCGGTCCACTTTCCTGAATGTTGCCTCCGAGGTTTCGTCCCGGCCGATGCAGATGTTGATCGTCCACCCGTTGGACACATAGGCAAAGAAGGCGATCTCATCGATCAGGGTCGTCCTCTGGTAGTATTCCAGGTGGTAACTCGTCATCCTGAACTTGTCCGGGGCAAGGTCCAGCAGCCTGTATGCCCCGACCGGGATTTTGCCGAGATGCGCGGTATAGAAGGGATCGAGCAGGTAGAGCGAGGGAACGTAGCGGCTGTCCAACTCGGCGTGCACGTATCTTGACTGGCTGTTTCGATAGAGCACGGTTGGCGGCTGCTCGCCGAAATAGGCAATTTCCAGGTAGTTGTCGAAACTGATTTCCAACCGCAGCAGGCCTTCCATCGCCGCATGGAATCCGGAAGAGCCAATCGCCCGGATTGCATTTGCCAGCTCCGAGTAGTTTCCCTTCACCTGGCCTGTACCTCCCGTTCATCGGTCACACGAAATCGGCGACGCCATGAACACCGGCGGGGAACAGATCGACTCAATGGCCGGATGAGCCGCTCAATTGCCCCGATTGCCATGAACAGGATCGGCACGGCTCCAATTCCGTTTCGTGACAGGCGGTGATCGCACCAGACGTACCCCATCAGGGTTATATACCCCATAATGCAGGTATTGATATAAGAAACTCAAAAATCTGCGGTATTAATGGCGCTTCGGGGGGCGATGTCGAACCAACCTGCACACAGGCGCGCTGCCATCGGTATCGACAGGGTCCGCAAGGTCTACGGGCACCCCGCGAGCGGGTTCGTCGCCTTGAAACAGGTGGATCTGACAATCTACGACAATGAATTCTTCACGCTGCTCGGACCTTCGGGGTGCGGCAAGACGACTCTCCTGAGGATGATTGCCGGGTTCGAGGACGTAACTGAAGGCACGATCAGCCTGTTTGGCGACGAAATTGTCGGTTTGCCGCCGAATGAGCGTCCGGTCAACACGGTGTTTCAGCACTACGCGCTGTTTCCGCACATGACCGTGATGGAGAATGTCGTGTTCGGCCTGATGATGAAAAGGGTTGCGGCGGTCAAGGCGCAGGCACGTGCACGGGAAATGATCGACCTCGTACAACTTGGTGAATTCAGTGACCGCAAACCTCGCGAATTGTCGGGAGGACAGCAGCAGCGGGTGGCCGTGGCACGTGCATTGGCGCCTAATCCCAAGGTCCTGCTTCTGGACGAGCCGTTGTCGGCGCTTGATCTCAAGCTCCGGCAGGCAATGCGTGTCGAATTGAAACGCATCCAGAGGGATGCCGGGATCACATTCATTTTCGTCACGCATGATCAGGAAGAGGCCCTGGCGATGTCTGACCGAATCGCGGTGATTTCCGATGGTGAAATCCAGCAGGTCGCCTCGCCCCGGGAACTCTACGAGGTGCCGCGAAATCGTTTCGTTGCCAGGTTCATCGGCGATGTCAACGTCATGGATGTCAAGGTCGACGGCATGCTGGAATCGGGGCTGGTTCGGGTGCAGACAAAATCCGGCGACCTGATCGATGCTGTTCCGGTCGACGGCGGAGGCCGGTTCGACTCGGGGCATGTCGCAATTCGGCCGGAACGGCTGAACGTGACACGGGAAAACGGCCATGACTGCTTTACCGGCCGGGTCCGCGAACTGATCTATCTGGGCACGGACTCGCTGGTCATCGTCGAGGTCGAGGGCGTAGGCGAACTGACCGCCAGGGTACAAAATGCCCATCGGACCCAGGTGGACATCTCGCCGGGCGAAGTCGTTTGCCTGAGACCCGATGCCGGGACAGTGCGGCTTCTGGTGGATTAGGGGCCGAACAGGATGGCAGGCGGAATAGAATTCCAGGCTACCGGCCCGGCCAGGGTCGGCGACAGGATTTCCGGCAGACAGGCCTTGCAGCTTTTTCCGGTGATCGCGGTCATCGGTTTCTTCCTGGTCGGCCCGCTGGCCTTTATCGTTGTCTACTCCTTTCTCACCCCGGGGACATATGGTGGGGTCGAGTGGCGATTTTCGATCGAATCCTATCTCCAGTTTCTGTTCGAGCGCGACCTGATCACCAACGAGCTGGCATTCGAGGACGCCTATTTGCTGATATTCCTGCGTTCGCTGGGATTGGCCGCGGTCGCCACGACGTCCTGCCTGCTGATCGGATTGCCAACCGCATATTTCATTGCCACCCGCCCGGAGCGCACCCGCAACATGTGGGTGCTGCTGATCACGGTGCCTTACTGGGTAAACCTGCTGATCCGCACCGTGTCGATGCTCTTCATCCTGCGCGACGAAGGTCCGATCAATTCCGCCCTGGTCGGTGCCGGGATCATCAGTGAGCCCATTCACATTGCCTATACCAATTATGCGATCGGCATCGGTCTTATCTACAGCTACCTGCCGTTCATGGTGCTTCCGATCTACGCGGCGCTGGAGCGATTCGATTTCCGGTTGATGGAGGCAGCCTACGATCTCTATGCCAGCCGCTGGACCATCCTGCGCAAGGTAATTCTTCCGGTTGTAAGACCCGGGCTGATCGCCGGGTCGCTCCTGGTTTTCATCCCCTGCCTCGGCGCCTTCATTGCGCCCGATATCCTGGGCGGAGGCAAGAAGCTGATGATCGGCAACCTCATTGCCATGCAGTTCCAGGCCTCGCGAAACTGGCCGTTCGGCTCGGCAACCGCGGTGATCCTGCTCACGCTCGTGCTGATTGCCCTGATGATCGCCGTCCGCCGGCCGAATCGGGCGCGGGGAACCTCGTGATGGCTGGCCAGGCATCCAGGCTGAAGAGTTTCCCCGGCTTCCTGGCCGTGACCATCGGATGCCTTATTCTCTTGTACGCGCCGATGATCGTGATCGCGGTCTATTCCTTCAATGCCACCCGCTCGATTACCAAGTGGGGCGGTTTTTCGCTCGACTGGTATGTCAAGGTCTTTGCCAATCCCGAGATCCAGAAGGCTACCGTCAATTCATTGATCATTGCCGTATCGGCTTCGGCGATGGCAACCGTCCTTGCCTTGCTGGCGGCAATCGCCATGACTCGCGGCCGCGCTTTTCGCGGCCAGGGGGCAGCCTATGCGCTGGTCAACCTCCCCCTCCTGGTTCCCGAGATCATCTCGGCCGTGGGCAGCCTCATCTTCTTCCTGGCAATCGGCATCAGCCTGGGCCTCATGACCGTGATGATCGCACATACGGTCTTCTGCATACCGTTTGCCTACCTGCCCATCAGTGCCCGGCTGCAGGGGATCGAGGACTACTACGAGCAGGCTGCCCGCGATCTCTATGCCAATTCCTGGCAGAGCTTCAGGCATGTCCTCGTTCCGATGATGCTGCCAGGCATCGTGTCGGGATACATGCTGGCCTTCATCATTTCGCTCGACGACTTCATCATAACCAACATGGTAGCGGGTCCCGGTGCCACCACGCTTCCCCTGGCAATCTACGGCATGGTCCGGGTCGGCTTCACCCCGGAAATCAATGCGATCTCCACCCTCATGCTGTTGGCGTCACTGGTTTTCGTGACGCTGTCCTACCTCGTTGGCCGAACGAGGAAAAACTGAAACCAAGAAGGAGAAGAACGATGACCTTAAAGACATTGCTGACAACCGCCGTCGTGACGGCAGGCCTGGCTTCACTGGCCGGCGCGGCCGGCGCCGAGGGCCAGCTTCGCATCTACAACTGGTTCGACTACATGCCGCAGTCGCTCCTGGACAGGTTTGCCGAGGAATACGATGTCGAGGTGTCGATGGATACCTACGACTCGAACGAGACCCTCCTGGCTAAGCTCAAATCCGGGGTCACCGGCTTTGACGTGGCCGTGCCGGGAGACTACATGGTTGCGATCATGATCCAGGAGGGACTCCTGGAGCGCGTCGAACCCAACCAGATGTCCAATTTCGGCAATGTCGATCCGGCCTGGGTCGACGTCTATTTCGACAGGGGGCGACAATACTCGATCCCGTACCAATGGGGCACAACGTCCTTCATGGTCAACACCGAAGACTATTCCGGCGACATCGACACGCTGGAACTCATCTTCGATCCACCAGCAGAACTCGACGGTCGAATCAACATGTTCCGGGACATCAATGACGTGCTGAACATGGGGCTGCGGTACCTCGGCTACGACCGGTGCAATGCCAACCCGGAGGAACTCAAGGCCCTGAGCGAACTGATGAACGAAGCCAAGACGCATTGGCTCAGCTTCAATTCGGACGGAGCCAAGGAGGCGCTGGTATCGGGCGATGCTTCGGCCGGCATGATCTGGAATGGCATGGGAATGCGTGCCCGTGCCGAACGCGACACGCTCAAATATGCCTATCCGCGCGAGGGCTTCACCGGCTGGATGGACAATTTGGTCGTCTTGAAGGGCGCGCCAAATCTCGAGAACGCCAAGCTTTTCATGGATTTCTTGATGCGGGCCGAAAGTGCGGCCGAACTGTCCAATTTCGCCCGCTACGCTTCGGGAATCATGGGCACCGAACCCTATCTCGACCAGGAACTGATGGATGCGTACGAGATCAACATCCCGGAAGGCACGCCCGATCCGGAATTCGTACCTCCCTGCGACCCTCAGGTCGTGCGAATTTACGACCGGATCTGGACCGATCTTCTGAAGTAATCTTCCACATTTCGGGTCCCGGCAATGCCCGGGGCCCTTTCTTCATCTGGCGGGACAGGTTATCGGGAGGCAATCCTCGATAATGAGTGTGGTCGACGTCGTGGGCAGTACTGACTTGCACCTTTTGAGCTTACCCGCGTCCGAACTTGCAGCCGGGTTCAGGAACAGGCATTTCTCGGTCAAGGAGGTGGTTCGCGCCGCGCTGGCACGGATCGACCATGTCCAGGGCCGGTTCAACGCCTTTACCGAGATCTATGCCGAGCAGGGCCTGGATGACGCGCGCCGCGCCGATATGGCTCTTGAAAGCGGCGGGGCGATCGGCCCCCTGCATGGTGTCCCGGTATCAATCAAGGATTTCACGCCGACGAAGGGGCAACTGACAACCCGGGGGTCAAAATCCTTCTCGGGCCATTACGGCACCTGTGACGCCATCATCGTTCAACGGCTCAAGGCAGCTGGTGCCATCGTGTTGGCCAAGACCACGACGCCCGAATTTGCCTACTCCAGTTTTACCCATAGTCCACTCTGGGGGGTCACGCGCAACCCGTGGAATCCGGCGCATACGCCGGGCGGGTCATCGGGAGGGGCCGCGGTATCGGTCGTAACCGGCGCGGTTCCACTAGCCGAAGGAACCGATATGGGTGGGTCGGTGCGTATCCCGGCGGCCTTGTCAGGTTGCGTCGGCATGAAGCCAAGCAAGGGCCGCATCCCGATGGAAATCACCGAGACGGTGTTTGACCATATCTCGCATTTCGGCCCCCTGGCCCGCACTGTCGAGGATGCAGCGTTGTTCCTGAGGGTCACCGAAGGCGCCGACGAACGGGATATCCAGAGCCAACGCAACCCGGTGCCTATCCCCAAACCGTTGCGCACGGATGCAGGAGGTTTGCGAATCGCGGCCAGTCCCGATTTGGGATTCTACGAAGTCGACTCGGCCGTTCTTCGCAACCTCGAAAGAAGCGTCGCTGCACTCCGGGACGCCGGTGCCACCGTCGACTGGATTGATCTCGATTGGCCTGCGAGCCATGCCACCGACTGGTTTGATTACTGGTGCGTATTTCTTGCTGCGCAATACGGGCACTTGCTTGACGATGGCCGCGACCAGATGGATCCCGAACTGGCCTCGATTCTTGAGAGCGGCAAGAGGCTTGATGCCGTGACAATTGAACGAGGCGCGATCGCCCGAACCCGACAATGGCGCGACATGGCGCACATGTTCGGCACCTATGATGCGCTGGTCTGCCCGACCACGGCCAAGCCGGCACCCCTGACCACGGCAAAATCTCCCGATTTCGAAATTCCCGATGAAAATGGCCGATTGCATGGCCTGGACATGACCGCGGTGTTCAACAATGTCGCCGTCTGCCCTGCTATAGCCGTGCCAAACTGGTCGCCGGAAGATGAATTGCCGACTTCGGTGCAAGTCGTCGGTCGGCGGTTTGACGATCCGACGGTGCTGCGTATTGCCGCCTGCCTCGAATACCAGGCGCCGTGGCCGCATTGGCAGCCATCGACCTGAATTGCCCAACTCACCAGGGATTGAGCCGGCGTTGTTCAACAGTTCTCTACACCAGCCGTTCCTGTTCAATCAGCTTGGCCAGTGCCAGTTTCTGCCGGCCCAGAAGATCGAAGTTTGCCGGCGCAAGCCACTGGCTGAATGCCCGCTCGACGGCCGGCCATTCAGAGTCGATTATCGAAAACCATGCCGTGTCGCGATTGCGTCCCTTGTAGATCGTGGCATGGCGAAACACGCCCTCGAAACGAAAGCCGAGCCTGAGTGCCGCCCGCCGCGACCGCGCGTTCAATGCATCGCATTTCCACTCATATCGCCGGTAGCCGAGCTCGGAGAATACCCGGTTCATCATCAGGAACATCGCCTCGGTGCCGGCCGGCCGGCGCTGGAGGGCTGGCGAGTAGTTGATATGGCCAACCTCGATGACGCCCGTGGATGGCTTGATATTGAGATAGCTGGTGATCCCCGCCGCCTTGCCGGTGCCAGACTCGATAACGGCATGGAATTTCGGGTCATTCCCGCGGCAAATCTGCTCAAGCCACGCGCTCAGCGACTCACTGTCGTGGAAGGGACCATAGGGCAGATAGGTCCAGATCCGGTCCTCGCGGTCGGCATGAAATGCCTCGAAGAGGTCACGGTCATGCCGGTCCGGATCGAGCGGCTCGACCCGGCAGTAGCGGCCGGTCATGGGCTCGTCACCCGGAAATGGCCGCGCCGTCCAGCCATCAAGCGGTGCCCCTATGGGCAAGCCGAGTTCATTCCGGCACTCGGTCATGGATCACTCCAATCGCAATTCGGCCGCACCGACGATCCCGCAACGGCCAGCCCTTTGCCGGCAGGGCCACACATGCTCGGCCTTCGCCGATGTCGGGAGGTGGTGGGCGACCCTGGAATCGAACCAGGCGTGGGTCTCCCCGGCGGAGTTACAGTCCGCTGCCGCACCTTGCAGCACGTCGCCCCCGGTCAAGCCCGGGCAGTCCGGGAGTTGCGGGAGACGCCAGATACGCCAAACGAGGATGAATGACAATCCGCCCGCAGGCCTGAAATGCACAATAGTTCCCAACCTCATTTGCCGAATTCACGCCAACACCCGCCCCACCACCATGCCGACGGCCGGGCCAGACCTGCCTGCCGGCATGATGGGCTTGCCCCGCAGGTCCGGGAGAGTCATTCTGGGTGGCGGGCAGTTCCTGTCGTCTCCCGGTGAGCCGGGAGGCAGAACCTTGCCTGCCAGATGATGGCAACTGGACACGGATTCGAACAGGCATGGACATCAACGCTCCCCGATCGCCGGATGTTGGCTGGCCAGGGCCGACCTGGCTGGCTGGTCGGCGCCGGAACTCGGTCGCAACTGCGCTGGCAGGCCGATGAGGAAATACGGGAGAAGCCGGCAAAGGCAGGACCAGCAGGACAGAACCTACTGGATATTCGGCCTCCATGCCGTTGAGGCGGCCCTGTGCAATCCGTCGCGTGAGAAGCACCGGCTGGTGCTGACTCGCAATGCGGCGGCCAGGCTGGCCGAGGCGCTGGACCGATCCGGCTTCGAATACGAACAGGTCGATTCACGGCGGTTTCCGGTGCCGCTGGAGCCCCATTCGGTTCACCAGGGAGCGGCAGTTGAGGTCTCGCCACTCCCGCAGGAAACCGTCGAGGGGCTTGCGATCAGGGCCAGGCCGGGATTTCCGCTGCTGTTGCTGGACCGGGTCACCGACCCGCACAATGTCGGAGCCATCATCAGGACGGCTGGCGCTTTCGGCCTCGGCGGCGTGATTGCGCCGGCACGACATTCACCGCCTGAAACCGGTGCCCTGGCCAAGTCGGCATCGGGAATGCTGGAACGCGTGCCCCTGTTGCGGGTTCGCAATCTTGGATCGGCAATGGAGTCGCTGAGGAATTGCGGGGTGGTGCTGGTCGGGCTGGATACGGGGGCCGATCAGTCGCTGGACCAGGCTGCAGAGGCCTTGTCCGATCGGCCGGCAGGCCTGGTCGTGGGCGCCGAGGGGTCTGGCCTGCGGGACGGCACCAGGGACAGGTGTGACATGCTGGCGGCAATCGGGCTGGCGAGTGGATCAGGCTCGATAAATGTTTCAAATGCGGCGGCCATCTCGATATACGCATTCGGGCGCAGGTCGGGACGACAAGAACCCGGCGAGGGGTGATGATTCCCTGCCCCGGCGGCGCAATTCGGAGCCTTCCGAACCTGATTCCGGGCCCGGTGTCGGAAGCAGCATTGCCGCCTGCCGATTGACCGGGTTACGGGTGTATCCTGTCGGCATGCGACCTGCCGGGGATGCATGTGCGGGCCGGCGGCGATGCAACGCCCGGAAAAAGGACGCGACGGCGATGACACCGGAGCCCACTGACAAGTTTCTGAAACAGACCCTGCGAAGCGTCAGGAGTTTTGCCTGCGTGGGAATCTCCGGCAACCCGATCAGGCCGAGCTATTTCGTGGGCCGGTTCCTGTGGCGGCGGGGCTTTGATGTCATTCCGGTCAATCCGGCCTATGCCGGCCAGCAGCTGTTCGGCTCTGATGTCTTTGCCGGCCTGGAACAGATACCGGCTGATCGGCATGTCGACGTGGTTGACGTCTTCCGGCGGCCCGAGGCGGCGTTGCCGATCGTGGCGCAGGCAATCGAACTCTTTCCCTCTCTCAGGGTGATCTGGATGCAGATCGGGGTCATCAACGAGGATGCCGCCCGCCTGGCCCGCAATTCCGACATCGACGTGGTCCAGAATCGATGCCCGAAACTCGAACATCAGCGACTGTTCGGTGAGTTGCGCCGGGCGGGAATCAACACCGGGATCATCTCGTCGAGACTTGATTGACCGCGGCCAGAAGTCTCAGAACCGGGATGCGGTCGGCGGATATCCTTCGGTGCCAGCGCATTTCGCTTCTCGATCATGTTCGCCGCCCCGACGATTCCCGGAAGGATTTTCCGAGATTTAATTGTCCGGTGACCGTGAATTGCGTTGGCGATTTTGCCCGGCTATACGCTTGAGGCCACGATTTCATTTCAGCCTTGCAACCCAGGAGTACACCATGACCGACGGCGGCCCCTCCTACGGCTTCGATACCCTTCAGATTCATGCCGGTTCCCGACCGGACCCGGCAACCGGAGCCCGGCAAACGCCCATCTACCAGACCACGGCCTACGTGTTTCGGGACTCGGAACATGCTGCTGCGCTTTTCAACCTGCAGGAGGTCGGATTTATCTATTCACGCCTGACCAATCCGACGGTTGCGGTTCTCCAGGAACGGATTGCGACCCTGGAAGGCGGCGCTGGCGCCGTATGCTGCGCCTCCGGCCACGGCGCGCAAATCATGTCGCTGTTCCCGCTTATGGAACCCGGCCGCAACATCGTGACCTCCGACCGGCTGTATGGAGGTACCGTCACCCAGTTCAGCCGTACCATCCACCGCTTCGGCTGGTCCGCAAAATTCGTCGATACCGAGGATCTCGATTCAGTCGAGGCCGCCATTGACGAGAACACGCGCGCCCTGTTCTGCGAATCCATTGCCAATCCGGGCGGTTACATAACCGATCTGGATGCGCTGTCAGCCATTGCCGATCGCAACCAGATTCCGCTCATCGTCGACAATACGTCGGCCTCGCCGTATCTGTGCCGGCCCATTGATCACGGTGCCACGCTGGTCGTGCATTCGCTGACCAAATATCTCACCGGCAACGGCACGGTCACCGGCGGCGCCGTTGTCGATTCAGGCAAGTTTGACTGGTCGGCGACCGACAAGTTTCCGTCAATGTCCCAGCCGGAGCCAGCCTATCACGGTCTGAAGTTTCATGAGACCTTCGGGCCGCTGGCATTCACCTTTCATGGAATCGCCATCGGACTGCGCGACCTCGGCATGACCATGAACCCGCAGGGCGCCCATTACACCCTGCTCGGAATCGAAACGCTTTCGCTCAGGATGCAGAAACATGTCGACAATGCCGGCAAGGTCGCCAGCTGGCTGGAGAATCATCCGAGCGTCAGCAAGGTTACCTATCCCGGCCTGCCGTCATCGCCATACCATTCCCGGATTGAAAAGATCTGTCCGAATGGCGCCGGAGCGCTTTTCACCTTTACCCACCGGAATGGTTACGAAGCATGTAGAAAATTTGTAGACAATCTGGAAATTTTCAGTCATGTTGCAAATCTGGGGGATGCGCGGTCTCTGGTGATTCATTCCGCGTCAACGACACACCGGCAACTCACTCCCGAACAACAAGAGGCTGCCGGAGCAGATCCAGATGTGGTCAGGCTGTCAATCGGCATCGAAGATCCTGATGACCTGATCGCAGACCTTGAGCAGGCATTGACTAAATCCGTGTCCTGACCGTCGAGGTGGCTGATGCCGGATCTGGAGGGAATTGTTGGGGGAGCGCGAGTTCGCGAATTGACAGCAGGATGTGTCGGCTTGCTGCGATGAATATCGAAACCCGGTTTCGATCGGGGGTTCGCGGCTAGCAGGAAACGGCTGGATTCATGCCTTGGAAACAACGGGAATTCAGCACGAATGACCACAGGCTGATTGCAACCGAATGCAACCGAACTTTGCCATAGAGTTTTCCAGGACAGAGGCCCAGGTGGCGCACTGTTTCGGGAGTGGCCGTTGGCATGTCATCGGACAATTGGAAATCGACAGTGACCCGGATTCGATCGAAACTCGAATTCTCAGGCACCGGATGGGAAGGCTGGGCAAGTTTTCGGTTGTGTCCCGGCTGGTACTTCCGGACTCGATCGTATGGTACACATCTTGCGAGGTCAGCGGGCCGGACCCACAAGATCACGCGCGCCAGGTTCGGGATTTCCTGCACAGCAGAGTGCCGATCGAGGTTCGTGACTTGAGCATAGACTGGTATATTGACGGCGATTTCGCCCGAATCGCCTATGTCGAGAACCACAATCTGAAAGTTGCGGAGGAATTTGCCGTGCAGAGGAGATTCAACCCGGTCGAATTCGTGGCCTTGCCGGCAGACCCTGCCGTCTTCGGCCGAATTGCCGGGTTTGGATTGACCGAATTTGCCATTCGGCGCGGGATGTATGCCGACGATCGGCGGACGGCACCCCTGCCCGCCTCTCCAGCCAGGACCGGAAACCGCTCGGCGCATGCATCCGGGGATACGACCAGCACCAGACGGAAGGCCGGACGGACGGCCCGAATTCTGACGGCGGCCATTCTCGGCTCGGCATTGGCCCTGCTGTCTCCCGCTGAAAATGCGACTGCCAACGAGCAGGGCGGACTGGCGACTGGTCCGTCCCACGCACCGGTCGGGGGCCAGGCGATACGGCTTGCCGGAGTGCTGGATGGCGGCGCGGCGAGACCGCTTCGCCGCCCCGGCAGCACTGTCGAGGTACCGGATGCAGGCAGTTCCGAAACTGCGTCGACTTTTGACAATTTCAGGTCGCCGAAACTCGGCGGGTCCTTCACCTCCGGGACGTATTCGTTTGGCCACATGATCCAGTGGCAGCGCAACCGGGTCAATGCCGGCAGAACTCTCGACGACCGGGGCTTTGACCCGCGCGCCGTCAGCTACCCGGTATTGGACAAATTCAAGGTCGGGCACGGAGACAGGTCGCAGGCGGAATTGCTGGCCCATGTTCGCAACACGGTCGGACTGGCCCAGGAACTGGTTCTTGCCGAGACCGAAATCACGCCTGAAGAGGTTGCCGTGGACGTCACCACCGAACAGCAGGTCCTGGTGACGACGCTTCCGGCCAGGGGATTGACCGAGAGTTCGGTCGACGCTGCACTGGCCCGCTTGCTGGACAGCCACAACCGGCCCGAAACCGTGCGTGGTGCCTCTCCGGGGACGCAGGACCTGCCCGCCGCACCGTCGGGAATGTTGGTTGCGGGGCCGGATACCCAATTGGGCAGGCCGGAAGGACGCGCCGGGCAATTCGGGGCCAGCCCGCCGGAAAACCGGTCGGCCATCAGCCTGTCCGGAATCAAACGTCCGGTCCGGAGGCCGGCAAGCGCGGTCGAAGCCGCGCATGTGGTCACGACAGGCTTCGAGATTGCCTTCGATCGTCCGGTTCGGAGAGAGAGACCCGTTCCGGTCACGCCGGTTGAACGACCTGTTGACAATACAAGGGTCGCCGTTGTTTCCATCCAGCCGGAGGAACCCGCCACCAGCGCGTTGACCCCCAGCAATATCGTGGTGTCACTGGCCAACGAGACCCTGGAGATCATCGAATCGGATGTCAGGCTGATCGGCATTTTCGGCCAGGACAGAGGTAGCCTGCGCGCCCTGGTCAGGCTGCCCAACGGCGACTTCGAGAGCATCTACCGCGGCAGCGATTTCGAAGATGGCCGTGTCGTTGAAATCAGGCGCGACTCGGTGGTCTACGAGCGCGATAGCAAGCGCTACCTGCTCACCTTCGCCGACTGACTACCCCCCATTCCAGGTCGCACGCCCCGATGACAATTTGGGGCGGCGGGTTTGGTCGCGAGGGCAGCGTTGCCTGCGGTTGTTCCGGGCGAAGCCTGGCCAGGCTTCGCCCCGACCACCCGGCACTGCACATCCCGGTCGCCCGACTGCCGTTCGCCCATTGGCGGCCGGCCATCCATGCCGGCGTGACCTGTCCTGGGCTGGCTGCCAATCTTGACGCACGGGCGGTGATATGCCACGCGGGGTGGTCGGTTCGGAACTGGCGGAGAGCGCCGGCGCGGCATCCCGGCTGCGTTCGGCAGGGCAAATTCATGGCCGGCGGTAGACACGGGCCGGATTGCACGGGCGTCATCGCCCGGTGAAGGCAGCGGCAAACCGGAGGTCAGGGCAACACCATGAGCTACCAGACAGTTTACCAGGGCTGGAAGGCGGATCCGGACGGATTCTGGATGCGTGCAAGCGAGGGCATTGACTGGGAGAGACCACCGAGCAAGGCGCTGTTTGACGACAACCCGCCATTCTACGAGTGGTTTCGGGATGCCAGGGGCAACACCTGCTGGAATGCCATTGATCGCCACGTGGAGAGCGGCAAGGGCGACATGACGGCGCTGATTCATGACAGTCCGGTTACCGATACTGTCAAGAGCTTCAGCTACCGGACATTGCAGGACCGGATCTCGAGGCTGGCTGGCGGCCTTGCAGCCAGGGGGGTGATGCCCGGAGACCGGGTCATCATCTACATGCCGATGATTCCGGAGGCGATCGAGGCCATGCTGGCCTGCGCCCGGATTGGCGCCATCCATTCGGTAGTCTTTGGCGGGTTCGCCGCCAGGGAATTGGCGGTACGGATCAGCCACTGCCAGCCAAAATGCGTACTGGCAGCCTCATGTGGCATCGAGCCGGGGCGGATTGTCGAATACAAGCCGCTGCTGGACGAGGCCATCAGGCTGGCCTCGCATGCTCCAGATTTCTGCGTTGTCTGTCAACGCCCGCAGATGCCGGCGGCATTGCAACATGCACGCGACGTGGATTGGGAGGAATTCGTGAATTCGGGGCCCGAATCCGAATGTGTACCGGTGGATGGCAGCCATC
Organism: Paracoccaceae bacterium; assembly: GCA_965214695.1. GTDB lineage: Bacteria > Pseudomonadota > Alphaproteobacteria > Rhodobacterales > Rhodobacteraceae > JAPOXR01. The sequence goes on along the minus strand of OZ243967.1, from coordinate 3,449,466 downwards.
CGGCCTACATTCTCTACACCTCCGGAACCACCGGCCAACCCAAGGGCGTGCTGCGCCCGACTGCCGGCCACATGGTCGCCCTGCACTGGTCAATGAAGAATATCTACGGGGTCGACCCCGGCGAGGTGTTCTGGGCCGCATCCGATGTCGGCTGGGTCGTTGGCCACTCCTATATCTGTTACGCACCGCTGCTGGCCGGGAATCCCACGGTCATGTACGAAGGCAAGCCGATCGGCACCCCGGATGCCGGCGCATTCTGGCGGGTGATTTCCGAACACAGGGTGGCAGCCCTGTTTACCGCGCCGACCGCGTTTCGGGCGATCAAGCGTGCCGACCCGGATGGCAAACTGCCCGGACAATACGACCTCTCTTGTCTCCGGACGCTGTTCCTTGCCGGCGAGAGATCCGATACCGACACCCTGTCATGGGCCGAGCGGATGCTGGACGTGCCGGTCATCGATCACTGGTGGCAAACCGAAACCGGCTGGTCGATTGCCGCCAATCCGGTTGGAATCGAGTTGCTGCCGGTCAAGCCCGGCTCGCCAACGGTGGCCATGCCGGGATACGACCTTCGGGTGGTCGATGATGGCGGCAAGGAGGTGGAACGGGGGCGGCTTGGCACAATCGTGGCCAGGCTTCCACTCCCGCCCGGGACACTCCCTTCGCTCTGGCAGGCCGATGACCGCTATCGCGAGACCTATCTTAGCGAGTTCCCCGGCTTCTATTCGACTGGCGATGCCGGGTACATGGACGAGGACGATTATGTCTACATCATGGCCCGAACCGACGATGTCATCAATGTCGCCGGTCATCGGCTGTCGACGGGAGCGCTGGAAGAGGCACTGTCGGGTCATCCCGACGTGGCCGAATGCGCAGTGATCGGGGTGGCCGACCAGCTGAAGGGGCAATTGCCGGTCGGGTTCCTGTGCCTGAATGCCGGCACCGCGCGGCCCAACCAGGACATCATCGACGAATGCGTACAACTAGTCCGGGACGAGATCGGTCCGGTTGCCGCTTTCAGGCAGGCGGTCATCGTCGATCGCCTGCCCAAGACTCGTTCGGGCAAGATCCTGCGTGGCACCATGGTCAAGATCGCCGACGGCGAGGAGCATGCCGTGCCGCCAACCATCGACGACCCCGCCAGCCTCGACGAGATTGCTGACGCCTTGGCCGGTATCGGCTACCCTCGATCGGACTGAACATGCGAGGGTCAGGCAGGATTTGGCTGTCCACGATCGGGCAGGGCATGCACCGGCGAGGCCGATTTCGGCTGCTGCTGCCCATGGCCATCGGATACCGAATGTTGGGCAGGCTCGCCGGGTTTGCAATGCCGGCGCAAACATGTGAAGCAACCAGGGGGCGTCCACGGACGTGATCCGGCCAAGGAACAGACCCATGCACAAGAACCTCACCGTCGTCGACCACCCGCTGATTCATCACAAGATGACCCTGATGCGCCAGGACAGCACCTCGACTGCGGTTTTTCGGCAATTGCTGAAGGAGCTCAGCATGTTGCTGGCCTACGAGGTCACCAGGGATCTGGAGACCTGCACGGTCCGCATCAGGACGCCGCTGATGGAGATGTCCGCACCGGCCCTTGCCGGGAAGAAACTGGCACTGATCTCGATCCTTCGGGCAGGCAATGGCCTGCTTGACGGCGTGCTCGAGCTGGTTCCGTCCGCTCGGGTCGGGTTCATCGGCCTTTATCGGGATGAGGAAACGCTGAGGCCGGTCGAGTATTATTTCAAGGTTCCGACCGAATTGCAGGACCGGCTGGTCATCGTCGTTGATCCGATGCTGGCGACCGGGAATTCGCTGGTGGCGGCCGTGTCCAGGCTGAAACAGGCCGGGGCAAGGAACATCCGCGTGCTCTGCCTGCTTGCCGCTCCCGAAGGCGTGAGCCGCATGGAGGAGGCGCATGCGGACGTGCCGGTGTTTGCGGCAGCCCTCGATGACCGGCTGAATGACATTGGATATATCCTTCCGGGCCTCGGCGATGCCGGCGACCGGATGTTCGGGACCAAGTAGAGGTCATCCGGCCCCGGCATCACGGCACTTCTGAACAACGCCGCCCGCCTCCGGCCTCCTCTCCATTCACCCAGACTGAATGGATTGCACGTGAATCACCCATCATGATCGTCGGGAACACCTCTTCCCAGATATCTTCGGCCCGGGCAGCGCGCTGGGCAATCTCCGGCGTCGAATGCAGATCGAGAACGGCAATATCCGCCTCGTTGCCCGCGGCCAGGTTGCCGATCACATGGTCCATGCCCAGCACCTCGGCATTGCCCCGTGTTGCCAGCCACAGCAGCTGGCCAGGATGGAGGGCAAATCCCTGTAGCTGGCCGATTTCGTAGGCGGCGGCCATGGTTCGCAGCATCGAGAAGGACGACCCACCCCCGGTATCGGTCGCCAACCCGACCCGCTGGCCTTCCGCCATGCGCCTGCCGATATCGAACAGGCCCGAACCGATGAAGGTGTTTGATGTCGGGCAATGGATGAGCGAGGCCCCGGCCTCCTTCAGGCGGCCGAGTTCCCGGTCGGTCAAATGGATGGCATGGCCGAACAATGCCCGTTTACCGAGAAGGCCGCAGGACTCGTAGACGTCAAGATAGTCACGCGCCTCGGGAAACAACCGGCGGATTTCGGCAACCTCCTCGGTCTGTTCCGACAAATGCGTCTGCATGAGGCAGTCGGGGTTTTCCTGCCACAATGCGCCGAGCACCTCCAGCTGCTGCCGGCTCGAAGTGAGGGCAAATCTTGGTGAGATGGCGTAGGTCAGCCTGTCCCTGCCATGCCAGGCATTGATCAGCGCCCGCGACTCGTCATGGCTGCGGGTGGCATCGTCGCAAAGCTCGGCCGGTGCGCCCCGGTCCATGCAGGTCTTGCCAGCTGCCAGCCGCATCCGGCGCTTGCCAGCTTCGGCAAAGATGGCGTCGACGCTTTCCGTGTGGGTGGTGCAGTAGGAACAAACTGTTGTGGTGCCGTTGCTGACGACGAGGTCGAGATACCGGGCCGCCACTTGCCGGGCATAGGAGGGGTCGCCGAATTTCATCTCTTCCGGAAAGGTGTACCTGCCCAGCCAGTCCAGCAGCCGCCTGCCCCAACTGGCAATGATCGCAGTCTGCGGATAGTGAACATGGGCATCGATGAAGCCAGGAACCAGCAAATGCTGCCGGTAATCGTGCCGGACGGCATCAGGCGAGCCATTTTGCAGCGACTCTGCATCGCCGCATTCCAGGATCAAGCCATCCTCGATCAGGACCCCTCCATCCTCCCGGTATTCGACGGCGTCATCGACATTCAAGTCGAAGGGGCTGCCCTGGAACCTGATCGTCCGGCCGGCCAGCAGAGTTCGTCTACCCATGTCAGCGCTCCGATACCCGCTCCTGCAACCCGTGTACCCGGACCGGTGGTTGCCGGTCGAGTCGATGTTGCATTGCTACAAGATTCGCTACAATCGCGGCAATTCCAAGGGAGGACAGTACATTGACTCAGCACGAGGCGGGATCAGCCGGCAAGCCTTACCGGATCCCGGCGGAGCTGGCCGGACAGATCCGCACTGCCGTCCAGGATGGTGACCAGGCGCAGCTCGTGCGCCTGCTGGAGCCGATGCACGAGGCGGATATCGCCGACATTCTCGAGCAGGTCGATCCCGAGCTCAGGCGCCATGCAGTCGCGCTCTGGGGACGGCATTTCGACAGCGATGTCCTGTCGGAACTCGACGAGGCAATTCGGCAGGAACTTGTCGCGCAACTCGCCCCTGAACACCTGGCCGATGCAGTCAGGGAGCTTGATTCCGATGATGTCGTCGATTTGGTCGAGGACCTTGACACCGAACAGGTGGAGGCGGTTCTCGATGCACTTGATGACGCCGATCGTGCCATTGTCGAGCATTCGCTGCAATATCCCGAGGGATCGGCCGGGCGTCTCATGCAACGCGAGATCGTCATGGTTCCGTCCCACTGGACCGTCGGTACAGCCATCGACTTCATGCGGGCCCGAACCGATCTGCCCGAGCAGTTCTACCACCTGCTGCTGACCGACCCCCGGGCCCGATTTGTCGGCATGGCAGCCTTGGGGCGCGTCATGTCGGCGCGGCGGGAGACTCGCCTGCTCGATATTGTCGACGAGGATTACCGGACAATTCCGGCGACAATGTCGCAGGAGGATGTCGCTTATACCTTCAACCAGTATCACCTGATTTCGGCCCCGGTCATCAGCGAGGAAGACCGACTGATCGGCGTCATCACCATCGATGATGCAATGAATGTGCTGGACGAGGAGTCCGAGGAGGATTTGCTTCTGCTGTCCGGGGTTGGCGACGAGACCCTGTTCGACGGGGTGCTCGATACGGCCAGGCAGCGTTTCCCGTGGCTGATCGTCAATTTGGCAACTGCCGTCGTGGCGTCACTCGTCATCAACCAGTTTGCCGATGTCATTGGCATGATGGTGGCGCTGGCGGTGCTGATGCCGATCGTGGCGTCAATGGGCGGCAATGCTGCAACGCAGTCGCTGGCAGTGGCAGTCCGGTCGTTGGCGACACGGGATCTGACCGCCTCGAATGCATGGCGGGTGATTGGCCGCGAAAGCGCGGTCGGCATCGTGAACGGGCTCATCTTTGCGACGATTGTCGGGATCGTCGGCGGCACATGGTTCGGCTCGGTCACGCTGGGCCTGGTGTTGGGCCTGTCCATGATCATCACCATGCTGGCGGCGGCGCTTGCCGGCATCCTCATCCCGATCGGCCTCGAATGGGCCCGCATCGATCCTGCACTGGCATCCGGGGTCTTCGTGACCACGGTCACCGACGTGGTGGGATTCCTGGCCTTCCTGGGAATCGCGGCGCTGGTCCTGTTCTGACTCAGCCCTTCACAGCCGCGGAATGCCGCCGCCGAACCAGCTCGAGGACGGCGATCGCTGCCTCTGGAACATTGGTGCCAGGGCCGAAGATGGCTGACACGCCAGCTTCTTTCAGCATGTCGTGATCGCCCGGCGGAATGACACCGCCACAGACCACGACAATGTCGCCGGCATTCTCGGCCCGGAGGATCTCGATCAGTCTCGGGACCAGCGTGTCATGCCCGGCAGATTGCGTGCTGACCCCGATGATGTGGACATCATTGTCGATCGCGTCGCGGGCCGTCTCATCAGGCGTCTGGAATAGTGGGCCGATATCCACGTCAAATCCCATATCGGCAAAGGCGGTGGCGATGACCTTGGCACCACGGTCGTGACCATCCTGGCCCATCTTGGCAACCAGTATCCGTGGCTGGCGGCCCTCCTCCCGGCTGAACCTGGCAACCTCGTCCCGGATGGCGGCAAACCCTTCATCGCCCTGGTATGCCTTCCCATATACACCTGACAGCGAGCGAGATTCGGCACGGTGGCGTCCGAACACCTTTTCCATTGCCATCGATATTTCTCCAACCGTTGCCCGGGCCCGTGCGGCAGCAATTGCGGCCGCAAGAAGGTTGCCGCCGGCGCCGGCACAATTCTCCAGCGCCTCGAGCGCCGCGTCGCATTCGGCACCGTCCCGTTCCTGCCTGATCCTGGTGATGCGGTCGATCTGCTGCTGGCGCACCCGGGCAGTCTCGACATTACGGGCTTCGACCGGCTTGTCATCCTCCGGGCGGTAGCGGTTGACGCCGACAATGACCTCCTCGCCCCGGTCAACCATGGCCTGGCGCCTGGCCGCGGTCTCCTCGATGCGGAGTTTCGGTATCCCGGCAATCACCGCCCGGGTCATGCCGCCCAGTTCCTCCACCTCCTCGATCAGCTGCCAGGCCGCGTCGGCCATCTGGCAGGTCAAGGATTCGACAAAATACGACCCGGCCAGTGGATCAACCGGATGGGTCACCCCCGTCTCCTCCTGCAGGATCAGCTGGGTGTTGCGGGCGATCCTGGCCGAAGCTTCGGTCGGCAGGGCAATGGCCTCATCAAGGGCGTTGGTATGCAGCGACTGGGTCCCGCCAAGCACCGCGGCCATCGCCTCGTAGGCGGTTCGCACCACGTTGTTGTACGGGTCCTGCGCCTGCAGGCTGACGCCGCTGGTCTGGCAATGGGTGCGCAGCATCTTCGAGCGATCATCGGCGGGCTCGAATTCGGACATGATCCGCGACCACAGCAGGCGGGCCGCCCGAAGCTTGGCAATCTCGAGGAAGAAATCCATGCCGATGGCGAAGAAGAACGACAGCCTGCCAGCAAAGGCATCGACATCCAGCCCCCGGTCAATGGCGGCCCGGACATATTCCCTGCCATCCGCCAGGGTATATGCCAACTCCTGCACAAGGTTGGCCCCGGCCTCCTGCATGTGGTACCCGGAAATCGAGACCGAGTTGAATTTCGGCATGTTGGCACTGGCAAATTCGATGATGTCGCCGACGATCTGCATGGAGGGCTCCGGCGGGTAGACATAGGTGTTCCGGACCATGAATTCCTTGAGGATGTCATTCTGGATGGTTCCGGAAAGCCGCTCGCAGCTTACCCCCTGCTCCTCGGCGGCGACAATGAAACTGGCCAGGACCGGGATCACCGCGCCATTCATGGTCATCGATACCGAGATCCGGTCAAGTGGTATGCCGGCAAACAGGATCTTCATGTCCTCGACCGAATCGATGGCCACGCCGGCCTTGCCGACATCGCCAACAACCCGCGGATGGTCGCTGTCATAACCGCGGTGGGTTGCCAGGTCGAAGGCTACCGAGATTCCCTGCTGACCGCCTTCCAGCGCCTGCCGGTAGAACGCATTGGAGTCCTCGGCGGTGGAGAACCCGGCATATTGCCTGATGGTCCAGGGCCGGCCGGCATACATCGTTGCCCGCGGCCCGCGGGTAAACGGATCCAGCCCCGGCAATGTCTCGACGTGACCATTCTCGGCCAGATCCGCCGAGGTATAGAGCGGCTTGATCCGGATTCCCTCGATCGTCTCCCGGGCCAATTCGTCCGGCGACTTGCCCCGCGCCTCGCGTCGGGCCAATTCCTGCCAGTCCTCAATGTGCATGATGCCCCGCCATCCAGTCGATGGCCCTGCTTACCCGCAACCCCGACAGAATTCCAATTCGGACTACAATTCAGGGGCGGGTTGCGGTCGGGTCAATGGGCTGCAGGTGGTGCCGGATGCTGCAACATGTCCCCCGCGCATGCCGTTGGGCCTGGCCTGGCAAAGTTCCGTCCGGCCGGTATGTCGTGGACAGTCCGGCGGCGGCGCCAATGAGTCCTTGCGGATTTCAGCCTTGCGGATAGAAGGGAGTCTGCCCCACAAACCTGTCGGCTGAACCTGGAGACCATGTCGATTCTGTCGAGAATGCTGCTGACTTGCGCCATCCTCATGCAGGTCGTTCCGGCCGGTGCTGCCGACGGGAGCGATCCGCCCGGCATCATTGACCTGACCCGGGCCGAAAACGGGCCCATCACCATGGCCGACTTCATGTGGAAGAATCGGCTGGTGGTGGTGCTTGCCGACACGCCGGATGATCCGAGGTTCATTGAACAGGTCGAGTTGCTGCTGGAACATTCGGATGCCCTGGCCGAACGGCATGTCCTGGTCCTGACCGATTCCGACCCGTCGGCCCGGAGTGAATTCAGGGTCAGCCTGCGTCCGCGGGGTTTCGCCATCGTGCTGATCGGCAAGGACGGGCAGGTGAAGTTGCGCAAGCCGTTTCCGTGGTCGGTTCGTGAAATCAGCCGGGCGATTGACAAGACGCCGGAGCGCCAACGGGAATTGCGCCAGGGAAGCTGAGCCTTCGGGGCGTCAGTCGAACTCCATGATCACGTCGTTGACGGCCAGGATATCGCCTGGTGTCGGGTGAATCCGACCGATCCGGACCGTTCGATCTGCTCTCAGCACGTTTTCCATCTTCATCGCCTCAATGGTGCATAATGGCTGGTCGGCCTGGACCTCGTCGCCTTGCGACACCGCGAAGGACACCATGATTCCCGGCATCGGACATAGCAGCTGCGCCGATTCTTCCTCTGCAACCTCGATTTCGACGATCTTGCCAAGACTGGCCTGCAGCGGTGTTCGAACCCGCACGACCTCGTCAAACCCCCGGTAGCGGATACGGAATCCCCCGCGCGCCCGGTCGGTCTTCATGACTCTGACCGTGTCGCCAAACCGGAACTCGGCCAGCCGACTGCCGGGACGCCAGTCGGATTTCAACCCGATTTCGCTGCCATCATCGAATGTCACCTTGCCGCTGGCGGCGCAGACCCTGAGGCCGTATCGGCCAGAAGACAGTTGAACAACGAGGTCGCTGCAAGCTGTCCGGTCATGGGCGGGGGCGCCAAGGCTGGATCGGCGCTCTTCGTGGAGACAATGCATGAGGGCGGCGGCGGCGGCCAGCTGCATGGCCAGATCATCATCCGGATTGATGCCGGAAAATCCGCTGGGGAACTCCTCGTCGATGAATGCGGTGGTGATGTTGCCGCTTTCAAAACGCACATTGTCCATGACCGCCGAGAGGAATGGAAGATTGCTGCTGATTCCCTCGATTTCGAATCGGTCGAGCGCGTTGCGCATGACCTCGATTGCATGCTCGCGGTCCCTGCCCCAACTGCACAGCTTGGCAATCATCGGATCGTAGTGGATCGGGATCTCCCCGCCCTCGAATACGCCGGTATCGTTGCGGATCGCCGATTCGGCGGTGTGGCTCTCGGCCGGCGGACGGTACCGTGTCAGGCGGCCGACCGACGGCAGGAACTCCCGGTACGGATCCTCGGCATAGATCCTCGATTCCAGCGCCCAGCCATTGATACCGATATCCGACTGCTCGAGCTGCAGCTCTTCGCCGGCCGCCACCCGGATCATCTGTTCAACCAGGTCGATTCCGGTAATCAGCTCGGTCACCGGATGCTCGACCTGCAGCCTGGTATTCATTTCCAGGAAATAGAAATTGCGCTCGCTGTCGACGATGAATTCGACCGTTCCGGCCGAGCAATAGTCAACTGCCCTGGCCAGCTCCACCGCCTGCCTGCCCATCGCCACCCGTGTCTCCTCGTCAAGAAACGGTGACGGCGCCTCCTCGATGACCTTCTGGTTGCGTCTCTGGATCGAGCATTCCCGCTCGTTGAGAAAGATGCAATTGCCATGCCGGTCGGCCAGGATCTGGATCTCGATATGGCGCGGCCGCTCGATGAATTTCTCCAGGAAGATGCTGTCATCGCCGAATGAACTCGCCGCCTCGTTGCCGGCCGATTGTATGCCGGGCAGGAGCTCGTTTTCACTGGCAGCGATGCGCATCCCCTTGCCGCCGCCGCCGGCCGATGCCTTGATCATGACCGGAAACCCGATATCCCGGGCAATCTCCAGCGCGTGGTCCGGCCCCTCGATCTTGCCGGCCTGCCCGGGAACCGTCGAGACGCCAGCCCTGGCGGCAATCAGTTTCGAGGTGATCTTGTCGCCCATCGCCTCGATCGCCCCGGCTGGCGGCCCGATGAAGGCCACGCCCTTGCGATCAAGCGCTTCGGCAAATTTGCGGTTTTCCGACAGGAAGCCGTAGCCCGGATGCACGGCGTCGGCTCCAGTTGATGCCACCGCCTCGAGAATCCTGTCGATGTCGATATAGGAATGGATTGCCGGTGGCGGCCCGATGCAGACGGATTCGTCGGCCATCCTCGCATGCAATGCCCGGTTGTCCGCTTCGGAATGGACGGCTGCCGTCCTGATACCCAGCTTCCGGCATGTCCTGATTACCCGGCAGGCGATCTCGCCGCGGTTTGCAATCAGGATTTTTTCAAACATGCAAATTCCGGCCGGACAGCTTCACGATGCACTGGCAGCGCATTTGTCAGGAGCCTCGACCCGGCCGGAAAACGTCTTGTGGTGCGAAGCTAGTTCGCCGACACCGCACCGAGCACCGCTCCGGCAACCGCGCCTTCAACCGGCTTGTCGAAGGCGATCTCGCCAACCGCGGTGCCAACGGCGCCGCCGACGGCAGCCCGCTCCATCTCCTTGTCATCGCAAGCGGCAACCGCCAGCAATCCGGTTACGCATGCAATCATTGCCATGAAACGCATTGGAGTTCTCCTGTTTCCGGGTGGTCCGACTCACCACCAATCATGTCACCTTGTTTTGCCGTGCCGGAACGACAATTCCAGCCGAAACTACCGACCTCGGGTGAGATTGACAATATTCGGCAGGCCGATTCAAAGTGGAATATTGTCGTGCTTCTTCGGTGGATTGCTGACCCGCTTGGTCTTCAGGACCGAGAATGCCCGGGCCACCCGCCTCCTGGTGTTGCGCGGCATGATAATGTCGTCGATGTAACCACGCTCTGCAGCCACGAACGGATTCGCGAAGCGGTCCTCGTATTCCCGGTTGCGGGTCGCCACCTTCTCCTCGTTCTCCAGTTCGGCGCGATAAAGGATCTCAACCGCGCCCTTGGCGCCCATCACCGCAATCTGTGCGCTCGGCCAGGCATAGTTGATGTCGCCTCGCAGGTGTTTCGACGACATGACATCATAGGCGCCGCCATAGGCCTTGCGGGTAATGACGGTCACCTTGGGAACGGTAGCCTCGCCATATGCAAAGAGCAGCTTGGCACCATGCTTGATGATCCCGCCATATTCCTGCGCAGTGCCGGGCAGGAACCCGGGAACGTCGACCAGAGTCAGGATCGGAATCTCGAAGGCATCGCAAAACCGGACAAAACGCGCCGCCTTCCTGGAGCTGTCGATGTCAAGGCACCCGGCCAAAACCATGGGCTGGTTGGCAACAACGCCGATGGTCGAGCCGGCCATGCGGATGAAGCCGATGACGATATTGCGGGCAAATTCCTCCTGGATCTCGAAAAAATCCCCCTCATCGGCCAGCTTGAGAATCAACTCCTTGATATCGTAGGGCGTATGCGGGTTCTCGGGGACCAGCGTGTCCAGCGAATCCTCGACCCGGTCCAGGTCGTCGAAAACCGGAAGGGTTGGCGGGCCTTGACGGTTGTCAACCGGGAGGAAATCGACCAGGCGGCGAACCTCTTCGAGCGCCTCGACATCATTGTCATAGGCCCCGTCTGCCACCGAGGACCGGCCGGTATGGGTCCTGGCGCCGCCGAGTTCCTCGGCCGATATGACCTCGTTGGTCACAGTCTTGACAACATCCGGCCCGGTCACGAACATGTAGGAGCTGTTTCTGACCATGAAGATGAAATCGGTCATGGCTGGCGAATACACGGCACCGCCGGCACATGGACCCATGACCACGCTGATCTGCGGCACCACCCCCGAGGCAAGAATGTTCCGCTGGAACACCTCGGCATACCCGGCAAGCGAGGCCACGCCCTCCTGGATGCGTGCGCCGCCAGAATCGTTCAGCCCGATAACCGGGGCGCCGCATTTGACCGCCATGTCCATGATCTTGCAGATCTTGCCGGCATGGGTCTCCGACAGCGAGCCGCCAAACACGGTGAAATCCTGGCTGAACACGTAGACGGTCCTGCCATTGATCGTACCCTGCCCGGTCACCACGCCATCGCCATGGAAGCTGGTCTCCTGCATGCCGAAATCGGTGCAGCGATGGGTGACAAACAGGTCAAACTCCTCGAAGGAGCCCTCGTCCAGCAGGAGGCCGAGCCGCTCCCTTGCCGTGAGTTTGCCCTTGCGGTGCTGGGCATCGATGCGCTTCTGCCCACCGCCCATCCTTGCCAGCTCCCGCCGCCTCGACAGTTCATCAAGGATCATTGCCTGCCTCGCAAACTAGTTTCCGGTCATGCCGGCTGCCCAACATAGCGGCCAACGCCGCCGATTCAAACCTCGCTGGCCAAGGCGCCGCCGGTGGACAATCTGGGCCTTCGCCAATAACACGGTCGGATGAACAGGAAGATTGCTGTCCGGTTTCTCGACAGAACATCCCCTCCCCACATTGTCACGCTGGTTCTGCTCGCAAGCGCCAGTGCGCTGTCGATGACCATGTTCCTTCCGTCGCTCCCCAACATGACCGCCTATTTCCAGTCCGAATACAGGGTCATGCAACTCTCGGTTGCCACCTACCTGTTCATGAACGGCCTTCTGCACATTGTGCTGGGACCGCTCTCCGACCGATATGGCAGGCGACCGGTCATGATCTGGGCGATCGTACTGTTCATCCTGGCAACCATCGGCTGCCTCTTGTCGCCCAGCGTCGAGATGTTCCTGGCGTTCCGGATGATGCAGGCGGTCATCGTGGCCGGGATGGTGCTGTCGCGGGCCGCGGTTCGCGACATGGTGCCGCAGGATGAGGCGGCATCGATGATCGGCTACGTGACCATGGGAATGGCGATGGTCCCGATGGTTGCACCCACCCTCGGCGGCCTGCTTGACGAAAGCTTCGGCTGGCAGGCCAGCTTCGGTTTCCTGCTCCTGTTCGGTTTCGTTTTGCTGGCCATCACCTTCCATGATTTGGGCGAGACCGCCATTCACCGGTCGGCGAGCTTCGCCCAGCAATTCCGCGACTATCCCGAACTGTTCCGGTCACGCCGGTTCTGGGGCTACGCCGCGGTGGCCACCTGCGCCTCGGGAGGCTTTTTTGCCTTCCTGGGAGGCGTTCCCATCATCGGAACCGACCATTTCGGGTTATCGCCATCACAGCTCGGCATGTGCTTCGGGCTGACCGCCCTCGGTTACATGCTCGGCAATTTCATATCCGGGCGGTGGTCGAGGCGGTTCGGGGTCAACCGAATGGTGCTGTACGGCTCGGCAGTCATGCTGTGTTGTCCGGTGGTGGGCTTTCTTGCCCTGGCGCTCGACATTTCACATCCGCTGGGTTTCTTCTCTGCAACCTCGATCATCGGCATCTCCAACGGAATGATCCTTCCGAACGCAACTGCCGGCATGTTGTCGGTCCGCCTGCACCTGGCCGGAACCGCATCGGGAATTGGCGGCGCCCTGACCATCGGCGGCGGTGCCGGGGTGTCAGCGCTGGCCGGGACCATCGTGGCGGCAGATCCGCATCCGGCGCCGATGCTGGCCATCTTCCTGGCGTGCACGGTGACATGCCTGCTGGCCACCCTCTACATTACCATGGTCGAACATTCCCTGCGCCGACGCGAGGCCGCCTGACACCAGCGACACCATGTCAACGGCCCGACGAAGCTGGCAACCTGTCATCCATCCGATGCCGGCAGCAGCGTGTCATCGACCCCGGCTGGCAATGACCGCCTCTCGCCAGGCAATGAACGATGCCGAGCCGATGATTATCGCACCGCCTGAAAGAACCCATCCATCCAGGGCCTCTCCGAAGAGCAGCACCCCGACGGCAGACGCCCAGACAAGTTGCAGGAAGGTTGCCGGCTGCACCGCCGATACCGGTGCCATGCGGAAGGCCATGGTCATGGTGAAGTGGCCGGCGGTTGCAAAGGCCGCCACGAGGAACAGCAGGAACAATTGCCAGGCGGTCGGCGGAACCCACACCGCGGCGGCAAATGGAGCCAGCACGACCGTGACCGTGATCGACAGCATGCCGACAATCGTGGTCGGACTCATGGTGTCGCTCATGCGCTTGGCCATCAGGTAGGACACCCCGAATGACAGCGAGGTTCCCAGCATGGCAATATGCCCTGGCGAAATCTCGCGAAATCCTGGCCGAAGAATGATCAGTGACCCGACCAGCGCCGCGCATACCGCCAGGATTCGTCGAATGGCCAGTTGTTCACCGAGGAAGATGGCAGCACCAACGGTCACGAATACCGGCGCAAGGTAGTTCAGCGACGTCACCTCGGCGATGGTGATCCGGGTCATGGCGAAAAACCAGCAACAGACACCCAGTGAGTGCACGAGGCCACGCAGCCAGTAGTGGGCATGGTTCCTTCTACTCAGCCCGGAGCGCAGCAGCGGGCGAAGCATGGGAACGAGGAACACCAGGCCCAGCAGGTAGCGCAGGAACGCCGCCAGGATGGGCGGCACGTCATTGCCGAGATACTTTACCGCAATGACCACCGCCACGAAATTCAGACCAGAGACCACCATCCAGCCAAACCCGGCCATGGTGCCGCGGCTCGAATAGGCTAGCCTTGGCAAGGATCACTGCCGGATACCGGTCCGGTGGACTGGCCGGGAATGGCTGCCATCGGTGCAGAGGTGACCTGGTCCCGGCTGCAGTCAGCGGCACTTGTGGAGTTGAACACGAAACCGGCGATCAGAGGACTTCCATGACCTCATCCGGAATTTCGAAATTGGCGGTCACGTGCTGGACATCATCCTCGTTCTCGAGCGCCTCGATCAGCCTGACCACCTTGCGGGCGCCGTCGAGATCAAGCTCGGTGGTGGTTGTCGGCTTCCAGATGATCCTGGCCGACTCCGCCTCCCCGACCGACTCCTCGAGTGCCGCCGACACCGCGGCCAGCTCCGCATCGGCCGTGTAGATCCGGTGACCGTCATCAGAGCTTTCGAGATCCTCGGCGCCGGCCTCGATGGCAGCTTCCAGCATGTCGCCGGAATCGGCAGCCTCCAGCGAAAACATGATCTCGCCCATTCTCTCGAACATGTAGCTGACGGCGCCGGTTTCGGCCATCTTGCCGCCCGCCTTGTTGACAATGGTGCGCACGGTTGTCGCCGTCCGGTTCCTGTTGTCGGTCATCGCCTCGACGATGAATGCCACGCCCGATGGTCCGTAGGCTTCATACCTGACCTCCTCGAGCGTATCGGCATCGGGGCCGGATGCCTTGGAAATTGCCCGGTCAATGACATCCTTCGGCACCGAACTGGACTTGGCTTCCTTGACCGCAAGCCGCAGCCTGGGATTCTTGTCGGGATCCGGATCGCCTAACCTGGCCGCGATTGTCACCTCGCGGGCCAGCTTGGAAAACAATTTCGACCGCGCCGCGTCCTGCCGCCCCTTCCGATGCTGAATATTGGCCCATTTCGAATGACCAGCCATCTGAACTCTCCACCTTGAACATCAACCCGGCAAACTCCCGGATGCAGGCCGACACAGAACTCGGCCAACCGGAATGCGTGGCACAGCCGATGACCCCAACCAGCTTGCGGATCCGGAATCCTGTGCCCTTCCTAAACTCCCTGATACGATTCGCAAGCCCCCTGACCCGGTGCTGGCGCATCCCGCCCGCCCTGGCAGGCTGCCGCCAGCCAGCGTTGCCACCGCCATGTCACGGCGCCGGGTCGCTTCCCGACCGATGTCGGCGTGGTCCGCATTGCCCGACCTGTTCCGGCCGGATATGGAAGACCCGCGGTCGGCCAGGCAGGCCCGGCCGGGACCCAGACAGGTGGAGAGCCCATGCCCCGTTCCAGCACGCATGACCGGACGGTGATCGAAGTCGCCGGCCGTGACCGCCAGGATTTCCTCCAGGGCCTGATCACCAATGATGTCCGCCAGGTATCGCAGGGCCTGGTCTATGCCGCCCTGCTGACGCCGCAGGGGAAATATCTGTGTGATTTCTTTCTGTTCGAGCAGGGCGATTCCATCATGCTTGATGTCGGCGCCAGCCTGGCCAGCCAGTTGGAGCAACGCCTGGGCCTCTACCGGTTGCGGCAGTCGGTCACGGTTGGTGGAACGAAAATCGAGGTCAGACGCGGAACCGGAGAGGTTCCGGAAGGTGCCTGGCCGGATCCCCGCTGTTCCTCACTCGGATGGCGCCTCTATGGCGGGGTCAGCCGGGATGACATCGGCGATGACTGGGACCGTATGCGGGTCGAGCACTGCATTCCCGAGACCGGGATCGAACTGGTTCCCGACCGCACATTCATCCTAGAGGCAGGTCTCGACCGGCTGAACGGTGTCGACTTTCGCAAGGGCTGCTATGTCGGCCAGGAGGTCACCGCCCGCATGCGCCACAAGACCAGGTTGACCAAGGGGCTGGCAACGGTGCTGGTCGAGGGAGCGGCGACCACCGGCACCACCATCATGTCCGGGAAGAGACAGGCCGGGATCCTGCACACGGTGGCAGGAGACAAGGCGATCGCCTATCTGCGTTTCGATCGGCTTGGCAGCGAGCCCCTCGTCGCCGGCGATGCGCAGCTGCGACTTCCGCAGGCTATCTCCTAACCGTCTCCCCGGACGATCCCGGCGAAGGCATCGAATGCCGGGCTGGCGGCAGCGATGATGTCGTAGCCACCGTCGCGCGGTGCCAGGCTGGACATCCCGCCGGCCTCGGTGACCACCAACTCGGCTGCCATGATCTCGTCCCTGTGCGTGCCGGTGCCGACATGACCGTCGAACCGCCCTGCCGCCAGGTAGGCCAGGGCGAGCGACGGGCTTCCGAGCGATCTCGTTCCCGCCACCTGGCCGCCAATCCGCCCGGCCCTTTCTGCCGACTCCCCCGGCTCGTCGCCGGGTTGCGGTGCTTCAATCGACACCAGCATCTCGGCCAACCTGGTCCGGGCGGAGCTTCGCATCCTGGACTCGTTCAGCCAGCTTCCACCCCCGCGTTCGGCCGCGAACATCTCGTTAGACATGACGTCGAAAACCAGCCCCAACAGGCATTGCCCCTTGTGCTCCAGCGCCACGGTGACCGACCAGCTCGGCACGCCATGGCAGAAATTGACCCATCCATCGAGTGCGTTGACGATCCAGTAGCGTGTCGGGTCGGTCCCGTCCCGGTCGCCGAGATACCGGCAGCGGAACCCGTAATTGGGTCGCGTATCGGCAAGTTTTTCAACCAGCATGGTCTCCGCCCGCTCATGGGCCCGGCGCGAAAAGGACGCTGTTCCCTTGATGGAGGTCTGCAGCTGCCTGACCTCGTCGAAATCCCGCAACATGCGGCGGCCAACGGACCGGGCCGCCTTCTCCATCAGGTTGAAATTCGGGTTGTTGCGCAGCATGGCATCCGCCGTAACACCCTCGGCCGCATTTCGGAACAAGCGATTGTCGGGTGGCTGCGATATCCTGGCACCGGGACAGGTTTCAACACCATTGCGGCCGGGCCGGGGCTTGATTCGCGGTCGGGATCGGGCCATGTCACCGGAAAAGGAGATACTGCCATGCACCGCCAGCACTATGCTTCGAGCCCGGATGATCTGCCATCGGCGCAGTTGCGCCGGTCGATGAGCGGGCTGGAATTCATGCAGCGAATGCTGGAGGGCAAATTGCCGCTGCCACCGATTGCCCGGCTCATGAATTTCCGCCTCCACGCGGTCGAGCCCGGGCGCGTGGTGTTTTGCGGCTCGCCCGAATTCTCGTCGACCAACCCCATGGGGAGCGTGCATGGCGGATGGTATGGCACCATGCTCGACAGCGCCATGGCCTGTGCGGTCATGACCGGGATCCGGAAGGGCCAGGATTACACCACCCTCGAATACAAGGTGAACATGATCCGACCGGTGCAGATCGGCAGCACCGTGCTGGCCGAGGGGACGGTGGTCCATGGTGGACGATCAACAGCCGTTGCCGAGGCCCGCATCACCGCCGGGGACGGCAAGATCTGTGCCAAGGCGGTCACCACCTGCCTGATCATCGGCTGAGCCTCGGCAGCTCTGGTTGCATCGTCTGGAGCCGCGGCCGGCCTGGCGGTGCCGGCCTACCCGTCACCGCTGCGGGGTTGGATGGTCATGTCGTGACCCACGGGATTGCCTCAGGCCCGCTCCGAATAGGCAAAGGTCTCGGTATTCACCATGACGTCATCACCGACGCCGACGAAGGGCGGCACCGATATCCGCAACCCGTTGTCGAGAACCGCCGGCTTGAAGCTGTTGGCAGCCGTCTGTCCGGAGATGACCGGCTCGGTCTCGTCGACCCTGCAGGCAACCTTCTGGGGCAGCGTTATGTTCAGGGCCTCCTCGCCATGAAATTCGACCATGACCGTCATCCCTTCCTGGAGAAAGGGAAGCCGCTCGCCAAGCAGGCTGGATTCGAGGCTGACCTGGTCGAACATCTCGGAATCCATCAGGACCAGAAGCTCGCCATCGCGGTAAAGGAACTGGTGATCGCGCTGCTCCAGCCGGACCCGTTCCACCCGATCGGCAGATCTGAACCGTTCGTTCAGTTTTGACTGGTTGCGCAAATTGCGCAATTCGACCTGGGCAAAGGCACCTCCCTTGCCCGGCTTCACATGCTCTACCTTGACGACATTCCACAGCCCGTCATTGTGCTCCAGGATGTTACCGGGACGTATTTCGTTTCCGTTGATTTTTGGCATGGTTTGCAGATTTCAGTTGCTTTTTTGCTGCCAATTCCTATATGGTCGGGCTTTGCGATTATCAACGATTGGTTGGAAATCGCCTGAGAGACAGTCAGCCGATGCAAGGCACAATCCGGTTTCGCCACCGGGTTGACGGGCGGTTTCGGGCGCGACCAACTGCAGACAGGGATTCACTTTCATGGCCGATTATGACGATACGGCATTCAATCATGAGCAGGGATCCCGGGCACGAAAGTTGTTTGCCGCCGTCGTGCTGGCAGCACTGGATGATGCCATAGTCGACGACAGAAAATACGGCAATGGCCCTGATGTCATCGAGCGCTGGGCTCGGTCCAGGGATGGTCGGGAGGTGCTGACCTGCGCCGGCATTGATCCGAATGAACGCGTCGTCGACGGGCTGAAGGCCTTCGTCAAGCGGGGTATCCGAACATCGGTTGCCCTGTCCCGGGAAGAAAGCGAGCGGCGATCACAGCGCGCACGGGCGGCGTGACCACTGGGTAGCGGGTTAATTCAGCGTTGAGCGGCGGTGGTCACCTGCCGGCCACGTCATCTCTCCGGCCGGCGCAAGACCTCCAGCGATCCTTCTTCGCTCCTGGCCGTCAGCTGCATCAGCCGGAACCGGCCCTCCTGGTCGGGGTGTTCCTCGAAGAGCAGCGTGAACGGATAGTCGGTCTGCTCCGCAAGATCCTCTTCCTTGTAGCCATCGACACGAATATAGGCCCCGTCACAATAAATGCCGTCATCTTCCTCGCGCGGCACATTCAACAGGATTCGCGTCCGCCGCACCCCGTCAAAGACCGGGTAATCCTGGTCACATAGCTCGCCCCTGCTGACATCCCGCACGATGACGAACACCGCGGTGAGCGGGTCGACGGTGCCAGCCTGCTTGCTCATCGGCGCCCGCGGCGTGCCGACAGGCTTCGGCGGTGAGGACTGGACATTGCTGGGTGCGCCATTGACATAGGAAATGGCGCCGTAGGAGGTCTCGCTGCCGTCAATGGCATGCTCGGCAAATTGCTCCGGCACAAACCTGCCGCGGACCAGCCTCCCTTCGACCATCGCCTGATAGTCGATCTTCTTGAACATGCTGGCAAGTCCTGTCGTCTTCAGCACCGCCCCGACCGAGTAGGAGTCGCGGTCCGCCTCGACGGTCAAATCCATCCTGCCGACCGTCCAGCCGGATAGCCTGACATCGAAGGACAAGGTGCCGGGAAATACCTGCTGTGATGTGGCGCCGCCTGCGGCCGCAAGAAACATGATTGCCGCCATGCCAGCGGGCCGTATCACCAATTTCACAAATCGCACGACAACTCCTCTTTTGCCAAAAATACTCCCGCCCGGCATGCAATCAATGTCGCAATCCGTTATTTCACGGAATCATGAAGGCATGGAAGTCGAAATAACCGGTATGACCGAGAGCCTGGACAGGACACTTCACGACAGCGCCGCCATGGCTGCCGATATCAGGTCCGGCAACAGGAGGGCGCTTTCGGCCGCAATCACCCTGGTCGAAAGCACACGTTCCGAAGACCAGGAACTGGCGGCGGGTGTAATGGACAGGCTCGCCCGGACCGGGCGGAGGGAGGCGGTAAGGATTGCCGTGTCCGGCACGCCAGGTGCCGGCAAGTCCACGCTGATCAATGCGGCCGGGTCCATGCTGGTGCAGCGGGGATGCAGCGTGGCCGTGCTGGCGATTGACCCGACATCCGCCCGTACCGGCGGCTCGATACTCGGCGACAAGACCAGGATGGCCGGGCTTGCCGCATTGTCCGGCGCCTATATCCGGCCGTCGCCAAACAGCCTGACCCTGGGCGGCGTGGCATCCCGGTCTATGGAAGCGGTGTTCCTGTGCGAACAGGCCGGGTTCGATCATGTTCTGATCGAAACCACCGGTGTTGGGCAGTCGGAAACCGATGCCTCCCGATTCTCGGATGTCTTCATGCTCCTGGCCGCGCCCGGTGGTGGTGACGAGTTGCAGGGAATCAAGCGGGGAATCATCGAGTTGGCCGATTTGGTCTTGGTCAACAAGGCCGATGGCGAGTTGAAGAACGCGGCGCTGGCGGCGGCATCCGAATACCGGGCAGCCATTCGCCTGCTCCCGGCATCTTCGGCCAACCCCCCGGATTTTCCCAAGGTGCTGGCCCTGTCGGCAATCGAGGAGGTCGGCCTAGGCGCCATGCTCGACGAGATTGCGCGATTGGTGGATTGGCGAAAATCCGGCAATCACTGGCAGGAGGAACGGCGGGCCCAGGATGCGCAGTGGCTGGAATCGCGCCTGCGGCAGACAATCCACGCATCCGTCGAGCAGGCGGGTCTGGTCAGGCAATCATGCCTCCGGCTGCACAGAGAGCTCGATGCCGGCCATTCGGTATACAGCCCGGAAATCTCCGGTGAACTTGCCCGGCTGTCAGCCGGGATTGCCCGACTGCTCGAGGAGAGCAGGTAGCGGAGCCCCGCCCTTCCGGACGGGCCG
Organism: Paracoccaceae bacterium; assembly: GCA_965214695.1. Lineage (GTDB taxonomy): Bacteria > Pseudomonadota > Alphaproteobacteria > Rhodobacterales > Rhodobacteraceae > JAPOXR01. The sequence continues at coordinate 3,428,931 of OZ243967.1, read as the reverse complement.
CCAGGCGGGAATGGCTTTGCCGGCGTCCAGCCATCCGGGCCGCACCTGCCATGCTTGCCCGAGGATTTGCGGCGGTCAGCCCTGCCTTCACTGGTCGGCAATCGGTCCCGGGGCACTGCGCCCATATGGTCGCCGCCATGCCGACGGTCCCTTGACTGGTGGTCGGTTTCTGACTAGAGACCGTGCTCGCCGAGGCAACAACCCTCGGTTCGAACTCCCGGCAGGAACTGGATTGGCACCATGGCACGCGTCTGCGAATTGACTAGCAAGAAAGTGATGACCGGCAACAATGTCAGTCATGCGAAAAACAGGACCAAGCGGCGATTTCTGCCAAATCTCAATGAGGCGACATTGATTTCGGAGACGCTCGGCAAATCCTTCAGGCTCCGGGTGTCAGCCGCTGCATTGCGAACGGTTGATCACCGCGGCGGCCTCGACAGCTTTCTCGACAAGGCCCCGGATTCCGAACTTTCTGACCGGGCGCTGAAGATCAAGCGCGATGTGGCCAGGGCCCGTGAGTCCGCCGAGCAGGAAACCTCCTGATCGGCGCCACCGGCAAATCTTGCAGCACATTCCGCGGGCCAGGCCCGTTCATCCGTTGGCTGATCATGGCGGCGCCGGCAGTGCTCGCCGCCGGCATCGCGCAGGCGTGCGAACTGACCGCGGAGGATGCGGTGGTCGTTGCAGCAACCCCGGCCGCACGGTCGGCAGCGGCCTACATGACGATCACCAATGCGTGCGATGGCGACGACCGGCTGCTCGGGGTCTCGACTGTCATCGCCGCACGCGCCGAGTTGCATTCGCAGCGAATCGAGGACGGCATCGCCATCATGCATCCGATCGAGAATGGAATCGAACTTCCTTCGGCCACGACAACCTCCCTGGAGCCTGGCGGCATTCATGTCATGTTGCTCGGGATCGACCACGGCCTGAGAGAGGGAAAACTGGTCAGGCTGGAGCTGCAATTCGAGCACGCCGCCCCTCTCGCCCTTCTGGCTCCGTTCAGGCCGATCAAGCGCTGACCCGACCCCTGCCGGCGATGCATGCTGGCACTGCCGGTTGAATGCGTGATATGCCGATGATCGCAGGGTTGATCGAGACTCGTGTACCGGAACCAGACCGTCAAGCATAGAATTGCCAAACGACATTCAGACCGGGCTCACCCGCAGGCGTCCGGGCGTGACCGGGTCCCGCGAGCCTGGCGGCACCCTCATTGACCCCAGGGCAATTGCCACATGACCGATATCTCGCATATCCGCAATTTCTCCATCGTCGCCCATATCGACCACGGCAAGAGCACCCTGGCCGACCGGCTGATGCAGGTCACCGGCACGGTCAGCGATCGCGACATGAAGGAGCAAATGCTTGACTCGCTTGATATCGAGCGGGAGCGTGGCATCACCATCAAGGCCAACACGGTCCGGATCGAGTACCTGGCCAAATCGGGGGAGGAATTCGTCCTCAACCTGATCGACACCCCCGGCCATGTCGACTTCTCCTACGAGGTTTCGCGGTCAATGCTGGCCGTCGAGGGATCGCTTCTTGTCGTCGATGCAACCCAGGGGGTCGAGGCACAGACCCTCGCCAATGCCTACCAGGCGGTTGCCGCCGATCACGAGATCGTGCCGGTCCTGAACAAGATCGACCTGCCTGCCGCAGAACCCGGCCAGGCCTGCGACCAGATCGAGGAGTTGATCGGGATCGACTCCTCGGGCGCTGTCCACGTGTCCGCAAAGACTGGCGAGGGCGTCGATTCGGTGCTGGAGGCCATTGTCAGCGACCTGCCCTCACCCGAAGGTGATCGCGATGCCAGGCTCAAGGCCATGCTGGTCGACAGCTGGTATGATTCCTTTCTCGGGGTGGTGGTCCTGGTCCGGATCTTTGATGGCGTTCTGAAAAAGGGTGACCGGATCCGAATGATGTCGACCGACGCCGTCTATTCGGTTGACCAGGTCGGCGTGTTCACACCCGCCATGCAGGCAACCGGAACCCTGCAGGCCGGTGAGATCGGCTACCTGACCGCGTCCATCAAGCGGGTCCGGGATACCAGGGTTGGCGACACCGTCACCCATGAACGATACGGCTGCAGCAAACCGATTGCCGGCATGAAGCCGAGCCAGCCTGTGGTCTTCTGCGGATTGTTCCCCTCCGACAACGCCGAATTCGAAAACCTGCGCGATGCCATCAGCAAGGTGTCGCTCAACGACGCCTCCTTCAGTACCGAACCGGAAGCATCGACCGCACTCGGTTTCGGGTTCAGGTGCGGATTTCTTGGCCTGCTGCACATGGAGGTCATCCGGGAGCGGCTCGAACGCGAATACGGGCTTGATCTCATCGCCACCGCGCCATCGGTCATCTACCGGGTTCATGGCCGCGACGGCAGCGTTGCCGAACTCTACAACCCGGCCGACATGCCGGACACATCTGGCATCGCCATGATCGAGGAGCCCCGCATCGATGCCACGATTTTCGTTCCCGACCGGCATCTCGGCGACGTGCTCAAGCTGTGCCATGAACGGCGCGGCATTCAGAAGGAGCTGCTGTTCACCGGCGGGCGGGTGATGGTTTCCTATGATCTGCCGTTGAACGAGGTGGTATTCGATTTCTATGATCGGCTGAAATCCGTGTCCCGGGGCTATGCATCATTTGACTACTCGATCTCGGAATACCGGCCGGAAAACCTGGTCAAGATGCAGATCCTGGTGAATGAGGACCCGGTCGACGCCCTCTCGATCATGGTTCACCGCGACAAGGCGGAAGCGCGGGGGAGAAACATGTGCGAACGCCTCAAGGAGTTCATCCCCCGGCATTTGTTCAAGATCCCGGTGCAGGCGGCAATCGGCGGCAGGATCATTGCCCGGGAGACGATCCCGGCCCTGCGCAAGGATGTCACGGCAAAATGCTATGGCGGCGACGTGACCCGGAAAAAGAAGCTCCTCGAGAAGCAGAAGGCCGGCAAGAAGCGCATGCGCCAGGTGGGCAGGGTGGAAATTCCACACCAGGCCTTCACCAATATTCTCAGAATTGAATCCGGCTGAGTACACCGCCCGATGAGAGAACAGCCTCCCGCAGATCCCGAGATCATCGCAACCCTGGTGCCGTCGCCGCTCAGGCGACACATGGGAACCGGAGTCATGGCGGCGCTTGGCATCATCCTGTTCTACGTGGCCCAGGATGACCGGAACTCGTCGCTGACCGCGACGTTGCTGTTTGCCGGAATGGGGGTGGGATCGTTCCTCCTGGCCTACAGGATGCACACTGCATCGGCCAATTCGCTCACCCTGCTGGCAGACGAACTGCACTCCTCTGACGGGTCGTTGATTGCCAGGACTGCCAACATCGCCCGTGTCGAGCGCGGACTCTTTGCCTTCAAGCCCTCCAACGGCTTCCTCATTGTCCTCCGGGAGCCGATGCCCTTTGCCTGGCATCCTGGGTTGTGGTGGCGGTTTGGCAGGCGCGTGGGCGTGGGCGGGGTCACCCCGCGAGCCGAGAGCAAGCTCATGGCCGAGAGAATTCACATGCTGCTTGGCACGCCGGACTGACCGGCCCGGCCCGAACTCAGAGTCCCAGCGTCTGGTAACTCCTGGTGATCCGTTCGATGGCAACAATGTAGGCGGCGGTCCGCAGATCGGTCACGTCGTCCCGGCTGTTCCACACCTCCTGCATCGACTGGTAGGCAAGCCGCATGGTATCGTCGAGTCCCGAGCGGACGAGTTCCAGTTCGCCGGCCCCCTGGCAGAACCTGTCGACGAAGGAGTCGGAGAATTTCACCGGAACCCCGGATGACTTGAACAGGCGGTTCATCTCGTCGAGAAGCAACACGTTCCTGGCTTCCTCCTGGCGGCGCTGCATGCGTCCGAACCTGATATGGCTCAGATTCTTGACCCATTCGAAATACGACACCGTCACCCCGCCGGCATTGGCATACATGTCCGGAATGATGACCCGGCCACGCTGGCGCAGGATCCGGTCGGCCTCGGCCGTGACCGGCCCGTTGGCCGCCTCGATGATCACCGCTGCCTTGATCCGGTCGGCATTGGCAGAGGTGATGACTCCCTCGATTGCCGCCGGAATCAGGATGTCGCAATCCATCTCCAGCACCGATGGTCCACTCTCGACAAATTTGGATCCCGGAAACCCCTTGGCGCTGCCATTTTCGGTCACGTATTCCTTCAGCGCCGGGATATCGAGCCCGCCCTCGTCGATGACGGCTCCGTCAATGTCGATGACTGCCACCACCCTTGCACCACAATCCTCGGACACAAACAGCGCCGCGTGGTATCCGACATTACCGAATCCCTGAACGACAACGCGCTTGCCATCCAGCGTACCTTCCAGCCCCGCCTTCGCCGCGTCTTCCGGATGCCGGAAGAATTCCTCCAGCGCATATTGCACGCCGCGGCCGGTAGCCTCGACCCGCCCGGCAATGCCGCCGGCATTGAGCGGCTTTCCGGTCACGCTGGCCCGGGCATTGATGTCGGTGGTCTTCATGCGCAAATACTGGTCGGCCATCCAGGCCATCTCGCGCTCGCCGGTTCCCATGTCCGGGGCCGGAACGTTCTGGCTCGGATTGATCAGGTCACGCTTGATCAGCTCATAGGCGAAACGCCGGGTGATCAGTTCAAGTTCCTCGACGGTGTATTCCCGCGGATTCAGGCACAGCCCCCCTTTCGAGCCGCCGAAGGGGACCTCGACCAGGGCGCACTTGAATGTCATCAGCGCCGCCAGCGCCTCGACCTCGTCCTGCGACACGTTGAGGTCGTAGCGGATGCCGCCCTTGACCGGCTCCATATGCTCCGAATGAACCGAACGGTATCCGATGAAGGTATGAATTCCACCCCGCATCCTGACGCCGAAGCGAACGACATAGGTACTGTTGCAGACCCGGATCTTTTCCTTGAGACCGGGAGGTATGCTGACAAGATCGGCCGCCTGCGTGTACATCTGTTCGACCGATTCCAGGAATGACGCGTCCTGGTGATTGCTCATCCTGCCCCCTCCATCTCTTGCGGATTTGAAGATGGTACCGCCTCCCCGACTTGAACGGGGGACCCCCAGATCCACAATCTGGTGCTCTAACCAACTGAGCTAAGGCGGCACACCAAGGCGACATTATCCCAATCCCGCACATCCCCGCAACAGCATGTGCAGAATTTCGGGCCCATGCAATTCCAGGCCCCTGGCTTGATGAACTTTCCAAACGGACTGCCGGGCCTTCACCGGCCATCCACGTCAGAGGTAGCCCCTCACCACCGCAAGGTCACACCCACACCCACACCATGCACCGGTGCCGCTGCCCCATGCTCCCGTCTGGTGGCCTCAAGACCGAGCGAGAGATCCGGTGCCCCCCGCTCCGGGGTGAGCCGCAAGCCGAGTGTGGTGTCGCGCGAGGCATCATCCATGCGCAGCCTGGCATGCGGGGCGATGGTGAAGCGCCCGGCAAGGGCCGGCAGCCCGTATGCCGCCTCGGCGGTGGTGGCAGTAGCGCCGGTATCCGTCCGCTCCAGCGCCTCGGGCATGAACAATGCATCCACGCCGCCCGTGGCCTCTCCGCTATCCTGGCGCAGCGAGACCGAAAGGCCGCGGTCGCTATCCGGGTCGGGATCGAAGATGAAACTGGCCGCCAGGCCGTTCTCCTCGAACTCGTCGTCGTCATGGGCAATCAGCTTGCGGGCCGAAAGGTCCACGGAGAAGCCTGATGCCGGGTCACGGAAGCCAAGGCTCCCGCCCAGCTCGATGCCGGCCCCTCGCTCGGCATCACCGCCATCATGGCGGGCACCCAGCTCCAGCCCGGGGGCGAGGGTACCGCCGCTTTCAAGGGCGATCTGCCAGGAGGCCTCCAGCCCGGCCCGAAGGCGGGTGACGGTGGCATCGGAAGCAGCCAGCGCATGGGTCTTGTCTGAACGGGTCCGGGACCAGAGGGCGTCCGAGGTGAGGAAAAGCGTGCCCGAGCCGATGGCGGAGAGCTCGGCCCTCATGCCGGCGGCGGCCATCTGCCAGGAGGTATCGGCGGTAAGCGTTCCTCCCACCTTCGGCGTCAGTGTCACCTTGCCGGTGCCATGGCCGAGTGCGGCCCAGAGGCGCAGCCGCTCGGAGGTCTGGATGGATGCATAGGGCACGAGTGCGGTGAGGGAGGTCTTCACCTTGCCATCGCCGGTGCGGATGGCGCCGGCGCAGGGGATGGTGTTCTCCATGTCCTCGGGGCAGGACTGCCCCTCGGGGCGGGGCATGACATCGGTATCGGCATAGCTGCCCTTGCCGCTTGATTGCAGGAGGGCCATGCCCAGGAGCCAGCGATCGCGGGCGTAATCTGCCCCCAGCATGGCGGTGGTGGCGGTGCCATCAAGGGTAAAGGTTCCTTCCTGTCCATCGAAGCTGTCCCTTGCTGCCCGCCCCCAGATGGCAAGGGAGCCGGAGGCGGTCTCGCCGGTGGTGGTGAAGCTGCTGGCAAGGAGAGCTTCCCTGGCGGTCATGGAGAGGGGCTCGGGCGGGTGGTGGCCGAAGGGATCGGTGTCGGTGGGCCCTGGCCGTGCCAGCAGATCATCGAGCGAGCTGGCGCCGGCAGCCTGGCCGGCAGTGCCCAGCGCCAGTGCCTGGCCGGCGATGGTGGCGCTGGTGCCGGGGGTCCGGTCGGCAGCAAGGCGGCTCTCGATACCGTCGAGGGCCTGCTGGGCGACGGTGCGCCCGAAGCGGGAGAGAAAGGCGGCGGGCATCGGGTCGGAATTGGTGATGGTGCCTACCGCAACCCCGTCCGCAATCGACACTGTCACCCCGGGCGGGCCGTTCACGCCGGCATCGAAGAGTACCATCTCGAAGGTCTCGGGATCCTCGTCATGGCTGTCATTGTAGAGCGGGACATGGATCTTGGTCTCGGTCTGGCCTGGCCTGAAGCGGGCCCTGAGCTGCCAGGAGCGCTTCCATGCCAGGTAGTCCTGGCCGGCCACGGCCGAGACCGGGGACGAGTCGCGGGTGGCGTAGTAGACATGCACCGGCCAGGCGACCTTCTCGCTCAGCGTCACCGTGAACCAGCCGTTGTGCTGGTTCTCATTCATGGTGGCATCGGCAATGGAGATGGTCGGGCCGGTGGATGGGGTCGCAGCGTCATTGTCGGTGACAGTCACCGTGGCCGCGGCCGGGCTGCCGATACTGTAGCCGGTCCCCGTATCGATGGTGGCGGTGATGGTGCCATCCGGCTCGTCGGCGGTGTCGTCCTCGGTGGCGACGGAGAAGGTGGCGGTGCCGGCGGCCGGGATGGTGACGGTGCGCGCACCTGTCTGGCCCGAGGCGGCCATATCGCCGGACTGGGTGATGGTGAGGGTGACATCGAGCGGTGCGGCCGGCACTGGATCGGCGGTGACGGTGAAGGAAGCCGAGGTGCCTTCGGTGACGCCCGGCCCGGCGGTGATGCTCACCACCGGGGTGTCATTGTCGGTAACGGCGATCACGCCGCTGCCCTTGCCGGTGGCGATGCTGTAGCCGCTGGCGGTGTCCAAGGTGACCGAGACCGAGCCGTCGGCCTCATTGGCCGCATCATCCACCGTGGCCACGGTGAGGGTGGTACTGGTCGCACCTGCTGCCAGTGTTGCCGTGCGGGCGCCGGCGCCGGGGGTGGCCAGGTAGTCGCCGGACTGGGTGACAGTGTAGGCAATCGTGATATCACTGGCAGGCGCCGGATCGGCGGTGATGGTGAAGGAGGCGTTACCGCCCTCGGTGATGGCGGTGCCGGGTGAGAGGCTGAGTTCGGGGGTGGTGGGTGTGACCTCCTCTTCCTCCTCTTGCTGCGGTGTCTCCTGCGGCTGGTTGGCCAGGCATTCGAGTGCCGGCGCCACCGGTGCCCAGCGCTGAAGGCCGCGATCGGCCTGCGCCTGTGCCTCGGTGATGGTCATCGGGTTGTTGCTGTAGCTGTTCTCCTCCCCGAAGGCGGCCAGCACCCGGCTCCAGCGCTCGACATGGTCCGGCGAACGCCAGGTCTCGCTCGCAGCAAGCTGGGCTTCGGCAAGGAGGGTATCGGAGACGCAGGCCGGTGGTTGGCTCTCGGCACTGGCGCGCAGCGCGTCGCTCTGCGGGCCGATTTCGAGCGTCGCCGTGGCGGCGAGGGCGTCGAGTTGCTGTACCGCGCCGTTCTCGTCCAGATATTCCGGTGTCACCGTAAGCGTGAGCGTCATCGCTTCCTGGGCGTTGTGCTGGATGGTGGCTGAGGTGCCGGTCACGCGCACGGCGCCGTTGACGGCAGTCTGAGAACCGCTGCCATCCCATGACACCTCGTAGGAGGTGGCGTGTGCCACCGCGTCCCATGTGGCGGTGGCGCTGGCCGCGTCCGCTGCCGCCAGCTGCAGGTTGGCGACTGTCTCGGTGGGCGCTGGCGCCGCCTGAGCGGGCGAGCCCTGGCCGCCTTCGACGGTGATGGTGACCCAGGCAAAGCCGTCGAAGATGCCGCGCTCCCTGATCGGCGGTGGCGGTGGCGTGATGACGCCGCTCACTTCTGGACGTGATTCGACCAGCACCTTTGGTATCGCGGCCAGCCTGAAATGCATGACCGTGGCTGTGGCCGGGGCGGTGAAGGTGGCAGTTTGACCGTCCCTCTGCACGCCTTCCTGGACGACCCCGTCCGAGTACGGGCCGTCCACCTGCCGCCAGTGCCAGGCAATGTCGTTTTCGGCCCAGGGCCCGGTGGCGGTGCTCGAGAGGGTGACCTCAGCGCCGGTGGCCACCGTCTGATCGGTGCCGGCATTCGCCGTCGGGGTGAAGTTTGCGCCGGGGTTGCCGTCCAACCGATGTGTCGCCAACGCCAGATTGTTCCTGAACACGCCATCCGGCAGCACAGCGAGGCTGTTGTTATTCAGATACAGATATTTGAGCTTTGTGAGACGGTCAAAGACGCCTGGCCGCAGCGTCGTCAGTTGGTTGTAATTCAGGTCCAGAGCCAGCAATCCCGTGAGGTCGTCGAAGATGCCCGGCGGAAGCGTTGAAAGCTTGTTTCGGGTCAGCCGCAGGCGCTTCAGATTGGTGAGCCCGTCGAAATCGCCTGCCTTCAGGCTGCTCAACCCCTTACTGAGCAAATTCAGGAAGTTGTTTTGGAAGTCGCCGCTGATGCCCGCCAGCTGTGTGTCGGTCACGTCGGCGCAGTTGCTGACGCCGGAAATCATGCCGAGAATGGCGTCGCGCACCGCAGGCGTGCGCCCGCAAATGCCGGCGTACTCGACCGTGACCGTGACCGGCCATTCCGGCGACCAGTGACGACGGGTTTCATGGGCCCAGGTGAAGTCACGCTCCGCCGAGACCACAAGCCTGGTATCGCCGGCGCCGACGGCTTCCAGGCGCACCCACTGTTCGCGGCTGGAATTCGTGAAGGTCATGGTGTCCATGAGGACGCCGTCAACGAGAGGTTGCCCGTCCCGTCTCGTCGCCCTGATCACATTGCCGACCGGCTCGGCAAAGAGATGGACATCGACTCTCCCGCTGCTGCCAATGGGCAGCATCGCCTCGCCGATCGTGATCTTGAAATCCCTGGTCGCTCCCTCGGCCAGGGTGATCGTCTCGCCCGCCGGGGGCAGGCCCGACACCTTGCTCTCCGCCTCGATCTCCACCGGCGGCGCTGCCTCTTTGACGCGGACCCAGACCGTCCAGCTCTGGTCAACTTCGCCGTAATCGCCCTGCTCCCCCTGAACGACGTGCTTGAGGGGCACCGCATCCGGGAAATGGTCGGTGCAGGCCACCTTGGCCTTGACCGTTTGCCACTGGTTCCAGTTGGACGGCGTGAAGGTCAGCGTCGGCCCGAGTTGGCTGTCCCGACGGTTGTGCCGGCTTGCCCCCCTGTCGGCGCCGACAAAGACGCGGCTCAGCGTCCGGTGGGTGTTGTTGCCCCACCAGATGAGGTCGTTGGGGTCATGGATATTGACCTTCACCGTCTCCGACGGCTTCGTCGTCAGCCTGACCTTGTACTTCGGCCCGGGGGCGGTGGCGGGAAGCTCCATGCTTGCCCCAGGGGTTGAATGCATGCCCGACTGCCAGGGCGCGGTGATTTTCCGGGCGCGCTCCCGGAGTTGTTGGGCAGATTCTCCATCCCTCTTTTCGATCTTGTTGCCGGATGGATCGTAGTATTCGAACTCGCCGCAGCCTTGGCTCTCGTTCCAGGTCAGGTGCGTGGCGCTGAACTCCAGGCCGGGCGGGGCCGGCGGGGCCTTTACCGTGCCGTTGAGGCGGATCTTCAGGGCCTGAGCTCCTGCCCATGCCCAGCCGGCGGAGGTATTGTCGCCAGCCGTCCGCCAATTAAAGCCATTGCCGATGCCGAAATCGTCGGCACCGCCCGCATCATCGGCGATTGAGGTCGTGATCCGGATCTTTGCGAAATCCGCGTCGCGCTGGCCGGCCACATCAAGCACGAGAAAGTATGTGCGTCCGTCCGTCGGTCCGTCCCTCGGCTCAAGGTCAATGCCGCCACCCGGCGCCGTGAACCTGATGCGCCGGTCAGCGGCAAATGACGTGCCCTGTGGGTTGGTCAGGCGGCCAACAAGCTCGCCAACCCGGAGGTGGGCATCACCGCGCCGGATTTCGACCGCAAGGACCGTGCTGTCGAAGGCGCTCGAGGTTGCCGATGCGAACTCGATGTCAACGCTCTCCAGCCGGTAGCCACCGGGATTGAACCCGGGTGTGAATGGCATGGCGTGGTCGCGCTGGAACGTCACCGTGCCACCGTCCGCCTGACCGATATTGCTGGCAAGCACCTGCGCCTGCGCCCCGGCAGCCAGGGCAAGGAGCGGCAGGGCGAGCAGTGCGGCGGTCAGGCACCGGCGCAGATGGCGAGTGGTGGTGGAAGGCTCAGGCCGGGAGGCTGGGTGCCTTAGGCGGCGGCAGGAAGACGCACAAGGGGCGATCCGGCGATCCGGCGATCCGGCGATCCGGCGATCCGGCGATCCGGCGATCCGGCGATCCGGCGATCCGGCGATCCGGCGATCCGGCGATCCGGCGATCCGGCGATCCGGCGATCCGGCGATCCGGCGATCCGGCGATCCGGCGATCCGGCGATCCGGCGATTATGGTTTTTGGGGCCCGCAGGCCTTGTCAAGTGTTTTTTCAGGATACGCGTCATGCGCCCGGTCATGGCCGCAAGGATTGTCATCCGTCCCTGGCTCAACATGCGAAGCTCCCGCCCCGTCCGAGTGTCGCCTGCCCCGTCGCGCAGATAATTTGCCAAGATTCGGCGAAAAGTCAATATGTGAATTCTTCCTCGTGCTAATTCCGGTCACTTGCCCATGTAACGGCTCTTGGCCTGGTGAGCCCTTGGTCGGGGTCTACCTGGCGGCACAAATGGAGGCGTGCGACCGGAGCAGCACCGCGGTTCCGACCATCCGTAGCCGGGCATTTTTCCTGGAACCACGAAAGGTGCCTTCATGCAGTTGGCCAGGTTTGTCATGCGCACCGTTTTTCCTGTGGCGGATTGCGGAACACACGATGAAAATGTCAGTCGATTATCGTTGCTGGGCGGTGTCATTCACCGCATGGTCAGGGCTGCCAGGGCATTCGAGCCGGTGGCCGGAGGTGGGGCGGATGAGATGACCTCTGTTCGAAAGGCCACATCACATCAATGGCATGGAACAATGTGGATGCAGAAATGGAATTGCAGGTGGATTTTGGGGCCAGCCCTTCAAGGCTACAATCTTCGGCGGGTCTGCCGAACATCTGCCAGGGCACCGCCTTCAGATCTACTCCCTCTCCCTGAACTTGCCACGGACACGCTTTCGTCCGCATCAGAAACATGCTTCGTGTTCAGGCAAAATTCAATGCGTGGTGGAACGATCGAAATTCGACCATAGCGCACTCACGGGCAGGCCAAATAGGCGATTCCCGAAGCTCAGCCTGTGCTCTCCAAGGTAAAATACGATACCGGTGAAGCTGCGCGATTTGCCTGGTCCGTCCATCGCAAACCACTTCAGATGACGGAAATCTCTATTGCCGATCGTCGCGGCGCTCTTCACTTGGATCCCGACCAGGCACTCGCCGCCATCGGCGATGATGTCGATTTCCCGTCGGTCCGGACTTCGCCAGTGATACAGCCTGAAATCCGTCTCCTGTTGCCGCAACGAACGCAGGATTTCGTTGAACACGAAACTCTCCATGAGCCTGCCAAGCTGCGTTGCATTGACTCTTCCAGCATCAAAGGCGTTTGCGCCGAGATGCCGCAGCGCACAACACATGCCGGTATCGACGAGGTGATACTTCGGCTGCCTGATCTCCCGGTGGGTCTCGCCCGAATTCCATGCACCAAGCCTGATGATCAGTGACAACCGGATCAGCGCATCGAGGTAGGTATCGACCGTATCCCGCTTGATGCCGAGTAATCGGGACAGGTCGGAGATATTGATCTCTTGGCCGGTCCTTGCCGCCAACTGGTCGATCAGGCGGCGAAACGGCTCGGTCTTGCGCACGTGGAACAGGTCGGCGACGTCCCGATCTACAACAGAATCGACATAATCGCGGTAAAGTTCCTGCCGGGATTTCAACGGCAGTTCTCTCGGTTCGGGAAATCCGCCCTCCAAGACATGCTCGATATATTCTTTGCGGGAAAGCACCGGCGGCAGAGTGATCGTATCAAGGGAAGGACGCTCTTGTGCGGCCCAATCGAGCATACGGTTTGGCCCGACCCGCTGCTTTTCGGTCATGGTAAGAGGCCATAATTTCAATACGAGCATCCTGCCGGCAAGGGAATCTGCGACATTCATCGTGGCGAAGACGTTCGACGAGCCGGTAAGCAAGAACTGGCCCTTTCGCCGATCCTTGTCGACAATGCTCTTGATCGCGAGTGGAAGGTTCCCTGATCGCTGCACCTCATCAATGATTACGGGCATATCTGCGTCGGCAGCATTGGCCGCAAGACTCTTCATTTGGCCTACCGGGTCTGACTCAATGGCAGCAAGAACCCCGGCGTCATCAAGCGTCACGTAGAATCTCCCGCCGAACCGGTTCTGGACCAGGGTCGTTTTACCGACCTGCCTGGGACCGACGAGATTGACGATCCGGGCGGCCGCGAGGGCTTGCTCCAGGGGGGCTACCAGATGTCTGGGGTAATCATCGCCTGCCAAGGTGGTTGCGCTCCTTCACCATTTGCCCGTTATACGTGTCACCATTTGCCTATTTGGTCTTGCGGGACATGTCCACCAGAATGGTCACCAAATGACCGACGAGGTTCGCGTGAATTGCCCGTTACTTTTATTCGGCCGACGAGGTTGTGGCTGCCCTGACGCCAGGATCCGGTGGCGGCGGTGGTCGATCTGCCCGGCGGCGCTATCCGATTGCATCATGGCTGACTCAGGGGTCGGGGCCTCAGCATGACGCCGGTGTCCTCGGTCGGGCGTTTGGGAAATCAGCGAATTCCGGCCCGGCTTCCCGAGCCCCGCAGGCGATCCCAATCCGCGGTGTCAAGCTGCGCCTGGCGGCGGTCGGCGGCATTGCGGGCAAATTTGAGCAGCAATGCCCGGCGGCGGGCTGGTGCCAGGCGGTCTTCCCTGCCCATGCGGACGATCTCGGCGTCGTGGCGGTCGGCAAAGATCAGCCCCGTCTCCTCCGGCAGCAAGTCATGCGGGAAATGACGGTCCACCGCCCAGAAGAACCGGTCGCAATAGTCCAGGTATCCCTGCCATTTCGAATCGGACATGTAGTCGAGCCGGGATGACTTGCATTCGATCACCCAGAACTCGGCCTTCGGCCCAACGCCCATGACATCGACCCGCAGACCGCTGGTTGGCGAGAACTCCTCCAGGGTTGCAAACCGGTGCGCCCGCCGCAAATGCCTCTGGACGCCCCGGGCAAGCAATCGTCCTGGCGGCAAGACTGACTCCATCGACAACTTATGGATGAAATTGCCGCCATGGCAAACCCCGATCAGACGTTTGTGGTCCGGGCGACCGGGGCCGGGGAATTGTCCAGCCCGTTGCCGGGTAGTATTGCCTTGCCGAGTTGCAGGGAGGCACCATTCCATGAATTTGGCCGACGCCAAGAAGCAGGCTCGCAAGCGCGCCGTCAGGCACCGGGCGCGCACCAGAAGCGATGACGGCGAATCGCAGGCCGTTACCAGGCTTGCGACCGCGCTGAAGGGGATTGCAGCAACCGGCCCGGTCGCCGGATATTTGGCCATTGGCTCGGAATTGAACCCGATCGCCGTCATGGCCGAACTTGCCGGTGAGGGACGATGTGTTGCCGTGCCGGTCGTGGATGGACCCGGCAAGCCGCTGAAGTTCCGGCAATGGCACCCGGATTCGTCACTGGTGAAGGCCGAATACGGGATATCCGTTCCCGATTCGGGAGACTGGGTTCAGCCCGAGATCCTCGTGGTTCCCCTCCTGGCATTCGACCGGCGGGGGTTCCGCCTGGGATATGGCGGGGGATTCTATGACCGGACCCTCGCCAGGCTGCGGAAGACGGGGCCGGTGGTTTCCATTGGCCTGGCATTCTCCAGCCAGGAGCTTGACCACGTCCCGACGGAACCGTTTGACCAACCACTCGACATGATTGTAACCGAATGCGGTGTTGCCGAGCTGGGCAACTGAGCCCGAACCCACGCAGGCAGGACCCAAATGCGCATTATGTTTCTCGGTGACATCGTCGGCAGATGTGGGCGCGACGCGGTGACCTCCTGGGTGCCACGGGTTCGCGAAGTGTTGAAACCGGATTTCGTCGTTGCCAACGGGGAAAACGCCACGCAGGGCAATGGCATCACCCTCGCCCATGCCAAATCCATCCTGGCATCCGGTGTCGATTGCATTACGCTCGGCGACCATGCCTTTGACCAGCGGCCACTCATGTCGGAGATCGATCGTGAACCCCGGCTCCTGAGACCGCTCAACCTGTCCAGCCACGCGCCGGGAAATGGTCATGGAATCTTCACCGACAGTCGCAACCGGAAACTCCTGGTTGTCTCGGCGCTTGGACGGGTCTTCATGAAAACACCGTATGACGACCCCTTCGCCGCGGTCGGAAAGCTGCTGTCAGCCCATCCCATCGGTGCGTCGGTCCATGCTGCACTGGTTGACTTTCATGCCGAAGCCACCTCCGAAAAGACGGCAATGGGCTTTCACTGCGACGGACGGGCCACCATGGTGGCCGGCACGCATACCCATATTCCCACCTCGGACTGGCGAATCCTTCCCGGCGGAACCGGCTATATCTCGGATGTGGGAATGTGCGGGGATTACCATTCGGTCATCGGCATGCAGAAAGACGAACCGGTTGGCCGGTTTGTCACCGGGCTGTCGAGGGCACGATTCTCGCCGGCAACCGGCGAGGCAACCCGTTGCGGGGTGTTGGTCGACTCGGATGATGCCTCCGGACGCGCCACCAGGATAATGCCGATCCGCGTTGGCGGACCGATCCCGCAATCGCTCCCCGAAGACTGACATCACGCCTGCCCATGCTTGCTCCGCTCTCGGTCATCGTCCCGACACTCAACTCGGCAGGCTGCCTGCCGGGACTCGCAGATTGCCTGGTCGAGGGTGTCCGCAAGCAGATGATTCGGGAGCTGATCATTTCCGATGGGGGATCCGGAGACAGCACCGAGGCGATTGCCGACGGGTTGGGCGCCAGGTTCATCAGGGGAGGTGCCAGCCGGGGCAGGCAACTGGCAGCCGGCGCCCGGATTGCCGGAGGCCGGTGGTTCCTGTTTCTCCATGCCGACACCGTCCTGGCGACCGGATGGTCGGAGGATGTCGCCTGGCACATGACCCACAGGCCGGAACTGGCCAGCCATTTCCGCCTCGGATTCATCGGTGGCGGGTTTTGCGCCGGCCTCGTCGCTGGCTGGGCGAATTTCCGGTCGATCATCCTTGGCCTGCCATATGGCGACCAGGGATTGCTGATTTCGCGCCAGCAATACGAGCAATCCGGGGGATATCCTGACATTCCGCTCATGGAAGACGTTGCAATCGCCCGGGCATTGCGAAAACGCATCCGTCCGATGAACAGCACAATCCTTACCGACCCCCGCCGCTACCAGGAGGAAGGCTGGCTGCTGCGAGGATCGCGCAATCTGATCACACTGGTCCGCTACCTGCTGGGCACCTCGCCGACGACACTTGCCCGGGGCTACGACCGCAGGCAGGACGAAACCCGATGAATTGGCGCGGCGATCCGTGTTCCGGAGGGAGGCACGCAGGATGAATTTGAACAGGGGCAGGTCCCATGTGGCCATTCCGGGGCCATCGGTCATCCCCGACCAGGTGCTGCAGGCCATGCACCGTGCGGCTCCGAACATCTATTCTGCCGATCTTGAGCACATGGTGCATGGATTGCTGGACGACCTCGGTGCCGTGGCCGGAACCGAGGGTCATTCAACGATCTACATCTGCAACGGGCACGGCGTCTGGGAGGCAGCCCTGTCAAACACCATGAGTTCAGGCGATCGAGTACTGGTCCTGGCTACCGGCCTCTTTGCCCAGGGATGGGGCGGGTTTGCCGAAAACATGGGGGTGTCGGCCGAATACATCGATTTCGGTCCACGCGGCACCATTGATGCAGGAAGGGTCGCCGACCGCCTCGCCCGCGACCGCCATCACGAGATCAGGGCGGTGATTGCCGTTCAGGTTGATACTGCCAGCTCGGTTCGCAACGATATTGCCTCGCTGTCGGAAGCAATCGGATCCACCGGTCATCCCGCCCTGCTGATGGTCGACTGCATTGCCAGCCTCGCCTGCGAGCGGTTCCTCATGGATGAATGGGGCGTGGATGTCATGATCGCCGCCAGCCAGAAGGGATTGATGACGCCGCCCGGACTGGGATTCATGTTCTTCAATGACCGCGCACGCGAAATGAGTCGTTCGGCCGGATTGCGCACCCCGTACTGGGATTGGGAGCGACGGGCGGACCCGGACGAATTCTACATGATCTTCTGCGGCACCGCCCCTACCCACCACCTGTTCGGTTTGCGCAAGGCACTGGACATGATCCTGCATGAGGAAGGCCTGGAAGCCATCTGGCAGCGGCATGCCAGGCTGGCATGTGCGGTCTGGGCGGCGGTGGACAAATGGGGCAAGAATGGCTCCATCGCCCTGAATATTGCCGACCCCCGGCACCGGAGCCATGCGGTGACGACAATAGGAGCCGACGCACCCTACGGAAGATTGCTGCGGAACTGGACCGAGAGCAATGCCGGCCTGACCCTCGGTATTGGCCTGGGCATGAGTTCCCCGGAGGATCCGGATGCATCCGGGTATTTCCGCATCGGCCACATGGGACATCTGAACGCCCATATGATCCTCGGTGCCCTCGGCGCAATCGAGGCCGGCCTTGACGCAATCGGCTGCCAGCACGGAAGCGGCGCACTCGAAGCCGCCGCTCACATCTGCAGCAAGGACTGACCTGGGGGAATTGCCGGCAAACCGCCAATCCCGACGCCGGTGTCAACCGCAGCAGACGGGCCGGCAGAACGAAAGCAAAAGCCGCGCAGGCCCGATGCAAGCCCCCGACCAAGGTTGCCGGAACGTTATGTTGCGTAGAGTTGCCGGGCAACGTTGCATGGTCTGGACCTCAGGCGCCGCCGCAACATAACCCGAACGCAGCAGATGCCCTATAGGAATTGGCTTCTCCTGGATTCCAGGAAACTCGCAGGAAGTTCCTGGAGGCCGCAGGGGCGACTCCGGGTTCACTTCAACCGAATTCTGCCGTCCGTCAGAAGTCTGTCAAATCCCTCCTGAAACCGGCGCTGTTTTCCACTGCCGGGAAATGGCAACCGGGCATCCAGGACAGAACGCCCCTGTTCTTTCAGGCGATCTCGAACAGTCAGCTCAATCCAGAGTTGCGGAAGTGACCCCTGCGACGCCCTTCAGCCCGAAATCAGGCAAGCCAGGTCGAACTCGCCGGCTCCGGGCACAGCGCCCCCTCAACGTCCCCTCCCCGGGCGAAATGCGAGCCGCCGCCGGGATCCAGGCAAGCCACGTAGCCACCCTCGCCGCCTGGCGGTCAGGCGGCCGGCTGCAGTCTCTCGAGCGCCCTGGCCAGTGCCTCAGCTTCATTCTCATTGCTGGTCAGCCGGGACCGGGTCTCCTCGATCACCATCTCCGGCGCGTTGCTGACGAAGCCTGGATTGGCAAGCCGCCTCTTCAGCTGGTCAATTTCCTTTCCTGCCCGTTCCAGCGATTTTTCGAGCCGGGCGGTCTCGGCGCCGACATCGATGATTCCCTCGAGCGGAATGCAGAACGAGCCGCCTTCAATCCAGATTGTCGCCGAGCCGGTTGGTGCCTCGGAGGCATTCTCGAGTGATTCAACCCGGGCCAGGCGCGACACCAGCTCCAAATTGCGGGTCACTGCGCCTTGGAGTTCCTCGTCAAGCTCCAGTTGCAGGAGGCTCACCCGTGCGGCCGCCGGCACCCGCATCAGCGCCCGCACCGACCTGATCTCCTCGATGAGCCGGATCACATGGCCGATTTCCCGGTCGCACCGGTCGTCGGCCAGCTGATCGGCGGTGTAGCCCGGCCAGGCCTGGTGAATCAGCATGGTTGACCGCTCGCCGAAGCCCCAGATTTCCTCGGTAATGAATGGCATCATCGGGTGGAGCAGGATCAGGCACTGGTCGAGCACCCAGGATATCGTCTGCCGGGTCTCGGCGATGAGGGCGTCGTCTTCCGATTTCAGCATTTCCTTGGAAAACTCGAGATACCAGTCACATACCGTTCCCCAGACGAAGGAATAGAGCCTCTCGGCGGCATCGTTGAACCTGAATGCCTCCAGCGCCGCGTCGGCTGATTCCCTGGTCCGGCCAACCTCGCCGACGATCCATCGATTGACACGATCGGAGACCCGTTCCGGCGAATACCCGTCCTGCTGTCGGCACTGGTTCATTTCGGCATAGCGGGCGGCATTCCAGAGCTTGGTGCCGAAATTCCGGTAGCCGGCCACCCGGTCCTCGGACAAACGGAGGTCCCGTCCCATGGCGGCCATCGACGCCAGGGTGAACCGCACCGCATCGGCGCCGAACTTGTCAATCAGGTCAATCGGGTCGATGACATTGCCGAGGGATTTCGACATCTTCCGGCCGAACTTGTCGCGAACGAGGGCATGGACATAGACCGTGTGGAACGGTTTACGGCCGACCACGGCATGCTGCATCATCATCATTCGGGCCACCCAGAAGAAGATGATGTCAAATCCGGTGACCAGGACGTCGGTCGGAAAATATCGGGCAAGCTCCTCGGTGCTGTCCGGCCAGCCAAGGGTGCCGATCGGCCACAATCCCGACGAGAACCAGGTATCGAGCACGTCCGAGTCACGCCTGATGCTCCGGCCCCCGGCCTGGGCGGCCGCCTCCTCCTCGGTGACCGCGCAATACTCGTTGCCGTCATCATCATACCAGACCGGAACCTGGTGCCCCCACCAGAGCTGGCGCGAAATGCACCATGGCTCGATGTTTTCCAGCCAGTTCAGGTAGATGTTCTCGTATTGCTCCGGATAGATCCGGGTCTCTCCTTCCCGAACCGACGAAATCGCCGGACCAACAATCCTGGCGGTATCCACGAACCACTGATCGGTCAGGTAGGGCTCGATGGCGACCTTTGACCGGTCACCATGGGGAACCGGGTGGCTGTCATCTTCGACCTTGTCCAGCCAGCCCCCGGATTGCGCCAGTTCGACGATCCGCTCCCTGGCCTGGTAGCGGTCGAGACCGTCCAGCTCGAGAACCTCATCCGACACGTCGCAGCCGTCGAGGAATTCGTCGTTGTTCCTGAGCATCATCTCGGCACGCGGGGTCATGACATTCACGGCCGGAAGCCCGGCGCGCTGCCCGACTTCCCAGTCGTTGAAATCATGGGCCGGCGTGATCTTGACCGCACCGGTTCCCTTGGTCGGGTCGGCATGTCTGTCAGCAACCACCGGGATCGACCGCCCGACCAGCGGCAATTCGACGCAAGCTCCGATGAGGTGCTGGTAACGTTCATCATCCGGGTGGACGGCAACGCCGGTATCGCCAAGCATCGTCTCCGGCCGGGTGGTGGCCACCACCAAATAGTCACGCTGCTCCCACCCTGTTGCCTTGCCGTCCTCGTCGAAGCTGACCGGATGATGGTAGGTCGCACCGCCGGCCAGCGGGTAGCGAAGATGCCACAGCTTGCCATCGACGGTGATCTGCTCGACCTCGATGTCGGAAATCGCCGTCTCGAAATGTGGATCCCAGTTGACCAGCCGCTTGCCGCGGTAGATGCAGCCATCCCGGTACAGGTGGACGAACACCTGCAACACTGCGTCGTGGAAGCCGCTATCCATGGTGAACCGGTTCCGGGACCAGTCGCAGGAGGCGCCCAGCCGCTTGAGCTGGTGAATGATTGCGCCGCCCGATTCCCGTTTCCACTCCCAGACCCGTTCGAGAAACCGCTCCCGTCCCATCTCGCGGCGTGATGGCTCGCCCTTCTCGGCCAGTGATCGCTCCACGACCATCTGCGTTGCAATTCCTGCATGATCCTGCCCGGGTTGCCACAACACGTCCATGCCCTGCATCCGTCGCCAGCGAATCAGGATATCCTGGATCGTGTTGTTGAAGGCGTGTCCCATATGCAGGACGCCGGTGACATTTGGCGGCGGAATCAGAATGCAGTATGTCTCGGCACCGGGCCGTGCGTTGGCACCAGCCCGGAACGCCGCACTTGCCTCCCAATCCCGGTAGATGCGATTCTCGGCCGCGGCCGGGTCGAAATGCTTGTCCATCATCGCTGCATGGTTCCTGGTCAGGCTGTCTGCTCGGTGACCGGACACTTACTGAATGCAGAGCGGATTTTGAAGGCATCAAAGCCGGCCGCTATAGAGCTGAAGAATGCAGCCTGAAGCAGGCGGTAGCGACAAACCTGTTGCAGGCAATCCGCCCTGCTCCTATCGGGTGGCCTGATCCACGACCGGCGGCCGCCGGCATTCGGACCCGAGGCTGCCGGACAGGTCGGGCAAAGAGAGGGACATGGTCAAATTTGGCGTCAACCAGCCCGTCAGGCGCAGGGAAGATGTGCGACTCCTCACCGGGGAAGGCAACTACATCGATGACAATCCGCCCCCGGGGGCACTGTTCGTGCAGTTTCTCTACTCGCCGATCGCCCATGGCCGGATCATCTCGATTGACACCGACACCGCCCGGTCATCGGCGGGCGTTCATGCCGTCTATACCGCCGCCGACCTCGTTGCGGCCGGCATGCGCAACAGGATGGCCGCCGGAATTCTCGAACTCGCCGATGGCAGGATGGCCGCCAACCCGCCTCGCCCGGTCTTGGCCGAAGACAAGGTGCGATTCGTCGGCGAAGCCGTGGCGATGGTAGTAGCCGACACCCTGGACCAGGCCCGGGACGCGGCAGAGCTGATCGACCTGGACATCGACGAGATCGAGCCGCATTTGTTCGTTGATGCAGGAGGCGTGGACATTCATCGCCAGGCACCCGGCAACCAGGCATTCGACTGGCGGCGAGGCGATGAAAAGGCGGTCGCGTCCGTCTTCAACTCGGCACCGCATGTGGTCTCGCTGCACGTGGACGATACGCGCATCATCGCCAATTCGATCGAGCCGCGCGGCTGCCATGCCGACTGGATCGACGGCCGGCTGCACTACGCGGTCAACGGCCAGGGCGTCTGGGCACCGCGGGACGAGATGAGCCAAGTCCTCGGGGTCGAGAAGTCGCAGATCCGGGTCGTCACGCCCGATGTTGGCGGCGGTTTTGGCATGAAGGCGTTTTGCTACCCGGAAAATTTTGCCGTCGCCCAGGCGGCGCGCATGCTCGGGCGGCCATTGCGCTGGATGTCGACCCGCTCCGAAGCGATGCTGACCGATAATTCCGGCCGGGACCTGTATTCCAAGGTCGAGGCGGCCTTCGACGACGACTACCGGTTCCTGGCCTACCGGGTCTCGACCAGGTGCAATTTGGGCGCGCATAATTCCTTCTACGCGCAATTCATCCAGACCGAGCTATCGGAGAAGGTCCTCACCGGGACCTACGACATCCCGGAGGTGTTTTTCCGGGTCCGGGGATTCTATACCAACACCACGCCAGTCGATGCCTATCGCGGTGCCGGGCGGCCGGAGGCCATCTACATGCTTGAGCGGCTGATGGATCGGGCCGCCCGTGAATTCGGCATCAGGCAATCGGAATTGCGGCGGCGGAACTTCATTGCGCCGGACAAATTTCCCTACCGCAATTTCGGCAAGGAGGTGTTTGATGTCGGCGAGTTCTCGAAGGTACTGGACCGGGCGCTGATCGAGGCCGATCTTGCCGGCTTCCCGCACCGCCGGTCGACAAGTGTCCGGAATGGCAAGCTGCGGGGAATCGGGCTGTGTTATTACATCGAGGCAATCCTCGGTGACCCGGGCGAGGCCACACGGATCGAATTTGCCGGGGACGGTATGGTCGACCTGCATGTCGGAACCCAGTCCAACGGCCAGGGACACGAGACCGTCTTTTCCCAGATCCTGCACCAGCGATCGGGAATTCCGTTCGAGAACATCCGGGTGGTCCAGGGCGACAGCGATCGGATCAGCTCCGGCGGCGGCACCGGCGGCTCCCGGTCAGTCACCGTCCAGGGGGTTTCAATCAACGCCACCACCGACAGGCTCGTCGAGAATTTCATTCCTTTCATCGCCGAGGAATTCGATGCGGCCGAAGACCAGGTCGCCTTCGACGAGGGCGCGTTCCGGATCGGTGGATCCAACAGTTTTGTAACATTGCAGGCGGCGGCCGAGATCGCCCGAATACGAGGACGCACCGACCTGGTCTCGTTCCGACACCATGAGGAGCTACCGGGGCGGTCCTATCCGAACGGACTGCATGTATGCGAAGTCGAGATCGACCCCGACACCTGCCGGCTGAAGATCTCCAGCTACACCGTGGTCGATGACCTTGGCTTCCTGGTCAACCCGATGCTGGCAGAGGGCCAGGTGCATGGCGGGGTTGCGCAAGGGATCGGCCAGGTCATCCTGGAGCACGCCAGGTTTGACGAATCGGGTCAGCTGCTCTCGGGAAGCTTCATGGATTACGCCATGCCGAGGGCGGCCGACCTTCCCTTCATCGACTTTCACTCGGAGCCGTTTCCATCGCCGAACAATCCGCTCGGCATGAAGGGGTGTGGCGAGGCCGGCACCATCGGTGCCATGGCCGCGGCCGCCAACGCCGTGCAGGACGCGCTATGGGATGTCGGGGTCCGGGAGGTCAACATGCCGCTCAACTCCGACAGGCTCTGGCACATGCTTGCCGACGCCCGCAATGGGACAGGCTGAAGGTCAGCCATTCCATCCGGCCAGCCCCTGGTCCGGACGCATGAATTGTTCCCCGAATTCCAGTTCCTGGATGAACGCCATTCACGTCACCCGGCCAGCTCCCCGGCCCAAATGCGGCGGGTCTCACTCCACGTCCACGGACTTGAACAGGCCGTCAATCCTGCTGGCCGGCCCGGCATCGACCGAACCCGATTCCAAGCTGGAGAGATATTCTTCCGGATTGTAGACCGGTATGCCCAATCCGAGATGCTGGACGGTCATCAACCCCATGGTCGACAGCAGGCGATAGACGGCGATCTGGCGTTCGTGAATGGCCGCTACCCGATCATTCCTGGCCGACAGGAGATCCTGCTCGGAATCCAGCACATCCAGGGTCGTGCGCAGCCCGAACTCGGCCTCGGCCTTGACCCCCTCATAGGCCAGTTCGGCCGCCGCAACCTGCTGATCGTGGGATTCGATCGACGAGGCCGCAATCTCCAACCTTGTCCAGGCAATGGCCACCTGTTGCGACGCAACCTGTGCCGCCTGCTGCAATTCGGAGCGTGTCCTGTCCACATTGGCCCGTGCCTGCCTGGCCACCGAAATGGCCTTGCCGCCGGCATAGAGCGGCATGGCTGCCGACAGCGACACCGACAGGCGGTCAACGCCATTTGCCCAGGCGCCAACCTCGCGACTTCCGCCGACGGTGCCGGCCAGGGTCAGCCTCGGGTCATTTGCGGTCTTGGCTCGCTCCAGGGCCAACTGTGCCGCCGCCACCAGGTGCTTGCCCTGGACGATCGACGGATGAATTCGCATGGCAATCGAGCGGGCATCCTCGAGTGTAGCCGGTATCTCCGGACTCGGTGGCAGCCCCGCCAGCTCGCCCGGATAGGAGCCGGTTGCCAGCCGGTAGTTTTCGCGGGCGATTTCCAGTTCGCCCTGGCCCAGCAACGCCCGGTTCCGGGCAACCGCCAGCCGCGCCTCGACCAGGCTGACATCGGTGCGGGTGATTTCGCCCAGTTCGAACCGTCCTTCGGCAGCCTCCCTTTCGGTCTCCATGACGTTGAGACCGCTCTCGGCCAGACGCAGAAGTTCGGTTTGACGAACAACATCATGGTAGGCAATCGCCGCGTTCAGCAGCACTGCCTGCTCGACATCGAGCAGCGTCTGTCGCGTGGCCATGACGGATTCCCGCGCCGCCTTGACCGCCATCTTCCTGTTGCCGCCATCGGTCAGCAGCAATTCGACGGTAAGGCCCAGCGACCCGGTCACCGCACCATCGGTAATCCGCCGGATGCTCTGAGGCATTGGCGCCCTGGTGAGGCTCGACTCCACCGCCGCGACGGCGTTCACCGTCGGCCGCAACGCCGCCAGTGCCGTGACGACGGATTCATCCTGTGTCTTCAGCAATGCCCGCGACGCTTCGAGAAGATTGCTGTTCTGATAGGCCGCAACAAATGCGTCGGTCAGCGTTTCGCCGGAAACCGGCCGACCAACTGCCAACGCCAGTGCGACTGCGCCAAGCAGGTATCTTGTGATCATTTCCCCCAAACCGGACGATTCGTCGCCCGGCCCCACTAACTTCTCACCTAGAAGACGAACCCACGTTCGGCCTCGAAACCGGGCAGGACCGGCGCATCGGCGTTGAACGCCGTCCTCCAGACCAACCGCTCTCCTTGCCGAATGCCGACACGACATTCGCCCGGCTGCCGCGACGAAAAGATGCAGCCGATCTTTCCGCCTTCCTTGAGCTGGCCAATGATCGCTGCCGGAATGGTCTCGACCCCTCCCTGGATCGTGACGACATCATAGGGGCCGTGTCTCGGGGCCCCCTCGGTCAGTTTGCCGCAAACCGACACCGCGTTGTCCACCGACAAGTTGGCAAAATTGGCCTTGGCCGCTTCCGACATCTCGGCGCTGTCCTCCAGCGCCACCACGCCTTCCGCCAAATGGGCAATCAGCGCCGCCGAGTAGCCCATCCCGCTGCCGATATCGAGGACGAATTCATTGGGGCGAATGTCCAGCTCGTCAAGCATCTTGGCCGACACACGCGACTCCAGGATCACCCGCCTTTCGGCGAGCCTGGCATGCATTTCGGCATATGCGGTCTGCCGGTCGGAATCCGGCACGAAATCCTCGCGCGGAATTTTCAGCATGGCGCTGATGATCGGATACTTTGTGACATCCGACGGACGAACCTGGCTGTCGACCATTGCGACTCTCTGTTGAGCAAAGTCTGTCATTCTGCGTTCTGCCGGTTAGATCCGCCCCCGAAGGGGCAAGCTTGCCACAGGCAAAGCACGCGGTGCAACTGTTGCCGAATTCCTGGTTGAAGCTGCGGCAGCTCAGCCACGCCGTCACTCAAAATGTAGCGGCTACCTGTCGAACAGCCTCTACCCGTTGCGAGTTTGGCGGATGTGATCCGAGAAACCGGTTTCCGGGATCCGGCAGACGATGGAAGAGTCCCACGCCAACAACCGAATCAAAGCCGGCCAGTTCGGTGATCATGGCACCGATGCGGTCAGCCTCGATCTCGTGTTCCTTCGAGTAGATCCGCCCGCCGACCATGCTCCCGAACCGGACTGCCGAATCGACCGTGTCCGATGAACCACCCAACGAGTCGCCGGCAATGGCCGCGGCAACGACACCGGCCAGCACGCCGCCAACCATCGCCGATTGCTGCCGCTGCGGAATATGCCGGCCAATGTGGTGTGCCGCCTCATGACCTATGACGAAGGCCATTTCATCCTGGTTTGCGAATTCGGCAATCATGCGCTCGGTGAAGACGATCAACGGCCGGCCCGAGCGATCAACCGTATGGAAGGCGTTCATTGGTGCCGACGGATCGGGGTGGACCAGCACCTGGTAGTTGCAATCCAGCCCCGGACGCATCTCCATGCACATTTCCGTGGCAATGGGCGTGACCCGCGCCGCCACCGCGGCGATATCGGATGCCTGCTGTTCGGATACCTGCCTGGGCTCGGGGCTGATCGGCCTGGATGCACTGACATCGTCGAAATCGTCGCATGCGGCCAGGGCCATCATCATCGCCGCCGCGGCCGCTACCCTCGCTGTCCATGTAAGACCTGGCACTGGTTGTGGCTCCCTCGAAACGGCCCGTCATCCCGGGCCTGGCCGATCGGCCCGACCCAAGGATGACGGTTTCAACAAATTCGGCGGCCGAATTCAAGACCGGCCGTCATCCGGAATGACGAAAGAAGGTTGCGGATGGTCCGTCCCTTGTCCCGGAGGCCGGCGATCACCCCGTCCGCCTGCTCAGCAATCGCCAGCCTGCAACTCCGGAAGGTCCCTGTACTGTTCCAGCGCCTCCGGGTTTGCCAGCGCCGCGGTGTTGCCAACCGGCCTGCCTTCGACGACATTCCTGACCGCCAGCTCCACGATCTTGCCCGATTTCGTTCGCGGGATGTCGTCAACGGCAATGATCTTTCCAGGAACATGCCGCGGCGATGCGTTGCTCCTGATGGCGCCCCGAATGATCTCTCGCAGATCATCATCCAGGCCGACCCCGGGCGACAGGCGCACGAAAAGGACGATTTCGACATCCACCCCCACCCGCCTGCCGATTACCAGCGCCTCGGCAACCTGCGCCAGACGCTCGACCGGACGATAGATCTCGGCCGTGCCAATGCGGACGCCGCCGGGATTCAGCGTGGCATCCGACCGGCCAAAAAAAACGATTCCGCCTTCGGGGGTCAGCTCCGCCCAGTCACCATGATGCCAGACCCCGGGATAGCGTTCGAAATATGTCCGGCGATACCTGCTGTTGTCCGGATCATTGTAGAAACCGGTTGGCATCGACGGATGCGCCGAGGCGCAGACCAGCTCCCCCGGCTCACCGGCCACATCGTCGCCATCCCGGTTGAAGATCCGGGTATCCATGCCCAGATGCCGTTTCTGGCACTGGCCCCGATATACCGGGCTGACCGGGGAGCCGCCGACAAAACAACCGATGATGTCGGTCCCGCCGGCAATTGACGACAGGCAGAGATCGCGTTTCCAATGCGCATAGATGTAGTCGAATGCCTCCGGCGAGAGCGGCGAGCCGGTCGTGAGAATGACCCGCAGGGCGCCCAGATCGGTGTCGGTGGCCGGCGACAGGCCGGCCTGGGCGCATGCGTCGAAATACTTGGCCGAGGCGCCGAAATGCGTGACCTTCTCGGCTGCGACGATTCCTGCCAGCCGGTCATGTCCGGGATACAGCGGAGAGCCGTCATAGAGAACCAGCGTGGCTCCCGATGCCATGGCGCTCATCATCCAGTTCCACATCATCCAACCGCATGTGGTGAAAAACATCATCCGGTCGCCATGCCTGATGTCACATTGCAGCTGGTGTTCCTTCAGATGTTGCAGAATGGTGCCGCCGGCAGCGTGCACGATGCATTTAGGCAACCCGGTCGTTCCCGATGAAAACAGGATGAAGGCCGGCTCGGAAAAACCCTGGCGCACGAAACGCACATCGCCGGCATCGGCGCTGCCGGCATAGCTGCCCAGTCCGATGACCGGCGACTCATCCGGCCCGGCATCCAGCCCGCCATGGGGCACCATGACCAGCCGTCGCACCGACGGCAGCTCCTCCGCCACCCCGGCCGCGATGTCGAGGGTGGCTATCCACTTGCCATTGTACCAGTAGCCATCGGTGCAGAACATGACCCTGGGGGCGATCTGGCCGAATCGGTCGACGATTCCGGCCCGGCCAAAATCCGGCGAGCACGAGGACCAGACTGCGCCCAGACCCGACACCGCCAGCATGACCGCCGCGGTCTCCGGGGTATTCGGCACCACGCCGACCACCCGATCCCCAGGACCGACACCGTCGGCCGTCAGCGCCGCCTGCACTCGCGCCACCAGCGCCAGGAGTTCCGGCCGCCTCATCTCGCGTCGATGGCCATTCTCGCCGTGGAAGATCAACGGTACCTGGTTGGACGGGGAACCGAGAAGGTTTTCCGCATAATTCAGCCGGCCTTGTGGAAAGAACCTGGCATCGGCGATGGTGGCTCCGGGGCTCAGCACCGTATCGCCACGCTCACCGACCATACCGCAGTAATCCCAGACCTCGCTCCAGAAACTGCCCGGGTCCCTGATCGAGTATTCCCACAGCGCATCGTAATCGGGGTCATCACCGCCGAGCCCAACCCCGGTCTTTCGCATGAAGCCGGCCAGCAGCGTTTGCCAGGCGGCCCGGCGAGTGGGCCTCCACAGTTCCGAACCTGCCATTATTCCCTCCTGCAGCCGCCGGGCCTGCAGACCGGCACCCAGGCAGTT
This sequence comes from Paracoccaceae bacterium, assembly GCA_965214695.1. Taxonomy (GTDB): domain Bacteria; phylum Pseudomonadota; class Alphaproteobacteria; order Rhodobacterales; family Rhodobacteraceae; genus JAPOXR01. The sequence continues at coordinate 3,400,445 of OZ243967.1, read as the reverse complement.
TCGGCGAACACGCGCTGGCCAGCCGACAGGTTCAGCCCCGTCATCCCTGCCCTCGCATGACCAGAAGGTCGTGCCTAGTTGATCGCCAGATCGTCCATTGTCAGGCCGCGATCGAGCGCAGCCAGCAACCAGCGGGGCTTGTTCCCCCGGCCGGACCATGTCTCGGAGGCGTTGTCCGGGTTGCGGAATTTCGGCGGGATCTTCCGGCCGACCCTGGGATCCACGGACTTGCTCGCCCGCTTCTTGCTTGCCGCACCGACGCCGACAAGGTCCTCCAGGCTGTAGCCGAATTTCTTGGCCACCTTGGACGCCTGCACGCTTGCCTTGCGCTTCATCGCCTGGTCCGACCGGGCGTCGAGGGCCTTTTGTACCTTCTTCAGCAACGCCTGGAGCTGGGCCCGACTCATTGCATTCAATTCACTTTGTTTGATCATGATATCATGTCCATTCCTGCTTTGAATTCTGGTTTAGTCTTCCATGCTTGCCGATTGCAACCGAAATAGCCCGGTATAATCCCGATATAGTCATATGCAATGATCAGGATCCGGCCGAATTCCGCATGAACTTGTCCCGACATTCCTTCAACCGGGAAGACATGCGGCGCCGGACAGTGCACGGCACGGGGTGGATTGGCAGCAGTTCGGAACATTCCCAGCCGCCTTCAGGGCCGTTCAAGTGGCTTGAATTCGAATGGGAACGGGTGTGGGGGGTTTATCTAAAGCCCATTGCCCGGTGCGATTCCAGCATGACGGGACTGCGCGAAGGAACCGGCAATTGCCACCGGACCGAACCGATTCGGCTCCGGATCTGTCCGGGGCCAGCCAATATGGAGACCTTCACCGTCGGCAGGGTGCTGACGGTGGGTGGTGGCCCGGCTACCCGTTCAACCCCGGGACCCTGCCTGGTTTTGCCGAGGACACATGTGGAGGCGAGTACCGGATTCGAACCGGTGTACACGGATTTGCAGTCCGCTGCGTAACCACTCCGCCAACTCGCCAATCACCGTCTCCTTACTCCCATCGGACGCATGGCGCAATTCGTCCGTATCGAGGCGATTTCTGCCGCCGGGGCAGCGAGGGGCCGGGGTTCTGCCGCCGGGGCAGCGAGAGGTCGTGGAACTTCCACAACCTTCTGCAGACGGGTGCGTTGCCGGGGCGGAAAGTGGTTTGTAATTTCATTTCCCGGGTGGAGAATGATGCCGGAACTGCCGCCGGGGATTTGCAATTGACCTGCCTGCCGGAGAACTTTCGTGACTGGTTTGAAGCCCGCGGCTGGCAGTTGCGCCCGCACCAGGCACGGATGATCGAATTGGCGCGGGAGGAATCTCTGCTCCTGGTGGCACCGACCGGTGGCGGGAAGACGCTTGGCGGATTTCTCCCGAGCCTGATCGAGCTTTCGGACGGGAGCTTCGAGGGGTTGCATACCCTCTATGTCTCACCGCTCAAGGCCCTGACCGCCGACATGAAGCGGAACCTGTCGGCGCCGATCACCGAACTTGCGCTGCCGGTCAGGGTCGAAGACCGGACCGGCGATACACCGCAACCCGTGCGCAGGCGCCAGCGGGTCGATCCGCCTGGAATATTGCTGACCACACCGGAATCACTGGCGCTGATCCTGACCTACCCGGAAGCGCCGGCAATATTCGGCCGCCTGCAACGGCTGATTCTCGACGAGATCCACTCCCTGGCCGAGTCCCGGCGGGGCGATCAACTGATGCTGTGCTGTTCGCGGCTGCAGCGGTTTGCTCCCGGGCTGCGCCGGGTCGGATTGTCGGCAACCGTGCGAGACGCCGACGAGATGGCAGGATTCATGTCATTCCGGCCGGAACGCTGCACGGTGATCAGGGCCGAGGCCGGACCGGCTCCCGACATCAGGATGCTGATGTCGGCCGTCCCGCCGCCCTGGAGCGGCGGCGGCGCCCGTCATGCCGCAGCCGATGTGCTGGATGAAATCCGCAAGGCGCAAACAACGCTGGTTTTCGTCAATACCCGCGCCCAGGCCGAGCTCTTTTTCCAGGCGCTGTGGAAGGATAACCGGGAGGGCCTGCCCATTGCCATCCACCATGGTTCACTCTCGCGCCAGGCCAGGGCCAGGGTAGAGAAGGCCATGCTGAAGGGGCAGTTGCGGGCCATTGTCTGCACCGGAACGCTGGATTTGGGAATCGATTGGGGTAATGTCGACCTGGTCATCCAGGTCGGCGCGCCGAAGAACATAAAGCGGCTGGTGCAGCGAATCGGGCGGTCGAATCATCGCTACGACGCGCCGTCTCGAGCCTTCGTCGTCCCGGCCAACCGGTTCGAGGTCATCGAATGCGTGGCGGCGCTGGACGCGGTCGCCGAGGATGATCTGGATGGCGACCCCAGGCCGGACGGGCCGCGGGATGTCCTGTGCCAGCATATCATGATCGTCGCCTGTTCCGGCGAATTCGACGAGGATGAACTCTTTGACGAGGTGACTTCGGCCGGCCCCTACCGCAACCTGCGGCGGGACGAGTTTGCCGAATGCCTGGATTTCTGCGCCACTGGCGGCTACGCGCTGAAAGCCTATGACCGTTGGCGCAGGCTGATGAAGGGCGAAAATGGCAGGTGGCGACTCCGGGATGCGCGGACCGCACGAGCCATTCGGCTGAATATCGGCACCATCGTCGATTCCGGGAAGCTGAAGGTTCGACTGGGACGGCGCCGGGGCGGGCGGTTACTCGGCGAGGTCGAGGAAAATTTTGCTACCTTGCTGGTCCCGGGCGACACCTTCCTGATCGGCGGCGAGACTGTCCGCTTCGAGGCCATCCGGGAGATGACGGTCGAGGTTTGCCGCGACCTGGCTCGAAGACCGAAAATCGCCGTATTCTCGGGGACAAAATTTTCCTCCTCGACCTTGCTGTGCCGGCGGGTGATGGACATGCTTCAGGCGGATGACTGGTCGAAGTTGCCGGACGATATCGGCCGGTGGTTGCGGACCCAGCAGCGGATGTCCATGCTGCCAGCCCCGGACCGGCTGCTGGTCGAGAGCTTTCGGCACCAGGGCAATCACTACACCTGCCTTTACGGATTTGCCGGGCGCAACGCCCTGCAGACGCTTGGCCTGGTGCTGACGCACCGCATGGAGAAGGACCACCTCAACCCGCTTGGGTTTGTCGCCAATGACTACGCGTTGCTGATCTGGGGGCTGGACCCGATCGAGGACCCGGCATCGCTGCTGGAAATGGGCGACTTGCGCGACAACATCGATTTCTGGCTGGCGGACAACGCGGTCATGAAGCGCAATTTCCGCACGGTCGCGACCATTTCCGGCTTGGTCGAACGATCCTTTCCGGGGAAGCGCAAGACCGGACGCCAGGTCACCTTCTCCACAGACATCATCCATGACACCTTGCGCAAATACGACCCTGGCCACCTGCTGCTGCGTCTTGCCCGCCAGGAATCGCTGCAGGGCATGATGGACCTGTCCAGGATCGAGGAGATGATCGCCCGGGTGGACGGCCGTATCGACCATGTCCGAACCGCCGGCATCACGCCACTTGCCGCCCCGCTGCTGCTCGAAGCCGGCATGGTTCCGGTCAACGGCAATGCCGACGAGATGCTGATTGCCGAGCTGGAACGGCAGGCGGCGCCGAAGGAACCAGCGCTTGCGTGACCGTGACCCTGATCGCCGTCCTGGCAATATCGACTTCGGATTTGCCGGTCTTCGCATGCGGGCGTTCGGATCCGGTGCATTGTTCATTCCGGCTGCGTCGGCGCTCGTCGTCGCCGACCTGCATCTGGGCAAGTCCGAGCGCGCCGCCAGGCGGGGCAGCTATCTGCTGCCACCCTACGAGACCGCAGATACGCTGGCGCGGTTGTGGGCGGATATCGACCACACCGCGGCCAGGAATGTCATCTGCCTCGGCGACAGCTTCGACGACGATCATTCGGCCAGCCATGTCCTCTCGTCATTTGGCGGCCGGCTTGCAGCCATCGGCAGTAATCGGCGCTGGATCTGGATCACCGGCAATCACGACCCGAATCCGGACACCGGATGGGGGGAGACCAGGGAGGAATTCCTGGTGGAGGGGATCCGGCTCCGGCACTGTGCCGGCGACCGGACACCTGAGCTGTCCGGACATTACCATCCGAAGGCAAGAATCAGCGCCAGGGGGCGGTCGCTCAGCCGGCCCTGCTTCCTCGTCAACCGGGACCGGATCATCCTGCCTGCCTATGGAACATATACCGGCGGTCTCGACTGCCGCCAGCCACCGCTCGCCGACATCATGGGCGACGATGCCAGCGTCATCCTGACCGGAGCGCAGCCGCGGATGCTCCCGGTCCAGTCACTGCGACCGGGCCGGACCAGGCGCTCAGGCGCTGAGGCCGGCAGGCTCCTCGATTCCCCGCCGCCGGCAGAATGAGGTCACGGTGTTTGCCAGCAGGCAGGCAATGGTCATCGGGCCGACCCCGCCCGGTACCGGGGTGATGGACCCGGCCGAGCCGAGGGCAGAGTTGTAATCGACATCACCGACGATCCTGTGCCGTCCCTCGCCACGCTCGGGGGCCGGTATTCGGTTGATTCCGACATCGATGACCGTCGCTCCCTCCTTGATCCAGCCCCCCTTCACGAAATGCGGGCGGCCGACCGCGGCGACCAGGATGTCGGCCCGACGGCAGATTTCGGGCAAGTCCCGGGTCCTGCTATGGGCAATGGTGACCGTGCAATGCTCCCGCAGCAACAGGTTGGCCATCGGCTTGCCGACAATGTTCGAGCGGCCGACCACCGCCGCCTGCATGCCCGAAAGATCGCCGTGAAGATCCCGAAGGAGCAGCAGGCAGCCGAGCGGCGTGCACGGGACCATCGATTTCTGGCCGGTGCCGAGCAGGCCTACATTCGAGACATGAAACCCGTCGACATCCTTTGCCGGCGCAATGGCGTTGATGACATTGTCGGTATCGATGTGGCCGGGCAGCGGCAACTGCACCAGGATACCGTCGACCTCGGGATTGTTGTTCAGATCATCGACATGCTGCAGAAGCTCCGATTCGCTGACATCGGCCCCGAACATCTTGCTGAAGGATTGCATGCCGACCTCGACCGTCTGCCGGGACTTGTTGCGAACATAGACCTGGCTGGCAGGATCCTCCCCGACCAGCACCACCGCCAGCCCCGGCACCTCGCCGTACCTGCCCTTCAGCGCATCGATCTCCGTCGCCACCTGCTGCCTGATGCGGGCGGCGGCGGCCTTTCCGTCAATTGTCCTGGCATTCATCCCTGCTGCACCTCTTCAAGCGGCCAGGCACCGCCGGCAAGACGTCCCGGCAGACCCGACACGATGTGATGGACACTCAATTGGCCGGCACCAGTTCCGGTCCGGTACCGATCAGCCGGGAATCATCCGGCCAATGCGGCTGCACCGGCACGAACAGGCAGACCCGGTCCCCGACCGAGACCGACCCTTCACGTTCGACCCAGGCCGTTACGCCGCGCCGGTTCCGCGCCGCTGCCTTGAATTTCCTGCCAAAGCCGGGTTTTTCCCGCTCGATCTCGCGGGCAGGAAGATTGCAGGGCAGGTTTTCCAGATCGACCGTCACCGTCGCTCCACCCTGGAATTGCAGGCGCGATCCAGGTGGAACCAGCGTCAACCGGGGAATGCCGCTGATCACGAGGCTGGCACCCAAGAGCCGGGGCTCGATCAGGTCGACCTCCATCCTGCGGGCAATCTCGTCGAGCTCCTCGGCGGAGACTATCGACAATTGCCGGGTATTGCGGATCTCGGTGCCCTGCTCATAGAGGTCCTCGACCCGCACGCAGGAGGGCCGGGTCAACCCGCCATGCGATTCACCGGCAAACCCGGCAAATTCGAGCATGGCGCTGTCAAGCGGCGACGATCGCAGCGATGACTCCCGGTCGGGAACGCGGCCGATCCATTCGACCCGAGCGGGATGGCCCGCATTGCGAAATGATGCCATCATGAACCTCTTGTGAGAACCCGTCCGGACCGGTTGCGCACCGCCGCATAAAGCTCGCTCCACGGCGATGCAACCGGAATGGCTGCCAGGTTCCGGTCAGGTCACCCCCATGCCCGGATCCTTGTCGGATTGGCCGTCGGGATGTCGTCCGCTTTTCGGGATCATGGTGGAGGGGCGCCGGGGAAATGGAATGGCGTTGCTGACCGGCTGGTCCCTGGTTTTCTGTGGCTTGTCGCCGCCATCGACGATCCGCCCGATCTCCTCGCCGGTCAGCGTTTCGAACTCGAGCAGCCCCTCTGCCAGCCTCTCCAGCTGAACCTTCCGTTCAACCAGGATCGACATGGCCTTCTTGTATCCCTCATCGACGATCCGGCGGATTTCGGAATCGATGAGTTCCCTCGTCTCCGGGCTTGACACATCGCCCTGGGGCAGTCCCGGCTGACTGTCCTGGCCGCCGGAATAGTCGATCTTGCCGAGCTTTTCCGACATGCCGAACTGCGTGACCATGGCCCGGGCGATCCGGGTTGCCTGCTTGATGTCGGAGGCGGCGCCGGAGGACACGTTGGTCGAGCCGAACATCAGCTCCTCGGCCGCACTTCCTCCCATCGCCATGGCGATCTTCGACTGGTATTTGGTAAAGGTGATCGACACCTCGTCACGTTCCGGCATCGAATGAACAACGCCGAGCGCCATTCCCCTTGGAATGATTGTCGCCTTGTTGATTGGATCGTGCTGCGGGACATTAATCCCGACCAACGCATGCCCGGCCTCGTGATAGGCAATGCGCCTGCGATCCTCCTCGGTCATCACCATCGACCGACGCTCGCTGCCGAGGATGACCTTGTCCTTGGCGTTCTCGAACTCCTCCATGGAGACTGCCTGCCGGCGGATGCGGGCGGCCAGCAGCGCCGCCTCGTTCACCAAATTGGCAAGGTCGGCGCCGGAAAAACCGGGCGTTCCCCTTGCGATCCGACGAAGGTCGACATCCGGCCCCAGGCGGATCTTGCGGGCATGAACCTGCAGGATCTTCTCCCGTCCCTTCAAATCCGGAACCGGCACCACGACCTGGCGGTCGAAGCGGCCTGGCCGCAGCAGCGCCTGGTCGAGAACATCGGGACGGTTGGTGGCGGCAATGATGACCACCCCTTCATTCGATTCGAAGCCATCCATCTCGACCAGCAGCTGGTTGAGGGTTTGCTCCCGTTCGTCATTGCCACCGCCGATTCCGACGCCGCGTGATCGGCCGACCGCGTCGATCTCATCGATGAAGACGATGCAAGGCGCATTCTTCTTGGCCTGCGTGAACATGTCACGGACCCTGGAGGCCCCGACACCGACGAACATCTGGACGAAATCCGACCCGGAAATGGTGAAGAACGGCACCCCGGCCTCGCCGGCGATCGCCCTGGCCAGCAATGTCTTGCCGGTTCCCGGGGGCCCGATCAACAATGCGCCCTTGGGAATCTTCCCGCCCAACCTCGAAAACACCTCGGGGCGGCGGAGAAACTCCACGATCTCCTCGAGCTCTTCCTTGGCCTCGTCGATCCCCGCAACATCGGCGAAGGTCGCCCGGTTCCGGTCCTCGCTCAGCAGCTTGGCCGGTGACCGCCCGTATCCGAACATCCCGGCCGGACCACCGCCTGCCTGCTTGCGATTCAGGTAGATGAGGAGTGCAAGCAGCAACAGACCAATCAGCAAACCCGTCATCAATTGCTCCTTGCGTCCGGTGCCGTTGCCAGCGACTCAGCCGGACACGGCCCTGCCCGAACGTTGCTCCCTGCCGGCAGTCCCGTCGCCAAATTCATGCTCCATGTCCTTGCAGATCCGGTCCACATCTCAGGTCGGATTCGGCTCCAGCCTGCCACCGGCCTTGCCGGTCCGGGTCTTTCCCATCTTGGGGATCGCGGTGACCGTGGTGGTGGAGTCACCCGGATCGGCATCCCCGTCATCGCGCCCCAAGGGCTCGCCATCCAGGATCTTCTGGATCTCGTCCCCTGTCAGCGTCTCGTATTCCAGCAGGCCGGAGGCAAGCCGGTCCAACTCGTCGCGCTTCTCGGTCAGGATCGACCGGGCCCGGTCATACCCCCACTCGCAGATTTTCCTGACTTCCGAATCAATCCTCTCCTGGGTCTCCGGGCTGATGCCAGGTCCCTGGTTGATCGCCCCCAGATAGGTATGCTGCTCCTGGGCATAGTCGATATTGCCAAGCTGTTCGGACATACCGAACTTCATGACCATGGCCCGGGCGATCTTGGTCACCTGGGCAATGTCGGAGGCGGCGCCGGATGTGACATTTTCCGGACCGAATACCAGTTCCTCGGCCGCCTTGCCTCCCATGGCCATGGCAATCTTCGAGCGGTATTTGGTGATCGTCACCGATAGCTGGTCACGCTCCGGCAAGGAGATGACCAGCCCCAGAGCCCGCCCCCTCGGGATGATGGTCGCCTTGTGAATCGGGTCATGCTGCGGAACATTCATGCCGACCAGCGCATGTCCGGCCTCGTGATAGGCGGTCAGCCGCCGCTCCTCCTCGGTCATGACCATCGACCGGCGCTCGGCCCCCATCATGACCTTGTCCTTGGCCGACTCGAAATCCTCCATGGTCACGTAGCTTCGGCCAACCCTGGCGGCCAGCAACGCCGCCTCGTTCACCAAATTGGCAAGATCGGCGCCGGAAAACCCCGGGGTGCCGCGGGCAATGATCCGCAAATTGATGTCGGGGCCGATCTCGACCTTCTTGGCATGCACCTCGAGAATCTTCTCCCGGCCGGTGATGTCGGGCACCGGCACCTCGACCTGCCGGTCGAACCGCCCCGGTCGCAGCAATGCCGGGTCCAGCACATCCGGACGGTTGGTCGCGGCAACGATGATCACACCCTCATTGGCCTCGAATCCATCCATCTCGACCAGCAGCTGGTTGAGGGTCTGCTCCCGTTCGTCATTGCCACCGCCATAGCCGATTCCCCTGGACCTGCCGACGGCGTCGATCTCGTCGATGAAGACGATGCAGGGCGAATTGCGCTTGGCCTGCTCGAACATGTCGCGGACCCGGGATGCGCCGACGCCGACGAACATCTCGACAAAATCGGAGCCGGAAATTGTGAAGAACGGAACCCCGGCCTCGCCGGCGATCGCCCTGGCCAGCAGGGTCTTGCCGGTTCCCGGTGGTCCGACCAGCAATGCACCCGTGGGAATCATGCCGCCGAGGCGGGAGAATTTCTCCGGATCCTTCAGGAAATCGACGATCTCCTCGAGTTCATCCTTGGCCTCGTCGATACCGGCCACATCGGCAAAGGTGACCCGCCCCTGTTTCTCGGTCAGCAGTTTCGCCTTCGACCTCCCGAAACCCATGGCGCCGCCGCGGCCGCCGCCCTGCATCCGGTTGATCAGGTAGAACCACACCGCGAGCAGGATCAGGAATGGCAGGATCGGGGCGATGAATGACATCAGGCCGCTGGGATCCTGCGGCTTGGCATCGATCTGCACGTTGTTCTCGATCAGGGTTTCGGTGACATCCACCTCCCTGGGGCGGATGACCGAGTATTCGGCGCCGCCGACGGTCCTGACGAAGATCTTCTCGCCATCGAGCACCACATTGGCAACCTCGCCCTCCTCGACCTGCTGCAGGAACCTGGACAACGGCACCGTCGGGGTCGACGTGATCTGCCCACCGCCAGTGAACACGTTGAACAGCACGGCCACCAGGACGAACAGTGCCCCCCAAAGAAGCAGACTTTTCATGCCATTGCCCAATCGAAAATCCTCCAGGTAACGAAATCTCGCTCGTGGCCGCCGCCGGTAACCGATGAAGTGGAAAACCCAGACTAACCGTTCACATAGATAAATACAAAATTGCCGATTTCAAATGAATGCCGTCATTTGCCGGTCGAATTCCTCATTCCGCACCCGGTTGAGCCCACCATCACCGCCTAAACGGGAACATATGGCCATCACTTCATCCTGCGCCCGGCCGGGCCCCACCCCCTTGGCCAGGATCATGTGACCGTGTCAGCTCCTGCACCCCGTCAAGCCCATCGCTGTCTCGTGGACGAGGTCACGTGGCCGCATCCCCATCCTGCAACCGATCGAAACGCCAGCCATTGGCAAATCCGGCAAAGGGTGCCGCCAACAACCGGCCATCCGACCACAGGGCCGGCGAGGCAAGCACGCTCTCCCTGGGGTCACCGCCTTCCCGCCAGCTCCGGCACCTGCCAAGCCCGTCCTCACCCAAAACGCCGATGGTCGAGCCGTCCGGTGCCGGTTTGCCGGCAAGGCGCCAGCGCCGGTCCCAGCACTGGTCGGACGCCACCGGACCGGAACAGGAGGCCGCCTCGCGTATGATCCAGAACGATCTGCCTGCTCCCGGAACCGCCATGCAACCGGCAAGGGTGTGCCGCCGGCCCCGGCCAACCTCCTCGAGGGCCGACAGCAATGCCGAGAACCGGGGGCGGTACTCCGAGCCGGATACCCGCCGGATGGCATCGGCGGCCAGACGCAGCCGGGTCTCCGATGCGAGCTGCCAGAATTCCTCACCAAAATGTGAATCCCCGAGCCGGTTCTCGGCAACAACCCTCGCCCGTGCCGCCATCCCGGCATCCTGCAGGACCTCGCGGGCGTGCTGCATCAGCGTCGCCGTCCTGGCCAACCGGTCCCTGGTCAGGCCCAGCTCGCCAAGCGCATCCAGCATCCGTCTTGCCCTGATGCGGTCGAAGCCCGGATCATCATTTGACGGATCATCGACCCAGCCGATGTTCCGGCCAACCAGAAATTGCCGCAATTCGTGGCGCCCGACATCCAGCAAGGGCCTGATCCAGCACACGCCCCGGCGCCTGACCTGGTCCGGCATCGCCGCCAGACCATCGACGCCGGAGCCGCGCGCCAAATTGAGCAGCACCGTTTCTGCCTGGTCATCGAGGCTGTGGGCCAGCGCCACGTATTCAATCTCCCGTCGCCGTGCCCAGCTGGCAATCATGCGGTAGCGGGCCCGACGGGCGGCATGCTGGATGTTACCCTCCAGCGGCATCGATACGGTGAGCGTATCGTGGCTCACCTCCAGCGAGTCGCAATATTCATGCACCATCCGGCACTCGTTGCCACCTTCCGGACGGATGCCGTGATCGACCGACACCGCGTGCAAATCCGTCCGGCCTTCGCCGCACCATTCGGCCAGAACCGTCAGCAGGGCCATCGAATCACCGCCGCCCGACACGGCAACGCCAACCCGTCCTGCCTGTTGAAATCCCCGGACCCGCCGCAGTGATGCCGCCAGGCGCTGCGGGATGCCTGCTGTCAATTGCACTCCAGCCTTTTGCCTTCGGTATCGGCGCTGGCGGCATATTCGGTCAACGGAAACGCCACCAGCACCTCCTTGTAGACCCGGCATGCCTCGGCAATCTGACCAAGCTGCTCAAGCGCACTGCCCAGGCCGACCAGCGCCCGCGGCGCCGAGTCCATCTCCGGTTCTGCCCGGTAGCTGTCGAGAAAGGCCCGCGCCGCCGCCGTCATGTTCCCGAGACGCAATTCGGACATGCCGCGGTAGTAATGCGCGTCCACGTTCAGCGAACTGATGGCGAACTGATCGGAAAACTCCTCGAACAGCTGGGTCGCTTCGGCAAACTCCCCGACCTCATATGCCGCCATGGCGCGGTCGAACACCTCCTGCTCGCCGGATGGCAGGTCGGACTGGAGGCCAACGGAACCGATGCCGGCATCCTCCGCCTCGATTTCAGCTGGTTCGCCGCCGAGAATCGTCGCCGGTCCGAGCGACGACAAATCCCCTCCACCAAGCTCGACCAGGCGAAACTCGAGATCCCTTATCTGCCTGGCCCCATCCTCGGCGATCCTGATGACCCGGAATTCAAGCTCCTCGACCCGCGCCAGGACCTGCCGCAATTCGGCTTCAAGTTCATCGAGTCGCAGCGCCGAAGGCGCCACCGTCTCGCCGGCCTGCCGGCCAGGCTGGTCGGCCTCGCCGGAAGGGCGCAATTGCAACCGCAACCCTTCCATCTGCGCGTAGATGTCGAATAGTTGCTGCCTGATATCGGCGAGCGTCTCCTCGCTGGTTTCCTGCTGCGCTGCCAGCGTTCCGGCCAGCAGCGTGCCGGCCAGCAGGCTGGCACTGGCGATACGGATGAGGCGGCGCAAGGTCATCTAACCGGTTGCTGCCCGGGCAAGGCCGGTCACCGCCCGGCGGTTCATCGACCAGCACGATTCATTCGAGCACACGGCAACCGGGCGCTCCTTGCCATAGGTGACGGTGGTGACCCGGTTTCCGGCAACACCGAGACCGACCAGGAAATCCCTGACCGCGCTGGCGCGGCGGGCCCCGAGAGCCAGGTTGTACTCCCGCGTTCCCTGTTCGTCGGCATGCCCTTCCACCGTTACCGTGAATCCTGGATTCTGGTTCAGCCACTGCGCCTGCTGTTCGAGAACCATCGCTGCCTCGGCGTTGACCGCCGAATTGTCCACCTCGAAGAACACGCGATCACCGATCAGGCTCGTGAAGTATTCCGGCGAGTCCACCGGGAAATCATGCAGCGTGGTTTCCTCGACAACCCCCTGCTGCCCATCCGTCATGCCGCGACCCATGACGGAATCGCTGCCGCTGCACCCGGCCAGAACCGCGGCGGCCGCAATGCAGGTTGCCAATCTTGCCGTCTTCATTTGAATTCCAGCCTCCCGTTACTGCGTGAATTGCATCAGTGCTTCCATGCCCTCCTGCATAACCGAACCGGCCCTGCTAGGGAAGCAATGGCGACCATGAAGGATCGGATGCATATTGTGGCGTCGGGACCTGCCTGAGATTGCGGCCGGTTACGTCAACCGACAGCAGCACCGGCCCACCGGACGAGCCGGGCATCTCCCGGAAGAACATGATCACCCGGCCATTGGGTGCCCAGGTTGGCCCCTCGTCGAGGAAGGATGCCGAGAGCAGTCGTTCCTCGGTTCCGTCTGACCGCATGACGCCAATATGAAACCGGCCGGCATGCTGCTTGGTGAAGGCGATGAACCTGCCGTCGGGCGACCATACGGGCGTGCCATAGCGACCCTGGCCGAAGCTGATGCGACGTGGCTCGCCGCCTTCGGCCCGCATGAGATAGATCTGCTGGCTCCGGCCACGGTCCGATTCAAACACGATCCACTTGCCGTCGGGCGAATAGCTCGCCGCGGTGTCGATGGCCCCGCTCCGGGTCAGCCGGCGGGAGGCACCGGTGGCAATCTCCACTTCGTGCACGTCCGAATTGCCCTGTTCGGTGATCGACAACAACACCTTGGTGCCATCCGGCGAAAATCGGGGCGCGAAGGTCATGTTGGCCGATTCGACGATGGCCCGCCGCTCCCGGGTCTCGATATCCATCAGGTAGACCCGGGGAATTCCCGTCTCGTAGGACGTGTAGATCAGCCTGGTGCCGTCAGGCGAGAACCGCGGCGCCAGCACGATGGTGTCGTCGCCGGTCAGGAACGAGGCGTTGGCACCATCGTAATCCATGATCGCAAGCCGCTTGGTCCGGTCGCCCTTGGGTCCGGCCTCGGACACGAATGCGATCCGGGTATCGAAATACCCACCCTCACCAGTAATCCTCGAATACACCGCGTCGGCGATCTTGTGCGCCACCCGTCGCCAGTTTTCGGTGTCACCGGTAAACTGGAGACCACTGCCGAGCGCGGTCCCTGCAAACACGTCGAACAGCCGGAATCTTGTGGTGAGATTCCCGTCCCCGGCGACCTCTACCGAACCGACAATCAATGCTTCGGCATTGACCGCCCGCCAGTCTGCAAAACCGACGGGACCGTCGACCTGGTCGATGGTCGAGATATGCGCGGCCGCCGGGATCTCGCGGAACAGCCGGGTATTGACGAGATCCTGCGAGACGACCCTGGCAATGTTCCTGGCAAGCTCGCTCGCCAGCCCCGATTCGGACACGAAAGCCGGAATCGCAAAGGGTAGCGGCCTGATCACGCCCTCCCGGATCACGATGCGAAGCGGGCTGTTGGCGGACTGCGCGAAGGCGCCGGTTCCGATTGACGCAACAAGCAACACCAGCAGTGTCGCCAGCAAATTCCCTGGTCTAGTCATCTGAGCCTCATGTTTTCGGGGTCAAACACCACTTCGATAAAACGCCAACTGTCGAACTTTTCCCTCGGCAGGTCATGGCCGCGGCTCAGGCACACGGCAATCGCCCGCCTTCCCGCCTCGAATGCAATGTCTTGGGCAATTGCCGATCCCTCGCTGGCATCGACCAGCCGGATCGATCCCTCCAGCACCCGTCCAGTTTCGTCGAGTTCGGCACCGACGATGACTGTAATATGTCGCGCCTCGTCCGACAGTGACGCCAGGTTCCAGCAATTCTGGATCTCCCGGCGCAACCCGTCGCGCTCGGCGGTGGTCAGCGGCGGGCCGGTCACCGGTTCCGGCTGCGGCGCCTCGCTCTCTGGCGCCACCTCCTGTGCCCGGGCGATCAGGTCCTCGATATCGGGCCAGTCATCTGCCTCCGGACTGGCTGCCTGCACCTTCGGGCGCCGCCGCGGTCGCTCCACGTCCAGGGCAAAGCCGGTGGTCTGGTCCGCCTCGGTCACGGTTTCGGTGGCGGCATGCTCCGGGGCAGTTTCGGTTTGCGCCTCCTCGATCACCTGCTCCTCGACCCCCGGCCCGGTTGCCACTTCCTCCCGTTCGATCTCGGCACTCCTTGCATCCGGCTCCGGGGCCGCTTCCGGGGCCACCACGGGTGCCGCCTGCCGGGCCGGCTCTTCCGGAGCATCGGGGACCAACTCTTCCACCACCGCTACCGCCTCTCGCTCGCCGCTGCCATCGTCGATCTCCGGCTCGGTCTCGGCGACAATATCTTGCGGCGGCGGCTCGCTCTCCTGCTCTTCCGGGACCGCCGGCTCCGGGACCGGCGCTGACAATTCCGGCTCTTCCGGCAGATCGGGCGGCAGCTGCAGTGCTGCCAGCTCCTCCAGCGAAATCAGCGAGACGTTGGCGGCCACGAACTCGGTGTCATCCAGCCGCTCCCTGTAGGTATCGCCAAACATCAGGAACAGCACCAATCCGAAGTGAAGCGTTGCCGAGATAATCGCGCCGGTGCGCACGTTACGCTCCTAGTTTCCGTCACCGTCCAGCTTTGGTCCGTTCCCTTCGGTAACCAGGCCAATGTTTCGGTATCCGGCATTGTTCAAGGCTCCCATCACCTGCATGATGACCTCGTATCTGGCATCGCGGTCGCCACGAAGGAAAATCTTGTCCGAGCTTCGTTCGGCCAACACCGCCCGCAGCCTCGGGATGAGCTCCTCTCTCGGCAACTCGGTGGCCTGCAGGGCGATGCGCCCGTCGGATGCGACGGACAGGGTCAGCGGCTCCTCGGGCTCGGATGGCAGCGGCTTTGCCGCGGTTTCCGGCAGCTGAACCGGGATGCCGACCGTCAGCAATGGTGCGGCCACGATGAAAATGATCAGCAGCACCAGCATGACATCGACAAAGGGGGTGACATTGATCTCGGACATCGGCCGGTGGGTGCGCCGGCCCCGCCAACGACGACGGATTTCGTCTTTCTGCAACGTGACCGACATCGCTACTGGTCCAGCTGCCGGGAAATGATCGTCGAGAACTCGTCGGCGAAATCCTCGAACCGGGCCGCAAGCCGATCCGATGCCGCCGACAGATGATTGTAGAAAACAACGGCCGGAATGGCCGCCAGCAGGCCGAGGGCCGTAGCCGCCAGCGCCTCGCCGATTCCCGGGGCCACCACTGCCAGATTGGTGTTCTCCTGGACCCCGATCTCCCGAAATACGTTCATGATTCCCCAGACTGTACCGAAGAGTCCGACAAAGGGTGCGGTGGCGCCGACGGTTGCCAGGAATCCCAGGCCGGATGAGAGTCGACCGGTTTCCCGCGCCACGGCGATGCCCATGGATCGGTCGATGCGGCTTCCGACGCCCGGCTGCAAGCCGCCATCGCGCCGCCGGGACCGGCTGCGCTCATCCATCGCCGCGCAGAATATCTGCTCGAAACCGCCGCTGGGGTGGTCACCCAGGCGTTCATGCAATTCCTCCAGCGGCTCACCGGACCAGAACCGTCTCTCGAAGCGGTCGGCCGCAACCCGGACCCGTCGAAAGCTGATGAATTTCTGGATGATGATTGCCCAGCTCCAGAACGAGGCAAACAGCAACAGCAGCATGACCAGCCTCACCACCAACCCGGCCTGGAAGAACAGGTTGGCAACTGAAAAATCTACGGCCAGGGTGGTCAATACCGCTTCTGTTTCCATACTACTGCTCTGTGCGTGACCGCGCTTTTCCGCGCAATTCTTGCCTTTGGGCCGGAACCGGCCAACTGCGGGACACTAGACGGCATGCCACATCAATTCAAGCTCTGCACCGACTCCGCGCCCTGAGCCCGAACGAGCCCCGTCCGGATTGCCGCCGGAATCCTCGCCGGTGCGCCGGAGGCGCGGATGCAGGCCAGCGTTACCTCCGACGAAAACAGCACCTCCTCATCCCGCAACACCCGCTGATCGAGTTCGATTCTCGCCCCGGTGCAGCGCAGCGGCCGGGTGTGCACCCAGAGCGTATCGCCGAATCTTGCCGGGCGGTGGAAGTCGGACACCATGCGTCTGACGACGATTGCCAGCCCGTCACGGCACTTCATTTCGCCCTGGTCGATTCCAAGCTCGCGCATGAATTCGGTCCGTCCCCGCTCGATGAACCTGAGATAGTTGGCATGGTAGACCACGCCGGCAAAATCGGTGTCCTCGTAATAGACCGTCAATCGGAATCGGTGCTGCATGCTTCCGGATCAAACAATGTCTGCTGGTCCCGGGTCTCGGGTGCCTGCAATCCCAGGTGCCGCCAGGCCTTCGCGGTCAGCATGCGCCCCCGGGTCGTTCTCTGGATCAGCCCCTGCTGCAGTAGAAACGGCTCGATGACCTCCTCGATAGAGTCCCTGGCTTCCGACAGTGCCGCCGAGAGCGTCTCCACGCCAACCGGCCCGCCGCCGTAATTCTCGGCGATATGCGAAAGGTAGCGCTTGTCGGCGCCGTCGAGCCCGAGATGATCGACATCCAGCCGCACCAGGGCGCCATTGGCAACCTCCCGGGAGATGGCGTCGTCGACCTCGACGAAGGCAAAATCACGCACGCGCTTCAGCAGCCGGTTGGCAATCCTCGGCGTTCCCCTGGACCTGCCGGCAATTTCCAGTGCGCCGGGCTCGTCGATGGCGATACCAAGCACCCGGGCACCCCTGATCACGATTTCGTGCAATTCCTCTGCCTGATAGTATTCAAGGCGGATCGGGATGCCGAACCGGTCCCGCAACGGCGTGGTCAACAATCCCAACCGGGTGGTGGCGCCGACCAGGGTGAAGGGCTGCAATTCGATTCTCACCGTCCTTGCCGCCGGCCCGCTGCCAATCACCAGGTCGAGGGCGTAATCCTCCAGTGCCGGGTAGAGAACCTCCTCGACCACCGGCTGCAAACGGTGGATCTCGTCAATGAACAGCACGTCATTCTTCTCGAGATTGGTCAGGATCGCCGCCAAATCTCCCGCCTTGGCCAGGGCCGGTCCCGACGTCATCCTGAAATTGACGCCGAGCTCCCTGGCCACGATCTGACCGAGGGTTGTCTTGCCGAGCCCAGGTGGCCCGTAGAACAATGTGTGGTCCATCGCCACCGAACGCCGCCGGGCGCTCTCGACGAAGACCCGCAAATTGTCCTTGGCCTGATTCTGGCCGATGAAGGCATCCAGGGTCATCGGACGAAGCGACTGCTCCGAATCCTGCTCCTGGCGTTCGGGACTGACCGTCCCGGACCGTTCGGTCATGTTCTTGTCAAGCTGGGGCAAGCCGTTTCAGTGCCTCTCGTATCAAAGCCTCGGTTTCCATGTCGGGGTGCCTCGTCGCCACCTCGGTCACCGACCGGATTGCTTCCGGTTGGCGATACCCCAGATTGACAAGGGCGGAAACCGCCCCGGCGCTGGCGGCCACGCTCAACCTTTCCGCCTGCGACCCGGCCGCCGCCTCGTCACCGATACCGGCATCGTCAGTGTTCACCGATTCCCCGCCACCATCGGCAGCCAGCGCCGCCGCCTTTTCCTGCAACTCGTTGACCACCCGCTGCGCCAGCTTCGGCCCCACCCCCTGCGCAGCCCGTATCGAATTCGTGTCCTGCAGGACGATGGACCGGATCACGCCTTCCACGCCGATTGCCGATACCATCGCCAGCGCCGCCCTGGCTCCGACACCCTGAACTGTCAGCAGCAAACGGTGCAGTTCACGCTCCCTTGCCGAACGAAACCCGAAGAGTTGCAGCAAATCCTCCCGCACCAGGAGGTCGGTATGCAGGACCGCCCGCACTCCCACCGACGGAATGGTGGCCAGGGTCCGCTCGGAACAATAGACGACATACCCGACACCCCCGGTGTCGATGACGACGTGGTCGTCATGTCGCTCGACCACGATGCCTTGCACCCTGCCGATCACTGGTCAGGCCTCCGCCTTGGCCAGCGAGGCGGCGATGACGTCATCAAACCGGCCATGGACGGCGTGGGTGATGGCAACGCCCAGCGCGTCCGCCTCGTCAGATACCGAGATCTTGACGCTTGGCAGCTGCATCCTGACCATGTGCTCGACCTGGTCCTTCTGGGCATGGCCAATTCCGACCACGACCTTCTTGACGGTATTGGGTGCATATTCGCCGACATTGAGCCCGGCCTGGGCGGCAACCAGCACCGCGACCCCCCTTGCATGACCGAGACTCAGCGAATCCCGCATGCTCGAATTGACAAAGACCTGCTCGACCGCCGCCTCATCCGGCCGGTAGGCCTCGACGACAGCAGTCAGCTGCCGGTGCAAATCGACCAGGCGCTGCGCCAAATTGTCTCCCTTGGCACGGCAGACGCCGTTGCCAACGAGGGACAATTGCGATCCCTCGACATCGATAACGCCCCAGCCGGTGACCTTCAGACCCGGGTCCAGCCCCAATACTCGCATGAACTCTCCCAAATGACTGTGAGGACAATAGGGACGAAACATGAACATTTCCAGAGGTTTCGAAAAATTCCGCAAAATCAGTCACCAAACTGCCCCACCCAACACCGCCAAACCGGCGATTCAAATCCTGCCAAGAACTACCGACAGCAGCAAATTCGCAAGGTGGCAATAAGGTTGGCAGACCGGTCCTGCCGCTGCCGGCCCCACCGGATTGCCCATGCCTCCGATTCCTGAAGGAACGGCCCGTCACCGTCGCTGGCCCAAAGCCCGGAGGACACGCACGGGCGACAGCCAGCACCGGTGCCGCACCCATTTCGACCCATGACTTGCGTGCAAATCGGCAATGACGATTCGGCATTTGTGCGAGGCGGGGGCAGGACCTAGATCTGTGCTGTCGATGAAACCCTGAAAGTAAAGGAATTTGATCATGGCCTCTATTGCATTCGCATCGCGAGTCGAACATTCCGGACTTTCCATGAGCCGGATCGTCTCAATTGCACAACGCCTTCCGAACCGGCTGCGCAGCTGGAACTTCGAGCGCCGCACCCGGGCATCGCTTGGAAGGCTCAGCGACCGCCAGCTTGACGATATCGGTCTCAGCCGCGGCGACGTCGACTACTTGACCTTCGGAGACGCCGGCAAGCGCTGAACCACCTTACCGTTTTCTCCCGAAACTGCGGCTCCGTCTCCTCCCGGGGCCGCAGTTTTGTTTTGGCTGGCCAACCGCCGCCGGGCATCTCCACCCTCCCCCTCGACAATTCCCGTGCCCTGACCCGAATGGCAGGGGCCCATGGGTGGCAACTTGATGACACCGACCTTGGGGGGGGCGCTGCCTGGGCCAGCAAGGGTCTCTGCACGAATCCCGAACGCATACAGGTGTCTGATCCTGTAAGGCTGACCCGTCGTAGCCGCCAGCGTAGCCAACCTCCGGTTGCCTTTGCATAACGGCAACTCTTGGGCCATATTGTCGGGCAGACCAGTTCCCGAACCATTTGGAGCATGATGCCATGTTGATGACACGACGCGGATTCGTCGGGGCAGCGCTGATGGTGCCAGCCCTTCCAGCCCTGGCGGCCGAGCCGCCGGTGTTTTCCCGGCGCGGCCTGGCCATCCGCGGATACGACCCGGTCGCCTATTTTGACGAGGCCAAACCCGTCAAGGGCAAGCGGAGCATCGAGGCGGAGTGGAACGGGGCAACCTGGCGGTTTGCCAGCACCGGTAACCGTGACAGGTTCAACGCCGACCCGCAGGCCTATGCACCGCAATATGGCGGCTATTGTGCCTGGGCGGTATCAAACAACTATACCGCCTCCACCGATCCGGATGCCTGGACGATCCATGACGGCAGGCTCTACCTGAATTACAGCCTGGGCGTGCAGAGAACCTGGTCGCAGGATGTCCCCGGCAACATTGCCCGCGGCGATGCCAACTGGCCGGGCGTGCTGAACTGATCGACACCGGGATCAATCCCGGTTGCCGCCGCGGTAGTCGCTGATCCATCCTTCGAGCGCTTCACGCTCGGCAGCGGTGAATTCCAGGCAGGACCTGTTACGCCGATCGACGATGTCCGATGCAGACCTGGCCCATTCCCGTTCGATGTTCCACCGGGCCTCGGCCGGATAGAGTTGGCCGGCGATCGGCACCCCCATCTGGTCCGGCGACTCGATTCCTTCCAGCAATTCCGGGGCCAGCGACCCGTAACGACGGGCAAGCCCTGCTGCCAGCTGCCCGGGAAGCCAAGCCGCGGCAGGGCCCGGCTCGTACAGCTTGCCGGCAGGCTCGCCCCCAGGCAGCGCCTCTGTCCCGGTCCATGGCTCACCGAGCCCTGGAAAGCAGGGCTTCAGCCCGCGCATGACATCCTCGGCCAGCTTCCGGTAGGTTGTCAGCTTGCCGCCAAGGACGAAGACCGCCGGAGCGTCCTCACCGCCGCCGTCGAATTCGAGCCGGTAATCTCTTGTCACCGATGACGCGCCCTTTGACCGGTCATCGTCAAACAGCGGACGAACCCCGGAATAGCAATGATGGATATCGGCCTCGCTGAAGCGCTCCCGGAAAAACCGGTTCAGCAATGCCAGCAGGTATTCGATCTCCTCCTGGTCGATCTCCACCTCCTCCAGCCTGCCGGTAAACGGCACGTCGGTGGTGCCGACCATGGCATAATCGCCAAAATACGGCGTCACGAAGATGATCCGGCGATCCGGCGCCTGGAGCACGAACCCATAGTCGCCATCCCACCATTTCTTCACAACCAGGTGGCTGCCTTTCACCAGCCGGATCCGCTGCTTCAACCTGGCGCCGGCCAGCTTGCCGGACGTCTTCTCGACCCACGGGCCGGTCGCGTTGACCACGGCCCTGGCGGCAATCACCTCCTGCGCTCCGGTCTCGGCATTCCTGGTCGTTGCCAGCCATGAGCCCGCCCCCCGCCTCGCGGAGACCAATTCGGTCCGGGTGCAGATGCGTGCCCCCCGGCGTGACGCGTCGAGTGCATTGAGCACTACCAGTCGAGAATCATCGATCCACCCATCCCAATAGGCAAGTGCCCTGTCCAAATCCGGGGCCAGGACCTGCCCGGCGGGATCATCTCGCAGGCGCATGGATGACGAGGCCGGAATCCGCTTTCGTCCTCCCAAGTTGTCATAGACCAGCAGCCCCAGCCTGAGCAGCCATTCGGGACGCATGCCGCTGGCAACCGGAAGTACCAGCTTCAGCGGGCGCGAGATTTGGGGAGCAATTCCCAGGATGATCTCCCGCTCGATCAATGCCTTGCGAACCAGGCCGAACTCGTAATGTTCGAGATAGCGAAGTCCGCCGTGAACAAACTTGCTCGATTTCGACGATGTTCCCTGGGACAGGTCATCCTTCTCGCACAACATGACCGACAGGCCGCGGCCAGCAGCGTCCCTGGCAATTCCGGCTCCGTTGATACCGCCGCCAATGACCAGCAGGTCAAACCGGTTCGAATCGTGAACTTGCATCCGGCACTCCTACAACAGAACCCGTCCGTGCGCATGAGGCCATAGATCGCCGATCAGCAGCGGGCAAGCTGGCAACCGCCGGCCATGCAGAACGCCATACCTGACGACATGGTTGCACCCGGCTCGGGAATCACCGGCTGGCAATTGCCAATGGCACGGCCCTTCTGGTAACGGCGAGGCCCGAGGTCAAATCCGGATCAGCCCGGTGGACCTGACAAGCAAACTGAACAGGAAGCTGACGATGAAACTGGCCAGACTTGGAAATCCCGGAGCCGAAGTTCCGGCAATACTCGATGATGACGGAGCCTATCGGGACCTGTCATCCTGTATCGCCGACATTGATGGCAACTCCCTGGCGGATATGTCCTGGGCGGACGGGCTGGATATTGCCAACCTGCCGGTCATCGCCGAAGGAACCAGAATCGGCCCATGCGTCGCCTCGGTCGGCAAGTTCATCGGCGTGGGCCTGAACTACAGTGACCATGCAGCCGAGACCGGCCTGCCAATACCCGATGAGCCGATATTGTTCGGCAAGGCGACATCGAGCATTTGTGGGCCGAATGACGACGTCATCATCCCGAGGGGTTCGACCAAGACCGACTGGGAAGTCGAGTTGGGCATCGTGATCGGCAAGGATACCTCCTATGTCAGCGAAGAACAGGCTAGCTGCCACATTGCCGGCTATTGCGTGGTCAATGATGTCTCGGAGCGGGCGTTCCAGATCGAACGGTCAGGCCAGTGGATCAAGGGCAAGAGCGCCGACACCTTTGGCCCGATCGGTCCATGGCTGGTAACAGCAGACGAGGTTCCGGACCCGCAGAAGCTGCAATTGTGGCTGGATGTCGATGGCCAGCGCCGCCAGGACGGATCGACGGCCACCATGATATTCGGGGTGATGACGCTGGTCAGCCACATCTCGCAATTCATGTCGCTCCAGGCTGGCGACGTCATCACCACCGGCACGCCGCCCGGTGTCGGCATGGGACAGAACCCGCAGCAATTCCTGCGTGCCGGCCAAATCATGTCCCTCGGCATCCAGGGCCTGGGAGAACAGCGCCAGCAGCTGGTCGACTGCCAATGAGGCCGACCAGAATCCGGAAACCAGACCAGGACCCGACACCGTTGCATTAGGGCAGGACTGTCAAACCCCTTCGCAAGGCTCAACGCCTGCCCTGCACGGGCAGGATAGGCCGACGCGGATTCTTTTGCAGTTCGCCGAATCGGTCCGCCCGTGTCAGCATCATGCCCCCTGCACCCGGACATCGTTCCGGAATGTGACAACGGCACCAGTACCGGGCCTGGATCAGCCCGTTCGGACCAGGAGCAGGGACAGCCATTCGTCGATCGGTATCCTGTCTTCCGCCTCGAACCCGCGGGGAGTCAGGGCATCAAGCATCTCGCCCTCTTCCTCGGCCAGCAACCCGGAGACAATCAAGCGTCCGCCCTCCCGGCAGTGGCTGGAAAATTCCCCTGCAAGTCGCTTCAATGGCCCGGACAGGATATTGGCGGTGATCATATCGTATGGGGCCATCCCGGCATGGGCAGGATCCTCGAATCCGTCGCAGGTGACCACCCTGACCTGATCACCTACCTCGTTGTTGGCAGCGTTTCCCACGGCCTGGTCCACCGCATCGGGATCATTGTCACTGGCGATGATTTGGCAGGTCCAGAGCATTGCCGAGGCAATGGCCAGTATCCCGGTGCCGCAACCGATGTCGCACACATTGCGCGGTGAGAAACCCATCCCGTACAGCCTGTCCAGCAACTGGATGCAGCCCTCCGTGGTACCATGCCGGCCAGTTCCGAATGCCAGTGCGGCATCGATCACGATCGGTCGCTTGCCGGGTGGGCAGGGATTCGTCTCGTGGCTTCCATGTATCCAGAACCCTCCCGCCTCCACCGGCCCCAAATCCAGCTGGTTGCAAGCCAGCCAGTTCCGGCTGGCGACGGGTTCCGTGCGAAATTGGCTGCAGCCTGCCGACGCCGCAAGAAGGTCGAGGACCAGCACATCCGGTGGTTCCCGAAAATAGCCGCCAGCCTCCCAGCCGCCGCTGGCCCCCGGCACGCACTCGACAAAGCTCGCCTGGGGCGGCGGCTCAATCGCCTGCAACATCTCGGCCAGCAATTCGGCGCCCTGGCGGGATGCAGCCAAGCTCACTGCCAGGTGGAGTTCGGTCTCTTCCGAAGATTCCTGTCCCTGCATGTGCCTGCCTCGCCAGCTCAGGGTGATTTCGAACCGGAAGACACCAGCGCTTCCGACCGCGTCGCCCAAACCACCAGCACACCGATCTCGGCCCCGGCATCATTTCGGCTGCCCGTGACACCTTGCAGATCAATACCTGAAATCGTGTCCGATCCTGTCCAGGGCCCGGTCCCGGACCAAGGCAGCCTGGCGCCGTTCAGCCTCCTGCCGCCAAGCCGGCGGCGGCGGTCACACCGGCGGGACATGCTACTCCCGTTCCGCGCATCGAACAATATCCGCCCGGATTTTTCGCCAGGTATTGCTGGTGATAATCCTCGGCGAAATAATACTCCGGTGCGGCGATAATTTCGGTAGTCACCGGTCCGAACCCTCGACCAGACAACTGACCGGCATATCCTTCCCGGCTCGCCAGGGCCTGGTCATGCTGTTCGTCGTCATAGGTGTAGATGCCGGAACGATACTGGGTGCCAACATCATTGCCCTGGCGCATGCCCTGCGTCGGATCATGGTTTTCCCAGAATACGGTCAGCAACTCGGCAAATCCGAGTTGGTCCGGATCATAGACCAGCTGAACGACCTCGTTATGGCCGGTTCGCCCAGAGCAGACTTCCCGATAGGTGGGGTTTGGCGTATGGCCGCCAGCATAGCCGGCCGAGGTCACCCAAATTCCGTTCAACCCCCAGAACAGCCGCTCGACACCCCAGAAGCACCCCATGCCGAACATGGCCAGTCTCGCTCCCTCCGGGTATGGCGGCTTGAGTCGCCTCCCGCTGACGAAATGCAACTCCGCGGTCTCGATCGGCTCCCCCCGCCCCGGCAGGAATTGGGCCGGTCCGGGCATCACCGCCTTCCCGAATAGACTGGATAGCATCACGCCTATCTCCATTGCCACTTCCGAAACTATGGTGCCGCCAACCGGTAAAGACAACCCGAATTGACCACATGTCGGCGCGATGAACATCCGACACGCCCGCAGGTCAGCCGCGCCTTGTCTTGCAGGCAGGATCGTCAGCCCATCCGGCCCCAGCGGCCGAAACACAAGACTTCAAGGACTCGTTGCAGCAAGCGGGAGGCCGGTGGCAACATGTCGAGAGAAAGGAAGGAATTGGTTGCGGTCATTGTCTGCCTATATCCCTTGCCATTGCCGCCTCACACCGCCAGTTGCCTTGATATCCGGCAGACGATCGGCCTGGATACCGGGACGAATTCCGGCAGGTCGACCAATTGGTCAATTGGGGTTTGGCCCATCATTGTATAGTTCTGCTTATGGCTGATGTAGCTGATCCGCGGTTCCATCTTGTCAATCTCCCCAAGGTTCAAAGCCAGCTCGGTAGGCAAGATCTCGCGCATATTCCATCAAATCATCCCTGCTCTCGGCTGCACTCAAATCGACGGGCATGACAATATCGGCGTGGTAGGCATTCCCCGGCAAGGGAGAGGATTGGGCATCGCATTTCCCTTCAACAACTTTGGCGGAACTCAGCGTGTACCATCCCATGAATGAAGGGTACTCGCGAGTGGTATTCTTCCTGGCCAAATCCGCCAGCGTTTTCCGATCGCAATAGTCCATCCGGCGACGGATAGCTGGCGGCTATCCCTCGGTGGCATGAAGTTCTGTGCCCGAACTCGGAGCGGTTCGCCACGTTCCAACCGTCCGAGAACCTTCTTGGCAGCAGTCTTGGACCATTCGTGCCTTCCCAGATTCTCGTGAGTGGCAATGGTAGGTGGAATCGCCGCGCACGCAGGGCCTGCCACTACCGGATGCCCACACGCTCTAGATTGGCAATGGCGCCTTCATCGATCAGCTGTTTGGCATCCTTGACTCTGACCCGGCCCCGCACCCCCTCCGTGCAATGAAACATTATGCCTGAACCATCCTGATCTACGACAAACAGGACACCGCTCTTGCCGTCGGATGAACGAAAGTCGATTGCTACACCGGCCTCGTCCATCGGGTAGATATCCGGCCGGGATGTAATGCAAACCGAAAACTCCTGCAGGAGTTCCCGCGATCTGGCAATCGCGGCACTCGAAGGAGAAGGTAGTTCGTCTTCTTCGGCGCAGATGAAGCATTCATCAAGCAGTATCTCGGCTTCAGCCAACCACCGCCTGGAGTCGGCATGGATCTGCCCGATACCGGCATTGTCCGGATGAAGCTGGAGTTCTGACCCGCGACGGGTCTCCTTAACGGTCTCGTTGTAGTTGTGATTCAATCCGGCCCATTTCACCGAACTCGGCGAATTCGGACTGGCCCCGGTCGGGAACTGCACAACATTCGAGCCCTGTTGCTCGGCCGCATCGTCAATGATCGCGTTGGCTGCCCGCCCGCGACGGCCGGACTCGGGCCCTGGCGGCTGTGCAGAACGGAACAAGCTGTATGGATTCACATCTGACTCCGTCAACTCACAGTCAAACCAATTGACCCGGCAACTGAATTCCAGATCTCCTCCACATGTCTAGCCTTATCAACAATTTTCTCGGACCCGGATCCCTGCCCATATTCCACGGCAACCTGCAGGAACAGATGTGTATCAGGCAATTGCGATCGGGCGAACATGATGGATGCGCTCCAGTTCGCGTCAGTATCCTTGCAGATGAATGTCGCCTGTGACGCGACCGCACTAGCGCCAATCCCGAAAGGATCATTTGAGTCAGGCTTCCAGGCAAGGTTGCCGACAAGCGCATCGGCAGCCTCGTATCCACCGTCAACCGTCAACCATGTCGCCATCGTGGTCGTGACGGGTCCAGGGGGTCCGCCCGGCAGGAACTCGCAAACGGCATGGCCAAACAGTCTGGTAGATTCCCTGACTTGGTCCAACGCCCCGGTCGATTTCAAATCGAGAAAGTGGGCCTCGTATTCGTCGAGGTGTGCCTCAAATGTCTGCCTCAAATGTCTGGAATCCCGAGAACAGGGACAAAGTTACCTTTGCAGTGTCTATGGAATTCCCGGTCTCGACACGCAATGCATCGGCAGGAATCGGGATGCCGGCACCCGTAAACGCATATCGTAGATCGGTTCAATTATCTGCGTGAAAGTGAAGATCCGGCTGAAGGCTGGGCGAGCAAAGACTTCTTTGTAGTGAAAATCAGATCGGCCCACACTGGCATCCATGCCAAATCACTCCGAAATTCGAAATTTGCCTGAGAAATGTAGTCGAAGTTCAGTCAAGCAAATTATCAACTCATCCGGCCGTGGGTTGCCTCTTGGCCCGCCTTGCGGGCGGTGTTGGTTCGTCAGTCTGCCCGGTTTCTCCGACCGGAAAACACGGTCTCATGGCCCGGCCGTGGGTGGCGGGGGATCAGCAGAACCATGGCAAAGGACAGGAAGGCGAAGGCTGCAGCCAGGCCGAACACCATGCCCGGGGAGTTGATCCACAGATATCCCAACAATGCGGGCAGAAACACGGCGGCGATGTGATTGATGGTGAAGGACACGGCAGCGGTTGGTGCGATATCGCCCGGATCGGCAATCTTCTGGAAATAGGTCTTGAGGGCAAAGGCCAGGGCAAAGAACAGGTGATCGAGCACGTAGAGGGTTGCGGCGACAATGACGCCCCAACCAAAATAGTAGATGCCGCCATAGGCCAGGAACACCAAGGTCAGGCCTCCATATTCGACCGCCAGCGCCGCCCGCTCGCCGAATACCTTGACCGCCCTCCCCATCAGGGGCGCCGCCAGCATGTTCACGACATAGTTGATCAGGAACAGCGCTGTGACCTCGTGGACCTCGAAGCCAAAGCGCTCGACCATCATGAATGCGGCAAAAACCACGAAAATCTGCCGGCGGGCACCGGCGACGAAGGTAAAGGCGTAGTAGAGCCAGTAGCGCCAGCGAAGCACCATGCTGGTGCGCTGCGGATTGGGAGTCTCGATCTGCGGAAAGGCCAGCATACAGTAGACCGCAATGACCACCGTTGCGCCGCCGCCGGCCATGTAGACAGTGTTGTATGACAGGCCGAGCGTCTTCCAGGTGCCGACCAAAAGGCCGTAGGCCAGCAGCGACGCTGCGGAACCGATGGCAACGATCCAGCCCAGCGTCTGCGGTGCCCTCTCCTTGTCCAGCCATTGCAGTTGCAGGGACTGGCTTACGGTTTCGAAATAGTGAAACCCGACCGAGCCGATCATCGTGGTGGCCAGCAACCCGCCATAGGTCGGGAACCATGCGACAACGGCAGTGGCTGCACCGAGCAGCAGCAGGGAAAGCAGGCCAAGCACCTGCTCCCTCATCAGGACGATCAACAGGATGACGCCGACGGCCAGGAATCCCGGAATCTCGCGGACGGTGTGCAACCAGCCGATCGAGACTCCGTCAAATCCCGCCGCCTCGATGACAAAATTGTTGAGCAGCGCCGTCCATGTCGAAAAAGACAGCGGCATGGCCGCGGCCATCAGGAACAACAGGAAGACAGGGCGCTGCCAGAACCTGCGCGCCTCTGCATCGCGTATCTGGATCGTGGTGCGAAGATTCCCGAACACAGCCTTCATTCCTGCCGACGGCGACCGGGCATCAGCAGGATGCCGACACCACCGACCCGGCCGACGGCGGCAGGGTCAGAGGCGCATCAGTTCTTGGCGTAGTATTCGACGACCAGGTTCGGTTCCATGATGACGTGGTAGGGAACGTCATTGAGGCCAGGAATCCTGAGCAACCTCGCTACCATCTTCGAGTAGTCGACCTCGACATAGTCGGGCACATCCCGTTCCGGCAGGTCGGCAGCCTCAATGAACATGGTCATCTGCCTGGACTTTTCCCGGATCTCCACCACGTCGCCCTCATCTAGACGGTAGGACGGAATGTTGACACGCTGGCCATTGACCAGAACATGGCCGTGATTGACGATCTGTCTTGCCGCAAAGATGGTGATAGCGAACTTTGCCCGGTAGACCACCGCATCGAGCCTCCGCTCGAGAAGGCCAATCAGGTTTTCGCCAGTATCGCCACGCTGCCGCTCGGCCTCGGCATAAATCCGGCGGAACTGCTTTTCGGTCAGATCGCCATAATAACCCTTGAGCTTCTGCTTGGCCCGCAATTGCAGTCCGAAATCCGACAGCTTGCTGCGCCGTCTCTGGCCATGCTGACCTGGTCCGTAATCTCGCTTGTTGACCGGCGACTTCGGCCGGCCCCACAGGTTTTGGCCCATGCGGCGATCAATCTTGTACTTGGCAGTCGTGCGTTTGGTCACGGCTGTACTCCTTCCAGTTCCGAAGGGCGCTGTCCTTTCCGTGCCAATTTCGAACACGGCGACAGGAATCCCCTTGCGGGGGCCACCAGCACCAAGGTTTTCCGAGCATGTCGGGCGAAACCCGTTAACCGATGCCGGCCAGGCAAGTCAATACACTGCCTCCATCTTCCATCTTCCATCTCATCTTCCATCTTCAGGACGGTGCTCTGACGACGTGCGGGGATCCGGCACCATGCCGAGAAGCGAACGGAGCCGGATTTGAAGAGATATCGGTGCAGGGCACCTCTGGACATTTGACCTGCCAGATGACCGTGTTGTTGTCCTGTCGTCGCTCTGGACGATTCATCAATATTGGCCGGATCACGGCGGAAAACGACTGCGAAAGGAGGCAGGATACCATCAGCAGCCAATTTTCCGGGAATTGCCGTGGGACTTCATACCATGGTATGGTGTGGTGTATCGACCAACATTGACTTGGAGAGGTGAGCCATGGCCGTGTACGCGGTCTTTCTCAATGAAGCTAACGATGCTGTGTGGCAGGCCATTCGGGACAAGTGGCCGAACGGGCATCACTTCATCCTGACCGACAATATGGCGTTCGTTGCACCGACTGAAGGCATCGTCACGACAGCACAAATTTCGGAAGCAATTGGAATCGGCAGTTCGAACGAAGTCTTGGGTGTCGTCTTCGAGTGGGCAGCGCATAATGGCTTCAACCGGGGCGAACTCTGGGAGTGGCTCCGCAAGGTGCAGGTATGACTGGAGAGGTTCACGAGTTGCGGCAGACGCCTCCGCAACATGCCAGCCATGGCGGCGGCGGTAACGGGCACGGTCTTCATGGCCGCGTGTCGGCTATCGAGGCACGGTTGGATTACCTGGCGACAAAAGAGGACATTCGGCGCGTCGAGGCCCTTATTGCGCAGCGAGAAGCATCCATGCAACGCTGGCTGATCGGTGTGGTGTCGGGAGCTGCATTGGCAGTGATTGTCGCACTCATACGGACCTTCTCATAGTCATCCAACTGGCGGTGTGCGCCGCTCCCGGAGATTACGCCTCCCCCCTGCAGACACGGTTACGCTCTGCCGACAGCATCCGGCTGGCCCGGGAGTGGCGCTGGCGGCTTCAGGCCGTTGGATGAAAATACTGGTGTTCGAGTTCCGACAGGTCGGAGCAGTCGGCGTCGCCGACGATCTTCGCCGGGATTCCGGCAACCGTCTTGTTGGGCGGCACATCTTTCAGCACCACCGACCCGGCGGCGACGCGGGAGCAATGGCCAATCGAGATATTGCCGAGCACCTTGGCGCCGGCTCCGAGCAGCACGCCGCTTCCCACCTTCGGATGGCGGTCTCCATCCTCCTTGCCGGTGCTGCCAAGCGTGACCGAATGCAGCATCGCGACATGGTCGCCGACCTGCGCCGTCTCGCCGATCACGATCGAATGCGCGTGATCGATCAGCAACCCCTTGCCCATTCCGGCGGCCGGGTGAATGTCGACGCCGTAGATCTCCGAAATCCGCATCTGGAAAAAATATGCCAGGTGGCGGCGGCCCTGCTTCCACAACCAGTTGGCGACCCGGTAGCTCTGCAGTGACTGGAACCCCTTGAAATACAGCAATGGCTGAACAAAGGTGTTGCAGGCCGGGTCGCGGTCGAGAACTGCCACAAGGTCGGCCCGGGCCGAATTGCCGATCGACTTGTCGCTGTCATAGGCATCGGTGGCGATTTCCCGCAGGATCTGCTCGGACATCTCCGGAGATGCCAGCTTGACCGCGATTCGGTAGGCAAGCGCCTCCTCGAAGGACCGATGATGCAGGAGGCTGGTATGGACAAGCCCGCCGAGCAACGGCTCCTCGGCGACAATGTCCTCGGCTTCGCTGCGTATGCGATCCCAGACCGGATCAACTGACCGGAATTCTGCTGGCTGTACTGCCATTTGCTGGAGTCCCTATCCGGGGTGAACAGGCGTCTGCCCAACCATATAGGTACATGATTCCGGATTGTAAGTGGTCATTTGGCCTGCCGCCGCCGCTTTCCGGCAGGAGGAATACTGCGGGAAATGCGGAGAGGCTTGTGCAATTCTGCTCTCGCTTGTGTAGTGTTGCGACTTGGCAACCGCCATTGGCGGAGAGGGGGATCTTGCAACACATGACCACCATCGGCACGGCTCCGGTTGCGGGGCTGACCCCGCCGGATGCAGGCCCGGGCCTTCGGCCCCTGAATGGGCTCCTGGCCCGCCCTGGACAGTGAGGCAGGGACGGCGTGAACACCCCGTCCGACATCCACACCAACCTGGTCAAGCTCTGCGTCGGCACCTTCACCGTCGAACAGCTCGAGACATGGCAGGAGTCGCGGTTTGGCTCCCGCGGGATCAATCCCGAACACGTGACCCGGTCGCACCCGCGACGGGCCGACGAGATCCTGCGGGGCGGGTCGCTCTACTGGGTCGTGCGCGGCCAGATCATGGTCCGTCAGCGAATCATTGCCCTCGAGAAGCGGGAATGCGACGACGGGGTGACCCGCTGTGCCATTATCTTCGACCCGCAGATCATCCGGACGTTCCCGGTGCCGCGTCAGCCATTCCAGGGCTGGCGGTATCTCGAGCCGATTGACAGTCCGGCCGATCTTCCGGCGAGCAGGCAGAATGATGACGACATTCCGCCGGCAATCCATGACGCGTTGCTGGAAATCGGCGTCATCTGACTGATGCCGGCCGGTGCTGTGCCTGTCACCGGGTCCCGGTCGGCGGCAGGCCTCCGACCAGCGACGCCACCGCGCGACGCTCTGCGCTGCCGAACCGGGCCGAGCCCGATTGCAGCAGCACTGCCTGTGACTGGAAAACCACGCCGTCATCGAGGGGTTTCAACCCGTTGGCGGTCAGGGTCTCGCCGGTTGAGACCAGGTCGACAATGGCCTCGGCCATGTTGTTGGCCACTGCGCCTTCGGTGGCGCCCTGGCTGTCGACCAGCCGGTAGTCGGTCAGGCCGGATGAGCGCAGGAACTCCCGGGCCAGGTTGTGAAACTTGGTGGCAATTCTCAGGCTCCTGCCCTGCCTTGCCCTGAATTGCGCCGCCACCTCGTCCAGATCCTCGACCGAATCAACATCGACCCAGAATGCCGGAACCGCCACCACCAGCCTGGCATCGCCGAAGCCTAGCTCCAGCAACAATTCCAGCCGGTCCTGCCAGTCGGGGAGGTTTTCGTGCACCAGGTCGGAGCCGGTGATTCCCAAATGCAGCGCGCCTTGCCAGAGCTCGCCCGGGATCTCCGCAGCGGACATGAAGATCAGCTCGGCACTGATGGCGCCGGTGGCCCGTGCCGAGTAACGGCGACCCGAGTCCGGGCGCTCGATGGTCACCTGGCGTGAGCGGAGCCAGTCCAGGGCCTGTTCGCAGAGCCGCCCCTTGGCCGGGAGCCCGATCTTCAGCCGCATCACCGCGATCCTCCGCCCGGGCGGGCTCTCGTCTTCCCGCCCATCGACTGTTGGCGGGCCGACCGCGATGCTGCCAGCACCTCCGGCCGCACCACCCCGCCGGCCGCCGGGCAGCTCTGACCGGAGCCCAGCACCTCGTTCAGGAGATCGTATCGTCCGCCGGAGGCCACCTGTTCCAGGCCGCCGGGAGTAAAGAACCCGAACACGAAACCATCGTAATACTCCATCGTGGTACGGCCGTAACTGGCCTCGAATCCAAGCCGGTCGGGCGAGCAGCCGACATCCTGGAGGGCGTCGACCCTGGCCTGCATGCGGTCAGTCGCTTCGCCAAGCGCCGGAATTGCCGCGGCAAGCTGTTTCAGCCGGGAAGGCATGGAGGCAATGGGGCCGGCAAGTTCCAGGACTTCGCCGATGCATCGCTGTTCCTGCCCGGTCAGCGGTCTTGCGACCGAGTCGTCGCCGATCATGCCGATTCGCTCGATCACGTCCTCGACCGGCCTGGCACCGAACTCGGCACCGGCCTCGCCGATCATGCGGCGAAGATCGCCGCCTGGCCCGACCGCCTCGACTAGGCGCCGCCGGTGTGACGGCAAGGGGGTCTCCTCGCCGAATCTTCTGATCAGCTGCGCAAATCGCTGCGGGCGCCAGACATGGCGAAGTAGCGCCGCCTTGCGTTCCGGCGACAGCGACAACCCCCTGACCGCCGTCATCAGCAAACCCGGATCGCCGGTCGCGACCTGCAGCCCGAACGGGGCCAGGATATCGTGGAAGAGCCGGAAGATCCCGGCATCGGTTGCCGCCACATCGCCGTCGCCAAAACGTTCATGGCCGACCTGGATGAACTCGTTCGCCCTGGCAGTCGCCACCGGCTGGCGCCTGAATACCGGTCCGCTATAACAGTATTTCGCCGATGGCGGGCCGTATTGCATGTGGTGACTGGCCACCGGAACGGTGAAATCCGGCCGCAGCATCAATTCGCCACGCACCGGGTCCCGGGTCACGTAGGCGCGGGACCTGATATCCTCGCCATAGAGATCGAGCAGCTGGTCTGCCGGTTGCAGCGTGTCGACCTCGATCCGGCTTCCACCGCCTTCCGACAGGAAATGGTGGAGAATCCGGTCAGCCTCGGCCGCGGCTGCAGCCCGGTCAGCGCCCGGCATCACCGTGCCCCGCAGAGTGCAGTTTCCGGGCGACCTCGTTCACCAGATCCGCCCGGGATACCTCCTCCTGCATCGGCCGGGATTTCCACTCCTCGTGGCTTGCCGCATCGGCGATCCTCTTGCCGAGAACCAGATCCTTGATCTGTACCACCCCCCTCTGGTGCTCGTCTTCCCCCTCGATGATCGCCAGCGGCGCGTTGCGCAAATCGGCATATTTCATCTGCCGGCCAAAATTCTTCGCATTGCCCAGGAACATCTCGGCGCTGATGCCGGCCGACCGCAACTCCGCCACCATCGCCTGGTAA
This sequence comes from Paracoccaceae bacterium, assembly GCA_965214695.1. Classification (GTDB taxonomy): domain Bacteria; phylum Pseudomonadota; class Alphaproteobacteria; order Rhodobacterales; family Rhodobacteraceae; genus JAPOXR01. Next base: position 3,366,272 of record OZ243967.1, on the reverse strand, counting down.
TCGCCAAGCCGGTCGCGGTCCATGACGGTCACCACCACCGGACCCTGCACCGGATCCCGGTCCGGGCGCAGCGCTTCCTGGACCGCCAGCAGCCGGTCCACCCCGACCGAGATGCCGGTGGCCGGAAGATCCTGGCCGGTGAACCGCCTGACCAAACCGTCATAGCGGCCACCGCCCACGACCGATCCGAATTGCCGTCGGCGTCCCTTCCGGTCCCTGATCTCCGCGGTCAGGACAGCCTCCATGACCGGTCCGGTATAATAGCCAAGCCCCCGCACCACCGACGGGTCGACCACGCACTGGCTGGCAGCGGCGCCTTGGGCGGCCAGCAATTCCATGATCTCCGACAATTCGGCAACACCTTCGGCACCCAGCCGGCTTCTGGACACGATCTCGCCAAGCGCCGAAAGCGTGGCCTCCGGGCCAGACCCGCCGGCGCCGAGGAAAGCCATGACCAGGTCGATCTGCGAGGCGCCCAAACCAGCCCCGGCGGTAAAATCGCCGCTGCCGTCGAGTCGGCCCTTGCCGAGCAGGTCGCGGACACCCGCCTCGCCCACCCGGTCGAGCTTGTCCATTGCCCTGAGGACCGTGGCCCGCCTGGCGTCACTGTCGCCGGAGCCGTCCTGGTCCAGGATACCTGCCGCCGCCAGCGTGCCGTCGAGAAGTTTCCGGTTGTTCAGCCTGAGCTGGTAGTCGCCACGTCCAATGCCCAGCGATTCGAGGATCTCGCATGCCAGGCTGCACATCTCCGCATCGGCGGCCATCGTCGCCGAACCGACGGTATCGGCGTCGCACTGGTAGAATTGCCGGTAGCGGCCGGGGCCGGGCTTTTCATTGCGCCAGACCACGCCGGTCGCATATCGCCGATATGGCAGCGGCAGGGTATTGCGGTACTGGGCAGCCACCCTGGCCAGCGGCGCGGTCAGGTCATAGCGCAGTGCCAGCCACTCGTCATCCTCCTGCCATGCGAACACCCCCTCATTGGGGCGGTCGGTGTCTGGCAGGAACTTGCCAAGCGCGGCCAGGGTCTCCACCGCCGGCGTCTCCAGCGGCTCGAATCCGTAGCGCCGGTAGACACCGGTTATCCTGTCAAGCACATCCTGGCGGATCGTGACCTCTTCGCCGAAGTAGTCACGGAAGCCCTTGACGTTGATCGGCCGCGGCCGTCCGGAAGCCATCAGTCACTGCTCCCCTGCGATTGTGAGCCTGTCAGAAACGAGGCCCAACTACCGGTCTCATCGCAGCGTTGCAACAGGAACGGCATGGAAGGGTGTGTCACTTGTGGCTGACGCGATGTCCGAGATCGAGGATCGCCTGGCTTCCCGGCGCCTCGGGAGATGGGTCCATGATGCCGAAGGGCGTCACGGTCTTCCCGGTCTTCGTTGGCGGATCTGGCTTGGCGCGATCACCAGAAGATCCGGGCGAAGGACGGTTTCCCTCGCCTGCTTGAATTCCCTTTCATCGGGATCTCGCACCGCGAGCGTGCCTTCCTGTCGGTTGCCATCCTGGCCCGCTACGGCGACAGGACGGACGCCGAGATCAAGGACAGAATTGGCCAGCCTTAGTCCCCGGCAGAACTGCAGCGGGCCGAAACCCTGGGTCGCGCCTTGCTGCTTGGCCACCGGTTCTGCGCCAGCGTCCCGGAAATCCCGATGCAATCAGATGTCATGATTGACGCCGATGCCGTTCGGCATGCCGTGCGTGGCGAAGCAGGCATGCCCGACAGCGACGCAGTGCAGGGCCACCTGCAACAATTGGCCGGGGCATTGGGAATCGGGAACGCGGAAATCGTTCGGCCGCAAGTCACTTGCCTGGCCGTTGCGCCAGCCGCCGGATCAGTTCCCTGGTCGAGGGATCGGTCTTTCTTTCCGACAGGCCCTGCACCATTGGCAGCAAGGTCTTGGCCAGTTCCTTGCCCAGTTCCACACCCCATTGATCGAAGGAGTTGATCCCCCAGATGGCACCCTCAACGAAGACCCGATGCTCATGCAGCGCGATGATCTGGCCCAGGGTGAACGGCGTCAGCCTTGGGTAGACAAGTGTCGTTGACGGCCTGTTTCCAGGAAATGTCCGGTGCGCAGCCTGGCAGTGCCGCGCCGGCCCCTCGAAGCCCAATCCAGCCGCGACTTCCAACGCCTGATCAAATGAGCGGCCCACCATGAGTGCCTCCGCCTGGGCAAGGCAATTGGCCTTGAGCAAGTCGTGGTGCTCTTCGAGGTCCGCTTCATGGCCCTCGGCAGCCAACAGAAACTCGACCGGAGTCACTTGGGTGCCCTGATGCAAGAGCTGGAAGAATGCGTGCTGACCGTTGGTTCCAGGCTCGCCCCATACGACCGGCCCGGATGGCTGCTCCAGAACCCGCCCGTCGATCGCGACGCGCTTGCCGTTACTCTCCATGTCCAGTTGCTGAAGATATGCAGGCAAACGCGCAAGGCGCTGGTCGTAAGGGATGACCGCCCGGGCAGGATATCGGCAGACATTTCGGTGCCAGACACCGACCAGGCCCATCAGGACAGGAAGGTTCCGCTCGAATGGCGCAGATCGGAAATGTGCGTCCATGGCCGCGCCGCCGGACAGGAAATCCCGAAAGTCGTCCGGGCCTATGGCCAACATGACAGGCAATCCGACCGGCCCCCAGAGAGAATAGCGCCCACCGACCCAGTCGGCGAATCCGAAGACCCGTTCGGAGGGGACACCCATCTCGCTTGTCATGTCCAGGGCAGAGGAAACCGCGGCAAGGTTGCCGGATACGTCTTCACCCAGCGCACTGCGGAGCCATCCTAGCGCCGTAGCCGCATTGGTCATCGTCTCGATGGTCGTGAACGTCTTGGAGGCGATGACGATCAGCGTCGTTGCCGGATCGAGTTTGCGCAGCGTGTCGGTGACATGCGCACCGTCGACATTGGACACGAAATGGCATCGCGGTCCATCACGGTAGGGTGCCAGGGCACGTGTAGCCATCGCGGGCCCAAGATCCGAGCCTCCGATTCCGATATTGACCACGTCGGCAAAACGGTCGCCCGAGGCGGACGTCACCAGGCCTGCGCGGACGCCGTTTGCAAAGGTCGACATGTCTTCGAGGGTGGTCTCGACGTCCGGCATGACATCCCGGCCATCCACGACGAGCGGCCCCTTGCCGGATGATCGCAAGGCGGTGTGCAGCACCGAGCGATTCTCGGTGCTGTTGATCCGATCGCCGCGGAACATTGCATCCCGTTTCTCAGCCAAACCGGCCGCCTTTGCCAGTTCGAGCAACATCGAGAGAGCTTCCATGTCGATGTTGGTCTTGGAGAAGTCCAGGAACATGCCATCGGTTTCGGCGGCAAAGGACTGAAGCCTTCTGTCGTCGCTGAACAACGACAGAATCCGGCGATCCCGCGAATTCTCGCGGTTCTCCTCCAACCGTGTCCAGCAGTCAGTCATCGGTTCAATCCTTGAATTCCGGTTACTCATGTCCGCACGTCCGGCTCGGTTCGCCCCAGGTAAGCTTCAAGTCTGCTCGCCTCATAGGCAGCATCACGAATGGCTTTCAGGGCATCCTGCGGTTCTTGGCCATGATCTCCGTCTGGAGGCGAGAATTGCTCAAGATACACGCGGAGAGTAGCGCCTTCGGTGCCCGTTCCCGACAGTCGGAACACCGCGCGTCCGCCCCCCTCGAAGCAAATGCGCAATCCTTGATTGCGGATGAGCGAGCCATCCACCGGATCATGGTACGAGAACTGATCTGCTGCCTTGACAGTCAGGCCGGCAAGACATCGACCTGGCAGGTCTGCAAGGCTTTGTTCCAGCTTGTCAACAAGCGCGTTTGCCTGATCGATCTCAACACCCTCGAAATCGTGGCGCGAATAGTAGTGGCGGCCAAACCTGCTCCAATGATCTTCCAGGATCTCGGCAACCGAGACATTGCGCTTTGCCAGAATGTTCAGCCAAAGGAGCACCGCCCAGAGCCCGTCCTTCTCGCGCACATGGGTGGAGCCGGTTCCGGCACTTTCCTCGCCGCAGATCGTTACCCGGCCGGCGTCCAGAAGGTTGCCGAAGAATTTCCAGCCGGTGGGAGTCTCGAATGCCTCGATGCCCAGCTCCTCGGCGACCCGGTCGCTGGCGGCACTGGTCGGCATGGAACGCGCGATTCCGGTCAGCCCCGAAGAGTAGGCCGGGGCCAATTGGGCGTTTGCGGCAAGAATGGCCAAGCTGTCGGAAGGGGTCACATAGGCACGGCGTCCAATGATCATGTTGCGATCGCCGTCGCCATCGGACGCGGCACCGAAATCTGGAGCATCGTCGGACATCATCAGATCCATCAGCGGTTTCGCCCAAACGGGGTTGGGATCGGGGTGACCCTTGCCGAAATCCACCTTTGGGACGCCGTTGATCACGGTCCCCTTTGGCGCACCCAGACGATCTTCAAGAATGGCGTGGGCATATGGGCCCGTTACGGCGTGCATCGCATCGAAACGCATGGTGAACCCACTTGCGAAGAGCCCGCGAATTGCGTCGAACTCGAAGAGTTGCTCCATCAACGCCAGATAGTCCACTACCGGATCGACGATCTCGATCTCAAGACCTCCTCGGGTCACGGCCCCGACATGCCCCAGCTCGATATCCTCGAAAACGGCGAGTGCGTAGCATTCCAGTGCCTTGCTTTCGTCAAACATCCTGCCCGTCAGACCCTCGGGAGCAGGACCGCCATTCGAGCCATTGAACTTTATGCCGAAATCCTCGTCGAGGCCGCCCGGGTTGTGGCTTGCCGACAATATGAACCCGCCATCGGTCTGGTTCTTCCGGATCAGGTGGGACGCTGCCGGCGTGGACAAGATGCCGTTCTGGCCGACAATGAGTTTCCTCGCCCCGTTGGCGGCCGCGATCCTCATGATTTTCTGGACTGCTTCCGTGTTGTAGTGGCGGCCGTCGCCGCCAATAACGAATGTCTTGCCGGCGCCGCCGCCAATCGCGTTGAAGATGGCCTGGACGAAATTCTCCAGATAGTGCGGCTGCATGAAGACACGGGTCTTCTTTCGCAATCCCGACGTTCCGGGATTCTGGCCTTCGAACGGCGTGGTGGTCATGGTCTCAACATCCATTGGATTTCTCGTCAGTGTTGGACGGCATGTTGTTGCCGCGGGTTTCGTTCATCAATCGACCGATCTCCCGAAACCTCGCATCTTCGGGAAGTTTCTCGACCGCGACGTGATACTTGCGACGCCAGTTCAGATGCTCGGTCGTCGTGCCCGGCAGGTTCTGGGCATCCTCATGATCAAGGATGTCATCCAGCTGGGCAGTGACCATCGCAGCGGGCGAGCGGGAAAGCAGGGTATGAACAGTGTTCGCGAAATCGGCTGACGGTCGTTCGCTGGCAAGTTGTCGAACATCCTCTTTTCGTTTCTTTCTTGCGTGGGCGCCGGCAGCTTCGCCGATCCAGCCGAGCTTTTGCCACCAGTGGATGTCCCGACAGTTCTTGAACCCCCGGATGGTCGGTGTGTCATGGGTCGAGAAGCTTGCCAGGACACGGGAAGACGAGCACTTCCCTGGATTGAGACGACCTGTCTCGTCACGCTCGTATTGCATGACCGAGCAGCCGTAGATTCCGTTGTCGCGAAGCGACTTCCGAAACCCTCGCGGGACAAGGCCGAGGTCTTCTCCAATGACCGTGGCGCCAGATTTTTCTGCCTCGATCTTGATGATCGCGAGAAGGGCTTCGAATGGTTGTCTTACATAGCCTCCCGGGGTGCCATCGTCGGGAATCCAGTAGCTTCGGTTCAATCCCGGGGCGTGGTCAATGCGAACGACACCGGCATGGCGCATCGTTGCAGCAAGTAATCGGCGAAATGGCCGGTAGCATTGCGCAGCAAGCTTGCGCGGCGCATAGGCGGTCAGGTTCCAGTTCTGCCCGTCAGGGTTCAAGTGATCCGGTGGAGCACCGACGGAAACATTTTTCGCAATGGAGCGCCGCTCGCAAAATCCTTCGGCTCCGTCCCTGCGCGCACCCACGGCAAGATCCATGTAAAGCCCGAGAGACATCCCGGCCATGCAGGCCGCCTGCTGAGCCCTGGCCAGCTGGCGGTCCGCGACCCATTGGAGCCAGGAATGAAAGGTCTCGCAGACCCCGTTCGGCAAGCTTCGATCGACCGGGGCGCTGCAGAGCAGATCCGCCGGACATATTGCGGCAGTCTCGAAGCGGGCGAATTGCGCCAGGTAGTCTCCGCCTTCGGCGCGGAATACCTCAAAGTCCAGGCGAGCCTGATCAGGGGCCTCTGCCCGGAATACACTGTAAAGGGCCCTCAACAGGCACTGATGCACAGATCTGTGGCCTTCATGGTCCACATGTTGCGTCGCTCTCAGCCTGCCAAGTTCAGGTTTCGCCCGGGCAAGTGCCTGACGCGCGGCAAGAGACGATTCCAGACCCGGAATCGAGTCGAGTGCGATGTGCCTCGTGTTCAGGAAACCTCGATGCGATGGCGAATAGGGGCTGGACGACACAAAGGAGTGCCCCATGGCATGGACCGGGTTGATACCCATGAAGTCGGCCCCCGCCTCTCCAGCGGCGCGCGAGATTTCAGCCAAATCCGCATAGTCGCCCATCCCCGCATTGCGAGACGACTTCAGCCCGTAGAGCGCCAGGTTCATTCCCCAGATCCGGGTCACGCCGGCGCCGCCCTGGAATCCAGGCGCGCGCGCCGGCGCAGCGATGACTCTCGTCGTCTCGCGCCGATCCGAGCAGGCCAGGTCAAGCGCATATGTCCCGGACTCAACCGCCGGCAGGTTGACCGCATCCGTTGCGCGCCCGTCGGCCAGACGCCGACCCGTCTCGTCACAACGAAGCTGCCAAGTTGCCGAGCCATGGATTTCCAACCGAGTCTCGCGCCGGCTCTCGACGATTTTTTCCCTCGGAAACCGGCGTGCTTTCTTTCGTGCCGCAAATTCTGCAAGACTGTCGCGAATTGCGGCCGCATTTTCAGCAGCGATGTCGTTTGCCGCCAGCAGCGAGCGAAGGGTCTCGGGCGTCGCCCTCTGCATCCGGCCCTGCATGTCCAAATGCCTTGCAAGAATCCCGTGTGCCGTTGCCAGGCGGGCCAGGTCGATGTCGTCGCTCATGCGTCTTCGCTGTCCTGTTGGCAGGAGAAGGCGGCGACAGAACCTGCAGCGACACGCGCCGTCGCGGTTTCCGTCTTTCCCTCGGCATCAAGACCTGGTTGACTGGTGTCGATGTTGCGCACCCATCGGTGGCCTGGGTTCACGCCTGGCAACGAGACGTCGAATGCGTGTTCGGACCTGTTGAAGGCCACAAACACCGTATCACCGTCGGAGGCCTGCAAAGTGCCAGCCGAACACCTCAGGGTCACGCAGAAATTCGAAAGCCCGGGATCCCGCCAGTGCAGAGGCCCGCCGCTGAAATCGGTCCATTCAACATCAGGCAATCCGTCGGCTTCCCGAATGGCGCCGTGCAGGAAATAGGTCTGACGAACCGCAGAATGTGCACGCCGGAATTCAGAGAGCATCGTGACGAACGCCGACAATTCTTCATCGGCTCCGTCCCAATTCACCCAACCGATTTCGTTGTCCTGGCAATAGGCATTGTTGTTGCCGTCCTGTGAATTCCCGATTTCGTCACCTGCAAGAAGCATTGGCGTGCCCTGCGACAGAAACAACGTAGCCAGGATGCTGCGGATGCGACGGTCGCGAACGGCAATGACTGCCGAATTGTCGGTGTCTCCTTCGTGGCCGCAATTGTCGCTGTAGTTCGAGTGATGTCCGTCCTGGTTGTTTTCCAGGTTGGCCTCGTTGTGCTGGCTGCTGAAGCGCGTGGTGTCGGCCAATGTGAACCCGTCATGCGACGCCACGAAATTGATCGAGGACCAGCTGCGCCTGCCGCCACGGTCGAACTTGTCAGCTGATCCAAGAAGCCGCGCGCCCAGTTCCTGAGCGCTGTGCGCGTCACCACGCCAATAGCGGCGCACGGTATCGCGATAGCTGTCATTCCACTCCGAGAATTCGAACGGGAAATTGCCCAGCTGGTAACCGCCTGGCCCTATGTCCCAGGGCTCGGCAATCATGCGCACACGTGCCAGAACCGGGTCCTGGCGCAGTGCATCGAGAAAGCCGCCCCAGGAATCGAACCCGTGGCTCTCGCGCCCCAGCGTTGTGGCCAGGTCGAATCGAAACCCGTCCACGCCCATGCACTCCACCCAGAAACGAAGGCTGTCGAGCACGAAGCGCAGCACGTTGGGATGCAAGACGTTCAGCGTGTTGCCGCAGCCGGTATCGTTGACATAGTAACGCGGCTGCCCGGCAAGCAGGCGGTAATAGGCGGCATTGTCAAGCCCGCGAAATGAGAGCGTCTGGCCGCGGTGATCACCCTCGGCGGTGTGATTGTAGACGACGTCCAGGATGACCTCGAGCCCGGCCGCGTGGAGCCGATCGACCATCTGGCGAAAGCCGACAAGGCCGGCGGGACCGAAATAGCGCGGTTCAGCAGCGAAAAACCCAATGGAGTTGTAGCCCCAATAGTTGTTCAATCCGCGCTCCAGTAGAAACGAGTCATCAACGAAGCTGTGAACCGGCATCAATTCGATCGCCTTCACCCCCAGCTTGTGCAGGTGGTCGATCACCGGGTCGGAGGCCAGTCCTTCGTAGGTGCCACGGAGGTGTTCGGGCACCAGCGGATGTCGCTGTGTCAGTCCTTTGACATGGGCCTCGTAAATCAAGTCGTTGTCGCTGCGGACATGCCGTCCTCCAGCGAGGCCAGTGAACAGGTCCGGGTGCGACACGACGGATTTCGGGACATGCGGCGCACTGTCAGCGCGGCTGAATGACAGGTCGCCACCCGATGATTCAAGTTCATACCCGAAGGTCGAGGCATGGCCTGTCCACTGGCCGAAGTATTCCCGAGTGTACGGATCGTTGAGCAATTTGTTGGGATTGAAGCGGTGCCCGGACTCGGGCGCATAGCTGCCGTGGGCGCGGTAACCGTAGAGGGAGCCGACGGGCAGTCCCTCAACATGGCCGTGCCAAATGGGTCCAGTCTGTTCGGGCAACGGAATGCGCGACGTCTCCTTCGTGCCATCAGGCGTGAAGAGGCAGAGCTCGATCCTTGTGGCATTTTCGGAAAAGACGGCGAAATTGACGCCGCTGCCATCGTGATGCGCGCCCAGTCGGTCGAATGTACCTTGACTCACGTGGAATCCTGTCATGGCCGGATCAATCCTGATCTCGGTCGGCCAGCAACCCGGCATAAATGCGTTGGTAGGCAGCGGCTGAAGCGTCCCAGCCTACGGGGCAGCGCATGGCACGGCGCATCATGGCGGACCAGATTTTTGGTCGCCGATAGATTGCGCAGGCACGCAGGATCGCCTGCCACAGCATCGTGGCATTGACTGGCGCAAACTGGAAACCCGTGGCGCAATCAGCCGTCAGGGCGGCCTCGTTCGCGTCAATGACCGTGTCGGCAAGGCCACCGGTCCGGGCAACGACCGGCAACGTGCCATAGCGCAAGCCGTAGAGCTGCGTCAGGCCGCAGGGCTCGAACCGTGAAGGCACCAGGATGGCGTCGCTGCCGCCTTGCAAGAGATGCGACAACGGTTCGTCATACCCGATGATGACGCCGACATTGTCTGGGTAGCGCTTCGATGCTGCCACGAATTGCTGTTCCAACTCGGCCTCGCCCGATCCAAGAAGCGCCAGGCTGGCACCTTCAGCGACCAGCCCGGGCAGGCAGTCCAGCAACAGGTCCAGCCCCTTTTGCGAGGTCAGGCGACTGACAACGCAGAATAACGGGCCTTCGCCTCGCTTCAATCCGAACCGGGCTTCGATTTTGCCCTTGTTCGCCGCCCTCCGCCCCAGGGACAGCGAGGAATAGGTCCTGACCAGGTTCGGGTCGGTTTCAGGGTTCCAGACGTCAAGATCTATTCCGTTCAAGATGCCGCTAAGGTCGCCTCGACGCGCCCTCAGCAGACCATCCAGCCCCATGCCGAATTCCGGCGTCAGCAGCTCGGCGGCATAAGTCGGGCTTACTGTCGTGATCTTGTCGGAAAGAGCCAGCCCGGCCTTGAGAAAGTTGATCTTCCCGTAGAACTCGATCCCGTCCGGGGTAAACAGCTCCCGTCCCAGTTTCAGCTTCGAAAGCAGGTCTGCATCAGCATGTCCCTGAAACGCGATGTTATGAACGGTCATGACCACAGGGGGCGTGGCTCGTCCGGCCTGTCCCAGATAGGCTGGCACCAGCCCGGTCTGCCAGTCATGGACATTCACGATGTCGGGCTTCCAGCCCTTGATCCCGTTCGAGGCAATCTCCGCCGCGGCGAGGCTCAGGGCGGCGAAACGCACGGGGTTGTCGGGCCAGTCATTGCCGTCCGGACCCAGGTAGATGCTTCCAGCGCGGTCGTAGTGGTGTGGTGCGACAAGCAGCAAGAGATCGATGCCTTCCGACCTTGTTGCTCTAACTTCTGCATTCCCGCCGAACAGATTGCTGAACCGGGTGACCGTCCTGCCCCTGGCAGCAAGATCGTTCAGTGCCGGACAGGCCGGGATCAGCACCCGAACATTCGCGCCGAGGGCAGCAAGCGCCTTCGGCACCGCGCCAATCACGTCGGCCAGACCGCCGGTCTTTATGAACGGCGCGCATTCGGAGGCGACGAAGAGAACGTTCATGTCAGCCATTCAGTCGGTCGATCATCGGCTTGGTAATCAGGCAAATGCCATTGTCCGTCCGACGAAAGCGTCTGGCATCCAGTTCGGGGTCCTCGCCGACAACCAGCCCCTTCGGGATTGCGACACCGCGGTCAATCACCGTGTTCTTCAGACGCGCGCGTCTGTTGATTTCCGCATAGGGCATGGCGACAACGCCTTCGAGCTGGGAGTAGGAGTGGGTCTTCACGCCCGTGAACAGAAGGCATCGATCGAGGCTGGATCCCGAGATGATGCATCCCCCCGAAACCATCGACGAAATCGCGTGTCCTCGCCTGCCTTCCTCGTTGTGAATGAACTTTGCCGGGGCGGTAAGTTCGGAATACGTCCAGATGGGCCAGGTCTGATCGTAAAGGTCCAGTTCGGGCCGAAAATCCGTCAGGTCGATATTTGCCTGCCAAAATGCATCGACCGTACCGACATCCCGCCAATAAGCCTTCTTCTCCAGCGACGACCGAATGCATGACCGACTGAATGGGTGCACGACTGCCCTTCCCTCCCTGACGATCTTCGGGATCACGTCGCCACCGAAATCGTTGCCATAGCCAGGCTCGCCCGCCATCTCGTTCAGGATCTCCAGAAGGTATTCGGTTTCGAAAACGTAAATGCCCATGCTGGCCAAGGCCGTGTCCGGATCGCCTGGCATGGCTGGTGGGTCCCGTGGCTTCTCGACGAAATCGAGAATGCGATCCTCGGCATCGACTTTCATGACGCCGAAACCCGTCGCCTCCGTCCGCGGCACTTCGATGCAGCCGACCGTGACATCCGCGCCGTTTTCGGCGTGATGGGCGATCATCATCGCGTAATCCTGCTTGTAGATGTGGTCTCCGGCAAGGATCACGATGTATTTCGGCCCATAGCTGCGAATGATGTCGGTGTTTTGTTTCACCGCATCCGCCGTGCCCCTGTACCATTTCTCGTCGTCCATACGTTGCGAGGCAGGCAGAATGTCAAGCGACTCATTCCGCTCGGCACGAAAGAAGCTCCAGCCACGCTGCAAGTGCCGAATGAGCGAATGCGCCTTGTACTGCGTGGCAACCGCGATGCGCCGGATTCCGGAATTCACCGCATTCGAAAGCGGAAAGTCGATGATCCGGCTTTTGCCGCCGAAAAACATGGCGGGTTTGGCGCGCCGGTCGGTCAATTCGTACAACCTGCTGCCGCGCCCTCCTGCCAGCACAAATGCCATCGTTTGCTGTGCAAGCCTGTGAGCTTCTTGTGTCATCCAATTTCCTTCCTCTTGTGTCACCTATGTCCCTCAGGCCGTTTCAAGTTCAAGAAAGAGCGTTGAAAGCGGTGGAAGTGTCAGAGACAATGAGTGCTCGCGTCCGGATGCGGCGACCCGCTCGCTGTCCACGCATCCCAGGTTTCCACGTTCGCCACCACCGTAGGTCGCAGCGTCGGTATTCAGGCGCTCAATCCAGCGTCCGGACCGGGGGACACCGATCCGCCGACCGATCCTTTCGACCGGAGTGAAGTTGCTGACCACCAGAACAGGCGGCGCTCCGCTTTCGCCGCGCCGGATCCAGGCAAATATGGATTCGTCGGCCGCACCGCCCTCGACCCACTCGAACCCCTCCGCCTTGCAGTCAAGTTGGTAAAGGCCGGGCGTGTCCCGATAAAGACGGTTCAGGTCGCGCACCAAGCGCTGCATTCCGCTATGCAAGTCGCTGTCAAGCAAATGCCAGTCAAGCGATTTGTCGTGGTTCCACTCCATGCCCTGCGCGAACTCGCAGCCCATAAACAGCAGTTTCTTGCCCGGATGCCCCCACATGAAACCGTAATAGGCACGCAAGTTTGCAAATTTCTCCATGCCTTCGCCCGGCATCTTGTCGATCATCGAGCCCTTGCCGTGGACGACCTCGTCATGGCTGATGGGCAAGATGAAGTTCTCGGAAAAGGCGTAGTGCAATCCGAAGGTCATTTTGTCATGGTGGAATTTGCGGTGGACAGGGTCCTCGCCCATGTATTTCAGCGTATCGTTCATCCAGCCCATGTTCCACTTGAACCCGAAGCCGAGACCGCCGGAATCCACAGTTCCGCTGACGCCCGGAAAGGCCGTGGATTCCTCGGCGATCATCATGATGCCCGACACATCGCCATAAGCGACGGCATTGGTGCGCTGCATGAAAGCGATGGCCTCCAAATTCTCGCGCCCACCATACTTGTTGGGAACCCATTCACCTTCCTTTCGGGAATAGTCCCGGTAAAGCATCGACGCGACGGCATCGACCCGCAGCCCGTCGACATGGTGCTCCTTCAGCCAGTAGAGCGCATTGGCGACGAGAAAGTTGGATACCTCGCGCCGGCCGTAATTGTAGACCAGAGTATTCCAGTCCGGGTGAAAGCCCTCTCGCGGGTCCTGATGTTCGTAGAGCGCAGAACCGTCGAAACGCCCCAGCCCGTGCGGGTCTTCGGGAAAGTGTCCTGGAACCCAGTCGAGGATGAGCCCAATTCCTGCCGCGTGGCAGGAATCGACCAGGGCGCGAAACTCCTCCAGCGTACCGTGACGGATCGTTGGTGCATAAAGACCCACCGGCTGGTAGCCCCAGGAGCCGTCGAAGGGAAACTCCGACACCGGCATCAGCTCGATATGGGTGAAGCCCATTTCCCTGGCATAGCCGACAAGTTGGGTCGCGTGCTCCAGGTAGGAGAGCGGTCTGTTGCCGTCTTCGGGCACCCGCCTCCAGGACCCAAGATGAACCTCGTAGATCGAGATCGGACGGTCTGTCCTCTGGAGAGCCTCACGGGACGCCATCCACCGTGCGTCGCTCCAGGCATGGACGCCCAACCGTCGCACGACCGAGGCGGTCTTGGGCGGATGTTCAGCGCCGAAGCCGAACGGGTCCGCCTTTTGAGGCAAGAGTCCACCGTCGGGTCCGAGCAGTTCGAACTTGTAGGCCTCGCCATCAACCACACCGGGCAGGAAAATCTCCCAAACGCCCGACTGGCCGCGCAACCGCATGACATGACATCGGCCGTCCCAGCCGTTAAAATCCCCAACGACCGAAACACGGCTGGAATTCGGAGCCCAGACGGCAAAATGCGTGCCTTCAGTCCCTTCGTGGGTGATGACATGCGCGCCAAGCACCTTCCACAGGTTCAGATGCGCTCCTTCGCCGATGAGGTGTTCGTCCAACTCACCCAGAACCGGCCCGTATCGATAGGGATCTTCGGCAACCCACTTGTCTTCGCCCTTGGTGATGCGCAGCCGGTAGGGGAACGGATTCTTTCGCCTGGAGGCCTGCCCGACAAAAATGCCCGGCGCATCTGGCATCGGCTTCAGAACCATGGCCCGGCGACCGGTCCCGGCATTCAGGACCTCGACGCCGGTCGCGCCGGGCACGAACGCCCTGAAGGTCGGTTTGCCGTCGACGACATGCTGTCCGAGCACCGAAAAAGGGTTCGGATGCGTCCCGAATGCGATCCTTTGAGCGTCCTCACTCGATATCATGTCGTTTCCCGTTCGCAGACGCTGGTGTGGCGGAATTCACTTCAGTGAAGACACGCCCCAGATGTCGTTTGCATATCCGCGTATTGTTCGATCAGACGAGAACCAGCCCATTCCGGCAGTGTTCAGCACCGCCATTCGGGTCCACGCGTCGCGATCTCGATAGGCTGAATCAACCTTGCGTTGTGTCTCGCAATAGCTGTCGAAATCACACGTCACGAGGAAGCGGTCTTGTCCGGCGAGGTCACTCAGCAGATTGCCATGGCGTTCCCTGTCCCCTTCCGAGAACACCCCGTGGGAGATCTGATTGATTGCGCGGCTCAATCGGGGACTGGCCTTGATCGCATTGCGTGAGAACCCGGGAACCTGCCGGCGCTCGATGACCTCGTCAACCGACAAGCCGAAGAGGAAGAAATTCTCGGCGCCGACTTGGTCGCGAATTTCGACATTTGCACCATCAAGAGTGCCGATGGTCGGGCTCCCGTTCAGCGAAAGTTTCATGTTGCCCGTGCCCGATGCTTCCATTCCGGCGGTCGAGATCTGTTCAGACAAGTCCGACGCGGGTATCAGGAGCTCCGCCATGGAGACATTGTAATTTGCCGGATAGACAACCTGCAAATGGTCCCTGGTCATCTTGTCGGCGTTGATCGTGGTCGCAACATCGTTGATCAGGCGAATGATCGACTTGGCCATTGCGTATCCCGGCGCAGCCTTGCCAGCGAAGATCTTCAGGCGCGGAGTCCAGTCCTTGTTCGGAGAGTCCTTGATGTCGTTCCAACGGGCAATTGTCTCGAGAACATTCAGGAGTTGGCGCTTGTATTCGTGAATGCGCTTGATCTGGGTGTCGAACATCGCATCCGGATCGATGGATAGGCCTTCTCGCTCTTTCAGCCATGCGCCAAGCCGACGCTTGTTCCGGTGCTTGGCTTGGTGAAACCTCTCGCGAAAGCCGGCGTCATCGACATAGGGTTCAAGGTCCGACAACCGCCTCAGGTCATTCGCCCAACCTGGCCCGATGGTCTCGTCGATGAGTGCCCGCAGGGGCGCATTGCAAGAGTGAAGCCAGCGGCGCGGCGTGATACCATTCGTCTGATTGACGATCCGGTCCGGATAAGCCGCGTGCAAGTCGGCAAAAACCGTCTTCCTTATCAAATCTGAATGTAGCGCCGAAACACCGTTGACCCGATGTGCCATGACGAATGCCAGTTCACCCATCTTCACTTCGCCGTTGTCGATGATGCGTAGATCGTATCCCGTGTCGCGCAAGGCGGTGTCCTGAATGGCCTGGACGATCTCAAGATGGCGCGGCAGGACGCGGGCAAACAGGTCGTCCGGCCAGCGCTCCAGCGCCTCGGGCAACAGGGTGTGGTTGGTGAAACCAAGGCAGTCGCGGGCAATGGCAATCGCATCGGCCATCGCCATGCCATTGACATCGACCAACAGTCGAACAAGCTCGGGCCCGGCAATTGCAGGGTGCGTGTCATTGAGCTGGATCGCCACATGGTCTGCCAGGTCTTCAAGCCCATGTCCCTCCGACAGGAAGCGACGAAGCGCGTCCTGGATCGAGGCAGCGGTAAAGAAGTACTCCTGTTTCAAACGCAATTCCTTGCCCGTGGCCGTGGAGTCGTCGGGATAGAGTACCCGGGAAATCGTTCGGGCAAGGCTTTCCGGGGCATTGGCCGCCAGGTAGTCACCGCGGTTGAAACTCTCCAGGTCGAACAGCTTTGTCGGCCTGGCCGCCCAAAGCCGAAGCGTGTTGGCCCACTTGCCCTCCCAGCCGATGACCGGCGTATCATAGGCGGTGGCGATCACCGTGTCGCCAGGGGTCCAGATTGTCCTGCCTTCGTGCCTGGCGACGCTGCCACCGAAATGGATCGAGTAGGAGATTTCGGGTCGTTCGAATTCCCAGGCGTGTCGTTGCGCCAGCCAGGATTCTGCGGTCTCGACCTGCGCTCCATTCTCAAAATGCTGTTCGAACAACCCGTGCTCGTAGCGAATGCCGTACCCGTAAGCCGGTATGGCCAGCGTCGAGAGGCTGTCCATGAAACATGCCGCCAACCGCCCGAGCCCTCCATTGCCAAGCGCCGCATCGGGTTCGTCGGCGACCACATTTGCATAACTCTGCCCGAGGCTCTCCAATGCCTGGCGCGATGCGTGTTCAACGCCCAAATTTGCAGCGACATCCTCGATCAGGCGCCCGATGAGGAATTCCATCGACAGGTAATAGACTCGCTTGGCATTGGCTGCGTGTGTCTGTCGAGCGGATTGAAACCACGGATCGACCACCAGATCACGCAATGTAAGGGAAAGCGCCATTCGCCAATCGTATTGGCTGGATTGTTCGGGATCCTTTCCCAGAGATGTCCGCAAGTGCCGCAAGATCCCCGCTCGAATGGAGGCTGCATTGGCATCAGGGGAACTGGATTCTGGCAAGGAGTGCGCCTCGTGACATTGTGTTTCGGGCAGAGTTCGCGCTGCCATTACCCGAAGGGTCCCGGGCGCGGAACTGCTCACTGCCATGGTATCTCACTTTCCCAAGGTGGGTTGGCCCCCGCCCTCGAAACCGTTACCGCTGCGGCAGCACTTCCCAGCTCCAGGGCTGACTGCAATTCGGCATCCGAGATCTCCGAGACCGCATCACGCGATAGATTGCCGCCACGGGAAAGCCCGGCCAGGAAACCGGCGTTAAAAGTGTCGCCGGCGCCCACCGTGTCCACAACCTGGGTCCGGACCGCCCGGGCGGTCAGTTCAATGCCGGATGACGACAATGCAAACGCGCCCTCGCCTCCTCTCGTTACGAGAACGAGCGAAGGACCAAGCGACAGTGTCATCAACGCCTTGTCGTGAATTGGCAAGTTCTCCGGGAACAGCCATTCAAGGTCCTCGTCGGAAAGCTTGACGATGTCGCATCCCCCAATCATCCGGGTGATCCGCGCCTGGAAGCGATCGGCATCCCGGATGAAATGGGGACGAATATTCGGATCGATCATCGTCAGTCTTGATTTGCGCTCACGTTCCAGCAGGCTCGCAAACGTGTTGGCACAGGGCTCGCTGGCGAGGCTGATTCCTCCGAAAAACAAGCAGTCGATCTCGGGATCGATGGCCGGGATTTCGTTGTCGCCTAACATGCGCACGGCCGAATTCTCGTCAAAGAAACTGTAGGATGCCTGACCGTCATTGAGTGCCACAAAAGCAAGCGTCGTTGGCCTGCCGGTCGCAACGGAAAATTCCGTGCCGACATTGCTTTCCAGCAATGCGGCACGTAGCTGGTCTCCGAACAGGTCGTTTGACAGCCCGGTCAAGAGGCTGGATGCAACCCCCAGACGCCCCAGTGCGATCGCAGTGTTGAAAACCGCGCCGCCCGGATGAGGCATGAAACACGCGTGACCTTCGGAAGTTTCGGACGGAATCATGTCGATCAGCGCTTCGCCGCAGCACAGGATCACAACACTCTCCAATCAGCGGTTCGCATACTACTCGGCGTATTTGCCCAAGGCGGCTGCGGTGCCTTCCGACCAGATCACTGAAAGCCAGTTCCCGAAGGCCTCGGCGAACCGCGGGCTGTCGGCCAGGTCACCGTAGATGTCATGCTGGTTCAGCCAAGCTTGGGGGTTGAACTTGGCCTCCCTGGCCGTCGCTGTAAGGCTGTCCCAGTTGGGATCGTTTGGCTCAATGACCGAACCGTCTTCGCGAGAGCCCTCGCACATCCTGGCCCAAAGCGCTTCGACCAGGCTCAGGCCTTCGATGGTGCCGCCTGCCGCCAACGCGTCGCGGAGTATTGGAATCACGAACCCTGTGTGCCGTGATGAGCCGTCAAAGGCGACGCGGCGTGTGGTGTCGTGGATATTGGGATTGGAAAACCGCGATTCGATCAGCGCAAAATAGGTTGCCGGGTCCAACCCTGGCACCGCATCCACATATGGAGCGATTTCCTGATGCTGAACTTTGCCGAACATCGCCGAAATGCCCGGTTGGGACATGCATTCGGCAATCGTGCCAACTGACAGGAGCTCGCCCGCATTGGCGAGCACTTGATGGCCCGCATTCAGGATGCGGATCTTCATCGTCTCGTAGTCGTGGACGCGGTCAGTGAAAATCGCGCCGACCTGATCCCAGTTCGGACGGCCTGCACAGAATTCGTCCTCGATCACCCATTGTCGATAGTTCTCATGGGTCACAGGGGCTGCGTCCTCTACCCCAAAGGCACGGGCTTGTGCAATTTCGTTGGACCCCGTGGCTGGGACAATGCAGTCCACCATCGAGTTCGGAAAACTGCAATTCGCCCCAATCCAATCCGCAAGGCCGGGGTCAGAGAGCTTGGCTAGCGACACCACCGTCGACCGGGTTATGTCCCCGTTTCCACGCAAGTTGTCGCAGCTCTGAATTGTGAATGGCCCGGCACCGGTCACGCGCCGATTAGCCAGTGCGGCCACCATTGCGCCGAAAGCCGTCCTTGGCCTTCCAGGATTTTCTGCATCGAAGACAATATCGGGATGGTCTGTATCAAACAGGCCGCTGGCCGGGTTGATGTAGTAGCCGCCCTCGGTCACGGTCAGCGACACGATGCGGATCGCCGGGTCTGTCATCTGCGCGATCAGGTTGGCGTTGTCCTCCTCCACCGGGAGAAAGTCGATCATTGAACCGCAGATTTCGGCCGAAGTCCCGTCCGGGCGCAGCTCGATCAATGATGTCAGGCAATCCTGCGCCAAAAGCGCCCGGCGCATCGCGGCATCGCCCTGGCGCACCCCTGCGCCGATGATGGCCCAGTCAAAGGCATGCCCCCGTTGCATAAGCCGGTGCAGGTACCAGGCCTGATGTGCCCGGTGAAAGTTGCCGACACCGATATGCACAATCCCGGCGGCAAGCTGGTCATGGGCATAGTTGGGCGTCTTGATGTCGGGTGCGAGACTGCCAAGGGTGCTTGCTCGCAGCGGAACAATCTCTGTCCTGGACGTGATCTCGTCGCCTGGCTCGGCCATTCTCTGGGCCACACTTTGCGTCAGAACCGGCTTGACCCGAATCATTGACGCGTCACTCGCTTCGCAGGCCTGCCGCGTCGAACTTGTGAAGCCGATCCATTTGTGGCGTCAGATAAATCGTGTCGCCGTGCCTGACCGCGATGTCGCCCGAGATGCGCACTGTCACCAGGTCGGCGAGACCTGTGTCGTGGACGTGGATGAAGGTGTCGGAACCGAGGTGTTCGGCCACGCCAACAACGCCTTTCCACATGCCTTCGGTCGTGCTGACATCCATGTGCTCGGGTCTGATGCCGACGGTGACGGCGCCGTGCCTCTCGGCCTCGGCCCCTTTCAGGAGGTTCATTTTCGGCGAGCCGATGAACCCGGCCACGAACTCGTTTTGGGGATTGTGGTACAGGTCCAGCGGCGAGCCGACCTGCTCAATCACGCCCGCCTGCAGGACCACGATCTTGTCGGCCATGGTCATGGCTTCGACCTGGTCGTGGGTGACGTAGATCATTGTGGTCTTCATGCGCTCGTGCATTTCGCTGATTTCAAGACGCATGCCGACGCGAAGCGCTGCATCAAGGTTCGACAGAGGCTCGTCGAAAAGGAATGCCGAGGGCTCGCGCACGATGGCGCGGCCGATGGCGACGCGCTGGCGCTGACCGCCCGAAAGCTGACCCGGTTTCCGGTCAAGGTAGTCGCCAAGGTTCAGCGACCTTGCGGCCTGGTCAACGCGCTCGTCGATTTCCGATTGCGCCATCTTTTCCATCCGGAGCGGGAAGCCGATGTTCTTGCGCACCGTCATATGTGGGTAAAGTGCGTACGATTGAAACACCATGGCCAAGCCGCGCCTGGACGGCGGCACTTGGGTGACATCTTCGCCATCGATGACGATCCTGCCCGACGTGGTGTCCTCCAGGCCGGCGATCAGCCGCAGCAGCGTGGACTTGCCGCAACCCGAGGGACCGACGAAAACCGCGAATTCGCCGTCCTCGATGGTCAGGTCCAGCGGCGGGACGACCTCGATACTGCCGAAGCTCTTGGTGACATTTTCAAGCACGATGCGTCCCATGATCGTCTCCTATTTCACGGCGCCGAAGGTCAGGCCCTGGACCAGTTGTTTCTGACAGAACCAGCCCAGCACGACGATAGGTCCGACGGCAGCCGCCGAGACGGCGGAAAGACGTCCAAAGAACAGACCTTCCGGGGCGCGGTTGCCCTCGATAAGTTTCGAAAGGGTGGCGGCCTCGGTCGTCGTCAGGCGCACCGTCCAGTACGCTTCGTTCCAGCAGAAGATGAAGCAGAGAAGCGCGGTCGAGGCGATCCCGCCCCAAGCAAGCGGGATCAGGATCTCCTTGATCTCGCCAAATGTGTTCACGCCGTCCATCTGACCGGCCTCGATGATGTCCTTCGGGATCTCCTTGAAGTAGGTGAAGAGCATCCAGATGACGATCGGCAGGTTGATCAGGCTAAGGACGAGGATCACCATGAAATGCGTGTCATAGAGTCCGATGCTCTTGGTAATGAACGTCATCGGATACAAGACCGCGGCGGCAGGCAGCATCTTGGTCGAGAGCATCCACATCAGCACGTCCTTGGTGGCTCGCGCCGGGTTGAATGCCATTGCGTAGGCTGCCGGGATTCCAGCCGCGAGCGCGAGGACCGTGGCGAAAACCGAGGTGATGACCGAGTTCCTGGCGAAGCGCCAATAGTCGTAGTTCTCGGTCATGTTCAGATAGTTCTCAAGCGTCGGCGCGAAAAAGATCAGGAACTCGGGCTTCACCGCGTCGGCATCGGTCTTGAAACTGGTGACGACCAGCCAGAAGATCGGGAAGAAGAACAGAAGCCCCACGATCCAGGACAGAACGGGCCGGCTGAACTTTCCGTACCTGGATTCCTGCGCGACAATGGCCATGGGTCTACCCCCTATTCCATCAGTGTCTTGCCAACCATGCGCAGCAGGAAGATGGCGACGATGTTGGCGAGGATGACCGCAAAGATGCCTGTGGCGCTTGCTGCACCGATGTTGTTGTTGGCGAATTCGCCTATGAGGTACGGCAAGTTCTTGTTGCCGTTGCCGCGGCTGACGATTTCTATCTCGGCATAGAGCGAGAGGTGAAAGATCGCCTGGATCATCACCACGATGGCAATCGGGCGTCCAAGGTGCGGCAGCGTCAGAAAGCGGAACTGCGACCAGGCGCCGGCACCATCAAGGATCGCGGCCTCTTTTTGCTGCTGGTCTTCGGATTGCAGCGAGGTCATGAAGATCAGGACGGCGAAGGGCGTCCACTGCCAGGTGACCATTATGATGACCGCATAGGCCGAGGTTTGCGTGGCACGGAACGAGATCGGCTCCAATGTCGGCCAGAGCGAGAAGAACCAGCCGATGAGCGGCGCGTCCTTCATTCCGGCAATCACCTCGTTCAACCCGTTCACGGCAATGCCCTGCAGGCCCAGGACCGGGTCGAGGATCATGTTGATCCAGAGAACCGCATTCACCGCGGGCATCACGAAGAAGGGTGAAATCAGGAGAACCCTGACGATCCCCCGACCGGGAAAGGCCTTGTTGATCAGGACGGCGATCAGAACGCCCAGGATCACGGTCAAGAACAGGATGCTGCAGACGATGAACAGGCTGTTTTGAACGGCGAACCAGAAATCCTTGTTGTTCAAGACGAAATTGTAATTCCCAAATCCGCGCCAGTTGGAAAAGCTGGGCGTTGTCCATTCCGGACGGCGGAGATTGTTCAACACGTACCGAATGAACGAGAAGTACAGCGTCATCCCAAGCGGGATCAGCATCCAGACCAACAAGAGCAGGACTGCCGGTGCTTGCAGGAGTCGTGGGAGCGTTCTGTCAGACATAATCCCGTTCCCGTAAACGAGCGGACATCACGTCTTGCCCGTTGCGGTTTGGTCGTCCGTTCGCCGGCGACGGTTGAGCCCGTCAGGCAGACTCCGGCTCGGCGGAGCGACTGAGATGAAGGCCCGGCCGCGGGGCCGGGCCTTCACTTGATTTAGAGCCGGTTAGTAATAGCCGGCTTCACGCATGATGGCGTCAGCTGCGGATTGCGCCGCCGCTAGTGCGTCTTCGACCGACTTGGCGCCAGACAGGGCGGCAGCCATTTCCTGTGCAACGGCCGATCCGACTTCCGGAAACTCCGGGATCGCGGCGAACTGGACACCAACATATGGCTTCAGGTCGGTGGCTTCTGGAGCAGCCGATTCGATCGCAGCCATTTCGGCCGAAGCGAAGGCGGCCGCTGCCTGGAACTCAGGATAGGCGTAGGTCGATGCACGGGTGCCGGTCGGAACCGATCCCCAGCCGAACTCGGGGTGATCGGCAACGGCCTTGACATAGTCTTTGGACGTTGCCCACTCGATGAAGGCGCTGGCTTCCTCGGCGTTCGGAGAGCCGGCCGGAACAGCCATTGCCCAAGCCCAGAGCCAGTTCGCGCCAACCGGGTTTCCGGCGTTCGGAGACTGCGCGTATGCCACGCCATCAACCTCCAGGAAAGAGGCAGCGATGGTGGCGTCGATCCACATGCCGCACTTGCCTTCATTGTAGAGCGCGAGGATCTCGTTGAACGAGTTGCCTTCAGAACCCGGTGGGCCGTAGGAACCGAGGAGATCAACGTAGAAGTTGATGGCCGCGTTCCACTCGTCGCTGTCGAGCTGCGGTTTGAATTCAGCATCAAACCATGCGCCACCAAAGGAGTTCACGACGGTCGTGATGAAGGCCATGTTGTCGCCCCAGCCCGGCTTGCCGCGCAGGCAGGCACCGTAAACGCCATTGTCGGGATCGTGGATCGCCGCGGCAGCGGTCTTGATGTTGTCCCAGCTGTCGTGGTCGGCGATCGAAACGCCGGCCGCGTCGGTCAGGTCCTTGCGGTACATGACCATCGAGGACTCGCCATAGAACGGTGCGGCATAAAGCTGCCCTTCGTAGCTGAGGCCATTGCGGATGGCCGGAAGCAAGTCATCGACGTCATATTCGGCGCTGAAGTTCAGCGGCTCGATCCAGCCTGCCTGACCCCAGATGGGTGCTTCCTGCATGCCGATGTTGATGATGTCGTACTGACCGCCACCGGTTGCGGTATCGGACGTTACTTGCTCACGCAGAACGCCTTCTTCCAGCGAAACCCACTTCAGTTCGACGCCGGTTTCTTCGGTATAGGCTTCCGCCACTTTCTGCATGTTGATCATGTGGCCGTTGTTCACGATTGCAATCGTGAGCGACTTGTCGTGACTGTCTGCAAATGCAGTGCCACCGAGAATGCACAGCGCAGTGGCTCCGCACAGAATTCGCGTTGTTCTTGACATTGTTCCTCCAAGAGTTCTTGACATGGTTCCTTCCAGAGCTCAACAAATGAGCACATGTAGATTTACGTGGGCAAATGCTCTACAAGTAAATGCTTGTCAATAGCTTTCTTGAGTTCAGGCATGTTATCCGGCTCTCGGCGCCCGAGAGCCCCGTATGGTTGGGTCTCCTGACCTTGGCGAGCGAGAACCGCGATGTCGTATCCTCGGACGCTTCTTGGTGACTCCCGTTCGAGCGATGACATCATTCACCCCCTGTTCGTGCGACGGAAAAAGCTCGCCGGAGACCGCGTCAGGGTCCAGATCGTCAAGTCCGTGCGCAGCAGCGGCCTGGTCATCCAGAACCGCAGGCTGTCGGAGATCAAGACCTGCTTTCACAAAACCAGGCACGACCTGAGGCACCGGCCGGTCGTCAACGGAAGGTGCGCCGGGTTCGGGCTGTCCTGGAAAACCGACAAATGCCAGCGACTTGCGCCGGCCTCGGCCACCCCCGCCGATTTCGAGATTGAAAGGAGCCTTTGCTTGACAAATTCAAGAGAAGGTCAACCTTGAATGAACCAGGTCGGAAGACCGGTTTGTTCCAAGGGAAATCATGCCAATTCCAGGACTGAGGCTGCCGTAAATTCATCGGTAATCAGCCCGTTGATCAATCTGCCTCGGCACGCACCCAGAATCGCCTGGCATTTGTTCTGGCCAACGGCAATCCCGATGAAGGGCCGCGGATTTCCTGGAATGAGGTGCGCGCTTGAAACGCGACTATTTGTCGACCCGGGGATTAGCTGACCCTCGATGTTGTAGACCCAACCGACGATCTCGCCGATGGCTCCCAATTTCAAGAGCGCGCGGCTTTCATCGGCTGAAATGAACCCGTCGACAACAAGCGGAGAGGTGTCATCAACATGTCCGATGCCGACAAACGTGGCAACGGCCCTTGCGCAAAGTTCCAGGGTACGCTGGACAGGTTCTTGTGCCTGCAGGACCGGAAGCTCGCTCTCGTTTCGAACAAGCACCGGAAGCGGCATTGGGTTGTGCTGCGATCCAACCCGATTGGCCATGCGAACGACGATGTTGTAAGCGGACGCTGTTCCGTCGGGATGCATGTTGCCAACAAGCGAAACCACATGATGCTGCGGACAATCCATGACCGGCATTTGCTCTATGCAGGCCCGAAGGGCTCGACCCGTCCCGAAGGCGACGGTGATCGGTTGGCGTGACTTGAACTGCCTCTCCATCGCAGCCGCGGCCGCCGTGGCAACGCCGCTGAGAAGGCCCGGTGCATCCGGGTCGCTTGGAACGATTTCGCAATGGGAAAGGCCAAATCGGTCGATCAGCTGTTCGGCCAGATCAAGGCAGTTCGAGAGTGGGTGATCGAGGCGGAACTTGATCAGTCTTTCCTTCACCGCCGTCGACACCAATCTCTGCGCGGTTTGGCGCGAGACATGAAGTTTCCGGGCGATCTCTTCCTGGCTGTTGCCTGCGACGTAATACAGCCAGCCAGCACGCGCCGCCTTGTCAAGTTTCTCAATTTGGTCGTTTCTGCGCGGCATTCAGGTTATCTCTTCAAAACCGGGAACATCTCGTTGATGCGCTCCCCGGCATTCAGCGTCGGCACATCCCAAACACAGTCTGGCAAATCTTCGTCCAGTCTCCGGAAATGCGATCTGCCAGTAAAGCGTAGAACTCTCATATTTGCGGCCCTCCTGGCGAGCGGACCAGGAAAACTTTCTTCAATGTCCAGACAGGAATCAGAATCTACGCCCATATCCCTTGCCGCGTAAAGGAACAGATTCGGAGGTGGCTTGCAATTTGTCTCCTGGGGCAGGGTGCATCCCGAATTCTTTGGTCAGGCCATTCGTGGTTGCGCCGCCCGCCAGTGCAGGAAGTCTGCCCAGCGGTTGTTCTCGATACAGCTCTTCAGCGACAGCATGGCCTTTGCCCCGGCAACCGACCAGTGACTGCCGGGTCGCCTGAGGCGTATTCCGACAAGGCCGCGGCACGCACTTTCCACCACACCGGAGCCGATATGCAGGCCCCGCGCCAGACAGGTCCCGTACTGCATGCGGCTGATATTGGCCTCCATGTCGCGCACGCATGTCGCCACGTCTTCATGTCGGGCGGCAAGCGGCCTGAGTTCCTCCAGCACCGCCGCCGCCTGGTTGGCCTTCAGCCGCGCCTTGCCGGCCTCGAGGCGCTGACGGCGTTCGGTCGCGTCCGGGATGATCGCCTTCAGGGCATCGGACAGATATTCCGAGAGGTGGAAGAAATCCAGGATATGGGTGACGGGCCGGCCGCAGAAGAGCTCCTGGCAGACGTTGCGGGTGTTGTTTCTCACTCTATCCTGACCTGAATGCCCCGAATTGTTTCGGCTCGAAACGGAGATGTTTCCCGATCTGCTCCGTTTTCCCGGGGGGCTCCCGCCGCAGGTGCAGAGTCGATGCAACAGGTCTCTGGCCGCGCGAACACGCCACTCCGGCGTTGCCGGCCAGTTCCTGCTGTCAGTTCGTGCCAGCCACGCCCGCGCGTCCCGTGGTGACCCCGCGACACATTTCTGCCTGGAAAGAAGCGTTGCCGTCACTGTCCCGGATTGATCCGGCCGGATCTCCGATGGACCAATTCGAGAATGTTCACATTATGACTGACGACATGGTTCAGGAAATAGCGCCCCCCCTCCGGGGGGGGTGGCGGGCGGCGGCAAAATCGGGAAGGCGGCTGATGGTGGTCCGGCATTCACGGCAGTCGAAACGGGCCACATGCATGGGGACCGGCGTCTTGCGCTGGTAGGTGCCGTGCTTCAACAGCCGGCAATCGCAGCCGGAGCGTCGCTTCAGGCAATCCGGAAGGCTTGCCTTCTTCCACGTCTCGCGTCTAACGTAGTCCTCGGCGGTCAGTGAAGTTTCGAATCTTAGCTGAACTGGTCGCCCATAGCCCGGCGAGGTGAGGTCGCGCGGGCCACCCTTTCCTGCCTTGGGCTGTCTTCCGGCCATGTCCGGCAACGTGCCGTGGAAGGCAAGCGGCGATGCGCGGCCGGGGCTCCTTGCTACAGGAAACGGTACTGCTTGGAGAAGAATCCCTGTAGCGGATTGTCGCTGACCTGCTGGAGAAGTCCGTCGGTGGGAATATGGGAAAAGACCCCCGGTTCAGGCCAGACTAATGTGAGACCCAACACCGGGTTTGATGGACACGTTTCGCTGTGTTAGAGTCGGAAGGGCCGAATGCCTTTCGAAAGTAAAATGAGGAAGAGTCAATAATGTTGAAAACACTGCGAATATCCTCAGCTCTCGCCTCCTGCGCCGTTGCGCTGGGCCTGGCAGTCGGGACTCCGGCACATGCCTCTTCTGAGTCGGTGCTCCGTGTCGTGTTGCACGCGGACCTAAAGATACTCGATCCTGTTTGGACCACGCACGGCATCAGTCAAAATCATGCGTTGATGATTTACGACTTCCTGTTCGCTTGGGACGAGAACAGTGTGCCTCAGCCGCAGATGGTCGACACCTATGAAGTGTCCGATGACGGAATGCTCTACCGCTTTACCCTGCGGGACGGCCTCCAGTTCCATGACGGCGCGCCGGTCACAACCGCCGATGTCATAGCTTCGCTGCATCGCTGGGGGGCTCGCGACAGTTCCGGCCAGCAGGTCATGGGTGTGACGGAGAGGCTTTCTGCGATTGACGACAAGACTTTCGAATGGAAACTGACTAAGCCCTACGGCCTGCTTCTTGAAGCGCTGGGCAAGACCACCTCCAGGGTGGCTGCGATCATGCCGGAGGCCGTTGCCATGACGGATCCGGAAACTCAGATCGAATCGACAATTGGTTCCGGTCCCTTCATTTTCAAGAAGGACGAGTGGGTGCCGGGCAGCAAAGTCGTTTATGTGAAGAACCCGAACTACGTTCCCCGTGACGAACCGCCGAGCAGTGCGGCGGGAGGCAAGGTTGCCAAGGTCGACAGGGTTGAGTGGCTGAACATCCGCGATCCGCAGACTGTGGTTTCGGCCCTGATCAACGGCGAAATCGACTTTTATGAAAACCCGCCCGCCGATTTTCTTCCCTCTTTGAAGGATCAGCCGATCACGCTCAAAGCCACCAATCCGATCGGCTACCAAGGCGTGTTGCGTCCGAACCACCTGCACCCTCCATTCGATAACGTTGCGATGCGAAGGGGCCTGATGTGGGCCGTTGACCAGGAAACCTATCTGCGCACCATGTTTGGCGACCCGCTGCTTTATCGCACCTGCGGCTCCTATTTCGCCTGCGGCACTCTGCTGGAGGACGAGTCCGGCGCCGAGGCCCTTCTCGGCCACGACCCCGAGAAGGCGCGGCAGGCGTTTGCGGAAGCTGGCTACGACGGGGAAGCCATTGTGATCCTGCACCCGACCGATGTGCCGATCATGAACGCAGCCACGCTGGTGACCGCCCAGCTCCTGCGCGAGGCCGGCCTCAACGTGGAGTTGGAGGCGATGGATTGGTCGACTATGGGGTCGCGCCGGGCGGTCAAGGAGCCTGTCTCCGAAGGCGGCTGGAATATCCTTCACACATACTGGAACGGTCCGGGAATCAGCAATCCGCTGACGAACAAGCCCATCCACGCAACCTGTGAAAAGTCGTGGCCGGGCTGGCCCTGCAATGAGGAACACCAGAGTCTGATCGATTCATTCCCATTTGCGCAGACGATCGAAGAGAAAAAGGCATTGGGACGCCAGATCCAGGAAAGCGCGACCGAATTCGTTCCTTACGTGCCGCTGGGTCAATGGCAGCAGCCGGCAGCTTTCCGAAATGAGCTGGAAGGTGTTCTCATCGTGCCCGGCGGGGTCGTGTTCTGGAATATCGCAAAGCCCAGCTGACTGCGGCAGGCCCGCCGGATGCGCGCCTATCTGAAGGCGCCGGGCGGGCCACAGGACCCGCCCGGCGCATGCCATCAATCCCATGCTGATTCAGGTTGTCAGACGCCTTGCAGCGGCCTTTCCGGTCATGGGCATGGTGGCGTTCATCGTATTCCTGCTCCTGCACTTGACGCCCGGCGATCCGGCGGCGGTCATGGCGGGCGACCAGGCGACGCTGCAAGACATTGAGAGTATCCGAAAGCGGTTGGGCCTCGACCGGCCGCTCTACGAGCAATTCGGCCTTTGGGTCTGGAGTTTGGTGCGGGGCGACCTCGGAACTTCACTCTACTCCAACCTGCCGGTGGCTCAGCTTATCGGCCAACGGCTGGAACCCACCCTGCTGCTGACCGTCATGACGATGGTCATCGCAATTGTGACCGCGATCCCCATTGGCATATTGGCGGCATGGAAAGCGGGAACGCTGGTCGACCGCTGTGTGATGGCTCTGGGCGTATTCGGCTTCTCAGTCCCGATCTTCGTTGTGGGTTATGCGCTGATATATGTGTTCTCGATCGTCCTCGGCTGGTTCCCGGTCCAAGGCTACAAGAGTCTGGAGCAGGCGGGCCTGTGGCTGGCTCTCCACAGCCTCGTCCTGCCAAGCCTGGCGTTGGGAATGGTTTACATCGCGCTGATCGCGCGCATCACACGGGCGAGCATTCTGGAAATCCTTTCGGAGGATTTCATTCGCACAGCCCGGGCCAAGGGAGTCGGCACCGGCCGGCTGCTCATGGTTCATGCGCTGCGCAACGCCGCTGTGCCAATAGTGACCGTCGTCGGCATCGGCTTCGCGCTTGTCATCAGCGGTGTCGTTGTCACGGAGACCGTTTTCAACATTCCAGGCCTGGGCCGCATGGTTGTGGATGCCATTCTCAACCGCGACTACCCGGTCATTCAGGCGATGATCATGCTGTTCTCGGGCGTATATGTGGTGATCAACGTATTGATCGACGTGGCTTACTGCCTTCTCGATCCGCGCATTCGGTACTGAAGATGGCCGTTGCAGAGATGCCCGAAATGTCTCAGCGACGCCGCTGGCGCCGATTTCGCTACCTCCTGCGCCGACATTTTCCTATTTTTGTCGGCGCGGCGATCCTGCTATTCCTGACCGTCGCATCGTTGCTCGCGCCGTGGATTGTCGGCGATCCAATAAAGTTCAATCCCATTGACCGTCTGCAGTCGCCAGGCGCGGATCACTGGTTCGGCACTGACCAGTTCGGCCGCAGTGTTCTGAACCGCACGGTCCATGGGGGCCGTGTGTCCTTGATCGTGGGTTTGACCGTTGCCGCATTGAGCACAGTCATCGGCCTTACCATTGGACTGGTGTCCGGCTACGTCCGCAGTATCGACATGGTCGTGATGCGGGTCATGGACGGTCTGCTTGCCATTCCCCACATTCTCCTTGCCATTGCGCTCGTGTCCCTGACACACGCCACCATTCAAAACGTCATCATCGCAGTCACCGTTGCGGAGGTTCCGCGCGTCGTGCGCCTGGTTCGAGGCGTGGTGCTGACCATCCGGGAGCAGCCCTACGTGGACGCCGCGGTGACTGTGGGATCACGCACTCCGAAAATTATCTTTCGCCACATTCTTCCCAACACAATCGCGCCGCTGATGGTTCAGGCCACCTTCATTTGCGCCGCCGCCATCATCATCGAGTCGGCATTGAGTTTTCTGGGCGCCGGAACCCCTCCGGAAATTCCGAGCTGGGGCGGCACCATCGCCGAGGGCCGCAGCTACTTCCAGCTCGCGCCCTGGATCATCTTCTTTCCCGGCACCTGCCTGGCATTGCTGATCCTCTCCATCAATCTTGTCGGCGACGGTCTCAGAGACATGATCGACCCGCGAATTTCCCGGAGCATTTGAATGACGCCAGTTCTGTCGGTCCAGGGTCTGACGACCCGATTCCATACAGCCGATGGTGTGGTTCGGGCCGTGGAGGATGTCACTTTCGATCTCGGACCAGGAGAGACCTTAGGCATCGTCGGCGAATCCGGCTGCGGCAAAAGCGTGACCGGCCTCTCCATCATGGGCCTGATTCCACCCCGTCAGGGCCAGATTGTCCGCGGATCGATCATGCTGGAAGATCGCAATCTCGTATCGCTGCCCGAAAGGGACATGCGGCGCATTCGCGGGGAAGCCGTTGCCATGGTTTTCCAGGAGCCCATGACCTCGTTAAATCCGGTGATGACCGTGGGCGACCAGATCGCAGAGACCGTCCGCATCCACCAAGGACTTCGGCGGAGACGGGCGGCAGCAAGGGCTTTGGAGATGCTGGAAGTTGTGCGCATCCCCGATCCGCGCCGCCGCGCCGGCGAATATCCACACCAGTTCTCCGGCGGCATGCGCCAGCGGGTCATGATCGCGATGGCATTGTGCTGCAATCCCAAGGTCCTGATCGCCGACGAGCCGACGACCGCGCTCGATGTCACGGTTCAGGCCCAGATCCTTGAGCTTATGAGCAGCCTGAAGAAGGATTTGGGAACTGCCATCATCTTGATCACGCACAATTTCGGAGTGGTGGCGGATATGGCCGACCGCGTGATGGTCATGTATGCGGGCCGAAAGGTCGAAGAGGCCCCGGTGAAGGATATCTTCGCCCGGCCAATGCATCCCTATACCCGCGGCCTCATGGACTCGATCCCCCGCCTTGGAAGTTCGAAGCGGACGCACCGGCAGCGCTCCCGCCTCAAGGAAGTTCCCGGGATCGTGCCCTCGCTGGCCGAGGAAATCGCTGGATGCGCCTTTGCGCCGCGATGTGCTTTCGCCACCGAGCGTTCGCGCTCCGCGACACCTGTTATGCAGGATCGAGGGAAGGGGCATTCTGTCGCTTGTTGGGAAGTAGACCGGGTGCTGGCATCATGAACGAATTGCTCTCGGTGGACGAGCTCAAGAAACATTTCACATCCGGCCAGCCCTGGCTGGGGCGCCCACAGAATCCCGTCAAGGCAGTGGATGGCGTGAGTTTCACCATTGACCGGGGCGAGACTCTGGGCCTGGTCGGCGAAAGCGGCTGCGGCAAGACCACGGTGGGCCGCCTGATCCTGCGGCTGGAAACACCGACTGCTGGAACCATCCGAATCGATCGCCGCGACATCTCACGCCTGTCTCCGCGCGAACTGCACCCGCTGCGGCGCCGACTCCAGTTCGTGTTCCAGGATCCGTACTCGTCACTCAATCCCCGCATGACCGCGGGCTCTATTATTGGCGAACCCTTTGAGAATTATGGCCTTGCCCGCGGAGCCGAGAAGCGGCGGCGGACAGCCGAGCTTATGGAGCGAGTCGGATTGCGCCCCGAACGCATGGCGAACTTCCCCCACGAGTTCTCCGGCGGTCAGCGCCAGCGTCTCGGCATCGCCAGGGCGCTCGCCCTGGAGCCGGATCTCATTGTCGCCGACGAGCCGGTATCGGCATTGGACGTTTCCGTTCAGGCGCAGGTGCTCAATTTGATGATTGATCTCCAGGATGATCTTGGTCTGGCCTATCTCCTGATATCCCACGACCTGGCCGTCGTTGAGCACATCAGTCACCGTGTCGCAGTCATGTATCTGGGAAAACTGGTGGAAATCGGGACGACGCATGAACTGTTTGGGTCGCCGCAGCACCCCTATACCCGGGCCCTGCTCGCAGCAGTGCCTTCGCAAGAGCCGGCGACCCGGCAGGACCGCGCGGTGCTCGGTGGCGATGTGCCGTCGCCGTCCAACCCGCCGCCCGGATGCGCGTTCCATCCCAGGTGTCCGATGGCGGTGGACCGCTGCCGGCGGGTCTCGCCGACCTTGCGTCCTGTCGGGAGCACCCGCAAGGTTGCCTGTCATCTGGTCGAATCGACTGGCGCGCAATGAACGCGGCTGCCCTTCATCGTTCCGCCGTCGTCATCGACGCATGCGCCCCCATCCTTCGTGACGGCGCCAATGCGGATTTATGGACCGAAGGGGGCGCCACCTGCGCGCTGGCAACCGTCGCCCTGCACTATGACAGCCGCGCTTCCACCCTTGACCTGATCGGATCCCTATGCCGCCAAATCCGCGACAGAGAAGACCTGGTGCTGGGCCGCACTGCGGACGACATTCTGGCGGCAAAAAGAGCAGGCCGCTTCGCCATTGTGCTCGCGTTTCAGAGCAGCGCGGCCCTCGACCAGCGTCTGGATATGGTCGAAATCTATCACCGTCTCGGGGTTCGCTCCATGAATCTGGCCTACAACCGGGCCGAGGCGGCTGCGGATGGCTGTATGGAGCCAAGAAACGGCGGCCTGACGAATTTCGGCCGGCAGCTTGTGACCGAAATGAACCGGACGGGCATGCTGCTCGACCTCTCCCACACCGGCCGGCGCGCAACGTTTGAGGCGATGGAGCTGTCAGCGGCTCCCGTTGCCTTCACTCATTCGAATGCGGCCGCCCTATACGAGCATCCAAGAAACATCACGGCGGAACAGATCCGCCGCTGCGCCGAGACCGGCGGTGTCATCGGGATCAACGGGCATCCTGCTTTCATCAAGGCAGGAACTGCGTCGCCCACGTGCGAGGACTATCTGGCCCATGTGGACCACATGGTCGAAACCGCCGGCATAGACCACGTAGGCCTCGGCCTGGACTTTTCATTCCTGCCGGGTGAGCAGATTCCGCCGGCCCGCTACGCCCGCATGCTGGCGGAGAAGGTGTTCAGCCCCGGCACTTTGCCGCCGCCGCCGTGGACCTGGCCCTGGGGAGATGCGCGAAACATCGGCCAATTGACCGAGGCGCTGTTGCGGCGGGGCTGGCGGGATGCCGATGTGCTGAAGTTTCTTGGCAAGAATTTCCTACGCCTTTTCCGGACAGTCTGGAAGTGTGATGGCTGATGCGAGAAGACACTTCCCGTTGCCGCGGTGAATGCCCCGTCCACAAGAGAGTCCGGGTCTCCGGGCATCGGCAAGTTGGTTTTCATAGACCAATACAGCACGATCCAGACCGGTGTGCGGACCGTTCTTGCACTGAGTGGATGAACGGCACAAACAACCTCACAAATATTGAGGATCGCGCGACTGGCAAGCCACTGCAAACAAACCCTTAACAAGTGTCAAGCGGCGTCCATTGACCCGGCATCGGCGTCCAAAATTGACCCACCTTGTGCCACCTTTCCTTCCCGGTAGCCTTTTCCCGGTAGCCCGCGCGGCCCGTGGTGACCCCGCGAGACATTTCTGCCTGGAAAGAAGCGTTGCCGTCACTGTCCCGGATTGATCCGGCCGGATCTCCGATGGACCAATTCGAGAATGTTCACATTATGTCTGACGACACGGTTCAGGAAATAACACCGTCCCGGTTACCCAGAAGTCTCCTGTCCTCGCCATCCAGATGGATGCCTGCCTTGTCCTTGCTGACATCGATGCCTGCGACTAGCTTGCTCATGGTCTCCCGCTCCTATTCTCGCGATGATCCGGGCCCCTGCCCAGGCATCCATCCAGGACCCGGGAGACAGACGGGAAGGCGAGAAGGCCGTGCTTGCGGACGGATCCACTTTCGTGATCCAGAATTCTATCGGTCCGACCCGCCTTGCGGGGAAGATGCCCCGCTTCGTCGTTGCCGGAAGTCAGTCCGTGACGGCTGGCGACGACGAGCCCGTGTGAAGAATGGAGAAGGCGAAGCTGCACGGCAACCGCGGCGTTTTCCACAGGAATGCCCGCGGTACAATGTACAACTTCCTTTTTTTCTCTATTCTCTGATTCTGGTCATACAAGGTGGCATTGACGGCGCCGCGCGGAAGGGCTGACGCGATCACGTTCATGCTGAAATGGTCGGCCAGGCGATTGTCGCCGATGAACGCTGCCTTTGTCCGGGCCATGGCAGGGGCCTCTGCATGACGCGATGCTCCTGCGGCATGACACGATCATGTCCTTGGAGCAGCGGTGTTGCTTTTGATGTCCGGACGCTTTGAACTCGTGACTTCTGGTCAGTTCTTGCCAAACAAACCGGGGCAATCGCCACTTCCGCGTTGACCCGAACATGGATTGCCAGTTGTGCCGGTCATTTGCTCGCTTTGGCCCACGACTATCATCGTAGTAGCCTGCCAAGCTCCTCGCACGGAACTCGTGGCTGGCCCGCTGCGGCCGGTCAGGGCCTGGCAAGCAATCGCGGGCAGCGGTGACTTGCTCGGGCCCGCCGGTGACCCCGGTCAGAATTCCTCGACCTTGACCACGCCATCGAGGCTGGCAATTGCGTTCCGCACCTTCCGGCCGACCGGAAACCGCCCGGCGATCTCGATATCGGCATCGACGTCCAGCGATCCCGCCACGGGACAGAACCTTACCGAGCCGTTTTCCGGATCAAGGTTGCCGGCGGCAATGTCATCCAGTAGCGACTTGACGCTCGACGGCGCCGCCGTGCTGTCAAAATAGATCCGCATGCCGCCAGCCTGCGGCTCGGCATCGTTCTCGATGAACTCGATCATCGATGCCCGCAATTTCAGCTGGCCGTCCTCCAGCCTGGCATCGGCCACGATCAGCATCATGGCATTGGCTTCGAGCCGGGAGCCGGCCTTGCGCAACTGCTCGGAGAATACCGTGATCTCGGTGATCGCGGTCTGGTCCGAGATCTCGACAAAGGCGAAAGGATCGCCCCGGCGGGACACCCGCTTGCGGACCGCCGACACCACGCCGGCGATGACAAAACCCTTCCACTTGTCACTGGTCATGTCCTGGAGATCAGCAATGCCGACCACGCGTCGCTGTTTCAGCAACGAGGCATGCGCATCCAGCGGATGGCCTGACAGGTAGAAGCCGATTGCGGAAAATTCCTCCCGGATCCGGACCTGCTCGGTCCAGTCGCGGGGATCGGGCAATTCGGGGGCCGGCAACTGGTCCGACGCATCGTCGAAGAGCGACATCTGCGCCGATTGCCGTTCGGCACGGATGGTGGCCGAATAGGAAGTCAGCAGGTCGAGGCCCTCGAATACCTTGCGCCGGTTGCTCTCCAGCTGGTCGAAGGCACCGGACCGGGCCAGCGTCTCGAGTTGCCGCTTGCCGATGGCCTTGAGGTCTGCCCGTTCGGCAAGATCGGCCAGGCTGGCAAACGGGCCGTCCTCCCGGGCCGCGACCAGCTGGCGCATGGCTTCGACGCCGACATTCTTGAGGGCACCGAGGCCATAATGGATCCTGCCATCAGCAATCGAGAACTCGGCCTGCGACCGATTCACGCAGGGCGGAACAAGCTCGATTTCCAGCCGCCGCAATTCCTGCACGAAAGCCTGGAGCTTTTCGGCATCGCCGATGTCGCAATTCATGACCGCGGTCATGAAGGGCACCGTGTGGTTGGCCTTCAGCCAGGCGGTCTGGTAGACCACCACCGCATAGGCGGCGGCATGCGCCTTGTTGAACCCGTATTCGGCAAACCGCGCCAGGAGGTCCCAGACCGAGTTGGCATCCCGCTCGCTGACTCCACGGTCACCGGCTCGCTGCAGGAATTTCGGCTTTTCGGCGTCCATGTCCGACTTGATCTTCTTGCCGATGGCACGCCGCAGCAGATCGGCTTCGGCCAGGCTGTAGCCGGCCATTGCCTGGGCGATCTGCATCACCTGTTCCTGGTAGACGATGATGCCATGGGTCTCGTCGACGATATGATCAATGAGCTTGTGCTGGCTCCGGCGCTTCTTCCTGCCATTCTTGACATCGCAATAGAGTGGAATGTTCTCCATCGGGCCCGGCCGATACAGCGCCACCAGGGCGACGATGTCCTCGATCGAATTCGGGATCATCATCCGCAGCGTGTCCTTCATGCCGGAACTTTCCAGCTGGAACACGGCGACGGTGTCGCCCGACGCGCAGAGTTCGAAGGTCTTGCGATCGTCGAAATCGAGCGCGTCGATATCGACCTCCACCCCCTGCTCCGCCAGCAGGTCGACGGCCTTCCTGATCACCGTCAGGGTCTTCAGCCCCAGGAAGTCGAACTTGACCAGCCCCGCCTTCTCGACCCATTTCATCGAGAACTGCGTTGCCGGAATATCCGATCGCTGATCCTTGTAGAGCGGCACCAACTCATCCAACGGCCGGTCGCCGATCACCACCCCGGCCGCATGGGTCGATGCGTTGCGCAACAGCCCTTCCAGCGCCGCGGCATCATGGAACAGCCTGCCCATCAACTCCGAGGATTCCCGGATCTCGGCAAGCCTCGGCTCGGTCTGAAGTGCCTCGTCAAGCGGCACGTTGCGGGCACCATCCCTTGGAATCAGCTTGGCGATGCGGTCAACCTGCGTATACGGCAACCGCAATACCCGCCCGACATCCCTGATCGCGGCCCGGGCAAGCAGGGCGCCGAAGGTGATGATGTGGGCCACCCGTTGGCTACCGTATTTCTGCTGCACATAGTGGATGACCTCGTCCCGGCGATCCATGCAGAAATCGATGTCAAAATCCGGCATCGAGATCCGCTCCGGATTCAGGAACCGCTCGAACAGCAGGGAAAAGCGGATCGGATCGAGATTGGTGATGGTCAGGGCAAACGCCACCAGCGAGCCAGCCCCCGAGCCGCGACCTGCCCCGACCGGAATGTCGTTCGACTTCGCCCATTTGATGAAATCGGCCACGATCAGGAAGTAGCCGGCGAAGCCCATCGATTCGATGACCTCCAGCTCGTAGTCGAGCCGTTGG
This sequence comes from Paracoccaceae bacterium, assembly GCA_965214695.1. GTDB lineage: Bacteria > Pseudomonadota > Alphaproteobacteria > Rhodobacterales > Rhodobacteraceae > JAPOXR01. The sequence continues at coordinate 3,329,367 of OZ243967.1, read as the reverse complement.
CGATACTCGGCTTCCGGCGCCGACAGGATCATCGATTTCAGGCGTTCGTCGAGCCCCTCCCTGGCCTGCCGGCGCATCTCCTCGGCCTCGTTGTCGGTAAATCTCGGCAGAATCGGCGAGCGGCCGGCCGCCCGGAACGAACAGCGGCGGGCAATCTCGATTGTATTGTCGACGGCCTCCGGCAAATCGTCGAACAGCTCAACCATCTCCGCCTGCGACTTGAAGTAATGTTCCGGCGTCAACCGGGTACGGCCGGTCTTCTGGTCGACATAGGACCCGCTGGCGATGCACAGCATGGCATCATGGGCGTCGTAATCGTTCCGATCAGGAAAATGCACGTCATTGGTGGCCACCAGCGGAAGCCGGTTACGATAGGCCAGTTCGACCAGTCCCGGCTCGGCGCGATCCTGCCGCTGCGCCAGCTCCGATCCCTCGGCCGGATGCCGCTGCAGCTCGACATACAGCCTGCCGGCGAAGATCCCCGCCAGTTCGAGGAGCAACTCTCCGGCCCGGTCCATGGTGCTCTCGAGGACAAGCCGCCCCACCGGCCCGTCCGACCCGCCGGTCAGGCAGATCAGCCCTTCGGAATGCCTTCGCAATTCGTCGATGGTCAGAAAGGGGCTGGACCGATCCTCGTCCAGGTAGAGGCACGAATTCAGCCTTAGCAGGTTGCCGTACCCGGCCTCGTTCTGGGCCAGCAGCACCACGGGCGCGGTCTCGGGCATGCCACCGGCATCCTCCGCCGGCGTGGACAGTCGCAGGCTGGCCAGGCAGCCATGGATCGGCTGGATTCCGGCGGCGGCGATCCCGGTGGAGAATTCCAGCGCACCGAACATGTTGTTGTGATCGGAAATGGCAATTGCCGGCATGCCGAACCGCCGGCAGAGTTCGGGAAGATCCCTGATCCTCACCGCACCCCGGAGCAGCGAATACTCGCTGCTCACGCGCAAATGGACGAATCGGAATTCACTGGCCATGCCCTCACCCTTAAACCCGCCGCACCATTTCGGGAAGCAGGTCGCAACGGCTCGCCTGGCCGGCCAGTGCCGGCCTGTATTGCGGGGTCGGCGGGCGCGAAAGGCGGGCCGGGTTGCCCACAACTATTGCATCGATGCGGATTGTCTTGCACGGTCAATCCGGCTATCGGCGTGACGACCATGTCGGGACTTGAATTTACATTGAATGGCTCGCCGGTGTCGCTGGCGGATCCGGATCCGCAGACCACTGTCCTGGACTGGTTGCGGCTGTCGCGAGGTCTGACCGGCACCAAGGAGGGCTGCAACGAGGGTGATTGCGGGGCCTGCACCGTGCTGGTGTCGGAGCGACACGGTCAAGACCTCATCCACATGGCCGTCAATTCCTGCATCATGTTCCTGCCGCAACTGCATGGCAAGGCGTTGCGGACCATCGAGGGGGTGTCCGAGGCCGATGGCAGTCCAAATTGCGTGCAGGCGGCGATGGTTGAGTACCATGGCAGCCAATGCGGGTTCTGCACTCCGGGAATCGTGATGTCGCTGGTTGCCGGAAGACTGAACGACAACCGGAAGCATGACGATGTACTGGCCGGCAATCTCTGCCGCTGCACCGGCTACGCCCCGATTGTCAGGGCCGCCGAAGCCGCCTGCGAAAAGCCGCTTCCCGCATGGTCGGGCACCATCGGCGATGCCATGCCGAATGTCGCCGGCCAGGCTGGCGGCGGGGGCTGGCATGTCGCCGCCGGGATCAGGGAATTCGCCGAATGGTACCTCGACAACCCATCGGCGACACTGGTGGCCGGCGCCACCGATGTCGGGCTGTGGGTGACCAAGCAGCTGCGCGATATCCGACCGGTCTGCTTCATCGGCGACATTCCCGAGCTCAGGGGCATCGAGGAGAGGGGCTGCGAGCTTCGCATTGGCGGCGGCGTTACCCTGGCCGAGTTCGGCGATTGCGTCGCCGACCGCTTTCCGTCGATGGCCGAGCTGGTGCGGCGCTTCGGTTCCGTCCAGGTCCGCAATTCCGCTACCATCGGCGGCAATGTCGCCAATGGCTCGCCGATCGGCGATGCTTCCCCGGCGCTGATAGCCCTCGATGCCCGGCTCGAACTGCGCCGCGGTGCACAGCGGCGGACCTTGCCGATCGGCGAGTTCTTCGTCGAGTATGGCAGGCAGGATCTGCGTCCGGGCGAATTCGTCGAGACCATCGTGATCCCCGCCCGCGGCGGCGGGCTGAGATGCTACAAGCTGTCCAAGCGGTTCGACCAGGATATCTCGGCCGTCTGCGGATGCGTCAACATCGCCATCGACAACCGGCGCGTGACCTCGGCGCGAATCGCCTTTGGCGGCATGGCGGCAACGCCCCGCCGGGCCCGACGGACCGAGGAGGCGCTGGTCGGCCAGGCCTGGAGCCGTGACACGGTGGATGCGGCAATGCAGGCCATGGAGCACGACTTTGCGCCGATCTCGGACATGCGGGCCAGCGGGCAGTACCGGATGCAGGCGGCGCGCAACATGCTGCTGCGATATTTCCTCGAAGACAGCTGCCCAGACATGCCCGCCAACATCCTGGATCCGGGCCATTGACAGCGCTTCACCAGCCAACCGCCCATGATGCGGCCGTGCTGCATGTCACCGGCAGGGCGCTCTACGTCGATGACATCCCGTCGCCAGGCTCGGCCCTGCACCTGGCCTTCGGCTGCTCGGCGGTCTCCCGGGCCGAGCTCCTGTCTGTCTGCCTGGACGATGTCCGTGCTGCCGACGGGGTTGTCTGCGCCCTCACCGCCGGCGATCTGCCGGCCGCCAATGACGTCTCGCCATCCGGTGATGGCGAGCCGCTGCTCGCCGACGGAGAGGTCCACTATGTCGGTCAGCCGATCTTCCTGGTAATCGCCCGATCGCACCTGGCCGCCCGACAGGCGGCGCGGCGGGCAGAGATCGAGTACCGGGAACAACCGGCAATCCTGTCGATCGAAGATGCGCTGCGGGCAGGCAGCCGGCTGGAAGAGCCGCTGGTCTACTGCAAGGGAAACCCGGTGCAGGCGATCAGCAAGGCCGAGCACCGGGTGTCGGGCACAATCGAGGTCGGCGGCCAGGAGCATTTCTACCTGGAGGGTCAGGCGGCGCTGGCGGTGCCGCAGGAAGATGGCTCAATGCTGGTCTACAGCTCGACCCAGCATCCGACCGAGATCCAGCACAAGGTGGCCGACGCAATTGGCAAACCCATGCATGCGGTACGGGTCGAGGTCCGCCGCATGGGCGGCGGCTTCGGCGGCAAGGAAAGCCAGGCCAACAACATTGCCTGTGCCTGCGGCGTTGCCGCCAGGGTGACCGGACTCCCGTGCCGGATGCGCTTCGACCGAGATGACGATTTCATGATCACCGGCAAGCGCCACGATGCCAGGATCGAATACGAGGCTGGCTGTGACCGGTCGGGCCGGCTTGCCGGGGTGGTGTTCCGGCAGTTGGTTCGCTGCGGCTGGTCGCGTGACCTCTCGCTGCCCGTCGCCGACCGGGCGATGCTGCATGCCGACAATGCCTACCGGATCCCGGCGATCAGCGTGACCTCGGAACGGTTGCGGACCAATACCCAGTCGGCAACCGCTTTCAGGGGATTTGGCGGCCCGCAGGGCATGCTCGGCATCGAACGGGTCCTCGACCATCTTGCCCATGACACCGGTGTCGACCCGGCCGAGCTGCGGCGGCTGAACTACTACGCACCGCCGGTCAGGGCTGGCAGCCAGAAGACCTTCTACGGCATGCCGGTCGAGGATTGCGTCATCGGCGACATCGCCGAGGAATTGCTGGCATCTTCGGAATATGCCCGGCGATGCGAGGCCATCCGCCAGTGGAATTCCACCAACCGGATTCTTAGGAAGGGAATCGGATTTTCGCCGGTCAAGTTCGGGATTTCCTTCACCCTGACCCACCTGAACCAGGCCGGCGCCCTGGTCCATGTCTACCAGGATGGCTCGATCCACATCAATCATGGCGGAACCGAGATGGGACAGGGCCTGTTCATCAAGCTGGCCCAGGTGGCGGCACAGGAATTCGGCCAACCCCTCGACAGCGTCAGGATCACCGCCACCGATACCGGCAAGGTTCCCAACACGTCGCCGACCGCTGCCTCCTCCGGCTCCGATCTCAATGGAATGGCGGTCAGCCGCGCCTGCCGGGAGATCGTCGGTCGTATCGCCGACCATGTTGCCGCAAGGCACCAGATGGATTTGGGGCAGGTGAAATTCGAGGAAGGGCAATTCCGGGCCGGCAGCGAGGCCTGGAGCTTTGGCGACGCGGTCAAATCGGCCTATTTGGGCCGGGTGCCGCTCTCGGCCACCGGGTTCTATGCCACGCCGAAGGTCAACTGGGACCGCGTGCGCGGGGTCGGCCGTCCATTCTACTATTTTTCCTATGGCGCCGCGGTGACCGAGGTCATGATCGACACCCTGACCGGGGAGAACAGGATATTGCGGGCCGACATTCTTCATGAATGCGGAAAATCGCTCAACCCGGCAATTGACGTCGGCCAGGTCGAGGGCGGATATGTCCAGGGTGCCGGCTGGCTGACGACAGAGGAGCTGTGCTGGGACGATTCCGGGAGGCTTACGACACACGCGCCATCCACCTACAAGATCCCGGCCTGCTCCGACCGGCCGGCGATCTTCAACGTGTCGCTCTGGGACCGGGCCGAGAACCACGAGGAGACCATCTACCGATCAAAGGCTGTTGGCGAGCCGCCCCTGATGCTGGCAATCTCGGTCCTGCATGCCCTGTCGCACGCCGTTGCCTCCTGCGGAGACGGATCGGTCTACCCCGCCCTGTCCGCCCCGGCCACTCCCGAGCGCATCCTCGCCGCCGTGCAGCGGCAGGCGGGACGCTGATCGATGGCCTTCAACCTGCAAGACATCGAGGCTGCGGTCGGCAGACATGACAGGGTGGCCAGGGTGCTGGTCGTGCAAACCTCCGGGTCGGTGCCGCGCGAGGCCGGGGCGTCGATGCTGGTCTGGACGGACGGGCAGTCCGGGACCATTGGCGGCGGTGCTCTCGAATACGAGGCCGCAGAGGCCGCCCGGTCGTCACTCGGCAAGGGCACCGGCAGTGCCGGGGTCCAGCGCCGGCCGCTCGGACCGGGGCTGGGCCAGTGCTGTGGCGGTTCGGTGACGCTGGTCACCGAGATCTTCGACCATGACCGTTTGCAGGAGGCCAGGCTGGCGATTAGCGAGACCGGCCGCTACCTGCGGGCAATCTCCGGCGACGCCGGCGAGGCCCCTCCCGACATTGCCGGCGATGGCGAACAAATCCTGTTCAGTCGGAACTGGATTGGCGAGGCGGCCTCCCGGTGCCGGCGTAGCCTGTGGCTGTTCGGGGCTGGCCATGTCGGCCGGGCGGTGGTGGCAACCCTGGCCCCGCTCGACAGTTTCGACATCACCTGGGTCGATGTCGCCGCCGACCGCTACCCGGCCGACATCGCCGGCTGCGCCGAGCAGCTTGTCGCGGCCAACCCGGCCGACACGGTCCGGTTCGCGCCAGCGGAGGCTGACCACCTGGTCATGACCCATTCCCATGCCCTCGATCTCGATATCTGCAACCGCCTTCTTGCCGTTCCGTTCCGCTCTGTCGGGTTGATCGGATCAAAGTCGAAATGGGCCCGCTTCCGCAAGCGGCTGGCCGAGGCCGGCCATGCCAGGCAAGCGATCGACCGGATCGAGTGCCCGATCGGCATGCCGGAGCTCGGGAAGCACCCGCGGGCGATCGCCATCGGCCTGGCCTGCCGGATGCTTGCGCGCGGCGAGGTCACGGCGGGCCCGACCGAGGCCCGGCCATGACCGTGTTCTTCCGGGTCGAGGCGCTGTCGAAATCCTATCCGGGCGTCAAGGCCAATGACGAGATCACCTTCGGCATGGATGCCGGCGAGATCCACGCGCTGCTGGGCGAAAACGGCTCCGGCAAATCAACCCTGGTCAAGACGGTCTATGGCCTGATTCGCCCGGATTCGGGACGGATGATCCTGCGGGACCAACCCTACGCCCCCGCCTCGCCCAATGTTGCCCGCTCGCAGGGCATCGCCATGGTGTTTCAGCATTTCTCGCTATTCGATGCACTGACGGTGTCGGAGAACATCTCGCTGGGCATGAACCGTCCACCCTCACCCCGCCGGCTGGGCGAATTGATTCGCCGGACCGGCGAGAATTACGGGCTGTTCCTGAATCCCGAACAGCGGATCGGCGATCTGTCGGTCGGCGAGCGCCAACGGGTCGAGATTGTCCGCTGCCTCCTGCAGGAACCGAAGCTCCTGATCATGGATGAGCCGACCTCGGTGCTGACTCCGCAGGAGACGGGCATCCTGTTTGCCACGCTGCGGAAACTCTCCGAAGAAGGGACATCGATCCTCTACATTTCCCACAAGCTCGAGGAAATCCGCTCCCTGTGCCACCATGCCACCATCCTGCGGGCGGGTCAGGTCGTGGCCACCTGCAACCCGCGGCAGAAATCAGCCCGGCAGCTGGCCGAGATGATGGTCGGCAGCTCCTTCTCCGCTCCGGCACGGGCCGAGGATGCATCCGCCGGTGAGCCAATGCTGGAAGTTCGCAACCTGTCGACTTCGGCGGTGTCCGATTTCGGGACCAATCTCGGCGGCGTGTCCCTCGCGGTCCGGCGGGGAGAAATCCTCGGTGTTGCCGGGATTGCCGGCAACGGGCAGGAGGAGCTGATGGCAGCCTTGTCCGGCGAGGCGCCGGCCAGTTCGGGCGACATCCTGATGGACGGGAACGATCTTGGCCGCGCATCTCCCGATGCCCGCCGCCAGGCCGGGCTGCTGACGGCGCCGGAGGAGCGCGTCGGCCATGCCGCGGCGGCCGATATGAGCCTGACCGAGAACGCGTTCATGACCGGATGCGCCAGAATGAAGCTGGCGCGGCACGGAATCATCGACTGGCCGGCAGCACGGAAATTTGCCGAACGCGTCATTGCCGAATTTGATGTGCGGACCACCGGCCCCGACAGCGCCGCCAGCTCGTTGTCGGGCGGTAACCTGCAAAAATTCGTGATCGGCCGGGAAATCCTGCAAGACCCGCTGGTCCTCGTGGTCAACCAGCCGACCTGGGGTGTCGATGCGTCGGCCGCCGCCGCCATCAGGCAGGCGCTGCTCGACATGGCCGCGGCGGGAGCCGCAGTGGTTGCGATCAGCCAGGATCTCGACGAGCTGATCGAGATTTCCACCCGGATCTCGGTGCTGAACGAGGGCAGGATGAGCGATGCCCGGCCGGTTGGCGAATTGTCGCGGGAAGAGATCGGAATGCTGATGGGCGGCTCGCATGATCTGCAGCGGCCGGAGGAGGCGAATGCTGAGGCTTGAGCGAAGACGGCAGCGCTCGCGGGCATGGATGCTCGCCACGCCGGTGCTTGCAGTGGCTGCGACCATGATCGCCGGCATGATAATGTTCGTGCTGCTTGGCAAGGATCCGGTGGCAGCCGTCAGGACAATTTTCTGGTCGCCGCTGTTCGACCCGGGCATGGCATCCTATGCGCGGCCGCAGATCCTGGTCAAGGCGGCGCCGCTCATACTGATCGCAATCGGGCTGTCTTTCGGATTCAGGGCCAATCTCTGGAATATCGGCGCCGAGGGCCAGTACATCATGGGTGCCATCGCCGGCGGTGGTGTAGCGCTGGCATTCTATCCGCTGGATGCCTGGTGGATATTTCCGGCGGTCATCATCGCCGGCGTGATCGGCGGCGTGTTGTGGGGGATGATCCCTGCCCTCCTGAAGATCCGCTTCGGCGTCAACGAGATCCTGGTGTCACTGATGCTGGTCTACGTGGCCGAACAGTTCCTGGCATCGGTTTCGATCGGGCTTCTGCGCAACCCGGAGGGGTTCGGCTTTCCCGGGTCGCGGAACCTCCAGCAATATGAAAGCGCTGCCAATTCCGAGCTGTTCACCGGCACCGGCATCCATGCCGGAGTCATGGCGGCGCTGGTGCTGGCGTTGGTGGCGCATGCGCTGATGCGCATCCACCGCCTGGGCTTCAACATCCGCCTGACCGGCCAGTCAGCGCGCGCCGCGGCATTCTCCGGGGTCAATCCCAATCTCCTGGTCGTGGCCTGCCTAGGCATCGGTGGCGGCATGGCCGGACTGGCGGGTATCTTCGAGCTCTCGGGCCCGTCGGGCATCATCTCCATCGACTTCAATGTCGGCTATGGCTTCACCGCCATCATCGTCGCCTTCCTCGGTCGCCTGAATCCGATCGGCATCGTCCTGGCCGGGCTGCTGATGGCGCTGACCTATATTGGCGGCGAAATGGCCCAGTTCATGCTCGGATTGCCGGCAGCGGCGATCCAGGCCTTCCAGGGCATGCTGCTGTTCTTCCTGCTGTCAATGGATTTCCTGGCAACGTTCCGCGTTGTCATCGGCAGGCAAGGAGGCTCCTGACATGGATTTTGGCGCCATCAATCCGCTGCTGCTGATCTCGACCATGGTCTTTGCCGCCATCCCGATCCTGCTTGCCGCCATCGGCGAGCTGGTTGTCGAGAAATCGGGCGTGCTCAATCTCGGCGTCGAGGGGATGATGATCATCGGCGCCGTCTGCGGCTTCATCGCCGCGGTGGAAACCGGCTCGCCGATCGTCGGCGTGTTTGCCGGCATGCTGGCCGGATCGGCATTGTCGCTGATCTTTGGCCTGCTCACCCAGTATCTGCACGCCAACCAGGTGGCGACCGGCCTGGCATTGACCATGTTCGGCCTGGGCCTGTCATCGCTGCTGGGCCAGACCTATTCCGGTATCAAGCCGCCGCCCTTCTCGGGCCAAGGTCTCGGAATCCTGGCCGATATCCCGGTACTGGGAAAACTGCTCTTCGGATATGACTGGCTGGTCTATGTTGCCGCCCTGGTGGTGGTTGCGACCTGGTATTTCCTGGCCAGGACCCGGGCCGGCCTGGCGTTGCGGGCGGTGGGCGAAAATCACCACGCCGCCCATGCGCTGGGATACAAGGTTGTCCTCACCAGGCTGGCAGCGATCCTGTTCGGCGGCGCCTGTGCCGGGCTGGGAGGCGCCTATCTCTCGCTCTTGCGGGTTCCGCAATGGACCGATGGCATCACCGCCGGCGCCGGTTGGATCGCGCTCGCCCTGGTGGTGTTTTCCTCGTGGAAGCCGTTCAGGGTAGTTCTTGGTGCCTGCCTGTTTGGCGGAATCACCCTGCTGCAACTCAATTTGCAGGCCATCGGCCTGAAAATTGATCCGGCATATTTGTCAATGGCGCCTTACGTGGTGACAATCGTTGCGCTCGTCGTTATTTCTGGTTCTGGATCGCGAACGGCGAACAGTGCACCCGCGTCACTCGGACAGCCATTCCATTCATCGGGTTAGGCGTTCGCGCAAGCTTGGAAATTCTACATGATCTCAAGGAGGAATTCATGATTTTTGGAAAACGATTCACCGCGGCACTGGCAACTGCCACCGCAATTCTTGCACTTGCCGGGTCCGCCCTGCATGCCGAGCCGGTCAAGGTCGGGTTCGTCTATGTCGGACCCACCGGTGACTTTGGCTGGACATATGAGCATGACCAGGGAAGGCTGGCAGTCGAGGAAGCGCATGGTGACAAGGTCGAGACGACCTTCATCGAGAATGTTCCGGAAGGAACCGATGCCGAGCGGGTTCTCACGCAGATGGCGCTGTCGGGTCATGATCTGATCTTCACGACGTCATTTGGCTACATGGACCCGACAATCAATGTCGCCAAGAAATTTCCCGACGTGCATTTCGAACATGCAACCGGCTACAAGCGGGCGGACAACGTGTCCACCTACTCGGCCCGTTTCTACGAAGGTCGGGCAGTCATCGGCCATATCGCCGGCAAGATGACCGAAACCAACACCATCGGCTACATCGCGTCATTTCCGATTCCGGAAGTCGTGAGGGGCATCAATGCCGCCTACATCCACGCCAGGCGCGCCAACCCCGATGTCGAATTCAAGATCATCTGGGTATTCACCTGGTTTGACCCGGCCAAGGAGGCTGATGCCGCGACCACCCTCATCGAACAGGGTGCCGATGTCATCATGCAGCATACGGACAGCCCGGCAGCCATGACCATCGCCGAGGAGAAGGGCATCTACGCCTTTGGCCAGGCTTCGGACATGAAGCAGTTCGGACCGAATGCGCGGCTGTCGTCAATCATCGACAACTGGGCACCCTATTACGTCGAGCGCGTCGGGGCCGAGATTGACGGCACCTGGGAGAGCATCGATGTCTGGCATGGAATCAAGGAAGGCATGGTCGAGATTGGCGAGTTCTCGGATCAGATTCCGGAAGATGTCCAGGCCGAGGCACAGGCCATTTCGGACGCGATCGTGTCCGGCGAATATCACACCTTCACCGGCCCGCTGAACCGGCAGGACGGTTCGCCCTGGCTGGCCGAGGGCGAGACTGCGAGCGACGGCGATTTGCTCGGCATGAACTTCTATGTCGAGGGACTCGAGGGAGCCATCCCGCAATAGTCCGGCCATTCTCCCGCGTCCCGGCTGCATGCCGGGTTGACAATTCCGGCCTCCGGCAGTCAATCGCTGCCGGAGGCCGTCTCAGTCAAGGTCCACCAGACCGGCGCCGGCGCCCGATTCACGCGACCGCCTGGTGGCAGGAACCAGCGTGTTCGACGCCAGTTCCTGCATGCATCTCCAGACCTCGCCGTCCAGGAAGGCACCGTCCACCGATCGGTCCGGCCATGGCGATGACGATTCGGGGCAGGTTCTCTCGACCAGCACGTCGCCCGGACGGCCATCCATGCCGGCCGGGACCAGGCACATGGACGGGCCCGTTGCTGCCAGCATGCCCGCCTGCTGGTAGCTGAACCCGCCGCCCTGGATACGGGCGGCAGCGCCGCCAAAGCATATCAGCGCATGCGGGGCCTCGCAGCGCTGGAACAGGGCCTGGCTGCAAGCCCCGGCCACCAGGAAATCAAGCGCCGATAACACCGTCGCCGGGTTGGCTCGCTCCACCACCATGCAATCGGCTTCACGGGACACCAGCGGCTCCTCGCCGGTCTGCCGAGCCAGGTCAAGCACCTGCACCGCGGCCCTTGGCAGGAATTGCGCGGCCCAGACCGCGGCCCGTCCAGCCTCCAGCGCCACGGCAGGTGACCAGCCCAACGCCAGTGCCGCCTTGGCTGCCGTGACCTCGATCTCGTTGAGCGACAGCCGTATCATCCGCTGCCCAACACCGGAAAGGCCCAGTCATCGGCCGCAGCGTCACCGATGGTGTCAAATAGCGGCGCGCCCTGATACATGGTGATCCGGGTCCAGAGATCCGATTTCGGATCAAATTTCGTGGCGCCGAAGAACGCCAGCTTGCTGCGCAACAGGTCGATCGGCCGCATCTCCTCGCCGAGCAAATTGTCCCTGATCTCGGCATAAGGGCTGTGCTCTGCGTTCTGGGCCCGGCAGGCAGCGCCGCGCAATTCCGGCCTCATCAGCAAGAACTCGGCCACCAGGCTGTCGGGGTCGATTTGGCCGACGGCGCGGCGCAGCTGCTGGAACTGCCTGGCAATGTCGAGCGGCAATTCCCGCTCCGAGCCCGGTTCCTGGTACCTGTCGCCCAGCCTTGGCTCAAGCTTCTCTTCCGACACGTACCAGAATCTTCGGTCGGCTCCGGGGTCATTGAAGTCAAATGCCTCGGCCCAACGGCAATTCCGGTCCAGCGCTTCACCCAGCTCGCCAACCGTCATGGCCGGATCGAGTGTGAATTCCCGGTCGCTCGACATGGTTCCGCCCAACCAGTCCACCCGGTCTCCATGCGGCTCGATCACTGCCGACACCATGAGTTCCTGGCATTCCAGCGAATATTGGCCGGCCTTCCGCATGACCGCATCCCAGGGGAACTCGCTGCCGAGCGCATCGGCGATTCCACCTTCCGCCAACTCCCGGAGTTCGCTCTCGAGGCACCGATTGCGGTCCGCCTGCTGCCGGTCACCGACTTCAAGCTCGGCGACATGCGCATGCGCCCGACGGATCAGCGCCAGGAACCGGTCGACGGCGTCGTTGTCCGGCACCGCCAACGACCTGACCAGCGCAAGGGCGGTCTCCCGTGCCGTCATCCAGTTGTCGATCAGGGTCGGGTGGGTGATCAGGAATGGCGCCATGCCCAGCCCGGTCGCATTGCCGATGCCGAGCGAGCGCCGCACCTCCAAGGCCAGCCTCTGCCAGCCCTCGGGATTCCTGGCGGCGGCAATATGCTCGACCAGGTCATGGGAATATCCCCGGATCAGCCAGACGGTCAGCAATTCGGCCTGGAACGGGGCGGCCAGAGCCGGTCGGCCGACAATGCGGTCCCGGTCGGCCAGGCCAAACTTGCCATTGCCGTAGACGGCGGTGGTCCGCATCAGGTAACCGACCCGCCTCGTCATCGCCGCATCCGGCTGCATGCCGGCGGCAAGTCGGCCAACGACATGCTCGAACATCCGCATGCTCTTGTTGGCGCGGCTGATCACCAGTTCCGTCGGGCCGAAGCGTCCGGCCTCCTGGCGGGAGACATTTGCCTCCAGCCGTGCCAAATCATCGCCATCGACGGCACCGTCACAGAGCACGAAGGTCGCATCCCAGGCCTCGGCAATGACCCGATCCGTACGCCGGCTGTCTGCAAGCGGCGAGGAAAACGCACAGAAGCTGTATCGGTTACCATCCATCTCCAGGGTGTAGACGGCCCGGCCGAACCCCTCCGGGCTCAACTCCCAGACCTCGCGGGCAACCGACACCCGGCTGCGGTGCAATCGCCGGACCAGCTGGCGCATGAAACTCAGCCTGGTCGGATGGGACGCGCCCATCCGGTCAAGCCGCATCACGGTTTCGGGCGGACGTATCCTGATTCTCGACGGCGTGTAATCCGGCCTGTTCACACCGCACCCGTCGATGGCCGACAGGCGGCATCAATAAACCGAAGCCAGTTGCCGCCCATGATGGCATTGATCTCGGGAGTGCTGAAACCGGCAGAACCAAGCCCGGTCCGGATGCGGTGGAAATCCCGGTTGTCCCGGAACCATTCGGGCTGCGGAGGAAATCCCTCCGCGTCGCCGTCGCTGACCGTTGGCCTCATCCAGCGGCCGCGGCGCATCCAGTCCAGCTGCGAGGGCGGCCGTCCCTGGCACAGATCCGAGCCGATACCGAGACTGTCGACACCGTGTGTGTCGGCAGTCCGGGCCACCATTCGGCAGAATTCCCCGACACTGCACGCCGAACCGCCCTTGAGATGAAGCGGGTAGATCGAAAATCCGAGCATGCCGCCGGTCTCGGCCAGGGCAGATATCACCGCCTCCGACTTGTTGCGTGTCGTGGCGTGCCAGCTCTCGGGATTGGCATGGGTCACTGCAACCGGCCGCCGGGACCGCTCGATCGCCTCCAGGGTCGATCGCTCTCCCGAATGGCTCATGTCAATGACCATTCCCAGGCGATTCATCTCGGCAATCACCTCGTGGCCCATCCTGGTGATGCCGGTGTCGTCCGATTCCTGGTGGCCGGATGCCAGCAGCGACTGGTTGTTATAGGTCAGCTGCATGAAGCGGATGCCGAGCTGGAAACATGTGCCAACCAGCCCGAGGTCATCGCCAATCGGCGACGGGTTCTGGAAACCCATGAATACCGCGGTCCGCCCCGATTGCCTGGCAGCAATGATGTCGGCCGAGGCCCGGCCGGGCATGATCAGGTCGGCATGGGCCTCGAACAGGCGGCTCCATTCCTGGATACTCGCCACCGCGTCGGTAAAGCTGCCATGATAGGCGACCGTGGCGTGGATCGCGTCAACCCCACCCTCCCGCATTTGCGAGAAGACCTGCCGCGACCATTGGCAATACTGCAGGCAATCGATCAGATACGGCTCGCCGGCCACCGAGCTGGCTGGCGGATTTTCGTCACCCCGGTCAGATCCAATTCCAGCCATGCAGCGACTTCCCGGCAATTCACGACCTGAAGACAGGCATAGTGTATCTGCCGCTGCACCGCCAGCCTGCTGACACGCTCGACCTCGCATTCCGGCAGGCGGTCGCACGAGCAAATGACTTCACCAGTAGCTTGTCGGGGCATCGCCCTGGATGTCGGCAAGCTGCAGCGACTTTCCTCCGGACAGGGAGTTGCCTGGAAGCAAACCTGCCCGGCTCGTGACTGTTCCGCCGGGGAAATGTTGCTGGATTCTGCATGACCTCCCCGCCTTTGCCCAATATAGTGACGTCAATAACCGGATTCTTGGTCGATTCCATTCTCGCGGTGATCCGACGTTCGGAATTTTTGCGGATCGCCGCGGCGGGTCAGCACGGCGAAAATATGCTGTCGCGGTTCAGAACCGCATTGAACTCCAGTACGTTCCCGGCCGGATCGCGCAGCATCATGATCCAGTTTTCATTCTCGGTGCCGTCGTCCCGCAGCGTCGGCGGGATCATGAATTCCTGCCCGCGCGCCTGCAGTCGGTCGGCAAGCGCCTGAAAGTCGGACCGTGACAATATGGCCCCGAAATGCCGCATGTCTGGGTCGTCGTCGTGGATCGGCTCGTTCGCAGAACGGCTGCGATCGACGTAGGCTGTTGCTTTGTGGCCAAAGAAATCCAGGATGATCCAGTCCTCGGAGCTTATCCCGGACGCGCAGCCTAGCGCGTCGGTATAAAATGCCCTTGCCGCAGCAAGGTCGGTGACCGTGAACGCGAGATGGAAGATTGATGCAGGCCGGTCGGGCATGGCTCAGGCGTCCATTTCGATTACCGGAACCAGGCTCACGGCGTTTCCCCGAAATCCCGGACGAACGTCGCGTAATCGGCCAGAGCCGTTGCTAGCGGACGTGGCGTCCAGCCCGTTTCGGCGGCCATCCGAGAGATGTCATAGGCGCCCCAGCGTCCGCCGATGAAGGTCGGATCCATCACGATGTCGCACTCTGACTGGTCTGCAATTTCCCAAGTCAGGCCGGGCAGAATGTCCCGGACATTTTCCAAAAGTTCCTCAAGCGTCACTGCCTCGCCCTGCGCCACGTTGTACACGGAATGTGCAAATGCCCCGTCCTTTTCCAGAAGCGTGATCAATGCTCGAGCGACATCCTGCGAATGGATGTGGTCGCCGATCCCTGAAGGGGCATTGATGCGGACGGGTTTTCCTGCAAGCGCGTGGTGGATCGCGACGTAGGGCGGGCAATGATAGGCCCGGCTGGGCCGCCACCGGTCCATCGGGCCGTAGACACCGGACAGCCGGCACGACGCCACCTTGAAGCCGAAAGTGCGGCCATAGTGCTTGGCGGTCAATTCGCTGGCAAGTTTGGTGATACCGTAGAACTCCGGCGGATCGACCCATCCTTCTTCCGGCATGGGCCCGGGTGGTTCGGGGCCATAATCGTTATAAACGGCGCCGGAACTGAGATTGAGAAAGCATTTGAGCCCAGCTATCTGTCGCGCCAGTTCAAGCAGACGCACCGTACCCATGATATTCACTTCCATAACGGTCGCAGGGGCATCAGTCTCGGGGTTTGCGACTTTTGTGCCATCTGGCAACTCTGGCGCGAATAACGTGACCGTTGCAGCATGGACGATGCGGTCGATTTCCTCGGCCTCGGCAATCTGGTCGAGCAATGCAGTATCCAGCACATTTCCCTGAACGTAGCTCAGCCTGTCAGCAACAGACGCGAAGAACCTGTCGAGCGCGGCGTCCCTGGGGCCGGCATCCAGCACCACGACCCGTTCGCCGGGATGTTTCTGCAACCATAAAAGCGCGAGGCTGCTCATCACGAACCCCCCGCCGCCGGTGATGAGCAGCGTCATGACACGTCCTTTCGCAAAGCAGTCAACTTGCGGACCATCCCCCATCCACCATCAGGTTTACACCGGAAATGAAACTGCAGTCGTCGCTTGCCAGAAACAGCGCCGCCTTCGCCACGTCATCGGGACGCCCGAGGCGCGGGTATGGGGTACGCTGGCGCGCCTCCTCCAACCCTTTGGGTTCGGTCGAGACGCCGGGTTTGCCGGTGATGATGCGTCCAGGAGCAACCGCGTTGCAAATGATATGGTCGCGCCCGTAATCCGTTGCGATCTGCCGCGTCAGGTAGACACTGGATGCCTTGCCTGTTCCATAGGCGACATCGTTGGGCGCCCCGACCATGCCGTGCTGAGAGGTGATGTTGACAATGCGCCCCCGGGCGTCGCCGCGCACCGGTTGGTCTAGCATCTGTTGAACCGCGCGCTTGCAGCACATGAAGTAGCCGTCGGAATTCACTGCCATCACTTCGCGCCATTGGTCGTTTGTAGTGTCGGCGAGGCGCGTCGTGGTCCAATGCGCGGCGTTGTTCACCAAAATGTCAAGGCATCCCCATTCCTCGACCACCCGCGTGACCATCGCATCGATGTCTTCCCATTTCGATATGTCGCAATGCATGGCAATTGCACGCCCGCCCGCATTTCGGATCATGGTCTCAGTCGGATCGCCGCCCTCTTTCGGAGTCTCGCGGATATCGGCAACGAGAACGCTGGCGCCTTGGTTTGCGAACAAAAGAGCAATCGCGCGCCCGATGCCAGAGGCGGCACCGGTTACGATCGCAGTGCGACCTTCAAGACGTTTCAAAATCCCGCTCCAGTTCCTTACGCAAAATCATCTGCCTTGTCTGTTTGTAGCCTAGAAGTGCCTGACCGACGATGCTGTGCCCGATGCGTCAGATGCTTGACGGAATTCGACTGGCCCTTCCGACTTGCGCGCCGCCGAATACTGGGCAACTCGTCGTATGCGTCGCTGTATCGACGGGTAAAATGAGAGGCATTTCGAAATCCGCAGCGAAGTGCCACTTCGACAATCGGAAGATCGGTTTTCGCCAGAAAGCTGTGCGCCGTGTCCAGGCGGATGCGCATGTAATATTGCGTTGGTGAGACGGCCAAGAACCGTGCGAACAATCGCTCCAGGTGGCGGACACTTGCGCCGGTGCGCTTGCCGATCTCGGTAATGGAGATCGGTGTTTCAATGTTGGCCTCCATCAATTCCACAGCGCGGGTCAGTTGCCGATTGACCACGCCGGTTCGGGCCACAAGCGACCCGCGAGCAGGTTCGCCGTCACCGCGTTTTGACGGATAAATCAGCGCGTCCGCCACATTGAAGGCAAGCTGACTACTGCTAAACCGTTCAATCAGGTGTAGCATCATGTCCAGGGTGGATATGCCGCCAGCACAGGTGATCAACCGCCCGTCCACGCAAAAGATATTTCCTGTCACAATGGCACGGTGGAAGTTCTCCTGCATCGCTTGGACGCCGGCCCAGTGTACAGCGCAGCGGCGATCGTCGAGCAATCCGGCATGCGCCAAAAGCATCGAGCCGCTGGAGATCCCGCCCACGATTGCACCGCCGCGATAAATCCGTCGAAGCCATCGCAGCACCTGGGGCTCACTGAAGCGAAAGCTGGCGTCCCCCAAACAGACCAGCAGCACGTCGAGCGGGGGGCTTTGATCGATGCGGATTGTGTTCACGGCGGGAAAGTTGCAACTGGAAATCACTGGTTCGTCGTCGGATGTCAGCGAAACATGCGTGAACAACTGTTTCCCGGCAATGCCATTTGCGACCCTTAGCGAGTCCAGCACCAGAGAAACCGGGGCAAGCGGGAATTGCTGTGTCAGGTAGACCCCCAACTGCACCGGACCGTGATCGTTGTGAAGCTGAACGGTACGGAAATTCCTGGTCGAGGGCATGGCTGCCGCGTGCATTGGGTCAGGTGACCCCCGGAGAAGGCCGCCAGCGCATTGTGGACGGCGCTGCGGTGCCGACCACCGCTGAATAATTCGCCGACGCAACCGCGGCCCCGGGTGCGGGAAGACGATTTCCGGCGCACAGAACAGGAGTCGAGTGTTTGGTTCTGATCATATGCTCCGAATGCGAACAATTGTCGTATTCGGAACAGTGCACATCGGACAGGGATTTGTCAACGATGCCAAGTTGAGGCCGGATGACGCGCGATCCAGTGGCGCGCAATCTCTTCGCGGGTGGGGATCCAGACTTTGTCATGCGTCAGAACATAATCAAGGAACCGCTCCAACGCAGCAATGCGACCTGGCCGGCCAATGATCCGGGGATGCAGGCTCACGGTCATCATCCGGGGATGTGCCTCGCCCTCAAGATAGAGTACGTCGAAACTGTCACGCAGATAGGCCTCATAGTGGCCGCCATACGCGAATCCGTTCGCGTGGACGAATTTTGAATCGTTGGTATCGAACTGATGCGGGATCACGAGATGATTGCGACCTGATACCCGCTCCCAATAAGGCAGATCGTCGGAAAGTGAATCACTGTCGTAGAGAAATCCGCCTTCTTCGACGACCAGCCGTCGCGTATTCATGCTTGGCCGCCCCGTGCACCATCCAAGTGGCCGTTTCCCACAGATCCGGGTGATGGATTCGATGGCAAGACCCATGTGGTCCCGCTCGACCTGCTCGGGCACGGCGGCATAATCGATCCACTTGTGGCCATGCGCAATTACTTCATAGCCTGCCGCAACTGCGGCCTCGGCGGCAGCCGGGTTTCGTTCGATTGCCATACCCACGGCATAGACGGTCGCGGTAAGTTCGCGTTCTTGCAATGCCCGCAAGACGCGCCAGTATCCTGCCCGGCTGCCAAATTCGTACATCGATTCTATATTTGGCTCGCGTCCGCCCACCACGGGCGACAGGCCCGCCACCTCGGACAGGATCGATTCCGATTGTCCATCTCCGTGCAGGATGCTGTTTTCGCCGCCTTCCTCGATACTGACGACCAGAGACACGCAAATCTGGGCGCCTCCGGGCCAGTTGGCCTTTGGCGGCACCGGCCCATAGCCAACGAGGTCGCGGGGATACTCCTCTTCGGACATTCTGGCGGCTCCTTTGCGCGAACCGTGTGTTGCATTGGGGATGTCCCGACCAATGTTGATACTGGCATCGGTCAGCGTCGCCGGTCAATGCTTGCAATATCCAATGTGATTCCGTCAATTAAGGCCAACCGAGGCGATCCTGCGTCGGTTGCGCACCCGGAGAGCCGTCATCGAGCCTGTTCTGAATATCACCGATCTCTCTATCAGCTTCATGACCCATGCGATCGAAATTCCGGCGGTAGCCGGGTTCAACTGCACGGTCATGCCAGGCGAAATTGTTGGTCTTGTTGGCGAATCCGGTTGTGGCAAGTCCACCGTCGCGCTTGCGGTGATGCAATATCTCAGCCGCGCAGGGCAGATTACCGGTGGAAGCATCCGGTTTTTGGGCGAAGATCTCGTCACGGCCTCGAAACAGCGGTTGTTGCAGATCCGCGGCTCGGAAATCTCGATGGTTTATCAAGAGCCCAGCTCCTCGCTTAACCCGTCGATGAAGATCGGCAGACAACTGGGCGAGGTTCCCATAGTCCATTTCGGCACCTCGCGGGAAGATGCCGAGCGGCAGGCGCGCGACATGCTGGAAGCCGTGCGACTGCCTGATCCCGACCGGCTCATGCGCTCTTACCCGCATCAGATTTCGGGCGGCCAGCAACAGCGGGTGGTCATTGCGATGGCGCTGCTGGCCAAACCCAAGCTGCTTTTGATGGACGAGCCGACAACCGCGCTCGACGTGACCGTCGAGGCCGGGGTCATCGACCTGATCCGCGATCTGAGCTCGCAGTTCGGGGCGTCGATCCTGTTCATCAGTCACAATCTTGGGCTTGTGCGACGCACTTGCAACCGCATTGTGGTCATGTATTCCGGCCAGGCGGTCGAAAGCGGGCCGACCCTGGACGTCTTTGACCGCACACGTCATCCTTACACCCAGGGTCTGCTTCGCTCATTGCCGGTGCCAGACGCCGACAAATGCGGTCATACGCTACGCACGATTCCCGGGCAGGTACCGCTGCCATTCGAACGTCCTCCCGGGTGCGCCTTTGGCCCGCGTTGCGACCACTTCGTGGCCGGCCAGTGCGACAGCGCGCCCGTGGAAATGCGCGCATTGCCGGGAACCAAATGCCACACCGCGCGATGCCTGCGTCTTGAAGAGATCGACTGGACCGCGAAAGACGAGGTCAAACCTGTCGGGCAGGCGCCTGAAAGCAACGAGATGCTGATCGAGTTCGACGCACTGGTCAAGCACTACGAACAGCACGGCGGCTTTCTGTCCAGGCCCAGACAGCGCAAGGTGCGTGCCGTGGATGGCGTCAGTTTTTTCGCCAGAAAAGGCCAGACCCTGGCGCTGGTGGGAGAATCGGGATGTGGAAAGTCGACGCTGGCCAAAGTACTGACCGGGCTCGAAGTTGCCACAAAGGGTTCCATCCGGTTTGACGGAGACGAGATCGCCGCGACGGCCGTCCGCAAACGCGACCGCGAGTTGGTGCGCAACATCCAGATGATCTTTCAGAACCCCTTCGACACGCTGAACCCAAAGCGCACAATCGGCGCGCAGGTGGCGCGTGTTCTGAAAAAGTTCGGTATTGGAGACAGCCACGCGGATCGCGCAACCAAGGTCGATGCGATCTTCGACAGCGTGCGCCTACCACGCGAATTCGCCAAGAGACTGCCGAGGCAATTGTCCGGTGGCCAGAAACAGCGTGTGGCCATCGCCCGTGCTTTCGCGGGCGACCCGCGCGTCGTGGTCGCAGACGAGCCAGTATCGGCGCTGGATGCCTCTGTTCAGGCAGCGGTCACTGAACTGCTGACGGCAGTGCAGGTCGATCATGGGACAACGTTGATCTTCATCAGCCACGACCTGGGACTCGTCCATCATCTGGCCGATTGGGTCGTCGTCATGTATCTGGGCCATATTGTGGAACAGGGTCCTACGGCAGACGTGTTTGCACCACCGTATCATCCATATACGGAATCGCTGCTATCTGCAGTGCCCATCGCCGACAATCGGGTAGAGCAGACGCGCATTCTGCTCGAAGGTGATATTCCGTCGGCGCAAAATCCACCACCGGGATGCCCTTTCCAGACGCGGTGCCCGCGTAAGACGCAGGCACAAGACGAGGCGGGCCGGGCCATCTGCGAAACCGAGATGCCCGCGATGCGTGCGATTGGTGATCAGCATGTTCTGAAGTGCCACCTGACGCAGAACGCGCTTGATCTAATGGAGCCGGTAATCCGCCTTCGTGACGCGCCGGTCGCTTCACCTGAGGCGCGGTGAGGCCGCCACCAACGGCAAGTGTGTCCGCGCTTCACGAATTGCGACCCAGACCAGTAAATTCGCCGCGACAAAATATGCGCAGATGCCAATCATCTGCTGGGGAAACGTCAGGCCAAGATCAATCAAGGCGCCCGAGATACCAGGGCCGACCGCGCTTCCAAGGACCATGACACTGGCAGAAACGGCCTTGATTGCACCTATGTGACGCGTACCAAAAAACTCTGCCCAAATTGCGGTCGGCAATGTCGCCTGAATGCCGTACGCAATCCCAAGTATCACCATGCCAACTGCAGCCATCGCCAGAGAATCTGCAAGCCCGATGACCAGGAACGCCAGTGCGATGGGCAACAGGTAAACGGTTGCCAGACGCGCAGAACCAAGCCGGTCAATTGCCTGCCCCGATATCACGGTGCTGACAATGGAAACGGCTGCCAAAAGAGGAGTCAGTGCCAAATATTCGACCAACGGCCAGCCTTTGACCGCGGCAATATGCACCTGCTGGAAAAACAGCGCCGTCCCCCAGGCAGATGGCCCCAAAATCATCGGGAAAAGCATCCAGAATAACCGCGACCGCAGAACTTCGGATCTGGTCCAGTGCCGGCCATCCATACCCGCGGCGATGGATGTCTCGATATGCGATTGCGGTGTGCGCTCGGCAGACAAAAGCCATAGGATCACGGGAAATGTGAGCATCAAAGGCACTGCAGACAAAACCCAAACCGCGCGCCACGGCATGATCTCGAACAATAACGCCACCACCACCGGAAACGTTGCCGTCCCCACGGAAAGACCCAATGCCGAAATTGACAGCGCCAATCCCCGTCGGGCGGCAAACCAGCGCGCCATTGCGACAACCGCCAACTGGGTCATCATTCCCTGTCCCAGAAGCCTTAGTAGAAAAACAATTACGATCAGCCCGACAATCGTCGGGTTTGCCGCCATTGCCAGGCAGACAAGCGCCAATCCGGGCATTACGATCCAGGCAAGTGCGCGTACGCGAAATATGTCGGCCAGCCCGCCGGCCCAAAACATGACGATCGCAGAAGCGGTTGTGCTCAGGGTATAAATCCCGCCCCACTGGCCGTCGCTGAGACCATAGGCTCCCATGATCTGGGCTGCGAATATCGCGATGAAGAATGTCTGACCATAGGACGATGAAAACGACAACAATCCGCCGACGGACAGAAAGCGGACGTTCTCACGGAGAAATTCCAAAAGAGACATATCGCCCTCTGTCTGCTTCTTTTTATCGAATGAAAAGAGACCATCGCCGCGCGAAGAACATGTAAGCGGTTCACGTCTGCCCCACACAAAAGCTTGCCGGGATTGAATTGCCGATCCTTCGCGCAGCGTCGTCAATCAAGGCGACTTGATCGACCAGCCGCACATTCAGCCGGCGGACCGCGCCAAATATGCGCCGTGATCCTGCGACCCTAGAAATTGATCACCGTCAACGATCATCCTGCCACGACTAAAGGTTCTTTCCACCTTGCCCTCGACTTCCCAACCTTCCCAAACGGAATAGTCGGTGTTCGAATGCAGACCCTCCACGCTGTAGATGTGGCGCGCATTTGGATCGAAAATAACGATATCGGCATCAAACCCCGGTAGCAGCCGTCCCTTGGTTGCCAGGTCGAAAATCCGGGCCGGCGTCGTGCAGCACACATCCACCCACCGTTCCAGACTGAGGCGGCCTTTCCTGACTCCCTCAGAGAAAAGTAGCGGAAACCGAGTTTCTACGCCGCCGGGCGGCAGCATGGGCATCAACCGGTTGCCGTCGGCGTCTCTCGGCGTGTCGGGCGTTGCCGGCGGCGCCTTGACGTCGTGCCCGAAATAGGCGGCAACCTCGCGGGCCCGATCTTCGGGCACAAGACGCATGGCGGCGTGGTCGGTCGACGCGATATCGAGGGCGCCTCCTTGAAGGCCGCGCCAGAGCGCATCGCAGTGCTGCGCGTCCCGGATCGGCGGGGTCAGAAGGAATGGCAAAGCCGCTACCTGATTTCCGGCATAGACCTCATCGGTGTGGGTCAGCCACGCCAATCCCGCCTCGCCATAGGCCCGCAACCCCCGCTCCTTCGCGGCACGGATGGCTGCAACTCCCTCGGTGCAGGTGTTGTGAAAGATCAAGGTGCGGCCGTCGGCGGTTTCTGTCATCGCCAATGCCAGTGCGATTGCAGCAGCCTCGGCGGCAGCCGGGTAGTTTCGAATGAAATCGGAGATGTTCCGTCGTCCCTCGGCCGCCGCTCGGCGACGCATTTCCAGGATAACCCCTTGATTTTCAGCGTGAACAATGGACAGGCCACCCAACCCGGCGACTTCGAACATACCACGCTGCAAGAAAGCGTCCGGTATACCCCAACCAGGAATGGCCATGAACCACTTAAAGCTTGAAATCCCGCACGCCACGATTGCCGGGATCTCGGCCAATCGCTCCTCAATCGGCTCGCGAATATTCATGTGAAAGGCGAAATCGACGCAGCTTTGCCCCTCAGCCAATGCCATTCGCGTCTCCAGTTCATCAGTCAGCGTCCGTCCGTATTCTGCCTGCACTTGATCGATAATTGTTGTCGTGCCTCCAAAAGCTGCAGCGACCGAGCCTGTGGCGAACGTATCGTCGTAGCAAAACGCATCCCTTTCGGTCCGCATATGCACATGGCCATCGATGGCGCCGGGGACCACGTATTTGCCAGCGGCGTCGATCTCATTTCTGCCACGAAGCTCAGTGCCGATGGCCGCAATCCGTTCCCCGGAAATTGCGATGTCAGAGGTATAGGTGCCGGACGGGTCAATCAGAACTCCGTTGCGGATTATGAGATCGTATTCCATGGCACAATTCCCCTATTTGGTCTCAGCGATGTTAGGCTAGTACACCGCAAGATGTACTCCGAATCCGACCAGATCCGCCCGAAATAGTCGCCTGCAGCGGGTCGGGTAGATCAAAACGTACAGTAAGTTAAGAAATGTTGTTAACAAGATCTGGCCACCGCGAAGGCTCATTCCGATGACCGTAGTACCAGCAGTTGATCTGGACCGATTTGTGCATGGCACCGCCGCTGACCGCAAGGCAGTCGCCGCCGAGACCGACCGGATCTGCCGGGATATCGGGTTTCTCTGCATCCTCGGCCATGGCGTACCGGACGAGGTCACTCAAGCCGTCTACGACATCTCTAAGCAGTTCTTCCGGGGGCCGCTGGAGAGCAAGATCAAGGTGGCCCAACCGCAGCCTGACGTTATCCGCGGGTATATCGGTTTCGGCAAGGCAGCACTTGGTGTCACGACTGGCGAGGAGACCCCGCCGGACCTGAAAGAGTCGTTCTCGATCGGGCCAGAGTTGACCTCGGACGCGCCCTACTACAGTGCGCCCGGAAGCCGTTCGCATTTTGCGCCGAATTTATGGCCGCAGGACATCCCCGAATTCAAGACGGCGTGGCAAGCGTATTGGACCGCAATGACGGATTTGAGCCAGACAATGATGCGTTTGTTCGCGCATGCGCTGGATCTGGACGAGCATCATTTCTCACCTGTCATCGACCGGCAAATCAGCATCCTGGGTGCCATGTATTATCCCGACCAATCAGAACCGCCCCAACCCGGGCAGTTGCGCGCGGGTGCGCATACCGATTTTGGCACCATGACGATCCTGAAACCCGACAACGCCCCCGGCGGTCTGCAGGTGCTGACAAAGGACGGCAAATTCGCGCCGGTCATTGCGCCAACTGGATCTTTTGTTCTCAACATCGGCGACATGATGGCGCGCTGGACCAATGACCGGTGGGTCTCGACCCTGCACCGGGTGGTCAATCCGCCGCTCGACGCCAGAACCGGCAGTGAACGGCTGTCGCTGGGGTTCTTTCATCAACCGAATTATGATGCTGTGGTAGAATGCCTGCCCGGTTGCCACAGCGCCGAGCAACCGGCGAAATACCCGCCTGTGACCGCCGGCGAACACCTGTACACCCAGTTTTCCGCCCAGGTCCGTCAGCCGGAAGGAGCCGATTGAAATGGGATCTTACGCTGATCCGCATAAAGACTGCCTGTCTCGATGGATCAGCAGGCAATTCATTGCCGGACGCGGGAGGTGGGCATGACGCGCTTTATCCTGCGTCGCCTTATGCTGATGGTTCTGACGATGCTGGTCGTGTCGATCCTCACTTACCTGCTTTTAGAGATCAACGGCAACAGTGTCGTGGTCAAGGTGCTGGGGCCCTATTCCACAGACGAGCAGCGCGTCCTTTGGCTGGAGGCGAACGGCTACAACCGGCCGGTCTGGGAACGCTATCTGGTCTGGCTTGGCGGTATGATTACCGGCGATTTCGGCCAGTCGTTGAAATACAGAGTTCCGGTGTCGGAGGTGTTGTGGCCACGGCTGGCAAATACCGGCATCCTCGCGGCAACCGTGTTCGCCGTAATGGTCCCGCTTTCAATCGTCGCAGGTGTTCTGGCTGGTATGAAAGAGGGCGGGGCCCTGGACCGCGTGATCTCGTTGTTTTCCATTGTCACGACGTCGGTTCCGGAGTTCGCAAGCTCGGTTCTTCTGGCATTTTTCTTTATTCTGCTGCTTGGCTGGTTCCCGGCGACCAGCACCATGTCCAACGGCTTTGATCCGTTGCAACTGGTCATGCCCGCGATGGTGCTGATCCTGTTTGGATTTGGATACGTTGCCCGGATGATGCGGGCATCAATGGCCGAAGTTATGCAAAGCAACTATGTCCGCACGGCCATACTGAAAGGCATGCCATTTCGCCGGGTCATTTTGCAGCACGCGCTCCGCAATGCGCTGATTGCCCCGTTTACCGTGATCGTGCTTCAGATCAACTGGCTGCTCTCCGGTGTGATCGTGGTGGAGTTCTTCTTTGCCTATCGCGGGTTCGGAGCGCTGCTTTTGGAGTCATCGCTGACCCAGGATATCTTCATGCTGCAGGCCTGCGCGATGATATCGGTCATCGTTGCTGTCGGAACGCAGACCATCGCCGACGTCGGATACGGCATGCTAAATCCGCGGGTGCGGTTTACATGACGGAGTTCATTCTAGATCCGGGTTCCTCAGGACTGCAGACCCGCCCGGTCAGGGGCTGGCGCTCGCGTCTGCCAAGAATCCTTTTCAGCCCGGTCGGGCTGATCGGCGGGTTTATCTGCCTTTTTTGGATTGCGGTGTCGCTGGCAGCCCCGCTTCTTTCGCCATTTGGGCCGACGGAGCAGGTTACGCCCTTCCAGACGCCCGGGATGATCGCCCCTGACGGGCGCGTGTTCTGGTTGGGCTCGGACCATCTTGGGCGCGATATCATGTCCCGCATCATCTGGGGCGGACGTCGGGTTTTGTTCTTTTCGACCATCGCGACTGGATCAGCCTACGCAGTGGGTGTGTCGCTCGGGCTGGTTGCCGGTTATTTCCGGGGTTGGATCGACGATCTTGTGTCCAGCTTTGCCAATGTCGTGCTGTCATTCCCGGTGCTGGTTCTCTACGTGGTCATCATCTCCACCTTTGGCGCCTCGGGCCTCAACATCGTCGTTGCCGTGACATTTGCCAGTGCACCGGGTATCATGCGAATCGTTAGGGGCATCGTTCTGGACCTGCGCAGCCGCGACTACGTGGCATCGGCCCAGACCCGCGGCGAAAGTGCGGCATACATCATGTTTCGCGAGATATTGCCCAATGCGACGTCCCTGCTGATCGTCGATGCCTGCCTGCGGCTTGGCTACACAACGATTACAATCGGCGTTTTGGGCTTTCTCGGGCTGGGATTGCCGCCGCCGCAACCCGATTGGGGAGGTATGATTAACGAAACACGTGCCATGGCTACCTTTGCGCCGCACATGACCGTGTTTCCCTGCATCGCGATCTCGTCATTTGTACTGGGCCTCAACCTTCTTGCCGATGGCCTTCGTGAAAGCACGTTGACAGACTGATCAAAACGTCCGCGCATTAACCAATTTGCGCGGTCCTGATGTGGAAGAGGAGAGAGAGAAGGCCCCAACCCGGGGCCCAAACAAGAGGTGGAACGTTTCGCAAAACGACATGCTGCGGCCTGAACGACCTCGAATACGTTGCAACCAATAGGAGGAGAACAATGACCGAGAATGCAAATATCCCGAAGCTGAAGAACTGGTATCGGAACGGAGAGCTTGACCGCAGAGACTTTCTGCGACAGTCCACATTGCTAGGCCTGTCCGCAACGGCGGCCTATTCCTTTGTCGGCCTTGCCGCACCCAACCCCGCGAGCGCTCAGAACATGCCCATGGGCGGCACCATCCGTATGGGCATGCGTGTCCTCGACGTCAGCAGCCCACATGCGATTTCGTTCGAAGAAGCAGGCAGCGCGACGATCCGGCCCGTATGCGATTTCCTCGTTCGGACGGGGCGGGACAACATCACGCGTCCCTGGCTGCTGAGCAGTTGGGAAGCGACCGATGACTTGCGCACCTGGACGTTGCACGTCCGTAACGGCGTAAAATGGCAGAATGGCCGGCTTTTCACTGCAGAAGACGTCGCATGGAACTTCAAGCACGTGTTAACGCCAGAGGTCGGGTCGTCGATCCTTGGGCTGATGGGCGACTACATGCTGACCGAGGTCGATACCGGTGAAAAAGATGGCGACGGCAACGCCGTTATGCGGTCGGAGCTTTGGGATGCAAATGCAATCGAGGTCATCGATTCCTCGACAGTGCAACTGAACCTCAAGAATGCCCAGGGCGCCGTTCCGGAACATCTGTTCCACTTCCCGTTCTACATGCTCGACCCCGAAGAAAACGGCGTCTACGGCGCAGGCTCCAACGGCACCGGCGCATTCAAGCTGGTCGAACATAATATCGGCGAAAACGCGGTCCTCGAACGTGTCATGGACAGCCATTTCATGGGTGAAGGACCGTTCTTGGACCGGATCGAAATCACCGATCTTGGCGAGGATCCCAATGCCGCACTCAGCGCTTTGCTGACCGACCAGATCGATGGCGTTTATGAGATTTCGGAAAATCAGGCGCCGATGGTGATGGCAAACGAAAACATCGAGGTCTACAGGGCCACCACCGCCGCCACGGCTGTCGTGCGGGGCAAGATGAACCAGCCTCCGTTTGACAACCCGAAAGTCATGGAAGCGCTTCGTCACGCAAGCAACGGCGCAACTATCATTGATCGGGGGATGCGGGGCAATGCGGCGCTGGGCGATCACACCCACGTTTCGCCGATTCATCCCGAATGGGCCGATCTGGGGCCGTTCCCGTTCGATCCTGAAAAAGCCAAAGCCATCCTTGCCGAAGCCGGATACCCGGATGGAATTGATCTTGAGATCAACGTCAAGACGCAGCCAAGCTGGGAACTTGATGTAGTTCAGGTGATGGTCGAGGACTGGGCCAAGGCCGGGATCAACGTCAAGATCCAGACGCTCCCCGCGTCGGTGTTTTGGGACCGCTGGACGGAATATCCTTTCAGCTTTACCGCATGGGGCCACAGACCGCTTGGTATGATGGTTCTGAGCCTGGCCTATCGCACAGGTGCGCCGTGGAACGAATCCAGCTTCTCGGACGCAGAGTTCGACAGCTTGCTGACCGATATTGGCGGCACCATCGATCCAGAGCGCCGCAAGGAGGTCATGGCGAAGCTTATGACAATCATGCGAGAGCGCGGCCCGATCGTGCAGCCGTTCTTTATGCAAGTGGCGACGGCCTACAACAAGCGGGTCAAGGGAATGGCAATGCACCCGACGAAGTATGTCTTCTTCGACCTTCTTGCGATTGAGGCCTGACAGAATGTGGGGGGCGAGCGCATTCCTGGTGCGCGCGCCTCTTATCTGGATCAATGGATCGGCTACACTAGCAGGATTGGCCGCGCATCGGCCAATTCCGCCTGTGTAGTCACGCCCAAGACATGGGTTAGTCATGCAAGATGGTCAGCAAGACCTACGCAATGGCGACATAGTCGTGGGGCGGGCCTAAGGGATGCGAACGCCGATTGTCATTTTGCACATGGACATGCCCGCACCCGGGCTCGAAATCGTGCAGGCTGCGCACCCAGATCTACCAATCCAATCCTGCGACAGCTATGAAAACCTGCCAGAAATGATCCAGACGACGGGCGCAGAAGTGGTCTATTCCGTGCGTTTCGCAGGGACGCCCGGATTCCCCCGGCAGGCACTTGTGAATAGCGACACGGTTCGATGGGTTTCGGTCGGTGGCTCGGGGACGGATCACCTTGCCGGTTGGGACTCCGCGCGGCTGACCGTAACCAATGCCGCCGGTGTCGCCGCAGGCATGATGGCGGAATACACGCTGGGCGCGATGCTGCACTTCTCGCTCGACCTGACCGGCTTCGTCAAGGCACAGGCCGCGCATCGATGGATTGCAGGCCGGGTCACGCCGATTGAGGGACGCCGCATTCTTATCGTCGGCTTGGGGCAGACCGGACGCGCAATCGCCCAGCGATGCAAGGCGATGGGTCTGCATGTGACGGGGGTACGCGCCCGCCCGTCGGCGATGGATCAAATGGACGAAGTGCACGGCGTCGACGCACTGCCAACTCTCTGGCCAAAGGCTGATTTCATCGCAATCTGCGTGCCACTTCTCGAAAGCACCAGACGTATGGTCGATGCGGCGACCATCGCGCAGATGCAACCGGGCGCTGTTCTGATCGACGTCTCGCGCGGCGGGGTTGTGGATCAGACAGCATTGGCGGCGGCCCTCACCAACGGACAGTTGCGAGGCGCTGCGCTTGATGTATTCGAAACTGAGCCACTGCCAGCAGACAGCCCGTTCTGGGATCTCGAAAACGTCATTCTCACCCCGCATTGTTCGTCGGTCTACGAAGGCTGGGAGCTGAAATCCGTCGCAATGTTCAGCGAAAACCTGTCCCGCTATCGCCGGGGCGATCCGCTTTTGAACATCGTGGATCCGGGCCGAGGGTATTGACCTCAGAAAGGCATCGCATGGGACGCAAGCGTGGCACAGGCGGGCGCAGCGCAAGATCGGAGCGTAGCGGCGGTGGTATTGCCCAGCTCGCGCGCCGAAAGGTCATCAACCCCTATCAACCGATTGAACTGGCGGACCCCGACCAGATCCAGCAATTACACGACAACTCGATGCGCATTCTTTCCGAGCTTGGGATTCGAGTGATGAGCGATCGGGTAATGGCCCTTTTCGAGGCTGCGGGGGCCAGCGTGGACCGGGGCACGTCGATCATCCGGCTGGATGAGAGCATCGTCATGGAAGCGGTCGGCAAGGCGCCGGGCCAATTCACCCTAACCGGTCGCAACGCCGATAAACGCCTGACCATTGGCGGCAACAACATCTGTTTCGGCCTGGTGGCGGGCCCACCCAACGTGCACGACAGGGTCAATGGCCGCCGCGATGGCAATCTGGCGGATTACCAGAACTTCATCCGATTGGCGCATCATTTCAATGCCATCGATATTATCGGCAATCAGGTCATTTCGCCCATGGAGTTGCCCGCGAACAACCGTCATCTGGACACTTACTTCGCCAATCTGACGCTGTCCGACATGTCCTTCCATTGCACGGGTATCGGGCGCGGCCGCGCGCTGGACGGTATCCGGATGATGGCGATCACGCGTGGCATGAGCGTTGAAGAGATGGCATCTGATCCCGGCGTCATCACCATCATCTCGGTCAACTCGCCGCGCCTCTTTGACGATGCGATGGCCGAGGGGTTGATCGCAATGGCCGAACACGGCCAGCCGGTTACGGTAACGCCCTTCACGCTGATGGGCGCGATGACGCCGGTCACCCTGGCCGCCGCTCTCGCCCAGCAGAATGCCGAGGCGCTGTTTGGCATTGCGCTGACCCAGCTTGTCAATCCCGGCGCACCCGTCATGTACGGTGCGTTTACGTCGAATGTGGACATGCGGTCGGGCGCCCCCGCCTTTGGCACGCCCGAAAACACCAAGGCCAACATGATCGCCGGCCAGTTGGCGCGGCATTATGGCTTGCCCTACCGAACCTCGAATGCCAACGCCTCGAATGCCGTGGACCTTCAGGCCGCCTATGAGACCGGGATGTCCACATGGGGTGCCGTCATGGGCGGCGGCAACATGGTCTATCATGCGGCGGGCTGGCTGGAAGGCGGGCTGACGGCCTCTTACGAAAAACTCATCCTCGACGTCGAGATCATCCAGAATATGACGGAATTCCTCTGCCCGGTTTCCTTTTCTGAGGACGATCTTGGATTCGAGGCGATCAAGTCGGTTCAAACCGGCGGCCATTTCTTCGGCGCGCAGCACACGATGGAACGATATGAAACCGCGTTCTATCGACCGATGCTGTCAGATTGGACCAACTACGAGAGTTGGGAGGCCGCCGGCGCGCAAGAGGCAGTCGAACGCTCGACGCTGTTATGGCAACAAGCGCTGGAGGAATATCAGGAACCATCTCTGGACGATGCCGTGCGCGAAGAACTCGAAGAATATATGGCGAAACGAAAAGAGCAGATTGGCACGGATGATCCCTAGCGCGGCGGCTCGAGGGCCCTGATTCTGCGCGTGGGAATCTTCGAAAGCCCGTATCAAGCCATCACTTCCACGTTTCGTCCATAGGATAGGTGGACAGCGCCTCGCTGCCGGATTCCGTGATAAGAACCTGTTCTTCAAGTTTCACGCCGTCAGGGCCTCCGACCTCGCCTACATAGCTTTCGATGCTAACCGTCATGCCAGGCTGCAAAACCGAGTTCTTCACGCCCCGATGTGCGAATTTTGCGGGCACGGCAACCGGATGCTCGTCACCCAAACCGACACCGTGGATCAGGCCCAGGTATTCCTGGTGCACAAATTTCTCGGGCATCCGAAACGATAGTTCCGAAATCTCTGTCGTTGAGACACCGGGCCGCAGTAACGCGCGGTTGTGTTCGATCTGGTCCTTGGAGACCGAAAGCAATTCGCGCTGCCTGTCCGTCGGTCCTGCTTCCCCACAGATCCAGGCACGCGAGATGTCACAAACATAACCGTAGGGACCTACCAGATCGGTGTCGAAGCTGACAATCTCGCCCTCCTTCAACAGCTTTGGACCGCATTCCTGGTACCACGGGTTGGTCCGTTGGCCCGAACACAGAAGCCGGGTCATGATCCATTCACCGCCAAGTTCGATATTTGCCTGATGCAGCAGCGACCAGAGCGCGTTTTCCGTCATGCCGGGCCGAAACGCCGCGCGCATTCGGCGCACGCCTTCTTCGCAGGCCGCAACCGAGATTCGCATTGCGGCAATTTCGTCAACGGACTTGATCAGGCGCGCTTGCTCAGCAAGCGCCATCCCGTCTTCGATTACCAGCCCTTCTGCCAAGAGGCTGAATGTTCCAATGGTATCGACGCGGTCTACGGCAATCCGCCGATTGCCACCCCCGTGCAAGCGGATCTCTTCGGCAATCTCGGCGGCGAATTCTTTTGCTTTTGTGACGCATTGGTCGCCGGCCGCAAAGTGGAACCAGGGCGTCCCGACGCGGACGTCAGTAATCAGCGGTAAGTCCTCGGCCAAATGCTCTGCCCCGTGGAACTCCCACAAAATTATGGGCCCGTTTGCCGCCACGAGGACGTAGCGCGCGGGATTGTGCAGCGTCCAGACCTGCATGTTGGTGCAATCGACGGCGTAGCGGATGTTCACCGGATCGAACAAAAGCGCTGCCGCGATATCGCGGCGGTTCAATTCCTCCCGCAGGCGACCCAGCCGATACGCGCGCATCGCGTCGAGATTCACGGCGGGTTCTGCGGTATCAATTTTGGGTTGAACTTTCAAAGTCGATCCTTGTACGGGGCCGCGGTGGCACCGCCCATAATGGGGCATTCAGCGGCGATGGGGCTGTCCCAGGCTTATCTGATCGATGCGCCATCTGGCCGCCCGGCTGCAGGCAGCTTGTCCCATACAAGACGTTTTGACCATGTAAATTTTGGTGCTCGCCCATATGACGCTGCGGGCCAGGCACGTCCTGAGATCGAGCATTGATGAATGCGGCCACGGGGATCAATTTCCTGTCGTATCCGGGTTA
The DNA here is from genome assembly GCA_965214695.1 of Paracoccaceae bacterium. Classification (GTDB taxonomy): domain Bacteria; phylum Pseudomonadota; class Alphaproteobacteria; order Rhodobacterales; family Rhodobacteraceae; genus JAPOXR01. The sequence goes on along the minus strand of OZ243967.1, from coordinate 3,296,316 downwards.
GCTGACAAAATTAGCCTGTGACACGGTTTCGTGTAGTATCGCGATGCGCCAATCAGAACGCTCAGAAGGAACAGTCCGATATGAATGGGAAGCTATTGCAGAACCGGGTAGCAATTGTCACCGGCGGTGGCAGCGGGATCGGGCAGGCCATCTGCGACGCGTTCGCACGAGAAGGCGCGACCGTCGCCGTGCTGGATGTTGCGGGCGATGCGGCGCAGGCGGTGGCGTCCTCCATCGATGGCCTCGCCATCACGCTGGACGTCTCCGATGCCAGCGCCTGTGCCGACGCGGTCAGCGAGGTTGCGAGTAAACTGGGGCGCCCTACCGTGTTGGTCTGCTCGGCTGCCTATTTCGCAAAGCGCGTTCCTCTCGCTGACCTGGCCGACGACGTCTGGGAAAAGACGCTGAATGTAAATGTCGGCGGGCACTTCAACATGTCCAAACAATGCATTCCACACATGATCGAAGCTGGTGGCGGCTCGATCGTTCATATCTCGTCGATCATGGCGCAGGTCGCGAATTTCGGGCAGACCGCCTATTGCACGACCAAGGGCGCACTCACGATGCTCTCCAAAGGCATCGCGCTGGACTATGCCGAAGACGGCATCCGGTCCAACACATTGATGCCGGGCGGCATTGCCACAAAAGGCATGGCTGACCTCTATGGCGGCGACATGGATCGCGCCGAAGCCGAATGGGGTGCGGTGATGCATCCGCTGGGGCGCTTGGGACGTGTTGAAGAGATCGCTGATGCCGCGGTGTTTCTGGCAAGCAACAGATCCAGCTTCATCACCGGTGTCGATCTGCCAGTTGAAGGCGGCTATTCTATCCGGTGAACCTGGAACTCCAAGGCGTGGATGTGTGTTGTAAAAGGAAACTGGCTGAACATGATCTCCAGGCTCGACCTCTGTGCAGAAGGAAGATGGAGACGGTTGCACGGCTTCGGGGAGCCGGGGAAGGTCATCACCGGCGTGGAGTTCAGGGATGGCATCGAGGTCATCGATGACGCAGAGACGAACGACAAATCAGGCAATCAGCCAGCAAGGATTGCCGCTTGACCGATGCCCCCAATCATCACTCTTTTGACAAAAGCTCTCGGGCCTGCATGTGAGGGGTGAGACCCGACGCCGAACAATTGACGCCCCAGGGTAAATCGGCCTCTGAAAAAGAAAAGCCCGGAATCGATCCGGTCCTGACTCACCATGCATTCGAGCGCCCGCTCTATGGGTCCACCTTCCAAGCCTCCAGCCACCGATGCTCCCGAACATGTCGGGTCTTCCACGCGAGCATAGGCATGGCCTCGATTCGGGCGCGGATCTCGGGCGCGATGTCCAACAGCTCCGCGTCGATTTCGCCACGATCGAGCACACCGTCGAGAAAGGCTCTCTCATTTGCTGTCAAATCGAACAGGAATGCGAATCTCTCGCGACAGAGCGCAACTGTCTCCTCGATCCACGCGTCGACCTCTCCCCTGGTGGCAAGACCGCCACGCGGCAGGCAGATTGCGAGTTTCTGGCGAAATTCGCGCCGATCGCCCCTGATGGCGTCGATCGACCTGTTGCGCCAGTCGCGTCGCCCACTGGCGCCCAGGGCCAGCACGGCAGCCTTGATCCGGTTCCAGTCGAGCCCGTCGATGGAGAGGATACGCCGCGCGTCGAAGAGATCGCGGGCTGCATGCCGGTCGATGAGCGCGACAAGCTTGCCGGCGACGATCTCGTGGAGGTCGAGAACGAGAACGTCCTTTGCCCGCATGCCGCCCAGGGGAAGGGACACCATGTGCGCCATGCCGAACAGTGGCTGGCGCGCCATGTAGTTGACGTCGACTTCCAACGTGGCGTTACCGCCGAGCGCCGAGGCGTAGCGCGCCAGCCACTTGCCGCCGGCGTGTTCGTCGGGCCTGCGGCGGACGGCGTATCCCTGGGAAGCGAGGAGACGGTCGAGCGCGGCATCGACGTCGGGGCGTTCGGTTTCCATAGCGGCCCGGTGGAGCGCACCGACATAGTTGAGGTCGATATCGACCGAGAGCCGGTCGAGACCGAGGTGGAACAGGTTGAGCGCCGTTCCGCCCTTGAGGACGAGACGATCCGCCAGAACCCGATCCCGCGCGATCTCCTGCAGCAGGTCCAGGAGCCGCAGCACCTTCTCCAGCGTACCGGCCTGGTGTCCGGTCTCGTCGGCGAGGCGCTGCAGGGTCCGGGCAGACGGCGCCGCCATCTACAGCCCCTCGAAACGGCGCTCGAGGATGTCGACGGGGAGGATGACGTTCCAGCCCCTGGCTGTCCTTCCCTCGCCCGATTTGGTGCCGAGAACGTAGCGGGGCTGAGCTGGCATGAGCGTGCGGAGTTCCTCAAGGGCAGCATCCGGAACGCCCAGCCGCCTGTGCTCGCGCCCCAGCCAGAAACCCATGGCGCCGGCGGTGGTGGCCTTGCCGAGCGCGCGCACGTACCGGACCAGCGCCAGGGCGTCGATACGCACCACCAGGTCCAGGGAGTTGAAGAGTTCTTCCGCGTCCCCGGCCAGATCGTAGCGGTCGAACAGATCGGCGATCGTCCGCTCGATCGTCGTCACCCGGACCTCCTGCCCCAAGCGATCGACCACCATGACGCCATCCGGGGGTGCGAAGCCGCGAGGCGGCCTGACGAACCGGCAGGCGAAACCGGCCGCCTCGAACAGGCCGGGCTCACCCTCCGCGATGACCTGCACGTCATGCCACTCCGTATAGGCGTAGCCGTGCAGTTCGAGGGCCGAGTGATAGGCGATCGTGCCGCAATGGCGCAGACGGGAGGCGGCCAGGAAGCGGTCGACCGACCATGTTGCAGCGTCGGCATGCTTGGGCACCGAGGCGAAGACGCCACGGGCGATGCGCCGGATATTGCCGGCCTGGAGGTGCTGGGTGAGCATCGCCGTGACGATCTTGTCATCTGGTCGCCGACCAACCGCAGTGGCGTATTCGGCCCGCCGGAAGACCGGGTTGGCGCTGAAGAAGGGCGCGGAGATGAGCCGGGGCATGACGCTTCGAAGGTTTCTTCAATGTATTCGAAAAAAGCCATATATTGACTATAGCTAAATGCGTCAATCATGAAGTCGGAAACATCGACGCTTTTTCCCTTGAGCAGGCTCCAGGCCGCAAGAGAAATATGGCTTTCTTCGAACTTGGGAAAGATTCTGTCGCCGATTACCGCGTTTCGAGTCCAAACGTCAGCGCTTCGATTCGGTTTGCAAGTCTCTGAGCTGGCTCGCGAAGCTGCGCCGCTATCCAGTTGGCCGCATTGTACGACTTCTTTTTCTTCTCTACTCCCTGTTTCCGGTCATACATGAGGGTGCGCAAATCCGCGTACATAATTTTGACCACCATTGTCACAGAATATTCACTTCCTACATTATCTCATTTCGAATATCTTCAAAATATGAATCGTGAGCAAGCGGTACGCATGTTGGCCTCATTGGCGCATGGAACGCGGCTGGACGTGTTCCTGCTGTTGATCGAGGTGGGCGATGCGGGAATTACGGCGGGCGAGATCGCCGAACGACTGAATGTCGTCCCGTCTTCCCTGACCCATCACCTGAACGAACTCAAGGCGGCTGGCATGGTCGATTGCGTTCGAAACCACAGGCAAATGATCTATGCCGCCCGCATTCCGGCGATGAAGGATTTGGTTTCCTTTCTGACCGGAAGTTGCTGTGGCGGTCGACCGGAACTGTGCTCTCCCCGGTGGCGTGGCGATGAGAAGCCTGAAGCGATGGGCGGCTTCATGGGAGATCGTGTTCTCAATGTTCTTTTCGTGTGCACGGGGAACTCGGCACGAAGCATTATCGCCGAATGCATCCTCAACCGTTTGGCCCCTGGGAAATTCAGAGCCTACAGCGCCGGGAGCCAGCCTTCGGGCCGCGTTCATCCATGCACACTGGATCTGTTGTCCAGCTTGAGCTTTGATACTGGCGATCTTCGCTCAAAGAGTTGGGATGAATTCGCGGCCGAAGGTGCCCCCCAAATGGATTTCGTCTTCACGGTCTGCGACAACGCTGCAAAGGAAATTTTCCCCGTGTGGCCTGGTCAACCGATGCGTGCCCATTGGGGAGTTCCTGACCCCGCGCAATCGACAGGTAATGATGCCGAAATCGCGGCTGTCTTTAATGACACGTTCCGGATGCTTGACCAACGAATATCAATTCTTGCCGATTTGCCGATCGCCCCTTTGGACAGGATGTCCTTGCAGCAGCGGCTGGATGAAATCGGCAAGGACTTATGAATGACCGCGCAAAGTGAGATCACCGCCAGGAAGGCGGAAAGGGCGGGACTGGGAGTCTTCGAGCGTTATCTGACCGCCTGGGTTGCACTCTGCATCGTCGCGGGGATCGCCTTGGGCCATGTCTTCCCGGCCCCACTCCAAATCATCGGAAAAGCCGAAATCGCGAAGGTCAACATGCCCGTGGCGGTGCTCATCTGGCTGATGATCATCCCCATGCTGCTGAAGATCGAGTTCCGTGCATTGCACCACGTCAAAGAGCACTGGCGCGGTGTCGGCGTAACCCTGTTCATCAACTGGGCCGTGAAGCCGTTTTCCATGGCGGCCCTGGGAATGCTGTTCATCGGCTATCTGTTCCGGGACTTGTTGCCTGCCGATCAGATCGATTCCTACATTGCCGGACTGATCATCCTCGCCGCCGCACCCTGCACCGCCATGGTATTCGTGTGGAGCAACCTTTCGGGTGGCGAACCGCACTTCACGCTGACCCAGGTGGCGTTGAACGATGCCATCATGATATTCGCCTTCGCGCCGATTGTCGGGCTCCTGCTGGGCCTTTCGTCCATCATCGTCCCCTGGGATACGCTGCTGATCTCCGTGTTGGCGTTTATTGTCGCTCCGGTGATCGTGTCGCAAATCTTGCGTTCGTATCTCTTGAAGAGCGGTGGCGAACTTGCCCTGGCCAGGGTCCTGGCGGCAACGCACCCCGTTTCGCTCCTGGCGCTACTGGCGACACTCATCCTTCTGTTCGGATTCCAGGGCGAACAGATCTTGACCCAGCCCCTGGTCATCGTGTTGCTGGCCGTGCCGATACTGATCCAGGTCTATTTCAACTCGGGCCTGGCCTATTTCCTGAACCGTCAGTTCGGTGTCGCCCACTGCGTCGCCGCGCCATCGGCCCTGATCGGGGCAAGCAACTTCTTTGAACTCGCGGTGGCGACGGCCATCGGCCTGTTCGGTTTCAATTCCGGAGCGGCATTGGCAACGGTTGTCGGGGTTCTCGTCGAAGTGCCGGTGATGCTGTCTGTGGTCCGCATCGTCAACAGGACGAAGAATTGGTACGAGAGGAAGGCTGCTTCATGACCATTCGTGTCGGCATCAACGGGTTGGGCGCATGGGACGCCTGGCGCTACGGGCGGCGTGGGACTGGCCGGATTTCGAGATCGTTCACGTCAACGAGATCAGGGGCGGTGCCTCCTGCGCCGGACATCTGACCGAGTTCGACACGGTGCAAGGGCAGTGGAACCATGACGTTGCCGCGGAGGAATACGCCCTTGTCATCGACGGAAAAAATTGGGTTTTCCGAAAATGTGAAGCCCCAAGATATTCCCGGGGCGGTCTCGGCGTAGATGTCGTCATTTGGACAATGGCGCAAAGAAGGTGATTGTCGCCTGTCTGCATTTTGGGCACGATACTTCCGATTTACAAGGTCAACTCCCGGAATATCTGGCACCCGGCCGGAAATTCGGATGCAGGATGCACAGGCAGCACAGTTCGGCCACCATGCCCTGCATTGGGCCTGAAGCTGCCACCCCTTTCGGGTTCGAGGCCGGATCTTGCCAGCTTGCCAGCTGCGCTGCAGGAATGCGGCGGCGATCCGGGGTCGGCCTCAGCGGTCGCTTTCCCGCCAGCGGGGGTTGATCCAGGGCTCGGACTCGTCCCGGGGCAGCGGCGGCTTGCCGAGTATGTGATCGGCTGCCTTCTCGCCGACCATGATTGACGGCGCATTCAGATTGCCGTTGGTGATGCGGGGAAAGATCGAACTGTCGACGACACGCAGGCCATCCACCCCGATGACCCGGCATTCGTGATCGACAACCGCCTGGCCGTCGGTAGCGCTGCCCATCCTGCAGGTACCGCAGGGATGGTAGGAACTCTCGGCGGTCTCGCGGACATAGTCGTCGAGTTCGTCATCCGACTGGCAGTCGCTGCCGGGCGCGATCTCTTCGCCGGCATAGTCGGCGAGGGCCGGTTGCGAGAAGATCTCCCGGGTCAGTCGCAGGCAATGACGAAAATCGATCCAGTCCTGCGGATCCGACATGTAGTTGAAGCGGATGACTGGCGGATCGCCCGGGTCCGGGCTCTTCAGGGTCACGCTCCCCCGTGATGGCGAGCGCATCGGGCCGACATGGGCCTGGAAACTGTGGCTGCCGACGCTCGACTTGCCGTCATAGCGGGCGGCGATCGGCAGGAAGTGGTACTGGATGTCGGGATACTCGACCCCTGGCTTTGAGCGCAGGAAGGCGGCGCTCTCGAAATGGTTCGATGCACCGATGCCGGTCTTGAACAGCAGCCAGCGCAGCCCGATCCTGGCCTGGTGGAAGGGCGTGAAATAGGTGCCGAGCGTGACTGGTTGCAGGCATTCCTTCTGCACCAGCACCTCAAGGTGATCCTGCAGGTTGCTGCCGACACCGGGCCGGTCGGCCATGACCGGAATCCCCAAATCTCCGAGTTCGTCGGCCGGGCCGATTCCCGACAGCTTGAGCAGTTTGGGCGAATTCAGCGGCGCCGCCGATATGATCACCTCCCGGCGGCACCGGATGGTCTCGATCTTCCCTGACCGCCGGATTTCCACGCCGACCGCACGCCGTTCCTCGAAGATGATCTTCCGGGCCAGCCCCCGAACGAGACGGACATTCGGCCTCTGGAGGGCCGGCTTCAGATAGGCGTTTGCAGTCGACCAGCGCCGTCCCTTCCAGATCGTCTGTTCCATGGGCCCGAAGCCTTCCTGCTTCTGGCCGTTGTAGTCGCTGGTCAGCTCGAAGCCAGCCTGCCGTCCGGCCTGCTCGAAGGCGGCAAAGAGCGGTATCGTCCTGCTGCCTCGCTGAACATGCAGTGGTCCGCTCCTGCCCCGCCAGGCGGGGTCGCCGCCGTGACCGCCATCATCCCAGCATTCCATGCGCCGAAAATATGGCAACACGTCGGCATAGGACCATCCAGCGGCGCCGGCCTGGGCCCAGTGGTCGTAATCCCTGGCATGGCCGCGGACATATACCATGCCGTTGATTGATGACGAGCCGCCGATGACCTTGCCGCGGGGCGTCGCCAGGCGACGTCCGTTCAGGTTGGGCTCGGGCTCCGTCTTGAAGCCCCAGTCATACCGCGACATGTTCATGGGGTAGGACAAGGCTGCCGGCATCTGGATGAACGGGCCAATATCGGTGCCGCCGAATTCGATGACCAGCACCTTGATGGCAGGGTCTTCCGACAGTCGGCTGGCAAGCGTCGAGCCGGCGCTACCTGACCCCACGATGACAAAATCTGCTTCCATTTCTTCTGCTACTCGTCATGGCCGGCAATTGCGATCGGGCGCGGGAATCGTGTGCTCTCCTCGAGCTGGTTGAGGTTCATGTGGTTCCGCATGTAGCGCTCGGATGCCTTCTGCAGCGGTTGGTAATCCCAGGGATAGTAATTCCCGTTGCGAAGCGCGCCGTAGACCAGGAGCCGGCTGGCCTGGGACAGCCGCACGGCAGAATCGAATTCCTCGAGGCACCATTCGCTGGCCACGATCTCCCCCAGGTGCCGCTCCACGGCATCGAATTCCTTCTTGCCGGCAAGGTTGTCCAGTTCATGGGGATCGCGTTCAAGATTGAACAATTGCGGCGGATCAATATTACAGTGAACGTATTTCCACTGCCCATCGCGAATGCCGACCAGCGGCGCATTGGAGGCTTCAGCCGCGTATTCGAGCAGCACCGGCCGGCCCTCGGCCTTTCCCTCCATGGCCGGCACCAGCGACCGGCCATCATTCCACCGGTCGAATTCACCGCCGTCGATGCCGGCCAGTTCGGCCAGGGTCGACGCCACGTCGATGATGCTGACCGGATCCTCGACCAGCCCCGGCTCAAAACCGTCGGCGGCGATCATCAGCGGCACCCGTGCCGAGCCTTCGAAGAAAGTCATCTTGAACCACAGCCCGCGCTCGCCGAGCATGTCGCCATGATCGGCCAGGAAAATCACCGCCGTCCGGTCCGATTGCTGCATCGCCTCCACTGCGGCAAGTATCTCGCCAATCTTCTCGTCGATATACGAGATGTTGGCGAAATAGCCGCGTCGTGACCGGGCAATATCGGCCTCCGTAACCTGGTAGCTTCGCCAGTCATTGGCATCGAAGATACGCCGGGAGTGGGGATCGTGTTGCGCATAGGGCATGGCTGCCACCGCCGGCTGCAGGTGCTCGCAGTTCCGGTAGAGATCCCAGTGCCGGCGGCGTGCGACATAAGGGTCGTGCGGATGGGTGAAGCTGACCACCATCATCCAGGGCTCGTCGTCATTGCGGGCGAATTCATGCACCTTGCGCACCGCGTGGTAGGCCACCTCGTCATCATATTCGAACTGGTTGGTGGTCTCGGCAGTTCCGGCCGATTTGACGCTCCCCAAATTGTGGTACCACCAGTCGATCCGCTCGCCGGGACGGCGCCAATCCGGCGTCCAGCCGAAATCGGCCGGATAGATGTCGGTGGTCAGGCGCTCCTCGAAGCCGTGCAACTGGTCGGCGCCGACGAAGTGCATCTTGCCGGAAAGGCAGGTCCGGTAGCTGGCAGCACGGAACAGGTGGGCAAAGGTCGGAATATCGCTCCTGAATTCCGATGCATTGTCGAAGATGCCCATGCGCGACGGCAGCCGGCCCGACATGAAACCGGCCCGGGCCGGAGCGCAAAGCGGAAAGGGCGCATAGGCGTTGGCAAACCGGACCGACGAGTTGGCAATTCGTTTCAGGTTCGGGACATGGAGCCATTCGGCGGGACCATCCGGGAACAATGTGCCGGCCAGTTGGTCCACCATGAAAACCAGGACATTCATTCTGCCCGCCATCCTGCCCTCCTGCCCGTCCGGATGCATGGATCAGGACTGGGTGCACCGCGTCATGACCGGCGCGAGGATGCCCGATTCACCGGCCGAAAACAACAATTGGTTGCTGCCCGAATACGGGCCGGGAAGCACCGCTGCCGGGCGGCGGCCATCGCTGCCGGATTGCCCCGGGCGCCGCATCCCCTGCGAGGGCCGGCACGGAGCCTGTCCGCCGGAACGGGATGCCTTGCAGGCGCCGGCAACGGTTCGGTGAATTGGTGGTGCGGTTATTCGTTGAAAGGAATGCGCCCGGGATGATGCCTGCCTGATAACGCCTGTGCTGGCCCCGAACGTCACTGCGCCAGCCTTGACAGGCACGCCTTGCATCAGCGACTGTCAGCAGTGACGAAACGGACGGAGCAAGCGGACCATGTTCAGGCTCAGCGAGGAGACCAGTGGTGTATTTGTCATCTCGGCGACACCCTTCGGCCCGGATGGGTCACTTGATCTGGAGGCCGTGCCGCAACTTCTTGAATTCTATGCCGGTTGCCGGGTCAGCGGGATCACCATCCTCGGGGTGATGGGCGAAGCCAACAAGATGACAGATGCCGAATCGGCCGAGTTTGCAACGCACGCGCTCAAGCTGGCTGCACCGCGGCTGCCGGTGGTTGTCGGCGTGACCCATACGGCATTGACCGCCCTGCGGGATTTGTCGCATTCGGTCATGGACCAAGGTGCGGCAGCGGTCATGCTGCAGCCGATAGCAGGGCTCCAGGGAGATGATGCGGTCTTTCGCTATTTCGAACAGGCCTTCGAGGCGATCGGCCCCGGCATTCCGGTCGTCTACCAGGATTTTCCGCAGGCCAGCAACGTCCACCTGTCACCCGCGGCCTGGTCACGGATGGTCAAGGCGTTTCCCGATTTGGTGATGCTCAAGCACGAGGCCTGCCCCGGCCTGCCCAAGCTCACCAGGATCCGCGAGATGGAACAGGAAGGGCAGCATCGCCGAACCAGCATCCTGGTCGGCAATAACGGTCTCTATTTTCCGCAGGAACTGCATCGTGGTGCCGACGGTGCCATGACGGGTTTTGCCTTTCCGGACGTCCTGGTCAGGGTCTACGACCATTTCATGGCTGGCGCCATCGACGAGGCGGAAGACCTGTTCGACCAGTATCTGCCGCTGATCCGCCACGAACAGCAGATCGGTTTCGGCCTGCCGATACGCAAGGAAATCCTCCGGAGGCGCGGGGCGCTGCGTCATGGCACGGCCCGCAAGCCAGCCTACGGGATGACAGCAACCGATCTTGCCGAGCTTGACCTGTTGCTGGCCCGGGTCGACGGCGATGGCGGATAGCGTCGCCGCTCCCTGCCTGCCTTGATTGGCCAGCCGGGTTGGGCAGTGCCGCCGGCCCGGCGACTCCTTCCATGCTTCGGGCGGCGGCGCTACCGGGCCGGCCCGATTCCGCAGATGTCGCAGATGGTCAGGAGGTAGATGCGAATCATGTCGAGATAGTCGTCTCGGTCGACCCGTTCATCTGGCATGGTGTTGTAGCGCCCGCCAGGCCCGCACACCACGCCCTCCATTCCGCCCTCGGCATAGAGGTGACCGGCATCGGTGCCAAAGAAACAGGGCGGAGCGATGGTTCCGGTGGGCTGCGCCACGCCGCGTATCGCCGCATAGGCAGCATTGACCGCGGTGACGATCGGGGACTGGGTCGAAACTCTGAATGCCGGCATGTTGGGCTTGTCATCGCGGGTCTCGGTCCACGCCCGGGCCGCCAGGCCCGGCCACTCGGTCACCAGCTGATCGAGCACAGCCTGGATGTCCTGCATGGCTTGTGCCTCGGTCTGGCCTGGCCCGTAGCGACCCGAGCCTGACAGGTGAACAAAATCCGCAACCTGCGGTGCACGCCATTCATGGAACTTGCGCGACAATGCGCCCCTGATCGTTCCGACATGGACCCGGTTGATTGACCGGGTCTCGTCATCCGGAGCATCGGAAAATGTCAGCTCGGTCAGACGCGGCACCAATGCACATGCCGCACGGATCGCATCGACCGCCTCCTCGCGTTTCGACAGGTGGCGGGTGATGCCCTCAAGCTCGATGTGGAAGACGAATGCCGCGGCATGCATGGTTAGCGCCTGCAGGTCGGTCGGCTCCGAATTGACGAAGTAATCGGCCCGGATCCCCTGCCTGACTGCGGCGAGTGTGCCGACGCCGCCCTGCAGCTCGCCCACGACATAGGTCAGGATCACGTCACCCTTCGGCTGCATACCGGCATCCATCAACGTGCGCACGGCACAGAGCGAGGCAGCATCTCCCGCCTTCATGTTCGACACGCCGATCCCGTAGATGAAGTCGTCATCGACCAGGCCGCCCCAGGGATCGACCGTCCATCCCTCGGTCGCCGGATTGGTATCGAGGTGGCCGTTGAACAGCAGGCTCTTGCCGCCGCCGCTGCCACGCCAGATGCCGATGGCATTGACCCGGTCGCCCTCGACTGGCTGCAGGCTGGCCTCCAGCCCCATCCCGCCCATGATTTCCACCATGCGTTCGGCCAGCGCCCGCTCGCCCTCGGTCTCGGAATAGCTCTTGCAACGAACCATCTCGGCCAGCGTCGCCAGGCAAGCTGCCTCGTCGATGTTGCGGGCGGCAATCAGCGGGTCTGTCATGCGGTCATCCCTTCCTTCACGGCCTCGACCGGAACCGGAACCGCATCGAGCAGCTGCCTGGTATAGGAGTGGCGATCGGCAGCCCCGGTTTCCGACACCTCGAACAGATCGACAAGATCGCCATGCAGCATCACCGCGATCCGGTGGGCAAGCTGGCGGACCAGGTTGAGATCATGGGTGATGAACAGGCAGGCGGTTCCGGTCTCCTGCTGCAGGCCGACCAGCAACCGGGCAACCGATGCCTGGACCGACACGTCGAGCGAGGAGGTGATTTCGTCGCAAATCACCAGCCTTGGCTCGGCGGCAAAGGCGCGGGCAATGGCCACGCGCTGTTTTTCCCCGCCGGACAATTCGTGCGGATACCGGTCGGCATAGTCCTCGGGCAGGAGAACGCTGCGCAGCAACTCGCCCACCCGCCGGGCTCTCTCGGACCGGGGCACGAGGTCATAGAGTTTCAGCGGACGCGAGAGGATCTTGCCGATGGTCTGGCGAGGGTTCAGCGACGCGTCCGGGTGCTGAAAGATGATTTGCACGCCTCGCCGGTAGTCACGGTCGATCCGACGTCGGCCAGCATAGGATTGCGACCCGAAGGTCACCGAACCCGCGAAATCCTGCAACCCGGCCAGCGCCTTGGCGATCGTGGATTTGCCGGACCCGGATTCACCGACGATCCCGAGAATCTCGCCGGCCCGCAATTCGAAAGACACATTGCGGGCACCCTGGACCAGTTCCCGCTTCGGTTGCAGGAACCCGAACACGTTGCTGCCCTTGCCATAGGTGACGCTGACACCGCCGAGCGCCAGCAGCCCCTCCTCTGTCCTCGGCCGGCCGGTCACGATGCGGTGATCGGGATGCGGGACCGCGGCAACGAGATCCCGGGTATAGCTGTCCTCCGGCTGGCCGAATACCTGCTCGCAGGGACCGAACTCGACAATCCTGCCCCGGTTGATCACCGCCACCTCCTGGGCAATGCGCGAGACCAGGCCCAGATCATGCGAGATATAGAGGGCAGTCACGCCGGTCTCGTCGTGGAGATCGTCAAAGAGTTCGAGGATCTGCCGGGCGGTGATGACATCCAGCGCCGTTGTCGGCTCGTCAAAGATGATCATCTCGGGATTGCAGGCAAAGGCGGTGGCAATCACCACCCGCTGCTTTTCGCCCCCGGACGCCTCGTGCGGGTAGCGGTTCATCATGTCGGATGGCCGGCTGATGCCGGTTCTTGCCAACCAGGCCTCGCCCTCTTCCCGGGCCTCCCTCGGCGACAGCGATCGGTGCCGGACCAGGACCTCGGCGACCTGGTCGCCAAGGCGCAGCACCGGGTTCAACGACGTGCCCGGATCCTGGAACACCATGCTGATCCTCCTGCCACGCAAATCCTGGATCTCTTCCAGAGATTTTGTCAGCAGATCCTCGCCGGCAAGCCGGATCTCACCCGACCGCTCGATGGCATTGACCGGCAGGTAGCGCATGATTGCCCAGGCCAGCGAGGTCTTGCCGGACCCGGATTCACCGACCAGGCCCAGGGTCCGCCCGGGCTGGATCGACAGGGTGACGCCGGAAAGGGCCTCGACCGGACCAGCCGCCGTGCCATAGGCAAGCGAGTAGTCCCGGATATCGAGCACCGGCTGGCGATTGCCGTTCATCATGACCGCCGGCTCCGCGGATCGAACAGGTCGCGCAATGCGTCACCGAAAAGGTTGAAGCCGAGTGCGGCGACGGCGATGGCAATCCCCGGCACCGCGACCACCCAGGGCGAGCGGTACATATATTGCCGCGCTTCGGCGACCATCAGCCCCCACTCGGTGCTTGGTGGCTGGGCGCCAAGGCCAAGGAAGCCGAGCGTGGCGCCGATCATGATCGCGAACGAGACGCGGATTGTCGCCTCGACGATGATCGGACCGATGGCATTGGGAATGACTTCGTGGAAAATGATATAGGCCTGGCTCTCGCCGCGGGCGATGGCGGCCAGGATGTATTCCCTGGTCCGGATCGACAGCACCGAGGAACGGGCAATGCGCGCCATTCCGGGGGTGAATGCCACCGACACCGCCAGCATGGCTTCGCCGATGCCGCCGCCGAGAATGGTGACGATCAGCAGCGTGAACAGCAGATCCGGTACCGCCAACAGCCCGTCAAGCGTGCGCATGATCACGCTGTCGACCCAGCCCCCGGCCACGGCCGCCGTGACCCCGATGATCGAACCGGCCAGCACGCCGAGAGCGGTTGCGCCAACACCGAACAGGATTGTCGGGCCGGCACCGGTCAGCAGGCGTGACAGAATGTCGCGGCCGAACTGGTCGGTGCCCAGCCAGTGCGCCATCGAGGGACCGGTCAGGCGCACCGCCGGGTGAAAAGCCTGCGGATCATAGGGCGCCACCAGCGGCCCCAGCACGACCGCCAGGGCAATGATCGTCAGCAGCACCGTCCCGACCAGGCCGGTGGGATGCCGAACGAGTTCATTCATACCGCACCCGCGGGTCAAGCGCCGCGATCACCAGATCCGACAACAGGTTCGACAATGCGTAGACCATGGCCAGCAGGAGGGTAATGGCCTGGATGACCGGCAGGTCACGGTTCTCAAGGGCGAGGATCAACAACCGGCCCAACCCCGGCCAGGCAAAGATCTCCTCGACCACGATGATGCCGCCCAGGAGATATCCGATATCAAGTGAAATCACCGCCACTGCCGGTGCAAGCGAATTCGGCAGCGCATGGCCGCGCATGACCCGCCGCTCACGCAACCCCTTGAGCCGGGCGGCCCGGATGTAGTCGCTCGCCAGGACATCGGACATCTCGGAGCGAACCTGGCGGGCAATGTGTGCGGTCAGGATCAGGCCAAGGGCGCTGGCCGGCAGGATCACGTGGTTGAAGAAGCCGGACACGCTCTCGCCTGGCGGGATGAAGCCTCCCGCCGGCAGCAACGGGTTGCCCGGCGCGGCGAAGATCACCAGGAGCAGCGTCGCGGTCACGAATTCCGGCATGGCGGTGCCGACATAGGCGACCAGGCTGATCCCGAGATCGGCCCTGGTGCCTCGCTTGATCGCCGCCAGCATCCCGACCGGTACCGCAACCACCGTCACCGTCACCAGCGCTGTCACCGCCAGCAGTGCCGAGTTCCTGAAGGCCGATCCGACGACCTCGGCCACCGGAAGTGACAGCCGCAGGGACATTCCGAAATCCCCCTGCAGCAGGTTGAACAGCCACTCGAAATACTGAATGGCTGCCGGGCGGTTTAGGCCCAGCCTTTCCTCCATCGCTGCCACCTGATCCGGGGTGGCATACTCGCCAAGGATCATGATGGCGGCATTGCCGGGCAGAATCATGGTGATCGCGAAAACCGCGATGGTCACGATCCACAATACCAGCACCACCGCCAGCAGGCGGCGCAGCAGGTAGGCTGGGCTCAATCGTCAGCTCCTGTCGAGCCAGACATCTTCCACGAAGAACACCCGGTTGAGCGGGTGGACGGTCCAGCCCTCGACCCAGTCGCGGCTGGCGGTCAGCACGTCCTGGTACATGGCGATGATATAGGGCGTGTCACGCAGCTGGATTTCCTGCGCTTCTGCATAGATCGCCGCCCTCTCGGCAGGATCGGCAGTAGACCGGCCCCGTCGCACCAACTCGTCGAACTCCTCGTTGAACCAGGCAGTGTCCTCGTAGGATGCCGTCGAGGTCAGGAGCAGGTTGAAGGTTGCATCCTCGGTCGGCTGCATTCCCCAATAGGCCATGTAGAAATTGCCCTTGCGCCAGACATTGGCCAGGTAGGTATCATGCGGCATGGCCTCGACCTTGATGTCGAAACCGGCTGGCCGCGCCATTTCCTTGATGGCGATTGCCACCTGCCCGCGGATTGCCGGCCGGTTGGACGCAACCATGGTCAGGCTGATGCCATCCGGATATCCCGCCTCGGCCAGCATCGCCTTTGCCGCCGCCGGATCATAGGGAATGGCCGGGGTGTCGATGGCATACTGGAATTCCGGCGACAGGATGTTGTCATAGGCCGGGCGGCCAAGCCCCTCCAGCACCAGGTCGACAAGCAGCTGTCGGTCAACCGACAATGCCAGCGCCTTCCTGACGCGGACATCATCGAATGGCGGCTGATCCTGGCGCATGACCACGTTGACGTAGCGACCGGCAGGAACCCGCAGCGCATTGCTGCCCTCGGCGGCGGCGATGCGGGCAAAATCCGCCTGCTGGACGTTGAGCATCACGTCGACATTGCCCGACAGGTAATTCGCGGTTTCCGCCGCCAGGTCGGGGAAAAGGTGCATTTCGACCGCGTCGAGATATGGCTGCCCGTCCTTGTAGTAGCTGTCGTTGCGAACCAGCCTGGTGATCCTGGCCGAATCGTAGCTTTCCAGCTTGAACGGCCCGGTTCCGTTGGGCTTGGTCTCGAGCTCGGCCCGATCGCCGGCAAGTGCTGCCGCCGACACGATCCGCGCATTGGCATGGGCGGTGGCAATGGCCAGATCGGCATAGGGGGCGTTGAGGTTGACCTGCACCGTATGGTCGTCAACCGCGACCACCGAATCGATCACGTCGAGTACCGAACGGGCAGGAGAACCGAAATCCGGATCAAGGATTGCCTCGAAGGTCGCGACCACGTCGGCCGACGTGAAAGGCGAGCCGTCATGATAGGTCACGCCCTGGCGAAGGTGGAAGGTGAACTGGGTGGCGTCGTCATTGGCCTCCCAGCTGGTTGCCAGGTCGGGGCCCGCCGAGTTTCGACCGGGCTCGATCCGGGTCAGCCCCGAATAGATCATGTCCACGCAGGGATACTCGGCCGGTCCCGACAGCTGCAGGACATTCAGCGTGGCAATCCGGGTCGAATGGCTGATCTTCAGCGTGCCGCCGTGTTTCGGCGTCCCGGATTGCGCGAAGCCGAGCGATGGTGCCGCCGATGCCGCGGCCAGTCCGATCACCACCTGTCGGCGATTTGCCATTGGATATTTCATGTCGATTCTCCTCCTTGTCGACTTGCGGCTCCCACCGCTTCAGTCAATGACGGTCAACTCATCCGGCAACCCGGTCAGAACCTCGGGCGCATCCCCGGTAACCAGGAGGGTATGACCAACTCCCATTCCAAACCCGGTATCCGAATCGCCGATCATCACGTGGTAGAACAGCGTCATGCCGGGCTCGCAGACCGTCGGATTGCCGGGATAGATCATCGGTGGCACATCCATGCTGGTCGGCGAAAAGGTGCAACCGACCGAATAGCCGGTAGCCCCGTAACGATGCTTCGAATAGCCGCCGGAATCAAGGCCCGCGGCATGGGCCTCAAAAATCTCGCCCAGCGTGCATCCCGGCCGGGCGATCTCGGTCATCCGCTCCAGGGTTGCCCGTGCCGTCTGGTACATGTGCAGCTGTCTCGGATCGGGCCTGCCGAACAGGATTGTCCATTCGGTCTTCACGTTGTAGCGCCGATAGGCGACCGGGTATTCGACAAGCAGCTGGTCCTGGGCCTCGATCCGGCGTGGCTCCGACACGCCGCGGCCATAGGTGGCCCGCATGCCGGAATTGAACAGCGGCGCGTTCGGCGGCATGTCGGCACCATCGCACAGGATTGACCGCAAATATTCGGCCTTGATCTCGGAATCGAGGATCCCGGGACGGGCAACGGCGATCACGGCCGACAGGGACCGGTCGAGGATCTCGGCGGCCTTGCGGGTATAGTCGATCTCGGCCGGCGACTTGACCAGGCGAAGCCTCCGCACGAGGTGATCGTCATCTTCCAGGCTGCAGAAACCGGCAAGGGCGTTCTGGACCCGCCACAAATTCCAGCCGGTCAGGCCATGGGTATTGAGTTCCACCGCCACCCTTTTTCCGGCGAGGCCAAGCTCTTCGAGGATCCCCCGCAGATCGACAGCAGGGTCGGCATCCTCCGCATCCCACCAGATGCGGATATCCTCGATGGTGCTGGTGACCCTGGCCTGGACCAGGTCAGGTCGCCGGGTCAGCAGGACGATCGGATCCTCGTCAGCGGTGATGACGGCGCACTGGAAGAAGACAAACCCGCCGGTATCGTATCCGGTAAGCCAGTAATGACTCTCCTGGGCGAAAATCAGCATCGCGTCGAGGCCGGCTGCCCGCAATTCACGGCGCAGGCGGGCCTGTCGGTCCAGATGCTCCTCCCGGGAAAAAGGCAATGCAGACCCCGGTTCAAATGCCATGTTCAATCCTGTCAGTCCGGCGGTCGGACTTCCCCCCATTTCACCGATCAGGTTATAGTCGGGCCTGGATCAGGTCAGCCAGCACGATCCTTGCAGTCTCGCATGGCCACTGATCACATCACAATGTGGCAGATGTCCGGAATGGATACAAGAACACAAGAATTCAGACCATTCCCGCCGACTCATGGCCCATACCGCCACCGGCCGGGATTGCTCCTGCCCGAATGTAATCCGGCAACACCTCGCAACCTGGGCCGGCACGACCGGCATGTGGTCGCTGGAATGCCGGGCGCATTCGAAGTTCTGCCGAATTCCACGGACACCGACTGCCGCCGACCGCCATCCTCCCAACCGGAGTCCCGGCCATGACCCCCGGCGGCGGCATGCCGACTCCCGACATTGAACTGGCTGGGCAGCTGTTCGACGAGCTTGCCGCGCGAACCGGAGACAGGGACGGCATCACCCGCCCGTCCTATGGCATCGGGGAGCAGATCGGCCATGACCTTCTTCGCCGCCAGGGTGAGCGGCTGGGCCTCCGGATCGAAACCGATGCGGCATGCAATCTCTACCTGACCCTGGCCGGCAGAGATGCCGGCAAACGCATCATCATCGGCTCGCATCTCGATTCCGTCCCACGGGGCGGCAATTTTGACGGTGCGGCCGGCGTTCTGTGTGGATTGTCCATCATCGCCGGGCTGGCCGCCGCCGGCACTCGAGCCCCATGCGACATCACGGTGATGGCCATACGGGCCGAGGAAAGCACGTGGTTTCCGGCCTCATATATCGGCAGCCGGGCCGCATTCGGCCAGTTGGCAGGACACGAGTTGACCGAGGTCCGGCGCAATTCGGACGGGATAACACTGGGTGAAGCCATCACCGCCGCCCGGGGCGATACCGGCCGGCTCTCCCGGGGTGAGGCCTGGCTTGAGCCCAGCAATATCCGGATGTTCATCGAGCCCCATATCGAGCAAGGTCCGTGCCTGGTCTCGGAAGGCGTACCAATCGGCATCGTGACCGGCATCCGCGGGTCATTCAGGCACAGATCGGCACGCTGCCTCGGCAGCTATTCGCATTCGGGGGCGACGCCGCGCCGGCTGCGCCGCGACGCGGTAGCCGCAACAGCGGAGTTGGTCATGGCCGCGAACCGACTTTGGTGCAAATCGGAGCAGGATGGCGATGACCTGTCGATCACCTTCGGCAAGTTCGTGACCGACCCGGCCGAACACGCCTTCAGCAAGATTGCCGGCCAGGTGGATTTCGCCCTCGATGTCAGGAGCCAGTCCACTCGCATACTCGATCGGGTTGCCGGCGACCTTGCCGGCCTGGTCGACCAAATCGCCCGCCGGCACTCGGTACAGTTCGACCTCGGACCCAGGACCGGAAGCCGCCCGGCCTTGATGGACAAAGGCACGATTGCCTGCCTCCATGCGGCCTGCGGGGCCGAGGCAGCACCAGCCATCACCATGCCGAGCGGGGCCGGGCATGACGCGGCAATCTTTGCCGCCAGGGGGGTCCCGACCGGGATGCTGTTCATCCGCAACCGGAACGGCAGCCACAATCCACAGGAATCGATGGACCTGGACGATTTTGCAGTTGCAGCGAAGATACTGATGCAGGTCTGTCTGGAGCCACCGTCATGACCGACTGCCTGATCGTCCAGCCCATCGCCGCCGCCGGCCTCGACCTGCTGCACCACGCCGGCCTGTCGGTTGGCGCACCAGGCTCCACCGATCTCGCCACACTTGAACCTCACCTGGCCACCGCCCGGGCGGTCATTACCCGCAATCACGGGTTTTCGGCGGTCGAAATTGCCGCCGCTCCCGGGCTCGAAGTCATTGTCAGCCATGGCGCCGGAACCGATGCCATCGACAGGCAGGCCGCAGGTGCCAGATCGATCCCGGTCCTGTCCACGCCAGGTGTCAACACAATCGCGGTGGCCGAACACACGATGGGGCTGATCCTCGCCTGCGCCCGGCAGATACCGCAGGCTGACCAGGCTACCCGCGGCGGCGATTTCGACTTCCGCTACCGGCAGACGGGGATCGAGATTGCCGGCAAGACACTTGGACTGGTCGGATACGGCCGGATCGCCCGCAGGGTTGCCATCCTGGCCCAGGCCTTTGCCATGGACGTCATTGCTGCTTCGCGACATGCAACGGCATCGGAGATGAAACGCGACGGGGTCGAACTGGTGGGAATGGACGATTTGTGCGCCCGCTCCGATATCGTGTCCCTGCATTCCAGGCCGAACCGGCACACCTGGCTCGATGCCGGGCGCATCAAGGTGCTGCGACCCGGCGCCATCATCATCAATACCGCCCGCGCCTCGCTCCTGGACGAGGCGGCGCTCATTGCCGGCCTCCAGGATGGCAGGCTGTCGGCGGCGGCGATCGATGTCTTCTCCCCGGAGCCGCCGCCCGATGACAGTCCGCTGCTTGCCTGCCCGAACCTGATCCTCACGCCGCATGTTGGCGGGGCGGCCAGGGAGGCGCTGGAGCGCACCGCCATTGCCGCCGCCGAGAAGGTCATCGCCGCCCTCGGACTTGCATCGCCGTGACCGGCCCCTGGCCCCGAATCCTGCCATGCGGCGACATGGCGATTGCCGTCGAATTCGGCGAGGCCATCGATGTGGAGGTCAACCGGCGGGTCATCGGGCTGGAGCGGATGATCGAAAACCAGGCTCTCCCCGGGGTGGTCGAAACCGTGCCGACCTATCGCTCGCTTCTCGTGCATCTTGACCCGCTGACTGCCGACCATGCAGGCCTCACCAAGACGCTGGCCAGGTGGCCGCGTCGGCCACCCCGCGGGCAGGGTATCGGCGCCGCTGGCGGGTGCCGGTCGTCTATGGCGGCGAATTCGGCGAGGATCTTGCCGGGTTTGCCGAGCTGCACGGGATGGGGGAGGAGCAAATTGCCGAGCTGCACGCCCGGGCGGTCTACCGGGTCCACATGGTCGGCTTCGTGCCGGGATTCACCTATCTGGGCGGGCTCGACCCGCGCTTGGCGACGCCGCGTCGCAAGACGCCTCGCCAGCGTATCCCGGCCGGTTCGATCTCGATCGGCGGCCACCAGACCGCCATCGGCTCCATCGAGGCGCCAAGCGGCTGGCACCTCATCGGCCGCACGCCGGTTCGCTGCTTCCACCCCGACCGCGATCCGATCTTCCTGTTCAGGGCCGGCGACGAGGTCTGCATGGAGCCGATCCAGGCCGATGCCTGGGACGAATTGGCAGCCCTGGCCACTGCTGGCGACATGGTTGCCGCCTGCGAGACCGCATGACCGGGCTTCGCATCATCGATTGCGGTCCCGGCACCACGGTCCAGGACCGGGGTCGATTCGGCTGGCGCCGGTACGGCGTCTCCACCTCGGGGTGTATGGACCCCGAATCGGCAGCATTGGCCAATGCCCTCACCAGCAACCCGCCACACACCGCTTGCGTGGAATTCCAAATGGCGGGCGGCACGCTGGCGGTCGAGGGCGGCGACCTGGTCATTGCGCTCACCGGGCCCGGCACCATGCTCCGGATTGCCGGCGCCACCATCCTCGCCGGACGGTCGGCAACCGCCAGGGACGGCGACATCATCGAGATCGGACCGGTCACCGGCGGGGTCTTCGCCTATCTGGCGATCGGCGGCGGGCTTGATCTACCACCGGTCATGGGCAGCCTGTCCGTGCATCGCCGCTCCGGTATCGGCGGCAGAATGCTGGCAGCGGGCGACATGCTGTCGGCGATGGCGCCCGGGCATGGCGCATGCCTGCAAACCACCCCGGCCGAGCACCCCGCCGGTCCCATACGGTTTATCGCCGGGCCGCAACATGACCATTTCGCCACCGGCGCTCTCGAATTGCTGGCCACCAGCACCTTCACCGTCAGGCCCGACAGCGACCGCATGGCCTACCGGCTCTCCGGACCGGCACTCGCCCATCGGGGTGATGGCAATATCGTCTCGGACGGGGTGCTCGCCGGCAGTGTCCAGGTCCCGGGAGACGGAACACCGACCATCCTGATGCGTGATTGCCAGACCACCGGCGGCTACCCCAAGATTGCCACCATCATCAGCGCCGATATCGGCCGCATGGCCCAGATCCCACCGGGCGAGGCCGTGCGGTTTGCCCGGGTCACCCTGGAAGACGCGGTCTGCGCCGCCCGCCTGGCCGCCGGGCGGCACCAGGAGCGGTTGGCGTCAATCCGGCCGGCCATATCCCGGCCTACCACCGAATCCCTGCTCCGGGCCAACCTCGTCGGCGGTGTGACGGCCGGCCGCTGATCAGGCCGGCGCAAAGGGCGCCAGAGTCCAGCCATCGGCCTCGAGTGCCGCACGAATGCCGCGGGCCATGCCGATGGCGGCGGGATTGTCGCCATGCACGCAGATCGAGTCGATCTCGACCGCCAGGGTTTTGCCCGACCCGGACACCAGCTGGCGCTCCGACACCATCTCCAGCACCCGGCTGCAGGCTACCTCCGGATCGTGAATCACCGTGCCAGGACGGCTGCGGGGCGCCAGGTTGAAGCTGTCGGCATAGATCCGGTCGGCATAGACCTCCCGGGCCGCCTGCAGTCCGGCCTTGTCGGCCGCCCGCTCGGTCGGGGTCCCCGGCATCACCAGCCAGACCAGGGCGGGATCGACGGCGGCGATTCCCCGTGCAACCGCCGCGGCCAGCTCGTCATCATCATTGCACGCATTGCCCAGCGCACCGTGGGTCTTGACGTAACTCATCCTGTAGCCGGCAAGGCTGCACACGGCCTGGTAGGCTCCGACCTGGTATGCCACCAGCCTCTCGATTTCGCCGGCGGTCACTCCGGGTGATGGCCGCCGGCCGAAGCCGATCAGGTCCTGGTAGCCGGGATGCGCCCCGACCGCCACCTTCCTGTCCCTGGCCTTGCAGGCCATGCCATGCATGATGTCGGGATCACCGGCATGAAAACCACAGGCAACATTTGCCGAGGTCACGATGTCCAGCATCGCCTCGTCATCGCCCATCCTCCAGGGCCCGAAACCCTCACCGAGATCGGCATTAAGATCAATCTGCATGGCAACCATCATACTACATCGCAACACCCCCAACCAAAAGCACATCGAGGCTGCGGCCAAACCGCATCGGACGGTGTTGGACCAATGGACCCGCCCTCGCAGCCGGCGCCGCCGATTGCGATACGGGTGGATGCGGTGTAGCAATTGGCTGGAAGGGGATGACACCGGATGAGGGCGCGGCTTCTGTATCTCGGCAATGGGCCCAAACTGCAATCGGTCGCCCGGTTGGACGAGCGGTTTGAAGGCTGGGGGCTGAAGGTCGAGCGCAGGTGGGCTTACGGCGGCGACTTTCCCGACAGTCTATCCGGTTATGATGGCATATTCCTTTCGGGCAGCCCGCATGGTGCCTACGAGGACATCGAGTTCATCCACCGCGAGCATGAATTGATTGCCGAGGCTGCCGGTCGCGACATTCCAATGCTGGGCGTGTGTTTTGGCAGCCAGATTCTTGCCTCTTCCCTTTGCGGACAAGACCAGGTGTTTCGCCGGGACTGGTGCGAAATCGGCTACAAGGATCTGTCGGTTGCCGCAGCGACGGGTGATGATGCCATTGCCTCGGAGTTGGACGAGACCGTGCACATGTTCGTCTGGCACAATGATGAGGTGCGTGCCGACCATGACGACATGACCATCCTTGCCTGGTCGGATGCATGTCCGAACCAGATCTGGCGTTACCGGGACAGCCCGTTTTGGGGCATCCAGGGACACCCGGAAATCACCAGGGAGCAGGCGCCGATCTGGTTCGAGGAGAACCGGACACGAATGGAAAATGACGGTGCCGATGTCGACCAGCTCAAGGCGCAGGCCCATCCCGCCCTGCCGGCCAAGACGATGCTCACCGGTTTTGCCGCCTTCGTGCAGGAGCGGCACCAGGCGCGGGTGGGTGCATGAACGGCATCGCCAGCCCCTGGTTCGACCGGACCGAATACCTGGCGCGGCTCAAGCGGGTTCAGCAATCGCTGGCCGGGCGAGGTCTCGATGGCCTGGTCGCCTTCCAGCCCGAAACCGTCACCTGGCTGACCGGGTTCTTCACCCGCGGCTATGGCAGCCTGCAATGCGCAGTGATCCCGGCCAGTGGACTTCCGGCCATCATCTGCCGCGATGTCGAGGAATATTACCTCGACGCCACCTGCGTGTTTCCCGACCGCGACATGTGGTCGGATGGCGAGGATTCTCTGGGAGCAGTTGCTCGCACCATCAACCGGCTGACGGGAAATTCTGCCCGCCTCGGCATCGAATTGTCGGCCTGGCCGCTGTCGGCCGGCCGGTACAGCAGGCTGAGAGAGTCCCTTCCCGACGTATCCTGGCAGGATGAGAGCCGGCTGGCGGCAGCCATGCGGCTGATCAAGAGCGAGGCCGAAATCGCCTATCAGCGCCAGGCGGGCAAAGCGGCCGAGGCCGGAATGCGGGCGGCAATCGAAACGGCCCGGGCTGGCACCAGCGAGCGCGAGATGGCGGCCGAAATCTGCGCGGCGATGATTCGGGCTGGCAGCGACCTTCCCGGCCCCGGCGTCCTGTCATCCGGCGAGAGGGCATTTCACCTGCATGGCGGCTATTCCGACCGAATCCTGGAATCCGGTGACCTGGTCCAGGTGGAGACAACGCCGAATGTGCGACACTACCATGCCCGCTTCATGCGTCCGGTTCGGGTTGGCCAGGCCTCCGACGAGGACTACCAGGTGGTCGACACGCTGATTGCCATTCAGGACGCGGCGCTGGCCGAGGTGCGGGCCGGCGTGGCGGCTGCGGCTGCGGACCAGGTCTATCGCCAGGGCGTGCTGTCTGCGGGCTTGCGAGACAGCTACACCAACAAGACCTTCTACTCGGTCGGGCTGCTGCTGCAGCCCTCGGGCGGCGAGTCCCTGGAAGCCACGCCCTCCTCCGACTGGATGTTCGAGACCGGCATGACCTTCCACACCTATGTCCTGGCCCGGGGCTTCGGAATGTCGGAGTCCATTGCCGTCACCGCCGATGGGTATGAGCGGTTGACCAATTTCGACCGGCAACTCTTCATCTCCTGATTGCCCACCAGCAGTGGATGTCACCACCATGCGGTGCCCACCCACCCCTTTCAGGCCGAACCTGCGGTGGACAATCGTGATTTGAGCCTTGCATACCATGCACCGGACTCCGTAAACCGGACGCCGCCGCACGCGACCCCTCGATTCATCCGCCCCCAGGCCGCCAAAGCATTGATATGCAAGTTTATCTTCCGATAGCAGAAGTCTCGGTCAATGCCTTCCTGCTGCTTGGCCTTGGAGGCCTGGTCGGCATCCTCTCCGGAATGTTCGGGGTTGGCGGCGGTTTCCTGATGACACCGCTGCTGTTCTTTATCGGCATCCCGCCGGCGGTGGCCGTCGCAACCGAAGCCAACCAGATCGTGGCATCGTCGATTTCCGGGGCGCTGGCCCATTACCGGCGAAAATCCGTCGACCTGCAAATGGGGGTCTACCTGCTGGCCGGCGGCGTTGTCGGTGCTGCGGTTGGCGTGCAATTCTTTGCCCTGTTGCGCGAGATCGGCCAGGTCGATCTCCTGGTTCGACTTTGCTACGTGGTCTTTCTCGGCGTGATCGGCAGCCTGATGTTTGTCGAGAGCCTTCGCACCATCATGCGCACCCGTTCGCGCCGCGGCATCCGGCGCAAGCTTCACAAGCATGGCTGGATTCATGGCCTGCCCTTCAAGGTGAAATTCCGAACCTCGGGCCTCTACATCAGCGCCATCCCGCCGCTGGTCGTTGGCGCTTTCGTCGGTATCCTGGCGGCAATCATGGGCGTCGGCGGCGGGTTCATCATGGTCCCGGCAATGATCTACATTCTCGGCATGCCAACAAAGGTCGTGGTCGGAACGTCGCTGTTCCAGATCGTGTTTGTCACCGGGTTCACGACGATCATGCACGCCACCACCAACCAGACGGTCGACCTGGCATTGGCAGTTCTGCTGTTCGTCGGTGGGGTGGTCGGTGCCCAGGTCGGAACCAGGATCGGAATCAGGTTGCCGGCCGAACAATTGCGAATCCTGCTGGCGCTCATCGTGCTCGCAGTCTGCTCCAAGCTCGCACTCGATCTGGTTCTCCAGCCATCCGAACTCTACTCGCTGGAGCGGGTCGGATGAAGGTCCCTTGCTTGTCCCTGCTGATCACGGTCGCCTGCATTGGCAGCCTGTTCGCCAGCGAGTCCGTGGTGTCGGTTCTCAGCCAGAACCGCATCTCGATCACCGCCAATTTCGACGGCTCGGAGATATTCGTTTTCGGTGCCATCAAGCGCGATGCCCCGGTCGAGGAAGGGCAGGACATCGATGTCATCATCACCGTCGCCGGCCCGCAGGAGCCGGTCATCGTTCGGCGCAAGAAGCGAATACTCGGCGTATGGGTCAATGCCGATACCGTGGAGGTCGATTCGGCGCCGAGCTTCTACTCGGTGGCGACAACACGGCCGCTGAAGGACATTGTCAGCAATGTCGAGGACCTGGTGAAGGATATCAGCGTCAATGAACTCATCAGGTCGGTTGGCGCACCGCAACACATTCACGATTCACCGGAATTTACCAAGGCGTTGATACGAATCCGCGAACGCAGCGGCCTTTACTCGCTGCAACCGGTGCCGATCACCGTCAGAGAGGACACGCTGTTTGGAGCCCGGTTTGCCCTGCCGGCAAACCTGGTCGAAGGCGAATACTTGGCGAGAATCTTCCTGGTCAGGGACAAGAAAGTCATTTCCGAGCACAGCAACAAGATCGAGGTCCGCAAGGTCGGGCTGGAGCGCTGGATCTACTCGGAGGCCCACAACCACGCCTTTACCTATGGCCTGCTGTGCGTGCTAATCGCTGTTGCCACCGGATGGATTGCCTCGGCGGTCTTCCGCCGGTTCGGCTGACCCGGCACGAGGCCGGCACCTTGCCCGTGGCCTCGCCGGACGCACGATTCCGGCCGGGCGCTGGCAGCGGCGTTCGGATGGGGCCAATCTGGACAAACCGCCGGGGCGGGCCTAAAGATGTCCTGAAATTCAGACTTGCTGACAGGTGATGACCATGCTGAGAACAACCGGAATTGCCGTAATCGTAGCGCTGTACTCGTTGGTTCCACTTACTGCCAACGCCCACGGAGACTGCGCCGAGGGAAAGACCATTTCATCGGGCGTGCTGACAATTGCCACAGGCAACCCGGCCTATTTTCCATGGGTCATCGATGACAACCCGGAAAGCGGTAACGGGTTCGAGGCCGCTGTCGCCTATGCCATCGCCGACGAGATGGGATTTGCAAAAGACGCGGTAGCCTGGGTCAGGACCGGCTTCGACGAATCGATCCAGCCGGGCGAGAAGAATTTCGACTTCAACCTGCAACAGTTCTCGATCACCGAAGATCGGGAAAAGGTGATCGATTTCTCCATGCCATACTATTCGGCCGCCATGGCCGTGTTGACTCGCCAGGACGTTGTCGACGCCGGCGCCAGCCCCGACATGGACTCGCTGCGCGACCTCAAATGGGGTGCGGCGGCCAGCACCACGGCCGTGCCCATGCTCACGGATTTCATCAATCCGGATTCCGATCCGCTCCTCTACAATGACAGTGCAGATGTGGTCGAGGCCATGAAGGCCAACCAGATTGATGCGGCTCTCTTCGACCTGCCAACCGCCCTCTATCTTTCGGCCGTCGTGCTGGATGGCGGGACCATACTCGGGCAGTTTCCGGCGTCACGCTCCGACAATCCGGACAATTTCGGACTGCTGATGCAGGAAGGAAACCCGCTCAGGGAATGCGTCAACGCCGCGATTTCCGAGCTGTCCGCAAATGGCGCGCTGGCCGAGATCGAGGCGGTCTGGCTGTCGGAGACCACCGGAGTTCCGGTCATCCAGTAAGCGTTGACCCAAATTGACCAGCGATCGGCCGGCAAACGCCTCGGCCGTATCGAGTTCGAAAGGAAGACGCGCCGCAGATCGCTGACCGTTGCCAGCATCTCGACGCTGGCGGCCATTGCGGCGCTGGTCCTGCTTGTTCCCCTGGCTCCCGGCTGGGAGGCTGTGAAGAACAGTTTCTTCAACTGGGACATTTTCACCAGGACATTTCCGACATTGCTGCAGGCCTTCCTGCTCGATGTTGCCATCTTTGCCTGGTCGGCGCCACTGATCGCGGCCTGGGCGCTGGTCATCGCCATTTGCCGGGATGTCCGCTCCCCGGCGCTGTTTCCACTTCGCCTGTTTGCCATGATCTACACCGACATCTTCCGCGGTGTACCGGTGGTGCTGGTGGTCTACCTGGTCGGCTTCGGCATACCCGGGCTTGGTCTCGGTCGTCCGTGGAATTCGCCCTATCTGTGGGGATCGATCGCGCTGATCCTGACCTACTCGGCCTATGTCGCCGAGATCTACCGCTCCGGTATTGAATCGGTTCATGTCAGCCAGCGCAGCGCCGCCCTGTCGCTCGGCCTGTCACAGGCCGACGTGATGCGCTACGTCATTCTGCCGCAGGCCCTGCGCCGGGTCATTCCGGCCAACATGAACATGCTGATTGCGCTACAGAAGGATGTGGCGCTCCTGTCATTCATCGGACCGGTCGAGATCTTCCGGCAGGCTGGAGTGTTCAAGTCGTTGCTGGCGAATTTCACGCCTTACGTGGTGGCGGCGGTGATATTCCTCGCCGTCACCGTGCCGGCCACCAGGCTGACCGACAGCATGATCGCCCGGCAGAACCGACGGAGGAGTTGATTTGCCCAAGCTTCGGCTGCATGGGGTCGGCACGATTGCCCGGCGGAACCGGAGGAAGAGTTGAGATGCCCAAGCTCCGCCTGCATGCGGTCAGCAAGAGTTTCGGCGAGCTTCGGGTCCTCGACAATATCGACCTGTCGGTGGAGGAGGGCGAACTGGTCTGCCTGATCGGATCCTCCGGTTCCGGCAAGTCCACCCTGCTACAGGCCATCAACCTGCTGACACCAATCGATGCCGGCGCCATCTGGCTTGACGATGCCGACATTTCCCTTCCCGGCCTGGACCCGCGCCCGGTGCGGGAGCAGATCGGCATGGTGTTCCAGAGCTACAATCTGTTCCCGCACATGACGGCGCTCGACAACGTGCTCCTGGCACCACGGCGTGTCCTGAAGGAGCCCGACGACTCCCTGCTGCCGCGGGTTGAAGCACTTTTTGCCCGGTTCGGTCTTGCCAACCATCTTGGCCATTGGCCGGACCAGCTCTCGGGAGGCCAGCAGCAGCGGGTGGCCATCGTTCGTGCCCTGGCCATGGCGCCACGCATCATGCTGTTCGATGAAATCACCTCGGCCCTCGATCCGGAGTTGGTGGGCGAGGTGCTGGACGTTCTCCACCAGCTCAAGCGTGACGGCATGACCATGATGATCGCCACGCATGAACTCTCATTTGCCCGAGAGGCGGCCGACAAGGTGTGCTTCCTGAGCCAGGGAATCATCCTTGAACAGGGCCCGCCGGGCGAATTGTTCGAAAACCCGCAACACGACCGAACCCGTGCCTTCCTGGCACGCATGCCCTGATCGCACACCACGATCCGACATCGATGCAATCGAGCTGGCCAGGCCACGGTACATCTCGGTCCTGATTCACCCGACTCCAAGCGACCTCTTGCTGGAAGCGGCCTTCAATGGCTCTATCCTCGACACATCAACATTGGCATGAGCATCACCAAAATTCTGTTGCATGTTCAGCCAGAACTCGGGGTTGCAACGCATAAGCAGGCAAGGCGCAGGGCGACATCCACGGTCACGCCAGTCGTTTCCCTGGTCAACCTCCAAATACGGGTGCGAGGCACGTTGAGCCGTCCGGCGGTTGACCTTCGCTCATATCGAGCGGAACCAGGAACTCGTGTTTCAACAATTCACCGTGATGGCACGGGTTCTTCATTGGCGGCATTTGCAGATCTCCCTCCGCCGGCAGTGGTCGCCTGTAATCTCGACAGCTTCCGGACCCTGTTCGGTCCAGGTGAAACAAATGCGCAATTGGCTGTTTATTCGTGTCGAGTGCTGGCCTTGATTTGCACACTCAATCCACGGCTCGCGACTGCCGACAATCCGTCCGAAGTATTGCGGTCGACTTCATGTTGCTGCGCGGATCGACCTGGCAACCAGGGAGCCGCCGAGACCTGCCGGCTGGCACATTCGATCTTCGGGCCTGTCAGGTGTCGAGGCCCCGTCCTGTCATCTCCTCGGCGCCGAATCGTTCAACGGCTTCCAGGGTTACGAGCACATCATCCCAACTGGTGTTGTGGTTGATGATGCAAAGCCGAAGCGCAAAGCGGCCGCCGACATTTGTCGACGAAATAAATGACTGGTCCTCCCAGAACATGCGGGCCAGCACGGTGCGGTTGATGTCATCCAGCACGGTCTCGTCAATGCCGGCCGCTCCAGAATTGACCCGGAGACACAACACGCCAAGGGAAACAGGCGTCATGAGTTCGAGCACCGGGCTTGCCTGGACATGATCGCCGGCCCGGGAGGCCAGCGTCATTCCGTTCGAGACCGCGTGCCGGAATGCGGCCACGCCGAAGGTCTGGATGGACATCCAGACCTTGAGGGCGCGGAAGGAGCGGCTCAATTGCAGGCTTCGGTCGGAGAAATTCGGGTGATCGGCGCCCCAGATCGTGTCCTGAAGAACATCGTGGCCGATTGCGAATGCATGCTCCAGCCGGCGCAAATCCTTCACCAGAAGGCATCCGACCTCGTATGGCTGAAAGAGCCATTTGTGCCCGTCCAGCGCAATGGAGTCGGCCTTCTCAATACCACGCATGAGATGCTGGCCGGCTTCGGTCAACATGGCAAACCCGCCATATGATGCATCGACATGCAGCCAGATGGCGTCCGCGGCACAGAACTGCGCTATCTCCTCGAGTGGATCGATGGCGCCGTTTCCGGTGGCGCCGGCATTGGCGCATACCAGCATCGGGTTCAGACCGGCCGCACGGTCGTCGTTCACCGCCTCGCGCAAGGCATCCATGTCCAGGCGGTGATTGTCATCGATTTGCAGCAACCGGACGTTGTCCCGTCGAACCCCGGTGACCCTGGCGGCCCGGATTTGCGCGCTGTGGCTCTGGTTGCTCATGTAGACAGTTGCCGATTCGGGATTTCCTGCCGCCTCCCTTGCGGCAACGAAGGCATTGACGGCCGCCGCCGAACCGCCGCTGGTCAACAGCCCGCCGGCACCCTCCGGGTATCCGACCCATTTCCGAAACCATTCAAGGACGACCAGTTCAACCTGGCTTGGTCCGCTTGCGACAAGCCAGGTGCAGGCGTTGACGTTGTATGCGGCCGCCATGAAATCGGCCAGCACGCCCGGCCAGGTGGTCGAGGACGGGACAAATCCAAAGCAGCGAGGGTGATCCAATCGCATCGAACAGGGCAAAATGTCGTGCAGCGCCGACTCGATGACCTCCGCCGGGGGACGCCCGTCCTCCGGCGGGTCGGCAAGGAACTGCGCCTCGAGTGCTTCCCGGAAATCCCCCTCCCAGGCACCCTCTCCGGCCAGGCTTCTGGACCGGTCTACCAGCAACTCCAGGGTCTTTTGCCCCAGTTCAAGCATCTCGTCCGGCTCCATCTGCAACCCGCTGCGATGACGGCCCGCGGGGCCGTCATGCGAGGCAGGCTGTCCAGGCCCCCCCGTTGCCTTCCGATCATTTTTGCTGGTCACGGCGTTCCTTGGATCGAATTCACGATGTTTGTTCGACATAGGAATCATCGGTGTCGTTGTTGCGATGTCTCGGATGAGACGATCCCTCCTCGACCGGCAATCAATGACAAAATTCGGAGCGCCCTGCAAGGAGGTCACGACTCGTCAGGATTGACCCGTAACCGGCACATGATATCACGCCCCCTGTTGCGGGCCCGAGGAAAGATGCCGATTCGCAAACAGCGAGGCCGCGTCATGGCCAGGGTTCTGGCCCATGTCGGCGCAATCGTGGCGCTCTATCTCGTATTCTCGTTCTCGCTGTTTCTGGGCCTTCAGGTGGGCGCGCTCTATGGCAATGTCGGTCTTGGTCTCACGGCAATCCTGGTTGCTGCCTATGTCTATTTCGGAATCATCAGAAGACGTTGATGCCCTGGCGGCCGAGGAGTGCATTGGCGACCCGACCACGTGTGGTTCTGCCCTCGGATTGCCGGGGTTGTTGTGGCTTACACGAAGCTGGTGCCAGCTTCCCGGGCGTCCTCGATGGTTCGCAGGCCCGGACGTGCCGCCGATACCATCACTGCCATGTTGCCTGGCTTGTGCTGGTTTCGCATCATCTTCATGTGGGCATCGGGGATCTGCTGCCAGGGCAGGACTTCCGACATGCACGGGTCGAGCCGCCGTTCGATCATGAGCTGGTTGGCCTGGCTTGCCTGCTTGAGATTGGCAAAATGCGAGCCCTGGATGCGCTTCTGGTGCATCCAGACATAGCGAGCATCCATGGTCAGGTTGTATCCGGACGTTCCTGCGCAGATGACCACCATGCCGCCCCTTTTCACGACAAATGTCGACACCGGGAAGGTCGCCTCGCCGGGATGTTCGAAGACGATATCGACATTGTTGCCCTTGCCAGTGACGTTCCAGATCGCCCGTCCGAACTTGCGGACCTCGCCGAACCACTCCCGGTATTCCGGGGAATTCACGACCGGCAGCGCGCCCCAGCAGCTGAATTCGCTGCGGTTGATGACGCCCTTCGCACCGAGGTCGAGCACGAAATCCCGCTTCGCCTCATCGGAAATCACGCCGATTGCGTTGGCACCGGCGGTATTGATCAGCTGGATGGCAAAGGATCCAAGCCCGCCGGATGCACCCCAGACCAGCACATTCTGCCCCGGCCGCAATATGTTGGGCCGGTGGCCGAACAGCATGCGGTAAGCCGTGGCCAGGGTGAGCGTGTAGCAGGCGGATTCCTCCCAGGTCAGGTGCATCGGCCGCGGCATCAACTGGCGCGCCTGCACCCTGGCGAATTGGGCAAATGACCCATCCGGCGTTTCGTATCCCCAGATGCGCTGGCTGGTCGAAAACATGGGGTCGCCACCATTGCATTCCTCGTCATCCCCGTCATCCTGGTTGCAATGGATCACCACCTCGTCGCCTACCTTCCAGCGACGGACCTTGTCGCCTACCGCCCAGACGATCCCGGACGCGTCGGAGCCGGCGATATGGTAGTCTGCCCTGTGCACGTCAAAGGTCGAGACCGGCTGGCCAAGCGCCGCCCAGACGCCGTTGTAGTTGACCCCGGCAGCCATCACCAGGACCAGCACTTCCTGGCTATCGATCTCCGGGATTTCGACCTCCTCCTCCTGCATGGCCGTGCACGGCTCTCCCAGCCTGTCGGGACGAATGACCCAGGCCTTCATACTGGCCGGAAGATGGCCAAGGGGCGGAATTTCACCGATCTCGTAGACGTCCTTCATTGCGCCTTCGGCGCCGGAGGATCCTCGTGACTCGGCTGCTGCTGCATGCAGGTTTTTCATGATGATATCCTGGAGGCCAGGTTGAATTCTCGATGCACGATCGGTCATCGATTACCGGCTTCTAATCGAACCCCGGCGCTGCAATCAATCTCAATGATTCACCTGTTCAGGGCGGCGGCTGTTGTCGGCCCGGATTGCCCTTGGGAGCGCCTGTTGCCGGCCCGGCCTGTCCGTGAGGAGATGCGCCTTTCACAACCGGATCGGAGGCGGCCTGGCAGGTCCGGGGGCGCATTGCGAGGACCGGCGGGCGGCCTGACCTTCGCATTCACCCAGGATGATCCACGGAAATCGGGCCTTGCACTGCGGGAATGATTGCATGATCCTTCACCGGTGGAGGTTATACGGAGACAGATGATACGAATCCTGCAGCAGGCCAGCGCATTCCTGGCATTCGGGGCGTCGCGGGCGCATGCCCATGCGGCCGAGCAGGGTTTCGTGCTGCTGCTCCCGACCAAACTCTACATCTCGACCGGCATTGCCGCGGTTGTGCTGACCATAGCCGTCCTGGCGCTGGCGCCGTCGCATCTGTCGCGGCGGATGTTCGTTACGCTGAAATTGCCACAGGTCGGATGCCCGCAATTCCTTCGGACCGCCTCCAGCCTTGCATCGCTGGTGGTGCTGGCGCTGCTGGTGGTGCTCGGATTCACTGGGCCGGGCGACCCGCTGACCAACCCGCTTCCACTTGCCGTCTGGACTGTCTGGTGGATCGTCATCCTGTTCCTGCAGGGCGTGGTCGGGGATATCTGGAGCTTCATCAACCCCTGGACCGGGCTTCACCGGGTTCTGACGGGAGGGAAGTCGGGCGGCCTGCTGGCCCCGCCGCCGCCATGGGTCGGCCACGGAATCGGCATCCTGTTTCTCCTGATCTTTCACATCGTGTCGCTGGCCGACCCGGCGCCGGACAACCCGCCGCGCCTGGCCGGTTTCGTTGCCGCATACTGGCTGGTGACGATGGCCGGCATGCTGCTTTGTGGACGCGAGGCCTGGCTCGAGCGCAGCGAGTGCTTCACCATGCTGTTCCGGCTGGTTGGCAGGCTGTCGCCGCTGCGCCTGGCCCGGGGCGGCAGCGAGGCCGGCTTGCCGGGTTGGCAGTTGGTCAGGTTGGAATGCGTCCCGGCTGGCCTGGCCCTTTTCGTGTTGATTGCACTGGGCACCGGCAGCTTTGACGGGCTGAACGAGACCTTTTGGTGGCTTGCCCTCATCGGCGTCAATCCACTCGAATTTCCCGGCCGGTCGGCGGTCATCGGTGAAACCGTGGCCGGAATCATGGCGGCATCCCTGCTGCTGATCCTGGTGTTTTCGGCCTGCACCTGGATCGGCGTTCGGATTGCCGGCGCCGGCCATGACGACGCGACCGACTTCGGCACCGCCTTCCGGCGGTTGTCGATCTCGGTGCTGCCGATTGCCTTCGGCTACCATGCCGCCCACTACCTGACCGCGTTCATGGTCAACATCCAGTATGCGGCGGCGGCGGCAAACGACCCGCTCGGGACCGGGGCCGACCTATTGGGCCTGGGTCACTTCTACGTGACAACCGGGTTCTTCAATACCAGGGAGTCGGTGCGGGTCATCTGGCTGACCCAGTGTTTCGCCGTCGTTGCCGGGCATGTGATCGCGGTGATGGTCGCCCATGAAATCGCCCGCCGCATATTCCCGACCGGCAGGCAGGCGTTGCTGAGTCAGATTCCGATATCTGTCTTCATGATCCTCTACACCCTTCTCAGCCTGTGGCTGCTGGCCTCGCCCCGCGGTGCATGACCAGGGGCCGGCATACCCGGCACGATTGACCTGCCCCTGGCCTCGCCCCGCTTTGCCTGAACGGCCCTTGCATTTCAAACGGCTGGACACGGCAACTCGAATGATGCACGGTTTCGCGGTCATGTGCCGCCAAGGCTGAGAACTCTAACTGGGAGATAATCGATGCAACATAACAGCAGGATCATGAGCCGCAGGAATGCCCTGAAAACGCTTGGCGCCGGCGCCGGCGCGTTGGCTGCCAGTGGAACCCTTCCGGCATTCCTCGGATATTCGCAACTGCACAGTTCCGAGCCGATCAGGGTCGGATTCCAGGTGCACAGGACCGGCATCGGCGCCGCCTATGGCAGGTGGTACGACCGAACCACGGCCGCCGCGGTGAAGCGGATCAACGATTCCGGCGGGATCAATGGCCGTCCGGTGGAGATCGTCGCCGAAGATGACGGCACCGACCCCAAACGGGGAGCCGAGGTGGTCGAAAAATTCGCCACCCTGGAGAACTGCGATGTCGCCTTCGGCACCCTGTTCAGCCATGTGGTTATCGGCTCGGCGCCGCGTGCGGGCGAATTGAAGATCCCCTATTTCGTGGTGTCGGAAGGCCATCACGTGGCCAGCGGCATTCTCAACCGCTACACGCTGCAACCCGGCATCACCGACGTGAAGAGCCAGGTCGAGGCCATGGGTCCGTTTATCGCCGACAATCTCGGCAAGAAGGTGACCATGATCTTCCCCGATTTTGCCTTCGGACATGATCATCGCGACTATTTCACCGCCGCGTTCCAGAATGCGGGCGGCTCGGTGCTGGAACATATCGCGATTCCGCCGACCGAAACCTCCTTCACCAAGTATTTCCCGAAGATTCCGCAGGATACCGAGATCCTCTACCACGTCATGGTCGGACCGGCGGTCCTGACCTTTGTCAAGGAACTCGGCGAGTTCTTCGGCTCCAGCGGACCGGAACTGTTCGGATTCATTGACAGCCTCGAAGCGGTCGATATCGGCAGCCCCGGCCTCGAATTCCTCGAGGGATCCTATTTCTGGGAAGGCAATCCCCGATACGCCCAGGCGGACCAGACCAGCCATGACGCTGCATACCGCGAGGCGGTCGGCGTTGATGGCAATGGCGCCTCGGTGTCGGACCCGCAGGATGTGTCGACCTATGCTCACATGTTCGGATGCTGGGAGACCCTCAACATCATCAAGGCGGGCATGGAGGCATCGGGCTACAGCGGTCCGCAGGACCGGGCCAGCCTGATCGAGGCCGTTGAAGCGATGACCGATCTTCCGCTCTCGGACGATCATCCGCAGGGCGCGAAGATGTTCAACGGCAAGACCCACCAGGTATTCGGCCACCAGTACATTACCAAGGTCAATGATGGTCGGCTCGACCTGGTTCATACAACCTCTATCGAGGACACCTTCTATCCGGACGAGGTCGACTACACCACGCAGGCCTTCTGATCGGCCTGACCCGGGCGGCGAGCCGAAATGGATTTCGGTCCGCATCTCTTCCTGGCCTCGCTGGAAGGCGCGATCACCGCCGCCGTCATTTCCCTGACGGCGGTGGGTCTGAGCATCGTGTTCGGCATCATGCGCGTGGTCAATGTCGCGCATGGCGAGTTCTTCATGCTGGGCGCAGTGACGGCATGGTGGGTGGCGACAGCGCTCGGCGGCCACCCGGCAGTGGGGTTTGCCGCGGCGCTGATCGTTGCGCCGCTCCTGGTCGGCCTGGTGGCAACCCTGGCCGACCGACTGGTACTGTTCCGGCTCGACTACGATCCGGAGCGAACCATCGTTGCCACCATCGGGCTGCTCTACGTCATCCAGCAGGTCACGCTGATGACATTCGGCCCGGATGCCCGTCCGGTCGAACCCCCTTTCAACCACCGAATTCCGATTCCCTGGTTCGAATTTGCCGAGGGCGGGGTGCAGATGACCTGGCCCTGGGGCCTGGCCACCACCACCTACAAGCTCGCCGTCATCCTTGCCGCCGCTCTCATCATCTTCGGGGTCTGGCGATTCCTGTCGCGCACTCGCTTCGGCCTGGTGATGCGGGCAACGCAACTCGACCGTGACATGGCGACGGCCTTCGGAATTCCGGTCGGAAAGGTCTACGCCCGCGTCTTCGGCTTCGGCGCCGGCCTGGCTGCCCTCGGCGCCGTGCTCATTGTCCCGGTCCAGCAGGCCCACTACCTGATGGGTGCCGACCCGCTGCTGCTGTCATTCATCGTCGTCATCATCGGCGGCCTTGGCAGCCTGCCCGGAACCATCATTGCCGCGGTCATCATCGGCATGAGTGACGGCATCATCTCCGTGTTCTTCTCCCCAACCCTGGCCAAGATCATCGCCACGCTGCTGGTTGCCTTCGTGTTGGTGTTCCGGCCGCAAGGGCTGTTTGGCCGGACGCAATGACAGCTTCGCCGCGCAACGAGCACGTGCTGCATTTCGGCCTGCTGGCGGCGCTGGCGCTGCTGTTCTTCGTGATGTCCGACTACCATGATGGCAATCTTGCCAGGATCATGGTGCTGGCCGTCTACGCCACCGGCTACAATTTGCTTTTTGGTTATACCGGGCTTCTGAGCCTTGGCCATGCCCTGTTCTTTGCCGCTGGCATGTATGGTCTTGGCCTTCCCATGCACCTCTTTGGCCTCGGCGCATTGCCGGCGATGCTGACCGGGATCCTGTCGGCGGTGGTGGTCTCGGCGGTGGTCGGGTTCCTGGCGCTCAGGACCACCGGGGTTGCATTCATGATCGTCACCCTGATGTTTGCGCAGGCAGGTTTCCTGACGGTGCTGCATTTCGGCAAGTATACCCGTGGCGACGAGGGCTTCGTCATCCAGCAAGCCGACAGGATGATCGCCGGTTTCGACCTGTCGACGCCGACAAACCGGTATTTTGCCGCGTTCCTGATCTTCTCGCTGGTATTCCTGGCGGTAGCGGCCCTGCTTCGCACATCGTTTGGCAGGTGCCTGGTCGCCATCCGCGAGAACGAGGACCGGGCGCGCATGCTCGGCTATGATGTCTGGACGCACAAATTCCTGGCGGTGATTGCCTCGGGCACCATCTCGGGAATCGCCGGGGCGTCATATGCGCTGCTGTTCGGTTATGCCGGTGCCACCTTCGCATCGGTGCAGTATTCGATCCTGCCGCTGCTGTGGGTGTTGCTCGGTGGCGCCGGCACCACCATCGGCCCGCTCATCGGCACCATCTTTGCATTCTACCTTGTCGACCTGGCCAGCGAGGTGACGACGGCGCATCTGTTGGTGGTAGGCCTGATCATCGTGCTCCTGACGCTGTTCGCGCCGCAAGGTCTTGCCGGCGAGTTGCGACGCCGCGGGTTGCGGTGGCTGCCATGAACCTCCTGTCCACCAAATCCCTGTGCCGGAATTTCGGTGGGTTGCAGGCGGTGCGCAACGTGGATTTCGATCTGCCGGCCGGACAGGTTCGAGCCATCATCGGGCCGAATGGTGCCGGCAAGTCCACCTTCGTGGCCATGGTTTGCGGGCGAATTCCGGCCAGCAGCGGCGAGGTCGAGTTTGATGGCATGCGGGTATCACCCCTGCCTGCCCACAAGCGGATCAGCATGGGCATGGCCTACACCTTCCAGATCACCTCGGTGTTTTCCAACCTGACGGTCCACGAAAATGTTGCACTCGGGGTCAGGCGGGCCTTCGGCTCGGACCGGGAGGAGACCGGAAATCGGGTGACGGAGGTGCTGGAGATGGTCGGCATCGCCGACCGGTCCAGGCAAACTGCCGGTGATCTGAGCTACGGCCATCAAAGGCTGCTGGAGATTGCCATGGGGCTCGGCCAGGCCCCCAAATTGCTGGTGCTCGACGAGCCGACGCAGGGGCTGGCCGAAAGCGAGGTCGAGGAATTCAAGGGGCTGGTGCGGTCGATTGCCGGCGACACCACCATCCTCTTGATCGAGCACAACATGAATGTGGTGATGGAGACAGCCGAATTCATCACGGTGATGAATTTTGGCGAAGTGCTGGCAGAAGGCACACCCGGCGAGGTGCGGTCGAATGCCGAGGTCCAGCACGCCTATCTCGGTGACGGATGATGCTGGAAATCAGTGACATCCATGTCGCCTACGGCCGCGTGCAGGTGCTGTTCGGCGTGTCGATGACGGTGCAGCCCGGCGAGATCCACTGCCTTCTCGGTCGCAACGGTGCCGGAAAGACCACCACACTTAGCGCGGTGATGGGATTGGCCCGGGTGACTTCCGGCTCGGTCCGCATGCGGGAGACCGAACTCCAGGCCCTGCCGGCGCATGAGATCCCCAGGCAGCGCATCGGGCTGGTTCCGCAGGGACGGCGGCTGTTTGCCGAACTCACGGTGGAGGAGAATCTCGAAATCGGGCTGATGACAAGAAAATCCGGGCCGCAGGCCAGGCAACGGGCGCTAGATCTCTTTCCCCGTCTCGAAGAACGAATGCGTCAACCGGCGGCGACGCTGTCCGGCGGTGAACAGCAGATGCTGGCCGTGGCCAGGGCGCTGTGCCTCGAGCCCGAACTCCTGCTCCTTGACGAGCCGACCGAGGGGCTGCAACCATCGATGATCAGCCAGATCAGGAATGTCATCTGCCAGATGCGCGATGCCGGTGTCGGCATTCTGCTGGTTGAACAACGGGTCGACGCGGTGTTGTCAATCGCCGACCGGGTCTCCTTCATCGAGCATGGCCGGGTGCTGGAGACGCTGCCGGCAACAAGCCTGGCCGATGACCGCAGCAAGCTGACCCGCTATCTTGGCGTCTGACCGGGACGACACCAATGGCAAGCTGATCCGCCATCCAGGCGTCTGACCAGATCGGCATCAATCGACGAATGCACGCTCGACCACGAAATCTGCCGGCGCGCTGTTGGCTCCCTCGGCAAATCCGGTGCTCTCGAGGATTGACCTGGTATCCTTCAGCATGTCCATCGAACCACAGATCATGGCCCGGTCCTCCCCCGGCGACAGCGGTGGCAGGCCCAGCTCGACAAAGAGCTTGCCGGAATTGATCAGCTCGGTGATCCGCCCCATCCGGCTGAATGGCTCCCGCGTCGTGGTTGGAAAATGGATGAGTTGTGTGCGGGCCTCGTCGCCGACCAGCGGGTCATCGCAGGTCTGTTCGACCAGGCTCAGCCCGTATTCGAGCTCGGCGACCTGCCTGCAGGTATGGGTCAGGACGATCTTCTCGAACTTCTCGTAGGTTTCCGGATCGCGGATGATCGAGGCAAAGGGCGCAATCCCGGTGCCGGTGGCAAAGAGATAGAGACGCTTCCCCGGGAGCAGGGCATCATGAACCAGCGTCCCGGTGGGCTTGCGGCGCATCAGGATGGTATCGCCGACCCGGATTTTCTGCAAATGCATGGTCAACGGCCCGTCCGGAACCTTGATCGAGAAGAATTCGAGTTCCTCGTCCCAGCTCGGACTGGCGATCGAATAGGCCCGGAATATCGGCCGTTCGGCATTCGGCAGGCCGATCATGACGAATTCGCCGGAGCGGAACCGGAAGCTGCGCGGGCGGGTGATCCGGAACTCAAACAGACGGTCGGTGTAATGCTTCACCGAGGTCACCTTCTCCGAAAACACCCCTGAAGGTGCCGGGAATTCGGTCCGTGTCATGGTCGCAGACTCTTCCATGGTCCTGTCCCTGCAATCCTGTTTCCACGCATCGCCACATCGACTCCTTCCGCCTGGAAATCAACTGCAATCAGAACCGGGCCGAGGCAAGATCGTTAGTATACTAACAATTAATTTCGCCACCCCCACCTGTCAACCCCGCCGCCGCAAATCGGCCCGTCTGCCGAGCCCCGATTTGCGGCGGCGGGGTTGCCACCAATTCAACTGAGTTGGCAGAAGGGCCGAATCCGGGTCGGGCTTGCGGCCGATTCATCGGAGTTGAACGCCCATTGCGGTTTGTTAAGATCGACCGGCACAAGGCAACCCATCCAGGAGATCAACATGTCAGACGGCGCAAACAAGCTGGTTGTCCGCAATATCGGGCTGATCCTGTCCGGCAAGATCGAATCGCCAATCCTGGATGGTGACTGCCTTGTTGCCTTTGGCGGCCGGATCAGCGATTTCGGATACGAGGCGGACATCGACACCGATGGCGCCGACACCGTGGTCGATGCCATGGGGGTGACCCTGTGTCCCGGTCTCATCGACAGTCACATCCATCCTGTCGTCGGCGACTACACTCCGCGCCAGCAGCAACTGCACTGGATCGATTCCACGCTCAATGGCGGAGTCACCACGCTGATTTCGGCCGGCGAGGTGCACATGCCCGGAAGACCGAAGGATATTGTCGGCCTCAAGGCGATGGCGATTGCCGCCCAGCGCTGGTACGAGAATTTTCGCCCGTCGGGGGTCAAGGTGCTGGCCGGTGCACCGGTCATCGAACACGGCATGGAAGAGCAGGATTTCAAGGACCTCGCCGATGCCGGGGTCACCCTGCTCGGCGAGATCGGCCTCGGTTCGGTGAAGGATGGCCCGACTGCCCACCGGATGGTGGAATGGGCGCGAAAATACGGAATCCAGAGCACCATCCACACCGGTGGTCCCTCGATCCCGGGCTCCGGCCTCATCGACAAGGATATCGTTCTCGAGGCCGGCACTGACGTGATCGGCCATATCAATGGCGGCCATTCGGCACTGCCGGACGACCAGATCATCTGCCTCTGCGAATCCTGCCGCAAGAGCCTTGAAGTCGTTCATAACGGTAACGAACGGGCCGCCCTGCTGACCCTTAATACGGCCCGCGAGCTCGGACAACTCGACCGGCTGATACTCGGCACTGACGGGCCCGCCGGCTCGGGAGTGCAGCCCCTCGGCATCCTGCGAATGATCGCCATGCTGTCGAGCCTGGGCAATGTTGCGGCCGAAACCGCCTTCTGCTTCGGCACCGGCAATACTTCCCGCCAGCGTGACCTCGATGTCGGTCTGATCGAGAACGGCTATGCCGCCGATTTCGCATTGATCGACCAGGCCCAGCATGCACCAGGACGGGACATTCTCGAATCGATCGGCCAGGGCAACCTGCCGGGCGTCGGCATGACCATCATCGACGGTATCATCCGCAGCCGACGCAGCCGCAACACCCCACCAGCCCAACGCCTGCCGATCATCGAGGGCGAATGAACCACGGTTCATGCTCGAAGTGACATTCGCGCCCGGCGATATCGAGATGCGGCGAATGATGCCGTTCGCAGGTTCGAACTGCGGAGGATCTCGTGCCGGATGCCGAGGCTGGATTCCCACGGCTCAGGCAATCGCGACCTCACATGGTTCCCGCCCTGCAAGCTGGAATTCCAGCCTGGCCACGCCTTGCCCATCGACGAGTCCGACGATACGAACTGTTCCAGGCAGCATGCAACCGGGCTCGGGTGTCTATCCTTCCAGGCGGCCGACCCCCGACAGGCGAAGTCGTCGAACAGCCCGGCCCAGGACAGCCTTCCGCCAGGTCACATGCACAGTGTGAACATCGAGGCGCGTCCCGCAAACCAGTCAAGATCAATCTCGCCATGCGGTGTAGCCGCAATCTCCGGATCATCCATGCCGGCAGGCAACATGTTCATGACCGCCCGGGCCATGTCCACGGTTGTTCTCGTTACGCCGACGGCGCCTTCGCCGTCCCGATAATCCAACCCGGCCGCCCCGAGGACGAGCACCAATTTGCTCAAGGTCCAATGAAATTCCCTGTAACGGGTCAGCACTCGATCAAACAGTCATTCGGGGGCCAAGATGGTGCATCTGATCGGGGGCCACGGCCAGCCAAATTCATCTCCTGCGCCGGACAAATGTTCGACGCCACTTCTTGGGCCATTCCTTCTATCCGGAATTCTCGTCGGGGGCTTCTTTGCCGGTTGGGTCTTCTGCCTGGCCGAGGCCGAGCAGGCCGGAGGCCTGGGCGGCGTCGGGTAGCTGCTCGACATCCCGCAGGGTCCGGTCCATGGCCCGGCGCCTGGTATCGGTGGTCTCGAGGGTGCGGGAGACGGTACCGACCTGTTGCTTGACCTTGTCGAGGACCTTGCCGAACTTGCCGAATTCCAGCTTGACCGCCGACAGCACCTTCCAGACCTCGCTTGAGCGCTTTTCGATCGCCAGCGTGCGGAAGCCCATCTGCAGGGAGTTGAGAATCGCCGCCAAGGTGGTCGGACCCGCAACAACGATCCGGTATTGGCGCTGTAGCTTGTCAAGCATCTCCGGCGAACGGACCACCTCGGCATAGAGCCCCTCGGTCGGGAGATAGAGGATGGCAAAATCGGTGGTGAATGGCGGGTTAACATATTTCGACCTGATATCCTTGGCAAATCCCTCCACCGCCCGAAGAAGACTGCCGGAGGCCTGTTGTACCCTCTGGCTGTCGCCCTCCTCGGCTGCCTCCAACAGGCGGTTGTAGTCTTCCATCGGGAACTTGGCGTCGATCGGCAACAGCACCTCCGACTCGCCGTCATCGGCGCCCGGCAACCGGATTGCGAATTCGACGATGGCATTGGTCTCCGGATTGGGCTTGGCGTTGCGGTAGAACTGGACCGGCGCCAGGATCTGTTCGAGCAGGGTGCCGAGCTGGATCTCGCCCCAGCCGCCCCTGGTCTTGACGTTCGATAGCACCGCCTTGAGGTCGCCAACGCCGGTGGCCAGCTTCTGCATCTCGCCAAGCCCCTGGTGGACGGCCTCGAGCCGGTCGCTGACCAGCTTGAATGACTCGCCCAGCCGTTTTTCCAGCGTCCCCTGCAGCTTCTCGTCAACGGTCTGGCGCATCTTCTCCAGCCTGTCCTCGTTGCTCTTCTGCAACGAACCGAGCTGGTCGCCGACCTTTTCGGTGAGAGTTTCGAGCCGTTTCTCGTTGCGATCGGACAGGTTCCTGATCTCGCCCCGCATCTCCTGCAGCTGCGAGCTGCGCGCCTCGTCGAGCGTCCTGATGGTACCGGTCAGTGCCTCGGTGTTGCGCTGGCTGGACTGGTCGAGTTCCTCCCGCAGCTTGCGGGCAGCGCTGGCGCTCTCCTCCCGGGATTCCCGGAACTGACCCCGCAGGGCCTCGTCCGACAGGCCGGAGTCAGCCCGCGTTCGACCCATGAAC
Source organism: Paracoccaceae bacterium (assembly GCA_965214695.1). GTDB lineage: Bacteria > Pseudomonadota > Alphaproteobacteria > Rhodobacterales > Rhodobacteraceae > JAPOXR01. The sequence continues at coordinate 3,252,138 of OZ243967.1, read as the reverse complement.
AGCACCGCCACGAGAACCAGGTTGGCGGCAACCAGACCCAATATGATCATCAATTCCAGCGACATGACCTGCTCCGACTGGCCCTGCTTCCCGATATCCGGTGCCCGGAAACAGTGCAATGGCACCCGGCCGGGGCGAATTTCGCCAGCGGCGACGCCAGGTCCGGAACAGCCGACGGCGCGGCCTGCATCAGGTCAGCTTGGCAACCAGGTGCAGGAAGACCTCGCGCTCGCCATCGGTGAGTGGTTCGAGAGTCGAGCGGGTTATGCCTTGGCCCTGGCGGTGAAGTTCCGGGATCGCCGCCTTGCCGGCGCGCGACAGGATGATCAGCTTGCGCCTCCGGTCATTCGGATCGTCGGTAAACTCGACCAGCCCCTTCTCGAAGATCCGGTCGACCACCCCCTTGGCCGTGGCGACATCCATCTTGATCCGGCGGCCGAGGTCATTCTGGGAGCACTCGCCGATCTCGGCAATCTTGACCAGGGCGGCAAACTGGGTCGGGGTCAATCCGCACGGTGCCTGCGACTGGAAGATGGCGACATGTCGCTGGTTGGCCAGCCTGAGCAGAAACCCGACCTGCTCCTCGAGAAGGTAGGCCTCCGGCTCGCTGCCTTCGCTCGCTGCAGTCCTGGTCATGGGCTCAGCGAAGCCCGTCCTTGCCCTCGGCCTCGGCGGCAGCGAGCCCACCAACCCTGGGTAGCGGGCGTCCGCTGTCGGTAACCGCCACCGCCACCATGATTTCGCCGGAACGCGGCGCGTCATTCAGCCTGACCTCGATTCCATCAAAGTGCGACCTGACATAGGCGGCATCCTTGTGCCCGAGCGGCACATCCAGCGGCTGACCCATGCCGCCGGCCTTCTTCGAAGACGGGACCAGGGCAGCACCCTTGCCCACCGCCTTTCGCAGCGGTGCTCCGAGCTTCGGATGCAGGATGGCAGCGGCATGCTCAAGCTCACCGCCCTCGCCAACCATGGCCGCCTTGCCATAGCTTTCAGCCTCGTCCGGCCGGATCCCCAGCGCACCCACACACATTCCGCCGAGCAGCCCGCCCAGTTCGGCGCCAATATCCATCAGCAGCGACAGGTCCTCGACAAACTCTCCGGCAAATGGATTGGCAATCACTGCCACTGCCACTGCCTTGCGGGTCGGCGGCTCAATCTCCTTCCCGGCTTCCCGGCAGGTCTCCTCGATGCTCACCAGTGTCTTGCGAATTTGTGCCTTCATCTCAATCCATCCTCTCCCTTGATCTGGTCTGCCCGCAACCCGCCAGCCCGGTTGTGAATCCTGGCGCCGGACGTCATGGCGAGTATCAGGCAGATTTCATGTCGCTGCGGCGCATCGGCCAGCCCGATCTCGATGGAGTCGAAGTGACTTCGCACATAGGAGGCGTTGATGTGAGTGACCGGAATGTCGATGCGGGTGCCAGGACCGCCAACCTTCTTGGCCGACGGCACGATGGCCATCGTGCCCCCCAGAACCTCCCGCATGCCGTAGCCGCCCGGCGCATGCCACAATGCGCCATGTTCGATCTCGCCATCCTCGCCGACGATGGCGCCCTTGCCATATCCTTCCACCAGCATCGGGTCCGGGCCAATCAGCCCGTTCAGCCGCCCGGCCAAATCGACCCCCAGTTTCACCAGGCCGGAAGATGCCGATTCGATCTCCTCGACGTAGCGTCCGGCAAACGGGTTGACGATGACCGCCATGATCGCCGCCTTGCGCAATGGTTTGTCCGGGGCCGGGCCGCCCTCGTGGCGGATCTCCTCAACCCAGCTGGCAATCTTCCTGATCTCGGGTTCAAACATGTCGCTCCATTCCGTATTCGATGCCGGGAATTCCTCCCGGCCTGCTCACGATCCGGGCCCGCCCCCGCAGCAGCAGGGCCGCCGATTCGATCAGCCCTGCCGCCAGCATGTCCTGGGCCGCCTTCCGGCCACGGTCGAGAGCGGTGTCGATCTCGTCATGCCGCAATTCGCCAACCCGAGTCACAACCAGCCGGTCACCGAGGTCGCTGTCGGGGCTGAGTTCGCGGGCCGGACGGCGCTCGACTTCCGGGTGGCCAGGCAAATCCACTGCATTGGCAACCAGCGTGGCCGCTGCATCGGCCGATGCCGCCGATGCGGCAATCACAGTCACCGAATCGGCAATTCCCAGCGAATGACTGCGGCCGCCCTGCCCGCTGGTGGCGACTCCCCCGGCTTCGGACCGGTTATCAACATCGATCCGCCCATGCTCGGCCCCCTGCAGATCACTGATGGCGATCCTGAAGCGTTGGCCAGAACCGAGATGAAAGGCGATGTCGCCGCCATTGTTCACATAGGCCCGGTCAAGACGGGCTGCCGACATCATGACCGCCAGGATCTCATCGGCCACAGAACCGGCCACCGCGGCCATCGGTGTCACGAAGCCGTGCAGACCATGTGGTGCCACCGCCTGACCCATTCGCCTGGCGACCGGCCCCATCAGCCCGGCTCTTCCCCGGCCCGTGTGCCGCCGCAGAAATGGCAATTCGTCAACGAGTTCCTGCAGAAGACCCCTGAAACGGTCGGCTGCGGCCCGGAATGCCCGCTCCCTCGCTCCCATCTCCGGCGATTCGGCGGCGATGACGAGGTCGATCGGCCCCTCCTGCAGCCGCAACCGCTGCTCCGGCAACATCATTGCCTGCATGCCGCTCATCGCACCCGGCCACTCAACCCGTATCGTGCCGCTTGTGCCGGCGGACCGGGTCGACCCAGCCACCTTCCACGCCCACCCTCCTGATACCCGGGGTGATGACATCCTCGAGTTGCCTGATCTCCTGCATGTGGCCACCGAGTCGCTCGTAGTCGTTCCGCTTGAGGGTGAATTCCACAGGCGCCACCAGCGCCGGAGTCGGGACATAACCGAAGGAATTGACGGGCATCTGCGTCACGTCGACCATGAAGGTGATGCCACCACCCGGCCAGATATAGGCTTCGGCACCGCCACAGGTGACCGAGGTCAGCGAATCCCGAACCGAATTGGTCAACCGGACCGGATTCTCGGTCACCCCGGCCCGCAGCGAACCACCGGCACCGCCCATGAACAGGACCGAGCAGATCGAGGGTTCGCAATTCTCGGCAATCAGTTCGGCCGATTGCTGCAATGGCGGCGGGATGTCGGCGGTCACCGGTTCGAGATTTTCGTCCAGCTCGAAATAGGCCCATTGCTCGCCGGTGGTGGACACCATCAGCAGCCGCAACCCCGGCCAGGCGGTTTTGCGGTCGATAGTCCGGATGATGTCCAGCGGGTTTTCGATGCTGGTTCCTCCCCAGCCGCTACCCGGCCCAGCCGATTTGAAATACCGGCCGGGGGTGGAACGCCTGCCCGTCACCCGTATTCCGGCCGGGCGCATGCCGAGTTGCTTGCCGGCCTCGTGTTCGGTCAGCACACCGGTGATGTGATCGTCAACCACCACCACCTCATCGACATGCGGCTCCCACTGCCGGGCAAACATGCCAATTGTTGCCGACCCGCAACCCACCCGCATGAGGTTTTCCCTGGCGCCGTCAATCACCGGTGCCTTGCCGGCCTCGATCGTCAGTTCGGCGCCGTCATCCACGGAAAGCTCCACCGGTTGGCAATTGCACAACTCCAGCAGAGCATCGCAGGTTGCCCGCCCCTCGCCCTTGCTGCCTCCGGTCAGGTGTTCAACCCCGCCGAGGGCAAGCATTTTCGATCCGTACTCACTGGTAGTCACATGTCCAACCGCCTCGCCCCGGCTGCGAATGACGGCCATCTCATGGCCGATGAAACGGTCGGTGTCGATCTTGACCTTGGCACCGCAGTAGCTGAAGATTCCTTCGGTCACGACGGTGACCATGTCCACGCCGTCAGTTGCCTGGCTGACGATGAAAGGGGCAGGCTTGTAGTCGGGATATGTGGTTCCAGCGCCGACGGCTGTCACGAAAGGCCGACCGGACCGCACGAGATCGCCATCCCAGTCATCATCGAGATCCAGGAACCGCACCGCCTGGCCGCCCCTGTCTTCGGTCGCCTCGATCACCGTCAGCGGGTCAAGCCTGACCAGCTTTCCGTCATGGTTGGCATAGCGGTCGCACGCACCGGCTCGCCCTTCGGCAATGTAGCACATGACGGGACAGGCATCGCAGCGAATCTTCTCGGTCATGCAGATGTACCTCCAGTCTCGTCCCTGGCCCGCTGGATTGCGGTCAACAGCCGTGACGGCGTGACCGGAACCTCGTTGAGCGCGGCGCCGCAGGCGCGGCGGATTGCATTCAGGATTGCCGGTGCGGTCGGGATCAGGGCATGTTCGCCCAGCCCCTTGGCCCCGAACGGGCCGTGCTCATCGGCTTCCTCGATGATGATGGTTTCGATTGGCGGAACGTCGCCAATGGTCGGAATCAGGTAGTCATGCAGGTTCTCGGTGCGCCCTGGCACATATTCCTCCATCAACGCCATGCCGATTCCCTGGGCAATGCCGCCATGAACCTGCCCCTCGACCAGCATCGGGTTGATTGCCTTCCCGACATCATGGGCGGCCAGGACCCGATCGAGCCGGACCGTGCCGAGGCTGGTATCGACCATCAGCGTCACCATCTGCGCAGCAAACCCAAACTGTGCATAAGGAATGCCCTGCCCGTCATCGTCAAGCGGCCGGGTCGGCGGATCATAGGTCTCGACGGCCTGTAGCACGTAGCCGTCTTCATCAACCTCCAGTCGGCCCGGATCAATTCCATGACCGGAAGACTCGTCCCTGGCCGCCATCGACCCATTGCCAAGCTCCAGCTCCGCATCCTCCGACGCATTGCACAGGCGCAGGATCATCGATCGTAGCGATTCCCCGGCCAGGCGGGCGGCATTGCCGGATACAAATGTCTGGCGAGACGCCGAAGTCTTGCCGGCATCAGGTGTCACGTCGGTATCTGCGCCAACCAGATCGATCGACGATACCGGGACGCCCAGCGATTCGGCAAAGATCTGGGCAATCACCGTGTTCGCCCCCTGGCCGATATCCACCGCCCCCTGGTGCAGTACCACGGTTCCGTCAGGACGGATGCCCGCCTTGATGGTTGACGGGTTGGCGAGTGACGTATTGCCGCATCCATACCATCCGGCAGCCACGCCGATCCCCATTCTTCCAGCCTCGCCGCTGCACGCGGCACGACGGTTGTAGTCGGCAGCCCGGAGATTGGCTTCCGACCACCCGTCACGCAGGGCCTCCAGGCACGACCTGATTCCGACACCCTGGCTGAAGACCTGGCCGGTCACGGTCGGGGCACCGTTTTCGAGGGCGTTGACAATCCGGAATTCCAGCGGGTCCATGCCGAGCTTGTTGGCCAGCCGGTCAAAAAGCGTTTCCTGGGCAATGGCGCTCTGCGGAACACCGAAGCCGCGAAAGGCCCCGGCGGGCGGTGCGTTGGTATGCACACCGGCGCTGACGGCGACATAGTCATCAACCTTGTACGGACCCGATGCGTGGACCGGCACCCGGTTGACCACGGTCGGACCCCAAGACGCATAGGCGCCGGTATTGAACCTGCCCTCGTAGTTGATGCCGCACAGGCGGCCATCCCGCGTGGCGCCGATCTTCATGCGAAGGCAGGACGGGTGACGCTTGGTGGTCGATTGCATCGATTCGCTGCGTGAATATGCCAGCCGGACCGGCCGGCCGGTCTTGAGGGCGGCGAGCGCCAGGTAGGGTTGCACCGACAGGTCCAGTTTCGAGCCGAACCCGCCACCGGCAGCAACCGGCACGACCCGCACGTCCCGGGTATCCATGCCGAGGATGGCCGACAGGCTCTCGAGATCCATGACCGGGGCCTGGGTGCCAGCATGGACCTCGACCCTTCCATTCCGGATCATGGCAATTCCGGCTTCCGGCTCGATATAGGCATGCTCGACGAAACCGGTCGAATACTGGCCCTCGACGACAATTTCTGCCCGGGCCAGCGCTCCGTCGGCATCGCCACGCCGGACAACACCGTTGCACATCACGTTCTGCTCGCGATCGGGATGGATGAGCGGGGCACCCGAAACCAGCGCTTCGCCAGGATCGGCAAGATGTGGCAACGCTGTCCACCTGATCGGAAAATCGGCAGGATCGAATTCCTGCACGATCTGGCGATTCCCGACCAGCGCCGCCACCGCCTCGCCGCGAAAACGGGCCTCGGTCTCGGCAAAGACCGGTTGGTCGACAAAGCCGGGAATAACTCCGAACCGGTTCACCCCGGCGATATCGTCCGCGGTCAGGACGGCCTCGATGCCGCCGGTTGCCGAGACAAAACCCTCGAGATCGCCGAATTCGAATGCGGCCCGGTGATGGGGGGAGCGGATTACCCGAACCACCAACCAGCCAGGCTCGCCGGCGTCATCGCCGAACACCTCCCTCCCGGCCACCTTGGCAGCGCCATCGACCCGCCGGATGGCGACACCGACCCCGGTCGTGTCGTCCGGCAGACGACCCTCGCCCCTGGCGGCAGCCTTCACCGCGGCAATGATTCGGCGGTAGCCGGTGCAACGGCACAACACGCCGCCGAGGGCATCCGTCAATTCCTCATCCGACGGCGAGCGGTTGCTGCGCAGCAGCGCCACCGCTGCCACGATCATGCCTGGCGTGCAAATCCCGCACTGGGCGGCACCATATTCCTGGAAGGACTCGGCCAACGCCTGGGCACGCGGCTCGTCGGCAAGGAGGCCCGACAAGGTTTCAACCGGCCTCCCGCCGACCTGGCGGCTAGGTGTCAGGCAGGCACAAACCGGACGGCCTGCAACCAGCACGGTGCAGGCGCCACAATCTCCGGCATCGCATCCGACCTTCACATCCCGGCATCCCAGCCGCTCGCGCAAGGTCTCGGTCAGGCGCTCGCCCGGCAAGGGGTGACAATCTGACTGGCGGCCATTGACCATCATGGACATGCCGGCAGTCTCCTGCATATCAGGTGCCCGGCTCCGATCCGGCGTTCACCGCCAACTCCAGCGCCCGCCTGCAGAGTTCCACCGAGGCCTGGATGCGATACTCTGCACTTCCCCTGACATCATCCAGCGGCGAGAGGGGCGACAGGAATTCCCGCTCGATCCAGTCGGAGGATTTCAACCCGGCGAGGTCTCGACCGACCGAGGCCTGCTCGAGTTCCGGCAATCTCCTTGCCACCGGAGAACAGGCGCCGACGGCGATCCGGGCCGAGCTGATCGTGCCATCCGCCTCCAGGTCGACATTGGCCGCGACCATGGCAATCGAAATCACCAGGTAGCGGCGAGAGCCCAGTTTCAGGAACGCGCCGTAGCCGGCACCGCGTTTCGATGGAACATGAATGGCGCTGACGATCTCGTTGGCACCGAGCCGTGTCTGACGGGGTCCGGCAACGAATTCCTCCAGGGGCAACCGCTTCGCACCACTTGACGATACGGTCTCAACCTCGGCTTCCAGCGCCAGCAATGGCGGAACCCCGTCAGCGGCCGGTGACGCATTGCAGATATTGCCGGCAACGGTTCCGGCATTCTGGATCTGCACCGACCCGACCTCGCGCGCCGCCGATCTGAGCCCGTCAAAGGACGATGGAAACGGCCAGTTGGCAATTTCGGACCAGGTGACCGCGCCACCGATCCTCCAGCCTTCCTCCGACCTTGTGATGCCCCCGAGTTCCGAAACCCTGGTGACATCAAGCAGCGAGTCACCCGCCCCTCCGCCAGCCCGTGTCGGATAGAAATCGGTGCCGCCGGCGATGATCGTTACCTGTCCCTGCTCAAGTATCTTCAGTGCCTCCGGCAGGGACTCGGGGGAATGATAGGGCAAGTGAAAAGGTTCCTGGCAATATTGTTAGTATACTAACAACTTCACCAAAGCCGGTCAATTTGTACCGAACCGGTGGAGACAAAAATCACGGTGCGGCCGCGCATGATTTGTTGCTGGCCAATTGGGGTGTTTCCGGGGCGAGGTGATCCGACGCTCACCAGGCCGAGCCATGCCCATGGCGCCTGTCAGGCGGGGAACAATCTGGTGACGACCGCCCGGCGTGTCCGATCGTGGGTCGGCGGCAGCCGGGCGTCAACATCTCACGGAATCTCGTGATTGCGCCGTCAGCGTCAAACCCGGCTGTTGCACGGTAACTTGTCGCTGACGACAGGGTGCTCGCCTCCAACCGGAGTTGGAGGCGGAAATCAGCGTGGCCTTCAGAGGATGGACAGGTTCTCAGCTGACGATTTGCCGTTGCGTCCCGGTTGCAGCTCGAAGGAGACCTTCTGTCCATCATTGAGCGATGTCAGTCCGGCACGCTCCACGGCCGAAATGTGGACGAAGGCGTCTTTTGAGCCGTCATCCGGCTGGATGAAGCCAAAACCCTTGGCCGTATTGAACCATTTGACGGTTCCAGTAGTCATAGTCATTTCCTTTCAAAGGAGTTCAGGTTTCGCGCGCCACACCTTGCGGCGACGCGGGTTGGTCAACGCTCACATTGTCAGGGGTAACGAAGCTAATCGGCAGTGCGGTTATCTAGGTAGCACAAATCAAACGCAGAACGTGTCCGCAGCATGTAGGGCGTTTTCCGGCAAGGTCAATGGCCAGCGTGACATTACGCGGTCTGAACCCAAGCCCATTCAATCGTCGGAGGCCATAACCGGATCCAGCCTCCGGATCCGGATTCCAGCCGTCATCCGGCGGTCATGTCGGGGTGGTCTACCGACGAGTCATGCCGGCCGGGGGCGATTCATGCCCGGATCCGGCACCGAATACGTGCCGGGCCCATGGCTCTGCAGGCCCTGCCGCGTGGTCGGGCGGGCTGGTGCAATGTTGGGCGTGGGGCGAGCAATCACGATGAGAATCCAGCATCACTCAGGATGAAAGGAAGGCTGGGGCATCAGGGCGGCACGCAGTTCGCCTGGAAGCTGGACCTGCCGCGACGAAGCCCGCCGCAGCTGGCGCCGCCGGCCAGGCAGTTCGAGGAGGGGTGTTCATTTGCTGCACGGGTCATTGGGTTTGCAAGAAGTTCGGTTGATAGTCGAAACCCTCCAAGGTGACGATACCGCCGAGCACCCGCCGCCCGGTGAGCGAGGGTGGATTGCCAATATCGGGCATGACTGGACTCGAGACAGAACAATTGCTCGCCTCCCTCGCGTTGATCAGGCTGTGCCAGATACTCTTGCCGGCGGCCTTTCAAGATCCCCGATCGGCCGCCGGTATCCCTGGGTTCAGAAATGATACTCGATAGAGGCAAACAACCGGTCATTGTCGCCGATATTGCGGAACGGGGTCCGGTTGCCGTCCTGGTAGAGGGCGATGCCGGCGCTCACCTGCACCGCATCGCTCAGTTCATGATCCAGCTGAAGCCGCCGCACGGCCCCTTCCCTGCCGGTCGGGCCGAAGGTCAGCGCCAGGAACGATACATCGAATGTATCATTGCGCAGGCTTCTTGTGACACGAAGCGCAGTTGCCAATTCGTTGCGGCGCCGGTCATCCGGCAACTCGCGCAAGCGCTCGTCGAAATCGCGGATGTGGCCATTGGTCGCCTCGAAGGCGATGGCAGTGTCTTCGATACCGGAATATTCGACACCGGCCAGAACGGAGAGCCGAGTGAACTCGCGATCCAGCACATTGCTGAACCGCAGGCCGGAGAAGGAGGCAGCCTCGGCCTTCACCAGCCAGTTGCCGCTGACGACATTGCCTGCCATTCCGAACATTGAAATTCTGTTGTGGCGAAGCCGTGCCTCGCCGCCATCGATCATCCGGATGTGCGGACGATCATCGAAGACCCTTGCCGCATAGAAGGAAATGTCCCAGCCGGTAAATGTGCCGGAAAGGGAAGCGGCCAACTCGGGAGCACCGAACCGGCTGTCGGGCATGTCGAGGGGCGGCGACATGGCCCCGCCATGGAAGTCGCTGCCCGGTGCCGGCCTCCGGTCGAAGCGCCGCTCGGGAATTGCCACCAGGCCGAAGGTCCAGGGATCGGAGTAGTGATCGAGGCGCACGGCCATCACCGGGAGCCGGAGATCCTCGATATCGGTCAGCCCCGGAAGCCGGTTGTCGACAGGATTGAGAATGTCGGTCACCCGGAACATGTCCGACCGGCCCCAGACCATGATCTGCCGACCGATGGTGAGATCGAGCCGGTCCGAAAGCGGGCCCTGGAGCAGGAACTCGCCGATCTCCGCCTCCCGCACATGGGTATCGAGATAGATTCGGGGGCGGCCGAGGCGGTCGGCCACATGGTCTGCCGCGGCATCGAACCAGGCATGACCCTCGAGAATTGCGCGCCAGTTCGGGCCGGGATTGAATTCCACTCCCAGATCCAGCCGTGTCCGGAAAGACGACAGGCCGCGGTGATCAATTCCTGACGGCGGCGGTGCGCCATGGGCGAAATTGTAGATCAGCCGTTGGCTGATCCGCCCGTGGACCCGCACCGGGTCCGGTGATGCCGCAGGGTCATGCGGCATGGCCAGCACCGGGTCGGCATCATCGCCAAATCCGGCGAGGGCATCTTCGATATCGTCGCGGCGCTCCGCTTCCGGAGCGTCAATCTCCTCGATTGGCGGCACATCCAGGAAGCCGTCCAGCACCTGGTCAAGTTCGGTCTGTGCAAGGGTCGAATGCGCGATCAGCACCAGGGCAATGGCAACCCGCAACGCCATGGTGAGGCTCAGATCCCCTTTTCAAGTCGGCGGAGGGTGAACAATTCCTCGTCGAGGTCCTGGTTGTAGCGGACATCCTCCAGACGAAGCACCGTTCGATGCTCCGTCCTCTCGTTCTTGACCGTCCGCATGTCGAGTTCGACCGCGGTCCAGATGCCGTCAATGCGCCGCAGATCAACCATGTCCAGGTATTTCAGTCGGCCGCCATCCTTCACCCAGTGAACGGCACGCACGACCATGTCGATATCCTTTCGCACGAACAGGACCGATTTCTCGTAACCGTAACGCTGTTCGATGATCTTCGAAGCCGGTGTAGCCTCGATCAGCCAGGCCGGTTTGCCGCGAACCTCCCGCTCGCCCAGCAGGCGGTATCTCCACTCCTCCAGCACCCGGCGGGTCATGTCGGCATAGGAGAAGTCCGTTCCCATGAATGATTGCGACTTGCTCGAACTGGCAATGCGTTTCGTCTTGCGCAATTCGGGAAGGTAGAGCCACTGATCGTCATCGCGTTCGGGCTCACGAAAATCATGGGTCAGAAACCCGGTATCGCGGACGCTGGACGGCCCGAGGAAGAACATCAGGTTGCGCGTATCCGGCCCCTGGTCCTTGAGAAAGGTCTGCAGGGTCCTGGTCCGGGTCTTGCCGTTGCGGTCGACAAGCATCATGGTGAGTCTCGCCGTACGGTTGTCGCCATCGTCGCGGGCATCCACCTTTCGCATGATGTCCAGTGCCGCCCGGTCATTCGCATGCGCCGCCACCGGCAGCACCGCCAGCAGCATGGCCACTGCAATGACTGCATTCCTCATTCGAGGTCTCCTTTCCGCGGTTGATCTTCCGTTACCACCAGATGGCGATAGCGAAGCGCCATCAGGGCCGGCGCCACGATGAAATCGGCGGCCAGTGCCGTCAATATGGTCATGCCGGTCAACAGGCCGAAATCAACCAGGTTCTTCATGTCGGCCAGGCAGAATATGAAAAAGCCGGCCGACAGCACGATCGATGTCACCAGCATGGCCCGCCCGGATGTCTGGAGAGTCCGGCATACTGATTCCTCAACCGAGCCCGTGTGCGCCAGGTAACGGTGGAAGTGATGCATGAAATGCACGGTGTCATCGACGGCCAGGCCGATGGCGATTGAGCCAACCAGCATGGTGAACAGGTTCAGCGGAATGCCGGCCACCTGCATCAGGGCAAGGGCCAGGGCAATGGGGGCCAGGTTGGGGATCATGCTGATCAGCCCGGTACCGGCGCGACCGATCAGCGCCATCATCATCAGCGTGATCACGCCGAAGGCAATCACGTAGCTCCTTGCCGCCGACCGGATTGCCGCGTCGAGCGTTCTGCTCAACAGGCTCATGATGCCGGTGACCGTCACCTCGACATCGGCGCCGAAGGCAGCGACGAACCGGTTCTCGACATCGACGATGAATGGCGGATATTCCAGCGTGTCCCGCCAGGGCACGCGCATCGAGAATCGTGCAACGCTGAATTGTGTGTCCACGAGATCCTCGAGATCATCCGACCCTGAATTCTCGAACAGCAGGAATTCCTGCGGGATCAGGGCCGGATTCTCCGGGATACGATGATGATCAAGCCGGTTTTCGTTGAGGGCCCGGTGGATTTCCTTCAGCAGGTCGACCACCGACAGCACGGCCCCGACCGGGACCGGCGTTCCGGCCGACGCGGCGGTGATGTCCTGGCCAAGGGATTCGAGGCTGAGCAGCAGGTCCCGGTCATGGAGGCCGTTCTCGACCCCGGTATCGACAACCACTTCGAGCGATACCGACCCTCCGAGGTCATGGTCGATGGAACGGGTTGCCCGGTGCACCGGCCAGTCATCTGGCAGCCAAGCCAGGATGTCATGGGAAAAGCGGAGCTGTGATGCAAGACCCGTGCTCACCATGATCATGACCAGCGATGCCCCGGCGATCGGCCGGGCGTGGCGCACGCTCCATCCGGCCAGGGTAACCAGCACCCGGTCGAGCCAGGCACTGGCCCGTCCAGCCCGTCCAGCGCCCGGAATTCGCAACTGCGGCAACAATGCCAGGCCAGCCGGCAGCAGGATCAAGGTGTAGGCAAGCGCCAACAGAACGCCGATGGCCGCATAACCGCCCAGTTCGGCAATCGGCGCCACCTCGGCGAAGCTGAAGGAGCCGATGCCGGCCGCCGTGGTCAGGCTGGTCAGCAGGATCGGCAGGCCGGCATGGCTGACCGCGCCGACGATCGCCGAGTGTCGGTCCATCCCGGCGGCGATATTTCTGAAATGGATGGCGAGAAGATGGACGGCCGACCCGACTCCGACTGCCAGCAGGAAGGATGGAAGTATCACCGTCGGCAGTTTCAACGAGGTTCCGACATGTCCCATGATGCCAAGCGTGCTCAACAGGGCCATCACCACCACGCCGACCGGTAACAACACCGCCGTCGGTGAGCGGAACATGACGAGCAGCAGGATGGCGATCACGGCAATGGCAAGCCCGATCGAACGCTTCATGTCATCCTGGAGCGCAATCTTCAGCGTGTCCGTTACCGCCGGCGTCCCGGCGATCCGCAGCTCGAAACCTCCTCCCCGGTGGTCGGCGACGATGTCCCTGACCGCCGACAGCGCCTGGTGCGTGTCTTCGTCGGAGAGGACTTCCGGCCCCTCGAACAGCGGCGGCGGTGCATCGAACAGTGCCAGCGCCGAATCGACCGACATCGGCGCATCGGCGGTGCGCGCCAGTTCGAGCACCACCGTGGTCACCCTGCCATCGGCTGACACCAGCAGGTTGCGGTAGAGCGGGTTGGCCAGGACCCGCTTGCGCAGCGCCGCCAGGTCGGCTTCGGTTTCCGGCCAGGATTCGAGCAGGTCCCCGACGACGAGACGATCGTCCTCGCCCCTCGTGTTCCGGGCGTTGACCATCGAGGTGATGCTGGCCAAATGTGGCACACCGGAAGCCAAATCCTCGTGCAATGCCTTCAGGCGAGAGAGCGAGTCATGGGCAAAGAGCTCGCCCGGCTCCACGGCAATGACGATGATGTCATCGCGGCCGAACTGGGCCCGGAATTCCTCGTAGCGCACCAGTATCGGATCGTCCGGGTAGAGAAACGACTCGGTGGAGGTGTCGATCACGATGTTGCGAAGACCGGATGCCGCCGTGGCCGTGATCAACAACACCACAAGAATCGCCAGGACAGGGTTGCGGCACACCAGCTTCGCAAAGCCCCCGAACAATGTCTCGATTCGTTGCCTGATCATGGCTCGATCTGCCCTGTTCGTGACCTCCCATCGCCGACGTCGCGACACCGACCCCTCTCCACGGGCGGCCCGGGCCTCTGCAAGACACCCGGCATGTCGGCCGGAACCGATCAAGGCGGCGTGAGCGGTTCCGAAAGCCTACACCAGCACCGAACAATTGTCACCGCCGCGAGAAAATCGGGGTGTGATCTTCGCGTGACGCTTCCCTGGCGGATGTCGTCCGAACCCGCATCTACATCGCGAACGAAGATCACTGGGAATCCATGACGTGCGTCCATGGACAGCATTTCCGTGACATCCGCCCGGCAAATACCCTCGTCGCTGTTTCTCGGCTGGCCGGAGGCGACCCGGTCTAGATCGAAGCTGAAGCATTCATTCCCGTCGACCGGTCGACGGAATTCGAATAGCGATTCCGTGCGCTTGGACAGGGAAGCCCTCCGCCTCCGGCACGCCCTCCGTGGCGCCGACAAAAATTTGCCTGTTGTCGCCGGTTACGGAGTTTGAAGATCGGGAGGAGAAGAAAATCCGCGCTCCCCACCGGGGAATGAAACACCAATTCAATGGTGGCATGAAATTGACACCACCTTGGTTCATTGAGGCAATCAATTTCGTGAACAAGACCCGTGCGCGGAAATGCGAAACAATCGAGGTGCCTTCGCCGCTGATTCCAAGTCGTCAGCCAGAGTACTGCCGAATATTCTGGTGGTGTGAGTCAAGAGCCGATTAAGCGCGGCAGTGTCAAAGAGATGGAAGGAATGAAGGTAATCATCATCAGTGCGGTGAAGATTGCCAAATAGAATGGCCAGATCGTTCGAACCGCCTTTTCAATCGGCAACTTTCCAACGGCACAGCCAACGAAAAGGCAGGACCCCACCGGCGGCGTGCACAGGCCGAGGCCCAAATTCACCATCAGCATCATGCCGAACTGCAGCGGGTCCATGCCGAGGTTGTGAGCGACTGGCAGGAAGATCGGGGTGCAGATGAGAATCAATGCGGCCATGTCCATGATCATCCCGAGCACCAGCAGCGCGGCATTGATCATCAACAAGATCATGACTGGATTGTCGGTAATGCCGGTCAACAACTCTACCGTCTTGTCCGGCACCCTGTAATAGGTCAGCATATATGCGAATGCGCCGGCACAGGCGATTAGGATCATCACCATTGCCGTTGTCCGGACCGACTGCCTGACGGCGGTACGGAAGCTCTTCCAAGTCAGGCTGCGGTAGACAAGCAGCGTCACGAGGAATGCGTAGATCGTTCCGAAAGCGCCAGATTCGGTTACTGTGAACACGCCGGACAGCACCCCTCCGACAATGATCACGGCGGTCAGCAGGCCGGGAATTGCGCCGACGAAACTCATGCCGAGCGCGGCCCAACCGGGGAACCGTTCGGCAGGGTAGCCGCGCCGAACCGCCACGAGGTACGCCGCCGCCGCCAGGCACACGCACATCAAGACGCCGGGCACGACCCCGGCAAGGAACAGCTTGGAAATCGAGATGCCGCCGCCAGTAGCGATGGCAAAGATGATCATGTTATGGCTCGGCGGAATTATGATTCCAGCGATCGATGAAGTGACGGTGACATTTACGGCGTAGTCGGCGTCATATCCCTTCTCCTTCATCACCGGGACCAGGATCGAGCCCAGCGCCGAAATATCGGCCACCGCCGACCCGGAGATGCCACCAAACAACATGGACGAAAATACGTTGACGATGCCAAGCCCGCCCCGGACGGCTCCAACAGCGGCCGAAGCAAACTTTACCAGTCGCATGGCAATGCCGCCGTGGAACATCAGTTCTCCGGCGAAGATGAAAAACGGGATCGCCATCAATGAGAATACATTGATTCCGCTGACAATTCGCTGAAAACCGATCATCAGCGGCAGTCCCTCGTACCAGAAAGCCGCTATGGCCGATATGCCAAGCGCGAATGCCACGGGCACGCCGAAAGTGACGCAGAATGCAAACAGGCCGAGCAGAATAAACAGACCCATCGAGAATCCCTACTGCGTGATATCGCTGCGAAGGTCGCGGCCCAGTGCGAGTCGCAGAAGATGACCCGCCGAGAAGAGCAGTATCAATCCGCCGCCAATGGTCAGAGGCAGCGAACGCAGGCCTTCAGGTACCTGGATCAAGGGTATATTCGAAGCCCATTTGAACATTGTGAGCTGCGCCCCATGCCACAGCATCAGTATTCCAAAACCCGCCAGCAGCAGGTCTGTCAGGGCCATGAAAACCGGCCGCAGGCGTGGTGCCACCGAGTTGCGCAGTATGGTCACTGAAAGATGCGAGTGCTCGTGAACGCCAACGGCCGCACCGATGAAGGCGATAACCATGACCAGCAACAGTGCCGCCTGTTCAACCCAGGTCGGGGTTGCGTTCAGTACGTAGCGACCGAATACGAGCCAACCGAAGATGATGGTGAGAAAAACCAGGGACAGACCGGTCACAAGTCGGCATATCGTGGCGATACCGTCAAGAACAACATCCATGCTCCTGATAAGGGCGGACGGGTGTCGGTTGACTTGCTGTTCTATCGTGCCGGTCTCTGGAAGGGCTGCGCCCAAAGTCATGCCGGGCGCAGCGGTGCCAATTTCTGGCTATCTCATTCGGTCGACTGAATCAATTCCACCAGAGGTCGCAGATCAGGGTTATCCGACAGGAAGGCTTCGTAGACCGGTGCCATCGCCTCTTGGAAGGGAGCCTTGTCCACGATTTCGTTGGTGACGACGCCAGCTGCCTCGACCTTTTCCCTGCTTACGGATTCGCGCTCGATCCATAACATCTGCTGCAACTCCGCAGATTCAATTGCCGCCTCCGTAACCAACGCTTTCAATTCGTCCGACAGCCCGTTGTAGACATCGGTGTTGATGCACAGGCACTCGGGGATGATCAGGTGCTGGCTAAGCGAATAGTACCCGGCCACCTCGAAATGCCCCGTCGACTCATATGATGGCCAGTTGTTTTCCGCGCCGTCGACCACTTTGGTCTTGAGCGCCTGGTAGACCTCGGCGAAGGCCATCGGGGATGGATTGCCGCCGAGCTGAGAAATCATGCCCGAGTAGAGGTCATTGTTCATGACCCTCACCTTCATGCCGGATACATCGGTTGGCACGTTGATCGGCTTTTCGGCATTGTAGAAGGAGCGCGCCCCAGCGTCATACCAAGCCAGCGGCAAGAGGCCCTTGGCAGCCATGCCCTCGGCGATCATCTTGCCTCCCTCGCCTTCGAGAACGCGGAACATGTGCGGCACATCCTTGAAGATAAATGGAAGTGAAACGACGTTTGCCGCCGATGCAACCGGGCCAATGGGACCGAGGTTGAAGTTGCCAATTTCCAGCCCGCCCAGGCGCACCTGTTCAATTGCGTCGGGCTGGCTGCCAAGCGTGCCACCGTGGAACATCTGCAAGGTGATTTCACCGGCAGTCTTCTCTTCCAGCAGTTCGGCAAACTTGTCCATCGCGATGGTGTTTGGGTAGCCCTCTACGTGGATGTTCCATCCCCTCCATTCTTCCGCCGTGGCCACGCCACTCAAAAGTGCCAGGGCCGCTACTGCTCCCAGCGCCATCCTCGAACATTTCTGATACATTTTGCTCTCCTTTTGTTGACAAGATTGGTGAAACTGGTGAAGGCCGGTCAGGAAAAAAGCAGGCCCCCGTTGATGTCGATATTTGCGCCGGTGATGAACGCCGCCTGATCCGACGCCAGGTAGACAACCAGGTTCGCCACGTCCTGGGAGGTTCCCTCTCGTTTCAGCGGCGTGATGCTCGCAACATGCCTGCGCACCTCAGCCTTGGTGAAGGTGTTGTGGAAGTCGGTGTCGATCATTCCCGGACAAACGGAGTTGACACGGATGTCCGGTCCCAGTTCCTTGGCCAGTCCGCGGGTCATTGTCATCATTGCGCCCTTCGATGCCGCATAGGCAATCGCGCCCGGCCCACCCCCGTCACGTCCGGCCTGGCTGGCAAGTCCGACGATCGAGCCCCCATTCTTGATATGTGGAAGGACGGCCTTGATCGCACGCACGAAGGATGTGACGTTGAGATCGATCACTCGATTCCAATGATCGATAGACAATTCGGCCATCGTTTTGCGGGCCAACATCCCTCCCGTTACATGGACGAGGATGTCGATTGTCGAGCCCAATGTCCCTGCCGTTTCTGCCACGAGCGCCGACACATCCTCGTCGGAAGTCATGTCGCCCTGTCTCGCAAGCGCCCGGCCGCCTCCGGTGACGATTTCGTCAACGGCACTGTCGGCTCCAGCCTTGGAGCTATGATAGTTGATTGCTACCGCTGCTCCGGCAGAGGCCAGCCGCAAGGCACATGCTCGGCCGATGTCACGGCCACCTCCGGTGACGATGGCGACTTTTCCGGCCAGCATGGGCGCAGCGCAATCTCCGACTGATTCAGTCATCGCTTCCCTTATCCCGCTCCAGCGTCTCCAAAAGGCGCCGCTGGAACTTTCATACAAAATTTCATCTTGGATAGGATACTAGTCTTCTAGTATTGTCAACCATCAATGGATGTCAATTCGCCATAACCACGAATTCGGCTGGAAATGCAGGCGGCAGTACCAAGTGTTTGCTGGTCCTGTCTTCATGAACTGACATCGCGACCGTCGAAAGATCGCCACAAAAGACGGCAACAAGCATTGAAATTGGATATGAAACCAGGATTTGGATTGCAGGTGCGATCACGGTGTTGGGGCCTCTCCTGACGGAGAACAATGCCGGACCTCCCCATTGGACGATTGACGGTCTTGGCAATGCGCATCATCGGGCCACCTCCTGCCAACATGTGCCTGTGGTCGGGCATGGTCTCCGATTCACTCGTGACCAAGACCCTCCCATCCGCAACCTCGACATGAAGTTGGCGATCCTCGACCGGGATCAGTTGAGCGCCTGGCGGAGATACTTCTGGCACCAGATCCGGGTGAAATCGGAGTGCGTAGACCGCACCTGCAATCCTGGCCAACCCGTTTGAAAATGCAGGCACTTGAAGCTGGCAGATAGTGATTGCTACGATCGATGTGCAACTCCTGTTCCCCGAACGAGACAGAGCCGTGCGCCGAATTATTCAATAACTGACGATAGTGTTCGCCCTTGACCGATCAGCGATTTCACAAAGGCATCTTTAGGTCGGTCGCAAGGCCTGGACGATGGTCGATTGTCAGTCCTCGAAAAAATCACCGTGAGACTTGCGGGCTCCGGCAATGACTTCGTCAAGACGGGAGAGATGTTGCGTGATGGCCTTCATGACGACGCCTTCGTCCCTTTTCTTCAGCCCTTCCACGATGTTTGAATGGTCCTCGTGGAGTTCTTCCATCGCTGCCATCTCGGCGAGGCTCAATACACAGAGTCGATCGACCAAGGCCTTGTTCTCTGAAATGGTTTCAAACATGAGTGCGCAGTCGCCGGTATCGCAAAGGTGTCGATGAAAATCATAATCGAGTGTGTGAAACCTTTCCACATCCCGCCTTTTAATGGCATCTTCCTGATTACTCAGATCTCGATCAAGACGTTGGAAATCGAGGTTTGTGGCCAAACTGCAGGCCAGTTGCAGCACCTTGCATTCAACTGCCATCCGGATAAACCGCGCGCGCTTTATCTTCTTCGACGAGAACCGCCGAACCTCCGTGGCTTTCTGCGGACGCACCACCAGCAGGTCGAGGTTCGCCAGCCGAATGAAAGCTTCACGAACCGGTTGGCGAGAAACTTCGAACTTCCTGGCAATCTCCACTTCGCTGATCCGGGTGCCCGGCAACAACTGCAGCGAGACGATCAGATGATGCAGATGGTCGAAAACATCGTCTGCATTGGTTCTGCGCTCAACTCTCGAGAATGCCTGCACCATTATCCTCTTCCTTCTGTGCCCTGCCATTTACCATACCAGATAGCGGAAAAAAGCTCGAAATTCATGCACGTACCGTTGCTGCCACCATTTTCCACCAAACATAACCTGATTTGATGCCCGCTTGCGACGATCTGCATGCATCCCTGGCAAGATGTGGATGTCGTCGGCCACATAGACATTCGGCAACTCTCTAGCCAGGCGAACCGCCCGGATTGACCGTGGCAACTCCGGGTTAATTTCATTCGGTCCTGCTACGAAACCGATCGGCGAAATGGCTCGTCAGACGACGATTCACCCAAAACTGTCGCGAACCCAGCTATGCATTCTTGCGCCATCTTCGAAATAAAATGGGGGATGCAGTAACGAATGCGGTCAGTATGACAAATGCCAATGAGATTGGCCGTGTGAAAAATATCATGGCAGTTCCATCAGACAAGATAAGGGATTGGCGTAGTGATTCCTCCACCATTCGCCCCAAAATGATTGCAATCACCATGGGTGCCGTTGGGTAATCGAATTTGATCATTGCATAACCGATGCACCCAAAGATCACGCAGACAATCACGGATAGAAGAGAGTTTGAAATCGAATACGCCCCGATCAAGCACATCATCAGGATGATTGGCAACAAGATTGCCGGTGGGATATCAATGATCTTCTCAAACCATTTGAGCGCCACTCTTCCTTGAAAATACATTACGACATTGGCTACAATGAAACTAATCATGATGGTGTACATGAGCCCTCCCTGGTCTATGAAGAGCTGCGGTCCAGGTGTCAGGCCATGGATTAGGAGTGCCCCCAAGAAAATCGCGGCAACCGTGTTCCCTGGTATCCCCAATGTCAAAGTTGGAATGAGCGTCGCTGCGGTGACACCATTATTTGCGCTTTCAGATGCTGCAATACCAGCCAAACTACCTTTCCCGAATTGCTGGGGCTCCTTTGATGCCCTTTTTGCTTCATCATACGCAATGAAGGATGCAATACTCCCTCCGGTTCCGGGGACGACACCAATGATAATGCCGATGACACTTGATTTTATCACTGTCACATAATGCGGCAAAATCTTCTTCCAGGGAAAGGCCTTGCTCTTGGCGTTGTCCTGCGACAGCTTCACGGTGCTGGCACGTTTTCCGATCTGGTTGAATATTTCAGCGATGGCGAACAGACCGATAAACACTTCGATCATTCCAACACCGCCATACAAGAAGATGGTATTGAATGAAAAACGCGGCATGCCCATGATTGGATCGATGCCAACACTAGCGATCAGCAAACCGAAAAGCGCAGAAATCAGTCCCTTCGACAGTGATTTTCCACTGACTCGTGCGATGATCGTAAGGCCGAAAAAGGTCAATGCAAACCTTTCCGGAGGACCGAATGTCAAAGCGGCCTTCGCGAGCATTGGCGCGAAAAAGATGAGGGCCAGAGCACTAATCAATCCTCCCAAGACAGATGCGTACAACGCGATGCTCAATGCCTCGCCGGATCTTCCCTGTCGTGTCAGGGGATATCCGTCCCATGCCGTTGCGACAGACGAAGGGGTTCCCGGCGTGTTTATCAATATTGCAGATATGGAGCCTGCGTAGGTCCCGGCACAGTAGACCCCTGTCAGCAGAACGATTCCCGATTCTGGTGGCAGGTCGAATGTAAACGGCAGTGTCAACGCAACTGCGAGGGTGACAGTCAAGCCAGGTAATGCCCCGAAAGCCATTCCGATTGCGGTTCCGACAATAATGAACAGGAGATTCTGCCAAGAGAAAACGACGCTCAATGCATAGAAAAAGTGTTCAACCATCGCTCTTCACCCGTCCTAGTCAAAGAAACTTCCGTTTGGCAGATACATTCTAAAGGCGACTCCCAAGAGATAATCCAATGGAACACTCAAGATGAACGACAACGCAACTATCTGCCACCAGCGACAATTGCCGATGAGAAGCATTATCGATGAAATCAGAAATACTGTCGCTACATTGAACCCAATGTACGGCAACGAAATGATCCAAATGGTGATTAGGCCAAACGCGAGAAAAACTCGAATATGGCTTGTATCTTCACTCTGGTCACTTGGAGGGACATTCCCTTCTTTTTTCTTGGCGGTGACGGTGTCTGATAAAATTATGAAGAGACTCAATAGGATGATTGCAGAAGTGATGAAATAAGGTACAGTACGTGCGTTAAAGCCACCCGCACTTCCGTCGTCAACAACAGGAATCTGACTGGGGATGCTGAGGAAGACAAACATGCCAATCAACAATGTCGTGATGGATGAAATACTCTTTTTCATTATGCTTGCAGGACCAAACATGAGAGTATCTCCTTTGCTAATGATGTCTTGGCTTAGTGTGGCAAGAGATAAACTGACGCTCAGGGATCAGTGCTCGGCCGTTTATTTCGTCACAAGTTCTTAGGGAATTCCCTTTCCTCTTCCGGAATGAAAGGTGTGGCACAAGCAATCGCGCATCGGCAATTGCGGCTACGAGGAGCCTTTCCAGTTGGGACCATTCAATTGTGCGATGCATCAAGGGTCGTTCACCACCACGGTGCGTATTGGGCCTGGAATGCCTCTATCTCGAAAGGGACGCTGATTAGCGTGGTCACCGTTCTAGTGCCGCTGCACACTGCTTTCGGCACAGGGACCGTCAATTTGGTGAGAAACTCATCGGCGAACTGCGCTTCGTGCAGTGGGGTAAGGCATCAGAACGAGACACGATTGAGACACAGTGGGCCAAACAAACTGATCGCATTGTCTGGTTTGGCCCACCATCTCACCCGTTGCCTTGGTCCAATCGCCCTGCAATCGGCTCACGCTACGCTACCGTGGATGTGTTCAAGTTGCATCCATCTCATGGCTGCATTCGACCTGCACCACCCTATTGCGACACCCCTGGAAACGGTGTTCAGAGGAATCACTGCTCCTTGATGATCTCCCCAAAAAAGGCGAAATCGCCATTGAGTTTATCCATGATCTCGTCACCAGTGCGGACATATTTTTGTTGCTTTCTGGAATCAGAGAATTCTTGAAACTCATCGCTGTTAGCCGCTTTGGTAAAGACATCCTCCAACAGCTCGACGATTTCGTCCGGAGTGTCTTTCGGAGCCAGCAAAAACCACTCCACCGTCGCCACGATATCATATCCCATATCTTTGAAAGTTGGAGTGTCTGGAAACAAATCGATTCGCTCAGGCGCTGACAACGCCAGAATTCTGATTTCTCCCGCTTCTATGCTTGGAACCATGGCACCTGGTGTCCCTCCGATAAGATCCACATGTCCGCCACGTAGTGCCGTGATCGCATCTGCACCGCCTGAAAAGGGAACATCTCGAAACTGAAGGCCCGTTTCCTGGAAGAAGATTTCCAGGAGTGTATGGTGAATTCCCCCGGCTCCCGAGTGTCCGCGGTCAATGACCCGACCTGTATCTTTTTCTGCAAGGAGGTCTTCAAGCGTCTCCCATGGTGAATCAGTGTTTACCGCGATACTGCTCGGGGCATAGCTTACCCCTACGATTCCCCTGAAATCATCAAGAGAATATGGAACGTCAATTTGGTGCGGCTTCGTAACCATCGGGTCGGAGGGAGCAAAAAAGAGCGTATATCCATCCGGTTTGGCATTTGCAGCCTCAGTTGCTCCGATAGTGCCCGATGCTCCTGCCCGGTTTATCACTGCAATGGGCTGATCGAGATACTCTTCCGCCTCTCTTGCCAAGACCCGTCCAGTCAGGTCGGTTCCTCCACCGGCGCCATATGGCACAATCATTGTAATGGGCTGGTCCGGAAATTCGGCATGAGCGCTTACCGCACCCATGATGGTCACGGCTGCCGCGGCGGTGACCGAAGTTATCAAAGCGAGACTTCGCAATTTTGCTGAAAGTATCCGGGACATGTTCTTCTCCTCCGTAGATGTTTAGGGAATTTCGTCCTGGGTGTCCCTGACTACGTGCTGACCGATCTCAGCACTCTGAACTTTGAAGGAACACGCAAACCAAGGATACCCATTGGAATTGTTTGGATTCGACTGGATGTCCGAAATCGCCGTCTTGGCCTTGTTGATCTTGGAGACAAGCAGCTTCACGAATCTCTCACCAACCGAAATCCAATTTTCTTCTCCTCCAATGTGGTATACTAGTAGATAGTATACTAGTAGTCAAGTAGCCTGAAAATCGCCATTCCACCAGGGGGAAATCACTCCCAATTCTGTAGAATTCCCGGGGTTGCCGGGCAGAAACCGCTACACTCGCCGGAATTGTGCGGCTAAGTGTCGGGAACGTTTTCCGCCCTGGAGGACACATGACCAGACGCCCGGACCGGCCCTGGCTCTTCCGGACCTATTCCGGTCATTCCACCGCCACGGCATCCAATTCTCTCTACCGGACCAATCTCGCCAGGGGGCAGACCGGATTGTCGGTGGCCTTCGATCTGCCGACCCAGACCGGCTATGACAGCGATCATCGGCTGGCCAATGGCGAGGTCGGCAAGGTCGGCGTGCCGGTTTGCCATCTCGGTGACATGAGATCCCTCTTTGAAGGGATCCCGTTGGACCGGATGAACACCTCGATGACGATCAACGCCACTGCGCCCTGGCTGCTTGCCCTCTACGTGGCGCTGGCCGAGGAGCAGGGCATTGCCCGGGAAGGATTGCGCGGCACCGTGCAAAACGACATCATCAAGGAATATCTCAGCCGCGGCACCTATATCTGTCCACCCGCCCCTTCACTGCGGATGACGGTCGACATTGCCGAATTCTGCGCCCGCCACATGCCGAAATGGAACCCGGCAAATGTCTGCTCCTACCATCTGCAGGAGGCAGGGGCAGAACCGATGCAGGAAATCGCCTATGCGCTGTCCACCGCCATCGCCGTGCTGGATGCGCTGCAGTCGCGAATACCGGCTGGCGAGTTTCCAGCCGCGGTCGGCCGGATTTCGTTCTTCGTGAATGCCGGCATCCGCTTCGTAACCGAGATGTGCAAGCTGCGGGCGTTTTCGGAGATGTGGGACGAGATCTGCCGGGACCGTTACGGGGTCGAGAAGGAAGAGCTACGACGGTTCCGCTACGGTGTGCAGGTCAACAGCCTCGGCCTGACCGAGCAGCAGCCGGAAAACAATGTCTACCGGATCCTGCTCGAAATGCTGGCCGTCACCCTGTCCAGGAATGCGCGGGCTCGGGCCGTGCAACTACCGGCCTGGAATGAGGCCTTCGGATTACCGACCCCCTGGGACCAGCAATGGTCGCTGCGCATGCAGCAGATCCTGGCTTACGAGACCGACCTCCTCGAATTCGATGATCTGTTCGATGGCAATCCGGCAATCGAGGAGCGGGTGTCGGTGCTGAAATCACTTGCCCTCGGCGAGATGCGGCAAGTGGAGACGATGGGCGGTGCCATCAACGCCATCGAGTTCATGAAAAGGCGGCTGGTCGAGAGCAATTCCGAGCGGATCCGGCGAATCGAGACTGGCGATCAGGTGGTGGTTGGCGTCAACAGGTTTGTCGAGTGCGAAGACTCGCCGCTGGCGGTCGGAGGGGACGGCATTGTCAATGTCGGCGACGATACCGAAGAGGAGCAGAAGCAGCGCCTTGCCGCCTGGCGCCGGGACCGCGATCCACGAGCGTTAGAACGGGCATTCGGCAAGTTGCGAGCAGCGGCGCTGGATGGCAGCAACATCATGCCGCCTTCCGTCGAGGCGGCGAAGGCCGGCATGACCACCGGCGAGTGGGGGCAGGTGATACGGGAGGCGTTTGGTGAATTCCGCGCCCCGACCGGTGTCAGCGCATCGCCGTCAAACCGCATCGACGACCTGACCGAGATCAGGGCGGCCGTGGACCAGGCATCGAGCCGTCTCGGGCACAGGCTCAGGCTGCTGGTCGGCAAGCCGGGGCTTGACGGTCACTCCAACGGTGCTGAACAGATCGTCTGCCGGGCCCGCGATTGCGGCATGGAGATCGTCTATTCGGGGATCCGCCATACCCCGGAAGAAATTGCCGACGCCGCATTGCACGAGGAGGCCGATATCGTCGGCTTGTCGATCCTCTCCGGAACCCACGGTCACCTGGCAAGGCAGGTGATGAGGCTGATGGCCGAGCGTGGAATTGACCATGTCCCGCTGATCGTTGGTGGCATCATTCCCCATGATGATGCGGAACTATTGCGCGATGCAGGGGTGGCCGCCATCTACACCCCGAGGGATTTCGACCTGAACCGGATCATGCATGACATCGTCGACATGGCCGCCCCGAACGAGGCCGGGACCGGCTGAAGGGTTCTGGGGATCGCTCACGGGAAGTGCTTGCCGGACGGGGCACCGGTCCTGCATCCTCATGGCGGCCGGCATGCGGGCCTGCCTACATGCCGGATACCAGCGGCGTTGCCTCCCGGGCGGCCAGGAAAATGACCAGATCCCTGTAGTGTGGCCGTGTCGCGCCTGGTCTTGCGCCCGCCCTTCGCCCGGGGCGCCTTGGCGGGGGCAAGAACGATGTCGCCGTCCGCGCGGGCCCGGTACCGCTCGAACACATATAGCGGTCGTCGGCCAGGCCGGTGCCGAAGAAATGAACCAGGAACGTCTCCGCCGTGTCGCCGGGTATCGCCATGGCTGCAGTTCATGGTGCCGTCTCCTTCGTATCGATGAGGGAAATCAACGGCCGGACGCCCTCCATGGACATCCGGCCGCCGCCCCGCTCACGGCCATGACTCTCCTCCTGCCGACGAGGCGCGCGGGTGGAGCCGGCAAGAGGACGGCAGCGCAGCAGCTGGAGCGGTCAGCGGCGGCGGATGGAAGCTCGAACGGCTATTTCAGAGCCTGGCGGATGCAGCGGGTAATGGCGGCGTAATCGCCCGCGTTGGACTGGCGCGAGGCGTCCAACCAGTCGGTGCCGTCGATCCGGGTGAGGTCGATGGCGTGCCCGGCGCGCGCGGCAAGCTGCTTCAGATACTGGAGTTGCGTGCGCCCGTTACCCTCGCGGAATGGGTGGACATGGTTTACGTCACCCAACACCGGACCCGCGCGCCCGGCGCCGATCCCCAGAAAAATCCCGCCGCCACGATGCGGCGGTGGATGTCGGCCATGCCGGTTTCGATAAACCGCCTCGGCTGGAACCGGCTCCGGTCCTTGGCAATTTCGACGGTACGGATCTCACCCGCCCAGGTGTAGACGTCTTGGAACAGGTGGCGGTGGATCGCCTTCAGGTGCTCAAGATCGAAATCGCCCGCCGGCGCAGGCTCGACAAGGCGTTGGGCGACAAGCTCGCGCTCCGCCGCTTCCAGCGCCGCGGCATCGCGGATGTCCAGCCTGTTGCGGAGAACGCTGTAGTCAGGCGGATAGCAGTAGTCGCGGTCGCTCATTCCGCCGCGGCGATGCGGCGGCGGTCCTCTATCCGTCGGAGGATATGGGCGCGACGCCGCTCGGGCGACCACCCCTCGCGCTCGAACATCTCGAACATGGCGATCTCTTCCGCCGTCAGCGGATTGCCCTCGATCGCCTGCAGGTGCGCTGCCTCCGCGAGCCAGCTGTTCGCGGCGGGCGTCGCGACGAAACCCGATTCATGCTGTACCTTGGTCATAGTCAGACCCTATCACGTTTCCCCGGCGGGGGCGACAGGCGGGATTGATCCGTTGCCATCGGTAAAAGCCGCCAAATCAGCGGATGGCGGCGGGCCGCCATCGGCGTGATGTACAGCTTGTTGGCAAGGGTCGCGGGCGTCGCACCGATCCGCGGCGTGTCCTGCTCGCCCATCGTCGTCGCCTGAGCCCATTACCCGCGAAATCAGGTGGTCTGTGACTTCCTCGAAGTAGCTCTCCAGCTCGGTCTGAAGCTAGCCGTATTCCTGCCAGACCACCGTGCAGCCGTTTCATCGCAGCCGCGGCGGCCGTGCGTTCGCCAGAGCCGGGCGAATTCGGCGTCGGTCAGGAATCGCTCGCAGCCGCGGTCGGGATATTTCCCGATCGCCCCGCACGGATTGCAGCCCGCCAGCAAAAGGCCTCAGCCTTCGCCCAGTCGGTACATGTGCGCGAGCGTCTTGACCATCCTGTTCGCCGCCACCGGGCTGTCGTTCAGCCCGCGATACAGCTCGTCGACCTGCTGGCGCCCCACCGCCTCGACCGGCAGCCAACCGAGTGCGGGCAGGATGTGGCGCTCGATGGACGTGCGGTAGTATTTCACCGTGGTCGGCCTGCAGCGCGCGGCGACATGGTTCTTCAGACAGAGTTCCGCCAAATCGGCGACAGTGGGCTCGGTCGCCGGTTCCGGCGGCTTCCGGGAAAAGGCGATGACCACCCTGGCTTTGCTGGGGACCGCCGCATGCCTGTCGATTGCAGTTGGAATTCCCTGGGAATGTTCTGCGTCAGAAGGCCGCGGTTCTATTCCTTCATCCAGCCGATCATGGATTTCATGCAGACCATGCCTGCCTTCATCTTCGTGACTCCGGTCATTGCTGTCTTCGGAACCGGCAAACCGGCAGCCATCGTCACCACGATGACCTTTGGCGGTGCGCCTGACCGTGCTGAGCTTGCGCGGCGCTCCAGAGAGCGTCCGCGAGGCAACCATCTCCTTCGGCACCGGCAAATGGTTGCTGTTCACCCGGGCCGACCTGCCGCTGGCCAGCCCGTCAATCCGCGCGGGACTCAACCAGACCATCATGCTGCCACTGGCCATGGTCGTCGTCGCATCGCCGATTGGTGCCAAGGGGCTGGGCGAGAATGTGCTGGAAGCGTTGCGATACGCCAATGTCGGGCAAGGACTCCTGGCCGGATTTGCCATCCTTTTCTGCGCCATGATCCTGGACCGGACCGTCCAGGGCACCCGCCAACCGTAGTCCCGTCCCTGGCGACCGGGATGGCAGTGCGGTGAGAACGGCCGACGGCACGGTCAGTCACGGCGTCGGCCGAGCAGCCAGACAAAGAACACGCCGCCGACCAGGCCGGTCACGATGCCGATCGGCATGTCCTCGGGCGCGGCGATGGTGCGGGCCAGGATGTCGGCCCATAACAGGAAGATGGCCCCGGCAAGTGCCGATGCCGGGATGACGCGGGCGCAGTCACCGCCCACCAGCATCCTGGCAATATGGGGAATCATCAGGCCGACGAAGCCGATGATGCCCGAATAGGCCACCATGATGCCGGTCAGCAGCGCCCCGGCCACGAATACCGTCAGCCGAAACCGCGATACCTGGATGCCGAGGGTGGATGCCGTTTCATCGCCGAAGCTCAGCGCGTTGAGGTCGGCCGATTTCAGCATGAACAGTGCGGTGCAGGCCACCAGGCCGATCAGCGGAACCGGCAGCTGGGACCACTGGGCCAGCCCCAGCCCGCCGAGCATCCAGTAGATTGCAGTATGGGCCGCCCGCGGATCACCGAGAAAGATCAGCGCATTGGCGCATGACATGATGGCGAACGACACCGCGACACCGGCCAGCACCAGCCGCGTGGCAGTCATGGAGGCAGCCAGCCTCGAGACCAGGAGGACAATCGCCGTGGCCCCCAGGGCGCCCATGAAGGACAGCAACGGCACCGTCAGGCCACCAAGAAACATTCCGGTATGCAACAGGGCGAGAATGGCTCCGAAGGCCCCGCCGGATGATATGCCCAGGAGGTGCGGATCGGCCAGCGGGTTGCGAGTCACCGATTGCAGGGCCACCCCGACTACCCCCAATCCGGCACCGACCAGGCAGGCAAGCAGAGCCCGCGGCAACCTGATGCTCCAGACAATCGCCGCTTGGCCAGTCGGCCACGTACCGTCTGCCGTCCCCGGGAACAGCTTGTCGGCAATCACCCCCCAGACCACCGGAAGCGGAACCGCGACCGCCCCGATGCTGGCTGCCACCGAGATCGACACGATCAGCAACAGCATTCCGGACAGCAGGAAAAAACCGGCGTGGAGTCTGCCGCGCAGGCCGGTCAGTTGTGATGCCGGCATCACGGCAGGCGGAAGATCGGAGCTCGAACGGACCGGACGAGCGACCTGCGTGCAAGCGACCGGTCCACCTTCACGGTGATATTGGCCGGGTTGGTGCTACCTGGCATGAAATCCCTCGGCCAGTTTCCTGACGGCGGCGATGTTGCGCGGCCCCGGTGTTGCCTCGACATATTCGAGCACGACAAACCGGTCGTTCCGAACTGCATCGATGTCAGCAAAGGCCGGGCTGGCGCGCATGAATTCAATCTTCTGCTCGGCGGTAACGCTGCCATAATTGACGATGATGATGATCTCGGGATTGCGCTCGACCACCGATTCCCACCCGATCGTCGCCCAGCTCTTGTCAAGATCTTCCATGATGTTTCTGCCGCCGGCCGCCTCGATCAGCGCCGTCGGCATGGCATGACGGCCGGCCGTGAAGGGCGCATCCTCGCCGCTGTCATAGACAAACACCCGCGGCGGTGGCGAGTCCGTCGTCAGCGTGCCGGCGATCTCCCGCATCTGTGCCCGGTAGCCAGCAACCAGTCTCTCGGCCCGGTCGCCCTCCCCGAAAATTGCGCCGACATTGAGCAGGTCCCGATACATGGTTTCCATGCTGATCCCGGGCATGTTGCCAAGATGGACGCAGGACTCGGTCAGCTCGTAGACCTCGATTCCGAGCGGCGCCAATGTCGCCGGCGTAACCTCGCCCCCGACCCGCATGCCGTAATTCCAGCCGGCGAAGAGGAAATCGGCCCCGGCCCCGGCCAGCACCTCCCTGGTCGGGTATCCCGGCGAGAGCTCCGGCAGGGATCCGAGCTTGGCCCGCAGTGACTCGTCGAGCGTCTTCCAACTGCTGATTCCGGTAAAACCCACCATCCGGTTGGCCAGCCCGAGCACCAGCATCATCTCGGTCATGTTGACATCATGCGAGACCGCCGCTTCCGGCGGCGCCTCGAAGGTCAGGATCCGATCACAGCTTTGGACGGTTACCGGCTCGGCCAGACCTGCCTGGCCCAGCCCGGCCATCAAGATGATGATGGCAACACCCCGCATTGCGACATCCTCCCTTTCTTCTACAACTCGAACGAAAATCTTTGGCGTCCATTGGCCCCTCGGTCCATCCGGGCCGTGACCGAAAACGCCGCCGAAATCAGCTCCGGAGACAGCACCTCGCCGGGTGTGCCGCAGGCCAGCATTCTGCCTCCTGCGAGGACAAGAATCCTGTCGGCATGGTCGCTTGCCATGTTGATGTCATGCAGGCTGCAAATCACGGTCAACCCCAACTCCTTCAGCAATTCCAGCGTCTCGAGCTGATGGCGGATATCGAGATGATTGGTTGGCTCGTCCAGGACCAGAACTCCGGGATCCTGGGCCAGTGCGCGGGCGATGGCAACCCGCTGAACTTCGCCGCCAGACAGGGTTCCGAGCAGCCGGCCGCGCAAGTCCGACACACCCAGTCTGGACATTGACCGCTCGACAATCCAGCCATTTTCCTGCCGGTCTTTCCCTGGCTGCTTCCGGTGCGGAAGACGGCCAAGCGCCACCACCTCACCGACGGTCAAGGCAAATTCGGTCGGCCTTTCCTGGAGAACGACAGCCATCTCCCGGGCAACCCGCGGCGACGGCAAGGCCCAGATATCCTGGCCGTCAAGCAGGATTTGGCCGGAGAGCGGCCTGTAGTAGCGATAGACCAGCCGCAGCAAGGTCGACTTGCCGGCGCCATTGGCCCCGACAACCGCCAGGATTGAGCCCGGCTCGATTTCGAAACTGATATCGGTCAGGATGCTGACTGCACCCGCCGGGCGCCATGACAGGTTGCGCGCCTCAAGCCGCACCGGCCGGCGGCGTTGGCGCGCCTGCCCATTGATGACAGGCGACGTGTCGGGGTCAGCCCGTGAAAATCCTGTCCCGTCCATGATCCATTCCGGCCGGGACGGGGCAGTTGCGCAATTCACGCTGCTTGTCTGGAAAGGTGTGTCTGACCATTGCAAGCCTTCTTCCGGATCACCCCGTCCGGCATGAGAGTTTCGCCGACGGCAGGTCTCCTGACTTGCGGGTCGCTGCTCTCCCCGGCCCTTCCCAGCCGCGATCGGCCAGTGGTCAAATCCGGGGCAACTCTCCGCTTACAGTTGCGGGGGCAGTCACGGTCTTGGCGCCTGTCTGGCTACTCCTCACCGTATTCCCTTTTCATCCCGACCGCGTATTCGGCGGACGGAAAACCGTCGCCCCCGGGTTATTGCAATATCCGGAAATGGTCAAAGAAAATTCGAGGCGTTGAGAACGGATTCACATCAACCCGAGGAAATGGCGCGCGCCGTCACGACATGATCCGGTCCGTTTGCCGCCGGGTCAGTGGCCGGAGGGAGTCGCCGCATCCGGGGCGACCAGCCCCCTGTCACGACCGGGCCAGCCAGCCAGCGGCGGTCGGGTAAATCCTGGAGATCGGGCGGCTCGCCCTTGATGACCGGGTGGTGGTGGAGCCAAGGGGATTTGAACCCCTGACCTCTTGAATGCCATTCAAGCGCTCTCCCAACTGAGCTATGGCCCCATCATCCGGTGCAAGCCTGCCTCATTGCGTGAATTCGTGCTGCGAGGCAAGCAAAAATCATGATTCGTCATCGGAGGCGACGTTTGCAATGTCGTCAAGCGGGACAGTATCCTCATCAGATTCGTCCAGCATGTCGTCATCGAGTTCAACGCCATCCTCCACGTCATCCAGCAGGTCGTCGTCGCCCGACTGCGCCTCGGGGACATCCTTCTTGGCGTCCTTTTCCTTCTTCGGAGCCTCAAAGTCACCGCCTGGCCGTTCGGCCCGAGTCTCCACGATGAATTCCTTGCCGCAAACGGGGCAATTTATCGGATTCCTTTTCAGATCATAAAACCGTGCACCACAGCCCGGATCCTGACAAATTCGCTTGACGCCCCATTCTTCCCTGGCCATCGAATTCCCTTCTTTGATGTGCTTGTTGCTCGAATCCGGCACCCACTGCCACAAAGAAAGCGGTAATGTCAAAGCCGGTAAAGTACCGGGGGCGCCTCCCGCCGCCGTCGGGATTGCAAACAGCCGCCGGCAGGCTTTGGTCGACCCGATAATGCCGGTGGCGAGTGGCAGGAATTGCCGTTGGCCACGGGCCATATTACACGCCTGCATGCGCCAGGCGCTCGGCTGCCGCCAGCTCATCGTAGTGACCCCCGGCCACCACCATCGCGAGAGGAATTGCCCGTGCCGATAACCGACATCCTGCTGACCGGAGAGCCGCCGACCCCGATCGTGGTGAGGAGAATTGCGAACGGGCGAAGGTTATCGCTCCGGATCGACCGGATCAGCGGCCGGGTCTACCTGACGGTTCCCGATCATCTCCGGATGGATGAGGCTCGCCGGTTCGTGCGTGACAGGCAGGACTGGATCACCCGCAATCTCCAGGACGCCGTGCAGCGCCGGGTCCCCGCCTTTGGTGATTCGTTTCCGCTTGAAGGACGTTCATTCGAGATCCACAAGGCGGGCGGAAGCCGGATCCGGTGCCGCGACAGCCTGTTGCTGGCACCCTGCACCGACGCGAAACTGCCAGCTGCGCTCGGCGAGTTCTGCAGGTCCCTGGCCCGGGAGAGGCTGCTGGCCAGGACCCGCCACCATGCCGACACGCTCTCCCTTCCGCATCCGGCCATACGCCTGCGAGATACCCGGTCCCGGTGGGGGTCCTGTTCGTCCGACAA
Organism: Paracoccaceae bacterium; assembly: GCA_965214695.1. Lineage (GTDB taxonomy): Bacteria > Pseudomonadota > Alphaproteobacteria > Rhodobacterales > Rhodobacteraceae > JAPOXR01. Next base: position 3,218,840 of record OZ243967.1, on the reverse strand, counting down.
CCGGCTGATGTTCTCCTGGCGCCTGGTCATGGCCCCGCCCGAGGTGCTGGACTATGTTGCTGCACACGAGGTGTCGCACCTCGCTGAACTCAATCACTCCAAGCGATTCTGGCAGATCGTCGAGCGACTCTGTCCCGATTATCTGCAACATCGGCAATGGCTGCGCCAGAATGGAGTCCTGCTCCACCAACACATCCTCGACTGACCGTCGGCTGCACCTCCGCATCCCGGAAGGTGGCTCCAGACTGGCCAGGTCAGTCGTGCGCCGTCGCTACGGTCCCGGTCAGGTCAGGCGTGTATTGCGCCGTCGCCGCAAGCCAGGGCGGCCTCCCTGACCGCCTCGGAGAGGGTTGGATGGGCGTGGCAGGTCCTGGCGACGTCCTCGGCCGCGGCACCGAACTCCATGGCCACGCAAATCTCCTGAATCAGCTCGCCGGCACTCGGACCGATGATATGACATCCGAGGATGCGATCGCTGGACTGGTCGGCCAGCATCTTGACGAACCCGTCAGCCGCCAGCGCCGACTTGGCCCGGCCGTTGCCCATGAATGGAAACTTGCCGACCCGATATTGCCGACCCTCCTGCTTGAGCTGTTCCTCGGTCGCTCCGACCGCCGCCACTTCCGGGTGGGTGTAGATGACCGACGGAATCACGCCGTAATTGACATGACCCAGCCGGCCGGCAATGGTTTCGGCAACCGCCGTTCCTTCATCTTCCGCCTTGTGCGCCAGCATCGGGCCAGCCACCACGTCGCCAATCGCATAAATCCCGGCAACATTGGTTTGCAGCCTGTCGTCGGTGGCAACCTGGCCCGCCTGCGTCATCTCGATTCCGGCCTCGGCCAGGCCAAGACCGCCAGTATAGGGCCGACGCCCGGTGGCAACGAGGACAATGTCGGCCTCGTGGTCGTGATCGCTTTCCTTCTTGCGAAGCCGGTACTTGACCGCCAGCCCACCCTTGCCCTTGTCGACGCCGGTGACCTGCGCACCGAGCACAATGTCCAGGCCCTGCTTCTTGAGCAGCCGGTTCAGGTTCTTGCAGACCTCGCCATCCATGCCCGGGGTAACCTGGTCAAGAAACTCCAGCACCGTCACCTTCGATCCTAGCCGGGCATAGACGGAGCCGATCTCGAGGCCGATCACCCCGGCCCCGATGACGGTGAGCCGCTCGGGAATCGCCTCGAGCTCCAGCGCCCCGGTCGATGACACGATGCGGTCCTCGTCGATCTCGACGCCCGGAATGCTGGTCGATTCCGAACCGGTGGCGAGCACGATGTTGCCGGCCTCGTGGATCTCGTCTCCAACCTGTACCTTGCCGGGGCCGGCAATGCTCCCCCACCCCTTCAGCCAGTCGATCCCATTCTTCTTGAACAGGAACTCGATGCCCCTGGTATTGGCCAGGATCGACTCGTCCTTGTAGGCAATCATCCGCTCCCAGTCGACTTCCACGGTTGGCGAGCCCAGGCCCATCTTGGCAAAATTCACATGGGTCTCGTGCAGCATGTGACTGGCATGCAGCAGGGCCTTCGACGGAATGCAGCCGACATTGAGGCAGGTTCCGCCTAGCGTCTCCCTGCCTTCCACGCACGCCGCCTTCAGCCCCAACTGTGCGGCCCTGATGGCACAGACATAGCCGCCCGGACCACCACCAACCACAACGACATCATAGCTTGCCATGAAGGCCTCCATTTCCCGACAGGTTCATGTTCCGAATTTCTGCCCCGACACCGACCATCCTGGCCGAGATTCAACCGGGCCGCTCATATCCCCATCAGCAGCCGGTGCGGCTCCTCGATCAACTCCTTGACCCTGACCAGGAAGGTGACGGCACCCTTGCCATCGACGATCCGGTGATCATAGGACAGCGCCAGATACATCATTGGTCGGATCACCACCTCGCCATCCAGCGCAATCGGCCTCTCCTGGATCTTGTGCATCCCGAGAATGCCGGATTGCGGCGGGTTGAGTATCGGCGACGACATCAGCGAGCCATAGACTCCGCCATTGGAGATCGAGAAAGTGCCTCCCTGCATCTCGGCGATCGACAGCTGGCCATCCCTGGCGCGGGCACCGGCATTGGCGATTGCCAGTTCGATCTCGGCAAAGCCAAGCCGGTGGGCATTCCGGATCACCGGAACCACGAGCCCGGTCGGCGTACCGACCGCAATGCCCATATGGACAAATTTCTTGTAGACGATCTCGTTGCCGTCGATTTCGGCATTGACCTCGGGAACGTCGACAAGCGCCTCGCAACAGGCCTTGACAAAAAACGACATGAAGCCGAGGCGGGCGCCGTATTTCTTCTCGAACACATCCTTGAACTCGGACCTGATCTGCATCACCCGTGACATGTCCACCTCGTTGTAGGTGGTCAGTATGGCGGCGGTGTTCTGCGCATCCTTCAGCCGGTTGGCGATGGTCTGCCGCAGCCGCGACATCCGCACCCGCTCCTCGCCAACCTCGGCTGGCCGCGCCTGCGGCTCTGGCTCGGGTGCCGGTGCCTGCCCTGCCGACGCGATCGCCGCCAGCACGTCTTCCTTCATCACCCGGCCGTCACGACCCGAACCCGTGACCGTATCCTGCGAGATCCCGTGTTCCGCCATCATCACCTGCGCCGATGGCGCATGCTCCGGGTCGCGCCCGGGCCTGCTGTCCGGTTGCGGCGAAGGAGGTGCCGCCTCCCCCGGGGACTCCGCCTTCGGTGCCGGATCTTCTGCCACCGCCCCGGTGCCCTCGCCAATCATCGCCAGCAAGGCACCAACCTTGACCTCGGCGCCCTGGGCAGCGACGATTTCCGCCAGGATGCCGGCTTCGGGCGACGGCACCTCGACAGTCACCTTGTCGGTTTCCAGCTCGCAGACCACCTCGTCGGCGGCAACGGCCTCACCCTGTTTCCTGAACCACGTGCCGACCGTCGCTTCGGTAATGCTCTCCCCGAGAGTCGGAACTCGAATTTCTGCTGTCATGCTGTCAATCTCCGCCTAAGGTCAGAGCCTCATTCACAATCTGTGCCTGCTGTTTCTGGTGTTCCCTGAACAGCCCGGCCGCCGGCGACGCCGATGCCTGGCGGCCGACATATTCCACCCGTCCGGATTTTGCCTTGATCTTCTGCAGAACCCATTGGAGGTTGGGTTCGATGAACTGCCACGCACCCTGGTTTCTTGGCTCCTCCTGGACCCAGATCATTTCCGCATTCCTGAACCTCGAAAGCTCCTTGATCAGGGCCATTGCCGGAAACGGGTAATACTGCTCGACCCGCATCAGGTAGACGTTGTTGATGCCGCGGGCATCCCGTTCCTCGAGAAGGTCGAAATAGACCTTGCCGGAGGTGATGACCACCCTGCGGATATCCTTGTCATCCACCAGCTCGGTATCGGAGTTGCCGTGCTGGGCATCATCCCACAATACCCGGTGGAATGTCGTTCCCGGCGCCATCTCGTCGAGTCTCGATACTGCCAGCCGGTGGCGCAGCAGCGACTTTGGCGTCATCAATACCAGCGGCTTGCGAAAATCACGGTGCATCTGCCGACGAAGGATGTGGAAATAGTTGGCCGGGGTGGTGCAATTGGCGACGATCCAGTTGTCCTCGGCGCATAGTTGCAGGAACCGCTCAAGCCTGGCGCTGGAATGTTCCGGCCCCTGGCCTTCGAATCCATGGGGCAGCAGCAGCACCAGGCCCGACATCCGCAGCCATTTGCGCTCACCGGTCGCTATGAACTGGTCGATCATGATCTGTGCGCCATTGGCGAAATCGCCGAATTGCGCCTCCCACATCACCAGCGTGTTCGGCTCGCTCAGCGAATAGCCATATTCGAAGCCGAGCACGGCGAATTCCGAAAGCATTGAATCGATGACCTGGAACTTTGCCTGGTTCTGATCAATATGATTGAGGGAGACGAATTTCTCCTCGGTATCCTGATCGATGAAGGCGCAATGCCGCTGGCTGAAGGTTCCCCTGGTGGAATCCTGTCCCGACAGCCTGACGCCATACCCTTCAAGGAGCAGGCTTCCGAAGGCCAGCGCCTCGCCCATTGCCCAGTTGCAGCCCTCGCCGGAGTCGAAGACCTTCCCCCTGGAGCGCAGGAGCCGCTTCAATGTCGGATGCAGGCTGAATCCCTCCGGGACATGCACCAGCGCCTTGCCGACACGCTTCAGAACCTCGCCGCTGACGCCGGTCCGTCCCCGCTGGTCATCATCAATCTGCGATTGGAGATGCGACCAGCGGCCGTCAAGCCAGTCGGCATCATTCGGCTTGTAACTCTTTGCCACCTCGAATTCATCGTCAAGCCGCTGGCGAAATTCCGACTTGCGCCGGGCAACTTCGCCTTCCGGAACCAGCCCTTCTGCCACCAGCTTCTTCGAATACAGCTCCAGCGTGGTCTCGTGGTTCTTGATGATCCGGTACATTTCCGGCTGGGTGAACATGGGCTCATCGCCCTCATTATGACCAAACCGCCGGTAGCAGAACACGTCGACCACTACATCCTTGCGGAATTTCTGCCGAAACTCCGTTGCCACCCTGGCGGCATGCACCACCGCCTCTGGATCATCGCCGTTCACGTGGAAGATCGGTGATTCGGTGATCATGGAAATGTCGGTCGGATATGGCGAGGACCTGGAATAATGCGGCGCCGTGGTAAATCCGATCTGGTTGTTCACGATCAGGTGGATGGTGCCGCCGGTTGCATGCCCGACCAGCCCGGAAAGGCCGAAGCATTCGGCAACGATTCCCTGCCCGGCAAAGGCGGCATCGCCATGCAGCAGCACCGGCAACACCTGCGTGCGCTGCTCATCCCCCAATTGCTCCTGCTTTGCCCTGGCCTTGCCAATGACAACGGCATTCACCGCCTCCAGGTGCGACGGGTTGGCAGTCAGCGACAGGTGGACATTGTTGCCGTCGAACTCGCGGTCGGATGATGCGCCCAGATGGTATTTCACATCGCCGGAGCCGGACACATCCTCCGGTTTGAAGCTGCCACCACCGAATTCGTTCAGGATGGCCCGGTACGGCTTGCTCATGACATTGGCCAGGATATTGAGGCGGCCACGATGCGGCATGCCGATGACAATCTCGGTCACCCCGAGCGCACCGCCACGCTTGATGATCTGCTCCATCGCCGGGATGATCGACTCGGCGCCATCGAGACCAAATCGCTTGGTCCCGGTATACTTGGCCTGCAGGAACTTCTCGAAGCCTTCCGCCTCGATCAGCTTGTTCAGGATGGCCCGGCGGCCCTCCTGGGTGAATGCGATCTCCTTGCCATAGCCCTCGATGCGCTCCTTCAGCCAGCTGCTCTGCTCCGGATCGGAGATATGCATGTATTGCAGGGCAAAGGTGCCACAATAGGTCCGCTTGACCATGGCCAGTATCTCGCGCATGGTCGCTGTCTCGAGGCCAAGCACCCTGTCAATGAAGATCGGCCGGTCCATGTCGGCCTCCGAGAAACCGTAGGATGCCGGATCGAGCTCTGCATGGCTGGTATGATGGGTCAGGCCGAGCGGATCAAGCCTGGCCATACGGTGCCCCCTGATCCGATAGGCCCTGATCAGCATCAGCGCCCGGATTGAATCGACTGTCCGTTGCTGGACCTCCCGTTCTGGAATGTCGATCCCGCCGGCGGCCGCCAGCCCCCTGATTCTCGATTCGAGAAGACGGCCGTCAATCGAATCGGTCTCGTTCCATTGACCATCAAGGGCCGCGACCAGCTCGCCATTGTCGAGGATCGGCCAGTTTGCCGATTTCCAGCTCGGCGGTGATGACGGACCCGCCCCGTCATCGCTGAGAGCCTCGAAATACCGCCGCCACGATTCGTCGACCGATGACGGGTTCGACATGTAGCGGGTGTGCAGCTGCTCGATATATTCGGCATTCTGCCCCTGCAGGAAACTCGATGTATGAAAATATCGGTTCGGGCTCTGCTCTTGCATGTCTTTCCCCACCCGTCGATCGATCAGTTGTTGATGGCCTTCAGCACCGCTTCCCCCAGCGTTGCCGGGCTGTCGGCAATTTCGAATCCGGCCGATCGCATGGCCTCGATCTTGTCATCGGCGCCGCCCTTTCCACCGGAAATCACAGCGCCGGCATGACCCATTCGCCGACCCGGCGGTGCCGTTCTGCCGGCGATGAAGCCGGCAATCGGCTTGGCTCGCCCAAGGCGGGCTTCCGCCACGATGAATTCGGCCGCCTCTTCCTCGGCGCTTCCGCCGATTTCGCCGATCATGATGATGGATTCGGTCTCGTCATCGGCCAGGAACATCTCGAGCACATCGACGAATTCGGTCCCCTTGACCGGATCGCCGCCGATGCCGACGCAGGTTGACTGGCCAAGACCGACATCGCTGGTCTGCTTGACCGCCTCGTAGGTCAGGGTACCGGAACGGGAGACCACGCCAACGCTTCCCCGGCGGTGGATATGTCCGGGCATGATGCCGATCTTGCATGCATCCGGGGTGATGACACCCGGGCAATTCGGGCCCACGAGCCGCGATCCGGAACTGTCCAGCGCCCGCCGTGCAGTGATCATGTCGCGGACCGGAATCCCCTCGGTCACGCAGACGATCAGCTTGATCCCGGCATCACACGCCTCCATGATCGCATCGGCGGCAAAGGCGGGCGGAACGTAGATGGCGGTGGCATTGGCACCGGTCACGTCCATGGCCTGCCTGACGGTATCGAACACCGGCAGGCCGAGATGTGTGCTGCCACCCTTGCCGGGCGTTACCCCTCCAACCATCGCCGTTCCGTAGGCAATGGCCTGTTCGGTGTGGAAGGAGCCCTGCGCCCCGGTCAAACCCTGGCAAATTACCTTGGTTTGACGGTCAACCAGAATAGCCATGACTGTGCGCTTCTCCTGCTGGCGGTTTAATCAACCCGGCGCCCTGACCGCGGCAACGATCTTCCTGGCGGCATCACCGAGATCATCGGCGGCAATGACATTCAGCCCGCTCTCCATGATAACCGTCTTTCCCTTGTCGACATTGGTTCCCTCGAGCCGAACCACCAGCGGCACCTGCAGGCCGACCTCGCGTACCGCCTCCACCACCCCTTCGGCGATGGTGTCGCAACGCATGATTCCGCCGAAGATATTGACCAGGATACCGCGGACATTCGGGTCGGATGTAATGATCTTGAATGCCTCGACCACCTTCTCCCGCGATGCACCGCCCCCAACATCGAGGAAATTGGCCGGCTCCGACCCGTAGAGCTTGATGATATCCATGGTCGCCATTGCCAGGCCGGCGCCATTGACCATGCAGCCGATCTCGCCATCGAGTGCAATGTAACTCAACCCGAATTCCGAGGCCGCCAGTTCCTTGGGATCCTCCTCGGTCTCGTCGCGCAACCCGGCCAGTTCCGGGTGGCGGTAGATGGCACTGGAATCGAATGACATCTTGCAGTCGAGACACAGGAGGTCGCCAGCACCGGTGACGACCAGCGGGTTGATTTCCAGCAATTCCGCATCGGTCTCCTGGTAGAGCCGGTAGGCATTGGCCAACAGCCCGGCGCATTGTTTCGCCAGCTTCCCGTCCAGCCCCAGGCCGGAGGCGCAGCTCCTGCCGTGATGCGGCTGCAATCCGGTTGCCGGATCGACTGATAGGGTGAGGATCCGCTCCGGGCTCGATTGGGCCACCTCCTCGATATCCATGCCGCCTTCCGTCGAACAGACCACGGATACCCGCGCCTGGCTCCGGTCGAGCAGGATAGCAAAATAGAGTTCGCGTTCGATCTCGGCGCCTTGCTCGATATAGACGCGGCCCACCTGCTTGCCGGCACCACCGGTCTGGTGAGTCACCAGCGTGTTGCCGAGCATCCGGCTGGCCGCTGCCGCCGCTTCGTCCACCGACCGGGTTATCCTGACACCGCCGCCATCGCCGGCATCGGCCTCGCGGAACTTTCCCTTGCCACGCCCGCCGGCATGGATTTGCGCCTTGACGACCCGGACCGGACCGTCCAGCTCGGCCGCCGCTGCCGCCGGATCCTCGCCGGCCAGCACCGCACGCCCTTCCGACACCGGCAAGCCGTATTTCCGCAGCAGCTGCTTTGCCTGGTACTCGTGGATATTCATGCCCGAATTCCGATCCTCTCCGACCCGGTCATCCATCCCCTGACGGGGACCCTATAGGGAATCGCCAAGGATAGTGCCATTACCGGTTCTTCCTGTCCATTCCGCCAATCACGGGCGCCCGGGACCGCCCGTTGCCACACCGCATTCCCTGCATGCGGTCCTGGACGGCCTTGCCCGGGCCGCCGGCACAGACCCGCAATCGCAGGCCGGGCGCGCGACGTTGCAGTCGGCAACTCCGGATCACAAAACCGGAACCCAAACCAGGGAATCCGCCGGACGGTCTGGGCCGGATTTGCCCACCAGCCCGGCTCCAAGGTGATTTGCTACAGTGACGGGTCGATCTCCCGGCATGCCGCCACGAGATTCCTGACCGAATCTGCGGAACGGTCAAATTCCTCGCGCTCGGCACCTTCCAGTGAAATCTCCACCACCCGCTCGACCCCGCCGCCGCCGATCATGACCGGCACGCCAACATACATGTCGGACATTCCGTATTCGCCGTCAAGACAGGCTGCGCAGGGAAGAACGCGCTTCTGGTCCCGGAGATAGGCTTCGGCCATCTCGATGGCCGCGGCCGCCGGGGCATGATAGGCAGAACCGGTACCCATGAGATTGACGATCTCGATGCCGCCATCCCGGGTGCGCTGGATGATCGCATCCAGTCTTTCCTGCGACATCCATCCCATCTTCACCAGGTCGGTGACCGGGATCCCGGCAACGGTCGAATAGCGCGGCAGCGGCACCATGGTGTCGCCATGGCCGCCCAGCACGAATGCCGTCACATCCCGCATCGACACCCCAAGCTCGAGTGAAATGAAATGCCGGAAGCGGGCCGAATCGAGAATTCCCGCCATGCCGACCACCTTGGCGGGCGGCAAGCCGGAATATTTCTGCAGGGCCCAGACCATGGCGTCGAGGGGGTTGGTGATGCAGATGACGAACGCGTCGGGGGCATTGGCGGCAATTCCCTCGCCAACCGACTTCATCACCTTGAGATTGATTCCAAGAAGGTCATCCCTGGACATGCCTGGCCGCCTCGGCACGCCGGCAGTCACGATGCAGACATCGGCCCCGGCGATCCCCTCATAGGTGGTGGCGCCGCTGACGGATGCATCGAACCGGCTCACCGGTCCGCTCTCGGCAATGTCGAGCGCCTTGCCCTGCGGCAACCCGTCCTGGATGTCGAACAGCACGACATCTCCAAGTTCCCGGAGAACCGACAAATGGGCCAGCGTGCCACCAATCTGTCCCGACCCCAGCATCGCAATTCGGAAGCGTTTCATGCATGACCCCGTGAAACTCGCAAAACTGGAAAATTTCGTAACAACCGGCCGATTGGAAAGCAACCCGAGATTGTACCCGGCCAGGCCACGCCCACTGCCGGAAACGGCCAGCAACGACCACCCGGCACACAGGCCGGGGACTCACCATCCCGACCGCTTGCAAGGTCAGCCGTCAACGAGCGCAATTGAAACCCACTGTCGCGGGAAATGGTCGTGATGGTGTTGCGTTCAACATCATGGATGCTGTTTGACAATGGCCAAGAACGGCAGGACCAAGCCACCGCAGCTTTAGCCATCACTCGAACCTGAATTCGTTGAGTAGCCACCATGCCCTGGTCCCGCGCAGTGCCTCGTTGCTCTGGGCCAGATCCCAGGCTGATTTCCCATGATAGGTTCTTGCCGAGCCGTCAGCGCCGGCATCAAGAAGCATGGTGATCACGTCGGGGTTGTCAGCCTTGGTGGCAGCAATGTGCAGCGCCGTCTTGCCTTCCCGATCGTCCCTGGCATTCACATCGGCGCCGGCCTGGATCAGCTCGGCGATCACGTCGAGATTGGCGTTGTAGGCCGCGTCGTGCAGCGGTGTCGCTTCACCCTTGTCCCTCGCATTCGGATCGGCGCCGGCCTCGATCAGCTCGGCGATCACCCTGGGACTCTGGTTGAAGAAGGCTGCCCAGTGCAGCGGGGTCGAGCCATTCTCATTTCTCGCATCCGGATTGGCGCCCAGCTCGACCAGCCGGGTGATCATGACGGGATTGTCGAGGCCAACCGCCATGTGCAGCGGGGTCACGGCATTCCTGTTCCTTGCGTTCAGATCGGCTCCGAGCTCGACCAGCCTGGCGATCATTTCGGGATTGCCGTCGGACCATAGCGCTGCCCAGTGCAGCGGGTTCATTCCATTCTCATCTCTTGCATCCGGATCGGCGCCGCCTTGCACACAATTCTCGACATCATGGACCGTGACCGTGGCCTGGATGAAGAACTCCATGCTGTTCCAGGTGTCGCATGATGGTGCGGCCACGGCCGGCACCACGCTGGTCGCAACGGCGGCCAGCCAGGAGAAGAGGCGGATTGAAGTTTTCACTGTCATCTCCCGCGGCCGGACCGGGCCCTAGCGCAAGCACAATCGGCGCTCAGCCCGGCAATGTCAAATGAAGCCGCGGGACGGCGAGAGCATCCAGGGCAACCGTCACGATCCAGAGGGCGATCTTCCGACCATTGCCCTTACCCCCGGCCATGTCTGCGTGTAGCGGCCAGGCGGCCAGTGCCGGGCACTGCCGCGAGCGGCGCTGGATCCAGGGTCGAATTGCCTGTTCTTGAGAATCCGCACAGATTCTGTATCTGTCATTTTGGGGGTGGGCGCGAAATCGCCCGGCCCTGCTCATGAAGGCATGAGCGGCGACCCGGACAATCACGAACTGGACCGGCGAATCGCCGTCATGGAGGGAAGCATGGAAGCATTGCAGGCTGATCTTTCGGCCACCCTTGAGCGTTTCCGGACCGACATGGCGCGCACTACATGGCGTTTACGGCCTGTTGGTCGTGCTTCTCGCCGGCGTCGTTCTTACCCTGCTCCGCCTGTACGTCTTTCCCGCCGGGTGACGCTCCCTCGTGGCCTTCACGGGTGATTGCCCGGCCGTGAGGCGCTGAGGTCGACGAGAACGCAAAATATGGGCCACCGCGGGCGCAGGCCTGCGGGGAAAAGCCGCAATATCCTGAGTCCGGGCCATCGGGCCGGTAGCTGTAGCAAAACGACCGTTTTCCTGGCGGGGAGGCGGCGGCGCCCGGTCTAATGTGAGAACAGTCTCAGGCAAATCGAGCTGAAATCGGCGATGATCTCAAGCACGGTGCCAGTGGCCCAAGGTTACAGCCTTAAGAGCTTAGCGATGGAGAATGGAGATGGCGAAGCTGCACGGCAACCGCGGAGTCTTCCACAGGGAAGGCCCGCGCGTACAAGTACTACTTCTTGTGTTTCTCTATTCTCTGTCTCTGGTCATACGAGTGGACACCCCCCACCGGAACCGACCCGATTTAGCACTCAGCCGGAACCGACCCGACCTCGCCTGCCGGCCGGAAGTCCGAAACGCCTTGATCTTGATTCAAGGCGCCCTTCATCCCATATTGCCGTTTGCTCCGCCTATAATCAGTCTCACCGCCAATAATAAGGAATGGACATGAACAAGCGCATTCTCGCCGTCGTCATGGGGCTGACCTTGCTGGCATTTCCGGCTGCGGAGGCCGCTGCCGACGAATACCGGATCGATCCCGCCCACAGCGTCGTCGAGTTCAAGATCTCCCATCTCGGGTACTCTTGGGTGATCGGCGTCTTCGACAGGATTTCCGGCAGGTTCACCTACGACCCGGCGGCGGGGCCGGCCGGACAGAAGGTCGCTGTCGAGATCGAGACCGCCAGCATCGACACCGGCCATGCGGAGCGCGACAAGCATCTGCGCTCGCCAGGCTTCCTGAACGTGATGAAGTTTCCGAAGGCGAGCTTCGTCAGCACCGGCTACGAGGGCGATGCCAAGGGCGGCACGATGAAGGGAAACCTGACCCTGATGGGCGTCACGAAACCCATCGCCATAGCGGTGAAGAAGGTGGGCGAAGGGAACGACCCGTGGGGCGGCTACCGGGCTGGTTTCGAGGGTAGGGTGACGATCAACCGGAGGGACTTCAACGCCGGGCGCAACCTCGGGCCGGCCTCCGAATCCATGGATCTCTTCCTGTCCCTCGAAGGAGTACGCCAATAGCGGCAACGCAGGCTTCGCCATGTGGATGAACCGCCGGGACCGTTACGGCCTGATCTCCATAGGCTTTCACTGGGCGATCGCGCTCGCCATGTTCGGGCTGGTCGGACTCGGTGCGTGGATGGCGGGGCTCACCTACTACGATCCCTGGTACAACCGCTCGCTCGCGCTTCACAAGGCGTTCGGGATCCTGGCGTTGATGCTCGTAGCGGCCAAGTTCGGCTGGCGGATCGTCGACCCGGCCCCTTCCTTGGGGCCGGAGGTCAAACCTTACGAGCGCATCGGCGCCACGGCGATGCATTGGTTCCTCAACGCGTTCATCCTGCTCCTGCCGGTGACCGGCTACCTGATCTCGACCTCGGAGGGGGCGGGCATCGACATTGTCGGGCTGTTCGAGGTGCCCGCTCTGTTCGACATGTCCGAGGGCACCCGCGACCTCGCCATCGAACTCCACTTCTATCTGGCCTATGGCCTCATCGTGCTCGTGGCCCTTCACGCCGGGGCGGCGCTCAAGCACCATCTGGTAGACAAGGGATCAACCCTGCGGCGCATGCTGGTCCCTCGCTCCTCCTCAGGCGGGGTCGATCGATCTGCCTGATGCGGCTCCCGCATCCGGGCCGGAATGTCCCGCGCTTTGTGCAGGACACGCTGGACATCAGTTCTTGGGGCTTGCACAGCGCAACCGGGCAATCCACGGCGTCCCTTGAAACGATATGGGGTCTATCCGAACAAAATTCCCGCTGCCGGCGATAACCCTAATCGCCGGAATCGTGCTCGGTGATGCCGGCCAGCTCGACCGGCGGGCGGTCGGGGAAACGGGCGATCAGCGACAGGCTGCCGCCCATCGCCTCGACCGTCCGGCGCAGCGTGGACAGCAGGAAGTCTGTCCGCTTCTCCAGCCTCGAGATGGCATCCTGGCTGATGCCGAGTTCGCGGGCAACGCTCGCCTGGGTCAGGGCCCGGGCCTTGCGCAGCTCGCGGAGTGTCATCTCCTCGGCGATCAGCTGGGCGGCCATGTCCTCCACCTTGCGGCGCTCGGCGGGGTCGAGCCCTGCAATCATGTCGTCAAGGCTCACAGTCATTGTACATCTCCCTTATCAGCGAGCCGGGCAAGATGCCGATCAAACCGCTCGTCGGTTTTGCCGATGCGCATCCGGTAGAATCGCCGCTCGCCGCCGCCAGACTTGTCGCCCGCCACCAGAAGAGGGGGCGGCGCACCGGATCGAACGCGACCCGCCATTCACCACCGGCGGCGCTGAAGCGCAGCTCCTTCATGTTGGCGTGCCGCGAGCCGTTCAGCGAATGCGCGAGAATCGCCCTGGGCACTTCCAGATGCAACGCTGACAACTCGGGCTCGAACTCCTCGGCAAATTGGACCCGCCAACGCATGGTGTCAGGATGGGGTCGCCGGGGTATGACGTCAAGGACATATACCCCCGATCTTCGTCCGGAAGGGCAGGACATGACCGGTCAGACCGGATGTTCGCGAGATGTCTTGCCCGCACGGCGCCGGAAGCAGGGCAAAAGTTTGGTATCCGGGAATTTTCCGCCGCTGTGCGGGCCCTCTGCCGCCAGCCCCGGCGGCGGTGCAAGTTGCACTCGCACCAGTTGGCCCGGCGCACCCTTTGTTGGGTTCGACCCGCCTGGCGGAACTCTGGCAGCCGGCAGGCCGGATGCGCCGTGAATCTTCACTCACCTGCACCCCGCCTCCACCGGCGCGCTTGACAGGCAGGCATGCTCGCCGGATGATCCATCAACCCGGTGGCGGGTACTCACCTGGACGCGATCACATCGCGTCCTTCAGCATGCCGAGGTAGTCCCCGGCGCTGGCGGGCCGGGCATTGGTGGCGGAAAGGTGGTTCACAGAGGCTTTCCCGGCGATCCCGGGAAGGAGATCCGGTTCAATCCCCAATTCACCAAGCTGTGTCGGCAGGCCGAGTTCTCGCACAAAATCGGTCATCCACTCCTGCAGGCCCCGGTATGCGGGAACACGCATTGCCTGGCGAATATCGGCGAAGGCGGCATCGGCATGGCCATCGTTGAAGCCGAGGATGTGCGGCAGCAGGATGCCGATCAGGGTTCCGTGATGGAGGCCGAGTTCTCCCAGGGGTGCCGCCATCGCATGTGCGCCGCCGAGGGACTTCTGAAGGCACATTCCCCCCATCAGGGCGGCCATCATCATCTGGCAGCGGGCCTCGCGGTTGCTTCCGTCCTCGACGGCGACCGGCAACCACCTTGCCGCCCGGCGAGCGGCTTCGAGTCCGATGGCCGCGGCAGGCGGGTTTTCAAGGGAGCTGCAACAGGATTCGACGCCGTGAGCCAGTGCATCAATTCCGGTGGCCGCTGTCAGCCCGGGCGACAGCGACAGGGTGAGTTCGGGATCACAGATCACCACATCGGCCACCATGTTCAGGTTGACGGCGACCGATACCGAGCCATCGAGCAGGGTCATCACGCAGGCTCGACCGACTTCGGCCCCGGTGCCTGCCGCGGTCGGAATCGCGATCTGGGGCGACACCTGTCCGATCCGGTCGGATCCATCCTTTCCGACGCCATGATCCGCGAGGCTGCCGCCATGACTCGACAAGAGGGCGATCGCCTTGGCCAGATCGATCGGCGAGCCACCACCCAGCGCAATGATCCCGTCACAGCCCCGGTCATGCCAGATTTGCAGACATTCAAGCAGGGATTGCTCGGTCGGGTTGCCGGTCGTGCCGTCATACACGACCGGGACAGAGGGCTTCGCCGCGTCGAGTACGCGCTGGAGGATTCCGGCATTGGCGACCCCCTGGTCGGTTACGAGAAGCGGCCGGCCCAGGCCCATCTCCGCAATGTGGTCACCCAGCCTCGAGACGGCGCCGAAGTCGAAGTGGATGCGTGACAGGTACTCGATCAACGGCATTGGCCATCGACCTCGTAGTAGATGTGCTTGGTCTCGAGAAAATCGTTCATTGCCTCGATCCCGTGCAACCGACCGATCCCGCTCTGGCGGTAGCCACCGGTTTCCACCTCGGCAAGCAACCGGTTGTGGCAATTGAACCAGACGGTTCCGAATTTGAGCCTGCGCCCCATCCGCATCGAGACATCGAGATCCCTGGTGTAGACCGATGCCGCCAGACCGAACCTCGTGGCATTGGATTTGCGGACCGCTTCCTGTTCGGTCGTGAAGCGTTCGAGCGAAACGACCGGCCCGAACAACTCTTCCTGCACGAGGTCATGGGTCACATCGCCGATCTCGAACATGGTGGGGGTCACGAAAAAGCCCCGGGACAGCTCGCCGGTGCCCGCCATGCCGCGCACGACGAGGTTTGCCTCCTTTGCGGCATGATCGATAATGCCCAGCAACCGTTGCTGGGCGGGCTTGTCGATGACCGGGCCCAGCTCCGTGCCCGGTGCCCGCGCGTCTCCGACCCTGGTGGTTTCATAGAGATTGCGCAGCCGTTCCTTCATCTCGCCATATACGCCATCCTGGACGAGGACCCGGCTGACACAGGTGCACATTTGCCCGTTCAGCGCCAGTGATCCCCGCTTGATCTCGGCTGCCGCCCGGTCGAGATCGGCGTCGTCGAAGACGATGGCGGGGGCCTTGCCACCAAGTTCAAGCGAGACATGCTTGATGGTATGGGCGGCATTGGCCATGATTACCCGGCCAGTGCGGGTCGAGCCGGTGAACGAGACCACGTCGATCCGGGGATGGGATGACAATACCCTGCCGACCTCCATGCCGAACTCGTTGACCGAGTTGATGACTCCTTCCGGAATCGAGGAAACGGCATCAAAACAGGCCATCACCGCCGCATTCGTCAGCGGGGTCTGCGGGGCGGGTTTGACGATCACCGTGCAGCCAGCCGCGAGCGCCGGCGCGACCGACCTGACGAGCAGGGTGACAGGCGCATTCCACGGCACGATTGCGGAAACGACGCCCGCCGGCTCCCGGGTCATCAAGCTCATCCGGCCTGCACCGCTCTCGAAGGTCCGACCGAAGACGTTGCGGGCAATGCCGGCGTAGTATCTGGCTTCACCATGACCGGCAGCGACTTCGTGGCGGGCCTGGCCCAGCACCTTGCCGTTCTCCTGCGCCATCAATTCGGCAATTTCCCCGGCCCGCGCTTCGAGGATATCGGCAAATTCCAGAAGTGCGGCGGACCGAAGCCGCGGCTCATGGGCCCAGGAGCTGGTTTCGAAGGCGCCGTGTGCCGCCATGACCGCCTGTTCGGCAAGCGATTCCGAACCCGTGGGTGCCTCGGCAATTCTCGAGCAATCCGAGGGGTTCAGGACCGTTATCATTCCGTTGGGCGCATCTGCGAGCCAGCTGCCTGAAATGTAGTGGCACCCTCGTGGTTCCCCCATATCCCTCTCCTCAAGCTCCTGTTGCGATGTCGAGAACGGTTTTCACATCCACATGCCCGCCGGCTCCGACCCAGGCCAGGAATTGGTCCGGGCGGACCAGCATTGCTTCGCATCCGTAAACCCCGGCAAACCGGGGGTCTGCAAGTGTCACGATCCCGAGGGGGATGCCGCGGGCCCGCGCAGTCTGCTCGAAGTGCCTCGAGAGTTCGGCGTTGCCGGACAGATCCACCAGGGTGAAGCCGGTCCCCAACAGGTTCCACAAATCTTCTCCCGGAACATGGTTCGGGGCGAGGTGATGGCCTGGCCGGGCAGTGAATTCATGCACGCCGCGGGCGCCGGGGCGGGCGCCGCCCGCCCCCGCAACAATCGGAGAGCCGGCATAGTGTGGCAGGAACTGCGTGACACCGGAATCATCTGCGCTGGCCCGGCCAGCCCAGGCGGCCTCGAATGCTTCGAGGTCACGGGCGGGAGAATAGCTGGCCGTGAATTCCCGGAAATCATCGATCATCGGCGAAATGAAGTCTGCATTGACCGACTCGAAGACCGGATGCCGCTCCAGGCTGTAGCTGTCGAGAAGACCCTTGCCCGCCCAGCCATTCAGCGCCGCCTCAAGTTTCCAGCCGAGGTTTCGTGCGTCTTCAAGCCCGGTGTTGATGCCGTAGCCACCGTATGGCGGATGGCTGTGACAGGCATCGCCGGCAATGAAGATGCGGCCGCTTCGATAGGACCTGGCCTGGCTTATCCTGAGGTCCCAGAAGCCGACATGCTCGAAATCCAGGGCGAACTCCGTGCCGACCACCCGATGCAGGAAGGCATGAAAGTCGAAGTTCTCCCTGGTGGTGCCTTCCGGCACTGGGGAGTGGAAGAACCAACCCCCATTGAGGTCGACCCGCCCCAGGAACTGCCAGTAGCCCTCCATGTCGGGGTTCATGACGTTGAAGATTGACTTTCCAGGAAAGCGTGCAAGGAGATCATGCAGTTCCATCGACCGGAACACCAGCAGGGCCATTCGGGGTCCCTCGCGGTCGGTATCGCTCCTGATTCCGGCGTGCTCGCGGGTAATGGAACGGGCGCCGTCACAACCTGCGCAGAATTCTGCGCGCACGCGCCGGCGCTCGTTGCGGGTCGTTTCGTACCGGACCAGGACCGTCGATGTATCCTGTTCGACGCCGGTGACCCTTGCCCCGGTGACCAGGGTGATCTCCGGCAGTTCCGATGCCCGGTCCCGGAGAATTCGCTCCAGGATGTACTGGGGCAGTCGTTCGTTCTCGGCAAAGTAATAGGCACCGACCCTTGAGCGACGGAACCAGTCGTAGTGATAGCGGCCCAGGAGACTGCCATGGGTTACCAGCCCCGCATTTCCGAATTCCGGGGGAATCGGGCTGGCATCCCGCACGGCCTGCGAAACACCCCAGGCCCGAAGATGCTCGCCTGTGCGTTGCGTGAGGTTCTGCCCCTTCGGAATTCCGTGCAGCGATTCGGACCGTTCGAGGACGGTGCTGGTCACGCCCCTGAGCGCCAGGTCGATCGCCAGGCCGAGACCAACCGGACCACCGCCGGCAATGACGACCTCGCTCATGCCGGCAGGGATGGGTCTGGCCCGGCCCGGAACCCGGTTGGCCATGACAGGGATCCGGAGGGCAGCGTCCTGTTCATTTGGCAGATCTCCCGACCAGGAATGTCTCCTCCTGGCGGCCCGCGCGTGGTCCGAAATTTGCCGGGCATCCGTTGCCCCTCCCATGCGTCTTGCTGAATGCGACCATGACAGCACCCGCCTGTTGCGTTCACCTTCCGAACATCGTGTCAGGTAACAGCAGGGCCAACTCCGGCAGCATCAGCACGCAACTGACAACGGCCAGCATGGCAAACCAGAATGGCCAGATGCCACGGAAGATGACTCCCAGCGGAACCGTCGGTGCAATGCCCTTGACCACGAAGACATTCATCCCGACCGGAGGCGAGATCAGCCCCATTTCCAGCACGATGACCATCAGGACCCCGAACCAGATCATATTGACCCCGAGGGGTTCGATGATCGGCTGAACGAAGGGTACCGTCAGGACAAGGATGGCGAAACCGTCCATGAACATTCCGAGGATGATGAAGATTGCGAGAAAGGCAATCACCACCTGCATGCCGCTGAACCCCTGGGCTTCGACCCACAGGGACAGGTCATGGGTGACTGCCGTGAAACCGATGAAAGTCTTGAAGACGAACGCGCCGAACAGGATCATGAACACGGTGCCCGAAGACTTCAGGGTGCTCTCCGTGACTTCGCGGATGTTGCGCCAGCTGGCCTTTCCACGGATGATCGTGACCAGCAGCGCCAGGAATGCCCCGATGCCGGCGGCCTCGATGGCCGAGAAGATGCCGGTGTAGATTCCCCCGATGGTCAACACGATGATCCCGATGATCCAGCCGGATCGACCCAGTGCACGAATGCGAACGCCCGCCGGGACCCGCGCGCCACCTCCGGGGGCCTTACCCGGATCAAGCGAAACGACGACCCAGACCGCCAGGATGAACATCATGGTCAGGAGCAGCCCCGGAAGCACACCTGCCATGAACAGCCGCCCGATGCTCTCCTCGGTCAGGATCGCGTAGATCACGAAGCCGGCCGAGGGCGGAATGAGGATGCCGAGTGTGCCGCCGGCCGCGATCGCTCCGGTGGCCAGCCCGTCATGGTATTTGTAGCGTTGCATCTGTGGAAGACTGACGCGCCCCATGGTCAGGGCGGCTGCAAGCGAAGAGCCGGACAACGCCGAAAAACCGGCGCAGCCGACCACCGTGGCACTCGCCAGCCCGCCCTTCAGGTGGCCGAGCCAGGAATGGGCGGCGTCGTAGAGATCGCGGCTCATTCCCGAAACGCCAGCCAGGTTGCCCATCAGGACAAAGAGCGGAATGATGGTCAGCGGGTAGTTCGAGGCCTCGGCGAAGATCTCACCGGCAAGTTTCGGAAGCGCGGCCTGCTTGCGGATCATCCAGATTCCGGCCGTCCCGACAAGCAGCATCGCAACGCCGACTGGCATGCGGATGAACAGCAGGATGAACAGGGCCCCGAACCCGAGCAGGGCCAGCGTGGAGCCGTCCATCAGTCCGGCGCTTCATCAGGTGCCGGTCCGATCACGGAGCGGAGGAAATGAACCGCCAGCTGCAGCGCGTAAATCATCAGCGCCCCGGCAAGCACCCAGAAGAACGGCCGGTGTTCGATCGCGAGGTTGGAGGTGATGCAGGCCTTCTCGATCCCGCAAGCCCGGGTGAAGAGCGCATAGACGGCCAGGAAGCATATCGCGGCTGCCAAGAGATACATGACCGTGTCGGTGACACGGGTCACGCGCGCCGGAAAGAAGCGGTCGATCAGGTCGATCGAGACATGTGCGCCCTTCCGGCCACCAAAACTGACAGCGCCAGCAGCAACGACGGTCAGCGTCACGATGGAGATGTCCTCGATCCCGAAGATCGGCGCGTTCAATGCGTAGCGCCAAAATACCGCAATGACCGTGACACCCAGCAGGACCAGTATTCCAAATCCCCCGGCCACGGCAAAGAGCCCGGCCAGCAGGCCGAGCCCCTTGTCGAACCGGGAAATCTGATCCGGCCTTTCTGCCAAGGCCTAACCGCCCTTCATCACGTCAAAGACATCGGCGATGGTGCCCGAACCTGCGGGTTGCGCCAGCACTCCCGGAAGAGTTTCGTCGATTACAGCATTCCAGCGAGCCTTTTCCTCGTCGCTGATCTCGATGAATTCCAGGCCGGCTTCCCTGGCGATTTCCAGGCCGCGCTTTGTTGAGGCGGCAAAACCTGTGGCACCGCTTTCGGCGAGCGATGCATCGGCGGCGGCGTCAATCCAGGCTCGCTGCTGGTCGGTCATCCCGTCATACACATCCTGGTTGAGCAGGAGCACGAATGCCGAGCCCGAGCCCGGGAACCAGGTGGTCAGGTAATTGGCGACTTCGTGCAGCTTGAAGGATCCGATTCCGGAAGGATCGATGGAAATCGCATCGATCACGCCATTGGCCAGGTTCTGGTTGATTACGCTTACCGGTTGACCTACCGGGCTTGCTCCCAGCGCCTTCACGAAGGGCACCTGGCCTGAAGACGTGACCCGCAGCTTCAGGCCCTGCAAATCCTCGAGTGTACGGACCGGCTTGTCCCTGGTCAGAAGAATCGGCGGCGAGTTCGCCCAGATTGCCAGGACCCTGGCATTGTATTCGGTCTCGAGCATGTCACTGGCGCGCTGCAGCGCAGCCGTGCAGGTGATCGAGTCGGAACAAAGGCCCGGCAGGTTGATGACGTTGGTCATCGGGAAGACTTCGCCGGTGTAACCGGGCAGGGTGAAGACGATGTCGGCCACGCCGTCCAGCAGTATGGAATACTGCTTGGGCGGAACCGAGTTCAATGCTCCACCCGGAAACTGCTTGACGGTCAATTCACCGCCGGAAACCTCTGCAAGTTTCTCTGCAAATGGTGTAAAGACCGCATTGTTCATGGGGTGCTTGGGTCCCATGAAATATGCCAGCGACAATTCGGCAGCGCCGGCGGCCCCACCCAATCCGATCATCATGGCACTGACGACTCCAAGAACTTTTCGCATAGATTTTCTCCCTGATCTTGCTGGAACGCGATCGGGAAGCACGAGGGACATGCAGTCTTGCCTTGCGCCCGATCGTTCCTCGATACCTACGATACGGCCAAATCCGGAAACCGTGAAGCAGAATGTCAGCACAGGTACATCGCCTGAAGTTGAAGAACGGGCATTGACCGCCAATTGGCCTGCGGGGTGCAGGAACCCGGGATGATGGAGCCGGAGGCCCCCGCCCGCTGGGCGGACTACCGGGAATAGGCTACCGGGAAGGAAAGACGGCACAAGATGGGTCAATTTTGGAGGGGGAAGGTGGGTCAATTTGGACCAGCATCAACACCTGTACGTGGAATGGCATTTGCGGCGGCGACTGGCGCCGCTACTCTTCCAGGATGATGAGCCGGAGAGTGCCCGGGAAGAGCGGGCCTCACCGGTGGCACCGGCGAGGGTCTCGGAGGGTGCCAGGGACAGGGCGGCGAGCAAGCTGACCGCTGATGGCCATCCGGTGCACAGCTTCCGTACCCTCATGGAGGATCTCTCGACCATGGTACTGAACCAGCTGCGACTGCCGGGCCAGGAGAGCAGCCTCATCTCGATCGTCACCAGCCCGACCCCGGTGCAGGCGCGGGCCTTTGCGCTGCTCGGCGTCAAGCCGGATTACAAGGTTCCCATACGAGAATGACAGTTTGACCGGCGGCATACCCACGGGAAAACCCTTGCAAATCAGACAGATAGGCAGGGGTTTCTTTCTTGTGACCTCTGGAAGTTCAGGCCACGGGAATTCGAATCGGTGACGAATATCCGCCGGTCGATCTCCAACAGAGTGCCGTGTCAGCCATTGGTTGCGGCCAGGATTTCATGGAGAAACCGCTTGCCATAGCGCTCCAGCTTCCGGGCGCCCACCCCGTGGCAGTCGGCAAGCTGTTCCAGGTCTCGCGGTTGCCGTGCGGCCATGTCGAGGAGGCTGCGGTCATTGAACACGACGTAAGCCGGTACCCCGTCGGCTCTTGCGAGCTCGAGCCGCAGCTGCTTGAGCTTGGCAAGCAGTGCCGGATCGACATTTGCCGGCAAACTCTCCGTCTTTCGCACACGGTCTCTGGATTGGCCGGCGGCTTCGGCGTGAAGAGCCACGCTCTCGTTTCCCTTCAACACCGCCCGGCCGCGACTGCCCAGCTGCAAGGCGCCGTAGCCGCCGATGTCGATCTTGAGCACATCGGCCGCCACCAGCTGGCGCAGATACGAACGCCAAAGCGGTTTTCGGACATCCGCCCCGACACCGAATGTCGGCAACTGGTTGTGGCGGTGCTGGCGAACCTTCTCCGTCGCATCGCCGCGCAGAATGTCGATCAGGTGCTCGGCGCCGAACCGCTGTCCCGTACGCACCGCCGCCGACAGCGCCTTTTGCGCGATCACCATGCCGTCGATGGTCTCGACCGGGTGGAGGCAGCGGTCGCAATTGCCACATGGATCGCACGCCTCGCCGAAATAGCCGAGCAGTGCCTGGCGCCGGCAGCCGGTGGTCTCGCAGAGGGCAAGCAACGCGTTGAGCCGCTGGTGCTCCACCCGCTTCACCTCATCCGGCCGGTCGGACTCGTCGATCATCAGGCGGCGAAGCCGGATATCTCCCATGCCGTAGAGCATCAGGGTTTCCGCCGGCAGACCGTCACGTCCGGCCCGGCCGATCTCCTGGTAGTAGGCCTCGACGGTGGACGGGATGTTGGCGTGAAGGACAAAGCGGACATCGGGCTTGTCGATGCCCATGCCGAAGGCAATGGTTGCCACCATGACGACGCCTTCCTCGGTCAGGAACCGGTCCTGGTTCCGGTCCCTGACCTCCTGGTCCATTCCGGCGTGATAGGGCAGTGCCGTGCGCCCCTGCGACGACAGGCGCTCTGCCGTTCGTTCCGATTCCTTGCGCGAGAGGGTGTAGACAATGCCGGATTGCCCGCGGTGCCGGTCCAGCACCGCGTCGATCTGCCTCGCCGCCGAATTCCGGGGGGCGATGCCGAGTTGCAGGTTCGGACGGTCGAAGCCGGCGACGAAAACCCTGGCCTGGCCTGCAAACAACCTCTCGACGATATCCTGTCGGGTCACGGCATCTGCGGTTGCCGTGAAGGCACTGATGCGGGCGTCAGGGAAATGCGCCGGCAACTCCGCCAGGCGGCGGTAGTCCGGACGAAAGTCGTGGCCCCATTGCGAGATGCAGTGCGCCTCGTCGATGGCAAACCGCGTCGGGTTGTGGCGGGAGAGTCCATCCAGCACGTTCGGCTGCATCAGCCGTTCAGGCGAAATGTAGAGCAGGCGTAAACGACCCTCGCGCAGCAGACGGTGTGTCTCGGCGGCATCGTCCCGGGGAGTTGCCGAATTGAGCGCGCCGGCCGCCACGCCGCTGAGGCGCAACGCCGCCACCTGGTCACGCATCAGGGCGATGAGCGGTGACACCACAACCGACAGGCTTTCGGTCGCCAGGGCCGGAAGCTGGTAGCACATCGATTTGCCCGAGCCGGTTGGCATCACCGCCAGCACATTCTCGCCTGCCAGCAATGCGGTGATGATTTCCGCCTGCCCCGGCCGGAACCGGTCGTAGCCGAAGATGGTCTGCAACAGTGCGAGAGAATCGTCGAGGTTCGGCAAATGCATTGCTCCTATTGGCTCCGGCCTGAAAGCAGGCATTCAACCGGCAGAGCCGGCGGGTTTGTCCATGGCCGGAAATGGCGCGCTCCTGGACTGGCCAAGACACGAAGAGGTGTCCCTTGTCTCGGAATGCGGCCTCCGTCCATGGTCTCGTCGTTATATTCGTCAGCCCTGCGGGCGAAAATCCCGGCAACGCCGACCGAGTCATAGACCTGTCATCCGGCCGGGTTCAACTCCTTGCCAGGAGGGGGGGCTGGCCGGCCGTGCTGTCGAGGACACCCCCGGTCACAAGGGTCTCTCGCCAGCGAAATTCATGACACTCCCCGAGGTTGAGGACGCCTCGCTTTCCATTCACACTCGGCAGGTGCATCGGGACCTGGCGAAAGCTCGCCGATGGTGCGGCGTCATTCCCCGACTGGAGAATGACAGGACGACATCCTCCATCGCCGTGTCGCAACTACGCCGGGGCATGGCAGCAATTGCATCGAATTTGCAGTCTGCGGGGAATGTTGGTGGCTCCAGGAATGGACCTTGATCCACGAACTTGATCATATAATCTTACGCTCACCTTACTTTCATTGCCCACGCCGGGAGCCCACGATGCAGTCCTTGCCAGAACACACCACAACGGTCTCGACCAAGGGTCAAATCGTACTGCCCAAGGCAATCCGTCAATTGCTGCGCTGGGAGTCGGGAACAAGGCTGGCGGTGGAGCCCACCCCCGAGGGCGTTTTGCTGAAACCGGAACCCGCCTTCGCCACAACCCGGCCGGAGGATGTATTTCGGTGCCTGACCTGCGAAAGCGCGCCCAGGACCCTTGCCGACATGGAAGCGGGAATCATGGCAGAAGCCAGGCGCCGCCATGCGGGCAATTGATACCAACATCATCGTCAGCTATCTGACGGGCGACGATCCGGACCAGGCCACACGGGCACGAGCCGTCGTGGAAACCGGAGGCATTTTTGTCGGTGTAACTGTTCTGCTCGAGACCGAATGGGTGCTGCGCAGTGTCTATGGATTCCTGCCAGGGGACGTCGTGGCAGCATTACGCGCATTTTGCGGATTGCCGGGTGTTTCGGTGGAGGATCCGGGCCTGGTTGCCGAGGCCCTTGCCCGCATGGCGACGGGCATGGATTTCGCCGATGCATTGCACCTTGGTGCCGCTTCACACTGCGAAACAATGGTCACGTTCGACCGCCGGTTCATCGAAATGGCTGAAGACACCGCGGTCAGGGTGGTGGAACCCCGGGAACGTGTTTGACCGCCAGACAATCGTGGCAAATTCCAGGCAGTTCCGACTGCAGCCCCCAAGGATACCCGCACGGCCTGGAACGAGACCGACCGGGAACGGCAAGAACGTGCTGCCGATGGATGGTCTTGTGGGCGGTGTGTAGAGCTGGAACATGTGGCGTGTGGAAGGTATGGACTCTGTCATGGTGTTGCCTTCTTATTTGGATTTGAACACCCCGAGCCCGGCGCTCGAGAGAAGCAACGCCAACCTCAATTCGGAGTTTCAACATTGGTCGGGACATTCCCAAAGACACCATGTGCACACGGAACTGCCATTGAAAGATCAAGAGGGTGACCGACATGGACATCACCGCAAACGCCCTGGAAGCCGCGCTTCGCCAGCTTCCCGAACTGCCCACCCCTGTCAGTAGCTGGCATGTCGAAACCGGACCCGACTCGACCGACGATCCCGCCGTATGGGTGTGGGCGATGCTGGAGGACGATGACGTCGAATTCGACCGGCGGTCGCGACTGCGCTCGATCATTCGCAATCTTGTCGAGGAGAAGACTGATTCTTCCATGCTCGTTTACGTCCGCTTTCGCGGTGCATCCGAGGTCGAGCATTCGGCATGAGTCTTCATGCGGAGTTATTGAGGCAAGCTTATTTCCTCGCGCGCAAGGAACCTAAGAAACCGACCCAGGCCAGCCTTCGTCGCTCGGTATCGGCTGCCTATTACGCCCTTTTCCACCTTCTGGTCGACGAAGCGACGAAACTCATGCTGTCAGGGAACGTTCGCGGCCCTCTGCGTGACAGTCTCGCCCGCGCCTTTAACCACTCCGATATGAAAAAGACCGCCGTTGCATTCGCCGGGAATTCAAAGCTCCCCAAGCTCGCATCTGAACTGGACCGACAATCGGTTGGACAGCCACTGATCGACGTCGCCGCAGCCTTCGTCCAACTCCAGGAAGCCCGCCACAACGCGGACTATAACCGTGTTCTCCGCTTTACCCGGCGGGAAGCGCTTGACCTCGCCGACCTGACAGATCAGGCGTTTAGGGATTGGCGCCAGGCGCGCGGTAGCCGGTCGGCCGACGCATTCCTGACCTCGCTTCTCGTCCACAGACTCATGCAGGGATAAACGGCCGGCCGAGGCGCGCCACCGCCCGAATATGGCGCGATCGCTGGAAGCCCGCAGGGCCGCGCGCTGTGGCAGGGGGCGGGAGACGTACTCCGCCCCCTACGGAGCTACCGGATTCACACATCGGGTTTGATGCGGTAACCGCGTTGTATGGCGCGGAAATGATAGAGACCGTGCAGCATGACGACGGGTCCGGGTTTTCCGTAGTGTCCGGTCCATCCACCGAGGTGGGCACAGATCCATGCGGTGAAAGCCAGCGAGTTTCTGGGGTGGGGTTTCTGCTTTTCGGTCTTACCTTCCAGTGTGGCCAATAGGACTTCGAGGGCGGGACGATCTTCGTCTTCGACGACGTCCAACAGCGATCGTTTGGCACCGTCGCGGTTCTGGACCATCTGCATGCAGGAGACGCCGGCCGCAAGGGTCATCAGACGTTGTCTGCACATCACCTGACATGACAGCCGGATGACGGCAGGATTACGGAACCGGAGGCTGGGTCTGGTGATGGCTGCGGACTTTTGAATGGGCCTAGTCCTCCGGGAACGGGACTTGACCGAGCCACCATCTCGCCACCCGGCAGGATGGGATGTGTTCGCAAACAGCGTGCAGATGCACCTTCTTCCGGATTGCCCAAATGTGTTGCCTTGGCTGGCCGGTGAAGGCGAAGCGCGGCCGTCATGGCGGCTCGGTCGCCGGTGAGCGCTGTCTCCCTCGGGGATGTCCGGTCCGGAGATCGTGCAGACCCCGCCGACCGGGTGCGGGGTCAACTGGCCGCGATCTGGTCGGCCTTCGCCACCATGGCTTCCGCCTGTCGGACCGATGCAAAATCGATCAGCCGGCCGTCCAGCGATACCGCCCCTTTGCCGGCGGCTTCCGCCTCCGCCATCGCCTCGAGGATTCGCCTTGCCTGCGTGACCTGCGCCGCGGTCGGACTCATGGCCGAATTGGCCAGGGCAATCTGCCGGGGATGTATGGCCCATTTGCCTTCGCATCCGAGGGCGGCGGCCCTGCCGGCGGCCGACAGGTAGCCCTCGTCGTCCGAATAATCGCCAAACGGCCCATCCACCGGCCGCAGTCCATTGGCCCGCGCCGCAATCACCAGTCTTGCCAGCGAATAATGCCACATGTCACCCCAGTGAAGCTGTCGGGAGCCGTCTGCGTCCGCATCGGTCAGCACCGAGTAATCGGGGTTTGCCCCGCCGATGCCCGTCGTCCTGGCCCGGGTGGAGGCGGCAAAATCCGCCACCCCGAAATGCAGGCTCTCGTTGCGGCTCGAGGCGGCGGCAATCCCCGACACGTTCTGCATGCCAAGCGCGGTCTCGATGACATGCTCGAACCCGATCCGGTGGCCGATCCCCCTTGCCGCCTCGATCTGTGTCACCAGCATGTCGATTGCGTAGACATCGGCCGCGGTTCCGACCTTGGGGATCATCAACAGGTCAAGCGCATGGCCAGCCTGCTCAACAACATCGACCACGTCGCGGTACATGTAGTGAGTATCCAGCCCGTTGACCCGCACCGATACCGTCTTGGCGCTCCAGTCGAGGTCGTTCAGCGCCTCGATGACAAGCTTGCGGGCCTTATCCTTGTCATCGGGAGCCACCGCGTCCTCGAGATCGAGGAACACGATGTCTGCAGCGGAACGGAGGGCCTTTTCGAACAGGTGTGACTGGCTTCCGGGAACGGCAAGCTCGGACCTGTTGAGGCGCGACGGCGCCTGGCTGAACGTGGTAAAGCTCATCTTTCCAACTCCTGGCCCATCTGGAGGCCCGGATTCGACCGGGCAATGCAGGATGGGTGCGGCGAAGGCGTGCCGCTGCCCGAACACCCCCCCCCATGCAGCCATATGCTGGCACCGGTCAAGGCAAATTGCGCATCACCGCCGGTCAAACTAATAGGTGGTCGGATGCATGCCGCCAGGCATCATTCCAGCCAACCGGATTGCCCATGACACCGTCAAAAACCAGTGCCGGCCGGTTCTTCGAAGATTTCGAGGTCGGGCAGACAATCGCCCACCCCACGCCTCGCACGATCACCTCCGGCGACCGGGCGCTGGTGATGGCCCTCTACCCGATTCGCCATGCCCTGTTCTCATCCGACGAGTTTGCCCGCGAATGCGGCCTTCGGGAGGCACCGCTCGAGGATTTCGCGGTGTTCCATTTTGTCTTTGGCAGGACGGTGCCCGACATTTCGATCAATGCCGTTGCCAATCTCGGCTATGCTGGCGCCCGGTTCCGGCGAATGGTCTTCGTCGGCGACACGATTTCGGCCTCATCCGAGGTGATCGGCGTCAAGGAAAACTCCAGCGGCAAGACCGGAATCGTCTGGGTGAGGACAATCGGCGTCAACCAGCACCAGGCCCCGGTAATCGAATTTACGCGCTGGGTGATGGTCATCAAGCGCCATCCGGGCCAGCGAAGCGGGATCAGCCAAATCCCCGACATCCCGGCCAGGCTTGCGGCCGGCGAACTGGAGACCGAAGCGGGGCTCGACTTTTGCCGCTACCGGTTTGCCGAGGCTGGCGAGACGCATTGCTGGTCGAACTACGAGCCGGGCGAGACCATCGATCACCGGCAGGGCGTGACGGTCGAGGAGGCCGAACACATGATGGCCACGCGGCTGTGGCAGAACCCGGCCCGGGTTCACTTCGATGCAACCTTGCGGGAGGATGGACGGCGGCTGGTCTATGGCGGTCACGTCATTTCCATGGCGCGGGCGCTGTCTTTCTACGGGCTGGCCAATGCCCAGCCGGTGCTGGGGGTCAATTCTGGCTCCCATGTCGGCCCCTGTTTTGCCGGTACCACCATCCATGCGTGGTCCCGGATCCTGGAGCGCTGCGACAGCACCGCTCCGGGCGCGGCGTCGCTTCGAATCCGGACCATTGCCACCAATTGTCATCTTCCGGATTTTCCCGAACAGGCAGACTCGGCGGTCACGCTGCTGGATCTCGACTACTGGGCCCTAGTGCCGACGGGCCATGCCTGATCAGCCGGACCGGGTGGTGATGGAAACCCTCATCTGCGGATGGACAACCCCCGGGTCCCGGAGGACAAACGGCGACGAGACCGCAATTGCATTTGACCGGCATTGCATGTTCAATGGCGGGCGACACGCACCGACCCGCAGGTTACGGATACAGCAATGACTGCACCACATGGCGATACCCGGCCCCTGTCGCCACATGCCACGATCTATCGCTGGCCTCTCAACGCCATCATGTCCATCCTCCACCGGATTACCGGCGTCGGACTGGCGGTTGGTGCCGTGCTGGTGGTGTGGTGGTTCTCCGCCCTGTCGATCTCTCCCGGCTACTTCCGCCTGGTCGACAACCTCCTGACCACCATTCTCGGCGACCTGGTCATGTTCGGACTGCTCGGCATCCTCTGGTACCATTTCTGCAACGGGATCCGTCACCTGGTATGGGATACCGGGGCTGGCCTCGACGAGGTGAGCGTCCGGCGTTCGGCGCTGGCCGGCTGGGCCGGGACACTGGTCCTGACCGGGGCCTCGCTCCTGGTGTTCCTCTATGTCCGCTAGATCCTTCAGAACCGAGTACAGCCGTGTCGTCGGCCTCGGATCGGCCCGCGAGGGCACCGGACACTGGTGGCAGCAGCGACTGACCGCGATCGCCCTGGTGCCGCTGACACCCGTCTTTGTCTTCCTGTTCGGATCATCGCTCGGCGCCACGAGGGACGAGGCGCTGGCGACGTTTTCCAGCCCGCTGGCGGCGGTTGCCACCATGCTGTTTCTTGCCGTCGGCTTCCGCCACCTCCAGCAGGGCCTGCAGGTGGTCATCGAGGATTACGTCCATGGCAAGCGCATGGCGACCGTTGCGCTGGTGCTCAACACGCTGTTGTGCTGGGGACTCGCCGCCACCGGCATATTCATGGTGGCACGGATTGCCTTCGGGTTCGCTGGCTGAGACGGGATTACGGCATGGCAGCATACGAGATCATCGATCACAACTACGATGTCGTCGTGGTCGGTGCCGGCGGCTCGGGTCTCCGGGCGACGCTGGGCATGGCCGAACAGGGGTTGAGGACCGCGTGCATCACCAAGGTATTTCCGACCCGGTCGCACACCGTGGCCGCCCAGGGCGGCATTGCTGCATCGCTGGGCAATATGGGGCCGGATCACTGGCAGTGGCACATGTTCGACACCGTCAAGGGGTCGGACTGGCTCGGTGATGTCAATGCCATGGAGTACCTTGCACGCGAGGCGCCCAAGGCCGTCTACGAACTCGAACATTACGGCGTGCCGTTCAGCCGCACCGAGGAAGGCGGCATCTACCAGCGGCCCTTCGGCGGGCACACCTCCGAATTCGGCGAGGGACCGCCGGTGCAGCGCACCTGCGCCGCTGCCGACCGGACCGGTCATGCCATCCTGCACACGCTCTACGGCCAGTCCCTCAAGGAGAAGGCCGAGTTTTTCATCGAGTATTTTGCCACCGACCTCCTGATGTCGGATGACGGTGTCTGCCAGGGATTGCTGGCCTGGAAGCTGGATGACGGAACCCTGCACCGGTTTGCCGCCAAGCTGGTGGTGCTGGCGACCGGCGGCTACGGCCGGGCGTATTTCTCGGCCACCTCGGCCCATTCATGCACCGGCGACGGCAACGGCATGCTGGCCCGGACCGGCCTGCCGCTGCAGGATATGGAGTTCGTGCAATTCCATCCGACCGGTATCTACGGCGCCGGCGTACTGATTACCGAGGGCGCCCGCGGCGAGGGCGGCTACCTGACGAATTCCGAGGGCGAGCGCTTCATGGAACGCTACGCACCAACCTACAAGGATCTTGCCAGTCGCGATGTCGTCTCCAGGTGCATGACCCTCGAGATCCGCGAAGGCAGGGGCGTCGGTCCCGAAGCCGACCACATCCACCTGCATCTCAACCACCTGCCACCGGAAGTGCTCGCCGAGCGGTTGCCGGGAATCTCCGAATCTGCGCAGGTATTCGCCGGGGTCGATGTGACCCGGAACCCGATTCCGGTGTTGCCGACCGTGCATTACAACATGGGCGGCATCCCGACCAACTACTGGGGCGAAGTGATCAACCCGGCACCCGATGATCCCGACCGGATCCAGCCCGGCCTGATGGCAGTCGGCGAGGCTGGCTGCGCCTCGGTGCATGGTGCCAACCGCCTCGGATCCAACTCGCTCATCGATCTCGTGGTCTTTGGCCGGGCGGCGGCAATCAGGGCAGGTGCGGTCGTCGATGCAGACAGTGCGGTGCCGAGCCCGTCCCGGGAATCCACCGACGCTGCCATTGACCGGTTTGACCGGCTCCGGCATGCCGATGGCGCGGTGCCGACGGCCGAGCTCCGTGACCGGATGCAGCGGACAATGCAGGAAGACGCGGCGGTGTTCCGCAGTTCCGAGACCCTGGCGGGCGGGGTCAGGAGGATGGTGGAAGTCGCCGGGGCCGAGTCCGACCTGAAAGTGTCCGACCGGTCTCTCATCTGGAACTCGGACCTGATGGAGACCCTGGAGTTGACCAACCTCCTGGCCAATGCCATGGCAACTATCGTCGCCGCCGAGGCCAGGCAGGAGAGCCGAGGCGCCCATGCGCATGAGGATTTTCCGGACCGGGATGACAAGGACTGGCGGGTGCACTCACTGGCCTACGTGGATGGCGCCGATGTGCGCCTCGGCACCCGCCCGGTGCAGACCGAAACCATGCTGCCGGTCGAGAAGGGTGGAATTGACCCGGCGAGGATCGAGCCGAAGGCAAGGGTGTATTGACATGAAAGGGAAGCTGCACTGGATCGGCCTGGCCATTGTCGCCACGCTCGCCGCCTGCGATGATCCGGAGCCGGTTTCGGTCGAACGGGCCATGGCAACCTGCATGGAGCCCGCTCGCAAGGCATCGTCGCCAGCCACGTCGATCGGTCTCGGCGTTGATTCGCACAAGGGCGTCATGTCCAGTTTCTCGATCGAGTTCACCGAGGATTACCTGGCTGGCCGCAACCCGGACGATGTTTTCGAGGAATGCGTCATCAAGCATTCGGGCCACCGCCCGGACCGCTCCTATTCGGAGATTGTCAGTGGGAGTTGAGACCGGGACCGGAGCCCGGCTTTCGGAGCATGGGTATCGCCGCAAATCCGGCCGGCGCAAAGGGGATGGATGATGGTCGAATTGGCACTTCCGAAGAATTCTCGGGTCCAGGTCGGGAAGACTTGGCCCAAACCCGGATCATCGGGCCAGATCCGTGAATTCGCCATCTACCGGTGGGACCCGGATTCGGGCGAGAACCCGCGGATGGACACTTATTTCGTGGATGTGGATGATTGCGGCCCAATGGTTCTTGATGCGCTGATCAAGATCAAGAACGAAATCGACCCGACCCTGACCTTCAGGCGTTCATGCCGCGAAGGGATTTGCGGGTCGTGCTCGATGAACATCGATGGCGGCAACTCGCTGGCCTGCATCAAGGGGATTGACGAGATCCGCAAGCGCGTGCGTGTCTACCCGCTTCCCCACCTGCCGGTCATCAAGGATCTTGTTCCTGACCTGACCCATTTCTATGCCCAGCACGCCTCGGTGATGCCGTGGCTCGAGACCCGGACCAATCGGCCGCAAGCCGAGTGGAAGCAATCGGTCGGTGACCGGAAGAAACTCGATGGTCTCTACGAATGCGTCATGTGCGCCTGCTGCTCGGCCTCCTGCCCGAGCTACTGGTGGAACAGCGACCGTTATCTCGGCCCGGCTGCCCTGTTGCACGCCTACAGGTGGCTGATCGACAGCCGCGACGAATCGACCGGCGAGCGGCTCGACGACCTGGAGGACCCTTTCAAGCTCTACCGTTGTCATACCATCCTCAACTGTGCCCAGACCTGTCCGAAGGGATTGAATCCGGCCAAGGCCATCGCCGAAATCAAGAAAATGATGGTCGAACGGAAGATCTGATCACCAATTGTCGTCGCCCTTGATTCGGCTGGACTGCCTTCCGGTCGGGCGATGTCGATTTGCGGGCATCTGCAGTCGGGAGAGGCATCCCCAGCGGCTCCACGCGCAATGAGACAATACGGCTTTCCTGATAGTATAGCGCGTAACCCGGCTATTGCTGGCAATCGCCGCGATGATCGGTCTTGCCGCCGCGATCCTGGCCTGCTGATTATCGCCTGACGGCGCTGGGGGTCGAAACGACACTGGCCGGTGTCCCTGTTTGGCCCCTTCGGTCTTCGGAAAATTGACTGGTGGCAATATTTGGTATACCAAATATTGTTTCGGTGACCCTGTGGTCACCTGAGCCAGAATCTCAAGGAGAAACCAATGAACAGACCATTTGCCTTCCGCACGCAGGTCACGGTGTTGGCCGCTGCCATCGCCTTGCTGCCCGTGGTCAGCGGAACCGCAACGGCGGACGAGTATCCGTCGAAGACCGTGGAGGTTGTCACCCATGCCGGGCATGGCGGCGGCACCGATGTGACCACCCGCATGATGATGCTGCGTGCCCGCCGTGAACTCGGCCAGGACATGGTTGTCGTCAACAAGAGAGGCGGCGGCGGTGCGGCGGCGCTCGAATATTACCGGACCGTTCCGGCTGACGGCTACACCATCCTGACCTTCACCGTTGGTCACGCCGCGGTCATGGCCAAGGGCCAGGGGGGGATGATGATCGAGGAGTTGCGCCCGATCGCCCGCGGGACCGACGATCCGCAGATCCTGATGACCAAATGCGGCAGCTATGACGGTGCCGAGGACTTCGTTGCCAGGCAGAAGGAAGCGCCGATTACCTATGGCGTGACCCATCTTGGCAATATCGATGACGTGTCAGCCTTCATGTTTGCCAAGAAGGGCAACCTGATGACGCCAAAGATGCTGCCATTCGATGGCGGCGGTGAACTGGCGACCCAACTCGTTGCCGGCGCCGTTGATGCCGGGGTCCTGAATCTCGCCGAGGCCAGCGCGCAGATTGATGCCGGCGAGATTTGCCCGACAGTCGTCCTGGCCGACGAAAGGATGTCGAAAATCCCCGACGTTCCGACTGCCAAGGAACTTGGCATTCCGGTGAGTTTCTCGACGGTGCGCGGATTTGCCGTCCATGCCGACACACCGCCGGAGATTGCCGAGAAGATCGAAACGGCATTGCTCAAGGCGATGAACCATGGGGTCTACCAGGGATTCCTGACTTCGGTTGGACTTGATGCAAGCTCGGTTGCCGGCTCCGATGTCTGGGGACCGCAGATTCAGACGACTGTCAATGAAATGTCGGCGGCGCTGAAAGAACTCGGCTTCATCGAATAGACTTGGCCCGGGGCGCGGCGGGCCTTGGCCGGCCGCGCCCATTTGCCAATCGGTCTGACGACATTGCCCAAGACATCCGACATGCGAGGCGGACGGGTTGAACGCTTCCTGGTTCCGGCAATCATCATCGCCTTCTGCGTGGCGGCGTTCTGGATGTCCACGACCTTCAGGGACATGCCCCCGATCCTCAAGCGCGGCATGCAGCCGTCAGATTTTCCGCAGCTGCTGCTCGGTCTCATCATCTGCCTTACCCTCGCCATGGCGTGGTTTGACCCGATCACGGTGCGTGAGCGGTTGCAGGGGAGAACCATCGGCACGCTGGCGGTTTTCCTGGTCTTTGCGCTGGTGACGGCGGTGGATTTCATCCTGGCCCTGGCCGTATTTGCCGCGGCACTCGCCGCCCTGTGGGGTGAAAGGCGGCTGACGATCCTGGCCCTGGTCGGCCTGGTGGTGCCGACCCTGATCTTCTTCCTCTTTGACCAGGTCTTCGAGATCCGCTTTCCCCGCGGTGCGCTGACCAATCTCTGGTACGGTTAGGCCATGGACGCGTTCCTGAACGGCGCCCTGTCCCTGACCGATCCCGGCCTGCTTCTGCTGCTCGTTGCCGCCACCATCGGCGGCGTCGTAATCGGCGCGCTTCCCGGCCTCAATGCGACTACCGGCGCCGCGCTGCTGCTGCCCTTCACGCTGACCATGGATCCGGTTCCGGCCATCGCCATCCTGACCGCCATCTACTGTTCTGCCACCTTTGCCGGCGCCATCACCGCCATCCTGATCAACACGCCCGGCACCGCGGCCAGCGCCACAACCTGCCTCGATGGCTATCCCCTCGCCCAGCGCGGCGAGGCCGGACGGGCACTGGGAATGGCCGTTGTCGCCTCGACGGTCGGGGGAATCGTCAGCGTCATCTGCCTCATGCTTGCGGCGCCGCTGCTGGCACGGGCCGCCTACCATTTCTCGCCGCCGGAGTATTTTGCCCTCACCCTCTTCGGGCTGTCGATGCTCGCCACCATTGGCGACGGCTCGCCGTTGCGGAACCTGATCGCCGGCGGGCTTGGCATCTTCCTTGCCCTGGTCGGCGTCGACAATTTGACCACGGTCGAACGCTTCACCTTCGGCACCTATGAACTCTACGAGGGCATCGGGTTTGTCCCGGTCATGATCGGCGTGTTCGGCATCTCCGAATTGCTGGTGCAGTCTTCCCGGCTGGACATTCGCCGCGAACGGATATTGATGAAATCCGTCCGGCTGCCGAGCCTTGACGATTACCGGAAGTCGTGGCGGGCCATTGCCCGATCCTCCGGCATCGGAACCTTCATCGGCATCCTGCCAGCTGAAGGCGCCACCGTGGCCTCCATGATCGGCTATAGCGAGGCCAAGAGGTGGTCCCGCACGCCCGAGGAATTCGGCAAGGGTGCAATCGAGGGTGTCGCCGGTTCGGAAGCCGCCAACAATGCCGCCACCGGCGGCGCCATGGTCCCAACTCTCGCCCTGGGGATTCCGGGAAGTGCGACGGCGGCGGTCATCCTGGCCGGGTTGCTGGTCCACGGGCTGCGACCCGGGCCGGCCATGTTCACCGAGCAGGCAGATTTTGCCTATGCCATCTTCTGGTCGATGCTGCTGGTGAACATCCTGTTCTTTGTTGCCGGTTTGCGGGGCGCCAGGATATTTGCCAGGGTGACCCTGATACCGGTTCCGGTGCTGTGGCCTTGCGTGTTCGTGTTTTCCGTGGTCGGGGCCTATGCTCTCGACCAGTCGATGTTCGACGTTTGGGTGGCGCTGGTCTCGGGGGTGCTCGGTTTCTTCATGCGCCGCTACGGGTTTTCGGTCGTGCCACTGGCCATCGGGTTGATCCTGGGCGGAATGCTGGAACAGCGTCTCGGTCAGTCCATGGTGATGCTGGACGAAAAATGGTGGTTGATGTTCACCCGTCCATTGACCCTGTTCTTCCTGCTACTAACCGGCACCGTGCTGCTTGGTCCGCCGCTGTGGCGGCTGTGGCGAGGCCGGACATAGCGTCCCAAATCCGGAAAGGAGGAGTCATGCCCAATACC
Organism: Paracoccaceae bacterium; assembly: GCA_965214695.1. Taxonomy (GTDB): domain Bacteria; phylum Pseudomonadota; class Alphaproteobacteria; order Rhodobacterales; family Rhodobacteraceae; genus JAPOXR01. The sequence goes on along the minus strand of OZ243967.1, from coordinate 3,182,513 downwards.
TGCCTCGCCCCGCACCGTGACAACCGGGTGACCGCCGGTTTGCTCGCGGCCGCCCCGGCAATGCCCGGCCGCAGCCAACCGGATGCCCGGCACCGGGGGCGGTGTCGATGAGCGCCAGGCCCGCCATTGCCCTGGTGCAGGGCGATCCGGCGGGGATCGGACCCGAATTGCTGGTGAAGCTCATCGATGACCAGACGGTCCGGTCATCGGCCAACCTGCTGGCCATCGGCGCGCCGGAGATCCTGGCCCGGGGATTGGAACAGACCGGCCTTGCGGTCGGCGGCATCCGGCATGCCGAACCGAATGCTGAAATCGACTTTGCCGCTGGCGGGCTCCTGCATCTCGACCTGGCCATCGAGGGTATCGGCGAGGTACCGGTCGGAAAGGTATCGGCCGCAGGGGGGCTGAGTTCGATCGAGGGGTTGCGACGGGCATTCGAACTTTCCCGGGATGGGGTTGTCGACGGAATCGTCTTCATGCCCTTCAACAAGGAATCGATGCATCTCGGCGGAAACGACTTTGCCGACGAGCTGGGATTTGCCCGCGACTTCTTCGGGACCGACAGCCCGGCCAGCGAATTCAATGTCGCCAACGGCATGTGGAACGGGCGGGTCACCAGCCATGTGGCCATGAAGGACGTGCCCGAATTGCTGACCATCGAGAAGATCGAACAGAGGATCGAATTGACCGACCGGACTCTCAGGAAAGCTGGCTACCGGTGGCCACGCATCGTGGTTGCGGCATACAATCCGCATGCCGGGGATGGAGGGCTGATGGGAGACGAGGAAATTCGCGTGATCCGCCCGGCTGTCGAGCGGGCCCGGAAGAAGCAGATTGCCGTGGTCGGCCCGCTGCCGGCAGATACGCTGTGGCTCAAGGTTCGGGATGGTGAGTATGACGCGGTCGTGACCATGTATCACGATCAGGGCCAGATCGCGATCAAGTTGCTCGGATTTGATCGCGGCGTATCGGTACTGGCCGGCCTGCCGGTGCCATTGACCACGCCGGCTCACGGAACCGCATTCGACATCGCTGGCCGGAACCTGGCCAATCCGGCACCGGCCAGGAACGCCTTCACCATGTGCCTGAACATGGCCAGCAACCGTGATGCCATGGCCGGAGTCACGACCAGCGGGAACTGAACGCCGCTGACACCGGACACGCCCCTGCCTGAGCGACCGGACCTGCGCCGCCTGGCATGAGTTGTGGAACTCACCCGACCCCTGTCGGGGGCGCTCCTGCAAGACTTCGCGTGATGTTGCGGATGGTGCTCCTCAGATGGTCTCGAAGCGCGGTGGCGGTCTTGCGTGGCTTGCGGGCGAGCAACGCATCGACGATCGTGCAATGTTCCGCCAGCGTGTTGGCCCGCCGGTCGACCTGGCGGGACGACATGAAACGCGCCCGCCACAGTTTGGCATTGAACTGCCGGTGCGTGGCGGCCAGCGCCGAATTGTTCGAGGCGCTGACGATCGCGTCGTGAAACGCCATGTCCAGCCGGAAGAACTCGAGATCCTGCACGTTCTCCGACAGTGCATTGAGGCGGTCATTGATCTGGCCAATGCCGGCGATTTCCTCGTCGGGCGCCAGGCTGCAGGCCGTCTCGCCGGCCAGACCCTCCAGCGCACCGAGCACGGTGATGTTCTGCGACAACTCCTCCAGCGACGGGTTGGCCACCCTTGGTCGCCGGGTCGGGCCAAATTCGATCAGCCCCTCGAATTCCAGGATCCGCAGGGCTTCCTTCAGCGGCGTGCGGCTGATCCCGAGCCCTGCCGCCAAATCCCGCTCCCGAACCGGCGTTCCCGGCGCCAACTTTTCCACCAGGATCAAGTCCCGCAACGCGTCCGCCGCCTCTTCCGCCAGGCTGCGCCGCGGCGGGACCCGCGTCTCCCGGCTGACCAAGGTCCTGATATCCTGCCCGGAGCCGCCCATTACGCCCGACGCAGGATCAGCGGGTCCAATGGTCGCATCAATGCCAGCAGGCGGTCCCTGGCAACCGGGTGCAATGGCGGAATCGGGTGCCGGCAGAATGCCGACTCGATGATTCCCCCGGCCAGCATCGCCTCCTTGGTTGCCCTGAATCCGCATTGACGGTTTTCGTGGTTGATGACCGGAAGGACGCTGGCATAGGCGGCGCCGGCGCCGGCGATGTCGCCGTCGAGATATGACATGATGACCGGCCGGATCAGGTCTGGAATCAGCGCCGAGGTCATCGAGCCAGTGGCACCGGCCTCGAGATCGGCGAGCAGGGTAATCCCCTCCTCCCCGTCGAAGGGTCCTTCCACCGCGTCGCCTGCTTCGCTGAGCAGTTGTCGCAGCTTGTCGGCGGTGCCGGGGCATTCGATCTTGAACAGTTTCAGCATTTCGATGTCACGGGCCATGGCAGCCAGCAACGCGACCGGCAGATCGACACCCGACAGCGGCGCGTCCTGCAGCATGATGGGAATTCCGACCTCGCCTACCCTGGCAAACTGCTCCCGGGTTTGCTGCGGTGTGCCCTTGAGCAATGCACCGTGATAGGGCGCCATCATCATCACCGCCGCTGCGCCAATTTCCCTGGCCATGCGAGCGCGGGAAGCGGCAATCCTGGTGGAAAAATGGCTGACTGTCACGATCACCGGGGTCCGGCCATCGACATGCTCGATGCAAAGCCGGGCCAGCTGCTCGCGCTCGTCATCGGAGAGCAGGAACTGCTCGGAATAGTTGGCAAGAATGCAAATCCCGTCCACCCCCTGGGCGATCATGCAATCGAGGGCGCGGCGCTGCCCACCCTGGTCGAGGGCGCCATCGTCCCGGAAGATGGTCGGGGCGACCGGCCATATGCCCTGGTATCGTCTCATTCGATAACCTCGAACCTGTCACGATGCCGGTCGCTGATCTCGATGCCGAGGCCAGGCCGCTCGTCATCGAGTTGCAGCCAGCCATCCACTGCCTCCGGGTCGCCATCGAAGATGTAATAGAACAACTCGTTCCCGACCTCGACATCATGGACCGGAAAATACTCGCTGATCGGGCAGTTCAGGTTTGCCATGGTCAGGTGATAATTGTGCATCTGGCCGGCATGCGGGATCACCGGGATTTGGTGGGCCTCCGCCACCGCATTGATTTTCTGGGCGGCGGTGATCCCGCCAACCCGGTTGGTGTCATACTGCAGGACCGAGACCGCCCTAGACTGCAGAAGCTGAGCACAGCCCAGAAGCGAGAACTCGTGCTCCCCTCCCGAGATTGGAATCGGGCCCCGGTTGAGTTCGGCATATCCATTCAGGTCATCGGCAATGACCGGCTCCTCCAGCCATCTTGGCTCGTATTGCTCAAGCTTCGGAATCATGCGGCGGGTATAGTCGAGATTCCACCCCATATAGGCCTCGAGCATGAGATCCCGGTCATAACCGATGACCTCACGTACGGCCTCGACCCGCTTCAGATTCTCCCGCATACCGGCCATGCCATCCCTTGGCCCGTAGCCAAACCGCGACTTGAAGGCCTGGTATCCGGCCGCGACCGCCGCGTCGGCCTCCTTCTGCATCTCCTCGACCGGGCCGGCATAGAGCTTCGAATAATAGACCGGGATCCGGTCCCTTGTTCTTCCGCCCAGCAGCTTGAATACCGGCTTGCCGACCAGCTTGCCGATCAGGTCCCAGATCGCAATGTCGATGGCACTGATGGCAATCATCCCGATTCCCCTGCGCCCCCAGGCATGGGACCTCCGGTACATCTTCTCCCAGATATGGGCGTAATCAAACGGATCCTCGCCGATCACCATCGGCGCAAACCAGTCATCGACGGCCTTCTTGACCACACCCGGTGCCAGCGAGGCATTGCCGATCCCGACCGTGCCGTCAGCGGCCTCGACCTCGCAGGTCAGCCACTGGTGAAACCGGAATGACGACATTGCATCGCCGCTCTCGCGCAGCAGATCGGTTGCATTGGTACAGAAATTCCGCTGCGGTGGAACGGTGGGACCGGTCCAGTTCCAGACCCTTGCCCGAACCGAGCTGATTGTCGTCATCCTGGCTCTACTCCCCAATTTGATAGCAGGACCCTGCTGTTGCCAGTCGGCCCGGCCCGGCATGCCACGATCGCCAACAGGTGGGACGCCTGCGCGGCCCAGGTGGCTGAACAGGTCCAGCCCGATGGCATTTGGTATGCCATCCTGACCCGAATTCGTCAATTGCTCCGGCCGCCGGCTGTTGACCGGATTGCCTGTCACCGTCCCCGACGCCGGGCCATTGCCTCACTCTCCGAGGATCTCGGCCACCCGCATCGCGTTGTCATGGGCCAGCGTGCCGTCCATCGAGTGAAGGTTGTTCTCGAAGCCGGTCCGTACCTTCCCGCCGAGGGCGAGCATCTCCCGCAGGATCACGGTCTCGTCGGGGCCGAATGCACAGATGGCGATGTCGGCATCCGGCAACAGCTCCAATGCCTGGCCGAGAAACGGCTTCAACTCCGACAGCCGGGCTGGCCGCCTGGTGTCATAGGCACCCATGACCAGCAATGCCTGCAGCCCGTCCGGCGATACCGTGCCGGTGTCGATCGAATGCCCGAGCAGGCGAATGTCGCTCGCGTCATAGAGAATGTGCTGGATGGCGGTGCCGGCCTTCGCCGCATCCCGGTAGCAATGCCCGGCGGCCCGGAGGTCGCCATCGGCGAGCATCTCGCGGACCGACACCGAGGCGGCAACCGGCGACAATTGACGCAGGACCTCCCGCTGCTGCGCCGGTGTATAGATGCCGGCGCTTTCGGTGGTGATCTGCACCGGCATCGCCGGCACGGCGCGCATCATCTCTTGCAAGAGCTCCCGGTAGCGGCCGACATCGAGGCTGTGGCTGCCGTCATCATTGCGGATATGGGCGTGCAGGGCACCGGCGCCGGCGTCGAAGCAGGCCCTGGCGGCGGCAACGATCTCGGATATGGAGACCGGGAGCCGCGGGTGATCTGCCTTGCTTCGCCGAGCCCCGGTGGGAGCCACCATCAGGCGCGGCAGCCGGAAGGTCATGCAATGTCGTCCAGGGCGGTTGCGACGGCGCCGGCAAGCTTCGACAAGAGCTCGTCGATCTCATCTTCGCTGATGATGAATGGCGGTGCCAACAGCACGTGATCGCCCGATTTGCCATCCACCGTGCCCGACATCGGGTAGCAGATCAGCCCTGCCTCGAATGCCGCCTTCTTGATCCTGCCGGCAAGGCCCTTCCCGGCGTCGAACGGGCGCCCGGTCTGCCGGTCCTGCACCAGCTCGATGGCCATGAACAACCCCCGACCGCGAATGTCGCCGACATGCGGATGCTGGCCAAATTCACGAGCCAGCCCCGTCCAGAGAACCTCGCCCCGCCTCTGCACGGCCTCGAGAAGCCCCCGGCTTCGTATGGCCTTCACCACCGCCACGGCGGCGGCGGCAGCCACCGGATGCCCCATATAGGTATGGCCGTGCTGGAAGAAACCCGAGCCCCGGACGATGGCATCACGGATGTATTCCTGGCACAGCATGGCGCCGATGGGCTGGTATCCGGCACCCAGCCCCTTGGCCAGGACGATGATGTCGGGCGCCACCCCTTCCTGTTCGGTGGCGAACATGGTGCCGGTTCGCCCCATCCCGCACATCACCTCGTCGGCGATCAGCAGCACACCATACCGGTCGCAGATCTCGCGGATGCGGCGAAAATAGCCGGCGACGGGCGGCACGGCGCCAATGGTGGCCCCGGCCACCGGTTCGACGATGAATGCCATGACCGTCTCCGGCCCAAGCCGACGGATTTCCTCCTCGAGCTCGTTGGCGACCCGCAAGCCATAATGCACTTCGGTCTCGTCCTCCCGGCGGCCCCGGTATTCGAAACACGGCGAGATATGGGAGGTCTTGACCAGCAGTGGCGAAAACGGCGCCCGCCGCCACAGATTGCCGCCAGCGGCCAGGGCACCGAGGGTGTTGCCATGAAAGCTCTGGCGGCGAGCGATGATGTTGCGACGGTCCGGCTGCCCAGTCTCGATGAAATACTGCCGGGCCAGCTTCACCGCCGCCTCGGCCGCCTCCGAGCCTCCGGATACGAGATAGACCCTGTTGATACCCGCCGGCGCCTGCTCGACCAGCAATTCGGCAAGCTCCTCGGCCGGCTCGGAGGTCAGGAACCCGGTATGGGCAAAGGCAACCCGGTCCAGCTGGTCAAGGATCGCCTGGCGGATTTGCGGGTCGGAGTGACCAAGGCTTGACACCGCCGCCCCGCCCGACCCGTCGAGATACCGTTTACCGGCCGTGTCAAACAGGTAGACTCCGTCACCCCTGGCGACGGCAGGAAGCTGAATGCGCGCGTTTCGTCCGAATACATGTGACATCCGTGCAATCCGTCAGGAACAGTCCTGGTGAATGTGGTGGAATTGGCGGGCGGAGTCCATCACAGGTCGGGCATCGAAGCCGAGCAAGCCGCGGGCGATATTGGTTCCGATCAGGCAATCCTGCGATTCAGGCCGAAGCGGGGACAGCATGATCATGTCTGCCTGCACGCGGTCGGCAGCGGCGGCGACCTCCCGGTCGATTGTTCCCTGGCCACGTGAACCTCGCAACTGACGTCATCGGGATTCTGTTCGGAAGCTGGCCCCGACAGCACGCGGCAGGACCCGGCCATCGCATTCCAGGAATAGTCCGGGGAGGAAACTGCACCGCCACCAGCGACATGCCGAATTTGGGAATGGCGATGGGCATGTGGGGCGATGCACCGTGCAGGCGGGCCAGTGACACCGTGTGCGAACTTGCAGCCTTCCAGCTGCCCGGCTGTTGGATGTCCACGGGAATGCGTATTGGGCGCATGGCAGCCTACCGGTTCATGACGGCGGCTTCCCGCCTTTGCCGGGACCGACCGTGCTGGCGCCATCCGATCGGGTCCAGGAGTAGCGGGGCCGCAATATGGAAGACCTCATTGGCCATGCGGTCGGCCGATGCGCCGACAAGCAGGACATCCCGGTCGAAATCAATTTCCCGGTCCTCGGCGTACCTGCAGGCCGACAACCGGATCAACTACCGCCGTCTGAATGCCGGGCGTCGACGCCTTGCTGCCGGTGCCATCACCGCCTGTATCGTCATCTCGGTCGGCCGACCGGCGCGCAGGCTACCGGACACGCCCGCACCATTGCCCACATGGACAAGATCCATGTCCCTGCCATGTACATGGCCGGGCCGAACTGCCGACGGCGGCGCGGCCCATCCGACCCGGAGCCGAGGGTCGCCGACTTCGCCAGCCATGCCGGATACATACCGTTACGGCATCAACCCATGCCCGGCACTCGAATACTCCGGGAAGGACATCACACATGGCCGCTCTTCGTCGAACATCACCGGGCCATGCGTGACGACCTCGCAAAGGCCGAGTCAGCAATGTCCGATTGAAACGTCCGGATACGTTCATGACAGCAAAGCTGCGCCCAGTCTCAACATCGACGATTTCAATTTCGAGTTGCGCTTGCCTGTCGCTGCCACCGGCCAGAGCGGGGCATCCGATGGACGTATTCGGCCCACCCTGCCCAAGTTGCGGCCATCACATCCGGCCCTGATGCAAGGTTCACGTTGTGCGATAGCCGCGGGCGTAGGTTGCCCTGATCTGCTCCAGGGTGGATTGCCGGTCGGTCTCGCCTCGAAACCGGGAGGGATAGATGGCGGGAAGGTCAAATGGCGGCTCGCCGGTGGTCATCCAGTGGGCAAGGAACTGCCCCGCACCACCGCCGGTGCCGATGCCGATCGTGAAGCCGCATGCCAGCCATGCTCCCTCGGCACCTGCCGGCCCGAGCAACGGGCATCCGTCGGGGGTGTAGCAGATGGGTCCATTGTTGACCTGCCTGATTTCGGCCCTGCCAAATGCCGGCATCCGGTGGACGACCCGCTCCAGCTCCGGCATCAGCCGCTCGAGATCCGGCGGCAGCAACTCCTCCCCGAAATCCGGCGGGATGCCGCCGACGCCCCAGAATTCAGGGCTCTTTTCGTAGATCCCGCACAGCAACCCGCCGCCCTCCCGACGAATATTGGCCGACGACCAGGGATCGCGGATGACTGGAAGCTCGCCCGTTTGGCCAGCAATCTCCGCTACCTCCCCGGTGATGATCTCGTGGTGCTGGATGGCGTGGAGCGGCAGCTGCAGACCGATGGTTGCGGCAAGCTCCCTGGTCCAGAAACTGGCGGCAAGGACGATGTGCTCGGCAACGATCTCGCCCTTTTCCGAGGTGATCCTCCAGCCCGCAGGGACCGGCACCAGCTTCGTGACCGGATCGCCGGTGCTGATCACGCCTCCCGACAACCGGGCCGCCCTGGCCAGGGCACGGGTGGTGGCGCCTGAATCGACATGACCGTCGGTCGGCGTTCGGGCAGCGCCAACCACCCCCCTGGTGTTGATCAGGGGGTGGTCGCATGCCGCCTCGGCGGCCGTGACCACCGAATACGGAATGCCCAACTCCTCATAGGCCGGGATCATTGCCTCATAGGCGAATCGCTCGGCCGGGGAGGTCGCCAGCCGCAGGCTGCCGGTCTGGCAGAACCCCACCGATTGCCCGGTCGCCGCCTCGGCGGCGAGATAGGTGGAGATCGAATCGACGGCCAGTCGGGTCATGGCCGGGTACGGGCCGAAATAGGTCGCGTTTCCGGCCGCATGCCAGGTCGAGCCTGACGCCAGTCTCTGCCGCTCAAGCAGGATCGAGTCGGTCCAGCCCCGCTGCACCAGCCCGTACAGCACCGAGCAACCGACGATCCCGCCGCCGATTATCGCCGCCCGATAGTGCCTGGTCATGGCCGGAGGGCCGTGTTGAGCTGGATCGGGTAGTGGTCCCTGATCATGCGTTCGGCCGCCGGGTCGATCCTCGATTCCCGGTCCTGCCGAAGAATCTCCTCGGCCCTGGTCCTGGCCCGCTCCCAGATATCGGCACTGCCCGCCGCCTCCCACTCCTCCGGCATGGTGCGGCTGGCAAGTTCGGGATAGACAAACTCGGTCTCCATCAGTTGCAATGTCTGCTGGTCGGCCAGGTAGTGACCCTCGCCGGTAGCCACCCGCTTGATTGCCTCGACGGACAGCGACAGGTCATCGGCCGAGATACCCCGGACAATGCGGCGGATCGACGACAGCATCTCGTTATCGATGATCATGGCCTCGATACTGCATCCGAGCAGGCTGGCCAGCATTCCGGTGCTCTCGAAAACAAGCCCGCCGCCCGACAACGCGGCAAGAACCACCGTGAGCGCCTTTTCGTAGCCAGCCTGGTTGTCCGGAAGGTTGCTATCGGACATGCCGGCACCCATCCCACCGGGAATTCCGTAGAATGCCGACATCTGCCCCGAGGCCGCGCCTAGCAGCGCCGCCTCGGCACCGCCGCCGGCGAAAGCGCCGTTGCGCAGATCCGCCGAGAATACCCAGTTGCCCAGAATGACCGGGTGGCCGGGTGCCATCATGTTGACAATACTCAGCGAGGCCAGGCTTTCCGCACAGCCCTGCACCAGGGTTCCGGCCAGCGCCGCCGGAGATGTTGCACCGGCCTGCGGGCCAGTTTGCAGGTGCAGCGGCATGCCGATATCGACGGCAGCACAGGCAACGTCGAGGCTGTCAGCGGCAAAGTTCAGCGGCGAGACGACGGTTGTGGCATGGGCCGTGCAAAACGGACGGCGGCGGAACGCCCCCTCGCCCCCGGCCAGCGCGTCGAGGGCCGGGAGCAGGCGAGGAAGATGATCGCCCCCGGCAAAACTCATGCCGACATGCTTGGTGGTGCCGGCGACGCAGGCAAACAGTGTATTGACATCCAGTTCGAACATGCCGGTGATGTCTGTTGCCACCACTGGCCGGGTAAACCACTGGATATTGTCAAGATGCTCGGCAATCCTGGCCAGGTCATAAAGATCGGCCACCGTGCTGGCCCGATATTTTCGTGTCTCTCGATCCAGCATCATCACCGCTGCACCACCGGTGGCAAAGCTGACCCGGCCAGGCCCGGTTTCGAAATCGTGGCGCCGGTCACGGCCGCATACCGGGAAGGATGTTGCTGCCCGGGAGAGGCAATCCTCGACCAGCGATGGCGGAAATCGCAGCCTTCCCCCGTCATCGAGCCAGCACCCATGGGCCAGCCCAACCTGCCGGGCCCGGTCGGTCGGGGCCGCCATGCCCACCGTCTCGAGAACCTCCAGCGCCGCCCGGTGAACGCCCCTGACCTCGCCGGCGGTGAGCGGCGCATAGGGCGACTTGATCCGGGTCGCTCCGGCCATGGACCGTTCTGCCCGTCGCAACAGCCGCTCGGCCTTGCGAGCATCTCGTCCTCCGGCACGGCGGCCGACAGGTTTTTCCTCTGCGCCAGGGCCTGTCATGGAGGTCTCTTATCGCAAAACCACGACATCACGAAATCGCAACTCCAGGTGTCGGCATGGAGCGGGATCGCCGCCCGGACGTCTGACCTCGAATGCCGGCTATGGCGATGGTTTGCGGGATACGGGCATGAGGCTCCCACGAAATGTTGCGGGCAATCGTTGCCTTGGTTCGCTCCCATGGCCGCGGTGTCGCAAATGTCGCAATCTCCCCTCTGGCAATCCGGGTCGTGACCCGGAAGGCACGGGATGGGGAGGCTCGGCCTGGTTGCCATGTGTCGGCATGCCCTGGACCAGGGCTGGTCCGGGCAGCGTGCTTGAACGGCCAAGTTCAGGATTGAGGTCGGAATGATGATGTGTCAGGAGATTGGCATGCAAATCTGCCGTTGCATATCCTGCCTCGACACGCTGTCGGGGCCGGCATCCATCGGGCAAGGCGGCCCGGTCGCATGTCGGCGGTAGGGCCATGATCCGGCTCTCCGAAGTCGTGACTCCGGCGCCCGAATCGCAGCTTGCCGGCAAGAATCCGGGAACGGCCCTCAATGTCGACTGGGTGCAGGGGGTGCAGGTGAACCGGAGCGCCGTTGAGCGCAGGACGAAATCCCTGCCCGGGCGGCGCAGCATCAAGAAGGCGTGGCAGGCTGCCTGGCTGCTGCGGGCGATCACCCTCATCGATCTGACGACATTGGCCGGCGACGATACCGGTGGGCGGGTCGATCGGCTGATTGCCAAGGCCCGACAACCCGTTCGCGAGGATTTGCTGGAGGCGCTGGGAATGGCTGACCATCCGGTCAGCGTTGCCGCAATCTGCGTCTACCATGAGTTCATCTCCCGCTGCGCCGCTGCGCTGACCGGTTCCGGCATCAAGGTGGCAGCGGTGTCGACCGGGTTCCCGGCCGGGCAATCGCCTTACGGGCTCAGGCTGGCGGAGATCGGCGAATCAATCCGTGCTGGCGCCGAGGAGATCGACATCGTCATCTCGCGGCGCCATGTGCTGGCGGGTAACTGGAAGGCGCTGTACGACGAGGTCCGGGAGTTCCGCTCGGCATGCGAGGGGCGGTGCCTCAAGACCATCCTGGCGACCGGGGAGCTTGGAACGCTGCGCAATGTCGCCCGGGCCTCGCTGGTCTGCATGATGGCCGGTGCCGATTTCGTGAAGACCTCAACCGGCAAGGAAAGGGTCAACGCCACCCTTCCGGTCTCGCTGACCATGATGCGCACCATCCGCGACTATCACCAGAAGACCGGCCATCGGGTCGGATTCAAGCCCGCCGGGGGCATTTCCCGGGCCAAGGACGCCCTGGTCTATCTGTCCTTGGTCAAGGAAGAGCTGGGCGATGCCTGGATCTCGCCGGAATATTTCCGCTTCGGTGCGTCGAGCCTGCTTGCCGACATCGAACGGCAGCTCGAACACCATGTGACCGGCAGCTACTCTGTCGGCCACAACCACCCGGTGGGCTGACCGATGACGGTCAAGGACAGGTTTGACAGCATGGATTACGGCCCGGCACCGGAAGATCCCGGGCCGGCCATGGCCTGGCTTGACCGCCACCAACGGCGATTCGGCCATTTCGTGCATGGAGCCATGGTCGACGGGCATGGGAGCGAGACCTTCATCACCCGGAACCCGGCAACCGGCGAGGAGTTGGCAACGGTTGCACAGGCGGATCAGGAGGATGTGGCGGACGCAGTCGGCGCTGCCCGGGCCGCCCAGCCACGCTGGCAGGGCAGCCCGGAATTCCGGGCGCGTTGCCTCTATTCGCTGGCCCGGCTGATTCAGAAGAACAGCCGATTGCTGTCGGTCCTCGAATCCCTCGACAATGGCAAGCCGTTGCGTGAATCCCGCGACATCGACATTCCACTGGTTGCCCGACACTTCTATTTCCATGCTGGTGCTGCGCAGTTGATGCCGTCGACGATGCCTGACCGCATCCCGATCGGGGTCTGCGGACAGATCATCCCATGGAACTTTCCGCTGCTGATGCTGGCATGGAAGATTGCGCCGGCGATTGCCATGGGCAACACCGTGGTCCTCAAGCCAGCCGAATACACGCCGCTCACCGCGCTGCTGTTTGCCGAACTGTCGGCCGAGGCCGGCATTCCGCCGGGCGTGATCAATATCATTACCGGCGACGGGCGGGCTGGCGAGATGCTTGTTGCGCATGACCAGGTCGACAAGATCGCCTTTACCGGATCGACCGAGGTGGGACGCGCCATCCGGCGGGCAACTGCCGGCAGCGGCAAATCCCTCACCCTGGAGCTTGGCGGCAAATCCCCGTTCATCGTCTTTGACGATGCCGATCTCGACTCGGTGGTCGAGGGTGTCGTCGACGCCATCTGGTTCAACCAGGGGCAGGTTTGCTGCGCCGGATCGCGGCTGCTGGTCCAGGAGAATGTTGCCGAGGAATTGCACCGCAAGATCATCGACCGCATGGCCCGCCTGCGTGTCGGCAACCCGCTCGACAAGAGCATCGACATCGGCGCTATCGTTGATGCGGTCCAGTTGGCACGAATCAGGGAAATGGTCGACGAATGTCCAGACCGTGACTGCCAGATTCACCAGGCGCCGGTGGAGTTGCCGCAGACCGGGTTTTTCTATCCGCCAACGCTGATTACCGGCCTGCAGGCGGCCTCCCGGCTCATGCAGGAGGAAATCTTCGGCCCGGTGCTGGTCGGGACAACGTTCCGAACCCCTGCCGAGGCGGTCGAACTGGCAAACAATACACGCTACGGCCTGGCCGCTTCGGTCTGGTCCGAGAACATCAACCTTGCCCTCGATATTGCCCCCCGCCTGGCATGCGGCGTGGTGTGGATCAATTCAACCAACCTTTTTGACGCCGCCGCCGGATTTGGTGGGCGCCGGGAGTCCGGCTTCGGTCGCGAAGGTGGATGGGAGGGGCTGACCGCCTATACAAGGTCAGACCGGTTCCGGGATGGCGCCGACGGCAGGCGTGTCGTCCGCCGGCGGGGCCCACCTTCAGCCACGCAGATCGACCGCACTGCCAAGCACTATATCGGCGGCCGCCAGGCGAGACCCGACAGCGGCTATTCGAGGCCCGTCTCTTCGGCTGTCTTCGATCACCATCTCGGCCATGCCCCGCTCGGCAATCGGAAGGATATCAGGAACGCAGTCGAGGCGGCGGAGAAGGCCCGGGGTTGGGCCGCGGTTTCCGGACATTCGCGTGCGCAGATTCTCTATTACATTGCCGAGAACCTGTCGGCGAGGCAGGGCGAGTTTGCCCGCAGGATCGTGGAACAGACATCGGTATCGGCCAGGCATGGCGAAGAAGAGGTTGCGGCCAGCATGGACCGGCTGTTCACCTATGCCGCCTGGGCAGACAAGTATGACAGCAATGTTCACCAGGTCCCGATGCGCGGCGTCGTGCTGGCCATGCGAGAGCCGGTTGGCGTCGTCGGCGCCATCTGCCCGAACCGGTACCCCCTCCTTGGCCTGGTGTCGGTGATGGCGCCGCTGATGGCGATGGGCAACACCTGCATCCTGGTGCCTTCCGAACCGCACCCGCTCTCGGCGACTGATTTCTACCAGGTTCTCGATACATCCGATGTGCCGGCGGGAGTCGTCAACATTGTCGCCGGGGACGGCGAAGAACTGGCCAGGACCCTGGCGCGTCACTCGGGAGTGGATGCAGTCTGGAGTTTTGGCCGGCCCGGGCTGGCGAAGGCAATCGAGGCTGAATCTGCCGGCAACCTCAAGCGATGCTGGGTTGATCTCGAGCAGCCGGTGGACTGGCGTGACCGGAATGTCGGCGAGGGCGAGGAGTTTCTTCGCAACGCCACCGAGATCAAGAATGTCTGGATCCCGTACGGGGAATGACGGGGCATTCCGCCTGGCCGACGATGAGGACATGTTCGGAACACGCTTCTGGCTGCGTCGAATCCGTTTTCTCTATCGATGACCAGCCAAGGCGGCCGGCATCCCGGCGGTCACTCTGCGAGACCCAGCAATTTCAGCGTCTGGCGATCAGGCTGACCGGTCTCGGTGATACCGGCGGCGTGCTGATACTGACGCATTGCACCCTGTGACCTCGGCCCCCAGACCCCATCGGCGGCGCCGGCATCATGCCCGGCGATATTGAGCAGTGTCTGGATCAGCCGGTAATCCTGCCGGGAAAACACCAGCGCCTCCCCGGTGCATTCCTCGAAGGCAACATCGGAGACGTCCCGGATGCCATCAAGATCAAAGCTGGCGGTCTGCAGCTTGTCATGGCTGTCCCAGATCTCCAGCCTGAGCGTCCGTGAGGCGGTCATGCCGATGGCAAGGTCATGGGCATCGACGCCATCCAGCATGACGGTCTGCCCGCCATCCAGCACCCGCCAATCCGTATTGTAGACCGACACCTCGTCCAGCCGGTAATCGACATCAAGCGCCGGCCCCAACCCGGTTCCCGATCCGAAGAGGCCGCCTTCCCGGGCAATGATCGCAACCTGGTACTGGCCCTCCTCGCAACTCACCTCCAGCAGGGCCCGAAGCCCGGTGGAGTCATCATCGGCCAGCCAGGATGAGAAATTCGTCGCCGTGAACAGTTGCCAGTCATCGTCGGTCTCAACGGTCCACCAGCCTGCCAGCCATGCGCCATCGTTTACCTTGCCCCGGACGAGGCGGTGGTCGATCATCGCGTCGGGACCGGCACGCTCCGCATCGGCCTCGACGCCTGCCTGGATTCCTGGCGCGACGCCTTCCGCCGCCATGGCGGGGACGGCTGATCCTGGCACCGCCACGCCATATCTCGCCTGGACATATGCGAGCAGCAACTGTGTCCTGACCAGCCTCTCGGATTCAAGCCGCAGCCTTGCCACCGATTGCTCGACACCGTCCAGCGCCTCGACCTCGACTGCGGTGTCACTGATCCTGGCATCGGCCTCGACCAACTCCTCGGCAAGCAGCCTCGCCTGCTCGACATCCGGCTCGACCGCCGGCACAACGATTCTCGTTGCCTCTCGGCCTTCCAGGACCAGGAGTCGGTTCCTGATCAATGCTCCCGAAAGCGCCAACACCTCCTGTCGCAGCCGCGCCACTTCCCGGACGTCGGCAGATTCCCCGGAATGGACAACCGATTCCGCCTCGAAAATCTGTTCAGATATGTCATCAAGCTCTGCCTCGAGCCCGTCAACGCCCTGGGCGGCCGCAATTGATGCCGCCGAGACCAGGGCGGCAACCAGGATGGTGGATTTCAATGCTGGAAGAATCATGTTTCCCTCTCGCCTGACGGGCTCGCCATCACTTTACCGCGGCTGGACACAGTCGGAGACTCGACAGATTGACAGTGATTTATCCGCGCGATCCCGTGCATTGGCAAGCACTTCACCAGTCCGCGCCGCAATCCGAACGGATTTCGGGAACCTTCGGCGGGACCCGGCAGCCCTCCTGCCCCTCCGCTTCGGGGATTGCCCGACATCCTGCCCCTTTCCACAATTTCGGAGTTTCTCGGTCACCGGCAATTCACTATTGCTGTCATGACCGGACCGGCAGCAGCACCGGCGGGCCGTCCGGATACGGAAAAGCCGGCGGTTTTGACCAGGTATCGGAACAGGCACACGGATGAGCACAATGGCCGCAACCGACACTGACGGCGGCAAGCTGGAAGGCGGCCGGCGCTTCGAGATGGAGAGCGAATTCTCGCCTGCCGGCGACCAGCCTTCCGCCATTGCCGAGCTGACGGCCGGCCTCGAGGAGGGCGAGCAGAACCAGGTCCTGCTTGGTGCAACGGGAACCGGCAAGACCTTCACGATGGCGAAGATCATTGATCAAACCCAGCGCCCCGCCATCATCCTCGCCCACAACAAGACCCTGGCGGCACAGCTCTATGGCGAGTTCAAGGGTTTCTTTCCGAACAACGCGGTCGAGTATTTCGTCAGCTATTACGACTACTACCAACCCGAGGCCTACGTCCCGCGCACCGACACCTTCATCGAGAAGGAGGCCGACATCAACGAGCGCATTGACCGCATGCGCCACGCCGCCACCCGGTCGTTGCTTGAACGGGACGATGTCATCATCGTCGCATCGGTCTCCTGCATCTACGGGATCGGTTCGGTGGAGACCTACGGGGCGATGACCCAGGATATCGAGGTCGGAAAACCCTACGATCCCCGTGACATCATCGCCGGACTCGTGGAGCAGCAATATCGTCGAAATGACCAGGCCTTCAGGCGGGGAACGTTCAGGCTGCGTGGTGACAATCTCGAAATCTGGCCTGCGCATCTGGAGGACCGCGCCTGGCGGGTCTCGTTCTTCGGCAACACCGTCGAGACCCTGCGGGAATTCGACCCGCTTACCGGCAAGCGCACCGATTCGCTGGAGCGGATCAGGATCTATGCCAATTCCCATTACGTGACGCCGCGTCCGACCCTGCAGCAGGCGGTCAAGAGCATCCGCAAGGAACTCGCCGAGCGACTTGCGCAACTCGAGCAGGACGGAAAACTCCTGGAGGCACAACGGCTCGAGCAGCGAACCAATTTTGATCTCGAATCGATCGAGGCCACCGGGTCATGCGCCGGAATCGAGAATTATTCCCGGTTTCTGACCGGGCGCAAGCCGGGCGAACCGCCGCCAACCCTGTTCGAATACATTCCCGACCATGCCATCGTGTTTGCCGACGAGTCCCATGTCTCGGTCCCGCAGCTACGGGCGATGTACCGGGGCGACTTTCGCCGCAAGTTCACCCTGGCCGAGCACGGGTTTCGCCTGCCATCATGCATGGACAACCGGCCGCTGAAATTCGAGGAATGGGACTTGATGCGGCCGCAATCGGTATTCGTGTCGGCAACACCGTCCGACTGGGAACTTGAACAGAGCGACGGCGTGTTTGCCGAACAGGTGATTCGGCCAACCGGCCTCCTGGATCCACCAGTCACCATCCGGCCCGTTGCCCACCAGGTCGACGAGTTGGTGGATGCCGCACGCGAGACCGCCGGCAACGGCCACCGGACGCTGGTCACGACGCTCACCAAGCGCATGGCCGAGGATCTCACCGAATACCTCCATGAACAGGGCATCCGGGTTCGCTACATGCATTCGGACATCGACACGCTGGAGCGGATCGAGATCCTGCGGGATCTGAGACTCGGCACCTTCGATGTGCTGGTCGGGATCAACCTGCTGCGGGAAGGGCTGGATATCCCGGAATGCGGTCTGGTCGCCATTCTCGATGCCGACAAGGAGGGCTTCCTCAGATCGGAGACATCACTGATTCAGACGATTGGCCGGGCCGCCCGCAATGTCGACGGCCGGGTCATCATGTTTGCCGATTCCAGGACCAACTCGATTGATCGGGCGCTGCTGGAAACCGGGCGCCGGCGCGAGAAGCAGCTCGCCTTCAATGAAGCCAACGGCATCACCCCGGAGACGATTCGCAAGAACGTGTCCGACGTCCTGGCCGGACTCTACGATGGAGATACCGACGAGGCGAGGATAACCGCCACTGTCGAGACCGGACTGGTCGGTGCCAACCTGGAGACACATCTGAAGGCGCTTCGCCAGCAGATGTACGACGCGGCCGGGAATCTCGAATTCGAGGAGGCAGCACGGCTGCGGGATGAGGTCAGGCGGTTGGAAAAGGTGGAGCTGGACATCGCCGACGACCCATTTGCCCGACAACAGTCGGATGCACCCGCTGCCAGCTCCAGTCCCGGCGGCCGATCAACATCGGGACGGGCCGGCACCCGTGCAGGACGACATCGAAGAAAGAAGCCAGGAAGACCGGGATAGACCGAGCAGCATCGCCGGGGCTGAGACCACGTCACTTGACTGGCCAAGGGGACGAATCAAGGATGCGGTCACCCTCGATACAATCTCGCAGATAACCAACAACACCGGACCCGTTGCCGGAACACACCCATGGCAAGGACGCCGGGTCATCACAAATGAGTGCCGGCGCCCTTCCTCGAGGATCATTCGTGAACCGACCGAAAGCGGCGCATTGTGCTTGCCGGAAATCCTTCGCGTTGTTGAGCGACAACTGTGATGATGAGTTCAACATTATTCCCGCGACTTGACAGCCCCGGCCGGCCAGGCGCCGATCGCGCCAACGACATCCAGGGGGAGAAGGAGACCCCGACCCTTCGGGAGTTTCCGGACGAGTATCTGCGCCGCTCGGAACCGCACTGGAAGCCCTCCGTGCGCAGGATCGTGCGCATCTATCTCAAGGCCCGCATCCTGCCCGCCTTCGGCAGGATGCCGCTCGACCGCATCGGACCCGAGGACGTGGCGGCGTGGTTCGACGCGGCCAGCAGGGACAAGCCCGGCGTGGCCAACCGCGCCTTCGAAATCCTGCGTGCGATGATGTTCCGTGCCGGGGAATGGGGATTGCGAGAGGGTGGCACCAACCCCAGTCTCGGTATTGCGAAGAACCTAAGGACGCAGGTCTCCTGGTTTCACGACATGGACGAGTTGGCCCGGCTCGGACGCGCACTCGACGCGCACGAGGCACGCAGGCCCGAGGCCGTCGCCGCGATCAGGCTGCTGGCCCTCACCGGAAGTCGCCGGGGCGAGGTGCTCGATCCGTGCTGGCGCGATATCGGGACCGACGCCATCAGCCTTCGCGATTCGAAGGCTGGCCCGCGCAGCGTTCCGCTGGGCGAAGCCGCGCGGGCGCACATCGCCGCGCTGTCCCGCCCCGCGACCCGGACGCCTTCCTGTTCCCGCGTCACGCCGAATGCCGGGGGCAGTGGATTCTGACGAAGTGCTGGCGCACGGCGGCCAGTCAGGCCGTCATGGCCGGCGAGAACCTCACCTTGGTCGGCTAAGTCCTCGGCCACCGGAGGCATCGGACTACGGCGGGCTTCGCCCACCTTGCCGACGCGCATCTTGTCGAAGCAGCAGAAAGGTTGACGCTGTTATCACAACGGCGATGGCAGCAAATTCGAAAATTACCCTTACTGGATAATAGCCTAGAGAAGCCACCATGCCGACAGCACAGCTAAGATGATTGCACCCACGATAGTCTCTACACTCGATTTGAATCCGTCGGACTGACGCCTGGACCTACCATCTTCACCGGATTTGCTACCTCGTGATGGAAGAACTGGTTTACCGCCCGGACTCGCAACGCGGTTATCCATCATGGAAAACAAACAAGCCACCCGCCATGCCAACCTCACATCTTTGATGGCGTCATGTACCTTTCCCTTTCGTCATTCCACTCCTATAACCTCAACCACGTCGTCGAGGTTGCTTCCCCTTCGACGACCATGACTGAACTCCTGAAATCGTCGCATCGTGCAATAACTCTTATTTCGGGATAGTGTCTTGACACCGGCTCTCTTGAATTCGGAACTAAAGAAGCCTTTGTCAAATGACGCATTGTGGGCGATTATGGGAGGGCCTCCAATGAAATCCCGCATTTCTTGAGCCATATCCGAGAGAGAACTCTTGTCTGCCACGTCTCTGTTCGTTATCCTGTGTATACGAGATCACTCCTCGGGGATTCGGCATTGCGGGTTGATCACAGCATCCATGGTCTTGCCATCTATATTGTTTGGATTTTCCCCTAGGTCTCAAAATTTGCGCGGATTGCCGCGACAAAAATAAGTCTGTCAGTTTTCGG
Organism: Paracoccaceae bacterium; assembly: GCA_965214695.1. Taxonomy (GTDB): domain Bacteria; phylum Pseudomonadota; class Alphaproteobacteria; order Rhodobacterales; family Rhodobacteraceae; genus JAPOXR01. Next base: position 3,162,635 of record OZ243967.1, on the reverse strand, counting down.
ATCAAGCCCCGTTGTTTCGACTTCGACCACAACCGCCTCGTCAAATCCGGTAAGCATTGTCATGTGACTCTCGTCCTATGTGTGAAGTGCTGTCGGTCGATAGCTTTAGGGGATTCGCATGGCATTTTTCAGGACGGGTTAGGCTGCATATCAACCTCCATGAGTTCGGAGAAGTCCTTTTCCGAGAGTATTTGAATTTCCGAACCCTTGGCAATCAACGTTTCCACCTTCCGATGTTTGCCGCTCTTCTCATAGCCGTTCAGCTTGCTTTCGTCCTGAATACCCACAATAAGGATCGTAACTTTCTTACTAACGTTGTCTACCACATGACATCCTGCCTGCGCGGCCATGTCTGCCGCTAGCCTTCGTGGAAGGCTGAGCGAGCCAGTGAATAGTATGGTTTCGCCGAACAAGGCTCCCTCCACATTTCCTTCCCGTTTAACTGATGTTGCCGAGCTGGAAGACGAACCCGGTGACAAAGGAAAGATTGGTCGTTCTACCCGATGTAACCAACCCTCAATGTCTATCTCTGTTGAAGTGCAAGCGTGCAGTACGATTTCTGCCGCCGCCCTAGCGTCTTCAAGTGCGTCGTGATGATCGAATGAGATTCCTAGGTTCTTGGCAATATTCTTGAGGCCGTAACCACTTCGTCCGTAAATTTCTGGCCAAGCCCGCCGGGCGATTTTGGCGCTGTCGAGCCACGTGACCTGAAGTTGTTCGAGATCATACCTCGTCATTGCGCGTTCAAATGCAATACGGTCAAAAGCGGTGTGGCTTACCAGAATGGTTCCGCTCAACCGAGTCCGCAACTCGTCACGAACGGCGGGTAGCGTAGGGCTATACCTTACGGCACTTTCGTCAATTCCATGAATCGAGATATTCCATGGATCAAACCAGTCTTCCGGGTTCACCAATGTTTGCCACTGATCTTCGATTTCACCGTCCCGGATGTGGACGATGCCGATTTGGCAGATGCTCGCGCGATCAGCATTGGCCGTTTCCACGTCAATTGAGTTGAACGTCAACATGCTCAAGTATTCCCTTGTCTCCCGCGAATGACCGGTCCGGTCTTGCCACCCGAGGTGCGTAGGTCAACATCAATTGGCACGGCAGACTGTCTTGCAGGGCTAGCGCGAGGCCGGGTCACTGGTGCAACGCCGCTGTGCGTCGCACTTCGGCAGCCCGACCCCGGCGCGCCTGCGCAAGCTCGTGGCTCACCTGCATCCGCATCCAGTGCTCGGCGGTACCCCAGCCGATATCCTCCAACGCCAGCGCCATATTCGCCGACACGCCCGCCTTGCCGTTCAGCAGGCGCGACAGTGTGCCGCGCTCGCAGCCGAGACGCGCCGCCGTCTCGGTCACGTTCCAGCCCAGATCGTCCATGCTCTCGCGGATCAGTTCGCCCAAGTGCGGCGGGTTCAGCATCGGGCCGACGCGCTCGCTTGCGATGTCGTTCATGGTCAGCACTCCCCTTCAGTCAGTGATAGTCGATCAGGTCCACATCCACGGCCTCGCCATCCTCGAAGCGGAACACCACGCGCCAGTTGCCGGAGACGCGAACGCTCCACTGGCCCGCACGGTCGCCCTTCAGGGGATGCAGCCGGAAGCCCGGCGCGTCGGCGCTTCGCGGATGCGCCGCCTCTTGCAAGCGGAACAGGATGCGCTTGAGCCGTGGCACCAGACCCGCAGGCACCCGCGCGGGATTGTCCCGCTCGTGCAGCGCCCGCAATCCCTTGTGCCTGATCCTCATAATTCGCTGTAGCGTGCTGCGTTACGCGCTGCAAGCGTTTGTCGTGCCATCTGGTGCGTCAGCTTGGCCGACTCCCGTTGCCGGGAGGCAGATATGGGCGATTGCCCTAGCCGATTCGCTCGCGGATGAAGTTGGCGGTGTCCTCGATTCCGTAGTGGTGGATGAAGCTGCCGAATCTCGGGCCCTGGCTGGCGCCCAGCAACACTTCGTAGATTGCCTTGAACCAGTCCCGCATTGGCTCGAAGCCGTGCTCCGTGCCGACCGCGTAGACCATGTTCTGCAGCGATATGGGATCACTGTCGCCGCTCCAGCCGGCAAGGCGGGATGCCAGATCCTCGAGTCCCTCCCGCTCGATCGCGGTCGGCTGGCGGTAAACCCGGTTCGGGGCGATGACATCCTTGTAGTAGCGGACCACCCCGTCGATCAGCGCCGACAATTCCGGGTCCGTCTCCGGGCTGGCATCCGGCTGGTACCGGCGCACGAATCGCCACAACACCTCGCTGTCCTCGACCGAGACCGCCGAGCCGAGATTGAGTAGCATCGAGTAGGATATCGACTGGCTCGGCGCGGGCGGCTCGCCAGCATGGATGTGCCAAGCCGGGTTGGCCAGCCTGCCGGCGGTATCCTGGCCGGGGTAGGCAAGGAGGTGCTGCTGGTACTCGTCCTCCGTCCTGGGAATGATCTCGGCAAAGAGGCGCTTGGCCGTCTTCGGCTTTCTGAACATGAACAGTCCCAGGCTTTCCGGTGATGCATAGGCGAGCCAGTCATCGATCGATATGCCCAACCCCTTCGACTTGGAGATCTTCTGGCCGCCATCATCCAGGAACAATTCGTACATCATGCCGACCGGTGGTTTGCGGCCAAGCACCCGGCAAAGTTTTGCCCCGATCTCGGCCGAAGGACCGAGATCCTTGCCATACATCTCGTAATCGACTTCCAGCGCCGCCCAACGCATGGCCCAGTCGGGCTTCCATTGCAGCTTGACTGCACCGCCGGTCACCGGAATTTCGACCGTCTCGCCATCGGGCTCCCGATAGGTGATCGTTCCCCTGGCGAGGTTTCTCTCCAGCGTCGGCACCTGCAACACCCGACCGGATTTCGGGCTGATGGGCAGGAAGGGCGAATAGGTCTCCCGCCTTCCCTCGGAGACACCCCCGAGCGACGGCAGCATGATCTCCATGACCTTGTCAAAACGCTCCAGCACGGTCAGCAGCATGTCGTCGAACCGGCCGGCCCGGTACATCTCGGTGGAGGAGACGAACTCGTACTCGAACCCGAACCGGTCGAGGAACGAGCACAGCTCGGCATTGTTGTGGGCGGCAAAGCTCTCATGGGTTCCGAAGGGATCCCTGACCCGGCTCAGCGGAAGATGCAAATCCTCCTGCAGCATCTGCGGATCGGGAACATTCTGTGGCACCTTTCTCAACCCGTCCATGTCATCCGAGAAGCAGATCAACCTGGTCGGCAAATCCGACACCAGGCTGAAGGCCCGCCTGACCATGGAGGTCCTGGCCACCTCGCCAAAAGTCCCGATATGCGGCAATCCCGACGGCCCGTAGCCAGTCTGGAACAGCACCGGGCGGGGCCGATCGCGCTCCGAACTGATCCGCTTCAGAAGTTGGCGCGCCTCGACGAATGGCCAGGCATTCGATTCGAGCGCTGCGTCGCCTAGGCTGTCCATGCTGGTTTCCAATATGCCGGCCGGGTCGAGACTTCCTATTGCCAGCGGATTTTGCCGTCAATAAACACCGGGGGTGCCAAGCGATGAAAGAGCCTGATGAGACATGACTTCCCGAAGACGGCGGCGCCCCAAGGCCTGCAGGAGGCGCTGGTTGCGATCATGGTCGCCACCTGTCTCGCCGACGAAGACGCGGGGACTGCCGAGTTGGTGACCATTGATCAGATCGTCGATCACCTGCCGGTCTTTGCCCGGTTCGACGATTCCCGCATCAGGGACATTTCCGGCCATGTGCAGGAGCTCTTCGACCGGCAGCACGGGTTGCAGGAATTCTTTGCCTTGATCAGACGAGAGCTTCCCGCCGGGTTTCTTGAAACCGCCTACGCCCTGGCCTGCGATGTTGCCGCCGCCGACGGCAGCTTGTCGGAAACCGAACTGGGCTTCCTGCAGGAAATCCGCCATGAACTCGACATTGACCGCCTGGCCGCGGCCGCCATCGAGCGCGCCGCCGGCGCAAGATACCGGCGCCTGCAGGCGCCGTGATCAGCCAGTGCCTTCCGGCGCTGCGGGGTATTCGACCCGGCAATTGCGCAGCCGGGTCGACGAGGTGTCATCGAGCGGCAGCCTGATCATCCCCCAGGCCGGCGGCGCGCAATCGGCAAGGTGGCGGACGGCATGGTCGCCGATGCGGGATTCGGCATAGCGCCTCGCCGCCACCGAACTGGTGGCGGCAAACCGGTCGGTCGGCCTTGACAACACACCGACCGGAACCCGCTCCATGATGTCACGCCAGCGATGCCAGCGGTGAAGCTGGACCAGGTTGTCCGATCCCATGAGCCAGACGAATTTCACCGCGGGCAATGCGGCCTGCAGCGCCGCCAGCGTGTCGGAGGTGCGACCCAGGCCCGACCTGGCCTCGACATCCGAAAATCCGACCCTCGGATGGCGCAGGAGCCGGCGAGCTGCCGCGACACGGGCCGCTGGCGGTGGAGGACGGCGCTGCTTGAGTGGATTGGCGCCGCTCACCAGCCACCAGATCTGATCGAGATCGAGCGACTTCAATGCCCAGCGGGTAATGTGGACATGCCCGGAATGCGGTGGGTCGAATGAACCGCCGAGAAGGCCGATCCGGGCCTGCCCGGGACAGGGCGGGACCAGTTGCCGCACCGGTGCCTGGCCAGCATTGGCTGTCACCGTCCGGCTCCACGGTTGGGCTCCGTGATCGACATGCTCATGGCGACTCCTGACAGCGGCATTGCCGAGAGAGACATCAGACTATAGGAAACCGCTTCTTCCAGCCAATTCCGGAACCAGCAATGTCCAAGAACGAGTTCGTCTTCCACATGAATGGCCTGTCCAAGACCTATCCAGGCGGAAAGACCTGCTTCGAGAACATTCACCTGTCCTTCTATCCAGGCGTCAAGATCGGCGTAGTCGGGGTCAACGGGTCCGGCAAATCCACGTTGATGCGAATCATGGCTGGCCTCGATACCGAGTTCACCGGCGAAGCGCGACCGGAGCGGGATGTGGCAGTCGGCTACCTGCCGCAGGAGCCGCAGCTTGACCGCTCGCTCGACGTGCGCGGCAACGTGATGCTCGGGGTGCGGGCCCACCAGCAGGTGCTGGACCGCTTCAACGAGCTGGCCATGAACTATGCCGAGGAGAATTCCGACGAGATGGCAAGCCTGCAGGACCGGATCGATGCACAGGGGTTGTGGGATCTGGATTCACGCATCGACCAGGCCATGGATGCCTTGCGTTGTCCACCGGACGATGCGGATGTCGAGACGCTCTCTGGCGGCGAACGGCGGCGGGTTGCGCTGTGCCGGCTGCTGCTTGAAGCCCCGGATTTGTTGCTGCTGGACGAGCCGACAAACCACCTGGACGCCGAGACCGTCGCCTGGTTGCAGCAGCATCTCATCGATTACCGGGGCACATGCCTGATCGTAACCCATGATCGCTATTTTCTTGACCAGATCACCGGTTGGATACTCGAGCTCGACCGTGGTCGCGGGATCCCGTTCAAGGGCAACTATTCCGACTGGCTCGAACAGAAGGCGGGGCGCCTGCAACAGGAGGCGCGGGAGGAAAAATCACGGCAGCGAACACTGAGCCGGGAGCTGGACTGGATCCGGACCAGTCCGCGGGCCCGCCAGGCCAAGCAGAAGGCCCGCATCAACGCCTATGAACAGATGGCCGGGCAATCGGTTCGGGAGCGGATCGGCCGGGCACAGATCGTGATCCCGAACGGCCCGAGGCTTGGCTCGCAGGTGATCGAGGCCGAGAGGCTGACCAAGGCAATGGGCGATCGGTTGCTGATGGACGGCCTGACCTTTTCCCTGCCGCCGGGCGGCATTGTCGGCGTCATCGGCGCCAATGGAATGGGCAAGACCACGCTGTTTCGAATGCTGACCGGCGATCTGGCCCCGGATGACGGTGCGATCGAGCTGGGTGAAACGGCATGCCTGTCCTATGTCGACCAGGACCGTGACAACCTCGATGCCGGCAAGTCTGTCTGGGAAGAAATCTCCGGCGGGCATGACATGATCGAACTCGGCGATACCGAGGTCAATTCACGGGCATATTGTTCATCCTTCAATTTCCGCGGCTCGGATCAGCAGAAGAAGACGGGCCTGCTGTCGGGGGGAGAGCGCAACCGGGTCCATTTGGCCAAGCTGCTCAAATCCGGCGGCAATGTCCTGTTGCTTGACGAGCCTACCAATGATCTTGATGTCGAGACCCTGCGGGCGCTCGAGGACGCCCTGGAGGATTTTGCCGGCTGCGCCATGATCATCTCGCATGACCGGTTTTTTCTCGACCGGCTGTGCACGCATGTGCTTGCCTTCGAGGGCAGCGCCCATGTCGAATGGTTCGAGGGCAATTTCGAGGCGTATCTCGCCGACAAGGTTCGCCGGCTTGGACCGGACTCGGTGGAGCCGAAGCGGCTCAAGCACCGCAAATTCGTGCGCTGACGTATCCGTCGCCGGGGGCGTCGGGCATCGTTTCCCGCTGTCTTTTGGCCGTGACATTGCATAGAGTCTGCCAGCGCAGGACGGGCCGAATCCAGGCTGGCAGCGCCAGCTTGCGACAGGCACCCGGGGTTTACGGAGATTTCAATCATGGCAGGAATTGGCGTCATGTTTTGCGGCCATGGCTCGCGGTCCGAGGATGCGGTCAGGCAATTCTCGGCAATGGTCGGACAGATGCCGTCATTGCTGCCGGAATGGCCGATTGCCTATGGCTACCTCGAATTTGCCAATCCGGTCATCAGGGCCGGTCTTGACAGCCTGCGGGACCAGGGCTGTGATCACATTCTCGCCGTTCCGGGAATGCTGTTCGCGGCGATGCATGCCAAGAATGACATCCCCTCGGTCCTGAATTCCTATTCGAGGGAGCACGGCATCAGGATCGATTACGGTCGCGACCTTGCCATCGACTCCCGGATGATCGCTGCCGCGTCCGACCGCATCAGCGAGGCCGTGTCCAGTGCCGACCGAACAAACGGCCCGGTTCCGGCCGACGAGACATGCCTGGTGGTGATCGGACGGGGCGCCTCCGATCCCGATGCCAATTCGAATGTCTCGAAGGTCGCCCGTCTGCTGTGGGAGGGGATGGGTTTCGGCTGGTGCGAGACCGGCTTCTCCGGCGTCACCTTTCCGCTGGTCGAACCCTGCCTCGACCATGTCGCCAGGCTTGGATATCGCCGGGTGGTGGTGTTCCCCTACTTCCTGTTTACCGGCGTGCTGGTGGACCGAATCTACGGTTTCACCGACCTGGTCGCGGCTCGCCATCCCGGGATCGAGTTCGTGAAGGCCGGCTATCTCAAGGACCATCCCATGGTCCTCGAGACCTTTGCCGGGCGCGTGCGGGAGACGCTGACCGGCGAGACGGCCATGAACTGTTCGCTCTGCAAGTACCGGACGAGGATCGTTGGCTTCGAACAGGAGGTCGGCATGCCCCAGGAGAGCCACCATCACCATGTCGAGGGCCAGGGCGCATCGGCACCGGGCTCCAACGTGTCGGAATGCACGCTATGCGATGATTTCTGCACCGGTCTTTGCCGCCTGCACGACCACGATCACGGGCACGATCACGGCCATGATCATGCACACCACCATCCGCCCTACCCGCACGCCTCGCACCCGCACGGACCGCTGAGTGCCCGCAAATCCGGGAAGCCGGCCACTTGAACTACGAAAGGCAGCCTGACCGGATCTATCACCAGAGCTTTTCGCTGGTGAGGAAGGAGGCCGACCTGCAGCGATTCACCGGGCTGGAGGCCGATATTGTCGTCCGGATCATCCATTCATGCGGCATGGTCGATCTTGCCTCCGATCTCAGGTTTTCGGCCGGGTTTGCCGATGCCGGACGACGGGCGTTGATGGAAGGCGCACCGATCCTGTGCGACAGCAACATGGTTGCAGCCGGCATCATCCGGCCAGCACTGCCGGAAGGCAACGAGGTCATTGTCACCCTGGACCATGCCGAGACCGGAGGAATGGCAGCCAGGGAAGGCACCACCAGGTCGGCGGCAGCGGTCGATCTGTGGACGCCCCGCCTGGCCGGTTCGGTGGCGGTCATCGGCAACGCCCCGACCGCGCTTTTTCGCCTGCTGGAGATCATCGATGGCGGCGGGCCGACACCGTCACTGGTCATCGGCTTCCCGGTCGGTTTCGTGGGCGCCGCCGAAAGCAAGCAGCGCTTGGCAGCAGGCCGGCCGAGCATCGAATTCCTGACGCTTCCCGGACGCCGGGGCGGGTCGGCGATGGCAGCCGCCGCGGTCAATGCAATCGCTGCCGGCTGCCAACCGGCAACCTGACACATCCTGGGTATCCCGGTCATGACAGCATGGATTGACGTCGTCGGAATCGGTGAGGACGGGCTGCAAGGTCTCTCGGCCGAAGCCGTCAAGGCCCTGGAGGTCGCCGATGTCGTCATCGGCGGTGACCGCCATCATCGCATTGCTCCCGGCCTCTCGGCGGAGCGCGTGAGATGGCCCTCGCCCTTCTCGAAAATGATCGGAACCATTGCCGGGTATCGGGGCCAGAAGGTGGCGCTGCTGGTAACCGGCGATCCGCTGTGGTTCTCGGCCGGGGCGAAGATTGTTGCCGGTTTTCCGGCGGCGGAAATCCGTTTCCATCCCCAGCTATCCGCCTTCCAACTCGCCTGTGCCCGGATGCGATGGAGCCTTGCCGACATCGACACGCTCACCATCCATGGACGACCAGCCGAGCAGATCATCCCCTGGTTTGCTCCCGGCGCAAGACTGGCAGTGCTGACCGGCGGCAGCGATGATCCGGGCGCGGTGGCCCGGATGCTGGCAGACAGGGGCTACGGGCCGAGCCGGCTCACCGTGCTGGCCGAGCTTGGCGGAACGGGCGAGTCGATGCTCTCGGCACTGGCCAGCGACTGGGCGAGGCAGGACCCGGCCAGCAAGGTTCCCGGCTTCCACACGCTGTGCATCGAGTGCCGGGTGGAGCCGGGCATCATCGTGCTGCCACGCGGCCCGGGATTGCCCGATGACGCATTCCTGACCGATGGCAATTTCACCAAGTCGGATGTGCGGGCAGCGACGATTTGCGCGCTGGGCCCGCGTCGCGGGGAGTTGCTGTGGGACATCGGCTGCGGTTGCGGCACCGTGGCGGTTGAATGGATGCGCTGCGCCCGGGATGCTCGGGCGATCGGGGTTGACCCCGACCGGGCGCGCCGTGAAATGGCCCGGGAGAATGCCCGGATTCTTGGAACGCCGGGCCTGGAACTGGTTCCCGGACGGGCGCCGGCGGCGCTGACCGACTTGCCCGACCCCAATGCAATCTTCATCGGCGGCGGCCTCGATCGCGACGTGGTCGAGACGGCGCTGGCACGGCTTCGGCCTGCCGGCCGCATCGTGGCCAACGCGGTGACGCTGGAGAGCAACTCGCTGCTGGCCGACATCCACCGCCAGGCCGGCGGCCAGCTGGTCAGGCTGTCGGTCGAGATCGTGTCACCGCTGGGCAATTACCGCGGCTGGCAACCGATTATGCCGGTCACGCAATGGAGATATTGCCGATGAACGGCGTGCTGTACTGCGTCGGGCTTGGTCCCGGCGATCCGGAACTGATCACCCGCAAGGCCGCCAGGATCATCGGCGAGGCACGGGTAATCTTCTTTCCGGCACCGGAGGGCGGATCAAGCTTTGCCCGCAGCATTGCAGCCGAACTGTTCCGTCCCGATGTCGAGGAATATCCCGTCCCGATACCGATGGACGAGGAGCAGTTTGCTGCTCTCGTCGCCTATGGCGAGGCCGCGGAGTCGATCGGCCGATTTCTGGCCCGGGGCCAGGATGTCGTCGTGTTGTGCCAGGGTGATCCGTTCTTCTATGGCAGCTTCATATACCTGTTCGAGCGCATCGACCGGCGGTTCAGGATCGAGGTTGTTCCAGGTGTCACATCGATGACGGCCTGTTCGGCGGCGGCGCTGCAGCCACTGTGCGGACGGCGGGAGATCATGACCATCCTGCCGGCGCTGCTGCCGGAAGATGACCTCGCCGACCGCCTGGCCTCGCCGGATCCTTTCGTCATCGTGAAGATCGGCCGGCATGCTGGCAAACTCAAGCGGGTGCTGGCGCGATCCGGCAGGATCGACACCGCCCGGTACATCTCCCATGCCAGCCTGGGGAACCAGCGCATCCTGCCGCTGGTCGAGGCGCCGGACGTGGCGCCGTATTTTTCCACGGTCATCGTGCCGGGGAGCAGGCTCCTTGACATCTGCTGACATACGCATCCTCTGCCTGGAGGTATCGGGGCTGGAGACGGCCCGCGGGGTGGCCGGTTGTCTTGGCGGCCGGCTGATCCTGAAAGACGGCATTGATTGCGATGAGCCGCATGACAGCTGTGCCGATTTTGCCGCCGCGGTCAGGGACAGCTTTGTCGGCCGGAATCCGGTGGTCGGCATCTGCGCCGCCGGCATACTGATCCGCATCCTGGCACCGCTGATCCGTGACAAGCAGTCCGAGCCTCCCGTGCTCTGCGTCTCCGAGGATGGCCGGTCGGTGGTGCCACTGCTCGGCGGCCATCACGGCGCCAACGATTTGGCCAGGCAACTGGCCGGGCATTTGTCCGCACATGCCGCAATCACCACCGCTGGCGACCTGAAACTCGGCGTGGCGCTCGACTGCCCGCCGGAAGGATGGAAGCTGGAAAACCCCGCCGATTCCAGGACCGTCACCGCGGCGATCCTGGCTGGCCGGCCCACCAGGATCAGCGCCGGCGGAGACTGGCTGGCACCAATGGGACGGCTTGCCAATGTGGAGATCCATGATGCACCCGATCCGGACTCGCCATGCCTGATCCAGGTGGCGGGGACCGGCAACCTCGTCTACCGGCAGCAGGTACTGCATCTCGGTGTTGGCGCCTCCCGCCATTGCCCGCCCGATAACATGATCGGCCTGGTCATGTCGGTTCTTGCCGATAACGGGCTGGCGCAATCGACGATCGCTTCGGTCCATTCGATCGACATCAAGTCGGACGAGGCCGCCATCCACGCGCTGGCCGAGACGCTTGGCCTCGAGGCACGGTTCTTTGCGCCGCAGCGACTGGAGGCCGAACGGCACCGGCTGCGCAACCCCTCGGAGATCGTCCATCGGGAAACCGGATGCCACGGGGTCAGCGAAGCCGCGGCAATGGCTGCAGCCGGCCCCGATTCCTGCCTGGTGGTCGAGAAGCAAAAATCGGCCACCGCCACCTGCGCCATTGCCAGGCAAGGTGCGATGGCAGGAGATACCGGCATGCGGCGTGGCAGGCTGGCAATCGTCGGGTTGGGGCCCGGCGAGCCCGCATCACGGACCCGGCAGGCGACATTGCTGCTGGCCGAAGCCCGGCAACTGGTCGGCTATCGAGGGTATCTTGAGTCGATCGGGAAGCTGGCTGCCGGTAAGGAGTTGCACGGCTTTCCGCTTGGCAAGGAGGAGGAGCGATGCCGGTTTGCGCTCGAACGGGCCGGGGCCGGCGGGTCGGTGGCGCTGGTTTGCTCCGGCGATGCCGGGATTTACGCAATGGGATCGCTGGTCATGGAATTGCTGGCACGCGGCAACGGGACCGGCGGTGTCAGCCCGGCGGCGCAAAGGGCCGAAATCGTCAGCGCTCCCGGCATCACCGCCATGCAGGCGGCGTCGGCGCAGGCCGGCGCCATGCTCGGGCATGATTTCTGCGCCATCTCCCTGTCCGATCTTCTCACCCCCCGGGATGACATCATCCGCCGGGTGCGCGCAGCGGCCGAAGGCGACCTGGTGGTCGGCTTCTACAACCCGGTATCGAGGCGCCGCCGCGACCTGCTCGAGACCGCCAGGGACATCCTGCTCGAGCACCGGCCGGCCGACACCCCGGCGATCATCGCCCGCAATCTCGGCAGGCCCGGCGGCCAGTTGCGAATCGGCCGCCTGGACCAGCTTGAAGCCGGGATGGCAGACATGATGACCATCGTGCTGGTTGGCAACAGCGAATCCCGCCGCTTCCGATCCGGTGATCTGGCGGCCGGCGATGATGGCTGGCGGGCCTTTACGCCAAGGGGTTACGGCATTCGAATGGAGGCCGGGGAATGACGGTATATTTCATCGGTGCCGGGCCAGGCGATCCCGAGCTGATCACCATCCGCGGCCGCAACCTCATCAGCGCCTGCCCGGTCTGCCTTTATGCCGGGTCGCTGGTTCCGGAGGCGGTGATTGCCTTTGCCCCCGACGATGCAACCGTCATGAATTCGGCCGAGATGACGCTGGACCAGATCATGCAGGTGATGATCGAGGCCGACCGGAAGGGCCAGGATGTCGCCCGGGTGCATTCCGGCGATCCGAGCCTGTACGGCGCCATCGCCGAGCAGATCAGGTTGCTCGACCAGGCGGGTATCCGCCGCCAGATCATTCCCGGCGTTCCGGCCTTTGCCGCTGCCGCTGCCGCCTGCGGGATCGAGCTGACCATTCCCGAGATTGCGCAGACCGTCATCCTGACCCGCACGGCGATGAAATCCTCCGCCATGCCGGCGCTGGAGGATTTGGAACTGCTTGGACGCACGCGGGCAACGCTGGCCATCCACCTGTCGATACGCAATACCAGGGCCATCCAGCGCAAGCTCATTCCGCATTACGGCGAGGATTGTCCGGTCATCATCGCCAGCCGGGTCGGCTGGCCGGACCAGCAAATCATCCATGCCGATCTCGGGTCGCTGCACGCCCGGGTTCGCGATCACAAGCTCACCCGCACCGGGTTGATACTGGTCGGCGCCGCCCTGTCACCCGGCGAGTTCCGCGACAGCGCTCTCTACGACGCATCACACCCGCATGTGCTGCGGCCATTCACCGGCCGGAAGGCAAGCGGCGGCAATGGTCACGGCAGATCAGGTGGGCAAAGGAGCCGCCGACCGAGCCGCTGAACTGACCGATGGCGCCGAGGCTGTTGCCGTCGGCATCACGGGCCTGGAACATCGGGCGCCCGGTGCAATCGCCATCATGGGACGAGTAGTGGAACTCGTGGCCGGCAAAACACCCCTGTAGCGGTGCCCCCTTTTCGGCCGTGAACAGCCGGTAGCCAAGATGCAGCTTCGGTTTGGCAAAACTGGTCGCGTGCGGCAGCAATCCGAGCATCGGAAGCCGCCTCCCATCGCGCCCCGCCAGCGTCTTGCCAAGCACCATGTACCCGCCGCATTCGCCGTAGATGACCGCCCGTCTTGCCGCTGCGTCCTGCATGCCGCACCTGAACCGGCCGGCATTGGCGATGGCGTCGCCATGCAATTCCGGATACCCGCCGGGCAGAAAGACGGCATCGCAATCATCGGCCGGCGATTCATCGGCCAGCGGTGAAAAGAATGAGATCTCGGCACCGTCACGCCGCCATGCCTGCAGCAGATGCTGGTAGATGAACGCGAAGGCCTCGTCCCTGGCAATGGATATTCGCTGGCCGAGGGGGGGAATTGACGGCGGCGAGGCCGGCAGCTGGTCCGGTACCCTGACCGGCGCTGCGAGGGCCAGCAGGGTCGGGATGTCGATACCGGTCACGACCGCGTCGGCTGCCCGCTCCATCATCTCCTCAAGCTGCGGATGCTCTGCCGCCGGAACCAGGCCAAGATGGCGTGACGGCAAGGTCAGCGCTGCCGATCTTGCCACCGCTCCCAGCACCCGGATCCCGCTGCGGTCCATCGCCGCCCGCACCAGCCCTTCATGACGAGACGAGGCCAGGCGATTGAGAATGACCCCGGCCAGATCGAGCGACGGCAATGCCGTGCGCAGCCCGAGCACCGGCAGGATGGCCGAGCCGGCCTGGCCGGAAACATCAAGCACCAGCACCACCGGCACCCCGAGAAGTTCGGCCAGGCTGGCGGCGCTGCCGACCCGGCCGGGACCGGCACCATCAAGCACCCCCATCGCCCCCTCGGCAAGGAGGTAGCCGGCTTCCTGATTCGGCAAATTGTCCCCGGCAAGATAACGCAACGCGCTGCCGGTCATCGCCCAGGCATCGAGATTCAGCGCCGGTCGCCCACCGGCCGCGGCCAGGAAGCCGGTATCGATATAGTCGGGTCCGCTCTTGGCAGGCAGGGTGTCAATGCCTTGCCTTGCCAACCCCCGGAGCAGGCCGACAGTAATGATGGTCTTCCCGCAGGAGGAGGACGGTGCCGCCAGGACCAGGCCCCGGCGCCGGGTCAATGCAGGCCTCCCCATCGGTCCGACTCCCCGGCCTCCAGCGGGTCCAGTGATCTCGGGGCCTGCCCCTGCAGCTGGGCCATCCAGTCGATTGCCAGCCGGAACCGGACGTTCCTGCCGATACAGATGATCGCCGGCGGCCCCATCCCGTGCCGGGCGGCGTCGCTGGCCGCCGCTCCCAGGGTGGTCTCCAGCGAACGCTGGTTGGGCAGGGTGGCATTCTGCACGATCAGCACCGGCTCCTCCGGCTGCCGCCCGCCTTCCAGCAGCCGGCCGGCAATCTCCGCCAGGTGCACCATGGCCATGTAGATGACCAGCATTTGCGAGCCCCGGGCCATCTGGGACCAATCCACCGAATGCGGGGCATCGCCGTCGCGCTCATGCCCGGTAATGAAGGTCACCGACTGGTTGGCATCCCGGTGAGTTGCCGGAACCCCGGCATAGGCGATGCCGCCAATCCCGGCGGTGATACCGGGGGTTGCCCGGAAGGGAATCCCGGCCCTGACCAGCGCCAGCGCTTCCTCGCCGCCCCGGCCGAACACGAACGGGTCGCCACCCTTCATCCTGGCCACCCGGCGGCCTGCCCTCGCATGGCGGATCAGTCGTAGCGAGATGTCCTGCTGGGTCGGCGATGGCTTGCCGCCACGCTTGCCGGCACTCTCGACCACCACCTCCGGCCGGGCGAATTGCAGCATCTGGCGGTTGAACAACGCGTCATGGACCACCACGTCGGCCTGGCGAAGCACGTTGAGTCCGTGCAGGGTCAGAAGGCCCGGGTCGCCCGGTCCGGCGCCAACCAGCCAGACCATCCCCCGGGGGAACTCCGGCCAGTCATATTCCTGTGGCAAATCCAATCCCGGCCTCCTGGAATTCCTCGTCAAGGGGGTGCCGCCCTGGTTGAATTCGGCAAATCACCAGAACGGACTTTTGATTATCTGACAAGTCCATATTGTAACAGATCATGGGACGAACACCGACGGGAACGCTTCGGACCGGGTTTACCACCGGAGCCTGCGCCATGGCGGCCGCCATGGCGGCCTGCAACAGGCTGTTCGGCAGCCCCTGGCCTGACCCGGTCGGCATCAGGCTGCCCGGTGGCCAGGATCCGTGCTTCAAGCTCGAGATCCGGGAATCGGGCGATGGCTGGGCGCGTGCCGCGGTTCGCAAGGATGCCGGCGATGACCCGGACGTCACCCACAAGGCGCTGATCATTGCCACCGTTTCCCTGGCCTCCCCGGGCTCGGGGCTGACATTTCTGGCCGGCGACGGCGTCGGCACCGTGACCAGGCCGGGGCTGCCGCTACCGGTTGGCGAACCGGCAATCAATCCGGCACCACGCCGGATGATCAGCGAGGCGCTGTCCCGTATCGCCGACATCCATCGGCGGCGCTGCGACCTCTCCGTCGAGATCTCGGTTCCCGGTGGCGAGGCGTTGGCCAGCCAGACCTGGAATCCGCGCCTCGGCATCCAGGGCGGGCTCTCGATCCTGGGCACACCGGAATCGTCAAGCCGTATTCGTGCGCCGCCTGGATTGCATCGGTGCATATGGGGGTGGACGTGGCACGGGCAAACGGGCTCGACCACGTGGTCGGCTCGACCGGATCGGTATCGGAGGCGGCGACCCAGCAACTCTACCGGCTGCCGGATCATGCGATGCTCGACATGGGTGACTTCGTCGGCGGGCTGCTGAAATACCTGCGCCGTCACCCGGTGCCACGCCTCACCATCGCCGGCGGGTTCGGCAAGCTCTCCAAGCTGGCCCAGGGCGCATCCGACCTGCATTCCTCCCGCTCGCAGGTGGATCTTGCCGCGCTGGCAAAACTGGCCGCGGGCACCAGCCGGGACCGGCCCGGACTCGCCCGAGCGATCACGAAGGCCAATACCGCCCGGATGGCGCTGGAATTGGCCGGGCCCGAACTTGCCGCTGTGGTGGCGACCAGGGCCCGGAAGGCTGCCGAGACCGTGTTGCGAGATGCACCGATCGAGGTCGAGATCATGATCATCGACCGCGACGGCTCGGTGATTGCCCGACACAGCCGGTCGCCGTTTCCGCCGCTGCATGGCGAAGCTTGATGCGTCCCTCGAGGATATTGCTCCTGGCTGGCACCTTCGAGGCCAGGAAGATTGCCACTCTCCTCGCCGCCCGTCCCGGCATCCAGGTCACCGCCTCCCTTGCCGGCCGCGTCACCAGGCCGGCCACCTACCCGGTTCCCGTTGTCAGCGGTGGATTTGGCGGTGCGGCCGGGATGACGCAGATGCTGGCGCGGGACGGCATCGATCTCCTGGTCGACGCCACCCACCCCTTCGCCATCTCCATCACCGCCAACGCCGCCAAGGCATGTGAAATGGCCGACATCGAAATGGTCCGGTTTGACCGCCCGCGCTGGATGCCCGGCGAAGATGACCGCTGGCTGGAATTTGCCACGCTGGACGAGGCCATCGGGGCAATCCCGGGCGGATTCCGGGTGTTTGCCCCGCTCGGAAGCGGGGCGCTCGACACCCCTGTCCGTGAGTTGCTCGCCAGCCGGCCGGATCTCGAATTCGTGCTGCGGCTGATCGAGACGCCCGGCAAACCCTTGCCGGACAATGTCGTCGCCTGCCTCGTCTCCCGCCCGGCCGAGGACTGGCAGGATGAAGCAAGGCTGCTCGAGCAGCAGGGATGCGATTGCATGCTGTGCCGCAATGCCGGCGGCACCGCCGGCGCGGCCAAGCTGCGGGCGGCGGCCGAACTCTCCCTGCCGGTCTACATGGTGATGCCACCACGACCGCCGGAGGGTTCGCGGCGTCTGCGCCTGTTCACGGATGAAACCATGCTGGCAGAATGGGTCGGCAGGACCCGCGGGCGACGAGGGGAAGAATGAGCATTCATCCTCCATGCCTGTCCTGCCTTCATGCGAGACCCCGCATCGGGTCTCGGAGAGTTGGCCAGCGACGGGTCATTCGGTTACACAGGCGATGATTCGGGCATCGGGGACGGAGAGGCAATGCAGGGCAGGATACCGACGACGGTGATCACCGGTTTCCTCGGGGCCGGCAAGACCACGATGATACGCCAACTGCTCGACCAGGCCGAAGGCAGGCGCATTGCGCTGATCATCAACGAATTCGGCGAGCAGGGTGTCGACCGGGAGATTCTGCGCGGGTGCAATATCGAGGGCTGCGACGAGTCGGGGCTGGTCGAGCTCGCCAATGGCTGCATCTGCTGCCGGGTTGCAGAGGAATTCGAGCCGGCCATCCTGTCGCTGGTATCCATGGAGCGGCCTCCAGATCACATCATAATCGAGACCTCCGGCCTGGCCCTTCCGCAACCACTGTTGCGCGCCTTCAGCTGGCCGGCATTGCGAGGCCGGCTGACCGTCGATGGCGTGGTCGCGCTATTGGACGGCCCGGCCGTTGATTCCGGCAACTACGTGCAGGATCGCGACGCCTTGGACCGGCAGCGGCTGGAGGATGACAGCCTCGATCATGACACGCCGATCATCGAATTGTTCGAAGACCAGCTTGCCAGCGCCGACATGGTGGTGATCAACAAAACCGACTTGATGCAGCCTGCCTCGGTGGACCTGCTGCGCACATCCCTGCGGCAACGATTGCGGCCGGGGGTGTCGGTGGTCACGGCAAGGAATGGCGCCGTCGATCTGCGGATGATTCTCGGCATTGATGCCGAAGCTGAATCCAGCCTGGACGACCGATCGGAGATTCATCACCGGCACGGTCCGGACGATGCCGAGGGCCCGGATGCGGAGCCCGACCACGACCATGACGAATTCGATTCGACCGTCATTGCCCTGCCCGAGCTTGCCGATCTCGACGGATTCCTCGGGAGGCTGGCCGAGCAGATCAGCCGGCATCAATTGCTACGGGTCAAGGGTTTCGCCGCCGTGCAGGGCAAGCCGATGCGCCTGATCATCCAGGCCGTCGGGCCTCGCATCAACTGCCATTTCGACAAGCCCTTCGAGGTCGGGGCGAGGCGGAGGACCAGCCTGGTGGCGATCGGCGAGGCCGGGATCGACTGGTCGGCAGTCAAATGTGGCCTTCTTCAGCTGCAAGACGGAGCGTAGATGCACCTGCTGGCGGCCCAACCGGGAATCGTCTCCGATGGCTCCGAACCGGTAGATCCTGACCAAGCGCCCGCCGAGTTGGTCATCCTGTCGGCGGCCGATACCGAGATCGCCGCCCTGGCCGCCGCCTGCTCCAATGCCGGGCCGGATTTCCTGCGCCTTGCCCAGCTGTCATGGCTCGCCCACCCCTACTCGGTCGACCTCTATATCGAGAAGACCGCCTCGCGGGCAAAGCTGGTCATCATCCGGGCCCTCGGGGGATATCGCTACTGGCAATACTGCCTGGAGCAGTTTTCCACCCGGTTGCAGGAGGCGGGATGCCGCTTCGCCGCCCTTCCGGGCGATGACAATCCAGACGGTGAATTGCTGGCCCTGTCTTCGCTCGACCACGAGGATTGGAACCAGCTGCACGGGTATTTCAGCGCCGGCGGGCCGGCAAATTCTCGCCGGATCCTGCAATTCTGCCGCCATCTCATCCATGGCGAGCCGAGGCCGCTGCCGCCCACCCCTCTGCTCAAGGCCGGCATCTACTGGCCCGGATCCGAACAGCCGAACCTGGCCGATCTGCGACGCCATTGGGTCGATGGACAAGGTCATGGCGCCATCATCATTTACCGGGCCTGGCTCCTGGGCGGCAATACCGGGCCGGTCGACCGGCTGATCCGGGAGTTGCAGAGGCGAGACATCAACCCCCTGCCAATCTACGTGTCATCACTGAAGGATCCGGTCTCGGAGGAGACCGTGACGACGCTGTTTGCCGACGTCGCGCCGGATATCGTGTTGAACCTGACCAGTTTTGCCATTGGCGGTGCCGGAATTTCATGCCTGGAGCGCCAGCCAACCGTGCTTGATGCACCGGGTCGGCCGGTTCTGCAGGTCATGCTGGCCTCCTGCAGCCATGACAGCTGGCTTGATGCCGATTACGGGGTCCCGCCGCGTGACATCGCCATGAATGTCTCGCTTCCCGAGGTTGACGGGCGGCTCCTGGCCGGGGTGATCGGTTTCAAGTCGCAGTCCCGGATGGATGACCGGACGCAATGTCCGATCGCCTGCCACGAGGCAAGGGATGACCGGGTTCAATTCGTCGCCGAACTGGCCGGGAACTGGCTGCGCCTGGCCACAACACCGCCAGGCGAGCGCCGGGTGGCGGTCATACTCGCCAATTACCCCAACAAGGATGGCAGGCTGGCCAATGGCGTTGGACTGGATACGCCGGCATCTGCTGTCCGGCTGCTGTCGGCGCTTCGGCATGACGGATATGACGTTGCCTCCGCCCCTTTCTCGTCAGCCGCCCTCATGGAGTTGCTCCTGGCCGGCCCGACCAACCGGCAGGTTGGCAGGAAACGCTGCCTCTCCGGGAGCCGGCTCGACCTGGACGACTACTTGCAGCGATGGCAGGGGCTGCCGGCAGCAATCCGCCGGCAGGTCGAGGAACAATGGGGGCCACCGCAGGATGATCCCGGCCTCGAGGGTGGCCGGTTCGTGGTGGCCGCCCATGTCTTCGGCAATGTCGTGGTGGCGGTGCAGCCGGCACGAGGCTACAACATCGATCCGGTCGAGACCTATCATTCTCCCGACCTGGTGCCGCCCCACTCCTACCTGGCATTCTATTTCTGGCTGCGGGACCAGTTCGGCATCGATGCGGCCATCCACCTCGGCAAGCATGGCAACCTCGAATGGCTTCCCGGCAAGGCCGTGGCCCTCTCGCCCTGCTGCTGGCCGGAAGTCGTGCTCGGGCCGACCCCCAACATCTACCCCTTCATCGTCAACGACCCGGGAGAAGGCACGCAGGCGAAACGGCGCATCCAGTCGGTCATCATCGATCACCTGACGCCGCCCTTGACCAGGGCCGAGAGCTACGGCCAGCTTGCCGAACTGGAGGCGCTGGTCGACGAGTATTACCAGGCGGCCGGCGTCGATTCCCGCCGGATCGAATTGCTGCGATCGGGAATTCTTGCCGCCATGGAGACCTCGAGAATCGATGTTGATGCCGGAATCGATGCCGGTGATGATGCCGACAGCCGGTTGCGCAAGCTTGATGCCTATCTGTGCGAATTGAAGGAGGCGCAGATCCGTGACGGGCTTCACGTATTCGGCGAGGCGCCGCAAGGCCGGTTGCGGCGTGACCTGGCGCTGGCGCTGGTCCGCATTCCCCGCGGCAATGGTGTGGGCCCGAACGCATCCCTGCTTCGCTCGCTGGCCGCCGATCTTGCTCTCGGCGAGGCGTTCGACCCGCTCGATTGTGACCTCGCCGCCGAATGGACCGGCACGAGGCCGCCAGAACTGGCCGGGGTCAGTGCCGATTTGTGGCGAAGCGCCGGCGACACCGTCGAGCGGCTCGAATTGCTGTCGGCCAAGCTGGTTGATGGCGATGCCGGCCCGCCAGGCCCGAACTCGGCCACCGTTCTCCGGCAGATCAAGGGCGGGATCCTGCCGGTCATAGATTCCTGCGGCTGGGAGGAGATCGCCTCTCTGGCCGCCGCCCTTGACGGCCGGTTCGTGCCGCCGGGGCCCTCCGGTGCGCCGACCAGGGGCCGGCCCGATGTCCTGCCCACCGGGCGCAATTTCTACTCGGTCGACAGCCGGTCGTTGCCGACCAGGACCGCCTGGGAGCTCGGCTGGAAGTCGGCATCGCTGCTGATCGAGCGCCATGTGCAGGATTGCGGCGACTGGCCGCGCAAGGTGGCGGTCACCGCCTGGGGCACCTCCAACATGCGAACGGGAGGCGACGACATTGCCCAGGCCATGGCATTGATCGGTGTACGCCCGAATTGGGATGCAGGCAGCAACCGGGTCAGCGGCTTCGAGATCATCCCTTCCGGCGCATTGGGCCGGCCGCGTGTCGATGTGACTTTCCGGGTGTCGGGCTTCTTCCGGGATGCCTTTCCAATGCAGATGGATCTGCTCGCCAGCGCCGCGAGGGCGGTGATGGAACTCGACGAGCCCGAGGACATCAACCCGGCGGCGGCGGCCTTCCGCAGGGATACGAAGGCAGTCGGCAGTCGGCGAGCCGGCTTTCGGGTTTTCGGCTCGAAGCCTGGGGCTTACGGCGCCGGGCTTCAGGCGCTGATCGACGAGGGCATCTGGCAGGAGCGGCGCGAGCTGGGTCGCAGCTACATCGAATGGGGGGGTTATGCCTATGGCGGCGGGGCCGAGGGCGTGACCGCGGGTGACGATTTCTCGGCCCGCCTCGGCGAAATCGAGGCGGTGATCCAGAACCAGGACAACCGCGAGCATGATATACTGGACAGTGATGACTATTATCAGTTCGAGGGTGGAATCTCCGCCGCGATCGAGGAGTTGCGCGGCGTGCGCCCGGTTGCCTACCACAATGACCATTCGAGGCCGGAGCGGCCGCGCATCCATACGTTGCAGGAGGAGATCGGCCGGGTGGTCCGCTCGCGGGCAGTCAATCCGAAATGGATCAATGGCGTCAAGCGCCACGGCTACAAGGGAGCATTCGAAATTGCCGCCACGGTCGACTACCTGTTTGCCTTTGCAGCCACCACCGGCGCCGCCAGATCCCATCATTTCGACCTGGTCTACGGCGCCTACCTGGAGGATGAGGACACCCGCAATTTCATCCGGGACAACAATCCGCCGGCACTCGGCGAAATCGCCAGCCGGTTGCTCGAGGCCATCGAACGTGATCTCTGGCAGCCGCGGCTCAATTCGGCCCACGGCATGCTGCGGGGGTTGATAGCCGATTCTGCAATGCAAGACGGGGAGGATGACCGATGACCGACGATCTTGAACGCCACAAGGCCAGGATGGCCAAGAAGAAGGCTGCCCGCGACCGGATCATGGCCACGAAGACCCGGGACAAGGGCCTGATCATTGTCCATACCGGCAAGGGAAAGGGCAAGTCTTCGGCCGCCTTCGGCATGATCTTCCGCTGCATTGCCCATGGCCTTCCCTGCGCGGTCGTGCAATTCATCAAGGGTGGCATGGAGACCGGGGAGCGGTCGCTGATCACGGAGCATTTCGCCGAGCAATGCCAGTTCCATACCATGGGCGAGGGCTTTACCTGGGAGACGCAGGACCGAGAGCGCGATATCCAGATGGCAGGGGCCGCCTGGGAAAAGGCCAGGGAGATCATTCTCGATCCGTCCACCAGGCTGGTGTTGCTCGACGAGATCAATATCGCCATTCGCTACGGCTACCTCGATATCGAGGAGGTTGTGGCGTTTCTCGAGAATGACAGGCCGGAGGACACCCATGTGATCCTCACCGGTCGCAATGCCGCCGACAGCCTCATCGAGATTGCCGACCTCGCAACCGAGATGACCCTGGTCAAGCATCCCTTCAGATCCGGTATCAAGGCCCAACCCGGGATCGAATTCTAGGCGGCAGCTGCGTCTGGGGAGGAGTGTCGGCATGGCCAGGGCATTGATGATCCAGGGCACCGGATCGCATGTCGGCAAGTCGATCATGGTTGCCGGCCTGTGCCGGGCCTTCAGCCAGCGTGGATTCCGGGTCAGACCCTTCAAGCCGCAAAACATGTCGAACAATGCCGCCGCCTGTCGCGACGGGGAAATCAGCCGGGCCCAGGCGTTGCAGGCCCAGGCCTGCGGCGTGGAGCCCTCTACCGACATGAACCCGGTGCTGCTCAAGCCGGAAAGCGAATCCGGCGCCCAGATCATCGTGCAGGGGGAGCGCCATGCAACCCTGTCGGCCAGGGAATATGTCGGGCACAAACCCGCCCTGATGAAGAAGGTATGCCAGAGCTACCGGCGGCTTGCCAGGGAAGCGGATATCGTGCTGGTCGAGGGGGCCGGCAGTCCGGCGGAAGTCAATTTGCGCCGCGGCGACCTGGCCAATATGGGATTTGCCCGCCAGATGAAGGTTCCGGTGGTGCTGGTGGCCGATATCGAGCGGGGCGGCACCATCGCCCAGCTGGTCGGCACCAGGACCGTGATCAGCAGCAAGGACAACGCGCTGATCAAGGGCTTCATCATCAACAAGTTCCGGGGCGACCCGACGCTGTTCGAGGATGGCTACCGGTTCATCGAACACAGGACCGCATGGCGCGGAGTCGGAATCGTCCCGTGGTTCGCCGATGCCTGGCGCCTCCCGGCCGAGGATGCCCAGGACCTTGCCAGGATCCGGCCCCGCCGGGACGGGCTGCGGATCGTCTGCCTCGGCCTGTCAAGAATTGCCAATTTCGACGATCTCGACCCCCTTCGGCTCGAGCCGCATGTCTCGGTCAGCCTGCTCGGCCAGGGCCAGGCGCTTCCGGGAAATGCCGATCTGGTCATCATCCCCGGCACCAAGTCGACCAGGGCCGATCTCGAATTCCTGCGGCGGCAGGGCTGGGACATTGACCTCAAGGCGCATCTGCGCCGGGGCGGCCGGGTCCTCGGGATCTGCGGCGGCTTCCAGATGCTGGGCCGGATGATCAATGATCCTCACGGCATCGAGGGCAGTGCCGGCTCAACGCCGGGGTTGGGCCTGCTGGATGTCGAGACATGCATGTCCACCGACAAGACGGTCAGCAATGTCAAGGTTCTCCACCGGGGCATCGACCGGCCGGTCGATGCATACGAGATCCATATCGGCCGCACGACCGGCCCCGACCGGGACCGACCATTCGCGCAGGTCATCAAGGATGGAGGCCCGGTTGCCGAAGGGGCGATCTCGGCCGACGGCCAGGTGGCCGGAACCTATCTGCACGGGCTTTTTGCCGATGACCGGATGCGGGGAGCCTTTCTCGAGGAACTCGGCGGCACCGGCAACCAGGCCGGGTACCGGCAACTGGTCGAGACAACGCTCGACGCCCTCGCCAGCCATCTTGTCTCCTGTCTTGACCTGGACCGCCTCTACCGGATGATGCGGGGCTGAGTACAGGCCTCAGGCCACCGCCCGCGCCAACGCGCATTGCGACCACAGATCCGACACTGAATCGACCAGGCGGTTCATTTCCTCCTCCGAATGCAATGGCGTCGGCGTGATGCGAAGCCGTTCGGTTCCCCTGGGAACGGTCGGGTAGTTGATCGGCTGCACATAGATCGAATGTTCTTCCATCAGGATGTCGCTGATGTGTTTGCATTTGACCGGGTCGTTGATCATGACCGGAACAATGTGCCCGGGATTGAGCTTGTGCGGAATTCCCCGGGCATCAAGCTTGGCACGAAGCAGATCGACCTTTTTCCGATGCGCCGCCCTTTCCAGGGCGCTGACCCGCAGGTGACGGACCGAAGCCAGGGCACCGGCGACAATCGCCGGCGGCAGGGAGGTGGTGAAGATGAAGCCGCTGGCAAATGAGCGGATGAAATCACAGAGGGCCGCCGAACCGGCAATATAGCCGCCGATCACGCCATAGGCCTTGCCAAGCGTGCCCTGGACCAGGTCAACCCGGTCGCGCACCCCGTGCAACTCGGAGATCCCGCCTCCCTGGGAGCCGTACATTCCGACTGCATGCACCTCGTCAAGATAGGTCATGGCGCCATATTCCTGCGCCACGTCACAGATCTTCCCGATCGGGGCGATATCGCCATCCATCGAATAGATGGATTCGAAGGCCACGATCTTGGGACAATCCCTGGGAAGCCTGGCCAGCTTCTGCTCCAGGTCAAGGACATCGTTATGTCGCCAGATCAGCTTCTTCGCCCTGGAGTGCCTGATGCCCTCGATCATCGACGCGTGGTTCATCTCGTCCGACAGGATGACCACATCGTCCAGCCGTGCACCCAGCGTGCCAAGCGCCGCCCAGTTCGACACGTAGCCGGAGGTGAACAGCAATGCCGCCGCCTTGCCGTGAAGGCTGGCCAACTCCCGCTCGAGGAGGCGGTGATTGTGGGTGGTGCCCGATATGTTCCTGGTTCCCCCGGCGCCAGCACCGAAATCGTCAATCGCGTCCTTCATGGCATCGAGGACGACCGGGTGTTGCCCCATGCCGAGATAGTCGTTCGAGCACCAGACCGTCACCGGTTGCCTTTCGCCGTTCCGGTAATGCACGGCATGCGGGAACTGGCCCCGGCTGCGCTCGATCTCGGCAAAGACCCGGTAATTCCCCTCTCGCCTCAACCCGTCGAGCTGCGCAAGAAACACGTTGTCAAGCTGTCCAGTCACCAGATGCCGGCTCCCATGTCGCACATCAACCCGTCTCGCCGAAGCCGCGTGTCGCAGTCAGCACACATTGCGGCCGAATGCATAACACACCCTTCAGCGGCCGAGTGCATAGCAGGTCCGAATGCAAATTGCATGTGGATTATTCCCAAATGCATGAGTTCGACTGCGAAGGATACAGCAGACACGGATGCTTGTGGCGCGCAGAATTTGCCGGCCAGCACACCGCCGTCCAGGGCACGACTGCCCATCCCTGGAGCCAATACGGGCCGCATTGCCAGGCGACAATCGAGGCAAGGGCCAGCCATGGTCAGTATGGCGCGATACGATACCGGGCTCGTGAAGAGAAGCAGCGGGCGAGCCGGGAGTCAAAATCATCATCCGGACACACCATCCGTCCCGGCGCCCAAGCGCGGACATGCTGGCTCGATCCGGCAATTTCAACAGGTCAGGCCAATGACCTCCCCGTGCCCACGGCGCAGCGCGCTGGACATCCTGCCAGAGAGGCGGATGTCCAGGCCGAGGCCCGCCGGGTCCTGACCTCGATCCCCGACATCGGCCTGATGATGGCTGCCGCTAAGCAGGCCAGCGGGTCAGGATTCCGAGAACGACGATCGCCGCGACCCAGAGGCCAATCTGCCAGCGCGTGTTGTCCTTGTCGCGCCTGGCCGCTTCCACATCACGCTTGGCGGCGCTCCGCGCGGCCTCGTCCGTCAGCCGTGTCATGTCGGCCCGCAGCCGGTGCAGTGCGCTTTCGTATTCGGCTTGCCTGGTATTCATGCGCTCCTCCTGGACGGCGACTTGCCGGGCCAGATCGTGAATGTCCCACTCGCCGCTCATGCTTGCCAGGATACGTCTGTGACAAGTGGACTGTTGCCACCTATCTGCCATTTCCTTGGAAGCCGGAACACCACATGTTCCTGAACCTGGCCGCCTCCGAGGATTTTGCCGACCGGGTGAGGCACCCGTTCTGCCACCTCGACACGCCACAGCTCGAATTCGGTGTCTAGGAATCTCTGCTGGTCCTCGCTGACAGGACCACCAGGGAACTATCGGACCTTGCCTTGCCGCGACCACATCGACATTCAGAGTTTCATATGGGCACAGGAAACTCCCTGCGGATCCGGAACAAGTTTGACCTGGATTGGCCAGTCTGGCTCGGCAACTTCAGATTTCGAGCGATACCTGACCGGAGCACATCAAGGGCAGAACGGCCACGCCGCCCACCGCGCCGCAAGGAATTCGGCCTGCTTCAGGAGGGTCTGCACGGCCGCATCCTGCAAGTCCGGCAGGTAGCATTTGCGCAGGATTCCCTTGACCAGGGCCCGCGCCGACTGCCGGTGCTGCCCGTCCACGGAAGCTTCGCTCTTCTGGCTGCTCAAGTGCTCCTGGGCGGTGACGCGGAGCTGGCCATCTCCCAGCATCTCGACCGCATTCTCGTTCCGGGCCAGGGCGTCATAGGAGGCGATCACTTCCTGGAAGTGTCCTTCGGCGGATCACGGCCACTGGATGCCCCGCCTGTTGAGTGCAATCGAGTAGAGTGACGTGAAACCGGTCATGAACATGACATGCCTGCCCCGTCCACCGAAGCAGAGATTGGAGACCTTCTCGGGAACCAGCACCTTGCCGAGCAACTCGCCTTCCGGCGAGATGCAATGCACTCCGTCGCCCGCTGACGACCAGAGATTGCCATCGGTATCCAGTCGGAAACCGTCGGACTTGCCGGTATCGATCCGGTGAAACACGCCCCGGTCCACCAATCGGTCGTCGCCGTCAAGGTCGAACATCCTGATATGGGGATCGCCGTCCGGATCATAGG
This sequence comes from Paracoccaceae bacterium, assembly GCA_965214695.1. Taxonomy (GTDB): domain Bacteria; phylum Pseudomonadota; class Alphaproteobacteria; order Rhodobacterales; family Rhodobacteraceae; genus JAPOXR01. The sequence goes on along the minus strand of OZ243967.1, from coordinate 3,135,593 downwards.
CACGGGCGGTGTCGGACACGTAGAGCCGGGTCTCGTCCGGCGAAAATGCGAGGCCATTCGGGCAGGCAAGTTCGCCGGCAACGATCCCGATCTCGCCGGTTGCCGGGTCAACCCTGTAGACATTGCACGGCAATTCCTGCTCCGATTTGTGGCCCTCGTAGTCGGAGACAATTCCGTAATGTGGATCGGTAAACCAGATTGAACCATCCGATTTGACGATGACATCATTCGGCGAGTTGAATTTCCTGCCCTGGAAGTTGTCGGCAATGACGGTGATTGAGCCGTCATACTCGGTCCTCGTCACCCGTCTTGTTCCATGTTCGCAGGAAACGAGGCGACCCTGCCGGTCCCTGGTATGGCCATTGGCGAAACCGGATGGGGACCTGAAGGTGGAAATTCCGGCCCCTTCCGACCAGCGATGAATGCGATTGTTGGGAATATCCGAGAACAGAAGGCAACCGGCATCTCCGAACCAGACCGGCCCCTCTGTCCAGTCGAACCGGTTCTGTGCAAGCACCTTCAGATGGGCATTGCCAATCAGGTAGTTGCCGAAGACAGGATTGCGGACCGAATATTCCGGCTTGAGCAACCTGGCGCCGATGGTGTTTTCCGTGTTTTCCATGTCAGGATCCCGTCTTCCTGAATTGCCCGATCCGATCGGCATTTACCGGGGTCAATGGCGGCTTGCCCTGGAAATGCGCGATCAGGTTTCCGGTCACCAACTCTCCCATCTCCCGCCGGGACTCGATCGTGCCGGAGCCATGATGCGGATGCAGGACGACGTTATCGAGGCGGCAGAATCGCAGGTTCACATCAGGCTCGTTCGCAAACACATCGAGTCCTGCGGCACCGAGGCTTCGATCCTCCAGGCAGTCGAGCAATGCCTGCTCATCGATCGTCGACCCCCTGCTGATATTGACGATGACACCCTCGGGCCCGACCGCCTCGATCATGTCCCGATCGACAAAGTGGAAGGTGTCACTGTTGGCCGCCAGCGCCACGAACAGCGCATCCGATCTCGCTGCCAGTTCATGCTGGTCCTCAACCCGGGTCCATCCTGCCGGCACCTCCTTGCTGGTCCGAGACCAGAAAAGGATGTCCATGCCCATCGCCGTCAGCCTGCCGGCAATCTCCTGCCCGATGCGGCCAAGGCCGACAATGCCGGCGGTCCTCCCGCCAACCCGGTTGAACAGCCGGTACGGGCCACGCTCCTTCCAGATACCTCGCCGGACATACGCGTCTGCCGTCACCAAATCACGCATGACTGCCAGGTACAGGCCGACCGCCAGATCGGCGACATCACCGGACAACACGTCCGGCGTGTTGGTGACCATGACCCCGGCCTCGCTGGCTGCGTCGACATCAACGCCGTCATAACCGGCACCAAAGACCGACACGATCTCGAGATTGGGCAATGCCGATATCAGCTTGCGGTCGACGACCAGGTCGCCGCGGCCAGCGATCGCCCGGATGTTGCGTGCATTGTCGGCAAGATAGGCATCCTGGTCGGCCGCCTCGAATATCTTGAACAGCCTGAAATTGGCGGCAAGAACGTCTTCATCCCGCTCCGAATACAGGCATTGCTGGAGGAGTCCCGGTCTCGTCATTCTTCTGTCTCCGAACTGATTTTTCCTCGGCCGCCTCCTGGGCCGGCGCCTTCCTTGCCGTCGCTCTTCCGGTCCGGTCGGGAGAAAGAGCAGACGATCATTCCCGGCGCCCTGCAAGCCAACTGGCCGGTATTCCGGTCGGGCAGTCTCCGGGCAGACCTGGCCAGCGAACCACTTCCAGATTCCGTGAACCGTGACAAGGCCGTGCGACTCGCGAAGAATTGATTTATCTGCCGTTTTGTGAAATAGAGTGGACCCGCGTGGACGCGGAACTTGCCGCCCGCGGATACGTGTGGCCTGGATTGCCAGTCCTCGTGTTTGCGGCAAGGTATCCCGGCGCCCTGAATGTGAAGACATCCCGGCCCGGGATGGAAAATCGCAAATACAGGGAGGTATCTTGCATGGGCAGCAACCTTGATGCAATTACCACGGTATTCACCGAGTTCTATTACTGGCTGACAGTGGCCCTGATGTTCCTCATCCATGTGGGATTCTGCATGTATGAGGTGGGGGCCAGCCGTCGGCGCAATCACATGCACACGCTGATGAAGAACTCGATGCTGATCCCGCTGGTAACGATAACATTCTTCTTCTTCGGATGGTGGATCTACTGGGCCTTGCCGGCCTTTCCGTTCGGACCGATCGATTTCACCTCGGCCTCGGCAAATTCACCGCTTTCGGAGACAATGGGAACCAATCTGAGTGACAGAATCACCGGGGTCTTCTGGGCCGCGTTCCTGCTGTTTTCCTGGACGGCCGCCTCGATCGTGTCCGGCTCGGTGATCGAGCGGATCAATTCCGGGGCGTTCTGGATCCTGGCGGTCGTGATCGGATCGGGTGCCTGGATCGTCGATGCCGCCTGGGGTTGGCACTATGCCGGCTGGATGGTTCAGAAACTCGGATATCACGATGCCTATGCATCGGGAGTAATCCACGCCATTGCCGGCGGTTTTGCCCTCGGTGTGCTGGTTGTCCTGGGGCCGCGCCTCGGAAAATTCCGGGCCGACGGATCACCACGTGACATCATGCCGCACAACCCCTGGTTTGTCTGTATCGGTCTGTTCCTGATCTATACCGGCTTCTGGGGTTTCTACGTGGCATGCAACGTGCCGATGATCGATCCGGCCGGAATTGGCGGTCAGATCACTGGTGAGACCTGGACTGCGACCACCATCTACCTGACACCAACGACACTGGGCGCGATTACCGTGAACTTCCTGATGTCGCTTTCGGGTGGAATGCTCATCGGCTACATGGCCTCGAAGGGCAACGCCTTCTGGACCTACTCCGGTGGCCTGGCCGGGATCATCACGGCATCGGCCGGCAATGATCTTTATCACCCGATCCAGGCGATGATCATTGGCGGTATCGGAACCTACCTGGCATACAAGCTGCATTTCTGGGTCGAGAACCGCTTCAAGATCGATGATGCGGTCGGGGCCGTCGCGGTTCATGGCTATGCCGGTTTCATCGGCCTGGTGATCTGCGGATTCGTCCTGTGGGGCCATCCGGCATCCACGTATGAAGGTTATGCCTCCATCAATCCGCTTGGTCAGTTCATTGGTGCCATCATCATGTTCGGCGTGCTCGGGTTCCTTCCCGGCTGGATCGTAGCCAAGATCCTGTCGGCCATGGGTATCCTGAGAATACCGAAGGAGGTCGAACTTCTTGGCCTGGACTTCACGTCCAGCCGGGAGGAGGCCGCCGCTGCCGCCGATGTGCGGGATGGCGAAAAGTCAATGGTCTGATTGATTCCAGCAGACATAGAACAGGAGACTGAAATGAGTACGACTGGTATATCGAGCTGGGCTGTCGACCTGGCTGACGTTGGTGCCATCTATCCCTTCCAGGGTGCCGAGTGGATCATGTTGCTGATCGGCCTGGTGTTCTGGATCTGGTGGCATGTCTGGTCGATCAAGTCGGAGAATGCCCGCCTTCGGGAGAAGGTTGCCAAGCATGGCTCGACTGATACGATCAAGGAGGCAATTGACGCGGACTGAACGCCGTTGTCACCTGCATGACATGCGCCGGCCGCCCCGTTGCGGCCGGCGCATTCATTTTCAGGGAGAGGCGCGGGGCGGCTGCACGGGTGAAATCCGGCAGGCCTCCAATCGGTTGGCCGCAGCACCTGGCGAGATGTCGTGCGCAGCCTTTTGCCGGAGCAGGAGATTGCAGCCATCTCGCAGGACGATCCCCTTGCCAATATCCGGCTTTCCGGCAGTATTGCCGCAGAAGAAGGGTGTGGCTGTCAACACCAATCAGTCGCCCGGCGGTGCAGCAGACAACCTCTCATGCGTGCCGAGGTCGAGACGCGTCCTGGAGGCCAGCCGGGTCCCTCTTCCCAGCTCCTCTGATTCGTGGATAAGCGGAATTCGAGCATGAACAATTCCTGCCTCGCCTGCCCTCCGGCGGGATCAGGCGAGGCCCCGGACCCGTTTCTTGTCCGGGTCGAAATGCGGGAAGCTGGCCACCCTTGCCTTCAGCCGCTTCTGCTGGCCGTCCAGCTGGCCAATCTCCACCTCGGTTCCGGGTTCGGAATGGACAATGTCCAGCCGGGCCAGGGCGATGGTCCTTGCCAGTATTGGTGAGCGTGTTGCCGAGGTGATCTGCCCGATCTGCGCCTTGCCGATGCGGATGCAATCGCCGGTAGAAGGAACCTGGCCGGATTCGATCTCCAGGCCGACCAGCTTGCGGGTCGGATGCGCCTTTCGCTCTTCCAGCGCCTGGCGGCCGATAAAGTCGGCATTCTGGGTCTTGAGCGGAACGGTAAAGCCGATTCCGGCCTCGAACGGGTTGATGGTGTCGTCGAATTCGCAGCCGGCGAAGACAAGCCCGGCCTCGATCCGCAGCATGTCCAGCGCATCAAGTCCGAGCGGGACGATTCCAAATTCCTCCCCGGCTTCCCAGATGCGGTCAAATACCGCCACGGCATCCCGCGGATGGCAAAACACCTCGTATCCCAGCTCGCCGGTAAAGCCGGTCCTGCTGACCACGCAGGCAATGCCCTTGAAGTCATCCACGCGGGCCACCGCGAACCGGAACCAGCCCAGCTCCTCGATGGTCGGTTGCTGCGGCGCCGTCCAGAAGATACCGGCGAGCAATTCCCGGGATCGCGGCCCCTGGACCGCGATATTGTGCAGCTGGGAGGTGGAGTTCCTCACCCAGGCATTCAGCCCCAACTCGGCCGCCTGTTGGCGCAGCCACAGGCCGGAGGTGTCGTTCCCGCCGATCCAGCGAAAATTCATCTCGCCGAGGCGGAACACCGTCCCGTCATCGATCATGCCACCATGCTCGTAGCACATCGCGGTGTAGACAACCTGCCCGACCGACAGCCGGCTCATGTCGCGGGTGACGCAGCGTTGCATCAGCTGTTCGGCATCGGGGCCCGTGATCTCGTATTTTCGCAGGGGCGACAAATCCATGACCGCCACCCGCTCGCGGCAACCCCAGTATTCGTCGATCGCCCCGCGCCCCGGCATTGTCTTCGGCAGCCAGAAGCCGCTGTATTCGACAAAATCCCGCGTGTGGCGGGCAAAGCAATCGTGAAATCCGGTCTTCCTGGTTTCTTCCATCTTCGCCTCCGCCGACTTCCGGTAGCCAATCGAAGGGGCAAAATCCTCGCTGGCCCGGTAGGTTCGCACCTGAATGTCCGTCGGGTTCCAGCCATTGGCTGAATCGACGTCGCATGGACAGGCCGTCGAGATGCAGACCAGGTCGGTCATTGCCCGCAGGAGAACATAGTCACCCGGGCGTGACCACGGGTCGTCGAATCCCATGGCATTGGCATCGTCAATGGCCGTGTTGAAGAAGAAATTAATCGCCGGCCAGCCTCCGCGCTCCCTGATTTGGTAGCTGCTGGCCAGCCTGGCATTGATGTTGTCCGAGCAATTTACGTGGCCCGGATACCCCATATCCTCGTAATACCTGGCCGTGCATGCCAGCCCGAAGGCGTCGTGCCGGCCGCAGCTATCCTGGACGATCTCCACCAGCGGATCAAAATCGACGGTGAAATATTTCGAGAATATTCCGGGGGCCGGATAGCCGGTGCCGGTCAGGGTCCGGGTCGCAGTCGGATCGATTTCACGCTCGATTCCCTGGTCGAGCTTGCCAAGGGAGAATGCCTGGAAGTCGGAACATTCCCGCCCCTGCACATCGAGGATCTGGATATATTCACCTTTCCTGACTTCGTAGGGGACCGCCTGGCCTGGCTGGATATTGAAATCGGCGAGCGGGTCGGCGAGCGGGTCCGGCGGCTCCAGCAACGCGGTCGCCGGCCCGGCATGCCGGCGGCGGATATAGAGAATGATCTCGGTTGGCGTGTCCTGGTCCTGCGGGCGCATCGGACCGCCGGGCGCCGACACCACCAGCAACCCGTCGCTCTCGGCGGTGAAATGCGCCATGTCGCCCGGTCGCGAGCCATTGCCCAGGGTAATGACGGAATCACCCTGCGCAATCTGGACCCCGGCACTCGTCAGCCTGGCCAGAACCCGCTCTGCCGACCTGCTGCCATCGCCGAGCACCTGGATCGACCCGACAGGCCGGCCATTGCCGGTCCCGCCGATCATGGCGGCATCGGAATTTCCATCCGGATCGAAGAATACCAGCTCTGCCGACTGGCCTCCCTCGAAATCGAGGACCGAAAACTCGTCGCCGGCAAATACCGGCACCGTCCGTGACCCGCCCCCGGGCACCGGGTAGCGCTCAACGCCGGGCTGCAGAACCGGCATTCCCGGGACGATCACGCCGGCCCGTTCATAGCCGGTCTCGAATATGGGTGTCACCGTCATGGTCACGCCAAGCCTAGCGCCTGCTTGCGCCGTGCCGACCAAGTCACGATCAGGTGATCGACCAGCAATCCGATGAAGGCCACGCACAGGCCCAGCACCAGCCCCTTGCCGACATCGGTCGAAGACAGGGCCCGCTGCATTTCCTGGCCGAGATCCTGGGTGCCGATGAAGGCGGCAATGATGACCATGAACAGCGAGAACAGGATGGTCTGGTTGAGGCCGACGGCGATGGTGGGCAGGGCCATCGGCATGCTCACCGCCCAAAGCTTCTGGCGGGAGGAGGCACCGCACATGTCGGCGGCCTCGACCAGTTCGGACGGAACCGCCCGCAACCCCTCGATGGTATAGCGGGTCATCGGCACCAGGCCGAACACGACCACCGCCCCGATGGCGGCGACATCATTGACGCCGAACAGCATGACCACCGGGATCAGGTAGATGAAACTCGGGAAGGTCTGGGCGGTGTCGCAGAATAGCAGGATGGTTTTCGCCCTGGCGGCGCTCTTCGATGCCCACACCCCCAGCGGTAACCCGATGGCGCAAACCAGCAATACCGCGAAGGACACCATGTAGGTGGTGATCATGGCACGGTCCCACCAGCCTGACATGGCAATCAGCATGACGAAGCCGGCGCAGGTCAGTGACGACCGCATGCCCCCGGCCAGCCAGCCGACGCCGGCCGCCAGCGCCAGCACCGAACTGTATGGCAGCCAGAGATAGGCATCGCGCATCGGGATCAGAACCCAGGTGATGAGGAAGGCCCGGATGCCCTGGGTGACCGGGTCGGCGATGATGATGAACAGGTCGACGACCGTGTCGATTTCCTTGTAGATGGTCAGGGTCTGCTGGCGCGGGATCTGGTCGGCCAGCTGCCAGAACTGGGCAATTGTCAGCGCCAGCGCCGACAGGACCGCCCAGGCAACGAGGGTCCGGTGGCGCTCATGCCAGGCTGTGCCCTTGTCAAAATGCACCGGCTCCTTCTCGACCCAGGCCTTGGAACACCGGTCCAGCACGATGGCGATCAGCACGATGGAGACGCCGATCTCGACTGACCGGCCAATCTTCAGCGCCTGCAGCAGTTGCAGGAGCTTCTGGCCAAGGCCCGGCATGCCGATGAAGCTGGCCAGCACCACCATGGCCAGGCATTGCATGATGACCTGGTTGATGCCGACAAGCACTTCGGTCCTGGCCGAAGGAACCCGAACATGCCGCAAGAGTTGCCAACCGGTGGCCCCGCACATCTTGCCGCTCTCGGTTATCTCCGAGGCGACCTTCTTGAGGCCGAGCAGCGTCATCCTGATCATTGGCGGTGCGGCGAAGATGATGGTCACCACGGCGCCGGATTTCGGGCCGACCCCGATAAAGACCACCACCGGGATCATGTAGGCAAAATGCGGGAGCGATTGGGCAATGTTGAGAATCGGGTTCATGACCCGCTCGACCATGGGCCATCGCCAGGCGGCGATTCCCAGCACCAGGCCGACGATGATGGCCACCGGCGCCGCCACCACGATCACCGACAGCGTCTCCATGGACCACTTCCACTGCCCCATCACCGCGATCCAGACAAAGGTCCCACCCGACAGCAGTGCCAGCCGCCAGCCATTGAGCGCATAGCCGATCGCCGCCGCGGTGATCGCCACGAAGGTCCAGGGAATCGGCCCGATCCGCGGCCAGCGATTGCGTCCGTAGAGCAGGTTGGCGGTGACATCGAGCATCCATTCGATGCCGGCGGCGAAGGCCCTGGTGACATGGATGAAACCCAGATCATCCTTGACGAAGACGAAGAGCCAGTTGATCCAGTCGGCAAAGGGAAACACCAGCCATTCGGATGGCCGGACCAGGAATTCCGGCAGCAGGGGCTTGCACACGGCCAGGAGCACGGCCAAGAGCAGGATCGCCCGTCCCAGCTGCACCCGGGAGACGGGCTCCGAATTCCTCTGCGCGCCTGCCGTCACCGGCTGTCACCATAGAGAAGCGCCAGCGCCTCCCGGCGATCGAGCAATCCGACAATATTGCCGTCCCGGTCGGCGACGGGGAATTCGTCCCTCTCGTCATTGATCAGCTGCCTGGCAATGCCATGCAGGGTCGCCGAGGCCGAAATGGCCTCGCCCACCGGCGTTCGATCCCCGGCCGGCGATGCCAGCACGCCGGCATGGACCACCCTCGCCTTTTCCACCTCCTCGGTGAATTTCGCCACGTAGTCGGTGGCCGGGTTCAGCACGATCTGGTCGGGCGTGTCGCATTGCTCGATCAGGCCATCCTTCATGATGGCGATGCGATCGGCCAGGCGAAGCGCCTCGGAAAAGTCATGGGTGATGAACACGATCGTCTTCTGCAGCATGTCCTGCAGTCGCAGGAACTCGTCCTGCATTTCCCGCCGGATCAGCGGGTCAAGCGCCGAAAACGGCTCATCGAGGAACCAGATATCCGGCTCGATGGCCAACGACCGGGCAATGCCGACCCGCTGCTGCTGACCGCCGGACAATTCCCGTGGATAGTAATCCTCTCGGCCGGCAAGGCCGACGAGTTCAATCACCTCCAGTGCCCGACGGCGGCGCTCGAACCGATCCTGCCCCCGCATTTCCAGCGGAAACGCCACATTGTGCAGGACGGTGCGATGCGGGAGCAGGCCGAAGCTCTGGAACACCATCCCCATCTTGTTTCGCCTGAGCTCGATGAGCTCCTTTTCGGACAGCGACATCAAATCCCTGCCCTCCACCGAGATTTCGCCGCCGGTAATGTCGATCAGCCGTGACATGCAGCGGACCAGCGTCGATTTGCCGGACCCCGACAATCCCATGATCACCAGCATCTCGCCGCGATGAATCTCCAAGGTGACGCTGCGCACTGCAGCGATGTAGCCATCCTCGCGGATCCTGTCGAAGGAACTGGCCTGGTCGAGGCCGTCGAAATAGCGCCGCGGATGGTCACCGAACAGCTTCCAGACATTCGAACAGGAAATTACGGGATGGTCTTCGGAATTCATGGTTGCAACTCCCCCACCAGCCAGCCGCCGGTTGCGGTGGGCCAGCTCTCCGTCTGCATATTAGACCGGGATGCCCGCCATTTCCAACCGGCGGGCGGAATTATGCCGTGTCGACATCCGGACTTGGTGCCGGAACGGCAAACCGCCCCGGCCGAGGCCGGGGCGGTTTCGTGTCTGATGGTGACGGGATCAGCTTACGCCTTCCAGCCATGGCCGCCAGACATCCTCATTGGCTTCGAGCCAGGCAGTTGCCGCATCTTCCGGCTCCATTTCATCGACATCGACCAGCTTGGCCATTTCGGCAATCTGCGGGTTGGTGAAAGAAATCCGGGTCAACACCTCGTAGGCATTCGGCCATTTCTCCGGCATGCCGTCCCATGCGGCCTTCTTGAGATAGCCATCCGGCGGGTTGCCGCAATCATAGGTCATGTCCGGGTTGGGTCCGAGAGAGGCGTCATCCTTGCAACCTTCGAAATAGGTCGGGAATTCCACGAATTCGCCCGGCCAGACCGCTTCGACGAAATTCGGGGTCCAGTTGAACAGGACCACCGGGCGTCCGGTCTTCTCGGCCGAGGCAACTTCTGCCCACAGGGCCGCTGCCGAACCGGCATTGACCACCACGAAATCCATGCCAAGGGCCTCGACCCGCTCGGCATCGTGCTTGAGCCAGTCAACCGGGCCGCCAAGGAACCGGCCCTTGTCGCCGGTTTCGGGCGTGGCAAACAGGGACGCACATTCATTCAGCGCTTCCCAGCTTGGCAGTCCGGGGCACGAATCCTTGGTCCAGATCGGGTACCACCATTCCTCGCGGGTGACCGCATTGTGGTCACCGGCATCGTGAATACCGCCCTTTTCGAGCGCTTCGTTGAAGGCAACGCCAAAGGCGCCTTCCCAGACTTCCAGTTCGAGCGACACGTCGCCGAGCCTGATCGACTCGTACACCGCCTGGGAATCGGTCGAGACGAACTCGACATTGTTTCCCATGGTCTCGAAAATCTGGCCTACCGCGTAGGTCATCACGATCTGGCTGGACCAGTTATGCGTGGCGATCACGATCGGATCGCTGCTATCCTGGGCCATGGCCGTCATCGGCGCCGCCGCCATCACACCCGCGGCAATTGTACTTGCAAACCTATTCATCGTATTCCTCCATTGTTGCGGAGAGCGCCATTGCTCCCCGGAAATGACGACCGGATCAGCCACGCATCCGCGTGCCTGCCTCCCGGCCGCTTGTTCGCGCAAAACCGGCGCTCCTACTCGCTAAGCTACGCAATTGCTGATGCGACCTGTCCGGTGTCATCCACTGCCCGCATCCAGTCCGGACGGAAGCCGAAGATGCGCGACTCCGCGCGCAAATCCCGATTGAAGAACCGGTTGTGCCACCAGGTTGCCTGGAAGAGATACCGGGAGGCCTCGAGCTCTGTAATCCGGCAATCCAGGTGAAAGCTGTGCGCATAGGCATCGAATTCGAGGACGCAGCGCTCCTGCCTGGCCAAAAGGGCGGCGGTCATCGATTCCGGGGGCCAGCAGGCTGTCAGCAGGTCGGAAAACCGGTCCGGACCCTGGAAATAGCCGGCAGCAAGGAAGGTCAGCGCCGCATTGCGAATGGCGGCCGGATCCATCGACCGCCTGGCGATATGCCTGAATTCGGGGATGACCGAGAATTCCTCCCGGCGGTTCAGCACGGTGATTACCCGAACAGGCGCCTCGCCGGCCATCCGCAGCACCGGCATCATGGCCTGGTCCGGTTGGCCCGAGCGCTCCCGCACCGCCGCCTGCCTGGCCCGGCACTGCCAGCCGAGGAATCTCCGGCGCATGGCGTCGGCACCGCTGGTATCCAAGGCCGGAATTGCCATCTCAGCCGGTCGCCCTTGCCGGCTCGCCGGTCATGAAAGCGTAGTCGCGGCCATGTGTCAGACTGGGAATGCGGGACCTGGTCTCATCCACCATGTCGAGATCAAGCTCCGCCAGCACCACGCCTTCTCCTTCACCGCCATCGGCCAGGATCCGGCCCCAGGGATCGACGATCAGCGAGTGACCGTAGGACTGGCCGCCGCCCGGGATCGGTCCCGAGGCGCATGGCGCCAGCACGAAACTGCCATTCTCGATTGCCCGTGACCGGTTCAGGACATGCCAGTGCGCCTTGCCGGTGGTGGCTATGAACGCCGCCGGGACTGCCAGGATTTCGGCCCCTGCCATGGCCAGGTCACGGTAGAGGCCCGGAAAGCGCAGATCGTAGCATATGGTCAGCCCAACGAGACCGAACGCGGTTCGGGCAATGACTGCCCGCTTGCCCGGCTCGACCACCGCACTCTCCCGGTAGGTCTGGCCGGCCGAGAGCTGGATGTCGAAAAGGTGAAGCTTGTCGTAGCGGGAGGTGACGTTGCCCTTATCATCGACGACGAGACTGCGATTGTAGATCCGCCCGCCCGGCCCATCGACGGCAACCGAGCCGATCAGGATCCACACCCGGTGCTTTGCCGCCATCCCGGCAACCGCCCCGATTACCGGATGGCTCCGCTCCGGTGCCGAGGGCGGCGCCAGCACCGGCCCGTCACTCCTGAGGCCGCCGCAATATTCCGGCAGGGCCAGAAAGCGGGCGCCGGAGGCGACCGCCTCCTCGATCAATGGCGTGGCCGCGGCGATCGCCGAGTCGAAATCAGGATGCGGCGCGGTTTGTATGCATGCTGTCAGCAAGTGGCGGGTCATCTAGAATTTCTTGTACGCCTTTCTCAGGGCCACCAGCGGGTGCTTTTCCGACATCTGGAACTTGATCAGCAACTCCCGGGCGATCATGTCCCGGTCCTGCTGGTTGTCCGGAAGGGAAATCGTGTCCGGCACCCTGACCCAGCCATTGATGTTGCGGTCGAACACCGCCGGCTTGCCATCCTCGTATCCCATGTGGACATCCTCGAGCCAGTTGAGGTCGTCCCAGCCCATGATTTCCATATACTCCTCGAGGAACGGGGTGATCCGCCGGTAATCGGGAACCAGGTTGACATCGTAGCGATAGCCGATGTGCTGGCCGATTTCCTTTTCCCTCTCGGACCCGAGTCCGGCCACATCATTCAAGAACTGGTCGACATCCTCGATATTGGAGCCGCGATATTTGGTGCCAGCCATGACAGCCTCCCTAGAGATGGTGATAGTCGTCGACACCGACCGTGTAGTTGGTGCCGGCCAGCGGCACCGCCGCCATTGCCGAGGCTTCCATGGTCAGCGCCGCCAGGTCTTCCGGTTCGAGCGAGTGGATATTGGTCTTGCCGCAAGCCCTGGCAAACATCTGTGCCTCGATGGTGAGCGTGTGCAGAAAGTTGTAGACCCGCTCGGCCGCCTCGTCTGGATCAAGTCTCGAGCGCAATACCGGATCCTGGGTGGCAACCCCGACCGGGCAGCGCCCGGAATGGCAGTGGTAGCAATAGCCGGGCTCGACGCCCATCTCCTTGCGGAAATCGGCCTCGGGAATGTCCTTGTTGCAGTTGAGGGCAATCATCACCGAGTGACCGACGGCGATCGCTTCGGCGCCAAGGGCGATGGCCTTGGCAACATCGGCACCGTTGCGAATTCCACCGGCATAGATCAGGGTGATCTGGCCTCGCATTCCCAGATCGTCGATCGCCTTGCGGGCCTGGCGGATGGCGGCCATCCCCGGCACGCCGGTATCCTCGGTCGCCAAATGCGGACCGGCACCGGTGGAGCCCTCCATGCCGTCGATATAGATTGAATCCGGGTTGCACTTTACCGCCATCCGTACATCGTCATAGACCCGGGCAGCGCCGAGTTTCAGCTGGATCGGGATCTGCCCGTCGGTGACCTCGCGGATTTCCTGGATCTTCAGCGCCAAATCGTCGGGGCCGAGCCAGTCCGGATGCCTGGCTGGCGAGCGCTGGTCGATGCCGGCCGGCAGAGAGCGCATTTCGGCAACCTGGTCGGTGACCTTCTGCCCCATCAGGTGGCCGCCCAGCCCCACCTTGCATCCCTGGCCGATGAAAAATTCGCAGCCATCGGCCAGCACCAGGTGGTGCGGATTGAACCCGTAGCGCGACTGGATGCACTGGTAGAACCATTTCGAGGAATAGCGGCGCTCATCCGGGATCATTCCGCCTTCGCCGGAACAGGTCGCAGTGCCGGCCATGGTAGCACCTCGGGCCAGCGCCGTCTTGGCCTCGTAGGACAGGGCACCGAAACTCATGCCGGTGACATAAACCGGAATATCCAGCTCGAGCGGCCGCTTGGCCCGCGGGCCGATCACCGTCCTTGTCTCGCATTTCTCCCGGTAGCCCTCGATGACAAACCGGGTGAGGGTTCCGGGAAGGAAGGTCAGATCGTCCCAATGCGGGATCTTCTTGAACAGCGAAAACCCTCGCATCCGGTAGCGACCAAGCTCGGCCTTCACATGGATGTCGTCAATCACCTGGGGGGTGAAGATGAACGAATCCCCCAGCCGGTTGGTATCCCGGTCAAGCGGCTGTTTCAGGGTTTGGTTTCCGTCAAGCATGTCAGTCTTCCCTCGCGTCTCTATAGGATCAGCTTCTTTTCCGTCGGCTCCAAATTGTCGTAATTCCAGAGCTGCTTGCCGGCGACGATCTTGGTGAAGCCGCCAACCCCATCCGGTGGAACCATGCCGTAGAGGCCGAGCTTGCGCTCCAGCCACTGGCGATCGATCTCCGTCAACTCGGCCTCAACCGCGTCGACGCCAAGGCTCCTGATCGATCCGCCGATGAAGATGGTTCCATCATACATCGAATCGCCGAGATTCTTGCCGGCATCACCGCACACGATGATCCGGCCACGCTGCATCATGAATCCGGACAGCGCACCGGTGTCGCCACCGACGATGATGCTGCCGCCCTTCATGTCGATGCCGGTGCGGGAGCCGACCGAGCCCCGGCAGACCAGGTCGCCACCGCGGATGGCGGCGCCGAAGGTCGAGCCCGCATTCTTTTCCACGATGACGGTCCCCGACATCATGTTCTCGCCGCAGGACCAGCCGACCCGCCCGTTGATCCGGACATTCGGCCCGTCGATGAGGCCAGCGCCGAAATACCCGAGCGAGCCCTCGAAGATCAGGTTCAGCCGGCTCAGGATCCCGACGCCGAGCCCGTGCTTGCCCCTCGGGTTGCGGATGACGATGGAGCCGTACCCCGCCTCCATCAGCTGGCGGATGCGGATATTGGCCTCGGTGGTGGTGAGCTCGTCGGCGTCCAGTTCGGTGCGCCTGTTGAAATCGACATCCGGTGCCCAGGGATAGGTGAGGTTCGGTTCCGCATCCGGGTCGAACTCGATCAGCATGGTCCGGCCGGACAGCTGCTCGGTGGTCATCCCGAGGGCACGCGCCCTCTCATCCTGGCTCAGGCCAGCAAGTTCAGTGTCAGTCACGCCGTCCATACCCGAACCTCCTCGTCATACGGATCATATGTGTCGATTTCTTCCGGAATGATCGATCGGATCGCCACCTCTTCCGATGCCAGCGCAATCAGGTCGTCGCTCTCGTAGAGAACCAGCGGTTTTGCCGCCATCGTGTCCTTGGCCATTCCCAGCTCGTCCTTCGTCGCCACCAGGTAGGTAAACACGCCGTCGATCTCGTCGATCGACCGCCGCAGGCTGTCCTCGAGGGTGACGCCATTGGCAAGATTGTGGGCGGTGTAGACCGCCAGCAATTCGGAATCGCAGTCGGACATGAAACGGTGTCCCCGTCGCTCCATTTCACGTCGCATGATCCAGTAATTGGTGATCTGGCCGTTATGCACCACCGAGACGTCGTTATAGGGGAAGGCCCAGTACGGATGGGCCGAGCGAATATCGACATCCGATTCCGTGGCCATGCGGGTATGGCCGATGGCGTGGGTACCGCTGAAGCCGCCCAGATCATAGGCATCGCAGACGGTGGTCGCATCGCCGAGATCCTTGACCATCTCGAGCCCGTAGCCGAGCGAGAGAATCTCGACCCCATCGATCTCCTCGACATGGCGGGCCATGTCCTCGGTGTCGCCCTGGTGTGAAATCAGGTAGCGTAGCGCATATTCGGTTGCATGCTCCTTCGACTGCACCGCCGCGTCATGCTCGGCGAGCACCTCCTCAACGTCGGCGATCCGCTTGCGGATGACATCATGGATGCCATGGCCGCGGCCCATATCCTCCTGTTCGGCCACCTTCAGCCGCATGACGTGATGGTCCGGTGTGCCCTCTCCATACACCGCGTAGCCGGTCGAATCTGGGCCCCGGTGCCTGAGTGCCTGCAGCATCGATGTCATTTCGCTGCCGACACCGGAAATCCTGCCGCGGTGTATCAGGCCAGCAATTCCGCACATGTTTCCATCCTGTAGATCTGGTGTTGGTGGAGGTGCAGCAGGCCGGGAGCCCGCTGCACGGACAGTTCGGCCTAGGGAAGGCAATCGAGATAGGTATCGACATCCCAGTCGGTGACGGTATGCATGAACCGTTCCCACTCATCGGTCTTGTACTCGTGGTAGAGCCGGAACATTTCACCCGGCAATCCACGCTGCACCACCTCGTCGGCGGCCAGCGCCTCCAGCGCCTCGCCGAGCGACATCGGCAGGCGCTTGACATCCTTGCCGGCCTTGATCGCCTCGTAGATGTTGCGCTCCTCCGGCTCGCCCGGATCCAGGCTGTTTTCGATGCCGTCATCGGCAGCGGCCAGGATGGTCGATCCCATCAGGTACGGGTTGACCATCGAATCAACCGACCGGTACTCGAACCGGCCTGGCGCCGAGACCCGAAGCCCGGTGGTGCGGTTCTGGAAGCCCCAATCGGCGAAGACCGGTGCCCAGAAGCCGGTATCCCAGAGCCGGCGGTAGGAGTTGACGGTCGACGAACCGATCGCGGTCAATGCCTGCAAATGGTGAACGATGCCACCGATCGCCTTCAACCCGTCCTTGCCCGGCATCTGCGGATCATCGCCATCCGGCATGAAGGTATTTTCACCGCCCTCGGCATACATGTAGTTGTGTGCCATGCCCGGAAGCGCGTCCGGATCATTGCCGGTCCGCCTGAACGCATCCTCGCCGCCGCGCCACAGCGACAGGTTGTGATGGCAGCCGGATGCCGACACACCCATGAACGGCTTCGACATGAAACAGGCAATGAGGTTGAACTCGCGGGCAACCTGGGCACAGATCTGACGGTAGGTGGTCAGGCGGTCGGCATTCCTGGACACATCGTCATAGGTCCAGTTCAGCTCCAGCTGGCCAGGAGCATCCTCGTGATCGCCCTGGATCATGTCCAGCCCCATCTTCCGCGAATACTCGATCACCTTCATGTAGACCGGGCGCAGGCTTTCGAACTGGTCGATATGGTAGCAGAACGGTTTCGAGTAGCCGCCGGCCGGCTTGCCATTCTCGTCCTTCTTCAGCCACATCATTTCCGGCTCGGTTCCGGCCCGCAGGTGCAGCCCGCCATGCTTTTCCCGGAACTGGGCGTGCAGCCGGTGCAAATTGCCGCGGCAATCGGCGGTCAGGTAGCCGCCCGGGTTCTCACGCTCCTCGCGGTTGCGGAAGAGCGTACAGAAAAACCTGGCGATCTTCGGCTCCCAGGGTAGTTGCATCATCGTTTCCGGCTCGGGAATTCCAACCAGCTCCGCTGCTTCCGGCCCGTAGCCGAGATAGTCGCCGCTGCGATTGGTGAACAGGTTGACGGTGGCGCCATACACCAGCTGGAACCCCTTCCGGGCCACGCTTTCCCAGTGATCGGCCGGTATGCCCTTGCCCATCACCTTTCCGGTCACCGAGACGAACTGCAGGTAGAGATACTCGATCCCCAGCTCGTCGATCTTCTCCCGGACTTCCCTGACCTGATCGGCCCGTCCGGGGGCTTCCACGAATCTTTGAATGTCCATTTCCGGCATGTGATCCTCCTTGTTTATCCGTTGCGTGCTGCATCAGCTCCACGGGTACGGGCTGTTTGACACCGGGTGAAGCTCGCCCTTTTCGAACCGGTCAAACCGGAACGGTGCCAGCAACTCCTGTTCCTCACCCAACACCTCGTCGGCAACCAAATGGCCGACACCGATCATCTTCCAACCATGATTTGAATCGGCAATCACCGTCACGTTCTCGTTGAAGCGGTCGAATACCGGGAAGCTGTCGGCGGTAAAGCATCCGATCCCGCCCGATGGCTCGCGGTGATACTTCGCCATCATCCCCTCGAACCGCCGGTGGCAATGGGCAAGTGCCGAAACCCACATGCGGGCAAAGCTCTCGCTGGCAACGAATTCCGGGCTCGCCGGCCCGTACGGGTCGATGGCGACCTCGTCCACCGGCGTGTCGACCTTGTAGGGCGAGGCGCCGCCCTGGACGCCGCCGAAATGCCAGTCCGGCTTGTAGTAGATCCCCCACATCTCGTCGGTGATGATCGAATCGTCAATATCGGAATACAGCGGTGCATCGGTATCGACATGCATCACCGGCGGCACCTCGCCATCATCGGTGAGCAGGGTCTCGGGCGGAATGGACAACACGCCCTCTTCGAGCTGCCAGAACCGCCACATATCCACGCCGTGATGGGTATTGCCGTCCAAATCCCTGACCGTGATCCGGGCCGGCAGGCCCAGCATGTGCCAGAAATCACGCACCCATGGGCCAGCGCCGATGACAACCTGCTCGCAGCTGATCCTGCCCTGGTCGGTCTCGACTGCGCTGACCGCCTTGCTCTGCGAATCGAAATCGAAACCGGTGACCTCGACCCCGGACAGGATCCGCACACCCTGGTTTTCCGCCTTGCGGGCCAGCCCCTCCATGGATTTGGTATTGTTGGAGAAACCGCCGCGCTTTTCATGCAGGACACTGGTGATGTTGCGTGCCTGCCAGTCGCTGAACAGGCCCCGCATGTAGTTGGTGGCCGCATTCTCGCCCTCGATGAACACGCTTTCGTAACCGATTTCCTGCTGCTGCGCATGGATCGAGGCCACGTCCTCGCGCATGGCTTCACAGGAAATCTGCATGTATCCGACCGGGTGATAGCTCAGCCCTTCCGGATCGGTCTCCCACAGATCGACCGAATGGGCCATCAACCGCCGCATGGCCGGCTGGAAATAATTGTTGCGAACCACGCCGCAGGCGATGCCCGAGGCGCCTGCGGCAACGCCCGACTTGTCGATCACCACAATCCGGCCTTCTGCGCATTCACCGCGTCCGTTGAGCCGTTTGGCCAGCCCCCACGCGGTTGAAAGGCCATGAATGCCGGCCCCGATGATCACGTAATCCGCATGCTCCGGTATCGACATCAATTCCTCCAACCCGAACGATGCTGGCGAGGATTGCTCACCACCCGAATTCGACAACTCCAATACCAAATCAATTCCACATTGCAACTATTATGATCCAATTCTTGACCAAAGATCAAATTTGGTATATTTTTGGTATATGATTGGAGGTGCGTATGGCGTCGGATGACATGGTCCGAATGAGTGCCGCATCGATACTCAGCGAGATTCGGCAGGAGATCGAGGGCGGCACGTTGCGGCCCCGCGACCGGCTGCCGCCGGAGCGGGAGTTGGCCGGGCAGTACGCGGTATCACGCGGCACCATCCGGCGGGCACTGTCGGAACTGGCCGCACAAGGGCTGGTAGAGGTCAGGCCGGGAAGCGGGGCGTATGTATCGGCCCGGCCACCGGATGACGGCAACCCGGTCTTCGACGATGCCCGGCCCATGGAGCTGATGGATGTCCGCTTTGCCCTGGAGCCACATATCTGCCGGCTGGCGGTGCTGAATGCCACCAGGCCCGACATTGATGACCTCTACCGGTTCCTGGTCAGGATGGAGGAATGCCAGGATGATTCGGACCGCTTCGCCAGCCACGATGCCGAATTCCACGCCAGGCTGGTCGATATCACCGGCAATCCGCTGCTGTCATGGATTTCGGCCCAGATCAGTTCGGTCCGGGGCAGGCCGGAATGGATCAGGATGCGGATACTGACCCTGGAGCCGGCAATCATTGCCACCTACAACCAGCAGCATCGCCGCATCGTCGACGCCATACGAACCCGCGAGCCGGAGGCCGCCGCCAGGTGGATGAAGGACCATCTGGAAACGGCAAGGCTGTCACTGACGAGGGCCTCGGCCACGTGACGGATGGCAGGATTGACGGGTGATGGCATGATCAGGCTGGGCCGCATCCGATTGCGAGCCCAATCCACCTGCATCGCAGCGTTCCATCCACCAGCCTCGGCCAGGCGAGAGGACGCGCGCAACCCCTGCCGATGCGCCGGGGCTTCGGCCAATCGGGAGTTCAGGCCATCGCCGCCGCGTGCAGCCAGTTGATGTAGATCCGCTCGGCAGTCCGGCCGAATTCGTCCATTCGCTGCGAGCAATCGCCGACCAGCCGCTCGGCGCCGCCTTCGCCGAATGCCTGGTTCAGCGCCGCCGCATATTCCGGAATCGCCGCCCAGTTCGACACGGTGTCGGACTCCACCTCGACATGGAACTGGGCTGAGAATGCGCGCGGCCCCCAGCTCATGGCCTGGTTGGCACACAGGGGCGATTCAGCCAGCACCACCGCCCCGTCCGGCGCCCTGCCCACCTCCGCACCATGCCATTGCAGGCAATGCAGCCGTTCGGGCAGACCGTCCAGGAACACGCTGTCGGCGCCTTCGGCGGTCACCTCCACCTCCATGACGCCGACCTCCGGCGCTTCGGCCTTCCGGCATGAGCCGCCAAGCGCCTCGGCCAGCAACTGGTGACCGAGACAGAGACCGAGGAACGGCATGCCTCGCTTGGCTACCGCCTCCCGGATCAGCGCCTTTTCCCCGGCCAGCCATGGATGGGCATCCTCTTCCCAGACATCCATCGGCCCGCCGAGCACCCACAGCGCATCGAACCCGTCAAGGCCGGGAATTTCCTCTCCCTCGTCAAGTTCGATCGCGGTGACGTTGTGTCCGTCCTCTGCCAGGTACTCCCGGAACGCCCCGGGGTGCTCAACCCGCGCATGCTGCAAGACCAGAATATCCATGTCATCCCTCCCCGGTTATCGAGTTCACCTGTCCGGCTTGCCCTTGTATTGCCGTCTGCTACTCTTTCCTCGAATTCAATGCGATACTTCTGCCATGGTTGCTGTCCAGTTGGAATGATGTGGTGATCCAGAAGCTCAGGGATTTGTTCCGGATCGATGCCTTCGATCCCTCTGTCGATGTCTTCCCCAATCTTGATGTTGCAACCCTTGCCCGTCAGACCAGGGCGGAGGAGTTGGGACGCAATCGCGGCAAGAAGGATCAACCGGCAGCCGACGCCATCGACCCTGATGCCACCGAACTGGCGATCATCGAAAGGGTTCGGGAGCATCGAGATCTGGGCCTCAAATCTTACCAGGAACGGGCCACCGTCTATTTTGAACGGCTGAACCGGACCACGGAGGCGCTGACCGAAATCAGGCAGGCGGCCAGCAAGGCATCCGCCGAATTCGAGAGCGAATGTCGGGGGGCGGAGGGCTACATGCAGGGCCCGATGATCCGGCTCGAGGATTGCGTGAGGTGGAATCACGCGTTTCGCCGCCGCCATCGTATCGAGAGCCCCGGCACGCACCTGTATTCCGGCGGATTCAAATGGCTGGCAATCTGCATGCTGCTGGTCCTGATCGAGTCGCTGCTCAATGCCTACCTGTTTGCACAGAAGAACGAGCTGGGCCTGCTTGGCGGGGTCATTGCCGCCAGCCTGATTTCGATCACGAATGTCGGAGCGGCCAGCGCCGCCGGCTACTATTCCCGGTTCATCAATCATGTCAGGCTGTTCGCAAAGCTCTACGGATTGATGATCATCCTGTCCTGGCTGGCGTTTGTCGGCGTCTTCAATGTCGGTGTCGCCCATTTCAGGGATGCCCTGGTCGGGTCGGAGGATGCCGACTGGCAGGCGGCGGCGGTGATGGCAATCGACAGCCTGAAATCGTCACCGCTGGGTATCATCCACTTCGAGTCATGGCTCCTGGTCGTTATTGGCGTGCTGATTTCACTTGGCGGGATGCTGAAGGGGTTCTATGCGGACGACCCCTATCCGGGATACGGAAGGGTCGCCCGCGAACTCGAGGCTGCCCGCAGCCATTATGCTGATGAACATGATGAGACGCTCCGGGGACTGAAAGAGACGCATGACCGGATTGCCGAGCCGCTCGAGGCCGCCGGCGAGGAGATCCACGGCACCGTCGCCGAGGCAATCGATGCCTTCTTTGGCCAGACATCGCTGCAGAACCAGTTGCGGAGCTTCCTGGACTCCTGCGATTCGACTGCGCAATTGCTGGTGAAGATGTACCGGGATGCCAATGCGGAAGAACGGTCCGCCCCGGCGCCCGGACATTTCGGCACGCCCTTCAGATTTCCTGCCCACCAGGAATTCGATATCTCCGGAATCGACCGGGACCGATCCCAGGGCGAACGGGACAAGGCATCAGTCATCATCGAAGAGGCGGTGCAGGAATTGGAGCAAATCTACAAGGTCTCGATCAGGAACTTCCGGAGCGTCCGCGAAGTCGAGCAGGATGTGATCGCGAAACTGGAGGAGAGCAGGACCACAGATGGCTAGAAGGCGGGCGGCACGTAGAAGGTCGAGGGGTGGAAAATCGAGCAACTGGCCGTGGTTGCTGCTGATCGGGCTCGTGGTGCTGGCTGTTTCCGGATTCGGCCTCTTCTATTTCAAGGTCTCGGGAAAGGGGCAGGTGGACGAAGCCACATTGTGCCCGAAATCCGGCCCGACGGCGATGCTCGTGATCCTCCTGGACCTGTCGGACCCGCTTCACGAGCGGCATGCGACCCGTCTTCGACGCGAGATTGACCGGCACATTGGCCGCGCCGGGCAGGGAACAATGATTTCTGTTGCGGTCGTCGGTGCCGACCAGACGAAATCCAGTATCGGGTTTGGCCTGTGCAAGCCATTGCAGGGTGACGAGGCCAGCAGGATCTACCAGAACAGCACGCTCGTTGAACGACGCTACGAAACCGGGTTCAACCGTCCACTTTCCGAGGCCGTGGACAGCATGCTCCGGGGCGAGGAAATGAACACCTCTCCCATCATCGAGACCATGCATAACGCGGTCGTCGATTCGGTCGGGTTCGGCAAGGACGGCATCAACAAGAACCTGGTCCTGGTTTCTGATCTCTATCAGAACAGCGACGTCTTCAGCTTCTATCGCGGCGAGGGTTGGAACGCCTTTGCCCGTTCGCCGGGCTTTGACCGCGTGACCGACTACCTGGACGGGTTCAATGTTCATGTCATCCGGATCCAGAGGCGAGTTCCCGACCGCTCCAGCAACACCCAGATCGAGGATTTCTGGGTCAGGTATTTCGAAAAGGCCGGGGCAGAAAGCGTTCAGCCCGACTCGACAACCCTCGGCGGATTCTGACAGCAATCATGGCCAGCAGGGAAGAACGGTATGCGGGGCTGACCCGTCACAACCTGGGAGCAACTGCCGACCAGTTCATTCTCCTCTTTGCGATCTTCGCCGGCGCCGCAGGGATCATAATGTGCAAGTTCCTGTGGCCACCAGAATGGACGCCCGGTCAGACCCGGAGTGCATCTGAGGGTGCCCCCGATGGCTGGGTCACGCACTTCCCGACCATCATCGCCGCCGCCTGGACGGTTTTCGTCATCCCGGCCTATGCACTGATTGCACGAAACCTTCGCGGAAGAATTATCGAACCCGAGACCATCGGCGACAATTGCTACTATATCGGGTTCCTGTTTACGCTCACCAGCCTGGCGATTACCCTGATCAAGCTCGGCTCTGCCGGGACCGGTTCGGATACGGATATTCTCGAGAATGTCATTTCGGGATTTGGTGTGGCCCTGGTCTCGACGATCGTCGGCGTGCTTATGCGGGTTCTCTTCTTTCAGCAACGGGCCGACCTCGTTGCCCGGGAACGGGAGACCGCCCTGGAACTCCAGAAGGCGGTCAGGGAATTCCGCGCCAATCTTCAGAACAGCACCGCGTCCCTGAAGAGGTTTTCCATTGAATCGATCCAGTTGGCGCAAGAGCGCGACCAGAAAATCGTCAAGTCGGCGGAACAGGCCACCAGGCAGCAATTCGATGCAATCACGGCGATGCAGTCCGAATTGCAGGCAGCAATCAGCACCAGCCAGCAGGCCCTGGTGGCCAGTTCGACGGAGTTGATGTCGAAATTCGGCACGGAATTGAAACGGTCGGTGGAGCAAATCCCGGCCGAAATCGGCGAAGGCGTTCAGCAGGCACTCAATGCGCAGTTCGCCACCCTGGGAGAGCCTCTCGACCGGCTTGGGTCGGCCATCGATGAAATCGGAACACGGAACCTCGCCAGCACCGATTCCCATTTGCAGCAATTGACTGAGCTTGATGCCAGGCTGCGCAAGTTGACGCAGTCATTCGAAGAGCTTCAATCTGCGCATGGCGACCATTCCCGAAGCCTGATGGAGGCAAATGCCGATACAAGCAAACAGATGACCGAGTCGGTAAACCGGCTGTCCACTGCTTCGGGTGATGTGATCACGCATGTGCAGTCGATCATCGACGCGATCAAGAGTGTTGACGCATCGGAAAGACTGTCGCAGGCAGCAAGACAGCTCGAGGCCGCTCACATCCGGATTTCGCGGGTTGCAGTGCTGGCAGAAAAGATTGGACAACGGTTCGAACGGGATGCGGGCGAAGCGGAAGCCCTCATCGACAGCCTGCGCTCCCGCTACCTCCTGCTGGCCGGCACGGATGAGACCCATGGCGACCAGCAGAAATTCGACGAATTGCTGGCTGCAGCCAACCAGGCCATCGACAGTTTGAAATCGGCCGCAGCTCCGATGCAGGATTTGTCGAGGATCATGCAGAAGGAATCCCGGGATACCGGCTCCCGGGTGACGGGCATCATCGACAAGCTCGGCGCATCCAGCACCGCGGGTGGTGACTACGATCAACTCGAAGAGGAGTTTGGCATCGCCGTCGAGCTGGCCAGCAAACCGCATCTGGGTCAGCGGCTGTTGAGATGGGTTCGAAGGCAGTTTTGAGGACGGGCGTCGTGGCCGCCTGCGCCTGAGGCGCCCAGCCAGGGGAGGAAATTCTGCAACCACCACCAGGATACGCAAACTGGCGCGGCTCGAGGCGCCAATACCGCCGGGGAGCGATCATGGGGCTTACCATCGCCGAAGCCTTCATGCTGCTGGTCTTTGTCCTGTTGTTGCTGTTGCTGCTTTGGCGGTGGAACACTGACAAGATACTCGAGGCAACCAGGCATCTGGCAGACCCTGACTCACCCGAGTTCCAACAGCAGATTGACGAGCTTGAACGCAGCGTCGAACTGTTTCGGCAGCCGGATCTTTCCCTGATTGCCACGGAACTGTCCCGACTCTCGGAGGAAGAGCGGCAGATCATCATCGACGAGATCAGCGATGCGGGGCCGGAAATCCTCGTTCGGGCGAAAGAAGACCGGGAGGCCGATTCGATTGTCCGGCAGTTCACCGACGAGACTCTGGCCATGGAAGAGGAACAGAGATCGGTGCTTCGGGACATGGCGGAATCTGGCCGATTGCAGCAGCTTCTGGACCATGTGACCCGGTCCGAACCGGCCCGCTCGATTGCCAGCTCTCTCTCCCGGTTTTCTCCCGAACAGGAACGAAAACTGGCGGATTTGGTCAGGTCAGAGAGTCCAGGCCAGGCACTGGACGAGAGTTCGGCATTCATGCAACTCCTGGAGTCTGGAGCTTCGGTGTCCGAGATACGCGACGCAATCACCTACATTGATGCCGTGGAGAGGAAGCTTGGTGTCGTGGAGAGGAAGCTGGCAGAGCAGGCCCGGGTCGGGATGGAACTTACCGACAGCATCAACCAGGAGTTGGGGGCGGCGGTGACCGATATCGGTGGCAAGATCGGTCCGCATGGCAGGATTTCCTTTGAAAACAGGCTGGGTTTCGTCCAGGGCGAGGACCAGATCCAGGTCGGGTTCCAGGACTTTCTTCGACAATTCTGTCCGGCGTTTCTGACAACCATGCACAGCTATCGCGACCACATCGACGAGATCCGCATCGAAGGACACGCATCGTCCGAGTGGACCATGTCCACCTCCGATGAACAGGCGTTCCGCCTGAACCTGGCTCTCAGCCAGCGGCGAGCCAGGAATATCGTCCAGGCCTGCCTTGACTATACCGGGGATCACGAAATCAGGGACTGGGCCCGGAACCGGCTGGTCGCGCTCGGCTATTCCTCGTCACGCCCGGTCCTGCATGATGACCTTTCGGAAGACCGGGAGGGCTCTCGCCGGGTCGAGTTCGGCTATGTGGCCGACACCGACCGGCTGCTTGAGGACATCAGGTCGGCAGTCGGGTCGGAGGTGACGCCCGCAGACATCGACATCCGGCAATATCTGCCGACCGAGAACGAAAACTTCCTCAGCCAGTGACCGGTCGGTCCTTGGTGGCGGAGGCGGAGGAAATCGAACCGCGAAGTCGCGCCATGCCGCAAACTTGGCGCGCGAGACCGAGGAATTCCTGCGGGTCCGCGAGGAGGCCCTGACCTCGACCTCACCGGCGAAGCCCCCTGAGCCGGCGGCGCCGGCGGGACACGTATGTCCGGACCCCCCCGATCCAGACCAAAAAGCGCAACTTGACCGGTCTCGCAGCCTCGAATCAGGAGGACCGGCTCCGGCCAACTCTCTCTACTCACCACCCGTTTTGCTTCCCAATCCAATACAGCGTTATCCACAACGTAAAACGAGCAGGGACTCGACCGATAGGTCGGGTCCGCCCGCCGAATAGAACAGCCACCTACCTGTAGCGATGGAGCTTTCAATGTCCCCTCTCTGGCCGATTAAGCGGGCTGGCGACGTGAGGATATTGATCAAGGCTGGGCGTTGGCATATATTGCCAATGAGGAGATGTGCCTGATGGTCACACGCAATGTTGTTCTCACCGACACCCAGGATCAGCTGGTTCAGACACTGGTCGCATCCGGGCGTTACCAGAATGTAAGCGAGACCATGCGCGCTGGCCTTCGATTGCTCGAGCAGGAAGAGGCGCAAATCGCTGATCTCCGGCAGGGCCTGATGGAAGGTCTTGAGCAGGCGAACCGCGGTGATCTTGCCGAAGGGAGTGGGGAGGACGCCGTCCGTCGGGCCTTTGCCAAAGCACGCGCGACCTCATGAGCCGATCTTTACGGTTGACGCGCCGTGCGGAAGCCAGCCTTGTCGAGATTGCCAGATGGACGATTGAGAATTTTGGGCACAGGCAGGCCGAGCTTTACGAGACTGAGTTGCTAAGCCGTTGCGACGCGATCTTGATCAGCCAGGCGCATAGCCGGAGTTGCGCGGTTCTCGTGGATGACGCCGACGATCTCAGGTTTGTCAGGGCAGGGGAGCACTTCCTGGTGTATCTGGATCGGCCAGACGAAGTCGTCATCGTTGACATACTGCATTCCCGCAGCGATCTGCCCCGTCATGTTGCCGCACTGACAGCGCTCCAGCACGAAGGTTCCTGATTTGCGTCAGAGTCCTGCGGTCTTGGTCTGGTTCACGCGGAACCGATCACGCCGAAACTGATCTGGAGCGCGATTTGGAGGACCTGCCAAGCGAGCTGCGATGGCGCGAGTGGATGCGCCGGGTCGGGGCCGTGCTGTTCGCCACCGCTTCGTCCGGTGCGCGGGAAGATGGCCTAAACGGATCGAAGCTGCATATTGCAAGCCCGCGCCTAAAGCGCTGCAGATGCGGCGGTGCCGGAACCGGAACCTTCAGCCCGCTGTCGGACCTGTTCAGTGTGCATGTGGCGCCGGAAATGCTCTATCTGGAAACGAAGTGGGCCTCCCTGGTCTCCTCTTCGATGCCACGGTGGGCCTGCTCAAGGACATGATTCCCGTCGGCGCCACGCTCAACGCCGAAACTGTGCGCAACCACCTGCACCAGGTTGCGAATCGCATGGAAGGGGAACTGGGGGAGGAGCAGTTCAGTTTTATCGAGGGCACGCCAGGGGACCATGCCGGATTGCCGCGGCCCGAAGGCCCGATTGTCGTCGGAATCGATGGAAGCTATGTGCGTGCCCGCGAGAGTAACGGCGAGGGACGGCTGACGAACTTCGAGGTTCTGGTCGGCAAGTCCATGGCCGAGGATCGGGGCCACCGGTATTTCGGGCTTGTCCGGAGCCTTCACGAAAAGCCCGGCCGCAGGCTGCACGGGGTTCTGCAGGATCAGGGCTTGCAGTGTCGACGGCCTTTGGAAAGCGCCCGTTTCAGGCGGCGAGGCGGCTTTCTGCCGCCCGACAGCAACGCCATCAGTTCCTAGCGTTCCGATTGATGAGGTTCCACTCGATAGCGTATGTTCATTGGTGCCTCGTTTTTTTGGGCACACCAATGAATCAGACACCGCCGCCAGGCCAGCCCTTTCAGGCCGGGCGCGCCGAAAGGCAGGGCCAGTGTCTGGCCTTCATTCATGCCTATACCAAGGTCTACCGCCGGCCGCCGGCCGAGGCCGACATGCGAAGATAGTTCCGTTCCGCCCCGCCAACCGTGCACCGGATGGTTCTCCATCTCGATCATGCCCGGCCCGCCGAACGCATCCCCGGTTAGGCTCGAAGCATCCGGGTGCTTGTCAATCCGGACAGTCTGCCGGTGCTGAAGTGATGCGTTCCAAACCGTCAAAACCACTGTGACGAGACACTAGAACGCTTCGGGACGGGCGTTGAACAGTGCGTTGGCCTCGTTGGCAAACCTGGACATGTTCGTGTACCAGGCACCGGCGCCGAGCCAGCCCTGCCCGGTTCCGCCCTCGGAGGAGATCCATTGCAGGGGATCATCCGCCGCCCGCTCGATCCGGCTTGCGCAGGGCTCCGAATAGGCGCCGGCAACCAGGAGATCGATCCGCTCCCGTGCCGGCCCCGAGAGGGCTCCTGTCCCGCCGAGCGGAATTGCCGAATCGCTGGCGATGCCGGGAAACTCCCGGCTGAGGATGCCGTGAAAGCCCTCTCTATCCACCAGCATTTCCGCTGCCGCGTTGGGCATTTCGTGGCCGTTCTCGCCGGGCCGGCCGGTGGCCTCGGCCAGCAGCCGAAGCGTGTTCAGCACCGCTTGCACCTCACTGTGCTGATCCCGGTACCATCTGGCACCCTGGCCGACTGCCAGCACCACGCCGGCGGCTCCGGCAGACCGATGGTGTCGCAGATCTCGAACGGATACGCATCGCCGGCGCCGATCTTCAGGGTCCCGAATTGCCGTGCAGGCGCTGGCGGTGAACTGTTCACAAGCATCTGGACATCGGGAGAGATCAGTTGAACGGGAGGGAACCGAACCGGACTTCCCGTCAGTGTCCAGGCGGTCCCTGTCGGGAAGTCACCGGACGCGACAGGGGTGACTGGTCACTGGCCGGGAATTCACCCTGGCTACCACGACTCGGCCGGCCCCTCCTGCCCGCCCCTTCCGTCAGACGTCGAAGGCGTTGTCGCGCTCCCATTCGGAGAAATGACCGATGAACTCGTCCCATTCCTTGGCCTTGAGCTTGGCCAGGGCGACGTGGAACTCGCTGCCCAACACTGCTGGCAGGAAGCGGGACTTCCTGAACAGGCCAATGGCCTCCAAGAGGTTGAGCGGCAGCTTCGGCGCATTCCTGACCTTGTGTCCCTCGGCATACATGTCGATATCGAGCCGCTTGCCAGGATCGGTCCGGTTGGCAATTCCGTCAAGCGCCGCTGCTGCCAGCACTGCCTGCAGGAGATACGGGTTGGCCGCACCATCGGCCAGCCTGACCTCGATCCGGTTGTCGGCCGGTATGCGAATGAGATGCGTGCGGTTGTTGCCGGAATAGGTCACCGTATTCGGCGCCCAGGTGGCACCCGACATGGTGACCGGTGCGTTGATCCGCTTGTAGGAATTGACCACCGGGTTGGTTACGAGAGCCATTTCCCGCGAATGCTTCAGCACGCCGCCGATCACGTGATAGGCAAGCTCAGAGAGGCCAAGCTCGCCATCGCCGGACATCAAATTGGTCCTGCCGCCCTCATCCCAGACCGACAGGTGGACATGGCAACCATTTCCGGTGAGCCTCTCGAGCGGCTTCGGCATGAAGGTTGCCCGCACGCCCTGCTGCTCGGCCAGCGACTTGACCATGAACTTGAAGAAGTTGTGACGGTCGGCAGTGGTCAGCGGGTCGGACGGCCCCCAATTCATCTCGAACTGGCCATTCGCGTCTTCATGGTCATTCTGGTAGGGATCCCAGCCAAGCTCATCCATGCAGTCACATATGCTGGTGATCAGCGAATACCGGCGCATGAGGGATTGCTGGTCATAGCAGGGTTTTCCGCGGATATCGCGCCCGTCGGCGATGGCGTCGCCCTCATCGGCCAGCACGAAGAATTCCGGCTCGACGCCGGTCAGGAAGCTCATCCCGGAACCGGCGGCGCTGGCCATGACATTCTGCAGCACCACCCGCGGCGCGTGCTGTACCCGCTCGCCATCAAGCACGAGGTCGCATGGCACCCATGCGGTCTGCTTCTGCCAGGGCAGCTGGATCATCCGTTCCAGATCCGGCATCGCCAGCATGTCGGAATCGGCCGGCGTCATGTCGAGATAGGCGGCGAAGCCGGCAAAACCGGCCCCCTCGGCGGCGATGTCATCGATCGCCGACAGCGGCACCAGCTTGGACCGGGCCACGCCGAACAAGTCGGTGAAACTCATGAGAAAATAGCGAATTCCGCTCGCCCGCGACCGTTCGGATAAGCTCTCGGCCATGTCAGTTTCTTCCTTTCACTTCCAGTGGGTGTCCGGATTGTCGTCCGGTCTCATATGTCCTTTCCGGGTATCCAGCTGGTGCCAGCCAACGGCACTCCCGACATTGCCGCAGCCTCAACCGTCAGCGCCACCATATCATCCGGCTCCAGATTGTGCACATGGCTCTTGCCACAGGCCCTGGCAATCGTCTGCGCTTCCAGCGTCAGCACCGACAGGTAGTTTGCCAGTTTCCTGCCGGCAACAACCGGGTCGAGACGGCTGGCCAGCTCGGGATCCTGCGTGGTGATGCCGGCCGGATCATTGCCCGCCTGGTAATCCTCCCAGCACCCGGCCGCCGAGCCGAGCCTGCGGTATTCCTCCTCGAGTGCCGGGTCCTGGTCGCCAATGGCAATCAGCGCCGCGGTGCCGATCGACACCGCATCGGCCCCCATGGCCAGGGCCTTGGCCACGTCGGCACCGGAACGGATGCCGCCGCCGACAATCAGCTGCACCTTCCGGTGCATGTCGAGGTCAACGAGCGCCTGCACCGCCTCCTTGACCGCCACCAGGGTCGGCAGGCCGACATGCTCGATGAACACGTCCTGGGTTGCCGCCGTGCCGCCCTGCATGCCGTCGATGACGATGGCGTCGGCACCCGCCTTCACCGACAGCGCCGTATCGTAATAGGGGCGTGCAGCACCGCATTTGATATAGACCGGCTTCTCCCAGCCGGTGATTTCCCTGAGTTCGAGAATCTTGATGGCCAGGTCGTCCGGGCCGGTCCAGTCCGGATGCCGGCAGGCCGAACGCTGGTCGATCCCCTCCGGCAGGCAGCGCATGCCGGCCACCCTGCCGGTGATCTTCTGGCCAAGCAGCATGCCGCCACCACCGGGTTTTGCGCCCTGGCCGACCACGATTTCGATGGCATCGGCCCGGCGCAAATCATCCGGATTCATGCCGTAGCGGGACGGCAGATACTGGTAGACGAGGATGGAGGAGTGCTCCCGTTCCTCCGGCGTCATCCCACCATCGCCGGTGGTGGTGGAGGTTCCGGCCTGGCTGGCCCCGCGTCCAAGCGCCTCCTTGGCATTGGCCGAGAGCGAGCCGAAACTCATCCCGGCGATGGTGATGGGTATCTGCAGATGGATCGGCTTCCTGGCGTGGCGGGTGCCGATGACCACGTCGGTGCCGCAGCGCTCCCGGTAGCCTTCGAGCGGATAGCGCGACATCGATGCACCCCGCATGACCAGATCGTCGAAGCTGGCAACCCTGCGCTTGGCGCCAAAGCCACGAATTCGGTAAAGGCCGGTCCGGGCAGCCTCCCGAATATAGTGGATGGAGGCCCGGTCGAAGGATGCCGATTCCTGCAGCCCCCAGTCGCGACCCGGCGCGCCTGCGTCAGTATTGGCCGACATTCTCAGTCCTGAAATTGTAAAGCTGGCGCGCCGAGCCGTAGCGGCGAAACCCGTGGGTGGAGGCCCCGGTGCAGCCGGCCAGCGCCAGCAATTCCGACAATTCCTGCCGGTGGCGGTCCTCGAGCGGCTTTTCCACGCAATCGGCACCAAGGCTGCCAGCTTGGCCTCGCACGTAGATCCGGGCCTCGTAGATCGAATCGCCCAGCGCTTCGCCGGTATCGCCCAACACCACCAGCCGGCCGGCCTGTGCCATGAACATACTCATATGCCCGACATTGCCCTTGACCACGATATCGCCACCCTTGAGCGAGATGCCGCAACGCGCCGCCGCATTGCCCTCGATGACCAGCAACCCGCCATGGGCGGTGGCGCCCGCCGACTGGCTTGTATCGCCACGCACCCGGACCTGGCCCGACATCATGTTCTCGCCCACCCCCTGGCCGGCATTGCCATTGATCTCGACCAGCGCCTGCTTGTTCATGCCGGCACAATAATACCCGGCATGGCCCTCGATGATGATACGGACCGGCGCATCCAGCCCGCAGGCAAGTGCATGCGCACCGCCCGGGTTGAGAAGCCGGAACTGCTGACCCTCGCCGGTGCCGTTCAAAGACTGGAGAGTGCAATTCACATCCCGCAACTGCGTCTCATCGAGATCGATGACGACCTCGTTTTGCCCCGATTCCGCCATCAGCCGATACCCCAGCTGTAGACGATGGCAGGTTCCGGCTCCCAGACCCTGGCCCCGTTAATCCCCGGCAACATGGCCAGCGCCCGGTATTCCGAACCGAAGGCGACATAGTCCCCGGTCTCGGCAAGCACCGCCGGCTTGCAGGCAATCGGGTCGCGCAATACCGCAAACCCGTCGGATGTGCCGGCAACGAAGGTGTAGAAGCCATCGAGTTCGTCGGTGCAGGTCTCCAGCGCATCATGCAGTGAATCGCCGGCATCGAGCCGGCTGGTCACGAATGCTGCTGCAACCTCGGTGTCGTTCTCGGTCCGGAATTGCATCGCCAGGTGGCGCTGCAGCCGCTCCCGGAGACGGTTGTGGTTCGACAATGAGCCGTTATGCACCAGGCAGACATCGGTTCCGGTCGAAAACGGGTGCGAGCCGGCCGTGGTCACCGCGCTTTCGGTGGCCATCCGCGTATGCCCGACGGCGTGGCTTCCTGCCATCCGGTCGATGCCGAACCGCGAGACCACATCATCCGGAAGGCCGGTCTCCTTGTAGATTTCCATCCTGCGACCGACACTCATGACCTGCATGCCTTCGCACTCGGCCTCGATAATCGCCCCGACTTCCGCAGGCGGCGCACCGGTGATGATGACGCAATGGGTATCGTTGCGGGTGAACCCCGCATCCGAGCCCGTCGCGGCACCGATCTTCCCGACCAGCCTGGCCCAGTCTATCTCCGGGTCCGGGCTGAAGGCGGTGATCCTCGTCTTGCCGTCATCATGCTGCCGGTAGATGGCAACGCCGGCGCTGTCGGGGCCACGATCGGTCATTTCGATGAGCATCGGGGCAAACATGCTGCCAAGCCTCGACTCGAGGTCCCGGTTCTTCAGAAACAATCCGACGATTCCGCACACGGGAGCAGCCCTCGCAGCCAGCATTCGCCGCTACAATCTTTTTGTGCGGCTGTTTGTCAAGCTGAACCGTTCCGGCTCCGGGGGCGGCGAGCGCCAGAACGCATGCCATGGCATTGTCATGCATCCCGTGCCAGCGGTGCCTGATCGGCAATGCCGGTGGATGGGAGGTTCAAATCCGATTATGAAGGGCAAGCAACCGGTCGTGGCCAGGAATGACATGAGGGATTTCAAATGACAGCAAGCGATGCACTGGCGAGCCAGGTCGAAGTCCTGCTCTACAAATGGGCCGGGAGCTGGGGCCCGTTCAAGGTCAGGATTCCCTGCGGAGAATGTTCACTCACCCTGGATATCATCCAGGACACCTTCGAGAATGAACTCAGGGAGATTCCGATACGCTTCACGTTGCGCGAGTGGTTGTCCGAATGGTGGCGCCCCCTGCCCAGGGGTGGCTGGCACGCGCCCATCGTCATGGTTGATGGCAAGGTGGTCAGCCAGGGGAACGCTCTCAACCGGGGCGTGCTGACCGAGGCGGTGGTGAATGCCCATGTCAAACGGTCGTCGCTGTCCGGAACCAAGCTGTTCGGCAAGGAGACCTGCCCGCATTGCGTTCGGGCCAAATCCTACCTGGCAGAGGCCGATATCGACTACAGCTACCGGGACGTGGTGAAGGAGCCGCTTTCGCTCTACGAGATGCTGGCCCGGGTCAAGCCGATCGTCGGCCACAAGACCCCGATCACCGTCCCGCAGATCTGGATCGATGGCGATTATGTCGGCGGTGCCGATCAACTGGCACAAATCATCAGGCGGGAAGTCGAGCCGAATCCCGACCGCGGGCAATGCTCCCTGTCACCGGAACGCCGGTAGTCGCTCACCGGACGGGGGCCGGCGCCGGCTGAAGGGAGCCGGGCCACGCCGGCTGGCCGGCTGCTATTGCCCGGCCCGTTCCGGATCGCCTGAACGCGTCTCGACGGAACGCGGCTGGTGCCATGCCGTTGGCGGCGCTGAATGCCCGCGAGAAATGTGACGAATCGGCAAAGCCGGTCGCCAGGGCGATATCGGTAATCGGCAGCGACGATCCGGTCAGCATCCGGGCGGCGATATCGAGGCGAAGCCTGCGGTAGAACTGCATGGCCGGAACTCCGAGCTCTACCGAGAACAAGCGGTTCAACTGGCGCGTGCCGATATCGGCTACCCTGGCAAGTTGCCGGAGCGACAATGGCTCGGCGACATGGGTCTCCATGGCCTCCAGCGCATTCAGCACCGCCCGGTTGGCGGTGCCGTGGCGCTCGACCAGACCGGCCCGTTGCGGACGCTGCCAATGCCTGACTTCCGTATGCATGAACCAGTCCGAGACCTGCTGAGCAAATCCGTGCCCGTGCTGCCCGGCAATCAACCCATGCACCAAGTCAAGCGGCGCCGTGCCGCCGGCACAGGTGATCCGGTTGCGATCGATGAGGTAGAGTGCCTGCTCGAGCAGGAGGTCCGGCATCAACTCCCGAAGTGCCGGGGCATGCTCCCAGTGCACCGTCATTCGCCGGCCGGTCATCAGTCCGGCCAGCGCCAGGATCGCCGGACCTCCCGAGATGCCGCCAATGGTCACGCCGGTCCGGTCCAGCCTCCTGAGCCAGGCAAGGATTGGCGCCGGGTCGAAGCCCAGCGGGTCGCCACCGGCAACAACCAGCAGCAGGTCCAACTTCGGCGCCGCCTCAAACGGAACCGCCGGGATCAGGGCGGCGGACGAACTGCATGCCGATTCTCCCAACACCGACAGGTTGCTTGTGCAATAGAGTTCCCGACCGCCCAGGTGATTTGCCGCCCTGAGTGGCTCCACCGCACTGGCATAGGAAAGGAGGGCGAATCCGTCGATCAACAGGAATCCGATCCGGTACGGGCAGATTTTGGCAGTTTTGTCCTTTTTAGTCATGTTTTTGTCTATTTCAGACAGGACATACCGGACCAGATCCGGCATGTGAATGCCGGATTGCAGATGATGACTCCTGATGCGCTACTCGGCCTGGAAAATCTTCACGCAGGGACTCACCGGAAACCGGGGGTGGGAAAGGCTGTGGCGTGACCCGGAGCCGAAACCGGAATACGATGTGGTCATCGTTGGCAGTGGCCACGGCATGGCTGCCGCCTATTACCTGGCCAGCATCTACGGCATCCGCAACGTGGCAGTGCTCGAGAAGGGATGGCTGGGCTCCGGCAATACCGGGCGAAACACCACAATCATTCGCTCGAACTACCTGCTCCCGGACAACGAGCCCTTCTACGAATTCTCCCTGAAGCTGTGGGAGGGGCTGGAGCAGGATTTCAACTTCAATGCCATGGTATCGCAGCGGGGAATCCTGAACCTGTTTCACTCCGACCCGCAGCGGGATGCCGCCGCCCGGCGCGGCAACGCGATGGTGCTGGCCGGGGCCGACGCGGTGCTGCTCGACGAGAATGGAATCAGGAAAATGTGTCCCTGGCTGGATTACGACAATGCCAGGTTCCCGGTGAAGGGGGCGCTGTGGCAGCCCCGGGGCGGGACGGTTCGCCATGATGCCGTTTCCTGGGGTTATGCCAGGGGTGCCAGCAGGCTCGGCGTCGACATCATCCAGAATTGCGAGGTGACCGGCTTTGACATCCAGGATGGTGCCTGCCGCGGGGTGGAGACCAGCCGGGGCCGGATCGGTGCCGGCAAGGTTGCGGTCTGCGTGGCCGGATCGTCCGGCAAGGTGATGGCCCGGGCCGGCATGCGCCTGCCGATCGAATCGCATGTCCTGCAGGCGTTCGTCACCGAGGGGCTGAAGCCGGTCCTGCCTGGTGTGATTACCTTTGGCGCCGGGCATTTCTATGTCAGCCAATCCGACAAGGGCGGTCTCGTGTTCGGCGGCGACCTCGACGGCTACAATTCCTATGCCCAGCGGGGAAATCTCCCGGTGGTCGAGGATGTCTGCGAGGGCGGAATGGCGATCATGCCATTCATCGGCCGGGCCCGGTTGCTGCGAATGTGGGGTGGGCTGATGGACATGTCGATGGATGGCTCGCCCTTCATTGATCGCACCCATATTGACGGCCTCTATTTCAACGGTGGCTGGTGCTACGGAGGGTTCAAGGCAACCCCCGCTTCCGGCTACTGCACGGCGCATTTGCTGGCCCGGGACGAGCCGCATCCCTGCGCCACCGGCTTTCGTCTTGACCGGTTCAGCCGCGGCCGGATCATCGACGAGAAGGGCGTGGGCGCCCAGCCCAACCTGCATTGACCGGAGGCAGCTGAATGATCATCAATCATCCCCTGCTTGGCCGGCGTGACGCCGCCGAATTCGTCTATCTGGGCGATGCCAGCCTGATCGAACGGCCCGACCGCAACGACCCGGATGCCGCCAGGAAGTTCCACGACCATGTCTATTTGCGCGACAACCCGGAGGGCGAGCACCGGGAACTCTGGTACCACGAGCAGGGTGACCGGTCCTGGCTGGTGGTGACCCGAGAAACCGCCACCCACGAAATCATCCGGGTCGAACTGGCGCGGGACGTGGCCATCGCCCAGGGACGAGCGAAATGACGCAGCCCTTTCGCATCGATCCAGCCAGATGCACCGGTGGCGAAATCCGGTTTTCCTTCAACAACCGGCACTTCACCGGACATGAAGGCGACACGCTGGCCGCCGCCCTGCTGGCCAACGGCCAAAGGCTGGTCGGCAGGTCCTTCAAGTATCACCGGCCGCGGGGGATATTCACCGCCGGCCCGGAGGAGCCGAACGCGTTGGTCGAATTGCGCAGCGGCGCCTTTCGCGAGCCCAATACCAGGGCCACCATCGCCGAACTCTTCGACGGCCTCGCCGCCTTCAGCCAGAACCATCGCCTGTCGCTGGAGCATGACCTGCTGGCGATCAACGATCTCCTGTCGCCCTTCCTGTCGGCAGGGTTCTACTACAAGACCTTCATGTGGCCGAAATCATTCTGGGAAAAATTCTACGAGCCGATGATCCGCTCGGCGGCCGGCCTTGGGCGGTTGTCGATGCTTGCCGACCCCGACAGCTACGACAAGGGGTTCCTCCATTGCGACATTCTGGTGGTGGGAGCCGGTCCGGCCGGGCTGTCGGCGGCGCTGGCATCGGCCCGCAGCGGTGCCAGGGTGATACTTGCCGACGAGGATTTTCGTCTCGGTGGCCGGCTGAACTCGGAGACGCTGGAAGTCGATGGCCAGCCGGGAGCCGACTGGGCCGACGGCATCGTCCGGGAACTCCGCTCGATGCCAAATGTGCGGGTCCTGTCGCGATGCTGCGTCTACGGCGCCTTCGATCACGGCATTTTCGGGGCGCTTGAACGCCGGACCGATCACCTGGCCGATCCAGGTGGCAAGCCGCGGCAGATCCTGTGGCGCATCTATTCAAGCCAGTCGATTGTCTGTGCCGGCGCCACCGAGCGACCGATCGCCTTCCCCGGCAATGACCGGCCCGGCGTGATGCTTGCCGGTGCCGTTCGCAGCTACCTGAACCGCTACGGGGTCGCCTGCGGGAAGCGGGTGGCGGTTTTTGCCAATAACGGCGATGCAAGGCGCACCGCCGCCGACCTGTCTGCAGCCGGGATCGACGTGACGGCAATCGTCGAGCCGGTGGACCTTCCGGAGCCAGCCAGCCTGCCCTCCGGCCTCAGGCAACTCAGCTCCGCGGTCGCCGCCACATCCGGGCGCAAACAGCTGAAATCCATTCGTCTTGCCGACGGCACCACCCTGCAGGTGGACTGCCTTGCAGTGTCCGGCGGGTGGAGCCCGAATGTTCACCTGACCTGCCATTTGCGGGGTCGGCCGGTCTGGAGAGAGCGCATAGCCGCCTTTGTTCCCGGCGGTGACCTGCCGAAGGGGATGCAGGTTGCCGGCGCCGCCCGGGGATCCCTCGATACCGCCTCCTGCATCAGGGAGGGCATTGCCGCCGGGACGGCGGCGGCCGAGCAGGTCGGGTTTGCACCGGCGAAAATGGATGTGCCGGCAACACCTGAGGAGGCTTGCGGCATCGTTCCGTTCTGGCGGGTGAAGGGCGCGGGCGGCCGAGCCTGGGTCGACCAGCAGAATGACGTGACCGTCAAGGACATCCAGGTATCCTTCCGGGAAGGGATGCAGGCGGTCGAACATCTCAAGCGATACACGACGCTGGGAATGGCGACCGACCAGGGAAAGACCGCAAACGTGCTGGGGCTGGCCATCATGGCCGAGCTCACCGGCAAGCCGATCGAGGAGACCGGAACGACGATTTTCCGCCCACCCTATACACCGGTGCCCATCGGCGCGTTTGCCGGCCGCTCGCGGGGCCGCGACTTCCGGCCATACCGGCTGACTCCCAGCCATGGCTGGGCGGAAAGGCGGGGTGCCGTCTTCGTGGAGACCGGAAGCTGGCTGCGGGCCCAGTGGTTTCCGGTTGCCGGCGAGACGAGCTGGCGGCAAAGCGTCGATCGCGAGGTGCTGGCAACCCGCAACTCGGTTGGCATCTGCGATGTCACCACGCTCGGCAAGATCGACATCCAGGGAAGGGATGCCGGTGAATTCATCAACCGGATCTATTGCAACGGCATCTCGACCCTGGCGGTCGGCAAGGTCAGATACGGCCTCATGCTGCGGGAGGACGGCATTGCCTATGATGACGGCACCACTGCCAGGTTGTCGGAGACTCACTACGTGATGACCACGACCACGGCCAACGCGGTGCTGGTGTTCCGGCAGATGGAATTCGCCCGGCAATGCCTGTGGCCCGGGCTCGACGTGCATTTGATCTCGGCGACGGATGGCTGGGCGCAATTTGCCGTTGCCGGACCCAATTCAAGGGCGCTTCTGCAGAAGATCGTCGATACGGAACACGACATCTCGAACGAGGCCTTCCCCTTCATGGCTTGCGGCGAATTGACCGTCTGCGGCGGCACCGCCGCCAGGTTGTTCAGGATCTCCTTCTCCGGCGAACTGGCCTACGAGATTGCCGTCCCGGCCCGCTACGGCGGCTCGATGATGGACGCGCTGATGGCGGCGGGCGAAGAGTTTGGGGCCGTTCCCTATGGAACCGAGGCGCTGGGCGTGATGCGCATCGAGAAGGGCCATGCCGCCGGCAACGAGATCAACGGGCAGACCACGGCGCGCAATCTCGGCCTGGGAAGAATGGTGTCGCAGAAGAAGGACAGCATCGGCAACACCCTCTGCCTGCGTCCGGAACTGAACGAGGATGAGGTCGTGGAGCTGGTCGGCTTCAGGCCGGTCGATCGCGGCCGGGAGTTGCGGGCAGGTGCCCA
Organism: Paracoccaceae bacterium; assembly: GCA_965214695.1. Classification (GTDB taxonomy): domain Bacteria; phylum Pseudomonadota; class Alphaproteobacteria; order Rhodobacterales; family Rhodobacteraceae; genus JAPOXR01. The sequence goes on along the minus strand of OZ243967.1, from coordinate 3,096,304 downwards.
TTTTCTGGCCCCCGGCGCCGCCGAGACCATGGACAACGACCAGGGCTGGATGTCCTCGGTGGCCTGGTCACCCATGCTCGAACACCATATCGGCCTCGGGTTCATTCGCCGGGGCTCGGAGCGACTCGGCGAGGTCGTGGTGGCTGCCGACCCGCTACGCGGCAGTCGCAACGATGTCGAAATCGTGTCGCCGCATTTCTTCGATCCGCAGGGAGACCGGCTCCGTGGCTGACCTCACGCTTGTTTGCGAGCCCTTCCTGGGCGGCTACCGCCAAGAGTTTCCGGGAGCCCTTCTCGAGGAGTTGACGGACCTGTCGGTGGTATCGGTCGCCTGCCCCCTGGGCGGGCACGACCGGCTGGCGACAGCGATCCGGTCGGCATGGTCGGCAGAATTGCCGGTGGCAGGCCGGTCCAGCCTCACCGCCGATGGCCGCATCCGCATCTTCAGCATGTCTCCCGACCAGTTTTTTGTCCTTGCCTGGGACGGCACCGGTTTGTCGGCCGATTCGGTGCACGGGATGCTGGGCAATACCGGCTACTACACAGATCAGTCCGATAGCTGGGTGGCGCTGCGGCTGACCGGGCCCGTTGCGGCCGCGGCGCTGGAGCGGATCTGCCCGATTGACCTCGACCCCGCCATCTTCACGCCCGGCTCGACCGCCCGCACGGCGATGGAACACATGGGCGCGGTGATCCACAAGCTGGACGAGGATGATTTCGTGCTGTTGTCAGCGAGTTCATCGGCCCGGTCATTCCTGCACGCCGTCGAGACCTCGATCCGCAACATATCCTGACCGCGGCAAGGCACCCGACACCTGCCCCGGTCATGGCCATGCCGCTGGTCAGTCGCCGGCGGCCATCAGCCTCTCGGCATCGGCATGGATGATGGTGGATACCGGCGCCGCCAGGCCCGACCGGATGGCCGCTGCCAGCGCATCCACCGTTGCCGGGCGCCGGTAGCCCAACCCGTAGGATTGCGCCAGCAACGACAGATCGGGTAGGAAGGCGTCGGTCGCCACCGGCATGATCTGCGATCTTTCCATGCTATTCCTGATCTCGCCCAGGCCCTGGTTGTCCCAGACCATGAGGGTGACCGAAATCCCGGCATCGACCAGCGTCCCCAGCTCCTGCATGGTGTATTGCAGCCCGTAATCGCCGGCGATCGCCAGCACCGGTCTTTCCGGACATGCCACCTTGCCGCCGATCGCCGCCGGCAGGGCATAGCCGAGCGTTCCGAAACCGTAGGGGTGACTCCACTGGCCGGGATGGCGCAGATTGACCACCTCCTTGGCCACATAAGCAAGCTGGGTCATGTCCGAATAGATCAGCGTGTCTTCCGGCAGCACGTCCAGCACCTGCCGGGCGATGCCGGCGATGCCCTGACGTTCGGCATCGCAGGAGGCAATCATTCTCTCCCGGTCAGCCGCCACCCCGCCCGCCCGCCACCGGGTCCGGCCAGGCGGGGCGTTGATCATCCCGGCCAGTGCCTCAAGGAAAGTGCCGGAATCGCCGAGCACCGGGATGTCGCCGGCGGCAAGGCCGATGAAGGAGTCAGGGTCGATATCAACCCGGACCATCACCGATTTTTGGCCCAGCTCCTGCCTCCAGAGGTCAGTCTCGGACAGCGATGTTCCGACCGCAATGACGAGATCGGCGCTGCCGATAATCGCTTCGCTTTCGGGTCTTGCCAGCAACGAGCCGAAATTCAGCGGATAATCCGCAGCGACAATGCCGCGTCCGGCATAGGTCAGGAAGACGGCACTGCCGGATTTGCGAATGACCTCATCGGCCGCGGCGGCGGTGGTGGCGCCGCCGCCAAGGACAAAGAGCGGCCGCGTTGCCTCGTCGAGCAGCCTGGCCACCCTTTCGACCACCGGCCAATCCGGCATGGCCCGCTCCGGCCTTGTTGGCGGCTCCGGCGGAGGCGGCGCTGGCCTGGCCAGGCATGCAACCGGAATGTTGATGATCTTCGGGCGCGGCCGGCAGGAGGAGAACTCGTTCAAGGCACGGTCAATCAGCAAGTAGGCAGACTCGGCGTCGGGAGCGACAAGACTCCAGTCGGCCGCCGCTTCGCCAGCCAGGCGCTGATCCTTCAACTCGTGCAACATGCCGCCCCCGCCGAGCAGCGCCTGCTCGCCCAGGCAGGTCGCGATCACCAGCATGGGCACCGAGTCGGAATAGGCCTGACCGACCGGGGTGAGGATATTGACCAGTCCGGGTCCGGAAATGACGAAGGCCACACCCGGCTCGCCGGTAGCCCGTGCATACCCATCGGCCATGAAACCGGCACCCTGTTCGTGCCGGGCCAGCACATGGGTCAATCCGGTGCCTGCGAGCCCCCGGTACAGCTCCTGGTTGTGAACGCCGGGAATGCCGAACACCGTCCGCACCCCCCGTGCATCAAGGGCGCGGCAGATCTGTGTGCCCAGCGGCAGCATGCCGGACGTCATCTCAACTTCTCCAGAATCGGATGGTGAGGAGAGCATAGACCGCGGTCAGTTCCAGGCGGCCAACGAGCATGACGAAGGCGAGCAGGAGCTTTGGCCCGTCGCCGAGCCCGGCATAGTTGCCGGCCGGGCCGACGATTTCGCCAAGGCCCGGGCCGATATTGGCAAGGGCGGCGGCGGCCGCGGACAGCGATGTCAGAAAATCCAGCCCAGCAATTGCCAGCAGCAATGTTGCTCCCAGCAGGGTGGCGAAGAAGATCACGAAGAACGACATCACCGACGACAGCACCTCGTTCGGTATCCGCTGCCCGGCATATTTGGGGACGGCAACCGCATGCGGAAGGCGAACCCGGGTAATATGGGCGCGCAACGCCGAAATCATCAACTGAAACCGGAAGATCTTGATGGAACAGCATGTCGAGCCGGCGCAGCCGCCGACCAGGCCAATGATGAAGAACACTGCGACCGGAAATCCTCCCCAGCTGCTGTAATTCTCGCTGGCATACCCGGTGCCGGTCAGTATCGACACCCCGTTGAACAGCGATCTGCGCAATGCGATTTCGAAGCTGCGATCATTGACCAGCAGCAGCCAGATCACGAGCAGTGCGACAATGGCGATGATCGACACCATGAAGCCGCGTACCTGCCGGTCCTCGAAGAGCGGCCGGTAGGAACCGGTAGCGAACTGGAAGTAGCGAAAGAACGGGAGTGACGCCAGGATCATGAACACCACGCTTACATATTCCGCCCTGGCTCCAAGGCCTGCAAACGAGCTGTCGTAATTGGCAAATCCGCCGGTCGCCACCGTTGTCATCGAGTGAACAATGGCGTCGAACACGTTCATGCCGGCAAAGGAGTATCCCAGCGCACAAGCAATGGTCAGGAACAGGTAGATCAGCGAAATCGACCAGGTGACCTCGAAGGCTCTCGGCAGGATCTGGCCGAGGGTGACAAGACTGTCCCACCTGAAGAGCTGCATGCCGCCGACCCGCAGGAAGGGAAAGAACACCACGGCGATGACAATGATGCCGATCCCGCCGAACCACTGCAGGAGCCCGCGCCACAACAGCACGCCCGGCGGCAGTCTCTCCAGCCCGGCGATCACGGTGGCGCCGGTGGTGGTCAGGCCGGACATTGCCTCGAAGAAGGCGTCGACGATTCCGATCCCCGGCTCGCCCAGCATGAAGGGAACGGCGCCAAAAACCGGCAACGCCACGTACAGCCCGGTCGTCAGGATGAATATCTGCTTGATGGTCAGGCTGTTGCCGACCCGGTTATGCGTCGACAAGGTGATGACCACGCCGGTCAAGCTGGTCACGAGCGAGGAGATGGCAAAGGCCCGCCAGTTCTCGTTGCCATCAATCAGGTCGATGGCCATCGGCGCGGTCATCGCAATTCCGAGGCACGTCACCACCAGGCCGATGACGTAGAGCACCGCCCTGACATCCGGGATATCAATCCTGCTCATACCTGCTCGCACGGATAGCGCTTGCGTGACCTCGCCGGGGTCCGGCGCTGCCCAGCCGTCAGCCAGCCAACCGGCCGGTCAAGCCGCGTCCAGGGCATTGTCAATGTCACGCATCAGGTCGGACCGGCTCTCGAGACCCATTGATATTCGCACCAGGCCATCGCCGATTCCCAACTCCTGGCGAAACTCCGGCGTCAGCCGTTGATGGGTTGTCGTGGCCGGATGGGTGACCAGGCTCTTTGCGTCGCCAAGATTGTTGGAAATGCTGACGATATCGAGGGCATTGATGAACCGAAAGGCGCTGTCCTTTCCGCCCTTGAGTTCAATCGAAACCACTGTCCCGCCGCATGACATCTGCGACTTGGCGAGCTGGTGTTGCGGATGGCTCGGCAGGTGCGGGAAAATCACCCGCTGGCACTTAGGATGCCCTTCCAGCCTCTCGGCAATCTCCAGTGCCGTGCCGGCCTGTGCATTGCACCTGAGCGACAGGGTCTCGAGGCCCTTCAGCATGACCCAGGCCGTGAAGGGACTCATCGCGGCCCCGGTATGCTTCAGGAAGGGTTGCAGTGTATCCTTGATGTACTCCGATCTCCCCAGCACGATGCCGCCGATACACCTGCCCTGCCCGTCAATATGCTTGGTGGCCGAATAGACGACGACATCGGCCCCGAGGCTGATGCTGTCCTGAAACACCGGCGTCCCGAGCACGTTGTCAACGATGGTTGTCGCACCCTGCCGGCGGGCAAGGTCGCAGACATTCCTGACATCGATCACCTCCAGGGTCGGGTTCGAGACCGACTCGAGAAAGACCAGCCTGGTTTCCGGGCGAATCTCGCGCGCCCACTGTTCGTGATCGGTCCCGTCCACCAGCACGACCTCGATGCCGAATCTTGGCAGAATCTCCTCGAGGATGAACAGGTTGGAGCCGAACAGTGCCCGCGACGAGACCACGCGGTCGCCCGCCGACAGCATCGACATCATCGATGCGTTGACCGCCGCCATTCCCGACGCGGTGGCAAAGGCATCCTCTGCACCCTCGATGGCAGCCATCCGCTCCTCGAACATGCGGATGGTCGGATTGCCGTAGCGGGTATAGATATACTCGTCCTCGCCAGCCTTGATGAACCGGGCCTCGGCCTGTTCGGCCGATTCGTAGGAATAGCCTTGGGTCAGGAAGATCGCTTCGGCATTCTCGCCAAACTGGCTACGGCGGATGCCGGCCCGGACTGCCTTCGTCGATTTGTCCATGCGTGACCCTGACCGATTTCCACCCCTTCCATGACCAGACCACGATCCGGTCATGCCGGCCCCGATTCCGGGTCCGATTGCCAATGCGACAACCGCCGCCGACCATGCTGTTTTCCGGCGACCGCCGCCGGGAGTCAAGCAATCCACACATGCCGGGCAGGTGTTTCCTCTACCCGGACCCCAAACATGCATATCGTCTGGCATCCTTTCCCGGTTGGTCGAGCCAGCCGCGTGTCGATGCGGAATGCGGCCAACTCACCGACATCCACCCCCGCTTGGCCGAGCCACTGGCGGTTGCAAGTACCCGCCGAGGCCATTATTCGGCAATTCCGTTTCGGAACCGGGCAGCTGCCCGCCAATTCCTGTCGCTGGCCTTTCACCGCAATGGCCGGTGGTGAATCGGCGCCGCGCCGCCATCAAGGAAAGTCTCCCGATGACCAGACCGATCGATCTCTTCTACTGGCCGACACCCAATGGCTGGAAGATATCCATTGCCCTTGAAGAACTTGCGCTGCCCTACCAGCTTCACCTCATCAATATTGGCAAGGGAGACCAGTTCGATCCTGATTTCCTGAAGATTGCGCCCAATAACCGAATGCCGGCCATCATCGATCATGCCGGACCGGATGGCGAGCCGATCAGCATCTTCGAATCCGGTGCAATTCTCCAGTATCTTGGCCGGAAGACCGGAAAATTCTACGGCAGGGATGAGAGGCAGCGCATCGAGATCGAAGAATGGCTGATGTGGCAGATGGGAGGGGTCGGCCCGATGGCCGGGCAGGCGCATCATTTCCTGAAATACGCGCCGGAGATGGATCCGCCGCAGGATCTTCCATACGCCAAGGATCGTTACCGCAACGAAGTCTCCCGGCTGTATGGCGTGCTCGACCGACGGCTCGAAGCAAGGGATTTCGTTGCCGGGGACTATTCGATTGCCGACATGGCGATTTGGCCTTGGGCCTGCCTGTGGGAAGGTCAGCAACAGGATATTGCCAGGTATCCGAACATGGCGGCATGGCTTGACAGGGTTGGCAGCCGGCCAGCGGTGATCAAGGGACGGGCGCTCGCCGAAGAGCACCGCGGCGGCTCCAGCAGCAAGCAGGCCCAGAAGATTCTCTTCAACCAGAAGGGCTAAAGGCTGGACCTCTCGCCACGCCTCCACGACAGGCATCGGCGGCGCCGGCATACCGGACCCAGCCGCCGCCGGCACGAAGGCCGCTTCATGGCTGACCCGCCGAGCCGCCAGGGAATGACTGGACGCGCCACCGCTTGCAGGTGAAGAGCCAGCCCGTGGTACATATCGCATCGTCAGAGCGGGATGGACCCGGGCGCCAAACTGCCTGATAAGGGTCAGGAGACCGGTTGCCATTCCGACTCTCCGGGTGCGGCGCCGGTTTTCGGGCATGAGCCTTGGCAGGCGCTGCATCGCTCTCTCGATTGCCGCTTCAGCACATCTTGGCCGAACACCGCCGCCCCACCGGGTGTCGCGGCGAGTTTGGGTGTACCCAATGGAAATGTACGATGGGGAGAACACGCATCGTGCCAGCTGGATACGCGCGGTTTGTCTCGGCCGCTGACAATCCGGCATGTGTCCTGTCAGGATGCTGGCCATGCCCGGGATTGTTGCGGGTTGGTGCCATCGGCGATTCTCGGTCCGAAAAACGGAGTCGACAGTCGAAACATCAGATGTTATCAATGATGATATGTCTGAGCTTCTCTATTACGATCTCAAGGATTCCAGCGGCTCGCCACCGAGCCTCGCTACCCATGTCTGCCGGGAGTTGGGCCGGCGGATCGTCGGCGGGATCCATCGGGAAGGCGAGCTGATCGATGATGAGGGACGTCTGGGGGAGCGCTTTCGGGTCAGCAAGTCGGTTATCCGCGAGGCCGTGAAGCTGCTGGTGGGCAAGGGACTTCTCGAGGTTCGGCGCGGCAGCGGCACAAGGGTCCGACTGCGTTCGCACTGGAATTTGCTGGATGATGATGTGCTTGCCTGGCACCTGTCCACGGAGCCGCGGCCCGACTTTCTGCGGCAGCTGACCGAGTTTCGACGACTGATCGAGCCGAGCGCGGCCGCCTGGGCCGCCCGCTTCGGTTCGGATGACGAACATGCCGAAATCGAGGCGGCCCAGCAGCGCATGGAGAATGGCGGGCAGTCAATCGAGGGATATGTGGTGGCCGACGCCATGTTTCACCGGGCCATTCTCCGGGCGGCCGGGAACGAAATCCTGCTCTCGATGGAGGGGGTGATCTTCTCGGCGCTGCTCAGCTCCATTCGCCTGACCAATTCCGACCCGCGGGAAAATGCCAGCTCCATCCCGTTCCACCGTGCAGTTCTGAATGCCATCCGGTCTCGCGACCACCAGGCAGCGGAAGAGCGGATGAAGGCCCATCTCGTCGATACGGCCGAACGCCTGGAGAGCGCCATTGCCGGGCTGTCCTGGCGCCTGGCCGGCGACGGGTCACCCGTCTCGGAGAGAGGAGCTTCGTCCCGGTACTGAGGACCCGAATACTGCTGGCTCGGTCTGGTGAGCGAGTCGGTGGCGGCAGCACATCGGGCTGCCAGGCCCGGGCCGTGTCCGGGGCAGATCACCAGGCCAACCGGTGCCCTCGGGCCCATGACAACAAACAGGAGATAAGGATGTTTTCGAAAACACGAAACGGGCTCATTGCTGTCACTGCAGCGGCGATGTCCATGGCGGGAATGGCGTCGGCCGAGATGGTGGCGCTGCTTCTGCCCGAGAATGTGAACCCGAGATGGGAGCAGCAGGATGCTGCAGCCTTTGTCAGCACGATGGCCGAAATCGCTCCCGACATCGAGGTCGAAGTCTTCAACGCCAACAATGATACCTCCGTGCAACAGCGACAGGCGGAACAGGCGCTGACACAGGGGGCCAAGGTGCTGATCGTCATTCCGATCGATGGCGAGAGCTCGGCGATCATTGCCGACACCGCCGCCGAGGAAGGGGTTCCGACCATTGCCTATGACCGGATGATCAACTCGCTCAACACGACCTTCTGGGTCCAGGCGGACCTCGAGGGTATGGGCTATGATCAGGCGATGCACGTGATCGAGAACACAGAAGATGGCGACACGCTGGTCCTGCTCAAGGGTTCTCCGACCGACCCGAACGCCGCGGTCATCCATAACGGGCAATTGCGGGCGCTGACGGAACTCTTCGATAGCGGCAAGCGGATCCTTGGATACGAAAACTGGACACCGGGCTGGGATCCGGCAATCGCCCGGCGTTCGATGGACCAGGCCCTGACCCAGCTGAACAACAATGTGCAGGGCGTGGTGTCGTCGAATGACGGCAATGCCGGTGCAGCCATCGCCGCCATGGAAGAACAGGGCATGGCCGGGACGGTTCCGGTATCCGGCCTTGATTGCACGGTCCAGGCACAGCAGCTGATGCTGCTCGGCAAACAGACCCAGTGTGGATGGCGTCCGCTGGCCGACATGGCCGAAGCCGCCGCCAAGGTGACGGTGCGCCTGGTCAACGGACAGGATTTCTCGGATCTTGCCTCGCAGTCCGTAACCAATGGAGTCGGTGCCGAAGTCGCCTATGTGCCGGTTGGATCCTACTCGGCAGTCGGTGCCGAGGGCGTGGCCTACGTGATCGAGAACGACCCGTCGATCACCCGGGAGATGGTTTGCCAGGGCGAGGCAGCAGCAACCGCCCTTTGCCAGTAGCACGCGTACATGTCTGCTGAGACACGGCAGGTGGGGCCCGGCGCCCCACCTCCACATTTGCGGGTTGAAGGCGTCCACAAGCGTTTTGGTGGGGTCGAGGCATTGCGGGGGGTTGATTTCGAAGTGGCCCGCGGCGAGGTCATGGCACTGGTTGGCGACAATGGCGCCGGCAAATCGACGCTGATGAAGATCCTGGCCGGTGCCTATACCGCCGATGACGGGCGGTTCTTCCTGGATGGCCGGGAAGTCACCATCGGCAATCCGAATGATGCAGTCGGCATCGGCATCCAGATCGTCTACCAGGACCTTGCCCTGTGCGAAAACCTGGATGTGGCAGCCAATTTGTCGCTGGGCTCCGAACCGGTCAGGCCCGGATGGAGGTTCCTGCCCAGGATCCTGCGGCCGCTCGATGATTTGCAGATGGAATCAACCGCCAAGAAGGCCATCGACCGGCTCGAGGTCCGGACCCTGCAATCGGTGCGTGCCAAGGTCGGCGGACTGTCAGGCGGTCAGCGCCAGGCGATTGCCATTGCCCGGGCCGTCGGAGCCGAGAGCAGCGTGGTCATGCTGGACGAGCCGACCGCCGCCCTGGGCGTCGCCCAGACCCGCCAGGTGCTTGGCGTGGTGAAACGGCTCCGCGATACCGATCATGCCGTTGTCTACATCTCGCACAACATGCGCGATATCTTTGAGGTATCGGACCGAATCTGTGTTCTCCGCCAAGGCAGCAATGTGGCAACCTGGAGAACCGGCGACACCAACCCGGACGAAATCGTCGTCTCCATGACGCGTTGAGACCATGAAGCAGGAATTGCAGGCCGAAACCGGATTGTCAGCGCTTGAGCGCTTCCGCGCCTTGCGCGAGACCCGCTTCGGGGCGTTCGTGCCGGTTCTTTTTGCCCTGGCGGCGATCTGGATATATTTCGGCGTGGCACTGCCGACCCTGGATGTGATGACCGGCGGCGCCGACAGTTTCCGTTCCATCTTTCTCAGCCCACGGAACATCTACAATTTGTTCATGCAATCGGCGGTCATCGCCACGCTGGCTGTCGGAATCACCATTGTCCTCCTCCTGGGCGATATCGATCTCTCGGCCGCCGCCACGGCCGGGGTCTGTGCCGCCCTGCTGGGCGTGCTGGTCCTCGCCGGGGTGCCGGGATGGCTGGCCTGCATCATGGTGATGGGCGTCGGCATCGTGATGGGTGCAGCACAGGGACTCCTCGTTGCCTATGTCGGCATACCGTCCTTCGTCGTGACCCTTGCGGGACTGCTTGGCTACCAGGGACTCATGCAGAAGATCCTGCCGACCGGCAATCTGAACGTGGGCGACACTTTCGTTCGGGGTATCGCGCGGTTGCTGATCCCGGACATGTGGGGGCTGGCGCTGGGGCTGGTCTGCGTGACCGCCTTTGCCACCATCAATCTGCGCAAGCAGGCGCAAAGGCGGGCCCGGGGACTTGAGCTCGATTCGCCGGTGGCACTGTGGGGGCAGGTCATCGTCTTCGGCGTGCTGGTGATCGCCGTGATCGTGACCCTCAATGCCTATCGTTCGCTGCCGGTATTGCTGGTCCTGCTGGTCGGATTGACCGCCCTCCTCGGCTGGATTACCACCTCGACACCGTTTGGCCGCTCGCTATTCGCCGTTGGCGGCAATCCCGAAAGCGCCCGGCGGGTCGGGATGAATGTCAGGCGTATCCGCGTCGCCGCGTTCGGGATCGTCGGGCTGATGGCGGCGGTAGGCGGAATTTTCGGCGCCTCGCGGTTCGGCTCCGTATCCTACACCGCGTTTGCCGGCGGATCGCTGCTGCTCGAAGCCATCGGTGCCGCGGTGATCGGGGGCACATCGTTGTTTGGCGGCCGCGGCTCGGTCTGGAATGCGATTCTGGGTGCACTGGTCATCGGCTCGCTCGGCAATGGTCTCGACCTGACCGGCGCCAGCGCCGCCGACAAGCTGATGGTGTCGGGGGCAATCCTGCTGGTCGCCGTCGCCATTGATGCCGTATCACGCGCCGGCGGCAGGGACGGGAGATAGACCGAGCCATGACGACCTGCTGGACCGGTGCCGAGCGACGGCTGCTCGACTCCATTCTTGACCAGTTGATACCCGCCAATCCGGACCGGAACATTCCGGCAGCCGGGGAGTTGGGGGTTGCCGACTTCATCAGCGTCGAGCTTGCATCGACACCCGGCCTTCGGAAAGCCGTTGCGGCCCTGCTGGATGGGGCGTCGAGAGCGGGAACAGCGATGTCTCCAGCCTTGGTCAGCCAGCTCGAAGCCGACTATCCGGCCGAGTTCCTGTCGCTGCTGACGATCACCTACAAGGGCTATTACAGCCGCCCGGACATGCGGGAACTGGTTGGGGTCGGCTCGCACCCCGTCCACCCGGACGGCTACCAGGTCGCCGCCGAGTCACCGGGCCTCATCGACAAATTGACCGCTTCGGTGCGGCATCGGGGGGCATGCTACCGGGATCCGGCCACGCCGGACAGGAGGGGCGGGTGATGGCGGGCGACCCGGCAGATGTGCTCATCATCGGTGCCGGCGCCTCGGGCGCTGCCCTTGCCTGGTCGCTCATGGATCTCAAGGTACGCATGGTCTGCCTCGAGCAGGGGCCACGCCTTGACGATCGTGATTTCCCCTCGCGCCGGGAGGATTACGAACTGGCCCGCTACGGATCCTTTTCCTGCGATCCGAATGTGCGCCAGCTGCAGCAGGATTACCCGATCAACGTCGAAGACAGCTGCATAACGCCGGTCAACTGGAACGGCGTGGGTGGATCGACGATCAACTTCCTGGGCCACTGGCCGCGGATGAAGCCGTCGGATTTCCGCACCCGGAGCCTTGACGGCGTTGGCGAGGACTGGCCGGTGGACTACCACATGCTGGCGCCCTTCTACGACATGAACGACCACAATATCGGTGCATCCGGACTTGGTGGCAATCCGTCCTATCCCGACTACACGCCACCGCTGCCGCCGATCCCGATGGGCAGGCTGGGACAGACCCTGGCCGGCGGATTCAACCGGCTGGGCTGGCATTGGTGGCCATCCGACGTGGCCATTCTCAGCCGGGACTACGATGGCAGGCAGAAATGCGTCAACGCGGGAACCTGCGATTTGGGCTGCGCCGCCGGGGCAAAGGGCGGCGCCAACTTCACCTACTGGCCGGTCCTCGAAAGGGCCGGAGTCGAACTGCGCACCCAATGCCGCGTGCGCGAGATCCTGCTTGATGACTCGACCGGCCGGGCATCCGGCGTCCTCTATCATGGTCCGGACGGCAAGGTGCACGAACAGCGGGCCGAACTGGTCGTTGTTGCCTGCAACGGCATCGGCACACCGCGCCTCCTGTTGCATTCCACATCCAGGCAGTTTCCTGATGGTCTTGCCAACCGGTCCGGCATGGTCGGCAGGAACCTGATGTTCCACCCGTTGACCGGCGTGTCGGGCGTATTCGGCGAGCCGATGAAAGGGCATGAAGGGCCGATGGCCTGCTCGATACTCAGCCAGGAATTCTACGAGTCGGATCCCTCGCGCGACTTCGCCCGCGGCTATGGCCTGCATTCGGGCAGATCGACGACACCGATGACCTATGCGCTCGGCGGCTACGGCGTTGACAACCCGATTCCCTGGGGCGCCAGGCACCGGGAAATCATGGATGACATCTATCCGTATCTGGCCGGCCTGACCATCGTCAGCGAGGATCTTCCCGAGGCGCACAATGCGGTCACGCTCGATTCCGACCTGGTCGACAGTGACGGCATCCCGGCGCCGAAAATCACCTACCGCCTGGGCGAGAACACGCGCCGGATGCTCAGGCATGGCGAGGCAAGGGCCGAAGAGGTGCTGCTGGCGGCAGGGGCCAAACGGATCCTGAAGGGTGCCGAGGACAAGGTCTGGTGGCGGGCCGGCTGGCACCAGATGGGAACCTGCCGGATGGGAGACGACCCCGACAAATCGGTGGTCAATGCCTGGGGACAGTGCCATGACGTGAAGAATCTCTTCATCGTCGACGGCTCGATCTTCGTGACCTCCGGCGCGGTCAACCCGACATCGACCATCCAGGCCCTGGCCCTGTATGTCGGCGAGAGTATCAAGACCAATATCGAGACCTTGTTTGATTGAGGCTGCCATGGAAACTGCAACCGGGAAACATTTGCGCATTACCTGGAATGACGGTCTGCACACGCGGGCCGAGACCGATCCGGCCATTCAGGACCCGTTGGCTGCGATGGCGGCGCCGGGAAGGCCTGCCAGCCGGACCGAACGCCTTGCGGCAAGGCAGGGAGGCACCCGATGAAGATCACCGGCATCCGCAGCCATGTCCTGTCCTACGATCTGGAGGAGGAGCTTGGATATTCGCAGCAATTCTACTCCAGGCGCACCGCGCATCTCGTCGAGGTGACGACCGATGAAGGCGTCACCGGCTGGGGCGAGTGTTTCGGGCCGGGCAATATCGCCCTGGCCAACAGGTGCATCGTCGAGAAGGTCATCCAGCCCATGATTCTCGGCGACGACCCGCTGGATCGGGATGTCATCTGGCACAAGGCCTACAACCTCATGCGCGACCACGGGCAGAAGGGGATGCCGATCCAGGCCCTGTCGGGCGTCGATATCGCGTTGTGGGACATCGCCGGCAAGGTCGCCAGCCTGCCGATCCACAAGCTGATCGGCGGTGCCCATCGGCACCAGGTCAGGACTTATGGCTATGGCATGATGCTGAAGCGGGAAAGTCTTGCCGATCACCTGGCGCGGTTTGCCGATGAAGCGTCGGCGATCCGCGACATGGGTTTTGCGGCCGTCAAGATGAAGGTCGGGCTGGGGCCGGCGGAAGACATCAGGCTGGCCACCGCCGTGCGCCGCGGTGTCGGTGACGGATTTCCGTTCATGGTCGATGCCAATCACTGCTACACCACCCCGGACGCGTTCCATGTCGGGCGCGCCCTCGAGGAGCTGGACAGCTACTGGTTCGAGGAGCCGCTGGCACCGGAGGATCTGGACGGCTACCGGGAATTGCGATCCGGCCTCAGGGTCAACATCTCCGGCGGCGAAGCGGAATTTGCCCGCTGGGGGTGGCGGCGCCTCCTGGAGAATCGTTGCCTTGACATCGCCCAGCCGGAGCCTTGCGGCCTGGGCGGCATCACCGAATATTTGCGGGTGCTGGCCCTTTGCCACGCCCATTTCACGCCTGTGGTCAATCATGTCTGGGGCTCGGCGGTCTCGGTGGCGGCCAATTTGCAATTGCTGGCAGCCATGCCGGCGATGCCGGGGGGATTGTTCCCCTGGGAGCCGATGCTGGAGTTTGACACCACCGACAACCGGTTCCGCGATGAACTCCTGGTCGAACCGCTCGACATCCAGGGCCAGGTCAGGCGGACCGGCGGCATGGTCAGGATCCCCGATGGTCCCGGGCTCGGGATCGAACCGGATCGGGATTTCATTGCCGGGTTCGAAATCGACGCCTGATGGTCAGCGGGTGGTGATGGCGTTCAGCCACCCATTTCGACGATCAATGCGCCGGCGGCGATCAGCATGATGAGCAGAGAGCGGACCGGGCCAACCGACTCCTTCAGGAACAGCCAGCCGATGATGGCGGCAAAGACGGTCGAGGTCTCGCGCAGGACCGCCGCCTGCCCCACCTGGTCAAGCCTGGTGGCCAGCATGATCGAGCCGAAGCTGACGACGGCAATCGGCCCACCGATGAGGCCGTGCCTGAGCAACTTCCACAGCAATCGGGGCTTGGGCAACCCCCGCCTCGCGAGCACCACCGCCGCTGGCATGAAGAACCCGTCAACGAAGAACAACCAGGCCAGGAAGGTGAAGGGGTTGGCGGTAGATCGCACGCCATAGGCATCGATCGTGGTGTAACCGGCCACGGCAAAACCGGTTATCGCCGCCAACAGCAGCGCCAGTGCCAGCTTGTCCCTTCGGTAGCTGATCCGGAACAGGTTGAAGATGGCCAGGCCGAAGATTCCGGCCACCAGCGTGAAGACCCCGACCCATTGAACGGGGCTGAACACTTCCCCGAACACCAGGCCTGCGACCAACACCGTGATCAGCGGGCCGGTGCCACGCACCACCGGGTAGACCACGGTGAAGGCGCCAAAGGAGAACGCGGTCGCCATCAGCAGCTTGTAGACCGTGTGCACCAGGAAGGCGGCAGCCAGCACCGGCCAGACATGCGGCTCGGGCCATGGCACCACGAACAGCGCAAACGGTGCCGCCATCACCCCGTAGCAGAAATCGATCGAGGCGCGCGATGACCATGGATCGAACCGTCCCTTTTGCATGGCGGCAACCGACGCATGCATGATGGCGGCGAATATGGCGAGCAGAACGGCAAGTTGCCGTCCCTGATCGGTTCCGGTCAACGAAACGACCCACTCTCCCAGCTGGTCGACCATGGTGGCGATGTCTCAACACTTGCCGGGGCTGGCGGCCGCGGAACTCCGGGCGCGCAATGTCACGGTACAGCCCGCCGGTCAGCCCGAGCCGGTCAGGGCACGGGCAAATTCATCCGGATCGAATGGCGATAGATCGTCGATTTTCTCGCCGACGCCGATTGCATGGATCGGCAAGCCGAAACGGGATGCCAGTGCCGCCAGGATTCCACCCTTTGCGGTTCCGTCAAGCTTGGTCATGATCAGCCCGGTTATCTCGGCGATCTCGCGGAAGGCCTCGACCTGCGACACCGCGTTCTGGCCGGTGGTGGCATCGAGAATGAGGAGCGTATTGTGCGGCGCCTTCTCGTTGTGTCGCCTCAGCACCCGGACGATCTTTGCCAACTCCTCCATCAAATCCTTCCGGTTCTGGAGCCGGCCGGCGGTGTCGACCAGCATGATGTCGGTTCCGTCCTGGCCGGCGGTCTCCATCGCCCGCCAGGACAGCGCCGCCGGGTCGGTTCCCTCGGCCGCTTTCAGCACCGGCACCCCTGCCCGCTTGCCCCAGATCTCCAGCTGCTCGACCGCGGCGGCGCGAAAGGTATCGCCTGCCACGATGGTCACCTTCTTTCCTGCATCGGTGAACTGGCTGGCCAGCTTGCCGATGGTGGTGGTCTTGCCCGAGCCATTGACGCCGACGATGAGGATGACCTGCAGACCATCCGAGTAGAGCGGAATCGGCCGGGCAACCGGCTCCAGGAGTCCGGCAATCTCCGCGGCCAGCAATTGCTTGATCCCGTCACCGGTGACCCGCTGGCCGAATTTCTGCTCGGCCACCCTGGTGGTGACCCGGCTGGCGAGGTCAACACCCATATCCGAAGCGACCAGCAGGTCTTCCAGCTCCTCCAGCATGTCGTCATCCAGTCGCCTTCCGGTGACCAGGGCGCCGGCGCCGACCTTCTCGGCAATCCGTCCGACAATGCCGGCCGAACTCGCATCGGCCAGACCCCGACTTCCGTCACCGCCCCCGGCATCCTTTGCCTCGTCGTCGTCGGAACCGGCGACGATCTCGTCGATCCCGGCATCCAGTCGCGAGGATGAGCGAAACAGCCGATCCTGCAGCTTGCGAAAGAACGACACGTTGTCAGACCGGGGCGAAGGCCATCATCCGCCGCATCGGCGGGCGATGCACAGCAGCGATGCCAGGAGATTGTCGGTCGGGACTCATGTCATTCGGGCTTCTTGCCGATTTCTTCCGGGAAATGCCTGATCGTCAGCCGGATGGCATTCGGTGCCGCCTGGCCCAGCCCGCAGATTGACGCATCCTCCATGGTTTCGCACAACTCTCCAAGCAAACCGGTATCCCATTCACTCGTCGACATCAGCTTGACTGCCTTCTCGCAACCCACGCGGCAGGGCGTGCATTGTCCACAACTTTCATCCTCGAAGAAGCGGAGAATGTTCAAGGCCGCCGCCCGTGCGCTGTCCTGGTGTGACAAGATAACGACCGCGGCCGATCCGATAAAGCTGCCATGCGATTGCAGCGTGTCAAAATCCATGGGCACGTCATCCAGCGTCGCCGGCAACAGGCCCGAAGACGGACCACCGGGCTGATAGGCCATGAAACGGTGTCCCTCCGCCATTCCTCCCGCCGCCTCGATGATGTCGGCAATCGTCGATCCGGCTGGCAGAAGATGGATACCCGGCCTGGCAACCCGTCCGGATACCGAATAGTTCCGCAACCCGGTTCGGCCATTCCTGCTGACCGACGTGAAAATCTCCGGGCCTTCACGACAGATGCGGGCAACCCAGTAGAGAGTCTCGACATTGTGCACCAGGGTCGGACGGTCGAAGATGCCGATTTGAGCAACGAATGGAGGCCGGTGCCGCGGCAACCCCCTCTTGCCCTCGATGCTCTCGATCATTGCGCTCTCTTCGCCGCAGATATAGGCGCCGGCACCCCGTCTCACCTCAACATGGCCAGCCTCGATGACCCCCGCCTCCTCGAGCTCGGCAATTGCCCGCAGCAGGATTGCGCGGGCTGCCGGATACTCGTCACGCAGGTAGATGTAGACCATCTCGGCCTCGACCGCCCAGGCAGCGATCAGCATACCCTCGAGAAAATGGTGCGGATGGTATTCGAGGAAATACCGGTCCTTGAAAGTGCCCGGCTCGCCTTCATCGGCATTGACCGCCATCAGCCGCGGCGCCGGCTCGGCCCGGACGAAGGACCATTTCCGGCCGGTCGGGAAGCCGGCACCGCCAAGTCCTCGCAACCCGGCATCCAGCATCAGCTGCTGAACCTCGTCGCGGGACGAGCCGCCATTGCGAAACCCCGCTAGGACCTGGTAGCCGCCATCGGCGCGATACGCATCCAGCGTCGGTGCATCGGGAACTTCCGGATGGAAATCTCCAGCCTCGACCACCGCCAACGCATGCTCCACCGTGGCATGATCCACGTGCCGGTGCCCCACCTCGAGGACCGGGGCGGTATCGCACCTGCCCATGCAGGGAGCCCTGACAATCCTGACACTGCCGGGGTCAACGCCATTCCGCAACGACGACATCAATTCCTGCGCCCCGGCCAATTCACAGGACAGTGAATCGCAGACCCGGATCGTGACCGGTGGCGGCGGCACCTCATCCTCCTTCACAACGTCGAAATGCGCGTAGAAGGTGGCGACCTCGTAGACCTCCGCCTGCGACAATTTCATCTCCTCGGCCAATGCCCGCAGATTGGCAGCCGAAATGAAGCCGAATTCATCCTGCACCAGGTGAAGATACTCGATGAGCAGATCCCGCCGTCGCGGCCGTTCGCCGAGCAGCTTGCGGACAACATCAAGCGCCGACTCGTCAACCTGTCGCCCCTTCGGGGTCCTGCGACCCTTGCCTCGCCCGGATTTCCAGACGCCCTTCAGCTCCTGGTTTGCCTTGTCGGACATGCATCCTCCATGCTCAACGGTCGCCGATACCGAAACTCACCCCCGAAAACAACAACCGGTCTCTCACGGAGCCGCCCACTTTCCCGGCGCCAGCCATAACTTGTCAAACTGGGCAGGGCCGAACGGCAAATGGCCCAGGCCGGGCGCTGCCCGTTTCCAGGGGGCCGGTGATCTTGCGCAACCGGTTGGAGAGGAGAGATGACGAGGGCGACATGCCGCCCGGCAAGACCCATACCCGAGCGGATGTTGCCGACACTGCCACGCCACCTTCCGACCGCCAGCCAGGCCGGGGATCACCTCTCCGGGTTCAGGACCTCAAGCTGTCCATCATGGAATTCGATGTCGAGCCTGCCCCGGGCCGCGGCCTGGGCGCGCGACACCAGCACCTCGTCCCCATCCCTGACGACGGCGAAGCCACGACCGAGAACCTGGTGATATCCCAGCGACTCCAGCAACCGGGAATGGCTCCTCAGCCTTGCCGATTCCCGGCCGACTGTCTGGCCGATCCGGCGCTGAAGCCTGCCGGCCCGGGAAGCCAGTTGCTCCCTGCCCTGGCCAATTGCCGAACGGACCAACCCCGGGCGCAATCGGGCCGTCAGACCCGACAGGTTGCTCTCGGCCCTCTGAACACCGCTTGGCGCCCTAACCCGGCCAGCCAGCCGGCCGAATTGCAATTGCTGTTCCTGGATTGCCGCCCGTAGCGCCGAGGGCAGGCGGCCCGACAGGCTGTCCAGCCTCTGGGCAGCGAAATCAGTCAACCGCTCCGGCTTCGGCAACCCGCGCGACAGGCCCCCCAGGCGTTCCCGGCCACCCGATACCACCCGTCCGGTTCCGGAAGTCAGGCGGGAGCCCAACCCCTGCACATTGGCCAGCAACTCGGACCTGACCGGCACCGCCCTTTCGGCTGCCGCCGACGGCGTGGGCGATCGATGATCGGCGGCGAGGTCAATCAGCGGGGTATCGGT
This sequence comes from Paracoccaceae bacterium, assembly GCA_965214695.1. GTDB lineage: Bacteria > Pseudomonadota > Alphaproteobacteria > Rhodobacterales > Rhodobacteraceae > JAPOXR01. The sequence goes on along the minus strand of OZ243967.1, from coordinate 3,077,164 downwards.
TTCGTGGCCGACGGCCGAAATCAGCGGAATTCGGCTTTCGAATGCCGCCCGCACCACCTCCTCCTCGCTGAATCCGAGAAGATCCTCCATCGAACCGCCGCCCCTGGCCACGATCAGCAAATCCGGCCGCGGAACTGCCGAGCCCGGATCAAGGCGATTGAATCCCCTGATTGCCGCCGCAACCTCGCCGGCGCAATTCTGTCCCTGGACGGCAACCGGCCACAAAACAACATGTCTCGGAAATCGCTGACGCAGCACGTGCAGAATATCCCTGATCACGGCGCCGCCCGGCGAGGTGATCACGCCAATCAGCCCTGGAAGATAGGGAAGCGCCTGCTTGTGTTCCCGGTCGAACAGCCCCTCGGCCTGAAGCCTGATTCTTCGCTTTTCGATCATGGCCAGCAATGCGCCCTCGCCGGCCGGCTCGAGGCTGTCAACGATCAGCTGGTATTTCGAACTGCCCGAATAGGCGGTCAGATTGCCTGTCGCCACATATTCGATGCCCTCCTGCGGCGGCTGGGGCAGCCGGGCGGCCTTCGATTTCCACATTACTGCTGCGAGCTCGTGGCGTTCCTGCTTGAAGGTCAGGTAGACATGGCCGGACCGCGGCAGCGATACAGACGAGATTTCGCCACGAATCCGTATCCGGCCGAAGGCATCATCCAGGGTCGACTTGACCTGCCGGGAAATCTCCTCGATCGAGTAGGTTCGGATATTGTCGCCGGGGATGCCGAATTCCTGGTCCAAATGACTCCCCTTCAATTCGTGCCGGCTCAGATCTGCTTTTCCGGCATCTGGACGACCAACCCGTCAAGTTCATCGGACACCCGCAACTGGCAGGTCAACCTGGAGCGGACGGCGTCGGGCTCCCATGCGAAATCGAGCATGTCCTCCTCCATCGCCTCCATCTCCGGAAGCCGGTCAACCCAGGACTCATCGACATAGACATGACAGGTTGAACATGCGCATGACCCGCCACAATCAGCTTCGATGCCGGGAATGTTGTTGTCACGGGCACCTTCCATGACCGTGAACCCGTTCGGCACGTCCACCTCGTGGCGTGTTCCGTTGAACTCGATATAGGTAATCTTTGCCATGACCGAAACGCCGCATTTTCATGGCCTAATAATACAGGGCAGGCATGACCGCCATATGATTCTGGTAGCATCCGGCTGGACGCCATGTGCAGGATGTTCGCCTCCCGCCTGGTTGCGGTGCGGCGTCAGTCACGGGGACATCAACACCCTTCCCGCGAGGCGACATCGCCGCACACAAAGCTGCGATTCCCCACCGATTGCGGCAACATCGGCCATTTCCAGAGTCCAAATCCGCAACACCTCCAGGCCAGGGAAATTGAACTGCGTTGGCGTCCTGTGAAAGGCAGTCTTCTTGCCGGAACGGCAGCGGGCCTCCATCAGCAGGTCTCGTCCAGCCACAAACAAGAGTGTCAAAATGGCGCCGCCGCGACCTGGCCCTGCTCAAGAAGAACGGGCACCCGCGGGTGCCCGTTTTACTCGTTTTCCGGAATGGATCAGCCGCCGAGCGGCAGGCCGACAAATAGCTGGCCGCCGCCACGTTCGATCAGCACCAGGACATTGGTCCGGCCGGCATTCCTGACCTTCCTGATGCCTTCCCTGACATCGTCGATCGACGATACCGGGGCATGATCGACCCCCACGATGACATCGCCCGGACGAATATTCATCTCGTATGCCGGAGAGGCCTCCAGGATTTCGAGCACTGCCAGTCCGGATGCGTCGTCATCCAGGCCGAACTGCTCCCGTGTCTCCGGCGTGAGTTCGCCTAGCTTGAGTCCGAGCAGATCGGCAGAGTCCGGCTCAGGCTCCCTCGTAAGCGAGGCGTTGACAACCATCCCCTCGGCTTCCTCGCGGCTGCCAACCTTGATTTCGATGGTCATTTCCTCCTGGCCGCGCAGAACGACAATTGGCACCTGGCTGCCGGCCTTGGTATCGCCGACCACCCTGACAACCGAGCGGACATCGGGAATTTCCGTGCCGTTGAACGAGAGAATGATGTCGCCCTGCTTCAGGCCGGCATCCTTGGCCGGACCATCCGGAACATCGGCAATGATCGCTCCGGCCGCCTGGGCCATGCCGACAGCATCGGCAATCTCGGGGGTGACCTGCTGCAACAGCACACCGATCCAGCCTCTCCTCGTCGTTCCAAATTCGTCCAGTTGCGCCACCACTTTCGACACCACCGCCGACGACATCGAAAATCCGATCCCGATGGAGCCAGCCCTGGCGCCTGGCGGGCTGATGATCGCGGTATTGACGCCGATGACCTCGCCATCGAGGTTGAAAAGCGGACCGCCCGAATTGCCGATATTCATCGCCGCATCGGTCTGCAGAAAGTCGTCATAATTGCCACGCAGCGACCTGTTCCTGGCCGAAATGATCCCGGAGGACACCGAGAAGCCGTAGCCATGCGGATTGCCGATTATCAGGACCGGATCGCCAACCCGAACCTCCTCGCTGTCGCCGAATTCTACTGTCGGCAATGGAACATCTGTTTCGACCTTCAGGAGTGCGATGTCGGTCTTCGGATCCGCACCGACGATTTCTGCCTCGAGTTCGGTTCCCTCGTAGAGCTGAACGACGATCTTCTGGGTGCCCTCCACGACATGATTGTTGGTGACCACCAAGCCGTCCTCAGAAATGATGAATCCGGAGCCGAGCGCCCTGACCGGCCGCGGCCTTCCCGGTGCCTGGTTCATGTCGAAGAATTGCTTGAAATACTCGTAGAATGGCGAGTTCTTCGGGAAATTGAACTCCGGCATGTCAGGCGATGCGCTTGCCTCCTTGATCACGTAGATGCTGACCACCGACGGTCGAAGCTCTTCCACCAGTTCGGCATAGCCATCATGGGCAGTTGCCGGCGATGTCACCATGGAGAAGGCTGCCAGCATCATTGCACCAAGCGCAAAGGGCAGCCGGGAAAGGAATCCGGTGCCGCGCCGACCAAGTGAAGAACTGTATCCGATTGCCATTTTCCTGATCCTCCTGTTCTTGATACTGCAATCCCCGAGAAGCTGCAGATTCAGCAGTTGCTGGGGCAATATAGAACCAATTCAGCGCCGCTTTCCGCTAAATATTTCGTGACGTGCCGTCTGGCACCGCCAGAACAACAATCGGGATCCGATCCCGCAACCATGCCTTCATCCATGAAGTGTTGCACACCTCGAGAAGCTGCAGAATTCGGCCAACCCGGGAGTTACACCACAACACCGACAGGGCGGCGCCATCCGGTGACAATTGCGCGGGCCCCGATAACGCGAGGCCCGATCGGGCTTCAGCCAAGGAAACTGCGGGCCACCCACACCACGAGGACACCGATGGCCATCGCCAGCAATCCGAGATACCGGCGCACATCCACCGGAAGTCGGGTCAGCGTCCGCAGGGCATCTTCCATGCGCCGCGGCGCGACGACCAGGATCAACCCCTCGATGACGGCCACGAGGCCCAGCGCCAGGACAATCTCGGCAATCACTCCCTGCCATCACTCTTGAGGTAGTCGAAAAACTCGCTGTCCGGGGTCATCACGATCGACGTGTTCTCCTGCAGGAGCGCATTTTCATAGGCAGAAAGCGATCTGTAGAAGGTGAAGAATTCCGGATCCCTGCCGAATGCCTCGGCGAAGATGGAGTTCCGGATGGCATCGGCCTCACCACGAGTGATTTCGGCCTGTTTCTGCGCTTCCGAGACGATCTCGACCTGGGTTCGGTCAGCCTGCGCCCTGATCTTCTGGGCCGCTTCATCGCCGCGGGCAATCTCGTCCGCCGCTTCCCGTTCACGTTCGGCGCGCATCCGCCCGAAGGTCGCTTCCAGGTTCTGCGTCGGCAGGTCGGTCCGCTTCAGCCTGACATCGATAATTTCCACGCCGAGATTTTCCGCTTCGATCTTGGCAGTATCCCGGATCCGCGACATCAGCGCCCCACGATCAGCCGACAGGATGGTGTTCGAGGCCACCGAACCCAGCACCTCGCGGGTTGCGGCGCTGAGGATTCTCTCCAGCCTGCTTTCGGCCGACCGCACGCCACCGACGCCAACCGCTTCCCTGAAGCGGACAACGTTCTGGATCCGGTAGCGGGCAAATGCGTCCACGACCAGGCGCCGATCGTCAAGCGGCGTGACTTCCAGCGATTGGGTCTCGAATGACAGGATCCGGTCATCGTAACGGACCACCTCCTGGATGACCGGGATCTTGAAGGCAAGTCCCGGCGACTCCTTGACCGAGCGAACCTGTCCAAACTGCAGGACGAGCGCCTTTTCCCGCTCGTCAACGATGAAGAGGGAGCTGAGAATGCCGACCACGACAAGCGCCGCCCCGGCTGCAATCAATGCTGATCTGTTCATTGTGTCGACACTCCTTGCTGCGTCCCTTTCCGCAGTTCATTCAGAGGCAGGTAGGGCACGACCGAATTGCTCTCTCCGGCATTCTGGTCAAGAATGACCTTGTCTACCGACCCGAGCACCCGCTCCATGGTTTCCAGGTAGAGGCGCTTGCGGGTCACCTCCTTGGCCTTGTCGTATTCGCCAAGCACGGCCAGGAAGCGGCTCGCCTCACCCTCGGCGGAATTGACAACCTGCGCCCGGTAGCCCTCGGCTTCCTCGAGCAATTGTGCCGCCTCGCCGCGTGCTGCCGCCAGAACACGGTTGGCATAGGCATCGGCCTGTTTCTCCAGCCTGTCCCGCTCCTGCTCCGCCGCCTGGACCTCCCGGAAACTGTCGATTACCTCGCGCGGAGGGTCGGCCTTGTCGAAATTTATCCGGACCACGTTCATCCCGGAATCGTATGAATCCAGCGTGCTCTGGATCAACTCACTGAGATTGGCGGCCACGATTCCGCGATCCCGGTTGAGAATCGGCGCCAAATCCGATCGGGCCATGATTTCCCGCATCGCCGATTCGGACACCGCCCGGATCGTTTCGGTCGGATTGGCCAGGTTGAACAGGAACCGGGCCGGGTCATTGATGTTCCAGACTACCGAGAAATCCACGTCAATGATGTTCTCATCACCGGTCAGCATCAGGCCATCGTCAATTCGACCATCGCTGCCAACCCCGATATCCTCGGTCCGTTCTCGGGTGACCGACAGGATCTCCTTGGACACCACCGGCCAGGGGGCAATGTTCAACCCGGGCTGGCCAGTCTGGTAGTAGCTACCCAGGAACAGTTCCACTGACCGCTCTTCCGGCTTGACCGTGTAGAATGAGAAGAATGCCCAGATCCCCGCCAGCGCGATAACCGCCAACCCGAATTGTGCCCGCGAAAACCGCGGCCCGCCGCCGCCTCGCCCCGACCTTCCCTTGCGACCGGACTTGCCGAATACGGAGTTCAGTTTATTGCGCCCCTGGTTCAGGATTTCGTCAAGATCCGGCATGTCCGGAGGTTGATTGCCCCTGTTGCCCCACGGGCCACCGTTGTTGTTGCCTGCCATCTGAGGTCCTTCCTCTGGAATTCGGCCTGATTGTTCCTCACCATTACATGGTTAGGCGTCAGGCGAAAATCAAGTTTGCCTGACCGGTTCCTTTAATGTCACCAATTCCTCGGCGGCAGTCGGGTGCACGGCCACGGTCCGGTCGAAATCTTCCTTGGTTGCACCCAGCTTCACCGCGATGCCCAGGACCTGGATCAACTCGCCAGCCCCCTGCCCCACCACATGAACGCCGATCACCTTGTGCGAACTGCGGTCAACCACCAGTTTCATCAACACCTTTTCCGGTGAACCGGCAATGGCTGCCGCCAGCGGCCGAAAACTGGTCGAATAGACGAGGATCGGGCCACGCATGGCGGCTTCCTCCTCCGTCAGCCCCACCGTCCCGATTTCCGGCCGGGTAAAGACCGCCGTTGGCACATTGGTGTGATCGACCGGCGTCGGATTGCTCCCGAACACCGTCTCGGCGAAGGCCGCCCCTTCCCGGATCGCAACCGGTGTCAGGTTGATGCGGTCAGTGACATCACCAACCGCAAAGATCGACGGGACCGATGATTGCGAGTAGCGGTCGACAACCACCTTGCCGCCCCGCCCCAGTTCGACGCCCGTCTGCTCCAGGCCAAGAGCACCGGTATTCGGCTGGCGACCGGTCGCATAGAGGACCAGGTCGAATTCGGTTGCGCTCCCATCGGTGGCTGTGACCTCGAGGCCACCAGCGGTTCTGACGATCGATTCCGGCGATACTCCCAGGGAGATGTGGATGCCACGCTCGGCCATGGATGCCGAGACATGGCTCCGAACCTCGTTGTCAAACCCCCGCAGAAGCTGTTCGCCGCGGTATTGCTGGCGCACGCGACAGCCAAGCCCGTTCAGTATCCCTGCAAACTCGCAGGCAATATATCCTCCGCCCACGACAAGGACCCGATCAGGCAATGCGTCGAGCAGGAAAATGTCGTTCGAGGTCGCTGCATGTTCGGCTCCGGGAATGTTCGGCACGAAGGCCGCTCCCCCGGTCGCAATGAGGATGTGCTTGGCCGTTCTCGAGCCGGAGACTGCCAGTTCCACCGAATGGGCATCGGCGAGCACCGCCCGCTCGTCGAAAACTTCCACCCCGGCACTGGCAAGGTTGCGCCGGTAGACTTCCTCCAGCCTCGATATTTCCCGGTCCTTGGCCCGCCGGAAGACCGTCCAGTCGAAAATTGGCTCCTCGGCGCTCCAGCCAAACCCGACCGCATTGCGAAACCCGTCAGCAAAATCGGCGGCATTCACCATCAGCTTCTTCGGCACGCAGCCACGGATCACGCAGGTGCCGCCAAGCCGGTATTCCTCGGCGAGGGCCACCCTGGCTCCGTGCGCCGCCGCCACCCGGGCGGCCCTGACTCCGCCGGAGCCTCCACCAATGACAAACAGGTCGAAGTCAAATGCCGGCCGGCGAGATTGATTGCCCATTATTCGCCTTCCCGTGACCGGCTCCGGCCTTCGACCAGGATCGTGCCGTCATTGCGGCCGATCACCGCCCGCTCGCAATGCCCGATGAAGAAACCGGTCTCCACCACGCCGGCAATTTTCACCAGATCGGCGTGAAGCCCGGCCGGGTCGGGAACGGGCCCAAGGTTGAAGTCCAAGATGAGATTACCTTCATCGGTGATGAACCGGCAATCTGCGCCCGGCCGCAACTCGCCGGCAACAGTATCGATTCCGGCATTGCGCAGGCAGTCGCCAATGCGGGAATGGGTCGACTGCCAGCCGAACGGGGTGACTTCGACCGGAAGCGGATATTCGCCCAGCGAGGCGGAGCGTTTTGTCTCGTCGGCGATTACCACGAATCGGTCGGAACTCTCGGCGACGATCTTTTCCTGGAGAAGTGCACCGCCGCCGCCCTTGATGACGTCAAGCTCGGGACTGATCTCGTCGGCACCATCAATGGTCAGGTCCAGCCATCCGGCTTCCTGCAGGCTGACCGGGTCCAGGCCTTCCTGGCGGGCCAACTGCGCACATCCCGTCGATGTTGCGACAACGGTGACCTTCAGCGAGCATTCCCGGACCCGGCGACCAATTGCCACCACCAGCCATCTGGCAGTCGAGCCGGTTCCCAGCCCGACACGCATTCCCGACCGGACAAATCCGGCGGCGAACTCGGCGCATGCGATCTTGGCCTGACTGTTCTGGTCCGGCTCGGCTGCCATCGGCGATTCTCCGTTATCCGGTTGGGTTTATAGTCGGCCAATACCCGGAACATAAGCCGGTGATTGCAAGGCCAGGGGAGGTTCCGACCAATTCCGGTTTTGCGCAACAGATGATTGCGCTAATGCCGTTGGAAGCAACCGGCCGTTGGAAGGTCTGCAATGCTCTTCAGCACCTTCGAAATCTTCAAGATCGGAATTGGCCCATCCAGCTCGCACACCATCGGACCGATGGTGGCGGCGAGCCGGTTCCTGGATCTGATCCGGCAGCGATGCGGCGGCTGGCCCCGGGGGATCAGAGCATCACTGCACGGGTCACTTGCCTTTACCGGGCGCGGTCACAGCACTGACCGAGCCACCATACTCGGACTTGACGGCTTCGACCCCGGCAATTTCGACGTTCTGCTCGCCGATGCCGCCATCGCCCGGATCCGACAAACCGGGCAGGTCAGCCCGTCCGGCATGCCGGCATTCGAATTCAGCCCGGAAGACGACCTTGTCTTCGACTACGAGAGACAGCTTCCGGGACATGCGAATGGAATGATCTTCTACGCCCTGGATGCCGATGGGGACGTCGCCTTGCAGGAGACCTACTACTCCGTCGGCGGCGGAACGGTCGTGACCGAATACGAGCTTGCCGCCGGCTCATGGGGAGAGACCCAGCTGGATATCCCCTATCCGTTTGCCACCGCCGCCGAACTTCTGGAACAGGCTGGCCAGCACCGGGACGGGATCCCAGGGGTGGTCCGCGACAACGAGATGGTGGCACGATCGGCGACTGAAATCGATATCGGGATGGACAGTATCTGGTCGGCGATGAATTCATGCATCGATCGAGGCCTTGGCACCTTCGGCACGCTTCCGGGCGGGCTGAATGTGCGGCGGCGGGCGGCGAGCATTCACCAGGAATTGTTGTCGCAGCAGGGGCAGAACCTTGCGGCGCCGCATGTCATCAATGATTGGATCTCCGTCTACGCGATGGCGGTCAACGAGGAAAATGCCGGAGGTGGACAGATCGTGACCGCCCCGACCAACGGTGCGGCCGGCGTCATCCCGGCCACATTGCGATACTATTTGGGCCATGTTCCCGGCTCACAGCATTCCAGGATAGCGGATTTCCTGTTCGTTGCCGCCGCCATCGGCGGCATCATCAAGCAGAACGCATCGATTTCCGGTGCCGAATGCGGTTGCCAGGCCGAGGTCGGGTCGGCGGCGGCGATGGCTGCCGCCGGGCTCTGCACCGTGCTCGGAGGCACGCCACAGCAGGTCGAGAACGCAGCCGAAATTGCCCTTGAACATCATTTGGGCATGACTTGCGATCCGGTCGGCGGGCTGGTTCAGGTGCCCTGCATCGAGCGCAACGGGCTCGGCGCCATCAAGGCGGTGTCCTCGGCATCGCTGGCACTACGCGGTGACGGGACGCATTTCATCTCGCTCGATTCGTGCATTGACACCATGCGGCGCACCGGCGCCGACATGAGCGTCAAATACAAGGAGACCTCTCTCGGCGGCCTCGCCGTCAGCGCTCCCAACTGCTGACGGGAATCGCCGATGTCTCCTGCCACTGGCACGGGGCAGGCGGTTGCACCATTTCCTGATTTGCCACTATTGAGTCAACGAACCAAGCGGGGGGAACAGTGACGATGGCCGGAACACTCATCATTGGCGGCGGCGGAATGATCGGACAGAAGATCGCCGCCAGGCTGGACGGCGACCCCGAAGCCATCACCCTTCTCGACCTGCAATTCCCGGCCGATGCAACGGATGCGGAAACGAGGGTGACCGGCAGCATCTCCGATGACCGGATCATTGCCAGGCTGGCCGCCAACCGACCCGATGTCATCTTTCACCTGGCGGCGATCCTGTCCGGCGAGTCGGAACGGGATTTCGACAAGGGCTGGCAGGTCAACATGTTTGCCAACTGGCGATTGCTCGAAGCCCTGCGCCGGGAGCACCTGGCCAGCGACGGCCGCTACCGGCCGCGGCTCGTATTCGCGTCCTCGGCGGCGGCCTTCGGCCCACCCTTCCCGGGGCCGGTCGGAGACCAGTTCATCTGTGAGCCGCGAACCTCCTACGGCGCCCAGAAGGTCGCGTCCGAACTGATGATAGCCGATTTCAGCCGCAAGGGGTTCATCGATGGCATCTCGCTCAGGCTGCCGACAATCTGCGTGCGCCCGGGCAAGCCAAACTCGGCCGCCTCCTCGTTCTTTTCGGCCCTGGTGCGTGAGCCGCTGAACGGAAGACGGGCATCGGTGCCGCTGCCGCTCGAGTTCCGGCACATGCACGCCTCGCCGCGATCGGCAGCCGGGTTCTTCCTGCACGCCAGCAGGATGGACACCGACCTGCTCGACGACCGGCGGACCCTGAACATGCCATCCGTGTCCTGCACCATCGGCGAGCAGATCGAGGCGCTTCGCGAGGCCGCAGGCAGCAGCGTGGTCGAACGCATCGACATGGAACCGGATCCCTTCATCGAAACCATCGTCACCGGCTGGGCCGGCGCATTCTCGACCGAGCGGGCCAGGGCCCTCGGATTCGAGGTCGAGGAAAGTTTCCACGAAATCATCCAGGCCTACATCGAGGACGACCTGCCAGCAGACAGGGCCGCTACCAGGCAAGGCTGAAGGGGTCTACCGTCAGAATGCCAGGGCATATGGGTCGGTCATGCCGTTATAGATCAATGCGCACCTGGAGAGTATATCTCGCCCTACCAGGACCTGAAGTCCCTGGTTTTCCAGATCACATTCCAACACAGGAAGAACATTGATCGAAAGGGGCGACTTCGTCACATCTGAATAATTTCGCATAAATTCATCGTCAAGAGACTTGGTCACAGCCTCGTTTCGTGCGGACTCATTGATTTCAGTTGCTTGCACGCGAATAGGTCTGAACTCAAGAAACGGCCATCGACCACCGAGGAAGCGCCAGCAACGATTACGAGCCCGCCCGAGGCAAAACGGAGCCATTTCCACGAAACGGTGTCCCTGAGCAGGCCGCACTCGTCGTCGGCGAACAACATGGCCGCCGTCGGCCCGGGCACACCGCACCAGCAACATGCTGGCGAGCACAATCGCGATCATGGCGGAGAGGAACCGGACGTAATCCGTGTCGGACCTCGGCTCGTCACGAAATCTGGGGCCGAACAGCAGCAGGCTCCCGCAACGGTTCAAGCCGGGGTTCTCATCTTCGGCCTCGGCGCGTGGTCTGCGCGCATGTAATCAGGCGCGCCAGATTGATTTTCGGTGCCGGACAGGGTGGTTGTCGCCGATCAGAAGCCGGGCTGACCTTCCGTGACGGCCTTGATCTTGCTGTCCACTTGATCGGCGAAATGGCAGGCGACGCGGTGGCCGTTGCCGGATCTCTTCAAGGGCGGCGGCTTTTCGGCGCAGAGTGGTTGGGCGATCGGGCAGCGTGTGCGAAAGCGGCAGCCGACCGGCGGGTTGATTGGCGACGGCACATCGCCAGTCAGCACGAGGCGCGCGCGGGAGCGGCTGATGTCGGGATTGGGTATCGGGTGCGCCGCCAATAACGCCAACGTATAGGGGTGCTTGGGGGAGTCGAAGACTTCGTCGGTTGTTCCCTCTTCAACCACCTGTCCGAGGTAGACAATCATCACCCGGTCGGAAAGCGACCGGACGACGGCGAGGTCGTGCGAAATGAACAGATACGCAATTTGCAACTTTTCCTGAAGATGCCGCATCAGGTTCAGGATCTGGCCCTGAATTGAGATGTCCAATGCCGACACCGGTTCGTCGGCCACGATGATGGAGGGACTGACCGAAATTGACCGGGCGATGGACAACCGTTGGCGCTCGCCACCGCTTAGCTGGTGGCGCGAGCGGTTCAAGTAGGGCTCGCCGGGCGCCAACCCGACATCGCTGAACAGCTTCAGCACTTCGTCCATGAGCCCGTCCTTTGGCACGATGTTATTGAGCGTCAGGGGCTGCGCGATGATTTGATACGCGGTCTTTCGTGGATTCATCGAGTCAAAGGGATCCTGAAACACCATCTGGACCTGGCGGCGGTAGATCGCGCGCTCGTCCGCGGACAGCATGTCGATCGCATTGCCTTCGAACTTGATCGTCCCCGATGTAGGCTGGACCAGTCCTACGACCGCCCGTCCCAAGGTTGTCTTTCCGCAACCGCTTTCGCCGACCACGGCCAGCACCTCGCCCCGCTGCAGAACGAAACTGATGCCGTCGACGGCCTGGACAACTTCATCGTCTTGCGCCGCCCAGCCGTCGCGGACTGGGAAATGGACATGCAGGTCGTCCACTTCCAACAGCTGTTTTGTGTCCGTCATTGCAATTCAACCATGCAGCAAGCATCTCACCTGTGTGCCGTTTTCCAACGTAACCATTCTAGGTTCGATCACCGAGCAGTCGGCCATGACCTTCTCGCAGCGCGGGTGAAAGCGGCACCCTGATGGCACCTGCACGCGGCTGGGCGGCCTGCCTTCGATCGTCTTGAAGGCGTCAGCGCGCCGGTCGAACATCAGGGCGCAGCTCAAGAGGGCCTCTGCGTAGGGATGCTGCGGCGATCCGAAGAGTTTGTGAATGTCGGCTTCCTCGACAATCTGCCCAGCGTACATGACGTAGACCCGGTCGCAATACTCTGCCACGAGCCCAAGGTTGTGGGTGATCAGCAACAGGGCAGTGCCGAGGTCTCTGCATAGTTTGCAAAGCAGCTCCATGATCTGTGCCTGGATTGTTACGTCCAATGCAGTGGTCGGCTCGTCTGCAATCAACAGGCTAGGCCGGCAGGAGATTGCGATGGCGATCAACACCCGCTGTCGCATGCCGCCGCTGAGCTGATGCGGGTAGTAGTCGGCGACCGTCTCAGGATGCGGCATCTGGACGAGGCCCAGGGTCTCGATCGCCTGCTCCATTGCCTGCGCAGGGTTCAGGCCCTGGTGGATACGGATCGCCTCGGCAATCTGTTCGCCGACCCGAATGAGCGGGTTGAGGAACGTCATGGGTTCCTGGAACACGATGCTCATCTCGCTGCCGCGGATGCGCGTCAACTCGGAATCGTCCAAAGACAGGATGTCGCGGCCGTTGAGCAGGATCTGACCGCCAGTGATGCGGCCAGGTCTGGAAATCAGGCGCATTATCGAGAATGCGACGGTGCTCTTGCCCGAACCCGACTCGCCCACCAGCGCCACAGCCTCACCCCGTTTGATCGTCAACGAGACATTGTCGACTGCACGAACGTCGCCTTCAGCGGTCGCGTAGTGTGTGCTCAGCCCTTCAACCTGGATGAGATTCATTGCGCCGACCCAGACCGGGGCGAGGGCCGGCCCGGGGTACCGGCTCTCGCCAATCCATTTCAAACACTGCTGCCCCGGTCCGACGAGACGCGGCGATGGCATCAACGTGGCTGCGGGGCGACATGGATGAGCCGAACACCAAGTTAGGTATAGTCCATTCCTCCGGTAGTCGAGTTGATGTTGATCCCCATGCCGCGACGGAGCGCCTCCAGCGAAAACACCCAATCGAACATTAGGTTGGCGATGTTGACTTCCGGCCCGAACTGCTCGACCAGCCAGATTTCCGTGTCGCGAATCTGATGCGTCTTGCCGCCCCAGACGGGAATGGCCCAGACTTCGAATATGAGATCCTTCATATCGACCTCGGCCAAAAGTGCGTCAAACAGATCTTCGCGAATCTCCCCGCCAGGTGCCCGAATCTCGGCTGTGTCGACGGTCACCTTCCAGGCGCCCAAATCCATGCACGCCTTGACGTCGTCAACGATTTCCTGAATGGAATGCTGCTCGCCGCCGCCGGATTCCGGAATGACGGCCAGACCGGCGTCGACCACGCTCTTGATGTGGTTCCTCTTTTCTTCCGGCGTCCAATCACTACGGCTATCCGAAACCTCGACATAGTCGAATTCGGCTTCTCTGCAATGCTCAAGGAACTCGCCGACCTTGTTCAGCTTGGCTGCGTATTCGAAATATATGCCGCCTGGCTGCACCTTTACGTTCGCGTTGTGATAGATGCCGATCTTTTCCTTGAGATCCTTCAGGGAATACAGGCCCGCGAAGCCAAGAACGAACTTGGCTACATCGACGAACTCCCCGGTATGTTCGAGGTAGTCCGTCAGTTGGCCAACGGGCAACCCCCAGTCGCAGATTTCGCTGATTCCGGTGTCGCGCGGCTTTGGTGACCGCTCGCTCGTGAAGGGCAAACTGCTGAATGCACGGACATCGTCTGAATTGGTCATGGTTCTCTCCATTAAGTTGTTCGAATTCCCACTATTGTGGTTGTTGCGCTGCGCGCATCCAATGGGTCACCGGGGCAATGCCCAGCTCTCCAACATGCCTGGCATCATCGGCCAAGCGGCTCAGTTGTTGCTGACTCAGCACGCCCTTGCCAGCTTCAGCCAGTTTTGAATGCTGTTCATCGGGCAGCAACGGTCTGGCAAGCGACCCCCTGAGCGCAGTTATTTCCTTTTCGCGCACGGAGCCGTCACGCAGTTGCATGCGTATCTTGTAAGGCTTCCACCAAGTGGAATCTGGCAAATCCTCTCTCCTGGGTTGCACGCTGATGCGCTTGGCCAGGTCGAGAACGGCAGTGTCGCTTGTGACCTGCTGCGGATCGAAATCGGCCAATCCCACCTTGCCGCGGGTCAAGGCGACAGACAGGGTATAAGGGATGCTGAACTGGGCAGCGACCCGCGGCTCGCCTCCTGGTGAAAACGGCCGCCCGCACAGGTCGTAGACGATCTGCGACGAAATCGCCTCAACGGTATCAACCTGCTGCGCAAGCTGAGGGTCTTCCGCGATCATGTCGAGCGTGAGATCGAGGCCCGGATGCGTTGATCGACAACTCGGATAGGGTTTGATGCTGGTCTCGGTCACGCTGAAGCGGGTGCCGAGCTCGGACAGCCCCGCCTCCGGGTCGGCAGCCCCGTTCGCAAAGAGTGCGTTTAGGCCATATTGTCCGGTCAGGAAATTGGGCGACCCCTTGATACCGTCCTGAGCGTTGAAGGCGCTGACCGCCGCCTGGCCGGCGGCGATTCCGCAAAGAATGTTCTTGCCGTTGTTTCGGTCTGCCAGCGGTTGCCGACTCAACCCGGCCTGCTGTGCCGCAATCCCCATCGCCGACATGATGCCGTCGTCGTCAAGTCCAAGGAGCCTGGCGGCGCCTGCTGCAGCGCCTACGTGGCCCGGAACGCCGGTCGCCATGGAGCCAGGATGGTAGTAGTGGGGGTGAAGGGTAGTGCCGATTTGGCAGGCTACGTCGAAGGCCGCCACGGCGGCGGTGACGAACTCGCGGCCCGCCTTCTGGCCTGCCTCAAGATTGGCGGATTCCGCCACTGCAAGCAGTGCGGGAAAGATCACCGCGCTCGCGTGGAGCGCCGAATCGTCATGTGTATCGTCCCATTCCCACCAATGCGCCTGCACGCCGCCGAGAAAGGCCGCACCGGGGGCGGGCACGCGCCGTTCGCTACCCGCAACCGAGCTCTCCTCCGCGCCACCCCATGCAAGCTGCCGTGCCAGGAGATTGCAGCATTCCTGGCTTTTCAGCCCCGCCAACATCACACCCACGGTGTCGATCAGCCGCATCGACACGGCCTCACGCGCTGCTTCAGGAATGTCATCCCATTGCAGCTTTGCTACGTGTTGGACCAAGCGCTCTTCGTGCGTCACGATTGTCTCCTTTTCCCCGTCAACCTATCGTTCCTCGACCAGTTGAGGATTGATCACGTCGTTCAATCCATCTCCGACTATGTTTGTGCTCAGCACCGCCAAAAAGATCAGCAACCCCGGAAACAATGCCGCCCACCAGGCAAACTGGATGAAAGGCCGTGCCTGATAGAGCATGACGCCCAGGCTGACACGGCTGGGGTCTCCCAATCCGAGGAAGCTGAGGCCGGCCTCGGTCAGCATCGCCCGCCCCACCAACAACGTCGCGGCCACTATCACCGGCCCCATGGCGTTCGGCAGAATCTCGCGAAAGATCAAGGTCGTGTTGCCGGCGCCGCTCAGCCGGGCTGAGTCCACGTATTGGCGGGACTTGAGCGTCAGGAATTCGGACCGCGTCAGCCTGGCCATTACCGGCCAGGACAGGATTGCGATGGCGACAATGATATTGAAGACGCTGGCGCTGAACAACGCCACCAGCACCACCGCCAGGAAAAATTGCGGAATGACCTGAAAGACCTCGGTGACCCTCATCAGAGTGTGGTCGAGAATGCCACCGAAGAAACCGGCCAGGCTGCCCATGACGATGCCCAACAGCGTCGCGGCCGTCGCGGCCGCCACGCCGACCAGCAGCGATACGCGAACGCCTGATACGGACCTGCTGAACACGTCCCGGCCAAGCTCGTCCGTGCCCAGCCAATTCACCGTGCTGGGCGGGGAAGCTCGCGACGCGATCGCGATGCTTTCCGGGTCATGCGGCGCGAGCGGTGGCCCGACCAGGGCAACAATCGCCAGGGCAACAAGGATTACCAGCCCCAGCACCGAGACCCAGTTGCCAAAGTAGAGATACCAGTAACCGCGCATGGTTTCTTGATTCGCCCCTCTAGCCAAATCTGACTCTGGGATCGATCAGGCGATAGACGACGTCGGTGATCAGGTTGACGATAATCACGAACGCCGAAATCACAACGAACAAGCCCATCAGCAACGGGAAATCGCGGGCCGAAACGGCGTCGAACATGAGGCGTCCCAAACCAGGCCAGGCAAACACCGTTTCCGTCAAGACAGACCCGGCCAGCAGCCATTCGAGATTGAATCCGAGGATGGTCACGATTGGTAAAAGCGTATTCGGCACGGCATGGCGAAAGACCACGCGCCCTTCCTGAACGCCCTTGGCCCTTGCCATCGTAATGTAGTCCTCCTTCATGACCTGCTGGGTCTTTACCCGAGTGACCCGGAAGATCAGCGCAAGCTGGAAGGCGCTGTAAGTCACTACCGGCAACACCAGGTGATGCGCCACGTCCTTGACCAACCCCCAGCCCTCCTGCGGATTGCGAATATTGTACATACCTTGGGTCGGGAACCATCCCAGCTTAAGGGCAAAGACAGTCAGCAGCAGCATGCCCAGGAAGAACACGGGCATTGAGTAGCCAAGAATCGACAGGATGACTGCAATTCGGTCCCCGAGGGAATCCTTGCGCGTGCCTGCATAAAGGCCGAGCAGGATCCCAGCGGCGCTACTGATGATGAACGCCGTGCCCATCAGCAACAGACTTGCTGGCACACGGCTGATGATCAGATCCCACACATCTTCCCGGTAGCGCAGGGAGAAACCGAGATTCAGCTGCAGAACGTTTGAGACATAGCTCAGGTACTGGACGTGAATTGGTCTGTCCAATCCGAACTCTGCCCGGGTTTTCTCCACTAATTCCTTGCTTGCGGAACCCTCTCCGATGAGCAGGTGGATCGGATCTCCGGGAGCAGAGTGAATCAACACGAAGTTGACGGTCATCACCACGAAAATTAGTGGGCCGGCCTGGAGGAGACGGCCCACTACGTAGCGTCTTAAACTCATCTCGGATAGAATCCGGTGCCTCTATTTTGAGACATACGCCATGCCGAGAGAACCATTGTAGCCGATTGGACCGGTGATTACGTCCTCGAACCCCGACCTGACCAGCTGCATGTTGGGCATCTCGAACAGAGGATATCCCGGCAGCTCGTCCATCAACAGCTCCTGAACCTGTTTCCAGACGGCCGCACGTTCGTCAACGTCGGTGATCGTCACTTCGATATCCGTCAGGTGGTCATATTCCGGGCTGTTCCAGCCTGCGGCATTGGCGAACGCATTGCCTATCGTCGTCGACTTGTACCGGTGCACCACCGATAATGTCGGGTCGGGCGAGGTCGTGAAGAGCTGGTGCGCCATGTCGAAATCGCGTTTGGTGAAAACCCTCTCGATGAAAGCAGGGCGATCGAAAGACTGGATCTCCACGTTGATACCGACGTCGCGCAGTTGGCTTCTGATCACTTCAGCGGCACGGCCTTCGAAAGCACGCCCAAATGCCCAGTAGAGTCGCAGACTGAAGCGCGTCCCGTCGGTGCCGCGCGGAAACCCGGCTTCGTCGAGCATCTCGTTCGCCTTGGCCGCGTCCTGCGTGTAGTCGAATTCCGGGAAAAACACCCATTTGACTCCGCTGGCGATGTGTGCGCGGGCCGGCTTGCTGGCTCCGAACATTGCCGCTTCAGCGATCTCGGCCTTGTCCAAGGCGGTGGCGACAGCCTGCCGAACCAACTTGTGCTGAAGATACTCGCTGTCGTGGTTCATCAACAGGTTTTCGTTAGTGCCCGTTGCTTCGTTGCCGTGTTCGATTATTTGGAAACGGGGATCCGCACGGAACTGGCCGACCCGCTCGTACGGAAGGATGTACGAGTGTATCATGTCGATATCGCCGTTCTCGATCGCCGTCACGCGGCCTGCTTCGTCGGGCAGGAATTGCACAAGCACGCGATCAAGGTAGGGCAGCCCCGGTACGAAGTAGTCGTCGTTGCGAACAAGCTCGATATGGCTGCCGCGCACCCACTCCTTGAACTTGAACGGCCCGGTGCCTACTTCCGGAGCAAAGAGCTGGGGGTTGTCATTGTCGACACCCGCTTCCCAAATGTGCTTGGGACGGATCAAGGTGCCGGAATTGTAGTCCGCCAGAATCGTCATCAACGGTGCGAATGGTTCATTCATGTTGATGATGAACGTATGATCGCCGTCGGTGGCGAAGGATGCGACGCGCGGGCACCACGTTTTGGCACGGTTGTGAAGTTCACACGTCATGTTGCCGAAAGTGAATTCTACATCATGCGCCGTGAAGGGGGTTCCGTCATGCCAATTCACGTCCTTGCGCAATTGAAACGTATACGTCAATCCGTCGTCTGAAATCTCCCAGCTTTCGGCCAGTTCGGGATGCGGCGTGAATTCGTAGTCGAGCCGGACCAACCGGTTGTAGATGTTGGTCATCACGGTCAGGGCACCGAAGTCCTTGCCAAACAGATAGTCGATTGTCGCAGGCTCGTTTTCGATCGCCTTGATAAACGTGCCGCCGCGTTCCTGAGCGAACGCCGAAGCGCCGAGCAGACTCGTGCCGAGCACCGCGACGAGTGCGACTGACGACAGCCTCTCCTTCAACGCGCCAAACTTCGGTCCGCTGTCCCGTTTCCTTGGGAATTCCTTATTTTGAGTACTCATAATTTCCTCCTTTCATGCGCTTCATGCGCTCAAATCCTGCATTCCAACTGGTCTGCATACTCGCTTGCCTCGCGCTTCGTTCACGATGTCGAGGACACGCAGCCAATTCCCGCCAAGGATTTTGGCAATGCTTTCATCGTCGTAACCGCGGCCTATCAGCCCACTCGTCAGATTCGGAAATTTGGAGAGGTCCTCCAAGCCCTTTGCGTAAGGAACCGAATCTCGTTCTTCGATAGTGCCCAACATGTCCGGCCGCTTCACTCGCCAGTAGGCCCATCCGGCGCCGAAAGTTGGTGGCGCCTTCGCCATCGACATCGTGTTGGACGTCCCGTGTCCCGGCAACATTTCACCCAGTTCGACGCGCGAAACGGAATCGGTGAAGTCGCCACCGAAGGCAACGTGATCGACGCCGACGAGATTCACCACGTAGTCGATATGGTCGAGCACACCATCAATCGTGGCGGCCCGAAGATCGTCATTCACCATTCGGGGCAGCGGAGTGATGCCCATGACGCCGCCTGTCTCGGCCAAGGCCAGTATCTGTTCATCGGTCTTGTTGCGCGACGAGTCGCTTATGGCCCTGACGTTGGCGTGCGTGAAAACGCAGGGAAGCCTGGACTCTCCAATGGCATCCATCGTGGTCGCATCGCCGCAATGGGAGAGATCGATCATGATACCAAGCCGGTTCATCTCGTGGACCACATCCACGCCGAAGTAGCTCAAGCCGCGGATCTCGCGTGTTCGCTCACCACAGCCGTCGCCCAACATATTGCTTTCCGAGTAAGTCAGCCCCATCACCCGATAGCCAAGACGATCCATCGCGCTGAGATACGCGTAGTCGCCGTCCAGACAAGCAGCGTCCTGGGTGGCAAACAGAATGCCGAGCTTTCCTTCCTTCTTGGCTTGGCGCATGTCCGCCGAAGTCCTGACCTGGACCGCCACGTCGCTGTGGGATTCTATGAAGCGCAGCACGTTCGCTGCGGCACGGACTGTTTCGGAGATACCGGTACTGCCGCCGATGGTCACCCAGATGACGTCGGCGCCGCCGTTGCGCGCCTGCTCAAACCAGCGCTCCTTGGTCGCCGCATGGATCAGCACGGTCGCATCGATTGTCAGGCACTCTTCATGCAGCTCCTTCGATCTGATTTCTTGTTCTTCCGTCAGGTCAAACATCATGGCCCCCTATTGTCCCCACCATGCGTATGCGATCGGGTGCAAGCGAAGATCTTGCATGCGGCGGGCGATCAGCGGACAAATGACAGGGTTGGCCGCGCCTTCCGATGATGAGAAAAGTCACTCGAAAAACAAGGGGGAAACTCCCCTTTGGAAAATTCATAACTTTTCGTTATGCAAGGGAACTGACTTAGAGTCAAATACTTGTTTGATGATGCGCCGCCACAAGTGAGCGGCGGGCTGCGATGAAGGGAGGTGTTGGATGCTTGCTCCAGAAGGCCGCGTTGTGATGGTATCCGGTGCGAACCGTGGAATCGGACGCGCAATCGCCGAGACGCTTTATGGCGCCGGTTACACGACTAGCTTGGGTTCACGCGACCCTGCCTCGCTTGATGCCGTGATTGGCGGCTGGGATTCTGAGCGTGTACTCGCGGCGCGCTACGACGCCGAAGATCAGGCAACGCACCGGGCATGGGTTGCTGCCACAGCAGAGCGTTTCGGGCGCATCGATGGTCTGGTGAACAACGCCGGCATCGCGGTGAGGGTCTCGGTCGAGGAAGAAAACGATGCCGCGCTGGACCGCATGTGGGCAGTCAATGTGAAGGCACCGTTATCGATGATTCGCAACGCGATGCCGCATCTGCGCCAATGTGGCGCTGGCCGCATCATCAACGTCGCCTCGATTACCGGCAAAGCAGTTCCCACCAAGATTGTGGGATACGCGATGACGAAGTTCGCCGCTGTAGCGTTGTCGCATGCAACGCGGCACGCCGGTTGGGGCGATGGTGTGCGCTGCACGGCACTCTGCCCCAACTACGTCGCCACCGACATGACAACGCACGTCGAATACCTCCCACGAGAGGAAATGATCGAACCCGGCGACATCGCCGATGTTGTGTCGACGTTGATGAGACTCTCCAACAAAGCATCTGTCGCCGAGTTGGTGGTCAATTGCCGCGATGATATTATGCTTTAGTGGCGGCAGATCGGGCCATCCCGGCCGGCATCCCGCCGAGCCCCGGTTGCAGCAGTCGCTACGCCAAATGCTTGCCGCGCGGCAATGCCATATCCGCGCGGTTTGGTGTTGACGGGTTGACTTGACCTGCCGGTCCCAACATTGTCTGAGCCCATGTTGACCAGCCGGCAAGACAACGCCACGACGCTGCAGATTGATCCAAGGGCCCGCCGTCTGACAGCGGCGGAACGCACACAATTCGCCGAATTGGGCTACGTCAAGAACTTGCCGGTGTTCTCCGACACGGCCGTACCCCTCCTTCAGGCCAAGTTCCGCGAATTGGCGGCGCTGCTTCCGCGCGGCGTTGGCATCAACGAAACGGGTGCCTGGCACAAGGCCAACCGCTGGTACTACGACCTCTGCTGCACGCCGGCGATCCTCGACTACGTCGAAGACCTTATTGGCCCCGATTTCTGCCTCTGGGGAGGTCGTTTCTTCGCAAAATTTCCGAGGGACGGCTCCATTGTGCCTTGGCATCAGGATGCACAATACTGGCCGCTAAGCCCGAGCCGCTCGATCACTGTCTGGCTCGCAATCTATGACACCGATGAAGACAATGGCGCCATGCAGATTGTGCGCGGCAGCCACCGCGCAGGCGCGCTGCGCCACCACAGAGTTGCTGGCGCCGAGCACGTTCTGGAGCAAGCGGTTGACGCCGATCAGATCGACACCGCCAATGTGGTCACGATCGATCTTCGCGCTGGCGAGATTTCGTTGCATGACGAGGGCCTGCTTCACGGCTCCGGGCCAAACGAATCCGATCGGGTCCGCTGCGGCGCCACGATGCGGTTCTGTCCAACCGAAGTGAAGGGCGATCTCACGGTCTGGCCGACATTTGAGGTCATGCTGGCCCGGGGGGTAGATCGCTACCGACACAACCCGGTTGCGCCGGTTCCCACCAATAACGGCTTCCCGGTGGGCAGGTTCCAGCATTCATCCGATTTCGCTTGATTCGCGATCGCGCCCAGCGACTGTTCGGAGGTGGTGCTGACCGATTGAACGCCAGTTGGCCGGGAGATGGGCGAAATCGTGCTCTGGCGTGGCCCGAAAATTCTGAAACGTCCGCGACTTGCGGTTTTCGACCGAAGAACCGCCTGATCAAGTCAGCGATGTCCGATAGCGTCGGCAACCGTGCAGGGAACCTCAGCAAGTCACAAATGCGGTCGAATGAACGATGGACGGAAGGCGGTGCGGCCCTGTCATTGATTGGCGAAATCCAAACGAGGCGGCATTGTCCCGAAAGACCCGGCAACCTCGTTCTGGCGCCAGGCGCGGACTTCTTGGCATTGCAAGCTCTCGCGAAACTTCTCGCCGGAGCTCTTCGATTTCGTCTCGGACCCGGAAGAGATGTCCGACCTCGCGCCTGATCCCGGCCACTCGGCAGTCCCCGCGGGGCTCGAAACCGACCTGCGAGCCATCTGCGATCCCGAAGCGGTCAGCGCCCAGGCTTTCGTGAACCAGGATGCATTGGTCGCGCGTCGCGGAGGACGCGAAGCGGCACTCGGACCTGGCGTGTCGGGAGCCACTCCGCTTCCCGAAGACGGATAGGAGTCAGCGCGGCCTGACGCACGCGATGATGACAGTATTGCGTTTAACTGGGTACTATATCCGGTTCGATACTGGCTATACTTGCCCCCGTATCCACAAGACCTTGCTCGAAATCGGGAGGAGGTGTCGACAGGTTTGCATTGGGCAAGGCATCGTGATGCGGAAGGCTTACTCCGATTTGAACATTGAGCAGAGGTCCAGGTACTTCAAGTTGTCGGGTGAAGTGGGGCATGTGCGGTCCTCGCCGATGGCGAATTGAAACAGGCTTGCTCGATCACGCTCACCTGCTTGACCAGAAAAGGTTCAAGCTGAAACCTCCTATAGCCCTCGGTAATGGCATCTTCATGGGTGCTGTAGAAACCCGTTACTTCCCTGCTCTTGATCAGGACGAACTTTCCAACTTGGTCCGACCAGCCAGTAATATCCCGTTTGAAGGTATCAAGCTCTTGTTGCAATTCAGTAGTCATGGCAGCCCTCTTCAACAATAGGTATCTATCGATCAGACAACTCAACCGGAGTTCCTGAACTTCACTCCATATCTCTCGTATTGATATCCAACACCTTGTCACGTGCTGTCAGTAGCTCGACCGCGCCTTCGACGGCCTCACCCAATTCCTGACCCATGGAATTGGCAAGCCGATTTACACTCCCATCAAGCTTCGACGTCACTCCCAAGCCTCTTGCCGTCATGCCAAAAGCGACAAGCTTAAGTCGTCGCCTACCCTGATATTATGGTGTTGCCATGCGAATCGCCTAGAAACGGATTGCCAAGACCAGCACCTGTTGGGGATTTGCCGACATTTCGGGCCCCATGCGGACAAGCGCCGGTCCAGCCTGAAACAGATCGCCCGCACAGCGCAAAATCGCCTGGCCATACCGCCGGCAGGCACTCAGCCCCGATTCCATGATTCGGTGGTAGCCAGGGTGCGGGCGGAATTCTCGAACTCCCGGGCTGGCAGGATCACCAGCAGGTTCGGCTGATCGGCCTCGATGCCGACTTCGCCGGTGGTGGCCTCGTTCGAACAGGCGATCTGTCCTCCCGGTGACATGTTGAGCCCGTCGATATTCCATTTCAGTCCGGTCGAGCGGCCCGTCGAGACACCCATGGGAAACAGCGACACCCGGCTGCCGGGCGAGATGTCGAGGCGGATCTCCGGCGGACACAGGAATATCGTGTCGGTGGCGGTGACCAGGATTATCGTCCGATGACGATTGCAAAGCAGGGAATGCAACGATGACAGCCCGTGGTCGAACCGCGGCCCGCAAACGCCGACACCGACCAGGTGCGGCGCATCAATCGACCGGATGCACTTGTCGAAATCCGTCGAGTCCTGCTCGCCAATCCGGTGTATCCTGCCGGGCGGCATGTCTTGTCGGCACTGCTCTGGCAGTGAATCCATGTCCCCGATCACCGCCTCGGGCATGTATCCGCATTCGAGCGCCCGTGCTACGCCGCCATCTGCGGCCACCAGCACCGGCGCCTGCAGGAGCGCCCGCGACAGGATTGCCGAATTGGCCTTGCCGCTGCCGATGATCGTGGCTCCATCGGAGGCGCAAACCAGGATCCCGGGCCTGCCGGCGGTATCTCCTGCCGGCAATCCGGCCGTCGTGGATTGGAATTCGGTGTCCATCACGTCTCCGGGACTGCCATCTGCTGTCGTCGATCCGCCCGGATGCTACTCCCGGGGGAAGGCAGGTCCCACCGGCTACCCGGGGCGGGATTGCCGGACCGCGGCCTGGATGAAATCTGCAAAAAGCGGGTGGGGGTTCAGCGGGCCGGATTTCAGCTCCGGGTGGAACTGGACGCCGATGAACCAGGGATGTTCCTCGATCTCCACGATCTCCGGCAGGCTGCCATCCGGCGACATTCCCGAGAAGATCACGCCATGGTCAGCCAGCCGGTCACGGTAGTCCAGCGCCACCTCGTAGCGATGCCGATGCCTCTCCATGATCTCGCCGGCGCCATAGATCGCCTCGACCTTGCTGCCCTTGACCAGCTTTGCCGGATAGAGTCCGAGTCGCATCGACCCGCCCTTCTGCCCATCGAGCCTCCGCTCGACCAGCTTGTTTCCCTGCAACCACTTGTCGAGATGGTAGACCACGGGCACGAACCTCCGCGCGCCATTGCCGCCGTTCCAGCTCTCATGATCGAACTCTTCCGAGCCGGCATTGACAACGCCCACGAGGGAGCGGGCCATCTCAATTACCGCCATCTGCATGCCCATGCAGATCCCGAAGAAGGGAATTCCGTTTTTCCTGGCAAAGCCGGCTGCCTTGATCTTGCCTTCGCTGCCCCGCTCGCCAAAGCCGCCCGGCAGCAGAATGCCATGGCATCCCTCCAGGCTCCGGGCCGGATCCTCCTTCTCGAAGATCTCGGCCTCGATCCACTTGGTCTTCACCAGCATCCGGTTGGCGATTCCGCCATGCGCCAGGGCCTCGACGATCGATTTGTAGGCATCTTCAAGCCCGGTATATTTCCCGACCAGGGCAATCTGGACTTCGCCATCGGAATGGTTCAGGCGGTGATTGACTTCCTTCCACCGGCCCAACTCCGGCTGCATTCCGCCCTGGAGACCGAATGCCGCCAACACCGAATCATCGAGGCCTTCCTCGTGATAGGTGATCGGAGCGTCATAGATCGAGGTCAGGTTCGGCGCCGAAATCACCGCATCGGTCCTGACATTGCAGAACAGGGCAATCTTCTCCCGCTCCTTCTGCGGAATCGGCAATTCCGACCGGCACACCAGGATATCCGGTGCTATGCCAATCGACCGCAACTCCTTGACCGAATGCTGGGTCGGCTTGGTCTTCAGCTCGTTGCAGGCCTCGATATACGGCACCAGCGTCACGTGCAGGAAGATGCAGCTTCCGGGATCCTGCTCCCTCGAAAACTGCCTGATGGCCTCGAAAAAGGGCAGGCCCTCGATATCGCCGACCGTACCGCCGATCTCGCACAGCATGAAATCGACCCCGTCCTCGTTCGACCTGACGAAATCCTTGATCTCGTTGGTGACATGCGGAATGACCTGGATGGTCTCGCCCAGGAACTCGCCGCGCCGTTCCTTTTCGAGAACATTCGAATAGATCCGACCCGATGACACGCAATCGGAACTGCGGGCGGCCACCCCGGTAAAACGCTCGTAATGTCCGATATCCAGGTCGGTTTCCGCCCCGTCATCGGTCACAAACACTTCCCCGTGTTCAAACGGGCTCATCGTGCCGGGATCGACGTTCAGATAGGGATCAAGCTTGCGAAGGCGGACCGAGTATCCACGTGCCTGCAGAAGCGCCCCAAGCGCCGCGGCGGCGAGTCCCTTGCCGAGCGAGGAGACGACCCCACCGGTAATGAAGACGTATCTTGTCATCTTGATCAAACCCCAAATCCGGCGAAACTGCCGACTTCGCGTGCAGAACGAACACGAAAGATATGGGATTCAAAGAATACGAAAAACACCGGACTCCGCAAGTTCGCTTGTGCCGATTTTTGCGGAAAGCGGCAGTTTCCTGCAGGATTGCCGGTCTATTCGGCCTTGGGTGGCGTGGACGGAGAGTCGGGAAGCGTCGGTGGCAGCAGTGATTGTCCGTCAATGGTCGATTCGTCGGCGGTTGGCGCCTGCCCGCCTGCCCGCTCGATGACCGAATCGCCAGCCTGCTGCTTGGCGGTGATGATGGTCATCGTCAGCGAGGTCGTCAGAAACGCGATCGCAACCAGCCAGGTCACCTTGCCGAGAGCGGTTGCAGCCGACCGACCCGACATGACGCCACCACCGCCGCCGCCGATTCCCAGGCCCCCGCCTTCGGAGCGCTGCATCAGCACGATTCCGATCAACACGAGTGCCAGGATCAGGTGAATTGTAAGTGTAACGTTGCTCATGCCATCGTCTGACGTTGCGTAGGGCCTGCCAACAGGAGGAGAGTGGCTATTATTGGTATTCCAGCCGGCCCGCAAGGCAGGACCGCGAGAATTCACGGAGACGAGAATTGCCCCGGCTCGCCGCAGATTACCGGTTTCCAGCAAAATTCATTCCGGATAATTGACCGGCACGACGTCGCTTCGGGAGAATGCCGGCATGACCAACACCGTGGTTACCGGAATACAGTGGGGAGACGAGGGCAAGGGCAAGATCGTGGACTGGCTTGCCGGCCTCTCGGATGTCATCGTCCGCTTCCAGGGTGGGAACAATGCCGGACACACCATGGTTGTCGGCGACCAGGTCTACAAGCTGTCCATGCTGCCATCCGGCGTTGTCAGGTCCGGCAAGCTGAATGTCATTGGCAATGGCACCGTTCTTGACCCATGGGCGATGATTGACGAGATCGACGCCCTGGCCGGCCAGGGAATTGCCGTGACATCCGAAAACCTGCTGGTGGCGGAGAATGCGCCGCTGATCCTGCCCCTGCACAGGGAGTTGGACCGGCTGTGGGAGCAGCGTGCCGGCCGCGGCAGGATCGGCACCACGGGCAAGGGAATCGGGCCAGCCTATGAGGACAAGATCGGAAGACGGGCAATCAGGGTCGCCGATCTGCGGCACCCCCGGTCGATAGATGGGCTGATCGGCAGGCTGACCAACTACCATGACGTGGTACGGGCCGGGTTGGGGGTGGAGCCGGTCGATGCCCGGAAGCTGAAGGACCAATTGTTCGCAATTGCCCCGCGGTTGCTCGAATTTGCCGGACCGGCCTGGCGGGTTCTCCGGGAGCGGAGCCGACAGAATCAGTCGATCCTGTTCGAAGGGGCGCAGGGCGCGCTGCTTGATATCGACCATGGAACCTACCCCTTTGTCACTTCCTCCTCGACCGTTGCCGGGGCTGCGGCTGCCGGCTCCGGGGTCGGTCCCGGCGAGCTTCATCACATCCTTGGCGTGTGCAAGGCCTATACCACCAGGGTAGGCGAAGGGCCGTTTCCGACCGAACTCTCCGACAGCGATGGACAGCATCTGGCGGAACGTGGACACGAATTCGGCACTGTCACCGGCCGGCCCCGCCGCTGCGGATGGCTCGATGCCGTTCTGGTCAGGCAAATCTGCGAGCTTGGCGGCATCGGCAGCCTGGCGCTCACCAAGATCGACGTTCTCGATTCACTGCCGGCACTGAAGATCTGCACCGGCTACCGGCTGGACGGCGAGATGATCGACCGGATGCCGGCGAGCGGCGAGGACCAGCAGGGTCTGGAGCCGGTATACGAAGTGATGCCCGGCTGGACGGGCAGCGTCAGCGCCATCCGCTCATTCCACCAATTGCCGGAGGAGGCCCGCAATTATATCCGGCGAATCGAGGAACTCGTCGGAATTCCCGTGGACATCATTTCGACATCCCCCGACCGGGACGACACCTTCGCCCGCTCCGGCCACTTTGCAGCATAGCACCGCCAGCAGGCAGGCCCGGTGGCGTGCCCACCCGAAGACACTTCTGCCTGCCTCCTCGCCGCCTAGATGTCTCCGGCAGCATGTCTCCCGGACACGACCGCAGAGCCCGCCACCGGCGGTCAGGACCGAGGCCGGGGCTGTCGTTCCTGGCGGTTTTCTGGCAAGTGTCATGCCATGTACCAAATGCCGGTGATTCCGCCCGAACCCTGCACATGGGTTGCAGCCAGGCATCCTGGAGGCAGGCAGTGACGTGGCTGACCCGGCCCGGCCGGCCGGTCTTGCCAGCCCGGGGTGCCGGATGGTGAAAGTCTCCCATCGGCAGCGACGGGTGCTGGCCCTGGTCATCCTCTGTGTCGGCCTTCCGGTCTACATTGTCGTTGCCGTGACCCTGGTCGGCATGCTGGACCGGCCGCCAGTGCTGATCGAGTTCGGCATTTATGCCCTCGCCGGGATTGCCTGGGCATTGCCGCTCCGGGCCGTCTTTCGTGGCATCGGCGCCGCAGACCCGGACTCCCGGAAGACGGATGAATAGGTGAACACCGGTCGAGGGCGCCAGTTCCACGCTACCGGGTTCGGCAGGACCCATGGCCGTCCAGCCGCCGGCGGTCGGTCAGGCAAGCGGCAACCAGCGACTGCTCGGGGCCGTCTGCAAGAGGTCTGCCTGGGACACGAAACACAGCAACGGTCATCGCCACGGCGACGACGCGCCCAGGCTCTCGAGGATGGTCCTGGTCTCCGGCATGCGCTTCAGCGACTGGCCGATGTGCTCGCGCCAGCGCCGACCAACCTCGAGCGCGGTGGCATAGGCCCGGGCCAGGTCATCGGGACGGTCCTCGGCCATCACTTCGACCAGGAAGGCCGCCTGTTCCCGGTCCTTCGAGGATTTGAGCCTGCCGGCGCCGTCGCGCCGCCGGCTGGCGATGATCAGCTTGTGGATCGCATAGCGCTCCGGGCGCGGGATTTGCACCAGCACCCCGGAGCGATAGAGGGCCGCAGCAGAGATCGGTTCGGCGATCAGGAAATTGAGGTAGTTGAGCGCCCGCGCGCCCGCGCCAAGGGCCGGTAGATCCCGGATTGTCTCATCCCCGAAGGCAGGCGTCAGGAACTCGACCATCTGGCCGCTGCCACCCTGCGCCCATCGCCAGGTCCGGCCCTCGCCCTGCCCGAGGATCGGGTCGAACTTCAGCGCCGAGAAGGTTTCGGCCAGGCTTGGGTCGACCTGATCCTGCAAGGCGACGCTGAGCTTCTCGAATTGCGCGATATCGATTTCGCCTGTATTGGCCATGCCGCCGAGAGGCAGGCGGATGCCAAGCTCGCCTTCATAGAGCCGGAACGCATTCGTTCCGACAATGGTGCCGCCCAGCCGGAATGTCCCCGCACCCGCCATGGCGGAGAGGATGGAGCCGGTCGCCCGGTCGGTGGGCGTCATGCCTTCCGCGCGCAGGAGCCGAACCAGCCGCGACCGCTCGGCCTGTCGGTCCCTTGCGGTCGCGCGCATCTCCTCGATACGATCGATGCGTGCACGCGTCTCGTCGCTGTCTTCGCCGATATAGATGAAGCGCATCCCGGTTCCGACCCGGCGGGCCGCGTACCAGTAGGCCTTGTCACCGCGCTCTTTGCGCGTCGGTTTGCCCGCCACACCGGACAGGGTGTCATCCTTCAGGAGTCGCACCAGATCGGTATAGGCGCTCATCGCGATGCTGCTGAAAGAGGTCATGGCTATTATTTCAATGTTTTGCTTGGCACACATATACCTATCAAAAATAAATTTTGCTGGGCAAGACGGAAGAGAAGCTTCAGCGATAGCATCCCTGCACCTCAAGATCGCGCGAAAACCGGGCCACAGGAACCAGCAAGGCACTTCAGGCCTCGGTTGATGCGTCTTGTGACCAAGTGGAGCGATGTTGCGGCAACACCGCCCCTGCGGAACAAAGTAAGGGCCGCGCCGCACGCGACCCTCTCACTTCAACGCTCTTCAGGCTTCTTCGCCAAGTCCGCGATGCGCATGACCGTCAGCCCTTTTGCTTTCACCGTCTGACCGAGGTTCGGCGCGACCCCGTTACCTCCGAAGAGAACAACACCAGTCGCCGCGAACATCCAGCATCTCGTCATTGCACTTGAACGGAGCCGCTCGCCCATGTGCGGACCAGCGCCCACCGGGCCGCGATCATCTCCGCCCCGTGCGTGCTTGCCGCCCTTGTGGCAGAGGAAGATCTCCTGGTTGCGATCTTGACGGATCCGCTCGCGAACCTAGTCGAGCGTGTTGAAGATCACATCGATATCGGCCCTGTCGGTGGCCTCGAGACGATCAGGGGAAACCCCCTTTACCTTCGACTTCGCAGCCGTCTTGCGATCATGCTGCTCCAGCAGCTGCCGGGCTTCGAAGACGGCCCCGGTCACCTGCCCGGGCGCTCGCGCGCCTGCCGCAGGGATGAAGGCGTGACCTGCCTCGATCTCGTAGCATTTCGCCGCCGCCTCGCTCATCACCTCGATGGCGACGACGATCTCGCACAGGTGCAGAAAGCGGACCTGCTCCTCTTCCAGAGCAGTTTCGGCGATCTCCGATCCGTCGTGTCATTTCGCCCGGTCGCCGACCTTGTCGGCGGCGCGGTCGACCTCCTTGCCAAGCACCACATTGCGCCGCTGCAGGATTGTCGCGAACCCATGCGCGAGGGGTTCGATTTCCGCCTCGAGGCCGGTCCCGCGCAGCTGCCCGAACAGGGCCTCGAAGGTCTCCCGGATGAAATTGTCCTTCAGGATGTGATCCTCGGGTTCCGCAACTGTGCGCCCTTTTCCGTCAGCCCGAATAGTTTGATGGTCTCGTAGGTGTTTGCTTGATCGTAAGCCATCTTGGTTTCTCCAGATGTTCGACTGCTGGCCCACCACGGGAGTGTGGTGGCATGGCCGAATGTCTGGTTTCCGAATCTGCCCGGGTCAGGGCGGCGCAGCCGCCAGCTTGCCGGGCGCAAAAGTTTTCCGAGCACGGCGCCGAGAACACGCACGCCTTCACGCACTGAACCGCCCTCTCCACCCGTGTCGCCCTCGCCGAAAAGTTCTGCGTTCCTTGAGGAGGACGGATTTGGGGGCCATCCGGAGGATATGCTTCCACGCTCACATGTGTGTATTGACGGTAGGTTTGCCCGACCCGACCAGGAAAACGGTGCGACCGGTCGCGAAAGACGGATGAAGCGACGGGTTCGTTTTGCCCCTGGCAAAACAGACCAAAGCGCAATCCGGCGGAGCGGCCGGGGAGCGAAGTGCTCGCGAGACGGGCAAATCGGGATGGCGGGCGCTACGCCGCGGTGAGGACGCAAGTCCGAATGCGCGACAGGCCATCGGCCTGTTCTCACGTGCGACACGCGAAGCCGAGCAGGGGAGGCCGGAAGGCTCAGACCGAAATTGATGTTCGGGCGATCAACACTCCAGGCGAGCGGATGTGATGTATGCAAGAATTGCGCACAGCTGGCGAAAGAAGCGGACCTTCGCTGCATGCCCAAATGGCCTCGCTATCCGGAAAATCAGGTTCAACGAAATTCAAGTGCTGGTTGGGAGAACTTCTGACCGCGCCGCCGCATTGCTTGACTAAAACTCGTTACAACATTATTGTTGTAATCATGATTCCAAACCACTTCGACCTGCCCGGCTCGCCGTGGCCC
Source organism: Paracoccaceae bacterium (assembly GCA_965214695.1). Classification (GTDB taxonomy): domain Bacteria; phylum Pseudomonadota; class Alphaproteobacteria; order Rhodobacterales; family Rhodobacteraceae; genus JAPOXR01. The sequence goes on along the minus strand of OZ243967.1, from coordinate 3,045,597 downwards.
ATACTGCCCCCCGGCATCCATCTGGCGACCCTCGCCGAGGTGGAGACGCGATTTGCGTCGAACTCAAAACGTCGCGTGCGGTTCAAGGGCTTCGTCGCAGCATTGGCGAACCTTCGGGATGCAGGGTGCCAACGCGCCTTCCTAGACGGGAGCTTCGTTACTGCAAAGCCCCGTCCTGGGGATTTCGACGCCTGCTGGGATCCAACCGGGGTCAATCGGGCCTTACTCGACCCTGTCTTGCTCACGTTCGAAAACGATCGCGCAGCGCAGAAGGCCAAGTATTCTGGAGAGTTATTCCCGTCCACCATCCCGGCTGATCAGGCTGGGACCATCTTCGTCGAGTTCTTCCAAATCGATCGTTTCACCGGTTCCCCAAAGGGCATCGTGGCGATTGACCTTCTGAACGACCCGATGCTCCAACCTAGGGTGACGTCATGATCTACAGCGACAAGCAGTACACTATAACCGAAGAGCAGTTGGGCAAGCTCCGCGATGCGCTCGCCGCCGCTCAGTCCGAAAACGCCGCTGCGACCGGCGAACAGAGATGGCTGCGCGATGCTCAAGCTGATGCCATAAGGAGCCAGATCGCGACCTTAGAGGTCGAACTGTCCCACTACGAGCTCCTAAAGTCGGGCGAGATCACGTTCGCCAAGGCGCACTCGCTGGGGAACCTGCCGTCCGTGCTCGTCCAGGCACGGATAGCAGCCGGCTTGAGTCAGACCGACCTTGCCGAACGGCTTGGGATGAAGGCACAGCAAATCCAGCGCTACGAGGCGTCGGACTATTTGGGGGCAAGCCTCAGTCGTCTGATCGATGTGTGCGAGGCCCTAAACGTACATACCACAGGGCTGTTCGAGAGCGACGATACCTCCAAGGGGTCCGTCTTTTCATGGTCGGACATCGAAGATGTGGTGTGGAAGCAGTTCCCCGCTCGCGAGATGGCGAAGCGCGGTTGGTTCGACGTGCCGCGCAAGAGCGACGTCTACCAGCTCGCGCGCGACTACTTCATGCAAGCCGCCGGGCCGCAATTCGCGAGTGCCTACCACCGCAAGAAGATGCACGGCGGCTCGGTGCCGAACGAGTACGCACTGCTCGCGTGGCAAGCTCGCATTCTGGAGCGGGCCCGAAACATCGTGGAGAGCTACGACCCGCCAGAGTTCGTTGCCGACGACCGCTGGATCGCCGATCTCATCGCACTTACCCGGCGCAAGCACGGCCCCAAGCGGGCGCAAGCGCTCCTGTTGTCCAAGGGCATCATCCTCGTCACGGAGAAGCGCCTGTCAGGCACCTATCTCGATGGGGGGGCCATGCTCGATCACGATGGCCGACCGGTCATCGGGCTCACGCTGCGCTTTGATCGCCTCGACAACTTCTGGTTCGTACTCCTGCATGAGCTGGGGCACGTGTTTCTGCACCTCATGGACGGGCTGCGCTACGATTTCTTCGATGAGGAGGAAACGGCCGGCGATGACAAGGTCGAGCGAGAGGCCAATGCATTCGCGCTCGATAGCCTTATACCAGAGTCGAAGTGGGACGAGTGCCTGTCGCGCTTCGCGCTGTCCGAAGAGGCGGTGCGGATCGACGCCAAGAACCTCGGCATCGACCCCAGCGTCATCGCTGGGCGCATTCGGAAAGAGCGTGGCGACTACACTATTCTTGGGGGTATGATCGGCCAGGATCAGGTCGCGTCGCAGTTCGAGGACGACGGCGATGAAGTTGTCTGAAGACACCTACGTGCCGGCCCTGCGATGGCGGCAGGGGGAGTACCAAGCCCTCTTTCGCCTGAAGCCCGCGGTTAAGGATCGCGTGATGCCCCTCATCACTATCCCACCCGTCGAGTTTGATTTCGAGCTGTGGCAGCCGAAGAAATCCGTCCACGAGCACGTCCACCCCTTCATCGCGCGATTCACTTCGAAATGGAGCAAGCGACCGGCCTGGATCGCCCTCGATACGACGATTGCGGAGGGGCGAATGGAAGACAAGGCACACCCGCTCGACTACGTGCTCGACGGGTTGCGCCCGAACGGTACCATCGCCATCCCCGCTCTGCCATTAGAAGTCAATTCCGACACGATGAACGCGGCCGCCCGTGCGACGGCCGCGGACGGCCAGGGCGCCGCCGTACTCCTTCGTCTCGAAGTCCTCATGAGCGACAATCCACGCAAGGCAATCGTGAACTTCGCGAGCAGCCTTGGTATTGGGCTCCATAAGCTGGACGTGATCGTCGACCTCCGAGCGTGCAACTTCGAGCCATACAAGGTCTTCGCAACAGCCCTTACGGCCGCCCTAAGACGCTTGGGCAACCTCCACGAAGTGCGCAACCTCGTCCTCTTGGGAACGGCGATTCCGAACTCCTTCGCGCAGCTCGCCAAAGGATCGGACGAGATTCCGCGACATGACTGGCTGTTCTTCAAGGAGATGATGACCGAGATGCCAGTTGGGATGCGACGCCCGATTTACGGTGACCATACGATCGTGCACCCCGAGTTCACGGCGATGGACATGCGCAAGGTAAAGGCCGCGGGCAAGATCGTTTACACGACGCCCGAGACTTGGGCGACGCGCAAGGGTGGCGCGTTTCGGGACAATCCCGCTCAGATGCACACGCACTGCGCCGAGGTGGTCAAGGACCCCGCTTTTGCGTTTCGCGGGGCAAGCTTCTCGTATGGCGACAAGTACATCGCCGACTGCGCGGTGATGGCGGAGAGCCCAAGCAACCTATCGCGTTGGAAGGACGTCGCGATCAACCATCACATCACGACAGTCGCGGATGATCTCGCCACCCTGTTCGGGACGCCATCGCCGCTTTGATCGCCGGCGCCAGCTCGCGGACCGGGATCTCATCTGCGAGCAAGCGGTAAAGCCGCTTCCGGGGCGCATTCACGTCGGCCTTTGAGGCACCCCTCGCGCGCAACAGTTCCTGCGCTTCCGAGTGCCAGAGCAAGTGCGCCAGCATGAACGGGTCGAGGTCTGGGTTCACGTGTGCGCGTCGACGGCTCACAAACGTCATCCCACCGCGCGGTCCCTCGACGATCTCCTTTAGCCCACACCATTCCGGAGCGATCGCCTCTGCCGCGTCGAGATGACGGGTAGCAATGACGAGGGTAAGCTTCTGAAGGGCGCTCACATAGGTCTCCAGCTGCCGCGGCAAGCGATCAAGCGTGTCGACCGCGCTCTTGATCTCGTAACCGTGGAGATGACCGTTGAACACGGCCAAGTCGATACGACTTCGAGCGTGAGCAAGGCCGAGCTCGTTGATAATCAAGACATCATGACGTCCGCTATAGTGTCGAAGATAACACGTCCTCAGCGCGGTTCGGATCCTACGCTCGCCATTTGTTCTGAGGGCTACCACCGTCGCTGATCCCCTATTTCTTCGAGGATTATATCAGACACAGGACGAACTGCCCGTCGAAATGCTCCTTTTCGAAAGTAATGCCGCGTCATGCCGCGCGGCAGCAATATGCGTCGCCACCAGGGGTGTGATCTTCGTACGGCGCGTCTTTCAGGGCATCGAGGCTGCAAGAACGAATCACGCCGGCATCGGCAGGCCGCCGGGTTTTCATGCGGTGGCGGTTGCTCCGGAAGTAGCCGAGCTCGCGGGCAATGATCCTGGCGCCCACCCCCTTGCGCTCGAGGTAGCGCAGGACATCGATCACCTTGCCGGCACCGTCCGGGTGGTGGTGAAGGATGTGGCGCCACTTCTCGAACCAGGCCGTGCTCTCGGCGCTGCCCTCGGCGAAGGCGGCATCGGCCGCCACCTTCATGTGTTGAGCTGCGTGCCATGTACCAAATGCCGGTGATTCCGCCCGAACCCTGCACATGGGTTGCAGCCAGGCATCCTGGAGGCAGGCAGTGACGTGGCTGACCCGGCCCGGCCGGCCGGTCTTGCCAGCCCGGGGTGCCGGATGGTGAAAGTCTCCCATCGGCAGCGACGGGTGCTGGCCCTGGTCATCCTCTGTGTCGGCCTTCCGGTCTACATTGTCGTTGCCGTGACCCTGGTCGGCATGCTGGACCGGCCGCCAGTGCTGATCGAGTTCGGCATTTATGCCCTCGCCGGGATTGCCTGGGCATTGCCGCTCCGGGCCGTCTTTCGTGGCATCGGCGCCGCAGACCCGGACTCCCGGAAGACGGATGAATAGGGAAACACCGGTCGAGGGCGCCAGTTCCACGCTGCCGGGTTCGGCAGGACCCATGGCCGTCCAGCCGCCAGCGGTCGGTCAGGCAAGCGGCAACCAGCGACTGCTCGGGGCCGTCTGCCCCCTGCATCGCCGCAAACCACCGGCCGCCTCCCTTGATGGCGACGGCCTGACCTGGTCCGGCACCAAGGGCTGGCATCGCCCGGCGCATGCTCATCCCTTGTCGTACATGTCGGTCCAGCTTTCGTCTGCATCCGCACTTGCCGCATGCTGTTCAAAGGGATCCCTCCGGATGTTCCGGCCCGCATCAGAGAGTTCCTGGTGAAGATCCTCAGCCGATTGAATGATCCCCATCCGCTCCAGGCCAATCATGAACGACCAGGTCGTGACCTTGGCGATGCGCGGCCCGAAATCCAAATTCTTGACCTGGTTGTCCTCGAACAGCACGAGCCCGTAATCCGATGCTCCCCGTGTATCCCGCAACCTGTTCGAAAACTGCCAGATGGATGTCTCCCCGGCATCCTTGATCCGTTTGCGCAGAGCCTGCTGATCAGGAGACAGCGCGTTCCATAGCAGGCCGATGCTCGTTTCGATCGTCTGAATCCTGTTACCGCCTTGCTGGAACCAGTCACGGAAAACCCTGGCGTCGGGAGCTCCCGGCATGCCTTGCAACACCTCACCCACCACCATATCCGTGATGACAATGGGACAGTTGAAGCGATCAAGAAGATCCAGTCGATCAATTCTGCCCAGGGATATCAGCGGGCCGCTGTCGGGAATCGCCAGCTCAAGAGCCACAGCCAGCCTTCTCCATCATCCGCAGGATCGGCATTGCCGCCTCGAGCTCTGCTTCGACCTGCGCCCGGGGTGGCTTCGGAGGCGCGATGCCGCGGTCGGCAAGGGCATTCAGAAGCTCCGAGTAGGACTGCATGTGCAAGCATTGCATCGTCTCCTCCCGGGACGTCTTTCCTGCCACGAAGCTGTCGATGACCTGTGTCGTCGTCAGCAAGATTTCCATCTCCAATTCTATATTGGACCGTATAGCCCTTTCGAGATCGTCGAGGAAGAGAAGACGGGCATTCCAGCTGATTTCCCGTGGAAGGCGAGCCAAGCCGAATCACTCGCTGACGGGAGGCGGCATCCATGCCGTCGCCGGGATCGTCTGGGCGTTGCCGCTCCGGGCCATCCTTCGGGGCATCGGCGTCGCAGACCCGGACTCCCGGAAGACTGAATAGCAGGGAAGGGCCAGACGAGAGCGCCGGCCATCATCAAACCGTCGGGTGCCGACAACCTCGGCCCCGGACAACCCGGCAGGAAACCACCGCGTTCAGACGCGCATCGGCCCACAGCAAACCGGCCGATTTGAGGCGGTCACCCGGGCCACATTTGGGGGCCCCGGCCAGCCAGGCCCTGCCCTCGGCCCAACTGCCCTCGCAGTACACTGACTGCGCCAGTGTACTGGGCCACATCATTCAGGCCCGGTAGGCCGGCAATGGCGACCGATCTTGAAGCGCGATCATTCGCCTGAGCATCAACTCCGACAATTCGTGCCGTGCCTTCAGTCCGGCAGGATGATCGTAAAGGTTGCTGAATTCGTCAGGATCGGTGGAGAGATCATAAAGCTCATTCCAGTTTTCGCCTTCCCGCAGCGACATTCGGTATTTGTCGGTCACGATGGTCCGAACTCTCTGAGGTCGGTCAAAGCCGGTCATGAGACGCTGACTGTCTTCTTCGACGATGACGACCCCCGGAGACCTGGATGAAAGAAGGTCACGGCCCTGAATGCCGTTGTAGGGCTGAATTCCGGCCTGGGCCAGGATCGTGGGCGCGATATCGATAGATGACGCAAGCCCGCCGTCGACTTGGCCACGGCTCGGAGACTTGGGATCATGCCAGACGAACGGCACTCTGATGATACCTTGGAAATGCAGCAGCAACTTCAGTATCAACCCGTGATCGCCCATGTAGTCGCCGTGATCAGAGGTGAAGATGACAACGGTGTCCTCTGCCAGACCAAGGCTGTCAAGCCGCTTCAGCACCCGTCCGATGGCGTCGTCGATCATGGTGATCATGCCGTAGGTCAGGGCGATGATCGATCGGGCTTCGACTTCCGTAACTGCGAACGGGTTTTGGCTATCTCGAGCATCGGTACCTTTCTCAAGCGCTTCCCGCATGGCCCGAATCGGTGGGAGATCACCTTGGCCAAACGAAGCGGGGAGCTGGATGTCGGCAGGATCGTACATGCCCCAATAGCGACCCGGAGGCGTAAACGGATGGTGAGGGTCCGGGAAGGACATTTGCAGGAAGAACGGCTCGTCGTTCGCTGCACCATTGGACAGCCAGGCCTCGCTTCGATCAGCGATCCAAGATGTCGAGTAGAGTTCTTCAGGCACGGCTGTCCGCCAGGCCTGCGGTGCGTTGACGCGGTTGTCCGGAAGCGAGTTTTCCGGCCCCACAAGGCTATCGAAGTCTCGGCGCTGCTGTCGGGCCCAAAGCAGATAGTCGCCGCAAGCTCGGTCCCCGTGATCCGCCACAACTTCGACATGCTCGAAGCCGTAGAAGTCTCCACCCGTTCGTTCAGCGAGCGGGCGGTCCCATTGCGGGGCAACTTCCAGGTCATAATCGGGCGTGTGCCGGTTGTTCTTGATCGCATCGCGGAGATGCCGGCTTGGGGCGACCAGGCCCTCGGCCGGCTCGAATCGGTTCGTCGCGGGAAGGCCCGTGAAACACTGCAGGTGAGACTTGCCAATGAGCCCTGTCCGGTATCCGGCATCCCGGAGCAGTTCCACGAACGTCGTGTGGTCTTTCGACAGCGGTATGCCATTGTGCCGAACCCCATGTGCCGAGCACATCCGTCCAGTCATGATCGAGGCGCGGTTCGGCATGCAAATCGGATTGGCTGCATAAAAGCGATCCCATCTAGTGCCCTTGGTCGCAATGCTGTCGATGTTCGGAGTCTGGACAATCGCGTTGCCACCGCATCCGAGGTGGTCCGCACGATGCTGATCCGTAATGATGAACAAGAAGTTTGGTCGCCTGGTCAAGATTCGACCTCCGATTTCGGTGATGGGTGCGGCGCTGACCGTACATCCCATGCCAGCAAGCCGAGGCCGACGAGAATCGCCGGGATGTGGATAGCAGGGTCGGGGGCCAGCATTGCAAAAGCCGCAAGGAACCTCGCGACAATCTCTGGCATAGTCAGCTTGCGACGGTCGTGTCCCGAGAGTGCAGAAGAGAACAGCCAAATGCAGAAGCACGTTCGGGCGACGATCCAAACGAATGGCAACAGGCTGAACTCTTCGATGACCAGAATGGTCGGATAAAACGCGAAGACGAAAGGGATGATGAATTTCGCCATTCCCAAACGGAACGACATGAATGCGGTCATCAGTGGGTTGGCCCCGGCAATCGGGGCAGCGGCATAGGCGGCGATGGCGACAGGCGGCGTCAGCGAGGATGCCACTCCGTAGTAAAAGACGAACATGTGAGCGGTCAGCATCGAGACGCCCAAGGCCTGGATCGCCGGACCCATTACCAGGACTATGATGAGGTAGGCGGGAAGCGTCGGCATTCCCATGCCAAGGACCAATGCGCCAACCATGGCGACCAGGAGCGCCGAGAACAGGCTTTCACCCCGGATCGTGGAAATGACGTTGGCGAGCTTGAGCCCCAAACCAGTCGAATCCAGTGACCCGACGAGGATGCCGATGGCGGCAATGGCAATGAGAAGCGTTGCGCCAGACTGGGCGCCCTTGAGAAAGGCACGCCAAACCCGCAGCGGGTCGGACTGGACATCGGGGTTGATGACCGAAAGAATCAGGAGAACGACGACGGCATTGAAACCGGCCGCTGATGTCGAGGACCCCGCCACGAGTGATCCGATCACCGTCAGGATCGGACCGACGAACAGGACCGAATTGATCAGGTCAACTCGAGTGATCCGGTCGCCGACGGCCAGCGGCTCAACATCGATTCTCTGCCGTCGCGCCTCGACCGTTACGGCCGAAAACAGGCTGAAATAGTAGAGGAGTGCCGGAATGAGGGCGGCGACAATGATGTCTAGGTAGCCGGTGCCGGTTAGGTCAGCCATGACCAGTGCCGCAGCCCCCATGATCGGTGGCATGATCTGCCCGCCGGACGACGCCGTTGCCTCGATCCCCGCAGCAAAGGTCGGGGAAAACCCCCGCTTCTTGATCATCGGGATGGTGAAGGTGCCGGTACCGACGATGTTGGCAACGGTCGAGCCAGACATGGTTCCGAACAAGGAAGATGCCAGGATCGCTGCATGGGCTGGCCCGCCCCGGGTCCGCCGCGTCACGAGGAACGCGAATTTCAGAAGCGTATCGCCGGCTCCGGTGCCTTCCAGAAGGACTCCGAAAATGATGAAGATGAAGACCGTGGACAGGACGATGTTCGTGATTGACCCGAAGACACCCTTGTTGGTGTTGTACCATAGAGCCTCCGCAACCTCCGTAAGCGTGAATCCGGTGTGAGCCAGAATGCCTGGCAAGTCCTTTCCGAAGAGCAGGTAAAGGACTCCGAAGGCGCCAACCCCGAAGAGCCCCCAACCCCATAGCCTGCGGCAAAGCACCAGAAAGACCACAAGACCCGCCAAGGCGGGCCAAGCATCAGCTTGCGTCACGTCGTAGAGAGCGACTTCCATTCGTGCCTGGACGAAATAGAAGGACCAGATCGCCCATAAACCGGCAGCCATCAGCGTGACGTCGATCGCCAAATGAACGGAGGCACGAGCGCCGGTGACGGAACCGTTCGCTTCCCGGCGGTCTCTCGAAGCCGCGATGCCAGCCAGCAAGGCCAGAGCAAAACCTGCGGCACGGTGAAACTTCGGTTCAACGAGACCCACACCCGAACTGTAAAGCGCGATTGCACCGAGCAGGAAGCAAGCCGGTGCGGACAACAGCATAAACAGGTTGGCCGTTCCGCCAGACGTTTGGGTCTCCGAGGTCATCAGATCGGTCCCGGCCTGGTTCGAGAAGGTTGTGGGTGGACCGCCTTGGCGGTCCACTCGCCAGCATCGTTCGTTCAGGGACGAAGTTCGCCTGGAACCGGAATTCCTGCTTCGTCATAGTACTTCGCTGCGCCGGGGTGCAGAGGAACGTTGACGGAAGTGAAGGCGGTTTCAGGCGTGACAGCTTTCAGGAAGAACGCGGTCGCGTGAACTTCGTCCAAGTTCTCCCAAAAGGATCTTGTTGCGTCGTAGACCAAATCTTCGGACACGCCTGCGTGAGTGCCCACGAACTGGGTGAATCCCAGCGCGGTGATGTCGCCGTCAGTCAGCTGCCCCTTGTAGACGCCGCCGTCGAACTTGAGCATTCCACGCCCAGGACGCCCAAAGAGAGCCTGCATCGCCTCCGAGCCGATGACGTCGTCCGGAATGGAAAGGATGCGAAATTCGCCTGAAAGCCCGAATTGCTCGATTTTGGACGATCCGATTTCCGCCGGACGGATCATCATGTCGATCTTGTTGTCTGCAAGAGCGGCGTAGCCTTCGCCCCAGTTCAGGCGGACAGCATTGTAGTCCTTGCCCGGCTCAAAGCCAGTGATGATCTTGATCAGCGCCTCGGAGGTCGCGGACGCCGACCCCGCCGGTGGGCCCGTGAAGACGGTCTTGCCCTTTAGGTCTTCCCAGGTCTCAATGCCGGACCCCTGCAGGGTCACGGGATGATAGGCCCCGGCCTTGAAGCCGAGAATCGCGCGAAGCTGACCCGCTGCTTCGGGTGCGTCGTCGACGCTTTCATACATCCGTGCCTGGCTCTTCATCAGGTTCACAAGCGACGGAACAGTCGAGAAAAAGTCAATTTCCTGCCGACCGCCTTTCAGCATGGACTTGGTAAGAGTTTGTCCGGCGTTGACCTGGATCTCGACGCCAGCCTTTCCGGCCTGGTTCACGAAGGTCACGAACATCGTGTGTACCGGATCGCCAACACCCGCGGTTTCGCCCTTGAATATCTGGGCTGCCGAGACGGTGGGTGCCACAAGGGCAGCGGTCAGTATCGCCGCCACCGAGAGAATTCTGAAGTTGAGCACGGATTTTCCTCCCTTGGTTCCTGGGGAGACTAGCAAAAGAAAAACATCTGATATAGTCAAAGATTGCGCGTAATACATAACGGTTTGTTATGAAACTCGATCCAAAGCACCTGGCCCAGCTCTCTGTCATCGTCGAGGCCGGTTCATTTCAGACCGCAGCGGACAGGCTTGGCCTGACCCAACCTGCGCTCAGCCGCAACATGAAGGCATTGGAGACACGACTAGGGACAGCATTGTTCAATCGTGAAGGACGAAGGTCGGTGCCCAACGCGCTGGGCATCAGGCTCGCCCGAAACGGTCAGGCCATTCGGCTGGCCGAAGAGCAGGCAAGCATTCTGGCCGATCAATCCGCGAAGGGCACTGTTGGAGAGCTCAGAATCGGGGCGCCGCCAATCGTGGCTGGCAGGTTTCTTAGCAGCACGACGGCAGGTTTCATCCGGGAGAATCCAAACTGCGTGGTCGAGATGAGGACCGGGCTCGTGCACGAATTGCGCACCATGCTTGAGCGCGGTCAAGTTGATGTCGTCTTTGGCCCCAAGAGCCTGGCCGAGCCATCGGACGGGCTGGAATATGTTCCGCTCATCGATGATCGCGTTGGAATCCTGTGTCGAAACGGCCATGTCCTGACATCTCGAAAGCGTGTGATGCCATCCGACCTAGAGGCGCAGTTCTGGCTGGCTCATTCGAGGGGCAGCCTGCTGCGGCAACAGACAGAGGCCGCCATGATCGCATCCGGAGTGGTGTCCATGCATATCGTCTGCGAAACGGATTCCATTCGATCCGTCCTTGAAATCATTGCCGATACGGATCTTATCACGACGATGCCCAAGGCCACGACCGAACCTTATCTGGAGGACAGGCTTGCGTTTCTGGAATTTGATCACCCGCAGTTCCACCGCCCGCTTGGATCGATCAGGCGCAGCGGCGCGCCTTCAAACCCGGTGGCCGAGCGGTTTCTGGCAATGTTGACCGAGACCGATAGAAGGTCGATCTTCATCGACCCTTGCACCCCGGGCGGTTGAACCGAGGCGAACTGGCCAAGTTCAGCTTTGCCCCGAAATGCCCATTTGCCGGCCTTTCGGGGCATCGCGCCGCGTGACGCCGTCAATCAGCACGGACGCGATGCCGCATGGCTCGGTATCGCGGGGTTCGACCATGCGTGATTGTTGCCGCGCTGGATCAGCGCGTCACCGACCCTCAACGGCAGGTTGTCCGCTTCGTCATCCAATTCCATGCATGCCTCGCCAGAGAGCGCGATGGCGCAATCCGGCGAGTCGGTCCGATGCATGTAGGGATGTCGGCCTCCCTCAGCGGCTTGGGCGCTGGCTCCCAATTCGCCAAGGGCGGCCTTTCCGTCGAGAGCATTCAAGACGTCAGGGTCTTCGGGCAAAATTCGACGCGGCGAAACGTGCCGACCATCGGCGGCGGATGCAGGACGAAATGGCCGGGGCAGGTTTCTGTCCGGCCGTCACGTTCAGCGCGGTCGCTGCGTTCGATCCCAAAGTTCGTCAGCCTGATCCTGGGCCTGCTCGGTCGTTCAAGAAACTGCGTGGCAACCGTGTCGCCGACGATGACGGCTTTGCCATTCTCGACATGGCCCGTCACGACCCGGCGGAATTGTCGTGCAATCGGGAGACTTTTGTTCTTGTTCAACCGGTTGCGCACGGTCCGGATCAGGTGTCAGCAGGGTCGGACATCCAGACCACGCCAGGAACGGCGAAGCTGGCGGCGCCAGTGACCCGGCCCAGATGCGGCAGGGCAATGCCTGCCAGGCCCAGAGTTGCACTTTCCTGACTTCGCCATTGAATTCCTTTCCGAAAGATTCCAGCGTTCGAATTGATCTGACTCTGGCCTTTCCCGAAATCGTGACATGGTTTTTTGGGGATGCACGCCAATTTCCTGAGGCGGCTTGACACGTGCGCTCGGAGTTCACGGCAAACGGTCAGTCAATTTCCTGCTCAGGTGAATGGCCCGCATCATTCCGGTACTGGTGTGAGTTCGAAAGTATAGCGTGTCCAGATCTTGCCCCTCGGCATATCGCAGGACATTCTGATGGAAAACACCATTCGGCAAGAGCCCTTTCTCCCATGTTCCATCGGGCAGGATCTCTTCGTCCCAAGTCACATTGTCGAAGGACCGGCGGGTTACCATTTTGCCGATGTACCAATCAGTTGCATGAACGATTATTGGCCGTTTGCTGGAATTCGGGATCCTGATCTTCGACCATCATGAAGGATCGTTGACCTGGACCTTATGCTTCAGGTGTCTGGCGGCGCGGCGGATTGCCAACCACTCCCAGACACGCAAGACCAACGAAACAGGGAGTTGCAACAACAGCAAGTCAGGAATGAGCACTTGCCATCTCGGCAGTAGCCGTCATGGGCCGAGGAGTCACGCACCTCGCAATCTCCTGGCCAGCAACCATTTCCGCCTGGCGCAACTCCCATGACATTTGCAGGTTCAGCCAGAGTTGAGGTGTCGTCCCGAAATACCTCGCCAGGCGTAGTGCCGTGTCTGCGCTCACGCCCCGCTGACCATTCAGGATCATCGTCACCCGGTTCACCGGCACACCCAGCGCCTTGGACAGTGCATTGGCCGACAGCCCGAGCTCATCGAGTTCGCCGAGCAGGATTTCACCTGGATGCACCGGCCTCATGCCGTTCCGTATGATCACGTTAACCTCCGTCAATGATAGTCCACGATCTCCACATCGCACGGCCCTTCATCCGACCAGTGAAAGCAGACGCGCCATTGTGCATTGATTCGGATGCCGTGCTGACCGGCCCGGTTGCCGCGCAACAACTCCAGCCGGTTGCTCCGCAACCTGAGCAGGTCATCAAGAGTCTCCGCGTTGTCCAGCAGGGCCAATCGGCGCCTGGCCTGACCGGCAAGACCCTGGAATGCGGCGACGCGCTGCCCCCTGAAGAAGCGGCGCGCATCCCCGTTCCCGAAGTTTCGAATCATGCAGCCTGAACGTACTGTATTTTACGACTTACGTAAAAGATGCAGGCGGTCCAGAACTGGACTGATTTTGCTGTGTAACCTCTCGATCAGAAGGACAAGCGGGCCGGTCGGCTGAATCCGGCCGGTCTCAGCCTTCGCGGAAGTTAACGCAGTTGCGGCGTAAGCAGGCAGACAGCGTCGGACGAGCCCTGCAAGACGATGGCGGGCCGGCTGAGCAGCGGGCCGGCAGGCCAGCCTCGGCGCCGAGTTGCCGGCAATGCCGGGACCCCGGCCCGTTACCGGGCCTGACAGACATTCAAACTGGCCCTGGACAGGCTCCCCGATGCAGCCCGACAATCGGAGGGAACAACATCTATGAAAGATTGAGGCACCGGTGCGCGGTCACCGGTGCAAACTTGGTCCTCAAGAGCGCGTCAAACCGCCAGAATCGCGCGCTTCTGTTTCTCCTTCGACATATAGGCGGGAGAGAGGTCGTGATCTCGTTGCGTTCCCTGCCGGCGATGCGCCGTACTTTCATTCCAAAGAAGTCGGAGAGGACGCCGCCAACACGAAGGCCGGCGAGTTGGCGATCTCGTGGGCGCGGTTGCAGACCCGGCTCTGCTCGGCGACGACATTCCGGCACGTCCGCGACACCTGGCACAACTCGTGGAACGCCTTGGCAGCACCGGGTTCGGATGCACAGGCCCAACTGGCAAACACGAGCCAGCCAGGCGCCGACGACGATGTCGGTCTTGCGTCCCTTGATCTTCTTGACGTGCTGGGTGTGGAACAGCAGGGATTTGATGCCGGCCCCGGCGACGGTGCGGAGTGCTCGGTTGGCATCCGGCGTGACCGGTTTGCATGCCCGGACCATGTCCTTCGGTCAGCAAGAAAATGGAATTGGAACCTCCAGCGACTTAACCGCAATACTGCCGCTCCAAGGAATTAATCGTGTCATACCGCAGGAGCATCGCGTCATGTAGAGGCTCCTGCCATGGCCCGAACGAAGGCAGCATTTGCCGGAGGAAATCGTCTCTCCGATTATCTCGGCCTGGGCGTGGTTGCGCGGGTCTTTCCGCGCGACACCGTCAATGCCACCTTGCGGTCACTGAACCAGGGCAACAGGCGACGGCGCGATCTGCCGGCCGATGTCATGGTCTACTACGTGATCGTCATGGCGCTGTTCCGGCAGGTCGCGACCCGCGAGGTCCTGCGCTGCCTGGAAGGCGGCATGCGCTGGATCTCGCCGGACCTGCCGGTTCGGGTGTCGGGCAAATCCTCGATCTCGCGGGCCCGCACCCGCCTGGGTGCGGCGCCATTCAGGACACTGCGCGACAGTTGCGTGGCACCGCTGGCCCGGGCCGATACCCTTGGCGCCTGGTATCGCGGGCGGCGCCTGGTGGCCTTTGACGGGTGGGTCCTGAACCTGCAGGGCGGGGAGCGGAACCGGGAGGAATTCGGACTGCCGGGCGCCGCCCGCGGTGCCTCGGCCTTCCTGCAGGCGCGCGTGACCGCGGTGATGGAAGTCGGCATCAGGGCCGGTTTCGCCTGGCATGCCGGGCCATATGCCGAGAGCGAGATGGAACAGGCCGAACGGCTGCTCGGGCATCTGTCACCCGGCATGCTGGTACTGGCGGACCGATATTATACCGGGTATCCGCTATGGTCGCGGGCCGCGGCAACCGGCGCCGATCTCCTGTGGCGCTGCAAGGGGAACATGCGCTTCCCGGTCAACCTGGCCCTCGACGACGGCTCGTGGCGGAGCGTGATCCGCGGCTCCGGCCGCGATCGCCGGCGAAGCCGCGGCGAGCTGCCGGTGCGGGTCGTCGCCTATCGCACCGGTGATGGCGGCGAGAGTTTCATGCTTGCCACCACCCTTATGGACCATCGCCTCGCCCCGGCCGCCGAGCTGGCGACGCTCTACCACGAGCGGTGGGAAATCGAGAACGCCTATGACGAGGTGGGGACCCACATTCTCGGAAAGGGTGCCGCCTTGCGCAGCAAGACGCCCGACCTGGTCTACCAGGAAATCGACGGGCTCATGCTCGCCCATTATGCCGTGCGCTGCCTGATCCACGAGGCCGCCGAGAAGTCGGGAGAGGATCCTGATCGATTATCCTTTACCCATGCCGTGAATGTCATGCGCCGCCGGATCATCAATCCCGGCGCTTCCCCCCCCCCGGTGGACCCGACACCCGGCACCGCGGGCGAGATCCTCGAGGAGCGCGTGGTCTCCAGCCGAGGCCAGGTCAAGCCTCGGGGGGTCAGGCGGAAAATGAGCAGTTTCAACCTCCGCAAGCGTGGTCCGGTGTCACGCGAGATCCATGACTGGACTCCGGAAATCATCCCGAAATGTGCTTGAAGCAACAGTATGGCGCTTAACGCAATTTCCCCGGTTGCGCCACTCTCAATTTTGTTCTGCCAGCGGGGCGCCGGAGTGATTTCCTCCCGCGATCGGTCCGGGGTTGATGATCCGGGGTTGATGGCCTGACCACAATCTGCAGGTTGAGCAGGACATGGAGGACGCTATAACGATTGCCTAAGCCCGGGGTGGGTCATGCAGGTGTTCATATGTTGAGATCGCTGATGTCGCTCATGCAATCCTCGCAGCCGCAGGAGCTGCCCGAGGATGACGCCCGGCTTGCCCTGGCAGTCCTCCTGGTCCGGGTCGGCAGGGCCGACGACCACTACACCGACGAAGAAAGGCACCGCACCGACAGGATACTGTCGGCCAGGTACGGCCTGTCGGCGGAAGAGGCCGGGCGGTTGCGACTGGAGGCCGAGGAACACGAGACGGAGGTGGCCGACAATGTGAGCTTTACCCGGGCGCTGAAGCGGGCCGTTCCCTTCGAGGAGCGGGAGCAGCTGGTTGAAGCGCTGTGGGAAGTGGTCATGACCGACCGGCGGCGGGACCACGCCGAGGACGGCTTCATGCGGCTGGCAACCAAGCTCCTCGGCGTGAGCGACCGCGACAGCGCACTGGCCAGGCAAAGGGTCATGGCCCGGATGACATGATCGCCAGCCTGCCGATGTATGACCGGCCGGAAGCCGTCCCGGCCAATGACAGGCTCTGGGCACGAATTCGCGACGAGTTGGCAGGTCAGGGCATCGACGCCCCAGAAGCGCTCGACCGAACCACCGACATCTTCGAGACCTGGACACATGCAGACCTTCTGCTCTCGCAGAGCTGCAGCCTGCCATTCAGGGCCATGCTTGCCGGCCGGGTCAGCATTGTCGGCGCCCCGGATATCCGGCTGAATGGCTGTCCTGCCGGATATTATTGCAGCGTACTGGTTGCCCGGGCCGGCGACAGGCGCCGGGAATTTGCCGATTTCGGTGGTGCTGTCCTTGCCTATAATGACCGGTTGTCGCAATCCGGGTGGGTAGCACCGATGCAGGAAGCTGCACGCTGCGGAATTTCCTTCTCCGGATTCACCAGGACATCCAGCCACGAGGCGTCGTCGGTTGCCGTGGCGGACAGGCGCGCCGACATTGCCGCGATCGATGCCCATTCCTGGCGGTTGATCCGGCGCTTCGACACGGCGGCTGCCGGCTTGCGGGAGGTCTCACGGACCGGCTGCACCCCGGGCCTGCCGCTGATAACCACCAGGAAAGAGCTGGTGCAGACCCTGTTCGAGGCGGTCCGGTCGGCGATCCTCCTGACCCCGGCCAGCGACCTCGAACTCATCCCGTTCCGGGGTCTCGTCCAGGTGCCGGAAGCCGAATATCTGGCGCTTCCTGACGCAATGCCGGTTCCGGACTGAAGGCCTGCCACGGCGGCGGCAGTTTGCCGGATTTGGTCAATTGCAGTATGTGGATGGCTGACGTCCAGGGGCGGGTTACCGATATGAAAATTGGCATCTTGCAGGCCGGGCATGCGCCGTCCGACCTCGTTGAGGAACACGGGCAATACACGGACATGTTCCAGCGATTGCTGGCCGGCAACGGTTTTGATTTCGAGACCTGGGATGTTCTGGATGACGTGTTCCCGAACTCGGTCGGCGACGCAGATGGCTGGCTGGTAACCGGGTCGAAATACTCGGTCCTCGACGACTGCCCGTGGATCGGGAGGCTCGAGGCGTTCCTGCGGGAATGCTACGAGGCAGACATTCCGATCGTCGGCACCTGTTTCGGTCACCAACTGCTGGCCCAGGCCCTTGGCGGCAGGGTCGAGAAATTCAGTGGCGGTTGGGGGATTGGCAGGGATGGCTACGAATTCGGGAACGAACAGATATTCCTGAATTCCTGGCACCAGGACCAGGTGACCGCCCTGCCGCCCGATGCCGAGGTGACCGGTTCGTCCGGGTTCTGCAAATTTGCCATGCTCTCATACGGCAACCGGGCCATCTCGGTGCAGCCGCACCCGGAATTCGACGGGCGGTTCATCGAAGGCCTGATCGAGACCCGCGGCAAGGGCACCATACCCGACCAGCAGCTCGATCGGGCCAGGGCCGAGCTCGACCAGCAGGTAGACCAGCAGAAATTTGCCCGGGTGATTGCGGAATTCTTCCTCGAGTCCCGCCAGGCTGCACCAGCCTCGGGATAACCTGCAAGCTGGCCCGATCAGTACCCCGGGCCGGGACATCGACTTCGGACGGCCCGGTACTGGGCAGCCAATCCAGTCAGACAAACTCCAGGTGAAGGGCGCCCATGGGTCCGAAATCGGCATCCACCGTGCTACCCTTTTGCACCGGCAGATACCTGGTGCAGGAGCCGGACATGATGATGTCATTCTTCGAGATCGACCCCTCCCGTCCCCCGGTCTCGGCCAGCCTGTTCGCCAGCCAGACAACGGCGGCAACCGGATTGCCCATCACGTGGCCGGTCCTGCTGTCGATCGTCTTGTCATCCACCGTGATCCGCACCGGCGTATCCACCAGGTCAACCTCGTCCAGGTCGAAGACCCGGTCGCCGAGGACCATCCTGCCGAACAGGACATTGTCGGCCACCATGTCCACGGTCTTCGCCTTGTGCAGGCCAATCCGGGAATCGACGATTTCAATGGCCGGAACCGCGCCCCGGATTGCATCCCTTGCCTGTTCCTCGGTCACTCCCGGCCCTTCCAAATCCTTGTCCATCACGAACGCAACTTCAGGTTCGGCATAGGGTTCGCACAGTGTCGAGGCATCGATTGCCTCGCCATGCGCGATCTTGAAGTCCGAAAACAGGAAACCGAATTCCGGCGACCGGATTCCCAGCAGTTCCTGGGTCGCCGGCGATGTGAAGGCAAGTTTGAAGCCGCATGGCATTCCGGCATAGCGGCCAAGCAAATTGGCCATTCGGCGACGCACCTCAACCGCGGCGGCGTAATCGATCCCGTGCGTTTCGCTGGGCGGATCGATCATCTCCCTGCTCTTGACCGCGTCGTGCAGTTGCAGCGCAATATCGTCAAGGATCAGTTCTGAAAATCGCTTCCCTGGTGTCGACATGATTCACGATCCCGTTGCGGCCTGCCTACAGATTGGACACCCTCGACTGCAGTTCCGCAAGCTGTTTCTTTATCTGGTCAAGTTCGGATTGAGGCCCGCTGCCTTGCTGGATCGGGCCGGAATCGCCTGCGGCTGGCGCCTTTCCGGTCCAGCCTTCGAAGATGGCGGCAGCAAACTCCTTTTGCCGCTTTTCGAATTCGCTCCAGACATGCCTCGGATCCGACATTGCCTGCACACTCTCCATGACGCTTTCCTGGCTTTCCTTGAACATCCGGAACGACATTTCCAGGAATTGCGGAATTGCGTCTCCCGCCTGATCATTGCAGGTGCGGACGATCTCGGTCAATACCTCCAGCGGCAGGACCTGCTCGCCCCTCGCTTCATGCTCGGCAATGATCTGCACCAGGTATTGCCGGGTCAGGTCGTCGCCGGTCTTCCGGTCGATGATGCGGACATCCCGGCCGGAGCGGATGGTGTCGGCGATCTCCTGCAGGGTCACGTAGTCGCTGGACTCGGTGTTGTACAGCCGGCGACTGGCATAGCGCTTGATCAGGAGGGGGCTGGTCGGTCCGGACATGGCTAACTGTGACTGCTGAGGTTCAGGAATCCTGCGCCTGCACGGAATAGCACATTCGCCGCCGATCGTGAAATCCGGGCAGCGGCGCCGGGAGGCGGCCGGATCGATTGTCCGGCATGATGGGCAATGCCCGCATCGCAGGAGCGCCGTCGCCATGGTGGCGACCACCTGCACCGACCGGGCAGACAAGGCGCGCCCTTTCCCGGACGGGAGCGTCCCGTCGTCCTGTCAGGGAAGACAGCCGAGGCTTGCTCTTCTTGCGTCAAGCTGGGCATCGTCCGGGTCCCAGGCCATGGGCCCGGTGAAGTAGTCCCGGTATTCCGATTCGGTGTCATTGCGGGCCTTGAGAAATTCGGCGTGGCCCCGCGGACCGCCGATATCCTCGAGCGGACAGCGTCCGGTCCCGGAGACGAGATACGGGTAGCGCCGGTCACCGCGTACCGGCTGGCTCTTTCCGATCCGGATCCTGTGCTCCCAGCAATCCTTGAAATCATAGGTGTACAAGAATTCCTGCTTGCCTTGCAGGAAGGCGATGATGTCGCGAAGGGTGGTGTCGTATTTTTCATCCCAGTCAATATCGCACCAGTCCATTTTCTGGCCATACCGATACGCATCGAACCACCAGGTATGGATGTTCTTCCATCCCATCGCCGCCTGGATGTACAGGTGAAGACAATCGATATCGGTATCCGCAGGCACATCCATCCGCCTTGCAACCTTCGGCTCCACGTGAAGAAGCGTGATGCCAAGACGAACGATGTCTGTCGGTTGTTCGCGTCCCCAGAGCATGGATCCTCCTATGCCTCATGTCGAGGCGGCCGGGTCGGATTCCAGGGCCGTTCTTACCATACCATGCTGCAAGTGCCATGCAGTTGGGCACCTGGGTCTGCCCGGGAGCCGGAAGGCCGATGCGCTGTCATTGAGCAACGGCCGGCGGGCACCGGGGTCTGCATGGGAGCCGGGCTGGCAGCTGCACGCCAGTCAGCCGGCCGCGGGCCTGAAGGTGAAGCGTGACAATCGGAACGGCGCCGGGTCGACGCATGGGCGGTCGCCGGCGACCAGTTCGGCCATCAACCGGCCGGCGCCCGGGCCGATTCCGAATCCGTGACCGGAAAACCCGGATGCGACATGCACGCCCGGCACATCCTCGACCTGGTCGATCACCGGGATTTCATCCGGCATGACGTCAATCTGCCCGGCCCAGCCATGGGTCAATTCACTGTTGCGGAAGACCGGAAATGCCTGCCTGAGCGCCGCCACGGCCCGGTGGTTGAAGTCATGGTCGGGCGGCGGGTCGAGAACCCGGCAGGTCTCGAATGGCGAGATGCCGTCCAGCGGCCAATGACGGGGAATCGACATCTCCCTGGCAAATTCCCGGCCGAATTCAAAGCGCAGGCCGCGCCAGCTCGTCTTCAGAAGCGGCCAGAACTCCCGGGCCGACCGAAAACTGTCGGGAACCACCGGGGCCGTATGGGGCCTTGTCAACGGCCGGTGGAGGCTGCCAACAAAACTTTGATCTCCTGTCGCATGAAGCGCTGGGGGCGTGACGGTGGCCAGGGGGTGCTGACCTTCCAGTCACTGGCCAAGTCGGGCCGCGCAGGTCAGGCATGGGCCAGGCTGGCCAGGAGCTGGAAGCCATAGAGGCCGCCGGCGAAGGGCGAGACCGCCAATGCCGACCGGGAGCTGGCGCTGGCGGCGTGATTCGTTCTTGCAGCCCTGGGGACAGGAATGCCGCGCCATACGAAGATCACACCCCATGGTAGAGTCGATCTCATGATCTGCAGATCAAGTTTTTATTTTATGGTCCTAAGATCATATTGACGATTTATGATCCGTGGGCCATATGAATGACAGGAGAACAGTCATGAAGCATCTCGTTCGAACGTCAAAAAATATGGGCCACGCAATCCGCCAGGCACGGAAAGCAAGGAACCTTACCCAGAAGGAACTCGCCTCGAAGAGCGGCGTCTGGCAAGAGACGATTTCCAGGTTTGAGAACGGAAGCGGTGGCACAAAGCTGGCAACGGTTCTTGATCTGATTGCGGCGCTGGACCTCGAGATCACCGTGACAGAGCGCAGTAAAGGCGCATTGGACGGGTTTGAGGACATCTTCTGACATGGGCCGCAAGCGCAGCCATACTTCGTTGAACGTCTTTCTGAACTCGCGTCTTGCGGGGCAAATGGTCCGTGAGCCCTCAGGCGCAATCAGTTTTGCTTATGCGCAAGATTGGCTCGACTGGGAGCACCGGATGCCGGTGTCTTTGTCATTGCCCTTGCGGGAAAACAGCTACAGCGGCGCTCCTGTGATGGCGGTCCTTGACAACTTGTTGCCTGACCGTGACCTCATCCGCCAAAGGGTCGCAGAACAGGTTGGGGCCGAGGGCGTGGATGCCTTCAGCCTGCTGTCACGAATCGGGCGAGATTGTATCGGAGCACTCCAGTTTCTCCCCGATGGGATGGAGCCACAGCCGATGTCCGAATTGACGGGGGAACCGGTCAACGAGGCTCAGATCGAAGCGATGCTGAACGATCTCGATCTCGCGCCGCTGGGTATCCTTCGGGAGAATGATTTCCGAATTTCCGTGGCTGGCGCACAGGAAAAGACGGCGCTTCTGCGTCATGATGGCCAGTGGATAGAGCCAACCGGCACGACACCGACCACCCATATCATCAAGCCGCAAATTGGCAAGCTGCCCAATGGCTTGGACCTGTCAGACAGCGTTGAAAATGAATACCTCTGCCTGAAGCTGATAGAGGGGTTCGGCCTTCGGGCGGCGAATGTCGAGATGGCTCAATTCGGCGACAAGCGGGCGCTGGTTGTCCAGCGTTTTGATCGGCACTGGACGCATGATGGTCGGCTGATCCGACTTCCGCAGGAAGACTGCTGTCAAGCGCTCTCCGTCGTTTCTACTCAAAAATACCAGAATGAAGGTGGCCCCGGGATCACTGACATCATGGCCCTCCTGCTGGGAAGCGATGATCCCAACAAGGACCGATACGATTTTTTCAAAGCGAACATCCTGTTCTGGCTATTCGGCGCAACGGACGGGCATGGCAAGAACTTCAGCGTCAATCTCTGGCCGGGCGGGCGTTTCCGCATGACGCCGCTGTATGATGTCTTGACGGCGCAGCCGGCCGTCGATGCCCGCCAGATGGAGCGGAAACATTTCAAGCTCGCCATGAGTTTCGGCAAGTCAAACCACTACAAGGTGGCAAATATCGTTGGCCGACATATTGTCGAGACCGGAGTTCAGTCTGGATTGTCCCGCGCGGCCGTGCGGAGCCTGTTCGAAGAGTTGCAGGACACATCGCAGAATATCGTAGACGCCACGATCAACCGGCTTCCAGACGACTTCCCGGAGGCGTTGCAATTTTCAATCGACGGCGTGTTGAAGGCAAGGTTGCACCTGTTGAGTTGAAGCTGGTCGCGCTTTCCTGGTACGAAGTTGCACCCTTATCCGAACAAGCGAATTGGGGTCAGGTCGCCGTAGCCATAACCAGATCCTCGGTGCTGTGGTTCTGGCTGCCGAACGTGGGCTATGGAGCGACAATCACGGTGGGCGAACAGCCGAGCAAGGCGCGGTGCGAGCCGGGCAATTGCCAAATCCGGTGTTCGGGACATCATCGAGCGGCGGTCCTTGCTGGCTGATAGTCTGAGTTGTCGTCCGGGTCTGCTTCCTTGATGACCTCGATGCCATCCCTGAACTTCACTCCGGTGATAACTTTCCCCGGATCGCTGAAGCCGTGAGGCCGTCTCCACCTGCCCCGGGCACCGGAGGCCCGGCTTGAAGATCATGTGAAGCGTGCCGCCGGCATCAGGCATCTCTTCGAGTGCCCTCTCCGGTGGCGGATGGTGGCGAAGGCCAGGCAGGTCGGATTGGTGGCCCCGAACCTGCTTCGTGTCTTCCCCGCAAGTCGGCGCTCATTCTCCGGGATCAAATCGCAGGCCTTGCCGAAGCACACACCAGCAGGTTCATCGATGTGCATTGTCGTGTGGTACCTTCCCACCTATCCAGGCATCGAATCTGACAAACCGAATACGTGATGCCGCTCGGAAGGCTCGCGCCAGCACCGCTGGCCGCCTTGCCCGAAGTCTTGCGCCACGAGCCGGGGTCTTACGGTCTGGCACCCATTCCTGACAATGTTGCGTGTGGCTCGGGACGGCACCCGATCTGTCCCGGGGGCTCACGACGTGAAGCGTGACAATCGGAAGGGCGCCGGGTCGACGCATGGGCGGTCGCCGGCGACCAGTTCGGCCATCAACCGGCCGGCGCCCGGGCCGATTCCGAATCCGTGACCGGAAAACCCGGATGCGACATGCACGCCCGGCACATCCTCGACCTGGTCGATCACCGGGATTTCATCCGGCATGACGTCAATCTGCCCGGCCCAGCCATGGGTCAATTCACTGTTGCGGAAGACCGGAAATGCCTGCCTGAGCGCCGCCACGGCCCGGTGGTTGAAGTCATGGTCGGGCGGCGGGTCGAGAACCCGGCAGGTCTCGAATGGCGAGATGCCGTCCAGCGGCCAATGACGGGGAATCGACATCTCCCTGGCAAATTCCCGGCCGAATTCAAAGCGCAGGCCGCGCCAGCTCGTCTTCAGAAGCGGCCAGAACTCCCGGGCCGACCGAAAACTGTCGGGAACCACCGGGGCCGTGCTCCGGTTGCGAAATGCAATGGTGAACCCGCCATCCAGCCGGCGCCTGAAGGCGAAGTCGCCGCCGCCGATCGGCATGTCCGGGGCACCCGGCGCGGCGCTGATCCTGCCGGCGGTGGCAATGATCCGCAGCGCCGGAAACCGCACCCCCATCCTGCCGAGAAACAGCCTGGACCAGGCACCGGCGGCCACGACCACCGCACCGCAACGCACCCGGCCGCTTTCGACCACCGCCGCCGAGACCCGGCCGGCGGTCCGTTCGATGCCGCGGACGGCGCAGCCGGTGAACAGTCGGACGCCAGCCCTCCTGGCGACCCCGGCAAGCCGCGGCGCGGCGATTGCCGGTTCGGCCCGGCCGTCGCTCTCGGTGTGCAGGCCATAAACGAAACCCGGGCCGGCCCCTTCCAGCATCCGCATGATTCGCGGCCGATCGAGAACTTGCTGCGGCAGCCCGAATTGCGCGCCGGTAGCGGCCCAGCCTTCGGCCTTGCCGATCTCGGCATCGGTGCGGCACAGATAGGTGATCCCGGTCTGCCTGAATCCGGTATCGACTTGGTAGTGCTGCTTGAAGCTGCTCCAGAGCTTCAGGCTCTCGATGCAGAGCGGAACCTCGACCGGGTCACGGCCCATCTGTCGGACCCAGCCCCAGTTGCGGGAGGATTGCTCGCATGCAACCTGCCCCTTCTCGAAGACCGCGACCCGGAGACCCCGTTCGGCCAGAAACAGCGCAGTGGTAATGCCGATGATCCCGGCGCCGACAATGGCAACGTCAACCTCGTCGGGAAGATCGCCGTCGGACGGCACCGGAGGCGGGGCGATCAAGTCACCGGCTTCGACCGGCTTACGCCCGCTCAATTCCCGGCTCCGGCATGGCCCCACCGACCCGGCATCCGCCCGAGATCGGGCGCTGGCAACAGGGATGTTGTCATCCCTGCCCCTTCCTCCCCGGGGACACGCATCCGACGCTTGCCATGTCAGGCCGCCATCCGGTCAGCCCCGGTCGGCTCCCGACCCGTGCACATAGGTGCCGGGCGCCGGGCACAGCTCGGGATGGCCGGGACCGCCAAGCTGTCGCGGGTCAACCATGCCGCCGGATCTGCGGCCGATCCAGCCTGCCCACCGGTTCCACCATGAACCCGGCGTGAACTCGGCATCCTCCAGCCATGCATCGGCATCGCCGGTCAGCTTCGCATTGACGAAATGACCGTATTTTTCCTTGTCCGCCGGGTTGATGATCCCGGCAATGTGGCCGGATTGGGACAGCACGAAACGCCTGCTCCTGCTGCGCATCCTGCCGATGCCGGCAAAGGAGCTTCGCCAGGCGGCAATGTGATCGGTCTCGCAGGCGATGGCCATCAACGGGTGCCTGATGTCGGCCGTCGAGACCGTCTCGTCCAACAGCGTGAATTCGCCTTTCGAGAACTCGTTCGCCATGCACAGGCGGTCCAGATACTCGATGGTCATCTTCGCCGGCAGGTTGGTCGAATCGCCGTTCCAATACAAGAGGTCGTAGGCGGGAGGCGCCTCGCCCATCATGTAGGAGCGGATTGCCGGCCCGTAGACCAGGTCATTGGCGCGCATGTAGGAAAATGTTCGCGACATGTATTTCGCGGGCAGATATCCTTTTTCCTGCACCTCGCCCCTGATCGCATCCAGGAAATCATCCTGCACGAACACCGCCAATTCGCCGAGATCGGCAAAATCGGTCAGGGTGGTCAGGAAGGTCGCCGACCTGACCGACCGGTCGCCAACCCTGGACATCCAGGCGAGCACCAGCGCCAGCAGGGTGCCGCCGATGCAGTAGCCGACGACGTTGGTCTGCTCCTCGCCGGTGATGGCGAGCACCTCCCTGACGGCGGCAAGGCAGCCCCTGGACGCATAGGCGTCCATGCCGACCTCGCGATGCTCCGGCCCCGGATTGACCCAGCTGACCACGAACACGGTGAGTCCCTGCTCGACGGCCCAGCGGATGAAGCTGTTCTCCGGCTTCAGGTCCAGGATGTAGAATTTGTTGATCCAGGGCGGAATGATCAGCAATGGAACCCGCCTGACCCTCCCTGTCCGCGGCGCATACTGGATCAGCTCGAACAGCTCGTTACGGAACACCACCGACCCTTCGGTGGTGGCGAGATTCTTCCCAACCCGGAATGCGTCGGGGTCGGACAGGGTGATAGACAGCTCGCCATCATTGCGCTCGAGATCGGCGACCAGGTTCTCCAGCCCCCGGACCAGCGAATCACCTTCGGTCTCCACCGCCCTGGCCAGCGCTTCCGGGTTGGTCGCCAGAAAATTCGACGGGCTCATCATGTCGACGATCTGCCGGGCAAAGAATTCGAGCCGGTGACGATCCTTGTCCTCGAGACTGTCCATCTCCCGGACCGCGGCGGTGATGGCCTCGGAATTGAGCAGGTACTGTTCCTTGACCAGCCGGAAATACGGATTCGAATCCCAGAGTTCGTTGCGAAATCGGCGATCCCTGTTGGCCGGTTCCTTCCGCTGTTCGGAACTGTCACCGAGCAGGGCCTCCTGGGCATCGCTCCAGAGTTCGAGGGATTTTCCCCAGAATCCGACCTGCCGTTCGAGCAGCTTGCCGGGATTGGTGACGGCATCATGCATCCAGGCCGAACCGGCATTGGCCAGGAATTCCTGCCCCGGCCCGGACAGTTCCGGTTTTTCCGGCCGGTGCCTTGCCAGCACGGCGACGAGTCGCCGGCTCAACTCCTCGAGCCGCGAGAGATTGGCTTTCAGCCGCTCGCCGTCGTCCCGGTCCGGATTGTCGTTTCTGTCGGTCATGGCGATTGGCAACCCCGTTCATCCGGGTGTAGAGATTGGCGCGTTCGGCCTGCCGATCAAGTGTCGGGCACCCATTTGCGAGAGTCGTCACCATATGTACCATTTTTTGCCGCATGACATCAGTGAAAGCGCCCGCTCCACCGGACAGGTGTTCGGATCGATCGCCAGGAGCTTCTGGTCGCACCCGGCCTTCGCCGCCACCCCGCTTGCCGTGCCGGAATTCCTTGCCGCCTGCGGCGAAGTCACCGAGCGATCCTTTTCGCGCATGTCGTCACGGCCCTGCTGGCGCATCGCCACCACGCGATCGGAGGGAACCGAGTATCCGGTGGACCGGGAGGTGCTGATCGACAAGCCGTTCTGCGACCTGGTCGGCTTCAGGCCCGTCGGTCGGCCGCCTGTCGGCCGCAGGCTCCTGCTGATCGCGCCGATGTCGGGACATTACCCGACGCTGTTGCGGAACACGGTCGACAGTCTGCTGCCGGATTGCGAGGTCTTCCTGACCGAATGGCGGAATGCCCGCGATGTGCCGGTCCGGGACGGCACCTTCGACATCGAGGATTTCACCCGCTACCTGATCGAGTTCATCGAGTTTCTCGGCCCCGACATCCACGTGGTCGCCATCTGCCAGCCGGCGCCGCTTGCCCTGGCTGCCACGGCCGAGATCGCCGGTCGCAGTCCCGGCCGGCAACCCCGGTCGCTGGTGTTGATGGGCGGCCCGGTGGTTCCGGGGGCGGCGCCGACCACGGTGACGGAATTTGCCGACTTGCTGACCGCAGGTCAGCTTGAAAGCATGACCATTCAGCGGGTTGGCGGCCGCCACCCGGCCCGGGGCCGCCGAGTGTATCCAGGACTCCTGCAGCTGGCCTTCTTCATGATGATGAAACCGGAGCAGCACCTGATGTCCTTTGCCGGACAGATGACCCGCATTGCCGGCGGGCAGGCCAGGGAGGATGACCGGCACAACCGGTTCTACGACGAATACCAGGCGGTCATGGACTTGCCGGCCGAATTCTACCTGTCGACGGTGGAGCGATTGTTCAGGAATGCTGAAATCGCCCGCAACATCTTCACCCTTGATGGGCGACCGGTCGACATCACCGCCATTTCCTCGACCGCGGTCATGACCGTCGAGGGCGGCAGGGACGACATCTCGGCACCGGGTCAGAGTTCGGCAATCCTGCCGATGCTGACTGGTCTTCCCGATGATTTGAAGGTCAGCCATGTCGAGCCGGATGCCGGCCATTACGGGATTTTCGCCGGCAAGTCATGGAGGACCGGCATTCTCCCGAAGCTGCTCGACTTCGTCGACGGCACCGCCCCGGTGCCGGGCCATCCCCTGCATTGAGACCGGGATTTTCGCAATTCGCCCCCTCTCGTGATATCCTTGGCGGTCGGCAGGGGGTGATCCTGCAAGCCGGGCAGCCGGCAGGGGGCCACCTCCGGCAATGACATCTGTTCTGGGGCTGGATTCATGATGGCGGAAATTGCCGCGACCTATGGGCAGCAGATTCTGGTATTGGCGGTGATCATCGCCATGTTCGCCATGTTCGTCCGCGAGACCTATCCGGCCGAAGTCGTTGCCATTGCCGGCGCCGCCACCCTGATTGCATGCGGAACCATTCCCTATGAGCGGGCGTTGCAGGTGTTTTCCAGCCCGGCGCCGTGGACGATTGCAGCGATGTTCGTGTTGTCAGGCGCCCTGTTCAGGACCGGTGCCCTGTCCGCTTTCTCGTCCTGGATTGTCAGCCGCGGCGAAACGAACAGGGTCGTGGCCCTGGGCGGGATGGGATTGTTCGTCATCTTCGCATCGGCATTCGTAAACAATACCCCGGTGGTGGTCGCCCTGATTCCGGTGGTCATCGAGTTGAGCCGGCAATCCGGCATCGCCTCCTCCCGGCTGCTGATTCCGCTGTCCTACATGTCGATCTTCGGTGGCACCTGCACGTTGATCGGAACCTCGACCAATCTCATCGTCGACGGCGTTGCCCGGGAGGCGGGGCTTGAGCCCTTCACGCTCTTCGAGATCACCCGGCTCGGGGTGGTGCTGGCCCTGTTCGGGGTGGTCTATCTGGTGGTGGCCGGCCGGTTCCTGCTCCCGAACCGGGAGACCATCGGCGAGTTGCTCAGGGACCGGAACCTGATGAAGTTCTTTACCGAGGTGGTCATTCCGGAGGGCAGCGCCCTGGCCGGTCGCAAACCGGGGGAGGTGGGGCTGTTCTCGGGCCAGGGCGTCCGGGTCATCGACATCATCCGCGGCAATGAACGTATCGGACAGGACAGCACCGATACTCCGCTGGTGGAAGGCGACCGCGTGGTCCTGCGCACGGCCGCCTCAGAACTGTTCGGATTGCAGGAGAACCGCGAGGTGATGCTGGCCGACAAGGTGTCGTCCCGCCAATCACTGACCGTCGAGGTACTGATTTCGCCACGCAGCCGGCTGGTCAACAAATCCGTCGCCTCGCTGCGCCTGTCCGACAAGTACGGCATCTACCTGCTCGCCGTCCACAGGCCCAAGGGCAAGGGCGAGATCGGTCAACTGGACGGCGTCGAATTCAGGGTCGGTGACACGCTGCTGATCGAAGGCGTGCCGGCCGACATTCGCCGGTTTGCCCAGGACCAGGATGTCTCGGAGATTGCCGAACCGGAAGCCCGGCCCTACCGGAGGCGAAAGGCGCCGATCGCGGTGCTGTCGCTGCTGGTGCTGGTTGTTCTTGCCGCCTTTGACGTGGCGCCGATCCTGGTCCTGGGGGTGATCGGGGTCGCCGTCGTCCTCCTGACCCGCTGCATCGACGCCGAGGAGGCGATTTCCTCGATCGACGGCAAGCTCCTGGCGCTGATCTTTTCGATGCTGGCGGTTGGCGCCGCCATGAACGAAACCGGAGCCGCCGCACTGATCGCCAATTCCATTGCACCGCAATTGCTGGGGCTTCATCCAATTTTCATCGTCTGGTCGGTGTTCCTGCTGACCTCGCTGCTGACCGAGCTGATCTCGAACAACGCGGTTGCCGTGGTCATGACGCCGATCGCCATCGGCATCGCCGCGGCGCTGGGCGTGGACCCGCGTCCGCTGGTGGTCACGGTCATGATCGGTGCTTCGGCCAGTTTTGCGACTCCGATCGGATACCAGACCAACACCATGGTGTACGGACCCGGCGGTTACAATTTCCTCGACTTCCTGCGGATCGGGTTGCCGCTGAACCTGTCTTTCGGTTTGATGGCCAGCCTTCTGATCCCCATATTCTGGCCATTGCACACATGACGCATCTCCCTTCGATCCTGCTTGGCACCGGCCGGCAGGGACCCGCCACCCGGCCCGATGCCGGCGGCGACCGCGCCTGCTGACAACATGCACCGCTTCACCGTGGCGATCGATGGTCCGGCGGCAGCCGGCAAGGGCACCATCGGCCGTGCCCTGGCCCTGAGGTTCGGCTTTGAACACATGGATACCGGCCTGCTCTACCGGGCGGTCAGCTCCATCCTGCGCGAGGAGGGATGGACGGGGGACACCGAACATGCGACGCGGGTTGCCAGCCATCTCGTGGCTGCCGATCTTGCCCGTCCGGGTCTGCGCTGCCGGCAGACCTCGATCGACTCGTCGATCGTGGCGGCGATTCCCGGCGTGCGGGCCGAGCTTCTCGGGCTCCAGCGCCGCTTTGCCCGGCGTGACGGCGGTGCCGTGCTCGACGGGCGGGATATTGGCACCGTGGTGGTACCGGATGCAGAGGTGAAACTGTTCGTGACCGCCACCGTCGGCGAGCGGGCAAGGCGCCGCCAGCGCGAGTTGGCCGCTGCCGGCACCGGGGTTTCCCTGGAGGAGGTCATGCATGACCTCAATGTTCGTGACGACCGTGACCGTAAGCGGGGATTGGCCGGGCTGAAACTGGCTGACGATGCCTTGTTGCTTGACACTTCAAAGTTGAGTATTGAGCAGGCGGTCGATAAAGCGGCATCAGCCGTGGAAAAGAGATTCGATGCGGTTCGGTAGTCCCGTGCCGTTTGTTTTTTCTTGTACCTGGGTGAATATCGGATAGGGCTTGCGGTCATGTCGCACATGGCCGCGTCAATGATAGGGAGCGCGCGGATCGTTGTCTGCACATGCACTGAAGGAAGAATTCGAGGCACTGCTTGAAGAAAGCTTCAACGCCGGAACCCCGGCCGAGGGGAGCGTCGTCAAGGGCAAGGTCATCGGAATCGAGGCTGGCCACGCGGTGGTCGACATCGGCTACAAGATGGAGGGCCGCGTTGACCTGAAGGAGTTTTCCGGACCCGGCAACACGGAAGAGATCGTGATCGGCGACGAGGTCGATGTCTATCTCGACCGGGTGGAGGACGCCCATAGCGAGGCAGTGATATCCCGTGACAAGGCGCGCCGGGAGGAAGCCTGGGACCGGCTCGAGGCAGCCTATGCCAACGAGGACAAGGTCGAGGGCGCAATCTTCAACCGGGTCAAGGGCGGGTTTACCGTCGATCTGGGTGGGGCGGTCGCCTTCCTGCCGGGCTCGCAGGTCGATGTTCGGCCGGTTCGCGATGCAACGGCCCTCATGGGGCTGAAGCAGCCCTTCCAGATCCTGAAGCTGAATCGCCGCTTCAACAATATCGTGGTGTCCCGGCGGGTCATCCTCGAGGAAAACCGGGCCGAACAGCGCGCCGAGGTCATCAACCGCCTGACCGAGGGGGATGTGGTCGAAGGCATCATCAAGAATGTCACCGATTACGGGGCATTCGTCGATTTGGGCGGTGTAGACGGACTTCTCCACGTCACCGACATGGCCTGGCGGCGGGTGAATCATCCGACCGAGATCGTCACCATCGGCGAAACCATCGAGGTCAAGATCATCAGGATCAAGCACGAGACCCAGCGGATTTCGCTGGGAATCAAGCAGTTGCAGGAAGATCCGTGGACCACGGTGGAAGGCAGGTTCCCGATCGGCTCCAAGCATACGGGAACCGTCACCAACCTCACCGAATATGGTGCCTTCGTCGAGCTTGACCAGGGTATTGAGGGATTGGTGCACAAATCCGAAATGTCCTGGACCAAGAAGAACGTCGATGCCGGCAAGATCGTGTCCACCTCGCAGCAGGTCGAAGTCATGGTGCTGGGCATCGACCTGTCGAAACGGCGGGTGTCGCTCGGAATCAAGCAGACCATGGAAAATCCGTGGACATTGTTTGCCGCCACGCACCGGGTCGGACAACAGGTTACCGGCGAGGTCAGGACCGTGGCCGAATTCGGCATTTTCGTCGGCCTCGAAAACGACATCGACGGCATGATCCACCTGTCGGAACTGACCTGGGACCGGTCGGGCGAGGAAGCCCTGAAGGGCTATCGCAAGGGCGATGTGGTCACCGCGGTGGTGACCGAAATCGACGTGGACCAGGAGCGGATCGCGCTGTCGGTCAGGGATTTGACCGGCGACCCGTTTGCGGTGGCAACCGCTTCCCTGAAGCGTGGCGCGGTCATTACCGTCCAGGTCTCGGCCATCGAGAACAATGGGGTCGAGGTGACCTACAATGGAGTCAAATCCTTCATTCGGAGGGCGGATCTGAGCAGCGACCGGTCCGAACAACGGCCGGACCGTTTCAACGTGGGCGACAGCGTCGATGTCAAGGTAACTTCCATCGACAACAAGACCAGGCGTCTCGGTGTCTCGGTCAAGTCGAGGGAGATTTCCGAGGCCAAGGAAGCCGTCGAACAATTCGGATCGTCGGATGCCGGCGCCTCACTCGGCGACATCCTTGGCGCCGCGCTGAGAAAGAAGGACGAGGAATCCTGATCTCGCCTGCCGCCGGGAGTGATATCCCGGCGGTGGCCGCCAACCACCGGCAACCGGGACCGCGAGATTTGCGCCCGACACGCTGACCCCCTGATCTTGCCCGTCCCGGTCCGGTCACGGCAGGCTTCCGCAGCTCCCGGCAACGATTTCGGATGGTTAAGCCATTGGTCAACGGTCCGGAAACTTGTAGTATCGGACCTGCGAGTCGCCGGCATGCCATCGGTCAGGTCCGGTTGCCGTGAGGCTCCCGGGTTGGCGGCCCTGGGGGTTGGTGGGTGTTGTCGTCGATGTCCCGAGTTTCCAGGAAGCGTGTCCGATGCCAGGCCTAGAAGGAGTGGACAATGAACCGTAGCGAGTTGATCAAGAGTATCCAGGAAATGTATCCGGATCTCCGCTACGACGAAGTGAAGCGGGTCGTGAATTCGATTTTCGAGGAAATCACCAGGACGCTGTGCGAGGGCGGCCGCGTCGAGTTGCGCGGCTTTGGCGTGTTCTCCGTTCGGGAAAGGCGGGCCAAGGATGCCAGGAACCCGCGAACCGGCGAGGCCGTGCACGTGGAGCGCAAATCCGTTCCCTTCTTCAAACCCGGGAAGCTGATACGCCATCGTCTGAATTCCCCCGACTGACAAACCGGCCAACGCTGATGCAGATCATTCGGTGGGCATTCCTGGGTGCAGTCGGCATTGTCCTCATGTTTCTGGCCGTTGCCAACCGGGACCCCGTGACCCTGCGGCTGGTTCCCGACGATCTTGCGGGCCTGGTTCCGGTGCCCGGCCCGGTTTCGGTGCCGGTATTCCTGGTCATTTTCGCCGGCATCCTGTTCGGACTGGTCATCGGATTCCTGTGGGAGTGGATGCGGGAGCGCAAACACCGGATGGAGGCAACGAAGCGCCGGCACGAGGTTGCCAGGCTCGAGAACGAGGTCCATGGGCTCAGGAAGGAGAAGGCGGTGGACAAGGACGAGATCCTTGCGCTGCTCGACTGACCAGGCCAGGCAAACCAGACAATGGAAAATGCGACCAGGGTCAGGATTTGCGGGCGTGATCGACAGGACCAGGCGGGCGGGGCGTTGGACAAATCGATAAAGGTCAAGATCTGCGGGCTGTCGAATGCCGGCGACGTGGCGGCGGCGGTCGAGGCTGGTGCCGATTATGTCGGATTTGTCGCCTTCGAGCGGTCGGCGAGGCATGTTCCGATCTCGGAGTTCGGCCCTCTGGTTGCAGAGTCCGGTCCGGCAATTGCGGTTGCTCTTGCCGTCAACCCGTCGGATGAACTGATCGATGCCATGCTCGAGGCAGCTCCGATCGAGATGATACAGCTTCATGGCGACGAATCGGTCGAGCGGGTCGGCCACCTCCGCACCCGGTTCGGCCTGCCGGTGATGAAGGCGGTCGGTCTTGGCGGCCGGTCGGATTTGGTGGCGCTGGACCAGTTTGCCGATGCGGCCGACCAGCTGCTGGTCGATACCCGTTTGCCACCAGGCAGCCCGGCTCCCGGTGGCGGCGGAATTGCCTTTGACTGGACAATGATCGCCGACCGCAACTGGACGCTGCCCTGGATGCTTGCCGGCGGTCTGGATGCCGGCAATGTCGCAACTGCCATGGCGATTACCGGTGCCACACAGCTTGACGTGTCCTCCGGGGTCGAATCATCTCCTGGCCGCAAGGACCCGGCCAGGTTTGCCGAATTCATAACAGCTGCGAAAGGCCTCTGACATGCAGACCGACTTGCCGAATACCTACAGAAGCGGACCGGATGAGCGGGGAATGTTCGGCAGCTTTGGCGGACGATACGTCTCCGAAACCCTGATGCCGCTGATTCTCGACCTGGAAGCGGAATTCGAGACGGCGCGGCATGACCAGGAATTCTGGAACGAGATGGATTTGCTGTGGAAGCATTATGTCGGCAGGCCGTCGCCTCTCTACCATGCCGAACGCCTGACGGCCCATCTCGGCGGCGCACGAATCTACATGAAACGGGACGAGTTGAACCATACTGGCGCGCACAAGATCAACAATGTCCTCGGACAGATCCTGCTGGCCCGGCGCATGGGCAAGACCCGCATCATCGCCGAGACCGGTGCCGGTCAACACGGTGTGGCGACGGCGACCGTGTGCGCCAGGTTCGGACTGGAATGCATCGTCTATATGGGCGTTCACGATGTCGAGCGGCAGGAACCCAACGTGTTCCGCATGCGATTGCTGGGCGCCGAGGTGGTTCCGGTCACATCTGGTCGCGGCACCCTGAAGGATGCAATGAACGACGCGCTTCGGGACTGGGTGACCAATGTGCGCGACACCTTCTACTGTATCGGCACCGTGGCCGGTCCACACCCCTACCCGGTGATGGTCCGGGAGTTTCAGTCAATCATCGGCCGGGAAGCCAGGCAGCAGATGCAGGAGATGGAGGGACGTCTTCCCGACACGCTGGTTGCCGCCATCGGCGGCGGCTCGAATGCGATGGGACTGTTTCATCCCTTCCTCGATGACCGGTCGGTGCGTATCATCGGCGTCGAGGCCGGGGGCAAGGGTGTGGATGAGCGGATGCAGCATTGCGCATCGCTGACTGGCGGCCGTCCCGGGGTTCTGCATGGCAACAAGACCTACCTGCTCCAGGATGACGACGGCCAGATCCTGGAGGGATTCTCGATCTCGGCCGGTCTTGACTACCCCGGGATTGGCCCGGAGCATTCCTGGTTGCACGAGACCGGGCGCGCCGAATACGTCGCGGTGACCGACCGCGAGGCACTGGATGCATTCCAGCTATGTTGTGCCCAGGAAGGGATCATCCCGGCGCTGGAGCCATGCCACGCCCTGGCCCATGTGGCCAGGATCGCCGGCGACTTGCCAAAGGATCACATCATCTGCATGAACATGTGCGGACGTGGCGACAAGGACATCTTTACCGTCGCCCGCGCCCTCGGCATGGATATGAGCACCGGGTAGGCCGCAAACTCACCCGCCGTCCAGCCAGTGGTGGCGCCGCACCGTTGTCGGCTTGCGGCGGCGCCCTCCTGCTCGCATGGCGCTGCACTGGCCGTGGACGCGGCGTTACCTGCCGGTCCAGACAGGGTCCCTCTTTTCGGCAAATGCCCTGGCGCCCTCCAGCTGGTCGTCGCTCGAATACAACCGGTCGACCGTCGCCAGCTGGCGCTTGGTAATCCTGCTTAGCGCGTCCTGGAATTTCATCGCCTCCGCTTCCCGGACGATCTCCTTGATCGCCGCATGGACGAGCGGCGGCCCCGAGGCCAGCATCCTGGCCAGTTCCCAGGCCTTGTCGGCCAATTCTCCAGGCGCCACCACCTCCCGCAACAGCCCCATCCCGAACGCCTCGCCGGCATCAAACCACCTGCCGGTCAAGAGGAGATCCATGGCGACGTGATAGGGAATGCGCTTGGGCAGGCAGATCGACGCGGCATCGGCAACCGTGCCCGACCTGATTTCCGGCAAGGCGAAGGTTGCGTTTTCGCTGGCCAGGATGAGGTCGCATGATAGCGCCAGCTCGAACCCGCCGCCGCAACAGATCCCGTTGACCGCACAGATCACCGGCTTGTTCATGTTGCCGAGCTCCTGCAGCCCGCCAAAACCGCCAATCCCGTAATTCCCGTCCACCGCATCGCCATCGGCTGCCGCCTTCAAATCCCAGCCGGCACAGAAGAACCTGCTGCCCTCTGCCCGCAGGATGGCGACCCGCATGTCTGGATCGTCGCGGAACCTGCGGAATACCTCGCCCATCAGGCGGCTGGTCGCCAGATCGATGGCGTTGGCCTTCGGCCGGTCGAGCGTCACCTCGAGTATGGCCCCCTCGGCCCTGATCCTGACAGCTTCTCCCATGACTCAGTCTCCTTCCGATATTCTCCGGACCAGCGCATCGGCGGCAATTCCACCCTTCCGCAGCGCCAGGAACGGGTTGATCTCGATTTCAGTCACCTCGCCGGCATGTCGTTCGGCTAACCTGGCCACGGCGGCGACGGCATCGACCAGCGCCCCGACATCGGCCGGCGGCGAGCCTCGGTATCCCTGGAGTACCGGCCAGATCCTCAACTGCGCCAGGGCGTCACGAATCTCCTCCGTCGTCACCGGCAGCAGGCAATGCCGGGCATCACCGGTCAGCTCGGCAAACACGCCGCCGCTTCCCATCAGCAACAGCAATCCGCATTCCGGGTCTCGCACCACGCCAATGATCAATTCTGCCAGGACATGTTCGACTTGCCTCTCGACCAGGAAGCTGCCTCCCGCTTCCATGCCGTCCAGTGCCGACAGCAATTCTGCCGGTGTCGTCAGCCCGAGCGCAACGGCATTGGCACCGGTCTTGTGGGTCACGCCGGTCCGCTTGAGAACGACCGGATAGCCGATCTCTTCGGCCGCAACGGCTGCGCCCGCCGCGTCATGCACGACCGCGCCGGCCGGGATGTTGACACCCTCCCTGGCCAGCAACCGCTTGGCGCCCGCCTCATCGAGCGTGATCACGTCACCGGGCTGCAACGGCAAGGCCGGGGCCGGCGGGCAGAACGGCCGCCGCCAGGCGTCCCCGATATCGGCGGCAATCTCCGCCGACCGAATCGCATCGTCGATACCCTGGAGAGGCGTGATACCCGCCTCGAGCAACCGTTGCGACCAGGTTTCCGTCAATCCCTCGGGCATGCTCGACACGATTGCCACCCGGCTGCCGGAACCGGCTGCCGCCCGCTCGATGGCAGCGACGGCCGGCTCCCAGGCATGATCGGAACAGCGATCCGGACGCGGAAAATCCATTACCAGGAATGCCAGATCATACCTGCCCAGCAGCATGGCCCGGAACACGTCATGGAGGGTCTCCTCATCACCCCAGTGATAGGTGTGGTAGTCCAGCGGGTTGTCGAGATGAACCATGTCGCCGAGCTCTCGCCGCAGGGCTTCCTCCTGGTCTGCCTCGAGATCATCAAGCACCAGGTTCCTGCCCGTGCATGAATCGGCCACCAGGCAGGCCTCGCCACCCGAGCAGGAAAGCGAGCCGATACGCCTGCCGGAGAGCGGCCCGCCGCAATGCAGGAGCTTGAGCGTCTCCACGAATTCGGGAAGGCTCTCGGCCTCGCCGATCCCGAGACGCCTGAGCAGGGTGGTTGCGCCGAGATTGCTGCCGGCGATGGAACCGGTATGGGACACGGTCGCGGCTCGCGATTTGCTGCTTCTTCCTGCCTTGATGGCAATGACCGGCTTGCCGAGCTGGCGCGAGCGCCTGGCCAGTTCGACGAGGCGGTCAAGCTGGCCGAACCCCTCGACATGCAGTCCGATCGCCGTGATCCCGGGATCCTCGATCAGGAAACAGGCGACCTCGGCCTGCGAGACCGAGGCCTGGTTGCCGACGGTCACCACCGCCGCGATTGGCAGTGAGCGCCGTTGCATGGTAAGGTTGATGGCGATGTTCGAACTCTGGGTGACGATGCCGACCCCGGAGGTGCATGCCACGCCGCCATGCTGGTCCGGCCACAGCAGCGCACCGTCCAGGTAGTTGATGAACCCGTAGCAGTTCGGGCCGAGAAACGGCATTTGGCCGGCTGCATCAACGAGATCGGCCTGCAGCTGGACGCCCCTGGCGTCCTCATGCATTGATTCGGCAAATCCCGAGGCAAAGCACACCGCGCCGCCGGCGCCCATTTCCGAAAGCTTCCGCAGCAGGCCAACGCTCCGGTCCCGGTTGACGGCAATGAAGCTGGCATCGGGCGGTGTCGGCAACTCCCCGGCCTCGTCCAGGCACTCGATCCCGCAAATCTCCGCCCTGCCGGGATGAACCGGCCAGATGTCGCCGGTGAAACCGATCCTCAGAAGTTGTTCAACGACGCTTGTTGCCCAATTGCCGCCAAACACGGCGATGCTGCGCGGCCGAAGCAGGCGGTGGAGTCGCGCCATGACGCCTATCCGCCCAGGGGTCTGAGCAGGTTCCTGCTGATGATGTGCCGCTGGATCTCCGAGGTGCCATCCCAGATCCGCTCCACCCTGGCATCACGCCAGAACCTCGCGAAAGGCAGGTCGTTCATCAATCCCATGCCGCCATGGATCTGGATGCAGGCATCGGTGACCCTGGCCAGCATCTCGCTGGCATAGAGCTTGGCGCTGGCGATTTCCCGGTCGGACGGCAACTCCCGGTCCAGCCGCCAGGCCGCTGCCAGCGTCAGCCAGTCGGCGGCGTCGATCTCGGTAATCATGTCGGCAAGCTGGAAACTCACCCCCTGGAATCTGCCGATCGAACTGCCGAACTGCCGGCGCTCAACCGCATATGGGAGGGTAAGTTCGAAGGCTCGCCTTGCCCGTCCGACGCAGGTTGCCGCCACCGTTATCCTGGTTGCATACAGCCACTCTTCCGCCAGTCGAAATCCCTGGTGCACCTCGCCGAGCACCTGCCGTGACGAGATCCGGCAATTGTCGAAGCGCAGGATGCAATTCCGGTAGCCGCGGTGGGAGACCGATTCGTAGCCATCGGCGATCTCGAAGCCGGGCGTGCCGCGGTCGACCAGGAAACAGGTGATCCGCTTTTTCGGCCCGCGCCGGGTCTGCTCCTCGCCAGTGGCGGCAAACAGGATCACGAAATCGGCAATATCGGCATGCGAGATGAAATGCTTGGTCCCATCGATGATCCAGTCATCGCCGTCCTGCCGGGCCGAGCACTGCATGGAGCGGACGTCGGAGCCGGCTCCCGGTTCCGTCATTGCCAGCGCATCGATCCTCTCGCCCCTCGCAGCCGGCAGCAGGTACCGGTCGCGCTGTTCGTCGCGGCAGGCCATCAGGATGCCCGACGGCCGACCGAAGAAGACGGCCAATCCCTGCGAGGCCCGGCCAAGCTCACGCTCGACCAGGGTAAATTCGAGGTGCGACAGGCCGC
The DNA here is from genome assembly GCA_965214695.1 of Paracoccaceae bacterium. Lineage (GTDB taxonomy): Bacteria > Pseudomonadota > Alphaproteobacteria > Rhodobacterales > Rhodobacteraceae > JAPOXR01. Next base: position 3,006,377 of record OZ243967.1, on the reverse strand, counting down.
CGCCGCCAACCTCCTCCGGCAGATTGCTGGCAAAAAAGCCGATCTGCCGGCATTTCCTGGCGATATCGTCACCCAACTCCCGCCGCACCCGGCCGCTTCGCTCGACCTCCTCCTCGAAGGGATGCATCTCCCTCTCGACGAAGCTGCGGACGGTCGACACGATCAATTCCTGCTCTTCAGTCAGTCCGAAATCCATGGCCAGGTCCCCGGTCGTTGCGGCAAGAAAGGCACCCGTCCAAACCGTTTGTCAAGACCGGACTGACGGCGCCCCTGCCGCCAGGGGAAGACCCGGGATCACCCCGGCAGGAAGGCTGGCCGGACCGCGGCACCGGGGTCGCTGGCCGCAGGCGGGGACACCAACCGGTGCGACCGCCCGACTGCCCGGTGGGCAAGCCGGGCCATGTTTGCTGTCGCCCTTCCCGATGGATGGCGGTGGCGGCCGGGCATCCTTCCATCGCATCCGGGTCATCATGGACACATGTCTGCACAGAATCCTTCCCCAGCATCCGGATCCACCTCCCTGAATTCAGTTGCAATTGGCCGGCACAAGCTGTTCTTTCATGCTGGCATGTCGAGGCGCGGGACGAGGGAGAATCAGATGACCGGCTACAAGCCACCCTTGAGATACGGAATGGTCGGCGGTGGCCGGGGCGGATTCATCGGACATGTTCACCGAATGGCGGCGAGTCTTGACGGCGAATTCGAACTGGTGGCCGGAGCCCTGTCCTCCACTCCCGACCGGGCGCATGCCTCGGCGGCCGAGTTGGGTATTGCCGCCGACAGGAGCTATGCCAATTTCAATGACATGGCGATACGCGAGTCACGCCGCGAGGACGGAATCGAGGCCGTCGTCATCGTCACCCCCAACAATCTGCATGCCGGACCGGTCAAGGCTTTCATCGATGCCGGCATCCACGTGATCTGCGACAAGCCTCTTTGCACCACCCTCGAGGAGGCGATGGAGCTGCACCGGATCGTGACCGAGTCACGCAGGGTGTTCGTACTGACTCACTGCTATACCGGCTACCCGATGGTCAGGGAGGCCCGGCGGCTCATCACCGATGGCACGATCGGCGCCCTTCGCCTGGTGCATGTCGAGTATCCGCAGGGATGGCTGGCCACCCGGCTGGAGGATACCGGCGAGAAGAAGGCATCCTGGCGTACCGACCCGCTCCAGTCCGGACCAGGCGGCTGCGTGGCCGATATCGGCACCCATGCCTACCATATGGCGCGGTTCGTGTCGGGGCTTGGAGTCGAGGCGATTTCCGCCCAGCTGACCAGCTTCATTGCCGGAAGGCGGGTTGATGACGACGTCCAGGTCAAGCTCCGCTACGAACAGGGCGCGCTCGGATTGCTGTGGGCCTCCCAGGTGGCGGTCGGACATGAAAACGGGTTGCGGTTCCGGATCTACGGCGAGACCGGCAGCCTCGAATGGGTCCAGTCCAATCCCAACTATTTGTGGCATGCCTCGATCGGAAAACCGCAGCAGATTCTCTCGAGGGCCGGCGAATGTGCCACCAATGCCTCCCTGGAGGTGTCGCGGGTGGCGGCCGGGCATCCGGAGGGATATGTCGAGGCGTTTTCGACGCTGTATCGCGAGGCGGCGGCGGCGATCAGGGCCTGGCAGGTGGGTCGACAGCCCGACCCCGAGCTGTCCTGCCCGGGAATTGATGACGGGCTCGAGGGCATGCAGTTCATCGATGCCTGCATCAGGAGTTCCGGCCGGTCCGGAGAATGGGTGTCGCTGTCATGACCGGTAGTGGCACCTGTCTGGGACATGGGTGACGCTGTCATGGCAGATAGCGGCGGCCCGGCCGGGGCAATCCGAACAGGGAGATTCACGACCCATGACAGACATGACGACTGACGGGGCGAAGCCGGCGGCATCGGGACGCAGGCGAGGGGCCGGCAGGCAGGCGCGGATTGCCGAAAGGACCAGCGCCTTGGCCGATGAACTGAAACCCGTTCGCCCGGGGCTGTCGGCCGGCAAGTTCAGTGTTCTGTCCGATCGCCAGATTGGCCAGCTTGACGAGGCGGTGATGGAGGTGCTGGCAAGTATCGGCCTCTCCAATCCGACACCGTCGGTGATCGAGTATTGCACCGGCGTCGGCGCCATCCTGGGCGATGATGGCCGCCTGCGCTTTCCTGCCCATGTCGTTGAAGATGCAAAGCAGAAGGCGTGCCGCAAGGTGACCCTCTATGCCCGGAACCCGGACCAGGACCTGGTGCTGGAGGGAACCAGGGTCCATTTCGGAACCGGCGGGGCGGCCGTGCATATCGTCGATGCCCGCACCGGGGAGTATCGCGACTCGGTGCTCCGCGACATCTATGACATGGCGCGGGTTGTCGATTGCTGCGACCACATCCACTTCTACTACCGCACGGTGGTGGCGCGCGACCTGCCGAGCATGTTCGAGCTCGATGTCAACACCCACTATGCGATCATCCAGGGCACGACCAAGCATGTCGGCGGCTCGTTCTCGGTTCCGGAAAGCGTGCATGCCACGCTGGACATGCTGCACGAGATTGCCGGCGGCGAAGCTGCCTGGCGCGAACGCCCGTTCGTGTCGACAAATTCATGCTTCGTGGTACCACCGCTCACCTTCGCCGAGGATGCGTGCAACTGCCTCGAGATCGCGGTCAAGGGCGGGATGATTGTCAATCTCCTGTCGGCCGGCCAGGCCGGCGCCACCGGACCGGCGGCGCTGGCCGGAACCGTTGTCCAGGAAATGGCCGAATGCCTGGCGGCGCTGGTCTATGTCAACGCCATCAGGCCGGGCGCACCGGCAATCCTCGGCATGTGGCCATTCGTCTCCGACCTGCGAACCGGCGCCATGTCCGGTGGCAGCGGCGAGCAGGCGATCCTCATGTGTGCATCGGCGCAGCTGGCCAATTCCTACGGGTTGCCGGTGAGCGTTGCCGGCGCCATGACCGACTCCAAGATGCCGGACATCCAGTCGGGCTTCGAAAAGGCCTGCAACCAGACGCTGATCGGCAATTCCGGTGCCAACATGATCTATGAATCGGCCGGTATGCACGCGTCGCTACTCGGTGCCTGCTACGAATCGCTGGTCCTGGACAATGACTCGATCGGCTCCGCCATGCGTACCGTCCGCGGCATCGAGGTGGATGAGCAATCGCTGTCGGTCGATGTCATCGCCGATGTGACCATGAACGGTCCCAACCACTACCTGGGGGCGGACCAGACCCTGAAGCTGATGCAGACCGAATACATCTATCCGGAGGTCTGCGATCGCCTGAGCCCGAAGGAATGGAACGAGGTTGGCCGCGAGGTTGCCCTTGACCGGGCGGAGGCCAGGGTCAGGGACATCCTGGCCACCCATTTTCCCAACCCGATCCTGCCGGAAACCGATGCGGCGATCAGGAGCAAGCTGCCAATCCGGCTCGACCGCAAGGATATGCGGCAGGGTCGGCAATAACCCCCGGCCGAACAGGCCGCCACCTCGCCCACGCGGCCAGCGTTGGGTCCTGCGGTAGGAGCCGGTTGATTTCATGTCCGTTTGCGGCCATCGCCATGACGGCTTGAGCGGCGTTGCCTGCGAATTCCGCTGCCGGCGAGGCCGGTCATCGGTTCCAGCCGAATTCCAGTTGCGAGATAATCGAAGCGCATGCTAGGACTCGGACATCGGTCTGCAAGCGTATGCATGGCTGATCGCAGGGTGGGAACAGATGGCTGAGATCCAGTTGCAGAGCGTTTCCAAGCGCTGGGGAAGTTTTACGGGTGTCGACAATTTCAACCTGACCATCTCCGATCAGGAGTTCCTGGTTCTGCTCGGCCCGTCCGGTTGCGGCAAGACCACGACCATGCGGATGATTGCCGGGCTTGAGGATGTGACCGAGGGTGAAATCTGGATCGACGGAAAGCTCGTCAACGACCTTGATCCCAAGGACCGGGACGTGGCGATGGTGTTCCAGTCCTACGGGCTCTACCCGAACATGAATGTGTACGAGAACATCCGCTTCCCGCTCAGGGTCCGAAAGGTCGATCCGGCGACGCATGAAAAGCGGGTCATGCGGGCAGCGACAATGGTCGAGCTGACCGACTTCATGCATCGGAAACCGGCCGAACTGTCGGGCGGACAACGCCAGAGAGTCGCATTGGCGAGGGCCATTGTACGGGAGCCGAACGTGTTCCTGATGGATGAACCGCTATCCAACCTCGATGCCAAGCTCCGGGTCTCGACCCGGGCGCAAATCAAGAATCTGAGCCATGAACTCAAGGTCACGACCATCTACGTGACCCATGACCAGATCGAGGCCATGACCCTTGCCGATCGGGTCGTGGTCATGAACCATGGGCTGATGCAGCAGGTCGGCACTCCGGCAGAGATCTATGACAATCCGAAAAACACCTTCGTTGCCGGTTTCATCGGCTCGCCGGCGATGAACCTGATGCAGGGGACCATGTCGGATGGCGTCTTTTCCGCCGACCATGTCAGGATCGCCGGCCTGTCGGCGCCGGATGGTCCGATTTGCGCCGGCTTCCGGGCCGAGGATGCCATGCTGGTCGATTCCGGGGGCGAGATCGAGGCGCCGATCTTCACCATCGAACTCCTTGGCGATGCCACCATGCTGACCATGCGCGCCGGTGGTGCCCTGGTGTCGGTCAAGGCTTCGAAGGATTACCGGGCAGAAATCGGCCAGGAGGTGAGCATTTCGGTTCCGGTCAGTGCCTGCCACCTTTTCGACAACGACACCGGATTGGCGATCGGAGTGGCATGACGGCTGATGTTGCAGGTGGGCATTTCCGACATATCCGGACAGGACCGGCAGTGCCGGTCATTGCCGCCGGGATCGCTGGCACCGTGCTCATGTCGGCCGGAGGCCCTTCCCCGGTGAGGCGGGCTGATCGGGATAAACGGGCGCCGGCAATCGCTGGTGGGAAATTCAACCCTGGAGCGGCCACCTTCCGGCACGCGGGATCGCCGGGAGGCGATGCGTTGCGGGTCCCTGACCAAGCATCCGGGGTGCCGGCATGAGGGGAGCACGGCCGGACCAGGCCCCACTGACCAGGAATACCGACCTGTCGAAGACCGATGCAACCAGGCAGGTCATCGAATCGATGGTGAACGGGTTGAATGACCACCGCATCGATGATGTGGGCGAGTTTTTTGCCGAGACATTCCGCTGGATGGGCAATTGCGGCTGCGGCACCAAGAATGGTCTCCGGGAATTCCAGGACAATTGGCAGCGGCCGTTCCAGGCCGCCTTCTCGAACAAGGTCGCCATCGACGAGGCAAGGCTGGTCATGGGTGAATGGGCGGCCTCCTTCGGGCGCCAGGAGGCCGACCATACCGGGACCTTCATGGGGGTGGAGCCGACCGGCAAGCGGGTCGAGATCCGCTACATGGATTTCTGGAAGGTGGTGGACGGGAAGATCGATGACAATTGGGTCATGGTCGATTTTGCGGACGTGCTCAGACAATTGGGCGTCGACGTGTTTTCCGGCGAGGGCTGGGAGGCCTTCGACCGAGGCGACAGGGAGCCGCCGGCTCCGCAGCCAGGGGTGCAACAGGATGGCGATTGAATATCTGAAAACCGGCAAACCGGAAGACGAACGGGCCAGTGATGACGCCGGGGTGAAAAACACTGTCGCCGAGGCATTGCTGCAGATCGAGCGACGAGGCGATGACGCGGTTCGGGAGATGTCAGCCAGGTTCGACGGCTACGAGGCCGAGTCGTTCAGGCTGACGGATTCCGAGATCGAAAGACAGGTGTCGAAGCTCTCGGGGCAGGACTTGCATGACATCCGGTTTGCCCAGGAACAGATCCGCAATTTTGCCCGCATCCAGCGTGACTCCATGCAGGATGTGGAGGTGGAGACCATGCCGGGGGTGATTCTCGGCCACCGCAACATCCCGGTCCAGTCGGCGGGCTGCTACGTGCCTGGCGGCAAGTTCCCGCTGGTGGCGGCTGCTCACATGTCGGTGGCCACTGCCGATGTTGCCGGGGTGCCCAGGATCGCCGTCGCTACCCCGCCGGTAAATGGCGAGCCGCATCCGGCGGTCATTGCCGCCATTCATTTCGGCGGCGCCCACGAAATCTACCTGCTCGGCGGCATCCAGGCCATCGGGGCGTTGGCGCTCGGAACGCCGACCATCAATCCGGTCGACATGCTGATCGGCCCCGGCAATGCCTTCGTTGCGGAAGCCAAGCGCCAGCTGTTCGGGCGGGTCGGCATCGACCTCCTGGCCGGGCCGACCGAGACCATGGTCATTGCCGATGACACCGTCGATGCCGAGCTCTGTGCGACCGATCTCCTTGGCCAGGCAGAGCATGGCTACGACTCGCCGGCCATTCTCGTCACCAACAACCGCCGGCTGGCCGAGGAGACCATTGGCGAGGTCAGACGCCTGCTCAAAATTCTCCCGACGGCAAACACCGCCGCCCGGAGCTGGGAAGACTACGGCCAGGTTATCCTGTGCAGCAGCTACGAGGAGATGCTCCAGATCGCCAATGACATTGCCTCCGAACATGTCCAGGTCATGACCGACCGGGATGACTGGTTCCTCGACAACATGACTGCCTACGGCGCTCTGTTCCTGGGCCCGAGGACCAATGTCGCCAATGGCGACAAGATTATCGGCACCAATCACACCCTGCCGACCCGGCGGGCTGGCCGCTATACCGGCGGCCTGTGGGTCGGCAAGTTCCTGAAAACCCACAGCTACCAGAAGATCGTGACCGACGAGGCGGCCACTTTCATAGGCGAATACTGCTCCAGGCTGTGCGTGCTGGAGGGATTCGCCGGCCATGCCGAACAGGCCAATATCCGGTTGCGGCGATATGGCGGGCTGAATGTCCCCTATGGCGGTGCTCCCTCTCCCCGAAGCAGTGCCTGATGACGGACAATCCGACCGTGGAGCATCCGGCATGACCCGGCCACCGACCACCCCGTCCTTCCGGCTCGATGGCAGGAAAGCACTGGTCACCGGGGCCTCGCGCGGCATCGGATTTGCTTGTGCGGCGGCGCTCGCAGAGGCCGGGGCATCAGTCGTGGTCGCATCCCGGAGCCCGGGGGGAATCGGCAGCGCCGCCCGGTCCCTGCAGGATGCAGGCTTCCGGGCCAAGGCGGCGGTACTCGACGTCACCGACCGGGCGCAAATCCGGCACATCGTCGACGAGGAAGGCCCCTTTGACGTGCTCGTGAACTCGGCCGGAATGGCGCGTCATTCCATGGCGCTTGATGCGTCGGAAGAGGATTACGACCAGGTCATGGCCGTCAATGCCCGGTCCGCGTTTTTCCTTGCTTGCGAAGTTGCCGGGACCATGCCGGAGACCGGCGGCTCGATCATTCAGATCTCCAGCCAGATGGGGGTGGTCGCCAGCATGGAGCGGGCAGTTTATTGTGCCTCGAAACACGCCCTCGAAGGCATGACCAAGGCGATGGCGATCGAATGGGGTCGGCTCGGCATCAGGGTCAATACCGTGTGCCCGACCTTCATCCGCACCGAGTTGACGGAAGCGACACTGGCCGACCCGGAAAAGCAGCGGTGGATCCGCTCGAAGATCAGGCTGGGCCGGCTCGGGAAGGTCGAGGATGTAATGGGTGCGGTTGTCTTCCTGGCATCGGATGCGGCGTCCCTGATCACCGGCACCCGCCTCCTGATCGATGGCGGCTGGACTGCAGGATGATGGACCGGATGAAGGCAGGGCAATGAGGAAGATCACGTCGGCAGAAGTCGCCAGGTTGGCCGGGGTCAGCCAGTCGGCGGTCAGCCGAGCCTACACCCCTGGCGCCTCGGTATCGCCAGATACGGCGGAAAAGGTGCACGAGGCGGCGCGCCAGCTCGGATACCGGCCAAACGCCCTGGCCAGATCGCTGATCACCGGACGCTCGAGGATCATCGCCCTCGTGGTCGCCTATTTCGAGAACCAGTTCTACCCGGCGGCGGTCGAACTCATGTCCCATGAGCTCAAGAAGAATGGCTATCACCTCCTGGTATTCATGGCATCGAACGACGATGCGGAAACCGAGCGGATCGTCGCCGATCTTCTCGACTACCAGGTGGACGGGCTGATCGCCGCATCGGTGGCCATGACCGTTCAACTGGCCAGCCGGTGCCGGGCGGAAGGCATTCCCGTCATCCTGTTCAACCGCCACCAGGGCGATGACAGCCTGAACTCGGTGACATCCGACAATGTCGAGGGCGCTCGCCGGATTGCCCGGTTCCTGGTGGAGGGAGGGCATCGGCGCATCGCGCAGATTTCGGGCTGGCAGGGCTCGTCCACCGGAAGCGAGCGCGATCGGGGCTTCAGGCTCGGCCTGGCCGAATGCGGGGTCGAACCGGTCTGCTGCGTCGACGGGATGTATCGCCGGGAAGTGGCAAGCGGGGTCGCCAGGGACATGTTTTCCGGCACCGGCGGGCCGGTGCCGGATGCCGTCTTCGTCGGCAACGACCACATGGCATTTGCGGTCATGGATGTCATCAGGCATGAACTCGGGCTCCGGATTCCCGAGGATGTCTCCGTCGTTGGCTATGATGATGTTCCGATCGCGGCCTGGCAATCATTCAACCTGACAACGATGCGACAACCGCTTGGCCGGCTGGTCGAGATGACGGTATCCAGGATGCTTGAGACCATTGCCGAGCCAGACAAGCCGCCGGTCCAGATCCGGATTCCGTGCGATTTCAAGATTCGCGGGACGGCACGACTTCCCGGGGCAGGATGGAGCGAAGTCCGATGAACACTCCGAGATATACCGATTTCGTCAACTACATTCTCGGGATCACCGGGGAAATCTGGGAAGGCCGGCGCGTCGACCTGCTGCACGAGGTCTATTCCGAGGACATCCTGGTGCGCTCGCCCGAAGGCGTTACGGTCGGCAACCGGAACGTGATCGCGGCGACCATGGCAACCATCGCCGAGTTTCCCGACCGGCAGTTGCTTGGCGAGGATGTGATCTGGGAGCATGCCGGACCCGACAGCTGGTACTCGTCGCATCGAATCATGTCGACTGCCACCTATTCCGGCAACGGAAAATACGGCCCGGCATCATCGAGGAGGCTCCACTACCGGGTCATTGCCGATTGCCATGCCGCCGAGGATTCCCGGCATGGCTGGCAGATCAATGATGAATGGCTGGTCCGCGACCAGGGGGCAATTGCCCGGCAACTCGGCTTCGAGCCGAGACAGTTTGTCGAGGCTTCGCTGGACGGTAGCCTGCCGCCGACAGGCTACTACCTACCCGATGCCGATTCCCTGGAATCGCCCTATGGCGGCACCGGCAACGATGCCGAGTCCGGAAAGCGGCTCGAGCATATTCTGCAGCGGCTCATGCGGGCGGAATTCTCGGTCATCTCGCGGGAGTACGACCGGGCCGTCCATCTCGGCTATCCGGGCGGAGACCGGTATGGACGGCCGGAAGCCGAGGCCTTCTGGCTGGGACTCCGATCGGCGTTTCCTGATGCCGAGTTCCGGGTATGGCACCGGATCGGCCGTTCCGATCCGGACCGGCCGGATCGCGCCGCCATCAGGTGGACCCTCGAGGGCAAACATTCGGGACACGGCCTGTTCGGACGCCCGACCGGCAAGCATGCCTTCATTCTCGGCATTACCCATGCCGAATTCGGTAGCCGCGGGTTGCGAGACGAATACACGCTGATTGACGAGATTTCGGTTTGGAGACAACTTCTCGATAACCGGGATCCCTGTTCACACCGGGAGAGCAACCATGACTCATGACGACATGCGCAAGCGGATCGTGCGCTACGGCGAACTGGTCCCGTGCAAGACCGCCTTCATCGACACCCACACCCCCGGTTCGGACCGCAAGGAGAATTTCACCATCATCGGTGGCGGCGTGTCGGAAAATCCGGATCAGCATGTCCATATCAGGGAGACCCCGGGTTTCAATATCGGCGGCGCCGGGCAACCGCCCAATTGCCGGAACTCGCTTCATTCCCACTACACTGCCGAGGTCTTCTACGTGCTCAAGGGACGGTGGCGATTCTTCTGGGGCCGATGGGGAGATGCCGGCGAGGTTGTGCTCGAGAGGGGCGACATCTTCAACATTCCGACCGGGATCTTCCGCGGATTCGAGAATATTGGCCAGGAACATGGCATGCTCATGGCCATACTTGGTGGCGACGATGCCGGCGGGGGCGTGGTCTGGGCCCCCCAGGTCGTCGAGGAGGCCCGCGGGCACGGCATGATCCTGGCCGAAACCGGTCGCATCTATGACACCGGAGCTGGCCAGTCCCTCCCGGAGTCGGTCTCGCCCATGCCAATGCTCACCGAGGACGAGTTGGCCGGGTATCCGGAGCCGACGGCACAGGAGGTGGTCCCGGCCTACGTGGCACGGCACTGGGACATGGTGGCCCTGGCCGGCGACGGACCCGCCAGGGTGATCGGCGAGCACGGGATGATCATTGACAGGCCGGGATTCGAAGTCGAATATCTGGCAGGCAATTCGATCCCGGACACGCCGTACCGGACCGGCCGGCACGAGATACTGATGGTCCTCGAAGGTCACTGGAAGCTGGCATGGGAAGGCGGCTCCAACGTTCTTGCCCCCGGCGATACCTGCGCCGTTCCGCCGGGAATCGACCGGTCGCTGTCACCATCTGTCTCGGGTGAGTGCGGCATGTTCCTGGTCCGGAACACCGACGATCCGGCCGGAGCAACATGGCAGCCGTGATGTCCCCGCAACGCCAGGGAGGATGAGTTCCATGACGATCAAGACCACGCATGTCGGCAGCCTTCCAAGAAGCCAGCGTGTCGTCGACTTCCTGTTTGCCCGGGAGCGCGGCTCCAGGTTCAGCCAGCGAGAATTCGACCTGGAAATGCGCGAGGCAACCTCGGACACGGTGCGCCGGCAGGTGGAAGCGGGAATCGATGTCGTCTCCGACGGCGAGACCTCCAAGATTTCCTACGCCACCTATGTCAAGGACCGGTATACCGGCTTTGGCGGCGATGCGCCAAGGACTCCGCCGCATGATCTTGCCCTGTTTCCGTCATTCATGAAACGGCTGGCCGACGAGGGTGGCACGCCAAAATATTCCCGGCCCTGCTGCATCGGCGAGATCAGGCCGAAGGACAATGACGCGCTGCTCAAGGATATCGACAATCTGAAGATGGCCATGAAGTGCCATGGCGCGGCCGATGGCTTCATGAACTCGGCATCGCCCGGGGTGATCAGCCTGTTCCTCCCCAATGACTACTTCCCGTCACGGGACGAGTATCTGGATGCGCTTGGCGAAGCAATGCGGGTCGAATACCAGACCATCGTCGCCAGCGGCCTCCTGCTGCAACTCGACTGCCCCGATCTCGGCCTGGCCAGGCATATGATGTTCCATGAGAAATCCGATGATGAATTCGTGGAGATTGCGGCAAGGAATGTCGAGGTGCTCAACCGGTCGCTGGCCGGGCTGGATCCGGCCCGGATCAGGGTGCACATCTGCTGGGGAAACTACGAGGGTCCCCATGTCTGCGACATCTCGATGGACAAGGTATTTTCGACCCTGATGTCGATTAATGCAAACCACGTGCTGTTTGAATCCTCGAACCCGCGCCATGCCCATGAATGGCGAATATTCCGTGACCGGTTCAGCGAGGTCCCCGACAGCAAGATCCTGATCCCTGGCGTCATCGACAGCACCACGAATTTCGTGGAACATCCCGAAGTTGTCAGGCAGCGGCTGGACCGGTTCCTCGAATTCGTGCCGCCGGACCGGCTGATGGCCGGCTCCGATTGCGGGTTCGGAACCTTCGCCGGCTTCGGCGCCGTCGATCCCGAGATCACCTACGCCAAGCTGGCCGCCCTCTCCGAGGGGGCCCGACAGGCCGGCAGCTGACGGCAAAAGGCCACTGCCCGATGGCAACCCAAGAGATGCCGTCCAGCGATGACATGCACAGCCCGACATCAAAACAGTTTATCCGGAGATGTCCGAAGGCAACGCATGACATGCGCCTGGCAGTCGGCTGACAGAGCCGACGACAGGGGTCGCCCCGGATTTTTCCGAGTGGGATGTCGGCAAGAATTGGCGATGAATGGGATTGGCAAATGTTCGGGCCTGCCCATGATCCCGCTACCCGCGCCGGAGCCTCGCAGCAGCGTCCCGACCTGCCCTGAGGATTTCAAGTTCAAGGCAAGACTCATGCACATTCCATTCCCGGGGCGACAAATTCTCCGCATGTACGTTTGAAATCCACACATCAGCCTTCATCCTGCCCGGAAAATCAAAGCAATGCAGGCACCGCGGCACTGACGTGGCGGTAGATGGCGCGCAAGATTCTTGCCTGCAATTGATTCTGGCTTATGCAGGCTTCAAATGCTACTTCACGGTGAAAGGGGCCAGCTAACGCGACCAGTGACAATTCCTGAGTATAAGAACCCCCCATTGGACGAAGTCGTTCTTGGGCTTCAATTTACTCCCGCTCCGACGTTTTCGTCTGTTGCACACCACGATGTATTTCGGCTCTTCCGCGAGGATTTTCCTCGTGTGGAGGAGCATCCGCTTCTGGAGCCATACTACGAAACTTTCGGCGGCTCCAATCCGCAGCACTCGATTCAGGTCAATATTGGGGCACCTCCAACTGGCAGTCGCCTTTGGTTCGTGTCAGGAAATGAAGATCATCTCTTGCAGTTCCAACCAGACAGATTCCTGACGAATTGGCGAAGGCGGCCGGAGGGGACCGAGTATCCACGTTTCGACGGAATTGCCGAGGCCTTCAAGGCCAATGCCAAGAAACTCGATAACTATTTGACAACGCAGTTCGATCACCCACTGATCATCGATCAGACTGAAGTTTGCTACATAAACATAATCCCACTCGATGCACCGGCGAAGGTTGGGAAATGGCTACGCGTGTTCAATCTGGACACTCTGGATATTGAGGGCTTCCAGGCAGGATTTGCCGAGATGATCCGAGATTCTGACGGGCGAGCCATGGGACGTTTGACTTACGATTTTCAGCACATCATTTCCAGAGATGGACAAAATCATGCGCTAAGACTGACTCTACGGGCACGAGGGCAGCCAGCTGGCCAGTCCGTCGATGTGGCATTCAATTTCATGGCGAGGTGCCACGATGAGATCGTTGCCCGGTTTGGCAAGATCACGACAACAAATGCCCATTCCAAATGGAAGAAGGTAGATTAACATGAGCTATTCAGACGTTGCAGTCTTTCAGGACGATAATCTGGTTCCGGTCTTACTCGACAGTCAGGTGTCTTCTCTTCCACAATCACTGCAACAACCACGGGAACCCGCGCATGATCAATCGCCTTGGATGGAACAGTTGAAAGAGAGATTCGACGACATAACCAGCCTTGATGTCGGTTGGGATGGATATGAAGGCAAGCCGGTCTCGTTCCAGCACGCCGTCTTTGCGGCCATGCTTGCTGAGCGGCTGTACTCTCCCGGCGTTCCAGCCCCCCAGATCGTCCCGGGAAACGATGGAACGCTTCAACTTGAATGGCATCGTAGTGGATTGAGCATCGAACTCGACGTAATTGGACCCTATCGGGTCTTCGCCACCAAGATCACTCGGGATTGCGACACGGTTGAAGAACACATTCTAGGTAGTGACTACTCGCTGGTTGCAGGCTGGATTGAGCAACTAAGGTAATTGAGAAGCGGGCACCATTAGGTTGGGACAACAGCCGTATGACGAACCGACACTGAAGGCCGAAGACACGCTGATCAGGCGAGTAGACCCTCGAAACCATCTGGTTTGGGACGATAACCTCCAGTGCAGGCGTATTTCTTCAAAGCTCTTCAGCCCGTCTTCGGGCAGGAATGGCGGCATGTCTGTTGACGTTGAAAAGTTGATTGTCGCAGACCAACACAATCCAAAGGAGTATGTGACCTCACCAAAGTATCTGGGTTCCGTTTCCTTGAAAGTTGGAACAGTTCGCGGCGCCAACCTTCAGGTCGGATATTCTCCAAACCCCGAAAACCCCTACCATGCCGACATTTGGGGAACAGACCGGCCAAATCGGTTTACCAGATCGCAGAAGAGGGACTTGATGACATCCTGCAATTGGTACGTGAGGATCGAAGGTGTTTGCTTACCGGCCACATAGCGAATGATGCTACAGGTTCAGATCAACCGCTGGCTAGGTGGAAATGACGCCATGATGCACCCGGAGCGGGACCCGATTACAGCGATCCTCGCTTGGGCAATTCAGTCTGAAACCCGGCAACTGCCTCTGCCGACATCAGAAGTTGGCTGGGACCGGGCGGCGTGGGATTGCGAGCAATCCAGGGCCGGGGCAATGCCCAAAGTCAAGAAGTTGGCGATGTGTCAATCGTGGGGTAAGGCACCGGTACGGCCAATACGCAGCTCGAATTTCGATATCGCTCCCCGCAAGGGATGCTGGAGAGATGCCACCGGATTGCGAGCCCGGCCGCCTCGCGGACATTCATATATTCGCCTGGCATGGGGAGTCTGAGGGCAATGCCGGCCACCGAGATACTGCGCTACGGCGTTTCTTTGTTCTCGCCGAACGGGCTCTTCCCGCCGGGCAATCGACGATCGGGCTGGAGTGGATTGCCGACTACTGCGGTATTGCAGGGCCTGGAGAAGCGGTCCGGGATGCATGCCCATCAGGCACGGAACGCAAGGCAGCGGGACAGGGGCCCCGACGACATTCGTTTGCACCGGAGACCATGGTCCCAAACCGGGCGGTCTCGGGATTCGGAGATGGTCTCGAGTTGGAAGGAAATGCAGGTCAGGGTGTAGACGGACGCGCGCCAAACCAATAGTACAGGGACCGAACCTTCAATCCAATGCATGGACCCGTCATGTCTGAGACTTTGACCTTCTACACCAACCCGATGTCGCGCGGTCAAATCGTGCGTTGGGCGCTCGAGGAAACAGTGACCGAGTACGAAACCGTGATTCTCGAATATGATAAGGACATGAAGGAGGCAGAGTATCTGGCGATCAACCCGATGGGCAAGGTCCCGTCGATTCGACACGGTGATCTGGTTGTGACCGAGTGTGCCGCCATCTGTGCCTATCTCGCCGAAGCCTTTCCCCGGGCCGGATTGTTGCCAACAGCGATTGAGCGCGGGGCATACTATCGCTGGATGTTCTTCGCCGCCGGTCCGCTCGAACAGGCCGTAATGGCCAGGGCGCTGGAACTGGACATACCCGAAGAAAAGGCTCCGATGCTTGGCTATGGCACGTTTGAGAGTGCGGTCGGCGCGCTTGAAGGACATCTTGACCGGAATACCCATGTTTGCGGTGAACGGTTTACGATGGCGGACGTGTATGTGGGCAGCCATGTCGAGTGGGGCCTGGGATTCGAAACCCTCCCCAGGCGGCCGGCATTCGAGAGATATGCCGAGCGCCTGATGTTGCGCGAGGCACATAAGCGTGCGCGTGCAATTGACCGTGATTTGATCGACGAACGGAAGGCAGCGACCTGACGCGCATTGTGTTGGTCTCGGCTGCCAGCAATCCTGCATCCGTCCTGCCAATGGGTCCGGCGCGCCGGCATCTCCTGCAGGTGACAGCCGGAAGGCCCGGCACATTTTACTGCGAATTCAGCAACAAACCGCCAACTGGGCCAGGGAAGTCAATACCAGGACTTTGCTTGCCTGGTCACCGTGTCCTGGCCCTCAATCCCCGGCTCGTCGAAGGGTCATCTTCCCGGGCTATTGGTGCCGGCCGCCCGATCACCTCGGCTGGTCAACCCGGCATGCAGCAGGTGTGAAGTCACTGTCAAGCGGTCAATAAATGGGGCGTGCCCTGGTGATTCACTGTTCTTTTCCGGGATCGTTCCCTGCCCGGTAGACCGCTCCTGTTGTGCCGCGGAGGCGCATCTTTCCCTGCCGACCGAACTGGTGTCGTCAGTCCGTCCTTGATGCTGGCGCTTGCCGGCGCCGCGGCGTCTTCGCCCGGGCCCGGGCGAGCGGTCCGCAACCTGGCGCGTCAAATCCCGCACCATTGCCGGGCTTCGGTGAAACCGGATTGCCCGGGCAGGTATCGTCTACAGCGAGACCCGGTTTGACAGGTAGGTGGCAAACTCGAAATTCGGTCTCTCGAGATGCGAGAGGTAGCCCGGTTCGGCAAATTCCGACCGAAGGCCGGCATAGACCCGCTCTGTGCAACCCCGATCCTCCGCATTCACCGCTTCGAGCAGGGTGCGAAGCTCGTCGAAATGCTTCTGGCCGTCGGGGTAATTGGCAAATTCCGGCGCCATTCCGCCGCCAAAGAATATCCTGACCTTGCCCGGCTCGACCGGGTGCAGCGTCAGATACCAGAAATATCCCGGCGTCAGCGTAATCATCAGGCTCGGATAGATTGACAGCAGGTAGGTCGTCAGCCGGCGTTCCCCCTGCATCCTCCGGTTGTCGGGATGGGCAATCGAGAGGGTGAATTCCGGCTCCTTCTGCAGCGTGTGGTAGTTGAAGGCTGGCCCGCCCTCCGGGCATTCGACATCATCCACCCGCGAAAGACCTCCAATGGTCCGGGCGTGGCAGACCGGCAAATGGTAACTCTCCATAAAATTCTCGGCCAACACCTTCCAGTTGGTGTTCCACTCCATGACTTCAAAGAAGCCCTGGCTGTAGTCCCGCATGCCGTAATCCTCGATCATGGACTCGACTTCCGCCAGTTGTTCCGCCACCGGCGGCGCATCCGGATTGAGGGTGACCATCACCCAGCCAAGCCAGATCTCGCACCGGAACTCCGGAAGTCGGCACGCCCTGCGGTCGAATTCGGAATTGTGTCCCATGCCGGCCGCCCCGCGCAGCTGGCCATCCAGGCTGTAGGTCCAACCATGATAGGGACAGGACAGCGTCCGGGAGTTTCCCCTGCCTTCCACGATCTTCGACATCCGGTGGCGGCAGACATTGGACAGGGCACGAACCTTCCCGTCATTGCCCCGCACCACCACGACCGGTTCCCTGGCCAGGTCAAATGCCAGATAGTCGCCAGCCTTCGAAAAGCCGTCCACGCGCCCGGCGCAAAACCAGTCCATCCCGAAGATGCGGTCCAGTTCCAGCTCGAGAAACTCCTGCGAGGAATAGACGCTCTTGGGCATCGCACGGGCGCGCTCGAAGGGTTGCCCGACATTTTCGGCAAGTTCCCTTGCGGGGTCTCGCTGCGCTGCAACTGCATCCATCACATCACCTCTGCAATTCGAAGCATTGTCCTGAATGTGCCGTCAGTCAAGAACCGGCCAACCTGTCCTAACGAAATTCACGCCCCTGTCCAAGCACCTTGAGCAGGAACACAGCAAGCCAGGACCCGACGACCATCACCAGGCCCACAACCGGCCACCGAACAGAGTGAACGACGTTCGTGCCCGCGGCCATCTCCCCGGCCCCGGCTGTCTTGCCGATTCTCCTGCACCCGACCGTCATTCGGTGCCGGCGGAAGGGGCGCGCCCTCCTATCCGAAGTTGATGTTGGCGGAACCGAAAGGTCCGAAATCGGCCTGGATCCGCGTGCCTGGCGGGCATTCGATGGGGCGAATGAAGCTGCCTGACAGGATGACCTGGCCTGGCTCGATCGCCTGGCCGTACTGGGCCATGCGGCGCGCCAGCCAGACAACGCTCTGGACCGGGTCGTTAAGGACACCGGCGCCCAGGCCGGTCTCCTCGATCGCGTCATTTCGAAATGCCAGCACCCCGACCCAACGCAGGTCAAGATCGTCGACCCGGTGCTTTTCGGCACCCAGCACGATCCCGGCATTGGCGGCGTTGTCGCTGATCGTGTCCAGGATGGTTCGTGCCCTGCCGGTCCCGGGATCAACACGCTGGATGCGGGTGTCGAGGATTTCGATCGCCGGGGCAACATGATCCGTTGCCGCCAGCACATCGGCGCCGGTGACACCGGATCCGTCCAGCGCAGATTTCATCACGAAGGCGATTTCGGCCTCGATCCGGGGCTGAATGAAATGCCCTTTCGGCACGGTGCTGCCGTTCTCGAAGACCATGTCATCAAACAGGATGCCGCTGTCGGGGATATCAATATCCAGCGCATGGCGCATCGCCTTCGAGGTCAAACCGATCTTCCAGCCGATCACCCGGCGACCGTCTGCCAGCTTGGCAAGGTGGATGGCGTTCTGCACCTTGTAGGCATCATCCATCTCCATTTCCGGATGCCGCAGGCTGAGCAGGCCGATCTGGGTGCGGCTACGCTCGGCCTCAAGCAGCTCCTCGGCGGCGCGAGCGTGGTCGCCGGGAGTCATGCGAGCACCTCGTCTTCGACCCCGTTGCGCAGAATTCCGATGCCTTCAACCTCGACCTCGACCACATCGCCCGGCTCGAGGTACCTGGGCGGGTCCAGACGCGCCCCGGCGCCGGTCGGCGTGCCGGTCACGATGATGTCGCCGGGCCGAAGGGTCATGAATGTCGATATGTACTCGATCACGCGGCGAATCGGGAACACCATGCGCGACAGCTTGTCATTCTGTCGCTCCTCGCCATTGACGCGGGTCACGATGCGGGCCTCGTCCAGCTGGGCCGGATCAGCGAAGGGCACCAGCCATGGCCCCATCGAGCCGGATTTGTCCCAGTTCTTGCCCTGCGTAACGTTGAACTTGGCATGGCGCACCCAATCCCGGATCGTGCCGTCATTGCACAGCGTCAGCGCGTCAATGTGGTCATAGGCATCCTGCTGCGTGATGCGGCGCCCTTCCTTGCCGATTACGATGGCGACCTCGCCCTCGTAATCCAGCGTCGAGTTTTCCGGCGGCCTGACCAAATTGTGGCCATGTCCGGTGAAGCCCGAGGCAAAGCGCGGGAACAGCGACATGTATTCCGGTTGCGCATTGCCATCCCGGTATTCGGCGTTGCGGTCGGGAAAATTCACGCCGACGCACAGGATGCGCGGGGCATCCGGCATGACCATTTCATACTCGAACTCGACATGGGAAGCGGGCCTTCCCCTGGCAGCGGCAGCCAAATCCGGCAGCCCGCCGGCCCGAACCGCGTCCAGCAGGCTCGGCCACTGCGGAAAGTCCCGGTCCAGGCTGATCGCACCCGCATCGGTGATAACGCCGTAACTGGTCTTGCCATTGGCGGAAAATGTCGAAAAGCGCATATGGTCCCCCTAACGTCCTGGCCTCAGGGCGCGATGATCGGCGAGGCGTCCAGCACCGGTTCCGCCGGTTCCACATTCACGAATTCCGACCCGTGTTCAAACCAGCTTCTTGGGGCAGGAGCCCCCCACAGGGTCTGGCGCCGCGGGTCCCTGAGATCCCACTTGATGGGCTCCAGATCAGGATCGGTGGTCTGGTAGTCCGAGCAATAGATTTCGATTCGATGTCCGTCCTGGTCCAGCACATACAGGAAAAAGGCATTGGAGATGCCATGCCGCCCGGGCCCGCGCTCCATATTGTCCAAATATCCGGTGGTCGCCATCAGGTCGCACAGATCAATGATGTTGAGGGGGGTCGACACCCAGAATGCCAGATGGTGCATACGCGGGCCGGTGCCATTGGTGAAGGCCATGTCATGCACGTTGCCCTTGCGATGCATCCATGCGGCCCACAGCTTCCCGCTATCTGCGTCCTCGGTGTATTCGGTCACCCGAAAGCCGAAATCGCTGTAAAAGGCGGCCGAGGCGTCGACATCACGGCTGAAGCAGTTGACATGGTCGATTCGCAAGGGCTTGACGCCTCGATAGAGGGCGTATTGCTGGTGGATCGGTTCAAGCCTGTCCATCCGGTGATAGAATTCCAGCGGGACGCCCGAACTGTCCGATGTCAGCAGGGTTCGGCCCTGATACGGGCGGTCGATCCAGGAAGTGGGGCGACCCTTGCGCTGGAAATAGGCCTCGGCCCGGTCGAGGTCGGCGTCATCGAAAATCTTGAACCCCACCACCTCGACCGTACCGGGCAGGTCGGATTCCTGCAGGATGACACAATGATGTCCCCGCTCCTCCATGCCCCGCAGATAGACATGCCTGTCCGACTCATCCGTGACCTGCAGGCCCAGTATGTCCGAGTAGAACTTGCGGGAGGCACCCAAATCCGAGACGTTGAGACAGACATGGCTCAGGCGGACCGTGTTGAAGTCCGGATACAGGTTGGGCACGGGAACTGACATTCTTGTCTCCTCCTTACTGCACGCCCAGCCGCATGATCCTGTGCTGACCAGTGCTGAAGCCGATGTGTTTTTGTTCCATGTAAAATTCGAATGACCAGTCACCGCCATCGCGTCCGATCCCTGACGCCTTGACGCCTCCAAACGGGGTCGGAAGATGGCGGACATTTTCCGCATTCACCCAGATCATGCCGGCCTCGAGCCGGTCGGTGAAACGCAGGGCGCGGGTCAGATCGTTGGTCCAGAGATAGCCGGTCAGGCCATAATCGGTGTCATTGGCAATGGCCAGCGCCTCCTCCTCGGTCGAGAAAGGAATCGAGGTCAGTACCGGGCCGAATATCTCTTCCCGGGCGATGCGCATCCGGTTGTTGGCATTTGTAAACAGGGTCGGCCGCACGAAAAATCCCTCGTCACCCACCGTCGTTCCGCCGGCGGCAATGGTCGCACCGTCCTCGATGGCGATGTCGAAGTAGCTGGTGACCTTGTTGTAGTGCTCCTCGGAGACGAGCGGACCGATCTCGGTTGCCGGGTCCAGGGGGTGTCCCACCCTGATGTTGTTGATCCGCTCAACCAAGCGGGCCTCGAACCTTTCCTTGATCGTCTCCTGCACCAGCAGGCGCGAGGACGATGTGCACCGCTCGCCATTGATCGAGAAGATCATGAAAATCACCGCATCCAGGGCGCGCTCCAGATCGGCATCGTCGAACACGACGACCGGGTTCTTGCCGCCCAACTCCAAATGCATCCGCTTGAGCGTATCGGCGCCTTGCCGGGTGATGATCGAACCGGTACGGCTTTCGCCGACGAAGGCGATGGCCTTGATGGCAGGATGTTCGGTCAGACGTCTGCCGGCGTCGTGACCAAAGCCGTTGACGGTGTTCAGCACGCCGCTGGGCAGGCCGGCCTTTTGTGCAATCTCGACCAGCAGGCGGGCCGTCAGCGGACTGTCTTCGGCCGGCTTGTGCACGACCGTGCAGCCAGCCGCCAGCGCTGGAGCAATCTTCCACGTGCTGAGCATGAAGGGCGTGTTCCACGGCGTTATGACACCAACCGGGCCGACCGGCACCCGAGTCGTGATGTTCATCAGCGTCGGCGATTTGAGATGCTGGCCGTCACGGGCTTCGACAACCTGGTCGGCAAAATAGCGAAAATTCTCGGCGCCGCGCAGCGCCGCCTTGGACATGAATCTGAGGGTCTGGCCGGTGTCCCAGCATTCACACAGCGCGATTTCCTCGGCACGCTCCTCGATTGCCTCGGCGATGTTCACCAGGATCTTCTTGCGTTCGAGCGCCGGGGTGTCGCGCCAGGCGGAAAACGCGTCGGCCGCGGCCTCTGCGGCCATGTCGATATCGGCCTCGGCGCCGCGCGCCACGCGGCAGATCTCCGATTTATCGACCGGAGAGATCGATGCGAAGGCTCCGCCGGTGCCGGGCACGTCCTGGCCGGCAACGTGATTCTGGATGCCGTTGGTGCGGAACCGGTCCAGATATCCGTCGAGCCTGGCGATATTGTCTTGCAGTTCGGACATCAGCTGTCTCCGGTCATGAATTTTCGGATCGAGCTGAGCTTGGGGCTGAGCTCCGGGTCGATGTCGCGCATCTCAAGCGAGAGGGCGATGGGATACCTGTCCATCACATCGGCGAGGAATTCCCGCGCCGCCGAAAACACGGCCTGGGTCGCAGCCTTGCGCAGTTCGAGCGGGCGACCGCCGCGCAATCGAACGGAGATGTCGATGAATCCCCGGTCCGGCAACCCGTCAGCAATCGAATAGTGATCGCAGGCAGTGGCCCTGACACGAATGCCGGCAACTGCGAAGACGCCGGTCTTGATCCCGGCCCGACGCAGCGAGTCGCACAGTGCCGGGAAATCGACAAGATTTTCGATATTCCTCGAATACTCGATGCTGAAATGCGGCATTGAACCCTCCGATTGCTTCACTTGCTAACTAACAAGGGTGCCACTCGTCAACAGCTTGCGTTGTTAATTTATGCATCGGCTGATATGAAGCGCCATGAACATGTCACCGGAACCCACCGACCGCTTGCGCAGCACCTCGCGCGCCCTGCCCATCGCCCTGCTGCGGGCGCGTGAAACGGTCATGGCGCCGATTCGTGACATGCTGCAGGGTATCGGCCTGACCGAGCAGAAATGGCGCATCCTGCGCACGCTGGACGAGCTGGGCGAGGTCGGTCAGACCACGATCGCCAGGGAAGCCTGCATCCTGCTGCCCAGCCTGACCAGGACCCTGCGGGCCATGGAGGAGGACGGCCTGATTCACCGTCGCCCGGACAGCAGGGACAAGCGGAAGACCCTCGTGTGCATTTCAGGGAAGGGGCGCCAATTGCTGATCGACAACATGTCGCACGCCCTCGAAATCTACAAGGGCATCGAGCAGCAGGTGGGCACGAGGAGGCTCGAGCAGTTGTTCGAGATCTTGGGCGAACTGAAAGACGTCAAGATCTGAAGACAGGCCGCGCATCCATGCAGTGGCCCGAAACCTGCCCGGCAATGGATCGGAAACTCCAGCTGCGACGTTTTAGACAGCCGGACTTTCACCCGGGGGCGACAAATGAAACTGGCGCGGCGTCAATCGTGGTCCGGAACCGTTTCTTGTGAGACAATACGGGAGTCCGCACTGATGATTGGCCATCCCGACGATTCACTTCGGGGACGGCGATGGCGGTTCGGAGCATCCAGATTGTTGCTGTAACAGGCACAAGGCACTGACTCCCCTGCATGTCACCCATCTCTCCTGCTGCAAATTCCGCCAATTCGCACGATAGGTCACCACGCTCAGCCGGCCCTGCATTCGTGGAGAGTCCGGCCTCCCTGGCCGGGCCTCCGGTCAAACGTCACCAACTGCTGAGCGACAGCATTTCTGTCAGAGAGCACTTCGTTCACCGGCCGGGGCGCGGGCCACTGGGCAAACGGCGCGTCGGCCGATGGTGCGGCACATTGCCTTTGGGTCGGGCCCCGGACGATGGTCATGGCTGCGACATGCCGCCAAGATGCCGGGTCTCATGGAACTCAATTCTTGCAAGGAGGTTGTTGCCTGCCATGATTTTCCTGCGCCGTGGCTGATCTTGCAATCCAGCCTTGACAAAAAAGATTAACACAGCAATAATGAATATGTTATGTATATTCATGATGTGAACACCAAACTGCGAGGAAGCAATGAAAAAAACACTGCTCGCCAGCGCTGCCCTGGTTCTGAGTACCGGAATCGCCCTGGCTGAATATCCCGAAAAACCGGTTTCTTTTGTCGTTCCGTGGCCTCCTGGTGATCTGGAAGACGTGCTGACCCGCCTTATCGCCGATGAGTTCCAGGCCATGTACGGTGTGCCGGCAGCGGTCGTAAACAAGCCCGGCGGGGGTGGCGGTCCCTTTCCCGGTTCCGTTGAAGTGGCGACCGCCCCGGGTGATGGCTACACTGTCGGTTCCTTCGTCATCGATGTTCCTGTGGTCGGACCGGAAATCGGCATCCCCGAACTCAATCCGAACCCGTTCGAGCCCATCGGCATTTTCATGACCTACCCATTCGTCATCGCAACGGGCAAGGACAAGCCCTACTCGACCTGGGAGGAATTGGCCGACTACGCCCAGGACAATGATGTCGCCCTGGGCCATTTCGGATCAGTCATCCCGCCGACACAGGTGACCTTCGCGGCCGCAATCAGTTCAGGCTTCGATTTTGCCAGCGAGGCGGCCTTTGACGCATTGGACTGCAATACGATCGCGTCCGGTGACGTGGATGTGATCAACACCACCTTGCAGTTGATCCTTCCCTGCCTGGACGATGTGACCGTCCTGGCGTCGATCGGCGGTGAGCGCATTTCATTGACGCCCGATGCACGGACCGTGTCGGAGATTCATCCCGATCTGACCCTGTCACTGTGGAACGGTCTGTTCGTGCACAAGGACACGCCAGCAGACGCCAGGGAGAAGATTTCTGCCGCGGCCCAGAAGGCCCTGCAATCCGAGCAGGCCATGAACCTTCCCGGCGAAACCGGCGTGCTGATCTACTGGCAGGACCCCGAGGCATCCATGGCCCAGATCGAGTCCGACAAACAGGCCTTCGGAGTCATTGCCGAACTCCTGGGAGAGTAGACCAGGATTACAAACCACAAGGCCAGGCGGCCATGGTGCCCGCCTGGCATTTCCAATGACGCAAGGATAGTCCAGTGAACGTCAAGACCCTGCAGGACATGTTCAAGCGGTATCGCCGGCCAGGCGACATCTTTTTTGCCGGCCTGTTCCTGTTGTTTGCCGTCTTCCTGCTCACGCAATTGGGCGTCCAGACCGCAGAGGTCAAGCGGACGAAGTGGTATGCCCAACCGAGTTTCTGGCCGACTGTCTCGATCTGGACGATGGTTGCCTTCGGTTTCCTGCACCTGTTGAGTTCGGCCATGTCGCCACGCATCCAGGGCCGCTGGACCGAAGTCGCGTTCTGGCTGCGGGCATTGGAATATGTCCTGTATTTCCTGGTCTACGTCCAGCTTGTGCCGTTCCTGGGGTATCTGCCCTCGACGGTCATATTCGCGGTATTCCTCGCCCTGCGCACCGGATTTCGCACGCCGGGAGTGATCGGGATCGCCGCGTTGTTCGGGGTCGCCGTGACGTTCATCTTCCGGGCCTTCCTGCAGGTGAAAATCCCGGCTGGCGAGATCTACCAGTACCTCCCTGACTCCATGCGCGCCTTGGCGCTCACCTATCTCTGAACTTCGAGGGGTTTGCCATGGAAACGCTTCTTTCCGGAATTTCCATTCTTGCGCAATGGCAGGTGGTCATTGCGCTCCTCATCGGTTCAATCGGCGGCGTCATCATTGGCGCACTGCCCGGG
Organism: Paracoccaceae bacterium; assembly: GCA_965214695.1. Taxonomy (GTDB): domain Bacteria; phylum Pseudomonadota; class Alphaproteobacteria; order Rhodobacterales; family Rhodobacteraceae; genus JAPOXR01. The sequence continues at coordinate 2,981,505 of OZ243967.1, read as the reverse complement.
GTCGGCGCGGCGGTGGCGATCGCCATCCTTCTGCCTGCCACCTTTGCGTTTGAGCCCATCGTCGGGCTGACGCTGCTCCTGGGAATCTACGGTTCGTCCATGTATGGCGGCGCCATTCCGGCAATCCTGATCAATACGCCAGGCACGGCGGTGAACGCGCTCACCACCTATGACGGCTATCCCATGACCAAGCGCGGCCAGGGACACCGGGCATTGTCACTGGCCTATTCGGCGTCGTTCTTCGGCGGCATCTTCGCCATTATCTGCCTGATGGTGCTGTCGCCCGTGCTGGCGCTGATCGCGCCGCACTTTGGCAGCCGCGAGATCTTCCTTGCGGCGCTACTTGGCATCATCCTGGTGGTGCTGGCTCACCGTGGACAGATCTTCGCAGCCGGAATGCTGGCAGCATTTGGTATCTTCCTGCATACCGTGGGACTCGAGCCTGTCAAATACACGCGCCGGTTCACCTTTGAGCAAAGCTGGCTGGCTTCCGGTGTCGACCTGATCGTGGTGGTACTGGGCCTGTTTGCGATAAGCCAGGCACTGCTGCTGCTCATGGAGAAGAACACCGCGCCGGGCGAGACACGTGTAAGCGGCAACATGCTTGCCGGACTGAAGGAGTTGCTCGGAATCAAGCGGGTGGCAGCGGTGTCATCCAGCATTGGCGTATTCATGGGCATGGTGCCGGGAACCGGTGAGTTCACTTCGCAATTCCTGTCCTACACCTACGCCCAGAAGACCTCGAAAGACCCTGACAAGTTTGGCGACGGCTCACCCGAGGGGCTGGTGGCATCCGAAGCGGCCAACAATGCCGTGCCGGGAGCGGCCATGATCCCGCTTCTGGCGCTGGGCATTCCGGGCGAGGCGCTGACGGCCATGATGCTGTCGGTATTCTACGTGCATAACGTCATACCGGGGCCGCAGCTGTTCGAGAACCAGATGGATTTCGTCATGGCACTCTACATGGCGCTGATCCTGTTAAACGTCATCGTCATGGTATTCCTGCTGTTCTCGACCAATTTCCTGCTCAAGATCATCCAGATCCCGACCAGGTTCCTCGGTATCATGATCCTGACCCTGTCCTTTGTTGGCGTGTATTCGCTGCGCAACTCGATCACCGACTGTGCACTGGCTGCCGGTTTCGGTGTCTTCGGCCTCGTACTCAAACGACTCGATCTACCAATCGTTCCGATCATCCTGGGGATGGTTCTGGGCGGCATCATGGAGGTCAAGCTGCGCAGCGCAATGGCGCGGGTCAAATCGCCGCTCGATTTCATTGACCGGCCGATCGCCGCCATCCTGTTCGGATTGATATTGCTGATCCTGATCCTGCATTTGCGCACGCTCTACTTCGAGTATCGCAACAAGCAGAGACCCGAACCCGTGGGTGACCCGGTCGATCCCAACCATCCAAGCCAGCAAGGCTAGAAGCGGCTTGAAACAGTCGGAGATTGACACCCTTCGAGCCCGGGTGGTCGCACCGCAATCCCACTTTGTCGGCGGGCGGCACGTCGAGGCGTCGGAGGGACGGCGCAAGGCGGTGCTGTCTCCGATAGATGGCCAGCTGCTGACGCATATCGCCGACGGCACGCCGGCGGACATGGAGGCAGCGATCGCCGCCGCCCGTCGCGCCTTCGACGATGGGCGCTGGTCACGAAGGACTCCGTCCGAACGCAGGTCCGTGCTCCTGGGGTTGGCCGACCTGATCGAGAAACACGCCCTGGAACTTGCTGTGATCGGCGTGCGTGACAACGGCACTGAAATCACCATGGCGATGAAGGCCGAGCCGATGTCGGCGGCGAGAACCTTCCGCTACTATGCCGAGTCGATTGACAAGATCTATGGTCAGATTGCCCCGACCGCCGAAGACGTTCTGGGCCTGATTCACCGGGCTCCCGTCGGCGTTGTCGGCGTGATCGTCCCGTGGAACATGCCAATGATGATCGGCGCCTGGAAGCTGGCGCCGGCGCTGGCTGCAGGCAATTCCGTGGTATTGAAACCTGCCGAGAGTGCGTCGCTCTCGCTCCTGAAACTGGCCGAGTTGGCTACGGAGGCCGGACTGCCCGAGGGGGTGCTCAATGTCGTCACTGGTTCGGGCAAGGTGGTGGGTGAGACGCTGGCGATGTCGATGGATGTGGACGTCCTGGCGTTCACCGGATCGGGCGCGACCGGGCGTCGCCTGCTGGAATACTCGGCTCGCTCCAACCTCAAGCGATGCTACCTGGAACTCGGGGGCAAATCACCCAATATCGTGTTCAATGACGTGGCCGACCTGGAACATGCAGCCAGGGTTTCGGCTGCCGGGATATTCCGCAATTCGGGCCAAATCTGCGTGGCCGGATCGCGACTGCTGCTGCAGGAGGACATTCATGACGATTTCGTGGCCGAACTGGTTACCCATGCGGAAAGGATGCGTGTTGGCGACCCGCTGGAATTGACCACCCAGATCGGGGCCGTTCATTCGCTGCCCGAGCTTGAGGCGAATTTGGAATTCGTGACCACGGCCGAGGCCGAAGGCGCCGAGCGGATCACCGGCGGCGGACGGATCCTGCAGGAGACGGGAGGCTACTACATGGCGCCCACCGTGATGACCGGCGTCACGCCGGCGGATCACCTGTTCCGCAACGAGGTATTCGGGCCGGTGCTGGCAGTGACGAGCTTCGGGGGAGAGGAGGAGGCGATCTGCCTGGCCAATGACAGCGAGTACGGTCTCGCCGCCGGGGTCTGGACGTCCGATCTCGGCCGGGCCCACAGGATGATCGCCGGCATCCGCGCCGGCGTTGTCCATGTGAACACGTATGGCGGTGCCGATTTGACCGTGCCCCTGGGCGGCGTGAAGCAGTCGGGCAACGGCCATGACAAGTCGTTGCATGCGCTGGACAAGTACAGCGATCTGAAGACCGCCTGGATACAGTTGTGAGCCTGTCCACAGCCTGCACGAGGAGACTGACCCATGGGTGACAAGACCATTCTGCTGATCGGGACTTATGACACCAAGGACCCCGAGATGCGTTACCTCGAGGACTGCGTCAGGGCGCAGGGGGCCGATATCCTGACACTGGATGTCTCGGTGATCGGCGATCCGGCCCGGCCCACGGACATTTCGAAGCACGACGTATCCGCAGCTGGTGGACTGACAATTGACGAGGTGATCGCGCTTGGCGACGAAAACAAGGCATTCCGGGTAATGTCCAGGGGTGCCGCCAGATTGGTGCAGAAACTCCATGCCGACGGGAGGTTCGATGCCATGCTGGCGACCGGCGGCACCATGGGCACCGACCTGGCGCTGGATTGTGCGCAAGCCCTGCCGATGGGCGTGCCGAAATACATCGTGTCAACCGTCAGCTTTTCGCCGCTGATTCCGCCGCACCGACTGGCCCCGGACATCCAGATGATCCTGTGGGCAGGCGGCCTCTATGGCATGAACTCGATCTGCCGGTCATCGCTGTCCCAGGCGGCCGGTGCGGTGGTTGGCGCGGCCCGCGCCGTCGAGACGCCCCGTGCCGAGAATCCGCTGATCGGCATGACATCGCTGGGGTCCAGCTGCCTGCGATACATGAAGGCCCTGAAGCCGGCGCTGGAGGAGCGCGGCTTTGACGTGGCGGTATTCCATTCGACCGGCATGGGCGGCATGGCATTCGAAAAGCTGGCCGGCGAGGGCGCATTTGCCTGCGTGATGGATTTCTGCATGCAGGAATTTGCCAATATGCTGGCCGGTTCACTGGTGTCGTCGGGCACCGACCGCCTGACAAATGCAGGTCGGGCCGGGGTGCCGCAGATGGTGGCACCGGGCGCATTGGACCTGCTGGATTTTGCCGGCTGGCAGGAAATTCCACCGCAATTTGCCGACCGCCCGTTTCATGAACATAATCGCCTGATCAAGAGCGCGGTGTTCAATGCCGGGGAGTTGCGGGGCAGCATTCGTGAAATGGCGGCACGCCTGGCCAAGGCCTCTGGTCCGACCCATTTTTTCCTGCCAACGGGCGGAATCGAGGAATGGGATCGTGAAGGCCAGGAGGCGCACAACCCGGAAGGCCTGGCAGCCCTGGTCGGCGAGGCCCGCGCCGTCATGCCGAAGGTGGTACCGGTCACCGAGGTCGGTGCCCATATCAATGACCAGGCATTTGCGGATGCCGTCCTGAAGCAATTCGACGCATGGGTCGAACAGGGCGTGGTCGGCAGGGGCTGACTGACCACGGCTCCTGTCATGCTGATTGACGCTCTACAGGTGAGGGCCGGTCGTGGTGCTCGCGGAGCTGTGCATTCCAGCACTCCTTTCGTCCATGCCTCTGCACCAGGTGGAACTCGACCTCGGAGAGCGGAATGTCGTTATCGGGAGAGGTTGCAGCCTGGATGAATGATGCCATGGCATCTTCACATCTGGATGGTCGGCCGAATTATGGCACCGATGTCGACAAACCGGCACAATGGCGGGTTGGGTGGCAGGCAGGGGCCGAAGTGCATGCCGAACAGCGGCATCGGGGCTATTGGATGGTCTTGACCCGTACATATGCTTGCTTGCATTGCAAGCAGCCGATAGCTTGGGTACGCTCCGGACCATCAGGAGAAACGACCAATGGCCAACATCACGATCCGCAATCTCGACGACGATGTGAAGACGCGCCTTCGCGTGCGTGCCGCCGAGCATAACCGGTCAATGGAGGAAGAGGTGCGCATCATTCTGCGCGATGTCGTCAATGGCGGGCAAACCGGCCCCCGGGATCTGGTGAGATTCACGCGCGAGTGCTTTGCGCCGCTTGGCGGCGTGGAACTCGAACTCCCGCCGCGTCGCCCGATGCGCGAGCCTCCGGATTTCTCCTGAAATGCCAGCGTGCGGCACAGGCGATCCACTGCGAGGGTGACATCCCTCGATTCGATCCCGTCGGCATCGTGAAGGGCCGGATGATGCTGATGACTTTTGCCGTTCAGGCCCGACAGCCGCCGCGCCAACTTCTTTTCGCCGAGGCGCGCCCGTAGGAAGTCCCGCGCCAGCCTGTCAATGTCATGGGCATGACCGGCCAGGGCCGAGTCCCCTTTGTGGTTCAATTCGGATGGCTGGTCGGGGTATGGTGGGCGAGTTTCAACAGGTGCAGCCGCGATGTCTTCTTCCCCTCCAGTGCCGATGACCGCCCATCCGGGAAATATCCTTGAAGGCGATATTTCCGTTCCCGGCGACAAATCCATCTCGCACCGGGCGATCATTCTCGGCTCGCTCGCGGTCGGCAGGACATCGGTGACCGGCCTGCTGGAGGCCGAGGACGTCATGACCACCATTCAGGCGGCGCGGGCTTTCGGTGCGGAGGTTGAACGGTCAGGCGGCGGATGGGAGATCCACGGCTTCGGGACCGGCGGCTTTTCTCAGCCCGACGATGTCATCGATTGCGGAAACTCGGGAACCGGGGTCAGGCTGCTGATGGGGGCGATGTCCACCTCGCCGGTCACCGCGGTCTTTACCGGCGATCACTCCCTCCGGTCACGGCCCATGGGGCGGGTGCTGGAGCCGATTTCCGAATTCGGTGCCTGCTTTACCGCCCGTGACCGACAATACCTGCCGGTCACCATCGTTGGTGCCAGCGATCCGGTCCCGGTCGATATCGAACTGGCCGTGCCATCGGCGCAGGTGAAGTCGGCGCTGATGCTCGGCGGGCTCAATGCCCCGGGAGTCACCCGGCTGGTCGAGCGGGCCAATACCCGTGACCACACCGAGAACATGCTCCGCTCCTTTGGTGCCGAAATCGATGTCGAGGATCTCGAGCACGGACGACGGATTTCGGTCGGGGGTTACGCCGAGTTGCAGCCACAGCCGGTGATCGTTCCCGGTGACCCGTCATCGGCAGCATTCCCGGTGGTGTCAGCGCTGATCACCGGCGGCTCCAGGGTCAGGCTGGACGGTGTTTGCGTCAACCCGACACGGACCGGGCTCTACACCACCCTGATCGAGATGGGTGCGAGACTGGAATTCGCCAACCGGCGGATCGAGTGCGGCGAGCCCGTTGCCGATCTCCTGGCGGAATTCTCCGGATTGCAGGGCGTCGAGGTTCCTCCCGAACGGGCGCCAACCATGATCGACGAGTATCCGGTGCTGGCCGTGGCGGCCGCCTTTGCCGAAGGCAGGACGGTCATGCATGGTATCGAGGAGATGCGCTACAAGGAATGCGACCGGCTGTCGGTCATGGCCAGGGGGCTGGAGGCCTGCGGCGTCCATGTTGAGGAGACTCGGGATTCGCTGGCGGTGACTGGCCGCGGTGATGGCAGTGTGGCCGGCGGTGCAACCTGCGAGGCGCATTTCGACCACCGGATCGCCATGAGTTTCCTGTGTCTCGGCCTGGCGGCCAGGAACCCGGTGACGGTCGACGACACCACCGTCATCGCTACCAGCTTTCCCGAATTCGTCGCCACCATGACCTCGCTGGGGGCGGAATTCGGCTGAACCGAAGGGACCTGTTACCGATCCACCGTCACCCCTCGGCCGATTTGGCGAATGTCAGGTAGATCGGCGAGCGGCCCTGGCTGATCGCCTTGGATTCATACCTGGTGGGGCTCCAGCCTGGCCAGGGGGTGGTCCAGTCGGAGCGGCGGGCGGCAATCCATTCGAATTCCGGCAGGCGGCCAAATTCAACGACCGCCTGCCGGGCAAAATCGGCAATGTCGGTGGCCAGGCGGATTTCGGCCCCGGGCATGCAGATCCGTGCCAGCGGGTCCAGGTATTGGCCGGTGACAAACCGGCGCCGGTGATGCCGCCGCTTCGGCCATGGATCCGGGTAGAGCACGAAGACCCTGCCGATCGAATTGACAGCGGCCACATCGAAGAAATCCCTGACATCGCCAGGATGGATCCTGACATTGTCAATATTGCTGTCCTGCAGTTTCGACAGCAACGACGCCACGCCATTGACATAGGGTTCGCACCCGACAAGCCCGATATCCGGGTTGTCGGCCGCCTGCCGCACGAGATGTTCGCCCGACCCAAACCCGACTTCCAGCCAGATCTGCCGTACATTGCCGAAACCTGCCATCAGATCAACTGGCCTGCGCTCCCGGTTCTCTGCCGGCGCCAGGCCGGGAATACGGTAGCGGTCCAGCATGTCGGCCAGCAGCGCCTTCTGGCCCGAACGCAGCGCCTTGCCGATCCGGCGCCCGTGGAAGTTCCACCTGGTCGCGGGTGATGTCTCCGGAGTGCCGCCCATTGCCAGTCAGTGCCGCAAACTCGCTCCGGCTGGTGAAATGGCCGCGTCCGTCGCCGTTCCGGTCAGAATGCCGATCTGAGCTCCTCCACCAAGTCATCCCGCTCCCAGGAAAACCGGCCGTTGGGCTCCGGGGCGCGGCCGAAATGCCCGTAGGAGGCCGTTGGCTGGTAGATCGGCCGGTTGAGACCCAGATGTTTGCGAATGCCCGACGGGGAGAGGTCCATCACCTCGGAGAGGATATCGGCAATCCGGGCCCGGTCCACCTGTTCGGTGCCATAGGTATCGACATGGATCGAAAGCGGCTGCGAGACCCCGATCGCATAGGCAAGCTGGATGCAACATCTCGAGGCAAGACCGGCAGCCACGACATTCCTGGCCAGGTAGCGGGCCGCATATGCGGCCGACCGGTCAACCTTGGTCGGATCCTTGCCGGAAAACGCCCCGCCGCCATGCGGAGCGGAGCCACCATAGGTATCGACGATGATCTTTCTACCGGTCAGGCCGGCATCGCCATCCGGTCCGCCGATGACGAACTTGCCGGTCGGATTCACGTGCCAGGCCGTCTCCCGGGTCAGCCAGTCCTGCGGCAACACCGACCGGACATAGGGCTCGACAATGTCCCGGACATCGCCGGAGGTCAGGCCTTCGTCAAAATGCTGGGCAGAGACGACAACCGATGTGACGTCCCGGGGCGTTCCATCCACGTATCTGACGGTGATCTGTGACTTGGCATCCGGGCCCAGCCGGCCTTCCTTGCCGCTCTTCCGGGCTTCGGCGAGGCTCCGCAACACCTTGTGGGCATAATTGATGGGTGCTGGCATCAATTCCGGCGTCTCGTCCACCGCGTAGCCGAACATGAGCCCCTGGTCGCCGGCGCCCTCATCCTTGCCGATTGCCTCATTCGCATCCACCCCCTGGGCGATGTGTTCCGACTGCCGGTGCAGGTGATTCTGGATGTCGAGCCGCTCCCAGTGAAACCCGTCCTGTTCGTAGCCGATGTCCCGCACGCAGGCCCTGACGATATCCTCCACCCGTGCGTTAACAGTCTCCGGCCCCCGCACCTCACCGGCAACGACGACCCTATTGGTGGTGGCCAGGACCTCGCAGCCAACCCTCGAATACGGATCCTCCGCCAGGTAGGCATCCAGTATTGCATCCGATATCTGGTCACAGATCTTGTCCGGATGACCCTCGGCAACCGACTCCGACGTAAAGAGGTACTCACCTTTCGGCATCGTGAAATCCTCCACCAAATCAACCTGTACGGGCACCATTCGCTGGCCAATATTGACTAGCAATGCCCCGATACTCGGTCAACGCCGAATAGCGAAGTTCCGCCAGGCAAGGAGACCGGCCAACAACACCGACAAGATCAGCAGCGGGAGATGACCGAGCCTTGCGAACCAGGTCGGTGCCCGCGGTGGCGGCAATCTGACATCCAGGATGCCCTGTTGCCCCAACTCGATTCTGCCGATGGTATTGCCGTGGCTGTCGATCGCCGCGGTGATGCCGGTATTGGCCGCCCTGAGCACCGGCACCCCGAGTTCGATCGCCCGCATTCGGACCTGTTCGAGATGTTGCTGCGGGCCGGACAGCGAGCCGAACCAGGCATCATTGGTGACCTGGATCATGACATCCGGACGTTCCTCGCGCCGCAGCGCACTCCAGAAGATGGCCTCGTAGCAGATGATGGCCAGGGCCCGCCCAAGCGGCGGAACCGGGAGGATTGCGCCGCCCTGGCCGGCGCTGAACGCCCCGGTCTCATCGGTGGCAAGGCCGGAGAATCCCTGCCTGGCAAGGAAGTCGCCGAACGGAATATACTCGCCGAACGGCACCAGCTTGCGCTTGTCATACGCCTCCTCCAGCGCCCCTCCAGGCCCGATCACCGCCATCGAGTTGAAGATCCGGCCACCGACATATCGCCTGATCCCGATCACCGACATCCCGCCGGCAGCGGCCGAGATTTCTGCCAGCCGGTCATCTTCCCCGGACAACAGGAATGTTGCCGCCGTTTCCGGCCAGACCACCACCGCCGGACTTTCGACTGCATCTTGGCCGCTGAGGTCAAGCAGCCGCTGGTAGTGCTCCTCGGTGTGGTCGGGATCCCATTTGAGGTCCTGGGCGACATCCGGTTGAACCAGCCTCACTAATGGGGCCAACGGAGCCGCCAACGGAGCCGATTGCTGCCGGGCGAGGCCGAAGACCCACAGGCTGGCGACGCAGGCGATCACCACGATTATGCCCGCAGGCAACAGGCGATCCCTGACCAGAGCGGCGGCGGCCAGCACCGTCAGGAAAGACAGACCCAATGGCCCGATCAGGGCGGCCAACTGGGCAACCGGCGTCGCCGACCAGGCATATCCGGGCAGCCCCCAGGGAAACCCGGTGAACACCACCTCTCGCAGGGCTTCGGCCGCCACCGTTGTTACCGCAAGCGCAACCGCCCGTGAGACCGGGCCGCTACCGAGCGCCCAGGCGGCGGCAAAACCGGCCGACCAGAACAGCGCCAACCCGCCCGCAAGCGCCGCTACCGCGAGCGGCGCCATCCAGCCATGCCGCTCGGGAAAGACCAGAAATGGCTCGACAACCCAGATCATGACGACGGCAAAATGACTGGCAGCAAAGAGCCACCCGAACCGGGCTGCCGCCTGCCAGGATCGCGCATGCGCCAGCATCCGGGCGGCAACGGCAAAGCCGATGATGACCGCTGGCGGTGCCGCCAGCGGCGGATGGCCCATGCCCGCCACCGCGCCAGCCAGCACGAGAATGGCGGGCGCTGCCCACTTCCGGCGACTGACCCGTTCCAGTAACTTCTCCGCCCGCAATGGATCAGGCTTCCGCCGCAGTGCTCCCGCGAATGCGGATTTCCTTGATGCGCCGGGAGTCGGCAGAGACAATTTCGAATTCCAGTCCCGAGAATTCGTCGCTGATGACTTCGCCGGCAACCGGCACGCGTCCGGCCAGCAGCGAAACCAGCCCGCCCAGCGTGTCAATCTCTTCGTCCATGTCGGGCCGAACAATGTTCCGTCCGAATTTTTCGGCAAGATCCTCAAGCGGGCACCGCGCCTGGCAGACATAAACTCCGTCGGCCTCCTCGCGGAGCTGCCACTCGACCTCCTCGTCATCATGTTCGTCGGCGATCTCGCCGAAGATGACCTCGATCAGGTCTTCAAGCGTGACCAGGCCATCGACACCGCCATATTCATCGATCACCAGCGCCATGTGAATCCGCATGGCACGCATCATGGCCAGCAAATCGGCAGCCTGCATCGATCCGGCGACGTAGAGCAGGTTGTGTAGCGTGTTGCCCCGCAGGCTGAATTCGTCGCCGGTGCCGTTGAATCCGTGCTCCAGCGCCAAGTCCTTCAAGTGGACAAACCCCTTCGGGTCATCAAGCGTTCCCTCGAAGACCGGCAACCGGGTGCGTCCGCTCTCACGGAACACGTTCACCAGATCATCAAGGCCGGTATCAAGTGACACGGCGACGATTTCGGCTCTCGGGACCGCGAAATCCCTGAGCGGCGGATTGCGGGAGTCAAACGGGTTGTCGGCCGGGAACTCACCGTTCCCATTGGTCCGTGTACCAGGTGATCCCCTGTCCTCGCTGCGACCGGTGCCCAAAAACCCGCGCAACCTGTCCAGCAGGCCCGGATTCACCCCCGGGGTCCGTTCATTTCCGGATTCGGTTATCGACGCGCCACGCGTTGCCCCAGGAGACCCGTCTGATGAATCGTCCATTACCTTTTCCGACCCGGAATTTTCCCGAAATGTAGTGTGCGCCAGTCATCAAGTCCAGTATGGATTTGCGATACCCAGCCTGGCGAGGATTTCCACCTCCAGGCCTTCCATGATTGCGGCCGCTTCGTCATCATCATGCCGGCAGCCGACCAGGTGCAGGCAGCCATGGACCACCAGGTGTGAGACGTGGTGTGCAAACCGGCAGCCAGCCATTTCCGCCTCCCGGCTGCAGGTCTCCCAGGCAAGGGCAATATCGCCGAGGGCGGTCGGCCCGGCCGCGGTGTCACACGGCTTGTCCCCGGACGGCCAGGCCAGCACGTTGGTCGGCCGGAACACCGAGCGGAACCTGCCATTGAGCTCCTCCATGCGCCGGTCATCGCATCCGAGCAGGCCAATCTCGTATTCGCCAGCGGCGATGCCGAAGCAGGTCAGCGTCGTGAAACAGGCGAGTTGTCCGAGTTCCGGCAGGTCGAGGCGGTGCCACCGTTCGTCTTCCACCACCGCGTCCACGCAGACATCGATTCCGTTACTGGTCCTGGCCATATGCCTCGATGATCCGGGCAACAAGGCTGTCGCGAATGACATCCCTGGTGGACAGTTCGGTAAATCCCACCCCGTCCACATTGCCGAGGATCCGCCTGGCCTCCACCAACCCGGATTCAACGCCCCGCGGCAGGTCGATCTGGGTGATGTCGCCATTGATGGCCATCCTCGAATTGACCCCGAGCCTGGTGAGAAACATCCGCATCTGCATGCTCGTGGTGTTCTGCGCCTCGTCCAGCACCACGAAGGCGGATGACAAGGTTCTGCCGCGCATGAATGCCAACGGGGCGATCTCGATCTTCCGATCCTCGATCAGCCGCGCAAGCTGCTTGCCATTCATGAATCCGTACAGCGCATCATAGAGCGGCTGCATGTACGGATCGACCTTCTCCTTCATGTCGCCCGGCAGGAAGCCGAGCCTCTCTCCGGCCTCGACGGCAGGGCGAGACAGCACGATCCGGTTGACCTGGTTGTCGAGCAGCATGGCCACTGCCACTGCCACTGCCAAATAGGTCTTGCCGGTCCCGGCAGGGCCGATACCGAACACCATCGAGCGTTCGACCAGTTCGCTGACATATTGCTCCTGCATCGGGGTTCTTGTCTCGACCAGCCGCCGCTGCGTCCTGATCTGGAACCCCGAAGGACCCCGTGAGATCCTCTCCCGGCTGTTGCCCGCATCCCGGGCCGGATGCGGGTCGAACCGGATGGCGGCATCAACATCCTCGGGCTCGATCTGCCGGTCATGTTCAAGCAGTTCATACAGCGAGTGAAGCACCTTCTCGCCAGCTCCCCGCTGCCTTTGGGGGCCCAGCAGGATCAGCCGGTTGCCGCGGCGGACGATCTGCAGGCCAAGCGCCTTTTCGATGCGGTTGAGATTGTGGTCATGGGCACCGCACAGCTCGATGAGCCGTCGATTGTCGGCGAAGACAATCCGTGTTTCGTCAGGTGCCGATGACCCAGATGCTGCCAATACCAACTCCGTCAGACCATCTCAGCCATGTTCGACGTATAGTTGCGACAATTGCACAGCCTCCCTCCGGGACCGGACTCCATACCCCATCCTCGTGAACATGTCGAGATCGGCGCCGGGACGAGCAGCCGTCGCAACCCGCCGCCACTTCGCCGGTGATCGCCGGGGCGTAACAGCCAGCTCAAACCGCCGCCACTTCGCCGGATAGGGAATTCGACTCCGACCGGACGACCCGCACGGTGCCGATCCTGCCGAGCAGGTTGTCATCGCAGCTGGCATGCACCGCGTGCAAATATTCGGATTTGCCGGTCAATTGCCCGGGCTTCCTGCCGCGACGCTCGAACAGCACCGGCAGAACCCTGCCTACCATGGCACGCTGGACCTCCCGTTGCTGCCCCTTGAGCAGATCCTGCAACCTCCGCAGCCGGTCGGCGGCAACATCCGGATCAATTTGCGGGCGCTCGCTGGCCGGTGTCCCCGGCCTTGCCGAATAGCGGAACGAATAGGACTGACCGAACCCGACCGCGCGGACCAGCGACATGGTCTCCTCGAAATCACTGTCGGTTTCTTCCGGGAATCCGACGATGAAATCACTGGAAATCAGGATGTCGGGCCTGGCCGACCTGATCTTGCCTACGACCTCCATATACTCGCCGGCGGTGTACTTTCGGTTCATCTTCCCGAGAATCCGGTCAGATCCCGACTGCACGGGAAGATGCAGATAGGGCATCAGCTTCCGGCAACTCCCATGTGCCTCGATGAGATCATCGGTCATGTCGCGCGGGTGGGAGGTGGTGAACCGTATCCGCTCCAGCCCGTCCAGCTCCGACAGGGCTTCAACCAGCCTGGCCAGTGACCATTCCCGGCCATCCAGACCTTCGCCATGATAGGCATTCACGTTCTGGCCAAGCAGCGTGATCTCGACAACACCGCCCTCGACCAGCCGTGCCGCCTCCGCCAAAATCCGGCCGACCGGCCGGCTGAACTCCGCCCCCCTGGTATAGGGAACCACGCAGAAGGTGCAGAACTTGTCACACCCCTCCTGGACGGTCAGGAATGCCGATGGGCTGGACCGCCTGACCGGCGAGGAGGGCAGGCGATCGAACTTGCTTTCCCGGGGAAACTCGGTGTCAACTTGGCTTCCGTCCCGCATCGATCGGGCGACCAGGCCGGGAAGCCGGTGGTAGGCTTGCGGGCCGACCACGACATCCACCATCGGTTGCCGCCGAACGATTTCCTCGCCCTCGGCCTGGGCAACGCACCCGGCAACCACGATCCGCAGATCGGGATTGGCCGATTTCAGGGCCTTGTACCTGCCGAGTTCCGAATAGATCTTCTCGGTGGCCCGCTCCCGGATGTGGCAGGTATTGAGAATGATCAGATCGGCGTCACCGGCCTTGCCCGTTTCCGCATATCCGGAGCCGGCGAGAGCATCCGACATTCTTTCGCTGTCATAGACATTCATCTGACAGCCATACGTCTTGATATGGACCCTCTTTGCCATGTGCTGGCCGCCTCTGTCATTCATCGGAACACGGTGATTACAAAGAAACCCCATTGCCTTCAATCGGTTCCACTTGACCGGAAAACCGATTTGGCCGATTGCCGATCTCCGGGCACCGAATTCCATTGCCCGACCCCTGGAATACCGGAACAGCCATGACCGACCATTCCCGGGCAGATCGCGTTCGCTGGTCGGAACTGCTCAATCGCCGATATGCATCCGCCCTGGTGCTGATCTGCCTCGGCGTGTGGCTGCATGCGGCCGACAGCCTCCTCGTCGCCACCATGCTGCCATCGATCCTGCTCGACATCGGCGGTGGCCAACTGGTCGCCTGGAATGTCACGCTCTACGAAGTCGGATCCATCGTCGCCGGCGCCGCATGCGGGCTGCTTTCGCTGAAGCTCGGAATTCCACGGCCGATGATCGCTGCCGCCAGCCTGTTCGCCTGCGGCTGCTTCATCAGCGCCGCCGCCCCTGCCATGCCGGTCATGCTGATCGGGCGAGCCCTGCAGGGGCTCGGCGGTGGCGGCCTTGCCGCCATGTCCTTCATCGCCGCCGCGGTGCTGTTTCCGAGCCGGCTGGTGGTCCGGGCCATGGCCATGATCGCCGCCCTCTGGGGCGTATCGTCATTCCTCGGCCCCTTGTTCGGAGCGCTGTTCGTCACCCATGGCAGCTGGCGTCTCGGCTTTGTCTTCTTCGGCATCAAGGCCTGCCTGCTTGGCGCCTGGATTACGTTCGGACCGACACATTCGCGCCAGGCCGCGATCGAGCAATCGGGGCCGGGATTCCCGGTACTGCGGCTGATGCTGTTGACGCTCGCCGTCTTGCTGGTGGCATTCTCCGGGTTGGAGGTGGACCGGGTCAGGACGCCACTTCTGCTTGGCGCCGGAATTGCCGTGCTTGCCGGGTTCCTTGCCATCGACGGCCGTCGCCAGGACGACCGGCTGCTGCCGCAGCGGGTATTCGACATTCGCCGGCCAGGAAACATCGTGCTGGCCCTGATCCTGCTGCTGCACCTGGCCACGACCGGCCTGATCACCTACGGCCCGTTCCTGCTGTTGACCATTCACGGCACCCCGGCACTGGTTGCCGGCTACGCCCTTGCCTGCATATCGATCGGCTGGACGGTGTCGGCCATTGCCGTTTCGGGAGCCAGGCCAGCCCATGACATGATCTACATCGCTGCCGGCGTCACCCTCGTGGCCATCAGCGTGCCCGGCATGCTGTACAGCGTACTCTACGGTCCGGTCTGGCTCGTCTTCGTCTTTGCCGCCATGGAAGGCCTTGGGCAGGGAGGGTCCAGGTCCTTCCTGGTCCGCAGGGCGGTCCAGCTTGCCGGCGACAATGATCGTGAACGAATATCCGGGGCCATTCCGACCATCGCCAGGCTCGGCTACGCGCTCGGGGCGGCGACAAGCGGCATCCTGGCCAATGCCGCCGGCTTTGCCGGCAATATCGATGCCGACCAGGCCAGGCGCGTCGCCAGTTTCGTCTTCCTCGGCACCCTGCCCTTCGCAGCCTGCGCCCTCATCGCCCTTATGGCCCTGCTGCTCATCAAGCCCACCGACGAACCACCCGACACTCGGTAGAAACGAGAGCGACCAATTCTGTCGGATTAAGCGGGCAACGGATCAGAAATTTCTGTCACCCCCCCCCGCCTGAAGTCGGGACCGTCCGGCCCTGGAATTGTCAATGAAACGTCAGAGGGTTGACAGACTCCGTCGGAATTGACCGTCAAGGGAGCAAGCCTCCATTCTGAGCCCGTGCGAGCGAGCCGGCTCCAGGAACCCCAGCCAAAACTCCGGATGAAGACGGCCTGTTGCTGTTCATGGAATGGGAATACATCGAAAAGTCACATCCGGTATCCGTCAACTCTCGCGCCGGATGCTGAAGGGCCGGAAAAACGTGCTGCGAAATTCGTCCGGCGACAGGACCGGCATATTGTATTCCTGATCCATGGTCGCCTTGCGTGGCTGAAAATCCTTGTGCGGCAGCGTGATCGTCCGAAACTCCGGGGCTGGCTGCGACTTGACCAAGCACTTGACCAAGTATCTTTCAGGACTATACTCTTCCTCTGAGTCGGAAGATTGCTGCGGTGGCAATTTTGCTGAGAACCAAGCCAGGAGCATTCGAGCGATGACACGGCATGTGAAAATTGGCGAGGCCAAGACCCATCTTTCAGCACTGCTGGTGGAAGTGGAGACAGGGGAGGATCTGGTGATCTGCCGCGGCACAACGCCGGTCGCCCGTGTGACGCGGGTAGTTGAAAAAGGTGGGGATACCGCTCTGTGTGCAACAATACGGCGGGAGCGGGCGAAGCAGAAGGCGGTGACGACTTCCGATATCCTGTCCTGGCGCCATGAAGGGCACACACGCTGATGACGTTTGTGCCCGACGCTTCCGTCGCGGCCGCCTGGGTGTTGCCGGATGAGGAGGCAGCGCTGGCTGATTTGGCACTGGACCGGCTTGGTGCTGAAACGGCAAGGGTGCCTGACGTGTTCTGGCACGAGTTGCGCAACCTGTTGTTGTCGGCCGAGCGCCGGGGACGGATCGACGAAGGTTACGCCGATTCCTCAATGGTGCGTCTTCGGCAGCTTCCCATCCACTGTCCGGGCGAGGCGGACGACCTTGAAGTCATGGTGCTTGCGCGCCAGCATCGCTTGACGTCCTACGACGCCAGTTACCTGGCGCTTGCCATGCGCTACGGTTGCTCACTTGCGAGTTTGGACAGGCGCCTGAACGAGGCAGCGGCAGCCGAGGGCCTGACACCGTTCATCTGAAGCCGGAATCCGGCAAGGGCGCAGAAAGCCGCAATGGATAGCGAGCGCCAGGTCGCCGAACTGTCGCGCTGGGGCCGCTCGACACAGGATCTGCTCGACACGTTGCACAGGCTGGCCAGCTGGAAGGTCTCTGTCATCGCCATGAACGGCATGACCTTCGAACTCGACACGCTGCACGAGCGGATGATGGCCACCATGCTTGCCGGGATCGCCAGGTTCGAGCGCGACCTGATCAGCGAACGCGTGAAGTCGGGACTGGCTGCAGCGAAGGCGCGGGCAAGAAGCTCGGCCGCCCGACCGGACACCGCCCCAAACCGGACAAACCCGCTCCCCGTGTTCTTGAAGCTGTCAACGAGGGACAGAGCTGCCGCCGGTTTGTTCGCGATCCCGGCATTTCCAGGAACTCTGTCGCCTCTATCGTCAGGCGGCACCAGGAAGGTGCCTGAGGCCGGGAATTTTCACGCAGTCTCGGCCGATATTCGAATGGAGGATAACAATGATGCGGGTTGTTTCCTCATCGTCCGGGCATGATCCTTTTCATGAAGCCATCGAACAGCAGCACGGTAAATGCCGTATCACCATGCGCAGGGCTGTAAATCATGCCCTTGCTGACAAGCGAACTGCGCGTGGGAGCAACCGAGGTGACAATCCTGTTCAGGAGAGCCGCGATGTCACCGGACCGGTGCGGGCCGGGTCCAAGCTCGGCCATGGCGCGCATGTAACGTTTTTCGGCTGGAGTTGGTCGATCAAGACGTACACGGAAAAACTCGCATCAAGTTCGGCAAGCGCTTCAGTTGTCGCATGCGTTGCGTTGGCAAGCCTGATCGGCGAGGCCTCAGCAGCAGCCCAACTGCGCTTGCCTCATTCTTGAAGAAAGTAGGGATAACTACTCGCATTATCGAGAATCTCCTTGATAGCGTCACAGGTTTAGGCAACTCCTTCCCTGGAGGCAGGCACAACCAAAGAGGACCGCGCATCGTCGTCATTGAGACGGTCGACAGGCGCAAATTCGAATAGTCGTTCTGCATAAGAATTGGCACGGCCGATTCCCCTGACAACTGGGGCAGCCCTGCTGCCACCATCGTGATCGGCAGTTGCTCCTGGCTGGTGCTGCGGACCGCAGCAATCAGCGGGACGAGTTGCTGTTCTGGCATGCATCAATGAAGAGTACCAATGCGGTGGATTTCTCATCCGCAGCCTTACCAAGGGTCAGAAGGAGATTCGCGAGATCGATGTCAACGTCGCCGCTATCTGCAACTCCCGTCTCAGGGTCCGCATCGATGCTGACTTCAATGTCCTGGTGTCTAACCTTGAAGACACTGTTGAAACTCGCCAGCCCCCACATGCCCCTTGACATATTCCCTTTCAGCGCCGCTCCGCGGCTCAACCGCAATAGACCGTCCCGCAACGACGGAATTAGCAAGACAAGCAGTGACCGCACCTCAGGAACTTCAATGTTGATACAGGCAATCCCCAGGCTGTCGGCGTCACGCCGGATTCGGTTGAGAAGAATGGTCTTGCCTACCCCGCGCAGCCCATAGAGGACAAGACACCGAGCCGGTCTTTTGGAACGAATCCGGTCGAGTGCCACAGCGGCTCTTTCGATAAGGTCGTCGCGCCCTGCCAGTTCGGGTGGCGGCGTACCCGCACCCGGTGGTGCCAACGAAAGCCCTTGACCGGCTACTGATTTGTACCTCTTCGCCACGATGACTCTGCAGACCCGGAGACGCCATTGCCACGAGGAGGCCTGATACCTCGAATTCGTCTCGCTGGCATCCCAGGAGGATCTGGCCGGAAATCACCTACCCGCAACAGGCGTCGGCGAACTCCTTCATGCTTTCGAAGCGGTGGGTGGTGTTGGGGATGGTACCTGGATTCATGGTGGCGCCGTAGCCGTGTTTGGCATGGCGGCGGTGGATCCAGCAATTGGCGATGCCGAAGCTGGTGGCGGGGACATGGTCGTGGAACAGGCTCTCGGCGACATGCAGGATCTGGTGTTTGCCGATGCCGCGCTCCGCCAGGCAATCGAGCATGTAGTGGAAATTCCGGCCCGATGGCTTGTACGACCCGACATCCTCGGCGGTGAATATGGCATCGAACTTGACGCCGAGGCGGTCATTCGATCGGGCGAAGCTGGCGTTGTCCACGTTCGATAGAATCGCCAGGCGGTATTTCTCCTTGAGCCTGGCCAGCGCCTCCGCCGTGTCATCAAAGACAGGCCAGTCGCCGACCGAGTTTCCATAGCGTGTGCACTCGTCCCAGCTTGCGGGCGAGTCCCACTCCTCGGCCAGCCGGCGGTAGACGATGGCCAGGAGTTCGGAATACTTCATGCCCGGTGTCGTTTCCTGCTGCGACGATTCATGCCGGGCATGAGCTTCCAGTACCCGGTCCCGGTCCAGCTCCACGGCAACCCGATCGGTCAGCGGCCGGAGATTGTCGAATATTCCCGTCTCCCAGTCGACCAGCGTCCCGTAGCAGTCGAATGTCAGCACCTTGAATTCATCGAGGCCCATGCTTCCTCCTTGTGTCACCGTCTGCACCTCCCTGCATCACCGGGGCGCAATACCCTGTTTCCCGGAAAAGGCAATCAGGCAGCCAGTTCGTCATTTCCTCCTGGCAACCAGGATTGCAGCGACGGTCGCAATCCTTGATCGTTTCTGCCTTTCCCCTGCTTCCGCAGGCTCGCCTGCAGGGCACATTCGTATTGTTTCGCCGGAGCCTGTATGATGTCGGGGCGATCCGAGATTCAGCTGCCGCCAGTTGCCACCCGATGAAAGTCAAGGAAAAACCCGTCCATATGTTGGGCAACCTTGCCGTGACCGGCATCCTGGCAATGGTCAGCGGGCTGATCTGCGCATTGGCGGCAATCCTGTTCGTCGAATCGATTTCGCTGATGAACGATTTGCTGCTGATCTCGGCCGATTCCCGGTCGGGAATGACCGACAGGCAGGACATCCTGGTCGGGGCGACCCTCCTGGTGCCCATGCTCGGTGGCGTGCTGGTCGGTCTGCTGGTTCGCTATCTCACCGTGAATGGCAGGCCACACATGCCGCCGGAAGTCATCAAGTCCGTCATGGGCGGCACGCCCTTCCCCGGGTTCCGCTCGGTGCTGGCATCGACCGTCGGCGCCGCCGCCGCACTCGGCTTCGGCGCATCGGTTGGCCAGTTCGGCCCGCTGGTGGTGTTCGGGGCGGCGATCGGCCGGGCCGTATCGTCACTGCGAATCAAGGCGAGAACGCCGCTGCCGACGGTGATGACCTGCGGTGTCGCCGCCGCCATTGCCGCCGCCTTTGGCGCGCCTCTGACCGGACTGGTCTTTGCGCATGAGCTGGTCCTCAGAAAATACTCGATCAAGGCAATCATTCCGACCGCCATTGCTTCCGGCACGGGATACCTGGCCGGCGATGCCCTGCTTGACCGGCCGCCGCTGATCCGGGTGCTGCCAGTCAATGTGATCCTGGCGCAGGAAATGCTGGCGCTGGTCCTGATCGGCGCCGCCGCTGGCCTGGTGGCAATCATCTACATGCGCCTGATCATCGCCTGCGGCGAGTTGTCCTCGCGGGTCTCGGTGCCGCTCTGGGCGAAGACCGGCCTGGCAGGGTTGGCGGTCGGATTGGCGGCACTCTGGCTTCCGGATGTTCTCGGCGAGGGAATCACCGTCCTGAAATTCGCCGAAATCGAGGCGGCATTCGGCCCCGGGCAACTGGCCATGCTGATCGCGGCCAAGATTGTCCTGACCGCGATCTGCCTAGGTTTCGGATTCCCGGGCGGGACTGTCGGTCCGGCCCTGCTGGTCGGCATGCTGCTTGGAATCCTCTGCTGGAAAGCGTTCGGCACCATCGACCTGATCGGCACTGCCAGCCTTGCCCCGTATGCAATCGGCGCCATGGCTGCGGTTGTGGGTTCGTCGATCGGTGTGCCGGTGGCGGCGGTGCTGCTGGTCTTCGAGGTCACCGGCAATCCTCTTCTCACCATGGCCGGAGCTGCCTCGGTCGCCGTCTCCTGCCTGGTGTCCCGGCAGCTTTTTGCGCAGTCGGTGTTCGATGAGCAGATCAGGCGATCAGGGGTCGACCTCGCGAAGCTGGCGGAACGGGCGAGCCTGTCCGAGATACCGCTGCGGGATTGTGAATTCCCGGAGGTGCCGCTGTGCAGTGGCGACCGGTCCATCGCCGAATTCCTGGACCAGCATCCGGGTTATCGCTGGAGCCGGATCGCGGTCGTGGATGGCGATGGGAGATTCCTTGGAATGGCCCCCGCCAACCCCGCCGGCGTGCGGGACCGGGAGATGGCATCCGGGCGCGCCGCCCTGCCTGACCATTGGCTGGCCGAGGCATCCACGCTGGCCGATGCCGTCGATCTGCTGGAGTCGTTCGAGGGTGAACTGGTGCCTGTGCTGGACGAAGACGGCCATACCCTGGACTCGGTCATCGACAGGGAGGCGCTTGCCACGTCTTGCAGTGAAGCTGCCGACATTCACCGGGCCGGCGCCTACCATACATTGTTCGCACGGCGCCGCTCCTAGGTCCGGCAGGCCGGCAATACCATCGATCGTCATCACCTGATGATGATGGCCCGGAAGTCATTGACATTGGTGCCGGTCGGGCCGGTCTCAACCAGGGCGTCTATGGCCTCGAATGCGAGCCAGGATTCGTGCTGGTGGAGCAGGACTGCCGGGCTCAACCCGCGTTTCGAGATGTCCCCGGCCGTGGCGCCACTGGCCACGGCCCCGGCATTGGTTTCGGTGCCGTCAATTCCGTCGGTATCGGCTGCCAGGGCGGCGATCCCGGGCAAGCCGTCAACGGCCAGCGCAAATGACAGCAGGAATTCCGAGTTTCGGCCTCCTCGCCCCTTCCTGTCGAGCGTGACGGTGGTCTCTCCACCGGACAAAAGCACCACCGGCTTGCTGAACGGTCGGTCATGCAGAACGATTTCCCGGACCATCGCCGCCATGACCCTACCGGCCTCGCGAGCCTCCCCTTCGATCGAATCGGAGAGGATGACCGGCTCGAGGCCGTGCTCCCCGGCTGCCGAGGCCGCGGCTTCGAGCGACATGCCGGCAGAGGCGATGATGTGGACGCCATTGGCGGCAAATGCCGGATGATCGGGCATCGGCGGCGGGTCGGCCCGACTCCTGATGTGATCGAGAACCCGCCCGGTGGCCCGGATCTGGTAGCGATCCAGGTATTCCAGGGCCTCGCTGGCACCATTCCGGTCGGGAATTGTTGGTCCCGATGCAACCTGGGCGGGATCGTCGCCCGGAACATCGGACAGGACATAGGTCACGACCCGGGCCGGGGCGGCGGCAAGCGCAAGGCGGCCGCCCTTGATGGACGACACCTGTTTCCGGATGGCATTCATGGCCGAAATCGGTGCCCCTGATGCAAGCAGGGTCCGGTTGAGTGCGATCTCGTCCTCCAGCGACACCCCCGCCGGGGGCAGGGGCAGCAGGGCCGAGCCGCCACCCGACACCAGGGCAATGACCAGGTCATCGGCGCAAAGCTCCGAGACTGCACCGACCAGGCGTCGGGCCGCCATCATCCCGTTCCGGTCCGGGACCGGATGCGATGCTTCCAGAACCTCGATGGTCCGGCATTCCTGCCCGAACCCGTACGGAACCACCACCACCCCGCCGAGCGGGCCGTCCCAGCATTGCTCCAGCTCTGCGGCCATGCGTGCGGATGCCTTTCCTGCACCAACCACGACGGCAGGGCAACTGCGGTCCGCCGGGAGGTTGCGCGCAAGTGCTGCAGCCGGGTCGGCCGCTTGCACCGCCCGCAGGAACAGTTCATTCAGGATTGCAAAATCGCTGGTCATCATGCGGCCGCCTTGCTGGACACTTGATGTTGTGCTGGAAAATCACACATCCCGTGCAGGATAGCGGACGGGCAGATTTATTCAATTTCTGGTAACGCCGGATTTTCCTGCGTGCCACACCGCGTGCAGCAGGATTGCAACCGGCAATGGAGACTTCGAGATGGGATTGATGACACCGACATCCACGTGGAACGACGAGGACCATGACATGTTTGTCGATGCCGTCCGGCGATTCTACGGCCGCGAACTGGCTCCG
Organism: Paracoccaceae bacterium; assembly: GCA_965214695.1. Lineage (GTDB taxonomy): Bacteria > Pseudomonadota > Alphaproteobacteria > Rhodobacterales > Rhodobacteraceae > JAPOXR01. The sequence goes on along the minus strand of OZ243967.1, from coordinate 2,958,713 downwards.
AACATGGAAAGGTGGGCGGCCAGCGGCATCGTCGATCGCGACTTCTGGAACAAGGCCGGCGATGCCGGCTTGATGGGAGGTTCGGTGCCCGAGGAATTTGGCGGCAGCGGTGGCGGCCTCGGCTTCGATTCCATCGTGCTCTACGAGCAGGGTGCGTGCGGTGACATGGGCTGGGGATTCGGCATCCAGTCCATCGTCATTCACTACATCCTCAAATACGGCTCCCACGAACAGAAGTCGAAATGGCTGCCGCCCCTGGTGTCGGGCGAGATGGTCGGGGCGCTGGCAATGTCCGAACCTGGCTGTGGGTCGGATGTGCAATCCATCGCCACGACGGCAATGGCAGATGGCAACCAGTATCGGCTGAACGGGTCCAAGACCTTCATCACCAACGGGATGAGCGCCGACCTGGTCATCGTGGCAGCAAGGACCGGCGAGGGCGAGGGCGCCAGGGGCATTTCACTGGTTGTCGTGGAAGCCGAAAACACCGACGGATTTCGCCGCGGCCGCAATCTCGAAAAAATGGGCGCGCATGGCAATGACACTGCCGAACTGTTCTTCGACAACGCCGCGGTTCCGCTGACCAACCTCCTTGGCGACGAGGAAGGCCAGGGTTTCTACCAGCTGATGAAGCAGCTGCCCTGGGAGCGGTTGCTGATCGCCATTACCGCGCTCGGGACCATGGATCTGGCGGTCTCTTCAACCGCCGACTATGTCAGGCAGCGCAAGGCGTTTGGGCAGCGCATCATGGATTTCCAGAACACCCGCTTCAAGCTGGCCGAAGCCAGGACGAAATGCGAGTTGCTGCGCTCCTTTGTCAATGACTGCATTGCCCGGATCGAGGCTGGACAGCTTGATCCGGCGACGGCGTCGATGGCAAAATTCTGGGGCAGCCAGGCGCAGAACGAGGTCATGGATGAATGCCTGCAGCTGCATGGCGGCTATGGCTACATGTCCGAATTTCCGATTTCGCGCATGTACACCGATGCCCGGGTACAGATGATCTATGGCGGCACCAATGAAATCATGAAGGAGCTGATCGCCCGCTCGCTGGATGACTGACGGGCCCGGGCTCAGAAATCCTTCACCCGACGGCTGAACAGCCCGCCGATTTCCCGGTTCGCCACTGACCAGGTAATCCGCAATGCCAACAGGAATCCGGTGAAGACGCTGGCAGCGATCCCGAACCAGACTCCCCAGCTTCCCCAATCCAGCAGGATGACAAAGAGGGCACAAAACGCCGCGATGCCGAATCCCTGGCGGTAGATTCCGATCCACAACGTGTACATCGGCCGCTTGAATGCCTGCAGCAGGGAATTCATCGCGAATAGCAGGATGTAGACTGGCAGCAGGAACCCGTCGACATTCAGGTAGTCGCCGCCAAGCCTGACCACGTCCGGGTCGGAGCTGAACAGGCTGACGGCCGGGCGGGCGGCGATCCAGAGCACCAGTGATGCGGCCAGCATGAGCACGAAACCGGCCTTGCAGCAGAATGCAAACGCCTCTCGCACCCGGTCATACTCGACGGCACCGAAATTCTGCGCCGCAATCGGCAACAGGGCGATGGTCAGCCCGAAGCCCGGCAGGAGCAGCATCTGCTCGATTCGCAACCCGACCCCGTAGGCAGCGATGGCTTCCGGGCCGAAGGGCTTCAGGTAGAGCTGGGTGACATAGGCGCCGATCAGCATGACGATCATCGCCGAGGCAGCCGGAAAGGCCATGGCGGTGATTTCCCGGAAGCGCATTGCCCTTGGCCGGTAATCGATCGCCCGTTGTCCGGACATCAGGCTGGACCGGTAGACCCGCCAGAGAATGTAGATCATGACCCCGGCCTGGGAAGTCAGGGTCGACAGGGCAATTCCGTTGAAGCCGATACCCGGAACCAGCCCCGGAATACCGAAGATCATCAACGGGTTGAGCACGACATTGGCAAAGAACGCCGCGATCTGCGCCCGCTGCATCGAAACCGCGTCGCCCTGGGCGCCGAGAATGCCGTTGGCCGAGAACGCGATCAGGAATGTCGGCGTGGCCAGCAGCAGGACGTCAAGATAGGCGATGGCCAGGTCACGGAACTCGCCTGGCTCGGATACCGCACTCACCAGCACCGGCGACAGCAGGTAACCGAGAATCGTCAACACCACCGACGCGATGGCGGCATAGCTCAGCCCCTGGCAGGCGGTGATCCTCGCCCTCCGGCGGCGGCCGGCACCGAGCGCATTGCCGACCAGCGCTCCCATGGCGGCATTAATGCCGATGCCGACGCAGACCAGCAGGAAGAAAAGCTGGAAGGAGATGCCCAGGCCAGCAAGCGCCTCCGTCGAGATGAGCCCGGCAAAATAGCTGTCGACGACATTGTAGAGCGTTGTGAACACCATTCCGATGGCGGTGGGCAACGCCATACGTCGAAAATGCCCAGGAATCGATCCGGTGGTCAGTTCGCCCCGGCTCAGCATCCGGCCAGGGTCCGACCGACAGACCCGGCACCATCGCTACCCATGCGCAGACGGCCCGCTCCTGATCTCCTGTCCACTCGTCGGCCATGCCGGCCGGGCGCCTGAAGCGGAATTCGAAACCTCCCGTCAGCACCGCTGCATCCACTGACTGAGCGCGGATTGTCTCCTCGGTGTCGGGAGGCAGAACGATTGCGAAATTTCATGCCGGTCCTATTAGCAAAGGCCTCACCCGGGTGGATTGCCGGAAAGTCCAGCGGCATTGCTCCGGTTGCCAGCACACCGCGCTTGATGGCTCGCAGAAATCTCGGGAAATTCCGATTACAATTGTCGAGGCCAGGCCAGGTCTTGATAGTCCCTGCGATCGCCCTCGGAAACATGTCTCCCGAATGCCCCATCAATTTGACGACGGCGGCCCGCAGGTACTTCAACAACTCCCGGGTGCTGCAACTGGCTGGCCGCCATGCAAGGCCGTGTCTGTGTCGGGTCATCTCGGATTCCTGATCACGGTGCCTCGCCGGCATGTGAATGCCGGTGCAGTACATATACCCAATGGGACACAATTCAAACTTCGCGCCCCGGACGCTGGCACATCACGCCGCCGGGCCTGTCAATCCATTGGACCGGGTCCGGTCTCCTTGTACCGGGTCGTTGCCGCCCCAATCCTCTGCAAGTTACCAATGGCAATGACGGCATGGGGCAGGAGTTGATGTTCTGCTCTCCCCAAGACCTGTCTTCCAGCCATGCGAGGCGCGCCGGTCAACTGGATTTGTGGCTTGTCAGGCGCAGTTCCGATCCGGTCGAGATCGCCCGCTCCCCGCCGACAAACCCTGCAGCCACGCAACGCCCGAGCGCCGGTCACGAACCGCCCTCCCCGAGCGGAGGCAATGCGGAGGTGACATCGGTGCGGGCGAAGTCTGATCCCTTGAATAGCAGCGGCTCGCCTGTCAATTCGGCCAAAGCGTAAGCGAAGCAGTCGCCGAAGTTCAGTGCCGCCGGATGGTTTCCCTTTCCGAAACGCTGCCAGGCCCGCCGCGCCGCGACCGCGTGTTCGGCAGTGACCGCAACGAATTCGACGGATGCTTTCTCCAGGAATGTGTCGAGCACCTGACCTGCGGCCGCTCCGCCTCGCCCCTCGACCACCATCGCCACCTCAAGCAGCGCGACGGCAGACATGCGGCGCGGCCATGCCGCCGCGATCGTATCCTCGTAGCGCACCGCGTCTGCTTCGCCGAACAGTATGGCAAGGACGGCCGAGGTGTCGATGATCACTTGGGCAGGCCCCGCTCGTCATAGAGCAGGTCGCCATGCTCGACCGCGGAAGGCCCGGGCCTCAAGAGACCGGCACAGCGCTGTCCGATGGCGTGCAGTTCCCGAGCCAGGATATCCGCACGCCGGTGCTGTCGCACCCGCTCCCGGCGCTCGCGCAATGCGACAGTAATCGCACCGGTCATGGTATCGCCGGTCAACTCGGCAACTTCCCGCGCCAGTCGGCAGGTTTCGTCATTCTTGATATTCAAGCCCATCTTGCCCACGGTAGAACATTGGAGAAATTTATACCCTAGGGACAATTGAAGCCAGGCGCAATGCAGGAAGCAGCTGCGGGAGTTGCAAAATTTCACCGGGGTAGCCACCCGGTTTCCTGGAAAGCAGCCACCGGATTTCGCTCGGTGCAGCCACCTGAATTCGGCAGGGCTGTTGCGTCTCGACGAAGCCTTTCCGGATTCGGCACAGGGATCCGGCTCGGCTGAGGCTGATGATGAGGCCATGCGAGCCCTCCACCTTCCCGACCATGTTCAGGGGATTTGCCAGGTCACCGATTCGGGCCATCGATCTCAGCCAGCACCTGCCTTCCTGCTTCCGGGAGGTGGTATTGACCGCCCGGAGAAGACCGACAGCAGGATGACCGATGCCAACACCGCCGAGCCGCCGACGAGTTCGGCTCCGGTAATGCCCTCGAACCCGAACAGCCAGACCCAGAAGGGGGCAAGAACACTCTCGATCAGCACGATCACCCCGACCTCCGCCGCCGGCATATACGGTGTTCCCCAGGTAATGCAGGCAAGACCAATGCCGATCGAGACAACGCCGGTTGTCAGAATCAGCACCAGATCCCTGGTGCCGATCTCCAGGCCACCCCCGACCGATGCCAGGATGACCAGCCCGTAGAGACCTGACAGCAGGCCGGCCAGGAACGCGCCACCGAGAATATCGGTCTTGCGGCTCCGCCGCGCAAAGACCAGCATCACCGCAAAGGAAGATGCAGCAACCAGTGCACAGAAATTGCCGAAGGTCCGTCCGGCGGCGAGCCCGTCACCGACCATGAACAGGACGCCGCCACAGGCAATGGCCATCGACAGCCAGGTCACCGGGTGCGGTTTTTCGCCGATCCACAACCATCCGACCGTGGCTGCAACCAGCGGCGAGGCAGTCAGGATGAAAAGGGCCGATGGAACCGTGGTGTTGAGAACGGCAAACACGTAGCCGGTAAAGGAGACCGAGATCAGCAGCCCAATCCCCAGATCGATCCGGTCGAGGGATTTGAACACCTGCAATGGCGTGTGCCGGCGGCGAATGCACACGAAGGCCAGGATCGTCGCGCACAGGGTGAACGACCGGTAGAACAGGATCTGGAACCCGCCAGCCGATTCGATCAGTCGCATGAACACCGCGCCCGTGCTGAGGAACACCGCGCCCAGAACGACCATGAGAACGGCAAGCTGCCTGGTCACTCTCCCTTCCCTCCGATCAGCACGACACGAGTTGCACGGAATCTATTCACAGACCACGCCATCACCATCGCCATCCCGCATGAAACGGTATGCGGCATGGCTACGGGGCACCGGTGCAATCCCGTGCCGGCGCGCTTCCTTGCAGGTAATGCGACCATTGCCGTTGTCATCCCACCTTGCCAATACTTCGTCGGGCGACATCCCTGCCCCGTCCGCCAAAACGGGCGCAGTCTTGATTTCAATCGGGTCGCTGTCCAGCACTACCATCTCGATATCGTCGCATCCGGAGAGAATCGCCTCGAGAGCGTCGGCCTCCCGGGCATCGATGGTCAGGTCGTATTTTTGCCGGACAGCAACGATCCGGGCGGCAAACCAGCAACGATTGAGCGCCGGCAGCCATTCCGCTGCATCCCGGGCACATTTTCCCGCCTTCGAACAGCGATTGACCTCGGGTGTGGCGAGGGTGAGGTTCAGCAGGTCTCTGGCGAATTCCCGCTTTCTTGCCGGCGAGGCCGCACAGAGACCGCTGTCATGGGCCTCGGAGACGGCAATGATATGCTCGATATCGGTCTGCCGTCGGCTGGCGAATGTCCGCCCGGTATAGGGTCCGTAGACCTTGCCGGCCTGGTCGGCAATGATGGCAAGCTCGACCGACTGCGGATAGCGGTAGTCACCCCGGTCGTAGTGGCTACATCGATGCTCTTCTGCCACGCGGATCCCGTGCCAGACCTCACCGGACCAGGCGGCAGCTGGAATTGCGGCAAGACACAGTGCCAGCAGCGGCAGGATTGCCAGCAGCGGCCATCTCCCTGCGCCATTCCCGTCCGGCGGTTTGCCGCGCGTCATCGGTCACACCTGCTGGTCAACTTGCAGCCGGCGTTCGAGCCAGCGCACGCCGGCTGACACCACCAGGATCAGCACCAGGTATTCCAGCACGAGGATGGTGTAGACCTCGAGGGGTCGATACTCGGTCACCACCAACTCATTGGCCTTGCGGGTCAATTCCTGCATGCCGATGACCGACACCAGGGATGACATCTTCAGCATGTAGACCAGTTGGTTGCCCAGCGCCGGCAGGATCCGCCGTATCGCCTGCGGCAGGATTATGAACCGCATGGTGTCCCAGTAGTTCAGGGAAATCGAACGCGCTGCCTCGTGCTGCCCCTTGTCGACCGACTGGATGCCAGCGCGAAAGATCTCGGCCTCGAAGGCGCTGTCAGACAAGGCCAGCGCAATGACGCCGGCCCAGAACACGCTGATCGACAGCTGCACGATCTGCGGCATTCCGTAATAGACCCAGAGGATCAGCACCAGTATCGGAACGGCCCGGACCAGCTCGACATATGTCCGGTTCACGGCGCGGAGCAGGCGGTTCGATGCGAGCCCGGGAAGCGCGATCGCCAGGCCGACCAGGATCGAGATCATGATGGCCGTGACCGACAGGAGAATGGTGTATTTGAGGCCGCCGACCAGGAATTTGAGATTGGCAAGGCCCGAAGACGTGGCCGGGTTGACCACGTACCATCCCCAATTCTGGGAACAGCCCGATAGCAGCATGCCGGCAAGCACCGGCAGAACGAGAAGTCGCAACCTGGCATTCCGCAAGCGTGTCATAATCATGAACGGCTCCTGCCCGGTTGACCGGTTGTCCTGCATGGCTGACTGGCCATCCGGTCCGTCAGCATGCGAGCCATGTCGGCGTTCCTGCCTGCCAGCGCCCCTCGGCGACGGCGGATCGGTCCGGTGCATGGTTTGAAATCGTGACATCTCCGGCCCCCGGCCCAGCTGCCTGGCTGATTGCGTCCTTGCAAGCCCGGCGCAGTTGCACCATGAAGACACGCCACAATCAACAAGAGTATCGATATGAAACTTCTCAAGATCGCAAGCGTTATCCTGTTTGCATCCGCTGCATTCCAGGTCCATGCGCAATCGGCCCTCCAGGAAATCCTCAGTACCGGCGTCCTGAAGGCCGGAACAACCGGTGACTGGAATCCGATGACCATGCGGGATCCGGCGACCAACAGCTATGAAGGATATGACATCGACGTCATGACGGAACTGGCAGGCGACCTCGGCGTCGAGGTCGAATTCGTGGCCACTGACTGGAAGACACTGGTCAGCGGCGTGACCTCCGGCAAGTATCACATGACCGGGTCGGCATCGATTTCACCGGCCAGGGCGAAAGCCGCCGGCTACTCGATCAGCTATTTTTCACTGGCGACGGTACCGCTGATCCTGGCCAGCAATGCCGACCGGTTCGGCGACTGGGGTGACCTGAATGCGCCCGATGTCGTGGTTGCCGCCACCCTCGGGACCACGCAGGAGAAACAGGTCAAGCAATTCTTCCCCGATGCCGAGCACAAGATCGTCGAGGCTCCCGCCAGGGACTTCCAGGAAGTCCTGGCTGGCCGGGCCGATGCCCACATCACCTCCAATGTCGAGGCGCACAAGCTGGTGGCGAAATACCCGCAGATGATGATCGTGCCGGTCTCGGCCCCCAAGGCGCCGACGCCGATCGCCATGCTGCTTCCGCAGGCCGACCAGGTCTGGATCAACTACGTGAATACCTGGATCACGCTCAAGCAGGAACGGGGCTTCTTCGACGAGCTGGGCAGGAAATGGAACCTTCAGAACTGATCTGAAATTCCAGCGGCTGCGGAACTGACATCCGGCAGCCTGCACAGCGACATGCCCGGATTTGACCAATCATTGGTGCCGGATCCGGGCATTTTCGTCCAGCTGAACCCGCCGGAAGCTGGTCGGATTCACGCACCCTACCGGAGCGCCGGCAATGCGTCTTGACCATTCGAGCTGGTACGAGGTCGACGACTACCTGTCTTGGTCACGAGGCATCATCATCCCGGCCGGATCGACCGAACAGCATGGCCCGATCGGCCCGATCGGTACCGACGCCATTTGTGCCGGCATGATCGCCGAACGGGCGGCAATGCTGGGCGGGGCCATGGTTGCCCCGACCCTTGCCTATGCACCGGCCCGGTTCAACCTGGATTTTCCCGGAACGGTGTCGGTCTCGCCGCGGCTGTTCCAGTCGATTGCCGAGAGCATCTGCCGGAGCCTGGGCCGGCAGGGATTTGAGCAATTCTACTTTCTCAACGGCCATGGCGCCAATCTCGAACCGCTCCGCCGCTTGCCGGCGGTGTTTCCGAGGCTGCGGGTTCGGATCGTCAGCTGGTGGGATTTTCCGCAGGTCGAGGAATTGCGCCAGCGTCAATTCGGCGAGATGGAGGGAATGCATGCCACCCCATCCGAGATCTCGCTGACCCGGATGGCCGGGCGGACCCTCGACCATCCGGATGCCGACCGGCCGCCAGCCAGGTTGTCGCCGGAGTACATCCGCAAGGCAAGCGGCGACCGTCATGGCCCACCCGGGCGCCACCGGGCCGAGTTTCCTGACGGTCGGGTCGGTTCGCATTCGGCGCTGGCCACCCCGGAGCTTGGACGGTTGCTGCTTGAGGCCGCGGCACGAGCGGTCGCCGAGGACTATCGCCAGTTCCTGGCCGCGTGACCGGCTGGCCGTGGATGATAAGGCAGATGCGAGGTATACTCGCCTGCCGGATGCCGGTAGCAGACCGCCACCGGTGTCTGGAAGCGGGCGCCGGGATGCTTTGCCGAGGGAGGACGGGTTTGGGTAGGATCGCTATTACTTGTGCCGCGGCCCTGTGGTTTCTGGCCGGATGCGTGTTGCCCGAGGAGGCGATGGAGCCTGACCCGGCCGATGGCAAGCTCGGCGAATATCCGGAATTTGTCAGTGAACAGGAGTTGCGCGAGTCGGCGCCCGCCCGGGGAAGCTACAAGCAGTTCCAGCAATCCCTGGTTGACTGATCCCTCCCGTCACCGGCAGACCTCGCCGCATCCCCATGCCAATTCGAGAACTTGCCAGCCGGCTGTCCGCCTGCAGCATCTGACGGTCGGCCATGCACGATTTCCGGAGAATGAATTCGGCATGTCCGCCTCATGACAACTGAACGGAAACCTCGTGTCTTGACGTGAAGGAAGTCGGAGATCCCGCAGCTTTCGCCGCCATAGCGACATATGGGCTACCCCGGCAAGGGCAGGGAAAGGCAGGGCGGGGCACGTATGGAGCCATGCGTGCCGAGCCGCTTTTTCTTGCCCTGTCGGGCGACGTTCTGCGGGTTGCCGAAATCTCGGCCCGGCCGGGCTGCTCCCCGAATCTGGTTGGCTGGCTCCGGATGAGGATCCGTTTGTGGGAGGTCTCAGGGCCACCGCTGATCACCGGGTAGAAGCTCCCTCCATCCTCGCGGAGTCGGTGCGGCCATGCATTGTCAATTTTGCTCCGAATTCACCGGCAATTCGAGTTGATTCCGCGGTGCCTTGCCCGTAATCGTTTCGGCGCCCGGCCCACCGGTCGGTCCTGACATGTCAGTTCGGGAGAATACCCTGTTGCGAGATCCCCTGAGGATTGGAATTGCCGGTTTGGGAACCGTCGGGGCCGGCGTGGTGCGCATCCTTGACGGCAACCGCGAGGAGATTTCCTGTCGCGCCGGCCGGGCCATCGAGATCGTGGCGGTCAGCGCCAGGGACCGGACCCGAAACCGCGGTGTCGACATCTCGAACTATGCCTGGGAGGAGGATCCGGTCGCACTGGCCCGCCGCCCCGACATTGACCTCTATGTCGAGCTGGTCGGCGGCGAGGACGGGGCAGCACGGAACTCGGTGGAGGCCGCGATCGCGTCCGGCAAGGACGTGGTGACCGCCAACAAGGCGCTGTTGGCCGTTCATGGCCAGGGCCTGGCCGAACTTGCCGAGGATGCGGGTCAGGTGCTGCGCTTCGAGGCAGCGGTTGCCGGCGGCATTCCGGTCGTCAAGGCGCTGTCGGAGGGGCTCGCCGCCGACCGAATCGTCAGGATCCTCGGCGTGATGAACGGCACCTGCAACTACATCCTGACCCGGATGGAGCATACCGGCCTTTCGTACCAGGAAGTCTTCGGCGAGGCCGAGGCGTTGGGCTTTCTCGAGGCTGATCCCAACCTCGATGTTGGCGGCATTGATGCTGGCCACAAGCTGGCCTTGCTGTCCTCGATTGCCTTCGGAAGCCGGGTCGACTTTGCCGGCATGGAGTTGGAGGGAATCCAGCGGATCTCGGCCCATGATATCGAGCAGGCCGGCGACATGGGCTACCGCATCAAGCTGCTCGGCATATCGAAGCTGTCGGCGAAGGGCCTGGAACAGCGCATGCAGCCCTGCCTGGTGCCGAAGAGCTCACCGATCGGCCAGATCGAGAATGCCACCAATATCGTGGTACTCGAGGGTGAATCATGCGGCCCGGTATTCCTCCGGGGCGCCGGAGCTGGCCAGGGACCAACTGCGGTCGCAGTGATTGGCGACATCATCGATCTCGCCCGGGGGCGGCGGATATCGACATTCGGTCAGCCGGCGGCATCGCTGAAGGAGATCCCGCCAATCCGGGCGGCAACCACGGTCCCCTACTATTTGCGGCTGCTTCTCGAGGACAGGCCTGGCGTCCTGGCCAAGGTGGCGACAGCGCTGGGCGATTCCGGCATCTCGATCAACCGGATGCGGCAATACGGCCATGAAGGCGAGGCTGCCCCGGTCATCATCGTCACACACAAGACCAGCCGGAAGCATCTCGACCGGGCGATTGCCGATATCGTCGACTCCGGGGTGTCGCTGACCGATCCTGTTGCCATACGGATCGAAGAGGTCTGAGTGCCGTCGACGCCATCAACGGAGTCATCCGCCAGTGCGGTTGGCATGCCGCGGGTTGGCAGACGGGCTGAACATTGCGGGCGAGGCGGCGTGAACGGCTGGCCGATGTTGCCAGCAGGGAGCCGATCATGAACCAGGCGGTCGAATTTCGCGATCGCATGCTGTCCCTCGGGCTGGCGCGGGTATCGGAAGCGGCGGCGCTGGCATCGGCAGGGTATGTCGGTCGCGGCGACCAGAATGCAGCCGACCAGGCTGCCGTCGACGCCATGCGCAGCCAGCTCAACATGCTGAATATCGACGGCATGGTCGTCATCGGCGAAGGCGAGCGAGACCAGGCGCCGATGCTGTACAGCGGCGAGAGGGTCGGGACCGGCGACGGTCCGTCGCTTGACATCGCTCTCGACCCGCTCGAGGGAACGGCGCTGGCGGCAAAGGACATGCCCAATGCGCTGACCGTCATCGCCATGGGGCCACGGGGGTCGATCCTGCGTGCGCCCGATGTCTACATGGACAAGCTGGCAATCGGGCCCGGCTATCCCGAGCGGCTGGTCACGCTGGAGATGAGCCCGCGGGAACGGGTAGAACGCCTGGCGGCGGCAAAGGGCTGCCGGACCAGCGACATCGCGGTCTGCGTCCTGGAGCGGCCGCGCCATGTACAGCTGATAGAGGAAGTGCGAGCAACCGGGGCGGCGATCCGGCTGATTTCCGATGGTGACGTTGCCGCGATTATCCACTGCACGGAGCCGGGCATCACCGGGCTTGACATGTATATGGGCATTGGCGGCGCACCCGAGGGGGTGCTGGCGGCGGCGGCACTAAAATGCATGGGCGGTCAGATGGAAGGAAAGCTGCTGTTCGACACCCCGTCGGAGCGGCGGCGGGCCGGCGAGACCGGGATCGCCGATCTCGACCGGGTCTATACGAGGCAGGACATGATCAGCGATCACATCATCTTTGCCGCCACCGGTGTCACCGACGGCTCCCTGCTGAAGGGAATCAGGCGGCGGGCCGGCTTTCTCGAAACCGAAACGGTGCTGCTTCGCTCGAGAACCGGATCGCGTCGAACCGTAACCTACCGGCAGCTGACCGGCTGATGACCAACCCGCCGGCAAAGGCTGCAGCCAGCCAGGCAGAAGGAGGGGCATTCCGGGGGGTGGAGCGCTCGATCGGCGGCAGGAAATGGATCGGCCTGTCACCGGCAGAGGACCGGGTATCACGGGCAATTTCGGAGAGATCCGATCTGCCGGACCTGGTCTGCCGGGTGCTGGCGCGCCAGGGTGTCGACCCTGACACGGTGCAGGCATTCCTCGAGCCGAAGATTCGCAACCTGATGCCTGACCCATCTTCCCTGAAGGATCTCGACCAGGCGGTATCCCGTTTCGTGGGCTCCATCGGCGACGGCGAGAAAATCGCCATATTTGCCGATTACGATGTCGATGGCGGCGCCTCTGCTGCCCTGCTGATTGACTGGATGCGACGGCTCGGCTCCACGGCCACGCTCTATGTTCCCGACCGGATCAGGGAGGGGTTTGGCCCCAATGTTCCGGCCATGCGCCGGCTTGCCGAATCGCATTCGCTGATCATCTGCGTCGATTGCGGCAGTTCGGCCGTCGATGCCATCGAGGCGGCGGCAGGCACCGACGTGATCGTGCTCGACCACCACGTATCGGACCCGGTGCTGCCCCCGGCCCTTGCCGTTGTCAATCCCAACCGCCAGGACGAGTCGTCGGAACTTGTCTATCTGTGTGCCGCCGGCGTGGTGTTCATGTTCCTGGTAGCGGTCAACCGGGCTTTGCGGCCGACCAGGAATGATCTTCCGGACCTCATGCAGATGCTGGACCTGGTTGCCCTGGCAACGGTGGCCGATGTGTCGCCGATACAGGGTCTGAACCGGGCGATGATCCGCAACGGGTTGCTGGTGATGCGCAGGCGGGGCCGTCCGGGCCTGCGTGCCCTGGCCGACATTGCCGGGATCAACTCCCCGCCGAATACCCGCCATCTCGGATTCATGCTTGGCCCGCGAATCAATGCCGGAGGCCGGATCGGTGATCCGAGTCTCGGGGCACGACTGCTGGCCACCGATGATGATGACGAGGCAATGGAACTGGCCCAGGCGCTGGATGCGCTGAACCGCGAGCGGCAGCAGATGGTAAAATTCGCCTCCGCCCAGGCCCGGCAACAGGTCGAGGAGCGGGAGCTTGACATGCCGCTGGTCTGGGCAGCTTCCGAGGATTGGCATCCGGGCATCGTCGGGATCGTGGCGTCACATATTTCCGAACTGGCCAACCGGCCAGCCATCGCCATCGGCCTCGACGGCGGCATCGGCAAGGGCTCGGCCCGATCGATCCCGGGGCTTGATATCGGTTCGGCAATCGTCCGGTGCCGGGATGAAGGCCTGTTGACCAGGGGCGGAGGCCACAAGATGGCCGCCGGTCTCGAGGTGGAAGAAGATCGACTGGACCCGGCGATGAAGCGGATTGCCCAATTGCTGGAACTCCAGGAACCTGCACTCGATTCGCCCCGCACGGTCAGGGTCGATGGCGAAATCCAGGCTGAAGCGGCGACGCTTGACCTGGTCGAGGCCCTGGAGAATGCCGGACCGTACGGGGCCGGTTCACCGCCTCCCAGTGTCGTGCTGCCATTCCAGCATATCGTCTACCCGCAGGTGGTCGGAGACATGCATCTGCGCTTCTCGTTGCAGGGTCAATCGAAATCAAGACTGGCGGCAATTGCCTTTGGGGTAATGGACAAGGAGTTGGGGATATTCCTCAAGGAACGTGGCTCACAACCCGTCCATGTGCTGGGGAGGCTGGAGGCGAATGACTATCGCGGCCGGATCACCCCACAACTCCGGGTCGAGGATGCGGCGCCCGCCTGATGCCGGCCGGAACGGCCGCAGCCGAATTCGCCGATTTGCCGGCGATAGGGTGTTGCAACTGGCCAGCGCCATCCATTATTATTTGCCGGTGTAGAGATGCGGTCCCTTCGTCTATCGGTTAGGACGCCAGGTTTTCAACCTGGAAAGAGGGGTTCGATTCCCCTAGGGACTGCCACCCTCCCCCCACCCTGCCCCGCCCGAATCCCGGCATCGTCCTGGAAGGCGGGCGCGGTGCAGGTCGCAAGGTGGAAGCAGGTTTCGTCGGCCTGCCCTCCTGCCTGCTTCCACGGCCATCTGCTGCCTGGCACCGCTGAACGGCAGGGCCGGGTTCCGGAATGCAGGCCGGGACGACAGGGTGTATTGTCGGCGACGGCATTACCCGACAGAAGCAATCAACAAGGGGATACCGATCATGGCGGACCGGCCATCACTGCGAGTTGGCATCGAAGAAGAATACCTGATCATTGACCAGGAGAGTCTTGACCTCGTCCCGGTGCCGGATCCGGGGTTCATGGAAGAATGCGGGAGGCTGTCGGACGGGCGAACCTCCAACGAATATCTCCAGTGCCAGATTGAGGTGGGAACCCGCCCGCAGGCCAGGGTCACCGATGCCGGGGCCGAACTTGCGGAGCTCAGATCACTGGTGTCGTCAACTGCCAGCCGATTTGGCTACCGGATCATTGCAGCCTCCACCCATCCCTTTGCCAGGCGGCGCGAACAGACCCATACCGACAAGGACCGCTACATCGCCCTGAGCCGCGAGATGGGGCTGAGTGCCCGCCGGTTGCTGATCTGCGGCATGCATACTCATCTCGAAGTCGAGGACCCCGACCTGCGCATCGACCTGATGAACCAGGCAGCCTATTTCCTGCCGCACATCCTGGCGCTGTCCTGCTCCTCCCCCTATTGGGAGGGCGAGGACACCTTGCTGTCCTCGTACCGGCTCGCGGTGTTTGATTCGCTGCCCCGAACCGGACTTCCCGACACGCTGAATTCCTACGCCGGGTTCACCCGCCTGGTCGACCAGCTGGTTGAATCCGGCAGCCTTGAGGACGGCACCAAGATCTGGTGGGACATCCGGCCTTCGGTCAAGTTCCCGACCATGGAACAGCGGGTCACCGATGTCTGCAGCCATTGGCGGGATGCCGTCGCCATTACCGCAACCTTCCAGGCGATCGTCGCCTTCCTCTACCGGCTGCGGTCGCTCAACCAGAGATGGCGGCACTACCCCTCGATACTCATCAACGAGAACCGCTGGCGTGCGCAGCGTTACGGCACCGACGAACCGCTGATCGACCATGGCAAGACCAAGCTGGTGCCATTCGCAGAATTGATGCAGGAGCTGGTGTGGCTGGTCAGGGACGATGCGGCCGAACTCGGTTGCGAGAAGGAGCTGGCCTGGACGGCGGAAATCGTGCGACGGGGCAATTCGACGACGAGGCAGAGGCGGCGATTCGCCGACGCGGTGGCAAACGGTGCCACCCAGCTCGAGGCATTCCGCGAGGTCGTCAGCATGCTGGTCGAGGATTTCCTGACCGGTATTCCATCATCCGCACCGGGACCATGAACAGGAGGTCTGCCTCCTTCGGCGATTGATCCTTCCCGGCCAGCAACGCGGGCCATGCATGGTCACGCGGTTTCCACCGCCAGCCCTGCCCTTCCGGTCGGTGCCGTCAGCATTCAGCGATGTCGCCGGCCGCGCTTGCCGAGACCTGATTCGATCCGGTCGGCAAAGTGATCCCGCTCCTCCGGGGTCATGGCAATGATGCGGGGAGCAAGCAGTTCGTGGCCGTCGGTGAGCATGGTCATCGCATGATCCCGCTGCTGGCGAAAATGTTCCTCGAGCTCGAGCGGATCGAACGGATCGGCCCGCAGGATCTCGATCAGCCTGGCTGCGTTCCCGCCCGCCAGTTCCCGAAGCTCGCGCCATCCGCCCTTGCGACCCCTGATTTCCACGCCGATCGAGCGCTTGTGCCTGTCATCCAGGGCGCCCGACAGGACAGCCAGGCCGGAGATGCCGAATATCCTGCTCCCCTCGGCAAAATCGTGCCGGGGCCAGTAGAGTGCAAGCCCGATCGCGGCGCCGATCACCAGCAGATTTGCCGCCAGTGACAGGACAAGCACCAGCTTGAGCCACCTGCGGCGACCGGACGGCCCGTGTCGATCCTCAGCCATGCACTAGCCCTCGACGATCAGTTGCTCGAGATCCGAGAAGATGTCGGCGCCGACCACCACCGGCTGCGCCGCCAGCATCTCGCCCGCCAGCAATTCGGCATTATCGGCCAGCAGCGAGCCAAGAGCAAAGCCGGCCAGGGCAAATGCCGCCATGACTGCCGCCGGCTGCCACCAGGCGGGGAGCGGCCAGAGATGGTGCCACCAACCGGCATGGCTTCGCCGCCGCCCTGCCGATGCTGCAACTGCCGGTTGCAACCGGTCGGCATCATCCAGCATGGCCTGCCACAGCCGGGGCGGAATTTGCGGCATGCCTTCACGCCTGGCCTCCTCGAAGCAGGCATCCAACCCGGGATCGGTGATCTGTCCGTTTGGTTTCATCCCGTCCAGCCCAACTCGTCCTGTCGTCCGCCCAGCCGGCCCCTGAGCTGGCGCAATCCCCTGGTCAGCAGGCTCTCGACCGCCTCGATCGTCGTGTCGAGGATCTCAGCGATTTCCGGGTTCGACCTCCCCTCCAGGTGTCGCAGCACCACCGCGATTCTCTGCCGGGTCGGCAGGGCCGACAGGGCGTCTGCCAATGCCCGCGATCTCTCACCCTCCATCATCCGGTCAAGCTGGGCCGGCCGGTGGTCGGCGGTCTCGTCCGGTGACAACGGGCTGCCGGGCCGTCTCGCCCGCAAGCGATCCGTGCACAGATTTGCAGTCACCCGCCACAGCCAGGTGGACAACCGGGCATTGCCGGCCTGCCAGTTCGGCGCCATCTTCCACAGCCTCAACATGACGTCCTGCGTGACGTCCTCGGCATCGGCCTGGTTGCCCAACATGCGGCAGGCAAGCCGGAATACGGTTGGCGCAAACCGCTCGAGGATCTGGCGGGATGCGGACCGGTCTCCGGCCGCATAGGCCGCAAGCAGGCTCTCATCCGTTGCCGATCCATCTGTGTCAGATCGCCTTTGCATGCTCGAACTGGCACGGTCCCCACTCGTCGGGTCTGCAGTTGGCCGGCACCACCAGGTGGCCGACCAACCAATTGTCAGTCGTTGTCGTGGCCCTTCCGGCCCCAACGCCGACCCTTCCTGCCGTCCCTCGATTTCTTCCGGTCGAATTCGGATTCGGAAATCATGCCGTCATCATCCCGGTCCATCCGGGAAAATGCCCGCGCCGGATCATGGTCCATCTCGATCTCATCCATGGCGATCATGCCGTCGCCATCGTCATCCAGCCTGCCGATGATTGCGGCCGAACGCTTCTCGGCCATGCGGGCGAGACTGGCCAAGATGGCTGCATTCAACTCATCCTGCGACAGCATGCCGTCGCCATCGGCGTCATGGCTGGCAAACCAGGTGCTTCGGGCCGCGGCAAATTCCTCTTCGGTCAACATGCCGTCGCCATCGGCGTCCAGGTCGGAAAACCCGGCACCCATGCCGCCGAACATGCCTCCGCCCTTCCTTCCATCCCCGGAGTCGGCCATGGCCGAACCGGTCGAAAGCGCCGCAATGGCGGCGATGGTCGCTCCCGAAAGCAGCAGCTTGCGAGGTGTCTGTTTCATTGCCTGTCATCCTTTCAATTGCCGGCTGTTGCCGGTGATCTCTGTTCAACTGATGGTTAAACGGCAGGTGGCCCGAATTCCGGCGAAATTTCTTGCCGGGCGAGGGCCTCGGCCTCAGGTGCAGGATGCAGCATAGATCCGGTTGATGGTCTCGCCGAGCATGCGGTCGAACTCCGGGTCGCTCTGGGATTCGTCCAGCCCCTCCAGCAGGGCTCGAGAAAAGCTGGCGATCATTCCCGGATTTTCGGCGAGCCGACGGCAGGCTTCCTCCCTGTCATATCCGCCGGAGAGGGCCGTGACCCTGACCACCTTGTCATGGGCGATGAGATCGGTATACCGCCCCGGCCGGTCGGGAAGGGTCAGCTTGAGTGCAATCCGCCGTCCCGTGCCGAGCGCCTCCAGCCGGGCAATCAGCGCCTCGAACAGCATCTCCTCGCACGCCGCCTTGTCCTCGCAGGCAATCGACACCTCCGGCTCGACAATCGGCAGAATTCCGTGATCGATGATGGTCTCGGCAAATTCGAACTGCTGTTCGACCACCGCATCAACCCCCGCCCTGCCCGGCCGGTGAATGACCGAACGCATCTTGGTGCCGAACATGCCATACTCTTTGGCCTGCTCCAGTCGGTCCTCCATGCCACTGATCGGCTGCATGAGGCTGATGCCATTCTTCTCGTCGGCCAGCCCGTCATCAATCTTGAGGAAGGGCAGCACGCCTTTTCGATTCCAAAGGAAATCGGGAACCCTCTGCCCGTCGATCTCGCCGGTCATTGTTTTCTCGAACAGGATCACTCCCAGGACCCGGTTGCCGGAAAAGCAGGTTGCCCGCATGATCCGGGAGCGCATTTCATGGACGAGCGCCATCATCTCGGCCTCATTGCCATACCTGTTTTCGGCGACACCGTAGCGGGCGAGCGCAACTGGCGTCGAACCACCGCTCTGGTCAAGCGCGGCGACAAATCCGTCATTGTCGGCAAAGTGTGAAATCCTGTCCTGGTCCTGCATCTTCTACTCCCTGATTCCCCCATCCGGACAACGGGCCTGCCCGGCACTCAGGGGACTAATTGCTGCTGTTGGCGGGCAAGACATCGCCCGGGTGACCGGCGGGCCACGGTATGCCAGCCAACCGTCACTTGGCCAATCTCTGCCCCGAAGTCAAATTTCGGGACTCCGGCTCACGACGCCGAATTTCTGCCCATCGCGTCGCGGCCCGGGGCAATCGATGTTCGGGGGCGTCCCGGTCGCCGTGCCGGGCGCGCTCCGTGACGACCATCGGATGGCGGCGCTCGAAGTCCCGTGCAGGGATGCCGGACATCGAGGCTCCGGCCGGCAAGTCATAGGAACATCCGGATGTTACTCACCTTCCGCGGTTGTGCCCGCTCCAGCCGTCAAATTGACCACCATATCCGTCTTGGCAACACTGGCCGCGACATTGACCGCTCCACAGCCAGACAACCTGGACCACTCGGGTGAAACTCGAAACCCTTGCGATTCACTCCGGCCGCTCCACTGATCCCGCCACCGGGGCGATGACGATGCCGCTGAATACGAGCACGACGATCGAGCGCGCCACCGATGGCAGTTTTCCATCGAGCTTCGACTACACTCGCGGCGCCAACCCGCACAGGACAGCAGCCGAAACGGCCACGAACCCGGCGGCTTTCCAAGGACAACACGACCTTGTCTCGCCGTCTTTCCAAGCCGGGTCACGGATTAGGCGGTTCAGGAAACGGTTTTCCTCGCTATCCTCCCGGCCTACAGATATCGTACGGACTGCATGAGCACGGGATTTCCGCGCCTTTTCAGAAGATGCCCCGCTGCTCTCAAGCCATTTCTTGAATTCGATTTCCCTTGCCATGACTTCGTCGTGTTCCCTGTATTGCCCTGTTCGGTTGCGTGTTTTTCTGGCAAGCCGGGTCGACACAACCGGAATCGATCAGGCGCAGCAGCCAACCTGATCGGGAATTCTAGGCTGATCCTGCGTCGCGCGAAGTCACCCGTTCTCGGCCAAGAGTTCCAGGAGCGGCGGGTTGATGTAGAGGTTTTCGCGCCCCACCCTGACTTGCTCGAGGATGCCGCGGGTTGCGAGGGCCTTCAGATAGACGGCGGCCGTCTGACGCTTGGCGATGCCCGCTTTCACCACGTTGCTGCTCCGGCAGTAGGGATGAACGAAGATCAGTTCCGCCAGTTCGCGGGAATAGATTTTCGGCATGCTCCGTCGAATCTCCGTTGCCGTCCCGTCGAGAAGATCCCGGATCGCTTCGATCTTTGCCGTGGTCCACTCGGCTGTCGCCCTGACCGCCTCGAGAACAAAGAGAATCCACCTCTCCCAGGCTTGCCGTGTCGTCACCTCAAGCAGATAGCGGTAGTAGAGTGCCTTGTTCCGGATTATATGCCGGCTGAGATAGAGGACAGGAATATCCAGCAATTCCTTGTCGACGAGAAAGAGCAGGTTCAGCACCCGGCCGGTGCGGCCGTTTCCGTCGATGAAGGGGTGAATCGCCTCGAACTGGTAATGCATGACTGCAAGCCGGATCAACGGATCAATCTCCTCGGACTCGTGAATGTAGTGCTCCCAGTTCGCCAACTTGTTCCGCAGAACCTGGTCTCCCTCTGGCGGCGTGTAGATGACCTCGCCGGTTGCATCATTCGACAGCGTCGTGCCTGGCGTGCTGCGAATGTCCAGATCCGCACCCTTGATCACGCGGCAGATCTCGACGGCCATGACGGTCGATACCGGCCGCCGCGCCAGCATCTCGAAGCCGAGATTCAGGGCGGTGCGGTAGCGCAGGGCCTCCCTGGTGGCAGGGTCAGCCCGACCTGCGGCGTCGTTGGCATAGCGGAACATCCGGTCGGTCGTGGTGACGATGTTCTCGATTTCCGAACTCGCCTGTGCTTCAAGCAGTGGGATCGAGTTGATCAGCATCGCCTGGTTCGGGATCAGCCTTCCGGAGACCCGCAACTCGGCCAGCGCCGCCCGCGCGGCAATGCAACTGCGAAGAATGGCCCTGGTCTCGGTGTCCGAGGCCGGTGGCAGGTCCGGGAGGTCATTGAAGGGACGGCCGGGATCAAAGGTCATGTCGATGAATCCTGCTGCTGTCGACACCTCGTCCGAACATGTCGATCCCGTCGACTTGTCACTGCAATGTGTCGATAAAATGAAGATATATCGACATATTTTACCATGGGCAAGCCATCAGGCGACGATGGGGTGAGTGCGCCGTCCGATGGAATCGACATGCGTTACGGCAGCGGCACTCCTGTTCGGGCCCGCAAGCATCCGGGCAAAAGGAGAGCATGACCGGATTCGGTCCGGGAGCGCCCCGGCCCCGATGCAGCGTTGCGGATTCTCATCCGGGCGGTTCTTGTGTAGGGACGGGGCGGACTCACCGGGAGGCGGATACGGGACATGGAGACGGCCAGGGACACGATCCGCGATGCGGCGACCATCGTGCTGGTCCGAGAACGGGACCACGAGCCGAGAATCCTTGTCGGCCGGCGGGGCAGCGCCGCCGTCTTCATGCCGGACAAGTTCGTGTTTCCCGGCGGCGCCGTTGATGCGGCCGATGGCCGGGTCAGACTGCAAGCCACACCGGCGCCGCTCTGCATGACCAGGCTGGCATTGCGGTCGGCCATGCCGGAGGTCGGTCCGTTGCTGGCCTGTGCGGTGCGGGAGTTGTGGGAGGAGACCGGGATTCGCCTTGCCGAAGCCCCGGACCCGGACGGCCAGCGACAGGAACTTCCCGACGAGTGGGCGCAATTCTGCGCCGATGGCCTGGTGCCGAGCGCCCGGGGCCTCGTATTCTTCTACCGGGCGATCACCCCTCCCGGCCGAATCCGGCGTTTTGATGCGCGGTTCTTCTATGGCGATGTCGACCGGATTCCCCTGGCCGGCGACCCCGACCAGCTCGATGACGCATCTGGAGAACTCTCGGACCTGCAATGGGTTCGGCTTGGCGATACCGGCGAGCTTGATTTTCCGTCCATCACCCGGCTGGTCATTGCCCGGCTGCTGGAGGTGCTCCCGTGCCCCGGGCCGCCGCCTGGCATTCCATTCCGGTTCCAGCAAGGCGGGATTCGCAAGCTGACCACCTTGTAACGATGGTGACTTCGGGTCTGCAGGGAACTACCCGTGCAGCAATCGCCAGCTTGGCCTCGTATCCCGGGGCTCGGCAATGGCGGCGTGAACTCCCCTGGCCACCGCCCTTGCCAGTGCGCTGGCCGCCCCGTGGCCCAGCGCCACCAGCGCCGCCGGGTCGTCGCCGAGTGGCAACTCGCCGGTGGAGATGGCAAATACCAAATCGCCGTCAAGAATGGTGTGTGATGGCAGGATCGAGCGGGCCAGCCCGCCATGGGCGGTGGTGGCGAGCGCCGTGGCCTGTGCCTGGTCAAGCGTGGCGTTAGTGGCCACGACGGCAATCGTCGTGTTGCGGCCTGGGTCGGCGATGGAGATGTCGAATTCCGGCATCCAGCATGGATCGAAGCCCTCCTGATGCGTAATACCACCGAACTCGCCATCGATCTCGAATGGCGCCGCCCAGAATTCCGGGCCGCCGCCCCGAACCACGGTGCCAGCCGCATTCACTGCCACCAGGGCGCCGACCAGGATGTTTCCGGGCAGCACGCAGGAGGCCGAACCCAGCCCACCCTTGAGATCGAGGGTTGTTGCGCCGGCGCCAGCGCCGGCGGTGCCGATGTCGAATTCCGGCGAGGCTGCCGCCAACGCCTGCCTGCCGAGTGAATTGTACGGATTGGTCCGCCAGCCCTTGTCGCCGCCATTGAGGAGGTCGAACAGGATGGCCCCGGGAACGATCGGTACCCTGGCCGCTCCCACCTCGATGCCCCGCCCCTGCTCGGCCAGCATGTCGGCCACCCCGGACGCCGCATCCAGCCCGAAGGCCGAACCGCCGGACAGGACCACCGCATCGACCCGCTGCACCAGCCGCTCGGGCGACAGGAGATCGGTCTCCCGGGTTCCCGGCGCTCCGCCGAGCACCGACACCCCGGCGGTAAAGGGTTTCCCGCCGGTCACCACCGTCACCCCGGTCTTCATGACCGCGTCCGAGGAATTCCCGACCAGGATTCCGGGAATGTCGGAGATGCTGTTGCGCGGGCCCTGGGCAATCATGGCGATAGTCCTCCCGGGAGAAGAGCTGGCCCGTGACATCGTGATTCATGTCGGCGGACCGGATTCGGCCAGATCGGACCAGACTCGCCTTGAACTCGATTTAGCATTGTGGCACCGGAATTGGAAAATATTGCGGAGTTCACGATGCTGGATACGACCAACATTCTTTCACTGCTCGCGGATCCATCCCTGCTGGCTACCCGGTGCCTTGTCGCCGGCGAGTGGATCGACGCCGATGATGGCGGGGCATTTGATGTCACCAACCCGTCCCGCGGCGACGTCATCGCCACCGTGCCGGATCTCGGTATCGCCGAGACCCGCCGGGCCATCGATGCCTGCGCTGCGTCGCAGAAGGAATGGGCAGCACGCACCGGGAAGGAAAGATCGGAGATCCTTCTCGAATGGTACCGGCTGATGATCGCCAATGCCGATGATCTTGCCACCATCCTCACTGCCGAGATGGGCAAGCCGTTCGCCGAAGCGAAGGGTGAGATCATGTACGGGGCATCGTTCCTGCAATGGTTTGGCGAGGAAGCCAAGCGTATCTATGGCGATGTCATACCGGGCCATCAGCCCGACAAGCGGTTGCTGGTGATCAAGCAGCCGGTGGGCGTGGTCGCCTCGATAACGCCCTGGAACTTCCCGAACGCCATGATCGCCCGCAAGGTCGGGCCGGCGCTGGCGGTCGGATGCACATTTGTCGCCCGGCCGGCCAGCGAGACCCCGCTTTCGGCCTTGGCCATGGCCGTGCTAGCCGAGCGGGCCGGTGTGCCCAAGGGTGTGTTTTCGGTGGTCACCTCCACCCGGTCGCGGCAGATCGGCGAGGAGTTCTGCAGCAACCCGATCATCCGCAAGATCACCTTTACCGGATCAACTGAAGTCGGCCGCATCCTGCTTCAGCAGGCCGGGCAGCAGGTCAAGAAGGTTTCGATGGAACTTGGTGGCAACGCGCCATTCATCGTCTTCGACGATGCCGATCTGGACGCCGCCGTGCAGGGGGCGATGCTCTCCAAATACCGGAACAACGGCCAGACATGCGTCTGCGCCAACAGGATCTATGTCCAGTCCGGCGTCTATGACAAGTTTGCCGAGATGCTGACCAGGGCCACCGGCGATCTCCAGCTCGGCGACGGGTTTGGCGATGGCATCAATACCGGGCCGCTGATCAACCAGGATGCGGTGGCCAAGGTTGAATCCCATATCGCCGATGCCACCTCCAGGGGTGGCAGGTTACTGGCCGGCGGCAAAAGACACGAACTTGGAGGCAACTGGTTCGAGCCGACGGTTATTGCCGATGTGACCCAGGACATGCTCATTGCCCATGACGAGACCTTTGGTCCGGTCGCACCGCTGATCCGGTTCGATACCGAGGATGAGGTAATCGAGCTGGCCAATGACACCATTCATGGCCTGGCTTCCTACTTCTACGCCCGCGACCTGTCGCGGGTCTGGCGGGTGGCCGAGGCACTGGAATACGGGATGGTCGCCATCAATACCGGCATCCTGTCAACGGAAGTGGCACCGTTCGGCGGGGTGAAGCAGTCCGGGTTGGGCCGCGAGGGCTCGCGGCATGGAACGGAAGACTTCCTGGAAATGAAATATCTGTGCATGTCGATTTGACCGCAAGGTCGGGGACCGGCACTGCAGGTTGCGTGCCCCGATGACGGGGCACGCTCTGATGATCGCGGTCAGGCGGCGAGCCGGGTCGGCTGATCCGCGGTGTTGATGGCGATGCGCCTCGGCTTCGAAGCCTCGGGAATCTCGCGCACCAACTCGACATTCAGCATGCCATTCTCGAAGCTGGCCCCGGTCACCTGCACGTGTTCAGCAAGCCTGAACCGGCGCTCGAAGGATCGGCGGGCAATCCCGCGATGCAGGAACCTGTCATCGGAGCCCGACTCTGCCCTGGCCGCCGAGACAACAAGCTGGTTCTCACGGACCTCGACATTGAGATCATCTTCGGAAAACCCGGCGGCGGCCACCGAAATCCGGTAGGCGTCATCCGAGGTCTTCTCGATGTTGAACGGTGGATAGGATGTCGAGATGACATCCTGCGAAAATGCCGAATCCAGCAGGTCGGCGACATGGTCGAAGCCGACGGTCGTGCGGAACAGCGGGGAAAGATCATATCTGCGCATGGTTACCCTCCTTTGAGCGATATGCTTGCGTTGAGCCCTCCGGTTGGACGGGCCCTTGGTGGTGTCGGACCCGATATTCGGCGTTCCGACACGGAAGATATTGGGGCGGCTGTTGCGAAGTTCAAGAGGGGGCAGGTCCGGTATCCGTCCAGCCGGATTTGCGCAGCGGCCTCGGCATCGGACCGCCGGTTGCCCAGTCGAGAAGTTCTACCGTATGCACCACCGGGATGCCGGTTCCGGTGGCGATCTGCATCATGCAGCCGATATTGCCGGTGGCGATGACATCCGGGGCGATGGTCTCGAGTGCCTGCGCCTTTCTCTTTCCGAGCTTGCCGGCAATTTCCGGCTGCAAGAGGTTGTAGGTTCCGGCCGAACCGCAACACAGATGCGACTCGGCTGGCTCGACAACCTCGAATCCCGCCCGCGCCAGCAACAGTTTCGGCTGTTGCCGGATTTGCTGCCCGTGCTGAAGCGAGCATGGAGCATGGTAGCCGACCCGGATCTGCCGGGGCGGACATTCAGGGAATTCACGCAAAGCCAGGAATTCGGTCACGTCGGCGGCCAAATCCGAGACCCTCGCTGCGCCCGGCTCCAGCGGGTCGCCCTCCAGCATGTGCCGGTAGTCCTTGATGGTGGTCCCGCAACCGCTGGTATTGACGATGATGGCATCCACCTCGCCATGCTCGCTGCTCGTCCACGCATTGATATTGTCGGCGGCCGCCCTGTGGCTGGCAGCGGTATCGCCCAAATGATGCACCAGCGCGCCGCAGCACCCGGCACCCCTGGCCACGATGACCTCGGTGCCGAGACGGCGAAGCAGCCGGATGGTGGCGTCGTTGATATCGGTATTGAGCGCCCTCTGCGCACAGCCGGTCGACAGGATGACCCGGGAAGAGGGCTCGCGGTCAGGGCAAAAGACCTGCGGATCGTCGTTCCGGCTGACCGGCGGGATTTCCGATGGCGCCATTTCCAGCATCGCCCGCAGGCGGGCATCGGGCATCACGAATGCCAACGGTCTTGCCAGCCTGGCGCCGAGCAGCGCCAGCCGAAACCGGTACGGATAGGGCAGAATGAGGGCCAGCATGCTGCGCAGCAGGCGGTCGAGCGGGCTGCGGCGATAAGTCCTGTTGATATATTCCCGGGCGTGGTCCACGAGGTGCATGTAGTTCACGCCGGAGGGACAGGTGGTCATGCAGGCGAGACAGGAGAGGCAGCGGTCAATATGCTTGACGGTCCTGGCATCGGCCGGCCGGCCGGTCTCCAGCATGTCCTTGATCAGGTAGATCCGGCCGCGAGGGCTGTCGAGTTCGTCACCCAGGAGCTGGTAGGTCGGGCAGGTTGCCGTGCAAAATCCACAATGCACGCAGCTCCTCAGGATCCTGTTCGACCGCCGCAATCCCGGGTCCTCGAGTTGTTCGGCGGTAAAGCTGGTCTGCATTGATGTCTCGTCCTTGAACTTGTCGGATGGTCGACCGGAGAGCGGTCAGGCCACCAGGCCCTGGTTGAGAATGCCCCTGGGGTCGAATTTTCGCCTGATGCCCCGCTCCAATGCGGCCAGCCGATGCTCCCGCGGCTCGAAAACCGGAATGCGCTGCCTTGTCGCCCTGCCTGCCCTGACCAGCGTGGCGTGCCCGGAATACGTCCCGGCCCGCTGCCGCAGATCCACCCCCTCCTCGGCCAGGACCCAGATCAATCCACCGCCCCAGTCATAGATGACATCCGCCTCGCCTTCGGCCCTGACTTTCTCGACCAGGGAGGGAGCTGCACTGGGAGTGGTCGAAATCCGCCAGACATCTCCCTGCCTGCCGTGAAACGCCTCGACATCCCTGATCCATTTCCAGCCTGCTGCAATTCGCTCCTGGTCGGCCTCGATGTCGAACTGGCCGAATTCCTGCAGCAGCGCCCGCAGCCGGTCGGCCCGGTATCGAACCGACTCCTCGAGGCCCTCGACCCTGATCATCGTTACCGGATGCCCATCCAGCCCCCGGCCCACATGGGCAGCTCCCGTTACGCCGAATGGCGAGGCCAGCGCCCTCGACAGCACCTCGATGGCTCGCCGGTCCGAAAGACCCTCCAGCAGCAGCACCGCCCGGAATTCAGAGCCTGGCAGCACCTTGAAGGCGATTTCCGTCATGATGCCCAGCGTCCCGAAGCTCCCGGCCAGCAGCTTGACCAGGTCGTAGCCGGTGACGTTCTTCATGACCCGGCCGCCATTCCTGATGACTCGGCCGACCCCGTCGACAAACCGGACCCCCAGCATGAAATCCCGGCAGGCGCCCGATGACACCCGGCGTGGCCCCGACAGGTTGAGCGCCGCAACGCCGCCAATGGTCGGCTCTCCCTCGGTTCCCAGCAATCCACGGTAATCCATTGGCTCGAAGGGGAGTTGCTGCCGACTGCCGGCAAGAACCGATTCCAGCTCGGTCACCGGGGTCCCTGCCCTGACAATCACCGTCAGCGCCCCGGGATCATGTTCCGATATGCCCGATATGCCTGCGGTTGATACCGGCACCCCGTCCTGCTCCCCACCGATCGGCTTGGTACCGCCACCGACAATCCGCACCGGTTCCGTCGCTGACGCAATCAGCTCGGCAAGCTCGCTTTCACTCCCCGGTTTCACGCCGCCCGCCGGTCTTCGGTCAATTCGAGCGGAAATACCTTGGCCGGATTCAGCCGCCATCCGGGATCGAACACATCCTTGATCCGGATCTGCGCCTCCAGGTCATCACGACCATACTGGACGTGCATCAGGTCACGTTTTTCGACCCCGACCCCGTGCTCGCCGGTCAGGCAGCCGCCGACCTCCACGCAGAATTTCAGGATCGCCGCGCCAAGTGCCTCACATCTCTCCAGGCCGCCCTCGGCATTCGAGTCAAACAGGATCAGCGGATGAAGATTGCCGTCACCGGCATGAAACACGTTTGCCACCGGCAGATCGAATTCCGCCGACAACTCACCGATGCGGTCAAGCACCCGGGACAGTTCCGATACCGGAATCGTCCCGTCGAGGCATATGTAGTCGCTGATCCGGCCCATGGCGCCGAAGGCGGCCTTGCGGCCAGCCCAGATCAGTTCCGATTCGGCGTCCGAACGGCTGTCCCTGACCACCTCCGGCGCATGCCGGGCGGCAATCTGCCTGATCAGGCCAAGCTGGCGGTCGATTTCCTCGTCGGAGCCTTCAACCTCGACGATCAGCAACGCCTCGACATCGGGATACCCGGCACCGACAAAATCCTCGCAGGCACGGATGCAGGGCCGGTCCATGAACTCGATGGCCACCGGCAGCAGGCCGGACTGGACAATGTCGGCGACACAGGCCCCGGCCGCCGAATTCGTTTCAAATCCGAACATGACCGGCCTGGCGCCCTCGGGTCTGGGAACAATGCGCAACACCGCCTCGGTAACCACGCCCAACTGTCCTTCCGATCCACAGACCAAGCCTAGCAGGTCAAGCCCGCCCGAATCCATGTACGGACCGCCGATCTCGACCACCTCCCCATCCATCATCACCATGGTCACGCCGAGAAGATTGTTGCTCGTGACACCGTATTTTAGGCAGTGGGCGCCGCCTGAATTCATGGCGATGTTGCCGGCAATGGCACAGGCCAGCTGGCTCGACGGGTCCGGGGCGTAGAAGAACCCTTCCGCCGCCACGGCTTCGGTCACCGAGATGTTGGTCCGGCCCGCCTGCACCCGGACAAACCGGTTGGCGAGGTCGATCTCCAGGATCCCGGTCATGCGAGCCACACCCAGCACCACGGAATCGGATGTCGGCAAAGCGCCTCCGGCCAGTGAGGTCCCGGCGCCCCGGGGCACCACCGGAACATGCTCCTCGTTGCAGACGCGCAGGATCTGCGAAACCTCTTCCGTCGTCGTCGGCAGGGCTACGGCGAGCGGCGGGCAGCTGTAGGCCGTGTAGGCATCACATTCATAAGCCCGGGTCTCGGTCGGATCGTCAATGATGCCCTCGCCGGGCAGCAACGCCCGCAACCGGGCGACGATCTGGTCCCTGCGGCCGAGGACATGACTGTCCGGGGATGGCATGTCCATCTTCTGTCACGCTCACCTTGCTGATGCCGCGGCAGGATAGAACGGCCACCTGCCGTTGTCCAACTCGGCAAGAAACCGGGATGCATCCCGGTCAAACCCGGCGTGGAAAGTGCGGCAACAGAACGATAGGAATTCCTGAACACTCGCCGCGGCGTCAGGTAGTCATCCTGATTGACGTGCTGCTCTCATCCAGATTGACGCTCTACAGCTTCGCCCAGCAGAAGCCAGGGAACGGCGCCGCCGATGATCGCAAACTTGCCTTCGAAGCTACCGAGGATCTGGCCGATCTCGATGAGAACCGACTTGACCGCCGCTGTCGTCCGGTCGTCGTAGTCGCTGGCGGCCTGGGGCTCCCTCACAACCATGGAAAGCACTTCGCGGCCAAATGGTCGGCGGCCTCGCGGTCCCGATCAGTGCCATTCCACAGATCGAGGTAGGTGACGACCGGATTGGCGCAGAAGATGCCCGGTGCCGGCTCGACGGCGTCATCGAACAGGGTCTCATCGTTGGGGATATGCAGGATCACGTTGGCTCCCTGTGCGGCATGGGTCAACTGAAGCGCCTCTTGCAGTATCCGCGCCCCGGGTTCGTCTGCATAGAAGCTGTGCGTGCTGCCTCGGACGTATGGCGCAATCCACTCGGCAGCCGAGTTGGACGCGCAGATCGCGCGCGGAGGTTGCGGTCCCGGGTTCAGGTTTCCCGACAGGTGATTGCGCAGCTGGTCCCCGTGGGGAACCGTGTATCCGCTGATGTGATGGCCGTCGGGCTGACGGTAGTTCTCGCGCCAGGATTTCAGTAGCGCATCGGGCTGGACGAGGACGAGACCGTCGTCCCCTATGTCGACCCATTCCCGGTCGAGCAGTGCTTTGCGGACATTGCTTACGTGCCCTAGGCTGGCGTTGGCTGCCTCGGCCAGACCCGTCACGCGCCATGCGCGGGCCGGGTCGCGCAGAAGAACCCGCAGGATCGCGCCCGCCTTCGGCGTGAACAGTGACCGCTGAGCGCGGGTTTCGGACTTCGGCCTGTCCGGGACGGATCTTTCCATATAGACGGGGCCAAAAGCAAGGTGGGCGTTACCGAAGAGGTCGAGGTAGGCGACATTGTGATCGAGGCATATGGAGCGCGACTCCGGAGACAGGTATGGGCTCACCAGCATCGGGATGAACTGCCGGGCGTCGTCCTGGTGTTCGGATCGATGCAAATGCGCGATGCAGCTCTCGAGCTGATAGACCGCGGAACGGGCAAAACGCGGCGCTCCATTTGACTTGATCTCCATGAGGAGCGCATAGCGGCTTCCATCGTGCCCAAGATCGATCCTGGCATCGAGATGGTGGCCGGACTCGAGATGCTGCTCGTGGCGAACTGCGATGATCTGTATGTCCGGGACGTGCTCAAGCAGAGCACGGACCGCGTCCACTGCCGTACTCTCCGCCCGCTTCTCGATTTCGTGCGATTTCACCATTTGGTGAAAGTAGCATGATCGGTGAAATTGATCAAGATCATTTCAGCAAGACACCGTTTTCAGCAATCTGCTGATATAGCACATCTTGGTGAAACTTCTGCGCGCAGGCTGGCCCGAGAGTTGTGGCCGGGCCGGTTGCCATCCATGTCCCTTCTGTTTGGGATGGGCGCAGTTGACCCGGCCACGATGGTATGGGGCGACAATCACGATGGTCCTCAGTCGGGGAGGCCGAGCGAAACAGGTCTTCGGCAAAAGGCCTACGCCCGCTCAGACGGAGCGATGGGCATGCCGATGCTCTCCCCATCGCCAGAGCCCGATGCCTTCACAGTCTCATTGGCCAGGCGCGCATAGCGCTCGGTTTTCCACGGCGCACATTACTGACCATTTCTGAATCCGGATGGCCAAGGACCAGTCCAGTCTGAAACATTCTTGCCACTCCCTGCCGAATTATCCTGCAACTCAACACCATGAAGTTTGACCTGAATGGCGTAATTGCTCGGCGTCGGATTGCAATTTGAGTGAATTCCGGCTTTCAACTCCCCACCATGTCGACGCAAGATGGTGTTGGTTGTCCCGTCAGTTGCGGTATCAAGTCAATTGCTGCCGGCGACCGTGATGGGTCACAGGCCAGGTATCCAACACCAGGCAGAATTGACCCTCGCCTGACGCGCCAGCGGCGACATCAACGATGCCGCCGCTCTGCTGATTTTCATCCATGCTTGACTGTCAGAGCCCGCGGGCTCTGACAGTCCGAGGTTCAACTCTTGGGCAAGGGC
Organism: Paracoccaceae bacterium; assembly: GCA_965214695.1. GTDB lineage: Bacteria > Pseudomonadota > Alphaproteobacteria > Rhodobacterales > Rhodobacteraceae > JAPOXR01. The sequence goes on along the minus strand of OZ243967.1, from coordinate 2,927,669 downwards.
CCGGCAAGCGGTGTGCCTTCTTCCTCAAAATGCAGTCTGGTGATCCTGAACACCATCGGTGCCAGCAGGATCAGGCCGATCAGGTTTGGAACTGCCATCAGGCCATTGAGCGTATCAGACAGGTTCCAGACGAAATCGACCTTCAAATTGGCAAATACCAGCGCTGCCAGCACCCACAATCCCCGATAGATCAACAGGGTCTTTTCGCTGAACAGATACTGCCAGCATCGTTCGCCATAATACGACCAACCCAGGATCGTGGTGAATGCAAACACCGCAAGGGCAATGGTGACAATGTATTGACCGCCGGCAATCGATTCGTTGAAACCGGTCGAGGTCAGCACCGCACCGGTCAGGCCGCCACCATCGGCGCCAGTCATCGTCCATGCGCCCGATGTCAGGATGACCAGGGCAGTCATGGTGCAGACAACGATGGTGTCGATGAAAGTTCCGAGCATGGCGATGATGCCCTGGCGCACCGGGCTGTTAGTCTGTGCAGCGGCGTGGGCGATTGCTGCCGAACCCAAGCCGGATTCGTTGGAGAACACACCACGTGCCACGCCGAAGCGAATGGCTGCCGCAACCGCAGCGCCGGCAAATCCACCGGTGGCTGCAGCCGGATTGAAGGCATAGGTAAAGATCATGCCAATGGCTTCGGGAACCTTGGTGATGTTGATCAGGATGATGATCAACGCCGCGCCGACATAGAGAACGATCATGGTCGGAACCAGCTTGCCGGCAACGTCACCGATCCGCTTGATGCCGCCGATGATGACAAAGCCCGCAAGGCCGGCCACAACGAGTCCGGTGATCCAGGTTGGAACATTGAAACTGGAATCGAGGACCGTTGCCATCGAGTTGACCTGAACCGCGTTGCCGATCCCGAATGCGGCGACCGCACCAAAGACGGCAAAGGCGATTCCCAGGTATTTGCCAAGCTCCGGGGCAAATTCCCCGACACCATTCCGCAAATAGTACATGGGTCCGCCGACATACTTGCCGGTGGAATCAACCTCCCGATAGGTCACCGCACAAACGGCTTCGGCATATTTGGTTGCCATCCCGAACAGGGCGATGAGCCACATGTAGAAGATTGCGCCCGGACCACCCAGGGCGATGGCCGTGGCAACGCCGGCGATGTTTCCGGTTCCGACAGTCGCCGACAGGGCGGTCATCAGGGCATTGAACGGCTTGACCTCACCCTCGCCGACCTGGTTCTTGTCGAACAGGAGCCTGAACCCGTACCCGACCTTCCGCCAGGGCATGAAGACAAGGCCCAGCGTCAGCAACAGGCCGGTGATACCGAGCATGCCGAGCATGGGTGGACCCCACGCAAATGAATTGATTGAGCTGATAATGTCGTTTAACCGGTCCATTCCTATCTCCTCCTCTTTCGGAGCAACTGCGTCGGCTCCAAGGGTTGAACTCACATGGCCCGGCAGACCTGCCTCTGGCCAATTGGTCGCCGGTCAGCTTATCCAATCATCGACCTCAAGACAATTCGCTGATCGACATCGCCGGCGGCTACCGAAATTGCCAGCCGGAGCTGATCCAACACCCAGCCCGAGCCGGCTGCCACGCTTCCGACAGGCCGGGGTCTGCACCTTCATGCCGCATCCCCCATCATCAACCGAGTTCTCGGTGGTCGAGGATGATTGCAGTGCATTCCGAGTATTTCGGCGCGTTCCCCGGAGTTGGGAAGGCGCTGGCGCGCCGACATTCCGGTCATATCCGCTGTCTTCCCGTGAGGTGCCGTCAGGCTTCGCGGTCGGTTTGCGTGTTGCGGTCGAGCTTGGCCGTTTCCCACCGCCCAACCAGTCCGAACCGTGCATCCAGAACGTGCGCCTTATTCCCGATGGTCTCGAGGGTCATGCGGCTTCCGCTTCCGCCAACAACCTGACGCGGGCGAGGGGTTGTCATGCCAAGGCGTCTGGCACGTTCGACCTGACCTACTCCCCTGATACGCATCTCATCCTGGATTGCAATCTGGCCTGAATGAACAAGCGACTCGATCTTGTCGAGCTCGCGTTCCAGGTCGTTGCGCGGTTTCAGAAGTTCATTGATTCCCGGCATTGAGCCCGCCCGATCTCCGTGCACCTTGTTGCGACACACCCGGGCCGGGAAGTCCATATTCCTGTTGACGCCTTCAACGCAGATAGGTGCCAAGCCACCGGCAATGTCGACAGATCGGCCACAGACGCGTATCCGACAGCCTTGCGTCGCATATGCGGCCAAATCCTTGCTCCTACCAAGCGCCATCCTCCCCACCCTTGCGGTGGGATCGGCAATTCGAGTTCGATATTGATACCGTCCGCCTCGACAGGTAGCCACGGGGATGGCACATTCGGGCGATGCTGCCCTGTCATGATCGGGGGCTCCGGTGAAGGATTGCGGTTCTGATGCTCGTCGATGCCGGCTTCCGGACATGGTGTCAGCATGACATCCGGCGCGGCTCATGACGGTCCTGGCCGGGATGCCAGCCTGGTCCTGGAGGATGTCTCCCATCACGTCGACTCCCGGACTGTCCTGGACGGTATTTCGCTGCGGGTGCGTGAAAGGCGGTCGGGAATCGTCGGGCTGAACGGTTCGGGCAAGACGACGCTGGCGCGGCTGATTTGCGGCCTGGTCAGGCCAACCAGTGGCCGGGTCACCATCAACGGGGTCGATGTTGCCAACGACCGTCGGGCCGCGCTGGGCCTGGTTGGGCTGGTATTCCAGAACCCGGACCACCAGATCATCTTCCCGACCGTGGAAGAGGAGATCTCCTTCGGCCTGGTCCAGAAGGGGCTGTCGAAGGCGGAAGCCGCGGAATTATCGCTTGAGACGCTCGCCGGGTTTGGCCGGCGGAGTTGGGCGGGGCGGCTGGTTGCATCCCTGTCGCAGGGTCAGCGCCACCTGGTCTGCATCATGGCGGTGGCGGCGATGCGGCCGTCATTGCTGGTCCTTGACGAACCATTTTCCGGCCCGGACATCCCCACCATCCGCCAGTTGCACCGGCAGCTGGATCACCTGGATGTTGCACAGATCCTGATCACCCATGACCTGCAATATCTGCAGGATCATGAGCGGGTGATCTGGCTTGACAAGGGGAGGGTGCGGGGTGATGGCACACCGGGGCAAGTGCTTGCCGAGTTTACCGAAGAAATCGACAGGATGAGCAACATCGATGCTTTCGCTGAATTCTCCGGTCAGAACCCCGTATCATGATATCCGGCCAGGGCTGAAACTTGCGGCCCTGTGCGGCTTTACCATTGCCGTTTTCATTACCGACTCGCCAGCCTGGCTGACAGGAGCTTTGCTGCTGGTACTGGCACTCTACCTGGTTCCCGGGACCAGGTTCCTGGCTGTCGGATTGCGAAGATTGCTGCCTCTTTGGCCGTTCATCGCCATCCTGGCGGTCTGGCATGCCGCGACCGATGCATATCTGGAGGGGATTTCGATCGGGCTTCGCCTGGTCGCGGCCGTTGCCCTGGCCAATCTGGTGACCATGACCACGCGCCTTGATGACCTGGCCGGCCTGGCTTCCCGCCTTGCCGCTCCCCTGCCCTGGGCCGGGCCGGCTGCCCGGAGCATCGGCATTGCAGTCGCCCTGGTCGTCCGGTTTACCCCGGTCCTGGCCCAGAAGGGCAGCACGCTGCTGGAGAGTTGGCGAGGCCGGTCGGCCCGACCGCCTGGATGGCGGATCGTCATCCCTCTGGCAGTGCTGGCGCTGGATGATGCCGAACATGTTGCCGAGGCGTTGCGGGCACGCGGCGGCGTGCATCCTGCCCGGAAGGAGGGATGATGGAACGAAACCTGGTCATGATTGCCTTTTTTGCCGCATTGATCGCGGCACTCGGCCTGGTTCCGAAGCTCGCCCTCGCCTCCGGCGTGCCGATCACCGCACAATCCCTGGGAATCATGCTCTGCGGAACGATCCTGGGCTCAAGGCGAGGGGCGCTTGCCGTATTGCTGTTCGTGTTGCTGGTCGCGTTGGGTCTCCCGCTCCTGGCTGGCGGGAGAGGAGGTCTCGGGCTGTTTGTCTCGCCATCCGCCGGCTACCTGGTCGGGTTTCCGCTGGCGGCACTGGTGGCGGGTCTGGCCATGGAGCGGATGCAATCGATATCCGTGTTCCCGTCAGCGCTGATATCCGCCCTGGTTGGCGGCGTCCTCACTCTTCACATTCCCGGAATACTCGGGATGGCAGTCACGCTCGACAAGCCGCTATCCGAAGCCGCAGTGCTTGCCCTGCCATTCCTGCCGGGCGACATCATCAAGGCCGGCATTTGCGCCTTCGTGACCGCCGGGATCGCCCGAGCCCGCCCGGGCAGCCTGCTGAGCCGCCAATAACATCAGATTCCCGGCGATCAGGGCCGGTATTCCAGCAAGACCGCGGTGCCAAGCCCGCCAGCAGCGGCAATGGCCGCAATTCCGAAACGCGCCCGACGCTCGACCAACTCGTGGAACAGCCTGACCGCAAGGATAGCACCGGATGCGCCGATCGGATGACCGCGGGCAAGCGACCCGCCACCCGGATTGACGATCGAGGGCGAGAGCCCAACACCGTTGACGCAGGCAATGGCCTGGACGGCATAGGCCTCCATGATCTCGGCGACGGACAGGTCCTGGACCTCCAACCCGGCCTGGTCGAGCGTCGTCGCCATCGCGTCAACCGGCGCCAGGCCCGGCAATTCGGGATCACCGCCGATCGTCATGCCGCCGGCAAGGCGAACCGCCGGCCGGTCGAGCTCCCGGGCAATCCTCTCCGAGACCACGACACAAATCGCCCCGCCATCTGCAGCAACCGATGTATTGGCCGTAGTGATCGAGCCACAGACTTGCCTTGCCCGCCGACAAATGGCCATCGACATCGCCCGCCCGTAGCTGTCGACAACGAGGTCGATCCCGGGAACAGGGACGATCTCCGCTTGGCAGCGGTGACGGTGGTGCATCGCCTTGCGATGACTCTCAACGGTCCACGCATCCTGTTCCTCCCGGGAAATCCCCAGCACCTTGCCAAGATTGTCGGCCGCCACCTCCATCGGCGGGTCCCGGTCAGGCCAGGGGGTGAACCGAGCCTGTTCGAAGGGATCATGCTCGCCAGTCTCCAGCTCCGATTGCCGCCGGTGGCTTCGCCGGGAGTACTGCTCGACACCGCCGGCCAGGACGACATCGGCACCGCCGGCAATCTGCACCTCTGCCAACAGCAACGCGTCGAGCCCGCTGCAGCATTGCCGGTCAAGCGTGAGACCGGCCGTGGTCTCGGCAAGTCCGGCAGCCAGCGCAATGGATCTTGCCGGATTGCCACCGGGTCCGATCGCATTGCCGATGATGACCTCGTTGACACTCCCGGCGGAAATCCCGACATCCGACAACGCTGCCAGCAATGGCGGCACGGCCAGGTCAAAAAGATCAACACGGCTGAAGGCGCCGCCTCGGGGCGCAACCGGCGTCCGGCGGGCTGCAACCAGGAATGCGGGGCTTCTCATGGTTCCTGATCCGCCAACATCCGCGCCAGCGCCGCCAAATCCGTCTTGCCGGAGGGTAGCAATGGCCAAGCATCACAGGTGATTGTCCGGCGAGGTGCCGCATGCGGTCCGACTGCAGCCCGGCACCTGCGTTCGATCCCCTCGAGTCCAGGCCAGGAGTCGCCGGGCTTGACGAAAGCCACTGGCACCGATCCACGCAGAGGATCCTCCCACGGCAAGACCGCGGCTCGCTGAACACCATCGATCTCCAACAGGCAATTCTCGATCGCTTCCGGGTGGATCAGTTGATCGGCGACATTGAACATGCGATCGGTACGGCCAGCCAGGTGGAGGTGGCCGCCTTCATCGAGATATCCGGTCTCGCCAACGGACAGGAACCGGCCATGCCATCGCGCCGGTCCCGGAAACTCGCCGCAATAGGTATCGAAGAGATACGGGCTGGCGACCAGGATCTCACCCGCCTGCCCTCCGTCGCCGATACGCAATTCAACCCCCGGATAGGCCTTGCCGACCGAGCCTTCCGGGGTCTCGCTGTCAGTGACGGCCACGAAGCTGGTTTCAGACGATCCGTAGAATTCGCAGATTTCGGCATTGGGAAACAGCCCTGCCGCCTGCTTCCGAGTCCTTGCGTCGAGCTTTGAGCCAGCAGTCAGCACCAGCCTGACTGAAGGCGCTGGCCCCAACCGGTGTCGTGCGGGCTCGACCAACATCCTGATCTGGGTGGGCGTAGCATAGAGGATTGTGATGTCGCGGGCGGTCACCGCCTCGACCTGCCGGTCGGGGCGCAAGCCACCAAGCAAGTGAAGATCGGCTCCGAGATGTGCCGCCTCCATGGCCCCGTACAGGGCCAGCGAATGACCGATGTCACCGAGCACCCCGTAATTGTCTCCTGGCCCGGAATGCCAGCGGCGCTGGTTGGATCTGAAACTCAGGATCCATGACCGGTGGGATCGCCTGACGGTCCTGCTCCGACCCGAGGTTCCGGAACTTCTGCACCGGAAGAACCTGTCCTGTCCGCCAACCGGCTCCGGCAGATCACCGTCCAGCGAGTCACATCGAGGGCCGGGACGAGTGTCGGGTTCATCATCCTGTCCGGCGGTCACCACCAGGAATTCCCGCCCTGCACCTGCCGCCAGCAAAACGTCCGCCATCCCCGATGCCTGGCTGCCGGCAGCAATCCTGACATGAACGAGCCCCGGCTCTCCTGCTTTGCCAGGAGAACCCGAATTGCCTCCATGCGCTGCCTCTGGACAGACGATCCGGACATGCCCATCATGCAGCGTCGAATTCGGGTGCCATCTGAAACCATGCTCGCTCCTGGTCCCGGGCAGGATTTCTCGCTGACGCCTTCCATCCCTGGCGCTTGCAGCATTCACCACCAACCACCTCCTGTCCTTGCGGGGATCACTCTCCCGGGAGTCCCGCCAGTCGGCGACGGACCGGCCTGCCACATGCAAGCCCTGGAACGGCATCGATTGCATGCGGCAGGCGCCTTCCCGTTACGATCCCGCAATCGCCGCCGCTGCGCGCTCCGAACCGGGACAGTGATACCCCACTAGACTCGCGACGGCCAGCCGGCCCGGACCGGCCGGGATAGGTGATTATTGAGTTGGATTGGTATTATATCCAGTTGAATTGTTCACTATTTGTCCCTATATGGGAGTGATGCAAAGGCTGAAACGGTAAGAGGTTGGATTGCGGATGGGAAAGTTAGGCGTCATAATTCTGGGGGCATTCGTCGGTGGTCTTGCTGCAACACTGGCAGTTGTATTCTGGTTGGGGTGGGGAGATTCTAGACAAGGACAGCCTGCGCACGCCGATCCTTCCAGAGGAGACTATGTTGACCTTCTGTTGACCCTGGTGACGGTCCTGATGGGTGCCATCGGTCTAGCGGTAACAGTAGGCGCGGTAGTCATTGGATTGGTTGCACTCAAGACCCTGCGCGAGATCAAGGACGATGCAGCATCTGCGGCTCAGGTTGCCGCAGCCGACAAGATCTCGAAGGCAATGGACGAATTATTGGAGCCAAACGTGAAGGCGAAGGTCAAGGAAGCCATGCCGGCTGCTCTCAACGCGGCTCTGCTGGAAGATGAACTCGGCTACCAAATTCTGGATGAGATGGCCAGGAAGGGCGAGTTGGATAAATTGTTTGATCGTGTGGCAATGCGGACGCAAGGCGCCGGTCCGGAATTCGACCCAGAGTATGCTGAGCAATACGCAGATGACGACATCGATCATGCCAAATAACAACAGGAGGGAAGACTATGGCTGAACGCAGGCAGAACATGGAGACCCCCGATAACTGGGAGGTCATGTTGCCTTCTCCGGAATTCCAAGACCTCGCGCCCGAATTGCGCCAGGCCGTCGACGAATTCCTTTCAGAATATCCGGTTAGACTCGGCGCGATCGCCCATCGACTCGGCATCAGGGTTCTGCTCTCCACGCTCCCGCGTGGTATTTCAGGTCAGATCAGCCAGGAGAATGGAGAATTTGTCATCCGCATCAACCGACACGAAGCGAAGCCCAGACAGCGCTTCACGCTTGCTCACGAAATTGCCCATTACCTGCTTCACCGCGAGAAGATCGCCGCCGCGGGAGTCTGGTCGGAAAACGTCCTGCTCCGATCAGGCCAGCCAGCCAACGTCGAATATGAGGCCAACCGTCTAGCTTCCGATCTTATCATCCCCTCTGCCCTGCTTGCCGAGGCGACAGCGGAATACTCTGGCCCCTTGACTGGCGAGATTATCGAGGACCTGGCTTGCAAATTCAGGGTGTCTACGGCTGCGATGGAAATCAAGTTGCAGATGAACTGAGAAAGTGAGGTTGGCGATGGATGTTCATGAGTATCTGGTCACGCTTGGCATTCGCCCTGCCGAACTGAGCGGCCTGAGGGAATTGCCGGGCAGCACGAAAGACCGGTTGACACCACTTGTGCTGCTGGCTCCTTGGCTGGCGACGACGCCACTATCACGTGCCCTTGACAAGTTTGAGGAATCCTATCCGTCGCGTCCCTACTTCGTTGATGTGGATTCGTACTACCAAATCAATGACAGGCCAAACGAAGCCAAGGAATTGTGGGAACGACTTGCCAAGAAACCGGCGGACCTTGACGCCTGGTGGCAGATCTTGTCCGATTATCGTCAATCCAACCCCTGTCTACTAATGGCTGAACAGTCCATCGAGAGCGCCCGCGAACAGATCAAGTGGGCTCGGATGAATAACCGCAGTTTCTGCCTCCGGATGAACTTCGATGAAGCAATTGGGTCAGGCATCCCCACATGGATGCCTGACCTTGTGACTGAACTTGCCGAAGAGGGCACAATCGACTACGCGATCGTGTTCGAATTTGGTTGGGTCCGTGACCCATTGCAGGTCAATTCACTTGCCAGTGGATTCATCAAGGGCTTTTTCTCCAAAGTTTCGCCGGAAATACCGGTGGCGGTGTCATGCACCTCGTTTCCAAGGAAATTCACGGCCTACGACGGAACAAAGGAATGTCCCTTCACAAATCGAAAACTAATCGCTCAATTACGGCTGGCTACAAACCACCCGAAAATCATTTACGCTGACTGGGGAACAACAAAACCAAGGAGATACGGTCACGCCAACGCACCCAAGCACCGTATCGACTACCCATCTGACACCTCTTGGGTGATAGCCCGCGACCAAGACCACCGGGTTTCTTTCCAAGAGGCAGCGCAAAGAATTATCGACAATCAGCGTTGGTCTGGAAATTTGGGCATCTGGGGCGAACAACTCATTGAAAACACTGCAGATGGGCAGGCATTCGCAATAGACACGATGCCCAAGATGTACTCGGCGAGAATCAACATTCATCTGCATCGACAGGCCTATTACGATAATCTTCCTTCGCCCGATGCATTGGATGATCAATGGAGCGACGACGACTTTTGAAGGCTCTGGCTGCTGGACGGGTAGAGTTGCAAACCCGACCCCGGAGCCATAGGCTTCCGGTGATTATTGCCATATGCTTTCATCGGCCATGACCAGCCAAAATGCAGAGACCCGCGCCGGCAAGACCGGTGCACGCTATTGGGACCAGGATCTTGGGCCGTCCTTCCGGCGGGTGCTGGGCGGGCTGGCAATGCTGTTGCTGGCCGGAACGCTCATCTACCTGGCCGGTTTTGTCTATCTGGCCCTATCCTGACGGGTTGACGGCTTGAATCCGTTGGCGGCGAGTCCGACCGCCAGGCCCAGATACAAATAGCCATAGAGGGCCTGGCAGGCGGCGAGCAGCCGCCCGTCCGGTGATGGCTGGATGTCGCCATAGCCGAGAGTCGTGAAGGTGACGACGCTGAAGTAGAGACCGTCGACGATCGAGGTCGCATCCGAGGCACCGGTCGAATCATGCAGCCCGGCCCTGAGGTGCAGGAACGAGAAACAGACGATGTTGATCACCGCGGACACGAACACAACGGCGACGGCCTGCGGTCGGGTCAGCGCTGCCGCTGAATCCTTGAAGATGGGCATCAATCCGAACACCGTCACCAGCAGCATGACGAGCTGGTAGGCGGAGGCAGCATCTCCCAGGCCAGGTTCGACCCATTGCAGTGCCGTGGAGGCCAGGGTCACGCAGCAGCAGGTGACATAGACCTGCCAGTATCGGCTTCGATCGGAACGCATGGGAAGGTTCATGTCATTCCTTCAACAGGCTGGTCCCCGACCACCTTTCCGGGGCCTGTCCACCGGGCGGTTGACAGGGTTTCATCGTCAACTGGTCGCAAATTCCGCGACCGCACCTTCCTGTCAATAACAGCCAACCGGGAACACGCAACCAACCCGGTTGTGGTGACCATCCGGCCGAAACCGGCGGGCAGCCGGTCCTTCCTCGGTGCAGCGCCGATCCCTGCCCGCCCTTCCCGGAAGGCGAATGACGCCGGCATGGCTTTCATCAGCGACCTGGCCAGCCGCGGAACGGGCGCAGCTGGCCTTGTCCCGGGGCTTCGCCATCCCGGGTCCAGGCAATTGCCGCCAGGATCAGCACCAGCAACATTCCGAGCGCTCCGGGAAGCAACGAGGCCGATTCGATAGCCAGGACCCGGTATGATTCCCTCGGCACCAGGCCAAGCCAGTTCTCGCCGGATGTCTTTCGTCCCTGCTCGACCAGACGCAGCTCGGGTATTCCATCTTCAATGCGCCAGACGCCGCCACCGGAGCCGGACGCGGCATCGGCAAGATTCCTGGCGGTTGACGTGATCGCCTCGAATTCACCGGGGAATTCAGGGCCGACGACAGTGACCAGGGAGCGGGAGCCATCGCTGACCTGGTAGAGGCCTGGCGGCGCGGCGTGGATGACGGTCTCGTGCCTTCCGGGCGCCAGGAGGGTCTGATCATGTTCGAGCAATTCGCCCTCCGGCCCGGTGATCGCGATCGTCGGTATTCGGTCATCGACCGAGCGATGCTCGATGACCAGGCCGTCCCGGCCGGATTTGGCCGTCAGCGCCTCTTCCTCCAGTTCCGGCTCCTTCATCAGCCAGTGCACGAGCCGGCGAAGCAATTCGGTTTGCGGTCCGCCGCCCTCGACCTCCCGGTGCCACAGCCAGACCTGGTCCGAACCCAGCAGCGCCACCCGTCCCTCGCCGACCCGGTCGAGCAGGAGCAGCGGCCCGGCACCCGGATTGCCTTCCATCAATGAGAGGCCGCTACGTCTTGCCAATTCAACCTGCCGGAACCAGCGGCCCCATCCGGCATCGCCGGCATTGCCCTTGCTCGCCCAGCCGCTGTCCGCCAGCGCCGAGGTGACCGGATGTCGCCTTCCGATCTCGGTCAGCGTCGGCACGAAGCCACCCTCGATGACAGCACCGGTCGGCGCCGCCGGCAGGATCTCCGCCAACACCGAAGCATGAATGCTTGCCTCGCTGGCAAATTCCGGTCCCGCAGCGACCAGCAGCGCCCCGCCATCGGCCACCTGGTTCCTGATGTAGTGAAAATGCACGGCAGACAGGAAGCCGTAGAGGACATAGCGGTCGAAAATGACCAGGTCGAAGGTATCGATCTTTTCGGCAAACAGTTCATGGACCGGAAACGGTATGAGGGACAGCTCCTCCGGCGCGCCGACCCGTGCATCGGAGCCGGTTCTCAGGATGTTGAAATGGATGAGTTCGATCGACTCGTCGGATTTGAGAATGTTCCGCCAGGTACGTTGCCCCGGATGCGGAAACCCCGATACCAGCAACACCCGCAATCGGTCCCGAACCCCGTTGATCTCGACCGAGGCCATGTTGTTCAACGTGGTGAGTTCGCCCGGAACCGGCGGTGTGGAGACAACAACCAGGTTCCGGCCTCGCCGGATCTGGTCAATGGTGATCTCCCGGTCGCCATCGGTCACATGGGTCACCGGAGGTTCGCCATTCGTCGACACGGAAATCACCCGGGGTCGGCCACCATCCGGGATGATGCCTTCATCGAGCACCGATACCGACATCGTCGCCGTCTCGCCGACCACGGAATAGGCCGGATAATTGCGGAATTCGATCCGGCGGTCGAATTCGTCCCGGCGGCCGGTAACCAGGGCGTGGACCGGGAAGGGAAAATCCACCCCGCTGGAAGAATCATGCACCTGCCCATCCGTCACCAGGACGGCGCCGGCGATCCGGCCTTCGTCGAGGCCGGCAACCGTGCGGTTCAGTTTGCCAAGCAGTGAACTCTTCCCCGCACTGCCATCCTGGCCGTTTCGCAGGGTCGAGGCGGCAATTTCAATACCGTCAAACTGGCCAAGCCGGTCACGCAGTTCGGCCAGCGACGCGTCAGTTTCCGCCATCCGCCCGCCGATTTCCTGGCTTGCCGACCGGTCATCCAGCAGGATGACGATATCGGTGTCGTATTCGCGCAATTCCCTCCTGATGGACGGGTTGAGGAGTGTGCCAACCAGGGTCAGCAGGATCGCAAGGCGCAGGAATGCCCCCACCTGGCCCGCCAGCAGCCTCCGGGCCAGGATCGCCACTGCAATTGCCACCATGGCCGCAATCGGCACCCAGGGCAGGAGCGGGTCGAGATGGATCTGGATTCCCATTCAAGTGGCCCGCTCGTTCAGCATCGCGCCGTCATTGCAGATCATGCCGACCTCTTTCTCAGGATTGTGTCGTCATTGCAGCTCATGCCGGCCTGCTCCTCAATTGGCCCGCAACTTCAATAGCGCGTCGAGGCTGAGCTGGTCGGTCTTGTAGTTTCCTGACAGCGCATGCATGATCAGGTTGATGCCAAACCTGTAGGCGAACTCGCGCTGGTTTTCGCCGCGCCCGCCGACCCCGACCGGAAACATGGCGGTCCCATCCTCGTGCACCGCCCAGGCCGATGCCCAGTCATTGCCACCGATGACGACCGGGGTAACCCCGTCGGTCACCGAATTGCCGGCCTGTCTCCTACCCCCGGCAGCCCGTGTCTGCTCGACCCAGATGTCACCCTGGTATCGGCCGGGATACCGGTCCAGCAGATAGAAGCTGCGCGAAATTGCGTGGTCGCGGTCCGGGATGTCCAGCGGCGGGATGGCCAGCGGCCCGACCATCCGGGCCAGCTTCTCGGCGTTTGAATTGGCCGGGGAATAGCCGCCCAGGAGGGCATCCCTGGTATCGAACAGGATCATACCGCCGCGTTCCAGGTATTTTCGCAGATTCCGGTACGACTCCTCGGCCAGGGGCGGCCCCGAAGGTGAGACCGGCCAGTAGACCAGGGGGTAGAGGGCAATCGTGGCGAAGGACGACTCCAGGCCGACCGGCACCGCCAGTTCGATCGAGGTCCTGGCCTCGACGACCCTCGACAGCCCCCGGAGACCGGCCTCGGAGACGCGGTCCAGCTCCTGGTTGCCGGTAATCACATAGGCCAGGACGGTCTCCCTCGTGGCCCGAACCGCAACATCCTCGGCCAACTGCGCAGTCGCCTTGTCGGTCATCACTGCCAGGACACACGGCATTGCCGCCACCAGGATGGCGATCCTGCCGCCAAGCCGGAAGGTGACGAGGAAATCGGCAGCAAACAGCAGGAAGGCAAGAGCCAGCAACACGCCCTTGCCCGGTATCGCCGGGATGCCGGCATCACTGCGAAGCCGAACGGATTCCGGCCATGCGGGTGCGGGTAGCAATGCCGGGTCGGTTACTGCGTTGATGGCAAGCCTCAACTGGCCGGATTGGTATATTCCGGGCGGCATGTCGCCGGATGCCAGCCGGTCGCCGGTCACGCTCTGCGGATTCTCTGCTGCCCGGGTCTGGCCAAATGCATCGACCAACTGTTCCGCCTGCCAGAGCTGATCGCCGGCCGGCGCGGCAATTCCGACCGGCCCGGTTCGGGAATTCAGCACCAGCCGCTCCAGCATTTCGGGAAACAGTCCGTGCAGGGGCAGGTTTGACCATTCTGCCGTGGCCGGAATGTGAAACAGGACCAGCAATCCGTTGCCCAGGGGGGAGCCAGTGATCAACGGCGTTCCGTCCCGGAGGCCAGCCAGCACCCGGCTGGCCAGCTCCGGACCCGGCTGCGCCAGTATCTGCCGGCTGACGGTGATGTCGGAAGGAACCTCCAGCCCATGGAAAGGCGATCCGGCCTCAAACCGGGCGAGACTCTTTGGTTGCTCCCAGGACATGGAGCCTCCCATCGACCGGCTGCCGGCGCGCAGCCGAACCGGATGGAGATGATCATCTGCCGTCGGTGACGCCGCCAGTCGCCGGCCGGCAAACCGGACCAGGTGGCCGCCATCCCTGACCCAGCCATCCAGCCGCGCCACCTGTTGCTGCTCCAACTCGACGATATCCGGAAGGAACATGATGTCTGGACCGGAATCGAGCATCTCGTCCAGTCCACCCTCGATCAACGCCGCCGACTGGGACAGCGCCCGGCGCAAATAGTGGTAGGGCGAGAGCAGGACCCCGCCCTCATCCAGCTGCCTGCCGACGACCAGGGCGGCCCTGCTCTGCTGCAGGCCGCCAGCCACGAGGTTGACGGCCCCGGCCGAATTCACGCCATTGATCTCGAAGCGCCGTATGCGGTGTCGCAGCTGGGCCGGCATGCGGAACGCCAGTTCTGCCATCTCCTGGCCGGCCGGCAAAGATGCCGTCTGCGAGTCGATCCTGTGGGTGGCGCCGGCGACGTCGGCGCCGATGGCATCGACACTGACATTCCTTGCCGAGTCATTCCCGGCCAGGCGCAGCGGAACCACCACGCTGCCGGCCTGCACCTGCGGCTGGCCGAGCATCGGCACCGGCCCAGCCGGTTCGACCACCGTCACCTCGCCCCGGTCGAGAAGCAGGCGCAGCAGCCGGTCATGGCCGTCATAGGCGATCCCGTCGATCAGCCAGGTGCTGTCAAACCGCCCTTCGATCTCTTTCTCGATCCAGTCACTGACCTCGTTGCCATCAGGCATCACCGGCTTCGGCAACAGCGCCGCCACTTCCTCCTCCCTGCCCCCGGCATCGCCAAAGCCGGAAAACGCTTCCGGCAGAGAGGTTGCGGCGACGACATGAACCGGGATCTCGCCGATTTCGGCCTGTTCGAGAATGGCGGTGATATCGGCAATCCGCTCCGGCCAGTGATCGGCCCCGGCCCAGCTGCCGTCGACGAGGACCAGGATCGGCACGTTCGGGTCTCGCCTGTCCGGCGTTTCGGTCACCAGGACCGGCCCGGAAAACCCGATGATTGCCGCCGCCACTGCCAGCATTCGCAGCAGCTTCAGCCACCAGGGAATCGAACGGGCTTCGAATTGCCCGCCTTCAAGCTCGCCGAACAGCGACACCGGCGGAAATTCCTGCAGCCGCGCCGGCGGCGGCACCGCCCGCAGCAGCAACCACAGCAACGGCAGCGCCAGCAAACCCGCCAGTACCCAGGGCACGGCAAACCCGATTGGTCCGAGCAGAAGCATCCCTAACCGGACCCCTGCCCCAGCACCTCGCACAACCAGCGAAGAGTCGGGGCGGCACCGGTATCGGTTGTGTGCAGCCGGTTGTGCCAGCCAAATTCACCGGCAATCCCGGCAACGGCCGAGACCCGCGCCTGCAATCGCTGCAGATAGGCGTCGCGCAGTTGCGCAGCCTGGGCGCAATCAACCTCGATATGGCCGCGCATGCTACGGAAAATGGTGCGACCGGAAAACGGAAACCCGGTTTCAACCGGATCCAGAAGCTGGACCAGGATTGCGGCGATGCCATCGGCGGCAAGCCGTTCTGCCGAGCGGCGGATCCCGTCGAGTGGTCCGAGAAAATCGGACAGCAGCACCGCCTTCGACCCCCGAGGGCAATTGCCGGCTGGCGGCACGCCATATTCTCCGGGATCGTCGCTGAACAGATCGTGGATGAACCGGCCCGCCGGCATGGATCCTGACCGGGGCGGGGCAATGCTGCCGAATACGCCCACCCGCTCATCCGCCCTCGCCAGCAGGATCGAGGCGGCCAGGGCAATAAGCCTGGCCCGGTCGGCCTTGGCGGGCCGGCCCCGGTCGCCGCTGAACTGCATCGATGCTGCATTGTCGGCCCAAAACATGATGCAATTGGTGGTCTGCAACTCCCGGTCGCGAACGTAGTGCGAATCCGACCGTGCCGATCGTCGCCAGTCGATCATGCGAGCCGGATCTCCATCCATGGCCGGACGAAACTGCCAGAACTCGTCTCCCGGCCCCTGCCGCCTGCGCCCGTGCGAACCGGGATGGATATTGGTGTCATCCTGCCGCCCGGCGGCGATCATGCGCGGCAAGCCGTCGATGATAGCGAGGGCACGCTGCTCCAAGTCACGTCGCTGCCTCTCATCTGCGTCTCGGCCGGGCAACAACATCGACGTTCGGGTCAGCGCCCCAACGCCGCCGAAATCAGGTCCTGTGGCCGCTCTCCCCGTGACCTGGCAGCAAAATCCAGCGTCATCCGGTGCCCGATCACCGAGCTGGCCAGGCTCTCGACATCATCGGCAGACGGCGCATAGCGGCCATGCAGCAACGCCAGCGCCCGCGATGCCAGCATGAGCGCCTGCGTTCCTCTCGGACCCGGGCCCCAGCTGACGGAACCGGAGACATTCGACGAGGTCTCGACGGTTTCCGGCCGGCAGGAGCGCACGATGTCGAGAATCAGCTCGACCACCGACTCGCCAACCGGCATTCGCCGCACCAGTCGCTGTGCCGCCTGGAACTCGCTGGCGGCAAAGACCGTCTCGACCGGGGCCTCGGAGACGCCGGTGGTTTCCACCATGATCCGCCGCTCTGCCTGCCGGTCCGGGTAATCGACATCGATGCACAGCAGGAACCTGTCCAGCTGCGCTTCCGGCAGCGGATAGGTTCCCTCGAGCTCGATCGGGTTCTGGGTCGCCAATACGTGAAACGGCGCCGGCAGGTGGCGGGTCTCGCCAGCCACCGAAATCGTACCTTCCTGCATGGCCTGCAACAGCGCCGACTGGGTTCGGGGGCTGGCCCGGTTGATCTCATCGGCCATCAACAGCTGGCAGAATACCGGACCCTCGATGAACCTGAATCCACGCCGGCCGTCCTCGTCGGTCTGGAGCACTTCCGAGCCCAGTATGTCGGCCGGCATCAGGTCGGGAGTGAACTGGATGCGGTTGGAGGTCAGCCCCATGACCGTGGCCAGCACCTCCACCAGGCGGGTCTTGCCGAGGCCGGGGACGCCGACCAGCAGCGCATGTCCCCCGGACAGCAGGGCAACCAGGGCCAAATCCACGACCCGTTCCTGGCCGAAGATTCGCCGGCCGATCATCTCGCGGGCGGCGCCAATGCGTTCCACCGACTGATCGATGGCGCCGGACAGCTCCCCGGGCAGGTCGACCATGACAGTTCCCTCGACAATGACTATAGTCCGGATGCGGCGAATGCCGCAGTCAATACCTGTAGTCGAAGCATGCGAAAATCGAAAGCAGACACCGCCGCCACCGGCAAACCCTCGGCAGACAGCCTCCTGGCCCATGCCGGCGCCGCGGCGCGGCGCGGGCCGGCGCCCGTGCATTTGTGGGACCCGCCATTCTGCGGGGATCTCGACATGAGGATCGCCAGGGATGGCAACTGGTTCTATCTCGGGACGCCGATCGGCCGCCCCTCCATGGTCCAGCTGTTCTCGACCATTCTTCGCCGGGATGGTGACAGCTATTTCCTGGTCACGCCGGTCGAGAAGGTCGGCATCCGCGTGGATGACGCGCCCTTTGTTGCCATTGATTTCGAGGCGGAAGGGGCCGGATGCAGCCAGAGCGTAACCTTCGTGAACAATGTCGGCGACACGATGACGGCGGGGCCAGACCATCCGCTGCGAATCACACGCGATCCGGATAGCGGTGAGGTCTCGCCCTATGTGCTGGTCCGGTCAAACCTGGAAGCGTTGATCGACCGAAAGAGCTTCTACCGGCTGGTGGAGATCTGCGTTAACGAGGAGGTTGACGGGCAAAGCTGGTTCGGAATGTGGTCGGGCGGCGAGTTTTTCCGGTTCATCCCATCCAGCGAACTGGAATAGACCGCACCTTAGCCACGCCGCCGGCTGAAGGCACCAATACGCCATCCAAGCCATGGGCCGGGTCGCGCATTCGTTGTCGGTGCGGGCCGCTGGCGTTGGCGACGGCGGCGTCAATGGGCCTCGGACCAGTTGGCGGCCCAACCTGCATCCACCACCAGCGGCGGTGAAATCCGCGCCGCCGGCCGGTCGGCCTGTTCCATGACCGTGCGGACAGCGTTGGCGACATCCTCCACCGCATCCTCCCGCACCTCGAACAGCAACTCGTCATGTACCTGGATGAGCATCCTGGCCGGCATTCGGCGCAACACCGCCGGTATGCGGATCATGGCCCTGCGGATGATGTCGGCAGCGGTTCCCTGGATCGGCGCGTTGATGGCGCCACGCTCGGCAAAGCCGCGGCTGGCGCCCTTGGAGTTGATGTCAGGCGTGTGCACGCGTCGGCCGAAGACGGTGGTGACATGACCCTGCGACCTCGCCGCTTCCTTGGTCCTTTCCATGTAGGCCCGGATCCCGGGAAACCGCTCGAAATAGGTGTCAATAAACTGGTTGGCCTCGCTGCGGCTGATCCCGAGATCCCTGGCCAGGCCAAACCCGGATATCCCGTAGATGACACCGAAATTGATGGCCTTGGCCCGCCGCCTGGTCTGCGAATCCATCGACTCCAGCGGAACGCCGAAGACCTCCGATGCCGTCATGGCATGGATATCCACCCCTTGGTCAAACGCATCCTTCAGCGCGTCGATGCCGGCGATATGGGCCAGGATCCGCAATTCGATCTGGCTGTAGTCGAGCGACAGCAGCACGTTTCCGTCATCGGCAACAAATGCCTCGCGGATGCGCCGCCCTTCCTCGGTACGAATCGGGATATTCTGGAGATTGGGGTCGGTTGACGCCAGCCGGCCGGTATTGGCACCGGAAATCACGTAGGAGGTATGCACGCGGCCGGTTTCAGGGTGAATGCGATCCTGCAACGCATCGGTATAAGTCGATTTCAGCTTGGTCATCTGCCGCCATTCCAGCACCAGAGACGGAAACTCGTGACCCTCAACCACCAGCTCCTCAAGAACCTTGGCGCCCGTGCCCCAGCCGCCACTCGGAACCTTCCTGGCACCGGGGAGCTGCATCTTGTCGAACAGGATCGTTCCGAGCTGCTTCGGGCTGCCGATATTGAATTCCTCGCCGGCGGCATCGTGGATCTCGCCCTGCAACTCGTCGATTCGCCTGGCAAACTCGCTCGAGAGCATGGTCAGAAGCCTGCGGTCGACCTTGATACCGGCCATCTCCATGTCGGCCAGCACCGGTATCAGCGGTCTTTCCATGGTCTGGTAGACGGTGGCGGCCCGCTCCCTGGCCAGTCTCGGTGACAGCGTCTTCCACAGCCTCAGGGTGATGTCGGCATCCTCGGCGGCATATCTCACCGCATCCCCGATCGCCGTCCGGTCGAAGGTGATGGCCGAACGGCCGGAGCCGATGAGGTCCTTGATCGGGATCGGATTGTGGCGAAGATAGCGGGCGGACAGCACATCCATCGAGAACCGGTGCAAGCCGGAATGCATGGCGTAGGAAATCAGTGACGTGTCCTCGACCGGGCGCATCCTGACCCCGTGCCGGGCCAGTATCTTGAAATCGTATTTGATATTCTGACCGATCTTCAGGATCGACGGATCCTCCAGCACCTGCCGCAGCATGTCGATGACCAATTTCCGGTCAAGCTGGTCCGGCTGGCTGATCTGCGGATTGAGGAGATCGGGCTCCGTGGCATTTACATGGCCGACCGGAATGTAGCAGGCCTCCCCCGGTTCAACGGCAAGGCTGATGCCGACCAACCCGGCCTGCATATCATCAAGTCCGGTGGTCTCGGTATCGATCGCCACGTATCCCCGTGTCCGGATCCTGGAGATCCATTCCCGCAGGCCCTCCGGCGAATCGACGCATTGGTAACCGGAGCCATCGAATGGAAGCCGGTCGGGTGACTGGTCCCGGCTTCGAGGCGCCCCGGCCTCGCCGGACGCGGGAGGATCCGGCATCGGGACCGAATAATGATTCGCCACCCGTTGGACGATTGTCCGGAATTCCTGTTCCTGCAGGAATGCAAACAGCTCCTCGGTGTCGGGATCCCTGATCTCGAGGCTGTCGATATCAAGGTCGACCGGTGCCTCCCGCGACAGGGTGACCAGCTCCCGCGACATCCTGATCTGGTCGGCATGATCGATCAGTGTCTGGCGCCGTTTCGGTTGCCGGATCGTCGATGCCTGTTCCAGCAAGGTGTCCAGATCGCCGAATTCGGCGATCAGCTGGGCGGCAGTCTTGATGCCGATGCCGGGGGCGCCGGGCACATTGTCGGTTGAATCACCGGCCAGCGCCTGCACATCGATCACCTTTTCGGGCGACACGCCGAACTTGTCCCTGACCTCATCGGGGCCGATCGGGACATTCTTCATCGGTTCGAACATGCCGATCCCGCCGCCGACCAGCTGCATCAGATCCTTGTCCGACGACACGATCGTCACCTCGCCGCCAGCGTCGCGGGCCCGGGTGGCCAGCGTGGCGATGATGTCATCCGCCTCGTAATTCTCCAGTTCCAGGCAGGCGAAATTGAATGCCCTCGTGGCCTGCCGGGTCATGGCGAATTGTGGCACCAAATCTTCCGGCGGCGGCGGCCGGTTGGCCTTGTAGTCGGCAAAGATGTCGCTGCGGAATGTCTTCGAGGAATGATCGAACACCACCGCCGAATGCGTGGACGGATCGTCCCTTTGCCGGCCCTGGATCACCTTGAACAGCATGTTGCAGAAAAAATGCACGGCGCCGACCGGAATCCCGTCGCTCCGATAGCGATTCCTGGCCGGCAGGCTCCGCTCCGCCATGAAGAAGGACCGGAAGACATATCCGGAGCCATCGATCAGCTGCAGGTGGCTGCCCTTGCCAAATCCGGCCATGTCAGCCTGCTATTCCGGGCCCGGCCGGGCGGCGGTTGTCAGCTTCCCTGGTCCGCCGGGCCGCCAGCCAGTATGAATTTCTTGTCGCAATAGCCGCACTCCACCCAGCCCAGGTCCTCGGGAATGCTGTACCATACCCTCGGATGGCCGAGAACCCCTCCGCCTTCGCAGGACACGCGGTTGGCGTGGACAAGTTCGACTTCCGGGGGATCGATTCGGGAGTGACCGCCATCCTGGCTTCCGGCCATGATCGTCATCCGGTTGTGGGCAGCATGCTGCCCAGGATTCGCCCGCCCATCACGTGGACATGCAGGTGCGGCACTTCCTGCACCCCGTCGCGCCCGGCATTGGCAATGAGCCGGTATCCCTGCCCGCCGGCGGTGGATGCGGCGCCGGTTATCCGGCTGACCTCGCCGATTGCCCGGCAGTAATCCGCCATCTCCTCGGCGGTCGCCGCCTCGGCAAAATGATCGAAATTGACATAGTGTCCCTTCGGAATGACCAGCACATGCACCGGGGCGCGGGGCGCGATATCCCTGAAGGCCAGGCTGTGCCCGGTCTCCAGCACCTTGTCGCAGGGGATCTCGCCCCGCAGGATCCGGGCGAAGATATTGGTCTCGTCGTAGCTGTAGGACATGGGCGGGGTCGGGTCCGTCTTCGCAGTCTGCACGGGATTTTTCACAACTCGAATCGACTGGCAAGGCGAATGTGATGCCAACCCGGCCATGGGTGGACAGTCCCGGTTGCGACAGGCACGATCGGAGCCGCTGGCCGAAATCTGCTGGCCAACCGGACATCTTGAAAATTATCGGTTGCCGAAACCGGTTTCGTAGTCTATTGATCGGCAAGGTAGAGATTCGTCAGGAGGGGTGAATTGGTCGCCACTGGGCAGGATCGGCTCGAGAATCGCCGCAAGGTCCGGCGTACGACCATCGCCGATGTTGCGGCCAAGACCGGGACAACCAAGGGCACGGTGTCGCGGGCTCTCAACGATTATCCGGACATCTCGCTTCAGACCAGGCAGCACGTGAAAAGGGTGGCATCCGAACTCGGCTACCGTCCTCTCAGCCAGGCCCAGGTCATACGCACGGGCCGGATGCGGTCGCTGGGATTCGTGCTGCAGACCAATGATCATGATTCCCATCGTCCTTTCCTGGCCGGGTTCCTGGCCGGAATATCCCGTGCTGCCACTGCCCAGGGCTGGTCACTGACCGTGGCCAGCGCCGACTCCGACAGGTCGGCGCTTGACACCATCTACGCGTTGGCAGCCGAGTGGAAGGCGGATGGTTTCATCCTGCCGCGGCCGCTGAAGGACGATCCGAGGATCCGGCTCCTTCAGTCCGAGGACATTCCCTTTGTGCTGTTCGGGCGTACCTGTGATTTCGACCGGTGCTCATGGTACGACATATTGGGCGAGACGGCGATCAGCGATGCCGTGGAAAGACTGCATGCCCTGGGTCATCGCCGCATCGGCTTCGTGAATGGTGGGAGCAGCTTCTGCTACAGCATCTTCAGGTTGCAAGGCTATCTCGACGGGCTTCGCCGATGTGGGCTGGCAGCCGATCATGCCCTCATTGCCGACGACGCAGTCACAACCGAACAGGGCAGAATTGCCGCCCTGTCGCTGCTACGGCAACCGTTGCCGCCGACTGCAATTGTCTATGCTGTCGACATGGCTGCCCTTGGCCTCTACCAGGCAGCTGACATGCTGCAGCTGGACATCGGTCAGGATGTGTCGGTCATCTCCTATGATGGCATACCCGAGGGCGGATTTGCCCGCCCTCCCCTGACAACATTCTCCGTCGATCTTGATCAGGCTGGCGAAAAGCTGGGCCAGCTGCTCATAGACCGGATTTGCGGAACGGAGCCGGCCATGCTGCGGGAGACCGAACCAGCCGAGTTCCTGCAACGGGACTCCGATCAACCCCCAATTCGCACAAGCGAAGACCTCGCGGTCCGCATCGGACGGATCGCCTCACTGCAACCATCACAAACCAAAGGAGATTGATTGATGAACATGCAGAAAATCAGGCAGCGTTGCCTGCTGGCCGGGGCCGCACTGGCAATGGCTGCAGCAGCCGGAACCACGTCTGCCCAGAGTATCCGATTCTGGACTACCGAGGAACAGCCAGACCGGCTCGCCAAGCAGGAAGCAATGGCCAGCGAATTCGAGACCAGCTCCGGGATATCGGTCGAGGTGATCCCGGTTTCCGAATCTGATCTCGGCACCCGCGCCACGGCCGCGTTTGCCGCCGGAGACCTGCCGGACGTGATCTATCATACCCTGCAATATGCCCTGCCCTGGATCGAGGCCGGGATCCTTGACGCCGAAACGGCAACCGAGGTGGTGGACGGACTTGGCGTCGACACATTCTCCTCCGGGGCGCTGGCACTGGCAGCGGTCGGTGATGGCTACGCCTCGGTGCCGGTTGATGGATGGACCCAGATGGTGGTCTACCGGAAAGATCTGTTCGACGAGATGGGGCTTGCCGCGCCGTCATCCTATGCCAATGTCATGGCCGCGATCGACAAGCTGCACAACCCGCCCGAGATGTACGGGTTCGTGGCCGCCACCAAGGTCGACGAAAACTTCATGAGCCAGGTCCTGGAGCATGTATTCCTGGCCAATGGTGTGTCACCGGTCGATGCGAACGGTTTCAGCCCGCTGGAAGAAGGCCCGACCATCGAGGTTCTCGACTTCTACAAGGCCATCGCCAAGGCATCGCCTCCGGGTGAGCTCTATTGGAAGCAGTCCCGCGAGCTCTATTTTGCCGGCAAGGCGGCCATGATCATCTGGTCACCTTTCATTCTTGACGAGTTGGCCGGGCTGCGGGATTCGGCACCGCCGACCATCAATGACGACCCGACCTCATCGGAACTGGCATCCAGGACCGGCATCGTGACCAATTTTGCCGGACCGTCGAACGAGGGCGGCGCGGCCTGGGGTGATGTCCGTTACTTCGGAATTTCCGCTGATGCCGATATCGACTCGGCCATGGCATTCGTCAGTTTTGCCATGGATGAGGGGTATACCGACACGCTGGCGATTGCGCCGGAAGGCAAGTTCCCGGTTCGGCGTGGCAATGCCGACAATGCGACGGCGTTCGTCGAGGCCTGGTCAATGCTTCCGGTCGGTGTCGATCGCAAGGCACCGCTGGCAGACCTCTACAGCCAGGACATGATCGACGAAATCGTCGGCGGTCTCGACGTTGCGCAGCGCTGGGGCGTGTCCGAGGGTCAGTTGTCGCTGGCATCGAAGATCATCAACAGCCAGGTCATCAACCGCCTGGTCCGCGAGTATATCGATGACGTCCGGGATGCGGCATCCACCGTGGCCGAACTCAATTCGGAGCTCGCCAAGATCAACTGACATCCTTGATGCCGCCGCCCGTTGGGGCGGCGGCATCGCCCTTGCAATTCACGAAGCCGAGGCATCATGCAATCCAGCTCTCCACCCAAGGGACCAGGACCGCTTCAGCGCCAGGAAACCCGGCTGGCCTGGGGCATGCTGTTCCCGACCGTCGCCAGTGTTGCCCTCGTCGTCATCCTGCCCTTGCTGGCCATATTCTGGATCAGCGTGAAACCGGTATCGCTGGGCGACCTGCGACCTCCGGCCCCGATTGCCAAGGAACGGTTGCGCGGCAATATCGAGCAGGCGGGTGACGTGGCAACGATCGAATACCGCCTGCGCAACTCCCATATCAGTCGGCAAATCACCGATGTGAGGCTGGTCGATTCCATTCCGGATATCTTCCGTGTCGGCGAGCTTGATCCGCGATGCCGGATGAATGGCCGCCAGTTGGCCTGCGAATTCGGCGACTGGGAGGGCGGGTATCGCGAAACACTCGAGATCCCGGTCACGGTTGATGCCGGGCCTCAGGACCCGATGCCGGATATCCGGCAGAGCGAGCCGGAGATGAGCGGGCGTGGCGACAACGTGCTGACCGGGTTCGACTTCACGCTCGACAATTTCCGCCATGTCTTTGACGCGAGGGATTTCCTGAGTGTCCTGTGGGCCACCGTGTTCTATACCGTGTTCGGAACGATCGGCGCGCTGGTCTTCGGCCTGTTTGCCGCGCTGCTGCTCAATAACAGCTTTCGCGGTCGGGGCATCCTGCGCGGCCTCTACCTGTTTCCCTATGTATCGCCGGTCATTGCCGCCGCCTTCACCTGGGTCACCCTGTTCGACCCATTTTCCGGGTCGGCAAACGCCCTGTTGCAGCAGATGGGATTTGCCACGGGGCCGATCAATTTCTTCGGCGAGAGGCCATTGGCACTGATCATGGTCACCGTATTCGAGATCTGGCGCTATTTTCCGCTGTCCTTCCTGTTCATCCTTGCCCGGATGCAGGCGATAGACAGCGACATCTTCGAGGCCGCCAACATGGACGGGGCCTCACCCTTCCAGAAATTCAGGTATCTGATGCTGCCGCAGCTGTTCGGCATTTTGGGGGTGCTGTTCCTGCTTCGCTTCATCTGGACCTTCAACAAGTTCGACGACATCTTCCTGCTGACCGGCGGCAATGCCGGAACCAGGACATTTACCGTCAATGTCTATGAACAGGCCTTTGCGGTGTCGAATATCGGGGCCGGGGCCGCGGTGGCCGTGATCGTCTTCTTCTGCCTCCTGGGCTTCAGCATCCTCTATTTCCGGACCCTTCGACACGAGGAAGGGCTATGAGCGTGCTCTACCGCGGATACCTGGCCGGGCCGGTTCTGGCCGCCCTCTGGGGCGTCACCATCGTGGTCGTGGCCACGGTCTTCCTGACGCTGGGAACGGGAATCGCCCTGCGCCCGTCTCCCCTGTTCTCCCTCGTGGCAGGCGGCATCGTCGGGATTGCGATTCCGCTGATCCGCCGCCCTGCCGCGGTGTCGGCCGTGGCGACCCTGCTGTTTGCGGCGATGACACTTGCCGGGTTTGGACCGTTGGTCGGCGGCGATGATGTCGGTGCCGTGCCAGCCGTGCTGGCGGCGGCGATCACCGGCGCCGCATTCTCGATCTCCCTGGTCCGGATTCTCGGCCAACTGCCATGGGGCACGATCGACCGGCACGAATTCGAGACTTGCGTTATCCGGTTCCTGACCGGGTTCGGCTTCGTGGTGTTCACGGCCGTGGTGCTGATTCCCTTTTGCGTCATGGTGGCCACCAGCCTCAAATCACAGCAGGAATTGCTCCAGAACCCGCTCGACTACTCGATAGACCTGTCCAGGGGGCTCGACATCTTCAGAAGCTACCAGGAACTCTTTGCCGATTTCAGCTTCGGGAGTTATCTGTGGACATCCTTCCTGGTGTCGGTCATCACCGTGCTGATCACCCTGCTGTTCAGCGTGCCGGGGGCCTATGCGGTGGCACGGTTGCGCTTCACTGGGCAACGGCAGTTCTCCCAATCCATCCTGCTGATCTACATGGTGCCGATGATCGTGCTGGCGCTGCCGATCTACATGGCGTTTTCGATGGCGGGATTGCGAAACTCGGTATTCGGTATCATCCTGATCTACCCGGTCACCACCATCCCGGTCGCTCTCTATATCCTGCAGGGTTATTTCCGGGGCATACCGGTGGAGATCGAGGAGGCAGGACTGATGGACGGGCTTGGCCGGCTGTCGGTCATCCGCCGGATCACCCTGCCACTCAGCCTGCCGGCGCTGGTTTCGGTTTCGCTCTACGTCTTCATGATCGCCTGGAATGAATTCCTGCTGGCATTCATGCTGCTTGACGATCCGTCGAAATTCACCCTGACCCGCGGTGTCGCCATGCTGAATTCCTCCGAAATTCCGCGCCAGCACTTGATGGCTGGCGCGGTCATCGCCTCGGTGCCGGTGCTGGCACTGTTCCTGGGGCTCGAGAAGTTCATCACCCGCGGCCTGACTGCCGGTTCCGTAAAGGGCTAGACATTCATGCTTGACACTGTCGACCACGATTCACGGGCAATGGAGATATTGCGGCTGAATGACCGCGGCTCATACACGGTTCCGACCAAGGGTCTCTACCCGTACCAGTGGAACTGGGACAGTGCCTTTGCGGCGCTGGGCCTGTCGTTTTTCGACCTCGACCGCGCCTGGACCGAAATCGAGACCCTGTTTTCCGGCCAGTGGCCGAACGGAATGGTGCCCCATATCCTTTTCCACTTGCCGGATGACGACTATTTCCCCGGACCGCAGGTCTGGGGTTGCGGGCATGCCGTTCCATCCTCGGGAATAAGCCAGCCGCCTGTCGCCGCTACCATCATCCGCTGGATCTGGGCGCGCGACCGGGCGTTTGGCAAGGAGCGTGTTGCCAATCTCTTTCCCGGGCTCGTATCCTGGCATCGCTGGTTCATGAACTGGCGACTCCACGACAACGCGGTCTGTGTCACCCATCCCTGGGAAGGCGGCAGGGACAACGCGCCGGACTGGGACGAGGCACTTGCCCGGATCGAGGTCGGCGAGGTCGGCGAATACCGCCGCCACGACACCTTGGAAGTCGATCCGGCGATGCGGCCGAGGAAGCATGAATATGACAGGTATATCTGGCTGGTGAATCTCGGCCGCGAGAATGGTTGGGATGACGGCAGGCTGGTGGCGTGCAATCCGTTCCGTATCGCCGATCCGGCAATGACCTTCATCCTGTTGCGGGCAAACCGTGATCTGGCAGCCATCGGCCGCGAACTGGGCAAGGACGTCGCCGAACTGGATCGGTGGACCGAACAGTTGGCGGAGGGCGCCCGATCGCTGTGGAACCCCGCAATTCGGAGCTACGACTCACGCGACGCCCGTTCCGGCGAGTGGTCCGGCTGCATTTCGAACGCCTCCTTTCTGTGCTGGTATGGCGGCCTTCGGGATGATCGCATGATGCCGCATTTCAACCGGATCACGGGCGCGGTACCGTATTGCATTCCCAGCCATGACCCGCAGAGCGATCGGTTTGACCGGCGGCGCTACTGGCGCGGCCCGGTCTGGCCGGTCATGAACACGATCATCGGCATCGGCATGGAAGAGGCCGGCCTTGCCGAAGCCGCCGGAATGCTCCGCGACTCGACGATGGCGCTGGTCAGGCAGGGAGGGTTTTCCGAGTATTTCGATCCCTGCGACGGATCACCTGCCGGAGGCAATAACTTCACCTGGACGGCTGCCATCTGGCTGGCCTGGGTGAACCGTTCGAACGGGGAAGGATAATGGGAACCATCCAGCTGAAGTCACTCGAGAAGTGGTTTGATGACGTCCAGGTCATCAAGGGTGTCGATCTCGAGATCGGGAATGGCGAATTCGTGGTGTTTGTCGGCCCGTCCGGCTGCGGGAAGTCGACCCTCCTGCGGCTGATCGGCGGACTCGAGGAGGCGAGTGCCGGGCAGATTCTTCTTGCCGGACGCGATGTGACCGGAGAACCGCCGGCAAGGCGGGGATTGACCATGGTGTTTCAATCCTACGCGCTCTACCCGCATATGACGGTCGGTGAGAATATGGGATTCTCGCTGACGGTGTCAGGAGCAAGCAAGGCCGAGATCGACAGCAAGGTCGGCGAGGCGGCCAGGATCCTCAAGCTCGAGAGCCTGCTTGACCGCAAGCCGAAGGATCTGTCCGGTGGCCAGCGGCAACGGGTGGCGATCGGCAGATCCATTGTCCGCAATCCGACCGCGTTCCTTTTTGATGAGCCCTTGTCCAATCTCGATGCCGCATTGCGGGTCGAAATGCGCTACGAAATCGCCAAGCTGCACCAGTCACTCGGATCGACGATGATCTACGTGACCCATGACCAAGTCGAGGCCATGACCCTGGCCGACCGGATTGTGGTCCTTGATGCCGGCGAGATCGCCCAGGTCGGCTCGCCCCGCGAACTCTACGAACGGCCAGTCAACCGGTTCGTCGCCCAGTTCATCGGCAGCCCCAAGATGAACATCCTGGCCTGCCGTACCGGCGGTGGACGGTTTGATCTCCAGGGCGGCGGTGGCGGAGTCTGCGAGACAGATGGTGATGCCGTCGAGTTGGGAATCAGGCCGGAACACATCACCATCGACGCCCCGGGCACCGGCCAACTGGACGGGGTGGTGGATGTCATCGAGTATCTTGGCGCCGACACCTTCGTCATCGTGTCCTGCGGCGAGGACCGGCAGGTGACCGTCCGCGTTGCCGGCAGCACCGACCTTGCCCCCGGCCGGCAGATCGGATTGCAGTTTGACGAAGACCGGATGCTGTTCCTGAACGCCGAAGGCCACGCCGTCTGACGGGGGGGGTAAGCGAAACCGGCAATTGAAGACTCGGTCCCGAAGGCAACACTTGGCTACAAGATCAAGCAGGGCAAGCAGCCTCCCCGGCTGCCAGCCTCGAAGATCAAGAGCGGGTTTCGCGGGGGAGCGCGCTATGAGTTTGTGCGTGCAAAATCCGTCCGGCACTTCAAGAATCAGATCCGTCAGCGTACCCGGCGCAAAGCTCCAGTCAGTACGCAGGAATTGATCGATGAGATCAACCCGGTCATTCGGGGTCGGGGCCAATACTATCGCAAGGCCCATATCCGCACGCTTTTCCAACAGCTTGACGGCTGGATCGTCCGGCGACTCTGGTCGCATCGTCGCAAGCGCTGGCGCAACGCGGGCTGGAAACAGCTTCCGGAGCGCAAGCTCTATGGCGAGTACGGGCTTGTACGCCTGATCTCTCTGGTTCCTTCCTTGAACCTACGCTGAGACACCTTTGTGAAAGCGGCTTACGGGAAAACCGTACGGGGCGCTTGAGCGGCAGACGGAGGCTAGCACTGCGGGACGCCTCCTCCGACCCGACACCAGATTTCCGCTACCGGCTATTCGAGTCCTGTATGGAAAACGTCGGCATTCAATGCACGCTCTCCGGAAACAGCTCTTCCGGTTCAACCCGGCGCGCTGCGAGGTGCTGCTCAACCGAGTAGCGGCAGGCAGTGTCGATTTCCTCGCGGTTCCGCTCGAATCCATACGGCCAGTAGTCATCGCCCATGCAGGCCCGTGTTCTTTCCATGGCCTCATTAAGCCAAGGCAGGGACAGACGATTGGCCGAACCCAGCCAGATTCCAAGAAGATCGGCCAATGCGATATCCCGAGCCTTTGTAAATGCCTGGAGTAGGGGCGGCGCGAGTTCCGGGTGCTCATCGACCAACGTTTTTCGCACTGCAATGAGATGCATGATCGGAAAGAACCCAGTTTTTGCGTGATATGCTCGTTCAGCGTCGCCGAAATCCGGGATTATGCGCACGATAATTGGGTTGCCGTCCAGGAAGGCCGTGGGAGGATTGGGTGCCAGGACCGCCTCAATCTCTCCGCGCAGGAGCAGGTCCTGCAATGTCTCGCCGTCTCTGATCGGCTCGACAACCATCCCATCCGGCAGATCGAGCGTCAGACGTTCGTGTCGGACACCTTTGTCCAAAGCACCCGTGCGCCAATGGATCTGGGCAGGATCGACCCCGTATTCATCCGACATGAGCCCGCGCATCCAGAGGGCCGCGGTCATCTGGTATTCAGGCACGCCGACACGCTTACCTGCCAGGTCTGCAAGGGTCTCGATGCCGCTGCCGGCCCGCGCATAGAACCCGCTGTGTCGGAAGGCCCGGCTGACGAAGGCAGGTATCGCCGTATATGCGCTCTCACCCCGCGATACCTGCAATACATAGCTGGAAATCGACAACTCGGTGATGTCGAAACGCGCCTCCTGCACGGCGATGGGAAAGAGTTTGCCCGTCGGCAGAATGTGGCTTTCGAACTCGATCCCCGGTACGGAAACCCTGCCGTCATGCAATGGCATGCATCGGTCGTGATCCCATGTCGCCAGCGTCAGCTTCATGAGCACATCCCGGCATGGCGTTCCAAGCGATGCTCTGACCGGGCGATAGCCCCTACATGCGTTGGACCATCGGCCTCGGATACTCTCGACTGCACCCTGAACCCGCCGAAACCGACGCGCCGGGCACCTTGTGCAACTCCAATGTTTGCACTGACCACAAGCGCCGCCATTTCACCATCGGCTTTCAACCAAATTCTTCTCGTGAAGGTCATGTACTGTTCCCCTACTCCATGCGAAGTGTCTGTAACGGTAGGGTTGTTCTCGTCGCTCTCACGCAATGCCTTCAGTTTCACATCTCGAAAAGTCGCTTTGAGACCGAGTTCAAATGTGCACGCATGGAGTTCTGTGCAGCGTGCCGGTCGCGCGCCTCGATGGCAGCGGCAATCTGTTCATGCTCCCTGAAACTGGAGTGCCCCGCGGTTGGCCGGGGCGTGTCGCGCGTCACAACCCTGAAAGCGACTGCCCGACGTACACGATTGAGTTGATCGAGAAACCCGACAAGTAACGGATTTTCCGAGGCCTGAGCAATTGCCCGATGAAACAGGTCGTCCTGGGTCTCGTACTCCTCCCAGCTTGAGGCGGCGCATGCGCGTTCCAGGGCGATTCTCATACGCGTTAGCGATTCTGCGGACGCGTTCAGCGCGGCCTCGCCGGCCAGTGCAGGTTCGATGCACAATCGGGCGCGCACCATCCAGAAAGGTGTGATCTGGCGGGCGATTTCCGTTGTCCAGTCGACCGGATTCATCGCATCGGGGCTGTTGCGGGACATGAACGTACCCTTGCCCACGTGACGCCAGATCAGCCCTTCCCGTTCGAGTACATCGAAAACACGGCGCAACGCGCCACGCGGCATACCTAGCTCGCCGATCAACTGCCGCTCGGCAGGAAGCCGGTCACCCGGTTGCAAGCCCTGCACCCGGATGTAGTCGCGAACGCGCACAACAAGCTCTGCATCGTCCGATGCGCGCACCGACGACTCATTTGGTTCGAATTGGTTCTCATGAGTATTCATTGGTTCCGAATAAACCTGAAGAAACCTGAAACTCAACTAGCATTTGGCCGCTAGATGCAGATTGGTTTGAATTGATTTGCAGACTTGTTCGAAATTGTGCATGGTACGAATCAAAATGCAGGGGGGTCTTTCTATGTTAGATTACGTGATTCCCGCTCCGCCTACTGTTACCGTTCCGGTTGCGGGCGGTGGTGCTTTCCCGGTTCGACGCGTCTACTGCATCGGCCGCAATTATGCGGCCCACGCCGTGGAAATGGGCCACGATCCGGATCGAGAGCCGCCCTTCTTTTTCCAGAAGAATCCGGACGATCTGAACAGCACCGGAGAGTTTCCCTACCCACATCGCAGCAGCGATGTGCACCATGAGGCAGAGGTCGCCGTCTTCTTGAAGTCTGGAGGGACAAACATCGCGCTAGATGCCGCACTTGAGCACGTGTTCGGATACGCCCTGTCGTTGGATATGACGCGTCGTGACCTGCAGGGCGTCGCGAAGAAGATGGGGCGCCCGTGGGAAATCGGAAAGGCCTTTGCCGCCTCGGCGCCCGTCGGCCCCATTCACAGGGTGGAAGAGGTAGGACATCCACATGAAGGTGTATTGACCTTGAAGGTGAATGGGGAAGTCAAACAGGAAGGCGACCTGAACCAGATGATCTGGAAGGTCCCCGAAATGATCTCGTACCTTTCAGAGTACTTCACGCTCGCTGCGGGCGATGTCATCCTTTCGGGCACACCCGCAGGCGTTGGGCCGGTGCAGAAGGGTGACGAGATGACACTCAGCGTCGACGGCCTTGGTGAGATGTCCGTCAGGGTGATCTGACGCGGATGCAACGCCTGCAGGGCGTCTTAGCGGCAGGACGGGGCGTAAGTACCGCACCCCGACCAGGCCAGAAGGACTTCCGGAACGACTCAAGGGAAGATCGTCGTGACCGACAGGGAGCCCCAGATGAATGACACAAAGTTCGATAGCCCTGCCATCGAACTACGGGGCATTCGCAAGACCTTCAGGCTATCCGAGGACAAGAACGCCAAAACGGTGCTCGCGCTTGACGGGATCGACCTGTCGTTCCGCAGGGGCGAATTCACGACGATCATTGGGCCCAGTGGCTGCGGCAAGACTACGCTTCTGCGGATAATTGCGTCGCTGGAGACGCATTACGAAGGTGAAGTCCGCGTTGACGGAAAGGTCGTCACCGAACCCGGCATCGGACGAGCCATGGTCTTTCAGAATTTCGGGCTGTTTCCCTGGAAAACGGTCATCGACAACGGGATGTTTCCCCTGACGATCCGAAACATCCCGGCTGATCGTGCGCGAAGCACTGCCATGCACCACCTAAAGCAAGTGGGACTCGAAAAATTCGTCGATGCCCATCCTCACCAGCTTTCTGGCGGAATGCAGCAACGGGTCGGCATCGCCCGGGCGCTCGCCACGGGTGCTGACATCCTGCTTATGGACGAACCCTTCGGAGCCATCGATGCCCAGACGCGCGAGTTGATGCAGGAGGAGTTGGTGCGCATCTGCCAGGAGGAGCAGAAGACCGTCATCTTCATCACGCATGATCTGGACGAGGCCGTCATGCTGGCGGATCGCGTGCTGCTGATGTCCCGCGGGCCCGGAAGAATTCGCGAAGTCATCGATGTCAATCTGCCGAGGCCGCGCTTCGACTATGATGTTCGGGCCCACAAGACCTTTGCCGAAGTGCGCGGACATCTCTGGCATGAACTGCGAAACGACCTGATCGAACAGAGGTCGGAAGAGCAGTCATGAGATCGCGCTCGAAAAAGGAGATCCGGCGCGATCAGATCGTCGGCGTTGCCATTTTCCTGGTAGCGTGGGAGGCAAGCGCGCGGGTCGTGGACAACAAGCTGACACTGCCCGCGGTAAGCGAGATCCTTCTGGCCCTTTGGGACCTGCTTGTCAGCGGTGAACTGATCCTGGCACTGTCGGAAAGCATTTGGCTGCTGATTGTCGGCCTGTTCGTGTCGACTGTTATCGGCTTCATTCTTGGCGCGCTGGTGGCACGCTCCCGGACCGCCTATTGGATGTTGAACCCCTACTTCAGTGCCCTCTTCGCGACGCCGACCATTGCTCTGGTGCCACTGGTGCTTGTCTGGTTCGGCTTTGGTTTTCCGGGGCGGGTGATCGTCGTAGTGCTCGCTGCTGTCGTGCCGATCATGTTCAGCGTCGCGTCGGGGCTGCGCGATGATCCGAAGGATCTCGTGGACGTGGCGCGATCCTTTGGTGTCAAGGGCGAACTGGCGCTGCTGTATCGCGTCCGCGTCCGCGCCGCGCTCCCCGTGTTGCTTGCCGGCCTCAGGCTGGCCGCGGGACGCGCTGTCGTCGGCATGGCCGTGGCAGAAACGTACCTACGCCTTGGCGGTATCGGCGGCCTGATCAAGTCATACGGATCGATGTTCCAGACTGACTATGTGTTTGCTGCCATCCTGCCGCTTTCACTGCTCGGCATCACCATCGTCTCGCTCATCGGACGCCTCGAGCGCCGACTGCAGCACGGATAGGGAGGATACAAGATGGTGGATAAGTTCACCAAACCGAGTGTGTGGCTCCCCGTTCTGAGCCTCGTCCTCGTCCTTGGCGGCTGGGAGATCATTGGCCGCAGCATCAACCCGCTGCTGTTTGCTCCGCCAAGCGAGGTTCTCCGGCAGTTCGACCTGCTGATCGAAACTGGCGAGCTTTGGGCCGCAGCTCAGATCACGATGAAGGCACTCTTTGTTGGCTACATCCTGGCTATCGTTGTCGGCATTCCCTTCGGCATCATCATGGGTGTATGGCCGCGATTTGGCGACGTCCTCCAGCCCTATCTCTATGCCATCTTCTCGACCCCGCGTGTGGTGGTCATACCGCTCATCGTGGTGTGGTTCGGTATCGGATTTGAGGCGCGCCTGTTTCTTGTCTTCTTCTGGGCGGCCATCGCGATCAGCGTCAACACCGCTCAGGGCGTTCGGCATGCCCGCCCCGACCTTGTTGAAGTCGCACGATCGTTCAGGGCGAGCCGACTGCAAATGGCGCGTCACGTCCTTGTTCCCGGGGCCATTCCCTTTGTGGTCGCTGGTCTCAGGATCGGTGCAGAACGGGCAATTGTCGGGGTTATCATCGGCGAGATGTTCCTGCAGATCGTGGGCCTTGGAGGCATCATCACTCAGGGCTCATCTGACCTGATCCCGGCCAAGATGCTTTGCGCCGTTGTTGTCATTGCCGCGATGGGCACGGTGATCGTCACAGCCTTGGACCTGCTCGAACGCCGGTTCCAAAGCTGGAAAGGTGGCGTGTGAAAACGCAGCACAAAATTCTCCGGGCAGCTGCGGAAAATCAAGAGTGCCGGAGAACCGACTGGGCGGACAAGGCGTGAAGAGAACGCAAGCTGCCCCGAAACTGAATTGAATCAACAAGGAGGAATCCAAAATGAAGTGTTTGACGAAACTTGCAGCCGGCGTTGCATTCGCAACATTGGCCGCAACAACGGCTAGCGCAGAAGGCTTTGACCTGAGCGGTACCAAGGTGACGATCGGGACGGCACAGGCGCAGGTGTTGAACCTCGGCACCCTGCGCATGGTCGAGATGCTCAAAGAATGGGGCGCAGAGGTCGACCGCGTAGAACTGCCAAGCATCTCGGGCCTGGAGGCGATCATCGCGGACCGCATCGACGTCGCTTCGAGGAGTTCCGACGAAATCCTGATCGGGCAGGCGCGTGGTGTGGACGTCGTGGCCATAGGCGCACCAATTTCGACGATGCATTACGCCATTGTGTCGACGCCAGGCGTCAACACCATCGCCGACCTTGAAGGCAAATCGATCGGCACCAGTGGCCCTGGTGGCTTCAATGGCATGCTGTTCCGCTATATCCTAAAACAGAACGGGCTTGAGCCCGGGGTTGACGTCGCCATCGTTCCCGTTGGTGGTAGCAGCGAGCGCGCCGCGGCGATCATGGCGGGACAGGTCAACGCGACGGTTGTCTATATCGACAATTGGCTTGCACTCGAAGCTCAGGGGGCGAACGCACAGTTGCTCGGATATGTGGCTGACATCGTGCCAGGGCTTTCGTCGCGTGCCATCTTTGCGGAGCGCGAATATCTTGACGCAAACGAAGAACTCGCCACCGCTATTGCCTGTGCCAATCTTGAGGCAAACCATTGGATCGGATCCAGCAAGGAAGGCTTTGTCGAGTATGCCATGGAAAACGTGCGCGGTGCCAACGAAGAGGCCGTCGCGAAATTCCACGATGTGGCTATGAGTATCAACATGTTCCCAACCACACCGGGCGAACTGCTCGACACGGATGGGTACCAGGGCCTTGCCGACTTGCTCTATGATGGTGGGGAAATCGACAAACAACTGACCGCAAGCGAGTTTGTCGACTCAAGCTATGTGGAGCTTGCAGCGGGAATGGGATGCGGTTCCGGAGCGATGGGCAGCTAGTCCAGTCTTGCAACCCGTGCATGGCGCTGAATAGTTGCGGCGCCATGCACCGAAGCTTGGTTTCTCTCTCGTAAGTCTAGGGCCTGTTGACAATCATGTTGCCGCCACCACGCCACTGACGAGGTGAATCGCCGCGGCGAAACTGGCATCGGTCCTGCCCTCGCGGGTGGCGATCGACCGGTACTCCTTGATTCTTGCGAAGACATTCTCGATCTGGTGCCGCCACCCCATACATCTCTCGGTAGTGGTCCCGGAGCTTGCTCCGGTTTCGTCTCGGGGGAATCACCGCCTCTGCCCCGCTTGCTTTAATGTCAACGATCAGCCAGCCGGCAACGAATGCATTGTCGCCGATGAGGGCTCCGAAAGGGAAATCCTCGAGAAGTGCCGACACGCCGGCAAGATCATGTGCCTGGCCGGGAAGGATCACGAAGCGGGCCAGGCAGCCAAGGGCATCCACCGCCGCCACGATCCTGCTGGTCAGGCCGCCCCGGAAGCGTCCGATACCCTGGAGGCAGGCCCCCCTTCGCGCCGGCCGCCTTCTGGTGGGCCTGGACGATGGTGCCGCCGGCAAACACGTATTCGAGAGGTCAATCTCGTCAGACAATTCGTTATTCATTCGCCGCGGGCCCATATGGTGTACGTGGATCGTATGTGGACGCCCCCCGTTAACGGCGAAATCACACCCCAAACCGTCTTTTACCTTCTGCAGTTTCTCATGGGCTTGTTGAACTTCCGCCAGGATCCGTGTGCTCCCGCAGCATTCGTGATGTCGCCCTCGCACTGACGACGCAGGTACGGACGGACGCTCCAGTTCATGTCGCTCAGCCTACCCTGACCTGCACGTCTCGCGGCCATCTCGTACACGCGCATTCCCTCGGGTTTCTCGGCTATGGGTCGGAATCCATTGTGGTTGCATCAAGCCCAACGCCGCTCAATTCATTTCCTGGGCCAGAAGCGACAGCGGGTCGTCCCGGGTTGCGAACGTAGTCCAGGCCAGATCGCTCCTGCATTGCTCGAATGTCACAAAAAATTGCTCCTACATCATAGTGGAAGCGGGCCGCATGTGCGTCGCGCACTGCCCAAACTTCGGAGATGATCGGGTCAATCGGGTGTGTTTCCATTGTTTGCCTCCATCAGTTCGTTCGGTGTGCAGATAACGGGCGGTTCGTACCCCACCTTCCGACAAACCTGCTCGATCCGGGCGCGCATTGCGGCATTGGCTATGTGCCGGAAATTCCACGTTACCAGGAAATCGATGCCGTTGGTGGCGGCGATAGCGATGTGCGCCGCATCATCCGCGGCTTGACGCGGAATCGCGCCGGCCTCGACCAGCGCATACGCAAGAACCTCCGCATCGGGTGTTGCGTCAAGTAGCGTAATTGCTTCAAGCGCTTCGATCCTGGCGCGCGCTGCATCTGGGTCACCTGCTCGAACTTCCGCCATGACGAGCGCTGATGCAACCAGATTGAATCGGTCCGGGGCTTCGCGCCACCAACTCCTGGGTGATCTCTTGATACGCCATAACGACCAAGTCCCGCGACAAACGAGCCGTCAGATAACTGATTACCGAAGTCTCGATATACGCGGCAGATTTCATCGACTATCTCCATATCCCGTTGAACCGGGCCGCCCAATCTCGGCCCATGTGGGTAACGGAAATACTACAATCCGTAAGCCGGTGCCCCTGAAGAGTGTTGCTCAACTGTTGCACATCCCACTCCGGCGCCTTCCCGGGCGTGTCGAAGAATTCTCTCCACTCCGCCTGGGTGTCGAGACCTTCCCGGACGGAGAAGCCTTCGGCCGTTGCCACCATCCGGTGACATCCAGGCACTCTCCAGACATGTTCAAATCAATGTGAACCTGATTCCGGGACAGTACGCGTTCACCTTCTTGCGTCAACTGGCAGACGCTCCGACGGACCGCGCCGGCAACCCGGCGCGCTTCATGTAAATCACGGCCCATCTCACACGGTTCACAAAGATCAACATATACACACTATATAGTTATTATTCTGGGTGGTTTGGCAATTTATGCACAATACATGGTATTGTGAGTCAGGCTCTGAAGAACAAGGGCATGCTGACCGGACATGTGAAATGGCACATATTTCGGACACTGTCTCCGCTACTGTTCAGGGATGATGATCGCAGGACGAGACTGGTGTCACCAGCCGGGGTTTGGGGGCCGGAAAGTCGGAGCCGGAGCCGCCGACGACAGTCTACCGATTTACAGCTTCGCCACGCTGTCAGGCGATCATGCGATCCCGATACCAAATTCGGTATTGCTGTCAGGTCATCCCGAAGTGTCGATACCAATGTTGGCAGAACCGACACGCATTCAGGCAGAGACCATGAAAATTCGTGGCATCGAATCGGAGAAGGCGGCCCTCGATGCAGCGACAGGTCAACGCGAGCGACATGGGCAGCAAATGCTTGTCGATCAATGCTGCTTGACCTGTCCGTGAGACTGCGTTGCGATTTCCGGGCTAGAACCCGAAGCCCTGGTACTTCTTCTTGAACTTGGACACTCGACCGCCGGTATCCATCAGGTGGGCACTGCCACCGGTCCAGGCCGGATGTACGGAGGGGTCAATGTCCAGTGACAGGGTCTCGCCTTCGGCGCCGTAGGTCGACCGCATCTTCAAGATGTCGCCATTGGTCAGCTTGACATCGATCTCGTGGTATTCGGGATGAATTCCGTCCTTCATGATGCTCTCCTCACTCGGCGGTCGCTGCGGCGCGGCGCGGCCGGTAATTGGTCCGCTCGGCGATCCTGGCCGACTTGCCACGACGGGACCTGAGATAATAGAGCTTGGCTCGCCGCACCCGGCCACGCCTGATGACCGAAATCGAATCGATATTGGCCGAATGCAGCGGAAATACCCGCTCGACTCCCTCGCCGAAGGAAATCTTGCGAACGGTGAAGGAGCCGCTGATTCCGTTGCCGCCCCTCCGGGAAATGCAGACACCCTCGTAGTTCTGGATGCGTGTCCTCGTGCCCTCGGTGACCCTGAATCCGACGCGGATGGTATCACCGGCCCTGAAATCTGGAATGGAGCGATCCAGCTTGCTGATCTGCTCCGCATCGAGCTCTGCAATGATGTCCATTCAAACTCTCCCTCCGGGGTTCTGCCCCGACCACCAGCCATTTCAACTTCCCGAAGTCTCCACTTCGGATTCGCTGCACCAGGCCCGCCATAACTCCGGGCGCCGCCTCCTGGTCAACGCCTGCGATTCAGCCTGTCTCCAGGCAGCGATCCGTTCATGATGCCCGGACAGCAGGATTTCCGGAACCGTCATACCCTCCCAGGTCCTGGGCCTCGTAAAATGCGGATATTCAAGCAATCCGGCAGAAAAGGACTCGTCCTCTGCCGATGCCTGATTCCCGAGAACGTGCGGTATAAGGCGCACGGTTGCGTCTATCAAGGCCTGTGCGGCGATTTCGCCGCCCGAAAGCACGAAATCGCCTACTGAGACCTCGGCAATCGGGAATTTTTGCAGGAATCGCTCGTCGATGCCCTCGAAACGCCCGCACAGGATGGTGACGCCCTCCCTCCCCGCCAACTCCCGCACCATCTCCTGGTCAAGCGGCTTTCCGCGCGGCGACATGAACAGCAGCGGCCAGTCGGGCGACTCGACCGGCAGGCCATCCTGTGCATGCAGGAGGGCGGCAGCGGCCACGTCGGCACGGAGCACCATGCCCGCCCCGCCACCATATGGCGGCTCGTCGACATTGCGATGCCTGCCGATGCCAAACTGGCGAAGATCGATGGTCTGCAATTCCCAGGCGCCCCGTGCCAGGGCCGCTCCCGGAACGGAATGTGCCAGCGGACCGGGGAAGGCGTCGGGCAACAGGGTTATGACCCGTGCCTGCCACGGCCTGCCGGCATCATCCTGCCGCTGCTCGTCCACGCGCTGCTGCACCGGCCACACCCCTTTCTGCCGGCCCTGGCCGGCAACGGCTTTCAGAACTGGCTCCGGTCAATGACAACCAGCCCCGCCTCCAGCCTGACCTCCGGCACCGCCCGTCGGTTGAGCGGCACCAGCAACCGGTCCCGGCCGGGAATATCGACCTCCAGGATGTCTCCGGCACCATGGTTGAACACTGCCGTGACCCTGCCCAGCGTCGTGCCATCGACGTCCTCCACGGCAAGATTGACCAAATCCGTACAATAGAATTCTTCCTCGGCGGTCTCCGGAAACCGGGACCGTTCGGCATAGAGCCGCACCCCGCGCAACTCCTCGGCCTGCTGCCGGGTCACCACCCCGGCAATCCGTGCAGTCAGGCCGGATTTGGCTCTGCCGGTGAGGCTGATGTCGAACTGCCGGCCCCGGTCACGGGTCAGGAGCGGGAGGTACTCTGTCAATGCCTCCGGGGGATCGCAATAGCTGGCAAGTCTCACCGCGCCCCTGACGCCAAACGCCCCGGCAATCCTGGCAACGCATACCAGGCCGTCTGCCCGACCCTGCTGACTGCCTTCGCCATCCGGCATGTCGCCCTGCCGGTTCATTCAACCCGAACCTGCCGCCTTGCCGCCGGTCGTGCCGGCCCGCCAGCCAGCCGCCCTGCCCTATTCCTGCGGTTTGCGAGGCAGCGCCTTTTTCGGGTTGTTGCGGGATTTCGGCGGCAGGATGCCGGCAGCTTCCAGCATTCTCGATACCCGGTCGGTGGGTTTGGCGCCGGTGTCCAGCCAGTAGCGGATCCGGTCCGTATCCAGCTTGATCCGCGACTCGCTGTCCTTCGGTAGCAGCGGGTGATAGTGGCCAAGCCTCTCGACATAACGTCCATCCCGCGGCATGCGCGAGTCGGCGGCGACAATCCGGTAATACGGACGTTTCTTCGAGCCGCCCCGGGCCAGTCGGATCTTCATTGCCATTACGATTGCTCCTTTTGCAATTTCCGGTTCCTGTCTTGGTATTTCTGGTGATGCCTGATGACTTCTTCGATGATGAAGGAAATGATCTTCCCGGCAAAATCCGGATCAACATCGGCGTCCTGGGCCAGCTTCTGCAACCGCTTGATCTGCTGCGCCTCACGAAGCGGGTCTGCCGGCGGAAGTTCATGCTTGCCCTTCAGCTTGCCAACTGCCTTGGTGTGCTTGAATCGCTCGCCAAGCGTGTAGATCAGGATCGCGTCCAGCCGGTCGATCGACTGTCGATGTTTCGCCAACCTCTTTTCGACCTGCCCCGGATCGGTGGCCATCAGCCGACACTCCCGATTACGGCCGGCCTTGCCGGCAGCCACCCTGCCACCGGACGGCTCATTTCCTGAACAACCCGTCGGGCAGATTCATGCCGGGCGGCACCTGTCCGGGCAATCCCGGCGGAAGCTGCCCCCCCGCTCCAGGCGGAAGGCCGGGCATCGAGCCCGCCATGCCGGCCTTGCCCATCAGTGAGCCAAGCGCGCCACCGATACCGCCCCGCTTGGCCATGGCCTTGCTGACCATTGCCATCTGCTTGTGCATCTTCAACAGCCGATTGAGGTCGGCAACATCCTGTCCCGCACCGGCCGCAATCCGGCGGCGCCGGCTGGCCTGGAGAATCTTCGGATTGGCGCGCTCCTGGCGGGTCATGGAGTTTATCAATCCGATCTGCCGCCTGACGAAGTCGGAATCCAAGCCAGCGGCATCGACCTGCGAGGCGATCTTCTTCATGCCCGGCATCATCGACATCATGGCCTGCATGCCGCCCATCTGTTCCATGGCCTCCAGCTGTTTGCGCAGGTCATTCAGGTTGAACAACCCCTTCTGCATCCGCCTGGCCATTCGTTGCTGGGTCTCCATCTCCAGCGTCTCGGCAGCCTTCTCGACCAGGGAGACAATGTCGCCCATGCCAAGAATGCGTCCGGCGATTCTCTCCGGGTCGAATTCACCGAGTTCATCCAGTTTTTCGCCGGTCCCGATGAACTTGATGCAACTGCCGGTCACCGCCCGCATGCTCAACGCCGCACCGCCCCTGCCATCACCTTCCATTCGGGTCAGGACGACACCGGTGACCCCGACCTTCTCGTTGAATTCCTGGGCAACATTGACCGCATCCTGTCCGGTCAACCCGTCCACGACCAGCAAGGTCTCCCGCGGATTGGCAACCTTCCGGATTTCAACCACTTCCTGCATCAGCGACTGATCGACATGCAGCCTGCCGGCAGTATCCAGCAGCAGCACGTCATAACCGCCGAAGGCGGCCTGCTGCGATGCCCGTCGGGCGATGTCCACCGCCATCTGCCCGTCGACGATTGGCAGGGTATCCACGCCGGCCTGCATTCCGAGCACCCGCAACTGCTCCATTGCCGCCGGCCGGTGGGTATCGAGCGAGGCCATCAGCACCCGCTTGCCATCCCTCTCGGTCAGCCTCTTGGCCAGCTTGGCCGTCGTCGTGGTCTTGCCCGAGCCCTGCAGGCCAACCATGAGGATCGGGGCCGGCGGATTGCCGATGCGTAGCTCGGCATCCTGCTCGCTATCGCCCTTCAGCACGTCGATCAACTCGTCATGCACGATCTTGATGACCTGGTGGCCCGGCGTGACCGATCGCATGACCGCCTGGCCGGTGGCCTTGCGACCGACTTTCCTGACAAAGGACTTCACGACCGACAGGGCAACATCGGCCTCCAGCAAGGCCATCCTGACCTCGCGGAGCGCATTGTCCACATCTGCTTCGGAAAGTATTCCTCGCCGCTGCAGGCGATCGAATACTCCGGACAACCGGTCGGAAAGTGACTCGAACACGTTCAGCCTCTTTGCAATCTGCCGCCGAACCCGGCCAATGATGATCCGCAAATGACAACGGCACCCGCGGGCGAGCCTTCGCTGACGGGTGGCGATCCGGGCGTCAACCTGCGGACCGGAACGAGCCGGA
The DNA here is from genome assembly GCA_965214695.1 of Paracoccaceae bacterium. Lineage (GTDB taxonomy): Bacteria > Pseudomonadota > Alphaproteobacteria > Rhodobacterales > Rhodobacteraceae > JAPOXR01. Next base: position 2,884,744 of record OZ243967.1, on the reverse strand, counting down.
ACTTGATGACGATCGGCGGCTCAATATTACAGCATCCAGACCCGGTCAAGAATGTAGTGCCGGCAACTTGCGACATCAACTGCGAGACAGGAAGCTCCTGGTGGACAATCCGCGGCCACACTGCACCCGGCCGTCATGGCAAAATTCGGGGAAGCAGGATGACCTCCCGGTGAAAGCGTCGGGGACGGCAGGCGCAATTCGGGTTTTTTGCCTGGACGCCCTGCTCTAAACGGCATGAATGTTCGCGCTCAGCCAACCTGCCAGGGGTCACCTGGCCATGCTGGGATTTTCCCTGGGAATTGCCGGTTCGTTCAGCCTCGGGAGCTTGTCAGCAAACGAGATCGACCCGGTCACCATCACCGCCCTCAGATTTGCCGGAAGTTCGGTGCTGATGGGCCTGGCGGCATCGCTGGGTCCGGGCATCAGCAGGCAGGATACCGCCGCCCCCTGGCGCTACCTGGTCCCCGGCACGTTGATGGCGATCTATTTTGCGCTGATGTTCGAGGGCCTCAAGACCGCCTCGGCCGTATCGACCAGCGCCGTGTTTACCCTGACGCCAGCCATGTCGGCGATAATCGGCTGGTACCTGCTTCGACAGATCACCACCGGGTGGATGGCGCTGGCGCTGTTCATCGGCGGGTGCGGTGCATTGTGGGTCATTTTCGGGGCCGATATCGACTCCCTGCTGGCTTTCAAGGTCGGGGCCGGCGAGATGATCTTCTTTGTCGGCTGCATTGCTCATGCCATCTACACGCCAATCGTCCGGCTGCTGAACCGCGGCGAATCGCCGCTGGTCTTCGTCTTTGGAATGTCGGTGGCCGGCACCATCGTTCTGACCATCTATGGATGGGACGGCATCGTCTCCACCAACTGGTCGGCCCTGCCGCCGATCGTGTGGATCACGCTACTCTACCTGACAGTGGCGTCGACGGCGCTGACCTTCACGGCCATCAATTTTGCGACATTGCGGCTGCCCTCGGCCAAGGTCATGGCCTACACCTACCTGACCCCGTCATGGGTCATATTATGGGAGGCCGTTCTCGGTCACGGCATCCCGGGCCCGGCCATCCTGCTCGGTGTCCTGGCAACGATCATTGCCCTGCTGATGTTGCTGCGGAACGAAAACCGCGACTGAATACCTGCCCGCCAGCCACGTCGCGACCGGATTCGGCTGATACCCGGTCACTGGTCATGCTGCCGGGTCGTCGTCCCTGAACTCCTCATCCACGAGCAGCTCGAGGCTCTCCGGATCGAACTGGCCGAAACCCTCGATCCAGATTGCCGCCTGGCGTATCGCGTCGGGATCGAGGCGGCACCATCTCTTGCGTCCGGCGCTCTTCCGGGTAACCAGGCCGGAATGTTCCAGGACGGCAATGTGCTTGGATGTCAGCGCCACCGACTTGCCGATAGTCCCGGCAATGTCGGTCACTGTCATGTCACCGGTCAGCAGCAATTCCAGCACCTGCCGGCGGGTGCCGTCGGCAAGCGCACCGAACAGGAGATCAATCTGCTTGCTCCCGGACATCTCCTCCTTCCCTTCGATGCCGGCCGATTCTGCCGAATGCGCATTGGCGCTGGCCGCGTCATGGCGGCGGATAATGGCCAGCCAGGCGAAGACATGCCGATTCTGCCGGACAGTCAACCATTTGGTTGAATGAAATGGCGGCAGCCATTCCCATCCGCCGGCAACGAACAAAATCAACCGCTTGACGATTTATCCCTTGTTTTCAATCCGTTACGCCTTGCCAGCCATGCGACTACGGGGTTGACGGGGAGGAATGACACACATAGTTTACGTCGGTCCGAATCTCTGGGCGGAAACGATGGCGAATTCGCCTGATGCCGACAACCGATCCTCGATTCGCAAGCGCATCGAGGAAGCCAGGGGGCAGTTGGACCCGAAAAAGTCCGAAGCCGGTCCGGTTTCGAACTTGCATGCCGTCTGGCGGATGGTCATCGACCTGGTCGCCGGCACCGGTTTCGGGGCCGCCTTGGGATACGGGCTGGACGTGTTGTTCGGCACATTGCCGATCTTTCTTGGCGTCCTGACCCTGCTCGGCTTTGCCGCTGGCGTTCGACTGATGATCAGGACGGCGCGGGAGGTGCAGGAAGAGATGGCGTCCCGGCGTGAGAAGCCGGGAGAATGAGGCGACCGCGGGAGTTGGTAGGCATTGGCGACTGAGGAGACAGGGCTGCAGATCCATCCGATGGATCAATTCGTCATCGAACCCCTGTTCGGAGACGGGCCGCTCAGATGGTACACACCGAGCAACTCAACCTTATGGATGCTGATTGCCGTCCTCTGCGCCACGTTGTTCCTGGTCGCGGGAACCCGGCACCGGGCGATCGTTCCCGGCCGGATTCAGATGATCGCCGAACTGGCCTATTTGTTTGTCAGGAACATGGTCGAGAATGTTGCCGGACGCGACGCGATAAGGTTCTTTCCCTACATCATGACGGTGTTCATGTTCATCGCCCTGGCAAATCTTCTGGGCCTGATACCGATGAGCTTCACCACGACCTCGCATGTCGCGGTCACCGCGACGCTGGCGCTGACCGTATTCGTGTCGGTAACGGTGATCGGCTTCGTCAAGCACGGGCTGGGATTCCTCGGGCTGTTCTGGATCTCGTCGGCACCGCTGCCGCTCAGGCCGTTCCTGGCCCTTATCGAACTGATTTCCTATTTCGTCCGGCCGGTCAGCCATTCGATCCGCCTGGCCGGAAACATGATGGCCGGGCATGCGATGATCAAGGTCTTCGCATCCTTTGCCGGCGTGCTGGGATTGGGGGCATTCGTCCCGATCGTGGCCATTGCCGCCGTCTACGGGCTCGAATTGCTGGTGGCGTTCATCCAGGCCTACGTGTTCACGATCCTGACATGCGTCTATCTGCGGGATGCGCTGCATCCAAGTCATTGAAGAATTTCGGATAACAACTCGAATTAGCAAGGAGCTTGAAAATGGCTACTGAATTGGTCGGAGACATCAACACCGCCGGGGCGCTTATCGGTGCCGGCCTGGCATGTACCGGCATGGGCGGGGCGGCGATTGGCGTCGGCCATGTTGCCGGGAACTACCTGTCGGGAGCGCTGAGGAATCCCTCGGCGGCGGCGTCGCAGACAGCCATGCTGTTCATCGGCATCGCCTTCGCCGAATCGCTGGGAATTTTCTCGTTCCTGGTGGCATTGCTGCTGATGTTTGCGCTGTAACGGCCCAGGCAACCTGCCGGCAAGGCAAACCGGAGACACACTGCAATGGCCGAACCTACGGAACAGGCGGGAATTCCGCAGCTGGATTTTTCGGCGTTTCCGAACCAGATATTCTGGCTCGTCGTTTTCCTGACGATCCTGTTCCTGGTCGTCAACCGGGTGGTGTTGCCACGCATTGGTGGCATCATCGATCAGCGCGAAAAACGGATACGCGCCGATCTCGAACAGGCGGAAAGGAATGATGAACAGGCGGCCCGCCTGAACCAGGAAACCGAGGATCGGTTGAACCGGGCCCGGAAGGAAGCCGAACAGATTGCTGCCGAGGCGCGCAGCCGCGCCAGGGAGGCCCAGGACCAGGCCGTTGCCGGGGCCGCCAGCACCATTGCGGCCAGGACGGCGGAGGCAGAAGCCCGGATCGAGGATATCAGGGCCAGCGCCCGCCAGAGTGTGCGGGAGATCGCGTCGGAGGTTGCCGAGGAAATCGTCGAGCAGTTGCTACCGGGGCGCGCCGGAGGCCAGCTGGTCGGCAAGGCCGTCGACAAGCGGATGGCGGGAGAAATGCATTGACACGCCTGGCATGGATTCTTCTGCTTCCGGCATCGCCGGCATTTGCCGCAACCGGACCATTCTTCTCGCTCGGCAATACCGATTTCGTGGTCTCGATTGCATTCGTCATCTTCATTGCCGCCATCATTCATTTCAAGGCACCGAAATTTGCCGGCCGCCTCATTGACGGGCGCATTGACGCAATTCGCAGCCAGATCGACAACGCGGCACAGATCCGTGCCGACTCGGAAGCTGCCCTGGCCCGGGCCGAGGACATCAACCGTGAATCGGCCGAACAGGCGGCGCGAATGCTGGAAGGTGCCAGGCGGGATGCGGAGCTGTTCATGGCAGAAGCTGACAAGGCCGTGGAAAGCACCATCGCACGGCGCCTGCAGGCTGCCGACGAGCAAATCGCCAGTGCGGAAGCGGCGGCTGTTGCCGGCGTGCGCAACGAGGCGATTTCCGTTGCCGTGGAGGTTGCCGGCCAGGTCATTTCCGATTCCATGAACCCCGCCGATCGTCGGACGATCATGGACCAGGCGGTCGAGGATCTCAGGTCAAATCTGAACTGACCCGGCTGCGGATACGATCCCGTCCAGGCGGGAGGCCCGTCCCGGGTCTGGCGCGTCTCCCATCCTGCACTGCACCTGGTCGTGAGTGATCGCGGTCCGGCCGTCGGCCCCGGCTGGAGTCGTGCCCATCGCAGTCACTCAGGCTTCGCTTCGGGCCGCCTCCCATGCAAGCAGCGCACGCTTGACCGGCAAACCCCAATGATATCCGCCCAGACCACCGGATTTGCGGATCACCCGGTGGCAGGGAATTAGCCAACTGACCGGGTTGCGGCCAACCGCGGTACCGGCGGCCCGTGTTGCAGTCGGGGCGCCGGCGGCAGCGGCGATCTGCGAATAGGTGGTGACATGTCCCGGCGGAACTGCCATCAGCGCCTCCCAGACCTTGATCTGGAACGGTGCCCCGACCATGAACAGTCTCGCCTCGCCCCGCTGCCGAAGCGCGGCATCGACCCAGGGCTGAATGGCAGCCGATGACTGCGTGTAGCTGGCCCGGGGCCAGCGCCGGTACAAATCGGCCAGGACCGGCTCGCGTCCATGTTCGACGGCAAAGGCCAGGCCGCACAAACCGCGATCCGTCCCCATGGCCAGGAGATCGCCAAACGGGCTGTCGAACCAGCCCCAGCAGATGGTGAGCCCGCTCCCTTTCCTGGCAAATTCACCCGGACTCATCGCCTCCCAGGTCACGAACAGGTCGTGAAGCCTTCCGCTGCCCGAGAGGCCAAGCGAGTTCGAGGCATGCTGCACCGTGACATCGCCACTCAGCATCCGCTTGGCGTGCTGCAATGACAGGTATTGCTGGAACCGTTTCGGCGACACGCCGACCCATTGCGAGAATACCCGCTGGAAATGCGAGGGGCTCATGCCCATCCTTCCGGCCAGTTCATCCAGCGACAATTCACGATTTCCGGCCCGGTCGATATGCTTGATGGCCCGCGCAATAACGTTGTAGTGGTAGCTGCTCTCGGTCATATGGCCCCCGGAGTTGATCGGGACCTGAATTAGGCCGGGGCTTGCAGCCGGTCGACCCGTTTCTTGCTGATTCATCGCCGATCCTCGTCAATTGTCACGGAAAATACATCACCGGTGAGCGTGTCATCCGAATATCATCGGATCAAACAGATCTTCGAGCGGTTCCGGGCGGCAAATGCCGAACCGCGGGGCGAGTTGGTTCATGTCAACGCCTACACCCTGCTGGTAGCCGTGGTGCTGTCGGCCCAGGCGACCGATACCGGAGTCAACAAGGCAACCGCCGAGCTGTTCAGGCAAGTCGACACCCCGGAAGGAATGCTCAAGCTGGGTGAAGATGGGCTGATCGAACATATCAGGTCGATCGGACTCTACCGGAACAAGGCACGGAACGTGATCGGGCTGTCGCAAATCCTCGTCGACCAGTTTGATGGAGTTGTGCCGTCATCCCGGGCCGCCCTCCAATCACTCCCCGGGGTTGGTCGCAAGACTGCCAATGTGGTCCTGAACATGTGGTTCCGCCAGCCGACCCAGGCCGTGGACACCCATATCTTTCGGGTTGGCAACCGGACCGGAATCGCTCCCGGCAAGTCGGTCGACATGGTCGAACACGCCATCGAGGACAATGTTCCGGCCGAATTCCAGAGCCATGCCCATCACTGGCTGATTCTCCACGGCCGATACGTGTGCACCGCCAGGAAACCGGCCTGCTCCAGTTGCCTGATCGAGGATCTATGCCCGTTCGACGACAAGACCGGTGCCCGGCTGGCAGGGCAGGCTGCATGAGCCACCAGGACCATCGCACCCTCGATGTCGTCGGCATCGGCAATGCCATCGTGGATGTGCTGTGCCACGTGGATGACCGGCTCCTGGTCGAACACCAAATCGACAAGGGGGCCATGCAACTGGTCGACATGGACCGGGCCAGCCAGCTCGGCGGTCTGCTTCAGTCACGCACCGAGGCCAGTGGCGGCTCGGTCGCCAACACCATTGCCGGCCTGGCGATGCTCGGTGGCAGCGGTGGCTATATCGGCAAGGTCTGCGATGACCGGCTTGGCGATGTCTTTGCCAGCAACCTGGCCGAACTTGGAATTAGCTACCGAACACCCAGGGAGCCGTCCGGCACCTCCATGGCAACCGGTCGCAGCATGGTCATGGTCACCCCCGATGGCGAACGAACCATGAATACGTTTCTCGGTGCCGCCGAGATGCTGGCCGCCGGCGACATGGATGAAGGGATGATTGCCGATTCACGCTGGATCTACCTGGAAGGGTACCGGCTGGACAGCCCGGAGGGCCTGGCAGGCTTCAGAAAGGCCATCGGGACTTGCCGCCGCTCCGGCGGGTCGGTGGCGCTGACGCTGGCCGACCAGCATTGCGTGACCCGGAATTTTGCTGCCTTCAGCGAGTTGATCGACGATGGAATCGACCTGCTCCTGGGCAATACCGGCGAATTGCAGTCCATGTTCGACCCCGAAGATCCGGAAAGGGCGCTGAACCTGGCCGCTGACCGGGTTCCCCTAGTTGCCTGCACCCGGTCGGCGCAAGGGGCAATCATCGCCGCCGGGGAGTCGAGGGTGGTGGCTGATGCCGTACCGGCCACACTCGTCGATTCAACCGGTGCCGGCGACCTGTTCGCTGCCGGATTCCTCTATGGATTGACCCGGGGAGCAAGCCTGCAGGATTGCGGCAACATGGGGTGTGCCGCGGCATCGGCGGTAGTTTCGCACATAGGCCCCCGACCGCAATCAGATTTGCGAGCCTTCTTCGCCAATCTCGGCCTGGCCGGGGATTGACCGGGACTGGATTGCCGTCCTGGCAATTCGGGTGACGAGCAGGATGCCGGCAGCTGACAGTGCAGCCACCGGCACCGGATTCGGGACCTGGCGTCAGTTCGCCAGGGTCATGCGACCTTCGACCGCAGGCGATACCTCGCCTCGTGACGAGATGTAGTCGAATATCTGCACGGTCATCAGCACCGCAGCATACTCGTCGACGATGCGAGGCCGGTTGGCAAGCATGGAATAGCCATCACCGCCGCCGGCAACGTAGTCGTTGATTGCCAAGGTGAAAGTACCGGCCGGATCAAGCGGGGCGCCGTCCCTGCTGACCGACACCACCCTCTGTCCAGGCTCGGCGCCAGGGTCGTAGACGACGGCGATCCCCGACACATGCGGATATCGTCCTGCTCCCTTCTCGATCTGGCTGTAGCCGTTTTCGAGAGCGTCGATGATATCCTGTCCGCTCACTTCCAGCACGACCGTCTTGTTGCCAAATGGCAGTTCGGTCTGAATGTCACGCCGGGTGAGAATGGTGCCCGGTGCATAGACCTGGTTTGCACGAATTCCACCACCATTCATCATGCCGATATCGGCTCCGGTTGCCTCCCGGATGGCGTCAGCCACCAGATTGGCAAACGCGGCCTCCATCGACCTGACCGTTTCGCGCCTGGTGTCCAACTCGGTCGTCGTCGAACCCAGCTCGACATTGAGTTCCTCGTCCAGCTGGTCTTCAAACACCTGTACGGCCGCGACCACCTCCGGGTCAGGCTCGAAATTGGCCGAGTCGACGATCCGGTATTCGGCGGACCAGACGAACTCGGTCTTGTCATCATCCTGCTCTTCATCAAGCGTCAGATCGATGATCGAGACCCAGTCGGCCTGCTCGCCGGATTCCACGAACAGCATGTCCCCGGAATATTCGGCCACCAGCAGGTGATCATCACCGCTGAGCAGGATATCGACCGCACCCTGGTCGATGAGCATCTGGTCCTCGGCGATATCGGTATGGGCCAGCGCAATAACCAAATGCGCGCCATTGTCGCGCAACTCGGTCGCCACCTCGGCCGCAGCCTCCGTCACCTCGCTGAAGGTAAAATCTCCGGGACTGGACTTGACCATTGTGCCGACCGTGGTCAGGCCGAGAATGCCGATATTGAACTTTCCAGCCGTCGTCATGATTGACGAAACGGCGCCCTCGACGAGGCTCCCGTCCGGAGCATGGCTGTTGGCGCTGAGGACTGGGAAATTCGCTTCCGAAATACGTTCTGCCGCGATGTCGGGACCAAAGTCGAATTCATGGTTGCCCAGCACCATGGCTGTCAGGCCAAGCCCGTTCAGCAACTCGATCATGTGGGCACCCTTGTCGAGGCCGGACATGAGCGAGGGTGAAATCGTGTCGCCGCCAAAGGCCACCAGCACATTGCCGCCGCCAGCCCGTTCAGCATCAATGATGGAGGCAAGACGCGCCACCCCGCCACGGCCTCCCTTTTCGCCCATTCGATCCAAATCGTTGAAATGCACGATTGTGACCTTTTCGGCCGCCAGCGCAACGCTGCCGGCCATCATGGCTGCAACCAGCGCGGCGCCGGCAGCTAGATGTGAGAATGAATTTGCCTTCATTGTTGACCCCCAAGTCTGATTTTCCTTGAAGGCCGACTATTTCACAATTCGAATCCCGTTGAAACAGCCGACCGCTCGCCTCACGCTGCCATATCTTGCCAATTCGCATAGTAGCCCGGTCCCACTGCAACGCCGATGCGAACCCGGGACTCCCGGCCCTCGGACCACGGCATCTAGGAATGCACCCGCCTGCGCCGCCGCCATTTCCGCAGCGGCAAGGGCGGCGGGAGTGACCACACCGTGCGGGTTGCAGTCGCTATCCTTGCGGACAACCCAGGAGTTTCGTGCGCGTCCATCGTCAAAACGGGCCTGAACGCTGCCATAAGGCGCCCCCGAGACACCACTCACGGAGATTGAGGTTTGCATCTTGTATACTAACAAACTATACATACATCGACATGCGTTTCGATTTCGAATGGGATGATGCTAAGGCGCGGGCCAACGTCGCAAAGCATGGAATCGACTTCGCGATCGCGCAGCGTATCCTCGACGGTCCGGTACTCACCCGGCCTGACACGCGCCGCGACTACGGCGAGATGCGCCATGTCAGCGTGGGACGGGTCGGCCCCGCGGTCATCGTGGTAGCGCACACGACGCGTGGGGACCGGCGGCGCCTGATCTCGGCGCGGCCCGCATCTCGAAAGGAGAGGAGGTCATACGATGAGCGGTTACAGGAAGGCACTGAATCCGGCTGAAATCGCCGAGGTGGAGGATGCCGCGATCGACTTCGGGGACATCCCGGAGTTGGACGACGCGTTCTGGCGCGAGGCTGACCTGATCGAGCCCGACCGGACGGAGCCGATTACCTTGCGTGTGAAGCGTTCGGTGCTCAACCACTTCCGCGCGCCGGGAAGGGGTTACCAGACGCGCATCAACCGCGTGTTGGAAAGCTACGTCCGGGCACAGCGTGGACCGGAATAGCGTATCGGCCACATCTTCCGGCGCTTGACGAAGGGCTTGACGTAGGTCGGCGGGGTCAGCTTGCGGTCATGGCCCATGGCGATGATCTGGCGGCCCCAGTGATGGGCACCGCCGCAGGACTCCATCACCGCAGCTGCCTGCCGTCATGCATCCAGGAACCTGGCGCCTGTTCGGAATTCGGCCAGAACAGACAGCGGAGGACAGTCACGGCGAGCGTCGGGCCGGAACACGGATGCCCAAATGTCGCCTTCTTCCAGGTTCCCGGCACGATTGCCGGGGGCAATTGACGCCCCGCATGGGCGCAGGCGACATGTTGCACACAACATGTCACTGGTTTCGGAACTTGGCAAGAACCTCGTCCGTGTGTTCGCCAAGCCCGGGGAGATCGGGCACGAGACGGCCCGGTTCATCCGAAAACTTGATCGGCAAACCTATATGGAGATTGCCGTCGGTATCCCTGACCAGCATGTTGCGAGCCTCGGCCTGGGCGCTGTGAAAGGCCTCACGGATGTCAAGAACCGGCGCCGCGCACACGTCAAGATTTGACATGAACTCTTCCCACTCCGCCCGTGTGCGTTGTGCAAATGCCTGGCGCAGGAACGCTTTCACGGGATCCTGTGCCGGGCCGTTCGGGCCGGTTGCAATCCCGATCAGATCGGGTCGATCCAGCGCGGTGAGAAAATTGACAACGAATTTTGGCTCGACGCCGCCAAGGGCAACGTATTGGTCGTCTCTTGTGCGGTAAGTGGCAAAGAAGGCATAGCCGCCGAAGCTTCGCTCGTGCTTGACCACCGGCGCCCGACCCTCGGCAAATACCGGCCCCGTGACGTTGGGCAGCCAGGACATGAGACTGTCCATCATGGAAATGTCGACATAGTCGCCACGTCCGGTCGACTCGCGACGGTAGAGCGCCATGAGAATTCCTGCAAGCGCCACCAGCGAGCCAGTCAAATCGGCGACAGGCATGCCGGGATTGGTCGGTGCCCCGTCGCTTCCGAGGTTCAGCGAGAGCGTTCCTGCAAGCGCCTGTATGGCGAGGTCGTGCGCCGGACGCGTCACTTCCGGTCCGGTCTGCCCGAATGCGGCGATCGACGCGTAGACAATTCGCCGATTGCGGGCGCGCACGGTTTGCGGGTCAACGCCCAGCCGATGGACAACCCCCGGCCGGAAGGCCTCCACGAAGACGTCGGCGGTGTCGGCAAGGGATAGCAGCGCTGCACGGTCTTCGTCATTCTTCAGATCGAGGACGACGGACTTCTTGTTGCGGTGCGTGTTGCGAAACCACACCGTGACCCCATCCTCCGTCCGGTAACCGACCTTCCGAACCGGCTCCCCGCCAGGAGGTTCGATCTTGATCACCTCGGCGCCATGGTCCGCCATCATCTGGGTCAGGTACGGACCTGGCAGAAACAGCGAGAGGTCAATGACGCGGACACCTTCGAGTTTCATTCTAGATCACACCGGATTTCCGGAGCCGCAGGATTTCCGCCTCGTCATATCCGAGGTTGGAAAGAATTGTTGATGTGTCCGCGCCGAGTTTCGGTGCGGCACGCGATCGCGGGCGCTTGCCGTCGAGTCGAATCGGGCACGCCACCATTGACAGCCCTTGCGGCATGTCGGGATGGGCTATGGTCTCGACCACGCCCGTTTCGGCGGCATAGGGGTTTTCAAGCGCATCATCCAGCCTGTAGACCGGCGCCACCGGAACCTGGCCAGCGAGACGGCGCACCCATGTCTCGGTCGTTTCCGCGGCGAGTGCGGCATCAAGCAGGGCCATGAGTTCCGCGCGGTTCCGGTAACGATCGGCGTTGGTCTCGAAGCGTGGGTCCGTCACCAGGCAGGGAAGTCCGAGAATGTTGCAGAGCGTCACCCAGAACTTCTGGAGGACGCACATCACGAAGACGTGGCCGTCGGCGGTGGGAAACATCTCGCACGGCACCAGGGCTGGATGCCCCGAGCGAGGCCTTCGCCCGATCTCTGCCTTCTCATTGAGCCGCCAGGCCGCGGGATAGCTGAGTTGATGCATGGCAACATCGTACAGGGTCACGTCAACATCGCGGCCAGTGCCGGTTCGTGCGGCACCGAGCATCGCCGCGGTCAGCGCGAAGGCGGCCGTGATTCCGGTCAGGTAGTCCACGACCGAGAGGCCCATTCGGGTAGGCGGGCCGCCAGGCTCGCCGGTCATGTCCATGAATCCGGCCTCGGCCTGCATCAGGTAGTCATAGGCGGGCCACGATGCCCGGGGGCCGGTTCGACCATAGCCCGACAGGTGGAGGCAAACGAGCCGGGGGCTGAATTCCCCGAGGTCTGCATGGGTAAGTCCAAGACGAGCCGGCTGGTCTCCCCGCAAATTGTTCATCACCGCATCGGCGGTCGCCGCCAGTTCCCGGAGAATCCGCTGCCCCTCCGGGGTCTTGAGGTTGAGCGTCATTGAACGTTTTGACCGGTTGAAGGTCTGGAAGAAGTGGCTGTCGTTTTCGCCAAGGAAGTAAGGTCCGGTTTGTCGGGACGTGTCCCCGGAGCCAGGAGTTTCGATCTTGACGATTTCGGCTCCCATGTCGGCGAGATATGACGAACCGAAAGGCCCGGCGCCGAACTGCTCCACCGAGACAACCCGGATTCCCGAGAGCGGTGCCGTTGTCATTCGGCACCGGCCGCGGCGGCCGCCAGGATCTGCTCCATCTTGCGGAGCACCGGCTTTTCCACGAGTTTTCCGTCGATCACGACCAGGCCAGTGCTGCTCGCGGCAAAAGCGTCGATGACACGCCTCGCCTGCGCCACCTCCTTGGGTGTCGGGGAAAACACGGCATTGACGACCGGGACATTGTCCGGGTGCAGGACGGCCTTGCCGGTGAATCCAAGCGATCTTGCCGCCCTGGCCTCTTCCTCGAGGGCTTGGAGATTGCGGAAATCGAGAGCCGGCACGTCGAAGGCGGCAACCCCGGCCCTCCTGGCGGCGTGAACCATTCGAGATCGTGCGTACATCAATGATGCCTGGTCCAGATCACATCCGAGTTCCGCTGCCAGGTCAACAGCCCCGAACAGGAGAAATTCCAGCCTCGATGACGCGGTTGCGATCGCCTGCACATGTTCGAGGCCATCGACACTCTCGACAAGCGCGCCAAGCCTGGCATCGCTTCCCGACTCCACGAGAATGGCTTCGGCGATGGCCAGTTCATCCGGACCATCCACCTTTGGGAGCAGCACCACGCCACCTGCGGGTGTCGCCTCGGCAATCGCGGTCAGGTCACGCAGGCCGTCAACGGTCTTGAGACTGTTGATCCGGACCACCCGCTCCGGGCCCTGCCCGCCATCGCAGAGCCAGGAAACGGCAACAATCCGGCCATCCTGCTTGCTGCCAGGCGGAACGGAATCTTCCAAATCCACGCATACCAGGTCGGATTTTGCCGCCAGCGCCTTTTCGAACCGATCCGGCCTGGTGGCAGGCACGAAGATCAGGGATCGACGAGCCGCCATCAGTGATATTCCTCGCCGCCCGACACGTTCATGGCCTCGGCGGTGATGAATCCGGCATCTTCGGAACAGAGAAACGCGCATGCCGAAGCAATGTCGTCAACCCGACCGGTTCTTCCAAGCGGAATGCGTGCCCGCATGTCACTCATATATGTCTCCAGCGACTTGCCCTGCGCCTCCGACATGAAGTCGTTCTGCCATGCACCCAATCCGGTGGTGATGTGGTTTGGGCATACCGCGTTCACCGTGATTGCATGCTCCGCAAGTTCCAGGGCCGCGGACCGAGTCAGACCAATTACACCATGTTTCGAGGCCGTATAGGCCGAGGCAAAGGCAAAGCCGGTTTTCGATGCCTGGCTTGCGATATTGACAATGCGGCCTCCGCAACCCTGGGGGATCATGTGTCGCGCCGCGTGCTTGATTCCGAAAAAGACGCCCCTGAGATTGACGCCAAGCACGGCGTCCCAATGTTCCTGCGTTGTGTCAACCAACGGCCCGAACAGGTAACCGATTCCGGCATTGTTGATGACGATATCAAGGCTTCCGAATTCCGACGCGGCAAAATCCATCAGCTTCGCAACATCATCCTCGATCAGCATGTCGCCGCAGAATGTAACGGCGGTGCCGCCTTTTGCACGAATGGACCGCGCCGCCGCCAGCAGATCTTCCGTGGTTCCGACACCATGCGCGGGCGACAACTCGCCGCCCACCTTTCCTATGTCGTGCAGGACGACCCGCGCTCCCTCGCTGGCAAGGCGCCTTGCCACCCCGAGACCAATTCCCCCCGCTCGACCCGAGCCGGTGACAATTGCAGTCTTTCCATCCAGGGACACCGGGGCCTCACGCAATGCCTTCGGTCAGGATAAATTGCGGGTCGTCGGCAAACCCCTGGAACTCGCTGGCAATCGCCTGCATCACGTCGCTAGCAATGTCTTGCATGAATCCATCCATTGCACGGATGTCGATAACCTCGACATAGTCATAGGGTGAAGGGGTATCGGACCCCAGCAAACCCGTGGCCCGATGGACGCTGAATCCCGAAATTGACGGGAGATCCCGAACGGTCGGAGCATCCCTCTTTCGAGCCCAATCCTCGTAGGTGGCGGCATCAACTCCGGGCTTCAGGTTGAACAGAACGACAATGCGCGGCATTTCCAATCCCCGTCAGGTTTCCTGCCGTCAAATGGCGGAAGCGGGCATGAATAGTCAAGCCTTGCCGAAGAAGCTCCGTGCATCGTTCGAATCCGGAGGCGAAGCGTCGTCCGGTCCGGCCTGTAGGCCCGAAGGACGCCGCCGGCATCCCGCGGGCATGACCCGGGACGGTTGCCGAATAGCTGGCCTGCGACTGGCCATGCACCGTTCCCGACACCCGGTGCTGCTGCAAGGACACCGGCAGGGACCTGACAGGCAGGGTGAGACAAGCCAGAGGCTGTCTTCATTTGTCGCCCTGGCGGCGACGGGACTCGTCCGTTTGCGGAATTGGCCAGAGGGCCCAGTCTGGAAGTCATGCGGCGAGACAAACCGGAGGCTGCCAGGCATTGCCTCGGCAAGCTGCGACGAGGCACAAATCGGGATGTTGCCCCTGGTTCGGTTCGTGATGCGAGGTTGACAAGCCGGGCAATCGGCGTAGTGATTTCCCCGACGATGATCTTGGGAGGAAATTGATCAACATGACCATGCGTATTGCAGCACATATCTTGGGGGCTTCCGCCCTGGCATTTTCCGCGGTGGGCATGTCCCCGGCGCATGCACAGGAAATGCTCTTTCTTGCCGAAGATGTTCCAGCCGGACTGAATTACGATGGACCGGCCGCGGCCATTCCCACCAGCCAGACCGGCATGGTCAACGTCATGGAGCCACTGTTCGGCTATGCCACCAACCCGGCAAACGAAAGCGGCGTCATCACGCCGGATTTCGGCACATTCGAGGGGCGCCTCGTTGAAGATTGGAGTTTCGATCCGGAGACCCTCACCTGGACGCTCAATCTCCGCAAGGGAGTGGAAGGGTGCGACGGCGCGACCTTCAATGCCGATGACGTGGTCTACACCTTTGCCCGCGGCAAGTCGGTCTCCGGCGCTGCTCCCATCGGATGGTTCCTGTCGAACGTTGCATCCATTGCGAATTTCACACCGGACGTGTTTGGCGACGAGACAGCACGCGAGCTTGGCGACGAGGTCGTCAAGGTTGATGACTATACCGTCACCATTCGTCAATCCGAGCCGAACGCGCTGTTCTTGCCGGTGCTGACGATTTTCGGCCTCTACATTTTCGACAAGGAATTGATGGATGCCAATGGATCGGATGACGATCCCTGGGCGCATGACTATACCAACAACGTCAATGTTCCGAGTTTTGGTCCATATTGCGTCGCGAGCTGGACCAAGGACGACGAAATCGTATTCACCGCAAACGAGAACTACTATCGCGGCGCTCCCGCCATCAAGCGCGTGGTGATGAAGAAGGTTCCGCAGTCTTCCAACCGTGTGGTGGTCCTGCGAACAGGCCAGGCACAATTGGTGCAGGGGCTGACGCCGCGCGAGTTCGAAAGCCTGCGCGAGGTTGACGGCATCTCCGTTGGTAGCGTGTCCGGTAACGAGAACCTGTTTGTTCACATGAATTTCGACGTGCCACCATTCGACAACATTGCCGTCCGCCGTGCCGTGGCCCATGCGATTCCAACCCGGCAAATCATCGACAACGCCTATTTCGGGCAGGCAACGCCGTGGGCGGGACATGTACCGTCCAGCTATCCGGGTTACCATGAGTCGGCGATGCAGTACGGGTACGATCCCGATGCCGCGAGGGCGCTGCTGGCCGAAGCCGGTTATCCCGATGGAGCCGGACTCGACGAATTCGGCGAGGCGTTCCAGTTGACCTATGTTTCGGAAAAGGAAACCACGCTCGGCCCGACTGTCAACGCAATCGCCACGGCGATGCGTGAGATCGGCTTTCCGGTCACACTGAATCCGATTCCGCAAACGCAGTATGGCGACCGTCAACTCGTCAAGCGCGATCTTCCATTCGCAGTCAACGACCAGGAAAAACCAATCGGTGTCGATGCGGGGTATGCAACGCAACTATTCTTTGTTTCTCCCGAAAGCGGTGGTCTCAACAACATGGTGAATTACCGCAATGCCGAGATGGACGCGATCTGGTCCGCTGCCAGAATCGAGGCCGACAGCGCGGCGCGGGATGCCTTGCTCGTCGACATCCAGGATACCCTGATGCACGACGTTGTCTGGGCGCCGGTCGTTGAATACGCCACGCAATGGGCCTATTCGGACCAGGTCAAGGGGATGCAGTGGCATGCCGACAACTCGGTTCGTTTCGTTGATCTGAGCTTCGAATAGACGTGTCATGTTGAGCCGCCTCCGACAGGGGGCGGCTCTCTCCTTCATGGACCGGCATAACGAAACCCGCACTTGACACGATACGTCATTCGCCGACTGGCCATTGGACTGGTGCAGTTATTCTGCCTGGTCGTTGCTGTCTTTTTCCTGATCAGGTTGCTGCCCGCTGATCCCGTCTCGAGATTTGTCGGACTCAATTCAAGCGCCGAGGCCTATGCACAGGCCGAGAGGAATCTCGGCCTTGACCGGCCGATCATGGTTCAACTCGGCCATTACCTGGGAGTTTCCCCGTCAGAGGGAACTGGCTTGCTGCAGGGCGATTTCGGGACATCCTGGGTCACGGGGACGGCGGTCGCATCGGAAATCGCGCAAACGCTTCCGGTCACGCTTGAACTTCTGACAATGGCTTTCTTCTTTGCCCTGCTTATCTCGGTGCCGGTTGGCATGCTGGCCGCGCTCAGGCCGGGAGGTGCGGCCGACAAGGGTGTGTTCATCTATTCGCTCTTCGCCGGATCGCAGCCGGAATTCTGGTGGGGACTCCTCTTCGTCTATCTGTTCTTCTTCACGCTTGGCGTAGCGCCAGCCCCGTTGGGACTCCTGTCGCCACTTACGAGCGCGCCGCCAGACATCACCGGCCTGGTCACCATCGACAGCCTGCTGTCGGGACGGCTGGACGTGTTCCTGGAGGCCCTGCATCACTTGATGCTGCCCGTTGCCACCATGGTTTTCATCCTTTCGGGCCCGATCATAAAAATGGTGCGCCAAAACATGGTTCGTGCGCTCGGGAGCGATTTTGTGCTCTATGCGCGCTGTGCAGGGCTTCGAAGGCGGCGGGTGGCAATATACGCACTTCGTGCCGCACTCGCGCCATCCATGACGCTGATCGGGATACTCTACGGGTTCATGCTGGGAGGTGCGGTGCTCATCGAGAGCGTGTTTTCGCTCGGAGGGCTCGGGCAATACGCGATACGGTCGATCCTCGCCTTCGACTACCCGGCAATCCAGGGCGTGATTCTCGTCATCACGGCGATTTCGCTGCTGGTTTATCTCATGCTTGACCTGGCCCATGCCTTCGTCGATCCAAGAGTCACCTTCTGATGGCCCGCTCCCCTCGCAATTCGGAGCGCAAACGAACGGACTGGCTGTTCTGGACCGGAGCCGGCATTGTGGCTGTTGTGACCTTTCTTGCCGCGGTCGGCCCCCTGATCGCGCCCTACGACCCGACACTTGCAACCGCCCGCGTGTCGGTTGCACCGCCGGAACTCGCCGAGTGGCCAATCCTGCTCTGGCAGAGTCTGAATGGAACGCTTGACAGTCCACCGCACTGGTTCGGGACGGATGCGAGCGGGTTCGACCTGTTTTCCAGGGTGATTTCCGCACCCCGCGTGGACTTGACAATTGCGCTGGCGGCAAATGGGCTCTCCCTGTTTCTCGGCGTGTTTCTCGGGCTGATCGCAGGATATTTCAAGAATGTCCTGACCGAGGGGCTGATGCGTGTTTCGGACGTGCTGCAGTCATTCCCCGTGTTCATTTCCGCGATGATCCTCGTTGCGCTCGCCGGCAGGTCGACCGTAAACATCGTGATTGCGCTCGCGCTGCTCTACACTCCCATCTATATTCGCCTTACACGTTCCGAGGTGCTCAGCCAGCGAGTGCGAGGGTATGTCGAGGCGGCCCGTGCCCTGGGAAACCCCGAACTCGTCGTCGCCTTTCGGCACGTCCTGCCCAATTCGCTGGCACCAGCCCTCATCCAGTCTTCCGTGACAATCGGCTTTGCCATCCTGCTCACCGCGGGATTGAGTTTCGTGGGGGCAGGCGTGCGCCCGCCCGCTCCGGAATGGGGCCTCATGATATCCTCGGGCGCCAACCAGATCATTCTCGGTGAATGGTGGCCATCGGTATTTCCGGGCATCGCGATTTCGCTCACGGTTTTCGGTTTTGCCGTTCTCGGAAATGCGCTGGAAAGACGGTACGACGCATGAGCGCCGGCTTCAAATGGTCATGGCGGCGCGGGTGAGTGCCGTCCGGTCATGGGGAAGGGTATCGAATGGACATGGCCGTGAGTGAGGGTCGTCCGGAAATACTGCGGGTTGAAGATCTCACGGTTACCTATCGAACCGCCGAGGGCTTGGTATCCCCGATTGTCGATTTCTCGCTGCGCATCAGTGAACGGGAAGTCGTCGGCCTCATCGGCGATGGCGGGTCGGGAAAGTCGACCGCCGCCCTGGCGCTGATGGGGGTTGTTCGTCCGCCCGGTTTCATCGAGCAGGGACGCGTTTTCTTCGATGGCGAAGATCTGCTGGGCAAGAGCGAGGAGGAATTGCGCCTGCTGCGCGGGCGAGACATCGGGATCATCGTGCAGAACCCGCGCGGCGCCCTGAACCCGATGCTGCGCGTCGGGAGCCAGATCGGCAACGTCTACAGGTCGCATAACGACGTCAGCAGGTCGGATGCGGCGAGGCGCGCGGTCGAGATGCTTCGGATGGTTGGAATCAACGATCCGGAGAGGCGAGTCCAGGCCTATGCGCATGAATTGTCAGGGGGGATGGCCCAGCGGGCACTCATTGCGATGGCATTGAGTTCCAGCCCGCGCCTCCTGGTTGCGGATGAACCCACTTCGGGACTCGATGTCACCATCCAGGCGCAGTTTCTCGATGAAATGTGGTCAACCGTCCAGCAGACGGGTTCGGCAATTCTGCTGGTGACCCAGGATCTCGGCGTCATTGCCAATTACTGCGACCGGATCGTTGTCCTGAACGAGGGGCGGATCGTCGAGGATCAGGCCGTCTCCAGCTTCTTCCGTGCACCGCAGCATCCCTACAGTCGCAGCGTACTGGCGCTGCAGCAGGATGATGGGAGCGCGGCCGACGAGTGGTCGGCAAGACCGCAAGCCGTCAACCAGCCAGTCTCGGAGCCTCTCGTGGAAGTCGGGGACCTTGCCAAGGATTTTCCCATGCGGGGCACCGACAAGGTCATCCGTGCGGTTCAGGGCATTGAATTCGATATTCGCCCCGGGGAAACCCTGGGGCTTGTCGGGGAAAGCGGATCCGGGAAGACGACGGTTGGTCGCTGCCTGCTCCGCCTGGAGGAACCGACCAGCGGATGGATCTCGTTTCGCGGACAGTCCATAAGCCGGATCGGGCGCCGGGAATTGCGCGGCTATCGATCACGCATGCAGATTGTCTTTCAGGATCCCTTCGACAGCCTGAACCCGAGATGGACCGTTGGACGTGTCCTGCGTGAACCGCTCGACCTCCATACCGGCCTCAACGCTGCGGAAAAAATTGCCCGGTCACGTGAACTGCTCGGCATGGTTGGGCTTCCGGACGATATCCTGAATCGAAAACCGGGAGGAATGGGTGCCGGGGCCATGCAGCGCCTGAACATCGCCCGCGCATTGGCATCGAATCCCGAGTTTCTCGTGCTCGACGAGCCGACCTCGGTCCTGCCGCCAGGCGCCATCAATGAATTGATCGCCTTGCTGCGGCGTTTGCAGACCGAACTCAATCTGGGTTACCTCTTCATCAGCCACGACCTGACCACGGTCAAGCATCTGTGTCACAGGGTTGCGGTCATGTATCTGGGGCAAATTGTCGAGATTGGAACGGTTGACCAGGTTTTCAACTCACCGCGCCACCCTTATGCGAGGGCACTGCTCGCCTCGCACCTTTTTCCCGACCCAACCCGTCGACGGGTCGACCATCCGATCCAGGACGCCCTCAAGGGCGAAATTCCGTCTCCCGTCGATCTGCCGGCTGGGTGCTACCTTGCAAGCCGCTGTGCCCATGTCACCGATCGGTGCCGCACGGAGCCGCAGGCGCTCGAACTGCTCGAGGACGGCCGGCGGACGCGGTGTTGGCGCAGCCGGGCCGGCGAACTGGAGACCGTCGCATGAACGCTGAACACCAGGATGTGGCGATTGTGGGTGCCGGCGCCAGCGGGGCCGTCATGGCATGGCGACTGGCGCGGGCAGGCCTGTCGGTCACCTGCCTGGAGCGTGGTGGCTGGATGAACTATGACAACACCCCTTCGCGATGGAGCGATTGGGAACTCGCTCGCCAGACCACGCATCATCCAAATCCGAACATCCGGATGAATTCATGGGATTACCCGATTGACGATTCCGATGCGGCCATCAAGCCAATGATGTACAATGCGGTCGGTGGCAGCACCCTGCACTGGGGTGCGCATTTTCCGCGCTTCCGACCGAGCGACTTCCGCGTGCGGACACTCGATGGTGTCGCCGATGACTGGCCGATCACCTACGATGACCTGTCACCTCATTACGAGGAGAATGACCGGATCATGGGGGTGTCGGGAATCAATGGTGATCCCGGCAACCCTCCCCGGAGGCAAAGGCAGATGCCGCCCCTGCCAATCGGGCGCGGCGCCGAACTGATGGCCGGCGCACTTGACCGGCTCGGTTGGCATTGGTGGGTGTCTGATGCGGCGATCAATACGCGTCCCCGGGGCGCGGGTCGCCAGGCCTGCAACAACTGCGGACCATGCGATCTCGGCTGCGCGGTTCGAGCCCGTTCATCGACCGACCTGACCTATTGGCCCCTTGCGCTCGCCGCCGGTGCCAGGCTCGTCACGCAAGCCAGGGTGTTCGAAATCGAAGCCGCCGGTGACGGCAGGGCTGCCGGCGTTGCCTATTTCGACGAAAATGGCGACGTGCAAAGGCTGCGTGCCTCGGTGGTGGTGCTCGCTGCCAACGGTGTCGGGACGGCACGCCTGCTGCTGCTGTCCAACTCGCCCTGTCATCCCACCGGACTGGGCAATCAATCCGACCTGGTCGGTCGCAATCTCATGCACCATCCAACCGGAATGGTCACGGGAGTGTTTGACGAACCCATCGATGGCTTCAAGGGGCCGTTTGCAACGTCGATTCTCTGCCAGCACTTCTACGAGAGTGAGCCGTCGCGAGGCTTTGTTCGAGGATTCCAGATGCAACTCGTGCGCTCGGACGCACCGCTCGGAACGGCCGTGGGAGTCTATCTTCCACGTGTACCCTGGGGGACGACGCACCACCGCCGCTTTCTCGAGGTGTTCGGGCGAACGGCAAGCCTCACGGTAACGACCGAAGACTTGCCCAACCCGGAGAACCGGGTGACCCTGCACCCGCATCTGACCGATTCCGACGGCGTTCCGGTCCCCAGGATGACCTACCGGGTGGACAAGAATACCCGATCGATGATCCGGTTCGGCATCGCGCGGGCGACCGAAGCTTTCGAGGAGGCCGGTGCAGTCGAAGCGCTTCCCCAACCCCTGCTTGAAGGGGCCGGTTTTCACCTGCTGGGAACCGCCCGGATGGGAAACGATCCCGAGACCTCGGTCATTGACCGGTGGTGTCGCGTGCACACGGCAAACAATGTTCTCGTCGTTGACGGTAGCGCATTCGTGACTGCTGCGGCGCTGAACCCCACGCCGACGATTCAGGCGATCGCAATGCGGGCCGCGGATGCCCTTATCCGCGATCGCCGCGACATCCGGGTGGCGGAATGACTGCGCGCCTGACGGCATGGCTCGATGTGCTGCTGCCGGGCGGCGACGGATTTCCGTCGGCGTCGGCGGCCGGTGCCGCCGATTGGCTGTCAAACGAGTCGCGGTTCGAGCGGGCGGTTGCCGAACTGCTGGCGAAATTGCCGGATGGCTTCGAGGATCTTGCAGCCGACCGGCAAGGGAAGGTCTTGACACAAATCGAGGCCGCCGCGCCGGCATGCTTCAACGCTGCCGTTGTCGCAGCCTACAGTGCCTACTACACTCGTCCGTCGGTTCTGCAGGTGATCGAGGATACCTGCGGATACAAGGCTGGCCCTCCACAGCCCGGCGGATACGAATTGCCGCCATTTGACGACAGGATTCTCGAAATCCCCCGATCCAGGGAGCCGTCCTGGGTGGATCCGGACAGCGAGGTGAAGACATGAACAAGGTGCACGCCGGCAAGACTGCGATCGTGACCGGCGGGGCAAGCGGCATCGGCGAGGGAATTGCCCGCCGTTTGTCCGCGGACGGAGCTGCGGTTGTCATCGCCGATCTCGACGGCGAGAAGTCCAGGGACGTTGCCGAGAGTCTTCCCGGCGATGCAATTGCGACAGTGCTGGACGTGACGGATGAAGCGGCCATGGATGCCTTGATGACAAGAACCATCGAGCGATTTGACACGGTGGACATCATGGTCAACAACGCCGGCATCATTCACGTGGCGCCGGTGGCAGAAACATCTCTTGCCGATTGGAAACGGATCATGGAGGTGAATGTGAACGGCGTGTTTCTCGGCTGCAGGGCCGCCGCACGCCAGATGATCCGACAGCGGCGGGGCGGGACGATCGTCAATGCCAGTTCGGGAGCAGGGCGCCGCGGGGTTCCGAACATCTCCGGCTACTGTGCTTCAAAGGCCGCAATCATGATGTTGACCCAGGCGCTTGCCATCGAGCTGGCACCGCACGACATCACGGTCAACAGTTATGCTCCGGGTCACATCCAGACGCCATTCTGGAAGGAGATTGCCGAGGGATTCTCACGGGTGATGGACAAGACACCGGATGAGGTCGTGGACATGTTCCGGTCCACGGTGCCGATGGGGCGTTTCGGCACTCCCGGCGACGTGGCGGCGGCGGTGTCATGGCTTGCGACCCAGGATGCATCCTATGTCAGCGGCCAGGCAATCGCGATGAACGGCGCGGAGTTTCCGTATTGATGACCGGGGTACGGACAGCGTTCGACTTTGTTGTGGTCGGGGCTGGCTCGGCCGGCTGCGTTCTGGCCAACCGCCTCAGCGAGGATGGTCGATACCAGGTTCTCCTGGTCGAGGCGGGGCCGCGTGACTCCAATCCGATAATCCGCGTGCCGCTTGCTGCCGGACTGGCCTATTTCTGGAAGTCGATCAACTGGAACTACGAAATTGCTCCACAGCCGCAGATGGACAACCGATCCATCCCGTGGCCACGGGGACGGGTCCTTGGCGGCTCATCGTCGATCAACGGCATGATGTACATGCGGGGCAACCGCGCCGATTACGATTCATGGCGCCGGATGGGCCTGCCGGGATGGGGCTACGAGGATGTCCTTCCCTATTTCAGGCGAAGCGAGGGTCACCGGGACCGCGATGATGGATTTCATGCCACTGATGGACCATTCCGGGTCGTCACCGCGCGGGCAGAGAACCCGCTCTACGATGCGTTCCTGAAGTCGGCCATTGCTGCCGGCCATCCCCGAACCAATGACCACAATGGTGTTCAGCAGGAGGGCCTTGGGCCATACGACTTCAACATACGGGACGGATTGCGGGAGTCATCGGCGACGGCGTTTCTGCGTCCGGCCGAGGGAAGGGCAAACCTCGATATCCAGACCCGCACACGGGCATGTCGGTTGATCATCGAGGATCGGAAGGTGATCGGAGTCGAGGTCGAGCGGGGCGGACGGCGCGAGACCATCCATGTCCGGAGGGAGGTCGTCCTTGCATGCGGCGCCATCGGTTCGCCGCATCTCCTTGAACTGTCGGGAATAGGTGATCCGGAAGTGCTCGCCGCCGCCGGCGTCGAGCCATTGCATCCGCTGCCGGCTGTCGGCGCCAATCTTCACGACCATCTTGGCGTCTACCTGACCTTCAGGTGCCGGTCGCCGGTGACGCTTTACGGCTTCTTCCGCCCGGACAGGGCCGCGCTCGCAGGGCTGCGTGCCCTGTTCTTCGGGACAGGCCCGGCGACCTCCGTGCCGCTGGAAGTTGGCGGCTTCTTGCGAACCCGGCCCGAACTCGACATTCCCGACATCCACATTACCTTCGTCCCCGGCCTGAACCTGGAGACGACCCGGAAGGGGCAGGGGCAACACGGCTACCTGATCAATTTCTACCCGCTTCGTCCCCAGAGTCGCGGAACAACGCATATCACGAATTCCGACCCCGCGACGGCGCCGCTGATTGATCCGGGCTACCTGAGTAATCCGGCGGATTTGCGCTGCCTGCGAGACGGCGTTCGCCTCGCGCGGGGAATTGCCGAAAAACCGCCACTGGCGCAGTTCAATGCCGGGGAGATTTCTCCAACCCGGGACGTGACGAGCGACGACGAGATCGACGCGTGGGTACGGGCCTCCGCCAACACAATCTTTCATCCCGTGGGCACGTGCCGAATGGGCGTCGATGACGGTTCGGTTGTCGATGACTCGTTGCGGGTGCAGGGGCTGACGGGCCTGCGCATTGCCGATGCCTCCATCATGCCGTCCATTGTCGGCGGCAACACCTCGGCACCGACGATCATGATTGCCGAGCGTGCAGCGGACATGATGCTGGGACGGGACCCGTTGCCGAAGGCCGACCTCACCAAACTCATTGGCAGGGGAGCGACCGCATGATCGCATCTCTCGGCTGGCCGCAAGGCAAGACACTGGCACTCTCGATTGTCGTGAATGTCGAGGAAGGTTCCGAAATGACAATCGCCGATGGCGACAAGAAACCGGAACCCGTGGACGAGTTGGGTATTTCCCTCGGGATACCAATTCGCAACTACGGCAATGAAAGCAACTACCGGTATGGAATCAATGCAGGCGGGCCCCGACTATTCAGGCTGCTGGGCCAATACGGAATTCCGGCTACCGTCACGGCAGCGGCCCTGTCCCTCGAGCGGGCTCCGGAGCTCACGAGGATGATGGTCGGGCAAGGCAATGAAATCTGTGCCCATGGCTGGCGGTGGGTGCACACCTTCTCGATGAAGGAGGACCGTGAACGTGAAACGATCGCCAGGGCCGTCTCGAGCATCGAAGCGTCGACAGGGCAGAAACCTGCCGGCTGGCTCAGTCGCTACCTGCATACCGCAAACACGCGCCGGTTGCTTTCGGAGGCGGGATTTCTCTACCACATGGACGATTATTCCGCCGACATTCCCTTCTGGGAGCCGGTTCGACTGTCCGATGGGACAATGCGTCCACTCGTCTGCGTGCCCTATGCACTCGACAGCAACGACATCAAGATGTGGGTATCCCCGGCATTCACGCCACGGGACTGGCTGGATTACGCATGCCACACCTTTGACTGGTTGCGAGCCGAGGCCGCAGCCGAGGGGCCACGCCTCATGTCGCTCGGCCTGCATTTGAGGATTATCGGCAGACCCGGCAGGATCTGGGCGCTGGAGGCGTTCCTGGATCACGTGGCGGATTGTGACGATGTCTGGGTTGCCACCCGCAAGGACATCGCCGCGCGATTCGCCGAATGCTGTCCCTGGAAGGGTGCACGCGGGTGACCTGTCCGGACCGCGTGTCTTCCACCGCCTGGCTGGATGCATATCCGGCATTGATCGATGAGGCCGCCAGCTTGCCAGGCATCGAGGATGCAATGTCCATACTGACCGGAGCAGCCCGGCGATATCTCGGGGACAGGTCGGCGGCGGGACGCAACGGGGCGTTGAAGACCGGTGAGCGTGACTACAGGGTTTCCGGCGTCTTCCTGATTGCTCCTGACCGACGCCACAATGTCCTCGTGGCCAATCACGGCTTCCCCACTGAACAGAGACGACTCTCGATTCCAATAGGCTGGAATCATCCCGGCCAGGTCGTGACCACCGAACGGATGATGTTGCTGGAAAATACCGACGAACACAGCGAGTTCCGGCAATTCCTCAAGACCAGCAGGATGGGATCATCGCTCTACATGCCCATTTTCACCGGCTCCGGGATGGTCGGTCAGATCGTCGTTGCCGCCCAGGCGCGAGGGACCTATTCGTCGGATGACATTGCGCCGATGTCTTCGCTTGCCGCTGGCGTGGCCCTGCTCTGGGAAGCCAGGGATGGACCGGCATGGTGGGCAAATGATCATCCGGCCGAGGATGCCTGGTACGCAGAGGAAAACAGGATATGAGATCATGATCGAAACGACGGACCGGCTGGTGGCGCATGTCGCCGGCGCGGAACTCTCGGAGCTGGGTCAGCATGAGATCGAAAAGGCGAAGGTCTTCCTGCTCGACACGCTTGGGGTGGGAATTGCCGGCTCAAGCGGTGCGGCCATTCCCGAATTGCTGCGAACCGTGCGCAGCTGGGGTGAAGGAAATGAGGCCACGGTCTGGGTAACGGGCGAGCGTCTTCCTGCCCAGGCCGCGGCAATCGTGAATGCATACCAGATCCACTGTCTCGAATATGACTGCGTCCACGAGGGAGCCGTGGTTCATCCGATGGCCACGGTTCTGAGCGCCCTGATGGCATATGTCGAACGACGCTCCTCCGAGGGTCGTCCGGTCAATGGCACGGACTTCCTGCTTGCCATCGCCCTTGGCGTCGACGTGGCGGCATTCATGGGGGTTGCAGCCACGGGTCCCGTTCGGTTCTTTCGTCCAGCCACGGCAGGAGGGTTCGGGGCGACGGCGGCAATCGCCCGGCTCGAAGGGCTGGACGAGGACGGAATGAAGGATGCTCTCGGAGCCATGTACGGGCAGACCTGCGGAACATTGCAACCGCATGTGGAGGGCTCGCCGCTGCTCGGCTTGCAAATCGGATTCAATGCGCGCGGTGCACTTGCGGCACTGGACCTGACCCGTGCCGGGTTTCGCGGGCCGCACGACATCATAGACGGAACCTACGGCTACCTGCCGATGTTCGAGAGCGGACAGTTTGATCTGGAAAGGGTATGGCCTGGTCTCGGGTCCGAGTGGCAAGTGGCACAGCTCTCGCACAAGCCGTTTCCGAGCGGACGCCTGACACATGGTGTCATCGATGCACTGCAAAAGGTGACAACCACGCTCGGGATTGAAGCGGATGACATCGTGTCGATCCAGGGCCACGTTCCGCCACTGGTCCATCGCCTGGTTGGCAGACCTGACCTGCCCGAACCCGAGGCGAATTATGCCAAGCTGTGCCTGCGCTATGTTGCAGGCGCCTGGATGGCAAGGGGGCAGGTGGACGTGTCCGAGTTCCGCGGCCGCGAGGTATTGGGCGACCCGGCGATCCACGCCCATGCCGCGAAGGTGGACGTGATCCTTGACGACAATCCCGACGAGAACGCGTTGGACCCGCAACGGTTCGTCTTCCGGCTGACGAACGGACAGGAGCATGAAATCCGTCTTTCCAGGGTGATTGGCCATCCGGATGCAGCCCTCTCCGCCGAACAGAACCGTGCGAAATTCGATCGATGCATCACCTACGGAGCCAGGCCCTTGCGCGGAGGAAGGGGCGAGGAGATTGCGATGGCGGTGGAGAACATCGAGAACCTGGAAGACGTGGCCGAACTGGCGGGCATGACGGTGGCACCGTAGCGGTGCCAGGAAAATTGACCCGTTCCACGACGCGCTGTAGGGCTGCCCCGGTAGCGGTTGATGATCCTGACAAAATGGAGTGGTGCTGACGATGGTCGGATACGCGGAACAGGTTGGCGATGGTCGCTATCGTGAGCGATTTGGTCGCTATTACGAGGAGTTTCATCCTGGCGACATCTATGAACACCGCCCAAATCGCACGATCACCGAGTCCGACAATACCTGGTTTACCCTGCTGACGATGAACACCCATCCCATGCACTTTGACAAGGAGTATGCCAGGCACTCCGAATTCGGTCGCGTCATTGTCTGCTCCCCCTTTACCGTGGCACTCATGGTCGGGATGAGCGTCAGCGATGTGAGCCAGAAGGCGATCGCCAATCTGGGTTGGTCGGACATCAGGCTGACGCACCCACTCCATGTTGGCGATACGCTCAGCGCCGAGAGCGAGGTACTCTCCAAGCGCGAGAGCAAATCCCGTCCAAATGCCGGAATCGTGACCGTCAAGACTCGCGGATTCAACCAGGATGGCGTGATTGTCTGCGAGTTCGAGCGGACAATGCTGATTGCAAAACGTGGATTCGAGCACGAGGACAAGGCCGGATACTGAGCCTCCCGAATTGAAGGGCCCATCCCATGAACATGGACTATCGCGCATCGTCGGAAAGCGAGGAACAGGAACTGCTGATCCTGGAAGCTGTTGACAAATGGCTTGACCGGGATGTTCGCCCCCATGTCATGCGTCTTGATCACGCTGACGAGTATCCGCATGAAATGGTTGAGCAGATGAAGGAGCTTGGCCTGTTTGGGGCGACGATTCCGGAGGAATATGGCGGGTTGGGCCTTTCGGCGACAACCTATGCCAGGATCGTCGAGCGTATAGCAACCGTCTGGATGTCGTTGACGGGTATTTTCAACAGCCACCTGATCATGGCTGCATGCGTTTCGCGCATGGGAACACAGGGGCAGAAGGCGGATTTGTTGCCACGTTTTGCCACCGGCGAATTGCGAGGCGGGCTCGCGCTCACCGAACCGGATGCAGGCACTGATCTTCAGGCGATCCGGACCCGGGCGGTCCGCAACGGTGACCATTACGTGGTCAACGGCACCAAGACGTGGATTTCGAACGGGATCGAGGGTTCGTGCTTTGCCCTGCTCGTGAAGACGGATCCCGATGCCGAACCGAGACACGGGGGCATGTCGATGTTCATTGCCGAAAAGGGAGAGGGTTTCTCGGTATCCAGGAAGCTCGAGAAACTGGGATACAAGGGCATCGACAGCGCAGAGCTCGTGTTCCAGGATTATCGCGTTCCCGCCGAACGTCTCGTGGGCCTCAAGGAGGGCAAGGGTCTGCAGACGGCGCTCGGCGGCCTTGAACTTGGTCGCATAAACATTGCCGCACGCGGGTGCGGATTGGCTGCAGCCGCCCTCAACGACAGCATTGCATATTCGCAGACACGCCAGACATTCGGCAAACCGATCGCGCAGCACCAGGCTATCCAGTTGAAGCTCGGCGAAATGGCCACGAAGCTCCAGGCGGCCCGCCTGCTGACCTTCGATGCGGCGAGAGCATATGATTGCGGCCAGAGATGCGACATGGAAGCGGGAATGGCAAAGTATTTTGCGTCGGAAGCCGCGGTGGAAAACTCGCTTGAGGCCATGCGAATCCATGGTGGTTATGGATATTCCAAGGAATATCATGTGGAGCGCTACTTCCGGGATGCACCGCTGATGTGCATCGGCGAGGGCACCAACGAGATCCAGCGGATCATCATTGCCAAGCAGCTCATCGAGCGATTCCCGGCATGAGGCGGCACCGTTGAGCGAAGCCGTTTTTGCCGGCGGGGATCTGCGCCTTCTCCGCACGAATTCAATTGCAAGATTGACTCTCGCCCGTCCCGAGGCCCTGAATTCGCTGACCTTCGCCATGTGGACGGCATTGCCGGGAATTGTGGAAGAACTGGCCACTGACGGATCGGTGCGCGTGCTGGTCATTGCCGGTTCGGGATCCAGAGCATTCAGTGCAGGGGCGGATATCGGCGAGTTGCCCGGAATTCTCGCCAATCGCGAGACCACGCAACGCTACAATGCGGCAGTTCGCGCTGCCCAGGCATCCCTCGCAGCACTCCCAGTGCCGACCATCGCTGAAATTCGTGGCTCCTGCTTTGGCGGTGGATGCGGATTGGCGCTGCATTGCGATTTGAGATTTGCCGACAGGACGGCGCGCTTTGCGATCACCCCTGCCCGGCTGGGGCTCGCCTATTCGTTCGAGGACACGGCGCGGCTTGTCTCCGTGGTTGGTTCTGCACGAGCAAAGGACATGCTGTTTTCCGGTCGCGTCCTGTCATGCGACGAGGCACTATCTTTCGGCTTGATCAACCGAGTCGTCTCCCCGCCTGAACTCGGTCGTGCCGTGGCAGACTACGCCGAATCGCTGACGGCCGTTTCGCAGGCCTCCATTCGAGTTGCCAAGGCGACGATCAATTCAATCGCAGCCGGTGACCGCGAGGCAGGTGCCAATCTTCGGGCCGCGTTCGAAGCGACGTTTTCCGGCCCGGATGCGGTGGAAGGATATGCGGCCTTCATGCAAAAGCGAAAACCGAACTTCAGCTAGTCCCTAAGGGCACGCTCCAGGCGCGCGCCCAGCGCCAGAATCAGGGGCTCGGAAAAATGTCGTCCCATGAGCTGAATCGAGGCGGGCAAGCCGGAGGCAGGGACTGGCAATGCCAATGCCGGACCACCGTGGAAATTGGCCAGTGAGGTGAAATCCGCCTGGTTGGCCGGCGCCGGATCGACATGGGAAAACGCCCGCTGCGGTGCGGTTGGCATCAGCAGGACATCACACTCCGAGAATGCGCGCTCGGCGGCCGTCGCCGCAGTTCGAATCCTGGCATAGCCGTCGGCGAGCTGATTGCCTGGCATGGCTCTGCCGTATTCCAGCATGGATCGCAAATTGTCGCTGACATCGGTCTGAAGCGTCGTGGCAAGTGCATCGGCCAATTCGACCGCACCTTCCACCTCGCAAATCAGCAATCCGCCACGGCGTGCCCGACCAGGGGACCAGCCATGAAGATCTACGTCGACAACTTGGCAGCCAATCGCCTCGATCCTGGATCTCGCCACGTCCAGCCCTTCCAGGACCGCTCGGTCGCAATCGACCGTCCCGATTTGCCGTGGCAGGCCAACGCGGAGAGCTCCCGCGGTGTTCCCGTGAAATTTCCGCCGCCAGCCCGCCGGTGCAGGGAGCGAGGCTGGATCCTGATAGTCCGCTCCCGCCATTGCGATGATGAGTTCGACGAGCGTCGTGACATCGCGTGCGAGCGGGCCAATGGTGTCCAGGGTGGGCGAAAGGTGCGTCATCCCGTGGCGCGGAACCAGGCCGCGGGTGGGCTTCAGCCCTGAAACCCCGCAATAGGCTGCCGGAATCCTGATCGATCCCATGGTGTCGCTGCCGAGCGCGGCGTCGGCAAATCCGGCCGCAATCGCAGCCGCCGACCCGCCACTTGACCCTCCGGGGGTCAGGTTCGGATCCAGCGGGTTTCCCGTTCGCCCGAAATGTGGATTGTCGGTGGTGGCGCCGACGGCACCCTCATCCATGTTGACCATTGCCAGCGGTATGGCACCGGCAGATCTCAGTCGTGCAACAACGGTTGCATCGGCTCCGGCAATTCTCTCCCGCCAATAGCCGAGGCCGGCGGTCCAGGGCATGTTCGCAACGGAGATATTGTCCTTTATGCCGAGGATGAGGCCATCAAGCGGGCCCCCGGGACCAACCGGCCCATGGCGGCGTGCATCTTCCATCGCCAGCGACGTGACAATGTTCAGCCGGTGGTTTTCGGCCGCGATCCGATCCAGCACCACCGCCAGTCTTTCGGTCCGAGGCCGACGACCATTACCGCTCATCGATCAGCCGGATCGGTTTCTGGCGGGTTTCGATCCCGGTGTCGGCCGCCGTTCCGCCCGGATGCACGAGCTCAACCCCGATGCGAACGCCAAGCCGGGACCGCAAATGCGACTCGATGTCATCCTTGAGACTCTCACTTGACTCGGTCACTTCCAGCCAAACAGTCATGTCATCGCGGCCATCCGTCCGGGCTACCCGGCAAACATACTCCCCCGTTGCAACCGCGAAGGAGGCCGACACGAGTGTGCCGATCCCCTGTGGGTAGATGTTGATTCCTCTCAGCTTGACCATGTTGTCGCTTCGCCCGAGGAAGCCTTCGAGGCGCCGAAACGGAAGTCCGAGCGGGTTTGCTCCGATGACCTCACGACTGACATCATGGGTCTGGAAGCGAATGATTGGAAAGATGTCATCCTTGTAGAGGCAGGTGCAGACCATGTCGCCCATGTCTCCAGGCTCGACCGGGATTCCGGTATCAACATCAAGCAGTTCCAGGAACTGTGCGTCCTCGAGTATGTGAAGTCCGGATTGATCCGGTCCTTCACCAGCGATGCAGCCGGTGTCGCCGACGCCGTACCAGTCATAAACGGCTGCCCCACCCCAGGCCTCCGACATCGAGGCCCTGCTTTCCGTTCCCATATGTCCGGAAATCATCCTGACAGGGATGTCGATGCCGGGCTCCAGCCCCTGCTCGCGGGCGATGTCGGCCAGGCGCTTGATGAAGTCACCGAAGCCCACGATGGCCGTGGCGCGAAAGGCGTGCATGAGTGACACCTGGTTTGCACTTCTCGTTTCAACTCCAGTCCCGGCAGTCAGCATCTGCGCTCCGGTCCAGTGCGTGATTGCCTCTCGAACATAATGGCCGCCATTGACCATGCCGTGTCCGTAGACGGAATGGATGACATCCCGATTGGTGAGTCCCTGGATCTCATACAGGCGGGCGAGCAGTAACGCCTGGATCTCGCGACTGCGTGGACCGAACAGGAGTGGCTGCGGCGTGCCGGTGGTGCCGCTCGTTGTCTGGAAGATCAGCGGCGGACGGTCTCCCTCGGAATAGGTGTCGAGCCCGTGGAAATCACCGATTGGCGGGTGGGCCTCGACCGAGCCCATGAGGTCCGATTTGGAATAGGGCGGCAGCTTCGTGATGTCCTCAAGCGACTGTATGTCACACGGGGTGATTCCATGTGATCCCCAGTGACGCCGGTAAAATGGCACCCGCCATGCAAATTCCAGAACCTTGCGGAAATGAAATTCCTGCCGCGCCCGAAGTTCATCCCGACTCATGCCTCCATAGGTGTCGAGAAACCGCTTCCCCTTGGGATACGCCTCGAGGATTGCAGGATACTTCACGGCATCAAAGTAGTTGGATGAGCTCATGCGGTGCGCCCCTGTGCCATATGCGAGGCAATTTCCCTGACCAGCACCGAAAATCGGGCCATGCCCCCAGTCAATCGCAGTGAAAGTGTGGCATCGATCAACTGTTCGATGGCTTGGTCAGGTAACCGGGCGGCGGCCATGAGGCGACGGGACTTGGCCACGATTCTAGCCTCGGTGAGGGGGTTTTCGGGATCGCCAAGGGCGTCGGGCACGTCAAAGGACAACACGGCTCCATCCGACATGGTGATGTCAACTCCACTTCCGTAGTGACCTGGATAGCGTTCCTGGAACCGTTCCGTTACCCGAACCGACATGCGGGAACGCAAGCTTCCAACATCTCGCCTGAGGATTGTGGTTTTCTCGAAATGTTGCAGGTCCGGCTCGCCATCCAGGAGAGCAACCGCAACGGAGTGCTGGAGGCTGAACTTTGCCTCGAGCGTGGATGCGGGATCTTGCCGGTCGCAAAAGCGCCTTGCATCGGCGAAAGTTCTGATCCCGATTTCCGAGATGTTTTCCGGCTGCAGATCATGTCGCCTGCGGAGCTCAAGAGCGGCATCAATTGCCGCGTGAGCGTGCCGGCATGCGGGCCACGGCTTGAAACTGGTCTCCCAGATTTTCCATGGCCCGTCCAGCTTCGCCAGAATGCACTCCGTGCACGGGTCTGGACACATGGCATCGAAAAATCCCTGCTCTCCCTCAAGGATGAATTGCGGTCCCGAAAACCCGATTGCGGCGAGCGATGCAGCAACGAAACCGGCCTCGGCCGCCCGGGCGGTATGCAATTGCTTCGTCATCACCTGTTCGTGACGGCAACGCCAGGGTCCGCTGGATTGCGTTCCGGCGTTTCCGAGCGCCCAGACGATTTGGTCTTCGTCGAGTCCCATCACGCTGCACACCGCTGCCGCCGCACCGAACGGTCCGCAGGTTGCCGTATTGTGCCAATTCGCATAGTGGCCCGGTCCCACTGCAACGCCGATGCGAATCTGGGACTCGTAGCCTCTGACCACGGCATCAAGGAATGTATCCGCCTGCGTCTTCGCCAATTCCGCAGCGGCAAGGGCGGCGGGAATGACCACTGGTCCGGGGTGCAGAATGGCCTTGCGGTGGATGTCGTCCATTTCCAGGACGTTTCCGAGACCGCCATTGCAGAAGACGGCCTGATCGGGCACCGACGTGCCACCGCCACCGATGACGCTAATATGTCCTGCCGGCGCCTGGCTTGCACGCGTCAGGAGCAGCCTTCCAACCGGCTCCGTCGAACCGATCACCGCACATCCCAGCCAGTCGAGGACGTGCAATGCAGCGCGTTCACGAGTGGCGGTGTCCACGGGTTTCCCCAGATGCCGGGCAAGGCTCCTGGTGAGAGATATCGTCATGTCCGCCATGGCGCCCGTGGGGTGATTTCGACACGGCACATTAGTCGGAACGACACCGGTCGGCTAGGAAGTTCCGGATGCGGGTGGCTCACCAATCGAGTGGTCGGCTCCAGCCCCTGTGCGATGGTCTCGGCCAGATGTCCTTCCTGCCTGAATCACTCCTCCTCAGTCATTGCCGGCCTTGAATGCCAGTGATCAGAATACCGATTTTCGGCGGAATTGATTTCGGATCACGAAACTAACGATTGTCAGGCGGCCAGTGACACCGTCCCTTTTCCAATCTCGGCCAAAACAAAAAGCCGAGGGTAGTCACGACGTCCGTTCGCACGGAAGACTGATGCCGAAATTCTGCCATCATCCAGCCACTGGCCGACTGCACCGGTTTGCAACCGGTTCACGTAGCCGACGCAAGTTCCATCGGCTCGTGCAATCCTGATTGCATCGGGGTCGTGAAAATTGCTCGGCTCTCGCGCAAGGATCAGTGGCTCGCCCGAACACAGCTGATTGTAGCGCTCCTGGTAGTGACGACTGCCCGCGACATCAAATATGTAGCTGAAGGGGGGCTCGAATCCGTCAAAGGTCTCGCAAATCGAGAAGCTGTCGCCGGTGAGTCGGGCCCCCGTATATGCCAGCAGGGTCAGTGCCGGGTAACGCTCGTTCGGCGGGAGACCAAAGCGCCCCAGAAGTTGGTCAAAATCCTCCCGGTCCCTTGGAGGAAGGCGGCGTATCAGGACCTCCTCGGCAATCCTGTCAAGCTCGGTGGAGTTAATCGGAAGCCCGGGGTAGATCGTGAAGCCTGCCAGTCGTGCCTCTTCAAGCTGCGCATCATCCAGGTAACGAAATTCCATGTGGTCCTCCAACTGGACCAGCTCTGCCACCGCATGCCGGTCGCGGCGCGCGCTACTGCCCAGCGGAGATTGCCATACCAACAGGGCTCGCCGTGTAAATTGCGGATGCTCAATCATCGAATCGATCCTTGTCAAGGATGTTCCTTATTCGTTCTTTCCGCATTGTCAACATGGCACAAATATGTGCCTGCCGCTTTTTTGAAAGGCGGTACGGTTCCTGGAGCTCGGATTTGGCGCCAATGGAACCCATCAGGTCACGGACCGCGTCAATTTGCACCGTTTCGACCGCTTCGAACCATCTCCGTTCCTCCGGGTAAATGCCCAGAAAGGCGCCGCAGAGGTCTTCAAAATTGGATCCTTGCTTGCAAGGCAAATTGATTCGGACATGGTGGCGCCCCTTCCTGCGCATCTTTTCGACACGCAAGCCCTGCCTTTTCAAGTCCGCAGCCGAGGCTGGAGACGTTGTCACAAAGAGGTGACATACGCGTTCCGCAGGACGGGTCTTTTCTCCGGAGCCTTCACATATCCCGTAAGGAATTGGCAAGAAGGCTGAGGGATGTCCCGACCAATCACCCGGATAGACGCGGTTTGGTTCAGCCGTTAGCATGCCGCCAACTGAAGCGAGGGAGATTCGCTTTGCGCCTGCCTGTGGCTGCGGTCAGCCTGATACTTCTCGCCATGTTTCCTGAACATGCGGCTTCAGGACCAATTTTTCCAAACTCGGTGGTCTCCAATGATCTGGACTTCATAAGATCCAGCGATTTCGACGTCTTTGCCTGCATAAAATATGAAGGGAAAATTCGCGCTGAGATGCCCGACCGGCGTCATGACGAGTTGCACGCCAACGGCGTGTTCTCCTATTCCGCGAAGTACAGGGATGGTACTTCCGTAGGGATCTGGGTGCATCCCGATGTCGGAACTCGGGATGCTGCACGCAAACTTGCGCTGCAAGCGGCAGGTCCGGTTGGAAAGCTGCCGACGATTATGAGATCGAGGCTAAGTCACATTGTCATTCACAAGGGAAGTCAGTCTGCCTTTGCTGAAGACAG
This sequence comes from Paracoccaceae bacterium, assembly GCA_965214695.1. Lineage (GTDB taxonomy): Bacteria > Pseudomonadota > Alphaproteobacteria > Rhodobacterales > Rhodobacteraceae > JAPOXR01. Next base: position 2,848,518 of record OZ243967.1, on the reverse strand, counting down.
GGGCCGGTTCTTTGTGCTGTATTCCGGAAACATGGCAACGCGGTTGCGAAACCACGACCTTGAAGAGACCGTGTTCCATGAATCTGTGCATGCCACTCTGGATCACCCGATGCTGGCGAGCGCCGAATGGAAGAAAGCGCAGCGGGCCGATGGTGATTTCGTGACCGAGTACGCCAGGGACAGGCCGAACAAGGAAGACATGGCCGAGTCGGCCTTGTTTGCGTGGGCAATTCTGTTCTACCCCGGGCGACTGCCAGACTTCGTCGAGGAAGAGGTGCGGAGAATCATGCCGAACCGCCTTGCATTTTTCATGGAGGTCTTCTCTGGCAAGCGTCGGCCCTTCTATCCCGTTGGTCGTGAAGAGAGCTGTTGAGCGGCGGTGCGTCCCTCAATCGGCGCAGAAGTGACCGTGTATTTGCCACGGGACCTGCATAGTCTGTCGAGTGGTACGATTTTCTGGAAGGAAGCTCCTGGAACCGGCCCAATGAATTCGCGCGCCTTACAATGCCGCACTTGGCTATTTCCACCCGGCCCGGTCCATAACCTTGACCGCTTCGCTGTTGTAGAGACCAAGCTGCGACAGGTTCACGCTGTCCTCGGCGAATTCTCCCCAGGACATCAGGACGGGCGATAGCGGGACTCCTGGCACTGTCGGATATTCGTGGTTTACGGAGGAATACCAGCTCTGCGCCTCCGGAGACACCAGGAACCGGAGCAGCTTCAATGCGTTGTCCCGGTTCTTGGCATGTGTCGTGATTCCGGCTCCGCTGACATTGACATGGGCGCCGCGGCCCTCCTGGTTTGGCCAATGGATTTTCAGTTTCTGTACCGTTTGCACGTCATCCGGATTGCTGCTGCCGGCAAGACGGCCAAAATAATAGGTGTTGACGACGGCCAGGTCGCACTCGCCCGCAGCCACGGCCCTGATCTGGTCAGTGTCGCCTCCGGCTGGAGATCTTGCCAGGTTGCCAACCAGGCCCCTGGCCCACTCTTCGGCAGCCGCCGAGCCGGATTCAACAATCATCGAGGCCACGAGCGACTGGTTGTAGATGTTGCTTGAAGACCTGATGCAGATCCTGCCATGCCACTGCGGGTCGGCCAATGCCTCGTAGGTTGACAGCTTGTCTGCATCGACACGATCTGCCGAGTACACGATCACACGCGCCCGCTTGGACAATCCAATCCAATAGCCATCCTTGTCCTGAAGATGGGCGGGCACTGCTCCGGTCACCAACTCATCGTCGATCGGCCGCAACACACCGGCTTCCCTGGCCCTGTGCAGACGTCCCGCATCGACGGTGATGAAAATGTCCGCCGGTGTTGCATCGGCCTCCAATTCCAGCCGTTTCAGCAATTCGTCCGCCTTGCCGGTTACCAGGTTGAACTCGATACCGGTCTGCTCCTCGAAATCCCGCAGCAGTGGTTCGATCAGTTCCTGCTTGCGGGCCGAGTATATGTTGACAACGCCATCACCCGATTGGGCAGATGCGCCAAAGGGCGGAGCCATCAAGGCCAGCACAACCGCAATTGCGGTGAAGAATCTTGAAAATTTTGTCATGATCACGTCCCCTTTGCAGGTGAATACGAAGGTGGGAACCGGGGTTCGCCATAATTCCTGACTATTATACTCAGGAATTATGGCGTCAACCACTTTCTTGCAGGCAAGATTGGCCGCATTACCCCCTGCCTGCCTTCCGTTGGCTGCAAGCAGGCGCGCGTCACAAGAATTTGGTCGCGGGGTTGCGCATTTGCACGATGGCCCGATTGTGGTCCTTCGGCAAATTTGTCGGCGGATGGTTACGGCAGGATGGCGCGGGTCGCAGCGTACGGCAGCGGGTCCGAATTGACGCCACCTGTGGTGCAGGCCCTCAGCGATCCAGTCATCTCCTGTTGCGGGCCAGCCATTTGTCGACCCGAGCAACAATGTCGTCGACCGCGGGATGACTGGCTCCCCTGTCGGCAGCAATCCGCTGCACGAGACGGTCCACTCTCTCGATATTCGAGGCTCCGGCTGCAAGCGCGCGGGCAGCCGAGGATGGCGTGACAAGCGACTCCGCCGCCTTGGCATACTTGTCAAACGAAACCATGTCTTCCCTGCCTGCTCCCAGCGAAATGCATAATTCCGTCACCCATTCATAGATCATCCGGGACTCGTCGAGATTCTCATGAACGGCATCCCGTATTGGACGCATGTCGTCCGAACCGACACACCGGTAATTGCCTGCAAGCAGCATGCTCCACTTGGCCATTGGCACAAAAATGGATTCATGCACCCTGAGCTTCACTGGGACTTCGATCACTTCACCATCAAGATTGTATCGGGCGTTCTGGATGTCGGTCTCCAGCCGACGGAGGATTGCCGTGTGGGCGTCGGATGCGAACCTTGCTGCCTTGAAATTGGTCGGCAATCGTACCTGTAGCACATTGGCCGGCTGGTCCGGCGGTCGAAACGCCTGTGGATCCGGACTGCAAAGCGTCATCTGTTCTGGACTGACAGCATCCCAGACCGTGGCATCGGCATAGCAGTTGCGGCATGACCGGGCATCAATGCCGGAAATGCGGGACAGATAGGGCAGAGGCGGCATGTTCATGATCGACATGCATGGCCGGGCTGCCGAACCGATGCGGCCAAGGAGGTTCCGGATTTCGGGATGACGATATTGTGGCTCCTGCATTGCAAGCACGATCAGATCGAACTCCGCTGGGCAGATCTGGTCCGGACCAGAAGCCGAAACCGGCCCATCAAGGTCACGGGTGCGGATTTCGACCAACCCTTCCCTGTTTCTGATCGGAAACCTTACTATCGCTCCTTCGGAATTGATCAGTTCCGCTTCTTCGGGAAGGCAAACGAGCCTCGCCGAATGTCCGGCCATGGCCAATTTGGCCGCCAGCAACGAACCATAGGAGGCCCCTAGAATGCCTACATTGTAACTGCCCATCCTGATCCTTTCCCCGTGCCAAATTTCACCAAAGTGCCACCCGGATTTCATCCAGGGTAGCCGGTCAACTTCACTCATAGCAGCCGCCTGATTTCAGCAATGCGGCCACCCGGAGCGAAGCGACGCTATCGGGCTGTATTCGGCAGTCGGTCCTCCTTGTCCAAATCCGGTCCCGATCTACCGCCCAGACGGCCATATCGCAAGGCGCCGCTGCGAGGACGGGCTCGTTCATGGCTGCGTGGACGGCGCGTCGACACGCTCGAGCCGGCCAATTCCGCCGGGTTGTTGCGAATGGCGGAGCTGACAATAATGCTTCGGCAACACATCCTGCCGGACAGCAATGCCCGCTCCTGTACCCAGCGCCCAGTGAACCGTTCTGGTCCGGCTTTCCGGTGAGTTTCATGTCGAACTCTTCGAGACATCCGGACATTTCATCCGTCGGCGCCTGATCCGGAAACCTGCCACCAGATCGTTGTCAGCGGCTGACAGATAGAGCGGGATTCCGGTGATTCACCGCTCTTTTTCCAGGATCGTTCTCCGTCCTGTTGTTCGCTCCTATTGTACCGCAGTGGCGCGCGCTGCCCCACCGACCGGCCTGGCGGGCTCCGGGGATTGACCTGGCGGTCAAATGCCCCGCAGCAGCACGTCCCATGGCCACGCTGCAGGCAATTGTGCCTGAATTACAATTCGGAGGTGGCGCGCTGGGGAGGATTCGAACCCCCGACCCCTTGATTCGTAGTCAAGTACTCTATCCAGCTGAGCTACCAGCGCCGCCGAGAGGGGTTAATGGCAGTTCATGTGAATTGCAAGGCAGGGATGTCGTTGCAGCGGCTGCCTGCCGAGGGTCAGCACCATCAGCGGTCTCTGCCTGCCCTGACGGGACCGGATGCGATGTTACCGCCATCCAGGGGCAGCTTCAGGATGACTTCCGCCCCTGCCCGCCTGGCCCCGTTCGGCGATCTGGGTTGGTCGGCGATCAGCATGCCGCCGCCAAGCTGGTTGCATCTCTCCCTGACGATTTCGATTCCCAGCCCCCAACCCTTGATCCCTGCCAGGGGATCCTGCTGGGCACCCGTACGGTCCGGTTTCAGCCTGCCAAAGCCGGGCCCGTTGTCCCGAACCCAGATCTCGACATCGCCATTCATCCGGCGGGCGCCGACTTCAACGACATTTTTCTGCCAGCCATCCGCAAAGTCACCCGCTCGGAATATCTTCGTCGAATTCCAGATCAGGTTGTTGAGAGCGCTGGTCAGGGCAGCCCGGTTCGAATGCATCACCAGACCGTCCGGAACATCGACACAGGCCCTGGCAACGAAGACATGCCTGAATGACGCCTCGTTGCGAAGACTGCTCAACTCCTTCCTCAACTCCACGATCGGCTGCACATCGGTGGCCATTTCCAGGACCGCATCGTCGGCATCCAGGTCAAAATGCGTGCAGAGCAGATCGGCGCAGAAGCCACCGAGATCAATCTCCTCCCATTCAGCATTGCTTCTGCCCCATTTCATGAAGATGAAGATGTCCTCGAGATACTTGCGGGTATTGCTCAGCTTTTCCTCGAGCAACTCCACGAACAGCGATCTCACCGCCGGTTCATCGATGCCGGGAACAAGCCGGATATAGGATGACATCCTGCTCAACTCGCCATTGATGTCATGTTCCACCTTGCCGCGGTAGTCGCGGAACACTTCCAGCCCCATCGCGTGCAGCTTGCTGCTCAACTCGTTGGCCGCCTCCTGGCCCATGGCAATTTCACGTATGGTGCTCTGCTGTTCGAACACGGCGCCCGCAGACGCCATCGGGTTGTCCCTGATCGTCTGCAGGAATCCCGACAACTCCCTGGCTGGCACGCCGATCCGTCTCTTGGCAATGACATATACCGGCACCACCACCAGCAGCAGCAGGATGGTGGCCTGCAGGAAGTATACGCTCATGAATTCCAGCATCCTGCTCTTCAGGTGCCGGCGATCGAGCAGGACATGGTCGATGAGCGGTTGAAAGCTGCCGGGTCCCGCTTCCCGCCCGGCGCTGGTTTCCGACAGGAGGCTGCCGGCGTTCTTGATCAGGATGTTCTGGTCGCCCCGGCCGATCAGGCGAACGACCGGACCGAAGAGGTAGCTGAGAATGTTCTGCGAATTGGCGTTGATTTCAATGACCTCGCCGGAAGGCACCAGCCCTGATTCGGTGAATTGCTGGCTGCTGTTCCTGCCCGGTGTCTTGAAGCCCGGATTCAGAATGCCGTGCTGTATCTGCTGGTCCTCGAGAATTCCAAGGATCTTGCCGTAGATTTCCGGCTCGACATCGTCGCAGGCATCCCTGCCGTCACAGACGATCGACGCCAGCAGGCTGGATTTCTCCACCGAGGTTATGACCTGGTCGCGCTCGAAAACTGCCAGCAGGACCACGAACAGCACCGCCTCGGCCAGGACAACAAGCAGGGCGGTGCCGATAAACAGGTAATCCCCTATCGAAGACAGCCGCGTGTAATCTCTCGTGTCCCCTTGCCGGTGCCAGCCCCTACCATCGCTGGATGAATCGGACGAATTTCCTGATCCTGTTGTCGCCGAACAATCTCTTCGAGAAAAAGGCACTTGCCACCCCCTTGTTGATCTCGCCGAGAGTAGGATACGGGGCGATCATATTGGCAATCGCCACCATCTTCATGCGGTTGGCGATGACCAGGGACCAAAGCTGAATCAACTCGCCTGCGCCTGGGCCAACGATGGAAACGCCCACCGGCCGCCCTTTCAAGACCAGCACCCTTGCCTGCCCCCTGGTTATCCCTTCCGCAAGCGCACGGTCATTTCGTTCATAATCGAAGGTCACCACCTCCGGCTGCCTGCCGGTCCGCCGGGACACCTCGTCTTCCGACAGGCCGATTTCGGCAATTTCCGGATCGGTATAGGTGGCCGAGGGGATATGGTCATCCCGGACCCTGGCCGGCAGGCCAAACAGTGCCGACCGGACCACGATGCCGGCATGGTATCCGGCCACATGGGTAAATTGCGGGCCGCCGGCAACATCACCAATGGCGTAGACCCGCCGGTTGGATGTCTTCATGCGCCGGTCGACGGTGATACCCGCACGCCCGACGGAGATCCCCGCGGCCTCCAGGTTCAATCGTTCGATATTGGGCTTGCGCCCGACGGCAACCAGGATGTGCGAGCCGCGGGTAATTCGTCCATCGGCGGTGGTGATGGATACCTCCCCATCTACCCCCTCGACCTTCTCGACATTCGAGCCCTCGCGAATCGTGATGCCTTCGCTCTTCATCTGCTCCACGACTACGACCGAATGCTCCGGATGAGAACGGGCCAACACCTTCAACCCTTCGAGTACCGTGACCTGGCAGCCGAGGCGCCGGTGGGCCTGGGCAAGTTCCATCCCGATTGGCCCACCACCAATGACCAGAAGATGTTCCGGCCGCCGGCGCGACTCGAATATGGTCTCGTTTGTCTCGTGTGGCGTGTCCGCAAGACCTGGAATCGGCGGCACGAATGGCGACGAACCGGTCGCGATCACGAACCGGCGTGCCTCGATCTGCGTATCGCCGGCCTGAACGGTGCGAGGCGACGTAAAGGAGCCGTATTCGCTGATGACGGTCACGCCGAGGCCCTCGAATCGCTCGACGCTGTCATGCGGCTCGATCCTGGAAATGACATCCGATACATGATCCTTGGCGGCAGCAAAATCGACCTCGGGCGTCACCGGCTGCACGCCGAATTTCTTGCCATCCGTCATCGCATATGCATGCTTGCCAGCGGCGATCAGCGATTTTGAAGGAACACAGCCGTAATTCAGGCAATCTCCTCCCATCTTGCCGCCTTCAAGCAGAACCACCCGCGCCCCGAGTTGTGCCGCACCCGCCGCCGCCGACAGGCCGCCGGAGCCGCCACCGATCACGCACAGATCGGCCTTGATGGAATTGCCGGTCATTGATCGCCCCTTCGTCCCCGTACCAGCTTGACGATGATCGGCAGCGCCGCCAATGCGCAAAGCCCGAGAATCGGCCCCAGGATATTCCATTGCCAGATGATCCCGAAATTCGGCGTGCCGCCGGCTTCGAGGACATCGCCGAGGCCGACTCCGACCCAGCTGTAGATCGTGGTGCCGGGAATGATCCCGAGAAAGGTCGTCAATGCGAAATTGCGGAATTTCACCCCAACCAGCGCCGGCACCAAATTGGCCGCAAAGAACGGAACCGCCGGCACCAGGCGCAACAGGAACAGCACGCTGATCTCGTTTTCGAGCAAGCCGTCCCGGATCTTCTGGATCCGGGGCGAGCCGGAATCGATCTTGCTGGAGAGAAAATCTCCCAACCCCATCCTCGCGGCCAGGAATATGATGATGGCACCGATCGTTGCCGCCGCCACATTGTAGAAAACGCCCGGAAAAAGACCGAACAGGAACCCACCGGTCAGGGTGGCCACCAGGGCGCCGGGAAGCGAAAATGCGACAATCACGATATAGGCCAGGACGAAAACCACGGAGGTCAGAAAGTAGTTCGAATCCCGGAACTCGATCAGCGTCTGCCGGTTTTCGGCCAGTGCGCCGAAGGACAGGTAGTCCCGCAATGCTACGAAGGCGATGATGGCGACGGTCAGGATGACCAGCAATGGAAGCAGCCGCCGGAAATTGAGTTTGGAGCCTTCGCTCGATTTGTTCATCTGTCCACCCGATTACACAAGGCCATCTCCGCCCTGTTGCAAATTTCATGCCGCGGCCAACCCTAACGGGTCAACATCTCCATGTCGATTTGATGATTCAATGACCCGGTGGGCACCTGCGCCCCCGACCGTTCAGATGACCGGGCCGGCGCCGCAGCCGGCCATGTGCGACCGCCCCGCGACAGATTGGATGCCAGGCGGACCTGTCGGCAATGTGCGATCGCTCCCGCGACGGGATCAGTGTCTCGGCCGGCCTTGTGCGGCCTGTGGCATTCACGCAACCCGGTATCCCTTCCGGTGCCTGGCACCGCTAGCGGCTGCGCATTTTTGGTGCCAGTTCGGGATCCGCCCTCTGCATGCGGGTGGGCGGCCGGCCGGCCAGAATGTTTCGGACATCCTCGACCATCATGTCGCAGATCCTCCGGTACGACTCCCACATTCCTCCCGCCAGGTGGGATGTGAACTGGACCTTGGGAGTCTTTCTGACGGGCGAGTCGGCGGTGACCGGCTCCTCCGGGAACACGTCGACCGCGGCGCGGAACCGGCCCTGGCCGGCAAGCTCGAGAAATGCGTCGAAGTCGACGATCTCGGCCCGGCTTGCCAGCACGACGGTCGCGTCCTGGCGAATGGAGGAGAGGCGGCCGCGGTCAAGAAACCCCTCATTTTCGGTGGTGGCGCCGGCAAGGAGAAACAGGAACCGGCTTGACGACAGGATGTGTTCGAGGCTGGCGGGGCTGATGCCGTGATGTCCGAGATCGCGATCCTCGACCCAAGGGTCGTAAGCGCAGATGCTGCAGCCGAACGGGCGAAGAAGTTCCACCAGGACCTTGCCGAGATTGCCGAATCCCACCAAGCCGACACTGGAGCCCAGGAGACTGCAGGAATCGACATTGCCGGCGATGCCCCATTTTTCCGTTCCCTTGCGAAACTTGGCGTCGGCAGCAACCAGTCCCCGGCCGAGGCTGATCGCCTGGGCCAGGCAGAATTCGGCAACTGCCGGCGCCATGGCCGGCGCAGCCGACAACACGTGGATGCCGCGGCGATGCGCCTCGGCATAATCGATGTTCGGCTCCCAGTTGCCCTTGACGTTGAGGATTGCCTTGAGATTCGGGGCTCGGTCGAGTCGGTCCCGGGGCATCGCGGTCTGGCCGACAATCACCTCAACCTCGGGAAGTGCGCGCTCAACCATCTCGGTTGGTGCACGCGAACCGAAATGGGTCACCACCCGGCCGAGCGCGGCGAACTCCCTCGCCACGGATCTGGGGTAGACCATTGCTTCCGTTCGCGGAAACGGATCGAATAAGATCAGGCTCTTCTTCATGACACTCTCCCGATTCCTGCCGCAGCCGTGAATTTCCGGCCCCGCCAGTCGGTCTGACCTGGCAACGTCACCGCGGTCACATCATTCCGGTGCCTGCCATTCCCGTGGTGATGTCGTGATCACTTCATTCCGGTGCTTGCAATTCCCGTAGTGATGAAACGCTGGAGAAACGCGAAGACGAGAATGACCGGTATCAGGGTGACCACGGTCATGGCGAGAACATAGTGCCATTGCACGTCGAGTTCCCCCTGGAAGGCGTTCAGGCCAACCTGCAGGGTGTAGACTTCGCTGCGATTGAGGACGATCAATGGCCAGAGAAAATCGTTCCATCGCCACATGATCGAGAAGATTGCCAGCACCGCAATGGCGGGAGCGGCAAGCGGCAGGACCACTCGCCAGTAGATGGTCCACTCGCTGGCCTTGTCCATGCGCGCCGCCTCGATGAGGTCCCTTGGAATGGTCAGCATGTACTGGCGAAGCAGGAATACCCCCGTGGGCGTTGCCGCACCGGGCAGGATGACGCTCCACAGGGAGTTGATCATCCCGAGTTCGGTGACGACAAGGTATGCCGGAACAAGAATGACGGTAATCGGGATCATGAGGGTGCCGATCACGAACAGCATGATGGCATTGCGGCCGCGGAATTCGTAGATCGCCAATCCGTATGCCGCCATCGAATTTATGAGCAGGGTCACGAGGGTGGCGGCGATGGTAACCACGACCGAATTCTTGAGATAGGTCAGGAAATTGAACCGCTTCAGGGGTGCCGTGTAGTTCTCCCATGCAACGCGGAATTCCCGCAATGCCTCGCGCCGGTCGATTGGCACCTTGATCGTGTCGCCCGGATCGTTCGGATCCACCATTTGTGCGACTATTCCAATCCGCCGGATCTGCGCCAGCTCGCGCACCGAACCGTCATCCATGGTAACCGCATACAATGGCAGCGGCTCGTCATGTCCTTCGACCTGGACCTCGATCTGGCCGAGCGGAAGCAGCGTTGGCGGAAACTCGAGCAGGCCCGATGCGGTCTTGAAGCTCGACAATGCCAGCCACACGACCGGGCCGAACATCAGGAACACGCCAAACAGCAGGTAGGCGTAGGAAAACGTGTCCGTCCAGTGCAATCGACCACGACCGCGCCTGGCAGCCAGGAAGCGCAGGGGGCGGAGGCGATCAGTCGCAGCGTCAACCATTGCCACGGTCCCGCCGCCGCACAACTGCCAGCTGTGCAAGGGTCAATGCAAAAAGCAGGATGCCAAGAACCACCGACGCCGCCGAGGCCAGCCCGAAATTCTGGACCTGGTTGCTGAATCCGGTGTTGTAGATGTACTGGACGATAAACTGGGTCGCCGTTCCCGGGCCTCCCCCGGTCAGGACAAAGACCTCATCGAAGATTTGCACGCCCTTGATCAGGGCAAGCACGATGACGACGAGCATGTTGGGCCAGAGCAGGGGCAGCGTAATCCGCCAGAAGACCCGCTCGCGGCGAGTACCATCCATTTCCGCAGCTTCATACAGCTCCGGAGGAATGGCCTGCAGGCCGGCCAGCAGGATCAGCGTATAGAAACCCATATGCGCCCATATGGAAACGAAGATCGCCCAGAACATGGCCCATTCGGGGCTGACAAAGAACAGGATCTTGTCCAGCCCCAGGCTGACGAGAAACGCGTTCAGGATGCCGTCACGAAGCAGGATCCATTTCCATACCAGCGCCACCACGACCGGCGAAAGCAGCACCGGGAAGAAATAGACCGCCCGAAAGAACCCGCGACCGCGAATTTTGCGGTTCAGGATCAATGCCGTGACCAGCGAAAACACGACCAGGAAGAATACCTGGAAGGTCACGAAGAGCAGGGTGTTGTAGATGCCTCGCCAGAACCGGTCTTCGCGACAACTCGCCGAGTCAAGAAACCGGTCGCAGGTGAACAGGAACTCGTACTGCTCGACCCCGGTATAGACCCGGTCGCCGAGAAACAGGTTGACCCCGCCCGTGAAGGAAAACGCGAAATTCACGAATAGCGGGATGACGACAAACAGGCCGAAGAATCCGAGGTTGGGAACCAGGAACACGTACGGCATCAGGCGAAGGCCGCCCAACCGTTGAATGGCTCTGAAGGGTAGGTCCAACAGCTGGCCGAGCCGGTCCACGACAAGCCATGCCATGTTCCCGAGTGACATCTCTTGCCGCTTGAGGCTCACGTCAGGCTCCAGCTTCCAGCCAGCTCCGAATCTGTCTGTGCCCGGACCCCGACGGGGGTCCGGGCTTGTTCAAGGACTGGTTATTCTCGAGCTTTTTCAGCGAGTTGCTGCTCGATGTCCTGCTCCATGCGGTCGTAAGCCTCGTCCAGCGTCATCTGGCCGACTATGGCCTCGCCAAGGCGCGAAATCAGTGCATTGAACATCACGCGGTTGTTCGGATAGCCTTGGAGTGCAAAGGCGACCGGTGAAATCGACGGTACGGCACCGGCAAAGGTTTGCAGCGCGTGTTTCGCCCGCGGATCATCGGTGTCGAAGTCCACGCCGCCGGATGCCAGGCCGATATGACCGGGGATGAACAATGTCCGGCCATAGAATTCGGCAAGAACATCGGTGCTCGAAAGATACTCCATCAGCTTTCCGACCTCGTCGGGATGCTGCGTGTTCTTCATCGCGACCAGGGCAGCTCCACCGGGCATTCCCGTGCATGCGGCCGGGCCGCAGGGTGCCGGGACTGCCCACCAGTCAAAGGCGTCGCCGATCTTTTCGGCGAATTGCGGAATTTGCCAGGAGCCGCTCATGTACATCACCACCTGGGCGTTTGCGAAATCCTCGTTGGCGCCCAGATAGGTCGAACCGGAAACGGACCCCCAGAGATCCTTGGCCATGGTGCCATCCTGGTGCCAGTCATAGAGAAGCTGGGCCATCGCCTTGAGGCCGTCATCCACCAGCGCCGGATTGCCGTCGGCGTCAAACATCTGTGCGCCCATGGCGATTGCCGGTCCCGATACCCGGTGTCCCGAACGGTCCCAGGCCATGGGAATTGGAATGTCCAGCGCCTCTGCTACCGCGTTGGCGGCGGCGGCCCAGTCCGCCCAGGTCGCTCCGTCACCCGGCAGTTCGATGCCGGCCTGTTCGAACAGTGTGCGGTTTACATACGGTCCGGTAACGGTGAGCTGGGTCATGAAGCCCGAAATCGACGAGTCATCGCCAGGCTGGCGCAGCCATTTCAGGAACGGGCCGAAATTCTCCTCCCAATACCCGGCATTTGAAACATGCGGCGTCAGGTCAAGGTAATGCTGGGCCAGTCCGCCCAGATCAGTGACCCGCGCCATATCCGGTCCCTCGCCGGCGGCCAGCTGCACCGGCAGGCTCTCAAGGATGGCCTTGTACGGAACGACGTCCAGGACAATTGTGACATCCGAATTGGCGGCCTCGTACCGGTCGAGGATGTCTCGCATCACCTCGCCCTCGATACCGTCATTGTACCAGGTCATCCGCAACTCTGTCTGGGCCGAGGCCATCGTTCCAGCGGCAACAGCCGCGATTGCAAAAGCGGACAATGTCCGCATGCCGTGTCGTATCATCTTGAGGTCTCCCCTTTCTGGATTGTCAGGATTTGGAGAGTCATACCTTTCAAATAAAACCGTCGGGTTCAACCCGGACAGGAAGCAACGGCGGCGCCCTGTTCCGGCCAGCCAGACGCACGGGCCGACCCGGTTTGAAGCCCGGAACTGGAGGGTCTGACGGCCTTCACCGCCTGGCGGACGGCCAGGACCGCCATCGGCGGTTTTCCACCATTCATCGCCTCGCGGAAGGCGGCGCCCCTGTTCAAGGACGGGAAAATGGCGTATCCGCGGTCGGAAAAAATCATGGGCCAGGGCGATTTGAATGACAGAAATTGTTCTCAGGGATGTCCGGAAATCGTTTGGCGATTCGGAAGTTATCCACGGGATAAACCTGTGCGTCGAGAGTGGAGAATTCGTGGTCTTCGTCGGGCCTTCGGGCTGCGGGAAGTCAACGCTGCTCAGGATTATCGCCGGCCTGGAAGACGCCACCAGCGGCGACATCCTGATTGACGGCGCCTCCGTTCGGCATGTCTCGGCGTCGGAGCGTGGCCTGGCAATGGTGTTCCAGTCCTACGCCCTCTATCCGCACATGTCGGTGTACAAAAACATGGCGTTCGGCCTCGAAAACTCGAAACTGCCGAGAAAGGAGATCGACCGGGTGGTGACGGAGGCAGCGGAGATGCTGCAGATCACGCCACTGCTGAATCGCCGGCCAAAGGAGCTCTCGGGCGGTCAACGGCAACGGGTTGCCATCGGCAGGGCAATCGTGCGGGCACCCAAGGCGTTCCTGTTCGACGAGCCGCTGTCAAACCTCGATGCCGAGTTGAGGGTTACCATGCGCAAGGAGCTATCGGCGCTCTACGACAAGATCGGCGGCACCATGATCTATGTCACCCATGACCAGACCGAGGCCATGACGCTGGCAAGCCGGATCGTCGTGCTGCAGGACGGTGTCCTGGAACAGGCTGGCCGGCCGCTCGACCTCTACAACGAACCTAGAAACACCTTCGTCGCCGGATTCATAGGCTCACCGAAGATGAACCTGTTTGACGTGCGCATGGATGCAGGCTGCCTGCTGGCGGGTCCGGGCAGAATCGCCGTCGGTCAAGAGACCGGAATTGATGACGGGCAGGAAGTCGTACTCGGCATTCGCCCGGAACATCTCGAGGTGACCGATCCGGAGAATGCAGACATCGAGGCCAGGGTTGATTTCTCCGAACAGCTGGGCGGCGAGACCTACTTCTACTGCACGGCCCCCGGAGTCCCGCAATTGACGGTCCGGTTGGCGGGCCAGTTTCCGGTTCGCCCGGGTGAACGGCTGCACCTGCGGCTTGACCGGACATGCATTCACCTTTTCGACACCGGCGGCCACGCCATCGTCAATGGGCTGGCCGAATGACCCGGCGCTTCGGGGTGGCGCTTGTTGGCACCGGCATGGCTGCCCTGCCGCATGCGCGGGCGCTGACGGCGCTCGCCGGCGATCTGAAGGTGGTCGGCATCTTCTCGCGCCGGCAGGCCAACCGGGAGGCATTCGCAGCACGATTCGGATTTCCTGCGGCGCCGACGGTGGAGGAGCTGGCGGAGGATGCCGATGTCGATGGCGTGATTCTGGTAACGCCTCCCAACGAGCGCGGGGAATTGATTGACCTGTTCGCCGCCGCCGGCAAGCACATCCTTGCCGAAAAGCCGCTTGAGCGCACGCCGGAAGCTGCAGAGGAGATCGTGGCGACCTGCCGTCGCCGCGGTGTCAGGCTGGGCGTCGTGTTCCAGCACCGGTTCAGACCGGCATCCCGCCGGCTTGCGGAATTGCTGGCATCGGGCCGGCTTGGCGCCATTGAGCTTGCGAGGGCCGAAATCCCCTGGTGGCGCGACCAGGGCTACTATGACGAACCCGGCCGCGGTACCATCGCCCGGGATGGCGGCGGTGTCCTGATCAGCCAGGCCATTCATACCCTGGACCTGCTGCTGAGCCTTGCCGGCCCGGTGGCGCAGGTGCAGGCCCTGGCTGCCACGACCGGCCTGCACCGGATGGAAACCGAGGATTTCGCGGTCGCCGGCCTGCGGTTCGAGAGTGGCGCAGCCGGTTCGGTCATTGCCACCACCGCCGCCTGGCCGGGCGAAGCCGAATCGATCACTCTCGAATGCGACAATGCAAGCGCGGTGCTGAAGTCGGGCACACTCTCGATCCACTGGCGCGACCGGGAGGTCGAGACATTCGGCACCGAGGCCGGCAGTGGGGCCGGCTCGGACCCGATGGCATTCCCGTTCGACTGGCACCGGGATCTCATCACGTCATTCGTCGAACGGTGTCGGGCTAACCGGGATCCGGAGGTGGCAGGGGATGATGCCGTTGCGGTGCAGTGGTTGATCGAGGCCATGCTGAGATCATCGTCCGACGGGGTCCGCGTGCAATTGTCGGGCGGAAGGCCCGCCTCCGCCGGGTCATGCTGAAACTGGGCGTCATCGGGGCCGAGCACAGGCACATCTACGGTCAGCTCGCCGGTATGCTGGAGCTTGGTTGCGCCTGCAAGGGCTGGTGGACCGAAGGGGAACCACATCCCGTGGCCGGCCTGGAGAGGCGCTTTCCGGCAATTCCCAGGGTCAGTGACAGGCACCAGCTTCTCGACGACCCCGACATCGACCTGATTCTCGTTGCGGACATTCCGGCTCGCCGGGCCGAACGGGCCATCGAAGCCATGCTGGCGGGAAAGGATGTCATGTCCGACAAGCCGGGTTGCACCACCCTGGATCAGCTTTCCCGGCTCAGGAACGTTGCCGGTGAGACCGGCCGGATCTGGTCAGTTGATTTTTCGGAGCGATTCGAGGTGCCGGCGGTGACCCGGGCACTCGAGTTGGTCCGGGACGGGGCAATCGGCCGGGTGGTGCAGACGGTCGGGCTTGGACCTCATCGCCTCAACAAGGCGACACGACCGCGCTGGTTTTTCGATGAGGGCCAGACCGGAGGGGTGCTTTGTGACATCGGGTCGCACCAGATCGATCAGTTTCTCGAATTCACCGGCTCCCCCGATGCCGAAATCGTGGCGGCATCCGTCGGCAACTTTGCGCATCCGGATGAACCGGGGCTGCAGGATTTCGGCGAAATTCTCCTGCGTGGCGACGGATGCCAGGGCTACATCCGGGTGGACTGGTTCACCCCGGACGCCCTTCCGAGCTGGGGTGACGGGCGTCTGACCATCCTGGGGACCGAGGGCTACATTGAACTGCGGAAATACGTCGATGTTGCCGGTCGCCCGGGAGGCGATCACCTGTTCATCGTGAATGGCGACACCTGCCACCACGAGGATGCCAGTTCGGCCGAGCTTCCATATTTTCGTAACCTTGCCAATGATGTGCTGCATCGCACCGAGACCGCGATGACCTCCGTTCACTGTTTCAAGGTGATGGAATTGGCACTCCGGGCACAACAGGTTGCGGCAAGGTTGGGGAATGCAGGCGACACCCGAAATGCCCCCTGATGCAGGACGGGTCTCGGACCGGGGATGCCGGGATGAACCCCCGGTGCCGTGGCGGGTGGCGATCCTCGGCGGCGGCGTCGGCAGGCAGCATCTTGCCGGCTGGCTGGCGCTTGGCGGCCGGGCGACGATCACGGCCATCGTGGACCAGGACCCGGCAATCGCCAGGGAACTGGCCAGCTTGGCCGGCGGTGCCAGGGTGTTTCATGACGTGGACGATTTCCTGCGGCAGGCTGATGCGGATATCGTCGACATCTGCCTGCCGCCACCCTTGCATGCACCGGTGACGAAACAGGCGCTGCATGCCGGCCTGAACGTCGTTTGCGAAAAACCCATGGCGGGCAGCCTCCTGGAGGCCGAGCGGATTGCGTCGGTCGCTGCCGCCGCTGGCCAGCTCCTGGTTCCGGTGTTCCAGTATCGCTATGGCGCCGGCGCCAGGATTCTCGACAAGTTGCAGGCAGAGGGCATTCCCGGCCGCCCCCTGGCGGCAACCCTTGAGACGCATTGGAGTCGTGATGAGGCGTACTATGCCCGGCCCTGGCGCGGGACATGGGATGGCGAGTTCGGCGGTGCCGTGCTGATCCATGCGATGCACATCCATGATCTTGCCGGGCGAATTCTTGGGCCCGTCGCCAGCGTTGCCGCCATGCTGGATACCCGCGTCAACCGGATTGAAACCGAGGATTGCGCCGCAATCTGCATGACCACGAAATCAGGAACACTCCTCACCTCCTCGATTACCCTGGGGTCGGCTCGAAACTGCTCCCGCATGCGCCTGGTATTTGACCGGGTGACGGTGGAGTCCGGGACCTCCCCCTATGCGATTGGCGGTGATGGCTGGACATTCCAGGCCCGTGACCCGGCAGACCAGCGGCGCCTTGACCGGGCGGTCGAGGCCGCATCCATGCCAGATGCCAGGGACGGGTTTGCCGGACTTTTCGAAGACGTGATCGATCGCCTTGAAGGGTCTCGCAACTCTCTTCCGTCGGCCGATGACGGCATCAGCTCACTCGAACTTGCGACCGGCATCTACCATGCGGCCCGGGAGCGGCGATGCGTCGACCTGCCGCTCGACCGCAACCTGCCCATATGCCGCCGCCTTCGTCCGACCAGCTTGTAAGCAGGTAAATGACAGCGTCCCCTGACACGATCTTGCCCCTGGTCGAGCTGGTGCGTGCGATCGGGACGGGCCCGGTCGCCGGCGCTGGCCGCCATCGTCGCCAGAGCCCCCCTGCCTGGCTCGAAGCTGGCCACGGCGCGGCAACCGTCGCTCGAGACGGCAACATCGAGCCTCGGCACCGTCCTCGGCCTTGGCCCGGTGAGTGGCAACAACCGGCCCCGACTTCCCGGACGTGCGGTCCATTGCGATTGTCAACCCGCGGCCCAGGTGCGGCCGCCTTGGCAAGCGGAAGGCGCATCTGCCCGCCACCGGGGAGGTGCTGGCCGATATTGCCGCCGTCCATGCCGGCGGCACGCCAGGGCAGCGGTTGGATTCAGAAACTGGAAAGGTCTGCGTGGAAGAGAAGGCTACCCTGATTGACCCGGTTTCCCGTCCGACCGGCGTCGGAACAATCCGGGCAACCCGCCATGAGCCCGGGCTCCTTGACCAGGGACCCATAGCTGGTCCTGGAGCCTCCTATCGCCTTGCAGCGTAGTAGGCGACACGGCGCTCCAGACTGGCCAGCAATTCGGAGATCGTGAAGGCAAGCGCGAAGAGCACGACCAGGACAGCCCAGAAATGCGACATCAGGAAGTTGGCGGAATAGAGTTCGAACAAGGCTCCGAAACCGACAATTGAAATCAGCAATTGGCCGATGATGACTCCCTTGACGGCGCGGATCACACCGATGCGAACCCCGCCCAGGATTTCCGGCAATGCCGCCCAGAAATAGACCTTGGTGAACGCCGCCCATGGGGATGCGCCGAAACTGCTCGCCATCTCAACCAGTGATCGATTGATCTGCATCACGCCAGCACGTGCATTGAGGATTATGATCCAGATTGCAAACAGAGTCGTCGTGATGATGATCGACTTCATTCCGAACCCGAAAAGGACCATCAGTACCGGCACCAGAGCCGTCAATGGTGCGCTGAGAAATATGTTGACCCAGGGCAGCAGCAACTCGTCGACAAGCCGGTTCTTGCCCATCAGTATTCCAACCGGAATTCCAATGACCACGGCAAAGAACACGCCCGAAAGGAATGCCTGGGCGGTCTCGGCGAGAGCCTTTTGAAATGCGGGCGTGCCAATAATCTCGAATAGGGTTGCGAGCACTTCGGACAAGGGAGGCAGGAAGAAGGTAACCCCGGATTGACCAATGGCCTCCCAGAGCAATCCCCAGAGAATCAGCGATGACATGCCGGGTAACCTGAATCCGTATACCAACATGGTCTATTCCACGTAGTTTCGGAGCGAAGCCCAGATCTGGTCCACAATGTCCAGATACTCCGGGTCGCGGCGAATGTCAGCCACGTCTTTCGAGCGCAGACCGCTTGGTCGAATGATGTCAGACACTCTGCTTGGGCGGGGCAGGAGGATGGCAATCTGGTCAGAGACGTACACCGCTTCCTCGATGGAATGGGTAACGAACAGGAAGGTCTTGTTTTCCTCGGCAACGAGTCCAAGCAAATCCTCCTGGAACTTGCGTCGGGTCTGTTCGTCAACAGCCGAAAACGGTTCGTCCATCAGGAGAACCTGGCTGTCAACCGCAAGCGCACGCGCAAGCCCCACACGCTGACGCATACCGCCGGACAATTCGTGCGGAAAGCTCTTTTCGAAGCCGGCGAGACCGACATTCTGAATGTATTTTTCGGCAATTGCTTCACGTTCCGAAACCGCGACACCGCGCAGCTCGAGCCCGAATGCCACGTTGCGTATCACGCTTGCCCAGGGAAGCAGCGCGAAATCCTGGAACACGAACGCGCGATCGGGACCAGGACCGGTAACCGGCTGGCCATTGACCTCGACCTCGCCTGCTGTTGGCTCCAGCAATCCGGCGATGATCTTCAGCAGCGTGGTCTTTCCGCATCCCGACGGGCCGAGGAGCGAGGTCAGTTGACCGCTTGGAAACTGGAGCGTCAGATCCCGCAATGCCTCGACATCGCCGTAGCTCTTCGAGATGTTTCGCGCCGAGACCGCGGTGGGCGGTTCGGTGGGCTTGTTCAGCGGAACATCAGTCTGATGCGTAACCACGGACATTCCCTTCAAAAAGCGTGCGCTCTATTCGTTCAAGCACGTTCAGGAAGCACACGGCGAGCAGAATTATCGAGAAAATGGCAGCATACATGCTGGCATAGTCAGCGATTGATCGACTGTAGGTGATGATATCGCCTACCCCGGTGGGGGTTATCTTCAGTTCGGAGAGAATGGCACCAATGAAACCTGCCGAGGTACCCAGCCGCAATCCAGAAAATATGATCGGAGAGGCGGAAGGGATGATGACCTTCATTATGATATCCCGCTCGCCTCCAAGAAAGGAATATCCCATTTCCTTGAGGTTTGTCGGCGTGTTGCGAACGCCCCCAGCCGTGTTCAGCACGATGACCGGCATGGCCATGATGCAGACGACAAAGATCTTGGAAGTGATTCCGATGCCGTAGACCATGACCAGGAGCGGGATCAGGGCAGCAAGCGGTGCCGCCTGCATGACGATGAATATCGGCAAGAACAGCCAGTCGAACCAGGAGCTGAGGCCAATCCAGAGGCCCACGGCAATTCCGATGAAACTCGAGATGATCAATCCGATGACCAATGGACGAAGCGTATCCACATAGGCATCAAGGAGCCTGCCATCCATTGTCATGTCGGCGAGTGCGGCCATCGATTCGAAGAAGGTTGGAAACCCGTAACTCACGGGAATGCGCCCGGCGATTTCCCAGGCGCCAAATACAACGAACGCCGACAGGATCTTGAGAACAAGCGATCTATGCAGAATCATGGTGCCGCGTCCAGAGGTTGCGGCGGTGCCCGGAGGCACCGCCGATGCAGTCAGTTCATGGCTGCGTCAAGTGGAGCCAGATACCAGAAATCCTCGATGTTCAAGGTCGACGGATCTCCTTCCAGCTGGCCGGCATTGCTGTACCATTCAATGTCGGCCATTGCCGCCTTGCGACCACCACCATCGGCATCATAGAGGCCACCAGCGACCGCTTCGCTGTAGAAGGTGTCCAGGCTGCCCAGAATTTCCGGCGGCAACTGGCCAATGGGCCCGTCCGGGTCGGTTTCACGGGCAACGATCATTGGGTCGGCGTTCATGTCCTGCCATACGCCCAGCAGCGCATTGACGAAAATCTGAACCTGCTCCTCATTGTCCTGGATCCAGTCCAAATTGGCGAAAAGTGCCTCGTCGGAGGCTTCAACCTCGAACATTGGCAACACGTTGAACTTGTCTCCGTGCTGACGCATCACCTTGTTCTTGTTGGAAAGGTCAATGATGGTGGCGTCGGCTTGTCCGGCCACGAGCGCAACGACGCGATTTGCCGAACCTGGCACATAGGACCGTTCGCCAAACATGATGCCGGTCTTGCTTTCGATGACATTTGCGATCGCATCGGTGCCACCACCGCGCGAATGCAGCAAGATTGGCTCACCGTCCAAATCCTCGAGAGAACTGTATTTCTTGGTGGTGACCGGGAAGAACTTCAGTTTTGACAGCTGGAAAATGATCCGGATTGGCGCTTTCGCGCGCTGCATCGCCGCGTAGGGCGTGCCAAATCCGATGTCCATCTGTCCGCTCAACACGGCCTGGATGGCCAGTTCCTCGTCCGAAAAGGCGGTCCATTCATAGTCGAGTCCATTTGCCCTGGCCCGGTCGAGCGCAACAAAGAATGCCGCGAGTTCGTCGGATGGCGTCTCGGCGAGCGCGATGCGGATCGTGTCCGCATGCACTGCGGATACGGAAAGCCCAAAGGCAATGGGCAAGGTCATCGTCCTGGCGACGGCTTTCAGGATTTTCAACATCGTGGTTTCTCCTTTTTGATGTAGTCTGCAGTCATTGTTCCACCGGTTGGCGAATGTGCCGGCGAGCCATCACGCTGCCCAAACACACGCCTCCCCGAATAGCCGAGCGGAAACCGAGACCAGGTGGTCGCGCATCGCCGCCTGTGCCGACACGGGATTCCTTGTCTCGATTGCATTGACGATTCGATCATGCTCCGAAAAACTCGGATGGTTGGTTGGAGGGCTTGGCGACTCGCGAATAACGGTGTTCCAGGCCACTGTCCGTCGCACCTGGTTAAGCCGGTCAAAGATTGACAGAAGCAGGATGTTTCCAGTCGCCTCCGCCATGGAGCGATGCAACAGGTCGTCACGCGCCTCGTAGTCATCCCAGCTTGACGCCTCCCTCGCACGATCCCGGTTCAGCTTGATCCTGGCCAGGTCTTCCGCGGTCGCATTCATCGCCGCTTCCTGTGCCAGGGCCGGTTCAAGCAAGAGGCGCGCCCGCATCATCTGCGCGGGGCTGACCTGAAGCGTGATGTCGGCAAGTCGGTCGACCCCGGCGCTGACCAGGAAGGTTCCCTTGCCGACGTGGCGCCAGATCTTGCCCTCGTGCTCCAGCGTGTCAAGCGCCTGGCGCAATCGAGTTCGGGTCATGTCGAGCTTTACGATCAATTCCCTCTCGGACGGCAATCTGTCGCCAGGGCTGTATTTCCCGGCGACAATGAATGCCTCAAGTGTTGCAAGCGCGTCTTCCCTGCCCGTTTCCTCGAACGCCACCAGCACAGCTAGTCTCCGATATTGGTTGACCAATAGATCATATTGATTTATCAATATCGGACATGGTCAGTCGGGTCAACAGGCGTTTTCGCAACCGTGCAACATTTCGGCATTGCGGTACAGATTGATCGACTGGAAAAGAGTTGCCCTCGATACGAATCAACGGAGATCCGCATGACAAAATTCGCCATTGACCAGCCAACCGTATGCGCAATTCCCGTTGCGAATTCCGACATGCTTTTCCCTGTTCGGCGGGTCTATTGCATCGGTCGAAACTACGCTCTGCATGCGGTGGAAATGGGACATGACCCAAGTCGCGAGGATCCATTCTTCTTCCAGAAGAATCCGGAAAACCTGGATCCTTCGGGCGAGTTTCCCTATCCGCCACGCTCTTCCGACGTGCATCACGAAGCCGAACTGGCGGTCATGCTGAAATCCGGCGGAGCCGATATCCGGGTGGAACAGGCACTCGACCACGTATTCGGATATGCGGTGTCGATTGACATGACTCGCCGCGACCTGCAGGGCAGGCAAAAGGAACTCCGGCGACCCTGGGAAATCTCGAAGGCCTTTGAAAGATCGGCTCCTGTCGGACCCGTCCATGCGGCTGCCGAGATTGGGCATCTCTCCGAGGGGAGGATCATCCTGAAGGTTAACGGTGAGACCCGACAGGAAGGAGACCTCAACCAGATGATCTGGAAAGTGCCTGAAATGATCTCCTACCTGTCGGAATTTTTCGAGCTCGCCGCCGGCGATGTTATTCTCTCCGGCACGCCCTCGGGTGTTGCCGCCGTTGAGCAGGGCGACATCATGGAGGTGGTCATTGATGGACTTGCCTCTCTGACGGTGACTGTAATCTGAGTGTATGCAATCCGTCAGTCGGGCCTCGAGGCCCGTCCTGAACGACTGCACTGATTGCCCTGATATTTGGGTATGTGTGTTTTGGTGATGTTGCGCCCCGTGCGATCCGTCTCGCCGGGAGCCGAATGGCTGGCTGTCTTGAGGCCGGTGAGCCTGCCGGCTCGTGCTCAAGGTTTCCGGCCAAGCGCCAACGGCGCGACATCCGGGCCATGGCCTGCTTCACTGCTTTCAGCGGAGCCAGATGACGTCAAGCCCCTGGATGCGCTTCGGATTCCGTACAACCTCCTGAAAGTCTCCGGGGCCGTCCAGCCTGGCTTCCGGTTTCTGCCCCGAATTGCCGGCATCGGCCCGCAGCTTCATCACATTGGGCGCCTTTTCCGGCATGGTCCGTGTCACCTTTTCGGGTCGGCCATGCGATGAAGATTGAGACATCGGTAATGCCCATTGCCATGTTGCGGACATTTGACTGCGGATTGCAGGACCACAGGTTGATTGCAGCCGCGCAAGGGTTTGACGAAGGGGACTCCATTCCAGTATAGGCCTCAGTTCCAATCGGACACCGGACGGTGGACGAGCCGCAATCCAGATCGTGCAGGGACCGAACATGAAGCGCACATTCCAGCCAAGCAACAAGGTACGCAAGCGCCGCCATGGTTTCCGTGCAAGAATGGCTACCCGGGCGGGCAGGAAGATTCTCAATCGGCGCCGGGTCAGGGGACGCAAGACCCTGAGTGCCTGATTTGCGCCGGGTCGGCCACCCGACAGGCGCAAAGACAAACGCATGCCCGAAAGTGACAGGAGCAGCGCCCCTGCTGACGTTTCGACACTCAGGCGCAGGGAAGACTTCCTGAAGACAGCCCGCGCCAGGCGTTGCACGACACCCAGCCTGCACCTGCAGGCTCGCCGACGCCGCGAAGTTGACACGCAGGCGGCAATCAGGTTCGGCCTGACCTGCTCGCGCCGGGTCGGCAACGCGGTCACCCGGAACCGGGCAAAGCGGCGGCTGCGAGAGGTGGCCCGGGAGGTGCTTCCCGGCTACGGGCGAGCCGGATGGGATTATGTGCTGGTCGGACGGGCCGGATCGACGGTCGAATGCCCGATCGCCAGCATCAGGACCGACCTTCGGGACGCCCTTGAGACCATACACGGGAAGCCAGGATGAGCCGGCAATGCGAACCGGCCCCGGATGGCCGGGTCGGCATCTGACATGACCCCGCTTGCCTGGCTGTTTTCGCTGCCGGTCCGGGCCTACCGGATCATCGGTAGCCCGCTCGTGGGCATGCATTGCCGGTTCCAGCCCAGCTGTTCGGCCTATGCCCTCGAGGCGCTCGAGCGGCATGGCGGAATCAAGGGAAGCTGGCTGGCCATCAGGCGAATTCTCCGGTGCCACCCCTGGGGCGGGTCGGGATATGACGGCGTCCCGGATTGATTGCCGCAGGGTGGTGATGAGTCCCGCCCGCCGTGATGGGTGCCGCCGCGGGTGATGTTCCGGCCGGGACAGCGCTCCGGCGCTGGCATGCCTGCCGGCACGGGGTATCCCTCCCGCGGCAATGATGGCCCCCCGGACCGCTCCCCTCTCGCCGCCATCGTTGCCGCTGCCAACCTGCAATTCACTTGACCTTCATTCGGCATTTCTATTGAACGGCGCGGCGGCAGAACCGTCACGGGCAATCGGCATCGATGGACGACCAGAACAGAAACCTCATACTCGCGACAGCACTCAGCTTTCTGGTTGTCCTGGCCTGGTTTTTCGTGTTCCCGCCTGAAGAACCACCGGTCCAGAACGAGGCGCAGACGGCCGATACGGCCCGTCCGGTCGAAGATTTCGCCGCGGCCCCTCCGAGTGCAGACGACATTCCCGCCATTGGCGCCGATGCCGGACCGGCTCCTGCGCCGGAGGAACGGCAGGGGCAACGCATCGAGATCGATACCCCGAACCTCGTCGGATCGATCCTGCTGGATGGCGGCAGGCTCGATGACCTGTCACTCCGGCAATACCGGGAAACCCTGGCCGAGGATTCAGAGATCGTCAGGCTGCTTTCGCCATCGGGCACGGCCGAGCCCTATTACGCCCTGTATGGCTGGGCGCCGGCCGGATCGCTGGATTACGCCGATGTTCCGGGCGCCAACACGCCCTGGCAGTTGGAAAGCGGCACCGAATTGTCCCCGGGCAAACCGGTCGTGCTGGTCTGGGACAATGGCAACGGGCTGGTATTTCGCCGGTCGATTTCGATCGACGAGCATTACATGTTCTCGATTTCGCAGCAGGTCAGCAATCAAACCGGCAGCCCGGTCCGGATGGCGCCGTATGGAATCATAGCCCGCCATGGCGAGCCGGACGGCTACAATTTCTTCATCCTTCACGAGGGCGTCATCCAGATGGCCGATGGCCAGCTGGAGGAGTCCGACTATTCCGATGTCGAGGATTTTCCGGTTGATGCCCGTGAAGGGGCAAGCCTGAACACCCAGGCCGTGCTGGAGAATGGCTGGATCGGGTTTACCGACAAATACTGGATGACCACGCTGATCCCCTCGCCAGGGCAGCCATTTACCGCGGTGTCAAAATTCACCGACAGATTTGGAATCTACCAGACCGAGGCCCGCCTGCCGACGGTCGAGATCGCGCCGGGGAGCGATGCCCGGATCGATACCAGCCTTTTCGCCGGTGCCAAGGAGTGGGAAACCATCCGCAACTATGAAAGCGGTTTCGGAATCGACCGCTTCATCGACTCGATCGACTGGGGATGGTTCTTCTTCCTGACCAAGCCGATTTTCACCCTGCTCTACTGGCTGAATGGCAAGATCGGCAACATGGGATGGTCCATCATCTGCCTGACCGTGGTCATCAAGGCGTTCCTGTTTCCGCTTGCCTACAAATCCTATGTCTCGATGGCCCGGATGAAGGATCTTCAACCGGAGATGATGAAGATCAAGGAAATGGCTGGCGATGACCGCAAGCTGATGCAGACCAAGACCATGGAACTCTACAGGGAGCGGAAGATCAATCCGGCGGCCGGCTGCCTGCCAATCCTCCCGCAGATTCCGATTTTCTTTTCGCTGTACAAGGTCATCTTTGTCACCATCGAACTGCGTCATGCGCCATTCATCCTGTGGATCCACGACCTGTCCGCACCCGATCCGACCTCGATCCTGAACCTGTTCGGTGCACTCCCCTGGGGAACACCGGACGCGGGTTCGCTCTTTGCCATCGTTTCGCTGGGCGTGCTTCCGATCATGCTGGGGGTCTCGATGTGGCTCCAGCAGAAGCTCAACCCGGCCCCGACCGACCCAACCCAGGCCGCGGTGTTTGCCTGGATGCCGTGGATATTCATGTTCATGCTTGGCCAGTTCGCCAGCGGCCTCGTCATCTACTGGGTTGCCAACAACGTCATCACATTCATCCAGCAATACCTCATCATGCGGAGCCAGGGGGTTCGTCCCGATGTCCTCGGAAACATCTATTCCGGTATACAAAAGACCGTATTGCGAAACAGGAAATCGGACGACGCGACCACCACCCGGCAGGACGATCCCCGGCCGGACCCGCCAGCGAAGCGCAAACCGAGGAAAGGCCGGAAGCAACGCCGAAACTAGGCCGATCATCCGGCGCCGGGGGGATATTCAGTGCTTTCCCTGCCTGGCTCGTGACCCCGGAGGCCTCCTGTCGGTATTTCCCGCAAGCCCGTGAAGACTGAACCCGTCAATGATCTCGGATCCTGTGAATTCATCATGGGGTCGGCAATTCCGGGGGATTTTCCACCGGCAGACCGGCCCGAAATCTGCTTTGCCGGGCGCTCCAATGTCGGCAAGTCTTCCCTGATCAACGCCCTTACCCGCCGTCGCAAGCTTGCCAGGACCTCGAATACGCCCGGCCGAACCCGGCAGATCAACTTTTTCCTGATCGGCGAGGCCCGCTACCTGGTCGATCTGCCGGGGTACGGCTTCGCCCGGATGTCAAAATCGGAAGCCAGGATCTGTGCCACGCTCATTGACAATTACCTCTACGGGCGTCCGTCACTGCGGCGGGCCTTCCTGCTCATTGATGCCCGCCGCGGCATCATGCCGATCGACCAGGAATTCATGTCCCGCCTCGATGATGCCGCCGTTGCCTTCCAGGTCATCCTGACCAAATCCGACAAGGCAGCACGCGGCCTGGAGGAACTCGAGCAATCGGTGGCCGAGGCCCTCACCGCCCATCCGGCAGCACTGCCTGCACCGATTTCCACCTCGTCGGTCAGGAATACGGGGATCGAGACCGTCCGGCGTTCGATTCTGGCCCTGGTGTGACCGGAAGCTGCAACACGGATTGTCGCTGACTTGCCGCGGTGACTGTCGGTCTGACCCTGCCGGAGGCTCCTGCCAGGGGGAATGCCGGGGCACGGTCCATTAACATCACGGCAAGGACAGTATAAGGATGCGTGGGCCGGAGCGGCAATGCCAACTGGCTCCAGAGTCGCCAGAACCCGGGCAAAGATGATCAGACAGTCAACCATGAAACGCAACTGGATCGCTACCGCACGCACTCTTTCCGAAGCACTGCCCTACCTGCAGCGCTATGACGGAGCCTGCATCGTCATCAAGATTGGCGGACATGCCATTGGCGACGAGGCAGCATTGTCCAGCTTTGCCGGCGATGTCGTGCTCATGAAACAGGTCGGCGTGAACCCGATCATTGTTCATGGCGGCGGCCCGATGATCAACCAGACCCTGGCGCGTCTTGGCATTGAATCCACCTTCATCGACGGCAAGCGGGTGACCGACCAGCACACGATCGAGGTGGTGGAGATGGTGTTGTCGGGCCTGATCAACAAACGGATCGTGCAGGCCGTCAACAGCCAGGGCGGCAGGGCTGTCGGCCTGTCCGGGAAAGATGCCGGCATGATGATCTGCGAGCAGCAATCACCTGATCTGGGTTTCGTGGGCAGGCCGGTCGAGGTCAACCCTTCCGTGCTGACGACGCTGGTCGATGCCGATTTCATTCCGGTCATGGCCCCGCTGGGTGTCGGAAGGGACGGGATGAGCCTCAATGTCAATGGCGACACTGCCGCCGGCGCCATTGCCCGCGCCCTGCAGGCCGACCGGTTGCTGCTGCTGACCGATGTCGACGGGGTCCAGAACAGTGACGGCGAGTTGATCACCCAGCTGTCGCCAACCGATGTCGACCAGCTCCGCAGCGATGGCACCCTGACCGGAGGCATGCTGCCCAAAACCGAAACCGCGGTCAACGCCGTGACCAATGGTGTCCGGGCGGCGGTCATACTCAACGGGACCTATCCGAACGCGGTCCTGCTTGAACTGTTTACCGATCATGGCGTCGGCAGCCTGATCCGGGCAAGGCCGGCCCGTTGACGAGGCGCCGCATGGTCTCGGCGGCATATGAGAGGATCGACCTCGCGGTCAGCGACACCGCCCTGCAGATATTCGGCAGTTTCAACCCGGACCCGTCGGATCGATGCCCGGATGGCGGCCGGACATTGGTCATGCTGGGACCCAGGGAGCCGGGATTCTGGCCGCTGGTGTCGGCAGAGCCGGAATTTGCCGACAATGAGCCCGACCCGCTTGATCGATGGTCACGTCGCATCATCGACGGCCTGGCAGGGCAGCTCCGGGCGAGGCCGGTCTATCCCTTTGGCGGGCCGCCCTACCATCCATTCTTCAGCTGGGCGCTTCGCACCGGCCGGTGCTGGCAATCACCGGTACAGTTCCTGGTCCATGACGTTGCCGGCCTGTTCGTGTCCTACCGCGGTGCCCTGCTGTTTTCCGAGGAAATCCTGCTGCCTGCACCGAACGGGGGCTCTCCCTGCCAATCCTGCCGTCACCAGCCATGCCGGACGGCCTGCCCGGTCGAGGCTGTCAGTGACGGCCACTACGATGCCACCGCCTGCAGGAGCCATGTTGGCAGTCCAGCCGGCACCGCCTGCCTCGATCTGGGTTGCCAGGTTCGCCGCTCCTGCCCGGTCAGCGAGTCATATGGCCGGCTGCCAGCACAATCCCGTTTCCACCAGGCAGCCTTTCTGCGAAGATGAGCCGCCATGCGACTTATCATCGTCCGACACGCCAAATCGAGCTGGAACCAGCCGGGTCTTGATGACCATGACCGGCCACTGGCCCCGAGAGGACAACGCTCGACCGGGCTGATCGGCAACTGGTTGGCATCACGGCAATTCCTGCCACGGCAGGTCATCTGTTCAACGGCAAGGCGGGCCCGCGAGACCTGGCTGGGAATTGCCGGGCACCTGCCGGAACCGGAGGCGGTTCAGTATCAAGACCGGCTCTATCATGCCCACCCGGTCGGAATAGCCAGGATCGCTGCCGCCGCTGAATCGTCCCCGGTAATGATTGTCGGACACAACCCGGGATTTGGCGATCTTGCCCGATTCCTGTGCGGCAACCAGTGCAACCATCCGGATTTCGGCCGCTACCCCACGGCGGCGACGCTTGTCTGCGATATCGACAATCTCGATCTCGCCAGCCTCGTGCCCGGCACCGCAACCCTCGTCGACTTCACCGTGCCACGCGATCTTGACCAACGGCCCGGCCCGCCAGGCTGAAGTCCCGGATTCACACCGCCGCGTCCCGGCGGCTCCGGGCACGGCGTCGCAATTCGTGATTTCCGGAAGGGCCGTCCGGCCCTGGTCAGTGACCGAGAATCTGGCTCAGGAACAGCTTGGTGCGGTCATTCTGCGGATTGTCGAAGAACTCGGTCGGCACGTTCTCTTCCACGATCTGTCCTTCATCCATGAAGATCACCCGGTTGGCCACCTGGCGGGCGAACCCCATCTCGTGGGTCACGCACAGCATGGTCATTCCGTCGCCGGCAAGCTCGATCATGGTGTCGAGAACTTCCTTGATCATCTCCGGATCGAGCGCTGAGGTCGGCTCGTCGAACAGCATGATGCGCGGCCTCATGCACAGTGACCGGGCAATGGCCACCCGTTGCTGCTGGCCACCGGACAGCTGACCGGGATACTTGGCGGCCTGTTCCGGGATCTTGACCTTTTCGAGAAAATACATCGCCGTTTCTTCGGCTTCCACCCGCGGCACCTTGCGCACCCAGATCGGCGCCAGCGTGCAGTTCTCGAGAATTGTAAGATGGGGAAACAGGTTGAAATGCTGAAAGCACATTCCCACATCCGACCGGATCCGGTCGATATTCTTGAGATCCGAGGACAGCTCGGTGCCTTCTACGATGATCGTCCCCTCCTGGTGCTCCTCCAGCCGGTTGATGCAGCGGATCAGGGTCGATTTGCCCGATCCCGACGGCCCACAAATCACGATGCGCTCACCCTCATGCACCGAGAGATTGATATCCCTCAGAACGTGAAATGTACCGTACCACTTGTTCATTCCGGTGATTTCAACAGCCATTCCGGTTGGCGAATTCTCCGTCTGCGCTTCCGGCATCTCAGCCCTCCTTACTTGTGATCCGTCTGCAGCTTGCGCTCCAGATACATTGAATACCTGGACATCGAGAAACAGAATACAAAGAACAACGCTGCCACGAACAAGTACAGCTCCCACACGACTCCATTCCATGCGGCGTCGGCCCGGATGGCGTTGGTCAGGCCGATCGGATCAAGCAGGCCGATAATCGACACCAGGGTGGTGTCCTTGAAAAGGCCGATGAAAGTTGACACGATTCCGGGAATGGAGATCTTCAGTGCTTGCGGCAGCACGATCAGCCGCATCGACTTCCAGTAGTCGAGGCCCAACGCATCAGCCGCCTCGTACTGACCCGTCGGCAGGGCGGCCAACCCGCCGCGAACCACCTCGGCGATATAGGCGGAGGAAAACAGCGTGACCATGATCACCACCCTGAGGATGAGATCAAAATTGGTTCCGGGGGGCAGGAAGATGTTGAGCAGGGTCGATGCGACGAACAGCAAGGTGATCAGCGGCACGCCCCGGATGAATTCGATGAAGCCCACGCAGATCGACCGCACGATCAGCAGGTCGGATTTGCGGCCGAGTGCCAGCAGGATGCCGATTGGCAGTGAACAGGCAATGCCGGTAACCCCGATTGTCATCGACAGCATGAAGCCGCCAAACCTGGCGCTTTCAACTTCGGCAATTCCGATCGGCACCACCGCATGCGCCAGTTTGGCAAAGCTGCCGGCCAGGAACAACCAGTACAGCACCGCTCCCAGCGCACCGCCGATTACACCGGCGAGTGCCCCGGCCGTCCTCGAAATCACCACGATCAGCAGGTAACCGACGACGAAACCCAGCACCATCGAGACCGGGAACCAGATGGTTCCACCCCACAACAGCCAGTAGCCGAGAAACGGGTAGATTCCCGAAAACCAGAGCATCTTGCGCGGAAGCACCGGAAACAGCACCGGCGAGATTGCCACCAGCATGAGAATGAAGGTCAGGTTTGGTCGGAAATAGGCTTCGGAGGGGTAGAACCCGTACAGAAGCTGCAGATAGCGCTCCCTGATGACGGCCCAACAGGCGCCATGGGTTCCCTCGCCATAGCGCTCGATTATCGAGGCCCGGCATTCATTCAGCGAATTTGCGGTCCAGGAAGACTGGATGATCCAGGGCAACCACCCGTACAGCACGAAGAAGATTGCCAGTAGCGACAGAATTGTCAGGACCGAGTTCAGCCAGCCATCAAAGAGGTTGGCCCGAATCCACCCAAGCGCACCGGCCTCCGATTTCGGCGGTGGCTGGGACCCGAGCATGCTCGTGCGCACATATGCAGTTTCCGACATGTCTCAGCGCTCTTTCAGCTTGACCTTGCTGTTGTACCAGTTGAGCGTTGCAGAAACTCCCAACGAGATTACCAGGTAACAGATCATCAACAGGAGAATTGTCTCCAGTTCCCGGCCGGTCTGGTTCAACGTGATGCCTCCAAGCGTGCCGGTGACATCCATGTAGCCGACGGCGATTGCCAGTGACGAGTTCTTGGTCAGGTTCAGGTATTGCGAAATCAGCGGCGGAATGATCACCCGCAATGCCTGGGGAAGTATCACCAGGCTCATGGTGCTGGAAGGACGCAGGCCGAGCGAAAAGGCAGCCTCGGACTGGCCTTTCGAAATGGCCATGATGCCGGCCCGGACATTCTCGGCAATGAATGCGGCGGTATAGAAGGACAGGGCCAGCCACAGCGCAATGAGCGAATTGCGCATGTAGATGCCGCCCTTGAAGTTGAATCCCTTCAACTCCGGGAAACCCAGGTGGAAGCCCAGTGCGAACAGCAGCGCTGCGATCGGGCCGACGATCACCAGCAACCGCCAGTACCAGGTTGCCGGCCGCACCCCGGTCTGCTCCTGGATCCGGTCGGCCCGGCGCCTGATCCATCGGGCGGCAAGTATCCCGCCCGTCAGGACAATCAGGATCACAACAAGATCAATGCTGATTTCAAACAGGCCGAATATCGACAGATCGCCAAGGCCATTGGCAAAGAGCGGCTCAGGCACGTAGATGCCGCGGTTGGTGAATGCCACGCTGTCGCCAAGCAACATCGATGCCGTCGCGTCCTCGCCGCGAAAATCGGCTGGCTTTGGCAGCGTATCGATCAGGACCGCCATGAAAAACACGATCCACAGCAGCACCGGAACGTTGCGGAATCCCTCGATGTAGATGGTCATCAACCTGGCGATGATCCAGTTATGCGACAATCTCAGTATGCCGATGATGACACCAAGCACGGTCGCAAGCGCGCACCCCATGACCGCAACCAGCAAGGTGTTGAGCAGGCCAACGACGGAGGCGCGCAAATGGGTCGATCGCGAGGTGTATTCGACAAGTCGCTGGTTGATGTCGTAGCTTGCCGGCTGGTTCAGGAACCCGAAACTGACCCCTTTGCCGAGAGCATTCAGGTTCTGGACGGTATTGCTGATCAGCCAGGCCACGACCAGCATGAAGCCCATCAGGGCGACGACCTGGATGGTCATGGAACGATACCGGGTATCGTAGATGAGCATGCCCAGGGTAAAGGTACGCTGCGGTTGGGCCTGTTGTGCCATGTTACGCAAATCCGTCCTGTGAATCCCGGGCGAACTGAAGCCGCCAGTCAATGCTGACCGGCGGCTCAGAGTTTTTTCTCAAATCGAACAACACTCGACGATCAGTGATCGTGCGGTCGCCCGTTCGGATCAACGGAACGGCGGTGAGTATACCAGCCCGCCATCTGTCCAGAGCGCGTTGACGCCACGCTCCAGACCGATCGGCGTCTCGGCACCGATATTCCTTTCGAAGATCTCGCCGTAATTGCCGACTGCAGCCAGGGCATTGACGGCCCAGTCTGCCTCGAGTCCGATCATGGCACCCAAATCACCTTCCGAACCGAGAAGGCGATTGACTTCCGGGTCGTTGCTGCCGGCAGCCATTTCCTGGACGTTGCCACTGTTGACGCCCTTTTCCTCGGCCGTGACCAGCGCATTCAGCACCCAGCGAGCGATGTCGGCCCACTGGTCGTCGCCATGGCGCACCAGCGGCCCGAGCGGCTCCTTGGAGATGATCTCGGGCAGAACAACCATGCTGCTCGGATCCTCGGCCGTGGCACGAGTGGCCGCCAGGCCGGAGCGGTCCGTGGTGTAGACATCGCAGGCTTGGGCGAAGAACTGTTCACGCGCTTCGGCATTGGTTTCGATCGGAACCGGCTCGTAGGACATGTCGTTCGCACGGAAGAAATCGGCCAGGTTCAGCTCGGTGGTGGTCCCAGTCTGGATGCAGACGGTGGCGCCATCGAGTTCATGGGCAGACGAAACTCCGTTTGACGCATGGGTCATGAAGCCCTGTCCGTCATAGTAGTTGATGCCGACAAAGGTCAGTTTCAGGTCGACATCGCGCGAGAACGTCCAGGTGGTGTTCCTGGCCAACACGTCGACTTCGCCCGAAGCCAGGGCAGTAAACCTGGTCTTGCCCGTAGTCGGGGTGAATTTCACGGCTTGCCCGTCACCAAAGACGGCGGCGGCCAGCGCACGGCAGTAGTCGACATCGAAACCCGACCAGTTGCCATCGGCATCCGGCGCGGCAAATCCGACCAGCCCGGTGGACACACCACACTGGACAAATCCCTTTGCCCGAACATCATCCAGAGTTGCCGCAACCGCCGCACCGGCCATGCCGGCGAAGGCAACCGCAGATACGAGAAGCAGTTTCTTCATCAGTTTCTCTCCTTAAGATTGTTGTTGAGAATCTCTTTCCTGATTTGTCCGGGATCGACAGAACAATCCCG
The DNA here is from genome assembly GCA_965214695.1 of Paracoccaceae bacterium. Taxonomy (GTDB): domain Bacteria; phylum Pseudomonadota; class Alphaproteobacteria; order Rhodobacterales; family Rhodobacteraceae; genus JAPOXR01. The sequence continues at coordinate 2,814,808 of OZ243967.1, read as the reverse complement.
AAATCAGATCAGGCCCGCTTCCCCTCTTATTCGTGCAATATCGTGCAGGTCAAGAAGATATGTCCAACTTGGACCGGTCCCTGCTGAAACGCAGGCCGCATAATGGTTGCTTGCCGGTTGCCAGAGCCGATTTCCGGAGCCCGGGCGACATTCCACCGCTCGCGGCCGCGCTCAGACCCGGCCAGAGTCGCTGGCCGACATGGCATAGACACAGGCAACCAGGTATCCTTGGCGGCGATATTCCTCCAGGGCCGCGGCCTCGGAATCGACCCCCCAGCACTCCGCCTGGAAATGCTCGTCGATCATCGCCGTGCTCCAGCCGGCATGAGGGTCAAGCCGGCCATGCAGGACCGCCAGGCCGATCGCCAGCGATCCGGTCAGGGCCACCATTTCCGAAAATCCGCACAACACATGCGCATCCAGCCTCCCCACCTCGTCGGCCAGCGCCCGAACGCTGCGGGTGCTTTGACGGACCGGCATAACCCCGCGGCAGGTCGCCAGCGGCGCACCGAATTCGGCACCCAGCCATTCCAGTATCGGACTCCAGGACCGGTTCTGACGGGCGACCAGCTCGTCCGGCCCGCTGGCCCGGTAGCAGACCAGGTCGCTCTCTGCATATGCCGACACGGTGGCGACAACGTCGCGGTGCGCCTTGCCGAGCCGGTCAATCGCCACATTCGCCAGGCGGGTGAAGGGCATGGTCTCCGGCCGGAATTTGCCCTGCTGCGCCTCCCACTCGTCCCGAACCTCATCGGCGAGCCTGCGTGTCGGCAACAGCAAGTGCCGCCCCCCGGGCGTCCGGGCTGGCCGGCCGTCGAGATCGATCCGGTATCCGGCAGAATCCTCGACCACCTGTACGCCGGTCCAGCTTCGTCTTGGCTGCCACTCGCTCATGGCCTGCCGGCAAACGGATCTGCAGGGTAGCGATCCTCCTGCCATCCCAGCAGGGCAAGCGTGCGATCCATATGCGCGGGCAGGGGAGCACGAAACCGCATGTCAAATCCGGTGAAGGGGTGGCTGAAGGAAAGCTCGCGCGCATGCAGGTGAAGCCGGTTACCGACACCGCCCGCCGGGAGCCGGGAATTGCCACCTGCTCCGTATTTTCGATCACCGAGGATTGGTGTTCCCAGCTGCGCCATGTGAACGCGCAGCTGGTGCGTGCGCCCGGTCCGCGGGTTCAGGGCAACCAGCGCAAACCGGTCAGCCACCGTGTCCAGGACCATGTAACCGGTCCTTGCCGGCTTCCCGGATGGTCCGGCCGTGCCGCTGATGATCCCGCCAAGCTCGGCCGGGCAGCCGGCGACGACAGCCCAGTAGATTTTGTGCAGGCTTCCGGTGGCAAACAACCGGGCCAGGGCGCCGGAGGCTCGCCGGCTCCTGGCCAGCACCAGGACACCGGAGGTATCCTTGTCAAGGCGGTGAACAAGCCGCGGTCGCTCGCCATCGGACAGGCCGAGATCGTCAACCATGCGGTCGACATGGCGACGCTGGCCGGTCCCGCCCTGGACGGCAAGCCCGGATGGCTTGTCGATGACCACCATGTAATCATCCTGGAACAGGACTCGCCCGGCAATCAGCCCGCCTTCGCCGGATCCCGGCGCCGACTCGTGCCCGGTCATGCCCCTACCGGGCGCATCCTCCATCGGCGGAAGACGCAATGACTGGCCCTCCACCAGCCTGGTCGACGGCCTGGCCCGCTTGCCGTCGATCCTGATCTGGCCCTTTCGACACAGGCGCTCGATATGCGATTGCGCCAGCTGGCCGTAGCGGCGCCGCAACCAGCGATCCAGGCGCTGGTCCGCCTCGTCCCACCCGATTCTGGCAATGGTCGGTCCGGTCAACCGGACAGCTCCCGTACAATGATGATTCCCGCCAGCAGGGCCGCCATGGATATGGCAACCGAACCGGCGGCGTAGAAAAGCGACGCCATGACCCGCCCGGAGTTGAAGAGTTGCCAGGTGTCAACGGAAAACGCCGAGAAGGTGGTGTATCCGCCGAGAAACCCGGTCATGACCAGCGACACCGCCTTCGGCTGGCTGGCCCCGGATTGCACGAGGGTCGACCAGACAATACCGGCAGCCAGGCAACCGGCCGCATTGACGACCAGGGTTCCATAGGGAAACCCCTCGCCCAGGATGCTGCCGGCAGCCATCCCGCTGAGGTGGCGGCAAACCGCGCCTGCACCGCCGCCGATGGCGATCAGCAACAGGGTCAACCACATCATCCGCCTCCGCAGCAGGCTGACCGCAACCGCCGGGCCATGCGATCAGCCTCGACCCGGTTCCTGCTGGAGTTTCTTGCGCAGCCTGGCAAAGTATTCGCCCCGTTTCTTCATTTCCCGTTCGAACCCGCGCTCGACCGGACGGTAGAAGATTCGCCGGCCAAATCCCTCTGGGAAGTAATCCTGGCCGGAAAAGGCGAGCGGTTCGTCGTGATCATAACGATATCCCGATCCGTATCCCATTTCCTTCATCATGCCGGTCGGCGCGTTCAATATGTGCTTCGGTGGCGGCTCGGCGCCCGAGCGACCGGCCGCCGCCGATGCTTCCCTGTAGGCAGCGTATGCGGCATTCGACTTGGGCGCCAGCGCCAGGTAGATCGTCGCTTCCGCCAGGGCAAGATCGCCCTCCGGACTGCCCAGCCGCTCATGGCCCTGCCAGGCCGCAAGGCACAACCGGACGGCATCAGGGTCGGCCAGCCCGATATCCTCGATCGCCATCCGGGTCAGCCTCCGGGCCAGGTATTGCGGATCCTCGCCGGCCTCCAGCATGCGGGCAAGCCAGTAGAGCGCAGCGTCCGGATCGGAGCCCCGGACGGATTTGTGCAATGCCGATATCAAATTGTAGTGCCAATCGCCCGACCTGTCATAGAGGGCCGCCCGCCGCGACAGACGTCTCTCCAACTTCCCGCGGTCGAGCACCTCGCCGCCCCCTGCCGATGCAAGCTGTTCCACGTTGTTGAGCAGCGACCGGGCATCGCCATTGGCCAAATCGACAAGCACTTCCCGCGCCTCATCCGTCAATGGCAGCGCGCCGATCATGGCTTCGGCCCGCTCCAGCAGGGTCTCCAGGCTTGGCCGGTCGAGGGGCTCGAGCACCAGGACCCGGGTCCGGGACATCAGCGCTGCATTCAGCGCAAATGACGGGTTCTCGGTGGTGGCACCAATCAGCGTGACCGTCCCGTCCTCGATATAGGGAAGAAACCCGTCCTGCTGCGCCTTGTTGAACCGGTGAATCTCGTCCACGAACAACACCGTGCCGACACCATCTTCCCGCTGTTTCCCGGCCTCGGCGATGATCTTCCTGATCTCGGCGGTGTTCGAGTAGACGGCGCTGACCTGGACAAAATTCTGGCCGGTCTCGCTGGCGGTGATGCGGGCAATCGTCGTCTTCCCGGATCCCGGAGGCCCCCAGAAGATGGTCGAGGCCGGCTTGCCGCCCTTGCCCAGCCAGCCGAGCGGGCCATCCTCGCCAAGCAGGTGCTGCTGTCCGACCACCTCGGCCAACACCCGCGGCCGCATCCGGTCGGCAAGCGGCGGGGCCGGCCGGGGACTGCCCGTGGCAGTCTTGCCGGAATTGCTGTTCGTCTTAGCCATTTGCCGCCCCGGCCACCGAACCCGAATCTGCGACGCCGGTCATGGCATCGATCTGCCGATCGCCCACCGGCGGCACGTTGCGGCGATGCAGCTATCGGCGGACACCCCGCCGCCGCCCTGGCTCTCCGTCACGAGACCCGGAAACACCGGACCCGGGAAGGCTCTCGCCAACCGGTTCCTAGCCTGCCCGGCAGCAGACTTCCAGTTGATCCAGACCTGCCGCGGCCACTGTCTGGTCAAGACACCCCGCTCACCGGCCGGTCTCGGCCGGCAATTGCCTGTCATATCCCCAACCCGTGAAACAATGGCATCCATGGCCCGGCAATGATGTGGAGAGCCTGTCCGGACGAATCATGTGGCACGAGCAGCCGGACACCGGAGTCGGTCAATCAGTCCCACAGGGCCGACAGGGGTACCGCAACCAACCGCTCGCCAAAGGGAATGACGTCGGTGCCGTCATGGAGCACGACCCCAAAGGCGAACCTGCTTCCGCAGGTTTCCGCAAGAACCTTCAGCCCGCCAAAATCGCTCGACCTTACCGTTGCGGACGCTTTCACTTCTATGCCGGCAACCAGGCCATCATTACGCTCGAGGACGATGTCCACCTCGCGATTCATGTGGTCACGAAAATGAAAGGGTGTCAGCCACATCTCCGATGCGGTCATCAGTTTGCGGATCTCCGAGTAGACAAAGCTCTCAAGCAGTGCTCCCGACAAATTGCGATTGCCCGTCACGCGCTCGAAGCCGAGACCCCGAACTGCTGCCAGCAAGCCGGAATCGAGAAAGTGAATCTTTGGTGTCTTGACGAGCCGCTTGAGCACAATGGAATGCCAGGGCCGAACTGCCGTGACCAGGAATACCTGTTCGAGCAGTGCGACGTAGCGTTGCGCGGTCTTGTGGCTGACATTGATGCCGGCAGCGATTCTGGAAAAATTGGCGAGTTGTCCGGAATGTTCGGCCAGCAACCTGACGAAGCGGGGGAGTTCGGTCAATTTCGCCATGTCGGCAATGTCCCTGAGATCGCGTGTCAGAACCGATGTAAGGTATGATTGCGCCCAGGCCATGCGTCGGCGCTCGCTTTCGCGATTGAGCATTTCGGGGAATCCTCCGCAAATGGCCGTGCGAAGGATGTCGTCGCCGACATGCCTGCTGCCGATACCCTGCAGCTTTCCTTCGAACAGGCGCTCCAGGAAGGATGGTGCGGTGCCGGTGATTTCGGCCTGGGCCAATGGCAGCATCTGGATCGTTTCCATGCGGCCGGCCAGGCTGTCGGCCACACGCGGCATCGTCAGTATATTGGCCGAGCCAGTGAGCAGGAACTTCCCGGGACGCCTGGTACCGTCAACGGATTTCTTGATCGCCAGCAACAACTCCGGCACCCGCTGGATTTCATCTATCGTTGCCAATTCCAGTTGACGTACAAAACCGACCGGATCGTCTCGTGCCGCATCAAGGGTCGCCTGGTCGTCAAGCGTCAAGTAGGTTCGCCTGTCGCTCTCGATGTCTTGCACAAGCGTGGTCTTGCCAGCCCGCCGTGGTCCCGTCACCAGGACCACCGGCGTGTCTCCAAGAGCCTCCTCCACCCTCTGCTTGATGAATCGATCAAACATCTGCGCTCCAAATCCGTGATGATTGGGAGTAGAGCACATGATGATTGGGAGTCAAGATTCTGATGATTGGGATTCACCAGCCTGGTGATTGGAAGCTGGAAGGCTGGTGACTGGAAGTCCGATCCAATTGCAGGACGGCAATCACGGAAGCAAATCGCTCGGGCCACGAAGTCCAAATGGTGCAGATCGGCTATGTGAGTGCCCGCACGACAGCGTCCGAAATCATTCCTTCCGGGAGCGAGGCCGAGTCTTCAAGCTCGGCGTTCATGGCCCGATACGACCAACCCGCCAGCATGACGGCTTGCTTCCTGATCCTGGTCATGGCCTCGCTCCGTCTGCCTGACTGGCACACCCGTCCGGGACCGAACTGGAAAATCAACTCCTGGCGCACAGGATTTGCGGCAATTTCACGAATGGACGCCAACGGTCGAGCAGATTGCTGCTGACTTTCGCCATCGACAAATGCCGTCTCATCGAGACGCTGGCGCATTGCCGTGCATCCGTGCCGATTGCCCTCTCCCGGATGGGTTGGCATCCTGACGCAGAGACCTGTCAAGCCAGATGAGGCCAGCGACATCATCGCCCAGCGCAGCGGCATTCACGGCAATCGCATCGACGATCTACGGGGGCAGCGAGCGGGCTGAACCGGGCCCAATCCATGTCACGACATCGTCGCGCACTCGCTGGCACCGGGTTTCAGCGGGTCAGCCTTGCCGGCAATCCGCCTTGGTGAGCCTGGCGGCGCTGTCGGGGGCGCCGTGGTTGGAGGATCGGACCCCGACCCGTTCAATGACCGCCGGCAGGACCGGGACAGCCTGGCGATGCCCTGCCCCGGCAATTCGGACATGACCGCCATTTCCTGCGCTCTATCATGGCGCGGCAACTCCAGTCACTCCGGGGAGGTGCCGATCCTGCTTCGACATTCACGGCGCCTTCCTCTGCACCCTACCAGCGGATCGTCGCCTCGATTCCGGCTCCGTGCACCGCGGGTGTGGCGTGGCTCTCCTGGCGGGTGGCCTTCACGCCGAAGGTGATGTCGGGGGCGCCTTCTTCCGGCTCCAGCTGCCAACCCAGGCTGTAGTCGCGCCCGGTGCCGTTGATACCGATGCCAAATTGCGGGCTGCCGGTATAGTTTCCGGAGAAGGCCGGGAAGCCATAGGCCGCGTCGGCCGACCAGCGGCTCTCGGGGACAGATTCAGAGACGTCCAGCGGCTCGGCCGCAAACAGCCCGTCGAGGCCGCCCTCGGCCTGTCCGCCCCAATCCTGGGACAGCGAAACTGATGGGCCGCGTCGGCTGGCCGGGTCGGGATCCCAGGCCAGCGAGGCGGCAAAGCCCCGATCCTTCAGGTCGTCGGAATCATGGGCCACCAGCGCCCGCCCGGACAAGTCGAGCGACAGGCCGAGCGACGGGTCCATCCAGGCGATGCCCCCGCCAAGCTCGATCCCGAAGCCGGTCTCGGCATCGCCGCCATCATGGCGCAAACCCGCCTCGAGCCGGGACTCCAGCCAGTTGCCGCTCTCCAGGGCAATCCGGTAGCTGCCCTCCAGGCCGATCCGGAAACGGGTCACGGTGGAATTCGCCGGCGCCAGTTCATGCGTTCGCTCCGAGGAGGTCCGCGTCCACATTGCGTCCGAGGTCACCGCCAGGGTCGGGCCGGGACCATCCGCCAGCGGAGCGGTGAGGCTGCCGCGCAGCCCGGCTGCCGCCATCGACCAGGCGATTCCTGATCTGAGGGATCCACCCCGCTCCGGCTTCAGCGTCACCTCGCCCGAGCCGTAACCGAGCGCGCCCCACAGGGCCAGCCGCTCCGAGACCTGAAGTGACGCGTACGGCACCGCCGCCGTCAGTGATGCCTCCACCTTCCCGCTGCCTCCGCTGCACGGGTCGGCGCAGGGTTGCGGGGCGCTCTCCATACCCGCACCGGAATAGCTTCCCTTGCCGCCGCTCTGCATCAGTGTCATGCCGAGCAGCCAGTCGTCACGGGCATAATCGGCGCCCAGCATGGCCGTTATCGCCTCGCCATCGAGCGAGATTGCCCCCTCCCTGCCGCCGAAGCTCGACCGGGCACCCCGTCCCCAAATGGCCAGGCTGCCGCCACGCGTGTCCTTCTCGGCGGTCGCGGTGAAACTGCTGCCGAGCAGCGCCTCGCGGAAGGTGGTGGAGAGCGCGCTCGCCCCGCCATCATCTTCGATCTGGGCGGCGAGGGCCGGCGGGTCCTCATCCGCATATGATGCGGGGATCGTGTCATCGGTCCTTTCCCGACCCGGGGTGGCGGAGTCAGGACTCAGCGCCTGGCCGGCGACCGTGCCTTCAAAGCCCGGGCTGCGAGGCGCGTCAATTCGTCCAGCGATCCCGTCCAGCGCCTGCTGTGCCACGGCGCGACCGAAGCGCGCCAGCCATGCCGCCGGCATCGGGTCCGAGTTGACGATCCTGCCTGTCGCCTCGGCACGCGACAGCACCGCACCCTCAGGCGATGAGAGTATGAGCGTCATCGTCTCCTCGCCCTCGTCATGCGCATCGTCATGGACCGGCACCCACACCGTCTTCTGCCTCTGCCCGGGGGCGAAGGTCAGTGTGCCCGAGACCGCCGCGTAATCCACCCCCGCCGTCGCAGTGCCGTCATCGGTCGCATAATCGACCGTCACGGCATCGGCGCGGGCATCGCCTGCCCCGGTCAGCCTTACCGTGAATGCCAGCTCTGCCCCGGGCGCTTCCGTCACCCGCGCATCCTCGACCCGGAGGCTGGCTTCAGCCGCCTGAGAAGCCGCCTGGCCCACCTGCTCGTCATCCAGGATGGTGCCGAGCGCCTCGCCGCGCATGACCCATCCGGGCTCGGGGGCGAACAGTTCGAAATACAGGGTCTCTTCGCCCTCGACCTCGGCATCGTCGATGACCGGAACCCGTATCCGCTTCTCGGTCTCTCCGGGGGCGAAGAATACCATGCCGGTCGAGCCGCGGTAATCCGTGCCGTCCGTTGCCGTGCCGTCGCGCACCCGCCCGATGGCGCGCACCCTTCGGTTGCCTGTCGTGTGCTCAAGGCTCACCACGAACTCCAGGAACGCGCCCGGCCCCTCCCGTGTCTTGGCATCGGCAACCGAGAGAATTCCGAATTCGGCCGTCTCGTTGTCGACGATCTCGACCCGCACATCCTCGTCGGGCCGTTCGGCTCGATCATAGGAATTGTCGTATGCACTCGAGACGGTCACACTCATCCTGCCATGCCCCTGGATGCGTTCATCATCGTCGATGGCGATGCTGAACGTGGTGGTCACCGCGCCGGCGGGCAGGGTCACGTCGAGGGACTCGAAGCCACCGCGCACATCCTCATCGAAGGCGTAGGCGGGGCTGGTGCCGAAGTCGCCGCCCATGCCGAGGTAGAAATCGATGTTCAGGTCGCGCTCGGGGGCTTTCGACGCGGTGAAGGTGAACGTTGCGGTCTCGCCTTCCATCACGCTCTCCGGGCCGGAGACGGACACGATGATATCGGCCGGCAGTGCCGGGGTTACCGGATCGTTTTCCCTGACCCTCACCGAGTCGTACCAGGTGAAGCGCGCCAGGTTGTCATTGGGTGTGTGATCGATGCGGTAGGCATCGGCCTCGACGATCTGTGCGTAGATGGACTTGTTGCCGCGCCTGGTGCCGATGCCATGAACCGCATCGTCGTCGGCGGTCTGCACCTTGAAGCTGACCGATCTCTGTCCCCGGGGCAGCGTCACGGCTCTTGTGCCTTTCTGGTCCTCGGCCAGGGTCTCCCCAGTGCCGATGCAGCAATCGACGTACCCCACCTCGATTTTCACCGGCACATCAGCCGCCGGCACCCGGTCCGCCCTGATCGTGAACTCCGCCAACTCGCCTTCGCGTATAAAGTCCTTGCTGGCCATCAGGGTAAGGTTCGGCACGCCGATGACGTTGGTTCGCAAGGGTTTTGGCACTGGTGCCTTCGCATACATCGGATCGGCGCTCCGGATTGTGGTATCGATGGACACATCGCCGTCCTCCATGCCGTGAACGGTGACGGTTCGGGGCACGTTCCAGTTCGCCGGCGTGAACAGCAATTCGACGCTCGTCCCGCGCGGGCTTGCGCTCAGTTCGGCCACCTTCGGATTGCTGCTCGTCAGGACCACGGTGGTGTCCATCGTCGGCTTCGAGCGAAGGCTCACAATGATGGTGGTTGTCTCGTCCTTCTCGACCTCGATCTCGCTCGCGGAGAAATTCACGCCCGCCTTGTCGTCATCCCTGATCGTAAGGGTGACCTCGTCGGGGTTGGCGATGTCAAGCCCGCCGGTCGCGGTCGCCGACAGGTGCAACTGCTTGTTGTCAACGGCATGGTCCTCGTCGTTGTCGACGGCGGCAACGGCGATCTTGGCCGAACTCGAGGTCTCGCCAGCCGGAATGATCAGCATCGGATTGGCGGTGATGGTGAAATCGTTGGTCGTCATCGGCGCGACCAGATCGAACGCGACTGCCAGCGTCAGCGCTTGGCTTGACGGGCCGCTGATGGTGGCGCCCAGCTTCGCGCTGCCGCCATCTTCGTTGATCGTCGTCCTTGAGAGCACCAGACTCGCAGTGGGGGTGGCGTCGTCGTCGGTGATATCGATGCTGCCGGCGGCGGTGACCATCAGATCGCCCGACTTGCCGCTGACACTCAACCTCTCCGTCGGTTCGTCGATGATGTCATTGACCGGCGCGAGATCGAAGGACCCGCTCGCGCTGGCCGCGCCCACCGGGATGTCGATGGTGAATTCATCCACTCGTGTGTAGTCGGCGCCTTCACTGGCACTGTCCGCAGTCGCGCCGACAATCACGCTGACCGCGGTTACCGCTCCGTAGGTGGTGCCACCCTGCACATCTGCCGTGACTGTGACCGAAGTGGCGGCGGCACTTTCGCTGACGCTGTTGGTGTTCACCGAAAGCGCGATGCCGGTCGGCGCGGCGTCGTTGTCGGTGATGCTGATGCTGGCCGCGGCGACGGTGAGGCCCGCGAGCTTGCCGGTGACGCTCAAATTCTCGGTCGGCTCGTCGATCACGTCATCGGTCGGCTCGAGCGTGAAGCTCTTCTGACCGCTCGCCTGCCCCCCGCTGATTGTGATGTCGAAGGCTGCAACGCCCTTGTAGTCGGTGCCTGACACCGCCGCGTCCGCATCCCCGCCCACGGTGATGCGCACCGTCTTGTCGGCGGCGAAGCGGGCGTCGCCCTTCAGCGTCGCGGTGACGGTGATGCTGGTCGCACCCGCATCCTCGGCGAGGGTCGTGGTGTCCACGCTGAGCGCCACATCCATGGGCGCGCTGTCGTCGTCGTTGACGGTCACGGTCACGTTTGACACGGTCTCGCCCGAGTAATCCGTGCCGGAGGCGCTCACGGTGTTGGTGATGGTGGCAGTGCGCGCATCATCGGTGTTGTCATAGACGTCATCCACCGCGGTCACGGTGACGTTCTTCGCCGTCTTCCAATTCGAGGCATCGAAGGTGAGGCTCTGTGGCGAGACGGTGGCGGTGCCTGTCGCACCGCTGGCGACGTTGATGGTGACGGTGCCACCAGTCGGCTCGCTGGTGAGCGCGACGGCGAAAGTCCCTTGATGCTCCTTATTGGACGCCGTCGAGGTGTCGTCCTGTTCGTCAATAACCAGGGTCGTCGGGGAGACCGACACGCCGCGGGTGTCGTCGTCGGTGATGGTGCCGGTGGCGTCGAGGGTGGTGGCGTTGCCGGCGAAGCCTGCGTTGCCCGGCGAGGACAGGCGCAGGATGACGGTCTCGTTGCTCTCATCCACGTCGTCGCCGCTCACCGTCACGTCGACATGCTTGATCGTATCGCCCACCGCGAAGGTGAGCGTGCCGGCCGTCAGCGCCGCGTAGTCGGTGGATGAATCGGCGGTGCCTGTCTCCCGGTCGGCGTAATCCACCGTCACCTGTTTGTCGCTCGCCGTGTCCAGCCGCACGCTGAAGCGCAGGCGCGCCGTGGTGCCGTCGGCGCCCTCGGCGACCGCCGGCGATTCGATGGACAGCGTCGGTGGGTCATCGTTGTCGGTCAGGTCGATATGGGTATCGACGAAGGTGATGTCGGTCGCGGTGCCGGTAACGCTGATGCGCTTGTCGGCCCCGTCACGGTCATCGTCGATGGGCGCAAGGCTGAAGGTCTTTTGCGAACTCGCAGCGCCCGCCGCGATGCCGAGGTCGAAGTCGTCCACCGATTTGTAATCGGTGCCCTCGGCGGCGCTGTCGTTGCTGTCGCCGACCGCGACGCGCACCGTCTTGGCCGCGGCATAGGTGGTGCCGCCGGTGACCGTGGCCGTCACCGTCACCGTCGTGGCGGTGGCATCCTCAGCCACGCTCGCCGGGCTCACCGAGAGCGTGATGCCGGTCGGTGCGGCATCGTTGTCGGTGATGGTGATGCTGGCACCGTCCACGTCAATGTCGGTGGCGGTGCCGGAAATGCCGATGGTCTCGTTCTGCTCGTCGATCACATCGTCGGCGGGGTTCAGGCTGAAGCTTTTCTGGCCGCTCGTCGCGCCGGCGTTGATGGTGATGCTGAATTTCTCAACTTGTACGTAGTCGGCACCCTCGGTGGCGCTGTCGCCGGACCCGCCGATTTCGACCTCGACTGTCTTGGCTTCGCTGTAGGTGGTACCGCCGCCGACGCTGGCCGTCACCGTCACGTTGCGGGTGGCCGCGTCCTCGGCAATGCTCGAGATGTCGGCGGACAGGGCGATGCCGCCGGGTGCGGCGTCGTTGTCGTTCACTCGCACGCCGACGTTTGGCACCTTCACCGTGCCGTAATCGGAGCTGCCCGCCACCAGGGTGTGGGTAATGGTGGTCTCGCGCCGGTCGTTCGGATTGTCGATGGCATCATCCACGGCGGTGACGGTCACCGTCTGCGCGCCCCAACTCGAGGTCGTGAAGTCGAGATGTGTCGGGCTGATGGTGACCGGCGCGCCATTCGGCAGCGACAGGTTCACGCGCACAGCATCGGTCGGCTGGCTGTCGAGCGCCAGCGTGTAAGTGGCCTCGTTTTCCTTGGTGTCCGTGGTTGCCGCGGTGTCCACCTCATTCAGGGTCAGGCTGCCTCCCGAGAGCGTCGCGCCGCGTTCATCGTCGTCGATCAGGCTGATACTGCTGCCACTGCTCGCAGCGCCGATGGTGACGCCCGAAAGCGTTCCGGACAGGCTGATGGACTCGTCCGCCTCGTCGATATCATCGTCGGTGGGAGTCAGGGTGAAGTCCTTGTAGCCGGTGGCGGCGCCAGCGGCGATGGTGATGTTGACGGTATCGACGCTGCTGCTGTAGTCCGTGTCCCTGGTGGCGGTGTCGGTGTTCGCGCCGACCGTCACGGCAATCACCTGGGCGGTGTCAAAGCGGGTGCTGCCGCCGAAACTCGCCGTCACCCGAACGTTTTTCGCGCCGCCGCCTTCGGCAAGATCGGTCTGCGTGCCGTTGGTGCCGGTATCGGCGTCAACGCTTAGGGTCGCCGACATGGGTGCGTCGTCATCGTCGTTGACGGTGACCGCCACCGAGCCCACGGTCTCGCTGTCATAGTCGGTGCCCGAAGCGGTCAACGTATGGGTGATGGTGGCGCTGCGCTTGCCGCCGGCGTTGCTGTTGTTGTCATTGACCGCGGTGACGGTGACCGTCTGCGCGCCCCAACTCGACGACGTGAAGTCGAGCTGGGTGGGACTGGCCGTGAAGGGTGCGTCGTTCGGCACGTTCAGGGTGACGCGCACATTGCCGGTCGGCTGGCTATCAATCCCCACCGTGTAGGTCGCCTTGTGCTCTTCGGCGGCGGGGGTGCTGCCGTCATCAACTTCCTCAATGGTGAGGCTGTTGCTGGAGACGCTCACGCCCTTGGTGTCGTTGTCGTTCAGGGTGATGGAGGCGTTGCTGATGGGGATATCGCCCGACTCGCCTTCGATCCTGATGATCTCGTCGTTCTCGTCAACATCATCATCGGTTGGCGTCAGATCGAAGCTGAGTTCCCGCGTTGTCGCACCGGCCGGGATTGTGAGTGTTAATTCCTCGACCGTCGCGTAGTCCTCGCCTTCGTCAGCGCTGTCGTCGCTCGTGCCGACGGTGATTTCGACTGTATTGGCGTCCTGATAGGCAGTGCCGCCGGTCACGCTCGCCGTCACGGTGACCGATGTCTTGCCGGCGTTCTCGGCAAGGTTGGTCTGGTTGCCGCTGGTGCTCGAATCGGTATCGACGCTCAGGGAAATGCCGCCCGGCGCCGAGTCATCGTCGCTGATGTTGAAGTTCGCCCTGCCCGACCCGGAGGCGCCGCCGCCGAGATTGGCCCCCGAGCTGGTGTTGAGAACACCGAGACCCACCGTCACCGGTTCGGCGCCATTCTCGTCGATCACATCGTCGACGGCGGTGAGGGTCAGGGTCGCTTCGTGCGCGGCATTATCGACGCCGGAGAACTTGATGGTCGGCGGGCTGGCGGTAAGATCGCTGCTCGCCAGGTTCTCGTAGCTGACGCCGGTCGGCACCGTGTTCGGCGCGGAAAGGGCGTAGTCGTCGCCGAACGCGGCAGCGCCGCCGAAGGTGAGCGGCACCGCAAGGGCCTCGTCGCCCTCAAGCGTGCGGCCGATGGTCACGGTGATGGTCTTGCCGCCATTCTTCTCGACGATGTCCCCGGCGGGAGCAGCTAACGTCACCGTGGTGGCGTCGTCGTCGGTGATGTTGACGGTGTGGCTCGCCTGGGAGCCGAGCTTGGCGTGGGAGACGGCGCTGAGATTGACGCTGAAGTCCTCCGCCGGTTCGTCGTCGCTGTCATCGGTGATGGCGACGGTGAAGGTCTTGTTGGTTTCCGCCGCAGTGAAGGCGAGGTTGGTGCTGGCAATGGCGGTGAAATCGCTACCGCCCGTCGCCGTGCCGTTGGCGGTGGCGTAGCTCAAGGTGGCCGGCACTTCGGTGTCGCCGGTTCGCTGCACGCGCAGCGTTGCGGTGCCATCGTCCTCCTCAAGGGTCGTTGCGGCGGCGGAGAAGGCGTAGCTCGGCGTGTCCGCTGCATCGGTGATGGTGCCGATGGCCGACCCGGCCGAGGGGCTGATGTCGAAACCTGCGGCCGCATCTAGGGTCAGGGTGAAGTGGTGGTCGCCCTCGTAGCTGTTGTCATCGGTGGTGGCGATGCTGATCGTGCCGCTGCTCTGGCCCTGGGCGATGGTGATTCTGGCGTTGTCCGCCGCCGCCGTGTAGTCGCTGCCGGCGGCGGCGACCTGGTAGCTGGCGTCGGTGCTCTCGCCCCGGCCATCGGAAGTCGAGTAGTCAACGGTGACGCCCCCGGCAGGCGCGGCTTCGGGCAGGGTCACGGTGAACCCGACGCTGCTGCCCTCCGCTGCGCTCGCCGCGCCGACGGTGACCACGGCTTCATCGTCCGAGGTGGTCACCGGTAGACTGGCGGAGATGGACGCATAGCCGCCGCCGCTCGCACTCAGGGTGAGCGTCGCCGAGTCGTTGGTCTTGTCGGCGTCCTGGCCGGCACTCACCGTCACCGTCTGCGCCCGATTCCAGTTCGACGTGGTGAAGGTCAGTGAGGTGTCATCAATGGTGAGGTCGGTGCTGGTAAATCCGCTGACGGTCACTGCCACCTCGCTGGTGGGCTGAGTGGCGAGCTTGACGGTGAAGGTGCCGTTCGCGCCCTCGATTACGGTGAGGCTCGTCGGAGCAAGAACCAGTGCCGCGGTGTCGTCGTCCGTGATGGTCAGGCTGTCGGCGGCGATGGTGAGGCCTGCGAGGACGCCCTCCACGCTCAGGCTCTCATCGCCCTCATCGAAATCATCGTCGGTCGGTGTCAGGTTGAAGCTCTTGCTGCCGCTCGCCGCCCCGGCGTCGATGGTCAGGTCGAAGCGGGCAACGTTGCCGTAGTCGGTGCCTTCCACCGCCCCATCGCCGTTCTTGCCGACGGTGACGGACACCGTCTGCGCCGTGTCGAAGCGTGTGGCATCGTCGATGCTGACGGTGACCTCGACCGCGGTCTGGCCCGCCCCCTCGTCGATGCTGTCCTGATCGCCAAGGGTGCCGGCGTCGGCGTCCACGGTGAGGGTGGCGTTCATGGGCGCGGCGTCGTCGTCGTTGACCGTCACCGCCACCGAAGCCACGGTCTCGTCCTCGTAGTCGGTATCGGCGGCGCTCAAGGCGTGGGAAATGCTGGCGCTGCGGTTGCCGCCGGTGTTGTCGAGGGCATCGTCGGTCGCGGTCACGGCGACCCTCTGGGCGTCGCTCCAGTCCGATGGCGTGAAGTCGAGCTGGGTGGCGCTCACCGTGAAGGGCGCGTCTGCGGGCACACTGATATTGACGCTGACGTCGTCGGTGGGCTCGCTGTCAAGTTGCACCGTGTAGGTCCCCTTGTGCTCCTCGGCGGGGGTGGCGCCGTCGTCGGCCTCATCGAGCGTGATGGTCACCGGCAAGACCGAGACGCCCCGGGTGTCGTCGTCGGTCAGGGTGATGGTGGTGCCGGTGACGGTAAGCGACGTAGCGGTGCCGGTGACGCTGATGGTCTCGTTGTCCTCGTCGAGGTCGTCGTCGCTTGGCACCAGGTTGAAGTCGTAGTTTTGCGACATGGCGCCGGCGGCGATGGTGAGATCGAGGCGCCCGACCGTGGTGTAGTCGGCGCCCTCGACCGCGCTGTCGGTGCCTGCGCCAACGTTGACCTGGACCGTTTTCGCATCCGGGTAAGCGGTGCCGCCGGTAACCTCGGCGGTGATGCGGATGGCCGTGCTGCCCGCATTCTCGGCGACGCTGCCCTTGTCCACCTTGAGCGCAATGCCGGTCGGCGGGCCGTCGTCGTCGGTGATGGTGCCGGTGGCGTCGAGGGTGGTGACATCGCCGGTGAGCGTCGCGTTGGTCGGTGACGAGAGGCGCACTTTCAGGGTCTCGTTGGGCTCGTCCACCGCATCGCCGTTGACCGTCACGTCGATTGTCTTGCTGGTGTCTCCGGCGGCGAAGGTAAGCGTGCCGCTGGTCAGCGCTGCATAGTCTGATCCGGAGGTCGCCGTGCCGCCGGATAGCTCGGCATAGGCGACGGTGACCTGCTTGCTGCTTGCCGGGGTCAACGTCACAGTGAACGACAGGGTCGTGGTCGTGTCCTTGCTGCCCTCGGTAACGCTCGGGGCGTTGATCGAGAGCACCGGCGAATCATCGTCGTCGGTGATGGTGCCGGTGCCGTCGATGGTCGTCGCGCTGCCGGCAAAGCCCGCGTTGGTCGGCGTGGACAGTCGCAGCTTGAGGGTTTCGTTATCCTCATCGGTGACATCGCCGTTGACGGTGACGTCGATGGTCTTGCTGCGGTCGCCTGCCGCGAAGGTAAGCGTGCCGGGGGTGAGCGCTGCGTAGTCGGTGCCGGAGACGGCCGTGCCGCCGGATTGTTCGGCATAGGCGACAGTCACCTGCTTGCCGCTGGCGGCGTCGAGGCTGACGGTGAAGCGCAGGGTGGCGGTTTCGCCGCTGTCGCTCTCGGCGATGCTCGGGCTGTTGATGGACAGCGTCGGCGGATCATCGTCGTCCGTGAGGGTGATGTTTGCGCCGGAAACGACGACGCCGTCCGCCGTGCCGGTGACGGTAATCGTTTCGTTGTTCTCATCGAGGGTGTCGTCGGTGGGATCGAGGCTGAAGGTCTTCTCGGCGCTCGTCTCCATTGCATTGATGGTGAGCTCGAAGTCGTCGACCTGGACGTAGTCGGTGCCTTCCGCCGCACTATCACCATCCACGCCCACCTTGACGCTGACGATCTTGTCGGTCGCATAGGCAGTGCCGCCGGTGACCGTCGCCGTCACCTTGACAGTCGCGGTGGCGTCGTTCTCGGCCATGCTGGCAGTGTCGAGGGTCAGAGTGATGCCGTCCGGCGCATCGTCATCGTCGGTGATGTTGAAGCTCGCGGTGCCGGAACCGGAAGCGCCGCCGCCAAGGTTTGTCCCTGAACTGGCGTTGAGGGTACCGAGGCCCACCGTCACCGATTCCGTCTCGCCCTCGTCCGTCGCGTCCGCCTTGGCGGTGAGGGTGAGCGTCGCGCTGCTTGCCGCGCTATCCACGCCGGAGAAGGAGACTGTCGGCGGATTGGCCCCCAGATCGGTGCTCGCCAGGTTCGAGTAGGTCACACCCGTGGGTGTCGTGTTCGGCGCGGCAAGCGTGTAATCGGCGCCGAACGCTGCGCTGCCTTCAAAGGTGAGCGGCACAGAGAGGACCTCATCGCCGGCAAGCACGCGGCCAAGTTCGACGGTGAGGGTCTTGGCGCCGCCGTTCTCGTCGATGGCGATTGACGGGGCTTCAAGCGTCACCGTGGTCGCATCGTCGTCGGTGATGTTGACGGGCTGCCTCGACGGGCTGCCGAGTTTGGCGTCGGCACCGGCGGTGAGACTGACTGTGAAGGCTTCCGCCGGCTCGTCGGCGCTGTCGTTGGTGAGGCTGACATTGAAGCTCTTGCTGCTCTCTGAGGCCTTGAAGACAAGGTCAGTGCTGGCGATGGCGGTGAAGTCGCTGCCGCCGGTCGCCGTGCCGTCCACGGTCTGGTAGCTGACGGTGGCATCCACCAGGGTGGTGCCGGATTTTTGCACGGTCAGCGCCACTGTACCGTCGCCCTCGTCGGCAGTGGAGGACGCTGCGGAGAAGACGAAGCTCGGCGTGTCGGCCGCGTCGGTGATGGTGCCGGTGGCCGAGCCCGCCGTGGTGCTCAGGTTGAAGTGGCTGGTGCTGGTCAGGGTCAGCGTGAAGTAGTGGTCGCCCTCGTAGGTGCTGTCATCGGTGGTGGCAATGCGGATGGTGCCGTTGCGCCCATTCGCGGCGATGGTGATGGTGGCGCCTTCCGATGCCGCCGTGTAGTCGGCGCCGGTGGCGATCTGGTGCGTCGCGTCGCTGGCGTTGCCGCGCCCGTTCGAGGTCGAGTAGCCGACGGTCACGCCGCCCGTCGGCGCTGGATCCGGCAGGGTCACGGTGAAGTCCATATTGCCGCCTTCCGCCACGCTCGCCGCGGTGACGCTGACCATGGCGTCGTCATCGAGGATGGGCACCGACACCGAGCCGGTCGCGCTGATGCCGCCGGCAAGGCCCGTCGAGGATGGTGCGCGGGTGCTCGTCCCGTAGGAAATGGCCACCGTGCGGCTGAGGCGGTCGGTGTTGGCCACGGCGGTCAGGGCGAGCGTCGCCGTCCGCGCACCGGCACCGGAGAGCGTGACCGATGGATTCTGGGCGTTGTTGGGCGTTGTGGTGTCGAGGGACACGCCGGTGCCGCCGTTGCCCTTGAGCCCGAGTGTGTAATGCGTCGTCTCGGTCGCGCCGGTCACCGTCAGCGGCACGGTGACGCTCTCGCCCGCCACCAGTGCCCGGCCCAGCGTGATGGTCACGTCCACCGCGCCGCCCGCCTCGGCAATGCCGCCGGAGCCTGCGCGCGCCAGGACCACGTTCGTCGCGTCGTCGTCGGTGATGGCGCCCGAGGCTTCACCCGCGCCCTCCGTCGCGGAGACCGTGGCGTTGGTCGGCGCGCCGAGGGTGACGGTGACCGTCTCGTTGGGCTCGTCGAGCGTGTCGCCCTTGACCGGGATGTCGATGTTGGCGCTGCGGGAGCCGGCGGCGATGGTGACCGACAGCGGGCTCGGCGCGGTATAGTCGTCGGCGGCGGTCGCAGTGCCGGCGAGGGTGTAGGGGACGGTGACCTGCTTGCCGCTTACCGCGTCGAGGGTCACCGTGAAGCTGAGGTTGACGGTGGTGTTGGGGTCGTTGCCTTCGTTGACCGCTGTGGCGTCGGCCACCGAGACCGTCGGCGCGTCGTCATCGTCGGTGACGGTGATGTTCGCGTCGGTGACGGTGATGTCGCCGGGGGTGATGGTGACGCTCAGGGTCTCGGTGTCCTCGTCGAGGTCGTCGTCGGTGGGATCGAGGCTGAAAGTCTTCTTGGCGCTGGTCTCCATCGCGTTGATGGTGAGCTCGAAGTCGGCGACGTTCGCATAGTCGGTGCCCTCGACTGCGGTATCGCCGTTTTTGCCGACCTTGACGGTGACGGTCTTGTTGGTCGCGTAGGCGGTGCCACCGGTGACCGTGGCGGTGACCGTGACCGTCGCGGTGGCGGCATCCTCGGCGATGGTGGACTTGTCCACCGTCAGCGTGATGCCGGTGGGCGCATCGTCGTCATCGGTGATGTTGAAACTCGCGGTGCCGGAGCCGGAGGCGCCGCCGTCGAGATTGGTGCCGGAGCTGGCATTGAGGGTGCCAAGGCCCACCGTCACCGACTCCGAGGTGCCCTCGTCGGTGGTGTCGGCCGTGGCGTTGAGGATGACGGTGGCGCTGCTCGCGGCGTTGTTCACGCCGGAGAAGGCGATTGACGGCGGGTTGGCCGCGAGGTCGGTGCTCGCCAGGTTCGAATAGCTGACGCCGGTGGGGGTCTGGCTCGGCGCGGCGAGCGTGTAGTCGGTGCCGAAGGTGGCGGTGCCTGCGAAGGTGAGCGGCACCGTGAGCGTCTCGTCGCCCTCGAGTGCGCGGCCAAGGGTGACGGTAATGGTCTTGGCGCCGACGTTCTCGTCGATGGCGGCGGCCGGGGCTTCGAGCGTCACCGTGGTGGCGTCGTTGTCGGCGATGTTGACGGTGTGGCTCGAGGTGCTGCCGAGCTGCGCATGGGCGATGGCGGTGAGGCTGACGGTAAAGGCTTCGGACGGCTCGTCGGCACTGTCGTCGGTGAGGCTGACGGTGATGGTCTTGCTCGTGTCGGCGACGGCGAAGCTGAGGTTCGTGCTGGCGATGGCGGTGAAGTCGCTGCCGCCGGTGGCGGTGTCGTCCACTGTCGCGTAGCTGACGGTGGCGGCGACGAGAGTGTCGCCGGTCCTGGCAACGGTCAGCGTCAGCGTGCCGTCATCCTCTTCGGCATCGGTCGAGGCGGTGGAGAAGGCGAAGCTCGGCGCGTCCGCCGCGTCAGTGATGGTGCCGATGGCCGAATCGGCCGTGGTGCTCAGGTTGAAGTGGCTGGTGCTGTCGAGCATCAGCGTGAAGTGGTGGTCACCCTCATAGGTCGTGTCATCCGTGGTCGCGATGCTGATGGTGCCGCTGCGCTGGCCCTGGGCGATGGTGAGCGTCGCATTGGCCGCCGCAGCCGTGTAGTCGGCGCTGATGGCGACCTGGTGGGCATCATCATCGTTGTTGCCGCGGCCGTCGGCGGTCGAGTAGCCAACGCTCACCCCGCCGCTTGGCGCCACCTCCGGCAGCGTCACCGTGAACACCACCGCGCTGCCTTCCGAGGCGCTGGCGGCGGCGACGCTGACCATGGCGTCGTCGTCGAGGATCGGCACCGAGGCCGAACCGCTCGTGCTGATGCCGCCCGAGAGGCCCGTTGATGACGGCGCCCGGGCGCTCGTCCCGTAGCCGATGGACACGGTGCGGCTGGCGTTGTCGGTGTTGGCCACCGCGGTCAGGGTCAGCGTCGCCGTCTGCGCACCGGCGCCGGAGAGCGTGACCGCCGGGTGCTGGGCGCTGTGCGGTGCGGCGGTGTCGAGGGAGACGCCGGTGCCGCCATTGTCCTTGAGCGCGAGCGTATAGTGCGTCGCCACCGTCGCACCGGACACGGCAAGCGGCACCGTCACGCTCTCGCCCGCCACCAGCGCCCGGCCGAGGGTGATGGTCAAATCCTCGGTGCCGCCGTCCTCGGCGATGCCGCCGGAGCCGGCCCGCGCCAGGGCGACCGTGGTGGCGTCGTTGTCGTTCACGTCCACGCTGGCGGAGGTCTTGCTCGAATCCACCGCGTAGTCCGTGCCGTCCTTGAGGGTCACCGACACTGAGCCGTCGGGCTCGTCGACGGTGTCGGCCTGGGTGTTGACCGTGTAGGTTTCGCTCGTCTTGCCGGCGCGGAAGGTGAAGGTCTGCGCGCCTGTCGTGCCGCTCGCGGCGAAGCCCGCCGTGGTGGCCACATCGACCTTCACGGTGAGATCGGCCGCCGGCGCGATGTCGGCATCGACGGTAAAGCTCGCCGCCGTGCCCTCGGTGACCGCTGCGCCGGCCGTGATGCTGAGTTCGGGCACATCGTCGTCGGTGAGGGTGATGCTTGTGCCGGTCACCGTCAAGCTACCCGATTCACCGGTCACGCTGATGGTCTCGTCGTCCTCGTCGAGGATATCGTCGGTGGGCGTCAGGTCGAAAGCCTTGGAGACACTCGCCTCGCCAGCGCTGATCACGAGGTCGAAAGCAGGGACCCGCGCGTAGTCGGTGTCGGACACGGCGCTGTCGGTCGATTTGCCTACGGTAACGGTTACCGTCATGTCCGCCGAATAGCGCGTTCCGCCGCCGACCGTCGCGGTGACGGTGATGCTGGTCTTGCCCGCGTCCTCGGCGACCTCGTCGGTGTCCACCGTCAGGGCGATGCCGTCCGGCGCGTCATCATCGTCGTTGACCGTCGCCGCCACGCCGGACACGTTCACCCCGGCATAGTCGGAGTCGCCGGCCACCAAGGTATGCGAGATGCTGGCGCTGCGGGCGTCGCCGGGGTTGTCGATGTCGTCATCGACGGCGGTGACGGTGACGGTCTGCGCCTCATCCCAGTTCGACGGGGTGAAGTCGAGGCGTGCGTCGCTTAAACCGACGGCACCGCCGGTTGCGGCGAGGTCGATGCGCACGTCATCCGTCGGCTCGCTGTCGAGCACCACCGTGTAGGTCGCCTGGTGCTCCTTGGCGGGAGTGTCGGGATCGTCGGCCTCGTCCACCGCCAGGGTGGCCGTGGACACCGTCACGCCCCTCGTGTCGTTGTCGGTGAGGTTGATGCTCGCACCCGCCACGGTGACGCCGCCGGGGTCGGTGCCGGTGACGGCGATGGTTTCCGTGTCCTCGTCCACGTCGTCGTCGAGGGGTTCAAGATCGAAGGTGCCTTTCGCGCTCGACGCGCCTGCGGGCAGGGTCAGGGTGAAGCTCTCGACCGCGGTGTAGTCGTCGTCCGACACCGCCGTGCTGTTCCCGGCGCCGACCGTGACCGTGAGGTCCTTGCTCGCCGAATAGGTGCTGCCGCCGGTGACGCTGGCCGTCACGGTGACGGTTGCCTCGGCGGCGGTCTCGGCGATGGTCGGCTTGTTAACGGCAAGCGTGATGCCGGTCGGCGCGTCATCGTCGTCGGTGATGGTGAGCGTCGCATCCACCGGGTCGGCCACGCCGCCACCGCTCGCACTGGCCGAAACGGTGACGGTCTTGTTGGCCGCGTCCACCGTGTTGTCCACGGCAGTGACCGTGACGACGCCGGTGCTGGTCTTGCTGCCGGCGGCGATGGTGAGGGTCTTGCCGGCGCTCAGGGTGAAGTCACCGACAACGGCGGGGGACACCGGCGCGGCGGCGACCGTCAAGGTGACGTTCTGGTGCGACGCGCCGGAAAGGGTGGCGGTCACGGTGCTTTCGTTGTCGTCGCCCGACTCGTCGATGGTCGCAGGCGTCAGCACGAGAGTCGCGGTCGGGGTTTCGTCGTCGTCGGTGATGGTGCCGGTGGCGTCGAGGGTCGTGGCGTTGCCGGTAAGGCTGGCGTTTGCCGCCGAGGACAGGCGCAACTTCACCGTCTCGTTGGGCTCGTCGGTGTCGTCGCCGGTGACGGTAAGGTCGATGTGCTTCTCGGTGTCACCGGCGTTGAAGGTCAGCGTACCGTTGGTCAGCGCCTGGTAGTCGGTGTTCGCGGTGGCGGTGCCGCCCGACTGTTCGGCGTAATCGACGGTGACCGTGCGGCCACTCGCCGCGTCGAGGGAGACGATGAAGCGCAGTCTCGCGGTCTCGCCGGCGTCGCCCTCCGCAACGCTCGGAGCGTCGATGGACAGCGTCGGTTCGTCGTCGTTGTCGGTGATGCTGATACTCGCCGGGGTGATGATGATGTCACCCGAGGTGCCGGTAACGCTTAAGCGCTCGGGGTCCTCATCGAGGTCGTCGTCGGTGGGGTTGAGGCTGAAGGTCTTCTCAGCGCTCGTTTCCATCCCATTGATGGTGAGCTCGAAGCCTTCGACGTCGACGTAGTCGGTGCCCTCCTCCGCGCTGTCGGCATCTTCGCCCACCTTGACGCTGACGATCTTGTCGGTCGCATAGGCGTTGCCGCCGGTGACGGTGGCCGTCACGGTGACCGTCGCGGTGGCGGCATCCTCGGCGATGGTGGACTTGTCCACGGTCAGCGTGATGCCGCCGGGGGCATCGTCGTCGTCGTTGATGTTGAAGCTGGCCGTGCCGCTCTTCGATGTGCCGCCGTCGAGGTCGTGGGTGATCGTGCCGATGCCGACGGTCACGGATTCCGATGCGCCTTCGTCGGTGGTGTCTGCCGTCGCGGTGAGAATGACCGTGGCGCTGCTCGCGGCGGCGTTCACGCCGGAGAAGGAGACGGTGGGCGGACTGGCCACGAGGTCGGTGCTCGCGAGGTTCGAGTAGCTGACGCCGGTGGGTGTCTGGCTCGGCGCGGCAAGCGTGTAATCGGCGCCGAACGCAGCGCTTCCTTCGAAGGTGAGCGGCACATCGAGGGTCTCGTCGCCGGCGAGGGCGCGGCCGAGCGTGACGGTGAGGGTCTTGGTGCCCGCGTTCTCGCTGATGTGGCCGGCCGGTGCCCCGAGCGTCACCGTGGTCGCGTCGTTGTCGGTGATGGTGATGCTATGGCTTGCGGTGCTGCCGAGTTTGGCATCGGCACCGGCGGTGAGGCCTACTGTGAAGGCTTCCGCGGGCTCGTCGGTGCTGTCCTCGGTGAGGCTGATGCTGATGTCCTTACTCCTGTCCGCCGCCTTGAACACGAGGTCGGTGCTGGCAATTGCGGTGAAGTCGCTACCGCCGGTGGCGGTGCCGTCCGCGGTCGCGTAGCTCAACGTGGCGTCAAGGAGGGTGTCGCCGGTTTTCTGAACGGCCAGCGTCAGGGCGCCATCATCCTCGTCGGCAGTGGTGGTTGCAGCGGCGAAGGCAAAGCTCGGCATGTCCTCCGCGTCGGTGATGGTGCCGATGGCCGAGCCCGCCGTGTCGCTGATGTTGAAGTTGTCGGTGGCGTCCAGGGTCAGCGTGAAGTGGTGGTCACCCTCATAGGTCGTGTCCGCCGTGGTCGAGATGCTGATGGTGCCGCTCGAATCGCCTTCGTAGATGGTGAGCGTCGCGTTCTCGGCTGCTGCCGTGTAGTCGGCGCTGGTGGCGACCTGGTAGTCGGCATCCGTGGTTTCGCCGCGGCCGTCGGCGGTCGAGTAGTCGATGGTGACATCCCCTGCAGGCGCCGGGTCCGGCAGCGTCACCATGAACACCACTGCGCTGCCCTCGGCGGCGCTGGTGGCGGCAACACTGATCTTGGCGTCGTCGTCGAGAATCCGCACCGAGGCCGCTCCGCTCGTGCTGATGCCTCCCGAGAGGCCGCTCGACGAGGGGCTACGGTCATTGGTGCCGTCATTCGTCCCATAGCCAATGGCGATGGTCCGCGTCAGGCGGTCGCTGTTGGCGACCGCGGTGAGTGTCAGCGTCGCCGTCTGCGCCCCGGCGCCCGCAAGCGTCACCGCCGGATGCTGGGCGCTGTGCGGCGCGACGGTGTCGATGGAGACGCCGGTGCCGCCATTGTCCTTGAGACCGAGCGTATAGTGCGTCGCCACCGTCGCGCCGGAGACGCTGAGCGGTACCGTCACGCTCTCGCCCGCCACCAGCGCCCGGCCGAGGGTGACGGTCACATCCGCGCTGCCGCCGTTCTCGGCGATGTCGATCGGCCCGGTGGGCGCCAGGGTGACGCTGGTGACATCGTCGTCGTTCACGTCCACTCTCGCCGAGTTGTCGCTCGCCGCCACCGCGTAGCCCATGCCGGCCTTCAAACTCACCGACACCGAGCCGTCGGCCTCATCGGCACTGTCGGACTCCGTGCTGACCGTGTAGCTCTCGCTGGTCTTGCCGGCGCGGAAGGTGAAGGTCTGCGCGCCCGTCGTGCCGCTGGTCGCGAATCCGGCGCTGGTCGCCACATCGAGGTTCACCGTCAGGTCGGCGGCGGGCGCCCGATCCGCCTCCAGGGTGAAGCTCGCTGCCGTGCCCTCGGTCACCGCCGTGCCGGCCGAGATGCTCAGTTCGGGCACATCGTCGTCGGTGAGCGTGATGCTGGCGCCGTTCACGGTCAGGTCGCCCGACTCGCCGCTCACGGTGATGGTCTCGTCCACCTCGTCGAGCGCATCGTCGGTGGGGTCGAGGGTGAAGCTTTTCGTGGCGCTTGCCGCGCCGGCAGCGATCTCGATGTCGAAGG
Source organism: Paracoccaceae bacterium (assembly GCA_965214695.1). GTDB lineage: Bacteria > Pseudomonadota > Alphaproteobacteria > Rhodobacterales > Rhodobacteraceae > JAPOXR01. The sequence goes on along the minus strand of OZ243967.1, from coordinate 2,789,444 downwards.
CATCGACCGCCGTGTAGTCGGTGCCGGACACCGCGCTGTCGGTCGATTTGCCCACGGTCACCCGTACCGTGACTTCCGCCGGATAGCGCGTCTCGCCGCTCACACTGGCGGTGACGGCGATGCTTGGCCCGGTCTCCACGTTCTCGGCCACCGAAGTCACGTCCAGGCTGAGCGCGATGCCGCCGGGGGCGAGGTCGTCATCGGTGATCTGCAAGCTCGTGCCGGTCACAGTCAAGTCGCCAGACTCGCCGGTGACGCTGACGGTCTCGTCGGGCTCGTCGAGCGCATCGTCTTCCGGCTCGAAGCTGAAGCTGCCGGTCACGCTCGTCGCTCCGGCGGGAATGGTCAATGTGAAGACATCCACCGCCTTGTAGTCGTCGCCGGATTTGGCGCTGTCTTCAGCATCGCCGACGGTCACGCTCACCTCGGTCGCCTCGCCGAAAGTGGTGGCGCCGTCCACCGTCGCGGTCACACTCACCGTGACGGCGGCGGCGACATCCTCATCCACGGCGCTCTGCTCGCCCGCTTTGACCGAATCCGTATCCAGACTCAGGGTGACGCCGGTGGGCGCGGCGTCGTCGTCCTGAATGCGGAAGTCGAGTTCGTTGTCGGTGGTGGTTTCGTCGCCGTCATCGCTCGCCGCGGCGCCGCCGTCGAGGCCGGTAGCGGCGAGGGTGCCGAGCCGGATGCGCACCCGCTCGCTCGCGCTTTCGTCGAGCACATCGGCTGTGGCTGTCAGGTCAAGGGTGGCGATTGACGACGCGCCGTCGCCGCCGGTGAAGGTGAGGGTCGGCGGGTTGGATGCGAGATCGGTGCTCGCGAGGTTCGTATAGGCGACGCCCGAGGGAGTCGGATTCGGCGCGGCAAGCGCATAGTCGCTGCCGAGTGTGGCCGTGCCGGTGATTCTGAGGGGAACCACCAGGGATTCCCCGGTCGCCAGCGCCCGACCGAGAGTCAGGGTGATGCGCTTGGTGCCTGCGGCCTCGTCGATGTTGCCGCTCGGCGCGCTTAGGGAGACCGTGGTCGGGTCACTGTCGGTGAGCGTCACCGTGTGCCTCGTGTTGGCACCGAGCTCGGCGCCCGCACCGGCCACGAGGTCCACGTGGAAGTTCTCGGCGAGCTCGTCGGCATCGTCGTCGGTGAGGGTGACGTCAAGGCTGGCGCTGGCGTCCGCGGCGGGGAAGTCGAGGTTGCCGGCGCTGACACCCGTGTAATCGGAGGCGGCGAGCGCGGTTCCGTCGGCGGTGGCCCAGGCGAGGCTGATGGGCACCGACGCCGCGCCGGTCTTGCTCACGGTAAGCGAATGGGTACCATCGGCCTCGGCTGCCGTGGAGGCGGCGAGCGCGAAGCTGAAGCTCGGTGCATCAGCCTCGTCGTCGATGGTGATGTCGGCCGGCGCCTCTGCGCGATAGGTATCGGCCAGATTGCCAATGCCGATGCTGAACGCCTCGTTGCCTTCGTAGGTGCTGTCGTCGGCGATGGCGACCTTGGCCTCGGCGCTCGTCTGGTTTGCGGGAATGGTGACGCTGGCCACGGGGGTGTAATCGCCCACCGCCGCGGTGTCGTTGACATAGACCAAGGGCACCGCCACGGCGCCCGTTTGCGCCGCGTCGATGCTGGCGGTCAGCGTCAGGTCAGCGCCTTCGGCGACCGGCGCCGGGGTGGCGGTGAGCGTCACCACCGGGCGGGTGTCTTCGGTTATCTCGACATCGACTTCCAGAGTCTTGCCGTTGTAGCTCGAATCGGCAGAACTCGCGACAATGTCAACCGAAACGAATCTGCCATGCTCATACCGCTTGATGCCCTTGATATTCACCTTGACCCAGCGTCCCGGCTTCCAATCCGCGGCAGAAAAGAACCAAGTTTCGGGGATGATTTCGATGTATTCCCCATACTGCGTCGTCGCCTTGAGGGTCACATCCGCTGTCGGCCGACTGGTGAGAAGTACGAAGATCTCGTCGGTACCCCCGTATTCGCGCACCGTGTAAGAGGTGAGGTTCTGGGAAAGCGCATGGCCAAAATCGGTGATGTTCGCTTGCAGCGACGCAGCCGATACCTGGTGATAGGGCGTGTCTTTGGGGGCGGTCACCGCATGGCTGACCGTGATCGTCTCGTCGTCCGCATCTTCATCCGTCTCGGCGGTGATGGTCACCTTCTGCGCAGTATTCCAGGCCGTGTCGCCATCCGGCGTGAAGGTGAGCGTGCTCGGCGACAGGGACAGCTTGCCTTTCTCGCTGGCGCTCAGCTTGACGGTCACCGTGGCGCGGGGGTTGGAGGCGAGTCGCACGTCGTAGGTAGCGCCCTTGAAGCGCTCCTTGAGGTCGATGGAGGCCGTGGACAGCACTACTGCCGGGTCGCGGTAGTCGATGATGTCGATGAAATCCCGGTTGAGCCCCGCGCCCGCCTCAATGCCGCCGTCGAGGACGGTGCCGAGGGAGGACTGGGTCAGCCCGCCCAATGCCACCCGTAACCGGTCGAGGTCGAGGTCACCATCATCGCGGCTGGTGGCCGCGAAGGTCAGGGTGGCGACCTGTTCGGTGGCCGCGCCGCCGGTGATGGTGACCTTCGGCGCGGCGGTGTTCTCATCCGCGAGACTCACGCCGGCGCCGCTGGCGCTGAGGGTGAAGTCGCGCCGGGCCGCATCGGTCTCGGCGATCACCATGCCCGTGGTGGTGGTCAGGGCAAGCGGCACTTCGGCAATCTCACCGGGGGCGAGGTCGCGGGAGAGGGTGATGGTGAGGCTGCCGGTGTCGGTCGGCTCCTGTTCGGTGAGGGTGGTGTCGGCGCTGGCAGCGAGGGTCACTTGGGTCTTGTCGTCATCAAGAATCCCGATACCGGCGGACTTGTTGCTGCCGAGAACATAGCCAGTGCCGCCGGCGAGGGTCAGGGTCACTGAACCGCTCGCCTCGTCCACCGTGTCGCCGATGGTTTCAACATCGAATGTCACGCTTGATGCGCCCTTGGCCAGCGTCACAGACTTGCCGCTTCCGGTGTCGGCCGCCGCGACGAAGCCACCGCTTTCCGAGATGGCGAACTGCACATTGAGGTCGGCGTGTGGCGCCAGGTCGGCGGCGATGGTGAAGACCGCGTCGCTGCCCTCGGTGACCGCCAGGCCGCTGACGCTGAGTTCGGGCACGTCGTCATCGGTCAGCGCGATGCTCGCGCCGGTAACGGTGACGCCGTCCGCCGTGCCGATAACACTGATGGTCTCGGTGTCCTCGTCGAGGTCGTCGTCGGTGGGATCGAGGCTGAAAGTCTTCTTGGCGCTGGTCTCCATCGCGTTGATGGTGAGCTCGAAGTCGGCGACGTTCGCATAGTCGGTGCCCTCGACTGCGGTATCGCCGTTTTTGCCGACCTTGACGGTGACGGTCTTGTTGGTCGCGTAGGCGGTGCCACCGGTGACCGTGGCGGTAACCGTGACCGTCGCGGTGGCGGCATCCTCGGCGATGGTGGACTTGTCCACCGTCAGCGTGATGCCGGTGGGCGCATCGTCGTCATCGGTGATGTTGAAACTCGCGGTGCCGGAGCCGGAGGCGCCGCCGTCGAGATTGGTGCCGGAGCTGGCATTGAGGGTGCCAAGGCCCACCGTCACCGACTCCGAGGTGCCCTCGTCGGTGGTGTCGGCCGTGGCGTTGAGGATGACGGTGGCGCTGCTCGCGGCGTTGTTCACGCCGGAGAAGGCGATTGACGGCGGGTTGGCCGCGAGGTCGGTGCTCGCCAGGTTCGAATAGCTGACGCCGGTGGGGGTCTGGCTCGGCGCGGCGAGCGTGTAGTCGGTGCCGAAGGTGGCGGTGCCTGCGAAGGTGAGCGGCACCGTGAGCGTCTCGTCGCCCTCGAGTGCGCGGCCAAGGGTGACGGTAATGGTCTTGGCGCCGACGTTCTCGTCGATGGCGGCGGCCGGGGCTTCGAGCGTCACCGTGGTGGCGTCGTTGTCGGCGATGTTGACGGTGTGGCTCGAGGTGCTGCCGAGCTGCGCATGGGCGATGGCGGTGAGGCTGACGGTAAAGGCTTCGGACGGCTCGTCGGCACTGTCGTCGGTGAGGCTGACGGTGATGGTCTTGCTCGTGTCGGCGACGGCGAAGCTGAGGTTCGTGCTGGCGATGGCGGTGAAGTCGCTGCCGCCGGTGGCGGTGTCGTCCACTGTCGCGTAGCTGACGGTGGCGGCGACGAGAGTGTCGCCGGTCCTGGCAACGGTCAGCGTCAGCGTGCCGTCATCCTCTTCGGCATCGGTCGAGGCGGTGGAGAAGGCGAAGCTCGGCGCGTCCGCCGCGTCAGTGATGGTGCCGATGGCCGAATCGGCCGTGGTGCTCAGGTTGAAGTGGCTGGTGCTGTCGAGCATCAGCGTGAAGTGGTGGTCACCCTCATAGGTCGTGTCATCCGTGGTCGCGATGCTGATGGTGCCGCTGCGCTGGCCCTGGGCGATGGTGAGCGTCGCATTGGCCGCCGCAGCCGTGTAGTCGGCGCTGATGGCGACCTGGTGGGCATCATCATCGTTGTTGCCGCGGCCGTCGGCGGTCGAGTAGCCAACGCTCACCCCGCCGCTTGGCGCCACCTCCGGCAGCGTCACCGTGAACACCACCGCGCTGCCTTCCGAGGCGCTGGCGGCGGCGACGCTGACCATGGCGTCGTCGTCGAGGATCGGCACCGAGGCCGAACCGCTCGTGCTGATGCCGCCCGAGAGGCCCGTTGATGACGGCGCCCGGGCGCTCGTCCCGTAGCCGATGGACACGGTGCGGCTGGCGTTGTCGGTGTTGGCCACCGCGGTCAGGGTCAGCGTCGCCGTCTGCGCACCGGCGCCGGAGAGCGTGACCGCCGGGTGCTGGGCGCTGTGCGGTGCGGCGGTGTCGAGGGAGACGCCGGTGCCGCCATTGTCCTTGAGCGCGAGCGTATAGTGCGTCGCCACCGTCGCACCGGACACGGCAAGCGGCACCGTCACGCTCTCGCCCGCCACCAGCGCCCGGCCGAGGGTGATGGTCAAATCCTCGGTGCCGCCGTCCTCGGCGATGCCGCCGGAGCCGGCCCGCGCCAGGGCGACCGTGGTGGCGTCGTTGTCGGTGATGGTGCCGCTCGCCGTGCCTGCCCCCTGCCCCGCCGAGACCGTTGCATTGGTCGGCGTGCCCAGGGTCAGGTCGATGGTCTCATCCACCTCGTCCGCCGTGTCGCCCTTGACCTTGACGACGATGGTGCCGCTCCTCTGCCCCGCCGCGATGGTCGCCGACAGGGGGTTCGGCGTCTCATAGTCGCTGCCGCCCGTCGCCGTGCCGGTGAGCGTGTAGGGCACCGTTATCGCCTGGCTGCTGGTCCCCGAAAGCGTCAGCGCAAAGCTCATGTCCTGGGTGGTCATGGGGTCGTCACCCTCGGTGACCGCGACGGCGTCCGCCACCGACACCGTCGGCGTGCCCTCGTCATCGTTGATGGTCAGCGTCACGCCCGTCGGACCGGCTACGCCGTTGCCGCCGCTCGCCGCGGCGGAGAAGGTGACCGTCTTGTTCGGCGCATCGACGCTGTTGTCCACCGCCGTTACGGTAACCGCGCCGGTGCTCGCGGTGGCTCCAGCGGCGATGGTCAGCGTCTTGTTGGCGCTCAGCGTGAAGTCGCCGGCGAGAGCCGGGGGCACCGGTGCGGCGGCGACGGTGAGGGTGAGGTCCTGGCTGGTCGCGCCGTTAAGGCTCGCAGTCACCGTACTCTGGTTGGTGGCGCCGGATTCGTCAATGGCCGCCGGGGTCAGGGTGAGCGTCGCGGTCGGCGTCGCGTCGTCGTCGGTGATGGCGCCCGAGGCTTCACCCGCGCCCTCCGTCGCGGAGACCGTGGCGTTGGTCGGCGCGCCGAGGGTGACGGTGACCGTCTCGTTGGGCTCGTCGAGCGTGTCGCCCTTGACCGGGATGTCGATGTTGGCGCTGCGGGAGCCGGCGGCGATGGTGACCGACAGCGGGCTCGGCGCGGTATAGTCGTCGGCGGCGGTCGCAGTGCCGGCGAGGGTGTAGGGGACGGTGACCTGCTTGCCGCTTACCGCGTCGAGGGTCACCGTGAAGCTGAGGTTCACGGTGGTGTTGGGGTCGTTGCCTTCGTTGACCGCTGTGGCGTCGGCCACCGAGACCGTCGGCGCGTTGTCATCGTCGGTGATGTTGATGCTCGCGCCGGTAACGGTGACGCCGTCCGCCGTGCCGATAACACTGATGGTCTCGGTGTCCTCGTCGAGGTCGTCGTCGGTGGGATCGAGGCTGAAAGTCTTCTTGGCGCTGGTCTCCATCGCGTTGATGGTGAGCTCGAAGTCGGCGACGTTCGCATAGTCGGTGCCCTCGACTGCGGTATCGCCGTTTTTGCCGACCTTGACGGTGACGGTCTTGTTGGTCGCGTAGGCGGTGCCACCGGTGACCGTGGCGGTGACCGTGACCGTCGCGGTGGCGGCATCCTCGGCGATGGTGGACTTGTCCACCGTCAGCGTGATGCCGGTGGGCGCATCGTCGTCATCGGTGATGGTGCCGGTTCCGTCGAGGGTTTGGGCGCCACCGGTGAGCGTCGCGTTGCTCGGCGAGGACAGGCGCAACACCACGGTCTCGTTCGGCTCGTCGGTGGTGTCGCCGTTGACCGTGACCGCCACCGTCTTCTTCTTGTCGCCGGCGGCGAAGTTGAGCGTGCCGTTCGTGATCGCCGCGTAGTCGTCGCCCGAGACCGCCGTGCCGGTGGCCGCATCGGCGTAATCAACGCTCACCGGCCTGCCGCTTGCGGGCGCGAGGGTCACCATGAAGGTCATGGTCGTGGTGCCGCCGTCGCCCTCGGTGACGCTCGGCGCGTCTATGCTCAGCGTCGGCGCGCCGTCGTCGTCGGTGACGGTGACACTAACGGGCGCGGCGGTCTCACCTTCGTAGTCAGTGCCCGTGGCGCTGACCGTGTGGGTGATGCTCGCGGTGCGCTGGTCGCCTGCGTTGTCGATGGCGTCATCCACGGCGGTCACCGTGACGGTCTGTGCGTCCCAGTCGGACGCTGTGAACTCGAGACTGTTGTCGCTCAGCGTAGCGGTCGTGGTGTCGCCGCTCGCAAGGGTCACCGTCACCGTGCCGGTGGGCTCGCTGTCGAGTTCGACGGCGTAGGTCTTCTGGTGCTCGGAGATGCTCTGGGTTGACGGATCGTCGGCCTCGGCGAGGGCCAGCGTCACCGGCGCGACGCTGATGCCGCGCTCGTCGTCGTCGGTGATCGTCAGCGGCGCATTGGCCGGGTCGGCCACTCCGCCGCCGCTCGCGGTCGCCGAGACGGTGACGGTCTTGTCGGCCGCGTCGACATCGTTGTCCACCGCCGTGATGGTCACCGCGCCGGTGCTCGTGGTGCTGCCGGCGGCGATGGTCAGGGTCGTGTTCTCGCTGAGCGCGAAGTCGCCCGCTGCCGCCGGAGACACGGCCGCGGCGGCGACCGTCAGGGTGACCGCCTGGCTCGATGGGCCGCTCAGGGAAGCGGTCACCGTGGTCGCATTGTTGTCGCCGGACTCGTCGATGGACGCGGGGTCCAGCTCCAGGGTGACCACCGGCGTGCCGTCGTCGTCGTTCACGGTGACCTCCACGCTCGCCGCCGCGGCGCCGGCGTAGTCCGAATCACCCGCCACCACCGAGTGGGTGATGCTGCCAGCGCGCGCATCGCCGGCGTTGTCGATGGCGTCGTCCACCGCCGTCGCGGTAACAGTCTGCGCCTGGTTCCAGTTCGACGGGGTGAAGGTGAGGCTTGTCGGGCTCAGCGTCACTATGTTCAGCGCGGTAATGTCGATGCGCACGTCGTCCGTCGGCTCGCTGTCAAGCACCACCGTGTAGCTGTCCTGGTCCTCGCGCGTATCTTGCGTCCCGGCCTTGTCCGTCTCGTCCATGCTCAGGGGGCCGCCAGCCACCGTCACGCCCCGCGTGTCGTCGTCGGTGATCGTCAGCGTCGCGTTAGCTGGATCGGCCACGCCGCCGCCGGTCGCGGTGGCCGAGACGGTGACGGTCTTGTCGGCCGCGTCGACATCGTTGTCCACGGCGGTGATCGTGACGGCGCCCGTGCTGGCCTTGCTGCCGGCGGCGATGGTGAGGGTCTTGTTGGTGCTCAGCGTGAAGTCGCCGGCGACTGCGGGATCGACGGCCGTTGCGGCGACCGTCAGGATGACGGCCTCGCTTGATGCGCCGCTCAGCGTGGCGGTGACCGTGCTTTCATTCTTGTTGCCGGATTCGTCGATCGTCGCGGGGGTCAGCACAAGTGTGGCGGTGGGCGTCGCGTCGTCGTCCGTGATTGTGCCGGTGCCGTCGAGGATTTGGGCACCACCGGAGAGCGCCGCGTTGCTCGGCGAGGACAGGCGCAGGATGACGGTTTCGTTGGGTTCGTCCGTGGTGTCGCCGTTGACGGTCACCGTCACCGTCTTCTCGGTCTCGCCGGCCTTGAAGTTGAGGGTTCCAGACGAGATCGCCGCGTAGTCCGTCGCCGAGGTCGCCGTGCCGGTGGCCGCGTCGGCGTAGGCGACGCTCACAGGCTTGCCGCTCGCCGGGGTCAGCGTCACCTTGAAGGTCATCGTGGCAGTGCTGCTATCGCCCTCGGCGACGCTCGGGGAGTCGATGCTGAGTGTCGGCTCGCCGTCGTCGTCTGTGACCGTCACATCCACCGGCGCGGCAGTTTCGTCCTTGTAGTCGGTGCCGGCGGCGCTCACCGTGTGGGTGATGCGCACGGTGCGTTCGTCGCCCGCGTTGTCGATGTCGTCGGCCACGGCGGTGACGGTAACGGTCTGCGCGTCCCAGTCGGATGCCGTGAACTCGAGGCTCGTTTCGCTGAGCGTGGCGATCTTGATGTCGCCGCTCGAGAGGTTCACCGTCACCGTGCCGGTGGGTTGGGTGTCCAGTTCGACGGTGTACGTCTTCTGGTGCTCGGAGGTGTTCTGGGTTGACGGATTGTCGGCCTCGTCGAGGGTCAACGTCTCCGGCGTGACGCTGATGCCGAGGTCATCGTCGTCGGTGATTGTCAGCGTCGCATTGGCCGGGCTGGCGATGCCGTTGCCGCCCGTCGCGGTGGCCGAGACGGTCACGGTCTTGTTGGCCGCGTCGATATCGTTGTCCACCGCCGTGACGGTCACCGCGCCGGTGCTCTCGGTGGCGCCGGCGGCGATGGTCAGGGTCGTGTTCTCGCTGAGCGCGAAGTCGCCCGGTACCGTCGGCGAGACAGCCGTGGCGGCGACCGTCAGGGTGATGTCCTGGCTGGACGCTCCACTCAGCGTGGCGGTCACCGTGCTGGAACCCCCATCCTCGGTGATGGACGCCGAAGACAGCTCGAGCGTCACCTCCGGTTTATCGTCGTCGTCTTCGATGTTGAAACTCGCGGTGCCGGAGCCGGAGGCGCCGCCGTCGAGATTGGTGCCGGAGCTGGCATTGAGGGTGCCAAGGCCCGCCGTCACCGACTCCGAGGTGCCCTCGTCGGTGGTGTCGGCCGTGGCGTTGAGGATGACGGTGGCGCTGCTCGCGGCGTTGTTCACGCCGGAGAAGGCGATTGACGGCGGGTTGGCCGCGAGGTCGGTGCTCGCCAGGTTCGAATAGCTGACGCCGGTGGGGGTCTGGCTCGGCGCGGCGAGCGTGTAGTCGGTGCCGAACGCGGCGGTGCCTGCGAAGGTGAGCGGCACCGTGAGCGTCTCGTCGCCCTCGAGTGCGCGGCCAAGGGTGACGGTGATGGTCTTGGTGCCGACGTTCTCGTCGATGGCGGCGGCCGGGGCTTCGAGCGTCACCGTGGTGGCGTCGTTGTCGGCGATGTTGACGGTGTGGCTCGAGGTGCTGCCGAGCTGCGCATGGGCGATGGCGGTGAGGCTGACGGTGAAGGCTTCGGACGGCTCGTCGGCACTGTCGTCGGTGAGGCTGACGGTGATGGTCTTGCTGGCCTCGGATGCCGTGAAGTCGAGCTCGGTGCTGGCGATGGCGGTGAAGTCGCTGCCGCCGGTGGCGGTGTCGTCCACTGTCGCGTAGCTGACGGTGGCGGCGACGAGAGTGTCGCCGGTCCTGGCAACGGTCAGCGTCAGCGTGCCGTCATCCTCTTCGGCATCGGTCGAGGCGGTGGAGAAGGCGAAGCTCGGCGCGTCCGCCGCGTCAGTGATGGTGCCGATGGCCGAATCGGCCGTGGTGCTCAGGTTGAAGTGGCTGGTGCTGTCGAGCATCAGCGTGAAGTGGTGGTCACCCTCATAGGTCGTGTCATCCGTGGTCGCGATGCTGATGGTGCCGCTGCGCTGGCCCTGGGCGATGGTGAGCGTCGCATTGGCCGCCGCAGCCGTGTAGTCGGCGCTGATGGCGACCTGGTGGGCATCATCATCGTTGTTGCCGCGGCCGTCGGCGGTCGAGTAGCCAACGCTCACCCCGCCGCTTGGCGCCACCTCCGGCAGCGTCACCGTGAACACCACCGCGCTGCCTTCCGAGGCGCTGGCGGCGGCGACGCTGACCATGGCGTCGTCGTCGAGGATCGGCACCGAGGCCGAACCGCTCGTGCTGATGCCGCCCGAGAGGCCCGTTGATGACGGCGCCCGGGCGCTCGTCCCGTAGCCGATGGACACGGTGCGGCTGGCGTTGTCGGTGTTGGCCACCGCGGTCAGGGTCAGCGTCGCCGTCTGCGCACCGGCGCCGGAGAGCGTGACCGCCGGGTGCTGGGCGCTGTGCGGTGCGGCGGTGTCGAGGGAGACGCCGGTGCCGCCATTGTCCTTGAGCGCGAGCGTATAGTGCGTCGCCACCGTCGCACCGGACACGGCAAGCGGCACCGTCACGCTCTCGCCCGCCACCAGCGCCCGGCCGAGGGTGATGGTCAAATCCTCGGTGCCGCCGTCCTCGGCGATGCCGCCGGAGCCGGCCCGCGCCAGGGCGACCGTGGTGGCGTCGTTGTCGTTCACGTCCACGCTGGCGGAGGTCTTGCTCGAATCCACCGCGTAGTCCGTGCCGTCCTTGAGGGTCACCGACACCGAGCCGTCGGGCTCGTCGACGGTGTCGGCCTGGGTGTTGACCGTGTAGGTTTCGCTCGTCTTGCCGGCGCGGAAGGTGAAGGTCTGCGCGCCTGTCGTGCCGCTCGCGGCGAAGCCCGCCGTGGTGGCCACATCGACCTTCACGGTGAGATCGGCCACCGGCGCGATGTCGGCATCAACGGTAAAGCTCGCCGCCGTGCCCTCGGTCACCGCCGTGCCGGCCGTGATGCTGAGTTCGGGCACATCGTCGTCGGTGATGCTGCCGGTCGCCGCGCCCGCGCCTGCCACCGAGGAAATCGTGGCGTTGGTCGGGGCGCTCAGGGTGACGATGATGGTCTCGTCAACCTCGTCGATGGTGTCGCCCTTGACCGGAATCACGATCTCGCCGCTGGTGTCGCCCGCAGCGATGGTCAGGGATTGGGTCGCCGGCGCATCGTAGTCGGCGCCGTCGGAGGCGGTGCCGGTCAGTGTGTAGGGGACAGTCACCTCCTTGCCGCTCGCCGCCGACAGGCTCACCGTAAAACTCATTTCGGCGGTCACCGCCGGGTCGTCGCCTTCGGCCACCGCCGTCGCATGGGCCACGGATACGGTCGGCTCGGGGTCGTCGTCGGTGATGGTGATGCTCGCCGGGGTGATCTCGAGCGAGCCGGAGGTGCCCGTGACGCTCAGGGTCTCGTCGGCCTCATCGAGGGTGTCGTCGGTGGGGTCGAGGCTGAAGCTGCCGCTGGCGCTGCTCTGGCCGGCGGTGATGGTGATGGTGAATTTCTCCACCGCCGCGTAGTCGGCACCGGAGATGGCGGTATCCTCCGCGCCGCCGCCGACGGTGATCTCGATGTCGTGGTCCTGGGTGAAGGAACCGTTATCTCTAGCCGTGGCGGTGACGTTGATGGTAGTCGCGGCTTGGGCGTTCTCGGCGACGGAGTTGGTATCCACCGACAGGTCGAAGCCGTCCAGCCCTTCCTTGTCGTCCACGATCTTGATGGCGACGATGTTGTCGTCGGTGCCGGGGTCGCCGTCGTCGCTGGCGCTGACACCGCCCTCGAGATTGGTGGCAAGCGTGCTCGCGGTCAGGTCGCCGAGGGCGATCTGGATGGTCTCGTCCTGGAAATCGCCGTCATTGCGGGTGGTGGCGGTGATGGTGATGGTGGCGATGTTTGCGTTTTGAACATTGCCCGTTGGACTTTCGAATTTGATCTTGGGTGTAGCGCTGTCCAGACCCGTTGCAGAAATTGCATTGCCGCTAACTGCGATGGTGAAGTCAGGATCCGCTGAGCCGGGGAGCGCGGCGCCGGTGCTGGTTGTGATCGCCAGCAGAATCTCGGCGACCTCGCGCAGCGAACTCCCGTCGGGATAGCGTGCGACGTAAAGAGGCCGTGCGAGCTCCAGTGTCAGCTTGGCCGTAGTATTGTCATCACCTTCATCGATGGACACATCGGACGACGGAGACAGGGTAACGGGCGTGGGATCATCATCGACGATGCGAATCAATCTGCGCCCTTTCGGTACGCTTCTCGCGCCTACGTGTCCGTTTCGCTGAACTTCAAAGTAGAAGAACTCCGAGGCAAACTCGTCTTCATCATCATCAATGATTGGCACCTTCAGGGCAGGGGTTGAATCGCCCGCAGGCACTTCAATCAACGCGGATTTGCCTGCAGGCGTCAATGTATAGTCGCTCCCGGGTGTTGCGGCACCGGTTGATGTACTGGTCCTGTAGGCGATAAACGAGGATGCCTTGGTGTTTCCGGTACGGATGAGGGCAAGTTCGGGATCGCCTTCGACCAGCGGTGTAGAACCGCTGGTCTCGGACTGAGCATACGCAAAGCCTGGTCTGTCCGCTTCGTCCAGGATCGTGATCTCCATCTCGTCGATATCGCCCGTGACAAGCTGTGCTGCCGGCAGCGGCAAGGCCCCCAGGCCAAGGGTGAACGTTCCCCCGCCGTCGAAAATGCTGTTGTTGACAAGATTGAACGTGATCGTGCCCCCAGTGACCGGTCCCGAGTTGCCGGCCGCAATGGTGATATTCGCGACCTGGTTGATGTCCGACGTCTTTGCAGTGCCGAAGGTATATTCGAGTGGAATGGTGAGGTCCTGCGGCAACGCCTTGTCGAGATGCACGGTGACAACGTGCCCTGTATCCGAGGCTCGGACTTCCGAAGCTTCAAACGTCACCACGGCGGGGGCGTCGCTCTTGTCATCAATCTCGACTTCGATCTCCGCCGTATCCCCCGCTTCGAGACCGGCGGGCAGCGTCCCGAGACCGATGGTGAAGGTCTCGTGGGGCGTCTCGTGGGCGCTGTCATCGACAATCGGAATCGTCACTATGGCCTTGGCCTCGCCCGCGGCGATGGTGACGTCGGCGACTTCGGTGAAGTCCTCGGCCTGGGCAGTGCCAAGGGTATAGCTGAACGGTATGCTGACGGCGCGCGCTGGGGCGGTGAGCACCGCATCAAGGGTGACGGTCAGTTCTACGTTGTCATCGCCTTCCCGTACCGGGTTCTTGGCAACCGACAGGTTGACATTGCGCGGCACGTCCGCGTCGTCGTCGATGCTGATGTCCACCGAGGTCGTCGTGCCCGCGAGCAGTTCCCGCGGCAGCGTGCCGAAGGCCACGGTGAAGGTCTCGTGGGGCGTCTCGTGGGCGGTGTCATCGACGGTAGCGAGGGTCGCCGTGCCGGTAGTCTGGCCGGCGTCGATGGTGATGCTCGCTATTTCCGTGTAGTCGGCGGCGACGGCGGTGCCTTCGGTAAGCTTAAGCGGAATGGTGACCGCTTTCTGCGGATACACCGCCTGGGGAATGGTCGCGGTGAGCGTGACGTCGGCGCCTTCAGCCACCGGGTTGGGCGCGGTGGAGAGTTCCACAGTGCGGCGGTTGTCGGCGATGACGGTAACACCGACCGGGAAGTTGCCGCTGAGCAGGTAGTTCGGGTCGGTGCTGGTGACGGCGTGGGTGATGGTGAGCGTGCCCCGTTTCAGGCCGGAGACCGCGATCGGCTTGGGGTCCCTCCAATCGGACGAAGTAAAGGTCACCGCACCGCCGACTGTGGCGAGCGTGGTGTCGCCGCTGGTCGGCGTGACGATAACGCTGGTGTTGTTGGCGGGCTGGCTGGTGAGCCGGATACCGTAGCTTTCCTGGCCGACGGGTTCGGCCACTTCAAGCTTGTTGTTGCCGTTGTTGTGGCTGAGCAGCAGGTTGTAGCCAATGTCCTTGACTGTGACGGTGACGTCATCGATGGGGCCAGTGTGGCCCGGGTAGTTCGCTATGCTTTGGGTGAGCACGAAGGTATCGGACTCGCCGTCATCGTCGATGAGTGGGGCAACGGTGATCATCTGCGGGATATCCCAGGTGCCGCTGGCGCCCGACGTGAAATCGAGGGTGGCGCTCGAACCGGCGATGCCTCCCGGGGCCTGGACGGTGAGCGAATCCTGGTGGGCGGCAGGCACATTGACGGTGAGGGTGGCGGACTGCCCTGGGTCGGTGGCAAGTTCCACCGTGTAGCTGCCGGTCTGGGTGAGGTTCTTTTCGCTGACCGCGGTATTCTCGTTGTAGATGAGCACGCCCGGCGCACCGTCGTCGTTATCCACGACGGTGACCTCGGCCCGGTTGTTGGGCGGGAAGTCCACGGCATAGGCGGAATTGGAGTCGCCATTCGTGCGGTTGGGCAAAAGTTCCACCGTAACGGTGCCGTCCTTTTCACCCTTGGCATCGCCAATGGTGGGCACCTCGTAGGTGGCGCTGGTCTCGCCTTTCGTCAGCGTGACGGTCTTGACGCCAAGGTCACTAGCAGCCACGAAGTCGCCGCGCTGGGAAATCCGCAGCCGCACCACGGAAATGCCATCGACCTCCCAGTATGGAGATGTGCCTTCTGTCCCACGGCTCACAGTAAAAGCCGCGTTGCCGCCTTCGGTGACGCTGGCGCTGGCCGCGGCGAGGCTGACGGTAGGCCCATCATCGGCGTCGATGATGCGCGTTGTGGCGCTGCTCATGGTCAATGACAGCGTATAGCCCTGGCCGTCATGGGCCTCCAGAGTAACGAAGCTCGTGGGCTCGTCATCCAGGTCGTTTGCGATGCGGAACTCAACGACTTGCGGGGCGGCTTGCCCTGCCTTGATGGTGTAGCTGTACCTGCCGGGCTGGGGGCCGCTGGAATCGATCACGTCTCCCTTCTGACTGAACGTGGCGCTGACGGTGATGTCGGTCTGCGGCACCGGATCGGCATAGATGTACATCTTCGGGTGTGGGTCCCGGCTCCCTCCCGCGTCCTGGCCTTCGCGGAGTTCCGCGACCTGGGCCTCCACTCGCACCACCGGCTTGCCGTCGTCGTTGACGATCTTGACGCTGGCTGTGTTGGCCGCGCCCTTCTCGACACCGCCGTAAACGAACTGGTTCGAGGTCGGCGTGCCGAGGCTCAGGTCCAGGGTGCGGGCGGTCGTGTCGTTGTTGTCAATGCTGGTGAGCGTCAGCACGGCCTCTTCGGCGCCGTCTCCACTAAAGCGCACCGCCGGGCTCTGAGCACTGTAGGTGCCGGAGTCCAGCCAGGTTACGTTGCCCTGACCGGCCTTAAGCGCAAGTGTGTAATGCGTGCCGACTGTCGCGCCAGTCACTTCGAGTGGCACGGTGACGGTCTGGTTCGAAAGATTGAGCGCGAGGCCGAGGCTGACCTTGAATTCGGCGGTAACGTCGTTCTCGGATATGGGGTAGCAATCATTATAGCCGCAATCGCGTTCGATGCGGACTGGCGTCGCATCGTCATCTTTCACCAGCCTTTGGTACGGTTCGCGCCAACCAAGGCGGTAGGCATCGTTGGCGACGATGGCGACGCTGACAAGACCAGGGATTTCATCCACCTTGTCGTCCACGGTGGGCACATCGACGGCGACTTCGGTGGCGCCCTTCTTCAGGGTTACCGTCCTTGCACCTTCGTCGGACTTGGCGACGTAGTCGGCGCCGGCCGCTTCGCTGACGGTCAGGTAGACAGTCATGTCCGCCTGCGGCGCGGGGTCGGCCTTGATACGCATCTTGACCGTGGCGCCTTCGGTCGGTGAGTTGTCGTCCGTTTCGCCGGATGCCCAGTCAACGACCAGTTCCGGCTTCAGGCCCTCGTCGTCCTGGATGGTGACCTCAACGGTGTTTTCAGGCGTTTCCGGGTCGTTGTCGGACGCATGGGCCACCACCCCGCCACTGACCTTAGTGGCGAGGTTGTTGGCCTGGATGTCGCCAAGGGTGATGCTGAGCGTCTCGTGGTCCTCATCGTCGTCGTCGCGGGCGGTGGCGGTGAGATTGATGGTGGCCTCCCGCACGCCGGCGGCGCCGGTAAACTTGATTCTGGGATTGGAGCGGCGCACCGAGGTCCGGGTGACGCCGGTGCCCGAGACTTCGAGCAGGTAGTCGCGATCGGCGTCGGTCAATTCGTCGATGACCGCGCCGGTGCTGCTGGTGATGGCGAGCGGCGCCTCGACGATCTCACCGGCGACGAGGGCGCGGCCGAGGCGCAGGGTGAGCGTGGCGCTGGTGCTGGCATCGCCCTCGGTGAGCGTGGTCGAGGCCCCGGCGAGAAGCGCGATGCTGGTGGCGTCGTCGTCGCTGACCGCCACGTCGGCATCACCCTTGGTTGTGGACACCGTGTATTCGCCGTTGTCCGCCGCAGCCACAGTGAGGCTGAGCGAGCCATCGGCCTCGTCGGTGCTGTCGGCTTCGGTGGCGATGGTGAGGGTCGCGGTCGTGGTGTTCTTCGGGATGGTGACCGTGATGGTGTCGGTGAGGGTCTGGGCGGAAACGAAGCTGCCCTCCTGGGTGAGCGTGACCTTGACGGTGAGGTCCACCGGGATGGAGACGCCGCTGGTCAGCTTCCAGACCGCGTCGCCGCCCTCGGTGATGTTCTTGCCGCTGTTGTCAACGGATACGCTGATCTCGGGGACGACGCTGTCGTCGGCGAGGGTGATGGTCGCGGGATTGACAGTGAGACCCTGGACCGCGGGGGTGAGTGCGCCGGTGACGGAGATCGTCTCGTCGGATTCCTTGACGCCATCATAGACGGGCGTGAGGGTGAAACTACCCTTGACGCTGCTGTCCCCCGCCGGAATCTTGAGGTCGAAGCCGGTGACGGCGGCAAAGTCGTCGCCCACGGTGGCGGTGCCGCCGACCACCGAGACGCGGATGGTCTTGTCGTCGGTGAAGACGCTGCCGCCGTCGATGGTGGCGGTGACTTCCACCGAGGGCGGGCTGGCGATGCCCTCGGAGACCTCGTCCTGCGCCCCGTCGGTGGCGGTGTCGGTGTCCACGCTGAGGGTGATGCTGGTGGGCGTGCCGTCGTCGTCGGTGATCTTGAAGCTGCCGGTGTACTTGGTCGAGTCCGTCTTGGCGCCGCCGTCGAGGCCGGTGCCAGAACTGGCGCCGAGGACGCCAAGGCTGACGGTGACCGCCTCGTCGTCGCCCTCGTCGGCCTTGTCCCCGGTGGCGGTGAGGGTGATGCTGGCGGTGTTGGAGGCGCCGACGCCGCCGGTGAAGGTGATGGTGGGCGGATTGGTCGCAAGATCGGTGCTGGCGAGATTGCTGAAGGCGACGCCGGTGGGCGTGGACTTCGCGGCCAAGGTGTAGTCCTCGCCAAATGTTGCGTCGCCGGCGAAGTCGAGCGTGACGGGCAGGGATTCGCCGGTGGTGAGGGCGCGGGCGAGGGTGACCATAATGTCCTTGGTCCCCTCTCCCTCGTCGATGGCCAGTGCGCCCACAGTGAGCGAGACGACGGTCGGGTCGTCGTCGGTGAGTTCGACGGTAGCGGAGGTGGTGGCGCCAAGCCTGGCAGCGGTCGGGTTGCTGATGGTGACAGTGAAGTCTTCTTTGAGTTCGTCGTCGGCATCGTCCTTGAAGCTGACGGTGACGGATTTTTCGGTGTCGCCCTTGGCGAAGGTGAGGGTCTCGTTGGCCGGGATGGGTGTGAAGTCCCCGGGGGAAGTCGCCGTGCCGTCGGCGGAGGCGATATCGACCGTTGCGGCAAGTTCGGTGGCTCCGGTCTTGGTGACCTTGAAGACCCGGCCCTTGCTCTGTTCGCCCTCGGCACCGTTCAGCGGGTCGGGCGAAACGAGCTCGAACACCGGCTGGTCGGCCTCGTCGGTGATGGTGATGATGGCGCTGTTGTTGTTGAAGTCCGCAGAAACACCGCGTGTGCCGCCAGAAAAGAGTGCAACCCCGAAGGTTTCCGCGCCCTCGTAGATTGCGCTACCCTGGGCCTCGTTGACAGCGGAGATGGTAACGGATGCAGAGGTGGAACCTGCCGGGATGGTGACTGTTGTCCTGGTATTGGGGGTGAAGTCGTTGCTTTCCGCAGTCGTCTCTGTTCCCTGGCCACCGCCGGTCCGGTTTCCGCCGAAGGTGAAATTCAGCCTTCCTGTCGTGTCCACCGTGTGAGCCCGGTCGAGTTTGGCGGTAAGGGTGATGCTCTTGCCCTCCTCCACCGTTGTGGTCAGCGCTTCGAGGGTGAGTGTCCGATTGCCGGTATCGGCGACGCTGAATTCGACCGGTGATGTCGCCTCGGTCTGGTAGTAGGCGTAGTCCGAGGATTTCCATGTGTGCGCGATCAGGACATCGCCCGCGCCTTTGCCAGTAACCGTGACAGTCTGCGCCTGTTTCCAGTTCGCAGAAGTAAAAGTCAGATCGCCGCTGACCGTGGCGATACGCTCATCACTGCTGACCGGCGTAACGGTGACGTCGTCCGAGGGTTTGCTCTTCAGCTTGATGGTATAGGTGCCGGTGTTGTTGACGGTAATGCTAGGTGGTGTTGGTGACGTGAGGGTGAGGCCGGCGCCAGCATCCTTAGCCCGCACGTTCAGGACCTTGCGGGATGCCTCGGCATAGCCGGTCGGTTGGAGTATGATCTCATTGTCATCGCTTTCCTTATCCTCGTCTGCAAGGGCGTTGACGGTCACCGTTTGCGGTTGATTCCAGTCTGATGTCTTGAATGAAAGTGAGGCGGGACTTACGGTAAGGGCGTCCGACACGTCGCCGTAGAGTGGCTCGAAGGATACCGCCACATTGACCGTGCCGCTCGGCTGGGTGGCGAGTTTGACGGTAAAGGTCTCGCTCTTGCCTTCATCTACCTCGAGTCTGCTGCTGCGGGAAAGAACGAGACCCGGGTAGGCCTGGACATCATCATCATCGAGAATGCGAAATTTCAGGTCGGCCTTGCGTGTGGCGCCGTCGGAACGGTCAAAGCCCGAGTGCGGCAAAAAATCCTTGATCCGCACTCTGACGTTCTCGTATGGCTTTCGGTTCTGTCCGGTTCCCGGCTGCTCGACTATCGTGTCCTGTTTGGCATTGAGCGTAAAGGTGGCGCTCCTGGCGGCTCCGGGATCGCCCGTGAACTTGATGGCGGGGCGATTGGTCTGCTCATCAGTGCTGTCGAAGTTTGTATAGGAAACGCCCGAAGGGGATGGCGTTGGGTGCGACAGGGTAAAGTCCGAACCGAGGGTAGCGTCGCCGTTGTCATCATCGAATCGAAGGTTGACCGGAAGTACTTCTCCCTGCACGAGCGCACGGCTCAGTGTGACGATAAAGGTCTTGCTGCCGCCCGCTTCGGAAATGTCGCCGCCCGGCGCCGTCATGGTGACAAGCGTGGGATCGTTATCCGCCATGGGGCTCGTGAGCGTCTTGTATGCCGGATCGATCTTGTAGCTGGCATCCTCAACCAGGGTTAGCGTGATCGAGCCATTGGGCTCGTCGATGGCATCGTTGTCCAGATGGAGATCGAGGGTCGCTCCGTTGTTCGAGTTCGCCGGGATGGTCAGCTTCTGTCTCCCGAGACTCGCCGACGACCAGAAATTCCCTTCCTGTCTCACATCGACGTACACATCAACGTCATGGTCGGCAGGCGTAAAAATTCTAAATGGTGCGCCTGGGAAGGGTTCGTCCTGATCGCCCGCTGTAATGGTCACACCCCGAAAGCCCTCGCTTTCGCTTTTGGGCAAAAGGTTTCCGTATTCCGAAAACCCCACAGTCGGCGGGGGCTTGTCGTCATCGACGATCTCAACGGTGAAACCGTAGGATGTGCCGAAGGAGTCACCGTATTCGACTGCCTCTCCGAGACCGCTGAGATCTACCTCGGTATAGAAGTACTCGTCATCTTCATCATCATCTTGATTGGTAGTGACGGTGCCTGTGCCGATTGTCTGTCCGGCCTTGATGGTGATGTTTGCCAGGCTGCCGTAGTCGCCTGATTCGGCGCTGTGTTCGTCATTGTCGCTATACCTGCCAGGAGTCATCGTCACTGGCAAAACAATTTTCGCGCTGTGCGCCCGGTCAAGCGTCGCCGTCAGGCTGACCGAATCGCCTTCGTCCACCGAGACTGGATCAAAGCCATCCGCCTCTGGCGTAGTAGTCATGGTCAGCTTCGGCTTGACCACCGCGAACGCCTTGGTGTCCGTAATGGTGATGGTGTAGCCGGTGGTGCTGGCGACTACGCCGGATGGCAGTGGCGTGCCGACTCGCACTTCAAAAGTATCGTCGTCCGTGTCCGCATCACCGATGGTGGTAAGAGTGCCCGTACCGCTCATCGCGCCCTTGGCTATGGTGATGCTGGCGAGCACTGCGTAGTCGCCTGCTTCCGCCGTGCCGTTGGTGAGTGCGAGCGGCACCGTTACGTCGGCGTCGAAGAGGCCGTTGGCGGTGGCGTTTATAGTGGTGGCGGTATCCTCGTCCACCGGATTGGGGCTGGCGGTGAAGGAGATGCTGTGGCCAAGGCCATCGTCGGTGATGGTGACTTTCGCCGAATCCGGGGTGCCGGTGGACAGGTTGGTGGGCAGCGGCGAGCCGAAGCTGACGGTGAATTCCTCGCTCGCCGTGTCCTGGTCGCGAATCGTTTCAATGCTGGCCGTCGCCGAGGTTGCGCCGGCGGCGACCTCGATGCTCGCAGGCGCTTCCCACTCGGTCGCTTCCGCCGGATTGGTTCCCGAACCAGCCACGGCGATCGAAATGGCGGTCTTGGCGGCGAAGGCCCGGTCGAGGCTCACGGTTATGGTGACGGACTTGCCGTTGTCAACCGATGTCGCGCTGCTCTTGAGCGTGGCCTCCACGCCCTTGCCGTCGTCGTCGATGCTGACCGTCACCGAGGCCGGGTCGCCGGCTGCGAGGCCGTCCGGCAGGTCGCCGAGGGCGAGCTTGACCGTGTCGTCGTCCTTGTCGGCGTCGAGGTGGGTGATCAGCTCAGTCGTACCTGTCTTCTCGCCTGCGGTGATGGTGATGCTGGCCGGGGCATCGTAGTCGGTCGTTTCCGCGGTGCCGTCCGCTCCGCCGGTGGTGGCGTTGATGGGGATGACCAAGTCCTCAGCCTGGGCGAGGCCGTTGATGGTGGCGGTGATGGTGGCCTTGTTGCCTTCCGTGACGCTGGCGTCGGCGCTCAAGGTGACGAGGGTGTCTTCATCGTCGCTGATGTTCACCGTGGCCGCATTGCCCGGTGCGGCGGCGATCACGTAGCCGGTGCCGGTAGCCAGGGTGGCCGTGAGGCTGCCGTCGGTCTCGTCAACGCTATCGCCGACCGTGGCGATGGTGATGCTGGCGGTGCCGGTGTCGTCGATGCTGACGGTCTTGCCGGTGCCGAGGTCCGCCGCCGCGACAAAATCGCCAGTTTGGGCGAGATCGTAGTTCACCGAAATCGACTCACCCGTGCCCGGCGCCGGCGAGACGGTCAGGCTGAAGACCGCGTCGCTGCCCTCGGTGACATCGCCATCGGCGGCGATGCTGACCGTCGGATGCTCGATGATTTCAACTTCAACGTTGTTCTGTGAGCCGGATGCCGTTTCCGTGGCACCGGTCTCGTAGCGGACGCCGTCGGTGTTCAGGTTGGAGACCGGCGCGGTGTAGCCGACGGTCATGGTTTCCGAACCGCCCTCGGCCACCCCGTCGGCGAGCGCGGCGACTTCGAAGACTATTTTCTGCGAGTTGCCGGACACTTCGCCGACCGTCTTGCCGCTGCCCTTGATGACAAGCGCCGGGGCGCTTGCGCTGTAGGTCGCATCGGTGCTCAGTGTGCCGCCGGAAACGACGCTCACCGCATAGTCATCGCCGGTGATGCCGGCGCCGCCGATCTTGAGCGGCACGCGTATCTCTTCGCCGGCGTAGAGCGAGCGGCTCACCGTCGCGAACTCGAAGGTCGCCTTGTCCGAGCCGCCCTCCTGAATCGAACCCGCATCGGTGCGCGTGAACTTGACTTCCGTGAGTTGGGCGTCCTCGACGATGA
The DNA here is from genome assembly GCA_965214695.1 of Paracoccaceae bacterium. Lineage (GTDB taxonomy): Bacteria > Pseudomonadota > Alphaproteobacteria > Rhodobacterales > Rhodobacteraceae > JAPOXR01. The sequence goes on along the minus strand of OZ243967.1, from coordinate 2,767,283 downwards.
AGTCGGCTTTTGATCCGGCCTGGGGGATGGTGACCATCGCGGGCAAGGGCTTGTCGGGGTCGGCTTGCAGAGTGACGGTAAGCTTCTCAAACTTCTCGTCTAAGGAGTCGTGCAGCACATTGAAGACCTCGACTGAGGTTTCCTGCGAAGGCCTTTTTGTTTCCCGGCCAAGACTGCCATCCACGCATTTTTCGCCGGGGGTAAGCGGCTCAATGTCACGTGCAAACTCGTTGGCCTCGCCATCCTGGAAGCAGACGCGGAAACTGACTGCCGGCAGGAAACCTCTATAGCTGCTGCTCGACCCTTGCAGCGCAACCCTGACCTTGGCCGTATTCGGCAATCCGTCGTACTCACCCTCCTTGCCACTGAACCTCGATTCGCTGAATTGCAGATTCAAGGTCTCGGTGAGGGTAGTGTCAACGAGGAGGGCGGTGATTGCCGGCCCGGTGGCGGTCGCGCCGTAGCCTGTCACTGCATGGGTGATGGTGGCTGATTCGCCTTCACCGACTTTGCCAGCCGGAGAGGTAAGACTTACTGTCTGCGGCTGGTCATAGTTGCTGGCAGTGAAAGTGAGAGTGGTCGGGCTGACGGTCAATTTGTCGGTGTCATGCGAGGTAATGGTGACGATCGCCTCATCCGTGGGTGGACGACTCAGACTGACGGTATAGGTGGACGCTTCCTGACCCTCCCAGACCCGAATAGTTCCGCTTGGCGAGAGCTTGACCGCGCCGCCGCCCCGGTCCGATACCTGCACCTCAACCGGGTGGACCACGCCCTGCGGCCAATTCAGGTGGTCGCTACGGTGGCTGAGCGTTACGGTTTCGTCGATCAAGTTCGTGTCGCTCACGGCGGTGACGGTGAAGGTCTGCGGGGTCTTCCAGGTGCCACTGGCGCCGTCGGTGAAGGTCAGGCTGCCACTCGCACCGGCCATCCCGCCCGGCGCTTGCACTTTCACTGATTGCCGATGCGCCAAGGGAACCTCGGCTGTGAGCGTGACGGTTCTACCGGGATCGCGCTCAAGTTTCACTGTGTAGGATTCGGCGGGGCCACCCTCGATGACTGGAACCGAATCGCGACCGAAAATCGGCGCGTTGCCTGCGTCAGTGAGGGTGGTGGGCAGATTCTTTTCGCTCAGTTGAAAAGCCGTGGTGCCTTGTCCCCGTTCGTGGATTATCGGTAATCTGGACTCGTCGTTATCGTTGTTGTCCAGAATGTGCTTGACGGTAATAGCCTGCTCTGTCTTCCAATTACCGCTGGTGCCGCCGGTAAAAGTGAGGCTAGCCTGAGAGCCGAACGTGGAGTCGCCGGGCCCCATGAAACGCAGATGCTCGTGCGCCTTGGTGACCAGGATAACATCCACGCCCGGATCGCGGTCGAGCTTGACGGAATAGCTCTGCGCCAGCCCGCGCTCCACGAGCGTCAGATGCCTAGTGCTGAATTCCGGAATGGCTGTGGTGTCGATGACTTTGACGGAATAACTTTGGAGTGGCACATAGAAGTAGTTGTGTGCTTGTAAAACCAACTCTCCTGACCAGTCATCGTTGTCAGCGTCTGGCCGGGGTTCAAGTATTACGGTTTGTGACTTGTTGTAATTCTTCTTGTTGAAGTACCGGAAAACGCTGCCAGTACGTTGGTCTCCACCCTTAGGCTGAATCGCGCCACGGTACGGACGTTGAAATTCTATTTCGGCAGTCTTGCCTTCGGGCGGCGGCCCATCAAGCCACACCTTGACCGGGACGCCGGCAGACTGGTTTTCCTTGAGCTCGAATCTGGTATTGTCGAGGCTGATGCCCACAGGGCGCGGGCCATTCTTGATTGTGAGGGTAAATTTGCCGTGGTCAGTTCTTGCTAAGGTTGGCAAGGGCCCCTGGTGGTAGAGCTTTAGCACAAGGTTCTCGTCGCCTTCGTTGACGCTATCATCCTTGAACGTGAAATTAAAGATTGCCTTTTTTTCGGCTTTTCTGAAGTCAATTAGGGTTGCTGAGTAGTCACTCGAACCGGCTTGGCTCTCACTTCCGACCTCCAGGCCAATGTCGCTATATTCCCCCGAAATAGTGACGCCAGCGATTGTGACTTGGACCCTTTCGCCCTCGTACACGGGGCCACCAAACGGATGAGCGGCAGTGAGCGTTTGCGCATTGGCGGGTGCGACTGCGAAAAGTCCGGCCAGGACAGGAATGGCGAGGACAGCGCGCCATGCCTGGACGCCCCCGCCTCCGGGTCGGGACGTAAGTCCCGAGGTGACCCGGCGAGGTGCCTCGGAGGCTGACCTGCGCCGCGAGTCGCGGCGGGGATGGTTGATGTCGGGCAAACAGCGTTCCCGACGCTCGCGCCCGCGGGTAGCGGTGGTCGGAGAGAGCCAACTGAACTCCAGCCCTGTCTCTCCCCGTACACCCGCGATCCGATCAAGGCTACTCTCGGGGGCGAAAGCGCGCACCAAATGGGGCCGCCCCTGCCTTTGGGAGCGCTGCCGCGTCGGCGAGCCCACCACCCTGCGACGCAGGCCCCGAAGGGCGGCTCCTGCCTGCGCCCACAGGGTAAGGGTGCAAGCGAGGGTCGCCATCATGCCCGGCACCATGATTCGGCTGCACTGCATCCCCAGCTAGGGGACGGATAGTGAAGCTGTGCTGTTGCCTCGACGAAAGGAGGACTGCTCGGCTTGTTGTTGGGAAACGGCGGGTGCCACCGTTGCACATGTAGGGGCTTGGAGCCGCGCCTGGCGTGCCTGCCCATGCCGGGGATGCCTTCCAGGCGGCTCTCGCCGGATGAGGGCGCCGGTTTGACCGGATGGGACTGAGGGCCGGGCCACTGATCGCCGAGGCCCTCGGGCCGGGCCGCATTCTGCTGCCTCAGGGAATTCCGGGCACCGGCGCTGACATGTTGATGCACGAGGCCGCCTGGCGGCTGGATGGATTTCGGGCCAAGACCGTCGTCAAGCCTCGGGTTCTGGAAGGCACAGGGGACCAGCCACTCGACGTCTCGCTTGCCGACCGAGGCTCGGGCACTGGGGCGGATGACCACCTCGCTTCCCGAGCCACCGCCGGGGCGACACATGGCGGTCCGGTTGGCAGGAATGCGTGAGAGATGGTGGTAGCGTTCATCCTGGTGTCTCGTGCGGCGCATTTTGCCAAGACCATTGGCTCTTTGGCAGGTCACTTCGATTTGAGACTGGCCGCGGTTGTCGCAGTTGCCGGGACTTGGTGCATCGGCGGGAATGAAACAGGCGGTCACGCGGTTCGGTTGGCCCACGATCTTCGCCGGCAAGGCAAGAACTTGGCGCTGGTCTCGGGACCGTCGGGCAGGGCAGGCCCCGAGCTCGTCGGTTTCTTGCGAGCCGCCGCCTTCCGGGCGGAATGATTGACTGTGGCCCGCGCTCGTCTGCTGGATGTCGTGAGGCTGGCGGTGTGCACGGGGGTCGGGCGCGGCGGCGACACCCGTCGCGATTGGTGTTACGCGGGAGGAATTTGGACTGGCGAATTGCCGGCGGCGCAGCGCATCTCTGGGCGAGGCGTGGTGATCACCTTGGCCGTCGAGTGCGTTGCAGGGCCAGAGACTGCGGGTGCGGCGGCAGGCCGAGGAATGCTGCCCCCCCCCCCCGGTCTTTCCTTCACGTCGGCATCCAGCTGCTGGCGGGACACCTTTTGCCTTGCAGGGTGGGAGGACATGTCCCGGCAATTCTTTCGCTTGTGGATCCCGTGCTGGTCCGGGCATCGTAGTAGCGAGACCTCCTGGATGCAGCCCGGATTGTCGAAACACCGGACATGCCTCAACACGATTGGCAAGGCCAACGGGGCTGCCGAGGCAACAGGCGACCAAGCCTGCAGCGCCTCCGGGACGCCGGAGACGCGGTCCCGGCACATGCGGGAGGGCTCGGAGCCTCCTTGCCTGGAAGCCGTCATCAAACCATACTCGTGTCGGAGGCATGCAGGCACCGTCGTGGTCAATAGGGGCTTGATGAGGTGGTAGTCGACATGGCTACGGGCTGTCCGACCGACGATCTGCAGGGGAAATGGCCCCGGTACCTGTTCGACCAACTGGCATGAGCCTTGATCATCCCGCGAGCACCGCGGCGGACGGGCGGAGTTCCGGAAATTACATCCTGTGCCCGCTCCCGTCTGGTCAATGCGTGCCGGTTTGAATTTTTCCTGGTCATGTGACGTCTCCTACTTCCACGACAAGACCTGTCATCCGGCATCACATTGCGTTCCAGCTATCTACCGCGATGGGCAGTCTTCGGTCATGCGTCATGTCGGGTGCGTTCTCCCGCTGGCGATCTAAAGGATTGTTAGTGTCTTGAATTTACAGGATTATTGCACTTACGTCCCGGCGATGAACGCCGGCTTCATGGGGTCCGACAAGAAACTGGTAGCTGGTTCGCGTCCTGCCGATAATCAGTGGGTCCCCCAATTATTCCCTGACCCCAAATGGCAGGATTCAAAGCGCATTTCAAGCCCAAGCAACGCCATGAATGTGGATCGTGGCGGCGGCGCAAGAGCAGAAGGTATCGAAAGGTTTCGACTACCCGCGAGGTTTGTCGTGGCCACCATCAGCCAGGCCGCAAAGCGAAGGCCGGATCAGATTTGTCAGCCCGGATTCCCCAATGCCAATGGCGGCTGTCTGGATGATGTCGAAGAGATGGCAGCCGTCCGAATTCGCCAGGCGGTGAACGAGCTCATCAGCACCGCTGCCACCGGGTAGATGTCGGGCGCGGTGACGGATTTGCTCGGATTGGGAATACGGACGGGTACGCGGGAATGACAACTGCCTTGTCGACAATATGTCCGAGCTTGGCTCGGCTTTCCGGCAGCAGATGGTTCATTCTGGCGACCATTTTCAGGAGTAGGGACAAATCCGCGGTGCCGGGTCTGGCGGCTGATACAAAATTCCTGGAGGCACTTTCTGGAGAAGGACAGGCGATCCGGCGGGTTGCCTGGGGATTGGGTATTTCCCGTACAAGGCTCGCAAGGCGGTGCGTAACGGGTCGTCTTGAATTGCTGACCGATCGGTGCTCCGCGTCTGGACTCACGGATCTTCCAACCGGCGGCAGGCGTGCTCGTGGCGGCATCCCGCCGGCGGGTTGAGCAGGCTGCCCGAGCGTGTCGGGAATTGGTTCTTTCGCCGATCATGCATTCGTGCGACGTCGGTGGGGCTTGGAAGGAGGCTCATTGGACCGCGAGGCAGCGATGGTGCGGGGGTGCTGGCGAGGATGTTGGTGTCCTGTCTTGCCGACGCTGGCACCTCAGCTGGGCGGGGCGACGCCGAGCATCCGGGCCATGTCCAGTATGTCCACGCATTCGAAGCCGCTTGGTACAAAACGCTCCCGCGCTTGCGGCGTGAAGGACGGCGAGATCAGCAACTGGCGGCGCGGCAGGTTGCACAGCTCCCTCAATTCACTGTCCGACGACCCGGCCTCGAGAAATTTCTCGAACTGTCGCTATAGCCGGGCCGGATGATGGGTGTCCGGATTGCGCTTGCATCCGCCCATGAAGAGCGTCCGTCCGTCGCCACCTTCCTGGAGCGCCATCACATCGATGTCTGCCAGCCCTGGCAGCCAAACCCCGCAGCCATGCCATGTGACACCTTCCAGCTCCTCAAGCCAGGAGGCGGCCATTCGCTCGAATGTGGATCCCTCCATACTCTCGAGCCGTCTCTCCTGTCTCGCGGTGCCACCTGGTCTTGCGCCGGCGGGCACCGAACCACCGCCCAGCACCCGCAGCTGAAACAGGGTCGAATTGTCGGAAAGACGCCATCGGGCTTCGCTCCCCATGAAGTTCCAGAACGGGGTGACAAACTCGAGATGCTCCTCGAGAGTCTTGAGCGACCGGCGGACATTCTCGCTGGACATTCCAAGTTGTCCCCGGATCTGGGCGGCAGTCCGGCCGCCCGTGCTGCTGGCGATTTCATCAATCACGGCCCGGTTCTCCGGGGAAAGCTCAATGAAGCTGGCGTGATCCCACCGGTCCATCGGCTCTTCCTCCAACGACCGCATTGTCGCTGCGATGAATTCACGTCTCCACGCCCCGTCGTCACTCCACGCGCCGAGATCCCTCTCCGGCGAGTTCCCGGTCACGAATGTCTCCCAGGCGCCGGGCATGCTGCCAAAGGCCGTGTACATGGTGAGAAGCTTGCGTGGAGTGTGTAGAAATCCCTGCTCACCGGCCATCTCCAGAACAGTCTTGAGGCTCCACTGCCGAAGCCGGATGCCTTCGTCGGTGCGCCCGTACAGCGGCTAGTCGTCCCGGAACATCTCGAACATTCGCTGTTGATGCGATCCGGTCAGGAACAGCTTTCCGCAGATCCCCCCATCTGGAGAACGGCGGTTGATCGGGACCCCATCGATCACCGTCTTGACTGCCGATACGAGACCGAGGCCCCTGGCATTCTGGAATTCGTCCAGGACGACGGCTGTGCCGCCATAGATGACCCTTCGGAGCAGCGATTCGAAGCGCATCGGGTCGCAACGTCCTGCCGTGGGTTGCTCTTCCAGGGATACGCCCGCGGCCGAGGCGGCATCGGCGAGGCGCCTCAGGGCCATTCCAGCATCTCCTTCCGGCGGCTCGGGCAATTCGATCATCACCAGAGGTGGTCCGCCCGGGCGGCGAGAGCAGGCTTGCCTGAGAAGTTCCGACTTACCGACGCGCCGCCGTCCATGGACACGGACGCAGCGGAAGAGCGGCGAGTCCAGGAGTCGGTCCAACCGCTCAAGATGCCCTGTTCGACCGTAAGATCGCCAGTCGGGAGTCATTTCCTGTCCGTTATCAGTGCGCGTCAGCCCCCGATCCATCACCCATCTGCATCCATTTGGGCAGTCTTGTTCCCGCTTGTCATGCAAGCGGCATGGCGCAGCTTACCTTCCAGTGAAACGGAACCGCAATTTGCGGCGTAGTTTGGCGGCGCCTGACAGTTGGCCAGCAGCCAATATCCCTGCGTTTGCGCAACTGCCTGTGAATCGGGACCGCGACCGGAGCCAGGCCGGTCCGCTTTCGTATTCCGCCCGGGACGCTGTTTCCGGAGATCGGCCTGCCTTGCGGTCAGCCCTGTTCGGCTTCCTCTTCGGCAAGCCGGGTCTTGTCGGCTGCGCCCTTGGCCTCGGGGTCGCGGTCGACCAGTTCGATGACCGCCAGCGGCGCCATGTCGCCATAGCGGTTCCCTGATTTGACGATCCGGACATAGCCGCCATTGCGTTCGCTGTAGCGCGGCCCCAGCACTTCAAACAGCTTGGCGACGTGCTTGTCCTGCTTCAGCCTCGATGCCGCCTTGCGGCGCGCATGCAGATCGCCGCGCTTGCCCAGGGTGATGAGTTTTTCGACAATGGGCCGCAACTCCCTGGCCTTGGGCAGGGTGGTACTGATCTGTTCATGTTCGATCAGCGAGCCAGCCATATTGGCAAACATGGATTTGCGGTGTTCGCTGGTTCTGTTCAGACGGCGATAACCGTTCCCGTGCCGCATTTTCTCCAACCCCTGTCCGTGGCGATTGAACTGCCGTTTCCGGCGGTCCGGTGCCTATAGATTTGCCGACCTTCCGAGTCAATCAATCAGAATTCACCTTCATGGCTCTTTGCCAGCTCTTCAATGTTCTCCGGCGGCCAGCCCTTGGTTTCCATGCCCAGATGCAGCTGCATATGGGCGAGAACTTCCTTGATCTCGTTCAGCGATTTGCGACCGAAATTCGGGGTTCGCAGCATCTCCGGTTCGGATTTCTGCACCAGATCACCGATATAGACGATGTTGTCATTCTTGAGGCAGTTCGCCGAGCGAACCGACAATTCGAGCTCGTCCACCTTCTTCAGGAATTTCGGATTGAACTCGAACTCGTCATCTTCCTCGACCTCTTCGACGATTTGCGGCTCGGTGAAGTTGACGAAGGTGGAGAGCTGGTCCTGGATGATCCTGGCCGCCAGCGCCGTCGCATCCTCCGGCGTGACCGAACCATCCGTCTCCAGCTTCATCGACAGCTTGTCGTAATCCAGGATCTGGCCTTCCCGGGTCGGTTGGACCGAGTAGGAGACACGCCGGATCGGCGAGTAGATGGCATCGATCGGAATGTATCCGATCGCCGCATCGGGATGTTGGTTCTGCTCGGCCGAGACATATCCCTTGCCGGTATCGACCGTCATCTCCATCTTCAGCGATGCACCCTCATCGAGATGGCAGATCACGTGTTTCGGGTTGAGGATCTCGATCCCGGCCGAAGTCTCGATATGCCCGGCCAGAACCGGCCCCGGCTTGCTGGCCTTCACGGTCAACCTCTTGGGTCCTTCCACGGTCATGCGCAGATGGACATCCTTGAGATTGAGCACGATGTCGGTGACATCCTCCCGCACGCCGGGAATTGACGAGAACTCGTGCAGCACACCATCAATATGCACGCTGGTGATCGCCGCCCCCTGCAGTGACGACATCAGGACCCGGCGGAGCGCATTGCCCAGCGTCAGCCCGAAGCCCCGTTCGAGCGGCTCGACGGTAATCGTTGCCTGCCGGACCGGGTCCACTCCAGGCTGAATGTCGTATTTTCGGGGCTTGATAAGGGAATTCCAGTTCTTGTGGATCATCGCGCCAATCTCCATGCTTGTTCCCGGCAAGATCCCGTGCCGGAAATGTTCCGAGAGTTAATTCGTGTACCGGGGATACCGGTGATGCGGGGTCAGACCCGTCGGCGTTTCGGCGGCCTGCACCCGTTATGCGCAATCGGCGTGACATCACGGATCGCGGTGATGGTAAATCCGGCCGCGGCCAGCCCCCTCAACGCGCTTTCCCGTCCGGAGCCGGGGCCCTGGACCTCGACCTCCAATGTCCTGACGCCGTGCTCCATTGCCTTCTTGCTGACATCTTCGGCAGCGAGTTGGGCGGCATAGGGGGTCGATTTGCGTGAGCCCTTGAACCCCATGGTTCCTGCCGAAGACCAGGCAATCGCGTTTCCCTGGACATCTGAAATCAGGATCTTGGTGTTGTTGAAGGATGAATTCACATGCGCCACGCCGGTGGCGATGTTTTTCCGCTCCCTCCGCCGGACGCGAGTTTTGTCAGCTGCCAATTTGCTTCTCCGCTATTTCTTCTTGCCGGCAATCGGGCGGGCCGGACCCTTCCTGGTCCTGCCATTGGTATGGGTCCGCTGTCCCCTGGTCGGCAGGCCGCGACGATGCCGCAATCCCCGGTAGCATCCGAGATCCATCATTCGCTTGATGTTCATCTGGACATCGCGCCTGAGGTCTCCTTCAACCATGATGTTGCGATCGACATGCTCGCGAATTGACAGCACCTCGATGTCGGTCAATTCATTGACACGCCGGGACTGATCTATTCCGACTGCTTCGCAGATCTGCACTGCAGTCGAATGGCCAATTCCATGTATGCTGGTCAGGGCGATGGGGACACGTTTTCTCGTCGGGATGTTAACGCCTGCAATCCGCGCCAATTTGCCTTCCTTTCAGCGTTCTTGGAACCGCAATCACCCACCCCTCCGTAACCAATCGGCGGGCTGGTTCGTGTTGCGGCATCATGTCAGGAGCAATCGGAGTTTCGAAACCGTGACATCCAATTGTTGGGAAGACAGCATGTAGTGGCTTTCCGCCCGCCGGTCAACAGCATGCCGGGAGATTTTCCTTCACAAATTCCGGCCCCGGCCGCACCATGACTGGCGCCGCCCGCTTCCGTTCCTGACCGTACGCCCGGCCATCCTGCTCCGGACCCATCGGATGCATTGCAGGCTCGCAAAGCGCGGCCCGGCCTGCGCCCCATCGACCCTGCCGGCCCCGTCCCTGCCCGTGAAGACATGGGCGGCGAGCGAAACATCGCCGGCCAATCTGGAGGCGCACAAGAATACGCTGTCGCACGCCGTCCTGCGTGATCCGCCTCATCGGCGCTGGCTTCGTCGGCGGCTCCGCAGGAATCCTGGCCGCCTCGAGAGCACGCACATGCTGCCCGGCGCGATTCCGGGTCCGCTCAATCCCCGGGAGATGATGGATGCTGCGTGCAATCGGGCGATTGAGCACATGGCCCGAGCCGCCTGCCGGCGCCTGGCAGGTCACTTGCAGCTGATCGAAGAACATGCCCGTCCGGGGTGGATTGCCCGGCCGATTTGTCACATTCCTGTCTTGCGGCCGGAGCCCTCGGATGCATCCCGATTTTTCTGGCCTGCCACCTCTCCAGCGAAGGCGTCCTAGATTTTGACATGCGGCCGCAACTCCGGTAGATGTCATTCGCAACGAATACGGGAATGAAACTGCGAATCCGGCCTTTTCCGGGCATCCGGGAGGCGTGATGGCGGTTGTTCCCGTGTATCTTGCGTGAAGAGATGCAACCAGCTGGCTTGGCAGGCCGATGTGGCCAACCGGAGACCGGCAGCGTTGGGGAGCACGCATAGTGATCAGCGAAGACATCAAGCTGGACTATGATGATGTCCTGATCATCCCGGGACCCAGCCCGGTCTCGAGCCGCAAGCTGGTCAGGCTCGAGACCAGGATCAGCTTTCGCCGCCGGGGCCATGCCTTCCATGGCATACCGATCATGGCGGCGAACATGGACGGCGTTGGCACGTTCGAAATGGCCGACCGTCTCGGGTCGCACGGGATGTTCACCTGCCTGAAGAAGTTCTACGGCGAAGACCAGCTGGTGGAATTCTTCAGCAGCGATGACCGGCGGGCCGACTATTGCGCCGTTACCATCGGCATCAGCGACGATGACTGGAGCCGCTTCAACGCCGTCGCCCGGCAATTGAACGGACGCCTCCGCTATGCCTGCATGGATGTCGCCAACGGATATACCGACCGCTTTGTCGATTGCGTGCGAAAGTTCAGGGATGCATTTCCGGCGTTGGTGCTGATTGCTGGCAACGTGGTGACGCCGGACCAGACCGAAAAACTGGTCGAGGCTGGCGCCGACATGGTCAAGGTCGGCATTGGCGGCGGCAGTGTTTGCGAGACACGGATCAAGACCGGTGTCGGCTATCCGCAGTTTTCGGTCGTGGTCGAGTGTCACAAGGCCGCCCGCCGCATCGGGGCGAGCATCGTCGCCGATGGCGGCTGCAATACCGCCGGCGACGTGGCCAAGGCATTGGCTGCCGGCGCCGATTTTGTCATGCTGGGCGGATTTTTCGCCGGGCATGGCGAGGGCGGCGGTCACATCATCGACCGCTTCTTTCAGGGCAATGAAGTCGACCGCAGCGGGAAGCCGATCATAGAAAGACAGCAATATGTCGAATTCTACGGGATGAGTTCCCGAACCGCCAACGAGAAGCATTTCGGCGGGTTGAAGGATTACCGGTCAAGCGAGGGGCGGACCGTCCTCTTGCCGCTCAAACCGTCACTGGACGAAACGGTGCACGACCTGCTTGGCGGATTGCGCAGCACATGCAGCTATGTCGGGGCCAAAACCCTGGACCAGCTGCCCGGCAAGGCCAGTTTCGTTCGCTGCACCAACACCCACAACCGGGTCTTCGAGGATCTGGCCTGACCAACGGCCCGGGACAGCAGGACCGGAGCCTGCCCCTGGACGTCCTCCACATGCGGGCTTGGCAGGACGTGCTCCCGGGTAATCTGCCGGAGCCCGCCCGTGGACGTCCTCGACTTGCAGGTTTGGCTGGACCGGCCCTGGGTGATCTGCCGAAGCCCGGGCGGCATGCATGCGGTCATGCCGGGGCCGAAACCCTGGCCCTGGCCGGGGGTCGGGACTTGTCACCGGGTTGATCCTGGCTGCTGGCTTGCCAGGCCGGAGGCATCGCCGGCTGCGCCCGAATCCCTTCTTCGGGACTTGCGGAGGTTGTGGCCAGCCCTGGCAGAGGTCCGGACTCTTTTCATCGGTCTTGCGGAAACTGCGCCCGGATTCGCGTCGTCGGCCTTCCGGGTCTTGCGGCCTCTCAGCTGTCGAGTTCGGCCGCCACCCTTGCTGCCACCGAGTCGGGATCGCCAATACATTCGACTCGCCGCAACTGCCCGGCATGATGGTAATATCCGACCAGCGGTGCAGTCTTGCGGTAATATTCGAGCATCCGGGTTCGCAACGCCTCGGCGGTGTCGTCTTCCCGCTGGCGCAGGCCTGCCTTTCCGCAGGCGTCGCAGATTCCTTCCTGCTTCGGCGGGTTGTTGGTGCGGTGATAGACGGCGCTGCAATCGCTGCAGGAAATCCGGCCAGTGATGCGGTCCTCGAGCTCGCCCAGATCCACCATCAGCTCCAGCACGGCAGACAATTCGATGCCATTGCGGTCCAGCAGGTCACCGAGCGCATCGGCCTGGGCCAGGGTGCGCGGAAATCCGTCGAACACGAAACCCGCACCCCGGTCGCTCCTGATGCGCTCGTCGATGAGTTCGATGACGATGCTGTCCGTCACCAACTCGCCTGAATCCATGATCCGTGCCACCCGGTCGCCGAGCTCGGTGCCGGAGCGGCGGGCCTCCCGCAACATGTCGCCGGTCGACAATTGCGTCATATTCCGGTTCCTGGTCAGGAACTTTGCCTGGGTTCCCTTGCCAGCCCCTGGCGGGCCAAGAAGAATGATGTTCATTGTCCCGTCTGCCTGGTGGTCTTGCCAGCCCCTGGCGGGCCAGCGAGTGAGATGGTCATCGTCCCGTCTGCCTGGTGGTGGTCTTGCGCCGGCGCTTGCCGCGCAGCTGCGACTTCTCGATCAGGCCTTCATACTGGTGTGCCAGCAGGTGCGACTGCACCTGGTTGATGGTGTCCATGGTCACCGAGACCACGATCAGCACCGAGGTTCCGCCGAAGTAGAACGGGATTGCCAGCTGCGACCGGAGAATCTCCGGCAACAGGCAGACCGCGGACAAGTAGGCCGAGCCGAGAACCAGCAACCGGTAGACGACGTAATCCAGATATTCGACCGTCCGCGGTCCCGGCCGGATCCCGGGAATGAAGCCATTCTGGTTCTTCAAATTCTCGGCAACATCCTCGGTCTTGAAGGAGACATTTGCCGTGTAGAAATAGGCAAAGAACACGATCATCACCACGAAGAACAGCAGGTAGAGCGGCTGGCCGGGGCCAAAATATGCCAGGATGGTCGACATCAGCGAACTGGTCGAGGTGCCGGAAAAAGTCGAGATGGTGGTCGGCAGCAGCAACAGCGACGAGGCGAAGATCGGCGGGATCACGCCCGACGGGTTGATCTTGATCGGCAAATGCGACGAGCCGCCATCATACACCTTCATGCCGACCTGGCGGCGCGGGTACTGGATGTGGATCTTGCGCAGCGACCGTTCCATGTAGACCACGAAGCCGATCACGAATACCACCATCATCATCACGCCGATGATCACCACCGGTGACAGCGCACCCGACCGGCCCTGGCTGAAGAACTGGGCCAGCGCTGACGGGATCTCGGCGATGATCCCGGTGAAAATGATCAGCGAAATGCCGTTTCCGATGCCGCGGGCGGTAATCTGTTCGCCAAGCCACATGAGGAACATGGTGCCGCCAACCAGGGTCACCAGGCAGGAAATCCGGAAATACCAGCCCGGATCGACGGCCAGCCCTCCCGATTCCAGGCTGACCGCCAGCCCGTAGGCCTGGAAGGTGGCCAGGAACACGGTGCCGTACCGGGTGTACTGGTTGATCTTCTTGCGGCCGGACTCGCCTTCCTTCTTCAGCTGTTCCAGCTGCGGAACCATGGCCACCAGCAGCTGCACGATGATTGCCGAGGAAATATAAGGCATGATGCCGAGGGCAAAGACCCCCATGCGTCCGATGGCGCCGCCAGTGAACATGTTGAGCATGCCACCGAGACCGGTCGACGCGGCGTCGACGAATTCCCGAAGCGCCACGGTATCGATGCCCGGCACCGGGATGAAGGTCCCGATCCGGTAGACGATCAGCAGGCCCAGGGCGAAGAGGATGCGGTTGCGAAGATCGGTTGCCTTTCCGAATGCGCTCCAACTGAGATTGGACGCCATCTGTTCGGCGGCTGAAACCATCGATCAATCCTTCACAGCTGGACCGGCAACATTGGCAGGTTATTCCTGAACCGGCGCAGTGTCATCCGGATTTGTCGCCCGCCCTTCAATCTTCAGTGAGCCCCCGGCCGCCTCGACAGCGGCAATCGCCGAGCGTGTTGCCCCGCTGGCCACGATATCGACCTTCCCGGTCAACTCTCCCTGGCCGAGAATCCTGATACCATCACGCCGCCGCCGAACAAGGCCACTGGCCTCCATCGCCGCAGCGTCGATGATGCCGGATGCATCAATCCTGCCGGCATCGATGAATTGCTGCAACTTGCCGAGATTGACCACCGAATACCGTTTGCCCGACGGGTTGTTGAAGCCGCGTTTCGGTAGCCGCTGGTAGATCGGCATCTGGCCGCCCTCGAAGCCGCCGAGCGCCACCCCCGACCGGGATTTCTGGCCCTTCATGCCCCGTCCTGCCGTCTTGCCCTTGCCGGAGCCGGGACCCCGGCCAACCCGGCGCCGCTTGCGCGTGGCGCCCGGATTGTCTCGCAATTCATGGAGTTTCATCTGGATACCTGCAATCTTGCTGACCGATGGCGACGCACCCGGTCAGGAGCTGTCGCTGTTTCCGTCCCGCTCCTCGATGATTTCCACCAGGTGCGGGATCTTGTTGACCATGCCGCGGATCGAAGGCGTATCCTCCAACTCCCGCGTCCGGTGCATCTTGTTCAGGCCAAGCCCGATCAGGGTCTGGCGCTGCTTCGCCGGCCGACGGATCGGCGAGCCGATCTGCTTGACGATGATGGTTCCGGCCATGATGGATTCTCCTAGCCTTGCGCTGCCTCGGCCTCGCCGCGACGCATGATTTCGGCAACCTTCTTGCCCCGCCGCTGGGCGACCCAGCGCGGGCTGGATGACTTGCCCAGCGCGTTCAGCGTTGCCCGGACCATGTTGCAGGCATTTTGCGAACCGATCGACTTTGCAACGACATCCTGCACGCCAAGCATCTCGAACACCGCCCGCATCGGGCCGCCGGCGATGATCCCGGTTCCCTGCGGGGCGGTCCGCAACACGACCCGTCCGGCACCGTGCTTGCCTTCGACATCATGGTGAAGGGTGCGACCCTCGCGGAGCGGAACCCTGAACAACCTGCGCTTGGCCTGTTCGGTGGCCTTGCGGATGGCTTCCGGAACTTCCTTGGCCTTGCCCTTGCCGAACCCGACCCGACCCTTCTGGTCGCCGACCACCACCAGCGCCGTGAACCCGAACCGCTTGCCGCCCTTGACGGTCTTCGACACGCGGTTGATCGACACCAGCTTGTCATTGAATTCAGGATTCTCGGACCTGGAAGATCTTCGTCCCTCGTCTCGTGCCATTCAATTCTCTCCTAGAATTTGAGACCGCCCTCTCGGGCCGCATCGGCCAGCGCCTTCAGCCTGCCATGGAACAGGAAGCCGCCGCGGTCGAAGTAGCAATCCTCGATGCCGGCATCCCTGGCCCGCCTGGCGATTTCCTCGCCGACCAGCCGCGCCGCCTCGCGGTTGCCACCGCCGGTGGTGCCGATCGACTTCTCCAGCGACGAGGCCGATGCCAGGGTGACCCCCCGGACATCATCGATGATCTGGGCGCTGATATTGCGGTTTGACCGGTGAACGGACAGCCGCAACCGCCCGGTGGAACTTCTCCGCAGCCGGTTTCTGACCCGTGTCCTGCGGCGCAGATACAATTGACGCTTTTTGCCAGACATCTTGCTGTGACCTATTTCTTCTTGCCGACCTTGCGGTAAACCGCCTCGTCGACATACCTGATCCCCTTGCCCTTGAAGGGCTCCGGTGGCCGCCACGACCTGATCTCGGCCGCGGTCTGACCAACCTTCTGCTTGTCGGCCCCCTCGACCACCACCCTGCTGGTGGCAGGAACCGAGATCGAAATTCCCTCTGCCGGCCGATAGCGGACGCCATGGCTCAACCCCAGCGCCATCACCAGCTCATTGCCTTCCATCTGCGCCCGGTAGCCGACGCCGCTGATGGCCAGCTCTTTCCTGAACCCGTCGGCGACCCCCTTGACGCAATTGGCAATCATCGAGCGTGACATGCCCCAATGCTGGCGGGCCTGTTTCGAATTTCCCCTCGGGGACACCGTGATCAGGGAATCGCCGATCTCGACCGACACGTCGTCGGAGAAGGTGAAGTCATTGGTGCCCTTCGGCCCGGTCACCTCGATCCGGCGCCCCGACAGGCTGGCAGTCACGCCGGCCGGAAGGGAAATCGGGTTTTTTCCAATGCGAGACATATTCGGCCTCCTCAAAACAGCGAACAGAGAACTTCGCCGCCGACATTCCTGGACCGGGCGTCGGCATCCGACATCACGCCTTGCGCCGTGGAGACGATGGAAATTCCCAGCCCCTGCCGAATCGACGGCAGCTTGTCGACCCCGGCATAGACCCGGCGGCCCGGCCGCGAGATCCGCCGCATCTCGCGGATGACCGGCGTGCCGTCAAAATATTTGAGCATGATCTCGAATTCGGTGAATCCGGTCTCCGATTCCACGACTTCGTAGCCGCGGATGTAGCCTTCCTTCATCATGACATCGAGCACCCAGCGCCGGAGTTTCGACCCCGGGGTCCGAACCGTGGACCGGCCCCGGGTCTGGGCATTGCGAATGCGTGCGAGCATGTCGCCGAGAGGATCGCTGAATGACATCTTGCAGAACTCCTACCAGCTGGACTTGACCATTCCGGGAATTTGCCCGGAACCGCCAAGTTCCCTCAGCGCAATGCGCGAAATCTTCAGTTTCCGGTAATACGCCTTCGGCCTGCCGGTAAGTTGGCACCGGTTGTGAAGCCGGGTTGCCGACGAGTTCCTCGGCAGCTTTGCCAGCTTCATGGCGATGACGAATCTTTCCTCGATCGGCAACTCCCGGTCTTCCAGCAGTTCCTTCATCGCCTGGCGTGTCGCCTGGTGACGCTGCACCAGCCGGTTCCGCTTGCGTTCGCGCTCGATCAGCGCCTTTCTTGCCATTGGCCTGTTCCTCCAGGTCTAGCTGTTGAACGGCAGGTTGAACTTGGCCAACAGGCTCTTCGCTTCAACATCCGTCCTTGCAGTTGTGCAGATGACCACATCAAGCCCCCTGATTTCGTCAACCGCGTCGTAATCGATCTCCGGAAACACGATATGTTCCCGCAATCCCATCGCAAAATTGCCATTGCCGTCAAACGAGCGGCCGGACACGCCGCGAAAATCCCGCACCCGCGGCATGGCAATTGTCACCAGCCGGTCGAGGAAATCGAACATGCGGCTGCCCCGCAGCGTCACCCTGGCGCCGATGGTCATCCCCTCCCGCAACCGGAAGGCAGCAATGGATTTGCGGGCCCGGGTCGGCACCGCCTTCTGCCCGGCAATCAGCGTCAGGTCATCGACGGCCGATTTCGCCTTCTTCGAATCCTTGACTGCCTCACCGACCCCCATGTTGAGGACGATTTTTTCCAGCTTCGGGATCATCATGTCGTTCCGGTAGGCGAATTCCTCCCGCATTTCCGGGCGGACCTTCTCCTCGTAATGGGTCTTCAGACGCGGCACGTAATCAGCCATCGATCGGCGCTCCCGACTTCTTGGCAAAACGGATCTTCCTGCCATCCTCGATCTTGAAACCGACCCGGGTAACTCCACCCTCTTGCGGGTCGACCACCATCAGGTTCGACAGGTCGACCGGATGCTCTGCCGATATTCTTCCACCCTGGGTGTTGGCAGTCTGGCGGGTATGCCGCAGCATCACGTTGACGCCGGAGACCACCGCCCGTCCCCGCTGCCGGTCGACGCTCAGGATCTCGCCGGTGGCGCCCTTGTCCTTGCCGGTCATGACCTGTACGCGGTCGCCCTTCTTCAGTTTCGCGGCCATCACAGCACCTCCGGGGCAAGCGAAATGATCTTCATGAAGTTCCGCCCGCGCAATTCCCTGACCACCGGGCCGAAGATCCGGGTCCCGATCGGCTCGTCATTGTTGTTGAGAATGACCGCGGCGTTGCGGTCGAAGCGGATGGAGGTGCCATCCTCGCGGTGAACCTCCTTGGCAGTGCGCACGACGACCGCCCGCCTGACATCGCCCTTCTTCACCCGGCCGCGCGGGATCGCTTCCTTGATCGACACGATGATGATGTCGCCAACCGAGGCAAACCGCCGCTTCGATCCACCGAGCACCTTGATGCACTGGATCTTCCTGGCCCCGGAATTGTCGGCAACATCCAGATTTGTCTGCATCTGGATCATGTGGCTTCTCCCGACCTTTGGGGACCGGACACGGCCCCATGGTTTCGTTCAATCCGGGAAGGAGGTCAGCTCCCGGGCTGTCCCTCGATCACTTCCCAGCATTTCGTTCGCGAGATCGGCCTGCATTCGCTGATGCGAATCATGTCTCCGACCTGTGCGGTATTCCCGGCATCATGCGCGGTGTATTTCTTCGACTTGCGAATGGTCTTCCTCAGCACCGGATGCGCAACGCGGCGCTCGACCAGCACCGTGACGGTCTTGTCGTTGCTGTTGCTCAGCACCCGTCCTGTCAGCGTTCTCTTCGGCATTCCAAAATCCCTGTTCAACCGGCGTCGCTGCCGGCCATTTCCCTGAGCACCGTCTTGGTCCGCGCCGTTTCACGGCGAACCTGTCGCATGCGATCGGTATTCTCGAGCGATCCGCTGGCACGCTGGAAACGGAGGTTGAACGCCTCCTTCCGAAGATTGCGCAGATCCTCGCGCAGCTCGTCAGCCGTCTTTCGTCTCAATTCCTCAGCCGTCATCCCTCATGCCTTTCCAGGGCTGCCAGTTGCTGCCGGGGTGAATCTCCCGCCCGGCGCAGGCTACCAGTCTTCCCGCTGCACGATCCTGGTCTTGACCGGAAGCTTCATTGCCGCCAGGCGAAGCGCCTCCTTTGCCACAGACTCCGAAACGCCGTCAATCTCGAACATGACCCTTCCAGGCTTGACCCGGGCCGCCCAGTATTCCACCGCGCCCTTGCCCTTGCCCATCCTGACCTCGGTCGGTTTCTTGGAGACCGGAACATCGGGGAAAATCCGGATCCACACCCGTCCCTGGCGTTTCATCTGCCGGGTCATGGCCCGCCGCGCCGCCTCGATCTGGCGCGAGGTCACGCGCTCGGGCTTGATCGCCTTGAGTCCGAATGAACCGAAATTCAGCTCGGTGCCGCCCTTGGCGCAGCCATGGATCCGCCCCTTGTGCTGCTTGCGGTATTTCGTCCGTTTTGGCTGAAGCATTGCTGGTTCCGTTCGTCAGTTGCCGCGGTGCATGACCGTGCCATCCCGCAGCTCCTGCTCCTTGCGGTCGCGCGCCGATGGATCATGCTCCATGATTTCGCCCTTGAATATCCAGACCTTGACTCCGATCACCCCGTAGGGAGTCGAGGCCACGGCGGTGGCATAGTCGATATCGGCCCGCAAGGTGTGAAGCGGCACCCGGCCTTCCCGGTACCATTCGGTGCGGGCAATCTCGACACCGCCGAGCCGTCCGGCCACGTTGACCCTGATGCCGAGCGCGCCCATGCGCATGGCGTTCTGGACCGCACGCTTCATGGCCCGCCGGAACGACACCCGCCGCTCCAGTTGTTGCGAGACTGATTCGGCGACGAGTTGGGCATCGATCTCGGGTTTCCGGACCTCGATGATATTCAAATGGGTCTCGGAGTCGGTCAGTTCGGCCAGCTTCTTGCGCAACTCCTCGATATCGGCGCCCTTCTTGCCGATGACCACGCCAGGCCGCGCCGTCTGCACCGTCACCCGGCACTTGCGGTGAGGACGCTCGATGATGACCCGGCTGACCCCGGCCTTTTCACAGGCCTTGCGGATGAATTTCCGGATCCGCAGATCCTCCTGGAGCAAATCCCCGAACTCTCTCCTGTCGGCATACCATCGGCTGTCCCAGGTCCGGTTGACCTGCAGCCGCATCCCGACCGGATTGACCTTCTGGCCCATCAAATTTCCTCCTGCATTTCGCGGACCTTGATGGTCAGTTGCGAAAACGGCTTGTTGATCCGCCCGAAGCGTCCGCGCGCGTGGTAGCGAATCCGCTTGAGCTGGATGTTCTTTCCCACGAAGGCCTCGGATACCACCAGGTGGTCCACGTCCAGCCCGTGATTGTTTTCTGCATTGGCGACCGCCGACATCAGACACTTCTTCACGTCACCGGCAATCCGCCGCTTCGAGAAGGTCAAATCGGCCAGGGCGGTATCGACCGGCTTGCCCCTGATCATGGCTGCAACCAGGTTCAGTTTCTGCGGCGAGACCCGAAGCATGCGGCTGACGGCCATCGCCTCGTATTCGTCCAGCACCGATTTTGTCTTCTGCTTTCCCATCTCTAGCTGCGCCTTGCCTTCCTGTCGCCGGAGTGACCGTAGAATGTCCTCGTCGGCGAATATTCGCCGAATTTCTGTCCGATCATTTCCTCGGTCACGAATACCGGTATGTGCTTCCTGCCATTATAGACACCGAATGTCAGGCCGACGAATTGCGGCAGGATGGTCGAACGGCGGGACCAGATCCTGATGACGTCCTTGCGGCCGGATTCTCTGGCCTTTTCCGCCTTCTTGAGCACATCCATGTCGACGAACGGCCCTTTCCAGGTTGACCGTGGCATGTATTAACGTCCTTTCCTTCGGGCATGCCTGCTGCGCAGGATGAACTTGTCCGTGGTCTTGTTGCGGCGGGTCCGCATTCCCCTTGTCGGCTTGCCCCAGGGCGTCACCGGGTGGCGGCCGCCGCTGGATTTCCCCTCGCCGCCGCCATGCGGGTGATCAACCGGGTTCATCACCACGCCGCGAACGCTCGGGCGCCGTCCGAGATGCCGGCTGCGGCCGGCCTTGCCCAGATTGCAATTGGCATTGTCGGGATTGGAGACGGCGCCGACGGTGGCCATGCATTCCTGCCGCACGATTCTCAACTCACCGGATGACAACCTGATCTGGGCATAGCCGCCATCCCGGCCGACGAATTGCGCATAGGTTCCGGCGGCCCGGGCCATCTGCCCGCCCTTGCCGGGCTTCATCTCGATATTGTGGATGATGGTTCCGAGTGGCATGCCCGAGAGTGGCATGGCGTTGCCGGGCTTGATGTCGGCCCGCTGCGACGACACCACCTGGTCGCCAACCGCCAGCCGCTGCGGCGCCAGGATATAGCTGAGCTCGCCATCCTCGTATTTGACCAGGGCGATGAAGGCGGAGCGGTTCGGATCATATTCCAGCCGTTCCACCGTCGCCCTGACATCCATCCGCCGCCGCTTGAAATCGATCTTGCGATAGCGACGCTTGGCACCGCCGCCGCGCCGCCTGGAGGTGATGCGGCCGGCATTGTTTCGCCCACCGCTGGATGACATCCCTTCGGTCAGCGACTTGACCGGGCTGCCCTTCCACAGCGCCGACCGGTCGACCAGGATCAGGCCACGCTGACCGGGCGTTGTCGGATTGTATGACTTCAGTGCCATGATCTTTGCTTCCGTTCCCCAGTGCTACCGTCAGATGCCGGTGGTGACATCGATGGTGTAGCCTTCCTCCAGCCGGACATAGGCCTTCTTGGTGTCCTTGCGCCGCCCGGGCCGACCCCTGAACCGCACGCGCTTTCCCTTGTTGACGACAACATTCACCGATCGCACCCTGACATTGAACAGGGCCTCCACCGCCTCCTTGATCTCGGCCTTGTTGGCGCCGATCGCGGTTTCGAACACGACGGAATTCGCCGCCGAAGCCAAGGTCGCCTTCTCGGTGATGACCGGCTTCACGATTGTGTCATAATGTTTTGGCAGGGCGTTCATTGCAGCCTCTCGCAGATCGCCTTCAATCCGGCCTCGGTCAGCACCAGCGTGTCCCGCCTGAGAATGTCGTAGACATTGGCACCATGTCCCGGAAGGATATCCAGACCGGGAATGTTGGCGGCGGCGCGGGCCAGGTTCCGATCGATTTCGGACCCGTCGATGATCAGCGCCCGTCCCCAGCCAAGCCTGGCGACGGCGCGGGCCAGCACCGCGGTGCGATGCGTTTCCATCTCCGCCGATTTCAGCACCACCAGCTCGCCCTCGACGGCCTTGGCCGACAGCGCATGCTTGAGCCCGAGCCGCCGGATCTTTTTGGGCAGATCATGGGCATGGCTGCGCGGCACCGGCCCCTTATAGGCACCGCCCTTGCGGAAGATCGGGGCGTTGCGGTCGCCATGACGGGCGCGGCCGGTCCGCTTCTGGGAGTAGATCTTGCGCCGCGAGTAGCTGGTCTCCGACCGTGTCTTGGCCTTGTGGGTGCCCTGCTGCTTCCTGGCAAGCTGCCAGCGCACCACCCGGTGCAGAATGTCCGGCCGCGGCTCCTGGCCAAAAATCGCCTCCGGCAATTCGACCTCGCCAGCCTCCTCGGCCTCCATCGATATGACGGGAATCTTCATCATGTGCCTTCCTGTTCACCGGACATCCCGGCCCCGGCATCGGCGGCATCGCCATTGGTCGACATCTCGACGGCGACATCGGCGGAATCGCCATTGGTCGACATCCCGGCCGGCCGAAAGGCACCAGGAAACCGGACATCATCCGGCAAGGTCTTCTTGGCGGCATCGCGGACGGTGACCCATCCGCCCTTCGAGCCTGGAACCGCGCCCTTGATCATGATCAGGCCACGGTCGACATCGGTCCTGACGACTTCGAGATTCTGCGTGGTGACCCGGGCATTGCCCATCTGGCCGGCCATCTTCTTGCCCTTGAACACCTTGCCCGGATCCTGGCACTGGCCGGTCGACCCGTGCGAGCGGTGATTGACCGACACGCCATGCGATGCCCGCAACCCGCGGAAATTGTGCCGCTTCATCGGCCCGGCAAATCCCTTTCCGATCGATGTTCCCGACACGTCGACCCGCTGTCCCGGCACGAAATGGTCGGCGGTGATTTCGGCGCCGACCTCGATCAGGTTCTCGGGGCTGACCCGGAACTCGGCAACCTTGCGTTTCGGTGCCACCCCGGCCAGGGCAAAATGCCCGCGCATGGGTGCGCCGACCCGCCGGGCCTTCGAACTTCCGGCGCCGAGCTGGACCGCGGTATAACCATCCTTGTCTGCCGTGCGTTGCGCGACCACCTGCACCTTGTCGACATGCAGCACGGTAACCGGCACTTGCCGTCCATCATCCATGAACAGCCTGGTCATTCCGACTTTCTTGGCAATCACGCCTGAACGCATGGCGGATTTCTCCCTAAATCTTGATTTCCACCGCAACCCCCGCCGCCAGGTCGAGCTTCATCAGCGCATCGACGGTCTGGGGTGTCGGATCCACGATATCAAGCAGCCGCTTGTGGGTGCGGATCTCCATCTGCTCGCGCGATTTCTTGTCGATATGCGGACCACGCAGCACGGTGAATTTCTCAATCTTGTTCGGCAGCGGAATCGGCCCCCTGACGCGGGCACCGGTTCGCTTGGCTGTCTCGACGATCTCGTTGGTACTGGCGTCGAGCAACCGGTAATCGAATGCCTTGAGGCGGATCCGAATGTTCTGGTTCTGAATCACAATTCCGCTCCTGAACGAAAAAGCGCGGAGACCCCGGTCTCCGCGCCCTGCATGTCCCTACTTGATCACCTTGGACACAATGCCGGCCCCTACGGTCCGACCGCCCTCCCTGATGGCGAAACGAAGTTTCTCCTCCATGGCGATCGGGGCGATCAGGGTCACCGTGAAGGTTGCATTGTCACCCGGCATGACCATCTCGACATCATCCGGCAATTCCACGGTCCCGGTCACGTCGGTGGTGCGGAAATAGAATTGCGGACGATACTTGGTGAAGAAGGGAGTATGCCGCCCGCCCTCATCCTTGGTCAGCACGTAGGCCTCGGCCTCGAACTCGGTATGCGGCGTCACCGATCCCGGCTTGCACAGAACCTGGCCACGCTCGACCGCGTTGCGGTCCACGCCGCGCAGCAGCGTGCCGACATTGTCGCCGGCCTCGCCGCGGTCCAGCAGCTTGCGGAACATCTCGACACCGGTGCAGGTGGTCTTCTGGGTCGACTTGATGCCGACGATCTCGATCTCGTCGCCGACATTGATCACGCCCCGCTCGACCCGTCCGGTCACCACCGTGCCGCGGCCGGAAATCGAGAACACGTCCTCGATCGGCATGAGGAAGGGCTGGTCGATCG
This sequence comes from Paracoccaceae bacterium, assembly GCA_965214695.1. GTDB lineage: Bacteria > Pseudomonadota > Alphaproteobacteria > Rhodobacterales > Rhodobacteraceae > JAPOXR01. The sequence goes on along the minus strand of OZ243967.1, from coordinate 2,743,238 downwards.
GGCGCTCGGGAGTGGGAATATGCTCGTCGACCGCTGCCATCAGTTCGGAAATGCTGTTGCGGCCAACCTCCTCGTCGCCATCCTCCAGCGCCAGCAGGGCCGAGCCGCGGATCACCGGGATGTCGTCGCCCGGAAACTCGTAGGAGCTGAGCAGCTCCCTGACTTCCAGCTCGACCAGCTCCCGCAGATCCTCGTCATCCACCTGGTCGACCTTGTTCATGTAGACGACCAGCGCCGGCACGCCGACCTGGCGGGCCAGCAGGATATGCTCGCGGGTCTGCGGCATCGGGCCATCGGCGGCGCTGACCACCAGGATGGCGCCATCCATCTGCGCGGCACCGGTGATCATGTTCTTCACGTAGTCGGCATGACCCGGGCAGTCGACATGCGCATAGTGCCGGGCCTCGGTCTCGTATTCGACATGGGCAGTGGCGATGGTGATGCCGCGCTCCCGCTCCTCGGGTGCGGCGTCGATCTTGTCATATGACTGGAACTCGCCATAAAACTTGGTGATGGCGGCTGTCAGCGTGGTCTTGCCGTGGTCGACGTGACCTATGGTTCCCACATTGACGTGCGGTTTCGTCCGCTGAAACTTTTCCTTGGCCATGGTTAACTCCTGTTCTTGTCCGATGTCGGGCCGGGCCCGTCACGCATATTTTGCCTGGATTTCCTCTGAAAGATTGTGCGGCACCGCCTCGTAATGCGAAAACTGCATGGTGAAGTTCGCACGACCCGAGGACATCGACCGCAAATTGTTGATGTAGCCGAACATGTTGGCCAGCGGGACATGGGCGGAGATGACCGTGGCATTGCCGCGGATCTCCTGGCCGAGTACCTGGCCCCGCCGCTTGTTCAGGTCACCATTCACGTTGCCGGTATAATCATCCGGCGTCACCACCTCGACCCTCATGAAGGGCTCGAGCAGCCTGGCGCCAGCCTTGCGCAATCCTTCCCGCATGGCGGCCCGGCCAGCCATTTCGAATGCCATGACCGAGGAATCCACCTCGTGACAGGCGCCGTCGACCAGGGTGACGCGGAAATCGATGACCGGAAACCCGGCCAGCGGCCCCGACTGCATGACCGAGGCCACGCCCTTTTCCACGCCAGGGATGTATTCCCTGGGGATGGAGCCGCCGACGATCTTCGATTCGAACAGGTAGCCCTCTCCCGGCTCCAGCGGCTCGACCACCATCTTCACGCGGGCAAACTGCCCGGCGCCGCCAGTCTGCTTCTTGTGGGTGTAGTCGATCTCCGCCATGTGCGAGATGGTCTCGCGATAGGCCACCTGCGGGGCGCCGACATTGGCCTCGACCCGGAATTCCCGTTTCATCCTGTCGATGAGAATGTCGAGATGCAGCTCGCCCATTCCCTTCATGATCGTCTGTCCGGATTCCATGTCGGTTTCCACCCGGAATGACGGATCCTCGGCCGCCAGCCGCTGCAGCGCCTGGGCCAGCTTCTCCTGGTCGGCCCTGGTCTTCGGCTCGACGGCGATCTCGATGACCGGGTCCGGGAAGGTCATGGTCTCCAGCACCACCGGGTCCGAATTGCTGCACAGCGTGTCGCCGGTGGTGGTTTCCTTCAGCCCGGCCAGGGCAATGATATCGCCGGCAAAGGCCTCCTCGATCTCCTCGCGGTTGTTCGAGTGCATCATCATCATGCGACCGACCCGCTCGCGGCGGCCCTTGGTCGAATTCAGCATCTGGTCGCCCTTGCGTATCGATCCGGAATAGATGCGCACGAAGGTCAGCGAACCGACAAAGGAATCATTCATGATCTTGAAAGCCAGGGCGGAGAATGGCTGACCGTCATCAGCGCTGCGGCTGACATCGCGGGTCTCGGTCTTGTCGCCGGGGCGAAAGCCCAAATAGGCTGGCACGTCGAGCGGTCCCGGAAGATAGTCGATCACCGCGTTCAGCATCGGCTGCACGCCCTTGTTCTTGAAGGCCGAGCCAGCCAGAACCGGAACGAATGTCATGTCCAGGGTTCCGGTTCGGATCAGGCGTCGCAGGGTATCGACATCCGGCTCCTCGCCCTCAAGGTAGCTCTCCATCAGCCCATCATCGAGGTCGACCACGGTCTCGATCATCTTCGTCCGCATCTCGGCCGCCTGCTCCCGCAGTTCCGGACGCACCTCCTGGCGGGTCCAGGTTGCCCCGAGATCATCACCGATCCAGGTCCATTCATCCATGGTCACGAGGTCGATGATTCCCTCGAAATCCGCTTCCGACCCGATCGGGATCTGGATGGCCAGTGGCTCGGTGCCGGTGCGGTTCCTGATCATGTGAAGGCAGGCGTAAAAGTCGGCACCGATCTTGTCCATCTTGTTGACCAGAACGATGCGCGGCACCCGGTAGCGGTCGGCCTGGCGCCAGACCGTTTCCGTCTGCGGCTCCACCCCGGCATTGGCATCGAGGACACAGACTGCGCCATCAAGCACGGCCAGCGACCGTTCCACCTCGATGGTGAAGTCGACATGGCCCGGGGTGTCGATGATGTTGAAGCGGTACTGGTCCGACTGCGAGGCGACCCCGTCCTCGGTCCGCTCCCAGAATGTCGTGGTCGCCGCCGAGGTGATGGTGATGCCCCGTTCCTGTTCCTGTTCCATCCAGTCCATGGTGGCGGCGCCATCATGGACCTCGCCGATCTTGTGCGATTTTCCGGTATAGTAGAGGACGCGCTCGGTCGTCGTGGTCTTGCCGGCGTCGATATGCGCCATGATCCCGAAATTCCGGTAGCGCTCCAGTTGAAATGCACGCGTCATCGACCCGAACTCCTGCCAGTTACCAGCGGTAATGGCTGAATGCCTTGTTGGCATCGGCCATCTTGTGGGTGTCTTCGCGGCGCTTGACGGCCGCACCCCGCTCATTGGCGGCATCCATCAACTCGCCGGCAAGGCGCTCTTCCATGGTGTTCTCGCCACGCTTGCGGGCGGCGCTGATCAGCCACCTGATCGCCAGCGCCCCGCGCCGTTCCGGCCGCACCTCGACCGGGATCTGGTAGGTCGAACCGCCAACGCGGCGGGAACGCACCTCGACCGACGGCTTCACGTTGTCGAGGGCCTCGTGGAACACCTCGACCGGAACCCGGCGGGTCTTGGCCTCGATGCGGTCCAGGGCGTTGTAGACGATGGTCTCGGCCACCGCCTTCTTGCCATCCATCATCAGGTTGTTGGTGAACTTGGTGAGGGTCTCATCACCAAATTTCGCATCGGGGAGTACTTCGCGCTTCTCGGCGCGTCGCCGTCGTGACATCTGCGCCTCCTATTTCGGTCGTGCCGCGCCGTATTTCGAACGACGCTGGCGGCGACTGGATACCCCTTCGGTATCCCGCACACCGCGGAGAATGTGGTAGCGGACGCCGGGCAGGTCCTTCACCCGGCCGCCACGAATGAGCACCACCGAGTGCTCCTGCAAATTGTGCGATTCACCGGGAATGTACGAGATCACCTCGTAACCGCTGGTCAGCCGGACCTTGGCGACCTTCCGCATGGCCGAGTTCGGCTTCTTCGGCGTTGTCGTGTAGACTCGGGTGCACACCCCTCGCCGCTGCGGACAGCCGAGCAGATGCATCGATTTTTGCCGCTTGACCTTCGGCTTCCTCGGCTTTCGGATCAACTGCTGTATGGTTGGCATTCCAACTTCCCGTTTCAATTCCGGCTGCCGTCGCCCCAAATCCGCAACTCGCCGTGAAAAAGTGTCTGGCCGCCTCGACAGGGCTTGACGGCATTCTTTCAGAGGATCGCGGCCTGGGCCGGGATCATGTTCACCAATTGCACGGCTGTTGACTCGGACTGGCGGAGCCTTCCGACAGTGCGGCGGCGTTTAATTTCGATTCGCGGTGTTGTCAACAGCTTTGCGGCGGTGCGGGTGCAGTCCAACCCGAAGGATTGGCGTGCACAAGCGCTGGCGCGGCCAATGCCGGCCTGCCCTACTGGGCTGCGACCTCGTTGCCCTCCTCTTCCGCTGCCGGCAGCGTCGATTCGAATATGGCGGCCTCGTCGAACGACCCCGCATCGGCGAAGCCGTCACCGGCATCGCCCCCGGCCAGGAACTCGTCATCCGGCGGCGGCAGGGCTGCCGCGGCGGCGGCCTCCTGCTCCTCGATGATCACCTTGTCACGCTCGGTGGCGATCTTCTTGATCTGCGATGCAGCCCCGCCGGTTCCCGCCGGGATCAGCCTGCCGACGATCACGTTCTCCTTCAGCCCGATCAGGTTGTCACGCTTGCCCTGCACCGCGGCTTCGGTCAGCACCCGCGTGGTCTCCTGGAAGGATGCCGCAGAGATGAAGGAACGGGTCTGCAACGCCGCCTTGGTGATGCCAAGCAGGATCGGGCCGCCCCTGGCCGGCTGGCGGTTGTTGGCGACCGCCCGGTCATTGATTTCCTCGAATTCCGACTTGTCGACATGCTCGCCCTCCAGGAGGGTGGTCTCCCCGGAATCGGTCACCTCGTATTTCTGCAGCATCTGGCGGACAATGACCTCGATGTGCTTGTCATTGATCTTGACGCCCTGCAGGCGATAGACGTCCTGGACCTCGTTGATGAGATAATCGGCCAGCGCCTCCACCCCCAGGATCCGCAGAATGTCGTGCGGGGCCGGGTTGCCGTCGACGATGTAGTCGCCCTTGCGGACAAAATCGCCCTCCTGGACCGGGATGTGCTTGCCCTTCTGCACGAAATACTGCTTGGGCTCCTCTTCCTCCTCCAGCGGTTCGATCTTGATCCTGGTCTTGTTCTTGTAGTCCTTCTCGAACCGGATATAGCCGTCGGCCTCGGCGATGATGGCGTGATCCTTCGGCCGGCGCGCCTCGAACAACTCTGCCACCCGCGGCAGACCGCCGGTGATGTCCTTGGTCCTGGCCCCTTCCCTCGGGATCCTGGCAACGACGTCGCCCATCCTGATTTCGGCGCCATCCTCGACCGACAGGATGGCCTCGACCGACATCGGATAGCTGGCTGGCTTGCCCTCGATATCGACCGGCTCGTCATCGCCGACACTGGTGACGATCTGGATCGCCGGCCTGAGATCGGCGTTCTTGCGGCCGAGTTGCCAATCGGAGACGATGCGCTGGCGCATGCCGGTGATCTCGTCGGACTCCTCCCGGATCGACACCCCGGCCACGAGGTCCCGGAAGCGGGCAATACCCGAGCATTCGGCGATGATCGGCGTGGTATACGGGTCCCATTCGAACAGCCGGTCGCCACGCTTGACCACCTGGCCGTCGGCGGCCAGCAGTTTCGAGCCATGGCTGACCTTGTGGACGGCACGCTCGTCGCCCTTGGCGTCAAGGATCGACAGCTGCATGTTCCGGCCAACGACGACGGTGTCGCCAGCGGCGTTCTCCAGCGTCTTGCCATCGCCGGTGAGGCTGACCGTCCCTTCGAAACCGGCCTCGACGAAGGATTGCTGCGCCGCCTGGGCAATGCCGCCGATATGAAAGGTCCGCATGGTCAGCTGCGTTCCCGGCTCGCCGATGGACTGGGCGGCAATGATGCCGACCGCCTCGCCGATATTGACCGGCGTTCCCCGGGCCAGATCGCGGCCGTAGCACTGGGCGCAGACTCCTTCTTCCGCCTCGCAGGTCAGCGGCGAGCGGATCTTGACCTCCTGCACCTCGCCCTTCTCGATGGCCTCGGCGGCATTCTCCTCGATCAGCTGACCGGCGCTTGCCAGCACCTCGCCGGTTTCCGGATTGACGACATCCTCGACCGCCACCCGGCCCAGGATCCGCTCACCGATCGGCGACACCACCTGGCCATCGGTCATTGACGGCCTGACGGTGATGGCGTTCCCGGTACCGCAATCATCGACCCTGATGATGCAATCCTGCGCCACATCCACCAGCCTTCTCGTCAGGTAGCCCGAATTGGCGGTTTTCAGCGCGGTGTCGGCCAGCCCCTTGCGGGCACCATGCGTCGAGTTGAAATACTCGAGCACGTTCAGCCCTTCCTTGAAGTTCGAAATGATCGGGGTCTCGATGATCTCGCCGGAGGGTTTTGCCATCAGGCCGCGCATGCCGGCCAGCTGCTTCATCTGCGCCGCCGAGCCACGGGCGCCGGAATGCGACATCATGTAGATCGAGTTCGGCTCCGATTCGGCACCGCTTTCATCGGTGGCCACCGAAGAGATTTCCACCATCATCGCATCGGCAACCTGTTCCGAGCACTTGGACCAGACATCGACCACCTTGTTGTATTTCTCGCCCTGGGTGATCAGCCCGTTCCAGTATTGCTGCTCGAACTCGGCAACCTTGCTGCGGGTATCCTCGACGATCCGCCATTTCCGGTCCGGAATCACCATGTCGTCCTTGCCGAAGGAGATCCCGGCCTTGAAGGCCTCCCGGAAACCGAGCGCCATGATCCGGTCGCAGAAAATGACCGACTCCTTCTGCCCGCAATAGCGGTAGACGGTGTCAATGACCTCCTGCACCTCCCGTTTCCGCAGGCACCTGTTGACCAGCCGGTCGAACGGCGTCCGGGCGTTGAGCGGCAGCAGCGAGCCGAGCAGAATCCGCCCCGGGGTGGTCTCGAATATCCGATAGACCTCGGAGCCATCCTCCTCGATCTGCTTCAGCCGCGCCCGGACCCGGGCATGCAGGTGGACGGCGCCGGCCGCCATGGCGTGCTCGACCTCGTCAACCGACGAGAATACCAGACCCTCGCCGACCATGCCGCTGCGCTCCATGCTGAGATAGTAGAGGCCGAGAATCATGTCCTGCGACGGCACGATGATCGGCACCCCGTTGGCCGGCGACAGGACATTGTTGGTCGACATCATCAGCACCCGAGATTCAAGCTGTGCCTCGAGCGACAGCGGCACGTGCACCGCCATCTGGTCGCCGTCGAAATCGGCATTGAAGGCCGAGCAGACCAGCGGGTGCAGCTGGATCGCCTTGCCCTCGATCAGGATCGGCTCGAATGCCTGGATGCCGAGCCGGTGCAGCGTCGGTGCCCGGTTCAGCAAAACCGGATGTTCCCGGATCACCTCGTCGAGAATGTCCCAGACTTCCTTTTGCTCCCGTTCCACCAGCTTCTTGGCCTGCTTGACGGTCGAGGACAGCCCCTTGAGTTCGAGTTTCGAATAGATGAACGGCTTGAACAGTTCGAGCGCCATCTTCTTCGGCAACCCGCACTGGTGCAGCTTCAGCTCCGGCCCGGTCACGATCACCGATCGCCCGGAAAAATCCACGCGCTTGCCGAGGAGATTCTGCCGGAAACGTCCCTGCTTCCCCTTGAGCATGTCGCTCAGCGATTTCAGCGGCCGCTTGTTGGTGCCGGTGATCACCCGCCCTCGACGGCCATTGTCGAACAGCGCATCGACCGATTCCTGCAGCATCCGTTTCTCGTTGCGAATGATGATGTCCGGCGCCTTCAGCTCGATCAGCCGCTTCAGGCGGTTGTTGCGGTTGATGACCCGGCGGTAGAGGTCATTGAGGTCGGAGGTGGCAAACCTGCCCCCATCCAGCGGAACCAGCGGCCGCAATTCCGGCGGAATGACCGGAATCACCGTCAGGATCATCCATTCCGGCCGGTTGCCGGAATCGATGAAGTGCTCGAACAGCTTCAGCCGCTTGACGATCTTCTTCTGCTTCTGCTCGCTGGTCGCCTCGGCCAGGTCCCGGCGCAGATCGGCGGCCTCGGTCTCCAAATCGACCCGGCTCAACATCTCGCGGATGGCCTCGGCGCCGATGCCGGCCTTGAACCCTTCCGGGCCGAAATCATCCTGGGCAAGCTGCAGCTGTTCCTCGGTGATCAGCTTCCCGGCCTCCAGGTTCGACAGGCCGGCATCGATGACGATGAACCGTTCGAAATAGAGGACGCTCTCCAGCTCCTTCAGGGTCATGTCCAACGCCAGCCCGATGCGGCTGGGCAATGATTTCAGGAACCAGATATGGGCCACCGGCGCCGCCAGCTGGATGTGACCCATCCGCTCGCGCCGCACCTTCTGCAGCGTCACCTCGACGCCGCATTTCTCGCAGGTGACGCCGCGGTATTTCATGCGCTTGTACTTGCCGCACAGGCATTCGTAATCCTTGACCGGACCGAGAATGCGGGCGCAGAACAGCCCGTCCCGCTCCGGCTTGAAAGTACGGTAATTGATCGTTTCCGGCTTCTTGATCTCGCCATAGGACCAGGACAGGATCTTTTCCGGCGACGCCAGCGAGATACGGATCTCGTCGAAGGTTGCCGGAACTGCGCCGGCGTGAAATGCCTGTGGACCAAATTCTCTGTTCATTGCTGTCTCGCTATCTTCCGGCTATTCGGGATCCCGCTGGATCAGTTCCATGTTGAGACCCAGTCCGCGGACTTCCTTGACCAGGACATTGAAGCTCTCCGGCACGCCGGTTTCGAAATTGTCTTCACCCTTGACGATGGATTCGTAGACCTTGGTCCGCCCGGACACGTCATCGGCCTTGACGGTCAGCATTTCCTGCAAGGTGTAGGCGGCACCGTAGGCTTCCAGCGCCCAGACCTCCATCTCGCCGAATCGCTGGCCGCCGAACTGGGCCTTTCCGCCGAGTGGCTGCTGGGTAACCAGGCTGTAGGGCCCGGTCGAGCGCGCATGGATCTTGTCATCGACAAGGTGATGCAGCTTGAGAAGATACTTCATGCCGACCGTGACCGGCCGTGCAAACTGTTCGCCGGTCCGGCCATCACACAGCACCGACTGGCCGGACATGTCGAAACCGGCCCGGGTCAGCGCCTCGTCAACATCGGATTCGCGTGCCCCGTCGAAAACCGGCGTGGCAATGGGAACGCCCGAGGTGACATTCTGCGCGGCATCGGCGAGTTCCTCGTCGTTGAGCGATGCGATCTCGTCCTGGTAGGTGTCCGGGCCATAGGCGATTTCCATCGCCTTCCGGACCGGCTTCAAATCGCCATCCTGCCGGAAATTCTCCAGCGCCTCGTTGATCGACAGCCCGAGGCCGCGGGCGGCCCAGCCCATATGCGTCTCCAGGATCTGCCCGACATTCATCCGCGACGGAACGCCCAGCGGGTTGAGCACGATATCCACCGGCATGCCGTCGGCGAGGAACGGCATGTCCTCCATCGGCACCACCTTCGACACCACGCCCTTGTTGCCATGCCGGCCGGCCATCTTGTCGCCCGGCTGCAGCTTCCGCTTGACGGCGATGTAGACCTTGACCTTGTTCATCACCCCCGGCGGCAGATCGTCACCGCGCTGGATCTTCTCGACCTTGTCCCGGAACCTGGCCTCCAATGCCTCCTTCTGGACATTGAACTGCGAGTGCAACGCCTCCTGTTCCCGGGCGCTCTTCTCGTCGTCGATGGCCAGTTGCCACCACTGGCCACGCGAGAGCGGCGCCAGCACCTCCTCGGTGATCACCGTGTCCTTCTTCACCGATTTCGGACCCCGCAATGCGGTCCTGCCCATGATCAGCGTCTTGAGCCGGGCGTAGATGTTGCGCTCGAGAATCGCCAACTCGTCATCATGGTCACGGGTGAGCTGGGCAATTTCCTCCCGCTCGATCTGGATGGCCCGTTCATCCTTCTCGATTCCGTGCCGGTTGAAGACCCGCACCTCGACCACGGTCCCGTAATCGCCGGCCGGCAGCCGCAGCGAGGTGTCACGCACGTCGGAGGCCTTTTCGCCGAAGATTGCCCGCAACAGCTTTTCCTCCGGGGTCATCGGCGATTCCCCCTTCGGCGTGATCTTGCCGACCAGGATGTCGCCGGGCCCGACCTGGGCGCCGATATAGACGATGCCGGCCTCGTCGAGGTTGCAGAGCGCATCCTCGCCGACATTGGGAATGTCGCGGGTGATTTCCTCCGGTCCGAGCTTGGTGTCCCGCGCATCCACCTCGAATTCGTCGATATGGATCGAGGTGAAGACGTCATCGCGGGCGATACGCTCCGAGATCAGCACCGAATCCTCGAAATTGTAGCCATTCCAGGGCATGAACGCGACGAGCACGTTCTTGCCGAGGGCAAGTTCGCCCAGATCGGTTGACGGACCGTCGGCAATCACCTCGCCCTTCTCGACCGTGTCGCCGACATTGACCAGCGGCCGCTGGTTGATGCAGGTGTTCTGGTTCGATCTCTGGAACTTGCGCAGGCGGAAGATGTCGACGCCGGGATCTCCCGGCTCCAGCGCCTCGGTCACCCGGATGACGATCCTTGTCGCATCCACCTGGTCGACCACCCCGGCCCGCCTGGCGGTGATCGCTGCTCCCGAATCCCTGGCCACGACCGATTCGATCCCGGTTCCGACGAAGGGGGCCTCGGCCCGCAGCAGCGGCACGGCCTGCCGCTGCATGTTCGAGCCCATCAGCGCCCGGTTGGCGTCGTTGTTCTCGAGAAACGGGATCAGCGATGCCGCCACCGAGACCAGCTGCTTGGGCGAGACGTCGATCAGGTCGACGGTCTCCCGGGGGCTGAACTTGAACTCGCCCTCCCGCCGGGTCGACACGATCTCGTTCTGGAACCGCCCTTTCTCGTCCAGCTTCGCATTGGCCTGGGCGATGGTGTGCCGCATTTCCTCGGTGGCCGAGATATACTCGACCTCGTCGCTGACCTTGCCGTCAACCACCTTCCGGTAGGGCGATTCGATGAACCCGTACTTGTTGACCTTGGAAAAGGTGGCCAGCGAATTGATGAGGCCGATATTCGGCCCTTCCGGGGTTTCAACCGGGCAGATGCGGCCGTAATGGGTCGGATGCACGTCCCGGACCTCGAACCCGGCCCGCTCCCTGGTCAGCCCGCCCGGGCCGAGTGCCGACAGCCGCCGCTTGTGGGTCACCTCCGACAAGGGGTTGGTCTGGTCCATGAACTGTGCCAGCTGCGAGGAGCCGAAAAACTCCCTGACCGCGGCCGCCACCGGCTTCGAATTGATCAGATCCTGCGGCATGACGGTATCGATCTCGACCGAGCTCATGCGCTCCCTGATCATGCGCTCCATGCGCACCAGCCCGATTCGGTACTGGTTTTCCATCAACTCGCCGACTGACCTGACCCGGCGATTGCCCAGATGGTCGATGTCGTCGATCTCGCCCCTTCCATCCTTCAAATCGACCAGCGCCTTGATGCAGGCCACGAAATCCTCGCGCCGCAGCGTTCGCTGGCTGTCCTCGGCATCGAGCCGCAGTCGCATGTTCATCTTGACCCGGCCCACCGCCGACAAATCGTAGCGGTCGGGGTCGCCGAACAGCTGCTCGAACATGGCCTCGGCCGTTTCCTCGGTGGCCGGCTCGCCGGGGCGCAGGATGCGGTAGATGTCCTGCAGGGCGGAGCTGCGATCCTTGTTCTTGTCAACCGCCATGGTGTTGCGGATATACGGCCCGACCGTGACCCCGTCGATGTCCAGCACCGGAATGTCGGTCACGCCGTGTTCGAGCAGCACCTTCAGCAACCCGCCGGTCAGCTCGCCATCCTTGTTCCTTTCGACGGTGATTTCCTCGCCGGCCTCGGCCCAGATCTCGCCGGTCTCCTCGTCGATGATGTCGCAGGCCACGAACCGCCCGGCAATCTTGCCGAAAGGCTCCAGGATTTCCGAGACCGAGGAATTCTCCACCCACTGCCTGACCATTTTCGGGGTGACCTTCCTGCCGGCCGTGGCGATCTCCGAGCCGTCGGCGGCCCGGATGGCCTCGACCGGGGTCACGTTCTTGTAGCGCTCCGGGAAGAACCTGGTGATCCACTCCTCGCCATTATCGGCGATCCGGAACGACACCGTGTTGTAATAGGTGTCCAGGATCTCCTCCTGGTCGAAACCCAGGGCATAAAGCAGCGTCGTCACCGGCAGCTTGCGGCGCCGGTCGATGCGCACATGGACGATGTCCTTGGCATCGAATTCGAAATCGACCCAGGAGCCCCGGTACGGGATCACCCGGCACGCGTAGAGAATCTTGCCGGACGAGTGGGACTTGCCCTTGTCATGATCGAAGAAGACTCCGGGCGAGCGATGCATCTGCGAGACCACCACCCGTTCGGTTCCCTTGATGATGAAGGTGCCGTTCTTGGTCATGAGCGGCATGTCGCCCATGAAGACATCCTGCTCCTTGATGTCCTTGACCTCGCGGGCATCGGTCTCCTCGTCGACATCGAACACCACCAGTTGCAGTTTCACCTTCATCGGCGCCGCATAGGTCATGTCCCGCTGCTGGCATTCCTCGACATCGTATTTCGGCGGCTCGAGCCGGTAGGCCCGGAAAACGAGTTGGGCGGTCTCGTTGTAGTCGCTGATCGGAAACACCGACTGGAACACGCCGCGAATACCTTCGCCGTCGGCATGCTCCTCGCCATCGCCGGAATTCAGGAACAGATCATAGGAACTCTTCTGGACCTCAATGAGGTTCGGCATCGTGATGGCTTCCCGGATCTTGCCGTATTTGCGCCGGATCCGCCGTCTGCCTGCTGCCGTGGATGCTGTGTGAATCATGGGTGATCTGCCTTTGGTAAATCCCGCGACGATGCCGGCCGGGCCGGCGGCACCGTGGGTAGCCAAATGATTTCCCGGCCCAATTCCTGCAGGCCCTGCCAACTGCCTGCCCCCGGGCCGACCATCGCCTCGGGGAGGCCGCCGGATGGCGAGTCCCCGGGATGGGAGTATCCGGAGCGACAGCTTGCCGCCCCGGTTGCGTGTTATCCGGTGTTTCCGGCTACTGGATCTCGACTTCCGCCCCGATTCCCTCGAGCTTGGCCTTGATTTCCTCTGCCTCTTCCTTCGAAACGCCTTCCTTGACTGCCTTGCCGCCGGCCTCGACGAGATCCTTGGCATCCTTCAGCCCAAGTCCGGTCAGAACCCTGACCTCCTTGATCACCGGCACCTTCTGCGAGCCGGCAGCCTTCAGAATGACATTGAATTCCGTCTGCTCCTCGGCAGCCTCGGCATCGCCGGCGCCGTCGCCGCCCGGTCCAGCCATCATGACCGCTGCACCGGCAGCCGGTTCAATGCCATACTCGTCCTTGAGAATCGTCTTCAGTTCCTGGGCTTCCAGAAGCGTCAGTCCGACGATTTCCTTGGCCAGTTTCTTCAAATCTGCCATTTGCTTGTTCCTGTATCCTTGATGTGGCTAGGTGCGCCCTGGTCGAACCACACGCCGCCGCTGTTGCCGGTCTAGGCCGCCTGCTGCTCCTCGATCGTCTCCAGGATTCCGGCGATGGCCGATGCGGGAGCGCCGATCGCCCCGGCAACCTGCGATGCAGGCGCCAGGATGCAACCGACCAGCGAGGCAAGAAGTTCTTCCCTCGAAGGCATCGCCGCCACCGATTTCACACCTGCGGCATCCAGTACCGTGTCGCCCACCGCGCCACCGAGAACCACCAGCTTCCTGTTGGTCTTGGCGTAATCCTCAACCACCTTGGCGGCGGTGACCGGATCTTCCGAGTAGGCAAGGACTGTCATGCCGTTCAGATATGCGGCAACGCCCTCGCATTGCCGGTCCTTCAGTGCGATCTTGGTGAGCCTGTTCTTGGCGACCCGGACGGAGCCCCCGGCTGAACGCATGCGTCCCCGGAATTCCTCCATGTCGGCAACCGTGAGGCCGGCGTATTGCGCGATCACAACAACACCTGAGCTTTCGAAGATCTGGCCAAGCTGGTCGACCACCTGTTCTTTTCGGGCTCTGTCCACAGTTTCTCTCCAGTTCAGGGAGGGGAATCCCCTCCGGCTCGGTTTTGCCGGTCAATGCCGGCCTTCGGTCCTCGACCCGGGTCCGAAACGTCCCGCCCGAAAGCTGCGCTTCCGCGTGTTCCATTCGATTCCCGTCTCAGGCAGGATTTGCACTCCGGGCCCGGAGGCCCTCGGAAACCCACCGTCTTGGACAGCCCGGCGAAGCTGCTTCAGCCCGCCGGATTCCATGCCCGCACAACATCGCGGGCAACAGAATCTCCCCTATCATTCTCCTGCCGACGCAATGTCGACCGACACGCCCGGCCCCATCGAGGAGCTGAGCGAAATCTTCCTGATGTATTTTCCTTTTGCACCGGTCGGCTTCGCCCGGCTGACGGCGCTGACGAACGCCCGGACATTCTCCGAAAGGCTGCCTTCGTCAAAGCTCACCTTGCCAACGCCGGCATGAATGACTCCCGATTTCTCCACGCGAAACTGGACCTGGCCGCCCTTGGCGTTTTCGATGGCCTCGGCAAGATCGTTGGTGACCGTGCCGACCCGCGGATTCGGCATGAGATTGCGCGGGCCGAGGATCCGGCCGAGCCGGCCGACCACCGGCATCATGTCCGGCGTGGCAATGCAGCGGTCGAAATTGATCTCGCCCTTCTGGACGGTCTCCATCAGGTCTTCGGCACCGACGATGTCGGCACCGGCCTCGCGGGCCTCGTCCGCCTTGGCGCCACGGGCAAACACCGCCACTCGCACCGTCTTGCCGGTGCCGTTGGGCAGTCTGACGGTGCCACGCACCATCTGGTCGGCATGACGGGGGTCCACGCCGAGATTCATGGCAATCTCGACGGTCTCGGGAAACTTCACGTTCGAGTTTTCCTTGATCAGTGCGACCGCCTCCTCGACCGGAAGCTCCGACTTGCCGCTGAATGCCTCGCGGGCCGCCCGCAACCGCTTACCGACTCTTGCCATGTCAACTATCCCCTGATCTCGATGCCGATTGACCTTGCCGAACCCAGAACGATCTTCATCGCCGCCTCGACATCGTCAGTATTCAGATCTTTCATCTTCGCCTCGGCGATTTCCCGGACCTGCTTGCCGGTCACGGTGCCGATGGTCTCCCGTCCCGGTGTCTGCGAACCGCTGTCGAGACCCGCCGCCTTCTTCAGGAAATACGATGCCGGCGGCGTCTTGATCTCGATGGCAAACGACTTGTCCTGGAACATGGTGATGATCGTAGGGCACGGAATGCCCGGCTCCATCTTCTGCGTCCTGGCATTGAACGCCTTGCAGAACTCCATGATGTTGATGCCCCGCTGGCCAAGCGCCGGGCCAACCGGCGGGGCCGGATTTGCCTGTCCGGCCGGAACCTGCAGCTTCAGCGTCCCTGCGACTTTCTTTGCCATCCGGTGCTCTCCCTATTATTCCACGGGCAACCGCCCGACCTCAAAGCTGTTTCGATACCTGCATGTATTCCAGGTCGACCGGCGTCGAGCGCCCGAAAATCGACACCGACACCTTCAGCCGGGCCAACTGTTCGTCGACCTCTTCCACCATGCCGGAGAATCCCTCGAACGGGCCGGAAGTCACGTTGACCATCTCGCCGACATCGAATGACACCAGGTATTTCGGTTGCTCCGCACCCTTCTCAACCCGCTGGAGAATAACGCCGACCTCCTCGTCGCTCATCGGCGACGGCTTGCCGGATGTGCCGAGGAAACCGGTGACCCGGTTGACCGACTTGACCAGGTGATAGCCCTGGTCGGTCATTTCCATCTTCACCAGCACGTATCCCGGCATGAAGCGGCGTTCTCTCTCCACCTTCTTGCCGCGCCGGATTTCGGTGACCTGTTCCGTGGGAACCAGCACCTCCTCGAAATCATCGGCCAGGGCGCTTTGCGCTGCCTTGGTGCGAATCTGTTCGGCGACCCGGTTTTCGAAATTTGACAGCACGCTTATCGAATACCACTGCCTTGCCATTCGGCGTGCCTCCAATGTCAAGCCGCCGGTTACGACGAGCTGCCCGGTCGTATCTCGGCATCATGATGCAACAAAAAAGAGCGCACGCATCAAGCCTGATGCGAAACGCGAATCAGTGAATGGTGACCTATACAGCCGCCACCGGGCCCCTGTCAATTGACAGTTGTGGCAAAATTCACCCCCGAATGTCCGGCCAGGGCCAGCCGGATTCATGCTCGCACGGCACCGGCCGGACCTTGAAAGGCCCTGCAGCGCCGTCAGGCCGAACCGGACGGATTGTCAGAGCAGGTCCAGCAGCGTCGTCAGGCCGAACTGGATGATCTGGTCGATGAAAAAGAAGAATATCGAGGCGACGGTGGCCATGGCGAAGACCATCGCCGTCGTGATCAGCAATTCCCGGCGCGTGGGCCAGACCACTTTCGAGACTTCCGACCGCACCTGCTGCATGAACTGAAATGGTGAGAGTCGTGCCATGTCTGCCCGTCGAGATTGCAATGGACCCGCCAATTAGATTGTCACGCAAGGAGTTTCAAGGGTCACCGGAATTTGAATGCCGGCACCGCCGGCAGGCCCGCCGCTGCGACGAGCCAAGCGGAATTGAATTTCACCCTGCTACGCCCCTCATGGGCTTCATCCGGTCCGGGTGCGACGGCAACAGGCGAACGTCACCCCGTCCCGAGGGATTGCCGGCAGCAATTTCGGAACATCATGCAGCGGAAATTGGTTCGCGCGCAGGAGAAGAAGCGCCCGGCAGAGGCGGAATCTGCAGAGTCTTCCCCGCTTGACAGCCCGGGCGGAAGGGGTGCACGTTCGTGACGCATAAGCGAGGAAGCGGCCACTTTACAGTTCGGCGAGAGTTCCGCGTCTCCAAGTTGCCGATGCATGGCTCGAGGAAAGAACCTGGAGCCGGGCTCGTGGCCAAAATCAAGAAGGTTTTGGGACTGGATCGAAACGATGCTGTCATATCCCATGAAACTGCAGGAAGATGACCATGGCGTGTTGGCGACAGCGCCGGACTTTCCCGAACTCACGACCTTCGGCGACGACCGACACGAAGCGCTGGCCCGATCCGTGTCGGCCCTCGAAGAAGCAATTGCCGCGCGCATGCACGACAAACGGGACGTGCCGGCTCCTTCGGGGGGCGACATGCAGGTGACGTTGCCAACGCTCACGGCGGTGAAGGTGATCCTGTACCAGGGCATGCGGGAGCAGGGGATCGGCAAGGCCGAACTGGCGCGGCGGCTCGGCTGGCATCTTCCCCAGGTGGACCGGGTTCTGGATGTGGAGCACCACTCGCGACTCGACCGGATGGACATGGCGCTGGGTGCCATCGGGAAGCGGTTGAGCGTGCAAACGCGGAAAATGGCGGGATAAGCCATATCTGACATGGCCCCGTCGCCAGTTCCATCTCCTGAGCCGGCCATCATGGGAAATCACCAAGATCCGTTGGGGGGTGGCTGACTGGTCTTGTCTCCAATCTGACTTGTCCAACCTGAAATGCCGCAGCCAACCCGGTCGGTCGGATCCACGTTCCGCCGATGCACGTAGCAAATGGGCACACCCGCAGCCCGTCCTTGGTGCGCTCGGATATCAAACGGCGCTCGAAATGCGCGGTGGTGCCGAAGACATGAAATACCGGCTCCCCGGCAGCTGAATTCCTATCAATCCGCTCCTCGACGCTCATCAGGTTGATCTCTTTGGACTTAAGGGCATCGACATTGTCGCTGGATAGCCGGGGCCGCTATCCCCCTGTCTGACCAGGATCCCTGATCCGTCCTTGCGATGGCGGGCAGGCAGAGCTCGCGTCTCCTCGCCCTGGCTGAACATGGAATGGCCGAAACCGTTCCCGGCGGCCCTGTACCCTTCCTTGCACCCCTGCAGATACTTCCAGGGATGGGCGCTGAGCGTGTATTTCGGGTCAACCCCGGCATCGGGGATCGTCCCGAGTGAGGGAGGAGTTCCTGCCGGTGCCGAATTTGGTGCGCCAGCCCTGCTCGGGGGCATGCCAATTCCTTGTCAATGCTTGGCAAGGCCTTGCCCTTCTCGTAAGCTCGCAGCAAGGTTGGGGAGCTGACGCCGGTCGGGGCGTCAGGAGAAACATGCCAGTCATTCTCGCGCAGCAGCCATGGCGAGACAGAACAGGAGCGTGAACGGAATGACACAGGATTCGGATCGGCAGGCTGGAGGAAACTGGAAGGGTTATTTGCAGATCGCGGCCATTGCCGTCGTTATCATCGCAGCAGTCTATTTTGCCCGGGCCCCCGGGCAGATCGAGATCACCGGCGACCCCGAACAGGCGGACCAGAAACCGGTGGTTCACGTGCTTCAGCCCGAATTGACCAGCCAGGCCATCGACCTCCAGCTGACCGGCAGCGTCGGGCTCAAGGACCGGGTGACCGTGTCATCCGAAGTCGTCGGCCGGGTGGCGTGGGTATCGCCAATGTTCGAGCCCGGCGGCACCATCAAGGCCAACGAGGTATTCATCAGAATCGACCCTGCCGAATATGAACTCAGAGTCAGGGAGGCCATGCTTCAGCAGCAGCTGGCCGAGGAGGCCATGCAATTGCCCGGGCGCCCGCAGTCGATCAGCCAGAACCTGCTGGAACTGGCCGAGGTCACGACGGAGCTGGCCGAATTGCAGCTCTCCAGGACCGAGATCTCGCTACCATACCCGATCAGGGTGATCTCCTCGTCGGTTGAAGTCGGCGAGGTGGCGGGACCCGCCGACACCGCGGGTCGCACCGCGGTGCTGGGGGTCGGCTACCGGCCGGACTCCATCCGGGTTACGGTCCCGGCGGAACCGCTCGATGTCGAATACCTGCACCCGGTCATCGGGCGCGCGGTACAGGTTTCAGCTGGCGGCCGGATATTCCCGGCCACGGTGGCCAGCATGTCGCCGGTACTGGCGCAGCGGAGCAGGCTGGCCACGCTGCACATGAAATTTGACGAAAGCGTTGCGGTGGATGACTATCCGCTACCCAATACATTTGTCGAGGTGACCATTGCCGGGCCGGAACATTCCGATGTGTTCGTGCTTCCGGAATCTGCCGAACAGGGGCTTGGCAGGGCATGGCTGGTCCGGGACAGCGCACTTGAATCGGTCGTTGTCGAACCGGTTGGACGAACCCGGGACGGGTGGGTGGTCAAGGCTTTCGATGCCGGTGACGGCGTTGTCGTCGACGCAATTCCGAATGCGCGTGAGGGGCAGGAAGTAACTGCCATCACGCCGGGAGGCTAACATCATATCCGGGCCAGCGATCTCTGCAGCGGCTGACAGCCTGTCGGTCCTGGCGGTGTCCCCGGCTGTCGGCGGAAAGCGGCGCCATGGCGCCCCGGGCAGGACATGTCCGGCCAGCAGTTCGGTGCGGATTCAGCACATCCCGGCGCCGAGAGCGGCGGTGCGGGCCAGGGCTGATGACATGATCCGGCCTTTCGGGGCCGGCACCTTCATTCGGCGCAGGGATATCGCGAATTGAACCAGACCAGCAGGTACAACTCATGGACATAACCGACACCGCAGGCGCAACACGTGACGGGTCCGGAACCTCGCGGGGCCTCATCGCGTATTTCGTGCAGAATCCCGTTGCCGCCAATCTGCTGATGGTTTTCCTGATTGCTGCCGGCACCATCTCCGGGATGAATTTGGCGGTCCAGAACCTGCCGGATTTCGACTCCAGGCGCATATCGGTCACCGTACCCTTTCCCGGGGCATCTCCGTACGAGGTGAGCGAGGACATCAATCAACGTGTCGAGGAAGCCCTTGTCGGGATTGCCGGCGTCGACCGGGTGGTCAGCAAGGCCCAGGACGGCATCGGGTCGCTGAATATCGAACTCCTGCCCTATGTCGACAGCGAGGACGTGCTTGATGATGTAAAGAGTGCGGTGGCCGCCCTGGAGAATTTCTCGCCGCTGGGAGCGGAACGGCCGGAGATCGAGAAATTCAGGTTGCGAAACCCGGTCATGACACTGGCCGTGTCGTCGACCAAAGCCACCGAGCACGAATTGCGGATTGCCGCCGAGGATTTGCAGGAACGGTTGCTGGCCCTTCCCGGTGTGTCGCAGGTGAATCTGTCCGGGACACGGGACCGGGAGATCAGCATCGGGCTGAGCGAGACCGCGCTGCGCCAGTATCGCCTCGACATCAACGAGGTGGCACGAATCATCCGTTCGACCTCGCTCAACCTGACATCCGGTGAAGTGAACACCGATGCCGGCGACATCGCGCTCAGTTTTTCAAGCAAGAGAACCACCGGCGACGAATTCCGCGACATACCGCTCATTACCAGGTTTGACGGCACGGTCATTACGCTGGATGACGTGGCCGTCATCCGCGACGGGTTTGCAGCCGACCGGGTAATTGCCGAGTTGAACGGGGCACATGCTGTCTTCGTCCAGGTCGATGCGTCGGATGGTCAGTCCCAGAGAGAGATCAGGAAATCGGTGTTGGAGTTCCTGGACGGTATGACGGTGGACGACAATGTCACGGTCAGCATCTGGGATGACGACTTCGAAGTCACCCGGGACCGGCTGACCCGGATTCTCGGCAATTCCGTGATCGGCACGATGCTGGTGTTTCTGTGCCTGGTCACGGTGTTTGACCTGCGTTCGGCCTTCTGGATTTCACTCGGCATACCGCTGTCCTTCGTCGGTTCGCTGATGTTCTTTGCCCCGGCCGACCTGACATTGAACATGGGAACGATGCTCGCCTTCTTCCTGCTGGTCGGCATCGTCGTGGATGATGCCGTGGTGGTCGGCGAGAGCATCATCGCCGAGCGCAAGAAGGGAGTCTCGGGAAGAGAGGCGGCGATAACCGGGGCCCGCAATGTCTTTGGCCCGCTGTTCATCGGTGCACTGACGACAATCATTGCACTCGTGCCGCTGCACTTCATCGATTCGGGAGGCTGGCAGGTTATAAGGGTCTTCCCCTACGTGGCGGCCTTCGTGCTTCTGGTGTCGCTGGTCGAGGCCTTCCTGATTCTTCCGTCACACCTCTCCCATGACCGGCCATGGAGCGCACCACCCCTCAGCAATATCCGGGATGCGGTAGACGGACGGCTCAAGGTTGTCAGGGACAGGCTGGTTGCATCAACCGTCGCCTGGTCGATCAGGAATACCTGGCTGTCGATACTGGCGACGGCCCTGCTGGTGGTTGTCAGTGTGGCGCTCCTGCGCTTCGAGGCAGTGCCGGTTGTCTTCGGTGAAGGGCGGGAGGGCGCGTCCGATACGATCCAGGTCGAAATCAGGCTGCCAACCGGATCGCCCTTCAACGCAACGCGGGAGATTGCCGATCGCTTCCGGGACGCCGCCCTCGAGATCAATGACGTGTTCGAGGGAACGCCGATCCGGTCAGTCAGCGTCATCGTCGGCTCGATCCTGTCAACCAGTTCCTCGCAGGATGACACCTATCAGGAAAACGTGGCGACGGTGCGGGCAAACCTGGCGGGCCAGCATCAACGCAATGCCCAGCCGCGCGAGATCGAGCGGGCCTGGCGGAACCGGGTTGGCAGTGTCCTGCAGGCCGAGCGTGTCGAATTCGTCACCACCCTGAGGAAATCCAGGCCGAACCTGGCCTACTCGATTCGCCATGATGACAGGCAGGTCCTGCAGGAGGCGGCGGACTCGTTGAAGGCGGCGATGGCAGAGATCCCCGGGGTCTACGGCATCTTCGACAACAGCGATCCCGGCAAGCGGAAGCTCGAGATCGAATTGACCGACGAGGGCAAGATTGCAGGGCTGTCCCCGGCAACGCTTGGCGCCCAGTTGCGGGCCAGGTTGCACGGCATCGAGGTTCAGCGCATCCAGCGAGGCCGTGACGAACTCAGGGTGATGGTCAGCTACCCCTCCCAGAATCTCCGCAGCCTGGGTGAGTTGAAGCACATCCGTGTCGATGGCCCGGATGGCGGCACGCTGCCGCTGTCAACGGTGGCCAGGATCACCGAGGTGCAGGAACTCGCCGAATTGTCCAGACTTGACGGCAAACCTGTCATCTTCGTCGAAGCCCGGGCCGACCCGGTGACGATAACCCCGAATCGTGCCCGCAGGCTGGTCGAACAGGAGATCATCGGTGGATTGCAGAAGCAATATCCGGGCATCCGCATCGAACGGGATGGCAGCGGTAGGGACGAATACCGGACGCTGCAGATTCTTTCCACGCTGGCACCGCTGGCATTGCTGGCAATCTACGCGGCGATGGCGGGATTCCTGCGCAGCTACTGGAAACCGCTAATCGCGGCTGCCGGCATGCCAGCAGCCTTTGTCGGGGCGGTGCTCATCCACTGGATTCTCGGCTGGCAATTCACCTTCATGTCGATATTCGGCATCCTGGCTGTATCCGGAGTCGTGGTGAATGACGGGTTGGTTCTATTGGACCGCTACAACACCATTCGCAAGAATCAGCCGGCCCTGCCGGCCATTGCCGCCGCCGCCAAGACCACGAGGCAGCGTTTTCGCGCCGTGTTTCTCACCAGCCTGACGACAATACTGGGGCTGTCGCCGCTGCTCTACGAGCGAAGCGATTCCCTCCAATTCATGATCCCCTTTGCAGCCAGCATGCTGGGCGGCCTGATCACCGCAGGCCTGTTCGTGCTGTTCGTGCTGCCGGCCATGATCATGGTTGCCGAAGGCCACAAGGAATAGCGCCGGCGGCTTTCGGCAGGCCGGGCCCGCAGATTGACCACCGGGGTGGGCCCCTGTACCACCTGTTCGACAGGCGTGAAGAGATCAGGTTGCCCATGTTGTTCACTTCGCCCGGGGCCGGCAGGGCTTGCGGCCGCATCCAGAGACGCTGGCTTCCTGCTATTGCCTGGGCGGCACCGCCGATGCCGACATGAACGGCGCATTCGATCGCCGGCATGGCCTTGACCACATTGAGCGGCTGGAGGCGGAAAGCATCGGGATCATCCGCGATTCGGCGGCCGCATTCGAAAATCCAGTCATGCTCTACTCGGTCGGCAAGGATTCATCGGTACTGCTTGAATTGACCAGGCGGGCCTTTGCTCCCGGCGCCCTGCCTTTCCCCCTGCTGCATATCGATACCGGCTGGAAATTCCACGACACCATCACCTTTCGTGACCGGACAGCCAACCGGCTGGGCCTGGACATGCGTGTTCACACCAACCCTGACGGTGTGGCGCAGGGAATCGGGCCGATCACCCACGGACCCCGCGTTCATACCGAAGTGATGAAGACCCGGGCCCTCAGGCAGGCCATTGACCAGCAGGGATTTGATGCGGCCATTGGTGGCGCCAGGCGGGACGAGGACGCATCGAGGGGAAGGGAGCGCATCTTCTCACTGCGCCGCCGGGGGCATCGTTGGGACCCGGACAACCAGCGCCCGGAGCCGTGGAACTTGTGCAACCCATACATGGCAGCCGGCGAGACCATGCGTATCTTCCCCCTCTCCGACTGGACCGAAATCGACATCTGGCGATATATTCAGCGACATCGCATCCCGGTGGTTCCGCTGTATTTTGCGGCCAAGCGGCCGGTGGTTCACCGGGACGGCCGGCTGATCGTGGTTGATGACGACCGTCTGCAGACCGGATCAGGCGAGCCGACGGAAATGCTGGTGCGATTCCGGACCATCGGCTGCTGGCCCCTGTCGGGCGCCATCGAATCCACGGCCGCGACCATTGACGACATCATCAGGGAGTTGGAATGCAGCACGAGCACCGAGCGGGAGGGCCGGCTGATATCCGGCAATGACGGCACCATCGAACAGGAAAAGCGGGAGGGTTATTTCTGATGGCGTCGCCCGCCCGGCCCGAACCAGGACGCCAGCCCAGGGACATGCTGCGGGTGGCGATCTGCGGGGGAACGGGGCCGGAAAGAACCGCCCTGCTCGACCTCCTCCGGCGAGGCGCCGGGAAGAGTCTGGCCGATCACCCGGACACGAATGGCGATCAGTTTGCCGGCATCGCGGTCGGGCAACCGGAACCGACCGGCCTCACCTGGCACTATTTCGAGACATTGGAGCGAAAATTCGTCATCGTCGATATTCCCGAAGGCGAGCAGCCGGTCGGCGACGCCGTTGCCGGCCTCTCGGTCGCCGACGTTGCAGTGATCCTGGCCAGTGCCGCGGAGGAGCTGCAATCGCCAGAGCGGCAACTGGCCAGTCTTGCCTCACTGTTGCGGGTGGAAACGGTGATCCTTGCAGTCACCCGCATGGATGAGGTCGGGTTTCGGGAAAGGGTATTCGACAAGATCGATGCCAGCATCTGGGAACTGGCTGACAGCGTCGGGTTCGAAAATCTTGCCGTGCTCCCGATCACGGTGACGGCCGGCGACAATGTGCTGACGGCCAGCGATGCCATGCCCTGGCATGATGGCTCGACACTGGCCGGAGATTTGAGGAACGCCCGGCCAGCCGGCGCGCAGACGAATGCTCCCATCCGCCTGCCAGTCCAGCGGGTGGCAGCACGGAAGTCCGGATCGCAGGGCGTTCATGGTTCCGTTGCGGCAGGCCGCATCAGCAGCGGAGAGACGCTGACCATCCATCCATCCGGCGAGGAATTCCCGGTCGCCGGCATTCGCGGCCCGTCGGGCGAACTCGCCGAGGCAGTGGCCGGCCAGGCGGTGGCACTCCTACCGGCCAGCGACATCACTGCCGAACGGGGCGACCTGATTACCTCGCCGGAATATCCGCCGATGGTATCCCGTCGGCTCGTGGCTTGGCTGATCTGGCTGGACCACCCGGCAATGCTCCCTGGCCGCGTCTACTCCATCCGCCTGGCAGCGGCCTCGGCCGAAGCACGGCTGACCGGTCCGATTCATCACCTCGACCTCGATACCGGCTGCCCACGCCATGGCGGACTGCTCGAGCCGGGCGAGGTTGGCCTCTGCATGTTGTCGCTCGACCGGCCACTTGCATTCGATTCCTACCATGTCAATCGCCATACCGGCGCCTTCCTCGTCATTGACCGCTCGACCAACGCCACCGCCGGAGCCGGGTTGGTCAACCACATGATTGACCATGACGACAATGTCAGCTGGCAGCAGATGGCCGTCGACAAGTCGGCCCGCGCCAGCGCCCTGGGGCAGCGGCCCCGGGTGGTCTGGCTGACCGGCCTGTCGGGCGCCGGCAAGTCGACGATCGCCGACCGGCTCGAACAGAGTCTGCATGAAGCCGGTACCCATACCTATGTGCTCGACGGCGACAATCTGCGGCAGGGGATCAACCGCGATCTCGGCTTCGACGACACTGACCGGGTGGAAAACATCCGCCGTGCGGCCGAGGTGGCAAGGCTGATGGTCGATGCCGGCCTCGTTGTCATCGTGTCGATGATCTCGCCATTCAGGGCCGAGCGCCACATGGCCCGGGAACTCATGGATGACGGCGAATTCATCGAGGTGTTCGTCGACACGCCGCTGAGCGTATGCGAGCAGCGGGATCACAAGAACCTCTACAGCAGGGCGCGCAGGGGCGAGATCCGCAATTTCACCGGCATAGATTCACCGTATGAGGCTCCAGAGACGCCCGAATTGACCCTGAAGGGTGCCGAGGAAGACCCCGACCAGCTGGCAGCCAGGCTTCTCGCCTATCTCGACTCCCACTGACCGGCCATCCAGCCCAGGACACCAACCCCGGCAGGGCCGCCGCTCCCCGGCCCCGCAACCGGCCGGCACCAGGACAACGGAATGAACGGCACCAGCCAGGGGATCTCGGGCATCCGTCCGTCACCCAGTTCCACCGGCCCAGCCTCTTGCCCTCGGCAACGACAGCACGGAGCAAAGCAACAGTCCCCGATGACAGGGCCCATTTTTGCGCCAGCCATGATCATGACCTATAGGTTGGTCATTGCAAGGGAGTGTGCTCATGCAGATCGCCATAGCCGAAGCCAAGGCACGGTTCGCCGAGCTGATCCGCCGTGCCAAGGAGGGCGAAGCGATCGAGTTGACGCGCTATGGCCGCCCCGTGGCCCGGATCGCAGGTGCAGACCGTCCGGTCGGCCGACGTCTGATCGGAGCCATGGAAGGCGCGTTTTCGCTGCCCGACGACATGTCTGACGGCGACGACGAGATCGCGGAGAAGTTTGAACAGGGCACGGCGACCTGAGTGCGGCTGCTGCTCGACACACACTCCTGCCCTGTGCCGTCCTGAACGATCCGCGCCTCACGGAGACCCAGACGCAGGCCATCACGGACGGCGAGTTCTATGTCTCGGCAGCGAGCGTCCGGGAGATCGGGATCAAGCGCGCCTGGCAAGCTCCGGGTTCCGGAAGAACTCTTCAACATCGTATTGGATGCCGGATGCCAACCGCTTCCCGTTTCCTGGGCCCACGCAGAGGTCGCGGCGGCGCTGCCGGCCGCATCACGATGACCCGTTCGACCGAATGCTGATCGCACAGGCCCGCTGCGAAGGCCTGCATCTGGCGAGTTCCGACACGAAGCTGGCGGTTTACGACGTCCAACTCGTCGATTGAGCGGCCCGGTCCCGAATGGATGTCGGCGCCGGCGTTGCCGCTCCCGTCCCTGATCACGTACCTCGGGTCGTTCGGCACAAAGGTGGAGACCACCAAGAAGCTGGGGGTCAATCCATTGCGGAGAAACAGGTCTCGCGATCCACTGTCCAATTTATTGATGCTTCGGCGTAGCTTGAGGCAATTCTTGCTTGGTGGTGTCGACGATTGACCCCCAGCTTCTTGGTGATTCCCCAATGGCCGCTTTCTTCAATCTGGTGTTATCTTGTGGTTGAGACCACGCCTGAAACGAGCGCAGTCAAGCGGTTGCCATAGACTGTCGGTCTCTTCGCCCCGGTTCATCACTCACCGTAAGCGCGTTCTTCCAACCTCGGGATTGTCGTCCCAGCTGAGAGATTTCCTACGTCTCACCAATGGACGTCACGACGTGGGCTTCATCGACCTCAGCCAATGGTCGGTGAATATGCCACGACCGACGCTGGCCGTCTGCGCCGTGCACCGTCACCACGGTTTCGACCGGAGGGCAACCGGGCTCGACGCAGGCGAGTTCGGCGACCGTAACGAGGTCTTCTTCTGACAGGTCAAGGTGTTTGGCGACCCAGGCCTTAACCTCGCCTGCGCGGCCGGGTGCGGTGCGGCGGGCGAACATGTTCTTCATGCTTCGTCTCCGCCAAGTCGGACCCAGAGCACACGACCAGCCTCGTCGCCGATGAAGAGCCAGGCTTGCGGTGTAATTGCCAGAGCTGAGATCGGTGTGCCGCTTGATCCCTTCACGACAAGATCTTCCAGATCACTTTCAACCGAGACCCGCCCCGCAAGCACACTGCCATCAACAAAGCCTGCAAGAACGCCATTGTGTCCGACAAGCCCGGTTACAGCCGTGCACAACTGCTTGCCGCCATAGGCGCATGTGGCGGGCGCGCGTCCCATCGGGCCGTTTTTGCCATCGAAGGGCCAGCAGATCGCCTCATCAGCGCCCGACGTGGCGAGGTAAGGCGCGTCGCCAACCCAGGTGAAGCTTTTGACCTTGGCCGGATAGCCCGACATGCGCATGTCGGCCTTGTCACGTAAGCGCCATCCGTGCAGGGCGTTTTCCTGCATTGTTGTGACCAGATATTTCCCATCCGGGCTGAAGGCCGCAAATCCGTGCGAGCCTTTCCAAATGAGCTTGGACGACTTCCACCGCCGGTCACCGCGCTCCCAGAGGGTCACCCCGCCGTAATGTGCTACAGCCAACCGCCGGGCCTTCGCATCAAAGGCAAGACCTCCAACTGTACTTGGGTGTTCGAAGGTTTTGGCGCCTTTATCGCCTGCGCGCCAAACATGGGCCGTGCGCCCGGATGAACAGGCGAGATAACCCGGTGCTGTCGCGACGCAATCGACCCATTTTGTGCCGAATGTGGCCAATTCTTCAATCGTGCCCTCAGGCGAGACACGCAGGAAACGCCCGTCATCTCCGCCGGTGAGTACCGCGCCCGATGCCCCGTCAGCGGCAAGGTCCAGAATGGGTCCGCTATGGGCTTCGACCACGGTCGGTAGCTCGCCCGGGTGGAAGAAGCGGACAGTCCCATCGCCGAATCCCGCCGCGACGCGAGTGCCGACAGCAAAGGCTGCCGTCACCGGAGCGCCTGTTTCCAGCGTCAGTCCCTGCCGTTCAAGTTGCGTTTCGGCAAAACCATCGCGGCGCGAATTTCGCCGCACGGCCTCTGCGGTCATGCCGCTCGACATGCCGCGAAGCCGTCTTCCAGGCCCATCGTGTCAAGATCGCGACCGATAAAGACGATACGCGAGTGCCGCGCCCCCTCAGGCCAAGACCCCATTGGCGCACCATCCATCAACATGTGAACGCCCTGAAAGACATATCGATCATCCTCACCTTTGAAGTCGAGGATTCCCTTGGAGCGCAGGATGTCCTGCCCGCGTGTCTGGAGGAGTTGGCCGAACCATGTCTGGAACCTGTCGAGGTCGAGCGGGACGTCCGACGCGAGCGAGATGCTTTTGACATCATCGTCATGCTCATGATCGTGGTCGGATGTCAGGAAATCAGGCTCCACCTCCAAGACACGGTCGAGGCTGAAGGCGTTCAGCCCGATCACCTCGTCGAGATCGGCACCGCAATGCTCGGTGCGGATGACCTTGGCATAGGGATTGATCTTGTGGATGCGATCCTCCACGCGACCCAATCCTTCGGGCTCCACCAGATCGGTTTTGTTCAGCAGGACGATATCGGCGAAGGCGATCTGTTCCTCGGCCTCGTGGTGTTCGCCGAGCTGATCATTGAGATGTACCGCGTCCGCGACCGTCACGATCGCATCAAGCCGCGTGCGGTCTGCAACATCCTGGTCCACAAAAAAGGTCTGCGCCACTGGCGCGGGGTCGGCGAGGCCCGTCGTTTCAACGATGATGGCGTCGAACTTGTCGGCGCGTTTCATCAGCCCGCCGAGGATGCGGATCAAATCGCCCCGGACGGTGCAGCAGATGCAGCCGTTGTTCATTTCGAACACTTCTTCGTCCGCATCCACGACCAGGTCGTTGTCGATTCCCGTCTCGCCGAACTCATTGACGATCACGGCGTATTTCTTGCCGTGGCGTTCGGTGAGGATGCGATTGAGAAGCGTTGTTTTTCCGGCTCCAAGAAAGCCGGTCAATACCGTTACGGGCACTTGCGCGGTCTGTTCCATTTTAGGTCCTTTTAGTTGGCTGGCACGCCGGTGTTGCATTCGCTGCATCGGCCGTGGATTTCGAGAACTGAATGATTGGGTTCAAAGCCGGTCCTCTCTGACAGGCCAGCAATGCTGTGGTTGAAATCTGCATCGATATGCTCGGTCACGGTGCCGCAATCATCGCAGATCGCGAAAACCGGGATCTTATGGTCATGTTCGCCGCAACAGACCGTCCAGGCATTGAGCGACTCGATCCGGTGCACCTGCCCAGCGCCGAGCAGTTTTTCAAGTGCCCGGTAAACCGTGGTAGAGGCCGTGACCCCATCGGGGCGCAGGCCTTCCAGGATGTCATATGCTGAAAGAGGGCGGTCCTGCTGCTGCAAATAACGCAACACCCGGTCCGCATGGGTGATGCGCTTTGACCGCTTTTCCACTGCCTTTCCTCCCTGATGCAATTTGCTTGACGTCACGTAACAGATGCAATTACCTAATGCAATGTTACAACGTTACATATTAGGGCGCGTTTCGCATGCTTGGCGATAGACCAGTCTGTCGATCTGTACGACATGTCGTGACGGTCGCGAGGCTAAGGGTGGATCGCGTGGTGGGGCGCTTCGCTCAGGGCGTCGGTCACGATCAGTGAATCGACACCCTTCTGCTGTCCGCTACTTTCTACCGAACCGAGACGAAGCTTGGTGTTGCTGGATTTGCCAATCAATTCCTGCTTCTGGCTGGGGCGCCCCCCAATAGGTGGCGGGAGAAGATTATGCTGGTTCCCGGCACGGATTGTTTGGTGTCTGGGTTTGAACGTGTCAATTGTCGTTCATTCTTTTCTGTCCGAGTGCCGTATTTCTTGCTTACGACCCGAAATGCCCGGTAAGAACCGCAAATGACAATGCGCGTTGCGTCTTCCCCCTGGCAACGGTCGGCCGCCAGGCTGATTCAGGTTGCTGGCGGCAGCCTTCCGGCCGACCTGGTGTTCAGGAATGGTCGCTGGGTCAATGTCCAGACCCGCGAGATCATTGACGGGCAGGACATTGCAGTCGCCGAGGGGCGGTTCGCCTATTGCGGCCCCGATGCCAGCCATTGCATCGGCGATGATACCGAAATCGTCGATGCCGGCGGAATGTACATGGTTCCCGGCCTGTGCGATGGCCACATGCATGTCGAATCCGGCATGCTGACACCGTCCCGTTTCGCCGAGGCAGTCATTCCGCACGGCACCACGACCATGTTTGCCGACCCGCACGAGATTGCCAATGTGCTGGGCATCGAGGGCGTCAGGCTGATGCATGACGAGGCCATGTTGCAGCCGATCAACCTGCTGATGCAGATGCCGTCCTGTGCACCATCGGCTCCGGGGCTGGAGACGCCGGGTGCCGAGATTTCCGCTGATGATGTCCGGGAGGCGATGGGCTGGCCCGGTATCGTCGGGTTGGGTGAAATGATGAATTTTCCCGGGGTGATCGGCGCCAATCCGCAGATGCTGGAGGAAATCGCCGCAACCATGGATGCCGGACGGACGGTCGGAGGCCATTATGCCTCGCCTGATCTCGGCCCGGACTTCCATGCCTATGCCGCCGGGGGGCCAGCCGATGATCACGAGGGAACCCGCGAGATCGATGCGATCAGCCGGACCCGACAGGGAATGCGGGCCATGATGCGCCTCGGCTCGGCCTGGCATGATGTCGAACGGCAGATCACCGCGGTCACGACCGGGGGGCTCGATCCGCGCAATTTCATACTCTGCACCGATGATTGCCATTCCGGCACATTGGTCAATGACGGGCACATGGACCGGGTGGTGCGCCATGCCATCGAGTGCGGTTGCGAACCCCTGGTCGCCCTGCAGATGGCAACGATCAACACTGCCACCCATTTCGGACTGGAGCGTGAACTCGGTTCGATTGCCCCTGGCCGGCTCGCCGACCTGTTCCTGACCTCATGCCTCCGGACCCTTCCGATTCACCGGGTCCATGCACGCGGTCGCGAGCTGGCCGTTGCCGGCAAGCTGACGGCACGCCTGCCCCGCCTCGACTGGCCCGAACAGGCGCTGAACACCGTTCGGCTCGGCAGGATGCTCTCCGGCGAGGATTTCCACATCAAGGCCCCGGCCAGTGAAGGGAGTTGGCGGGCACGGGTGATCGGTGTCATCGAAAACCAGGCCCCGACCCGTAGCCTGGTCCGGGATGTCAGCGTCCGGAACGGGTTCGTGGAGTGCGATCCGTCAGGCGATATTTGCCGGATCGCCCTGGTCGAGCGTCACCGCGCCACCGGTCAGGTCGTCAACGGCCTGGTATCGGGGTTCGGCTACCGCGGCCGCATGGCGGTGGCGTCCACCGTCGCCCATGACAGCCATCACATGATTGTTGTCGGCACCAGCCGGGCCGACATGGCCCTGGCCGCCAACCGCCTTGGCGAACTCAATGGCGGCATTTCGGTCTGGAAGGAAGGCGCCGAGCTTGCCCATGTCGGACTGCCGGTGGCCGGCCTGATGTCGGACCGTCCCGCTGCCGAGGTGGCGGCGGCGGCCGAGCGGGTCAACGCCGCCATCATCGATTGCGGTTGCAGCCTCAACAATGCATTCATGCAGCATTCGCTGCTGGCCCTGCCGGTAATTCCCGAATTGCGAATTTCCGATCTGGGGCTGGTGGATGTGTCCAGCCACTCCATTACCAGCCTGTTTGAAGGAGCCTGAATTGGAACCGGCGGAAACTGACGGTCAGATCGTGTCGCCCGATGATTGCGGGGAGGCGGAATTCCGCTCGCCCGCCCAGGCCGTCGAGCGGTTGAAGGAGATGTACCGGCAGTCAACCGGTTTCCTGAAGGACCGGCTGATTGACGTTGCCAGGGACGGGCCGGGAAACCAGCGCTACCGCGCCTTCTATCCGGAGGTCAGGCTGAGATGCACCCGGTATTCGAGTGTCAGGACCAGGTATTCCTTCGGTCATGTGTCCAGGCCTGGCAACTACGCGATCACCATCACCAGGCCCGACCTGTTCGAGAACTACCTGGCGTTGCAGATCCGGCTGCTGATCGAGAACCATGACGTTCCGGTCACCATTGGCCAGTCCGACACGCCGATCCCGATCCATTTTGCGGTCGATGACGACACCCTGGCCAAATGGCCGGACGAGGAAATCGAGCTGGCCCTTCGCAGCACCTTCGATGTTCCGGATCTCGGCACCCTGCATGATCGGATTGCCAATGGCGAGCCGTATCTGAATCCGGACGGATCGCAGCCGCTCGGCCTGTTCCTTGCCCAGCGGGTCGACTACTCCCTCGCCAGGATCCGCCACTACACGGCCACCTCGCCGGTCCATTTCCAGAAATTCGTGCTGTTTACCAACTACCAGTACTATGTGGACGAGTTCGAGGAATATGGACGCGCCATGCTGGCGGACCCGGATTCGGGATACACGTCAATGATTGTGCCGGGTGATTTCGAGCTTTCAGGTCCGGAGGAAACCGCCCCCCGTCTGTCCAGGGTGCCGCAGATGCCGGCCTACCACCTGAAACGGCCGGACGGGCACGGGGTCACGCTGGTCAATATCGGCATCGGCCCCTCCAACGCCAAGACCGCGACCGACCATATTGCCGTGCTGCGGCCACGGGCATGGCTCATGCTCGGCCACTGTGCCGGGCTGCGAAGCGGACAGAGCCTGGGAGATTACGTGCTCGGTCATGCCTATTTGAGAGAAGACCAGGTGCTTGACGACGATCTGCCGGTCTGGGTCCCGGTCCCGGCCCTGGCAGAAATCCAGATCGCCCTGGAACGGGCGGTTGCCGATGTGACAAAAATGGCCGGGTTTGACCTCAAGCGAATCATGCGGACCGGCACGGTTGCCTCTGTCGACAACCGGAACTGGGAATTGCGGGCGAATTCCGGACCGGTGCACCGGTTGAGTCAATCCCGGGCCATCGCCCTCGACATGGAATCGGCCACGGTCGCTGCCAATGGATTCCGGTTTCGGGTTCCCTACGGAACCCTGCTCTGCATCTCTGACAAGCCGTTGCAGGGCGAGTTGAAACTCCCGGGGATGGCCAGCCGCTTCTATCGCAACCAGGTCGAGAACCACCTGCTGATCGGCATTCGCGCCATGGAATTCCTGCGCGGCGAGCCACTTGAATTCCTGCATTCGCGCAAATTGCGCAGCTTCGAGGAATCGGCTTTCCTGTGATCTTGGTGTCCAAGGAAATCGCCAATCTGCCAAATGCTCAACTATTCCATTGAACTACCGGCCGATTTTTGCATTTAGTCGCCGGTCGTTTGACAGAATTATCACAATTACTGGAGACCAATAATGGCCCAACAATCCATTCGAAAATCAGACCTCGTGGCACTTCTGGCCGAAAAGGCCGGCGTGAGTGCCCGCGAGGCCGGCGACGTCCTCGATGCGTTGTCCGAAACAATCATCGAGACCGTCGCCGCCGGCGACGCCCTCACCATTCCCGGTGTTGGCAAACTTTCAGCCCGCGACCGGGAAGCCCGCTCATTCCGCAATCCGAGGACCGGCGAGACCGTCCAGAAGGCTGCCAACCGTGTTCCCCGGATGACTTTCTCCAAGACAATCAAGGATGCCTGCGGCTCGTAGCCGCTGACGGCACCATCCCACCCATACCCGGAACTCGGAGGCAGATCCGGTGAATCGACTGGATCTGCTCGCTCTGGGTATGGGGATTGCCTTTGCCTTCATCTGGTCCAGCGCCTTTTCCAGCGCCCGGATCATTGTCGAGCATGCCCCGCCACTGACGGCGCTGGCGGTTAGATTTGCCATTTCCGGGTCCATCGGGGTGATGCTTGCCTTGCTGCTTGGCCAGTCTTTTCGGCTGGACCGAAGCCAGTGGCGGGCAACAATCCTGTTCGGCATCTGCCAGAACGTGATCTATCTTGGCCTCAACTTCGTTGCCATGCAATGGATCGAGGCGTCTCTGGCAGCAATCATTGCCTCGGCCCTGCCACTCGTCGTTGCCCTGCTGAACCGGCTCCTGGCACAAGAGCGGCTGGGCGCGTTCGGATATTGCGGCCTTGCCGCAGGCCTGGCCGGTGTCGGCCTGATCATGGGCAGCAGGATTTCCGGCGGCAGCAGCCTGCCCGGGATCGGGTTTTGCCTGGTCGGCCTCATGGCCCTGGCCATCGCCACCCTCGCCATCAGGAGCACGATCACCCGCGGCAATCTGTTGATGGTGGTCGGGCTGCAGATGCTGATCGGATGCGTCCCGCTGGGCCTGGCAGCGGCGTTGATCGAAACACCGTCACTGGACTGGTCGGGCAGTTTTGCACTCGCCTTCGCCTACACCACGATCTTTCCCGGCCTGGTTGCCACCTGGATCTGGTTTGTCCTCGTCGACCGAGCCGGCCCCACCCGGGCGGCAACTTTCCATTTCCTGAACCCGTTCTTTGGCATCTCCGTCGCCGCCATACTGCTCGGAGAGACCATCTCCGTCCTCGACGTGGTCGGCGTGGCAGTCATCACCTGCGGCATCCTCGCCGTCCAGCTCACCCGCGTCACCACCGCCCCTCCACCCTCCTGAGGTCAGGAACCGGCGTGGTATCGCCAACCACCCGCAGCGATCCCGCAAATCCGGAAGAAATTCCTCGCCGTATCGGCTCCGGCGATGGCAACCATTTCCACGAAACCTTACTCCCCATCGCGCCGGCACCTGGCCCAACCGCTGGCCCGATATGATGGCCGCAATACCGTCAAACATTGCCGCCTCTGCGGTCACACATGCGGGACCAACCATTGCGCCAGGAAATTCCTCCTGATGTCGAATACGGCGAGCCGCCCTGGACGGCTCCCCTTGCCGACCGCGGTATCAGACTTTCTTCGTCCTGGAGATGCCGATCTGGCCGCGGTCGAGCATTACGTGGTCGGCAAGTACAATCGCCATCATCGCCTCGGCAACCGGCACTGCCCGAATTCCCACGCATGGGTCGTGCCGCCCCCTGGTGACGACCTCCGTTGCCTTTCCGGACTTGTCGATGGTCCGGCGCGGGGTCATGATCGACGATGTCGGCTTGACTGCAAACCGAACGACGACATCCTGGCCGCTCGAGATGCCGCCGAGAATGCCGCCGGCATTGTTCGAACCAAAGACCGGCCCGTCTTCGCCGGGCCACATCTCGTCAGCATTTTCGCTGCCCTTCAGGGCGCCGACACCCATGCCGGCGCCGATCTCCACCCCCTTGACCGCATTGATCGACATCATTGCCGCTGCAAGATCCGTATCCAGCTTGCCATAGACCGGCGCACCGAGTCCGGCCGGCACACCGGATGCCACGCATTCGATGATCGCCCCGAGGGAATCTCCCGACTTGCGGGTCCGATCCAGCAGCGATTCCCATTCCCGCGCCGTCTCGGCATCGGGAGACCAGAACGGATTCTTCTCGATCTCCGATGACCGGCATCTCGTGCGGTCGATTGCCACCGGCCCAACCTGCACCAGGCAGCCGCGGATGCTGATCGAGGGGGTCAGCGATTGCAGAATCTGGCGGGCGACACCGCCGGCGGCGACCCGAGATGCAGTCTCCCGCGCCGACGCGCGGCCGCCGCCGCGGACGTCGCGGATGCCGTATTTTTCCCAGTAGGTGAAATCGGCGTGACCCGGCCGGAACTTGTCGGCGATCTCCGAGTAGTCCCGGGAGCGCTGATCGTCATTCCTGATCAGGAGCTGGATCGGTGTGCCGGCGGTCTTCCCCTCGAAGACGCCGGAGAGAATTTCCACGCGATCCGGCTCCCGGCGCTGGGTCGTGAACCGGTTCTGCCCGGGACGTCGGCGGTCCAGCCAATGCTGAAGCATCGACTCGTCCAGGGGAATTCCCGGAGGACAGCCATCAACCGTGGCCCCGATTGCCGGGCCATGCGATTCGCCCCAACTCATGTATCGGAACAACCTGCCGAATGAATTTATCGACATGACAAGTCTCTCCCGGTTGATCCGGCCGGCTTCGGCCCTCTCCGGCAGCCCGTCTTCCGGGTCGGATCAGATTTCAACGAGGACCCTGCCATTCTCGACCTTGACCGGATAGATCTTCAGATCGACGCAGACCGGTGCCCGCATGGCCTTGCCAGTCTGGTAATTGAATACCCCGTTATGCATCGGACACTCGATCGTGTCACCGATCACCAGCCCGTCAGCGAGGTGCACGTATTCATGGGTGCACAACCCGTCAGTACAGTAATACTGGTCCTCCGGTGAACGATAGATGGCAAATGTTCGTCCATCCGTATGGTCAAACTGCACCAAATCCTCGTTGTCGATCTCGTCGGCTGCACAGGCATCTACCCATTGTGGCATCATGTTGTTCCTCGTTTGGTGAAATGTCAGGCGGAAACCGCCTCGTGAAGCTCGGCCCGGTATGGTCGGGCGGTCTCCGGAAGATCCCGGACCTGAAAGACATCCTCGCCGCGCAGCTGTCGGCGCAGGATCGGAAGTACCCTGCGATATGCCGACCCGACCGACCGGTCCGGTTCCGGCAAATCGTGCCTGATCAGCTCATGCAGGCGAGGCAGGGCATGGTAGGGAACCATCGGAAACATGTGGTGTTCGACGTGATAGTTCATGTTCCAGTAGATGAACCGGGTGACCGGGTTGGCAAGGAAGGTTCGGGTGTTCAGCCGGTGGTCGACAACATCATCCGCCAACCCTGCATGCTGCAATATGCCGGTCATGATGTGATGCCATGCGCCGTACAGCCGAGGAAGCCCGATCACCATCAGCGGCAGGATCGACGCGGTTGCCACGGACAGTGCAACGGTTGACAGGTAGATTGCCAGCCAGATCCGGGCGACCAGGATCACCTTGTAACGCTCACTTTCCGGAACATAGGTCTCCTCTTCCGGATGCAGCCTTCCGGTCACGTGAATGAGCATGCGGCCGAGCAGATCGATCGCGTCCCTGATGCCGACCAGGTTCAACGCCAGCCGGACCGCATCTGGCGGACGCATCACCGCCACTTCCGGATCCCGCCCGACAATGATGGTATCGGTGTGATGCCGGGCATGACTCCATCGCCATGCAGTCGGGTTTCTCATCATCATGAACGAGGCGATCTGGTAGACCACGTCATTCATCCATTGCGTGCGGAACGCAGTGCCATGACCACATTCATGCCAACGCGAATCTCCGGAAGAGCCATAAAGCACCCCGTAGGCCAGCCAGAATGGCAATGACCACCAGGAGGGCCAGAGATATATCCCCATCCCGGCAAACAGGATGAGGGCGCCGATCCAGACGGCCGTATCTCGAAGCGCGTAGCGATCGGTCCGCTTCATGAGTTCCTTCATGGTCGCGCGCGGGATGTCGGTGTGATACCACTCGGCGGCGGCCAGCCCCTTCTCCACGGCCTTCCTGCCCTCCTCGCCGAGCAGGCTGTAATCACGGCGACGAAACACGGCGGCTCCTCCACTGGCCCGGCCCGATGCCGGAAGAAATCCTGATCCTCGATCGGTTCTGAATCGCATAGTTGCAGCCCGGTTTCAAGGAACAGCACCCGTGTTGATTGGCATTCGGATGTGCAAACCTGACGTGTTCGAACCGACCGGGGGGCGGGCAGTTCGATTCCCGACAATGCCGGCAGGCCCCGCCATCCCGCAAGGCATGGACCGGCACACTTCATTGACAGCGGGAGCCGGGTTGTGCATTGCCAATTCCAAGCGACGGTCAGCAGCATGCCCATTCGACATGGAACCACAGCTTGACGTGATCACAATCGGCCGAGCCTCGGTCGACCTGTATGGGGGCCAGGTTGGGGGGAGGCTGGAGGATATGGGATCCTTCAGCAAGTATATTGGCGGCTCGCCGACCAACATCGCCGCCGGGGCGGCGCGTCTTGGCCTGAAATCGGCCCTGATCACCAGGGTTGGCGATGAGAGCATGGGCCGGTTCATCCGCGAGGAACTCGAGCGCACCGGCGTCGATGTCCGCGGCGTCCGGACCGACCCGTCCCGGCTGACGGCGCTGGTTCTTCTCGGCATTCGCAACGAACAGGATTTCCCACTGATCTTCTACCGCGAGAACTGTGCCGACATGGCGCTGTGCGAGAACGACATCGACCGGGAATTCATCCTGGAATCCCGCTCCGTCTGCGCCACCGGCACCCACCTGTCTCACCCGGACACCAAGGCCGCGGTCATCAAGGCGCTGGACATCGCCCGGGACATTGGCCGGCTGACGGCGCTGGACATCGATTACCGGCCCAATCTCTGGGGGCTGTCGGGGCATGGCGACGGCGCCAGCCGCTTCATCGCATCGGACCGGGTCACCGCATCCCTGCAATCGGTGCTCGGCATGTTCGACCTCGTGGTCGGCACCGAGGAGGAATTCCACATTGCCGGCGGCAGCACCTGCACGATCTCCGCCCTGCGCACCGTGCGTGAACTGACCCCGGCCACCCTCATCTGCAAGCGCGGCCCGATGGGGGCAAGTGCCTTCACCGGCAACATTCCGGACAGTCTTGACGAGGGCGAAACCGGCAGGGGTTTCGAAGTCGAGGTGTTCAACGTGCTGGGTGCTGGCGACGGATTCATGGCTGGCCTGCTCAAGGGCTGGCTGACCGGAGAGGATTGGTCCCGATCGCTTGAATATGCCAATGCCTGCGGTGCACTGGCGGTCTCCCGGCATGGTTGCGCCCCCTCCTACCCGTCCTGGGAGGAACTTCGGTTCTTCCTGGAACGAGGGGTCCGCAACCCGGCCTTGCGCAAGGATCCGGAACTGTCGCAGATTCACTGGTCGACCAACCGCAGTCGGACATGGCCGGTTCTGCATATCCTCGATATTGATGACCGGCTTCCGGACGGGCTGGAGACGGAGCAGCGGACCCGTCCCGGCTTCAGGCAGGTCTGCCTTGATTCCGTGCGGAGTGTCGCCAACAGGCGGGACGGTTTCGGCGTCATTTGCGGCACCGAAGATGGCCGGACCACATTGATGGACGCAACCGGCACCGGCCTCTGGGTCGGCCGGACGGTGGATCGGGCCCGGCTGAGACGCGATCTCGGCAGCATGGATGAATGGCCGCTCGAGCAGGTCGTCGTCATCTCCTGCCCGGCGGCGGAAATGGCAGACAGCGCCCAAGCCGACGCGCTGGAGGCGGTGTTCCATTCCGCCCGTCATCACCGCCTCGAATTGCTGGTCATGCTGACCGGGGAAGATGACGAATTGGCCAGTGGCAATGACATTCCGGCCGCCATTCGCCACATCTACCAGCGCGGCATCCACCCGGACTGGTGGATGCTCGGCCCGCCACCGGGCAAGATTTGGAAGGAGGCATGCCGGACAATTGCCGCCCGGGACTGCCATGTACGGGGAGTCATCATCCGCAATCCCCGGTCTGCCGATCGGTGCCTCGCCGACAATTTCGGTCCGGAAGATGCCACCGACCAGGTCGGCGGCATTGCCTGCGGCTCCGAACTCTACCTGGACATTGCCCGCCTCTGGTTCGATGGATCAATCGATGACCGTGATGCGGCTCGGCGGCTTGCCGATTGCTTCGATGCCCTTTGCCAGGAATTCAACCGTACCCTTGCCCGAAGAAATTTCCCGCATTAGAGGCAGGGTCAACTGCCGCCTCCGGCAGGCGGGCTCCATAACCTGGAAGGCCAACATGACAAGCTCCGATCAACCGGTCCGCGTGTGCAGCTGGAATGAGTGGGACCCGCTGCGGCATGTGATTGTCGGGGTTGCCACTGACAGCCATATTCCGCCACCCGAACCGGCACTCGATGCCAAGGTTCCCGAAAACTCTTCGATGCGGGGTCGGTTCGGACGCCGCCCGCAGGAGACGATCGATCGCGGCAATGAACTTCTCGACCGGTTTGCCGACCAGCTTCGCACGCGCGGCATCCGCGTGGACCGGCCAACCCCAATTGATTTCGCAGGTGAAGTCCGGACGCCGGATTTCCGGACCGGCAGCCAGTTTGGCTGCATGCCACCGCGGGACGTGCTGCTCACCGTCGGCCAGGAAATCCTCGAAGCGACCATGTCCTACCGATGCAGATGGTTCGAATATCTCTGCTATCGCCCCCTCCTGCAGCAATACTGGGAAGAGGATCCGGGCTTTCGCCACGAGGCGGCGCCAAAACCGCGCCTGACCGATCACGACTATCATCCGGATTACCTGTCGGACAGCATCGGCGAGGAAAAGCGGTTGGAATGGACAGCCCGGAAATTCTTCGTCACCACGGAAGAGGAGCCGCTCTTTGATGCTGCCGACGTGCTGCGGATGGGCCGGGATTTGGTCGTGCAGCATGGATTTACCACCAATCTCAAGGGGATCGAGTGGCTCAGGCG
Source organism: Paracoccaceae bacterium (assembly GCA_965214695.1). Taxonomy (GTDB): domain Bacteria; phylum Pseudomonadota; class Alphaproteobacteria; order Rhodobacterales; family Rhodobacteraceae; genus JAPOXR01. The sequence goes on along the minus strand of OZ243967.1, from coordinate 2,703,301 downwards.
GCATTTTCCCGAACACCGGGTTCACGCGGTGAATTTTCCCGGCGACCCCTACCCGATCCATATCGATGCAACCTTCACCCCGCTCAGGCCCGGCCTCATTCTCAACAATCCGCGCCGACGGCTGCCGGAAGACCAGCGTCGCCTGTTCGAGGGCAATGGCTGGGAGATCGTCGATGCCGCCCCACCTGCCCATAACGAGCCGCCGCCGCTGTGTTATTCCTCGGTATGGTTGTCGATGAATGTTCTGGTTCTCGACACCAGGACGGTCTGTGTCGAAAAGTCGGAGGTCTACCAGGCCGAACAGATGGACCGGCTTGGCATGGAGGTGGTCGAGGTCGAGTTGCGGGATGCCTATGCCTTTGGTGGCGGCCTGCATTGCGCAACCGCCGATGTCAGGCGCGAGGGAAGCTGTGAAGACTATTTTCCAGTCCAGCCGGCTTCCGGCCAGGCCGGGTAGAACGCTGCCGCCGGAGACGGACACGCTGCCGCCGGAGACGGAATGAAGCTGTTCCAGACACCTCCCAATATTGCCGGCACGCCGCTGGGGTCGGTCGATGCCGTCGCCTTCGATACCGAAACCACCGGCCTCGATACGAAGCACGCCAGGATCGTCGAGATTGCCGGCGTCAGGCTCGTCGCCGGCCAATTGCAGCAGGACTCGGCCTGGTCCGGCCTGGTCCAGCCCAAGGCCGACATCGGCGACGCGGCACGGGCCGTTCACGGGATCGACCGCGACATGCTCGAGGATGCACCCGGTTTCAGGGATCGGATCACCGAGTTTGCCGACTGGGTCGGGCCGAGATTGCTGATCGGCTATTCGGCCTGGTTTGACCTCCTGGTGCTCGAGGCCGAGTTCCACCGGCACGGGCTCTTGTGGTCGCCGCCGGAAATCATCGACGTTCAGGAACTTGCCATGGTCCTGCGACCTGAGCTTCGCAGCTGGACCATGGAATCGGTTGCCGACTGGCTGTCAATCGACGTCGACGGCCGTCACCGGGCCCTTGCCGATGCGAAGATTGTCGCCGACATCTTCACCGGGCTGACTCCCCGGCTGCGGGAGCAGGGGATCGACACGGTCGGACAGGCGGCCAGGGCCTGCGAGGCCCACAGGGACCGGGCGGCCCCGGCCAGACCCGCACCCACCGGGGCGACAGCAGTCACGCCCGGCATGGCCAGCCTTCCCTATCGGCGCCGGGTCGGTGACATCATGTCGACGCCGCCGCTGATGGTGGACCGGACGGAGACGCTCCGGGCGGCGATCGACAAACTGGCCGCAAACGGCGTGTCCTCGCTCTTCGTCTCCGGCTTCGACAACGAGCAGCCCGGGATCCTGACCGAAAGCGACATCCTGCGGGCATTGGCCGATGAATACACACTGGCGTTCGACCGGCCGGTCGAGGTCGCCTGCTCCCACCCGCTCATGACCGTCGCCGAACGTGAGTTCGTCTACCGGGCGATGGTGATGATGGCGTCCCGCAAAATCCGCCACCTGGGAGTCACCAACGCCGGTGGCCGGCTGGTGGGGGCGGTGTCCGCAAGGGACACGCTCAACCTTCATGGCAGCGATGCGATCACGCTCGGACGTGACATCGACACCGCTGGCAATGCGGCCGATCTTGGCCGGATCTGGTCCGAACTTGGCGCCGTGGTCGGAGCGCTGCTCGACCAGTCGGTTGGCCCGCGACGAATTGCTGCCATCATCTCGCGTGAATTGCGGGCATTGACCGAGCGGGCCTTTGCCGTCACCGAAGGCGAACTCGCCGACCGACTTGGACCGGCACGCGGCGAATATGCAGTGCTGGTGCTTGGCTCCGGCGGGCGAGGCGAGAGCCTGCTGGCAATGGACCAGGACAACGCCATCGTCTTCAGCGGCGAGGCGGATCAGCAACAACGGTTCCTCGAGCTTGGGAAGCGGATGAGCTCGATCCTGCACGAGGCCGGTGTGCGACTGTGCGATGGCGGGGTCATGGCCTCGAATCCGGACTGGTGCCGGGGCATCGATGCCTGGCAGAACGCAGTCTCGGAGTGGATCACCAGGACCAGACCGTCCGACTTGATGAATGTGGACATCTTCTTCGATGCGTACCCCGTGGCTGGCAGTGGCCGGCTGGCGAGCAGGCTGCGGCAGGACGCGATTGCCAGGGCCAGAGATAACCGGCCATTCATTTCGTTGCTGGCCAGGAGAGCCTGCGACATTGCCAACCCGTTCGGGTTGTTCGAACGCTGGAAGCTGAACGATCGAGGTCGGATCGACCTCAAGAGATGCGGTCTCATGCCGCTGTTTTCAGCCGCACGGGTGCTGGCGCTTGAACATGGAATCGAAAGCCGCTCGACCGCCAGCCGCCTGGAATTCGCAGTCGAGAATCACGGGCTGAACCCGTCGCTGGCCCAGGACCTGCTGGCCGCCCACGACATCCTGCTCGGCACCATCCTCCGCCAGCAATTGCGGGACATGAAGATGGGGCTGCCACTTTCCAGCCAGATCCGGCCCTCGGAACTCGGCGGTCATGAACAACAGGAGCTTCGCTGGGCCTTACGGCAAATCCCCAGGGTCACCGACCTCTTGGGAGTCCCCGCATCCATCTGAAAACGTGCCGGATCGGGCCACCGGATTCCAAATCGTTACGACGACAATATGCGCGCGTCTCGTGAACTCGACTTCCTCAGGCAGTGACACGGCACCGCTCCCGGGTATGGGACCGGCACCGGCTGATCCGTGGTCGGACCGGCCATCGAAGCAAGTTGAAACCATGCAAAATGTTAGCTATATTTCTAGCTAGATACCTTGCTGGAGGCAAACACATGCTGATTGTCAATGTTCATCAGGCCAAGACCCAGCTCTCGAGGCTGCTGGCGCGGGCGGAAGCAGGTGAGGATGTCGTCATCGCCCGGCGCGGCGAGCCCGTCGTGCGCCTGGTTGCCTGCAAGTCAAGGGGGGCGCGTCAGCCAGATGTATTGAAGGGGCGAATTTCCTTCCCGGACAGCTTTTTCGACCCGCTTTCCCAAGGTGAACTGGCCGTGTGGGAGAGTCGGTAGATTGCCGTTTCTGCTTGATACGCATGCGTTTCTCTGGTGGCTTTCGGATAGCGGCCGGCTGTCGGAGCCTGCCCGGCGCGTCATTGCGGATCCGTCCAATGGCATTCTGGTCAGCGCCGCCAGCGCCTGGGAAATTGCCACCAAATTCCGAATTGGCAAACTCCCTGAACACCAGGCGGTGGCACTTGATGTGGCAAGCCAGATTGCAGGCCAGGATTTCAGTGAGTTGGCCATCAGCGTTGCCGATGCGGAGCATTCCGGACGCCTGCCCGGAAATCATCGCGACCCGTTTGACCGAATGCTTGCCGCACAGGCCTTGGCACGTGATCTGTGCATCGTTTCAGTCGATTCCGTATTCGACCGGTTTGGTGCCCGGCGTCTATGGTAGAATGCGATGCCACCCTGGAGCCCGCCCTCGACCGGAAATTGACCTCTCCATCAAGATCGGTCACCCTCGATTCTCGCTGTGCCGACAATCCTGGCACCCGACTTGGCTACAAAAGTACACTTCCATTTATCTCAATACGCCGTTTTCTTGAAATCCCCTTCCAAGGCCTCGTGCGGCCTGCGGCCATCTTGCTGGCGCGTCAAGACGCCTGGACCCCCGTCCGGGGTCCGACGATCAGGCGTTTGTCTGCCTGCGGTGTCATGGGCGCCGTGTGCCGGCTTGCCTGGGCCCCGGTAAGGTGGTTATGACATCCGCCGGGCGGAGGACTTATCCGGTTTCAGGCGGGATGACGGACATGACTGATCATGGGGATGGTAAGGTTGCCCTGATTACCGGCGTGACCGGACAGGATGGGGCGCTCCTGTCGCAGTTTCTGCTTGGCAAGGGCTACGAGGTCCATGGCATAAAGCGGCGGACATCGCTGTTCAACACCGCCCGGATCGATCACCTGATGGAGGGAGAACATGGCCGCAGCGGCCAGTTCGTGCTGCATCATGGCGACATGACCGACAGCTCGAGCCTGACCCGCATCATACAGATGACCATGCCGGACGAGGTCTACAACCTGGCTGCCCAGAGCCATGTCTCGGTCTCCTTCGAGGAGCCCGAATACACGGCAAATTCCGATGCCCTGGGCACGCTGCGCCTGCTGGAAGCAATCAGGTTCCTCGGCCTCGGCAATCGGACCCGCTTCTACCAGGCCTCGACATCGGAGTTGTTCGGCAAGACCGGCGAGACGCCGCAGAGTGAGACCACAGGCTTCCATCCCCGCTCCCCTTACGGGGTGGCCAAGCTCTATGCCCACTGGATCACCGTCAACTACCGCGAGGCCTATGGCTTCTTTGCCTGCAACGGCATTCTCTTCAACCATGAAAGCCCGATCCGCGGCGAGACCTTCGTCACCCGCAAGATTACCCGTGCCCTGTCCCGGATCAAGCTTGGAATGCAGGACGAATTGCGTCTTGGCAATCTCGATGCGCTGCGTGACTGGGGTCATGCTGGCGACTATGTCGAGATGCAGTGGCTGATGCTGCAGCAGGACCAGCCGGATGATTACGTGATTGCGACCGGAGAGCAGCATTCGGTCCGGGATTTCGTTCGGGTGACGGCTGATGTCCTCGGGATGGACATCACCTTCGAGGGAGAGGGAGAGGGAGAAGTCGGACGTGACGAAAAAGGGCGGCCTGTCGTCGTTGTCGATCCCCGCTATTTTCGCCCCTCCGAGGTCGATTCACTGCTTGGTGATGCCGGCAGGGCAAGACGGAAACTCGGCTGGGAACCGAAGGTCGGATTCGAGGAACTGGTCCGGGAGATGGCCTCTGCCGACCTGGCCCTCGCCGAAGCAGAGCTGGCCATGCACAACAGTCACCGGCGGGGCCGCTGATGTCCCGAGTGCTGATCACCGGCGGTGGCGGCATGGTTGGCCGCAATTTGGCCGAACATCCCGCCGCCGATTTGCACGAAGTGTTTGCACCGCGGCGAGCCGAGCTCGATCTTTCCGACATGAATGCCTGCCTGGTGGCGATTTCGGAGTTCCGCCCCGACCTGGTCATTCATGCAGCCGGCAGGGTCGGAGGCATCCTGGCCAATTCCGCCAACCAGGCCGGTTTCCTGGTCGACAATCTCGATATCGGCCGCAATATCGTGCTGGCCGCTCGCCAGTCAGGCGTTCCCCGCCTGCTCAATCTCGGCTCATCCTGCATGTATCCGCGCCAGGCGCCCAATCCGATTCTCGAGGAGAGCGTTCTCTCGGGGCCGCTGGAGCCGACCAATGAAGGCTATGCCCTGGCCAAGATCATGGTCACCCGCCTCTGCGATTTCATCAGCGAATCTGATGGCTTGTGCTATCGAACCGCCATCCCCTGCAATCTCTACGGCCCGCACGACAAGTTCGGCCTTGAGGTCTCACACATGCTGCCCGGGATCATCAACAAGGTGCATCACGCCCTGGAGGCCGATCTGCCCACGGTCGAGATCTGGGGCGACGGCACCGCCCGACGGGAGTTCATGTATGCCGCTGATTTGGCCGGGGCGTTGTGGCATCTCGCGGACCGGCTGGAGGAGATACCGGGAATGATCAATCTGGGCATGGGCAGTGACCGCACTGTCCTCGACTACTACGAGACGGTGGCCGAGGTGATCGGTTGGCGGGGCCGGTTTACCTTCGATCTGACTCGTCCGGTCGGCATGCAGCAAAAGCTGGTCGATACCAGGCGGCAGGAGGCACTCGGATGGTCACCCTCGACCTCGCTCAAGGATGGAATCGCGATGACCTACGAGTATTATCTCGGCCTCCCGGGCAGGGCGGGTCAGGGCGGAGGCTGACCATGAGCGGCGCATTCCCTGTCATGGTCGGCTCCTGTAGGGTCGGCGCAGGCAATCGCTGAAGGAGGTACGATGTCAAGACTGCTGCGCAGACCCGTCGGACAAACCGGCAAGACTCACGATATCACGCCGCAATCCGCCGGTTGGGGCTATGTCGGGTTCGGCCTTTACCGGCTGAAGGCTGGAGAGGATGTCCGGGAACATACAGGTAGCATGGAAGCCATTCTGGTCCTCGTTGAAGGAAGGGCCGAACTGACAGCTGGCCAGACCGGGTTCGGACTGCTCGGCGACCGGCTGAACGTATTCGAAAAAACGCCGCCGCATGCCGTGTATGTGGCGCCCGATACCGCCTGGAGTGCGGTTGCGGCCACCGATTGCACGCTCGCCATATGCCTGGCACCGGGAAAGGGCGGTCGGGCAAGCCAGCGTCTCGGCCCGGACGGCATCGTTACGGCCGAGCGGGGAAGAGGCAGCAACCGGCGGCACATCTTCAACATTGCCATGGAGGACCGGGATGTTGCCGACAGCCTGCTGGTGACCGAGGTGTTCACACCACATGGCAACTGGTCATCCTATCCGCCGCACCGCCATGACGTGGATGGTTTTCCCGACATAACCTACCTGGAGGAAACCTACTACCACCGGCTTAACCCTGCGCAGGGCTTCGGCTTCCAGCGCGTCTTTACCGAGGATCATGACCTGGATGAAACGCTCTGCGTCCACGATCATGACGTGGTTCTGGTCCCGAGGGGCCACCACCCCTGCGGCGCACCGTTCGGCTACGAGATGTACTATCTGAATGTCATGGCCGGGCCGATCCGCAAATGGCGTTTCGCCAATCACCCGGACCATGAATGGCTCTACGAATTCGAACCCTGATCATCACCTGAAAACCTGCCGGGACTTGCCGGCAACGTGACCGGAGCCAACCCCTCTCAGTCCGGCTCCCGGTGCTTGATCGGCGCCCACAATTTCCTGTTGGTCATGTAGAGCAGTACTGACAGGAGGCCGAGCAGCAGAACTGCAACCAGGCCGACCTGCTTCCGGGCCATCATTTTCGGCTCGGCGGCCCAGACCAGGAACGCGGACACGTCCTTGGCCATTGCTTCCACCGAATTGTCGGCACCATCCGCAAACTCCACGAGGCCGTCGGCGAGCGGCGGAGCCATCGACAGCCAGCCCGAGGCATAGGCGGTGTTCTCGTAGAGATATACCCCGGCCTCCTCCTTCTCCTCGCCGGTATAGCCGGTCAGGAGTGACGCCATGTATTCCGCACCGCCGATGCCCTTGAAGAGCTGGGTAAGGCCGGTCCCCTCCGGTCCGCTGAACCCGGCACGTGCCTTGACCATTAGCGAGAGATCGGGGGCATCGACCGAGTCGTTGACCGGAAAATTGTCGACTGGCCGGGCTGGCCGGAAATCTTCCAGTTCCTCGTCATAGATATCGAAATTGCTGGCAAATTCCTTGACCGCGCCCTCGCTGAGCCCGACCCCGCCTTCCTCGGCCAGCGACCTGAACGGCACGTAGCGCAACCCGTGACAGGCGGCGCAGACCTCCTGGTAGATCAGGAGGCCGCGCTGCAATTGCTGCTGGTCGAACTTGCCGAACGGGCCTTCGAACGGAAAATCGAAATCCTCCACGTGGCCACCGCCGCCTGCCGCAACCAACGGCCCTGCTGCCACCGCCAGGGCGCCTGACAGGAACAGCGCTGGAATAGACCTTGTCATCATCCTTGCCAGGTTCCTCATTCCGGTTCCGGATCGGAGCCAGGGCCCAATCCATGACTCGACTCAAAATCTTCCTCGATGGTCACCGGCTGCGGCAGCGGCTTCTCGATGACGCCGAGCACGGGAAGAATGATCAGGAAGTAGAAGAACCAGTATGCCGCCCCGGCCAGCGAGATGATGGCATAGATGCCCTCGGCCGGCCGGCCTCCCGCCCAGGTCAGGACGATGAAATCGACGACGAGAAGGCCGAACCACCACTTGAACATCGGGCGGTAGCGTCCCGAGCGAACCATCGAGGTGTCGAGCCATGGCGCCAAAGCCAGCACCAGCATCGACCCGAACATCGCCATGACCCCGAAGAACTTGGCATCGATGATGCCGCCGGTCACGAAACTGGCCAGTTGGACGACCCATACATCGGAGGTGAATGCCCGGAGGATGGCGTAGAATGGCAGGAAATACCATTCGGGAACGATGTGTTCGGGCGTGGCGAGCGGATTGGCCTCGATGTAATTGTCCGGATGCCCGAGATAGTTGGGCATGAAGCCGATAATGGCGAAGAATATGGTCAGGATGACCGCGAGCGCGAACAGGTCCTTGATGACAAAATATGGCCAGAACGGAACGGTGTCACGCTTGGCGATCTCCTTCGACTCGCGGCGGACCTCCACCCCGGTCGGATTGCTGTTGCCGGTGGTATGGAATGCCCAGATATGGACAATGACCAACCCGGCAATGACGAATGGCAACAGGTAGTGCAACGAAAAGAATCGGTTCAGGGTCGGGTTGTCCACCGCCGGTCCACCCAGGAGCCATGTTTGGATCGGCTCGCCGATCCCCGGAATGGCCCCGAACAGGCCGGTGATGACGGTCGCGCCCCAGAATGACATCTGGCCCCATGGCAACACGTAGCCCATGAAGGCCGTCGCCATCATGGCGACATAGATCAGCATGCCGATGATCCAGGTGATCTCGCGGGGCTCCTTGTACGACCCGTAATAGAGCCCGCGGAACATGTGCACGTAGACGGCGAGGAAGAACAGCGAAGCCCCGTTGGTATGCAGGTAGCGCAGGGCCCAGCCCGCATTCACGTTGCGCATGATGTGTTCGATGCTGGCGAAGGCCAGATCGGCGTGCGGGGTGTAATGCATGGCCAGCACGATGCCGGTCACGATCTGCAGCGCCAGGCAGAATGCCAGAACGATTCCCCAGATCCACCACCAGTTCAGATTTTTCGGCGTCGGGATCATCAGCGTATCATAGACCAGCGACAACACCGGGAGTCGCCGGTGAATCCAGCGCTCCAGCCCGGTCTTCGGCGAGTATTTGTCGTGCGGGATGCCTGCCATGACGAGAATTCCTAACCCAGCCTAAGGGTCGAATCATCGACAAAGCTGGCTGTCGGCACCTCGAGATTTTCCGGTGCAGGACCTTTGCGAATGCGGCCGGACGTGTCGTAATGCGATCCGTGGCAGGGGCAGAACCAGCCACCATACTCGCCGGCGCTGTCACCCAGCGGCACGCAGCCCAGATGGGTGCAGACCCCGACCATCACCAGCCACTCGCCGGCCTCGTCCAGGGCGCGGTTCTCGTCGCTTGCGGCGGCCTCGCCGTCACGATTGCTGTTCCTGGCCAGCGGATCGATCAGGATGCCCATCTCCACCTCCCGGGCCTCGGCAATCTCCTCCGGGGTGCGCCGCCGGATGAAGACCGGCTTGCCCAGCCACTTGACCGTCAGCTGCGTTCCAGGCTCGATGCCGGAAATGTCAACCTCGACGGATGACAACGCCTGGACATCGGCGCTCGGATTCATCTGGTCGACCAGCGGCCATACGGCTGCCCCGCCTGCGACCGCCCCGGTGGCACCTGTTGCATAGTAAAGGAAGTCCCGGCGGGTGCCCTTTACCTGTTCGGCATGGGACAAGCTGCAATCTCCTTCAACCTGCCCGCGGGCGGGCGACACTGCTTCATACTCCGGCACCCGTCAGCGTTGCTGCGGGAACGGAACGCCTATTAGCCGAATTGTTCGGCGCCTTGAAGTCAAAAAGCGGCGTATCCCATGTTTCCGAGCCGCGACCGCCAGCGTTCGGTCGAATTCGCTGCTGCCCGCGAGACGCAACCATTTTCGTGTCCCTCTCGAGCGCACCGCCGGCAGGGGCATAATTCGCCGATGGCGACTTGCTGTCAGTCCGGGCATTCATGCCCAGTTGTCACCACCCTGCCGGTCAGCCGTGAACCCACGATGCCATCAAATCTCGCCTGGCAGACCGCGCCAGGCTCCGGGCCGTCCTTGAGCAGGATTTCGGCGAACTGCTCGGTTCGCCCCTTTCCCCCGGCCTCCATCAGCACGCTGCCCACCTTGCCCAACCGGCTGCGAAGATGACGCTGAACCTGCGCTTGCCCCAACTTTCGCAGCCTGGCGGCCCGCTCCCGGATCGCCTTCGGCTCGACCTGCGGCATGCGGGCGGCCGGCGTTCCCGGTCGCTGGCTGTAGGGAAACACGTGGAGCCAGGTGAGGTCGCATTCCCGGACCAGGTCCAGGCTTTGGGCAAACATGTCCTCCGACTCGGTCGGGAAACCGGCAATCAGGTCGGCACCGAACACCATCTCCGGGCGGCGGCGGCGGAGCTGGTCGCAAAAGCCGATGGCATCCTCCCGAAGATGCCGCCGTTTCATGCGCTTGAGCACGAGATTGCTGCCGGCCTGCAGCGACAGGTGCAGATGCGGCATGAGCCGCTCGTCGCTACCCAGGATCTCAAGCAGAACCGGGTCGATCTCGGACACGTCGATCGAGGACAATCTCAGCCTTGGCAGCGCCGGTACATCGTCAAGCACCTGCCGGACCAGATCACCCAGGCGCGGCTCCCCCGACAGATCCAACCCCCAGCAGGTGAGGTCGACGCCGGTCAGCACGACTTCGTTATGGCCGCCATCGGCCAGCATCCGGACCTGAGTGACCACCTCCGCTGCCGGCACCGAGCGTGAATTGCCCCGCCCGTAGGGGATAATGCAGAAGGTGCATCGGTGATCGCACCCGTTCTGCACCTGGACATGGGCGCGGGCGCGGCTGCCGAACGAGGATATCAGGTGATTGGAGGGTCGGCGGGCCGCCATGAGATCGCCGCCGAGCACTTGCATGGCCGCATCGCCCGCCCCCCGGCCGGCGAGCCGGCGCCAGGTGTCGGCGTCCAGCTTAACCCGGTTGCCGATCACGGCGCCGACACCCTCCAGCGCCGCGAATTCCTCCGGTTCGAGCTGTGCAGCACAGCCGGTGACGACCAGGCGGGCGCCGGGGTTCTTCCTGGCCGAACTCCTCACCAGCTGCCGTGACTTCCTGGCTGCCTCGGCGGTCACCGCACAGGTGTTTACGATCACCGCATCGCCAAGCCCCTGCCCGGCTGCAAGCTCGGACATTGCCACCGACTCGTACTCGTTGAGCCTGCAGCCCAAGGTCTCGGTATGGGGCCGGCGCCGGCTCATCGCGCCCCGGCAAGGACGGGCGACAAAACGCCATCAAAGACATGGGTGGTCGGGCCGGTGACCCAGACACCGTCATCGCGCCAGTCGATGTCAAGCACGCCGCCATCGAGCACGATTTCGACGCTGCGGCCGGTCAGCCCCCTGCGAGCGCCGGCAATGGCCGCGGCGCAGGCGCCGGAGCCGGATGCCAGGGTAATGCCGGTCCCCCGCTCCCAGATCCTGGCCCGAAGCGAGTGTGCCGACCGAACCGACACGAATTCGACATTGGTCCGCATCGGGAACAGGGCATGATGTTCCATGTTGCGGCCGATTTCCGCCACCGGGGCCGTCTCGGCATCCTCCACGACAAACACGCAATGCGGGTTGCCCATTCCAAGCGCGGTGGGGTTGCCGTCAACCGGAAGCGAGAGCGGGTCCATCTCGGCCACGAGCGGTATGTCCTGCCAGTCGAATTGCGGTTGCCCCATGTTGACGCGGGTCAGGCCACCACCGGCATCCTCGCAGGTGAGCGCTCCCCGCTCGGTCTCGAGCACCACGCTGTCGGCGCCGGTTTCGTCCATCAGCATGCGGGCGATGCACCTGGTGGCATTGCCGCAAGTGGCCGAGGGCGAGCCATCGGTGTTCCAGAAACGCAGCCGGGCATCCGAACTTGCCGAGTCCTCGATTCTTGCCAGCTGATCGTAGCCGACCCCGCGCCTGCGGTCGCCCAACACCGCCAGCAGCGAGCCGGGGTCGACCAGGCACTCGCCGCGGGAATCAATGATGACGAAATCATTGCCCAGCCCATGCATCTTCCTGAATCGCATCAACCGTTGTCCATCATTTGCGCACCGGTTGGCGCCCGCTATAGCCGATGATCCGCCCGAAGGCTACAAACCGGAAGGCAGCGCCGGCGGGCGGGCCTGCCGGGCGGTCGTGATGCGGGAATGTCATCACCGGCGGGCGCCGCGAATTCCAGGGCCCGACGATGTTGACCGCCGGATGGCCCGGTGCTAATCGTCGGCCATCCGGCGGGCAGGCAGGACTTGCCCTGGCATTGAAGTGGGCCCGTAGCTCAGTTGGTAGAGCAACTGACTTTTAATCAGTGGGTCACAGGTTCGAATCCTGTCGGGCTCACCACAGCACGCAATCCGGAGACCCGACCCCGACCCGGCTCCCGGCAACACCCATTTCCTCCCGCCGGTGGCTGATCTGGTCCTCGTCCGGCAGACCGTCAGCCGAGTTCCCGAACGGGCATGCGGGCGTGTTCCCCGGCCGGGAAATTGTTGTGGAACCGCATTCGCCAAACTCGCCTTGCCACTTGCAGTCCGGCATTGAATGGACAATCTTGAAGGCCCGGCCTGGCCGGCATTTTCGACATCAATGACCGGGGTGCAAAGTGATCCGGCAACGCAGGCCAACCGAATTCGACCGCCTCGGCATCACGCTTCGGGACGTGGAACCGGAGGCCGCAAGGTGAATGGACGTGTCAGCAAATTGCCGTCTCGATGATCTCCACGACGACATCCAGGCCGCCATGGGGTGGGAGGGTTGTCATTTGTGGGCGTTCATGGCGAGACGTCTTGACAGGATCGTCCAATGGAGTCCGGCTGAATTGGCGGGAAAATTCGAGCCCGCTCTGCGTGACGTCGTCGCTTTCCTGGGGGCAGGCAGGAATTCATCCACGGGCATGATTTCGGAGATAGCTGGACATACGGGATCCGGATCGGGAAGATCCTGCCGGCGCGAGATGACCGAAATACCCGTATCTCGTTGCCGGGACCGGGCGCTGTCCACTCGAGAAATTCGGCGGCGCGTGGGGCCACCAGGCGTTCCTGCGGGCACTCCAGGATCGGTCGTCGGAATACCGGGAATATTATCCCGAATTCTTCGAGGACGGTGTCACCCGGGACCCGGAAGATGCCGATCTCGACGCCAGGGGAGCCAGCTTTGCGTGGTACAGCACATGGGAGGAGACTGGCATCATCTCTGCATGATGCGCATCCATGGCAACGGCGCGGTTGCGAGGCCAACGAAACCCGAGGGGATGGTCGGAAGTTCAGCCAGGACACGCCCGTGCGGAGCCCCGGAACTCCAGCCCCCGGCAATGTGGCGGAATGCAGATGACGAATTCGGACATCAGGATCGTTGACGGGGCATTCATCACCCTGTCGGATGGGGTGAAGCTGGCCTCCAGGATCTGGCTGCCTGCCGATGCCGATCGCCATCCCGTTCCGGCGATTCTCGAATACCTGCCCTACCGCTACCAGGATGGCACGGCGCAGCGTGACGCGTTGATGCATCCCTGGTTCGCCCGAAATGGCTATGCATCGGTCAGGGTCGACATGCGCGGCTCGGGCAATTCCGAGGGGGTGCTGCTCGGCGAGTATCTCCTGCAGGAACAGGATGACGGGCTGGAGATCATCGACTGGGTTGCCCGGCAGAACTGGTGCTGCGGCGAAGTCGGAATCATCGGCATCTCCTGGGGCGGCTTCAACGGCCTGCAGATTGCCGCCCGCCGGCCACCCGCGCTCAAGGCGATCGTCTCCGTCTGCTCCACCGATGACCGCTATGTCGACGATACCCACTACAAGGGCGGCGCCATGCTGTGTGACAACATCGCCTGGTCCGGCTTCATGTTCTCGATCAATACAACGCCCCCGGATCCACTGCTGCATGGCGATGGCTGGGAGCAGATCTGGCAACGGCGGCTTGCCGAGACCGGTCACTGGCTGGTCGACTGGCTGGAACATCAGCATCGTGACGACTTCTACCGGCACGGCTCGATCTGCGAGAATTACGACGATATCGAATGTGCGGTCTATGCCGTCGGTGGCTGGGCGGACGGCTACACGAACGCGGTGTTCCGCCTGCTCGCCAACTTGTCAGCGCCATGCAAGGGGCTGATTGGCCCATGGGCACACCAGTATCCGCATTTTGCCACCCCCGGCCCGGCGATCGGCTTCCTGCAGGAATGCCTGTCGTGGTGGGATCACTGGCTGAAGGGAATCGACAATGGCATCATGGACGAGCCGGCATTGCGGTGCTGGATGCAGGATTCGGCACTCCCGGATGTCTGCCCCGACCAGCGTCCCGGCCGCTGGATTGCCGAATCCTGCTGGCCGGCCGCCGATCTGCGCCCGACCAACTTCCACCTGAACAGCGACGGCCTCTCGCGGCAGGCAGGACCGGCCGGACCGATGAAGATCACCTCGCCGGAGACGACCGGACAGGCCGCCGGGCTATGGTGCGCCTATGGACGGGACCCGGATCAGCCGGCCGACCAGCGAATTGATGCCGGCGGCGCGCTGCTTTTCGAGACCGGACCACTCAAGGACGGCCTCGAGATCCTCGGACGGCCGGTCGTCAGGTTGCGGGCATCATGCAACCGGACAGGCGGGAACGTGGCAGTGGTGCTGAACGAGGTCTTCCCCGACGGGCAATCCGCCCGGATATCCTTCGGCGTGCTGAACCTGGCCCATCGCAATGACCACCGGGACCCGGAGCCGCTGGTGCCGGGAGAAATCTGCGAGTTCCTGATCCGGCTGGATGCCATCGCCCATGCCTTTTCGGCCGGCAACCGGATCTGCCTGGCGGTCTCGACCGCCTATTGGCCGACCATCTGGCCTTCACCCGAAAAGACCGCGCTGACGGTCATCGCATCCGACAGCACGCTGGAATTGCCGGTTCGGCCAGCCCGGTCGGGCGACCGGTCGCTGCGGGAATTCCCCGGACCTGAACTCCCGGCCCCGCTGGATGTCATGGTCGAGCGGGAGGCCGGGAGCAGGTTTTCGGTAACCAGGAATATCGGAACCGGCCGGCTGGTACGGCACAACGCCGTCGATGAAGGCAGGATTGTTTTTGGCGACCATGAAGGCTGGGCCGTCGAATCAGCCCATGACGAGACCTACTCGATCCACCCGGAGGATCCGAATTCGGCCTGTTGCGATATCGTCTGGACGGAGAGATTCTCGCGGGGAGAGTGGAATGTGTCGACCCGGACTTCCACGGTGGTAACCTCGACCCCAATGCATTTTGAACTGGAAGCACGGCTCGAAGCATGGAACGATGACCGGCTGGTGCACGAGCAATGCTGGCAACGTTCGATTGCCAGGAAGCTGGTCTGAGGATATCGGCTGGCGGCGGAGGCCGGGCCCGGAATCGAGATGCGATGATGAACATCCAGAACCCTGACAGGCTGACCACATATCCGCTGCCGGTTGGGCAGAAGGCGGAGGAGTCATTCACCCTGCCGTCATATCTTTACACCGACCCATCGGTCTACGAGCTGGAGAAGGCGCACATCTTCTACCGGAGCTGGCAGTATGTTGCCCATCGTTGCATGTTCCGGCAGGCTGGCGACTACGTGACGCTGCGCATCGCCGATCAGAACATATTCGCCATCCGCGGCGATGATGACGTCATCAGGGCATTCCACAATGTGTGCCGGCACCGGGCACATGAACTGCTTCCGGATGGGGCCGGCAATGTCGAGCGGGCAATCACCTGCCCGTACCATGCCTGGACCTACCAGCGTGACGGGACGCTGCGGGGCGCGCCGCTGGCCAGTCGCCGGCCAGGATTCGACAAGGCGGCGTTTCCGCTGAAGCCGGTACGACTTGAGCTGTTTCTCGACTGCGTATTCGTCAATCTCGATCCCGGGGCACCGGCACTGGCAGAACTTGCCGGCGACATGGAGGAAGATGTCCGGTCGCGGATTCCCTTCTTTGGCGACCTGCACGTGGCCAGGACCGACGGGCAGGGCGAGAGCCGCATCGAGGCTGGCTGGAAGGTCGTGGTCGACAATTACGTCGAATGCTATCACTGCGACCATGCGCATCCGGCATTTTCCGACATCATCTGCATGGACAGCTACCAGCATGATACCTTCGGATTGTGGTCACGGCAGCTCGGCGGCGAGATCAGACCTGCCAACAGCGCCTACCCCGTTGACCCCGATACCGATTTCATGATGTCGGCATTCTGGTACCTGTGGCCCAACACCACGATCAACGTCCTGCCCGGCAAGGAAGAGCTGAGCATCGCCGCCATCCGCCCGTCCGGCCCGGAGTCAACGCTGTTCGAAGGTCACACATTGTCGGCAACCGGACGCTTCGACGAGGCGCGGATGACATACTCGGCCGACATCCTGGTGCCCGAGGACATCCGGCTGTGTGAAAGCGTGCAACGGGGGCTCAGATCCTTCGGTTATTCCCAGGGACCGCTGGTCGCCGATGGGGAACGGACCGGACGGGGCGAACATTCGCTGCACCATTTCCACCGCCTGGTCCGCAAGGCCCTGGCCGGATGAGCCGCAGAATGCACCTGGATCAAACCATCGAAAGCCGGGATCGTCGGCCGGGACACGGCATGCGCCCGGGCCAGACCATCAACGGCCGGCGCAGGCAGGCCCGGGACCGCCTGGCCGGTTGCAGCATGCTTCCCGGACAGGCCCGCCATCCTCGACTGGCCTCCATTCGACGATGAGCGGGTTGTCGGCACTTGAATGCGGCCGCGTCGTCGTGCTGGGTCGGGCAGGCATGGACCTCTATGCCGACCCGCCGGGCACGAGCGTCGAGACCACCGAACGCTTCGTTGCCTGTCTTGGCGGCTCCTCGGCAAACATCGCCGTCGCCATCGCCAGGCAAGGCGGCAGCTCTGCGCTGGTCACGACGGTCTCCGATGATGCCGTCGGCCGGTTCTGCCTGGGCCAGCTGGACAGGTACGGGGTCAATCGTGACCATGTCCGGGTTGTTTCCGGGGTGTTCCGAACCTCGATGGCGGTTGCAGACAGCAGGGTCGAGGACCATCAATGCGTTCTCTACCGGAACCGGGCGGCCGATTTCCGGATGACGGTGAAGGATGTCGAGGCCGTCGACTACCGCCAGTATGGAGGACTGATTGCGACCGGCACCGTCCTTGCCGAGGAGCCCTCACGCAGTGCCGCCTTCCGGGGGTTCGAACTGGCCCGCCAGGCTGGCCTGGTGACCATCATCGATATCGACTACCGGCCGCATTCCTGGGCGTCGGATGCCGAGGCCGCCGAAACCCTGGACCAGGCCGGATCACTCTGCGACATCGTCATCGGCAACGATGTCGAGTTCGATTTCATGGCCGGCAAACGGGGCGACGGGCTGCGCAAGGCACGCCAGTTGGCAGCATCAACCGCTGCCGTCGCCGTCTACAAGATGGGCGAGCACGGCGCCATCACCATCTCCGGCGGCACCGAGACCAGGACCGGCGTGTTCGCAGTCGATACTCTCAAGCCGATCGGCGCCGGCGATGGATTCATGGGCGGATTCGTTTCCGGCCTGGCCAGCGGATATTCGCTCGAGGAGTCGGTCCTCCGCGGCAATGCCAGCGCCGCCATGGTCGTATCCCGGGTCGGCTGCGCTCCGGCCATGCCGGACCGCACCGAGGTCGACCGATTCCTGTCGGCCCATCCCCGCCCCAACATCAGGCGCAGGAAGAACGAGAGCCATGCACATACCTCCCTTTGACAACGGCAACCGGCCGATTGTCGACGCCGGAAACGACACCGTTCCGCTGAATTATTTCAACATCGTCAAGCTGAAATCGAGCGAGGAATTCAGCTATTCGGTTCCGGGCTACGAGACCTGCATCGTGCCGGCAACCGGAACCGTCGATGTCGAGACCGGAGGCAAAACCTTCGCCGGAATCGGCAATCGCCGCCTGGATGTCTGGGACGGCGAGCCGGAAGGGGTGTATGTTCCGTCCGGCCACCAGGCCAGAATGATCTGCGCATCCGGCAATTGCGAGGTGTTCGTGGCCGGCGCCCGCCACGAGACCGAACTGGAGGCGTTTGCCGTGCGGGCCGAGGATCTGGACCTGGTGCAATACGGCTCGGACGAGACCAAGACCCATCGGAAGATCAAGCACATCCTGGGTCAGAAACAGCACGGACGGGTCGGGCGATTGCTGGTTTCCGAACTGTTCACGGTTGGCCAGGGAGGATGGTCCGGTTTTCCCTCGCACAAGCATGATACCAACCGGCTGCCGGACGAGACCCGGCACGACGAAACCTACAATTTCCGGTTCAGGCCCCGGCGTGGCTCCGGGCTGCAGATGCTACAGCGCCAGGACGGGCGGGCGGGCGATGCCTACCACGTGGTTGACGGCTCAACCATCTGCATCGACCGCGGCTATCATCCATGCGCGGTTCTGCCTGGCTACGAGATGTACTACTTCACCATACTGGGCGGGCTGAGTCAGCGAAGCCTCAAGCAGTATTTTCAACCCGACCACGCCGACCAGCTGCACAGCATTCCCGGAATTCTCGACATGGTTGCCAAGTTCAAATGACCATGGCGACGCTGGCCGGGGTCCTGCAACCGGCCCTGCATGACGGATATGCCGTGGCCGGGCTGGTCGTGCTCGGATGGGAGGACGCGCGCGCATTTGTCGATGCCGCCGAACTCGAACAGTTGCCGGTCATCCTGCAGGCAGGCCCCGGCTGCCGTCGCCACACCCCGCTTCCCGTCCTGGCGGCCATGTTTCGCCATCTCGGCGAAGGCGCTGGCGTTCCGGTGGTCGCCCATCTCGATCATGGCTACTCCCTCGACGAGTGCCGGCAGGCGATCGATTGCGGATTCACCTCGGTCATGTTCGATGGCTCGCGGCACCTGGTCGAGCGCAATATCGAGTTGACTGCCGAAGTGGCGGCGATGGCCGCCGCTGCCGGCATCTCCTGCGAGGGCGAAATCGGATTTGTCGGCTATGCGGGTGGAGAATCCTCCACCAGCACCGATCCGCATCAGGCGGGACGCTTTGCCACCGAGACCGGTATCGACGCCGTCGCGGTGTCGGTCGGCAACGTCCATCTTCAGCAGCGTACGTCTTCATCCATCGATCTTGACCAATTGCGAGACATCGAGGCCAGTGTCGATATCCCGCTGGTATTGCATGGCGGTTCGGGAATCGACCATGACCAGCGCCGGCGGCTGGCAACGACCACCAGCGTATGCAAGTTCAACATCGGGACCGAACTCAGGATGCTTTTCGGACAGGCGCTGCGCCGGGCAGCGGATGCGCATCCCGATCGTTTTGATCGGATCGAACTGCTGCAGGAGACCGAACAGCCAATCCGGGACGCAGCCCGCCATATCATCTCCTCCCTCGGCCCGACGGCAGGCGCGTAGGCGAATTCCAACGGCAGCCGGTCCCCATCCCGGGAGCGGCGGTGGTTGGCGAAGATCACCGCCCAGGACAATCCTGGCTGCCTCCGCGGGTTGGCGATCAGCCTCATCCCCTGGGGCGGCCGACCATCGGGAGCCGGACCCATCGCCTGGTTCCCGGCTGGCACCGGAACGGCGGCCGGACATGAATTCTGCGCTTGGTGCATGGCTGGGCATGGCCATTACCCCCTGGGGGGACCCGGCAATGGAAGGTGGAGCGAATATTCGCCGCCATGCACCTATTTCTGCTCCTTGCTCCTGGCCGGAGACCGGAAGGCCGGGGCCGGTGAGTCGAATGGGCCAAGGGTTGCTGGCAGCAGGTATGGCCCGGCGAGTGGGGGTTGCATATTCCTTTCTTTGCGCATGAAATGCGGTAAGGCCTTTCTATCCGTCCGGGAACGGGGAAGGCGGGGATTGCGGGACCCTTGCAGATCTCGCCGCGTGGTGGGTCAATGTCCATTTTCCTTGAGCACGAACCCCCTGATCCGGCATGGCATGCCGGATGCCCGGGCCGCCTTGCGAAGGCGGTGGGGGTTGACTGGTCTAGCCGCCGGCGAGGTGATTGATGAGGCCGCCTGGCAATTGTCCGGATTACCTGGTCGCGCCGGACCCGACGATGGCCGGATTGACCCGCAAGGTGAGCGGAGTTGATCATCGGGGCCAGGTGAGCGAGACCGGCGTCGTCGAGGAGCGCCCGCTGACGATCTTCCTGAACGCGACAGAAATCGTCACCGCGATGACGATCGGCGATTATCCGCAACATCTTGCCACCGGGTTCCTCTACAACCAGGGCATGCTGCACGACATGAAGGACGTGATCCGGATTGACCATGATCCGGAGGCGGAGGCGGTGGTGGTTCGGACCGCAAGCGTCACCGGTCACGAGGACAAGATCCGCAAGAAGACCCGCACCAGCGGCTGTGCCGTCGGCACCGTGTTCGGCGACATGCTCGAATTGGTGGAAGGGGTGAGTCTGCCCGATGCGCCGCTCAAGACATCCTGGCTCTACGATTTGGCCAGGACCATCAATACCACGCCGAGTCTCTACCTGGAGGCGGGAGCAATTCACGGGACCGTGCTGTGCCACCAGAACACTCCGCTCGTCTACATGGAGGATGTCGGGCGCCATAACGCGGTTGACAAGGTGGCGGGATGGATGCTTGCCAACGGGGCGAAGGGGGACGACAAGATTCTCTACACTACCGGACGCCTCACCTCGGAAATGATCCTCAAGACGGCGCGAATGGGAATACCGTCTCTCGCTTCTCGATCGGGATTTACCGCCTGGGGAGTGGAGATTGCCAGGCAGGTCAATCTCACACTGATCGGGCGATTGCGTGGCCGGCGCTTCCTGTGCCTATCCGGCGAACACTGCCTGGTCCGGGACGCCGATGCGGCGAGCATTGACGAGGAAGACCGGCGCTTGCACCGCAAGGCGGCGGCGCGACGATGAGCTCGGGGCCGCAACGAAATCGGGCGGGCGGGCGGCCGGTGGGGGTAGTGCTGGCGGGCGGCAACTCCACCCGCATGGGCGGACAGGAAAAGACCTTTCTCGAACTCGGGGGGAAGACATTGCTGGCCCGTGTTGTTGACCGGCTGGCGCCGCAGGTGGCAGCGGCGGTCATCAATGCCAATGGTGATCCTGCAAGGTTTGGGTCATTCGGCCTTCCGGTGATCGGCGACGATGATGACGGGCGGCTCGGCCCCCTGGCCGGCATCCTGGCCGGCATGCGTTGGGCACGGCGCCATGGCCACTCGCAGATCGTCTCGGTGGCCGGCGATACGCCGTTCTTTCCTGACACACTGGTCCGGAACCTGGCACAGGCCGCCGAGTTGCAATCGGCCTCGATCGTCCTGGCCGCATCCCGCGACGACAGCGGCAAATTGCACCTGCATCCGACATTCGGGCTATGGGATACCGGGTTGATGGAAGACCTCGAAGGAGCGCTACGGGGCGGTGTGCGCAAGATACTCGACTGGACCGACACCCACTGGACGGTTCCTGCCGAGTTTCCAGGCGTGCCTGTCGACCCCTTCTTCAACATCAACCGGCCGGACGATCTGGAGGCGGCGGCGCTGATGCTGGAGGCGGCGGCCGGATGAATGTTCTCGGAATCGCCGGTTGGAAGAATTCCGGGAAGACCCGCTTGACCGAAAGGCTGATCCGGGAGCTTGCCTCAAGGGGCCTGGCGATTGCCACCATCAAGCATGCGCATCACGGTTTCGATACCGACCAACCGGGCACCGACAGCCACCGGCACCGGATGGCGGGAGCCGGCGAAGTGCTGGTCTCGTCCTCGAAACGCTGGGCGCTGATCCACGAGAATCCGGGAGCCGAACCCGGACTTGACCAGCTGCTCGCGCAATTGTCACCAGCCGATTTGGTCATCGTGGAAGGCTTCAAGGGCGAGCCGCATCCGAAGATCGAGACCAGGCGGCAGGCGGCGGCAGGTCCTGCCCTGTGCGATGGTGATCCGGCCGTCTTTGCCATTGCGTCCGACTCGCCGGCGCCGGCGGCCAACCTGCCGGTGTTCAGCCTCGACGATATCACCGGCATAGCCGACCTGGTCATGCATCACTACCGGCTGGCAGAGCGGCAGGAGGCAGGGCAATGAGCGGCCGGCTGGCTGCCGATGAGAGCCATGCCCTGCCGCCAGGCGTCGACTGGACACCGGTCGACGATGCGCTTCGGGCCCTGCGGGATGGGCTGAGTTGCGTGGCCGGCGTCGAGACCGTGGATCTTGGCAGCGCCGAAGGCAGGTTCCTGGCCGGGAAGGTCACGGCGCGGCGATCGAACCCGGCGGCAACGAATTCCGCTATTGACGGCTATGGGTTTGCCCATGATTCGCTGGGAGAAGGCGGCGAGTGCCGGCTGAAACTTGCGGCCGGCCGGGCGGCGGCGGGGCATCCACACGAATCCGGGCTCGAGCCGGGTCATGCGGTCAGGATCCTGACCGGTGCCATCCTGCCGCCGGGCGTGGATACGGTCGTGCTCGAGGAAAGCACCAGGATCGACAATGGTCATGTCTGTTTCCGAAAGCCGCGACGGTCTGGCCAGAACACCCGACTGGCGGGCGAGGATTTTACCGAAGGCGACCTCCTTCTCGATGCCGGCACAAGGCTGAACGCGGCGAGGATCGGCCACTTGGCAGCTGCCGGGGCAGACCGGGTGGTGGTGCGCTCGACCCTGCGGGTCGGCATCCTGTCGACCGGAGAGGAATTGCGAAGGGTCGGCCGGGAATTGGCCCCCCACCACGTTCCCGATTGCAATCGCCCGATGCTGCTGGCGCTGGTTGGCAGGTTGGGCTTCCACCCGGTCGATCTGGGAATGGCCGGCGATGATCCCGACGACATCAGGCTTCGCCTTGACTCCTGCTCCGGGCAGGTCGATGCCATCATCACCAGCGGCGGTGTCTCGACCGGTGACGAGGATCATGTCTCCAGCCTGCTGTCCGACGAAGCCAGCCTGAACATATGGCGCATCGCCGTCAAGCCCGGGCGGCCGTTGGCCCTGGCAATCCGCAAGGGCGTGCCGGTCTTCGGCCTTCCCGGCAATCCGGTTGCCGCCTTTGTCTGCTCGCTGATCTTCGTGCTTCCTGCCTTGCGGCTGCTGGCGGGCGGCGACTGGCTCGAGCCGCGGGGGTATTCGGTCCCGGCTGCGTTTGCCAAGCAGAAGAAGGCCGGCAGGCGGGAATTCATCAGGGCACGGTTGAACCCGAAGGGCGAAGCCGAGGCGTTCGAGTCGGAAGGCTCGGGTCTGACCACCGGCCTTGCCTGGTCAGACGGGTTGGTCGAACTGGAAGATGCCCGGCAGCAGGTCGGCAGGGGCGAGTCGGTGCGCTACATTCCCTATGCCAGCTTCGGCCTCTGATCGCCATTCCCAGCTTTGGCATTTGGTCGCCATGCCAGCTTAGGTCCCCGGGCCGATTGCCAGTTTCGGTTCCTGATTCACATTCCCGGCCCTGGTCCCCGGGCCGTTTGCCTGCTTCGGCCTCCGATTGCTATGCCAGCTTTGGCCTTCGGTCGAAATGGTGCTTGGCCAGGTCGAGATTCTCCAGCAACAGGAATGCAAGCAGCGTCCGGCTGCCCAGAATCGCCGCAATCTCGTTGTCATCGGCGCCGGCGACGAATGTACCCAGGAACCGGCGGGCCTGGTCACGAAATTCCGCCGACACCTGCTGGAATTCGGGCTCCCGCCCGATATAGCCATACATCAGGGCCAGGTTGCGCCCTGCGGAGATCCGGCCCAATGCGCTGATATCGGTGTCCGGACTCGCGGGGTTGGCATGCCTCCACTCTTCCGGTCCAGCCAGATCGGGATCGAGGTCGTCGAGCAGGACGCCAGCCTTCGCGATCCCGTTCAAGACATCCATGGACGAGTCGAGAAGCCGGGCAATATCCGGCTGCTGTGCCGCGGTCTCAACCGCGGCGATGCCAGCGACATCGCCGAAATCCTCGGCAAAATTCAGGGCCCGGATGATGATCGAATTCGGTATGCCAGCCGCAGCAGGCCTGGCACTGACCGTCCCCGAGACAGGGTTTCGCCCACCGCCCGCTCCCGGAAGTGCGCCACCGGCCTCGCTCCTTTCGCTCTCATGCTGGCCGTCAAGTTTCACCCGGTGTGACAAGGCCGCCCGCAGGCTGCGAACCTCGCTGTTCAGGCGCCAGAGTTCATCCTCGACATTGGTGTAGGACATGATCGCCGCCGCCAGCCAGACGAGCACGATTGGCACCACCAGCACCACCGCATTCACAACTGCATCCGGAGAGACCAGCATTGGCGAATCTGGCCGGTCCACGTAGTGAACAAAGGCGAGGAATCCGAGCCAGATCACGGTCAAGGCCAGCGCCGTGGTTACCAGAATCATGTTACGGGACATAGGCGGCGACTCCGTGGGTTGGTGTGGGCCTTGTGCCCGGGGATATGCGAACAGGTGGTATCAAACGTAGCGGATTTCGAGGATCGTGAAGCTCCTGACTCCGCCGGGCGCAAAGACCTCGACCTCATCATCCACATCCTTGCCGATCAGCGCCCGCGCCAGCGGCGAACTGAGATTGAGCAGCCCCCTGGCAATGTCGGCTTCCGCTTCGTGAACGATCTGGTAGGTCAACGTCTCCTCGGAGTCATTGTCCTCGAGGGTAACGGTTGCGCCGAATTTTGCCGGACCGGCGAGCCGGGAAGTGTCAATGATTTCGGCCCTACCGATGATGTTGTCGAGTTCCTTGATTCGTCCCTCGATCAGGCTCTGCTGCTCGCGCGCCGCGTGATATTCGGCATTCTCGGACAAGTCGCCATGCTCGCGAGCCTCGGCAATGGCCTTGATCACCTCCGGACGATCAACGGATTTCAACCGTTTCGCCTCCTCGTCGAGGCGCTGGTATCCGTTGGCGGTCAACAAGATTCTCTCCATGAAATCAATTCCGGCTGGTCAGGACAACAACCCGAGTAGATTGCAGCAATCCCGAAGGTGTCAAGAGGCGAACGCAACCGGTATCCCAGGACCGGAATCTGCCCGGCTGCCGGACGAATTGTGTCCGTGTTCCGATCTTTGTCAACAGCCAATTCGGCCGCCGGGCCGTGATACTGGCTCCCTGCCCCGGGATCGGCTTGCCCCTTGATGTGCCTGCCTGACGGCGATCGGCTTGATCGCCGTCAGGAAGAAATTGCCGCCGGTTCGCCCGTCAGCGGCGAATCATGGCCGGGCCTGGGCGGACCTGCTGTCTGCCCCCGCCCGGACCGGTTACGGGGCGGCTGAGTTCATTTGGGCCGATTCGTCATTCCAACGCCTGCCCAACTGACATATGGTCCGCCTCCTGACGTGCCATGGCCCGGATGCTGCAGGCCAATGGTTGCCTGCAGCCGTGACATGGCCTGAACATCTCTCGCGGAGAGTAACGGCGTCGCCGGCGCAGCGGCCCAAAAACTGGAAGGAAACATGATGACATTGACAGACATGAAGCTCATTGCCGCGGTCGCGGCCTTCGCCGCCCTTGGAATGGCCGGCTTTCAGGCATCGGCCCAGGATTGCCCGCGGGGCGATCTTGACGACCGCTACTGCGATGCGGATGGCGACCTCATTGCCGATATTCCGACCGATGAAAGCATGCTGATCGATCCCGACCCGCTGATCTTTGCCTACACGCCGGTTGAAGATCCTGCTGTCTATGCGACAGCCTGGTCAGACTTCCTGACGCATCTCGAAGCCGAGACCGGCAAGGAGGTGGTGTTCTTCCCGGTGCAGTCCAATGCCGCCCAGATCGAGGCCATGCGCTCCGGTCGCTTGCACATTGCCGGCTTCAATACCGGCTCGAACCCGCTTGCCGTCAACTGCGCCGGCTTTCGGCCATTCACGATCATGGCCTCGAAGGACGGCAATTTCGGATATGAAATGGAAATCCTGACCCATCCGGGCTCCGGCATCGAAAAGGTCGAGGATATCCGGGGCAAGCAGCTTGCCTTCACCTCTCCAACCTCCAATTCGGGCTTCAAGGCGCCGTCGGCGATCCTGAAGGGTGACTTCGACATGGTAGCCGAGGTCGATTTCGAGCCGGTGTTTTCCGGCAAACACGACAACTCGATCCTCGGCGTGGCCAACAAGGACTATCCTGCGGCCTCGATTGCCAACTCGGTCCTCCACCGCATGATCAGCCGTGACGTGGTCGAGCCGGAACAGGTCATATCGATCTACAAGTCGCAAACCTTCCCGACCACCGGCTTCGGCGTGGTCTACAATCTGAAGCCGGAGTTGCAGGACAAGATTCGCAACGCATTCTTCAGCTTCGAGTGGGAGGGAACCACGCTCGAGGAAGAGTTTTCCAAATCCGATGAAGGACAGTTTCTCGAAATGACCTACCAGGTATTCTGGGAAGTCATCCGCAAGATCGATGCGGCAAATGGTGTCAGCTACGCCTGCGAGTAACGCTCTCGGGCGGCCCGATTCGGGCCGCCCCCGATTGACGGTATTGCGGCGGGGGAGCTGGTGCTTCGACTGGACAGACTGACCAAGACCTACAAGACCGGGGACAAGGCGCTAACCGAGATTGATCTCGAGGTTCCGGAAGGTCAGGTGATGGCACTCATCGGCCCCTCGGGCGCCGGCAAGTCGACATTGATCAGGTGCATCAACCGCCTTGTCGAACCGACCGACGGCCAGGTCTGGCTGAAGGATGTCGAACTGACCGGAATGTCGTCGCGGGGTTTGCGCCGCGAACGACGGCGCATGGGCATGATATTCCAGGAATACGCCCTGATCGAACGCCTGACCGTCATGGAAAACGTCCTGTCCGGGCGACTTGGCTATGTCGGTTTTTGGCGCAGTTTCCTGCGCCGCTATCCCCAGAGGGATGTGGATTCGGCCTTCCGCCTGCTTGACCGGGTCGGCCTGCTGTCCATGGCCGACAAGCGGGCCGACGAACTTTCGGGCGGCCAGCGCCAGCGGGTCGGCATCTGCCGGGCACTGATCCAGGATCCCGACCTGCTGCTGGTCGACGAACCCACGGCATCACTCGATCCCAAGACATCGCGCCAGATCATGCGCCTGATCTGCGAATTGTGCGAGGAGCGCCGGCTGGCGGCGATCATCAACATCCATGACGTGGCGCTTGCCCAGATGTTCGTCCAGCGTGTCGTTGGCCTTCGACATGGCATCATCGAGTTCGATGGCCCGCCGGGCTCGCTGACCCCGGACGTGCTGACAACGATCTATGGCGAGGAAGACTGGGAGCGGACGATCCGGCGGGTCGACGAGGACGAGGAGGGCGCTCTGGAATGAGCGACGATCTCGACCGCGTTCTCGGCAGGAGGTGGAAGAAGCCGCCACTTGTCAAGCAGGCCTGGCTGCGCAGATCGATGCTGATCGGTTTTGTCGTCTACCTGGTGCTGGCAGTCTCCACAATCGAGGTCAACTGGCTGCGCGTCTACGAGGGCCTGGACAGGGGATTGTTGTTCGTCCTGGCATTTGCCAGCCCGGATTTCGTGTCGAGGTCATCCGACATCTGGTCCGGCATGACGGAAAGCATCGTCATGACCGTGGCCGCGTCGGTGGCCGGCATCGCCATATCCATCCCGATCGGTCTGGGCGCGGCAAGGAACATTGCCCCGCTGCCGGTATACCTGGTCTGCCGTGGCATCGTCGCCATCAGCCGTGCCCTCCAGGAGATCATCGTCGCCATCCTGTTGGTTGCGATCTTCGGCTTCGGCCCGCTCGCCGGTTTCCTGACCTTGAGCTTTGCAACCATCGGTTTCCTGTCGAAATTGCTGGCGGAGGATATCGAGAGCATGGACCGGGTCCAGGCCGAGGCGATCAGGGCCTCCGGGTCCAGCTGGTTGCAATGGATCAATTACGGTGTTCAGCCGCAGGTCATGCCTCGGTTGATCGGGCTGAGCATCTACCGGCTTGACATCAATTTCCGTGAAAGCGCCATCCTGGGACTGGTTGGTGCCGGCGGGATCGGGGCAACACTGAACACCGCTTTCGACCGCTACGAATACGATACGGCGGCGGCAATCCTCATCCTGATCATCGTCATTGTCATGGCTCTCGAATATATCTCCGGCATCATCAGGGCGAGGGTGCAGTAATGCCGTCCCGCGAAATGGACGGCACCAGGGTCTGGCGGCGGCGGACCCGGAAGCAATCCCTGCTTCACTGGGCGATGTGGCTGGCCGGAACGGCGATCTTCCTGTTCTGCTGGCAGCGGATTTCCGATTCCACGACCTGGTTCTTCGTCTGGGATGCACCGCGCATTACCGCCGATATCTGGACCCGGGCGACACCGCCCCGATGGGAATACGTGACCCAGCTTGGTGGTCCAATCTGGGACACCCTGAACATTGCCACATTGGGAACGATCATCGCCATCTGCCTGGCCGTTCCCGTGGCCTTCCTGGCCGCCCGCAATACAACGCCATCAAGACTGTTCGTTCGACCGATCGCTCTCCTGGTCATCGTATCGTCCCGATCCATCAACTCGCTGATCTGGGCGCTACTGCTCATCGCCATCATCGGTCCAGGCGTGCTCGCCGGGGTGCTGGCGATCGCCATCCGGTCCATCGGCTTCTGCGCCAAGCTTCTCTACGAGGCGATCGAGGAAATCGACGAGAACCAGGTGGAGGCTATCGAGGCGACCGGCGCCAGGCCTTGGCAGGTCATGACCTATGGAATCGTTCCACAGATATTGCCCGCCTTCGCCGGGATCGCGGTCTTCCGGTGGGACATCAACATACGTGAAAGCACGGTGCTGGGCTTGGTCGGCGCTGGCGGGATCGGGCTTCAGCTGCAGGCTTCGCTCAACGTCCTGGCATGGCCGCAGGTCAGCCTGATCCTGTTGGTCATTCTCGCCGCGGTCGTGATCAGCGAGTGGGTCTCGGCCAAGGTCAGGGGCGCTATCATCTGAGGGTGGCGGCCCTGGGTGGGGGATCATGCCTCGGGCGCCTGCACCCTTCCCGGCCCGGCACCGCGCGTCGTACCCGTGGACGCCACGTGGCGTGCATGCTGGCGGGATGCGGGCCGTACCGAGGCGTACGGACGACCGCAATTCGGCCTGACCGGCGGGCAGGCGGGGCCGGAGATGGTTCGGGGTGAATTGACCAATTGGCCGGACTTCCGATATTCGTTTCGGCGCACTGGCTGGGCCGGGGGCGCACAGCATTCCAGTTGGAGACGCGGTGATGCAGGCTGAACGCGAAGAAATGGAGTTCGATGTCGTCATTGTTGGTGGCGGGCCGGCGGGCCTTTCGGCGGCGATTCGGCTGAAGCAGCTGAATCCGGAGCTGGAGGTCTGCGTCCTGGAGAAGGGATCCGAAATTGGCTCTCACATCCTGTCGGGAGCGGTCCTGGACCCGTGCGGGCTGGACGCGCTGCTGCCGGACTGGAAACGGCGCGGGGCGCCGGTCGGCAATGAAGTCCGCAGGGACTGCTTCTACATGCTTGGCGAGGGCGGGGCGCTGCGCATCCCGAACTGGCCGATGCCGCCGCTGATGAACAATCACGGCAACTACATCGTGTCCATGGCAAATCTCTGCCGGTGGCTCGCCGAACAGGCGGAGGCGCTGGAAGTCGATGTCTTTCCCGGAATGTCATGCTCGGAGCTGGTCTGGGGCGCGGATGGCGAGGTGGCGGGGGTGGTCGCCGGCGAATTCGGCCGGCAGGCCGACGGCAATCCCGGGCCGTCATACGAGCCCGGAATGAATGTACTCGGCAAGTATGTCCTGCTGTGCGAGGGCGCTCGCGGCTCGCTGTCCAAGCAGGTCATTGCCAGGTTTGACCTCGATGCTGGCTGCGATGTGCCGAAGTTTGGCCTGGGAATGAAGGAAATCTGGGAGGTCCGGCCCGATCGGCACCGCCTGGGCGATGTCATTCATACCGCTGGCTGGCCACTTGGCGGCAATGCCGGCGGGGGCTCCTTCATCTACCATATGGAGAACAACCAGGTCAGCATCGGGTTCGTCGTCCACCTCAATTATCGCAACCCCTGGCTTTACCCGTATATGGAATTCCAGAGATTCAAGCATCATCCGATGGTCGCCAGGCTGCTTGGAGGCGGCAAGCGGTTGGCATATGGGGCACGGGCCATCACCGAGGGGGGCTGGCAGTCGATCCCGAAGATGGTCTTTCCGGGCGGGGCGCTGGTCGGCTGTTCGGCCGGGTTGGTGAATGTCCCCAGGATCAAGGGCAATCACAATGCCATGCTCAGCGGGATTGCCGCCGCCGAGGCTGCCTGCGCTGCCATCGGTGATGGCCGTTCGGCCGACGAGTTGCAGGACTACGAAGACGCGGTGCGGAACGGGCCGGTAGGCCGGGACCTCAGGCGGGTTCAGAATGTCAAGCCATTGTGGTCCCGGAACGGATTCCTGGCCTCGATGATCATCGGTGCAGCCGACATGTGGATGGCAAATCTGACGGGATGGAATCCGCTCGGAACGCTTTCGCACGGCAAGACCGATGCGGCGGCGACCGAGAGCGCGGCGAGCCACCGGCCAATCGAGTATCCGAAGCCGGATGGCGTGCTGAGTTTCGACCGCAACACCAATATCAGTTTTTCCGGAACCAATCACGAGGAAGGGCAGCCCTGCCACCTGCACCTGCTTGATCCGGCACTGCCGATTGCCGTGAACCTGCCGGAGTTCGGCGAGCCGGCGCAGCGCTACTGCCCTGCCGGAGTCTATGAGGTGCTTGCGGGCGAGGACGGGTCCGAGCCGCGCTTCCAGATCAACGCCCAGAATTGCGTGCATTGCAAGACATGCGACATCAAGGATCCATCGGCGAATATCGAGTGGCGCACACCGCAGGGCGGCGAGGGTCCGAACTATCCAAACATGTAGGGACGGCTCCGGGCCAGCCGGCGGCGATGCGGGGTAACAATCCCGTCAACTTTGTTGTTTTCGTCGGGCGTACTGGGTAGTTTGCCGCCGCATGGGGAGCATTTGGTCGTGAATGTCAAACGGACAGGAATTCTGGCTGCAGCTGCCTTGCTGCTCCTGAACTCGCCGCTGGCGGCGGATGACGAAGGTGCGCCGGGGCCGGAGCTTGCCGATTACCTGCGCGGACGCGTGGCGATCCTCAACCAGGATTTCGATCTCGCCGCCACCAGCCTGGACAGGCTGGTTGCGGCACATCCCGATCACCCGCACTTTCTCGGCCAGGCCCTGCAATCGGCGATTGCCACCGGCGATTTTGACAAGGCCGTCGAATTGTCCGCCAGGCTGGACGCCACCGGTCCGGGCCGGCATGATCTGGCGGTCAACCTGCTGGTCTCCGCCGACATCCTGGATGGCAATATTGCCGCCGGCATCGACCGCTACGAGGAGTCGGCGATCGAGTTGAACGATGTGTTCGGGCGAATTCTCTCGGCCTGGTCCCACTTTGAAGAGGGCAGGTTCCAGGATGCGGCGCAGGAGTTGGAAGAGACCGCCGAGGATGACCCGCTCAGGCCAATCACCCGGTATCATCATGCGCTGATACTGGGGGCGCAGGGCCGGTACAAAGAGGCGGATGATTTGCTGCTCGGCCTCTCTGGCCCGGACGCGCGGCTGCCGGGCTCGCTTGGCGCCAGGATCATCCAGGCAAGAACGCGGTTCCTGACAGACCAGGGCCTGGAGCGGGAAGCCCTTGAGGTCACCATGATGCCACAGGACACGCTGACCGGCCTGGCATCGGAGGAGTTGAGTCAGTTGAACGCCATGCTGTCGGCGGGGGAAGAAGCCGATTTGGACATCGCCACTACCGCCGCCGAGGGCATATCCGGTTTCTTTGCGCAGGTCGGCGAAAGCTACCGGCAGAACAATGATTATGGCACGGCACTGGCCTACAGCCGGCTGGCCATGTTTCTTGACCCCGACAACAATGTCAGGCGGCTGGAAGTCGCCGACACGCTCGGCGGCCTGGAGAGCTGGAAAATCGCCGAGCGGGAATTCGCCCAAATCCCGCAATCCGAACCGCTGTACCGCTATGCGGCCATCGGCCGGGCGAGCGCCCTGCACAACCTTGACAGGAAGGATGAGGCCTTTGGTTTGCTCGAGGGCCTGGCCGAGGCCGGGGAGAACAGCATCGATCTCCAGCTGGAAATCGGCGATCTGAACCGTCTCGACCTGGATTACGAGCGTGCGCTGAGAGCGTACAGCTCGGCCGTTGAACTGGCCGAGGCCGAATTTGCAATTCCGTCAGGCGAGGATGCTGACCCGGCGCCGGTGCCGGATTTCTGGCTGCCCTACTACCTGCGCGCCATCACCTATTTCGATCTGGACCGGTGGGACGATGCCAAAGCCGATTTCCAGGTGGCGGTGGAGAGGTCCGGCGAAAACCCGTACGTCCTCAACTACTTGGGCTACTCACTTGCCGACCGCAACGAGAGCCTGGAGGAGGCCGAACGCCTCATTGTCAAGGCCGTCGAGCAAATGCCCAACAACGGCGCATTCGTCGATTCCCTGGGATGGGTCCTCTACCGGCAGGGCAGGTTCGAGGAATCGCTCGAACAGATGGAGCTTGCCATCAGGCTGGAGCCGCTTGACCCGGTTGTCATGGACCATCTTGGCGATGTCTACTGGCAGGTTGGTCGAAAGCGCGAGGCGAAGTTCCAGTGGAACCGCGCCCTGTCGTATGACAACGACATCACCGACGAGGAGCTGATCCGGCAAAAGCTCAAGACCGGCCTCGACGGCGTGGATCTACCCTGACAGCCGCGCCGCCCCATCAATCGCCCACTGCCGGCATCTCCGGGCTGGCCCCGGCCAAGATCAACCTGGCGCTGCATGCCGGTCGCCGGCGCAGCGATGGCATGACCCTGCTCGCCAGCCTGGTGGCATTCACGGAATTCGGTGATCGCGTCACCATCCGGACCAGTGACCGGATGGCGCTGTCGGTCAGCGGCCCGCAGGGCGCGCTGGTCCCGAACGATCATTCCAACCTGGCGGTCCGGGCGGCGATGCTGGTGGCGGATGGTCGAGATGCCGAGATCTGCCTGGACAAGCAAATTCCGGTCGCGGCCGGCCTGGGCGGAGGCTCATCGGATGCCGCCACCGTCACCAGGCTACTGGGTAAACTGTGGGGCTTGCCGCCGCCTGACGCCGATTCCCTGGCCGCATTGGGGGCGGATCTGCCGGCCTGCATGGCTGACCATCCGGCGCTGGTCGAGGGAATTGGCGAGAGGGTCACGAAGGTGGACACCGTTCCCGGTTGCGAACTGGTGCTGGTCAATCCCGGCGTGCCCCTGCCCACGGGTCGCGTCTTCCAGGTCTATACTGGCCAGGGTGTGCCGGCACTCGACATGCCACCGGAGACCGGCAACATTCCGGACTTCGTGGCCTGGCTTGCCGGCCAGCGAAATGATCTCGAGCCGGCGGCCATGCGGCTCGAGCCGGCCATCGGCCGGGTGTTGGAAGAGATCGGGGCGACAGAGTCGTGCCTGCTGGCAAGAATGTCCGGGTCGGGCGCCACCTGTTTCGGGATCTTTCCGCAGCCGGATGCGGCGCAAGAAGCGGCCCAAAGCATTGCGGCCGGGAATCCCGGCTGGTGGGTGATGCCGACCCGGTCGCGGGCGTCCGGCCTGCTCAGCTTTTCCTGTTGACGGCGAACTCGGCAAGTTCTTCCAGCCGATCCCGGAGGCGATGGCCGGGAAGCCTGTGTAGCTGATTGCGGGCCTGTTCGGACCATCCGAGGGCATCTTCCTGAACCTCTTCCAATATCCCGCGTGATTTCAGCAGCTCGATGGCGTGGCCGAGATCGCCATCCCCCTGGTTGCCCTCTGCAATCACCCGGACCCAGAATTGCCGTTCGGCCACGTCGGCCCTGGCAAATGCCCGGATGACGGGCAATGTCATCTTCCGGTCACGGAAATCGTCACCGACATTTTTGCCCATGGTCTTCGAATCCCCGTAATCGAGGATGTCGTCCCTGATCTGGAAGCTGATCCCCAGTGCATTGCCGAAACTGCCGGCGGCCTCCTGCTCGGATTGCGAACCGCCGGCAACGAGCGCGCCCACCCTGGCGGCGGCCGAGAACAGCGATGCGGTCTTGCCGCCGATGATCCTGAAATAGGTTGCCTCGTCGACATCGACGCGATGGGTTTCGGCAAGCTGGATCACCTCTGCCTCCGAGATGCTGGCTGATGCATCGGCCAGCACGTCAAGCGCTGCCATCGAGTCGGTCCTGACCATGAGCTGGAATGACCTGGCGAAGAAGTAGTCGCCAACCAGGACCGACGATTTGTTGTCCCATAGCAGGTTTGCCGTCGGCCTGCCGCGACGCTGCGTGCTCTGGTCCACGACATCGTCATGCAACAGCGTGGCGGTGTGAATGAATTCGACCGCGGCGGCGAGATAGAGGTGATTCTCGCCGGGATAGTCGTAAAGGCCAGCCGCCGACAGGGTCAGCATCGGCCGGATCAGCTTGCCACCGGAGCCGAGCAGGTGATCGGCGATTTCCTGGATGCGTGCCACGTGGGTGGATTCGGCCCGCTCCCTGATCAGCAGGCGGACCTGTTCGATCTCGGGGGCGAGTTCGGCGGCAAGTTCGGCGAGCGGGTCGGACCATCCCTCGCCGGAACGTCCGGCACTATTGTCTCGACATTCTCTGGCGTCCACTGCTACCACTTCCGAATGAAGGAACTCTTCCGCACAAACGATCCCACGGAAATCGCCTGCGCCACGGCCCTGCTGGAGGGTGAGGGTATAGGGTGTTTTGTCATGGACATCCATATGAGCGTGCTCGAGGGATCGGTCGGAATACTTCCAAGACGCATGATGGTTGCCAATGCCGATCTTGCTCGGGCTCGGCGGGTTTTGCGGGACAACGGAATTGGAGATGTCCCGGACCAGCCGTGATGCCAGTGCGGATGACCTGACACTTGACCGGTTTCTCGGCGGCCGCATTGAGGCCTGGCAACCGCGGCGCGGTTTCCGTGCCGGGATCGATTCCGTGTTGCTGGCGGCCGCGGCCCCGGCTTCGCCTGGCGAACGGGTATTCGAACCCGGATGTGGCTGCGGGGTTGCCATGCTCTGCCTCGGCAGCCGCGTCGGCAAAATCGATGCTACCGGGATGGAAATCCAGGAAAGCTATGCCGGCCTTGCCCGACGAAATGCCGAGCGCAACAACATTTCGGCCAGGGTCGTCACCGGTTGTGTCACCCGGCCACCGGCCGCCATTGCCGCCGGCACATTCGATCACGTCATCGCCAATCCGCCGTATTTTCCCGCCGGCAGCACGGTTCCCCCACGGGACCGGGGCCGGGCGACGGCGATGATCGAGCAGGCACCGCTCGCCGCCTGGACCGGCCTGGCCTTCGATGTCCTCGACCGAAATGGCTGGCTGACGGCGGTACTTCCCGCCGGTCGGCAATCCGAGATCATCTCGCTGCTCGAGGGCACGTTCGGCCCGATCCTCATCAGGCCGATCCGGCCGGAGCGACACCGCTCCGCCAGCAGGATCCTGGTCAGGGCCGCACGGTCGGGCGCGGCCTCGGTCAGCGAGTGCAGTCCGCTAATCCTGCACGCGGGCGCTTCGCCGCCGCATGCGGGAAATCCGTTTACCGCCGAGGCGGAGGGGGTGTTGCGTGATGGAAAGGGGCTGGATTTCTGAGGGCCAGCAGACGGAGGGCCGAGCCTTCCGGCCCACCACCCCCGCCACCGCCGGCGCCAAACCCCGATATTGGGAACTCCCGGACAATGCATTGGAATCCCGAGCCTGTTGACTTTACTGGAGTTTTCGTTGTCAATAGCCTGCAAGCTGGAACCGGTGGAGACAGGGTGCTACCTGCGCCAAGTTAGATGGCGACTCTTATCGAATGGTGACAATTCTCCGGGATTGGGCACGTTCAGCCGGGTACCGGCGGCATTGCAAAGGAGAAATCGAAATGACAAAAGTGATGAATGTGACGCGTCGCCTTTTGGGTGCGACTCTGCTGGGAGCAATGATCTCCGGTGCGGTGAGCGTCGGGCCGGTCTTGGCGCAGGACCGCAGCATCAAGGTCTGGTTTGGCCGCGACAATTTTGTTCCCGAGGACGAGTTCGCCGCTTTCAAGGCCGAAAATCCAGGAATCAATGTCGAGTTCGAAACTATCCGACTTGAAGATGTGAGCGCACAGTTGATCTTGGCAACACGCTCCGGCAACGCGCCGGATATTGTGCAGATCCACGCCCGCGACGTTGCCCAGTTGGCGCAAGGCGGTGTGGTCAAGGATTTCACGCATATGATCGAGGAGTGGAAGCAACGCTTTCCCGAGACCTATAACCAGCTTGCGCCACTGGCGTGGGAAGGTGCTTCGGATTTCGACGGCAAAATCTACGGCCTGGCACTCTATGCGCAGTCTATCTACCTGACCTATCGAACCGACTGGCTGGATGAGGCCGGGATTGCCTATCCGCTGGAGACGACCGATCGTGTGCTAGAGGCCGCCAAGGCGATCAGCACGCTGCCGGATGGCGGGGAACGTTTTGGATTCAGCCTGTTGGGGTGCTGCAACAGCCCCACCTGGGAATTGCCTTTGTTTTTGGCCATGGGCGGCCAAATCATAGACGGCGTTCCGCAAGTCGACAGCGAGATCGGCATCGCCTGGATCGATTTCTATCAGGAACTGATGCGCAGCCAGGCGTCTCATCCTGACACGCCGTCATGGGATTCCGGCCAGATGCGCGCCGCATTTATCGGCGAGCGCGCCGGTATCATGAATGAGGGCGAACATATCTATGTCGAGGTCCACAAACAGCTTCCATACGAGGAGGGCAAATGGACCTTTGAACGCCTGCCCACCCGTCCGGGTCAGACCGAGCCGCACGTCCAGTCCGGCTTTGCCTTCCCGTTCATCGTCACCTCGGCCAACGAAGATGAAGAGGCTGCCATGTTGGCGCTTGAATATCTTGCCCGTCCGGATTTTGCAAAGCAGGTTGCCATTCGTTACCAGCCCTCAACCAACACTGCTGTGTCGGAAGATGCTGAATACTTGGCCGCCAAGCCTTGGGCCAAAGATATCGTAGCGCTTTCCTCGAATCTGATCTCGCTGCCTACCCATCCGACCAAAGCGATCCAGATTTTCGACGCATTGAAAGAGTTGCGCAATCGGATGGTCGCAGA
Organism: Paracoccaceae bacterium; assembly: GCA_965214695.1. Taxonomy (GTDB): domain Bacteria; phylum Pseudomonadota; class Alphaproteobacteria; order Rhodobacterales; family Rhodobacteraceae; genus JAPOXR01. Next base: position 2,666,547 of record OZ243967.1, on the reverse strand, counting down.
ACCGGACGCCGATGCCGCGACCTTGGCCGCTGAGGCTCAGGCAGAGTTGAACGACGCCGCCGGGTTGTAGGCACCTCAGAATCCAACGCTTAGTATGCGAAGGAGCGCGCAACATGTAGCCCGCTCCTTCGCTTTAAGGTGGTCTTTCTTGAAGGGAAACGGATCTATGGCATCCTCGACGAGTGCGGGCGATGACCGGTTGACGGTACGCGAGTGGATCAACGATCAGGCAATGAACACGGTCCCATATTTGTTGGTAGTACCGGGCCTGATTTTCGTGATCGGTGTTCTGGGCTATGCCGTTTTTGGCGGATTTGTCCTGTCCCTCAACGAAACCGACATGTTCCTCAACAAATCATTTGTTGGTCTGGAAAATTACATCAAAGTTTTCAATGATCCGCGTTTTCAGGCGTCTTTGCTTCGCACTATTGTTTTTGTCATTTGCAGCATCACGCTTGGCATGGTCATGTCGATGATCTTCGCGTTGACGCTTTATCATGTGGGCTTTGGTCGCCGCTTTTTTCGCGGCATGAGCTTGGTTCCTTACTTCGTCTCGGGCATTGCGACGGCGGTCATGTTCCGCTTCGTTTTTACCACCAGCGGTGGCTTCGCCAATTACGTGCTGTATAAGTTCGGGCTGCCGACTCCGTCCTGGCTTGGCGATCCCTATCTTGCCTTCATGGTGGCGGTGTTTGCCAATTGCTGGCACATGGTGCCCTTTGCCACCCTGATCCTGCTCGGCGGATTGCAGACCGTTGACAGGGAAATATACGATGCCGCCACTATAGACGGCGCCTCGGGAACCCAGACATTTTTTCGCATTACCTTGCCGATGATCAAACCGATGCTGGGTGTCAGTCTGATCTGGGTTTCTTATATCAGTTTCAGCACTTTCGACATCATCCTCGCCTTGACGTCCGGGGGCCCGCAGCGGGCCACTGAAGTTGTTTCGATGTATATGTATCAGCTCGCGTTCCTGCAGCTCGATTTCGGTCAGGGTGCGGTTCTGATGGTTGTCATACTGTCGATCAACACTCTGCTGAGCCTAGTCTATATCTATTACTTTGTTCTGGCTGACCGGAGTGACGAGAAGGACGCCAGGGCATGAGCACAACAATGAACCGTCGCAGCGGACGCGCCTTCCATCGTGAGCACGGCACCCTGCAGCACTTGCTGAAGCGAAGCCAACGGTTCCTGCTTATTGGCCTGCCCCTGACCTTTCTGGTTATCTGGGCGATGGTTCCGATCCTTTGGGCCTTCATGGCCTCGCTCAAGGAACCATTGGAAATCTACGAATCGAACACATTCTTCCCGCGCGATCCGTCGCTGGAAGCGTATAAGACGGTACTCGCGATAGACGGCTTCGGCGTGTGGATGTTCAACAGCGTGCTGGTGACGGTCGTGGCAACCATTGTTCCTTTAATCCTGAGTATTCTGGCCGCCTATGGATTTTCCCGCTATTTCTTCCGTTTCCGTCATGTATTGCTGCTGCTTTACTTGATCCCGCGGATCATTCCTCGGGTCAGCCTGATTGTGCCATTGAATGATCTGATGACCAATCTGGGGCTGATTAACACGTATTGGGTACTCTACATCACGTATATTGCCAGCGCTGTGCCGCTTTCAACTTGGATACTTGTTGGTTTCTTCAAGGCAGTCCCCAGGGAGATCGAGGAATCCGCGACCATCGACGGCGCCAATATGTGGAATCGCTTGCGCTATGTGATTCTGCCAATCGCCTGGCCAGGAGTTGTCACTGCCGCTGTATTATGTGTTCGCGAAGGCTGGAACGAATTTGCGTTTGTCCTAGCGCTGGTCACCGAGTCCGGTATGCGCACGCTGCCCTATGCGCTTTATACGCTGAGGGATTCCATGGGCGTGCAGAATTTTGCCGTCTACAACGCTTTCACCATTCTCACAGTTTTGCCGCTGCTGGTTGTCTATCTGCTTCTCGAGCGCCGCGTGGTCGAGAGTATTGTGACCGGTGCGGTAAAGTAAAAGCGAGACCTGAGCCATGAACGACAGTTTTGTAGAATTTCGCGAACTGGAAAAGAGCTTCGGCTCGACCTCAGTCCTGCATGGTATCAACTTGCAAATTGAGGAAGGTGGCTTTGTTGTCCTAGTAGGACCTTCAGGATGCGGCAAGTCGACCTTGTTGCGCATGACCGCCGGGCTTGAAGCGATTAGTTCTGGTCATATCAGCATTGCTGATCGAGTGGTGAATCGAGTGCCGCCCAAGGACCGCGGCATCGCTATGGTTTTTCAATCCTATGCGCTTTATCCACACATGAGCGTGGCTGATAATCTCTCGTTCAGTTTGAAGATGAACAAAACTCCGCTGGAACGGATCGCGGAGAGCATTAAGGGCGCAGCGTCGATCCTGCAGCTCTCACCGCTGCTTCAGCGTCTGCCGGGGCAACTTTCAGGCGGTCAGCGTCAACGTGTTGCCATGGGTCGGGCTCTGGTGCGCGAGCCGGCGGTCTTCCTGTTTGACGAACCGCTCTCTAACCTCGATGCCAAATTGCGGGTCGAGATGCGCGCCGAGATCAAGGCCCTGCATCAGCGCCTGGAAGCGACAACGATCTATGTCACTCACGACCAGATCGAGGCCATGACGATGGCCGACAAGGTTGTGGTGATGAATGACGGCCGCATCGAACAGGTCGGCGCACCACTTGAGACTTACGATCGTCCTGAAAACTTGTTCGTTGCCGATTTCCTGGGTTCGCCTGCAATGAATCTGTTGCCGGGAAAGGTCGTGTTCGGTGACGGTCCTATGGAAGTCGAGCTCGAGAATGGCTTGCGACTGCCGCTGCCAGAAGGCCGCGAACTGCGTCCGGATCAACAGATCATCTATGGCATACGCCCGGAACATGTGGTCCTGTGCGACGACGATCACGGTCTTCCAGCAACCCTGACATTGATTGAGCCGGCAGGCTGGGAAACGCATCTGCATGCTGACCTCGCTGGCGTCCCGCTTCGTGTGCTTTCCGTCGATCGGATGCGCGCAAGACCCGGAGACAGTGCCCGTTTAGCCATCGATACCCGCCAGTTACACCTGTTTGATCCGGGCACAGGAAGGCGCATCTGACTGGCTCGATTGGTCCTTCCCAGTCCCTCTATTGCTCGCCCGAACCAATGTCTTGCGATGAATGACCCGGAAACTTTGCATGCCCAACAGCCGTCAATTCGATACACCGCCCCGTCGGATGGCCGATGCGGTACGAATTCTCTCCGTCGATGCCATCGAGAAAGCAAAGTCCGGTCATCCGGGCATGCCGTTGGGGATGGCCGACGCCGCCGTGGCGTTGTTCGGTACGGCGATGAGGTTTGACCCGGACGCACCTTTGTGGCCAGATCGCGATCGTTTTGTGCTCTCGGCCGGACATGGTTCGATGCTGCTCTATTCAGCGCTGCATTTGATCGGGTATCCAGGCTTCGGTATTGAAACCCTGAAGAATTTTCGCCAATGGCGTTCGATTGCCGCGGGCCACCCCGAAGTCGAACAGGCGCATGGGATCGAAACCACCACTGGCCCTCTGGGTCAGGGGATCGCTACCGCCGTTGGAATGGCCCTGGCCGAGCGTATTCTTGCCACCAAATTCGGCGAGGATCTGGTCGACCACTACACTTACGTGATCTGCGGAGATGGCTGCTTGATGGAGGGCCTCAGTCACGAGGGTGCGTCCCTCGCCGGGCATTTGCGGCTGTCTAAGTTGATCGTACTCTACGATGACAATGATGTCAGCATCGACGGGCCGACTAGTCTTTCCTACAGCGAGGACGCGACACAGCGGTTCGAATCCTATGGTTGGCGCGTAGAGATGGTCGATGGCCATGATGTGGAGGCGGTCGCCGCGGCATTGGCGTTTGCGCGGCAGGCAGATCGCCCGACGCTGATACGTTGCAAAACAGTGATCGGCTTTGGTGCGCCCAATATGGCAGGTGATCCGGCGGTGCATTCTGGCGCTCTGGGTGCCGAGGAGATTGCCGAAACCCGCGCTAAGCTGGGTTGGGAGCATCCGCCATTTGTTGTGCCGGCAGAGATCAAATCAGCTTGGGAGGCCTTTGCCAGCCCCGGTCGGCAATCACACCAGGAATGGCAAGAACGCCTGTCCGCGGCTGAGCCAAAACGGCGCCAGGATTTTGAAGATGCCCTGGATGGCAAGATCACCGATGACTTGCCGACGCTGATTGCCGAGTACAAGCGATGGGCACAGAAAGCCAACAAGGTTGAGGCCACCCGTTTTGCTTCCGGACATGTGCTGGAACGGTTGGTCCCTGCGATCCCGACATTGTTGGGCGGATCAGCAGATTTGACACCGGCCAACAACACGCAGACCGAGGGCCGCACCGGCATTGACGTTCAGTCCTTTGAGGGCGGTTATATTCATTACGGCGCGCGCGAACATGGCATGGCTGCGGTGATGAATGGCATAGCTCTTCACAAGGGGTTGATCCCGTTTGCTGGCACGTTTTTGGCATTCACCGATTATGCGCGTCCGGCAATTCGCCTAGGCGCACTGATGCAACAGCAAGTCATTCATGTGATGACCCATGATTCTGTTTGCCTTGGAGAAGACGGACCCACCCACCAGCCGATTGAGCATCTCGCCAGCTTGCGCGCCATGCCGGGTTTGCTGACCTTTAGGCCCGCGGATGCGGTAGAGGTTGGCGAATGCTGGGAATTGGCAATCGGCTATCGTGACGGTCCATCGGTGATCGCTCTCAGCCGACACCCAGTGGCTTTGGTGCGCCACGAAGCCAATGATTCAAATCTTTGTGCCCGAGGCGCTTATATTCTCGCCGAGGCCTCCGGTGAGCCCGTTGTCTCGATTGCTGCAACCGGCGCCGAGGTCGGCCTCGCGTTAGAGGCGCGGCGTCAGCTAGAAGCCGAGGGAATTGGAACCCGCGTCATCTCCATGCCTTGCGTCGAGTTGTTCGAAATGCAGGATCCGGCCTGGCAGCAAGAAATTCTCGGCGAGGCACCAATGCGAATGGCCGTCGAAGCTGCAGTGCGGCAGGGATGGGACCGCTATATCGGGCGCGAAGGCAGTTTCATCGGCATGTCCGGCTTTGGCGCTTCCGCACCGGCCGAAGTGCTGTTCGAACAATTTGGCATCACACCGGAGGCCATAGTGTCCGAGGCCCGCAAACGCCTGAACGAACTTGCGGCCTGATCGTCGGTGTTGTTTGGAGTGCCGACGCATGTGCCTAGTCGAATGACATAGCCAATAACATTCGTGGGCCTGAAAACCGCAGTTTAGCCAATATCGTGCTCTAAATCATCCGCACTGACCCGACCCGAGCATTTGCGATTGCCGCCGGATTGCCAAGCCGCACGAACAGAACCGGAGATAAAGATGGAAACTGCGAAGACCAGACTGAACCAGAAGCTGGATCGAATTCGCGGCGGTGCCTACCGGCCGCAGGACTTCATCATCGCGGACGCCAAGGACGGCGATATGGGCGGCGGCGCGGGCGCGATGGGAATCGACCAAAAGACCGGCCTGGCCCACCCGGCCGCGGTCTACCGGTCCGCAATGAAAGAAGTGGTCGCCTCTGATCTGGTGGACATCATGCTGATGTCGCTTGCCTCGGCCGAGGCGCTGGCGGCAGATGGTGTTTTTGCCGCAAGCGACGTAACCCCGGCTGTGCGTCTGAACGAGGGGACCGACATCTGGGGCCATCGCGGCGCGGACTACAGAAATCACCAAGCGCGCCCGTTCCGGACCGCCAGGCTTGACCGCGCGCGCACACTTTGCGACCTAGGCCTTTATGCAGTGACCATCTACAACGACGTTGACCGCGACGTGGCGACGCTGAATGCCTATTCCGAATTCCGTGATCAGGCCAGCGGGGCCGGGATGCGGCATATTCTGGAAGTGTTCAATCCCGCATTTCCCATTGATACCGCTGGAGAAGAAATCGGCTTTTTCATCAACGATGCAATCGTGCGCTGTCTTGCCGGTGTGGCCCACGCTGAACGACCGTTATTTCTGAAAATGCAATTCAACGGCGCGCGTGCGATGGCCGAGCTTGCGGCTTTCGATCCCGAAAACCTGATCGTCGGGATCCTAGGCGGCAGCGCCGGGACAACGCGCGACACGTTCGAGTTGATCAGCCAGGCCGAGCGGTTCGGCGCGCGTGTCGCCCTGTTCGGACGCAAGATCTACTTCGCCGAGGATTCCGTGGAAATCGTCCGCTCGATGCGCCTGGTGGTCGAAGGCAAGCTTTCACCCGCCGAGGCGGTCAAGGCCTATCATGATCACCTTCGCAAGAATGGGCTGACGCCAACCAGATCGCTTGAAGATGATCTGCTGGTGACCGACCCGATATTGCTGCCCGAAGCGCAATGAGACTGGGTTCGCAGAAACGCAAAGGCATTGTCACCGGGGGGACGTGGTGCGCGGATCACAATAAATGCGTCTCGCATTGGCCCGGCGAAGAGGAAGTGGTGGAAATCCTGACCAACGAGGTGCGCGGCGGCGGCTCGGCCTGCAATCTTGCCATCGATTTGAAGCGTCTGGACCCAGATTTCTCGGTCTCTACAATCGGCCTTATTGGCGACGACGAAGACGGTCGCACGTTGATTGCCGAGGCCGATGCCGCTGGTATCGACCTATCCGGCCTAGCAATCGCCGAGAACGGCAGCACATCGCACACCGACGCTTTCACCGCGGCTGACACCGGGCGGCGCACACATCTGTATTTGCCGGGAACAGCCGCCCAGCTGACCCCGGATCACTTTGATTTCTCGGGGGTTATGGCCCGTATTCTGCATCTTGGCCTGCCGGGCCTTCATACCAAACTGGATAGCGCCTGGGGCGATGACGTGAATGGCTGGGTGACAGTGCTGAAAAGGGCGCGCGCGGCCGGTATCGCGACGAACCTCGAACTGTGCTCGATCCCGGCAGAACGCATTGCGCAAATCGTCCGTCCCTGCCTTGCCCATCTCGATCTACTGGTCGTGAATGATTTCGAGATCGCCGCAATCGCCGGGCTGGAGACCGGGCATGGGGTGGAGGTGGATGTGGAGCAATGCCTGAGCGCCGCCCGCAAGGTGTTGTCAAAAGGCTCGATGCAGTTGGTCGTCGCGCATTTTCCCGGCGGAGCGGTCGCGGTAGGCCCGGGCGGCGAGGAAGTCTTGAAACCGTCGTTGGACATCCCGGCGGAGGCGATTCAGGGCACCAACGGCGCCGGTGATGCCTTCGCTTCAGGTTTGCTCTATGGCCTGCATCAAGAATGGAGCGTGACGGAAGCAATAGAGCTTGGCCATGCAGCGGCTGCGGCATCGGTGCGCGGGCTGGGGACAACGGACACAGTGGTTTCATGGCGGGAGTGTCTTGAACTGGCATCCTGTTGGGGCTGGCAAAACTGATTTTGGGAAGCGCCTACAGCTCCACCTAGGGAGTGATCTCCAGGTGGCAAGGAGCCATTTTCCCAGTGCATTGATTTTACACGACAACTGTTGGTTCTCACTCTATCCTGACCTGAATGTCCCGAATTGTTCCGGCTCGAAGCGGGGATTTTTCCCGGTTTGCTCCGTTTTCCCGGGGACCTCCCGCCGCAGGTGCAGATTTGATGCAACAGGTCTCCGGCGGGCCGCGAACACGCCACTCCGGCGTTGCCGGCCAGTTCCTGCCGTCAGCTCGCGCCAGGCACACCCAAGCGGCCCGTGGCGGGCAGAGCCGCGCTTCAGCGGGAGTCCCGCGGCGGTCCCGCGAGATATTTCTGCCTGGAAAGAAAAGTTGCCATCACTGTCCCGGATTGATCCGGCCGGATATCCGTTGGACCAATTCGAGAATGTTCACATTATGTCTGACGACATAGTTCAGGAAATAACAGCCCCTACCGCAGGGCCGAGGCTACCCCGGGTCAGGCCATGACGCTGTTCGGCCCGGTCAGCTTCATGCGCTCGCGCTACCGGCCGACATCGGGCAAGGGTGCATCACTCTTCCCGACCGAGGCCGTTCTGGGCCTGACCGAGGGCTCGATGGTATCATGCTGCGCATGCATGCCGAGCAGACGTATGGCAAGGAGGTCCCGGCCGGCTGGCGGGAGGCATCCTGCGGCGTGGCGGCGCTCTTGGATGCCGAGGGCAACATGTTGCAGAGTGTCTGCCTGGGCCGTCTTCCCGAGACCGGCAAGGAGAGCCTGAAGGGGCAATTGAGCCGGCAGCTCTTTCACTGGCTGGCACAGCGGCCCGATCTGAAGCTGGTGGTCATCGCCGATGGTGCCAGGGACAACTGGACATTCCTCGACAGTCTCGAGCCGGATGTGACGGTGCTGGATGCCTGGCACGCGGTACAGCACTTGAAGGTGGCGGCCGATGCCGCCTTCGGTGAAGGCAGCCCGGAAGCCATGGCCTGGTTCGAGAAGTGGCGCCACATCCTTCGGCATCACCCGGAGGGAGCCTTCAAGGTGATCGATGCCCTGCGCTACCTGGCGCGCAAGGGGGTGGGTATCAGGATCATTGCCCGCGAGCTCGGCTACTTCAGGAGCAATCGCCGCCGCATGAACTATCGGCGGCTTGCCGATGCCGGCTATCCCATCGGGAGCGGCAGCGTCGAGGCCGCAAATAAAACTTTGATATCCTGTCGCATGAAACGCTCGGGCCAGCGCTGGTCGCGCGATGGCGGCCAGGGCGTGCTGACCTTCCGGTCACTGGCCAAGTCCGGCCGGGCAGGCCAGGCATGGGCCAGGCTGGCCAGGAGCTGGCAGCCATGGCGGCCGCCGGCCACGGGCGGGGCCGCCAATGACAACCGGGAGCTGGCGCTGGCGGCGTGATTCGTTCTTGCAGCCTTGGGGCCTGAAAGGCGCGCCATGCGAAGATCACTCCCCATTGGAAATTATGTGCTTGAAGCAGGTGAATTCTCGCCTACATTGAGTGTATTCAGCCCATTATGTCATGGAGGAAATATGTCGGTGAATGAACAACTGGCCGATCTGAAGAAACAGCACCGGGAGCTATCAGCCACTATCGAAATCGAGCAGAGAAATCCGGGCGCAGATCACTTTGCAATTACCGAACTCAAGAAAAAGAAGCTGCTGATCAAGGAACAGATACACAGGCTCTCCGAGGCATAGCGCCTGGAGGGGCACCGCAGGTGCCAACTCGCTGCCAAGACGTCCAATTTCTTCCCCACCCCGCGGGCGCAATGGGGATTTCAGCCTGATCGCCCCGCAATTGCAACCGGGCGCAGGGAGACCATGGCAGCGCACGATTCACGAACACACGAATCAGGGCCCGAACCCGGACGACCGGCCGAGTGCAAGGGGCCCGAACCACACTGCCAAAACCGTAGCCGCTCATGCCAGCCGAACCGCATGATGACAGGTCCCAACCGGGCCGGGAAAACAACCAGCCGGCAACAAAAAGAAACCATGAGGCCTTCACGGCGGCGGTCCGGCACATGGGTTGACGTCAGGGCCGGAGGCGGCCAGCCGACCCGCCATCCCGGGTCGCAAACCGTACGGGGGCGACAGTTGGCCGGAGCAGGGAAGCGCACGTAGTTGACAAACGGCAGCGTCGACTCCCATTCTGGCCGGGCCCTCGAATGCGACGATCAGGACCCGGTCGTCCGGAGCCCGATATGCCTGCCGCTCGACACCCCGGGCCACGATGAATACCGTCTCGAATACCTGATCGGGTGCGGCCGGACCGACATCTTCCTGCGCGGGCAGCGCACCATCGTCGAGCGCAAGTGCTTCCAGCAATCCGGGGAGAGTTGCCAATGCCGGACGGGCCGGTTGGAGACGCTGCCAAGCGCCAGTGGTTGCAACTGGAAGCGACAGTCAGCGCGGTCCTGGCATTTTACCGGCTGATCAACCCCGGTGCTGGCCAGCCCGTTGGAATGATCAGAACGACGCGATCATCACGCCGATTATCGCGGTCGCCAGCCCGATGAGACCAGCAATTGCCAGCAATTGCTGCTTATCACGCTTGACGCTTTCTGTTTCACGCTTGACGCTTTCTGTTTCACGCTTGGCCATGTCCTCGCGCAGCTGCGCCAAGCTTGCATCAATTCGTGCTTCCATCGCTCTCATCTCCGCCCGAACAGCTGCCTGTCCCCCATCAATTCGGCAATGGCCAGGGCGTTGTCGCGCTCTTCGCTCATCCATCCAATCTAAGCGCCGCCCACCGGCCAGTCAATGCCGGGAGTAACGGCGGCGCTACCGGACAGGGCGGGCCGTGACCGGCGGCGGCTGCGATCAGGTCAGGTACTGGCCGCCATTTGCAGTCAGCGTGGCGCCGGTGATGAACCCGGACTCGTCGGAGGCCAGGAATGCGACGCATCGAGCGATTTCCTCCGCCTCGCCGAGACGGCCAACTGGAATTTGCGCGATGATGGCCTCGCGAACCTTCTCCGGAACGGCCATCACCATTTCGGTGGCAATATAGCCTGGGCACACCGCGTTGACCGTGATCCCCCTCGATGCGCCCTCCTGGGCCAGCGCCTTGGTGAATCCGAGCTCGCCGGCCTTTGATGCCGAATAGTTGGTCTGCCCGATCTGGCCCTTTTGACCGTTGATGGACGAGATGTTGATGATTCGTCCGAAATTCCGCTCACGCATGCCGGGCCAGACCTGGTGGGTCATGTTGAAGACACCATTCAGGTTGGTGGCGATGACCTGCTGCCAGGCCTCGACGGTCAGCCGATGAAACATCGCATCCCTGGTAATCCCGGCATTGTTGACGAGCACCTCGACCGACCCCAGCCTGTCTTCGACCTCGGCAACGCCGCTGGCGCATTCCTCGTATTCGGCAACCGACCATCTGAAGGTGGCAATCCCGGTTTCCCGCTCGAAGGCCCCGGCAGCGTCGGCGTTGCCGGCGTAACTCGCCGCCACGGTGAAACCGTCCCTTTGTAGCTGTCTCGAGATTGCCGCCCCGATGCCGCGCGTGCCGCCGGTTACCAGCGCTGTCCTGCTCATGTCATTCTCCCGTGATCCTGGGGCCGGCGCCTAGTTGCGCTCGACACACATGGCGACGCCCATTCCGCCGCCGATACACAGCGTGGCCAGGCCACGCTTTGCATTTCGCCGCTGCATTTCGAAGAGCAGCGTATTCAGGATTCTGCAGCCAGAGGCGCCGATCGGGTGGCCGATGGCGATGGCACCGCCATTGACATTCACGATATCGGGATCCCATCCCATGTCACGGGATACGGCGCAGGCCTGGGCGGCAAACGCCTCGTTGGCCTCGACAAGATCGAGGTCACCGGCCTGCCAGCCTGCCCGCTCCAGCGCCTTGCGAGAGGCATGGACCGGCCCCATTCCCATGACTGCCGGATCGAGGCCGGCGGTGGCATGCGACACGACCCGGGCCATCGGTTCGATGCCGCGGCGTTCGGCTTCCGACAGTGACATCACCAGCACCGCCGCCGCGCCGTCATTGATGCCGGATGCATTGGCGGCGGTCACGGTTCCGTTGCGGTCGAATGCCGGCCGCAATTTCTGCATGTTCTCGATCGTCGCCCCATGACGGATATATTCATCGCTGTCGACCACCACGTCCTGCCGGCGCTGCCTGACGGTGACCGGCACGATCTCATCCTGGAATTTCCCCGATTTCTGGGCCGCTTCTGCCTTGTTCTGCGAGGCGACGGCAAAGGCGTCCTGCTGGTCGCGGCTGACTTGCCAATCGCGGGCGACATTCTCGGCCGTCACGCCCATGTGGTAGCCATTGAAAGCATCCCACAACCCATCCCTGATCATCGAGTCGATAAATTCCAGGTTGCCCATCTTCCGGCCCGAACGCAGGTGGGCCACATGTGGTGCCAGGCTCATGCTCTCCTGGCCACCAGCGGCGACGATGCCGGCATCACCGAGTTGGACATGCTGCGCGGCCAGGGCAACGGCACGCAGGCCGGAGCCACATACCTGATTGATTCCCCATGCGGCGCTCTCCACCGGCAAACCGGCCCCGATATGCGCCTGCCGTGCCGGATTTTGCCCCTGGCCGGCAGTCAGCACCTGGCCGAAGATCGTCTCCGACACCTCCTTCTTCTCGATACCGGCCCGTTCGACAACGGCTTCGAGAACCGCGGCGCCGAGTTCATGGGCCGGCGTTCCGGAAAAGGCACCGTTGAAACTTCCGACTGCCGTACGGGCAGCCGATACGATTGCTACATCTGTCATCGTCGAATTCCTGTCTGCTGACTGTGGATTGCGGCCGGAACACGGGTTGATCCTGACCCCCATATGGTGACGAAGTTGCGGGTTGCAAGCTGTCCGGGGCCGGGAATTGCCGCCGGGCCCAAATAAAGCCGCCGCCAGGCCCTGGCTGGTTCCGGACTCAGCGAATTGTCACTGGCTGACCAGGAACTCCATCAGCCCGGTCGCCGCCGACGTATCCCATTCGGTGTCGCCGATGAACCGGGCGATTTCCAGCCCGTTCCGATCGATGATGACGGTAACCGGGATCGAAATGACCGACATCTGGCCGGAAAACCGGGCTTTTTCATCGTAATAGACCGACAGGGCGGTTATCGCCTTTTCGGAGAGAAACTTGTCAACCTTGGCTTTCGGGTTCCGCCCGGTTGCAACAGCCATGACCCTCAGCTCCGCTGGATCGAACGCCTTCTGCAGGCGATCCAGCGACGGCATTTCCTTCAGGCATGGCGGGCACCAGGTGGCCCAGAAATTTACCACCAGGATCGATCCGGCAAAATCGCCGATGCCGACCTCGCGTCCCGCCTCGTCGGCGAACCGGGCGTCGGTGACCGCCACCGGCTCGTCATGCACGATCAGACGCTGCAGATTGTCCTGACTTGCCTGCCTGAGCAAATCCGGATCAATGCTGCCGGCGGTGGCCGAAATTGCACCGGCACAAGCCAATGCGTATAGAACACCCGTCAGGGCCAGCCGCGACGCACGCGATTTCACGGCCCGCAGCCGGTTCAGGGCAGGATCAACCATGTCTGACAAGATGAGAGGGGGCAGATTTGCTGAACGGCCGGACCTGCTGATGAAGGAGATGAATGCGTCGATCCGTTTCGACAGGCGGTTGTGGCGGCAAGACATCGAGGGCTCCCTGGCACATTCACGGATGCTGGCCCGTCAGGGCATCCTCGATGATACGGATGCAAAGGCGATCACGGAAGGCCTGCTGACAATAATGTCAGAAATCGAAGCCGGAGAGTTCCGGTTTTCGGACCGGCTCGAGGATATCCACATGAATATCGAGGCCCGGCTGGCAGAACTTGTCGGGCCGGCGGCCGGCCGGCTGCATTCGGCGAGAAGCCGGAACGACCAGGTCGCAACCGATTTTCGCATGTGGGTGCGCGCCGAGGCCGACAGTGCAACCAGCAACCTCTACCGGCTGATCGATGCGTTGGTCGGTCAGGCCGAGCACGGGGCCGACATGATCATGCCGGGATTCACCCATTTGCAATCGGCGCAGCCGGTAACCTGGGGACATCACATGATGGCATATGTGGAGATGTTTTCCCGCGATATCGGCCGGTTCGACGACGCCAGGGCGCGCATGAATGAATCGCCGCTCGGCGCGGCGGCGCTGGCCGGCACCTCCTTTCCGATCGACCGCGACCTGACGGCGGCAGAACTCGGTTTCGACCGGCCCATGGCCAATTCCATGGATGCGGTCAGCACCCGAGATTTCGCTGCCGAATACCTGGCGGTGGTGGCAATCTGCGCCGCCAACCTGTCCCGTTTGGCCGAGGAGATTGTCCTGTGGACCTCGTCCCGGTTCGGATTCGCCACCCTGGGTGACCGGTTCACCACGGGCTCGTCGATCATGCCGCAAAAACGAAACCCCGATGCAGCCGAGCTGATCAGGGCCAAGACCGGGCGGATCAATGGCGCCCTGGTGGCCCTGCTCACGATATTGAAGGCGCTGCCGCTTGCCTATTCCAAGGATCTGCAGGAGGACAAGGAACAGGTATTTGATGCTGCCGACAATATCGACCTGTCCATCCGGGCCATGGAAGGAATGATCCGTGATCTGCGGCCGGTTCCGGACCGGCTGCTGGCAACGGCTGGCGAGGGGTTTTCCACTGCCACCGACCTGGCCGACTGGTTGGCGAGGCATGCCGGGATGCCATTCCGGGATGCCCACCACGTCATCGGCCAGCTGGTCAGAATGGCCGAGGACAGGGGCTGCGCACTTGACCGGCTGACGGTCGAGGACATGCAGTCGGTTTGCGATCTGATCACCGAGGAGGCCGTCAAGGTGCTTGATGTCAGCCACTCGGTCGCCAGCCGAACCAGCCAGGGAGGCACTGACCCGGCCCGGGTGAGAGAACAGGTCAGTCGCTGGAAGGAGATACTCGCATGCAAAACTTCGTAATGATATTCGCGATGATCCTGTTGGCGTCCTGCGGCATCAAGGGCGACCCAATCCGGCCAGGCGACACCGCATCGGGGCAGGATGAAGACACTGCCGTCATCCGTCCTGCCACCTGATGGAACATTCCCGGCGGCAGACGGGCAGTTCAAACGAAATTCCGGCCGGGTTTGTCCGGACCGAAATGGCGAGATCAACCAGGAATGAACTGCTTCGAATATCGTGACCGGGTTTTTCATGCCGAGGGCGTGGCGCTACCGGCAATTGCCGACGCGATCGGAACGCCGTGCTATGTCTATTCGGCGGCGGCGATTGCCGGTCAGTACCGGCGCCTGTCGGCAGGACTTGCCGGCCTTGATCACCTGATCTGCTATGCGCTGAAGGCCAATTCCAACCAGGCCGTGTTGAAATTACTGGCCGATCTCGGATGCGGGTTCGATGCGGTGTCGGGGGGCGAAATCGCCCGGGTGCTGGCGGCCGGCGCCCCTGGCGAGCGGATCGTGTTTTCGGGGGTGGGCAAGACCGGGGGCGAGATGCGCGACGCCCTGCTGTGCGGTGTCAGGCATTTCAATGTCGAGAGCGAGCCCGAACTCGAACTGCTAGATCAGGTCGCAAGCTCACTGGGACGGACGGCACCCGTGGCAATCAGGGTCAATCCGGATGTCGATGCCCGAACCCACCGAAAGATCTCGACCGGCAGGTCCGAGAACAAGTTCGGCATCCCCATTGCCCGGGCACGCGATGTCTACCGGTCGGCCATGGGCATGCCGGGGATCAGCATCATCGGGCTGGATGTCCATATCGGCTCGCAACTGACATCGCTGGTGCCATTCGAGCAGGCCTACCGGAAAGCTGCCGAGCTGGTATCTGCGCTCAGGGCGGAGTCGGTGCCGATCGACCGGGTCGATCTCGGTGGCGGGCTCGGCGTGTCCTATGGCAACGACCAGCCGCGACCGCCAACCATCGAGCAGTATTGCGAACTGGTTCACCGGATTTTCGGCGGGCTCGGCTGCCAGGTCGAAATCGAGCCCGGAAGGCTGATTGTCGGTAATGCTGGCCTGTTGCTGACATCGGTGCTCTACGTGAAACAGGGTCAGGACAGGCAGTTCCTGGTTGTCGATGCGGCAATGAACGACCTGTTGCGGCCGGCCATGTATGATGCCCATCACGACATTGTCCCGGTTCGGAGAGAGACCTCGCCGGAATTTGCCCATATGGACGTGGTCGGTCCGGTCTGCGAATCCAGCGACACCTTCGCGGTTCAGCGCCAATTGCCGAAACCCGATCCCGGCGACCTCGTCGCCTTTGGAACGGCCGGCGCATATTGCGCCGTCATGGCGTCGGAATACAATTCACGACCGCTGGTTCCCGAAGTGCTGGTGGCGGGCGACAGGTTTGCAGTCATCCGCCCCCGACCCGGCATCGACAGCATCATCGGGCGAGACCAAATCCCCGACTGGCTGTAGGGATTATCGAGGGACCAATCCTGCCCGCCAGGCACGAGACGGACCAGGCTGCTCGGCATTGTCATCCAGGTCCGCATCGCCCGGCAGGAAATCGTCTGCTTCAAACCTCGGGGGCAGCGAACAGACGGCCGGATGACGGGACCTGGCAAGGCATCTACATTTGCCAGGCCCGACAAGGACAGCACGTGGCTTTCGGAGACGGGCGATGGTGGCGGCATCGCCCTTGTCCGCCCCTACCATGAGGGCAAATCATCCCAGCACCCGGCTTGATGTCCGGGGTGTAAACCTCGTCGGGCATTTGCTGCCGATTGCACATCTGTCTCATGCCAGCCTCGCCAGGATTGGTCGAAATCGGCCCGATTGGCAGGAATATGACCCGGTTGTGCCGGCTGGCGACACTGGCACCGGGCCCCGTACCGGGCTATCATCAATTCCGGTCTGAGGGTGCAGCCGCACCCGGGCCGACGGCAGGATCACCGGTTGCAGAACGAGCCAGGCCACATCATGAAAGGACGAGACAGTCGGCACCGTGTTCGCGGTCTTCGGGCCCGCATCGTCCTGACCTGGGCCGGCATGCTGACAGAGCGGCTGGCTCGGTTGCTGTGGCCAGCATGGTGCGCAGCGCTGGCGGCATATGTCGTTTGGAAACTTGCCCTGCTGGCCGGTCATGGCTGGTTGATTCTGGCAGTGCTGGCGGCAATCCTGGCCATGCGCGGCTTGGTCCGGCTCCAGCTGCCGCGCCTGCGGCAGGCCGCCGACCGGATGGATGCCAGGGTGCCTGGGAGGCCGATCCTGGCAATCCAGGACCGGCAGGTGGCCGGGCTTGCCGACCCGGGCGCGGTCGAACTCTGGCGCAGACATGTCAACCGGATGGCGGAGAAGGCGCGCCATGTGAAGCCGGTGCCGCCTGATCTGCACCTCTCGTCAGCCGATCCGCTGGCGTTGCGTCACATCTCGATCACCGCCTTCATACTGGTTGCACTCTTCGTTCCAGCCCCGTCCGGGAACAATGCGGCCGGCCAATTGCTGCCCGGTGACGCTGGATCGATTGCAGCCGACAATTTGTTCGACGCCTGGATTGATCCTCCGGCCCATACCGGCGAGCCCGGGATATATCTCAACGAGATCGCAACCGGCACCACGTTGCAAGTGCCGGCCGGCAGCCGGCTGGCGATCCAGTTGCATCGCCGGCAAGGCGAGTTGCAAATCGTGACCGATCTTGCCGATGCCTCGAACCCCGACGACCGGCCCCGACAGTGGGAAATCGCCGACGACGGATACCTGGAGCTGGCATTGGCAGACCAGCAGCTGTTTCGCTGGGAATTCGAAGCCATCCCGGATCGGCCTCCATCCGTCACCATTTTGCGCGGCCTCGAATCGGGGCCGTTCGGCCAGGCGCGGATGGAGCTTGAATTCGAGGATGATTACGGGGTTTCGGCGGCAGCCATTCATGTCGAGCTTGATCTTGCCGCCATCGACCGGCAGCACGGTCTGGCGGCCGACCCGGAACAACGCCAGACCCCGGAGTTCCGCATCCCCATGCCCCTCGACGGACAACGGCGGCACTTCGAGACCGGCTTCACGGCCGATTTCGGCGACCATCCCTGGGCGGGATTACCAGTGCATCTGATCGTGTCGGCCGTGGACAGCGCCGGCCAGGAGACCACCTCCCGTCACGACCTGCCAAAACTGGCCGGACGGGTGTTCGGCGACCCGCTGTCGCGGGCGCTGGTCGAGCAACGCCGGGACATCCTTTGGAACCGGGCGAACAGCCGCCGCGTCTCCAGGGTCATTCGGTCGATCTCGCATTTGCCGGACCGGCTATTCGAAACCGCTTCCCCCTATCTCAAGAGCAGGATGGCAGTGCGCCTGATCGAGTCGTCACTGCCGGGCCAGCCCGACGATTCGTCGGCCTCGGCGATTGCCGACCTGCTGTGGCACTCTGCCCTCGAACAGGAAGAGGGCGATCTGGCCATCACCCGGGAATACCTGACCGAGGCAGCCGAGCGCCTGGCTGAAGCGATTCGGAACGGCGCTTCCGAGCAGGAGATCAACCGCCTGACCGCCGAATACCAGCGGGCTCTGGCGAGGTTCATGGCCGAGCTTGCCCGGAAGTCGGCGCAGGAGCAGGCATCCAACCCGGATCGGCAATCCCTGGGCCAGTTCGGCGAGACACGGGAGATCAGCCAGTCGAGGATCCGGCAGATGATGGATGATATGGCGAGGCTGCTTGCCGAAGGCAATTTGGCCGAGGCAAACCGGATCCTCGATCAGCTGCGACGGATCACCGAGAACCTCGTTGCCGGCCGGCCCGGGGACCCCGATAACGGTGGAGAGTTCCAGGAGACGATGCGCGGCTTCAGCGGCACGTTGGAGCGGCAGCAGGGCCTGGCCGACGAGGCATTTCGTGACCTTCAGGAGCAGCGGATGATGGAGAGTGCCGGCAGGTCAGAAGGCAATGTCGGGAGCGGTGGTGGCCTCGGCCAGGGCCGGGATCATTTTGGCCAGGGTGGTGGCTCAGGCGGTGAGGGCGATGTTGCCGAAAGGCAGGAGGAGTTGCGCCAGCAGCTGCGCCGACAGATGCGGCAACTCGCCAACCAGGGAATCCAGGGACGGGATGCCATCGGCGCCTTCGAACAGTCAGCCCGGTCCATGACCCGGGCACGGGACCGGCTGCGGGACAATGATTTCGAGCAGGCGATCGTCGAGCAGTCACGGGCCATCGGGCAGCTAGGCCAGGGCATTCGCTCGCTCATGGAACAACGAGCCAGCCAGAACGCCAATGGCTACGGCGGCCCGCCCGGATCAGGACAGACCGAGACCGACCCGCTGGGACGGCGGCGGGGGCAGAACATGGCAGGTATCGGCGACTTGATCGTCCCGGATCGCCTGCAGCAACGCCGGTCACAGGAAATCAGGGACGAGATTCGCCGCCGCGCCGGCGAGGCCGGTCGGCCCGAATTCGAACGCGACTACCTGAAGAGGCTGCTGCAGACCTACTGACCGGACAGCACTTGCCAGGGCCAATCGCAGCATGGCAGGCAGTCACCAGATAAGATCACTCTCGATGTGGCTGGTGGTTATCCGATCAGGTTGGTAACGAAGGCGTGATACTGTTCGAGCAGCGGTCGCAGCGTCGGCAGCGCCTCGGCCAGCCTGTCATTGAAATCGTATGACAGCCAGAGCGCTGCCAGCACGGCAAGCAGCACGAAGGCCAGGCGCATGTCACCTGCGCCGCCCCGCCGCTGGTCCGGCTCCGGCGATTCGGCTTCCGGGACCGCAGCCAGCCCCGGCTCGAGGGCAGCCACCGTCGACCTGGCATCCGGAGATGCTGCTACCTCCATGTCCGAGGTTGTTTCCGGGGGGCCGGCTTCCGTGATCCGTTCGGGGGCAGCGTCGGAGCTGGCTTTCGGCTCCGCCGTCACGTCCGGCCCTTCGGCCCGGTCCGGTGCGGGGGCGGTTCCTGACTCTCGCTTCCTTCGAATCAACTCCCGCACCCTGCGGGCCTGGTCTGCCTCTTCCCGGAAGATGTCGCTCATTGCCGGCGGCGGAGAGCCGGCCGATGCCGGCTGCGACAGGGCAATGACACCCCTGGTGTCCGGAGCAGGAATTCCCGGGTTGCTGCTGCCGGGTTCCGCCGGCCGGGTCGGCCGCCAGCGATGGGAACAATTCGGACAGCGGAAATCACGGTCGCTGGCAGTCATGCCGTCCGATGCAACCTCCTGGCCAAAAAAACAGTTCGGGCAGGTCAACAATCTGGTTGTAGCTGTGGTCAAGTCGCCCGCCCCTGTTGATTTCGGAATGTCGGTTCAAATACTGTCAGAGTGATCCAACCAGACATGCTCATGACAGGGTGGCACGAAAAATATCCGCTTTCAAACATAACAGGTCCCGGACAGCTTTGCTGCAATGGCTTCGCTCACTTGCATTTGTCGTGCAAATGTATGTTGCGATGCTGGTGCTGTCGCTGATCTACATTCCGCTTGCCGTGATCGATCGCAAATGGGCCTATGCCGGAATCCGGGCATATTGCGGCTGGGTGCGCCTCAGCGCCCGCCACTTGGTCGGGCTGCATTCGCAAATCAGGGGGGCAGTGCCCGCTGGCGATGTACTCGTTTGCGCCAAGCACCAATCCTTTTTCGACATTCTCCTGATCTGCAGCGCGGTCCAACGGCCGCGATTCGTCATGAAGCGGCAATTGCTCGCCGTTCCCGTTGTCGGGTTCTTTGCCAGGCGGATCGGCTGCATTGCCATCGACCGGGAAAAGGGAAGCCTTGCCGTCAGGACCATGCTCGACAATGTCGGTGGTGACCAGTACGGCGGCTCGCAGCTGGTCATCTATCCGCAGGGTACCCGGGTCGGACCAGGCAAGTACCTGCCATACAGGGTCGGTGCATCGATTCTCTATACCAGGCTGGAGGTCGATTGCGTTCCGGTGGCCACCAATGTCGGCGTGTTCTGGCCACGCCAGGCCATCCTGCGCCGGCCGGGCGTTGCAATCGTCGAATTCCTGGACCCGGTTCCGCCCGGCATGGAACAGTCCGAGTTTCATGCCTGCATCGAGACCATCATCGAGGGGGAATCGAACCGCCTGATGCGGGAGGCCGGCTTCGAGCCGGATGACCGGCAAGTCGATCCGCAACCGCCAGCTACCGGACCGGGCGAGCCAGCCCGCTAGGCAGTGGCGGCCGGGGTAACCTTGCTGCCGCCATTGCCCATATCCAGGAATTTGGCATGGCGCAGGTGCAGCCTCTCGCCTGCCTCCAGCGGAACAACCTCCTGCAGCATCTCCCCGATCTCGCTTCCCACCGACTGGATTGTCTCCTTCGGATGGCGGTGCGCACCGCCGACTGGCTCCCCGACAATCCGGTCGATGACGCCGAGTGTCAGCAGATCCTGGGCGGTGAGCCGAAGCGCCTCCGCCGCATCCTGCATTTTTTCCGAATCCTTCCACAGGATCGATGCACACCCTTCCGGGCTGATGACCGAGTAGATCGAGTGTTCGAGCATTGCCGTGCGGTCGGCGGTGGCCAGCGCCACCGCCCCGCCAGACCCGCCTTCGCCGATGACAATCGACACCAGCGGAACATTCAGCTGCAGGCAGCGTTCCGTGGACCGGGCAATCGCCTCGGCCTGGCCTCGTTCCTCTGCCCCCTTGCCCGGATAAGCTCCAGGGGTGTCGATGATGGTAATGACCGGCAGGCCAAAGCGGTCGGCGAGATCCATGAGCCGAATCGCCTTTCGGTAACCCTCCGGCCGGGCCATTCCGAAATTGTGCTCCAGCCTGGTCCTGGTGTCATTGCCCTTCTCGTTGCCGATCACCACCACCGCCCTGCCCTCGAACCGGGCCAGGCATCCGGTGACCGCGCAATCCTCGGAGAAGCTCCGGTCACCCGACAGGTAGGTTCGGTCGGTAAACAGTTCGGTCAGGTAGTCGCGGCACCGGGGCCGGTTCGGGTGCCGGGCAACCAGGCATTTCTGCCATGGCAGCAGCTTGCCGTAAATCCTGCCCAGCATCTCGGCCGATTTGCGATCGAGGCGCCTGAGCCTGGTTGTGTCACCCTTGGCACGCTCCGATTTCGGGGCCGAGCGCAATTTGCTGGCCTCGGCCTCGAGTTCGGCCAGCTCCTTCTCGAAATCAAGGTAGTGCTGCACGATGTCTCCTGCCCAAGGTTACGGTTATGATGTCAACCGACCGACAGGTCATGGCATAGATACGGGGCCGCGACAACACGCGTGCAATCGCAATAGAAATGGGTGCCATGGAGAGCAAGGAAACAGCCTAATGGCCAGGAATGACGATGCACCGCCGAATTCCACGTCGGGCACGTTTGGCGCTTCGTGTCCTCGCGAGGGAACTCTTACAGGTTGTGGTTGCTCGACATCCACGCCTTGTCTAGTCGGAATTTTGGCAAGAGATGCTGGATCCGGTGCCGATTGCAGTGTTGACGCCCTGGCGGCAGGGTATGGGGTCGCTGCCTACAAGAAGGGATGTCACGCGAATGCTTGGACATACCCGGAGAGCTTGTGCTTCCGCTGGATATGACTTGGACAGATCGCGTGCAAAAAAAGGGCCGCGGCCGTGAAACGGACAATCGGGGAACCGGGTATCCGAATTCGGAATTCACCAATTGTGCAAGGAGCAGTCCAGCCAAGACGAACCATTGGTGGCGATGGGGATTGGAGAACAAAAATTTCGGGACGGCATGTCATCTTGAGGATTTCTTCAAGGAGTCATCATGAATGTGTCTGTCTTGGCTTCAACAATTGAATATTCCCGGGCCAATTCCTGTGGGTGCCGCTCGTGTGTCGTAGTTGGACTTGATCCCTTGTCCACGGCAAGGCGGCTGGATGAGCGCATAATATTCGTCTGCTGCCTCCTCCAAAATTGACGGGTTGATGATGAAGCTTTGGCGCATATCCATCCGTTTCGGATGGTGAACGCCTCGTCAACCGGTGGCAAAGGCGTCTTGCAGGCGTTCAAGGGCCGTTTCCAGCAATGGCCGGGGAGTTGCGAGGTTGAATCGGCAATGTCCGGCGCCGCCAGCGCCGAAGGTCTGGCCGTGGTTCACGGCAATTCGTGCCTGCCTCTCGATTCGGTCGCTGACTTCCTGTTCGGCCAGCCCGGTTCCCCTGAAGTCGACCCAGGCAAGATAGGTTGCATCGAGTTTCATGGAATTGGCGCCGTCAATCCCGCCAACCACCCCATCGAAGAGCAGGCTGTTCTTGTGGATGTAATCCATTGCCTGGTCCACCCATTCCGCGCCTTCCGACGAATAGACCGCCTCGGCCAGGAACAGCCCGAAGCTGTTTGGCGACATGCCAAGCCCGGCCATACGGCCGGCAAACCGGTCGCGTAACGCCGGGTCGGGAATAATGACGTTGCCGACATGGGCGCCGGCGAGGTTGAAGGTCTTGGTGGTCGCCGTCATCATGATCAGGCGATCCCCGATTTCCGGGTCCGCCAGGTGCATGACCGTGTGTTGCGAGCCGGGCATCAGCAAATCGTGGTGAATCTCGTCGGCGACCAGGATGAGATCATGGCTGCGGCAGAACTCGGCAAACTGGCGCAGCTCGGCGGAGCTCCAGACCGTGCCGCCGGGGTTTTGTGGCGAACACAGTATGGCAATTTTCTCTCTTCCGGTCATGAGCCGGGAATAGCTGTCGAAGTCGAACCGGTATCGGCCGCCAACCTGCTCGAGCCGACATTCGGTGATGCCGCGACCAGCCGCCCGGATGATCCGGGCGAAAGCATGGTAGACCGGTGTGAACAGGACAACATGGTCGCCGGGCCGGGAATAGGCGTCGATGCACATCGCCGTTCCGTTGACCAGGCCGTGGGTGGTGAAGATCCATTCCGGCTCCACCTTCCAGCCATGGCGATGCATCATCCACCATGCGATGGCCTCCCGGTAGGCGCGGTCATCGCCGTAATATCCGAATATTCCATGATCGAGCAGCCGCTGCAGCGCCCGCCTCGCCACCTCTGGCGGGCGGAAATCCATGTCGGCGACCCACATGGCGATTCCGTCATCGGTCGGAACGCCGTAGAGGGACTCCATCATGTCCCATTTCATGCAATGCGTGCCTCGCCGCTCGATGATCTCGTCGAAATTCATGTGCTTCGTCTCGCCTGAACGCTGCATGACTGAAACGATTTGCCCGGCAAGTTCAAGTCAAGACTCGTCCCCGACACCGGGGGGCGAGGCGAGGCCCGGGCCCTCGGAAGATCAATCCGGAGTCTCGGCACCGTGGGCGCCGGTGGCCTGCAGGGGCGCGCCGAAAGCCTGCTGGCAGGATGAGCGGAAATTGGTACAAGGGCTTCCGCTGGCGCTGTCGACTCGCGCTGGCAGCAGGGACTCCGACCGGCATGACCGAATTCGAGCGATGGCCAGGAAACGAATACTGATCTATCCCGATCCGGGATTGCGCAAGACGGCACGGCCAGTCACCGAGGTCACGGGCGAGATCGGTGCCCTGGCCAAGGACATGCTGGAGACGATGTATGATGCACCGGGGATCGGACTTGCCGGCCCGCAGGTGGGTGTCATGCTGCGGATATTCGTCATGGACTGCGCACCGAAGGAAGAGGAGCCGGAGCCGCTGGTGTTGCTCAACCCGGAACTGGTCTGGGAATCCGAAGATCTCGCCAAGCACGAGGAAGGCTGCCTGTCGATTCCGGGGCAATATGCAGATGTGGTCAGGCCTGAGCGGATCGTGGTCGGCTACCAGGATTTGCAGGGGAGGCGGGTCGAGGCGGAATATGCCGATCTGCACGCGCGATGCATCCAGCATGAAATCGATCACCTGGACGGTAAGCTGTTCATCGATCACCTGTCCCTGGTCAAGCGCCAGATGATCAAGCGCAGGCTTGCCAAGGCCAGGAAGAACGCATCCAGGACGTGAACATCTCGGGCGGCGCCAGGCAGATCTGACCGGGTGCCGTCGACCATTGGAGGTGAGGCGTGTCCTGCTCCCCGACCGCAATGGGGAATAACCGGCAGTGTCGGGGCATCCGGTGCGGGGATCGATGCTTGCCGCTACCCGTTCTGGCGGGCAGCGGCGCGGACTTCCTGCAACCCGCGGTTGGCCAGGGCGTCGGCTCGTTCGTTTCCGGGGTTGTCGGCATGACCCTTGACCCATTCCCAGGCAACATCATGCTCCTGGCGTACCGCGTCCAGCCGTGCCCACAAATCGACATTCTTCACCTTTCCGCCGGCGGCGGTCTTCCAGCCCCGTGCCTTCCAGTTGCCGATCCAATTGCCGATCCCGTCAACCAGGTATCTGCTGTCGGTAATCAGCCTGATGCGTGACCGTGAGTTCAGCGCCTCCAGCGCCGAAATCGCCGCCAGCAACTCCATGCGGTTGTTGGTTGTCCTCGCCTCGCCGCCACAAAGCTCCTTCTCCCGGATCAACCGGTCCTGGCGGAAGGCCTGCAGCACCACGCCCCAGCCTCCCGGGCCGGGATTGCCGGAACATGCGCCATCGGTATAGGCCACCAGCTCCAGGTTCGGGTCGGCATCACCGGCCATCTTCACCACCCGTCTCGAACACCGCCAGGTTGAGCGGGTAGATGATGTTGAGAGCAGCAAGCACCGGGATGGCAAATTCGGTCAGTTCACCCCGTCTTGGCACGTCCCCGGGAACAAGGTTCAGCAGCCCCTCGACTGACAGGATCACCATGACATATCCAGCGATCTGATACGTCTTCGGGATTGGCACCCCGCAGCTGTCTGCGAGCGCCCGGATGCGGTCCGAGCGATGATAGAGCGGTGTCAACACCGCGAGATAGAAGATGAAGAAGAGCAGGAATCCCTTCGCAAACAGCAGCTTGTTCAGGTTGACACCGGCAACCTCCAGATTGTGCAGGTTGGTTTCCCCCTGGATATTGTGATCAAGGAAGAATTCGGAGGAGTTGACGCCGAACAGGCGCTGGCCCCAGGACAGCTCCTCGCCGGCGCCGAACACCGCCAGCAAGGCCAGCAGCGCCAGCACCAGGCGCTGCACCCAGCCGAATTCGCGGTATCCCCGAAACAGGCGCCCGGCAGTCAGGACGGCAACCGTTGCCAGCGTCATGACCGTGAGCCATTCCATCACGCCATCTTCGGCCGAATAGGTTTCATGGAAATACTCGGGGTTGAACAGGGCCATGACGACCCCCAGCACGAAAAGGGCGCCGCCATTGATCAGCACCAGCCTTTCAGCCGGTTGCATGGTTGCCTGCCAGTTGGGCGGCCAGGTGGCGAATGACTCGGACCAGTGCCACCGTGACGACAATCGGGTCCAGCATGTAGTCGAACACGTTGCTGCTTTCGCCGGCATGAACCGCGTGCAGGCACACCGCCGCCGTCAGCCAGGCCGCAATCGCGACGTATTCCCGGCGCCACCAGGCAAGGGCGGCGATGACGGATACGGCCAGTGCAAACCAGGGCTGGTAGCCCAGCGCATAGGGGTCAAGATAACCCAGCCCCAGCGCCATGGGGTAGAGTGCAATTCCGGTGGCGAGCACCAGCACCAGGAACCGGAACTCGCCGGCCGGCGGCGGACTTGCCGCGGATAGCCCCGGAACTGTCCGGGCAACCGGCATGAGACAGCAGACCACGAGGCCGATGCTCGGCTCGTAGAGCAACCCCTTCAGCCGCTCCAGCACGGTCAGATCGCCGGCCGGAAGAAAAAACGGCAACGAAGCCGCCAGCATGCCTGCCGCTACCCTGGCGGCAAGCCCGGAACGAAGCCGTCCGGCCAACAGGAAGCCCAGTGCAAACAGCACCGCCAGCCAGGTGACATCAGAATACATGTCGCTCACATACTCCGGTCACGATGCCTGCATCAAACGGTTTGCGGCGGACGGCATCTTCACCCGTCGCCGGCACGCCGTGACCCAATGGCGGACGGCGTCCGGGTGGTGCGCCTGCCATCTCCCTGCCCGAAACCCGGGCGGCGGCATCCGTGGTGTGACTGTCATGACATGTGCCTCCCGGTCTGCGGCTATCGGGCGGTGAAAAGCGTTCGGGCCTTGTCGAGAAGCCACGAATCGTTGAACACGGCATGCTTGATGTGATCGCGATCATGGGTCCAGGCAACATGGTGCTGCCCCCGGGAATCGGTGAGCACCGACGGGTAGGAGAACCTGCCGGCGCCTTCCCGGCCCTCCAGGTCATGCAGCCAGATCAAATCCCCGCCGACGTCGCTGGCGGCGGCGATTGACAGCACATCGCGGCCAGTCTCCGAATTGTTGTAGACGACCCAGAACCCCTCCCCGCCTGGGAGCGGGTTGCCGGCAACCGAGTTGTCGACATTGGGCAGGGCCGATCTCCAGGCCCGCTCGAAGGTCCGGCCGGCATCGGAAGTCGATGACCGGAGCATTTTCATCGGCGCCTCCCCGGCATAACGCATGACGATGGCGGCGTCGCTCGCCGATGTTGGCACCAATGCCGGCTGAAGGGCATTTCTGCCCCAGGTCAGCCTCTTCTTGTCACGCACCCTGCCATCCGGCCCGACAAAGAGGATCTCGGCGAACTTGCCAATGAATTCGTGGTAGGCCGGAACCGCCAACCCGCCATCCTGCAACAGCACCGGGGAGGTCCTGACCAGCGTGCTGATATTGAAGAACGGGCTCGTGACCAGCCGGCGTGCCGGCGACCAGGTCTCGGCACCATCATCCGAAATCATGACGTTCACAGCACTGCCGGCCCATCCGCCGATCGACACGCTGACGAAGAAAAGCCAGACCCGCCCATCGTCATCGAGTACTGCCGCCGGATTACCCAGCTTCCTGATATGTCGGCCGGTCTGGGCGGCCAGCAATTCCCGGGACATCACGCTGACCGCCGGCGAGAATCGCCCGGTGTCCTGGTCCAGCCGCGCAAACCAGATATTGACGTCCTTTCCGCCCTCCCTGCTGCCGCCATACCACCACGCCCCAACATCGCCGCCGGGAAGATTTGCCAGCGTGGCGGCGTGAACCGAGTCCTGACCGGCCCGGTCCAGCAATTGTTCGTGGTACCGCATGCTGGCTTCGCCCTGCGTGACGCCATTTGCCACCGGCGCACTGCCGGCGACGAATCCGGCGGCCGGGGCGGGGGCAAGGAGGTCAATCGCATGCACCAGCGCCGGAACCAGCGCCAGTAGGCAGCCGATTGCCGGCTTCAGCCAATGCCTCGTCTCCTGCGTCAATGCTTCGCTCCCGCGCGCCCGACCTGCCGGCAGGTCCCGCCCGCGCCTACAATGAGCCCCGCCCCGGTGCAAGTTGCCCTGGCCACCGCGGCGCCTGCCGGTCGGCGCCCCGCCATCCTGGCCGCTGCCGCCTCCTGATTTCGCTTGTAATCCGCACGGTGGGTTCCTATGTGATGTCCCTGCTTTCCTTCATCGGAGTCACAGATGGCACGGGTTACCACGGAAGATTGCATTGACAAGGTTCCCAACCGGTTCGACCTGGTCATGCTGGCAGCTTTCAGGGCGCGGGAGATCTCCTCCGGCGACCTCCTGACCGTGAGCCGGGACAACGACAAGAACCCGGTTGTCGCATTGCGGGAAATTGCCGAGGAAACGCAGTTGGCCGACGATCTGCGGGAGCGCACGATTTCGAATCTGCAGCAGATGAACGAAGTTGATGAACCGGAACACGACCAGATGCTGATTCCGTCGGCATTGGTGTCTCCTGCTACCGGAAAACAGGTCGGGATTTTCAGCGACACCGAACCGGTGGCCGGCAAGACGGAAGAGGAAGAATTCCGTCGGTTGATTGAACAGAGCCGAGGACAGGCGGGCGGCTGATTGTTCAGCCGTCTCGGACGGCAGGGATATTCGTGACTGCAGAAGAGCTGATCAGGATCGTCAAGGGATACCACCGGGACGCCGATGAGAATCTGATCAGCCGGGCCTACGAGTTTTCCAGGACCAGGCATAGCGGGCAGAAACGCCTGACCGGCGACGAATTCTTCACCCATCCGGTAGCGGTGGCCAGGATCCTCGCCGAACATCGTCAGGATGATCTGGTCATAGCCGCTGGCCTGTTGCACGACACGGTCGAAGACACCTCGACCACCTACGAGGAAATCGAGGACAATTTCGGCAAGCCGGTTGCGGCGATGGTCAATGGTGTGACCAAGGTCCGGGACGAGCTGGGCGGCCGCTACCAGCAGAGCAATGGCAGGCTGCAGTTCAATGACATCGCCCGCGGCAAGACACTCAAGCGAATTCTCGATGCGGCCGGCAAATACAACCAGGTGGCAATCGTCAAATGCGCCGACAGGCTTCACAACCTGAAGACGCCGCCCGACAATTCGCAGAGCAAGCAGCGCCTCAAGGCACTGGAATCGATCGAACTCTATGCGCCACTGGCCGAGATGTGCGGATTCCAGAAGATCCAGCAGCAGCTTGAGGACGTGGCGTTCGGGATCCTGCAGCCCGATGAAATGAAGGAAATCAAGCGCCAGTATGTCCAACTGCGCGGATCGAAGCGTGACCCATCCCATGAGGTCATCACCGCCCAACTCTTCCATGGCCGGCTGTGCCGGAAGCTGAAGGCGGCCAGGATCGAGGCCGAGGTCACCGGTCGGCTGAAGGCCCCCTACTCGACCTGGCGCAAATACAAGGACCAGATCATCTCGGCGGATTTTTCCGGCGGACGGGTCAGGCCGATCAAGGAATGGCTGAACTCGGTGTTCGACGTGTTCGGGTTCAGGATCGTCACCGAGAATGACGAGGATGTCTACCGGGCGCTCGGCGTCATTCACCAGTCCTGGCCTGCAGTGCGGGGTCGGTTCAAGGATTATGTCAGCGTGCCCAAGGCGGAGAGCGGATACCAGTCGATCCACACCGCGGTTGAGGTGCCGCGCGAATTGCTGCAGCGATCGACGGAGACGATGCAGGATGAGGCCCTGCTGGAATTGCCGGAACATTACTCGGTGGAAATCCAGATCAGGACCCGGGAGATGCATTTTCATGCCGAGTTCGGCGAGGCCGCGCATTGGGCATACCGCAATGGCATGCGGCTGCGGGACCATCGGCCGGGGTCGGGCAACACCCTGCAGACGGTGATCGACGAGACGCTGTATTCCGGAAAGGGCGAGATTCCCGATGCCGAGTTCAAGAACAGGTTCAGAAGCGCAATCTCCTTCCGGCAAAGCTCGATCGCCTGCTACACGCCGAGAAATCGCCTGATCCGGCTACCCAAGAAGGCCACGGCGCTCGACTTTGCCTTCGCTGTCCATTCCAAGATCGGCCAGCGGGCGGTGGCGGCCAAGGTCCGGGGCCGCAAGGTCGCCCTGAACACCATGCTCCAGGATGGCGACACCGTCCAAATCGTGACCGCGGTGGATGCCTCGCCGAAGCCGGCATGGCTCGGATGGGTGACCACGTCGCGCGCCAAGGCGGAATTGCGGCGGGCATTGCGCGACATCGAACGCCAGCACCTCATGACCATCGGGCTGAAGATTGCCCAGGAGGCACTGAAGCAATATGGCGAGGAAGCCAGCGACAGCGTGCTGAAGATCGCCGCCGACAAAGTGCTGAAGGAGGGAGGCGACGTCGAGCAGCTGCTGCTGCAACTCGGTCGCTCGGCGGAGGAACGGGAACGGGCGATCCATGAACCGGACCGGGGCGGGGCGGCGGGGCGGTCATCGGTGCCCAAACGGCAAAATGGCACGGCAGCAGGCGAGTCCGGCCGCGACACCACCGGGCTGACCGGCGAGGATTTGGTCAAGGCAATCCTGCCTGAGCCCTTCCACGCGGTTGACCCCGAGGTCACCGACCCGGTCAACTTTTTCGTCGAGTTGCCGGAAGGACTCATGCCCCATATCGCCCCGTGCTGCCTTCCGGTGCCCAAGGAAGAGGTCGTGGGGGTGTGCGAGCGCGATGGCCAGCTTCTGGTCCACCGGACGGAATGCGACAATATTGACTGGACCGGGGCGGCCGGCAGGCTGGTCGAGCATATCGACTGGAAGGATGGCAAGTTCGTTCCCATCCATCCGGCCGGAATCACCGCATCACTCGCCAACCGAGCCGGGGTTCTTGGCCGGATCTGCAACCTGATTGGCGAGCACCATTCCAATATTTCCGATATCGAATTCCTCCATCGCGAGCAGAAGGAATACCTGATCCTGTTCGAGATCCAGGTTCGCGACTGCACGCATCTGGACGAGGTCATGTCGGCCATCCGGTCCGATGTCGAAGTCAAGTTCGTGTTTCGAAGCGAAAATGTGAGCTCGCTGAAAGCTGGCCTGAACACCCGATGACCGGCCAGCGCTGGCAGGCATTCGGCAGGCTCCTGCGCCCGGGCCGCCGCCTGAACTGGTTGCGGATGGGCCGGTACCGTTGGCTCCGCGTCCTGCGAATCCCCGACTCGCCGCAACGAATTGCCCGGGGCGTGTTCATGGGTACCATCGTCGCCTTCTCACCCCTCTTCGGGCTGCATTTCGTCATAGCCCCGGCTCTGGCCTGGATGATCGGCGGTAGCATCCTGGCCAGTATTGCCGCCGTTTTCGTCTGCAACCCGTTCACCTTTCCGGCCATTGCCTATGCATCCTTCAGCCTCGGCTCGGCACTGACCGGCGACAATCTGAGCCTCACCGAGGACTCGGCTGTGGCGATGACGATATCCGGCCTGAAGGAGATCTGGCTGAACCTGGTGGCATTGTTCACAACGGACACGGCCAATTGGGACTCGGTGTCCGAGGTTGTCAGGAATGTGTTTGTCCCCTATCTGATCGGGGGTGCGGTGCTGGGTCTTGTCAGCGGCGCCGTGCTTGGCTGGGTGTCATACCGGCTCATTGCGGCATACCAGCGCCAGCGCCGGAGGGCCGCGCGACGCCGGAGTCGCAAGCGAGGCGCCGGGTGAGGGAGATTGGTTCGATGAGACAGAGGCTTGGTGTCAATATTGACCATGTGGCGACCGTCAGGAATGCCCGCGGCAGCTCGTATCCGGACCCGGTTCGGGCAGCCAGGCTGGCCGAGGAGGCAGGCGCCGACGGGATTACCGCCCATCTCCGGGAAGATCGCCGTCACATCGCTGACCGCGACATTGACGCGCTGATGCAGCAATTGGTGCTGCCACTCAATCTCGAACTGGCGGCCACCGCCGAAATGCAGGCGATCGCCCTGCGGCACCGGCCGCATGCCGTCTGCATCGTTCCCGAGCGGCGAGAGGAAATCACCACCGAGGACGGGCTCGATGCGGTCGGCATCGGCGACCGGTTGGCCCGGTTCATCAGGCCGTTGGCAGAGGCCGGATCACGGGTGTCACTCTTCATCGGCACCGACCCCGCACAGATCCGCTGCGCCGCCGATATCGGTGCGGAGGTGGTCGAGCTGCACACCGGATCCTATTGCGATGCCCATTTCGAGGGCCGCATCGGCGACCGGGATGCAGAGCTCGACCGGCTGCGGGAAGCTGCCAGCCTGGCGTCCGCGCTCGGCCTCGAGGTTCATGCCGGGCATGGCCTGACCTACGACACCGTGGAGCCGGTTGCCGCCATTCCGGAAATCGCCGAGTTGAATATCGGTCATTTCCTGGTCGGCGAGGCGATTTTCCTCGGCCTGGCGGAAGCGATCGCCCGTATGCGCCGCCGCATGGACGCGGCAAGAGGCAGCCAGGCATCATGACCCGCCCCCGGCATGCCGGCAGGTCCATGCCGGACCTCTGCCCGCATGGTCAGGCACCTCCAGGTCCCGGCCGCCGCCGGAAGGCGGGCCATTCGGCACGTCACCCGCATGATCACTGAGTCGGGATCGCCGCCGCCCGAACCACATCTCGTGTCGGCAACCGGGGCCGGTCGGGCCGCATGATCCTGGGCGTCGGCAATGACGTGGTCAATATCGACCGCATCGGCCATGTCCTCGACCGGCATGGCGATCGGTTCCGCAACCGGGTCTTCACCGAACAGGAGCAGGAACTGGCCCGACGGATGGCCGACGGCATCGGCATACTGGCCAAGAGATGGGCGGCAAAGGAAGCCTGCAGCAAGGCCCTGGGCACCGGCCTCACCGCTGGCGTTGCCCTCAGGGACATCGAGATCCGCACCCGCCGCGGCCATCCCCCCGCCCTCCTCCTGCATGGCGGCGCCCGCAGGCGGCTGGAGGCCCTCCTCCCCGACGGCCACCACCCATGCCTCCACCTCTCCATGTCCGATGACTGGCCAGTCGCCACCGCCACCGTCATCATCGAGGCAGTCCCGGCGCAAGCCAACCCGTCCTGACCCGCGCCCGTCTCTCTCCCGCGACGGCGCCTGCAATTCTCCGTTACCTTCGGCCGTCCAGCCTGACGATTGATGCGGGTGGAATGCTGTGGACATTGTGGGCAAAATCTATAATCCCCCATGCAATTCTGCCGAGGGACCCTGGGAGAGTGCGTGTGGGCAAGGCCGTCATCGAGAATTTGAAGACGCTGTTCTATGCGTTGCTGCTGGCAGGGCTGTTTCGCACCCTGCTATTCCAGCCCTTCTGGATTCCCTCCGGGTCGATGAAGGACACGCTGCTGATCGGCGATTTCATGTTCGTCAACAAGATGGCCTATGGATATTCGCGTCACTCCTGCCCATGGTCGCTATGCCCCTTTCCTGGCAGGATTCTCGGCAGCGAGCCCGAACGCGGCGATGTCGTTGTCTTCAAGCATCCGGTCTCGAACAGGGATTTTGTGAAACGCCTGGTTGGCCTTCCCGGCGAGCGGATCCAGATGAAGGATGGCGTGCTGCTGATCAATGGCGAGACCGCACTGCAACAGCCGGACGGGCAGTTCGAGGAAATACTCGGTATTGATGACCGGCGTGGTGGCAATCTGCGCTGCACCGAGGTCGATGGCAAGTCCTGCCTGAAGCCGCGCTTCCGGGAGACCCTTCCGGATGGGGTCGAGCATTCGATACTCGACATCGGCATGTCGCCGGTCGACAACACGCCGGTATTCACCATCCCGAAAGGCGAGTATTTCTTCCTCGGCGACAACCGTGACAACAGCAGCGACAGCCGCTATTCGAAGCTTCGTGGCGGGGTCGGCACGGTTCCGTTCGAGAACCTGGTCGGACGGGCCGACCGGGTCATGTTCTCGTCAGCTGGCCGGAGCCTGTTCTTCTTCTGGACATGGCGCAAGGACCGGTTCTTCAAAGCAATCCAGTGACCGGAAAATCCAGGACAAGAGATCTCGAGGATCGCATCGGATACAGGTTCAGGGACCGGGAACTACTGCACCGGGCACTGACCCATGCGTCGGTTACAGCCGGTCGCGGCGGTGACAATGAGCGACTCGAGTTTCTTGGCGACCGGGTACTCGGATTGCTGATGGCCGAATTGCTGACCGAACATCACCCGGAGGCGAGCGTTGGCGAATTGGCCGCCGGCCTGAACAGGCTGGTCAGCGGCGCCTGCTGCGCGCAAGTGGCCGCGACCATCGATCTCGCCGGTTTCCTCCGGCTCGGCAAGGGACTTCGGGGCTCGAAGAGTTCGAGCATGGTCGGGGACGCCATGGAGGCATTGCTCGCCGCCATCTTCCTCGATGGCGGTCTGGAGCCGGCGCGGGTGGTGGTTCGCCAGCTCTGGCTTCCGCTGTCGGGCCAGGAAATGTCCGGCAATTCCCACCCGAAGAGCCAATTGCAAATCTGGGCGCAGGCAAAAGGAATGCCGCTCCCCGAATACCGGATACTCGACCGTTCCGGTCCCGACCATTTGCCACGCTTCCTGGTCGAGGTCAGTTTGGCATCCGGCGAGTCGTCCACGGCAGACGCTTCGTCGAGGCAGGAGGCGGAAATGCGGGCGGCCGGCAAACTGCTCTCTGGACTTGCAGATGATGGCAACTGACACCGGGGCCGGGTTCATTGCGCTGGTTGGCGAGCCGAATACCGGCAAATCGACATTGTTGAACCGGCTGGTCGGCTCCAGCATTGCCCCGGTCACCCACAAGGCGCAAACCACCCGTTTCCGCATCCGGGGAATGACCATAGAGGGCAATGCACAGCTGGTCTTTGTCGATACTCCCGGGCTGTTTGATCCGAAGAGCCGTTTGGACCGGGCCATGGTTGCCACCGCCTGGAACAGTGCCGCCGATGCAGATGTCATCCTGCTGCTGGTGCCTGCCCATCAGCCGGTATCGGACAACACGCTCGATATCGTCGATGCCCTGGAAGAGCGCCGGCGGCCGGAACAGAAGCTGGCGCTGGCCCTCAACAAGACGGATCTCGATTCCGGGGGCTCGCTGCTGGCGGCAACCCGCTGCCTGTCTGACCGGATCCGGTTCGACGAGGTGTTCATGATTTCGGCGCTGCGCAATGACGGGGTGGACGATATTCGTGCATGGCTGGCTGGCAATGTTCCGGCCGGGCCCTGGCTGTTTCCGGCCGATCAACTATCGGATTCTCCCAGCCAGGTCATTGCCGCCGAAATCACACGCTCCAAGCTCATGCTTCGCCTCCACGAAGAGATTCCCTACCGGTTGACCGTGGCCACCGAACACTGGAAGGGCAGGAAGGATGGATCGGTCCATATCGACCAGGTGGTTCATGTCGAGCGGAGCAGCCACAAGGGAATTGTGGTCGGCAAGGGCGGTCAAACCATAAGGCAGGTATCGATCATGGCCCGGAAGGATATTGCCGCCTTTCTAGGGCAGGATGTGCACCTGGTTCTGCGGGTCAAGGTCAGGCCGAACTGGATCAGCGAGGTCAGCCTCGATCTCGAGACTGGCGGGTAGAGGACGGGATGCCTCGCCTGCGGACGGATTTCTGGGTTGCCGCCTATCTGAACCAGCTGCAGATCGAGGCGATCCCGGCATTTGTCACTGCCAGGGGCGAGCCGGAGGCCGGCTCGGTCCTGGTCAGGTTGAACCTGCTCGACGGACATTCCCGGCTGTTCCAGCGATCCTACGACCTGGCGCGGGACCGGCGGATCTGGATGCTGCTGGATGAAGGCGAGGATGGCAGGATCGACCAGTTGCTGCAGCGCCAGCAGCATCGCGACCGCGATCTCTGGATCATCGAGGTCGAGGACCGGCAGGGTAGAACACTTCTCGACCGGGACAGCCTGGTATAGCGTGACCGGATGGACTGGCACGACCGCGGGATATTGCTGGATGCCCGGAATCACGGTGAGACCTCGGCAATTCTCGAGATCTTCACCTCCGGGCACGGCCGCCATGCCGGCGTGTTGCGCGGCGGCATGTCGAGACGGTACCGGCCGATCCTGCAACCCGGAACGCAGCTGACGGTCGAGTGGCGGGCCCGCCTCGCCGAACATATCGGAACGTTCCGCATCGAGCCGCTGCATTCGCCGGCGGCACTGTTTTCGGACCGGCTGGCCCTTTCGGCCTTGTCCTCGATCTGCGCGGTCCTCATGGTTTCGTTGCCGGAGAGGGAGTCGTTTCCCGAGTGCTATCAGCGGACGATGCAACTCCTGTCCCGGCTTGAATCACTCGACGAGTGGTTTGCCGACTATCTTCAATGGGAATTCGAATTGCTGGCCGAGACCGGATTCGGCCTCGATCTGACATCCTGCGCGGCCACCGGCACCACCGACGACCTGGTCTATGTCTCGCCCAAATCGGGACGCGCCGTCAGTCGGCACGGTGCCGGCAGCTGGGTGGACCGCATGCTGCCGCTCCCGCCCTGTTTCCTGGGATCGGAACTCGGGGACCTGGCGGAAATGGCGGACGGCCTGCATACCATCGGCCATTTCCTGCAACGGAGCATTCACCGTCATGGCCATGACGGGGCGGCACCGCTGCCCAAGGCGCGGATCCGGTTTGCCAACAGCATCCGGCAGCTCGCCGAGCAGGGAAGATGACATCCTGTCCCTGCCAAAAGAATGGCACGTTCAGGCGGCCCAGTCGCCGGCGGTGGCAATCAGCACGGTCACGATCCGGTCGGCAAGCTGATTGGCGAGCCGCCTTTCTGCATCCGCCCGGGCAGAGTCGGCCGCCACAGTCTCCCTGCCCATGGTGTAGGTGACCCAGCCCTGCACCTCGCCGCCGCTCACCTTCTCGCCGTCGCCAGCCCGATTGACCACGAATTCGGCCGTACCCTCGATCATGCCCCGGTCAATTCCGCCCGACCCGGCGGCGGTGGCAGCCCGATCCTCGAATTCCAGCGACACTTCGAGCCGGAATTCCGGACCACCGCCTCCATAACCCAGCTGGTGACGGAGCCGCTCCTCCAAATGGTATTCGGTCTTGCCGCCCGGCACCGACACGGCAATGCGGCCTGGAAGCGCCGCCGCCGGTTCACCCTTCCGCATCGCCGGCCTGAACTGGCAGGCTGCAATTGGCAGCACCGCCGCCAGCGACAGGAACCGGCGTCGATCAAATGACGACATTGACGATCCTCTCCGGCACCACGATGAGTTTCCTCGGCGGTTTGCCTGCCAGGTGTCTGGCGATCGCCGCATCCTCGAGCACCCGGCGTTCGATCTCTTTCCGATCCAGCCCCCTTGGGACCCTGAGTTCCGACCTCCGCTTGCCATTGACCTGGATCGGCATGGTCACCATATCCTCGACCACCAGTTCCGGATCGGCCTGCGGCCAGTCATTTGCCGCCACCAACCCCTCGCCGCCAAGCATGCACCAGATCTCTTCCGCCAGATGCGGCGTCATCGGCGCCATGAGCCGGGCCATGACCCGCATCGACTCCTGCTTGGCGCCAGCGCTGGCGCCGGAACGGGACAGCGTGCCCGCAAACTTGTAGAGTTCGGCCACCGACTTGTTGAATGCAAAATTATCAATGCCCCTGGTCACCTCGAGAATGGTACGATGGGTTGCGTGGCCCAGGGACCGATCTTCCTCCCCGGTGCCGGGAGAATCATCCTGCGCAATCTCGGCTGCCATTCGCTGAACGCGCTGAAGATGTCTGGCGGCCGCTTCCACCCCGGTCGTCGTCCATTCGACATCACGGTCCGGCGGTGAATCCGAAATGATGTACCAGCGCGCGGTGTCAGCACCGAACCGGGCAATGAGGTCTTCCGGGTTGATCACGTTCTTCTTCGACTTGGCCATCTTGGCCGACGGGATGATCTCGACCGCCTCGCCGGTTGCCTTCAATGTCGCCGAGCCGTCCGAGAGGTCCACATCCTCGGGAAAGTGATAGACTGGCCGCCCCTGCCGGTTCCTGGTCATGTAGATTTCGTGCGTGACCATGCCCTGGGTGAACATGGCCTCGAAGGGCTCGATCGCCTTGGCCGGAAGGTGACCAGTGATGTGCATCGCCCTGGCGAAGAACCGGGAATAGAGCAGGTGCAGGATCGCGTGCTCGACGCCGCCGATATACTGGTCGACATTCATCCAGTACTCGGCATCCTCCCTCGAGGTCGGCGTCGGGGCATCCGGGGCGGTGAACCGGGCAAAATACCAGGAACTGTCAACAAATGTGTCCATGGTATCGGTTTCACGCAGCGCAGTGCCGCCGCAGGCCGGGCATGACACCGTCCGCCATTCCTCGTGCCGATCCAGGGGATTGCCCGGCCGATCGAAACTGACATCCTCCGGCAGGATGACCGGCAGATTCTCCTTGTGTTCCGAAACTACGCCGCAGGCATCGCAATGCACGACCGGAATCGGACAGCCCCAGTAACGCTGCCGACTGATGCCCCAATCCCGCAACCGGAAGCGGACCACCCCCTTGCCGATACCGGCTCCCTCGCAATGATCGATGGCCGCATCAATGGCCTCGTCACCGGTCTGCACATCCTCGCCAGCGACCCTCCTGAGGTAGCGAACCCGCTCGCTCTTCGGCGGTACGAAGGCGATATCGGCGACGGCTTCGCCGGAGGTCTCGGCCTCGAAGACATCGACGACCGGGAGACCGTATTTGCGGGAAAAGTCCAGGTCGCGCTGATCATGGGCCGGGCACCCGAAAATGGCGCCGGTCCCGTAGTCGTAGAGTATGAAATTGGCAATCCAGACCGGAAGTTCGGCATCGGGCACCAGCGGGTGCCGCACCCTGAGCCCGGTATCGATCCCGGTCTTCTCCAGGGTCTCGAGCGCCGCCTCCGAGACCGCGGCCCGCCGGCATTCATCCAGGTAGGCGGCAATCGGTTCCTCGGTGGATGCCAACTCGTCGGCCAGCGGATGATCGGCCGAGATGGCGACGAAATTGGCGCCGTGCAGCGTATCGGGCCGCGTGGTGTAGACCTTGATCGCCTGGTGCGCACCGACGCCGCCGATGATCTCGAATTCGAGCTCCAGCCCCCGGGACTTGCCGATCCAGTTGCGCTGCATCAGCCGGACCTTCTCCGACCAGCCCTCCAGCTGGTCGATGGCGCTCAGCAATTCCTCGGAGAAATCGCTGATCCTGAAGAACCATTGCGTCAGGGTTCGTCGTTCAACCTCGGCCCCGGACCGCCAGCCCCGGCCATCGATGACCTGCTCGTTGGCTAGCACCGTCATGTCCACCGGGTCCCAGTTCACCGGCGAATTCTTCCGGTAGACCAGCCCCTTCTCCAGCATGTCGACGAACATGGCCTGCTGCTGCCCGTAATATTCCGGATCGCAGGTGGCGAATTCCCGATCCCAGTCGA
The DNA here is from genome assembly GCA_965214695.1 of Paracoccaceae bacterium. GTDB lineage: Bacteria > Pseudomonadota > Alphaproteobacteria > Rhodobacterales > Rhodobacteraceae > JAPOXR01. Next base: position 2,627,784 of record OZ243967.1, on the reverse strand, counting down.
TCGACAGTCCCAGCGGCTTCAACTGGCTGCGCATGTCGTCAATGTTGCGCCGGGTCCAGCTTCCCGGATGCACGCCCTTCTCCATGGCGGCATTTTCGGCCGGCATGCCAAATGCGTCCCAACCCATTGGGTGCAGGACATTGAATCCCCTTGCCTTGCGGTAGCGGGCGATGACATCGCCCATGGTGTAGTTGCGGACATGACCCATATGGATCTTGCCCGACGGGTAGGGGAACATCTCCAGCACGTAGTATTTGGGACGGCTGTGATCACGCTCCGCCTTGAATACGCCGGACTCGTCCCATCTCCGCTGCCACGCAGCCTCGATTTCGGAAAATGGTCGAATGGTCATCCTGCACCTCCGGTCGGGCAGGCGGTGCCCGTCAACCGGCGTCGGCCAGCCTCAGCTGCCTGGCACGCGTCAGGATCGCATCCTCGATGGCATCCACGGTTGCCTCGGGAGCCGGCCCGCTCCTGGTCAGCAGGGACAACCGTAATGCCCGCCCATCCAGGGACGGATCGGAGACCAACACCGTCGCCTTGTAATCCTTGCTGCTGCCGGGGGCCCGCCCCCAACCGGTGATGATGATGCCGGAGAACGGATCGACGGTTTCAACCGGGAGGAAATCCAGCACCTCGAAACTCGCGTTCCAGATATACTTGTTGACCCGGATGGTGACCTTGGGATCTTCCCGGTTCTCGAGAAGCGACCAGATCGACTCCCGCTTTTCCTCCGGCTCCGGTGCCTTGGACTGGTTGCCTGAACAGCCGATCAGCAAGGCCAACAAAACCATCATTGCGGCGCCTGGCCGCAGGAGACGCGATAACGGCATCAATAATCCCCGGGATAACATCTGCCCAAGACCAATAATCGCTACAAAATTCCAACACAAGTTGTTACCGACCCGCAGCCTAATGAAGCTTCATCCCCGCCATGCAGCGTGGCATCGATCGTCACGGATATCGCCCGGCTCCAATAACTTTGCACAGCTCTGCCCGGTCAATCTATACTGCGCCGGGGTTGCCGCTTCCGGCATCACGGGCGGCGGGCCGGCAGGATCAATCCGGGGTTGCCGATGTCATTGTCCGAGATACGTGAACGGATTGCCAGGGCCGAGACAGCGGCCGGCAAGCCGGCGGGCGCCACTTGCCTGCTGGCAATTTCGAAATTGCAGCCGGTGGGGCGGATCCGCTTGGTCCTGGATGAGGGCCATCGCCACTTTGGCGAAAACAGGGTGCAGGAAGCAGCGGCAAAATGGCCTGATCTTCGTCGGCAATATCCTGGAACACAGTTGCACCTTGTCGGGCCACTGCAGTCAAACAAGGTTCGTACCGCCATGCAGCAATTTGACGCCATCCATTCTGTCGACCGGCCGAAGCTGGCCGGGAGGCTGGCCGACATTGCCCAGCAGCTTGGCCATTGCCCGCAGCTCTTCGTGCAGGTCAATACCGGCGAGGAGCCGCAGAAGGCGGGCGTGATTCCCGACGAGACGGATACCCTGGTGGCAGCGCTTCGTCGGCTGGACCTGCCCGTTGCCGGCCTGATGTGCATACCGCCGGCGGGCGAGGAGGCGGCGCTACATTTCGGCCTGTTGGCCAATCTTGCCGACCGCAACGGCCTGGATGGGCTGAGCATGGGCATGAGCAGTGACTTCGAGACCGCGATTGCTCTTGGCGCCACCCATGTCCGGGTTGGCACCGCGGTGTTCGGTGCCCGGCTGGCAGCGGCAGTAGCCGGTCGGGATCATCACGGCCCCTGACACGGTCATTGGCGGATGACCAGGCGGGTCGCCGGCTTGATCCTGGCAACGATCCACAGCAAATCCGCCAGGGCAAAGGCAACGCAGCCTTCGGTCGGATGGCGTGGCTTCCTCCAGACATGCAGGAATATCGCTGAGCCCTTTCCGGCGACGGCATCCGGCCAGTTGTAGTCGGTCGGCACGATGAGGTCATAGACCGGATCCGGCCGATACAGCCTTTCGTGGCTGTACGGGTAATGCCCGATGACTTTCAGCGGCTGGTTGTAGGCAGGGTCCCGTGGATCATCGGACCAGATGTCGCCGGGTGCGAGCGGGATTGCGCCGATCAAGCCGGCCGCATGAATGCGGTCCGGGCGATACATGGTGGCAAGCAGGCCAAAATTGCCTGCCGGCGTGGTGCCATCCCCCTCCTGCTTGCTGGCGGCGATGCCGCCACGACCGACCGAACAGCTGAATGACCGACCGCGGAACCGGGCGCGGTGGGCGTTGACGACGATGTCCTGCCGATGCCCGAATTGCCGGGGCAGCCGGCTGTGCTTCGTGGTGCAGGAATGAATGGTGATCACCTGCTCCAACCGGTCACAGGATGTGGCCGCTCTTGGCGGCCTTGACCGCCAGGTAGGAGTCGTTGAAACCGGTGCGCCCGACCACCAGCGGCACCCGCCTGACCACCTCGATGCCGTGCTGGCAGAGCATCCTGACCTTTTCCGGATTGTTGGTCATCAGCTGGACCTGGCTGTAGCCCAGCCGCTCGATGATGTGGGCGCCGGTTCGAAAATCACGTTCGTCATCCTCGAATCCCAGCCGATGATTGGCCTCGACCGTGTCAAATCCCTGGTCCTGCAGGCAATAGGCTCGGATCTTGTTGACCAATCCGATGCCGCGCCCTTCCTGGTTGAGATAGAGTAGCAACCCGCTGCCTTCATTGGCGATGAGGTCGAGGGCGCAGCGAAGCTGGGTCCCGCAATCGCATTTCAGGGATCCGAGGACATCGCCGGTAAAGCAGGCCGAGTGCAGTCGGGTGAGCACCGGGCGCTGGCGGGAAGGATGTCCAATCTCGATGGCGCAATGTTCGTCATTGTCGATTCCGACCCGAAAGACATGCACTCGTGAATTGGCGGCGGCGGCCAGGGGGAGGTTGGCCGAGACCAGCTGCCTGATCGCCATCGTCGCCGCCGGCCCGGCATCGGCCTGGCTACCGCCGACGCAGCTCATCTGGCTTGCCGCCGCCAGCCCTGCCGCGTCGTCAACCGGCACCGCGATGACCGCCGGCAACAACCGGGCGCTGCGGGCCAGCGCCACCGCCTGCCGGAAGGCGCCGGCCTCGCCAGAACGCCCCGACTCCAGCGGCCCCTTCATCGGATATTGCAGGTCGGTCGACGGATCGGCAATCGAGCGAATCCAGCCGCACTCGACTCCGGGCGGTATCTTCAGGCGGGCAATGTCATCATCATAGACCCGGGCTTTCAGTATCCTGGCGCGGCGGGCGGAGACGACCAGCACCGCGCCGGGGAGCTTCGCCATCTCTTGCAGACGGCGATCGCGGGCAGCTTCCACCGCCATGGCGACAATGCCGGTCTCGCCGCCAGCAATGGCGATCGGCATACCGATGCGCAGATCGGCCAAGGCTCGCTGCACCAACTCGTCAGCGTCAGGTCTGAACAGATTTTCCAACTGATTTCCTGGCCTTTCGGACCGACTCGCACCGGTCATCACGTTTTGGCAAGACTTAGCCACAACACCGATCAAGGTCAAAACCGGTGCGGAACTGGTGCTCCCGGGGAGGTTGCAATCGCGGCCCGGCCGGGCTGGCGAATCTTTTTTCTCGCCGTCACGGCGAAATTGTCGTATGATGCGTCACAATAATAATGCAAGCCACCGAGCAGTGAAATTGAGAAAGCTTCTACTGGTAGTCCTGCTGGCAGGATGCGCATTCTTTGATCTTGGTGCGCCCTCGAAGCTGGATGACGCGTGTTCCATCGTTCGGGAGCGCCCGAAATGGTACATACACATGCTGGATGTCCAGCGACGATACCAGTTGCCGGTATCGGTCCAGATGGCAATCATTTGGCAGGAAAGCAAGTTCGAGCAACGTGCGAGAACCCCTGTCAAATACCTGTTCGGAGTCATTCCAACCGGTCGACAATCCTCGGCCTTCGGATATGCGCAGGTGCTTGACGGTACCTGGGAATGGTACCAGGAACAGACCGGACGCCACGGCGCCAGCCGCACCAGCTTCGGCGATGCGGTGGAATTCATCGGCTGGTATACCGACATCACCACCAGGAAGTATGGCGTCGCCAAGTCGGATGCCCGCAACCAATATCTTGCCTATCATGAAGGCCATGCCGGCTACGGGCGCAAGAGCTACCTGAAGAAACAATGGCTGGTGAACGTCGCCGACAAGGTGGCATCAAGGTCAAGCCTCTATGCAAGGCAGCTGCGGGGGTGCCGGTAACAGCAGTTCGTGGCAACTGCGCGCCTGGTCTCAGCGATTGCGTTCCTGATTCGCCAGCTCCCGCTCGATGTCGAACAGCATGTTGCTGAGCTCGACGCCAGTGGTCATGCTGTCAAGGCGCACATGCGTGCGGTTGCCAAGCTCATCGACAAAGGTCCAGCCATCGATCTCGAGCGGATGGTTGCGAAAACTCAGGACAAGGCGGCCCTTGTAGACATTCGACGGGCTTTGCATGTGCAATTCGCTGAAATCCGCCCCGGATACCAGCCGGGCCCGCAGGTCGGGATCGGCGGGATTGATCTTCTCTTTCAGGAGCAGGTAGAGCGGCGTCGTTTTCAACGGGAATATGTCCGGTCGCCGGTTCGACTTGCGGTCGATGAAGGCAATTCTCTTCGAGCCGGCCACGACCAGCCCCGGATCGGGCGGGTCGTATTCGAGCCGGGCGCGCCACGGTCGACGAATGGCCAGTGTTCCCTGTGACGTTGTGCCGTCGGCGTTGAACTGGGTGAACCTCGCCAGGATGTTGGTCAGGCCGTTCAGGTAGTCCGACAGGTGGTCGAGGGTAACGGGCTCCTGTTGCCCGACCTGCTCGCCGCCGGAGGCATCATCGGCAGCGGGAGCTTGGCCGGCCGCCAGGACAATTGCCAGGCAAGCAAGGGAAGCGGCGAGGAGCCGGCTCAGCCTTCCGGAACCAGAATTTGCCTCTTGCCGACATGGTTCGGAGCACTGACAAGTCCTTCCTCTTCCATTCTCTCGACCAGCCTGGCGGCCTTGTTGTAGCCAATTCCCAGTTTTCGCTGAATGTATGATGTCGAGCACTTTCGGTCCTTCTTGATGACCTGGACTGCCATATCATATTCCCGATCGTCCGAGGAAGAATTGCCGAGCCTGCCGGCGGCCATTCCACTGGCATAGTCGTGGCCCTCCTCCGGGCCCTCGACGATTTCCGCCAGGTATTCGGGTGCGCCAAGCGACTTGAGATGGCTGACGATCTGCTCGACTTCGGTGTCATCGACAAAGGGGCCATGCACCCGGTTGACCCTGCTGCCTCCCGACATGAACAACATGTCGCCGCGGCCAAGCAACTGTTCCGCACCCTGTTCGCCGAGAATGGTCCGGCTGTCAATCTTCGAGGCAACCTGGAACGATGCGCGAATCGGGATGTTGGCCTTGATGGTTCCGGTGATGACATCGACCGAGGGCCGCTGCGTGGCCAGCACAACATGGATCCCCGAGGCACGCGCCATCTGCGCAAGCCTCTGGATGCAGGCCTCGATTTCCTTGCCGGCCGCCATCATCAGATCCGCCATCTCGTCGACGATGACCACGATGTAGGGCAGGGTTTCCGGCTCGACCATCTGCTCGACAATCGTCGGCTCGCCGGTCGCTTCGTCAAATCCGGTCTGGACCTTCCTGGTGAATTTCCGTCCCTGTTTCTTGGCCTCGATGACGCGTTCATTGTAGGTGCTCAGCTTCCGCACACCCATCTTCGACATCTTGCGGTAGCGGTCCTCCATTTCGGAGACGACCCATTTCAGCGCAAACACCGCCTTCCTGGGATCGGTCACCACCGGGGCGAGCAAATGCGGGATGCCATCATAGACACTCAACTCGAGCATCTTCGGATCGATCATGATCATCCGGCACGCGTCCGGCGACTGGCGATACAGCAGGCTGAGGATCATGGTATTGATGGCCACCGACTTGCCCGATCCGGTGGTCCCGGCGATCAGCAGGTGCGGCATGGCCGCCAAATCGACGATCATCGGCTGACCGCCAATATCCTTGCCGAGTGTAATCGGCAGATCATGGCTCGAATCGCCAAAGCTCGAATGCGACAGCAATTCCCGCAGATAGACGGTCTCGCGGGATTCGTTCGGCAACTCGATGCCGATGATCTGCTTGCCGGGAACCGTCGATATCCGGGCCGACAGCGCCGACATGTTGCGGGCAATGTCGTCGGACAACCCCATGACGCGGCTTGCCTTCAGCCCAGGTTCCGGCAGAAGTTCGTAGAGGGTGACGACCGGGCCTGGCTGGACCGCGGAGATCTCGCCATTGACGCCGTAATCTTCCAGCACCTCCTTGAGCAGGACCGCGTTCTCTTGCAGGGCCTCGCGGCTCATCGCTCCCTGCCTGATTTCGGTCGGTTTCTGCAGCAGCGACAGTGGCGGCGCTTCATACTTCCTGTTGGCCGGAGCCGGTCCCGTGGCCACGGCAGCGCGTGTGGGCCGCGGCCGTGCCGGTGCCTGCTTGATAACCAGCTTCTCTGCCATCGGCGGCGTAGCATCCGGCTCCAGGGCAGCCATGTCGTCCGCCGGTGGTGGCGGAATGTCGTCGGCGCGGGAAATCGGCGGCTCTGCCACCCGACGGACCGGCCCGCCCCGATAGTCGGAGCGGCCCTCGCCGGGTGCCGGCTTGCGACGACGGAACAGGAATCCCCTCTTCCGCCTCGGCGGCGCACCGCGGTCGCCGACCGCGTCATCACCGGCCAGGCCATCCTCGTCGATGACCAGCGCGGGCTCTTCCCGAACCCGTCCGTGGTCGCGGCCGGCCCTGCTCCAGCGGCTCCGCTTGCCCTCCCGGTCTGCCGGAGCCCGGTCCCGCCTCAAGAACCCGTTGACGACACTCTGCACGCCGAGAATGTTTTTCATCTCCCGGAAGTTCAGCCCCAGCGCCAGGAAGGCAAACAGGGCGCAGACTGCGGCGATGACGTGACCGGTATACTCCTCTCCATCCCCGATCCCGGTTGGCCAGGAATAGATGATGGCGCCAAGCACGGTGTCGCCGAACATGCCGCCAATACCGAAATTGTGCAACCACCAGTCAAGTTTCCCAATTACCGCCAGGAATATCGACAGCGAGACAACCGCGAATGGCAGGAACAGCAACCTGCCGACAAACCGGTCATCGCCGAGATGCGACATGAACCGCAATCCCCACACCGCCAGAAAAACCACGAAGAACCAGGAACTGATGCCGATGGTCAGCATCAGCGGGCTGGCGATGGCAGCGCCAGTCTCCCCGAACAGGTTCTTGACCGGCAGGTCATTGGCGGTAAACAGTCCCGGATCGGTCTTGGAATATGTCGCCAGCATCAATCCCATTGCAACGCCAGCGACCAGCATGCAAAGCCCGATGATCTCCTTTACCCGCTGCTCGAGCATTCTGCGGGAATGATTGTCAATGAGCGGACCACGCTGTCTTGCCTCGTAAGTCAACTTCCTACCTCCAGATACTGCCGAGTGCCGCACCAATGCTGCCGAGGCCCTGCTCCAGCCTCTCCTCGTCGGCAACCATGGCCACCCGTATGTATTCGGCGCCAGGGTTGCGCCCGTCGATTTCACGTCCGAGATAGGCTCCGGGGAGCACCCGCACGCCGGATTCAGTCCAGATCTTCAGCGCCGCGGCCTCGCCGTCAACGGCATTGAGCCACAGGAAAATGCCGCCTTCCGGACTCCTGTAGCCTTCGAGCCCCTCCAGGACCCGGTCGGCCAGGGCAAACTTCCTGCCATAGCGGTCGCGGCTGGCCTCCACATGTGTCTCGTCACGCCAGGCCTGCGCCGATGCCGCCTGCAGTGGCCCGGGAACCGACGCTGCCGAGTACTCCCGCAACACCTTGATCCGCTCCATGGTCCGAGGCCCGGCGACCAGGAATCCCGACCGGATTCCCGGAAGATTCGAGCGTTTGGACAGCGACTGCATCACGACGATCCTCTCCGGGTCGGCTCCGGCAATGTCAGCCACCTCGAGCATTCCGGGCGGCGGCGACCGGCGATAGATTTCCGAGTAGCACTCGTCGGCGACAATCCGGAAATCGTGCCGTTCGGCAAGGGCCAGCAATTGCGAAATGTAGTCGGTTGATGCGACGGCACCCTGCGGGTTTGACGGTGAACAGGTAAAGGCGAGTGATGTCCGGTCGAGAATGTCATCCGGAAGCGATGCGAAATCCGGAAGATAGCCGTTTTCCCTGACCGCCGGCACATAGACCGGCTCGGCCCCGGCCGCCACTGCCCCGGCCGCATAGACCTGGTAGAACGGGTTTGGAACCAGCACACAGGGCAGACGGCCGCCCTTGGCCTCGGGTACCAGCCACAGGCAGACATTGAACAGGCCCTCGCGGGTTCCACTGAGCACCATGACGCGCGTGCCTGGATCAACGCTGACCGAATAGCGGCGGTCAATCCACCCGGATACTGCCGACAGCAGATCCTCCGTTCCGAATGTCGGGGGGTAGCGACCGAATTCATCGCCATGACGGGAGACGGTGTCAGCAAGCCAGGACGGAGCGCCATGTGCAGGCGCGCCGACAGACAGGTCAATGACCTCGCCACCGGCTTTTCTGCCTGCAAGCAAATTGCGCAACCGCGCGAACGGATATTGCGGCAGTACTGAAAACCGCTCCGGGAAACCCATGTTCTGCCTCATTGCCGGGGTCGTGATGCCCCGTTGACGGCAGGTTACCGCAAATCCCCCTTCAGGTCTAGCCAGAATGCGATCCTTGGCGGTTTACACGACAATAAACAGGTTATGTGACAAATAGACGACTTTTTTTGTCGCATAAGAGCCTTATGCAGCATATGATCGACGGCATGCCGAAGCGGATCTCCGAACAGGAACTCGGCGACATCCTCGCCGTCGTGGCCGCCCATCCGGAAGGCGCCCGCATCGGCGTCATTCGCGAGGGATTGCCCTGCGAGATGCCGGCACGAACGTTGCAGCGCCGCCTTGCCCTGATGGTGGCACAGAATCGGCTGATTGCCGAAGGCCGGTGCAAGGGACGTCGCTATCGCACTCACGCCGCCCGAGCCGGCAAGGACAATGCGGTCGCGAGCAACGCCACCGCCGGGGCTCATGGCGAGGCAAATGTGCCGATCTCGCCAGAAGCAGCGGCAATCAAGCAGGCGATTCGCGCATCGGTCCAGAAACGACACCCGGTCGGCTACCAGCGTTCCTTCATCGATGACTACGTGCCCAACGCCACCTTCTACCTGCCGGCCGCCACGCGGCGGCACCTGCACGCTATGGGTCGCCCGCCCGACGATGGCGGGCTCCCGGCAGGAACATACGCCCGGACGATCTACGGTCGCCTGTTGATCGAACTGTCCTGGAACTCCAGCCGACTGGAAGGCAATACCTATTCGCTGCTGGAAACCGAGCGACTGCTGGAACTCGGTGAGGCCGCCGAAGGCAAGGATGTGCTGGAAACGCAGATGATCCTGAACCACAAGGCGGCCATCGAGTTGCTCGTTGACCATGCCAGCGAAATCGGTTTCAACCGCTACACCGTTCTGAATCTGCACGCCCTGCTCGCGGACAACCTGCTCGGCGACCCGCGGGCTGTCGGCCGGCTGCGACACATTCCGGTCAGCATCGGTGGCACGGTCTACCAACCACTCGAAGTGCCGCAACTTATCGAGGAATGCTTCGAAAAGATTCTGAATACCGCGGCCGCGATCTCGGACCCATTCGAGCAGGCCTTCTTCGTCCTCGCTCATCTCGCCTACCTGCAAGGCTTCGAGGACGTCAACAAGCGGGTCGCCCGCCTGGCGGCGAATATCCCGCTGATCCAGGGCAATTTCTGCCCCCTGTCCTTCGTGGACGTGCAGGAACGGGCCTATGTCGACGGCCTGTTGGCCGTCTACGAGTTGAACCGCACCGAATTGCTGCGTGACGTGTTCATCTGGGGCTATGAACGCTCCTGCGTCAGGCACTCGGCCGTGCGACAATCCCGGGGCGAGCCGGACCCATTCCGTCTGCGCTACCGGGAAATGGTTGCCGAGGTGGTATCCAGGGTGGTGCGCACGGGAATGGACAAGACGGCAGCGATTGCCCTTGTGCGGCATGTTGCGGCAAGTCAGTTGCCGCCAGTGGATCAGGCACGTTTCGTCGAGATCGTGGAGACCGAACTAATGTCGCTGCATGACGGCAACATCGCTCGCTACCGCCTTCGGCCGACCGAATTCCAGGGGTGGCAGCAAGGCTGGCACTGACCGGATCGATGTTGCCGGTCTCGTGTTGAATTCGACATCAAGGCAATGCAGGGGGCCCTGAACCGGCCGGTTTCAAGCCCTTCGCCCGCAACCCTGCTCCACTGCAATTCGCCGGCGCTCGATTACAGCTTCCGCCGGCCATCGCAGTCCGGAAATTTCGTGCATCCAAGAAACTTCCCGTATTTCCCCTTGCGTTCCACGAGCCAACCGTCGGGACATTTCGGGCAGGCGGAGAACCCGGCTCCACAACGACAAACCAACCTGCCGGGCCTCAGCCGGTCTGCAACCGGAAGATCCTCGCCGCAGGCACTGCATGGCCACAATCTTTCACCGCAGAGGTACCGATGCTCACAGGCAAAGAAAGTCCGGCCCTTTTTGGACGTCTGGGACAGCATCCGTCCGCCGCATGCGCCACACCGTTGTTCGGTAATTCCGGACTTTCCAAGCCGAACCACCCCGTATTTCGGGTCTTTCAGCAGTTCGTCCACAAAGGCCGACGGCTCCTCTCGGCTGGCAAGGATGGTGACCGACTTTCGCGCCCGGGTCAGCGCAACATAGAACAGGCGGCGTTCCTCTGCGTGTTCAAACTCCTCGGGCTCAGGCAGAACCAGGTCGAGAAGCGGATCATCCTCGATCTCGGACGGAAAGCCCATGCGGCCAGAATAAGCCCCCAGGATAACGACATGATCGGCTTCGAGGCCCTTTGACCCATGAACCGTCTTGAACTGGATCGACAGTCCGGGAAAGTCTGCGTTGAGCCTGGGAAGGTTATCGGGCTTCAGGAAGCCATAGCGCCCCAGGAGAAGAACGCTGGTCCTGCTGGCGGCCCCTGCCCGGATTTCATTCAGGGTGGCGACGAGGGATCCGTCCCTCTTGCCGTGACCGTAATGCATGATCCTGATCGCGGGGGTCATGGCCCCGCCGGCAGGCATGACCTGTTTGGTGATCTGTGAAGGGTTCCTGAGAACAAAGTCCCGCGCCGGCAGGGCAATCCTGTCAACGCTGCGAAAGGTTCGGCCCAGATCGACAATTTCGTGCACATCATCGCAGCCGGCATAGGTTCCGCCGAATTTCTGACCGAAATTCCGCATCAGTTGAATGTCAGAGCCGGTGAATCTGTAGATCGATTGCCAGTCATCACCGACCGCAAAGATTCGGGCATCATCGTGCTGTTCCTTCAATGCCAGGAGGAGTCGTGCCCTGCCTGCCGAGATGTCCTGGAACTCATCGACAAGCAGGTGGCGATACGGGCTCTGAAAGCGCCCGGATTTCAGGTGCCCGGTTGCCCGGACAATCATGTCCTCGAAGTCGATCCGGCCGTCCAGGCGCCTCTGGTAGGACTCGAAAACCGCCTCGAATATCTGCAGAAAAGCAAGGCACCGCGGCTTGTCGGCGGACTTCCCGACACGCATCCGACAATCCTCCAACGTGATCTCCGAGCTCTTGAAGTGGCGCAGGAACGTTCCGAGCGTCTTCGTGAATGCGTCGATCTGGCCGAGCTCCAACAACCGGACAAGCATGTCGTCCGGCGGGAGTGGATCGAGCACAATGTAGGGCTTTAGCTTCTCCTCGAGAGCTTCGGTCAGGCGACCCTCGACCCGTTCGTAGCTGAAGGTCTCGATGAGCGTGGTGCAGTGCTCCTTGTGAATGCTCCGCTTCCACTCCATGCCCTTGAGATAGCTCGCCCGGTCAACAAAGGGTGCAGTGCTCAGCCTGGTTGTACCGTCGCCTCGACGCGCCTTCCTGACACCGAAATGCTCGATGTAGATGCCGCTCTCGGTCAGTCGAAAGTCCGGCGTATAGGCTCCCCTGTCGTTTCCGGGAATGTCATGCTCGTAGACAGGCTCGTACTCGTAGGCAATTCCGTTCAGGTAAAGCCAGTTGGCTATCTCCCATTCTTCAAAGCTCCTGACGAGATGGCCCTGGAGGGTTCGCAATTCGTGCGCCTCGACGTAGCGGAAATACTCGCCCTTGGTCTTGAAGCCCCACTCGCTCTTGTATGGAAAGTAGAACTCCGAAAACCACTTCCGCAGCAAGGCGCCCAAATCCGGCCTTGCAGCAAAATCGTTCCTGAGAATGTCCTTGAGCAGGGCCCGGAATTGCACATCGTCATTCGCGTGAATTGCCAGTGCCGGCGCTCCTTTCTCCACCGCTCGAATGATCTCCAGCCCCAGCGCGTGAAACGTTGTCGCGTTGACAATCGCCCCGGTTCTCTCCTCGATCCGGGAAGCCATCTCGGCGGCCGCGTCCTTGCCGAAGGCCATGAGGAGGATCTCGTCGGGTTTCCTGACGTCCCGGTGAATGAGATGTGCCGCTTTTGCAACGATCACACTTGTCTTGCCAGATCCCGCGCCGGCGAGGACAAGCGTTGCATCCTCGTCGGTGACAACGGCAAGGCGCTGTTCAGAAGTCAGCGGGTTCGATTCAATCGTGTCGAAGAACTCCTCGCATCTTGCCAGTTCGGACTTGATGAAGGTCTCGATCGCGGCCTCGCGAATGCGTTGCGGTGCCGCCCGGAATCCCGTGACCGCATCCAGGCTTGCCTGGCGCTCCGCCGGCAGGACATTCTCGGGAATGTCCTCCGGGAGTCCTTCAGCAACGCGGTTGGCCCGGACCAGAAAGGGCTCGACAAGACAGGCTGAAGGATATCGCCTGGGCCGCCCCAGGCGTTCGATGATCCTGGCGAGTTCACGCAGTTCTTCGGCATCCTGCTCGACCTGCATAACATAATGCCGGCACCACGCCTTGTTTGCCATCGCCGTGAAGCTGGCGGCTTCACCGCGCCCGATGCCGGCGACCGTGATGACGCTGCCGCCCCGCAGGGAGACCGCCAAGGCGTGGAACCCCAGAGCCCGGGTCAATCGCAGCGGCGCCGATATCTCCGGGTAGGGCACGCTCCTCGGCGTTCGGGACAGCACCGTCAGTCCGGCATCGGAACACGCGATACCTCGATGTCGATACCCCAACGGGCCCAGAAGCAGGCCGGCAAGGGTTCCTCTTTCAACCTTCTGCGTCACCTGAATGTGCATCTGGCCGACTATCTTCCTTGTCCAGGAATTCTCCTTGCCCCGTGGAACGACCTTCTCTTCGAATTCGCTTCACCCAAGCAGTTTTTCGAATTCGGATCCGATCCTGAGCAGGCGAGCCTCGCCGAAGGAGGTGCCGAGCAGCATGATTCCCGTCGACGGGACCCCGGTTGGAAGGGTCAGTGCCGGAACCTCCATCAGGTTGCCGATCCTGGTATTCCGGAGAGCCAGCAGGTTCTCGGCGACGTAGTACTCCCTGTCGGCGAGGAGGCGGTCCTTCTGCGGAGGCAGGATCGGGCTGGTCGGTGTCAGAACCGCATCATATCCCGCGGTCGACTCCCGGTACTGTGCCCGCAATTCGTCGAGGCGACTGACTGCCTTGATATAGGCGGTCCCCGGCACGTTGCGCCCGGACCGGAACCTGTCCCTGATCTCTCTGAACATCATCTCCGGCCTGGCTTCGATGACGTCCATCCACTGGGCATAGGCCTCGGTCGCGTACAGCTCGCCCGACAGTGGCCAGGCCTCACCAATCGACGGCACCGACCGCTCTTCGATCCTGGCACCGGCGGCGGCGATTGTCTCGATTGCCCTTTCGAAACCTTCGCCTGGTACGGTGCGTACCCCCTCAAGCGCCTCATCGGGGACCAGGAAACGCATCCTGTCCACCCGTCCGCCCTGCAAATCCGGAGGTCGGCCATTGCCAGCCAGGGCGCGCAGTATTGCCGACGCATCCTCGACATTCCGTGTCAGCGGGCCAACCGTGTCAAACTTGCCGCATAGTGGCACGACTCCGGAAAGCGGAAGCAGCCCCGACGTGGTCTTCAATCCAACCAGGTCATTGTATGCCGCCGGGATCCGGACCGAGCCGCCCGTATCCGAGCCAATGCCGGCCGGGGCAAGGCCGAATGCGATCGACGCCGCCGCCCCCGAGGACGAGCCTCCCGGCACGGCTGCCGGATCGTTGATGCAGGGCGGGGTGGCGATCACGGGATTGAGGCCCAGGCCCGAAAATGCCAGCTCGCTCAGATGCGTCTTGCCCAGGCACACCAGGCCAAGCGCGGTTGCACGTTGCAGGACAACCGCATCCTGCCGCGGCACCCTGCCCTTCAGCAGCAGCGAGCCAGCCTCCGTGGCAATTCCTGCCGTGTCGAACAGGTCCTTCCATGAAATCGGAACGCCATCCAGCACCGATAGCCGCTTCCCTTCCCTGGCCCGCCTGGATGCTGCCTCCGCCTCCGGATATGCCCGCTCCTCCGTCACCCGGGCATAGATGTCGTCCGCATTCGGATGCGACCGGATCGCCTGTATGACATCATCAAGCAGTTCCACCGGGTCGACTGATCCGTCTCCGATAAGCCTCCCGAGCTCGCAGGCTCCAGCATCAGCCCAATTGCCGGTCATTCACAATCTCCCTTCACGCGACATGCGGATTGCTACGAGAGGACAGCATGATCGGCAATGATGAAGTTCCCGTCTGCCAGGACCTGCCGGCATCCGGAAAGTCTCCGCCCATACCCTGCCTGCGCATTCTGCCGCCGCCGGATGGTGTGGCACTGTTCGTATTGCCGTCTGCCGGCCCGGTCCGGGGACATTCGGGATACGGTCGGTGAAACGCCCGTCGTTACGTCGTCAATCTGCAGGCGAGGAAGCTGGCAGCAATCCGGAAGGAGGTTGGCACGAGGGCAGGACCAGCACCCCGGGAAGATTGGTCGCCCGCCGGGGCCATTCCCGGGCCGGGAGCAACTTCTGTTGCCGTCTATCCTGGTGCGGTGCGGGCAATGGCGATGTTGAGGAGCATTTGGGTTTTCTCCTTGGTGGCGATGCTGATTGCGCGGTCCAGGGCCGCCGGAAGTTCATTGCCGTCGGTGACCGTCTCGGTGCGGGCGCGGCTGGCCTGCGCAACCATGGCAAAATCCGGCGAGGGCCGAAGCGAGGTCAGGGGCACGTCATTCGTCCTCCTGGCCAGGCCGTCCGGGTAGAGATCCTCGACCGAATGGCGCACCGCCCCCCATTCCTCGTTGTTCAGCACCAAGGTGATGACTGGTAGATCAAGCGCCTCGGCCACCTGGTGGCAAGCGACCGGATTGGCAAACATGTAGGAGCCATCACCCATCGTGGCAAAGACCAGGCGGTCGCGGTCGGCGAGTTGCGCACCAAGCGCCGCCGGGAGACCCCATCCCAGCCCACCCGAATGCGGCTCCTGAAAGTAGCCCAGATGCTGGTCCAGGAATAATGGGGGCAGCGGGCAACCGAGCTCGTGGAATACACTCGACCGGCGACCAGGATGTGAGCGAATGGCCTCGCCGAGACACAGGCTTACCCATTCCTTTGACATTGGCGCCGCATTGCCCGCTTTCGCTCTGGCAATGACCGCTTCGCGGTTGGCGGCAGAATGCCCGGCAATGCGGGCCCGCCGTTCGGCGAAGGCGGCCGGAGACCGGGGCGCCTGGCCAATCTCGTCGATCAGCGCCCGCAGCGCCGTCGCGGTCTCGCCGACCAGTGAAATGTCGGAGCGGAAATTCCTGATCGGGGTCGAGCGCGCAAAGAGCGGGTCAGGACCGAGATGGATCACCCTGGCTTCCGGACCGGGTTGCGCCCGGTCAGGCCACCACGGCGCCAGGGAATTGATCACGAGGACGACATCTGCCTCTTGCAGCAGATCATCCGGACTCCAATCCACATGCATGGGTGAAGTCATGGGGATGGCAATCATGTTGGCCCAGTAATGCGAAACCGGGATTGCCCATTCTTCCACGAATTTGTGCAGGGCATCGAACGCGTCCTGCGAGCCGGCTCCACGCTGGGCGATGATCAGCGGCTTGCGAGCTCCGGCGAGCAGCCGTGCCGCCTCGGCCACGGCCTGTTGGTCGGGGGCGGCATGTGCCGGCGCCATGACGGATGGCTTGCCGAGCTCCACCGCCGGGCATTGCTCGCACAACACCTCGCGGGGCAGTGCGAGATAGACCGGTCCTCTCGGCGTCGAGTTGGCAATTGCCCACGCCCGTTCGAGCAACTCCGGCAGTTGTTCGGGAGCACGCAATTCGTAATCCCACTTGCAGGCCTCCCGCACCAGGGCCGACTGATCATACATCTCCTGCCCCCAGCCAATGGGTACGGTTCGGGACCCGAAGCGGCCGCCTTCCGTCACCGGCGTGCGGCCGGACATGACAAGTATCGGAACCTGGTCGCAGGCGGCGTTGATGATGCCGGTGGCCCCGTTGGCAAGGCCGACATTGGTGTGGAGCATGACGGCCTGGATCCGCCCCGATATCAGGGCGTAGCCATGCGCCATTCCGACTGCCACATGCTCGTGCGGAACCACGACCGTCATTGGCAGCCTGCCATCCTGGTCGCGAGCCTCGATCAAACCTTCGATGATCGGCGGGAAGTCGGTGCCGGAATTGGCAAAGACATGATCGATGCCAAGCCCGCCGAGCTTCCCGAAAATTGCGCCGCCTGCCGTCATGGTCTGCATGATGCGACTGCCTCCCGTGTTTCAGCCGACCGGTTGCCGGCGAGAATGCCAATCGATGGCTGGCGGGATGTCGGTGCCGGGACCGGCTGCGGACTTCCCGTCATTTCGACCGAAAATATCACTGTGGCGTACTCTCTCATTTTGCAGGACAGTTGTCTTGACAATCTTGCCAGCCTGCCCGGCACGGATCAGACCGTGTCGTCATCGCACGACGATTCACATTCCTGCTTGCAAACAACCAGTCGACCATCCAAGAATTGCCCCGGTAGGGCCTGCGGCCTGGACCGCCTACCCTGCGGCTGCGAAAGCTTCGAATATGGACTACGAATTTGACCTCGGCTCCGTCCATCGACCGATAACCACGAATTCGCCGGCGGCACAGCGATGGTTTGATCGTGGCCTGGCATGGACCTACGGCTTCAATCACGAAGAGGCGGTCAGCTGTTTCAGGCGTTCGGCAGAGGCCGACCCGGATTGCGCCATGGCGCAATGGGGCATCGCCTACGCAATCGGGCCCAACTACAACAAGCAGTGGGACTCGTTCGACGAGGAGGACGCCGCCAGGTCGCTGGCGGCAGCCTTCGATGCTGCCGGGGCGGCAAGCCGGCTGTCGGCAAGGTGCAACAAGCCGGAGCGGGACCTCATCGGTGCATTGCTGACGAGGTACCCGCAACGGGAGCCGGCTGCCGACATGCTTCCATGGAATGACGACTATGCCGCCGCCATGCGCGGGGTGTGGCGGGAAAACAGGAATGATTCAGATATCGAGGCGCTGTTTGCCGAAGCCCTGATGAACCGCACCCCGTGGCAGCTCTGGGACATCAAGACCGGTGAGATTGCCCCGGGTGCCGACACCGCCGAAGCGCAGGCGGTACTTGAGACGGCCATCCGCCGGCTGTCGGCAGCCGGCAGCAAGCCGCATGCCGGCATGCTGCACATGTACATCCACCTGATGGAACTGTCACCGACCCCCGAGAAGGCGTTGCCGGCCGCCGACATGCTGCGTGGGCTGGTGCCGGATTCCGGACATCTGCAGCACATGGCGACACATATCGACGCCATTTGCGGTGACTATGTGAACGTGGTCCGGTCCAACCACGATGCCGTCATCGCCGACCGGCGCTACCTGGAGAAGGAAGGGGCGCTGAATTTCTACACGCTCTACCGGGCACACAACCTTCATTTCAAGATCTACGGCGCCATGTTCCTTGGCCAGTGGCGAACCGCGATCCAGGCCTGCGAAAAACTGCAGTCAGCCATTCCCGAAGAGTTGCTGGTCGTGGAATCGCCGCCAATGGCCGATTGGCTGGAGGCTTTCGTGCCGATCAGGCAGCATGTGCTGGTGCGGTTCGGCCGGTGGCAGGACATTCTTGACCAGGCGTTGCCGGCAAACCGGGACCTCTACTCGGTAACCACCACGACCATGCATTACGCCCGGGCCGTGGCCCATGCCTCCTCCCGCAACCCGCGTGCCGCCCGCGACGAAGCCGATGCCTTCGAGCGCACCTTCGAGCGCATTCCCGAAGGCAGGTCGCTGTTCAACAACTCCTGCCATGACATCCTGTCGGTCGGCCGCGAGATGATGATGGGTGAAATTCTCTACCGGGAAGGAGAGTTCGACGCGGCATTCGAAAAGCTGCGAACGGCCGTCGAGCTGGATGACAACCTTCCCTATGAAGAACCCTGGGGCTGGATGCAACCGGTCAGGCATGCGCTCGGCGCCCTTCTCCTGGAGCAGGGACGCCTGGAGGAAGCCCGGGCGGTCTACGAGGCCGATCTTGGCCTGGACGACACGCTCAGCCGTCCTTGCCAGCACCCTGACAATATCTGGAGCTTGAGCGGATACTGCGAATGTCTTGAACGCCTCGGATTGAACGGCCAGGCCCGGGCGGCCAGGCAGCGGCTGACCATTGCACAGGCCCGGACCGACATTCCTGTCACCGCCTCGTGTTTCTGCAAGCTGTCTGCCGGACATCCCTGATCGGGAGCGACGATGACCATTGATGCCGATGTGGCAATATCCGGCGGCGGTATCGTTGGCACCACCCTGGCGCTGGCGCTGGCCGAGGGCGGGATGTCGGTTCTTCTCATTGACAGATCGGCGGTTCGGGATCGCCGTTCGGATGATTTCGACGGGCGGGCCTACGCGCTGTCGCTGTCATCCTGCCGCATCCTCGGCCGCCTCGGATTGTCGGCTCCGCTGAAGGATCACGGGCAGGAATTCCGATTCGTCTGCGTTACCGACGGGCGAGCCGGTGAGGGCGTCAGCCCATCGGTGTTGCGATTTGATGCCGATGATCTGCAGGACGGCCCCATGGCAACCATGCTCGAGGACCGCTTCCTGCGTCGGGCGCTGCTCGACCATGTTGCCGCCACGCCATCGATCCGCCACGAATCGCCTGCCACCCTGTCGAGCTACCAGGCCGGGCCATCCGGCGTGCAGCTGAGGCTGGAGACCGGCAAGAGTCTCACCGCCCGCATCATTGCCGGATGCGATGGCAGGTACGGCCCGGTGGCCAGGGAGTTTCCGACCAGCCGGGTGGCCAGGGATTACCGGCAATCGGCGATGGTCTGTGCGGTGGAGCACGAATTGCCGCATGAAGGCGGTGCCTGGCAGTTCTTCATGCCGACCGGCCCGCTGGCAATCCTGCCATTGCCGCAGAACCGGTCGTCGATCGTCTGGACCGACACCACCGAAAATGCCGGCCGGATGATGGCACTCTCCGATGCGGACTTCATGGCGGAATTGCGGTTGCGTTTCGGCGACTTTCCTCGGCCGGTTGCGACTGGCCTCGAAACGCTATTGCTGGCCCTTGTCGCTGTCATTGGCCGAGACGAAGGCGGCAGAGCGTTCGGTGCTGGTTGGCGATGCCGCGCTCGGCCTGCATCCGCTCGCCGGCCAGGGACTCAATCTTGGCCTTCGCGATGTGGCGGCGCTTGCCGAGACCCTGATCAATGCCCATCGCCGGGGTGAGGATATCGGTGCGATCGGCGTGTTGCGACGTTACCAGGACTGGCGCCAGCTTGACCTCAGCTCCTTTGCCTTCGCAACCGATTTCCTGAACTGGATCTATTCCAGTGACAGCGAGGCGGTCAGGCAGCTGCGCCGTACCGGCATGCAATTCGTAGGCAACATCCCGATGCTACGCCGAATTCTCGCCCGAAACGCGGCCGGCATTGCCGGCGACCTGCCGAGGCTGGCAGCAGGCATGCGCATCTGACCGGAAGGCCGCCCGGGCCGGGACCGACGCTGCCGGCAGCGGGCCGACCTGTCACGGCGTCCGCTTCCAGGCATGGACTTCGCAACCCGCTTGCAACTTCCGAAACGGCATCGCCGGCGGCGGGCAATTCAATCGAGTTGCCTGGCCTGGTCGGCGAGCATGATCGGGATTCCATCCCGGATCGGAAATGCCAGGCGTGCGGCATTCGAGACCAGCTCGTTTTTCTCACGATCGTAGGAAAGCGGCGCATGCGTGACCGGGCATATCAGCGCCTCGAGCATCTTGCGGTCGATGTCCTGCGGGTCGTCGGTCATTGCCGGGTCATCCCATTGCCGGCCGACACCTCCAAGCTGAGCACCAGTTCCAATGCCTTCCGCCGTTCAGCCAGGGTCGGCAGTTCGAGCAATGCCTGTTTGTCCGCGGACGGCAGCGGCGCATACATGGAAACGGTTCCGATGATCACATCCGCGTCCCGGCCGTTCGTCTCCACCGGGCCGAACTTCAAACCCCTGGCCCGGGAATAGCTTTCGACCAACCTGATGAACCTGACCTCGGAGAACCCCGGGTCACCGGCAATGTCGTCGAGGTCACCTTCGAACTCGCTCCATTTCGGCGATACCTTCAGATAGGGGGAAAACCCCTCGATCAGTGTGCCGACCCGGAACCTCGATACCCCGGTCACCGTAATGTTGTAGCGGCCGCCGGGAACCTTCTGCACCTCGGTGACCTGGCCGGCGCTGCCGACCTCGTAGAGTTGCGGCGCCCGCTGGCCGGGCGATTCGCCACCCTCCTCGCTGACAGGCTGGACCAGGCCGAGCATCCGATGATCCGAGAGCAGCAGATCGTCGACCATGGAGATGTATCGGGGCTCGAAGATGTGCAGCGGCAACTGGCAGCGCGGGAACAGGATCAGACCGGCATGTGGAAATAGCGGGATTGTCTCCGGCAGGTTGGACAGTGAGAATTGTGAGAACATCCGCAGGAACTCCTGCCATGCGTACCCATCATCAGGAAAAGATCATTGAAGACAGTCTTCGGCGGCCGCTCAACACGGCCGGGTGATTTGGTTTCTGGGAATCGAATATCTTGAACAATTGCTCCCGTGCCGCACCGTCATTCCACTCGCGGTCCCGGCGAAACAGCTCCAGCAACTCGTCGATCGCACCCTCGATGTCATCGTCGGCAAACAACGCCAATGCCAGGTCAAGCCTTGCCTGGTGATCATCACCATTGGCCTGCAGCCGCTGCCTGAGATCATTGGCCGGACCGGCGCTGGCCGCCCGTGCCGCCAGTTCGATCGCCGCCGCCACCGCGGTGATTTCCTTGGCATCGGCAATGCTCGCGGGGGCAGAATTGAGCATACCTTCCGCCTTCGCGGTGTCACCAAGCGCCAGGTAGGCCCGGATCATGCCGGCATAGCAGGCGGCGTCCTCGGGGTCTTCGGCCAGGATGGCCGAATACAGCTGGGCCGCCTCGACCGCGGCGCCACGCTCCAGCAGCTCTTCCGCCTGCCTGATATATTCATCCCGTTCGCCGCCATCGCCATCGGCGGCCAGTTTCCGGATGAAGGCCGCCAGTTCGGAGCCGGTCTTCGCCCCGACGAAGCCGTCAACCGGCCGGCCGTCAAGAAAGGCAAACACTGCCGGTATCGACTGAATCCGCATCTGCGCCGCCAGCTGGCGATTGGCCTCGGTGTCGATCTTGACCATCCTGACCTTGCCGCCAGCCGACTGCACGGCACGCTCCAGCTCCGGCCCGAAGGTCTTGCATGGCCCGCACCAGGCGGCACTGAAATAGACAATGACCGGCTGCTCGCGGCTGGCCTCGAGAACATCCTCGACAAACGTCGCCTCCGAACCGTCCTTGATCAGACCGTCAGTGTTCTTCCTGCCAATATCCAGCATGCCTGCTCACCATTCTTCCTGCATTCAGATATGGTATTTCGCCACCGGAATCCAACCCACCGCGTCAGCCCCACGTGCAAAACCCCAACAAGAGCCTGACAAGACCGACATCCGGCAGGCGGCCGGTGTCGTCGACACTCGCTGCCGGTGCCCACATCATGGTAGCGGGGACCGGCCACTCGGTCGGTGGCGCTTCAGTCCGACGCATCCAGGTCGAACTGGTGCAATTCCCTCCAAGGCACCAGGCTGCCATCACCACGGCGATGGGCCTGATCTCCGCCATAAACGACGACGACGGAGCATCGGCGAGTAGATTGAGAAAAATGTCCTCGAACCCGTCTGGCGCCGTCGAATAGGCCGGCCGATGCAGTCGCCGAGGATTTTGCTTCGACGATCGTGACGGCAGCCGGGCCTTCGACAACCAGATCGACCTTCGCGCCGTTACTGTCGCGGTAGTGCGAAAGTCTGCCGACTTCGCCCTGGTTGGCCCGATGCTTGGCAATCTCCGATACTGTCCAGGTTTCGAAGATGGCACCGCGGAGTGGGTGTGTGTTGAGTTGTTCGGGGGTTCGGATTCCCAGTAGCCAGCAGACGAGGCCGGTGTCGTAAAAATGCAGCTTCGGCATTTTCACCATGCGCTTACCTAAATTCTCATGGAAGACTGGAAGGCGGAAAACGACAAAACTGGTTTCAAGGATGCTCAGCCAGGCCTTTGCCGTCGGTTGCGTGATGCCGCAATCACCTGCGAGCGACGAGAAGTTGAGAAGTTGCGCGGTTCGGCCCGCACACATTGTCAGGAAACGTTGAAAAGCCACAAGGTCGCCGACATTGCTGATCGATCGTACATCGCGCTCGATATAGGTAGCAATGTAGTTGCCATACCAGTCCGAAGGATCGTGTCTCTCATCGAATATGCGTGGGTAGGAACCGGTGAAGAGGCTCTCGTCGAGAGTCGCCGGATGCGGTGTGAAACGTGTCGTTTCGCCTCTCGTCAGCGGCAGGAGGTTGTGGACTGCCGTTCGTCCCGCCAGTGACTGGCTGATCGACTCGAGCAGTAAGAAGTTTTGTGAGCCGGTGAGAATCCAGCGGCCTGGTCCCGGGTCGGTGTCGATGATGCCCTGCAGGTAGGAGAGAAGGTCCGGGACCCTCTGGACCTCGTCGAGAATTGCGCCTTCCGGATATCGAGCCAGGAATCCGCGGGGATCTTCAGCGGCGAAGGCCCGGATGTCGAGGGCTTCCAGCGACTCGTACTGATGGTGCGGAAACAGGGTACGGCACAGCGTCGTCTTGCCGCTCTGACGGGGTCCGGTGAGGGTGATGGCAGGCCAGGTCTGTGCGGCCAAGGTCAGTTTTTCGGCAAGGTCACGTGTGATCATGGCGCACAACATAGCCGATATTTATGCTAATTCAAAATGTGATTTTGAATTAGCATAGTATTTCTGGACAAGACCTTGTCAGAAGCTATCACAGCCGGGAGTTGATTCCTGCTGTAGCCCCTTCCCAAGGATGGTGGGCCGGACTCACCAACAGGCCTTAGAATCAAAGAATAGAGGGGTTCAAGAAGTTGTACATTGTGCGCGCGGTGTTTCTGGGGGAACCTTCGTTGTTGCCGAGCGGATTCTCTATTCTTGACTCGGGAACACCATCGCCAGCTTGCCTGTCGTTATCCCCGGAAGGTGGAGAAGACCGGAACGTGATCGGATGGGCGCGGCCAACCCCTGACATCGCGCCTGATCCTTGATGCGTGGGAGTGGCCGACCATGTCGGGGCTTGCCCAGATGTGATCAAGCCGGCGACCGCGGTTCGAGGCTGCCCAGTCGCGGGCGCGGTATGACCACCAGGAATAGAGCTTGCCTTCGGGGATGTCCCGGCGAACCACGTCGGTCCAGTCACCAGCCGTCATCGCCGAATTCAGGAGATTGACCTCTATCGGGGTATGGCTGACCACACCGAGCAGCTGGCGGTGAGACCAGACATCATCCTCCAGGGGTGCAATATTGAGGTCGCCGACCAGGATTGTCCGGCGGGGCTTCTCCTCTTGCGACCAATCGCGCATGCCGGCGACGAAATCCAGCTTGTCGGCAAATTTCGGGTTGGCGTCGCGGTCGGGCTCATCGCCCCCCGCCGGCACGTAGAAGTTCTCGATGACAATGCCGTCCGGTAGCCGTGCTGCCACGTGGCGCGCCTCGCCGCGACCGAGAAAGTCCCGGGAGCCGAGATCCTCCAGCGGTAATTTCGACAGGATGGCGACGCCGTTGTAGCCCTTCTGGCCCCGCAACACGCAGTGCCGGTAGCCGAGGCGGGCAAACCCTTCGGTCACCACCAGTTCGGTCGGGGACTTCAACTCCTGGAGACACAGCACCTCCGGCTGCTCCTCCTCGAGCAACCGGCAGACCAGGCCTTCTCGAAGGCGCACCGAGTTGATGTTCCAGGTTCCAATCGTCACCGGCATGTCAGGCGGCTGCCTCCGGATGCATTACTGACAGGGCTCCTGCCTCGCAGCCGAACCGGCATCGGAGCCATGGCTACTCGGCAAGCCGGTACCCGATGCGGGGTCGGTTGACAATGATGTCCTGGCTGAATCCCCGTTCCCGCAGCTTGGAGCGGACCCGGTGAACATGCGTAGACACGGTATGGGTGATGGTATTGGGCGCATATCCCCAGACCTCCCGCAACAATTCCTCGTCTGTCGCATACCTGCCACGACGGTCATGCAGGTACTGCAACAGCCGGGTCTGCATGTCGGTCAGCTTGACCCTGGCGATTTCGGACTCGCCGTCCGGCAGTCCCGACAGCATCCTCTCGCGAGGATCGAGGGTGAGGTTGCCGATCTGTATGATGTTGTCCCTGAACACCCGGTGCGATGCCAGGATGGACTTGATCTGGCTGAGCAGGGTCCGCATCACGATCGGTTTTTCCAGATAGCTGACTGCGCCGGATTCCAGCCCTTCCACCCTTCTGTCCTCGCCCCGTAGCCGGGTCAGCATCACGATCGAACAGCGTTGCCTGCGGCTCACGATTTCGCGTGCCACGGCAAACCCGTCGACATCCCCGGGAAGATCGACGTCGAGAATGACGAGTTCCGGTTGAAAGGCGTCGGTAAAGACCAGCGCCTCGTGACCGCTGCCGGCGGCCTGGACCTCGTAGCCGCCAGTCTCTGTCAGCAGCCTGACCAGTTCCTGCTGCTGCAGATGATCATCCTCCACGACCAAAATTCGGTTCTTTGACATCGGGCACACCTGTTCCTGCCCGGACAAATACGGGAATTCGTGGCAGGCTGCCAGTTCCGGCGGCCGCCGGAGACGGGCTTCGGCGCGGCCCGCTTGTGGCCGAAAGGCTCCAATCGATCAATGGTTGGTCATGCGTAGCCGGCGAGCCGGTAGCCACCATCGGAATTGAGCACGTATTCCGGTTGCCTCGGATTGGGCTCAAGCTTTTCCCGGACCCGGTAGATATGCGTCTCCAGGGTATGGGTGTTTGCGGCCGGATGATACCCCCAGACCTCGTCGAGAAGCCGTTCCTTGGTGATGACTTCACCCCTTGCCTGGTAGAGGGCCAGGACGATTGCGCTCTCCTTTTGCGTGAGGCTCTGCGGACGCTCCATTCCGGCCCGACTGACACATTGCCGGTCGCGAAAGAAGGTGAATGGCCCGAAACGCAGGATGGCATTGCCGGCCTCTTCCGCCGATTTCAGCTGCACATCGATCCTGGCCCTGAGCTCCCGGCGCGAATACGGCTTGGCCACGAAATCATCAGCGCCGGTGGTCAGCCCGTCGGCCCGGTCATTGCCGTCGGCGCGCTCGCCCGACAGCATGATGATCCGGCCGGGGAATTCCTGGCCCCGCAGCCGATTGCAGACGTCGAAGCCGTCGAGGCCGTCGGGGGCAAGGCAGACATCCAGGATCATGAGATCGACGATCTCGTTCTCGGCGATCCGCAATGCCTCCTCCCCGCTCGCAGCCTCCATGACCCTGGCGATGGCAAAATTGTCGGTCTCCGGCGGGTCGAAGACACTGGCAACCATTGATTCCCGCTGCAGGTTGTCATCCTCGACCACCAGGATGTTCTTTTGCGGCTTCCAGATTGCCGAGCCCTGGTCCCATCTCATGATCCCACTCCTGTCGCTTGCTGGCGCATCAGGACATCCGGGAAGCACCGGCCAGGTCAAGCGCTCAGGCGGCAAAATCACGGTGTGTTGATTCCGCCGCCGCCGGAGGGCCTCCCGTGCCGGGAATTGTTGCAGCCACCCGGGCCGATATGGCCCGTCTTGCGAATGCCGATTCGCCGCCGCGGACCTGGGCGTCCACATCGGGATTTCACTTCAGGCTTGATACCTGGATGGTCAGCCAATAAATTTGACGGACGGCGAATTGCAGGCAACTGTGCGAATGTCCAAGATTGTCAAGACAGCAGCAAAATTCGATATCGGCCAGGTTGTCAGGCATCGAAGCTTTCCATTCAGGGGCGTGGTCTTCGACATCGACCCCAAATTCGAGAACACCGAGGAGTGGTGGCTGGCAATTCCGGAGGAAATCCGCCCGCACAAGGACCAGCCATTCTATC
The DNA here is from genome assembly GCA_965214695.1 of Paracoccaceae bacterium. Lineage (GTDB taxonomy): Bacteria > Pseudomonadota > Alphaproteobacteria > Rhodobacterales > Rhodobacteraceae > JAPOXR01. The sequence continues at coordinate 2,601,381 of OZ243967.1, read as the reverse complement.
ACTTGCTGGCTGAAAACGAGGAAGCCCATTACGTGGCTTACGTGTCCGAACAGAACCTCATCATCGACAATTCCGGCGAGCCGGTGGATCATCCCGAGGTTGAATCGCTGTTCGGCCGCCTCCTCAACGGCAGGTACGAACTCGGCATCCACATGAACTGACGCCCGGTGGCGCCATCGTCTTTGATGATTCCGGGAGTTTGCCCGCCGGCGGAGCGGTCGTCAGTATCCCAGGGCGCAACCATCCTTGCGCTGGTCGGACGCACCAGCCAGCACGCCCCTCCGGTGATCGATATGGATGGCCTGGCCACCGCCCAGGGGCGCATCCGGGGTTACGACCCGGTGGCCGATGTCGGCAAGGCCGGCCCGAACCTCGTCGCCGATGCCCCGTTCCAATTGCAAATCGCCGCCTTCCGGGAAGCAGCGCGGCCCGTCGAGCGCCTCCTGGGGGTCCATCGAGTAATCGGCCAGGCCCGACACAAACCTTGCATGGCCGACGGCCTGGTACTGCCCACCCATCACGCCGAAGGACGAGACGACACGTCCGGACTCCCTGAGCATGGCCGGAATGATCGTGTGCAGCGGCCGCCTTCCACCGGCAAGTTCGTTGGGATGCCCCGGCGCCAGACAGAAACCGGCGCCACGATTTTGAAAATTGATGCCGAACCGGGCCGATGCCAGGCCCGACCCGAAGCTGTGGAATACCGAGTAGATCATCGATACCGCCATCAAATCCCGATCCACCACGGTCAGGTAGACGGTGTCACGGTGAATGGCCTCGGTCACTTGTCGCACCGCCTGCATCGCCCGTCCGGGATCAATCAGGCCGGCAAGCCGGGAGGCGGTTGACGGCGACAACAAATGGTCCAGGCGCTCGGCCAACGGCGCATCGCCGATGAAACGGTCACGGGCATCAAGCGCCAGTTTCGCCGCCTCTGCCTCGATATGGATGCGCTCGACGCCGTAGGGATCAAGCCGCCCCAACTCGAACGAGGACAGGATGTTGGCCAGCAGCAATGCCGCCGCACCCTGTGTGTTGGGCGGATGCTCGGCAATGACAAATTCCCGGTACGGGCCTTCTATCGGCTCGCCATAGGCGCATTCGGTTGCGGCAAAATCCTCGAGACTGTGCACGCCACCGGCATCACGCAGGCTGGCGACCATGTCCTGCGCGACCTCGCCTTCATAGAATGCTGCCCGTCCCTGGTCGGCGACCCGCCGCAACACCTCGGCCTGCCCCGGGGCCCGGAACACCGCTCCGACAGCCGGCGCCTTGCCGGATTCAAGAAAGAAGCGGCGGGCATGTCCCTGCAATTGCGGTTCGGCCCGTGCCCAGTCGAAGGCAACCCTCGGTGCAACTGCAACGCCCTCCTCGGCGTAGCGAATCGCCGGCGCCAGGCTGGCGGCCAGCCCGAGCCGTCCCCAATCCGCCGACAATCGGCAGAAGGCATCGACGGCCCCCGGCACCGTGACCGCATGCGGCGAATCCAGCGGCACCACCTCGTGCCCATTGCTGCGCACATGATCGGCAGACAGGGCTGCCGGTGCCCGGCCGGAGCCGTTGAGGGCAATGATCCGGTCCTCGCCAGCCGGTTTGACGAGCACGAAACAGTCACCGCCAATGCCCGTGGATTGCGGCTCGCAAAGCCCCAGCAGCACGGCGGCGGCAATGGCAGCATCGACGGCATTGCCGCCATCCTCAAGCATCCGCACGGCGGTCCGGGCCGCCAAGGGGTGCGATGTTGCACACATCCCGTTGGTCGCATGGACCGGGGACCTGCCTGGAAGCTGGAAATCTCTCATCGTCGGTATCAGCATTGCCGGCCGGGCCGGGCCCGGCAGGTGGGGTTGTGTCGTTTGCCGGCCATCGATACCCGGTCGGCGGCCGAAACGCCACCTCCGTGCAGCCCGGATGACAATTCGCGCCGATTATCCACAAGGCAATCGCGAAGATGGGTTGAACTTGCCGGAAACAGAGGTCACATTGTCTCCATGGCGATTCAGCTGTTCACCGCAAATCACAACCGGCAGGAATCGCGACGGGATGTTGATACCGGTCAACCCGTTAGCTTCAAACGATCCGAACTTGCAGTGATCCTGGAGACCTATCGGCGCATGGTTGCCGCCGGCAACTGGCGGGATTACGGAATCGCCAATCTGACCCGAAGTGCCGTGTTTTTGGTCTATCGCAACGCCTCCGGGCAGCCGTTGTATCGCATCGAAAAGCGGCCAATGACGGCCTCGCGGCGCAATGTCTACCTGATCATCTCGATGGACAACCGCATTGTCCGGCACGGCCATGACCTGCATCGTGTCATGCGGTATTTCGATCGGAACCTGTTCAGGGTCGTCGCCTGACCGCAAACCATCACCATCCCGCGCATGTCCCGGCGGCAGGTCTTTGCGGTCCTGCGCGTGTTCGGGCGGCGGTGCCATCGATTGGCCGCGGGTCGTCGCCATGATGAAATGCTGGTGCATTCTTCAATTTCCCGCAACCTCCCATGTGTCATTTCTGCCTCCTTGACTTGGTGGTCATATCCGGGGGGGCAGGCTGGCTGTCCTGATCAAGACAGGGTCGCTTGCCCCGAGGGGTGGCTTCCATGCTGAAATCGGGTGGCGACTTGCATCAGACATCGTGCGGCGTTGAACTGGTGGCTGGGTGGCATTGATGATGTGGTTGGTGGCTGTGCCGCCTCAGGTCAGTGCCGGGGCCTTGCCGGGCCAGGTGATTTGGGTGGCGGCGAAGTCAAGATAGGGGGCGAATGCCTCGTTCACCGCTTGTGGTGTGAGCGAGTACTCCTCCAGGCTGTAGCTGTGCCGTGTCTCCTGCTGGCGCCGCTCGGCCTGGGCCGCCAGCCAGGCTTCCATTTCCTTCGTTGCCGCCTTGTACGGAGGCATGCCGAGCCAGTCCTGGATGGTCCGCACCGTCGCCATGGGGTCGGAGACAAGATCGCCATAGGCAATGTCGAGCCAGCGGTGTTCCTGCTCGGGATGGGCATGGCGATACCCGGCCGCCCCGTTCAGCATGTCGCTCATGAAGGCAAGCTGTTCGGCGCCGGTCTGCGCACCGGGGACGGGGCGCATGGTCACCGAGCGCGCCCGCTCCACCAGGCTGTTCCACGAGGCCTGGGCCTGCGACGGTGCCCGGTGGGTCTGGATGAACAGCGCGTCGGAATAGGTCTCGACCAGGGTTTCCAGTTCCAGCAGGTGAAACGGCATCTTGAACAACCACCGCCCGTCCGGATTCGGGTCCGCCTGCCGTCGTTGCCAGGTGTAATGCTGTATCATTCGACGGTGAAAGTCATAGGCGTCGCCGAATTCGCTGCTGGCCAGCCAGCCGGCGTAGTCCGGCACGTGGAATTGCGAGACATAGGACCAGCTCTTGAAGCACATCTTGAATATCGGGAAATCCTCTTCCGGCTCGTCGATGTCGAAGGGATGAACTCCTTCCATTGCCCTGACAATGTCGAGGGCACGTTGTGCCTCCACGGCCTGCTCCCGGCGGGGATCGCCCTGCGGCCCGACCACGCGGTCATAGCCGCCGCCCTTCAGGATCGGCCTGATCAATTCGAACAGGCGCAGCGTCCGGAAACGCCGGTCGCGCGCCAGCAGGCGGTGCAGCATGGTGGTGCCGCTACGGTTGATGCCGACGATGAATACCGGCCTCGGGATGCGCTGCCGGGCGATCTCGGGATGGCGGCTCCGCTCCTCGGCAATTTCCGCATTCTGACGCAGAAACCGGCTCAACTCGAAGACGGTGTTGCCCAGATCTTCCGCCACCAGCCTGGCTTCCGGCCGACGCAAGGCGCTGACCAGCCGTTGCAGGGATTGTTGCATCCAGCCGGGATAGGTGGCCTCGATATCGACACCGAATTCCCCGGCATAGCTGCCTGCCCGGGCGATCAGCTTGCCGAAGTCAAGCTGGCTCTGCGGGATGGGATGGGGCCAGGATTGGCGATGGCGCAGGACCCAGTCCCGGGTGCGTTTGAGCTTGACGAAAGTTCCATCCCAGCTGATCGGCAGCAGGCAATCCCGGCGGATGGCCTGGTCGCTGACCGGCAGCCGGCCTTGCGGCTTGTCACGGCTGAACCAGTAGCGCTGGAAATAATCGAACACGGCCCAGCGGCCATGTAGTGGCGAGGCCTCGCCGCGGGCCAGGCAGGCGTTCTTGAAGGCGCCATACGGAACCACCGGCCAGTAGAAGCCGAAATCCGTCGGCTCCAGGTCGTACTGGTCCAGTTGCGGATTGCAGCAATGGTAGATGGTCGAGCAGCGTTCCGGGTTCAGGGATATGGCGGCACAGACCCGGCCGACCATGTCGACGGATTCGTTGCTGCTCCGGAAGGTGAAGCCTTCGGGCAGGGTCTTGGTATCGGCAACCGCGGCGAAAAGGCGGACGGCCAAATCATCGGCCGGGCTGTAACCGGTGCTCGATAGATTGGTTTGCGGCAGCCGGAATATGGCCAGTGGCATGCCGGCCTGCTGTGCGAATTGCAGCGCCTGCTCCGATACCAGCTTGCTCCACGGGTAGCCGAGCAGACCGACCGGAAACACCTCCTTCATCGCCGCCAGATCCGGCTGCATCCCATCATCGATTCGGGCATCCCGGTATTCATTGGCGAAGCAACAGAAATATTGCGGGAAAACGCCCATGGTGGAGGCGTAAAACAGGTGCTTGAAGCGCCGGCGCAGGCACAGGTCGAGCACGTTGCGAACACCGTAGGTATTGAGCCTGCGAATGTCCCGGTAGGAGGATTGCACGTTGATATCGGCGGCCAGGTGATAGACCGCGTCGATGTGCCGGCACAACTCGTCGAACTGTCCGGATGTCAGTCCAAGCTGGACCTGCTCGATGTCGCCGACCACCGCCACGATGCGGGCATCGAAGGCCTCGTCCCAGATCTCGGCCTCTTGCATGGCGGCGCGGACGCGCTGGCGCCCCGCTTCGGCGTCGTCGGCCCGCACCAGACAGTGGACCCGCAGTGCCGCGTTCTGCCGCAGGAGCTCGCGCAACAGGTAGCGGCCAATGAGCCCGGTCGCTCCGGTCAGTAGCACCTCGCCAAACCCGGAGGGAGATACGGGAGCGGCCAACCTTCTCCGTTCGATGCAGTCACGAACGAAACGCCGCATGATGTCGAGATCGGCCTGACACTGCGGCGGCAGCGTACCTGCCAGTGGAGACATCGGCTCGATGCCGGAGGCCGAATTGGAAAGGTGTTGCATACTCGTCACCCCGACTCCGTGACCCGTGTTCAGGCCTTAACCGGTTGCAGGCCGAGGTCACGCACCGCCGGTTGCAGGCCGTAGCCAGTCACCGCCGAATGGAAGGTCTCCATGGCCTCGTCGACGCCATCGCCGAGATAGCGGAACTCGCCGGGAATCGAGGCGTGGCGGGCGCGGGCGCGGACAAGCGTGGCGGCGGTGCCAGTCTCCCGGCCCTGCTCCTCCAGGCTGCGCAACTCGGCCTTCAGGAATTCCTTGAAATCATTGAGTTCGATCTGGCCCCGGGTGACCTTCTCGAAATGGTAGCCAAGTGCGGCAAGCCGGACCGCCATGGGCATCATTCGGGGATAATCCCTGGCGACACTGGCGATGAACTTCGTGTAAGCCGGAACCTGTTCGGGCGAAAGCCGGGAGCGAACGCCCATCATTTCCACGAAATCGGCATTGCTGCTCCTTGGTTTCATGAGGTGTGGGGATGGCTTGAGATGTTCGAACAGGGTCAGGCAGCGGCCGAGATAGTTCTCGAGCGTCGGATCATAAAGCGTGGTGGTCACCCGCTTGTAGCCCTCGATCAGCGTGCCGGCATCCATCTCGGTCCTGAAATTCAGGGCCATGGCACTGGTTCCCAGCGGCACCTCCAGCAGCCGGCCCTCCGAGGCCAGGCGGTCATGCATGTCGGTGCCCCTGAGGGCGGTCAGCAGGTAGATCGGTGCAACCGGGATGCCGGCATCGCGGATGAAGTCGATCTGGGCATCGAACACGCTCTCGTCATCGGCATCGAGGCCGAGGATGAACCCGCCCTGGACCTGCATCCCGGTCCGCTGGATCTTGCGAACGGCATTGAACAAGTAGTTGTCATCGCGCCGGCTGGTGTTCTGTTTCTTCTTGGTCTTGATCAGCGCCGCCGGGTTGGGAGATTCGATGCCGAGAAAGACGGTGTCGAACCCGGCCTCGACCATGGCCTCCATCAACGTGTCCATGCGGGCCATGTTGACGCTGGCCTCGGTGGACAGCGTGAACGGATAGCCGTGCGATTGCTGCCACTCGGCCAGCGCCGGCAACAGTTCCATTGCATCGCGCTTGTTGCCGATGAAGTTGTCGTCAACCAGGAAGACCTGGCCACGCCAGCCCAACCGGTAGAGCAGATCGAACTCGGCCACCAGCTGGGCAGGGTCCTTGGTCCGGGGCACCCGTCCGTAGAGCTTGGTGATGTCGCAGAACTCGCAATCGAACGGGCAGCCACGGGAAAACTGGACTCCCATCGAGTGGTAGTTCCGGAGGTCAAGAAGGTCGAAACGCGGGACCGGGGTCTCGCTGACATCGGGCTTGCGGCGCTCGCGGTAGATCGCCCTGGCCTGGCCATTCTCCAGATCTGCCAGGAAGCCGGGGAAGATCTCCTCCACCTCGTCGAGCACGAAATGGGAAACGCCGTTGATCTCGTCATGAAACGTTGTCGGATGGGGCCCGCCGGCGATGACCGGGATGCTGGCCCGGTTGCACCGGTCGATGACCTTCTGAAGCGACACTCGCTGCGTAAGCATGGTCGAGGTGAAGACCAGGTCGGCCCATTCGAGGTCCGACTCCTCCAACTCGCCGGTATTCATGTCGACCAGGCGCAGCTCGTATTCGGGCGGGAACATCGCCGCCACGGTAATGAGTCCGAGCGGCGGGAATGCCGCCCTGATGCCGACGATCTCGAGTGCAAAATTGGCACCCCAATAGGTCGGGGGGTGTTCGGGATAGACCAGAAGCGCGTTGGGCATGGTTGCGTCTCCTCGTTCCTGGGTTTCATCGGGCGGCGGGCATGGCGGTCTCGCCGCCACCCACCGATGAAAAATGATCTTCCGGCACATTGGCGAAGGCCGATGGCGCCCGCCGCAGGCGTGGCCGGGCGGCGGCAGCGGCACCGCCGGCATCGATTGCCTCCGGCGCCGCTCCGTCCTCCCTGTCCTCACCCAGGCCGTGAACGATGCCTTCCGCCAGTGACAGCGCCGACGCCGTTGTCATCAGTTCGAGTGCGCTCACCCGGTAGTTGAACTGCGTCTGGATGAATGTACCGAGTTCGGCCACCGAAATCGAGGTGAGTCCGAAACTCGACAGCGGCTCCTCCATCCCACCCCCGTCATGGCCGCAGAGTTCGGCCACCTTGGCGGCGATCTCGGCGACCACGCCCTCGACGGTGAATTCGTCGGTCCTGCCCGTCTCGAAGGCGTCCTGGTTGCGCATCAGCCGGCCGATCCGCATGTAATCGGGGAAATCCACCGTCCAGGACGGGCGCTCCAGCAACGCGGTGACCAGGTGATCGCCGCCGGATGGCGTGCGCAGCGCATAATCGAGATTGGCGATGGCGAAGTCGCTGCTGACCGGCGGCAGGCCAGCGGCCCGCATCATGCGCAGCACCGGCAGGCTGCGAGCGGCCATCCCGGCATCGGCAACCGCCGCCATGTTGTAGGCGAGACCGGGCAGGCCACGACGACGACGGTCGGCAGCGAGGCTGTCCAGATAACCATTGGCGGCGCTGTAATTGATCTGCCCCGGATTGCCCAACACCGAGGACGTCGATGAAAACAGGACGAAATGGTCGAGGACCATGCCGCTGGTGGCGCGGTCGAGATTCAGTGCCCCGCCAGCCTTTGGCGCAAAGACCCGGGCCACCGATTCCGGTGACAGCGCATCCAGCAGCCGATCGTCCAGCGTGCCGACCAGGTGGAACACCCCTTTCAGTGGCCGCTGCAAGCCCGAGATGCAGCGCCTGACATCCGCGTCCAAGGTGACATCGCCGGTCACGATGTCGAATTCGACATCCTCCTCCATGTAGGCCAAGGCGCTGGAGCGGCGGATCCAGGCACCGTCGCGACGACGTCCCGGATCGCGGTCCAGGAGCGTGATGTGGCGTGCACCGGCGGCCACCAGGTAGGGCAGCAACCTTAGGCCGAACCCGCCGAGACCGCCGGTCACCAGGTAGGTCGCATCGGGGTAGAAGAGCGGCCGGATGTCGGCGATGGGAAATCCGGGATCGCCGGCCTGCTGCGGTGCCGCGAGCACCAGCTTGCCCTGGTGCTCGCCGGTGGTCATCAGGCGCAGCGCCCCGGCGTAGTCGGCATAGGGAAAGACGGTCACCGGCAATGGCGGCAGGACGCCCTTGTCGAGCAGATCGAGGCAGGCCTCGGACATTTCGCGCATGAGCGCCGGGTCGTCGATCATCAGCCGGTCCACGTCGATCGCCACGAACCGCAGATTCCTGCGGAAGACACGCAGGCCCAGATCATTGTCGGCATAGATGTCGACCTTGCCGATCTCGCAATGCCAGCCGCCGGGGCGCAGCGCCCCGAGGCAGAGCTCGATATGGCGCCCGGCCAGCGAATTCAGCACCACGTCGACGCCTTCGCCACCCGTTGCCGCCATCAGCTCGTCGTGCCAGTCGAAACTGTGCGAATCAAAGGTGGTGACGGCCCCCAGTTCCAGCAACCGCATGCGTTTGGCTTCGCCGCCGGCGGTGGCGTAGATTTCGGCACCGGCATGTCTGGCCAGCGCCATCGCCGCCTGGCCAACCCCGCCCATCGCCGAGTGGATCAGCACCCGCTGGCCCTTGCGCAGGCGGGCGAGGTGCATCAGCGAGTAGTATGCCGTCACGTAAACCGACAGCACCGACGCCGCTTCCTCCATGCCCAAACGATCCGGCTTGGCGAAGACCAGGCGCTGGTCGACTACTGCCCGGTTGGTGATGCAGCCCGCGGCGATGAAGGCAACCTCGTCGCCTTCACGGCACGTCGCCACTTCGGCACCGATTCGGCGGACCACACCGCTCGCCTCCATGCCGACCTCGTGGCCGAGCGCCGAGCGCTCATAGGCCAGCGCCGGCAGCAATCCGAGCGTCACCATCACGTCGCGGAAATTGAGCGCAGCCGCCGTCACCTCGATCTCGACATCCTCCGGACCCGGCTCCGGCAGCATGAAAGTCTTCATCTCCAGGCCCGAGATTTGCCCGGCATTGTCGAGTTCAAGGCGGTAGACCACCTCCTCGCCGGCAGCGACCGGCAGGTAGCGCTCCCGGATGCTGGTAATCCGGGGCACCCACAGGCGATTGTCGCGAATCGCCAGTTCACGCTCACGCAGATCGTCCCTGGCGAGAAGGAGGAGAGTCTCCAGATCGCCGGAATCGCCGATATCGACCAGGCGAAAATCGATCCTGGCTTCCTCCCCGATCTCAATGGCCATGCTGCGGGCCGCGCCCCAGAGGGCCCCGCCGCGCGGGTTGTCGGCATCGTGGACGGAACGCCGCGTCACCACCGTGAGACGGCACCAGTGCTCCGCACCGCCGATCCGGCAGGAGACCAGGGCCTGGACGAAGGCGATGAACCTTGAGGTGATCTTCTCGCCCGTCGGGTCCGTCGGGTCGGCGCCGCAGAAGAACTCGATCGCCCGCAATCCGGCCGCGCCCGGCCAGGTGTCCAGCGAGTGGAAACTCTCCATGTCCAGTTCGTCGGCGGCGGGCAGGTGGACCGGTCCCCACTCGCCGAGCAGGGATGCCCAGTCACCGGCCGGCGTGTCTGCCTCGCCCAACACCCAGCGGGGGAAGGGGATGTCGGCATCGCCGGGTGGCGGCGGCGTTTGCGGCGCCTGCAGCAGGGTTCCACCCTGCCAGCTGCGCAGCGCCGTCCAGCCGGCAGCGGGCTCGATGATGCAACCCGGGCGATGGGCCAGCAGCATCAGCCCGCCCGGAATCGCCAGCCGGCGGGCCAACGCCCAGCGTTCCGGCGGCAGCTTGCCGCCGTGCAGGACCAGGATCTCGGCGGCGCCGGGGCGCAGCAGGCCGGTTGCGGGCTCGCGATCGGCCGTGGACCCGATATCGGCAAAGCGCAGCGCCACCGGGCGGTTCCGGAAGGCATCGAAATAGCCGCGGGCGGTGTCTTCGTCGTCACCGACAAGCCAGTACTCGGCCTGCCCATCCTCCCGCGACAGCCGATCGATGCAACCCTCGAGGATGGTGGCGTCGGGCGAGCAGGTGCCGGCCAGTTCGATGACGCGGCAGGCGTAACCACCACCGCCCTCCAACGCCACGATCAGCGCATCGGGCGTGATCTCCCCGTCGGGCAGCCAGTTGGCCAGCGCCGCATCTCCGGGGATGGATTTGGGCTGCCAGCGAATCCTGTGCTTGCTGTCGGGCAAGTCGTTCCAGCGCGGGTTGGAGGTGAAATAGGTGTACTCGCCGATATGGGCCAGGAGATTGCCGGTTTCGCCGTCATAGAAACTGATGGCACCGCCCGACCTCTCGCCGCGACGTACCGAGAACTGTCCCCGTTCATTGGCATCCATCCAATCTTCGGCGGGCCTGGTCACATGGCAGGTGATGCGGTTGCCGGTGGGTGCCCGTAGGAAAGTCATCGATTCGGCCCGCTGCGGAATGGCGAACAGATCTGCGGCGGTCAGCAGGTTGTAGAGAAAGATCTGCAAGCCGCCATCAAACAGTGGCGGGCAGGCAACATAACCTTCCTCCCGGCCGGTGCTCCACAGGCCCGGGTCCATCTCGACATCGAACAGGAAGGCCCGTGAAATGGTGTCGATCCGGACCCGTTGGATGGTCCTGAAATACGGACCATACTGGAAGGTATCGCTCAACACCGTTTCGAGGCGTTCGTAGAAGTTGCGGTCATCGGCAAGGAACGAGGATTCGAAACCGCCGGTGTCGATGTCGGCGAGGCTGGCAGCCACCCCCGCCACCTCCCTGTCATCGGTCAGGCGGACCTTGCCGCGGCAATGCAGTTCGCTGCTGGCATCGACATCAAAGGGCCGTGACGAGATGGTGAAGTCGTACTCGTCCGGCACCAGGGCGACCGGATGCAGGGCCGTCTGCAACCGCACCGGCGTTTTCGGGATCGGACAGGGCTGCAGGAATTCGAGCACCTCGAAATGGACCGGAACGCCGCCGAGAGCCTCAAGGACGAGTTCCATGTAGCCGGCCGCCGGCATGATGGCGGCGTGGTGGACGCGATGATCGGCGAGCCACGGGAAATCCCGGTCCGAGAGCCGGGCCTCGAACAGCGGGTGCTCGGCCTGGACACGGTGACCCACCAGCGGACCCTGCGAATACTCGCCCTGCCTGACAAACATCTCGTTGTCGCAGAGGATGTCCATCGTCGGCTGGTCATCACGCGGATGGCCGGGGAGCAGGTGGGTGATGGGTTCCGGCCGCGGATATTGCGACGCAAAATCAAGCTCCGCCCCTGCCATGTAGAGTGTGCCAAGCGCTTCCTGGAAGTTGCGGCGGGTATCGGAGTCCCGCATCAGCGTCGGTATGCAGGCCGCCGCCTTCTGTCTCCCCTCGAGGCATTGCCGAATGGTCGGTTGCAGGGCGCAATGCGGGGAAATTTCCAGCACGATGTCAGGCTGGAGATCTTGCTGCACGGTGTCCATCGCCGCGGCAAAACGAACGGGTTGGCGGATATTGGACCACCAATAGGCACTATCGAGCCTCACCGCCGCCTCGCCGGTCACCGTCGATATGAAGGGCGCGTCCACATCGAAGTCGCGATCGTCGAGGAAGGCGAGTGCGTCCAGCGTGTCGGCCCGGATCGGGTCCATCGCCGTGGAGTGGAAGGCAATGTTGCCGGGCAACAGCAGGTTTTGCAGCTTGCGGCGCTCGAGCTCGGCCATAACCGGGCGCAATGCCACCTCGGCCCCACATAGCACGGTGTTGGCCGGCGCGTTCACGCAGGCGATCTCGACCTGGACCTGGCGGTCGTCGCCATCTTCGTCGATGCGGTGGGCAATGCCCATGCCGTCAAGCAACCCCTCCAGCCCCGGCCGGTCGAGACCGACCGCCAGCATGCGGCCAGACCCGGCGACACGCTGCTGCTGCGAGGCACGATGGAACACCAGCCGGGTGGCATCGGCGAGCGACAGGGCGCCGCTTGCATAGGCCGCCGCCACCTCGCCAGAACTGTGACCGACCACGCAATCGGGATAGACTCCCCAGGTCTTGAGCAGTTCAACCAGCGCGCACTGGATGGTGAAGATGACCGGCTGTGCCAGCCGGACCTCGTCGAGCTCCTCCTGTGTGGCCGACAGGCATGCCCCGCGAAGCGACATGTCGGAGTGCTGGCGCCAATGCAGCTCGATTGCATCAATGACGCGGCGGAACACCGGTTCGGCGTCGTAGAGCATCCGGCCGCAGCCAGCCCATTGGGTTCCCTGGCCGGAGAATACCATGGCCACCCGCTTCTCACCATCTTCCACCGTTGCCACCGGTGACGGGTCGGCAGCAAATGCGTCGAGCGCCGCCGCAAACTCGCCCCGATCACGCACCGCGAACGAGGTGCGGGAAGCGAAATGGGTGCGGCGGCGGGCGAGATTGCCGGCCAGCGTGTAGAGGTCGAAGTCGTGTTCGTCGATCGCAGCCCGAAGGCAGGCCGCACTCTGCGAAAGGGCCGCCGGGTTGCGGGCCGAAAGCGGGATCATGATGCCGGCATCGGGGGCAAGCGACAGCGACCGGGATTGCCGCTGCGGCGGGCGATACTCGCGGACCACGCAATGCCCGTTGGCGCCGCCAAAACCGAAGGAGTTGATGCCGATGATGACCGGTCGCTCGGGGAAGGGCTCGCAGGCGGTCTGCACCTGCATGGGACAGCTGTCGAAATCGATCTCCGGATTCGGCACCAGGAAATTCCTCGATGTCGGCGCGAACACCCGGTTTCGCATCATCAGGATGACCTTGAGCAGGCCGCAGTGGAAGGCGGCCGCCTCCATGTGGCCGACATTGCTCTTGACGCTGGAGATGCGCAGCGGAACCTCGCGCTCGACGCCGCCGAAGGCCTCGGTGATGGCGCTCCCCTCGATCCGGTCACCGACCACGGTGCCGGTTGCATGGGCCTCGATATAGTCGAATTCGCCCGCCCCTCGCCCGGCACGGGCCCGGGCAGTTTGCATCAGTTCCACCTGGGCATGACGGGTGGGTGCGGTGATGTAGCGGCCCTGGGCCAGGCCTTCGCTGCCATCGGCGCAGCCGGCCGCGTTGACTGCCGTCGATTCAATCACCGCATGGATGTGGTCGCCATCCCGCTCGGCGGCAGCCAACGGCTTCAGCACGTAGACGAACGCACCCTCCGAACGCATGTAGCCATTGGCGTCGCCATCGAAGGAGTGGCACTTGCCATCGGGGCTGATCACGCCGAGGGCGTTGAAGGAGGCGCTCAACCGGGCGGCTCCAAGATAGTTGACGGAGCCGACGACGACCCGGTCGCAATCGCCGGTCTGCAGCGCGTTCATCGCCGCGTGCAGGGCGGTCAGGCTTGCCGAACAGGCCGTGCAATAGGTGGCCGACGGTCCCATCAGGTTGAAATGATAGGAGATGCGGTTGGCCAGCATGGCCAGGCTGATGCTGGTGACATCGAAGGGTGACGCGCCGTGCATGGGCCGCCAGCTGGCGACGGACGGAACCTGGGCACCGATGAAGACACCGGTTGCGCTGTTGCGCAACGAATGAAGATCCCAGCCGCCGCGCTCGAAGGCCTCCCAGGAACAGGTAAGCAGCATCCGCATCTGCGGATCCATCAGCACCATTTCATTGTGGGACAGTCCGAAGAGACTGCGATCGAACAGCTTTTCACCGTCGTCCCGTATCAGCCCCTCATAGGGGCTGGCGAACCGTCCCGGCCCGGAAAACCCGCCGACCGGCTGGTAGCCCCTGCCATAGCGGTCCGTGACCGGCTCCTGGACGATTTCCCGGTCGCTGAGCAGGCGCCAGAATTCGTCGTCGGTGTCGATTCCGCCAGGCATGCGGTAGCTGTAGCCGACGACGGCCACCGGAACGTGCGGCCGCCGGCAATCCGACGCCCCCTCATCCCATCCGGTTCGGGTGACATCCTCCATGTCCGAGCCCCCACATGCTCTCGCCGGGCAAATTCGCCAGCACCGTTGCAACAAGCACCTGACACGGCACGCCCGCCGCCTCCTTCGCCCTCGACTCCAGGCCGCATGCCAAGAGAAATTCTAACCCGAAACACCCCCGGATGCATACATCAACTTCCAGCAGCACCCGGCCCATTCAAAAGTCGGCAACCATGACCAATTTCAGCCGCCAGGGACCCAGGCGGCGAAGTGCCGGCCCACCGGCGGTACGTACCCGAGGCGGCCATCGAGCTTGATGAGCGAGATCGCCCTGTTGGAGATGGCCGCCTGTCTCTCGGGGACATTGCCGACATGGGCCCGGCAGCGATCCTCGTCATGGGTGGCGTCACGGACGCAGTGCAGCCTGTCCTCCACCGGATCCTGGACGTGACCATGAACGAGGACAGACTGCGAAACCGGACCGGAGAGGCTGACGGTCATACGGCAGCTGGCACTGAACCTGGCACCGGTGACGGCGGACAGGCAGACCACATCCATGCGCGGCGAACTGAAGCATGCAGGGGCGGAATGACCGGTCCACCCTGAAGCTGTTCGGATCCGCCGAGCTGTTGCCGGAAGGCGGGAGGATTGGAAAGGCGTGACAGGCGGGGGAAGTCCCGGTCAGAGTCGCCGAATTCCATGGAAGGGCGTATCACCCCTTGCCTCGATCCTGGATCTGGACTCCGCCAGCTTTTCCCGGATCACCAACATGGAATGCGCGGTGGCGTGAATGAGCCAGTCGCGGTCTTCCATGATGCCGACATGCCCCTTCCAAAACACCAAATCCCCGCGGGCGGGTGCTTCCGACCCGGATAGCGGCCGCCCCAACCTGGCTTCCTGCATGTCGGAATCCCGGGGGCATTCGATACCGGTCGCCATCAGCGCAATTTGCACCAGGCCCGAACAGTCGATCCCCAGCATGCTGTTTCCGCCCCACAGATAGGGGGCACCAACAAACCTGGCAGCCTGACCGGCATGGTCAGCCTGATGGCGCTCGATCGGCCGGATATGGGTTGACGGCACAAATCCGCCGCCGACCAGCCCCGCGAAGGACTCGCAGGCGATGTCGTCATCCACTGCGATTCGGGCCGCAAACGGCAATCCGGCGACTGGTTCCGACTTCATGCAGGTATCCGGATAGACAAGCGCCCACAACGACCGGACCAAATGTGTCGAATGCATGTCCTCGCCCAGGGCGTCGCCGTCCACATATCCGACATAGCCATCCCGCTCCATCTGGCCAAATGCCCAGCCAGACCGGGTCTCCAGCACCCTGAACCTGTCGCCGAACAGAAGCTGGCTGACCTGCCCGCCACTCGGCCGGTTACAAAGGGCAGCCAGCTGGTGTCGGCAGACCTGCCAGTTGCCCTCGGTGTAGTGCGGGGCTTCCACCATCCCCCGGAGTTCGGCCGCGGCCACCCGGTCATTGGCCGGTGTCAGCCTCTGATCAGGCGTCAGCACAGGAAATCCTCGATGGTGGCAAGCAGGGCCCGGCCAGCCTGTCCAACCCCACCCACCGGCCGGCCAGGCGCCGGTGCATTCTGCCAACCATAGAGGTCGAAATGCAGGAACCGCTCCGGCGATTGCACGAAGCGGAGCAGGAATAGTGCGGCCGAAATTGATCCGGCAAATCCGGATGTCGGGCTGTTGACCAGATCGGCCACCTTCGATTTCAGCATGGCCTGGTAGGGATTCCAGAGTGGCATCCGCCAGACCGGATCCCTGACCCGTTCCGCCGTCGTCGCCAGCGTGTCGGCAAGCCGGTCATTGGCGGTATAGAAGGGCACGATCTCCGGACCCAGGGCAACCCTCGCCGCTCCGGTCAGCGTGGCGAAAGTCACCAGGAGGTCATCTTCATCCTCACGGGCAAGTTCGAGCGCATCGGCAAGCAGCAGCCGGCCTTCGGCATCGGTGTTGGTGATCTCCACCCTGACCCCCGAACTGGAGGTGAGAACATCTCCCGGACGGAAGGCCCGTCCGGAGACGGCATTCTCTGCGATTGGCACGAGGATTCGCAGCCTGACCGGCAGGTCAAGCCCGATGATCATGCGCCCGAGCCCGATGGCGATGGCGGCCCCAGCCATGTCCTTCTTCATCAGCGACATGCCTCTTCCAGGCTTGATGTTCAGGCCGCCGGTGTCGAAACACACTCCCTTGCCAACCAGCGTGAGCGACGGTCCGGTCGAGCCCCAACGCAGTTCGGCCAACCGGGGTGGATGCTCCGATGCGCGGCCGACTGCATGGGTGAGGGGGCATGTCCGGGCCAGTTCGGGGCCCTTGATTACCCGGAACCCTGCACCATACTCCCCGGCCAGGTCCCTGACCGTCTGCTCCAACCGGTCGGGAGTCATCGCCGAGGCAGGGGCATTGATCAGATCCCTGGTCATGAACTCGGATTCGGCAATCAGCCGGAGCCGGTCTCCGTCAATCCCCGGCGGCACGGCCATCCGCACAAGCGATGCATCTTGCCGGTCCCGGTCATCCGGCACGTATTGCGCCAACAGCGATGCCAGCGCTGCCTCGTCTCTCTCTTCGGCCGGCAGGTCATTGGTGAGCCGGTAGTTGCCGGCCGGAAGCCGTTCGAGAATCGATGCCAGGTGGAACCGGTCATCCTGCCCCTCGTCGGCGGCGGCGCCAGCCAGGACTTCCTGGATGTGTCCGTTCCCATCCGGAATCAGCAGAATCTGGCCGGGCTTGCTCTCGAAACCGTTTGCCTCCACCCAGCAGGCGGCAGCCTCGCTGGCATCCTGCTTCCAGCGATCCAGATCACGGCCGGCCAGGATGGTCAGCGGTGTCTGGTGTTCTTGCTGGCTGACAAAATCAGGGGGCATGGTGCCGGGAATCGTCCCCGCAGGACTCACCCCTTCTGCAGAATGCGCCGTCCGAACAGTTCCGCGATCTGGACTGCATTCAGTGCGGCTCCCTTTCTGAGATTGTCGGACACACACCACATGTTCAGGCCATTGGCAATGGTGTCATCCTGGCGGATCCTGCTGACAAAGGTCGCATAGTCACCGACGCAATCCATCGGCGTGGTGTAGCCACCATCCTCGCGCTCGTCCACGACCATGACCCCGGGCGCCTGCCGCAGGATCTCGCGGGCCTCGGCCTCATCAATGAACTCCTCGAATTCGACGTTCAGAGTCTCGGAATGGCCAACAAATACCGGGACCCGGACACAGGTTGCGGTCACCTCGATTGACGGATCGATGATCTTCTTGGTCTCCACGACCATCTTCCACTCTTCCTGCGTTGACCCGTCATGGAGAAATCCGCCAATCTGCGGAATCACGTTGAATGCAATGCGGCGGGGGTAGACGGATGGGCTGACTCCCTCTCCGGGCGTGTACATGGCCCGCGTCTGCTCCCACAACTCGTCCATGGCCGCCTTGCCGGAGCCGGATACCGACTGGAAGGTAGTAACCACCACCCGCTTGATGCGGGCCTGCAGGTGCAACTGGTTGAGAACGACCACCATCTGTGCCGTCGAACAGTTCGGGTTGGCGATGATGTTTCGCTCCCGGTAATCCTCGATCGCGTCCGGATTGACCTCGGGAACGATCAGCGGAATGTCCGGCTCATACCGGTAGAGCGACGAATTATCGATGACCGTGCAGCCGGACTCAGCCGCAAGCGGACCAAATTTGCGAGTCGCATCCGAGCCGATCGCGAACAGGGCGATGTCCCAGCCTTCGAAGTCGAATTCCTCGATATCGTCAACGGGAATCTCGGACCTGCCGAAATCGACCTCCATTCCCAGCGAACGACTCGATGCCAGTGCCCTGATCTCGTCAACCGGAAACTGGCGCTCGGCCAGGATATTCAACATCTCGCGTCCAACATTGCCGGTAGCGCCGGCAACTGCCACCCGGTAGCCCATGGCAAGAATTCCCGTATTCAGTGCGGACGCGCCTGATACCCCAAATCCGCCAAGGTGCGAAAGCAAAATCAGGCGCCTGTCGGCAGCGATCCCTCGCCGGCAGATTTCCGCCCGGCCCGGAGGCACGGTTCGCTTGCCTGATGCAAACAAAAGGAATTCGTGGGCAATGCCTCGGCGATGGTGGCGACATGTCGTGGGCCCGCCGAGACCCGGGCAACGTCAGAAGTAGTCGAGAACGAGATGGCGGACGGGCTCCGGAAGTTGGTCGCGGTGCAGCTCCGTTGAGCAGGAAAAGGCAAAGTCTGTGTTCTCTTCACCGAACATGTCGAGGAACGCGTTGATGAACAGCATCTGCCTCGGCTTGAAGCACAGGGTCCTGAAATGCATCGGGATGACCAGGTTCGGCTTGACCCGGTCGACGATTCTCCCGAGTTCGGCCAGCGAGATGACCGGAAACCCGCCGGCATGGCTCAGAAGCACGTTCACCCCGGCGAAAAACTCGATCTGCTGGTCGGAAAAGTCATTGCCCATATCGCCCATATGGCCGATCTCGATCCCGTCCACCTCGAAGCGGTACATGGCATTCTGGTCGGGGTGGCCGCTTGGATGCAGGTGGTGCTCCATGGCCTCGATGGCGCTGATGCCGATGCCATGCGACGACACTGCGCCGCCGCCCAGGGCCACCTCCAGCGCATCGATGACCGATGCGCCCTCCCGCTTGGGAACCAGGTGGTCATTGTCGTGAAAATCGTCGTTGCTGCTCGACTTGATGACGACATCCGCCTGCTCCGGGAATGGCTTGAACCCCGCCTTGTCCGGGTCGTAGGGATCGGTCACGATCCTGGTCCCGGCTTTACTCTCGATTCCGAAACTGGCCTGCCCATACCAGGTGATCTTCATGGTAACGCCCCCCTCTTGCCTCGGTACCGGACCAGAATGCGGCAGCAAGGCCATGCAGGCAAGTGCCGAATTTGCCGGGACGAAGGTGAGTTTGCCAGCGGTTCCGGTTCCGGTTTTTCCGGCTTTTGCGGGTGACCTTGCACCGGTTGCCGCGGTAGGCTGCCTATGCAGGGCGGAGGCAGCTCCAGCCGGCGCGCCGGCGATAGATGGACTGGAACATTCGATGACGACAGCGATACATCCCGGATATGCGGTCCGGCTCAACGCCTTCAAACTGGCCATTGCCGGGGCATCCGCCCCCACCCTTCCCGATCTCATCGCCGCCGCCGGGCGAATCGAGGGTATCACCTCGGTCGATCTGAACTTTCCGGACCATGTCGAGGGGCATGATGCTCGGCATTTGGCCTCGGTGCTGGCCGAAAACGGGCTGACCCTCAATGGGCTGGCGATGCGCTATTACGGCGCCGGGAGGTTTGCCATTGGCGCCTTCACCAATCCCGACCGGGATGACCGGCAGGCGGCAATCGACCTGACGAAAAGGGGAATCGATGCCGTTGCGGAGATGGGCGGCGGGTTGATGACGGTGTGGCTTGGACAGGATGGCGTCGATTATGCCTTCCAGGGTGCGTACCGGCACATGTGGGACGACACCATCGGCGCCCTTGCGGAGATCGCCGATCATGATCCGGGCATCGATGTCGCCATCGAGTATAAGCCGGCCGAGCCGCGTGCTCATGCCTTGCTACCCGATGCGGCAACGACATTGCTGGCGATCAGGGAGGCGGGCCGGCCCAATCTCGGCGTTACCCTCGACATGGCGCATTCACTCATGGCCAACGAGATACCGGCGCAATCGGCACACCTGATCTGTCGGCACTCGCGCCTGCTCGGCGTTCATCTCAATGATGCCTACGGGGCCAGGGATGACGGGTTGATGGTCGGTACCGTGCATCCGGTCCAGACTCTGGAGTTGTTCGTCGAACTGGCCAGGATTGGCTATGACGGCATCATCTACTTCGATACTTTCCCCGACCATTCCGGCCTCGACCCGTTCGAGGAGGCGCGGACCAACGTGCTATTGACCGACAGGCTTCGCCGCATCGCCGGCGAACTGGTTGGCGACCAGGCGCTCGCCGATGCCATGTCGAGGCAGGATGCGACGGTGAGCCAGCGTCTTGTCGCGGCGGCCCTGTATGCGGACCAGGCATGAGGCCGGAGATTCTTGTCATCGGCGCGATGCACCTCGACGTCATCGTCGACGCACCGCATATGCCGCAACCAGACGAAACCGTCATCGGGCGGGCGGTGTCGTATCGGGCGGGCGGCAAGGGCGGGAACCAGGCGATGGCCGCGGCACGGATGGGCGCCAAGGCCACCATGGCGGGATGCATCGGATCGGACCAGTTCGGCAAGAGTATACGCCGGTCGCTCAGGGAGTCCGGGGTCAATGACCGGTGGGTCATGGAGGTCGATGGACCAACCGGCATGAGTGTTGCCATCGTCGACCCGGCAGGAGACTATGGTGCGGTGATCGTCTCCGGTGTCAACAGTGCCATCGATGCGGCCGCAATCGACATGCCGTCATCGATAAAGGCACTCCTTCTCCAGAGCGAGATTCCGGCAGCAGTTAACCACGCCGCCATTGCCCGCGCACCGGATGGTTGCCACGTGATCCTCAATGCGGCGCCATGCCGGAACCGGGACCTGGCGAACCGAAAGGCAATGGGCCGGGTTGACATCCTCGTTGTCAACCGGATCGAGGCGGCAATGCATGCAGGCCTCGACGAGGCGAGTCTGGACGTGGAACTGGCGAGCGGCCGGCTGATGGATCAGGGGCCGGCGGCCGTCATCATCACGCGGGGCAGCGAGGGCCTGTTTGTCCGCACGGCGGACGGGTTCCTCGATTTGCCCGGACACGCTGTCGACGTCGTCTCATCCCATGGTGCTGGCGATGCCTTTGTCGGCGCGTTGGCGGCAGAACTGGCTGCGGGCACCGGGATGCGGACGGCGGTGGATTTTGCCCAGGCTGCGGCTGCATTGACCATTTCGACCCCGCCGGCGCGGCGGCCCGGGCTGGGTCGCCGGCAGGTGCAGGAATTCCTGGAGCGGCGGTGACGCAGGAGCCCTGTTTCGGTGCGGTGGGCCGTCAGGACTCGAGCCGGTAGAACCTGATGGCGGTTTGACCGAAGATGCGGGATTGCTCCTCGGCATCAAGCCCGCCGGTCAGCTGGCGGGCGGCGGCATGCCAGTCGCCATACTCGGCCTGCAGGCGGCAGACCGGCCAATCCGATCCCCACATCACCCGCTCGGCACCGAATTCCTCCAGCACGTGATCGACATAGGGGCGCAGATCGTCGGTGGTCCAGCCGGCATCGGCCTCGGTCACCAGGCCGGACAGTTTGCAGCAGGCGGCGGTTTCCCTGGCAAGACGGCGCATGCCCCTTGCCCAATGGTCAAAGGTCTCGGGGGAATGGCCGGAGATCTGCGGCTTCATGCAGTGATCAATGACCACCCGCAGCTTGGGGTGGCGCTGCAGAAGCACGAGAAAATTCTCGAGATGGCGGGGAAATCCCAAGGCGTCGAAGGCAAGGCCTTCGGCGACAATGGCGCGGAAGGCCCAATCGATGTCGGGGCGCAGCATCCAGTTCACATCGTCAATGTCCTGGATCATCGGCCGTACCCCGACCATCTTCGGATGTCCGGCCAGGCGAGCCAGGGTCTCCCGATCGGATTCATTCTCAAAATCGATCCAGCCGACAACGCCAGCAACATGGGAGGTGGCATCGGCCAAGCCCAGCATGTACTCGGTCTCGTAGACCGTAGCCGCCGCCTGGACAAGGACCGTCCGGTCGATTCCGTGCGACCCGAGGATGGGCTCCAGCTGCGACGGATCGTAGGTCCGGGCGAGCACGGGATTGTCCATCGGCATCCAGTCATAATCGCCGCGTGCCGGCTGCCAGTAATGCTGATGTGCGTCTATGACTGTCATCGGAAGTCTCGCTGAGCGTCAACCGGCCTGTCTGCCGCCATCCAGCAAACCTGCCGCCGCCAGGTCATCCCACAGGCCGGCCGGGATGGCGGCCTGGCTTGCCCGGAGATTGTCTTGCATCTCGCCGACGCCCTGGCCGCCGGGTATGACCGACAGCACCGTCGGCTCCATGAGCGGAAACCGGAATGCGGCGTCGATCATCCGGACGCCCCGCTCCTTGCAGATCGCCTCGATGCGGGCGACCCGCTCCAACGTCTCCCGGGGCGCCGGCCCGTAATTGTAGAAGGCTCCCGGCCGGGGGCCGGAGGCAAGAATGCCGGAATTGTAGGGGCCGCCGATGATGATGCCGATTCCCCTCTTCCTGCACAGCGGCAGGAATGTCCTGGCAGCCTCCTGTTCGAGCAGCGTGTAGCGGCCAGCCAGCAGGAAGATGTCGAGATCGCATCGTTCGGCCAGCCATTGCGCTGGCTCCCACTCGTTGATTCCGGCGCCAAAGGCGCCGATAACCCCCTCCTCCCTGAGACGCAGCAGCGCCCGGTAGCCGCCATCGACAAATTCCTGCAGATAGGTGCCGAGCTGCTGCTGGCTTCCATGATTGAACAGGTCAAGATCATGGGCATAGAGGATGTCGATGCGATCGAGCCCGAGCCTTTCCAGCGAGAATTCCACGGATTTGAGGACACCGTCATGGCTGTAGTCATAGATTTCGTTCCGGCAGGGCACGTCGAACCACTTTCCGACTCCGTCGCGGGTATCCGGGGTGGCAACCCGCAGCAGCCGGCCAACCTTGGTTGACAGAACAAAGCCGTCACGTGGCCGGTTGCGCAGAAACCGGCCGAGGCGTCTTTCGGCCAGGCCATAGCCGTAGAGCGGAGCGGTATCGAAATACCGGACCCCGGACTTCCAGGCAGATTCGAGCACCGAGTCGGCGGTCCGGTCGTCGATCGCCTTGTAGAGATTGCCGAACGGGGCGGTTCCAAATCCGAGCTCGGTAAAGCTCAACCCGCCATTGCGGTGACGGTCCCAATGCCGAGTCGTCATGTCCATACTGTTCTCTCCCGCCGGCGGCCGTGCCAGGCAGGCAGGAGCTTCCTACCCTGCGGCCGATCTTGCAATTGCGCTTCATCTTGCCAAACTGCCAATAATCCGTTGAATGAAGCCCCGCAACAGGAGGAGGCATCATGACCCGTTTCGAAGCCGTTTTCCGAACCGACAGGCCGGTTGTCGGCATGGTTCATCTCGGGGCACTCCCCGGGGCACCGCTGCACGACCGCTCGGTGGGCATCGACGGTTTGATCGAGGCCGCCCGGTCCGATTTGGCCGCCCTGTGTTCGGCCGGCTTTGATGCCGTGATGTTCGGCAACGAAAACGATCGTCCCTACGAGCTGGAGGTCGATGCCGCGTCGACAGCAACCATGGCGTACGTGATCGGGGCCCTTCGCCGGGACATCACCGTCCCGTTCGGGGTCAACGTACTCTGGGACCCAATGGCCAGCGTCGCCCTCGCCGCGGCAACCGGCGCCGCCTTCATGCGTGAAATCCTCACCGGAGTCTACGCCTCCGACATGGGGAGCTGGGTTCCGAATGCCGGCCAGGCCATGCGCTACCGGGATCGCCTGGGCCGGCAGGATCTGCTGATGCTGAACAACGTGTCGGCCGAATTCGCCCATTCGCTGGACCGGCGCACCCTCGCCGACCGCGCCCGCTCGGCAATGTTCTCGTCGATTCCGGATGCCATCCTGGTCTCGGGGCCGATCACCGGCGAGGCCGTACCGCTCGAGGCACTGGAGTCGGTGAAGGCCGCGCTCCCGGACACTCCGGTCATGGCCAATACCGGCGTCAGGCACGAGACCGTCGCCGATGTCCTGGCCATTGCCGACGGCTGCATCGTCGGCTCGGCGCTGAAGATCGATGGCGATACCTGGAATGCGATTGATCCGGAACGGGCGCGCGACTTCATGGCGCGGGCCGTTGCGGCGAGGACACGATCATGACCGGTGATCGACTCCGCAGCCTTCTCGGGGAACTCATGCTGATTCCCGGCCTGGCCGGGCATGAGGACCGGGTTCGCCGGGCGATCACCGCCCATCTCGACGCTGCCGGCATTGCCAGCCATCACGACAGGATGGGGAATCTGGTGGCGACGATCAGGGGAGACCCGGACGCGCCGAGGGTCATGGTCTTCGCCCATATGGACCAGCTGGGATTCGTGGTCAGGCGCATCGATGATGACGGGTCGGTGCGGGTCACCCGCCTCGGCGGCGTCCCCGAGCGGGCGCTGGCTTCCCAGGCCGTGCTGCTCTGCGTCGATGGCGATCGCGACGTGCCGGGCGTCATCGGCAACATGAACCACCATGCAACCCTGCCCGAGGACCGCCACCGGGTCGTCTCCACCCTCGATCTGCGCATTGATACCGGGCATGTGTCCCACAAATCGGTCGAGGATGCCGGGATCGGGATCGGGACACCCGTTGTCTACCGGCCGACGGTCATCGATCTGGCCGGCTCCAGGATTGCCGGCACCAGCGTCGATGACCGGGCCGGATGCGCGGTGTTGATCGGCATCGCCCACGCCTTGACTGAATCCCCGGCGCGCCCGACGGTTCACCTGGTGTTTTCGGTGCAGGAGGAATTCAACCTGCGGGGTGCCGTCGTGGCCGCGCAACATCTGATGCCCGACATCGCCATCCAGATCGACCTCATGCTGGCAACCGACACCCCGGACATGGCCGATCGGGGGTCGATGCGACTGGGAGGCGGACCCGGGATCAGCCTTTATTCATTCCATGGCCGCGGCACGCTGAACGGGGTGATCCCGCACCCGGCGGCGGTGCGGCTGTTCGAGGCGGCGGCGGCGGACGAGAACATCCCGCTGCAACGCAGCGCACAGACGGGGGTGCTGACCGATCTTTCCCATGTCCAGCTGCTTGGAGAGGGAGTCGTCTCGATCGATGTCGGTTTCCCGATGCGTCATTCCCATTCCAGCCTCGAGATCTGCGATCTTGCCGATTTGGCATTGCTCAAGCACCTGCTGATTGCGGTGCTGGCACGCATCGGGCCGGACGTCGATCTCGGCCGGGAGCCGTACTCCCCATGAGTTGCACCCTCGGCGTCGATATCGGGACCTTCGAGAGCAAGGGGGTGCTGGTCAGCCATTCAGGCAGGATCATCGGCAGCGCCTCCAGGCCGCATGAGTTGATCGTCCCCCGCGCCGGCTGGGCAGAACACCGGGCGGAAGAGGATTGGTGGGGCGATTTCGTCCACATCACCCGCACACTCCTGGACAGCACCGGGATCAATCCGGGGCAGGTTGATGCCATCGCCACCAGCGCCATCGGCCCCTGCATGCTGCCGGTAGACGGCAATGGTCATCCGCTGATGAATGGGGTTCTCTACGGCGTCGATACCAGGGCGTCCCGGGAGATCGATCTGCTCAATCGGGAGATCGGCGAAGACCGCATCCTCGACCTGTGCGGCAATGCCCTGACCTCACAATCGGTGGGGCCGAAGATTCTCTGGCTGCGACGGCAGGAGCCCGAGATCTTCCGGCGAACGGCGCGGGTGCTGACCTCGACCTCCTATCTCGTCTCCCGGCTGACCGGAAATGACGTGATCGACCACTACACGGCAGCCAGTTTCAGCCCACTCTACGATATTGACCAACGGTGCTGGACCACGGATTTGACCGACGACATCATTTCGCCCGAGCGCCTGCCGAAGCTGGCCTGGTCGACCGAGATCGCCGGCCATGTCAATGCACGGGCGGCGCAGGAAACCGGCCTTGCCGCCGGAACCCCCGTCACCACCGGGACGATTGACGCCGCCGCCGAGGCGGTGAGCGTCGGCACCCGGCACGAGGGGGACATGATGATGATGTACGGCTCGACCATCTTCATCATCCAGATCGCCGCCGAGCGGTTCCGGAATGACCGTCTCTGGCATGCGCCCTGGTTGTATCCGGGAACCCACGCCACCATGGCCGGCCTGGCGACATCGGGAACGCTGACCCACTGGTTCCGCGATCAGCTGGCCCGCGACCTGGACCGTGACGAGGCCTTCGCCGCCCTCGCCGAAGAGGCGGAAGCATCCCCGCCCGGGGCCAACGGGCTGATCATCCTGCCCTATTTTTCCGGCGAGAGGACCCCTCTCCACGACCCCATGGCCAAGGGAAGCGTGTTCGGGCTGAACCTGACCCACAGCCGCGGTGACATCTACCGGGCGTTGCTGGAGGGAATTGCCAACGGCACCGCCCATGTCATCGATACCTACCGGGAGGCTGGCCACCCTCCGGTGCGCATTCTTGCGGTGGGCGGCGGTGTCCGCAACCAGGTCTGGCTCCAGGCGACCTCGGATATCGGCCAGGTGCCGCAGATCATCGCCGAAAAGACCGTCGGTGCCTCCTATGGCAACGCCTTTCTTGCCGCCTGTGCGGCAGGAATTGCCGAGCCGGACGATATCGATGCCTGGAACCCGGAGGCCGGCCGCATCTCGCCGCGCCAACTGCCGGTCCATGCAAGGCAGTATCGGCTGTTCCGCAGGCTCTATGAACAAACCAGGGACATCGCCGCCGAACTCCACGAAGCCCGTTGAATGCGGCTGCGAGCCGGCCTCCGGGCCTGGCTGATCGAATGCGGCCGGATGCGCGTCCTCGCGACCAGGCGCATCCCGATTCCCCTGGCTTGCAGCCCGTTGCGACGGGAGTTCTTGCTCCTGGTGGATTGAATGTTCCTGATGCGTTGAACGCGCACGGCCTTTTCATTGCCCGCTCATTTGACGGCGCCGGCGGCCATGCCCTTGATGATGAAGCGCTCCAGGATGATGCCGATGATGATGAGCGGCAGGATGGCGGCCAGCGACAGCGCCGCCATCGACCACCAGGAGATGCCCTGCGACCCGGTCTGGCTGGCGACCATGACCGGCAGGGTCTTGGCATGCGACGAGGTGAGAAGGGCGGCGAAGAAATACTCGTTCCAGGTCAGGACCAGGGAAATGATGAAGGCCGCCACCATGCCAGGCAGGGCAATCGGCAGGATGATGGTCATGAACGCGCCCCAGATCGATTGCCCGTCAACCAGTGCCGCTTCCTCGAGTTCGACCGGGATCGAACCGAACTGGTCACGCATGATCCAGATCACGATCGGCAGGACGGTGAGGGCATAGAGTGCAATGAGCCCGATCCGGGAGTCGAGCAACGCCAGTTCCTTGTAGAGCACGAGAAAGGGCAAGGCCAGGACGACCGGCGGCAGGATCAGCTGCGACAGGAAGAAGAACGAGATGTCGGAATTCCGCATGAAACCAAAGCGAAAGCTGAACCGGCTTAGCCCGTAGGCGGCACAGCTGCCAAGGATCACCGCGATGGTCGATGAACCGATGGCGACAATGGCCGAGTTCCAGAACCGCTTCAGGAATTCGTCCCGGACCGTGCTTTCGGCGGTGATGGTCTCCGGAGACAGGCCCAGCGATCTCAGCCCCAGCCATTTCGGCACGAAATCCACCCACGGCACCAGATTGCCCTTCATGACGTCGGGGGCGGCCTTGAATGAGGTGGTGACGGTCCAGTAGATCGGAAACAGGCAGATGAAGGCCCACAGGATCAGGATGCCGTAAATGATGATCCTTCGGCTCGCCCATCCGGGGCGAAATGACCGGTCGGCCTCGCTGTCATGGAAAAGCTGGACCGCCATGTCAGTATCTCGGCCTCATCCAGCGATCGGCAAGTTTCATCAGGATGGTCAGCGCAATGACGATCAGCACCAGGTAGAAGATCGCCAGCAGGGTGCCGTAGCCGACATTCGAGCGGTCACGGTACTCCCGAAAGATGAAACTGGTCACGCTGTCGGTGGCTCCACCCGGGCCGCCGGCTGTTACGTTGATGATGATGTCGGCCAGTTTCAGCTTGAAGATGATCCTGATCAGGATGGCGGTGATCGACACCGGCAGCATTAGCGGAAAGGTGATTTCCCAGAACCGTTTCCAGGCCGGGGCGCCATCGACCTCGGCCGCCTCGTGCAGTTCCTTCGGAATGGCCTGCAATCCGGCGAGGATCATGATCATCATGAACGGAATGAAGGTCCAGGCATCCATGACCATGATGGTCAGCCTTGCGATCTCGGGCGAGCCGAAGAATGACGGCGTGTCCCAGCCAAGCTCGCGGGCAAGCCGGGCAACCGGACCGAACCTGATTTCGAGCATGGACTTGCCGATCATCCAGCTCACCGCCACCGGCGACAGCATCAATGGCATCAGGAAAGCAATGCGGAAGAACTTGCGCGCCCGGATCTGCGCGTTGAGGAGCAGCGCCAGGCCAAAGGCGATCGCGTATTCGACCGCGATGGCCAAGGTGTACCAGACCATGTTGAGAAGGGCATTCCAGTAGAAGGAATCGGCCCACATCTGGCGGACGTTGTCCAGGCCGTTGAACTGCCGGCCGTCGGGCGATGACAGGTTCCAGCTTGAGAACGCGATGCCAAGGGCGAAGATCAGCGGAAACACCACCATCGACACCACGAACAGTACCGCCGGCAGGACGAACAGCGTCCGCTTGCCCCGCTCGCCATGCAGCAGCACCTGGCTGTAACACAGGCAGGTTGCCCAGAGCAGGTAGGCGTAGAGGGTCGGCCGCCAGTTCTCGAAACCCAGATCTGCCAGCTCATTGTGATCGAGGATCTGTGCCAGGATCGCCACGCCGAGCAGGGCGGCCGAGCCCCGGACCAGAATGCGTCCTGCCCGACGCCTCCTTCCGGAGATGTCTTCAGCGGTCACGACATGCAGGTAGTTGCCCTCGGCACTCACGCGGCTACCGCCCCTCCCCCCTGTCCTCCGGAACCGACCGGCGGGAACAGGATCGTCCCCGCCGGACCGAATTCATTGCGCTGCCGGCACTTAGAGGCCGAGCGAACCCTTGTAGAGGGCAATCTGGCTCTCTCGCCCGATGCTGTCGGTGATCTTCTCCCAGGCAGCGGCGATGGCATCGGCGGTTTCCTGGGCCGATCCATACTGACCGGCGAAGCCCTTGGCCAACTCGTCCTCGGCAATCGAGTAGTACTGGAAAATCCCCGGAATGCGGGGCTCGATCGCCGCGTTCGGATGGTTGTAGCTGTCGGCATTCGACCCGAGATAATCCTCGACGTAGGCACGGTCATATCCGGCCGCTTCCCATTCGTCGTACAGGAAGTGCGAATTCCGATACGGCTGGAAACCGGAAGGATAGGCCGACATCCACAGCGAGATGTCCTTGCCGCCGAGATGAGCAGCGGCCGACCAGGCAGCCTTGCGCTTGAGGGCATCGCCCGACACCCGCTTGGTCACGTAGACGCCCCAGCCGATATAGGCCATGTTCGGCGCCTCGTTATGGGTCTCTTCCCATGCGCCCGCCATCGAGTTGTAGACCCGGTTGGACCCCGGATTGATGCCGAAGCCGACGACATCTCCGACCACGGAGGTGTCGGATGTCCTCGCACTGGACCCGACATCGCCCCACCACATGAGCATCGAGCCGGTCCCGGCGAGGAATTGCTGGAACGCGGTCGTGCCCGGGTCGGCATTGATCTGGTCGGCCGGATAGGCACCCGGCGTGTTGATCAGATCCATGACATCCTGGATCGCCTGGACCCAGCCCGGGTTGTTGACCCGCGGCTTCATTGTGTCGGGATCGAAGAGCCAGGCCGGATCATCCGGGTGCTTGGCATAGGCCGCGGCACGGTTCTCGATGAAATAGAACCCGAATCCACCCCACCCCTTCAGCGGGTCGAGATAGCCATGCGCGGGCAGACCGGTCAGCGGATCTGTCTTGCCCACCAGTTCCTTGGTGATGGCATCGATCTCCTGCCAGGTCGAGGGCGGCTCGGCGCGCCCGGTGATCGAGCCGTCGCCGAAATAGTCGGTTCGGTAGGCGAAGGTGTGGCAGTCACCATCGATGGTGATGCGATAGGTCTTGCCATCCCAGGTGCCGACCGGAGGTTGCAGGTAGCCAACGAGGTCGTCGGCCTCGATCTGCTCGCCGACCCAGTCGGGCATCTCGTCGAGAAGTCCCTTGCCGGCGGTGTCGCCCTCGAAGGGCGCGCCCATCTCGATAATGTCGAAATCGACGGTGCCGGTGGCGATCGCCTGCTGCAGGCGCGGGTTGTAATCGGCCTGGGCCAGGTCGATCCAGTTGATCGTCGCACCCGTATACGACTCCCAGGATTTGAGGAATCCGCGGAAAAGGAAATTGTGCAAATTCTGATTGTTCAACCCCATGAAGGTCAGTTCGACGCCGTCGAATTCGCCTTCGGCCACGCGTTCCCTGGTCGGGCCAAGACACAATTCGCCAACCTTCTGCCAGTCGGCATCGGTCGGTGAGCCCATGCCTACTCCCGGAATCTTCAGGATTTCCGCTCGCAAATCGCTGCCGCTCGCGAGAGCCGGAACGCCGCCGATGCCGCCGAGTGCGGTCGCGGCACCGAGGCCGGCAGCACCCTGAAGCATCCGACGCCGGCTCATCTGGCTTCGAACGATGTGATTGTAGAGTTCCACTTTCATTGACAATACCTCCATGGGTAAATTCTGTTCACTTGCACGATCGACCGATCGGCTCCGGGATGCGCAATTCGGCAGATTGTGCAACCGGAAAACGCAACCGCAGGGACAGTTTCAACAAAACCCCGCCCTGTCAAGATTCGTGGTTTTCATTTCAGTCTGGTACGGGAATAACCATGGCAGCGCGTGAAGTTGCCTGGTTCGGGTGGAAGAGCGGGGTCCGGTAATCGTGGCAGAAGTCAGGCTGAGTGACATTCGAAAATCCTATGGTGCCGTCGAGGTCATCCACGGCGTGAGCGTGGATGTCGAGGATGGGGAATTCGCGGTCCTGGTCGGGCCGTCAGGCTGTGGCAAGTCGACATTGCTGCGAATGATCGCCGGCCTCGAGGCCATCGGTTCCGGAACTGTTTCGATCGGCGGACGGGTGGTCAACAGCCTGCCACCGGCCGAACGGGACATCGCCATGGTGTTCCAGAATTATGCGCTGTATCCGCACAAGACCGTCTCCGCCAACATGGCCTTTTCGCTGCGCATGCGCGGGATGAACAAGGAGGAGATCCGCTCCCGGGTCGAACATGCCGCCGAGGTTCTCGGACTGACACCCTATCTCGGCCGGTATCCGAGGGCGCTGTCAGGCGGCCAGCGGCAGCGGGTCGCGATGGGCCGGGCCATTGTCCGAAACCCGCAGGTGTTCCTGTTCGACGAACCGCTCTCCAACCTCGACGCCAAGCTGCGAGTGCAGATGCGCGCCGAGATACGTGAGTTGCACCAGCGACTCGGCTCTACAACGGTCTACGTGACCCATGACCAGATCGAGGCCATGACCATGGCCGACAAGATCGTGGTCATGCAGAACGGCCATATCGAGCAGATCGGCAACCCGCTCGAGGTCTATGACCGTCCGGACAACACCTTCGTGGCCGAATTCATCGGCTCTCCGGCCATGAACATGATAGACGCCACCGTGCATTCCGGCGATTCAGGGCTCGAGGCCGATGTCGAGGGAGCTCGCTTGCGGCTGCCGCCCTCGACCGGCCTTGCCAAGGGACAGGAGGTCATTCTCGGCATTCGCCCGGAATGCCTGGTGCCGGTCGAGGGCGGCATGCGCGGCACGATTAGCGTCATCGAGCCAACCGGCTCGGAGACCCATGTGGCGGTCCGCGCCAATGGAAGGGAGCTGGTGTCGGTGCTACGTGAGCGGATGTCGATGCAACCGGGCGAGGAGGTATCGCTTTCGGCCGATCCGGAGGCGATCCTGGTATTCGACCGAGAAACCAGGAAGCGCCTGGACTGATTTGGCGATGGTCGGCCAGGCATGATCGGAACCGGCCTGCAGTATGAACATTCGGGATAACGGGACAGTGGAATTGGAGGATTGCCATGCTGAAGGGTATTGATCCGCGGCTGAATGCCGAGACCCTCTTCGCCCTGAGAGCAATGGGTCACGGCGACGTGCTGGTCATTGCGGATACGAATTTTCCCTCGGATCAGGTGTCGCGCTCGACGGTGCTGGGCGAGCTGTTGCGAATGGACAACCTGACCGCTGCCGAGGCTGCCGAAGCGGTGCTGTCGGTCCTGCCGCTCGACGATTTCGTCAACGATTTCGCCATGCGGATGCAGGTGGTCGACGAGCCGGGGATGGTCCCGCCGGTCCAGGCCGAAGTCCAGGGCGCAATCGATGCCGCCGAAGGCAAGGCGCGGCCAATGGTCGGAGTCGAACGGTTCGAGTTCTACGATCTTGCCCGCGAATCCTACGCCGTCATCCAGACCGGCGAGCGTCGGTTCTACGGGTGTTTCATGTTCCGCAAGGGGGTCATTCCGCCAGATGATAGCGGGGGAGCGTGACCAATGTCGAACAGCATCGTCATCCTCGGCGTGTTCGTCGCCGATACCGCATACCGGGCCGACCGCCAACCGCGAATGGGCGAGACGCTCCTCGGCAACAGCTTTGCACTGGGGCCGGGAGGAAAGGGGTCGAACCAGGCCGTCGCCGCCGCCAGGGCCGGTGGCCGGGTTCACTTCATCAGCCGGCTCGGCGATGATGCATTTGCCGCGATGGCGCGAGCGGCCTGGGCGGATGCCGGCGTCACGCCGGAGATCATCGTCGATCATGACAGCTTCACCGGCGCCGCCTACATCTTCATCGAGGAAGGCTCCGGCGACAACGCCATCATCATTTCCCCGGGTGCTGCTGGCAACATCTCCGCCGAAGATGTCGAGTTGCACTCCGAACTCATTGCCTCGGCAACCGTTTTTGTCACCCAGCTCGAACAGCCAATTCCTGCCGCCCGGCGGGCGCTCGAAATCGCCGGCGACGGGGTGGCACGGACAATTCTGAATCCGGCGCCGGCGGCCGAAATTCCTGCTGACATGCTAGCCAATTGCGATTTCGTGACGCCGAACGAGACCGAGGCCGAAGGTATTACCGGCGTCACCGTCCACACCATCGCCGATGCGGAGCGGGCCGCCGATGCGCTGCTCTCGCGCGGCGTCGGGGCGGCGATCGTGACCCTGGGCGAGAAGGGTGCGCTCTATCGTGACCGGAACCGGACCACCCATGTCCCGGCCTACGATGCCGGACCTGTCGTGGAGACCACCGGCGCCGGCGATGCCTTCAATGGCGGATTCGCCGCGGCACTGGCTGCCGGCGCAGACGCGGTCGAGGCGGTCCGATTCGGCTGCGCCACCGCCGCCATCTCGGTCACCCGCCCGGGAACGGCTCCCTCCATGCCCGACCGCGCCGAGATCGAGGCGCTGCTGTCCGGCAGCTGAGACCCGGCAGGTCTCGCCGCCGGGCTCTGCCTAAGTGTTGGACCAGCCGCCATCAATGGCGATGGCCTGCCCGGTGACGAACCGACTTTCATCGGAGGCAAGATACACCGCCAGCGCCGCCACCTCCCCGGGCTGCCCGATGCGACCCATCGGCTGGCGGTCAATGAATGCCTGCCGCGCCGCGTCGACACCTCCGGTTCTCGCTCCGGCATCCTGGACTCGTCCGTGCCAACTCGGGGTCTCGACGGTTCCAGGGCAAACCGCATTTGCACGGATACCGCTGGTCACGAAATCGGCTGCGACCGATTTCATCATGGCAATCACCGCCGCTTTTGTCGCCCCGTAGCCAAACCGGTCCGGCGCCGCAATCAATGACGAAACCACCGACGATACCGAGATGATGGACCCGCCCCCCTTGGCAAGCATGCCGGGGAGGAAGGCCCGGGTGACCCGGTAGGTCCCCTTGATGTTCAACTCGACCGAAAAGTCGAATTCGGCCTCGGGACAGTCGAGGATCGAGCCGTGATGCACGACACCGGCACAGTTGAACAAAACGTCGATTCCGCCCAGCTCCTTCGCGGTTTCTGCCACCGCATCGGCCGACGTCACGTCCAGCAACCTCGTTTCGATACCATCCGTGCCGACGATCTCCTCGAGAGACCGGGCATCGATGTCGGTTGCGAACACCCTTGCACCCTCGCTCGCGAACGCAATGGCCGTCGCCCGGCCGATGCCGGCGCCAGCAGCTGTCACCAGGGCGGTTTTTCCCGTTAGTCGCATGAATTCACTCCCTCTTGCTCACATCACCGCGCCGATTTGCCACGGAACGAATTCGGCTCCTCCGAATCCCAACTCTTCGCTCCGGGTCGGCTCCCCGGACGCAACCCGCAGGAAAAGGTCGAAGATTTCACTCCCCTTGTCCTCGACATCGGCGCCTTGCGTAACGATGTCTCCGCAATTCACATCCATGTCGTCGCCCATGCGGTCAAATAGGCTGTCATTGCTTGCCAGCTTGATGCATGGCGCCGGCATGAAGCCGGATACCGAACCCCTGCCGGTGGTGAATGCAACCAGGTTGGCCCCGGAGGCAATCTGGCCGGTGACCGAACACGGGTCGTATCCGGGGCTGTCCATGAACACCAGGCCTGGAGTCTCGACCGGTTCGGCATATCTGTAGACGGCGGATAGCGGGGCGGTTCCGCCCTTTGCCACCGCCCCCAGCGAC
This sequence comes from Paracoccaceae bacterium, assembly GCA_965214695.1. GTDB lineage: Bacteria > Pseudomonadota > Alphaproteobacteria > Rhodobacterales > Rhodobacteraceae > JAPOXR01. The sequence goes on along the minus strand of OZ243967.1, from coordinate 2,566,990 downwards.
TTTTCGAGAATTGTCGTCAACCCGCCGCGCTTGTTTCCCGGCGAGGGGTTGTTGTCCATCTCGCAATCGTTCCGGGAGGTGTAGTCCTCCCACCAGCGGATCCGCTCCACCAGCCTTTCCCCGATTTCGGTATTGATCGCCCGGCGGGTCAGGAGATGCTCGGCACCATAGATTTCCGGGGTTTCCGACAAGATGGTCGTGCCCCCGTGCCGGACCAGCATGTCCGAGGCCGCGCCGAGCGCCGGATTGGCAGTGATGCCGGAATAGCCGTCGGATCCTCCGCATTGCAGGCCCAGCACCAGGCGATCGGCGGGGGCCGGCCTTCGTTCGATGGCGTTGGCGGCGGCGGCGATTTCCCCCAGCATTTCGATGCCCTTCTCCACCGTGCGCTGCGTTCCGCCGCTTTGCTGGATGCCCAGGAACCCGAATGTGGGATCATCCCACTGCCGGACCGGGCCAATGAGATCGGGAATCTGCATGACCTCGCATCCAAGGCCGACGAGCAGGATTCCGCCAAAATTCGGGTTGCGGACGTATCCCGAGAGTGTCCTGAACAGCGTCGCATATCCCTCGTTGCGGTCCGACATCCCGCAACCAGTGCCGTGGACGATCGGAACCACGCCATCGATATTGTCCATTCCTTCCAGCAGGCCCGCCCGGTTCACTGCCTCGCCGATGAACCGCGCAACGCTCCCGGCACAATTCACAGTTGTCAGAATGCCAAGATAATTTCTTGTCCCGACACTGCCCGACGACCGATGATACCCCATGAATTCCATTGCACCCGACACGGGTGGAAGTTCCTGGAAATCCCGACCGAAGGCATAATCCTGGTGGTGGTCACCCATGTCGAGATTGTCCACATGGACATGGTCTCCCGGGCCGATATCGGCATTGGCAAAACCAATGATCTGCCCGTATTTCAGGACACCTTCTCCGGCCGAAATCGGCACCAATGCGACCTTGTGGCCAGCCGGCACCCTCGACGTGGCCACAATCCCGAACTGATCGAGAGCGTCACCAGCTTGCAGGGCATCAAGAGCAACCGCGACATGATCACTGCCGTGCAGCCGGATGAGCCTGGAAGGCGTATTGGTCAAGGTCATCTCCCTATGTCAGCCCGAACCCGGTATGAACCGGAGACGAGCACTGCGCCGATGCCGGCATCAGCCCCGGCATGAGAGTCGCACGACCCTTCCCGACCTGCCCGGGCAGGAAAATCTCCAATACCAGAAGCCGAAAATGCAATCACAGAAATAATTTTGGCACAGCCCGCAAGCCGGTTACCGCCTGGGTCCGGCAATATCAACGACGGCCTGCGCAGGACTTCCGGCCCCACGAACGTCAGGAACCGCTTGCCGTGACACTTTCCGGGGTGGCGCTGGTTTGCCGGAAAGCCCGAGTGCGAACAGGGATGTGCTCCTTTCCAGGGCCTTGGCCCGGCACAAGGTGACATCGTCCAGGAATTCAACCGCCTGCGGGACTTTGCGTGCAAAGTCCAACATAACTGACCAGGAACCCGACCGAAATCGCAGAGCCTGCCATGGAAATGGATACCGATTCTGTGCGCCTCATTCCAGTTTGCCGCCAGTCGGTTGCGGACAAACCAGCGTTGCATGTCCTCCGGAAATTCCTGCTGGCGCTTCTTTCGCCGGGAGTCGCAATCTCGGGCAAATTCCGAATCAAATCCCACAGCCCAAGGCACAAGAGAGTTCTGGCAAGCATAAGGGGCTGTTCAATTGGTCGGAGTGAGAGGATTTGAACCTCCGGCCCCTGCCTCCCGAAGACAGTGCTCTACCAGGCTGAGCTACACTCCGATTCCGAATGGATGGATGATCTAGCCTTGGTATCGGTCAATTTCAACCACGGATCAGGAAAATCCCGTCAGGAAACACAGGTGACACTTCGGCACCACACAACCGGCGTCCTTTTCCGACACTCTTCACCTCTACTGCCGGTAACCTCTCCGTGCCCTTGCTGAATGACAGGCGCCGGCAAGGTGGAAGTCCGGAGACGGGACATGAATTGCGGGAGGGAATCGCAGCCATGCCTTCAGACGGCAGGTATGAACCTGGCCCGACTGTCCAGCCAACAAGGACAACCTCGTATGACCACTATGCCGAACTCGGCATAGTGGTCAGGTCTTTCCTGACAGGACATGGTCCGGACAACAAGTTAGCGCCTACGGTGTCTGTCCCTTTCCTCGAGCCACGAGGCGACCTGGGAGTCATCGAGGCCAAGGACGATGCTCTGGGTCGGATTGAGGCCCTCCAGGCGTTCCCTGATGATCCTGACAAGGTCTGCGCGGTCACCCTCGGGCAGGTCCCCGAAGACGGAGGTCACCCTTTTCGGCACGTCTTCAACGGACGCGCTGTCCAGGACGATCTCCTTGATGCAGTCCGAAATGCGGCTGGACTCCTGGACCTCCAGCCGTTTCGGCAGGCGTGCGCTCGACAGGGAAGCCTGGTACTGTGGAGCCGTTGCCTTGTAGCTCTCCGAGATCGCTTCGGCCAGGAGTCCCGTCGCCCCGGCCTCGTAGAACACGATCAGGCCGAGAATGTAGGCGTTCCTGTCAATGCCGACGAAAGAGAGCGGCGGCTTCCCGGCCCTCAGCAACGGCACGTTGGAGAGCAGGCGCCCCATCCGCTTGTTGCCGTCGCCGAAGGCCTGCAGGTAGGACATGGCGGCCAAGAGGAAGAAGGAGGCCTCGAAAGGGTCCTTGATCGCTGCTGCGAGCGACAAGACCTGGCCTTGCCGGACAGCCAGTTCACGGGGGTCAGCACTAGAAATGTAGGAGGATGAGCTGATCTGCACGCGATGGCTGCGCACGCGGCCGACCTCTCCGGGGGTCATGAGACCAGTCATCATCAGCGCGTGAAGGCGACAAATGTCATTGATATCGGGAATGCCCTCGTCGAGACGGTCGAGCATGTGGCCGATGGCCTTCTTGTGGTTGAGAAGCATCAACGCCTCGGCCCTGTCATGTCCGTCGGCCTCCTGGCCATACCGGATCAGCATCTCGGTCTCGAGAAAGTCGTAGGTGTTGCCTTCCATCCGGGACGAGGCCCAGCTGAGATCGATCATGAACCTCTCGGCGATCTGCCGACTGTAAGTGGAGGCATCGAGATGTCCACACACACCCTCGCCCGCCGCCACCATCCCTTCACGGAGCGCATCCGGCAGCCACGCCGTCCGGTTTGGTTCATAGCCCGCGATTCGTTCCGGGTCGAAGGGAATGGGCGGGCGCATCCTGGGCGACGTGGCAAAATGCCGAGCGTCTTCGGACAAGACGAAACGCGCGCCCCTCGTCTTCCCCTTGCGTGTCATGATCCCCTTTTCGATCAGGCGCGTCACCGCGCGATGTACTGTCGATTGGCTGGGCGCATCCGGCAGGCCGTCGATGAGATCAGCCAGGCTGACCGGCTCCCGTTCGCGCAGAAGCCTGTTGACGACCTGTTTCTCGAGCGGCGTGACCTTGCGGAGTTCGACAACTGGATGCATGGAATCATCCTTGTTTATTTCTTCAATATCTATTCATTATGGCTGCCGGAACTTTGCCCGTCAAACGCACATTCAGGCGTGGGTTCGTCATCTACCTGACATTGCAGCAAAAATCAGGGCGGCCCTGCGCCAAATTCTCGGCACTTTCTATTCACAGCCTTCGGGTTTTCGGTCTCGGCCTGTCACGTAGGCGCTCTCGCGGTCGGCGGCTCCGGCCCCCTGGTGCCATTTACGAGGTATGGTGCGTGGAATGTGGGCCGTGGGCGAGAGCGCGCCCCAGCTTATGGGGTTATGGGGCGTCAATCAGGATGGCAGGGGTGCCGGAGCTACCCCCTGCTGCCCCCAACCTCCTTCTGATCCTGATCGACCCCGCCCGTCGCAGGGCACGGCCGACCCTGCCACGGTATGGGGACATTCTGAATGGAGGCAGCTCATCTGCCAGTATGACAGATCGTCGCCGCGGCAAGGGGTATGCTTTCAGGAAGCCCGGCTTGTTGCGGGTAGCGTGACTTCCGCAATATTGAGAACTTTCTGGAGGAATACAGGGACAATCATCGGGGGCGACGGCCCCGACTTACCAATGGAAGTTCTGTTCTCTGAAGTCAGGGGCACGGTACTGAAGACCCACCTCGTACACCGACGATTCGATTTTCCGGACAATAATGAGCGGACCGTGAGGACGGACGGCTGGTTCAAATGTGATTTGGCGAGGCTCCATGTCCTCCGCGACAGAATGTACGGATCACGGCTGTGTGTCGCGGGGTTTCCTGACAACCAGTTCGCCAGCATCGACAACTTTGTCATGGATGTCCAACTTCACTCCAATGACGCCGGGTTGACGCACTTCTGCAGCAAATCCGATAAGGACGAGGGAAACGTATGCAGACGAGTCATCGACCTCGATTTCTCCTCGCACATCCAGTGCCTCTTCCACGCCAGGGAAAGTGATCATTGCAACAAATGGATGCCTCCCGTGATCGATCCCCCTGGCCTTTATCCAGACGCTAAGCGGAAACTTGGCTGGCATCGCACTCGGAACCAGATCATCCGTGTACACGCCAATCAATATTGCCTTGCCGTTGCTCTCTCGACGAATATCGTCACAGAAAACCGTTCTCGCCTCAACTTGCAACAAACATACTCCCATTTGCCTTTGAACTTGTCTGTGACCACCCCTTTGCCGGTTGAGAGATAATCGTAGCCTTGTTGCGACTGGCAGAGCCCGGAATTTCGTCGAGGCTCTTTTGCTGCACTGGTCTCATGGCCGGGTGATTTGCCCTGTTCGTGCCTTCTTGCTGAATTTCCGAGAAAGCCATGTCCGGGCGCAAACTGAGAGCCCAGCAGATATCACCGATTGTCTTCAGGGTGAGATTGCCCTGTCCTTTCATGATGCGGGACACCGTGGACTTATCCACCCCCATCTTGTCGGCAATTTGGGTTCGGGTGAGATTCCTGTTTTCCTTTGCCTGCAAGACCGCCTTGATCAAGGCTCTGTTGACGCGGCTCTTGAAACGGCCAGTTGCTTGATCTTTGGCGCTGATTTTCAGCCTAAATGACATCTGCCAGTTCTCCTTTTACGAACGGTGGATTATCAAGCCCAAGGTCGCACCTGTCTCTGATGCACTGGTTCCTGTAACCGCCATACAGTTTGTGTTCCTTGCAAATTGCCGCCTGATTTACGGCTGAAATGACAAAAATGCATTTACGCCAGAACCAACCAAAGAAACGCAAATCGGCAGTGCGCAATTCCCAAACCCCTTCTTCAGAAGGACGCATCACGTGTGGAGGCCAATCATTCTCAAGGTCGTCACCCGAGATAAATGCGTAGAAGAGGTCATCGGCTTGCTGTGTCGGCGTTGGAGCATTTTCGTAGAACCCGTCGGCGTCCAGTTTCCCCAGGCTGCGCTCCATCCATTCAATCGCGCGGGACAATGCATAAATCAGTCGAAATTCCTGTTCGCCAGGATCTAAAACCCCCTCAATCTTGTGAAGCAGGCCTCTCGCGACAGCATCACTTGGAGTTGGCATTTATGTCAACCTCAATCATCCTGCAAGTGCCGTCTTGAGCATCCCTTCGATCAGATCTCAGCCCTACACCCACGGCTTGCCGAAAGTGGTCAACTTGTCCGCGGTCCGGGAGCATCCCCGAGGATCATCAACCGGAGATGGCTACAGGGATGCGTCCAGGTTGGCGATCACGGCGTCGGACATGTCTCTGGTCGAGGCCGGGACAGAGCCTTCGACCTGCAGGAGGTCGGCTGTCCTGATACCCTGGGCAAGGGTCTTCTCGACGGCCTGCTCGATCCGGTCGGCCTCCTCGCCAATTTCGAATGAGTATCGGAGCGCCATGGCAAATGACAGGATCGACGCGCAGGGATTGGCCTTGCCCTGACCTGCAATGTCCGGAGCCGAGCCGTGGACCGGCTCGTACAAAGCCTGCGGGCGTCCGTCGCCGGACGGGGCACCGAGCGAGGCCGAGGGCAGCATTCCGAGCGAACCGGTCAGCATGGCCGCCGCATCGGAGAGCATGTCGCCAAACAGGTTATCGGTCACGATGACATCGAACTGTTTCGGCCACCGGACCAGCTGCATGGCCCCGGCATCGGCATACATGTGGGTCAGCTCGACATCATCGTATTCATTGTCGCCAACCCACTGGACCTCTTCCCGCCACAGGACACCGGATTCCATGACATTGGCCTTTTCCATCGAACAGACCCGGCCCTGGCGCCGCCGGGCAAGCTCGAAGGCGGTCCTTGCAACCCGCCTGATCTCGCCGGTGGTGTAGCGCTGGGTATTGATACCGATTCGGCCGCCCTCATTGTCCGGGGTAATTCCCCGTGGCTCGCCGAAATAGACACCGGAGGTCAACTCCCGGACGATCATGATGTCGAGACCGGATACCACATCCCGTTTGAGCGAGGAGAAATCGGCCAGGGCGTCGAAACACATTGCCGGCCGCAAATTGGCATAAAGATCCAGTTCCTTGCGGAGCTTCAGCAGCCCCCGCTCCGGCTTGATGCTGAAATCCAGCTTGTCATATTGCGTCCCGCCGGCAGCGCCGAGCAGGATCGCGTCGGTCTGCCTCGCCTTCTCGAGGGTGTCGTCATGCAGCGGAATGCCGTGGGCATCAATGGCAGCTCCGCCGACGAGATCTTCGGTGACGTCGAATTTCATCCCCCGTCGGTCTTGCAGCCATTCGATGATCCGCAAGACCTCGGACATAACCTCGGGGCCGATGCCGTCGCCGGCGAGGACCAGCACTGTGTTGCCTGTCATGACGTCTCCAGTTTCTGCAGGAATGGAGGGCATCGCCTATTGCGGAATCGGTGTCCGGTCAAGACGCGGACCGATCGCGGGATGCAAGCCGGGCCATGTTGCACGCACCATGGCTCGATTTCCCTGGCCTGGCGCCTCTACCGGCGGCATTCAGCGTTGCGGATGCACCGGATCGTCAAGCCGGTGGTCGAAATGCCGCGGCACCAGGGCCGATTGCAACCAGCAGACATGGGTGTAGATCGAGAATACCGGAACGCCGGTCATCTTGCGGATCTCCGGGGCGTAGGGCGCCATGTTCGTGCATTCGAGCACGATGGCGCCGATCCGGTCGTGGTCTCGCATCATTTCGACGGCTGCATCCCGCAGATCCTCGTGACAGGCGGCAAAATCGATTTCCGGCAGGTCGTCCAGGATCTTCCTGGTGAATTCGCGACCGCCCTCGGTGCCGACGATCGGCGTATCCGGGGGAACACCGGCGGCTGCAAGGTGGTCCTGCGACAGGTGTTCACGCGAAATGGTGATGATGCCAGCCCGCTTTCCTTCCGGAAGCATGGCGTTCACCATCGGAACCTGCATGAGCGACGATGTCGCCACCGGAACCCCGACCGCATCCCGCACTTCCTTCTGGATCAGCGCCAGGAAACCGCAATTCGTGGTCAGTGCATCGGCGCCGAGCGTGACCAGATCCCTCCCGGCCTCGATGAACCCGTCAAGCAGACCCTCTGCCCGCCTGCGCACCACCCGGTCGGGCGATGCCCCCTTCACGATCCGGTAATGCACCGGAAATGGCCAGGTATTGGCATTGGCAATGTCGCCGTAGATCCTGGGAAAGCGGGTTTCCAGCATCATGACCCCGATACTGCCGCCAAAGACGGTCTTGCCGCCATATTCTGTTGACAAGCTGCAAACTCCCTTTACTGAAAATCCAGGGCTGGAACATAACGGACTTCCCGGCGCCTAGCGACGAATTAGCGGCAGATTTCGGGACTTTCCAGCATGTCCGGCCACAATCTCCCATCATCCAGGCACTTCAGGAAGGATTTCCGGTGAAAAACACGGTCTCGGGTGCGGAGGCACTCGTCAGGATGCTTGATTCCTACGAGGTCGAGTATGTCTTCGGCCTGTGTGGCGACACGTCGCTGCCCTTCTACGACGCGATCCGGCAGCTGAAGCATGACATCTGCCATATCCTGGTGCGGGACGAGCGGACCGCGGCATACATGGCCGACGGCTATTCGCGGGTGACCGGCAAGGTCGGTGTTTGCGAGGGGCCGTCGGGAGGTGGCATCACCTACATCCTTCCCGGCCTGATCGAAGCCAACGAGTCGTCATCGGCCGTCATCGCCATCACCTCCGACATTTCGGTGTCTTCATACGGCAAATACCCGCTGACAGAGGTCGACCAGGAAGCCCTCATGCGACCGCTGACAAAATGGAATTCTGTGGTCAGGCGGGCAGATCACATTCCGAGAATGGTCCGAGCCGCCTTCAGGGCGGCAACAACCGGCACGCCGGGTTCGGCACATCTCGGGATTCCCTATGACATACAATATGACAGCGTTGATCCGGACGATTTGTGGAGCGAGAAGAAACACTGCACCTGGCCCGCCAGCCGGGCTGCACCGGAGCCGGGACTTGTCGGCGAGGCGATGCAGGCAATTCTCTCGTCCGAACGACCGTTGATCGTCTGCGGCGGCGGCGTAGTGATCGCCGATGCCATGGATCAGCTCGAACGCCTCGCATCCCGACTGGACATCGCCGTGGCAACATCGATTTCCGGCCAGGGATGCCTGTCCGAAAACCATCCGAACTGCCTGGGGGTTGTCGGCTCCAATGGCGGAACCGACGAAACCTGGGAGTTGATGCAGGGTGCGGATTTGATCATGTTTCTCGGCTGCCGGGCCGGCTCGACGACCACCGCACGGTGGGAAGCTCCGTCCCGGACCACCAGGACCGTGCAGGTTGACAGCGACCCGATGGTCGTCGGTGCAAACTATCCGGTCGAAACCGGAATCGTCGCCGATCTCGGACTGACGCTGACAGCCATGAATGACTGGCTTGATGCCGCCCCGGACATGGAAAGGCGGTTCGGCGGCGCGGCGATGGTCGGTGATTGCCTGGGCCGCAAATTTTCCCGGTTCCGCGGCCTTGTCGACGGCAACAACGATGCGCCGATCATTCCCGAGCTGGTCATCGACGCCCTCCAGGAGGTGCTGCCGGCAGATGCGACGATCGTGTCCGATCCCGGCACGTCCTGCCCGTACCTGTCTGCATATTACCGGCTGGCAACACCCGGGCGGTATTTCATCACCAACCGGGCGCATGGGGCGCTTGGCTATTCCCTCGGGGCGGCGATGGGGGCCTGCATCGGGCGGCCGGAGTCACGGACCGTGGCGGTGATGGGTGACGGATCGTTCGGATTCACTTCCGGCGAACTGGAGACGATTGCCCGGCTGAAACTGCCCATCATCATGATCGTGCTGACCAACTCGGCCTTCGGCTGGATCAAGGCCAGCCAGGCGACCGACTTCGCCTCCCGCTATCACAACGTTGATTTTGACCTGACAGACCATGCCGCCGTCGCATCGGCCTATATCGACAGAACCTTCCTGGTGTCCGAGCCTTCGAAACTGCGCGAGACCCTGGCCAGGGCGGTGGAACTCGACGAACCCGTCCTTGTCGACATCCGGTGTCAACCGCTGGAAGACGCCGCCGCACCCGTCCGGAAGTGGATGGGTTAAAACCGATGTCCCGGAAGCGCTGAGCCAATGTCCGGCAGCAATGCAGATACCGTCGTGGTCATTGGCGCCGGCATTGTCGGCGTCTCGGCCGGGTTGTGGCTGCAGCGGGCCGGTTGCAAGGTCATCCTGATCGACCGGGAGGCGCCCGGAGACTCCACTTCCTTCGGCAATGCCGGCGTGATTGCCGCCTGTTCGGTCACACCTGTCACCGCCCCGGGACTGGCACGGAAAGCGCCCGGATACCTGCTGGATCCCGACTTTCCCCTGTTCGTGGTCTGGCGCCGGTTGCCATGGATCGCACCCTGGCTGGTTCGATACCTGATGCACGCCAATGACCGCGACACCAGGAGGATCGCCAGCGGTATCGCCGGCGTGGTTGCCGACTCGGTGCAGCAGCATCTCGATCTTGCCGGCAACACGGCGGCCGCAAGCTGGCTGGAAAAATCGAACTATGTCTTTGCCTATCGCTCCCGGACCGAATTCGAGAAGGATCGCTATGTCTGGAATTTGCGTCGGCAGGCAGGATTCGTACCGGAGGAGATCGAGGGGCCCGCGGTCCGGGACATGCTTCCCGAAATCAACCCCTCAATCGGGTTCCTCGCATCGATGAACGGCCATGGTTTCGTGACCAATCCCGGCCAGTATGTGAAGGATCTTGCCACGACGTTGGAAGGAGCCGGTGGCAGGGTGGTCCGCGCCACCGTGCAGGATTTCGATCTCGGCTCCGGCGCCATCCGCGCCGTTGACACCAGCGTCGGCCGTTTCGACTGCACGTCGGTGGTCATCGCTGCCGGAGTCTGGTCCCGGGATCTCATGCGGAAACTCGGCCTGCGGATTCCCCTCCAGTCCGAGCGGGGCTATCACATCATGTTCCGCAACCCGTCCTTCATGCCCTCCTGCCCGGTCATGGTCGCCGCCGGCAAGTTCGTGGCAACGCCAATGGCGACCGGCCTGCGCTGTGCCGGCGTCCTGGAATTCGGCGGGCTGAACCAGCCGCCGTCACGATCGCCGCTGTCACTGGTCAGGCGACAGGTCGCCGAGACCTTCCCCGGGCTGACATGGGAGAGCGATGAGGAATGGTCGGGGCATCGCCCTGCACCAAGCGACAGCGTGCCATTGATCGGCCAGGTCCGGTCAACGCGGGTGTTTGCCGCCTTTGGCCACCATCATATCGGCCTGACTGCCGGGCCGAAGACCGGAAGGCTGGTCGCATCGCTCGTGACCGGGACGGATGCCGGCATGGACATGTCCCCATATGATCCGGGCCGGTTTGCCTGAAGCCGGCCCGCGGCTAATTGCGTAGCCGGCACCGTAATTTGTTGTCCCGTATCCCCAATTCAACTAAGGATTCGATAGATTGTCTTCCCGGGATATTCCGGGAATTCCACACAGGAGAACATTCATGACAAAATTCGGACTCGCTGCTCCTATTGCGCTGGCAGCCGGACTGGCAACCATGGCCGGACCCGGAATTGCCGAAAAATGGGATATGCCCATGGGGTATTCCGCAACCAATTTCCATTCGGCGACAGGGGCGGAATTTGGTGCCTGCGTGACCATGGCTACTGGCGGCGACCTCGAGATCGTGGTCCATGCAGGTGGATCGCTGTTCAAGGGAAATGAAATCAAGAGGGCGGTTCAGACCGGTCAGGCCCTGATTGGCGAAAGGCTGCTGTCAGCACACCAGAACGAGCATCCGCTGTTTGGTGTCGATTCGATTCCGTTCCTTGCCACGTCATTCGAGGATGCAGACAAGCTGTGGAAGGCGGCCAGGCCTGAAATGGCAAAGCTTCTTGCCTCGCAGAACCTGCATCTCCTCTATTCGGTTCCGTGGCCACCGCAGGGGCTGTATTTCAAGAAGGAAATCAACTCGGTCGCCGACATGGAGGGGATCAAGTTCCGCTCCTACAACACGGCCACTGCCCGGCTTGCCGAACTGTCGGGGATGGACCCGATCCAGATCGAAGCTGCAGAGATTTCCCAGGCATTTGCAACCGGTGTTGCCGAGTCGATGGTGTCTTCCGGCTCCACCGGCTATGACCGCAAGGTCTGGGAGAGCCTGACCCATTTCTACGAAGTGGATGCCTGGCTGCCCCGGAATTATGTCTTCATCAATCTTGATGCCTGGAATGGCCTTGATGACTCGACCAGGAACATCATCAATGGTTGTGCGTCGCTGGCGCAGTATGCCGGAACCTGGCGCGCCGTCCATTATACCGAGTTCACCCTCGGTGAACTGGCCAAGAATGGCATGATCGTGCAACCCGCAGGAGATGTTCTCCAAGGCGAGTTGCAGGAATTCGGCGTTATCATGACCGCTGAATGGCTCGAGAAGGCCGGCGATGTCGGTCAGACTGTCGTGGATTCATTCCACGCCATGAAATAGGCTGAATTGAATTCCGGGCCCGGTCGAGACTCATGCCGGGCCCGGAAATCGGGTCAGGAATGCACGAGGAGGACATGCAACAGGGATTGATTCGCCGGATCCTCGATAGGCTCTACCTTGTTTGCGGAGCGCTCGGCGCATGTTGCCTTGTCGCCATTCTGGCCCTTGTTACCCTGCAGATGGTTGCCCGCTGGGTCGGCACCGTGGCGCATGGAAGTTCCGACTATGCCGGATACTTCATGGCTGCATCGACTTTTCTTGCCTTTGCATACGCCCTCAATTCCGGCAGCCATATCCGGGTCAACATGCTGCTCGGTGCCATGGGCAGCTATCGGCGGTGGGGGGAAGTCTGGTGTTTCGCCATCGCATCGGCCCTTGCCATCTACTGGGCATATTTTGCTATCAAATCTGTCTACTGGTCACACAAGCTCGGCGACATTTCGCAGGGTCTTGACGCAACACCGATCTGGATCCCGCAACTTGCCATGGCGGCAGGGGCGGTGGTGCTGGCGATTGCACTTGTCGACAACCTGGTCCGCGTCGTGTTTTTCGGGACCCATTCGGCCCACTCCCGGTCGATCGAAGACAACTGAACTGGAATTGTCATGGAACACATCCACCTGGTCATGATCTTCCTGTTCGTGCTGTTCCTGCTCTTGGGAACGGGGGTCTGGGTAGGGCTGGCGCTGTTCGGCGTCGCATTCATCGGCCTGGAGTTGTTCACCACGCGGCCCGCGGGCGACGCCATGATCACCACGATCTGGACATCCTCGAGCAGTTGGACACTGACGGCATTGCCGCTGTTCATCTGGATGGGCGAAATCCTCTACCGAACCCGATTGTCGGAGGACATGTTCAAGGGACTCTCGCCATGGATGGCACCCCTGCCCGGTGGCCTGATTCATACGAATATCGTCGGCTGCACCGTCTTTGCCGCCGTATCCGGCTCGTCGGCGGCAACCCTGACCACGGTCGGCAAGATGTCAATTCCGGAATTGCGCAGCCGGAACTACCCGGAGCACATGATCATCGGAACCCTGGCCGGTGCGGCGACACTCGGCCTGATGATTCCGCCTTCGCTGACCCTGATCGTCTATGGCGTGACGATCAATGAATCGATCACCAAGTTGTTCATTGCCGGAGTTCTGCCCGGGCTGGTGCTGGCCGGCCTGTTCATGAGCTATGTTGCGGCATGGTCCTTTGTCAGGCGCGGTGAAGTTCCCGATATCGGCAAGGGTCAGGCTTTTGTCGAGAAGGTCAGGAAATCCCGGTTTCTCATTCCAGTCTTCCTGCTGATCGCGTTGGTCATCGGATCGATGTATTTCGGTTTTGCCACTGCGACCGAAGCGGCGGCATTTGGTGTTCTGGGTTCGCTCGCACTTGCCGCGGGCCAGGGTTCGCTCAACCGGAAGACTTTCATTGACAGCCTGCTCGGCGCGACCCGCACATCGGCGATGATCGCGCTGATTCTCGGCGGCGCTGCCGCCTTGTCGCTTTCCATGGGATTTACCGGCCTGCCCCGGGCGCTGGCAGAATGGATCGACGAGCTGGGCCTTTCGCCATTCGCATTGCTGGTCGCGTTGATGGTCTTCTACATCATTCTCGGATGTTTCCTGGACGGAATTTCGTCGGTCGTGCTGACCATGGCCATCGTCGAGACCATGATTCGCCAGGCCGGAATCGACGTCATCTGGTTCGGAATCTTCATCGTGGTAGTCGTGGAAATGGCACAGATCACGCCGCCGATCGGATTCAACCTCTTTGTCCTGCAGGGCATGACTGGCCACGAGATGGGCTATATCGCCAAGACAGCCCTGCCGATGTTCGGCATCATGGTCATCATGGTTTTCATTCTCATCCTGTTTCCTGAACTCGCAACCTTCCTGCCTGAAAACGTCCGTCTCCGGTAGCCGGACGGGGATTTCCAGGCCGTCGCCGACCGTGGAAGGCGTCGAGGCCGTCATCGGCCGTGGCGGCCACAAGGCAGAACTGACCCGCCGGCATGTTCGATCGCAGGGCGGAATGTCGGACCAACCCCTGCTCCAGGCCAGGTCAATGAAGGGCCCCAATTCCGGCATCCCCGAAGCTCCCACCCGTCATGGCGGCTCCCCGCCGATTTCGACTCCCGAGCCGTGGTCACCACAGCGACATCGGCACGGATTTGGCCTCGCCGGCGGCGGTACCGGTTGCCGGGCCGAATCTCCTTGTTGAAGTCTTCCACTGTTTCCGCGGCACAGCCGCCAAGAATTCGCTCGGCAGGGGGTCCGATGATCGCATGTGGTCCAGCAATACGGCGCCGATTCACGATATCTCGGAGTTCGGCCGGTTGCGCGACGCCGTGGGCTGCGAACAGGTCTCGAAGATCCTCGGTGGTCAGGTCGAGCAACGTTGCGGCCCGGCGCACGGATACAAGGCCGGCCTCCAGCGCAAGCCCGATTTCCTCCACGAGTGGTTGCGAGAACGAGGCTTGCGGCGTTTGACCGGCAACATCGCGTCCATTGTGCCGCAATGCCGCATCCGGCACTGCCCTCGCCGTGGCATATGTCAACGCCCGAAGTGCAACCAGGCGCGATTTCAGGGTCGAGGCGGTCACCCGCAATTCACCGGCGATCGCATTCAGGCGCGTGATCAATTCCCCTTGCCCGAGCGCCAACCAGTCGCCAAGCGGCGCGAGCGCGTCGGCTGACATCAGCAGGATGCCGACAAGGTTGTTCGCGATTTTTTCGACCCGGCTGCCTCCGACTCCCTTGCCTCCTCCCGATGTTCCGGCGACATCGCATCCCAGGTCAGGAGATGAAACAACTCGTGCGCCAGGTCGAATATGCGGCGCCCTTCCACTTCCTGCCCGGCGATCAGCACCGCATCCAGTTCCGGCGGCCGGCAGGCTGCCCTGGAATTCCCCGATTGGTCTCGACCATGAGAACCAGAAAGTTCAGCTTGCGCTCCATGATCTCGCCAAGGTGCGCCGCTGACACCTTGCCCAATTCGAACTCGGCGGCAAACCGCCACCGGCGCGTCGCCTCCTCGAAGCCGGATCGTTGGTCCAGTCCCGGCACATGGCGCATCAACGGCAACTCGCGACCCACGCGGGCGCCAGCACCCGGTAGGTTGCGATCCAGCGACCGACCCTGCATTCGCAGGCCTGAAGCTCATCCGGGCCGAGGCCGGACTGGCGCCACGAAAAATCGTCCCGCGCCGGCCAGCAACAAGGGAACGGTGAAACACTCGGCGGCATGCCGTGCTTCCCGGCGAAGGGCGGTCGGGAAGGTCATTGGAAACGATCAATGACCACAAATGGCGGGTGCTATTGGGGCCCGGCGGAGGGTTCAATCAAACATTCATGGGGTCACATGGATCGTGACGGCAGGTCACGCCGACGCGCAGGGTGGTGTCCAAACCCTGTTTGGCCGGATCGTCATGTCCTGCAACTCGCCGGGCGGATCGCTACAGCCATGGCATCGCCAGCCGGTGCCTGGCCTCAAAATCCTCGATGTCGGGAACCCGCTCGAGGGTGAGTGCGATGTCGTCCTGGCCTTCGAGCAGGCAATTCTTCTTGAACGAATCGATGTCGAAGCGAAATTCCTCGCCATCGGGTCCGGTAACCACCTGCGCAACCAGGTCAACGCTGATGCGTGCATTCTCGCCACTTCCGGCATGCTGCATAAGTGTATCGACCTGTTCGCTGTCAAGCGTGACCGGCAGAATGCCGTTCTGGAAGCAGTTGTTGTAGAAGATGTCGGCAAAGCTGGTCGAGATCACGCAGCGAATCCCGAAATCCTTCAGCGCCCATGGTGCATGCTCCCGTGACGACCCGCAGCCGAAATTGTCACCGGCAACGAGTATCTCGGCGCCGCGCCAGGCCTTCCTGTTCAACACGAAATCCGGATTCTCGTTGCCGTCGGAATCATAGCGCATTTCGTGAAAGAGGCTGACTCCCAGACCGGTCCTCTTGATGGTCTTGAGGAACTGCTTCGGGATGATCATGTCGGTGTCGACATTCACCAGCGGCATCGGCGCAGCAATCCCGGTAAAATTCTGAAACTTTTCCATGACTGTCCCCTACATCAGGTGCCGGACATCGGTGAGACGACCGGTGATCGCTGCTGCTGCTGCCATTCCCGGGCTCAGAAGATGTGTCCGTCCGCCCCGTCCCTGGCGTCCTTCGAAATTCCGGTTGGAAGTGGATGCGCATCGCTCGCCAGGACTCAGCTGATCCGGATTCATGCCCAGGCACATGGAACAGCCGGCCATTCGCCACTCGAACCCGGCCTCCATCAACTCCCGGGCGATGCCCTCGTCTTCCGCCTGAGCCCGCACCAGCCCCGATCCGGGAACGACCATTGCCCGCAGCCCCTCCTTGACCTTGTGGCCGCGCATGATGCTGGCAACTTCCCGCAAATCCTCGATCCTGCTGTTGGTGCAGGAGCCGATGAACACCGTATCGATTGCAATGTCGGTCAGGGCCGTTCCCGGCTTCAGCCCCATATAGTCAAGGCTGCGCCGCACCGCGTCACCCTTCGGGCCGTCGAATGCGTCCGGATGTGGAACCTCCCCGGTGATCGGCAAGACGTCCTCCGGACTGGTTCCCCAGGTCACCACCGGGGCAATTCCCTCACCGGCAATGGTGACCTCGCGGTCATATCGGGCGCCATCATCGGATTTGAGCGTTTTCCAGTAGTTGAGCGCCGTCTCGTACGCACCGCCCTTCGGTGCCTGCGGGCGGCCCTTCACGTAGTCGAAAGTCTTGTCGTCAGGAGCAATCAGGCCAGCCCTTGCACCACCCTCGATGGCCATGTTGCAGACGGTCATCCGGCCCTCCACGGACAAATCCCTGATGACCTGGCCGCAATACTCGATGACATGCCCGCTGCCACCAGCCGTGCCGGTCTCGCCGATGATCGACAGCGTGACATCCTTGGCCGTCACACCGGCGCCAAGGCTGCCGGTGACCTCGACCTTCATGTTCCGTGACTTCTTCTGGATCAGCGTCTGCGTGGCCAGGACATGCTCGACCTCGCTGGTGCCGATTCCGTGGGCCAGGGCGCCGAATGCGCCGTGGGTTGCGGTGTGGCTGTCGCCGCAAACAATGGTCATCCCCGGCTGCGTCCAGCCCTGCTCGGGCCCGATGATGTGTACAATTCCCTGCCTGATGTCGTCGACACCGTAATATTCGATGCCAAATTCGGCGGCATTTCGCTCAAGCGCCTCCACCTGTATCCGGCTTTCCTCGTCCTTGATTCCGCTCTCGCGGCCAATATCGGTCGGGATATTGTGATCCGGCACCGCGATGGTCTGGCCCGGTGCCCGCAGTTTGCGACCCGCAAGGCGCAACCCCTCGAATGCCTGCGGGCTGGTGACCTCGTGAACCAGGTGCCGATCGATATAGATGATGCAGGTGCCATCCTCTGCCTGGTGCACGACATGAGCATCCCATATCTTGTCATACAGTGTTTTCGGACACGCCATTTTCCGTTCCTTGTGAAACCCTCGCCAGATAATGGATTATTGCAGGGAATTTCAATTGGCACGTTGCATTGCAGAGAGATGCCGACTGTGCCGTTTCCGGCGAAGGGGCTCGAGCCGTTCGAGGCTGCCCCGGAGATGGCGGCATCATCTCGACCTCCCGCCAGCCGGAAACCGTTCGCCGTCCAATTCGAGGCGAGCAAGGTGGTGCCGGCGCCGCCGGCCATTTTCCGAAGACAGCCGGCTTGGCCCCTGCGGTCAATCCTTCAGCCCGTCCTCGAGCAATGGCGAGGCAAGCCGATGCCAGCAACCGCATAGGCCTGCAGCTGGGCGCCCGAAAGGCTCCGGGCATGGCCGCAGACCAGCTTTCCCGATACCAGACACCGCTCCCTCCCTTCGTCCGCAAGTCCGAGCCACCCCGCTGCGCCAGTTGCTGCCTCTGGCCGATTGGTGCTCGACATGACCGGCCGGGCCGAGGTTAGGGAATTTTTCCACGGAGAAGATTGCGGAAACCCGATTGCGGTGTCGGGGCACGGTTGAAATACATGCCCTGTTGGTGCAGAATCTCCCGAACGGGCAGTATTCGGTCAAATTGACCAATCGAGGGCAATATCGCATGAAGAGAATTCTGTTGGTGGGGGTCGCCGCACTGATGGCAAGCATGCAGTTTGCTGCTGCTGAGGGCATTGAAGGTGTTGAGGAGGTCAGGGACTGGACCGTGTACCGGGCAGTATCCGGTGAACCGGAATGTGGGGTCATTTCCCGGCCAAGGGAATCGGTCAACACCAAGAACGGCAAGGTCGCCGTCGTCAAGCGCGGGGCGGTGTTGCTGGCGGTAACCATTGACCCGACCCAACCCAAGCCGAATTACCTGGTGTCCTACCAGAGCGGGTATCCTTTCAAGGTCGGCTCGGCGGTTACCATGCGAGTCGATTCGAGATCCTTCACTCTCCAGATTGGAAAGACAAAGGACGATGCCGAATGGGCTTGGCCACCCAGCGATGACCAGGTCATCGTCGACGCGATGAAAAAGGGCAATCAGGCCGTGCTCACCGCAACATCGCGCAAGGATACGGACACCAAGGACACGTTTTCGCTTCTGGGCATCACCAAGGCGCTGGAAGTTGCCGAAGGGCTTTGCTCCGCACCCTCATCCTGACCGGAGACAGACCGCTTGCGGGCCGTGAACCGCCTCCGGGGAAAGTCGATACATCCAGATGAACCAGCAGGTCGTGCCGATCAAAAGCGGATCTCCGGATGACTCTGGGGCTCGTCCGAACATTGTCGGGCTGACCAGGGAAGCACTGCACACCGCCCTTGTTGATGCCGGCACCGAAGAGGCAAAGGCCAGGATGCGCGTGACCCAGATCTGGCAGTGGGTCTACCAGAAGGGCGTCCGTGACTTCATGGCAATGACCAACCTGGCCGGCGACTACCGCCGCATGCTGTCGAATTCCTTCGTGATCGACGTTCCGGAACTTGTTCGCCGCCAGGTCAGTGTCGACGGCACCCGGAAATACCTGTTTCGCATGGAAGGCGGGCAAGAGGTCGAGACCGTCTACATTCCGGAGGAGGATCGCGGCACGTTGTGCGTGTCATCGCAGGTCGGCTGCACCCTGAACTGCAGCTTTTGCCATACCGGAACGCAGGCGCTGGTGCGCAACCTGAATTCTTCCGAAATCGTGGGCCAGATCATGGCTGCCCGCGATGACCTCGGGGAGTGGCCAAGGCCGGGACGCCGCCCGAAGGATGAACGTCGATTGCTGTCGAACATCGTCCTGATGGGGATGGGGGAGCCGCTCTACAATTTCGACAATGTCCGGGATGCGGTGCGGATTGCCATGGATGGCGAGGGAATCAGCCTTTCGAGGAAACGGATCACCCTGTCCACTGCCGGCGTGGTGCCGGCCATTCAACGGGCCGGCCTGGAAATCGGCTGCCGGCTGGCAGTGTCGTTCCATGCCACCACCGACGAGGTGCGGAACAGGCTGGTTCCGATCAATCGCAAGTGGAACATCGAGACATTGCTGGCGGCACTGCGTGATTATCCCGGACTGTCGAATTCCGACAGGATCACCTTCGAATACGTGATGCTCAAGGACATCAATGACAGTGACGAGGATGCAAGGCGGCTGGTCAGCTTGATTCGTGGCATTCCGGCCAAGGTGAATCTCATTCCCTTCAACGAATGGACCGGCGCACCCTATGCGCGTTCTGAACCTGACCGGATCAGGCGGTTTGCCGACATCATATTCAAGGCTGGCTACGCATCGCCCGTCCGCACGCCCCGTGGTACCGACATCATGGCCGCCTGCGGACAATTGAAGTCGGCATCCATGAGGGCAAGAGCCCGGCGCCGCATTGCCAGGGACACCACCCCGGAAACAGGTCGGTCCGAATGTCCCTGATCACACTGATCTCCCGCTGCCCGGTCATTGTCCGGGGTGGCCGCATCGTTCTCCTGGTCGCCGCCTGCCTGGCGATCGTATCCTGCGCATCGAAGCCGGAACGGGAGCCGATGGGGCGGGTGACCCATATCGAGATTCACAAGGCAAAGCGGACCATGCTGCTCTACAGCGGCGACCGGCCCATGAAGCGGTTCCGGGTAAATCTCGGCTCCGATCCCGTGGGCCACAAGATCAAGCGGGGCGACGGAAAGACACCTGTTGGCAGCTACGTCATCGACCGGCGCAATCCCGCGAGCAGCTTCCACCTGTCACTGGGCATCTCGTATCCGAACGAAATCGACAAGGTCCTGGCCGATTACCGGGGCGTTGACCCTGGCGACAACATTTTCATCCATGGCGAACCCAACGATCCCCGCTACCGCAGAACCGGCGACTGGACCGACGGCTGTATTGCCGTCACCGATCGGGAAATGGATTACATCTACCGCAAGGTGGCAGTCGGAACCCCGGTATACATCTTTCACTGATGGCGGATCAGGTTCCCACCACCATCGTCCACCATGTTCGACCCTTCCTGTCCTGATACCAGCCAATTCCCATGTGGCGGGCATCCGCATGCAGCATCAGCTTCCGGTTTTCGGGGCGCTGCATCCACGCGGCGACCGTATCCAGGTCGTTCTCGAAAGATTCGGCAATGTTCTCGCCCAGCACCTGGCCATCATATCCGGCGGCGGCGGCCCGATCGAGCGGGGATGACCCGTCGGAGCCGAAATGCCACAGCCGGAACTGCACCGACATGTCCCTTGAATGGGTTCTTGCCGCGGCAATCAGCCGATTCGACAACTGGACTTCCGGGAGGTCATTTTCAGCCCTCACCGCGTTCACGGCATCGAGCACCCGGTGGGGAATCGCCCTGGCATCGGAGCTCGAGATCCAGAAAATCCTCGGCCTGAGGACGACCCCCGGCTCGGCTTTTTCCTCCTCTGCTTCGACTGCTGCAGTGCTGGCAGCGGCCGTCTCGACCGGCGCCGAACCCGACGGAGGCTCCTCCGGGGTACATGCGGCCATGGCGGCCAGGGAAATTGCCAGGAGAATCCTGATCATCATGGGTGGCTTCCGGCTGGTTTCAGGTCGGGCGAGACTACTCAACCACCCGTCAACGGTCAACAAACGCGGCTCGGACCAGTTTGCACGGCATTACAGGCCTGGCGCAAGCCGGAATTCACACTCGCAATTTTCGGGACCGGGGCGCGATTTTGCGGGTCGCGGGCGGCGGATGTTGCTGACTGTTCAACTTTTCGATAGGCAGTGCGAATTGGAGTGGAAAGTTCCGGTATGCCGTTCTAGGATTTGCAGGGATGGCGAGGCAGTTTCAGATGAACAATTGTAGCCTGACATCACGGCGTGACTTTGGCAGAATGCTGCTGGCGGGTGCCGGGGCGGCAACACTGGCATCGCGAGCCGGCAGCCAGGATGCGGACGAGCGGGAGACGGTCCACCGCAATCTTTCCAGTTTCCTTGCCCGTGACTGGCAACCCTATTTCAGCAATCTCGACAACGGGGCCATCCTTGCCGACACCAAGTCCCGGGCCCTGCATTACTGGTCCGAAGACGAATCGGTCTACAAGCTCTACCCCACCAGCGTTCCGCTCTCGCCAGACCTGACAAGGCTCGGCCGCACCCGGGTGGTCAGAAAGGTGGAAGGGCCCGAATGGCGTCCGACACCGGCCATGATCGAACGCAATCCGGAATGGCCGCCCTATGTGCCGCCCGGGCCCGACAATCCGCTTGGCAGCCACGCGCTCTACCTGTCATGGACCTATTATCGGATCCACGGCACCCATGACACCCGCAAGATCGGCAGACGGTCGTCGAATGGATGCATCGGCCTCTACAACGAGCACATTGCCGAATTGTTTGACCTGGCGGCCATCGGCACGCAGGTCTTGCTGATCTGAATTGGCATTGTCCGGATTGCTCCGGCACCGCCCTTGCCGGCATGCCTTCGTGAAATAGGCGGCCGCTTGCTGGCTGCGACGGGTGACGAATGCGGCCAGGCTCCGTCCTGATACCCCGGGGATTATTCGGGATATCGTTTTTTGCGAACGGCTTGCCAGATCGAATTCACTGCGGTAGATTTCACTCGACACGGACTTCTCGCATGGATACCCTGCGCGACCGGTTTGAAATTGATAACGAGGAATCAAAGACATGAAAAAGCTCGCTCTTGCCGCAGCCTTCTCACTCACGGCCACCAGTCTTGTTGCCGGTGGAATGAATGATGGGATGGACGACAACATGGCAGAACCGATGATGGATGAATCATCCATGGACATGGGCATGGACGGAGACGATGACTCCATGATGCCTTTCGTGCTGCTGCTGCTGATGGGCCTTGGACTGGCCGCCAGCTGACCAGGATTTCGGGTAGCCTGGCAACGGGCTGCCCAACCTATTTCCTGGTTTCATCCAGCAACGCGTCAATTCCGGATCTGAAATCCGGATATCCGAGGCGCACTGAGAGGTGTGCCTTGACGCGGTCATTTCTTACCAGTTTCGACTCGGCGTAAAAGCTCCGCGCCATCTCCGAGAGTTCGGCGTCGTTGATATCGACCATGTCCGGCAGGCCGATTCCGGCTCGGCGGGCAGCATATTCCATCACCTCACCGGTGGTGGCAGGACAATCGTCAGCGACATTGTAGATCGATCCCGGCGCCGGTTTCAGCATGGATGCATGGAGGATGCGGGCGATATCGCCTACATGTATCCTGTTGAATTTCTGGCTGCTGCGGATGATCCGGGCCTTGCGGCCCGAGATGAGTTGGTGAAGCGGACCCCGGCCCGGGCCATAAATTCCCGCCAGCCGAAAAACATGGAGCGGCAACCCCGCCTGCCGTGACCGCGCCAGCCAGGCCGCCTCGGCGGCGACCCGCAATCTGCCCCGCTCCGTCGAGGGGGTCAGTTCACTGTCTTCATCAACCCAGCCACCCTGCCGGTCGCCATAGACCGAGGTCGTGGACAGGTATCCCACCCAGTGCGCGCGGTTGGCGGTGGCAGCGAGTTGGTCCGACAGCACCCGCAATACCGGATCGCCATCCCGGTCCGGCGCAATCGAAACCAGGATGCAATCTGCCGCGGCCAGCACAGCGGAGATGTCGTCTCCCGGCCATGATCGAGGCTCGGCACCGGATTCGATGATTCTCCCGAAGCCGGATTTGGACCTGGTCGTACCGACAATTTGCCAGCCCCCGGTGGCAGCGAGCAGTCGGGACAGGGCTTGCGCCGTATAGCCATGCCCCAGGCACAGCAGGGTCCTGGCTGCCGGCCGATCGGTCACGACCGCCCGTCGCCCGTCAGCATGCCCACCGCCCAATTTGCCGCGTCGGCGACCACGTGGCTGGCGTCGCCCCGCAGGCGACTTGCCACCGGCAGCAACTGGCTGCGTCCGGAATTGCCAATGGCATAGAGCACGTTGCGAACGAAACGGTCACGACCGATACGCCGCACCGGCCCGCCCCGGAACCGGTCATTGAACTCCCGCCTGGTCAGCGCTGCCAGGTCTTCAAGCCGCGGCGATCGGAGTTCCTGCCGGGCCTGGTAGCGACTTTCGCGTCCGGCGGTGGCAAACTTGTTCCAGGGGCATACCGCCAGGCAATCGTCGCAACCGAATATCCTGTTGCCGATTGCCGTTCGAAGCGAGGGGTCGACCGGCCCGTGATGCTCAATGGTCAGGTAGGAAATGCATCGCCTGGCATCGAGCTGATACGGCGCCACAAAGGCGTCGGTCGGGCAGATGTCGAGGCACCGGCGGCAGCTTCCGCATGAATCGCTGCCGGGCTCATCGGTCTCGAGTTCGGCCGTGGTGAAGATGGCGCCCAGGAAAAACCAGTTGCCGAGGGACCGACTCACCAGGTTGGTATGCTTGCCCTGCCATCCCAGGCCCGCCGCCTGCGCCAGCGGCTTTTCCATGACTGGCGCCGTATCGACAAAGACCTTGATTTCCACCCCCTCCTCTTCGGCAATCAGGAACCGTCCGACCTGCTTGAGTTTCTTCTTGACGATGTCATGATAATCGCGGTTCTGCGCATAGACCGAGATCGTTGCCCGGTCCCGGCGTTCCAGCGATTCAAGCGGGTCGAAATCCTGGCCATAGCAGTGGGCCAGCATGATGACCGACCTGGCCTGCGGCCATAATTCGGCCGGGTTGCCTCTCCAGTGCGACCGGCGCTCCATCCAGCCCATCTCACCGTGCCGGCCCGCCGCAAGAAAGGCCTGCAGCCTCGATTTGGCATCGGGAATGTCATGCGGCGCGCAAATGCCGACAGCATCAAAACCTGCCTCGCGGGCAAACGCCTTCAGCCTGTCGGCAAGCCCGCTCAAAAATCCAGAACCGTGTAGTGTGGTGCGCCGGAAAAGCCCGGAATGTATTCCGAGAGAATCTGGCGGAAGGACGGGCGCGACTTCATGGCGGCATACCAGTTCTTGACGATCCCGTAATCCTCACGCCGCCAGTCGATGTCGTTCAGGTAATCGAGGCAGGAGACATGTGCGGCCGCGGTCAAATCGGCAAGGGTGACCCGCCACCCGACCATGAACCCGGTATCCTCCAACATGCGCGAAATGTGCTGCATGTGCTGCCGCAGATTCCTGATCCCGTCCGAGACGGCAATGCCGTCCGGTTCGCCCTGTCGGCGGACCTGTTTCAGCACCCGCTCCTCCAGCAGTTTCGACGTCACATCCCGGTAGAAGGTTTCATCGAACCAGGCCACCACCCGGCGCACCTCGTATTGCCCGATGGCATCCTCCGGGTAGAGCGGCCGGTCCGGATGCACGGTCTCGATATATTCGCAGATGGCCTGGCTGTCGCTGAACACCCGATCCTCCTGCCGCAGCACCGGCACGCTGCCAGCCGGATTAAGCGCCAGGAAGTCGTCCCGCTTCTCCCAGTATCTCTCCTCAATGAGATCGAAATTGATCTCCTTTTCGCGCAGGGCAAGGCGGAGTTTTCGACAGAAAGGCGAAAGCGGATAATGGTATAGACGATAATGTGTAGTCATGTTTGCTGTCCTGCCAGG
Organism: Paracoccaceae bacterium; assembly: GCA_965214695.1. Classification (GTDB taxonomy): domain Bacteria; phylum Pseudomonadota; class Alphaproteobacteria; order Rhodobacterales; family Rhodobacteraceae; genus JAPOXR01. The sequence goes on along the minus strand of OZ243967.1, from coordinate 2,542,137 downwards.
CAGGTCCCCTGTATCACTTGCATCACAACCCGTTCAAAGACTGAAGCAGTTCGACCTTCCGTCGGCTGCAATCGTACGCGCGCCATCCACGATTCGGTAGGCACGCTCACCGAGCCTGTCCGGCAGGCTGGCCGCGTCCCACTCCTTCGGGTTCGGAAGAATCGCCGCCAGCCGGGCAGATTCAAGCTCGGTCAATTCCGTGACCTCCTTGTCGAAATACTGCCGTGAGGCGGCGGCGGCGCCGAACACGCCGCGGTCGAACTCGATGATATTGAGATAGACCTCGAGAATCCTGCGCTTGGTCCAGAAGATCTCGATGAGCAATGTCAACGGTGTCTCGATGGCCTTGCGCACCCAGCTGCGCCCCCGCCACAGCATGAGGTTCTTGGCTGTCTGCTGGCTGATCGACGATCCGCCGCGATCGGCGCCCCCGCTACTGGCAGCCCTGATGGCATTGACGTCGAAGCCCCAATGTTCGCAAAAATTTGCATCCTCGGCCGCCACCAGCGATCGCGGCAGGTGGCCCGGAACCGACTCGAGCCCGACCCAGTCACGGTCGAGCTTTCCTGTCCGGAAATAGTCGCTGACCATGATCGGGGTCAGGGGCGGATTGACCAGGGCAAACAGCGCCGTTGCCGCGATGGTGAACACCACCCCTGCAACTGCCAGCCGCAATAGCCATCGCCACGCCAGACGGATGGTCCGCCGGTCACGGAGGGACTTGCCGGCCGGCCGTGGCTTCCCGGATTCGGCATTGCTGCCGCCGGGTGGCGGTGCCTTTCCCTGGCTGTTCTTCTTCCTGGCCAAATCGGTGTGCCTGTCACGAATCCGCGTCGTCGGGTTGCCGACGGAAAAAGACCAAATATCGTCAACAATCAAGCCCGGTTCCGTCGCCTGGCAAGGCGATGATTGCCGGCGCCATTGCAAGGGTGCCAGGCCAGCATGCGCAGCCCCGGCGGACATTGCCTGCACTGACCCGGTCGCCACGAGGCTGCAGGCCTGGTCACATCGTGATCACGATATTGCCGACATGCCGCTTGTCGATGAAGGCCTGCTGTGCCCGTGGCAGCTCCTCGAACCCGTATTCGGCTGCCAGGACCGGTTTGACACGCCCCGATTCGATGATGTCCACCAGCCTGGCAAATGCGCCTGGCGCCGGAATGGTCACGCCGGCAAATCGCAGGTCACGCAGGTAGAGTGTGCGCAGGTCAAGCTGAACGCAGGGGCCGCCAATGGCGCCGGCGACAACGTAGCGGCCACCGGGTGCCAGCAGGTCAATCAACTCCCGGAACATCGTCCCGCCAACAAGATCGGCAACCACCGTGATCCTGCCCGGAATGGCAGCTTCGATGGCGGCCTTCAAATTGCCGGCATGGCGCCGGATGACGGCGTCGGCACCGATCCGGGCCAGGGTATCGGCCTTCTCGGGACTGCAGATGCCGACGACGCGGGCCTGGCGCAATTTCGCCAGCTGGACAAGCGCCGTACCAACACCGCCGGATGCCCCGGTGACCAGCACGGTGTCGCCCTCGCCAACGGTGACCCGCTCCAACATGTAGAGGGCTGTTCCCCAGCCGGTGGCAAAGGTTGCGAGTTCGGCATCGGTCATGTCGCTGTCGATGGCGTGGACCTGGCGATAATGGACGCACGTATACTCGGCGAATCCGCCATCGGTCTCGCTTCCGAAATAGCCGATCCGCTTCCGCTCTCCGGGGTCATGCCAATCCCGGATCCAGGGATCGATCAGCACCCGCTTCCCAACGAGGCCCCGGCCGGCCCTGCATCCTGCCTCCTCGACAATTCCACACACATCGGCACCCTGGACCCTCGGCAGGGTGAGGGGAACCCCGCCCCAGGATGCATCGTCATCGCCGGCAGCATCCAATTCCTGGCCCGTGGTCGGACCTGTCACCGCGGCCGAGTACCAGCCGGTTCTGGTATTGACGTCAGTATTGTTCAGGCCGCAGGCCAGCACCCGGACCAGCACCTCTTCTGCCCCGGCCACCGGACGGGGACAGTCTTCCCGCAACTGCAGCATGTCCATGCCGCCATGGCCGATCAGCATCCAGGCGCGCATCGTCATTCGACCCCCTCGGTCATTCCTGTTGGCATGTCAGATCGATGGCGACACGGTCGGCCATGGCCTGGTCAGGGATTCGGAACGTACCCCGCCACTGCCATCAGACCGAACTGGTCAGGCCGCCATCAACGCGGATGTTCTGGCCGGTGACATAGCTGGCGGCGGGGGAGACCAGGAAGGCGACAATCTCCGACAGCTCGCGGACCCGGGCGTATCTTCCCGCCGGGATGCGGGCCAGGCGGTCCGGTTTTTCCGGAAGGCTGTCAATGAAGCCCGGAAGCACGTTGTTCATCCGGACATTGAAGGGTGCGTATTGCGTGGAAAACAGCTTGGCAAAGCTGCCCAACCCGGCCCGGAAGATCGCCGAGGTCGGAAAATCGGGATCAGGCTCGAATGCGGCAAAGGTCGAGATGTTGACGATGGAACCTTCCCGCTGCCGCTTCATGATCGGCGCAACCAGCCGGGCCATTCGCACGACATTGAGAAGATAGTAATCGAGGCCCAGCCTCCATTCCTCGTCGCTCATCTCCAGGATGTCGCCCTTCGGCCCATGGCCGCTGCAATTGACCACGCCGTCAATGCGCCCGGCAAGCCGCATCGCCTCGGACACGAAACTGCCGAGATCGTCCGCCTCGAGATTCGAGCCGGTAAATCCGAACCCACCCAGTTCACGACCCAGTCTCTCCCCCCTGCCGGAGGAGGACATCACGCCGACCATGTAGCCCGACTCGGCAAGCTTCCTGGCCGCATCGGCGCCGATTCCGCTACCCCCGGCAACAACCAGGGCAACATGCCTGCTTTCCATCACCCAATCTCCATCCACAGACGCGGAAGCTTCCGTGCCCGACCCTATGGGCCACGACCATGGGCGCGTCAACCGGGGAAGCCTGCACGGCGCCGATATCGGGCAGGCCATCCTGACCGAATTCGTCGATGATGTTGTTCGATCGAATGCATCGGCAACCTTGTATTGGAAGTGCTCCGTGGTATTCTCGCGGCGGGCAGAAACACGGGCAGCCGGTGCAGGACCGAAGGCAGCCGATTGGCCAGGTGACTGACAGGACCTGGTGTTGGCTGTCACTGGCGGAGCGCCGCATGTTCGTAGGTGCTGCCGCCTTGCAGGATGGACATTCTGACATGGGCATTTTCGACCGGCAATTTGCCGGTGGCGACCTGAGAGGACCAACGTGTCGATTCCGGATTCAGACAGGGACAACATCGTGGCCGAAGGTGATTCCGACCAGGATGGCGATACGCCTGTCGTGGAGGACGCAATCGTGGTCGATCGCGCGGAACCAGGCAAAGGCACCGGTCTCGGCAAGACCGGCAATGCCGGCGACAACGCCATGGCTGCAGAACCGGCGGTGACCGGCTGGCGGGGCCGCCTGTTCAGCCTGGCGGATCGCTTTGCATTCCTCGCAGTCAAGGCGGTCATTTTCGGCCTGATTGCCGCCACGGTCGGCATCCTGGTGGCAGTGTTGTTGCGTAACCAGGCGGAACTCGAAGGCAGCGCCAGCATCACCGCCGAACTTGCGCAGCGCGATCGGCAAATTGAATCGATCAGCGGAGAGGTGGCGGAACTTGCCAGGCAGATTGCCCTGCTGGCCGGGCAGGACACGGTTGCAGCCCTGTCCGAGAGTGTCGAGCAGACCGCCGGGCAGGTTGTCCTGCTGCAGACCGATCTCGACGCCCTGGCTGCAACCCCGAATGACCAGGTCGGGGAGTTGCGGGCCCGAATATCGGAGATCGAGCAGTTGCAGCCGATCACTGCCAAATCACTGTCCGAGATGTCGGTCCGGCTGGATGCGCTGGCCGGTGACGTTCAGCGCCTCGAAGAGATGAACTCGGCGATGGCCCAGGCGACTCCCCCGGTGCAGCCGCAGCCAGTCGAGCCGGCTGGCGATGGAAGGCTGGAGGCCCGGATGCTGATGCTCGACCAGCGCATCGGCAGCCTGGAGAAGGAGCGGGACATGCCAGCGGCCGGTCTTGCGGATCAATCAAGACTGGATGCGCTGGATGCGCGGCTGACCGCCATCGAGGCCGGCGGGGATGATGACGGACAAGTGCTTGCGCGGCTGGAACAGGCCGAGAGCCGGCTGGAAATACTCGAAGCCCGGCAGACCGGGGATGACGACCTGGCCAGGTCGCTGGCGCTCGTTGCGGTCCGTGCCGCGGTCGAAACCGGGGCGCCCTACCTGTTGCTGCTCCGCGATGGAGGGTTTGCCGATGCCGAGATTCCGGAAGTGGTCATGATTCATGCGGAGACCGGCGTCGACTCATTGACCGATCTCAGGCAGGGATTTTCCCGGATCGCCGAGGATGCACGCAGGGCCGACATGGCCGAGACCAGGGAACAGGGCGGGCTTGCCGGGCTGATCGGCACACTGGTCCAGGTCCGGCCGCTGGAGCCGGGGGAGGGAGATGACATTGCCCATGTGCTCGCCAGGGCCGAGACCCTGCTGAATGATGACGACCTTGCCGGCGCCCTGCAGGCGCTGTCGCCGGCAACCGGCCCGGCCCGGGAGGCGCTGGCCGACTGGATCGAGGTTGCCGAGGCCCGCCTGGCGGTGCTGACTGCGATCAATACCATGCTGACCCGGCCGGAGATGGCGCCGTGAGATCGCCATGATCTGGTCAATGCTCAAGATATTCCTGTTCGTGCTCAGCATTGCCGTGCTCAGCGTGCTGGCATCGCAGATCGCCGATATCGGGTCGGATGTCAGGATCGTGGTGGCCGGCTGGGAAATCACCATGGCCCCGATCACGCTGGCGGCGGCGCTGGTGCTCCTGTTTCCGGCCTTCTGGCTGTTCTTCTTCCTCGTCGGGCTGATCCATGCCTGCCTGCGTTTCCTGGTCGGCGATGAGACCGCCTTGTCGCGCTATTTCAACAAGAACCGCGAAAAACGGGGATTCGAAGCGCTTGCCGGCAGCCTGGTGGCCTTGGCATCCGGCGATTCCAGGCTGGCCCTGGTCAAGGCGGACCGGGCCGAAAGACTGCTCAAGCGACCGGAAATCACCGGCATCCTGGCCGCACAGGCTGCCGAGCGGTCGGGCGACCGGGCGAAGGCGGCGGATCATTACAAGGCATTGCTCAAGCACGAGGATACCCGGTTCGCCGGCCTGTCGGGCCTTCTCAGGCACAAGATCGGTGATGGCGATACCGACACCGCGCTGAAACTCGCCGAGAAGGCCTTCGCCATCAACCCGAAACACGGGGAGATCCAGGACACGCTGCTTACACTGCAATCCACGGAAGAGGATTGGGAAGGGGCGGCGGCGACCCTCGAAGCCAAGCACAAATCCGGCAAGCTTCCCCGCGATGTCTATACCCGCCGCAATGCAATCCTGAACTACGTGAATGCCAGGCAGAAGATTGCCGCCGGCAATGTCGAGGATGGAAAGAAGCTGCTCTTCGCGGCAAACCGGGAATCTCCCGGCCTGGTACCGGCAGCCGTGCAGGCGGCCCGGATCAGGTACGAGAATGGCGAGAAACGGGCGGCAACCAGGATCATCAGGAATGCCTGGAAACATGGCAGCCATCCTGACCTCGCCGCAGCCTATGCCGATATCGAACCGAACGAGACCGCCGAAGCCAGGCGGCGGCGCTTCGTGCAACTGCTCGGCAAGAACAGGCAGCAAGCGGAAGCCAAGATGATCATGGCCGAAATCCTGATCGCCGGGGATGACTTCCCGGCGGCCCGCCGGGAGATCGGCAGGCTTGCCGAGGAGCGCCCGACGGTCAGGTCACTGGTCATCATGGCGGCGATCGAGCGTGGCGAGGGCGCCGACGAAGCGGTGGTCCGCGGGTGGCTGACCCGTGCCGTTTCGGCATCGCGGGGTCGGCAATGGATTTGCGATGCCTGTCAACACATCCACAACGAGTGGATGCCGTCATGCGAACATTGCGGCGGATTCGATTCGCTGAGTTGGAAGGAGGCAACCGGCTCCGACAGTATCCACAACTCCTCAGTCGGCATGCTGCCCCTGGTCGTCGCCAATCCCGACCTCGAGAAACCACCGGCGGACAGCGCACCGGAGCAGCCCTGACGGGAAACCGGAACAGCACCGGCAGGCAAGCTGGACAGATTGGCCGGCAAGTTGCTTCACCGGATGGCAGCACACCGGCACCAAACCGGTAGGCAACCGGGGCAGGTTGGCCAGCATGGTGCTTCACCGGATGCAGGCACAGCGGGGCGGCACTGGCAGGAAACAGGAAAGTTGCACCTGTAAAACCGGCTTTTGAATTGCTAAGGAGCGACCGGCAGCCGGTGTAGCTCAGCTGGAAGAGCGCGTCATTCGTAATGACAAGGTCGGGGGTTCGAGTCCCTTCACCGGCACCATCTCCACTCGATGGATCCGGCGGCGATTGCCGGGGCCGCTGGCCGCGCCTCCGAATTGAGCCGCGCTCCGGCACCGGAATCGCAGGTAGGCGCCGGACCTGCTATCGGCTGCGCTCCACGATCGAGGATTCGCCGGCCTGGTCCGACACGTCAAACCACTGGGCACCGCCACCCAGATCGTCAAACAAGTCGGCCTGGGTGCCGGTCAGCCAGGCCTGGGTGCCCAGCTGCCTGATTTCGCCAAACAGCGCCCGGCGGCGGACCACATCCAGATGCGCGGTAATCTCGTCGAGCAGCAGGATTGGCGGCTCGCCGCAATCCTCGGCAATGGCCCGGCAGTTGGCGAGCACGATCGACAGCAACAGCGCCTTCTGCTCGCCGGTTGAACAATTGCCGGCCTCCATCAGCCGCCTGTCATGCACGGCCAGCAGGTCAACCCGGTGCGACCCGATCAGCGTCCGACCAGCCGAGGCATCGCGGAACCTGCTCCTGGTCAGCGCATCGACCAGTTCATCCTGATCGGTGCTGCGGGCCCGGGTCTCGTCCGGTGCTACCAGGCTCAGGCGGGCAACCGGAAATTCCCCGGCCGACTGTCTTGCCGCCTGTTCCAACCTGGCGACGGTGCTGATCCTGCTACGGGTGATGGCAACTCCCCGTTCAGCCATCTGCAACTCAAGCCCCAGCAACCAGCCATGGTCGAACTGCCGGTCCTTGAGCAGGCGATTTCGTTCACGCATTGCCTTTTCGTAGGCGATCACGTCCTCGGCATGGGCAGGAAAGAAGTTCATGACCATCCGGTCCAGGAATCGCTTCCTGCCTTCCCGGCCATCGGTCCACAGGCGGTCCATGGCCGGTGCCACCCAGACAATCCGCAACATACTGGCCAGTTCCGACTGGCGAACCGGCTTGCCCTCGATTTCGACCCGCCTTCCGGAGGTGCCACGGTAGATGGTCTCAACCCCCAGCCGCCGGTCACCGGCAACCAGCTCGGCCGACAGCTTCCAGCCGGGCTCGAATCGCTGGCAGGAGATTTCCTCTGGCGTTGCGCGGCGAATGCCGCGACCGGGGGAGAACAACGACACCGCCTCAAGAATGCTGGTCTTGCCCGAGCCATTCGGTCCGTACAGCACCACCGGGCCGCCGGTCAGGTCAAGCCGGGCCGCCGAGTAGGATCGAAAACGGACCAGTGCCAGGGTCGAGATGTGGCATGGCGTCATGACTTCCGCCGCCGGACATGGGCGCGGCCCGATTGCCGCATCCCCGGTCCGGAATTCAGTCCCTCATTGGCATCATCAAATAGGTCAGCCCCGGATCACTCGCCGTGGTGATGAGCGTCGATCCCGGCTTGGCCGGGAGATTGATTGTCATCGGACCGTCTCCCAGCTTGTCGAGGAATGCAAGAAAGTGGCCACATCTGAACTTGGCCGAGTATTCCGGATGTGGAAAGGTCACGTCAAGCTCCTCATTTGCCCGACCGACCGAACGCTCGTTGACCGAAAGCCGGGCACGGTCATTGCCCAACTCCAGCAAGACTGCACTGTCCATGTCGGCAACGACCGACACCCGCAGCAGCGCCTCCCGGAACTCGTGCGGGTCGGCCGTCAATGTCAATGGCAGCTCTCGCGGGATAAACTTCGCGTAATCGGGAAAGGAGCCGTGGACAAGCCGCGAGGTCAACGTCGTCGCCTGGTTTGAAAATCGTATCTTGCCCTCCGAAACCGACACTTCGACCGGCGAGGCCGAGGATGAAAAAATCCTCGACACCTCGCTGACCGTCTTCAGCGGAATGATGACAGATGCCATCTCGGTCAGTCCCGACGGCGCCACGCATTCGGCAATCGCCATCCTGAAACCGTCCGTTGCAACGCCGCGAAGCATTCGGACTCCGTCGTCATTCTCGCCCTGCTGTTCGGCCAAATCCAGGAACACGCCACACAGATACTGCCTGGACTCGTCGAGACAGGCTGAAACCTGTGATCGGTCGAACAGCCGGCCGAGGCCTTCCCCCTCCATGCTGAAAGTGGCGTCGAAATCATCCGACGACATGCGCGGAAAGCTGTCGCCGGGCAGCATGGGAAAGGTGGCCCTGGTCCGGTTCGAGTGGATGGACAGCCGCTCAACGTCACCTTGTTCGCATTCAAAGGTCACCTGCGAGCCATCCGGCAGTCGCCTGGCGAATTCATTGAGAATCTCGGCCGATACCAGGGCTCGGCCGGTGGACTCGACATGGGCGTCGACCCTCGTTTCGATCTCGATCCTGCGGTCGGTTCCCCGGAAGGTGGCGACTCCGGCGGCAACCTCGATCAATACGAAACCGAGGACGATGTCCCGGCTGCTCTTCTCGGATATCGCCCGCGTCCAGCCCGCAACCCGCTTCAACTCTCTCGATTCAATCCTGAATTTCATCTTCATCACCCGCTGGACGAATTCGGCCTGACATGCCGTCCTGACTCCCGGAATTCATTGAGAACGCGGCAGCTCCGGCTGTCAGGATTCCAGCCGCCTCCTGATAATGGCAATATCCTCGGCGATCGAGCTGTCCTCGGCCTGCAGCTTCTCGATCCGGTCAATCGAATAGAGGATCGTCGTGTGATCACGGTTGAACGCACGGCCGATATGCGGCAGCGACCTGGTGGTCATCATCTTGGCCAGGTAGATCGCCAACTGCCGCGGCCTGGTGATATTTTGGGTCCGTCGCGGCCCGACCAGATCGCCCGGTTTCACATTGTAGTAATCGGCGACACACTGGATGATCATGCGGATCTCGGTCCTCCGATCGACATCGCGCAGGATATCCACCAACTCGTCGCGGGCCACGTCGATGGTGATCGGGGCATGCAGGTATGATTCTGCTGCCGCCAGCCGGTTGAGCGCACCTTCAAGCACCCTGACATTGCTCATGATGCGCCTGGCCAGGAATTCCAGCACGCCCTTTTCGAATCTCAGCCCGCGATTCCGCCTGTACAGCGATTCCGCCTTCTGCTGCAGGATGCCCAGCCTGAGTTCGTAATCGGCAGGATGAAGTTCGATGACGAGCCCCGACTGCAATCGCGAACGGATGCGAGCCTCCAGGCCGTCGATCTTGCCAGGCGAACGATCTCCGGACAGGATGATCCGCTTGTCCTGACCGGCCAGCGAGTTGAAGGTGTGAAAGAATTCTTCCTGGGTTGATTCCTTTCCGGCGATGAACTGCACATCATCGACCATCAGCACGTTCACCGACCTGAACACCTCCTTGAAATCGAGGATTCCCTTGGTCCGCAGGGCCCGGATGAACTGGTACATGAACTGTTCGGCCGACAGGTAGATGATCTTGACCTCGGGATCCCGCTCCCTGAGAGCCCATCCGATCGCATGCATGAGGTGGGTCTTGCCGACGCCGACCTCGCCATAGAGAAACAGCGGGTTGAAATCGACGGAACTTTCCTCCGCCACCCGGACCGCGGCTGCATAGGCCACGGCATTGGGCTTGCCGACGACAAACTCGGAAAACCGGAACCTCGAATTCAGGTTGGAGCCAAGAATGTCCCGGCCATCCGACCCCTCCCCTGACTCGATCAGCCCGCCCGTCAGCTGCCGGGATTTCTTGCGGTCCGGCCCGGTACCGACAACGAAATTCAGATCGAGGATGCTGGGGTCCATTTCCTTGAGAATTCTGACGATCTGGTGACCGTAGGTTCGTCCGACCCACTCGCCGGTAAACCGTGTCGGAGCTTCAATCGTGGCAATACCGCCCTCGATACCCTTGAGACTGATGATCTCGATCCAGTTTCTGAAATCGGCCTCGTCCAACTCCTGTTCCAGCTTCTCCCGAACCTGGTACCACATCTCCAAAACCATTCAATCTCCCCCGAAATCAAAACCCGCGCACAGGATTTCTCACGATTGCTTCCAAGACAACCTTCTGAATTTCCACCCGTTTTTGGTTGCTCTCCTAGCCGACATGTCCAAATCACCCTCGAAGCCCTCGGCGACATTTATGCATCTCACCGGCTTCCCGTTCCCGCGGGACCACTCCGAATAGGCCGCCGCCGCCTCCCGGGACCGGGCACCGGACCGGCACATGAAAAACGCGGTATCCGGCCTGGTCGACTTCAGCCGGGATTCGACCTCCTCACAAAAATCCGGGTTGCGTTGCATGCGAGGATAGCTTCTCCATTCCGCCAGGATCGCAGCCTTGCCGATTCCCGAAAGATCGGGAACTCCGACGAACGACCACTCCGGCTTCGTTCGTACATCCACCAGTATCGAGGTTGGATTTTCGGCCAATTCCTCCCAAACCAAATCCGGAGTCCATTCAGGAATCTGCACTTGCGGAACTGAATTCACCCGACCCCCTTTTCGGTCCGAAAACCCGCCGAAACAGCCCGCTCAGTTTTGCACAGATTTTCCGGGACTGGCAATGCGTCCGATGGTGGATTTTTTGCCGATACGAGTCGATTTTCCAACGTTCAACTCCATTAAGGCGTTGAATCGGGTCAGGTAAATCGAAGTCTGTTCAATGCCGTACTCCCGGCAAGAAAACTGGGGGAAAATTCCTTCGGATTGAACAAATGGTGGATCCGAATTCAGCGTCGGGGAATATTCAGCGAACATGCTCCTCATTTCGCCCGAATCGGTGGCACCAATCCCCCGAATCACCTCACCGCCCGGGCTTCCGGATTGCCGCCAATACGCAACGCAATCCGAAATTCCGCGGGAATTCCGGCCATGCGGGAAGTCATGTCGTGAAGAATTGTGTCGGTGTCAGGACCCGGTCTGCTTGACCTGCCTGGCCAGGCGGGACACGCGCCTGCTGGCCGTATTCCGGTGCAGGACACCCCTGGTCACGCCGCGCATGATCTCGGGTTGGGCCTGGCGAAACGCCGCCGCCGCCGCTTCCTGGTCGCCGCTGGCCACCGCGTCCTCAACCTTGCGGATAAAGGTACGAATCCGTGACATGCGGGCCCGGTTGACCATGGTCCGGCGAACCTGCTGCAAAGCACGTTTCCTTGATTGCCGCGAGTTTGCCATGTGGATGTTCCGTCCTGTCAGAAAACCGAGACCGGGCCTGTATTACCTGGGCGCGGCGCTGTCAATGACCGCCGACCGGTTTTTCCACGACCGGACCATGACCGCCAGCCGATTATTCGATGACTGGCCTGCGATCGCCGACCGTTTACCGGTCACCGGACCGGGATTACCTGCCCCGAAACCGCGGGCTGCGCTTGTTGACGAAGGCTTGCATTCCCTCATCCTTGTCCTCGGTTGCAAACAGCGAATGGAACAACCGGCGCTCGAACAGCAGCCCCTCGCTCAGCGAAGTTTCCTCGGCCCGGTTCACCGCCTCCTTGACCGCCATGACCGCCAGCGGTGGCTGCTCGACAATCCGTCCCGCCAGCTCCATAACCGCCGTCATCAGCTCGCCAGCCGGCACCACCCTGGACACCAGCCCCGACCGTTCGGCCTCCTCGGCCTCCATGCGGCGCCCGGTCAGGTGCATTTCCATGGATTTGGACTTGCCGACTGCCCGGGTCATCCGCTGCGTGCCGCCAAGTCCGGCAATGACCCCGATATTGATTTCGGGCTGGCCGAACACCGCGTTGTCGGCGGCGATGATGATGTCGCACATCATTGCCAGTTCACAACCGCCGCCAAAGGCAGGGCCAGCGACGGCAGCGATGACCGGTTTGCGCAGCCGACGAAAGGCCTCGGCCTCCCGGCTGAAACGATCCCTTGAGAACATCTCGACGAACTTCCTGCCCTCCATTTCGGTAATGTCCGCGCCGGCCGAGAAGACACGATCCGACCCGGTCAGCACCATGCACCTGACATTGTCATCCTCGTCATAGCGCTCCAAGGCTTCGACCAGTTCCCGCCGAAGGCTGTCATTGAGAGCATTCAGCTTTGTCGGCCGGTCCATCCGGATCACGCCAACATGGTCTTCGACTGAAACGACAATGTCCGTAAAGGCCATTCTGCAACTCCAAGAATTCCGGACGGCTTCAATGGCAAATATTGCCGCCACACGCAAGTGGCACCGCCGGGGCGGGCCGACCGGTTGATGCGGTGCGGCGGCAGCGGCCCCGGCCGGCGGGAGATTTCGATTGTAGTTGAACTTCCGGAGTATTGGACGCATGACCCTGACTTTGGTAGTCTGACGGTTGCCGGGCTCCGCGCCCGGTCCACCTGCACTCACAACAAAAGGAATTCGTCCCATGCTTCACCGAGCCCTACTAGCTGCCGGCTGCATAGTTGCCGCAACTGCGGCTTCCGCCCAGGAGAAATTTCCCTTCGCCCTGGATTGGAAATTCGAAGGCCCGTCCGCACCTTACTTCATGGCCATCGACAATGGTCATTTTGCCGATGCGGGACTCGATGTCGAAATCAGCGCCGGCCAGGGGTCGCTTGACGCGATTCCCAAGGTCGCAACCGGTGCGTTTCCGGTCGGTTTTGCCGATATCAACAGCCTGATCAAGTTCCTTGACCAGAATCCGGGCGCCCCGGTGACCGCGGTGATGATGATCTATGACAAGCCGCCATTCGCGGTGGTCGGACGCAAGAGCCTCGGCGTCATGGCGCCGAAGGATCTCGAGGGCCGCATCCTGGGCGCACCACCGCCGGACGGAGCCTGGGCCCAGTTCCCGGCATTTTCCTCGTCCAACAATCTCGACATGGCGAAAATCACCGTTGAACCGGTTGGTTTCCCGACCCGGGAACCGATGTTGGCTGATGGCAATGTTGATGCGATCACCGGATTTTCGTTTTCGTCATTCCTCAACCTGGTGCGCCTCGGCGTTCCCGAGGACGACATTTCGGTCATCCTGATGGCCGATCACGGGCTGGCGCTGTACGGGAACGCGATTATCGTGAATACCGAGTTTGCCGCCGACAACCCGGACAAGATCCGTGGATTCATGGGCGCCGTCGCCAAGGGATGGGCTGATGCCATTGCCGATCCCGATGCGGCGATCGCCTCGCTGATCGAACGCAACCCGGCGGCCGATGCCGATCTGGAGAAGCGCCGCTTCATGCTTGCTGTCGATGCCAATGTTCTGACCGACCAGGTTCAGTCCAACGGGCTCGGCGGTGTTGATCCGGACCGCTTTGCCAAGGCATTGGAGCAACTGGCCGAAACCTACGAGTTTCAGACCGCTCCCGATTCGTCATTGTATTTCACCGCCGAATTCCTGCCGGAATCCGGTGGATACATGATCAACTGAGAATGGTGCGGGCCGTGAGGGCCCGCTCCGCACATTCTTCACGCAGCGCGCGCCATGCAGAACCTGATCGACATCAGGGGTGTTACCCATGCCTATGTGACCGATACGGGGCCACTGCCGGTACTGGATGATCTCAGCCTGTCAATTCACGAGGGCGGGTTCGTCGCCGTTGTCGGGCCGTCCGGATGTGGCAAATCGACCCTGACCCGACTGATCGCCGGGTTGATGAAGCCGGATCAGGGTGAAGTCTGGCTGCATGGCGAAAAGGTGAAGAGCCCGCGTGCCACCGTCGGCATGGCTTTCCAGAACCCGGTACTCCTGGAATGGCGATCCATTCTGAAGAATGTGATGCTTCCCCTCGAGATCGTGCCGACCCGCCTGTCGAAGGCGCAGCAGGAGGAGCGCGCCCGCAAGCTGCTCGCACTGGTCGGCCTTGAGGGGTTCGAGGACAAGCGTCCGTCCGAACTCTCCGGCGGAATGCGGCAACGGGCATCCCTGTGCCGGGCCCTGGTCCACAAGCCCGATGTCCTGATCCTCGACGAGCCCTTTGGCGCGCTTGATGCATTCACCCGCGAGGATCTGTGGATGACCATGCACAATCTGAAGGCCGAGGAACCATTCACCGGGGTCATGATCACGCATGATTTGCGGGAATCGATATTCCTGGCCAACCAGGTGATCGTGCTGTCGGGCCGACCGGCAACATCGCAATATGTCATGGAAGTGGGGTTTGACGGGCCGCGCAAGCTTGATGATCTCTACACGCCGGATGCGGTCGAACAGCTGAACATCCTGCGTCGCCAGATCGAGATTGCCCAGGGGCGGGAAAAAGACAATCCGGAGGCGTTTTCCTGATGCGCAAAATCGGTGTCCCCGTCGTGGCCATGATTATCTTCCTGTGCCTGTGGGAGTTCCTGGTCTGGGCCAATGGCTGGCCCAACTATGTCATGGCGTCACCATCCGACATGCCGGCGGCGGTGATGAAATTCTGGGATCTGTTCCTGGTCATGGGCTGGCAGACCCTGTGGCGAACGGTGCTGGGATTGCTTGTCGCCATCATTGTTGGAACTGCCATCGGCATGATCATGGGGTTCTGGCGCACCATGCGCGATGCGCTCTACCCGTTGCTGGTCGGCTTCAACGCGATCCCGAAGGCAACGGTGGTGCCGATCGTGGCGCTGCTGTTTATTGGCGCCCATGACTTCAACACGGTGCTGATTGCATTCGTCATCTCGTTCTTCCCGATCGCGGTCTCGGTATCGATCGGGTTGTCGACGCTTGAACCCGAATACCGGGACATCCTGCGGGCGCTCGGTGCATCACGCTCCGAGATCTTCTGGAAGATCGCCCTGCCGAAAACGCTGCCAGAGTTCTTCGGCGCGCTGAAGGTGTCGGTCACCCTCGCCTTCATCGGCACCAACCTGATGGAGATCGTCAGTCCGCACGGGCGCGGCCTGGGCGCACTCTTCGACAGCGGCAGGACCAATTCCGACTACCCGCTGATGTTCTCGGTGCTGATTGCCCTCGCGTTCCTGGGCATCGTGCTCTACTATGTCGTGGTCATTCTCGAGAGCATCTTTGCCGGCTGGGCCGAACGCGAACCCACCTGATCCTGCCGGCGGTCGCGGACGGTTGTCGCCTGCAGTTCAACCCTGGCAATCGGTGCAAGGAAAGGATGCAGCGACCGCCGATGGCCGCTGCTCAACCTTGGCAATCGGTGCAGAGGAAGGTCGAGCGGCCGGACTGGACCATCCTGGATATCTTGCCAGGACAATCGGTCCTGGGACAGGCCTCACCCTCCCGGCCATAGACCCGGAAGCTGTGCTGGAAATTGCCGGTCTCGCCGCTGAGCAGGTGGTGGTCGCGCAATGACGAGCCGCCGGCGTCGATTGCCGCCTTCAGAACCCGGCGGATGGCCAGGGCCAGATCATCGGCCTCGCCCGGCGAAAGGCTCGCTGCCCGCCGGTCAGGCCGAATCCGCGCATGCCAAAGCGCCTCGCTCGCATAGATGTTGCCAAGACCGGCAACGATCTTCTGGTCCAGCAACACGATCTTGATGGCGCTTTTCCTCTTCCCGACCGCCCGGTGCAGGGAGCTGCCGTTGAAACTGTTGCCCAGCGGTTCAGGACCCATCGCCGCCAGCAGCCGGTGTGAACGAATTTCCGACGTTCCTGCCAAATCCATCATGCCGAACCGTCGCGGATCATTGTAGGCAATGCGGCTGCCGCCATCGAGCCACAGCAGCACATGGTCGTGCGGGTCGGCGCCGAATTCGCCGTCCTTGGTCGACGAGAACTCGCGAAAGCTGCCGGACATGCCCAAATGCACAATCAGCGTATCGTCGGTCGACAGCCCGAGAAGAATGTATTTGCCCAGCCGGTCGGCACGCTCGACCCGGCTGCCCGCCAAGCGTTCCGGCATGCGATCGGGGAATGGCCAGCGCAGGTCGGGGCGCCGCAATTCGACTCTTTCGATCGTCTTGCCGACCATCGCCCGCTCCAATCCGCGCCGAACGGTCTCGACTTCAGGCAGTTCGGGCATTGTCCAGAATAATTCCTCGTGTTTGATAGTGTTGTCTGTCCGGCATAAGACAGGGAGCCATTCGTAACAACCGGCGCACGGCATGACCAGAAACCCCGATACAACCCATTTCGGATACCGAGCGGTTCCACTTGACCAGAAGACCGGGCATGTCAGGGAATTGTTTGCTGGCGTGTCGTCGCGCTACGATTTGATGAATGACCTCATGTCGGCCCGCCTGCACCGAATCTGGAAATCCGCCCTCATCGACTGGATGGCGCCCAGACCCGGCCAGGAAATCCTCGACCTGGCCGGCGGCACCGGCGACATTGCCTTGCGAATCCTCGACCGGCAGCCAGCGGCGAAGGTCACGGTGCTGGACCTGACCGAGGAAATGATGTCGGCCGGACAGTGGCGGGAATCCGAACAAAACCCGGAGCCGTCGATATCCTGGATCGTCGGCGATGCCGGCAA
This sequence comes from Paracoccaceae bacterium, assembly GCA_965214695.1. Lineage (GTDB taxonomy): Bacteria > Pseudomonadota > Alphaproteobacteria > Rhodobacterales > Rhodobacteraceae > JAPOXR01. The sequence goes on along the minus strand of OZ243967.1, from coordinate 2,525,521 downwards.
TCTGCCTTTCGCCAGTGGATCCTTCGACATCTGCACCGTGGCTTTCGGTGTGCGAAACTTTGCCGAGATCCCGGCGGCATTGACCGAGATCTTCCGGGTTCTCGCCATTGGCGGCAGGTTGCTGGTCCTCGAGTTTGGTCAGGTCCGGAATTCCGCTCTGAGGAACCTCTATGACCGCTACTCCTTCGCGGTCATCCCGAAGATCGGCCATGTTGTCGCTGGCGACCGCGACAGCTACCAGTACCTGGTCGAGAGCATCCGCCTGTTCCCGGATCGACACCGGTTCGCGGCCATGCTGGAGGAGGCCGGGTTTGCCAATGTGGCCATCCGCAACATGGCGCAAGGCGTGGCCTCCATTCACTCCGGCTGGAAGATCTGACCAATGCGCGGTCCGCACAACTTCCTCCGGCTGCTCCGGATCGGCGCCACCTTCGAGCGCACAGGCGCCATGCGGGTGGCGCTGGAGGCAATGAAGGTGCATCGCAATGTCAGGTTTGCGGCACGCCTGCTCGGGTTTCCGTTGCTTCCCTTTGGCCTGCGCGGTGATCCCGGTCAGCCTCCGGTGGTCAGGGCGCTGACGGCGCTGGGACCGGTCTATGTCAAGTTCGGTCAGCTGATGTCCACCCGGCCCGACATTGTCGGCATCGAGATGGCAAACGAGTTGCGCATTCTCCAGGACAAGCTCAGCCCCTTCCCGACAGAGACGGCCAAGAAGATCATCCGGGCCGAGCTCGGCATCGACGCCGACGAGCTGTTTTCCGAATTCAGCGATTCGGTGGCAGCGGCCTCGATTGCCCAGGTGCACAAGGCCAGGTTGCGCCACGACTCCGGGAAGGTCGCGGTCAAGATATTGCGGCCAGGCATGGAGAAGGCATTCCAGCGGGATATCGACGCCTTCTACCTGGCGGCATCGTTGGTCAAGCTGGTTGCGCCCGGATCGCGCCGTCTGCGTCCGCACGCCGTGGTCGAGCATTTCGAGGGCGTCGTCATGCGCGAGCTGGATTTCCGCATGGAAGCGGCGGCTGCGGACGAGATGGCAGAAGCCATGAAGAGCGAGGATGGCATCCAGATCCCGCGGGTGCGGTGGAGCCTGTCGGCCCGACGGGTGCTGACGCTCGATTGGGCCGACGGTACCAATTTCGCCGATATCGAACAGCTGCGGAAGGAGGGGCACGATCTGAAGCAACTGGCCCGCTGCCTGCTGCAGACATTTCTCAGGCAGGCGCTCCGGGATGGTCATTTTCATGGCGACCTGCACCAGGGCAATCTCAAGGTGTCGCCCGAGGGTGACCTGCTCCTGTTCGATTTCGGAATCATGGGACGGATTGATACCTTCACCCGGCGTGTCTATGCCGAGATCCTGATGGGGTTCATCAAGCGGGACTACTTGCGGGTGGCGCGGGCGCATTTTGAAGCTGGCTACGTTCCGTCCGACCAGGATATCGGCGCATTTGCCCAGGCACTGCGTTCGGTTGGCGAGCCCATCACCGGCATGGATGCAAGCCGCATCGCCATGTCACGCCTCCTTGGCCATCTCTTCGAGGTCACCGAACGGTTCGGAATGGTGATACGCACCGAGCTGCTGCTGCTGCAGCGCACCATGGTCGTGGTCGAGGGCGTGGCCCGGTCGCTGGATCCGACGATCAATATCTGGGAGGTCACCCGGCCGGTCGTGGCCGACTATATTCGCCTCAATTCCGGAATCCCGGCCCTTGGCCAGGATTTGCTCGAGGTCGGGCGCACCCTGAACAGGATCGGACCACGATTGCCGCTGATCGTCGAGAATGCGGCCAGGAACCTCGACGCAACCACCGACCGGGAGAGGGCGCGGCCATCATCGGGCCGGACGGCCTCTTTCCTGCTCGGCGCACTTACCGCCATTGTGGCGATGACGGTGACGTTTCTGCTGCTGCAGTGACAGGCGAACAGCAACCACCAACCAGTCACGGCCACAGGCGGTCGGCGATCTCCAGGGTCATTGACAGCAGGCTGTCGGCGGTCGGTTCATCCGCCACCCGGCACTCCCAGCCCAGATCGAAGGCGGCAGCCACCTTGTCGCTGATGCAGCATACCAGGTGGTCACCCCGTCGAACCTTCCTCGCATCCTCGGCCACGATCCGGGCGGTTCGGGCCGAGAAGAGCGGCATGATGCAGGGGGAAGCATCCAGCGCCTGCCTCGCTTCCGGGGCAAGGCCGGTCCTCGCCTGATCATAGAGCACCACCTCTTCGACCGTCTGCCCGAAGCGCCGCAGCATGCCGGCGATATCGGTAGCGACGTTCCGTCCCCGCAGGTAGACGAGACCGCCGGCAACATGCTGCTGCCTGATCAATGCGACCAGCGACTCTGATGAGGATCCGGCCTGCACCGCCCGGAAGCCCCGGCTTGCGGCGATTGCAACCGTTCGTTTACCGACGCAATATGCGGTCATGCCCGGCGGAATGTCGGTCGCCCCAATCGACCGGACCGCGTTTTCCGATGTCAGGACCACGCCACCACGACCCGACAGTTCAACGTCGACACCCAGCGGAACGATTGTCAGTACCGGCGAGATCAGCACGGTTGCATTGCCCCGTCCTCGCGATGCCAGGTATTCTGCCGCCCGCCTGGCAGAATGTTCGGGTCTGGTAATGATGATTGTCCCTGCTATACGGGTGGGCATGACACGGTTTGTCCAATCTTTTGATCCGGATGGTAACCGGAACTGCCGGAACCTGCGACCCTGATGGTCAATGATCGAAACCCTGACAGTATTGGGGCTGGAATCCAGCTGCGATGACACCGCAGCCGCCGTGGTCAGCCATCATCCGGGCGAACCGGCACGGGTCCGCTCCTCCATCGTCCACGGCCAGGATGATCTTCATCTCGAATTCGGTGGAATTGTCCCGGAAGTGGCGGCCCGCGCCCATGCGACCCGGCTCGATCATGCCGCCGAAGAGGCCCTCGCCGAGGCCGGCCAAACTCTCGCCGACATGGATGCCATCGCCGTCACCGCCGGTCCGGGGTTGATCGGCGGGCTGATCGCCGGCATTGCCTTTGCCGACGGGCTGGCAACCGGCTCCGGCAAACCGCTCATTGCCATCAACCACCTGGCTGCCCATGCGCTGACCGTGCGAATGACCGATGCGGTCGGGTTTCCCTATTTGGCCCTCCTGGCCTCAGGAGGCCATTGCCAGTTCCTGGCCGTCCACGGCCCGGACAGTTTCGTCCGGCTCGGCGGCACCATTGATGACGCTCCCGGCGAGGCCTTCGACAAGTCGGCGAGGATACTCGGCCTCGGCCAACCCGGTGGGCCGGCGATCGAACAGGCTGCGAAATCCGGGGATCCCCGACGCTTCCGGCTTCCCCGCCCGCTTTCGGGCAGGCAGGGATGCAACATGTCGTTTTCCGGGCTGAAGACATCGCTCTTGCGAACCTTCGATGGGCTGCAAACCTCCGGCCCACCGCCCCGGGCCACCGTCTCCGATCTCTGTGCCGGCTTCCAGCAGGCGGTCGTCGAGGTGCTGGCCGAAAAGACCCGAACGGCGCTGGAAATGTTTGCCGAGCGCTTCGCCGAGCCGCGGGCGCTGGCGATCTGCGGCGGGGTGGCGGCCAATATCCGGATCCGGGATGCGCTGGAAGAACTGTGCGCCGAACGCCGGATCAGCTTCCACGCCCCGCCGCTCCGCTACTGCACCGACAATGGCGCCATGGTGGCCTGGACGGCAATCGAACTGTTGCGTGAAGGCCTCGTGACCGGCGACACCTTCAGCGCCCGACCCCGCTGGCCGCTGGACATGGCCAGCACCCCGCTGCTCGGCTCTGGCCGGAAAGGCCCGAAATCCTGACTTTGCGAGCGGGCGCGGCCGGACATTGCTGGAAACTCCCCGATCGGACGGGTAACACTCCGTCCGGTGCCAAGGAAAGATATGGAGATGTCCATGCGACACTGGCTTTTCAAGTCCGAACCGGGGGAGTGGAGCTGGGAAGATCAGCTTGCGAAGGGAGGCGCTCCCGAAGAATGGGATGGAATCCGCAACTACCAGGCGCGCAACAACATGCGGGAAATGGAGATCGGCGATCTCGGCTTCTTCTACCACTCGCAGACGGAAAAGGCGGTGGTGGGAATTGTCGAGGTGTGTGCCCTGGTCCATTCCGACAGCACCACCGATGATCCACGCTGGGAGTGTGTTGATGTCCGGGCGGTGGCATCCATGCCCAGGCCGGTAACCCTGGCCATGTGCAAGGCCGATCCCCGGCTGGCGCAGATGGTCCTCGTCAACAATACCCGTCTATCGGTCCAGCCGGTCCGCGAGGAGGAATGGCTGGTGATCTGCGAACTTGGCGGCTACCAGCCATGATCGGTCATTGCACGACACCGCCAGAACGGGACGGGCCAGCAACGAAACCGGCAAATCGGTAGAGAGATGATCGAAATCACCAGCATCCTGGTCGCGGCCATCGCCGCCTTTGCCTTTGGGTCAATCTGGTACATGGTGCTCTCCCGGCCATGGAAGAGACTTTCCGGGCTTGCCGACCAGGACATCAAACGGAAAAACCCGACTCCCTACGTCATCGCCTTTGCCTGCACCCTGGTCGTCGCCTTCATGATGCAATTCCTTTTTGCCCAGCTGGTGATCCTGTCGCCGGTCGACGGGTTGATCATCGGGATGTCGGTCGGGCTGTTCATCGTGGTGCCGTGGATCGCGACCAACTACACCTTCGGCAAGCGCCGGCCGTGGCTGATTGCAATCGATGGCGGCTATGCGGCAATCGGTTGTGGCATCATCGGCCTGGTCCTGAACATACTGCCAGGCTGAGAACACCCTGCCGCCGAACTCCAGGCCACAGACCGGCCAATGCCGACGGCATTCAATACCGGTAATGCTCGGCCTTGAACGGCCCTTCCCGGCCGACGCCAATATAGTCTGCCTGCTCACCGGTCAGGCTGGTCAACTGGACGCCAAGCCGGGCAAGATGCAGGCGCGCCACCTTCTCGTCGAGGTGCTTGGGCAGGACATAGACCTCATTCCGATACTGGTCGGAGCGTGTCCACAGCTCGATCTGCGCCAGGACCTGGTTGGTGAAGCTGGCCGACATCACGAAGCTCGGATGGCCGGTCGCATTGCCGAGGTTCAGCAACCTTCCCTCGGATAGCAGGATCACCTGTTTGCCGGATGGCATCTCGATCAAATCGACCTGGTCCTTGACCTTCGTCCATTTGTGGTTTCGCAGGGCCGCGACCTGGATCTCGTTGTCGAAATGGCCGATATTGCCGACAATGGCCATGTCCTTCATTTGCCTGATGTGGTCGATCCTGATCACATCTCGGTTCCCGGTGGCGGTCACGAAGATGTCGCCGACCGGCGCCGCATCATCGAGGGTGACCACCTCGAAGCCATCCATGGCAGCCTGCAGGGCGCAGATCGGATCGATTTCGGTGACCTTCACCCGTGCCCCGGCCCCGCGCAGCGAGGCAGCCGATCCCTTGCCGACATCGCCATAGCCGCAGACCACGGCGATCTTTCCGGCGATCATGGTGTCGGTGGCCCGGCGCAGACCGTCGACCAGGCTCTCGCGGCAACCGTATTTGTTGTCGAATTTCGACTTGGTCACGCTGTCATTGACGTTGATGGCCGGGAACGGCAACAGCCTCTGCTCCATCATCTGGTAGAGCCGGTTCACGCCGGTTGTCGTTTCCTCCGTGACCCCCCTGATCATGTCCCGCTGCCTGGCAAACCATCCCGGCGAGGCCGCCATTCGCCGGCCGATGGTGGCAAACAGCGCCTCTTCCTCCTCCGATTCGGGATTGGCGACAAGTTCGGTCTCCCCCAACTCCACCCTGGCCCCGAGCAGCACGTAGAGGGTGGCGTCCCCCCCATCGTCGAGTATCATGTTGGCGGTGCCGCCTTCGAAGTGGAAAATCCGGTCCACGTAATCCCAGTACTCCTCCAGCGTCTCGCCCTTGAAGGCAAAGACGGGAATGCCGCTGGCGGCGATGGCCGCGGCGGCATGATCCTGGGTCGAGAACACGTTGCATGATGCCCAGCGGAGATCGGCGCCCAAGGCGTGAAGCGTCTCGATCAGCACCGCTGTCTGCACGGTCATGTGCAGAGAGCCGGCAATCCTGGCCCCGGCAAGCGGCCTTGCCTCGGCAAATTCCTGCCGCACCGCCATCAACCCGGGCATTTCGGTCTCGGCAATCCTGATCTCGGTGCGGCCGAACTCGGCCTGCCCGATATCCTTGACGATATAATCCTGGTTCATTCTGCCCAATCAGCCTGCTGGTTGCGGGTGTGCCGATAACACTTGACGTTGGCAACGACAATGTGTCGAAAACCGGGCTCGACAAACACTGATCAGCACAGGCAATCGCCAATGAAGACACCCCGTGCCTGGCAACGAATGCTCTCCGGTCGACGGCTGAACCTGCTGGAGCCGACACCGGTTGACATCGAGATATCCGATATCGCCCACGGGCTGGCATTCGTCGCCCGCTGGAACGGCCAGACCAGGGGCGAGTACCCCTATTCGGTCGCCGAACATTCATTGCTGGTCGAACAGATCTACCGGCTGCTGAGGCCGCGGGCGGGGCCGAGCGAAAGGCTGGCCGCACTACTTCACGATGCGGCCGAATACGTCATTGGTGACCTGATTTCGCCGGTCAAGAACGCGATGGGGGGCGAATACCAGAAGCTGGAGGACCGGCTCACCGCCGCCATCTGGCTGCGGGCCGGACTGCCGATTGAATTGCCGAAACGGCAGCTGCAGACAATCAAGCGGGCGGACCGGATGTCGGCCTGGCTGGAAGCGCGCCAGATTGCCGGCTTTGACGAAAAGGAGGCGGATGCACTGTTCCTGCGGCCACCGGACCACATCGCCGGTCAATTATCCGTTGTCCTGCGGCCACCGCAGGAAGCCCGCAGCGCATTCGAGGCCGCCGCCAACGAATTGGCCCGCATGGTCGCCGAAGGCTGAAGCCGGCACAGGGCCTTCAGCCCACCAGCCACCCTGCCTCGGCTCCGCCAGGCTCAGCCGTGGCGCCTGACCTGGCAGGCGGTGCGCCGGGCCAACTCCTCCGCCCCGTCATCCCGCCGGAAATAGTCGACGACGCCGCTTTCCGGCATGGCCAGGTAGGTAAAGGTTGAATGGTCGACGAGATAGAAATCATCGTCGCTCTCCTGGCGCCGGAAATACACCCGGTATTCTCCGGCGGCTTGCTCCACCTGCTCCGGCGAGCCTGACAAACCGATCATCCCGGGGTGGAAGGCCTCGGCGTATTCGGCCATGACATCCGGCGTATCACGCCCGGGATCCACGGTAATGAAGACCGGCGTGATATCCAGCTCCATCGCCGAGAGCAGGTCGACCGCGGCAGCATTGCGGGCGACGTCGAAGGGGCAGACATCAGGGCAGAAGGTGTAGCCGAAATAGACCAGTGACGGCTTCGAGATCACCTGCGCATCGGTCACCGTCTCACCCTCGCCATTGACCAACACGAACGGCCCGCCGATATCGGCGCTCTGGCCGGCCAGCCGCGCCCCGCCGCAGGAATCATCCCCCTGACGACCGACGATGCCGAAGATCGCCGAGCCACCAATCAGCACGGCCAGCACGGCCAACGATCCATAGGCAAATCCCGCTCTCTTCAACATTCACACTCCGGTCAATCACGTCCCAACCGATACCAAACCCCACAAACAGATGCACCCGGATCTCAGGTGAACGCCAGCGGCAGAACCTACCGACAATCACGATCAGCCAGGTCGGGTTCTGCAACAAGAACTCGATGTGGCTTGTCAGCCAATGACCTCGATCTCGACGGATTCCTGGCAGTTACAGCCGGGAAGGCAACAATTTTCAACACCATTCGTCGTCGACACCCAAGAGAGATGGCGATCTTCCCGCCGATTGGTATTCCTTTCATACTTGGCCGATCTGCTGAACTCGCCACGAGGAGTGAACCCTCGCCGAAACCCTCAAACTCACCCTTCGGGCACATGGATCCGGCGAAACCCGCTTCCGGGAATCCGAGCAACTGGCGGGAGAAGGCATGTGACTGACAATCTACTTACTGGCGCCGACCAAAAGGAGAATCTGTCTCTCGTTTATGCCAAGGCTCTGGCAGCGCGTGCAGGCTATCTGGTTTCGGTACCAGAACCGGACCGGGACAGTATTGACTTGCGAATCCAGGCTGGTGGAGCGCATCGCCCGGCCCTCGATTTGCAACTCAAGGCTACGGCCAACATCAGCGATCCACGTAACGGCTCTTTGTCATTCCGGTTGCCAATCAAGAACTATGATGATCTTCGCATCGCGACACAGACACCTCGGCTGCTCGTTGTTTTGGAGCTTCCGAACGATGATTTGCAATGGTTGACCGTGACCAGGGAGGAATTGATTCTCCGGCGGTGCGCCTACTGGCTGAACTTTCAGCGGAACCACGAAGAGGTCACGGGTCAGGACACTGTGACCGTCCATAGCCCTGAGGAGAACATCCTCGATGTCGATGGCCTGCGAGAGTTGATGAAGCGATCCAGGGAGGGAGCAATCTGATGCAAGTCAGCATTCACGACCGAGACGCGTTGTTGGCAATTTCACCTGCAGCACTGTCTGCCTATGCCCGCTTTGCAGGTTGGAGCCAGTACGAAACGTATCGCGAGCATTCGGACATCTATATCGGCGAGACACTGCCGGAAATCATTGTTCCGCGAACAACCCGCCTCGGAGATTATGCGAGTGCAGTGGCGTCCCTGATCAAGACCTTCGCGCAGGTCGCCGTCCAGGACGAGTTGACCGTGTATCGTTCATTGGTGATCGCGGACCGCGATGTTATTCGAATTCGAGCGACGGAAAGCGACGACGGAAGCCTGAGCCTGGAAGACGGTGCAAACCTTGTCAACGGTGCCCGCTCAATGGTTTTGGCTGCTGCCTGTTCGCTTCATGACCCGAGACCAGTGTACCGCCCGGGGGCAAACCGGGAAGCAGTCAGATTGTTACGCCAGATGCGGATTGGGCAAACGAACCAGGGCAGCTTCGTTGTGAACTTGCTGACACCGGTTGTGCCGCCTCAATTGCCGATGATCTTCAAGGATCCAGATGACAACAATGCGCCAATTGCTCGTCGGATGACGAAGCGACTTTCGGAGTCGCTTGCCGCGGCTCGCCGGTCTACGGAACGAGCGGTTGCAGTTGACAGCGACGCCTTCAGCGACACGGTGACCAAGGGCGTTAGCGCAAACCTGTGCGAGGCGTTGGTCCAGATCATCGAACCATTCCCGGCGCTTGAAGTTGGCATCTCGTGGGCCCGTACGCGACCCGTGACGATGCCGGGCGACGTGATCCGGTTCAGTCGGGCGGATGCAGCATTGCTGGGCGAGGCTGCGTGCTCGCTCCGGGAGCGCGCTCCAAAACCTGACACATGTCTCCATGGCTTCGTACGTATCCTGAAACGCGATGGAGAGGAGCTCGACGGCACAATCAGGCTCAAGACCGAAATCGACGGACATCAGCAATCGGTCGAGGCGGATCTGGAGCAGATGGACTACGAAAGGGCGGTTCAGGCCCGTAGGGATCGTGCGCTTGTCAAGATGAAGGGCGATTTGCAGCGCTCGGGCCAGCGCTGGCAGCTGTTGAATGCACGCATAGATGGTGTACTGCGCGATGAAAGGCGGGATCCGGGTGTCGGTTGAAATTGGCACGCCGCCCGCGCCGGGGTCGCGGGATTTGCCCTGGCGGTAGTACACGGACAAGACCTCCTGCCCAGCGTCCCTGCGTCCGAGCGCCAAGAGCCCGCGTCGTCATAATTCCGGAGCCCCTGGGGTTGGAGGCGAAGGCGCATTCAGGACACCCACGAAGACCTGGCGTAATTGCTCAAGAAAAGCCGCTCGGGCGGGAGGGCAATTGAACCCGCCCCGCCCGGCAGCAATTCAGAATGTTCGCCAAGTTTCGCCCGAATCTCGGCCCTGTCGCCAAAACCATTTTCGAATCGTCGCCCCGTTTGCTGCCGTCCGGATACATGATGCCTTGGGATTCGACCTTGCCAGCCGCGGCGAGTGTCGGACCTTCAGCCGATAACCATCGCAACATTCCCGCATGCTGCCGTTTCTTCATCAATTGCGCACAGGTTGACACATGAATGTTTCGCCACCTCACACCGAGTGCCCACCGACATTACCAGCAGGGCCAGATTTTTTATACTCACTAATATTTGCTTGTAAAATATTTTAATATATATATTTCTATAGTATGATAAAACAAATCACACCCGCAGTCCTTCGCGCTCTTCACAGCCTGGGCCGCAATATCCAGATTGCCCGCAAAAGGCGCCGCATTCCGGTCGCCGACTTCGCAGCGCGCATAGGCGTGTCTGTTCCAACCGTCGTGCGCCTTGAGAAGGGTGAGCCGGGCGTATCGATTGGTTGCCTGGCGAAAGCCCTTCAGGCCCTGGGTGAGATGCACCGCCTTGAAGAACTGCTCGACATCGCGACCGACGACGCCGGCCTGTTGATGGAAACGTCCGAGTTGCCGAAGCGAATCCGCAAGCGACGCGTTGATGTTGGCGGACTCCGTCCGGTGGCGACCGAAATTGGTGACATGTCGGTCGCCACCAATGCAAAGGGAACCGCGTTTTGAACCGGATGCGGCGGCGGATCGGTGTCTTCCTGGGGCAGAGCATGCTCCCCGTTGGAGAACTTCGGTTCGAGGATGATGGCGCCCGGCAATTCAGTTCGTTTCGCTACGCACAATCCTGGCTCGAGCAACCAGGTGCATTCGCGCTCGCCCCGGACCTGCCGCTGGAGGAGGCTCCGCAAGTGCGGTCGGGTCGGCGAGACTCGATTCGATCGGCGCTGCCGGGAGCTGTTACCGATGCATCGCCAGACAGCTGGGGACGAGGTATCATCGAAAGGTCTCTGGGGCGGCGGCCCAACGAACTGGAGTTCCTGCTGCCTGCCAACGACGAAACCCGACAGGGCGCCTTGAGGTTCGTCGACGAGGATGGTCGATTGCAATCCGGGAGTCATCCTCCCATTCCTCGCCGAAACGGCCTAGAGGCGCTGATGGCGCTGGCCCGGGCCTACGAGACCGATCCGGTGATCGGGGAATTCCAGCTTCGGGAACTCGTCGGTTATGTCGGCTCGCTCGGAGGAGCGCGTCCAAAATCGGATTTTGACGATGGCGGGAATCTTGCGATCGCCAAATTCACGTCGGAACGTGACACCAAACCGGTCGAGCGAGTCGAGGTGGCAACCCTGAGACTGGCGCGTGCTGCCGGGATTGATGCGGCGGATGCGCGTCTCGAACTCGCCGGGAGTGCCTTTCCCGTCGCAATCATCCGGCGCTTTGATCGACGGGGCTTGGGCCGTGTTCCCTACCTGTCGGCGCAGTCCTTCCTGGGACGCGCAGAGGGAAGTGGTGGGTATTACACCGACATAATTGACGGAATCGCCGCGCATGGTGCGGAACCGGGACGCCAGATGGAGGAGTTGCACCTGCGGCTCATGTTCACAATCCTCGTATCGAACAATGACGACCACCTGAAGAATCACGGCTTCCTTTATGCCGATGACAACCGCTGGATTCTTGCGCCTGCCTTCGACATCAATCCCCAACCGGAACGGCACAGACGACTCGAGACTGGCATCAGCGAAGAATTTGGCCGAACCGCTTCAATCGAGGCGGCCCTCGAAGCGGCCCCATATTTTGGCCTGAGCGAGGACCGGGCCCGCGCCAAGCTGAAGCGCATGGTCGGAACCATCGAAGACCAGTGGACCGTGCATTGCAGGGACGCCGGCATGTCCAAGAGGGAGATTGCGGCCTACCGACCGGCATTCGATCATGAGGAGACGGAGAAGGCACGCAGCCTGATCGACCTGTCGGTGGCCGTCAGTTGACCACATCAGTGTACAGGGCGACAATCAGGATGATGGAGGTACCGGGGCAGGTGGTAGGCAGGATGCCAGACGCTGATCGCGGCGTGCAACTCTCGAGACCTGCTCCCCATTCATGCCATCAGCTATGACACCTATCTGCGCTGCCGGATGCTGGTGCTCAACAACCGCGGCGAAGAAGCGGCGCAGGAACATGCCAGCACCTTCAATGCCGCCCTGGCACGCGATGCCGGCAAGGCCAAATCGCTGCTTGAAGTGTACATTCGCAGACGGCCTTGAGCACACCCTGAACGCAGTGAATTCCAGCGACATGCATTGAACCCGCCTGGCGCTGCCGACCGCCAGCACGGCTCGATCCTGTCATCCGGCCGTCGCCATCGCTGCCCCGACAGCCACTGAACCTGCTTGCCGGGATGCGTCCGGTCATGGACGCGTCTGGCGGCACGGGGTATGGACGGTCATGCGTGAGGATTGCGCCAACCGGTTCAGGCTCGAGGAGTGTCTGCTCGAACAGACAGAGGATCTTGCGCGGATAGTCGCCGGCATGTGCAGCGGAATTGACACCGTGTTGCTGTTCGGCCCGGTCGGCGCCGGCAAGACGGTGTTTGCCCGGGCATTCATCCGCTCATTGCTCGCTCCACACGACGCCGATGATGACATCCCTTCGCCTACCTACACCCTGATCCAGACCTACCATTCCGGTGATTTCGAGATCTGGCATGTAGATCTCTACCGGCTGGAATCTCCGATGGAGGCAGTTGAATTGGGGCTGGATGAGGCTTTTGAACGACATCTCTGCCTGGTCGAGTGGCCGGAACGGCTTGGCGGGTCGCTTCCGGCCTCCGCTCACCGGATTCACTTCGGTTTCTGCGGACCGAATGATGACCGGCGCCGGATCGACGTCGCGTCGGATGCGGCAGGACTCGTCAGTGCACTTCGCCGATGGCAGTTGAAGCGGGCTGGCCGATCGTGACCCGCCAACGATTCATGCAGGATTTTCTCGAGCAGGCCGGGTGGCAGCACGCCGTCTCCAGCCCGCTTGCCGGTGACGCATCGCCGCGGTGCTACCGGCGGCTGGTCGATCCTGCCTCCGGTGCGAGCCGGGTGCTGATGGATGCGCCGCCCGCCATGTGCGGCCCGCTGGAGCCTTTCCTCCGGGCGACCGGTTTCCTGGCCGGGGCGGGGTGCTGCCCACCGCATATCCATGCCATCGATACCGACCATGGTTTCCTGCTGCTCGAGGATCTCGGCGATGACCTCGTCGCCACGGTGCTTGGGAACCGACCGGAGCTCGAGGTCCCGATCTATTCGACGGCCATCGACCTGCTGCTGCACCTGCGGGGCAGGGCGCCCGGATCGGGGTTCCCGGAATACTCCGCGCAGCTCCAGTCGGAACTCGCCGGGTTGGCCATCGAATGGTACTGGGCCGGCGTGACCGGCGAGGAGCCCGAACCAGGCTTCATCGAGGCCTTCCGGACTATCATCCGTGACCTGGTGTCGGGGTTGGACGGAGAGCCGGTTTTCGTCCACCGTGACTATCATGCCGAAAACCTGGTCTGGCTTCCGGACCGGCGCGGCATTCGCCGGCTTGGCGTGCTCGACTACCAGGATGGCTCCACCGGTCATCCGGCCTACGACCTGGTCTCCATCCTGGAGGATGCAAGGCGGGACATTCCGGAGGAGTTGCAACTGGAAATGATGGCGCGCTATGCCAAGCTCTCAGGCCAGCGGGAGGATGACCTGCGATACGCCATGGCAGTCTGCGGCGCCCAGCGAAACCTGCGGATCATCGGAATCTTTGCCCGCCTGGCCATCCGCGACGGCAAGCCCCGCTATCTCGATCACCTGCCGCGGGTCTGGCGCTACCTTGCCGCCAACCTGTCCCACCAGGCCCTTGTCCGCCTGTCGGCATTTGTCGGGGAACATTTGCCGCCTCCAGGCCGGGAGGTGCTCGCCGGACTTCGGACCCGTTCGCCTTGACCGGTCGCGCTGCCATGATCTTTGCCGCCGGCTTCGGCAAGCGCCTGGAGGGACTGACCGCCTGCACGCCCAAGCCGCTGGTCAGGGCCGGGGGCCAAGCGCTGATTGATCATGCGCTGGCCGTTGCTGAGGATGCTGGAATCTCCCGGATCGTCGTCAATCTGCACTACCGGGCCGAGGCCATTGCCGATCACCTAGCCGGGCGACCAGGCCTGGAGCTTGCCCATGAGCATCCGGACATCCTCGATACCGGCGGCGGCCTCCTGGCCGCCCTGCCGGTATTGGGCCCGGAGCCGGTCTTCACGCTGAATTCGGACTCGGTCTGGAGCGGGCGCAATCCCTTCACGCAGCTGGAGGCGGCCTGGCCGGATGTGACGGCAGGTGCATTGCTGTTGCTCTGTCTTCCCGAACAGGCACGGGGCCATCCCGGGGCCGGCGATTTTGTTCTTGATACCGACGGCAGGGCCAGGCGGTGCCAAGCAGGTGAGCAGGGCCTTGTCTATACCGGCGCCCAGATCATCCGCACTGACGGACTGTCCGGGCACCGGCAGCGGGTGTTTTCACTCAACAGGGAATGGGACCGGCTTGTCGTCGAGCGCCGGCTGTTCGGGATTGTCCATGATGGCGAATGGGCGGATGCCGGGAATCCTGCCGGGCTCACCGCTGCAAGCCAGCTTGCCGAAAGGGCAGCGCGGAGGTGACATTGAAACTGGCGCGTCCGCGATGGGCCCGCCCCGGTGCAAGCCAGGAGAGACGCTTCCACCTTCCTGATATCTGGCTGTAACTGCCAAACCCCAATCCACCATGACGTGCATCACCAGGCCAGCGAATGGAGTCGCGGCCGAGGCGATGTCATTATCACGCATCTCGAATACGGGATAATCACTATTCTGCACCTGGTGGGCGAGACAATCGATGCGACACGGGCGTACCATCGCGCACAAGCGGGGACGCTGGTTCGGCTTGTGCGCGGCGTCTATGTCGAGAGTGAGAGCGACATCGAAGCCGTGGTCCTCGGTCACGCCGTGCGTATCGCACGATATCTCCACCCCCAGCGCCTACCTGTCGTCAGCGAGTGCATTTCTGTTGGGGCCGGTACCGGATCGACGGCTGTTCATCACCGGCCGCGGCGCAATCAACGCACACGCATTCATACGCTCGAGATCATCCAGAACGTGGCCCCGAAGGACCCATCGACGGCCAGTGCCGTGATCGGGGACGATTTGGGTGAGTTGCGCGTTGATGTGTCCTCGCCGCGTCAGCGGTTTCTGGAAGCCTTTCGACTCAGAAGCGAGCATGCAAGTTCGATCACGCCCCGGATGCGCAACCGGATGGCCGCACGCCTGGTCGAGGAATACGTCTCACCGCAGGTTGCGGCCGATTCCGTTTGGGGTTTGGCAAAGATGAATGGGTGGTTTCAGGAGGGCAAACTTGCGGAGCGTTTCTTCCTACATCAACCCGGCGAGGCCACCGTGCCGGCGAACCGGGCGGCCCTTGATCTCCTGGTTTTCTGGCACGGCGAATTGCTCGGCCATTTGACGCATGACGGTTTCGAATGGCGCTGGAAACCCCAGAAGGGCGGCGGGCCGGCTCACGTCCGGGAAGACACGCCGGGCAAGCTCCCGCCCTTCATCGAATCGCTCCTGCCTGAAGGTTGGCTTGCCCAGATCCTTGGGGAGCAGCGAACATGATGCGAAACAAGGTGGTCGGTATTGTCACGGAACGATCAGCCGCATTGAACGAAATCCTTTCTTGAGATCAGCTTTCGCGATTGATCCCGCCGATACGGGTTGCCGGGCTACCATTGGCGATGCCAACTGAGCATTCCTTGCCGCACCGTCGAACTGCTGTATTCAGTCCGACCCCGGATGTTGCCATGCAGGTGGCAGGCTGAGTCCGTCCCTGGCCGGTGCGATATGAAGGAGTCCTGTCGGACCCTTCCATGACGAACCGGTTCGTTTACCCTGCGTGCCCGGATCCAGTGTGGACCTTGAATCTTGGCGACATTCCACCCATCTTTTGCGTGCCGGGCAAGATGTTCCGGCAATTTCCGGAGATCTTGATGCTACCATTCGCAGACCATGCCAGGCCACGGGTCTATGCCATGGCACCGGGATGCGACTTTGTAGCTGATTTCGTGCAGGGCCTGCGCAACCGACATGCCGGCCAGCCGCCCGAGGCCATGGCCAGGACCCTGATCTACGTCAACACACGTCATACTCGCAGCGGAATCCTTTCCGAATTCGCCAGGCTCCCACCCGGATTGCTGCCGGTGCTGCGGCTGGTTGCAGACCTGGCCAATGATCCAGCCTATCCGGACATACCCGGACCGGTCTCGCCGCTGAGGCGCAAGCTGGAACTGTCGCAGGCAGTCGCCACGCTGTTGCAGCACGACCAGCGATTCGCAGCAAGATCCGCCACCTTCGAGCTCGCTGACAGCCTGGCCAGGCTGCTGGACGAGATGCACGAGGAAGGAGTTGACCCGGACCGGCTGAAGGAACTCGATCTGTCCGAACATTCCGGACACTGGGCCAGGAGCCTGGAGTTCATCGACATCCTCGAGCGGCATTGGGGGCTGAATGCGACCCCGGACCTCCATTCCCGGCAGCGCCTGGTGGTGGAACGACTGGTCGAGACATGGCAGGAGCGGCCGCCCGACCATCCGGTCATCGTTGCCGGGTCGACCGGGTCGCGGGGTGCCACGCAATTGCTGATGAAGGCTGTCGCCGGCCTGCCGCAGGGCGCGGTCGTCATGCCTTGCTTCGATTTCGACCTGCCGCAGGCGGCCTGGGATTCCATGACCGGGTCCGAGACCGGCGAGGACCACCCGCAATTCCGGATCAAGTGCTTCCTCGACCAGGTCGGGCTCGCGGCCGGCGATGTGCGGCGCTGGCAGGAGACGGATGATGCCGACCACCCGCGTCGGCAACTGGTGTCGCTGGCGCTGCGCCCGGCACCGGTCACCGACCAGTGGATGACGGAAGGGCCGCTTCTTGCCAATATCCGCAAGGCAACCGATCAACTGACGCTTCTGGAGGCCCCGGGGCCCCGCGAGGAAGCGGTCGCCATTGCGCTTCGCCTGCGAATGGCGGTCGAGAATGGCGAGAAGGCATCGCTGGTCACGCCTGACTGGGATCTTGCCCGCCAGGTGACCGCCGCCCTGCGCCGTTGGAAGCTGATACCCAATAACAGCCTTGATGAATCCCTGCTTGAAACCATTCCGGGCCGGTTCCTGCACGGGTTGGCGGCAATGCTGGGGCGCAAACCGGAGCCGGTTCCGCTGGTCGCCCTCCTCAAGCATCCGCTATGCCATTCGTCGGCGCAGATCGACCTGCATCGCCAGATGACCAACCGGCTGGAGGATGCCATTCGCATGCGGGAGCCAGGCCAGGGCCTGGAGTCCGTGTTTGACGGTTTTCGGTCCAGAATCGGCGGCGATGACCAGGCGAGTGAGTGGGTTGCCTGGCTGGGGCAGATCCTTGCCGAGATTTCGCAGGTCACGGAGGGCGAGCTTTGCCAGCTGGCCGAATCGCATCTTGGGCTTGCAACCATTCTCATTCTTGGATCGCAAGCGGAGGAGGGGGGTTTTCCCGCGGTGTCGGAGGCAGAAAAGGCGGTGGTCGAGCTCTTCGAGGAACTGCGGGAAGTCAGCGACGCTACCGGCCAGCTTGCGAGCGAGGACTATCTCCACCTGTTTCGGTCCGTTTGTGTCGGCAGGTCGGCGAATCCGGAGCCGTATCTGGTACACCGGCAGATCTCGATCCGCAGTTCGATCGATGCCCGCATGCACTGTCCCGATCTGGTGATTGCCGGCGGCCTGAACGAGGGAATCTGGCCCCGCCACCAGATGCCCGATCCCTGGCTCAACCGCGACATGCGAAAACAGGCTGGCTTGCTGATGCCCGAGCGTCGCATCGGGCTGCTGGCGCATGACTTTCAACAGGCAATATCGGCCAGGAGCGTCATTCTGAGCCGGTCCGTGCGCAACCAGGACCGGCCGGCCGTGCCTTCACGATGGCTGAGCCGGCTGGTCGGTCTGCTTGGCGGGCTTGGCGACGAGGGCAAGGCGGCACTGGGTGACATGCGACATCGTGGCGAGGTGCTGCTTGACCAGGTTCGCCAGATGGAGGCACCGGCCAGGCCGCTCATCCCGGCATCCCGGCCGGCACCGTGCCCGCCACAACATGCCAGGCCCAGGCAGCTCTCGGTGACCGAGATCAGGACGCTGGTCACCGACCCCTACCAAATCTATGCCCGGCGGGTGCTGGGCCTGAAGGAGCTAAGGCCGATCGGCGCCCAGCCGGAGGCAGCTGTTCGTGGAACCCTGTTCCACGACGTCATGCACAGGCTGTTCGAGAATGGCGGGACTCGCCAGGAGGTTCCGACTGCCGGCAGGCTCAGGGACATTGCCCGGCAGATGCTGTCCGGCATCGAGTATCCCGAGCATACAAGACAGCTGTGGATCAGCGAGTTGGACAACATGGCCGAGGAGTTCCTGCTGATGGAGGTCAGACGCCGGACCAAGGGTTCACCGCAATTCCTCGAACACCGGGGTCGGATCGAACTCCTCGACGGACAATTCACGCTCACCGCCCGCGCCGACCGGATCGACTGCCTGGATGGCGAGTTGGCACTGTACGACTACAAATCCGGCACCATCCCGACCGCGGCCAATATCCGGCAGTTTGACAAGCAGATCCCGCTGACGGCCAAGATGCTCGAACTCGGTGGCTTCGAGGGAATTCCGGCGGGTCCCGTGCGCTACGCGGCCTATCTCCGCATCGGACGGAAGGTGTCCGAAGACGAGGTCGATCGCGGCGCGACCGGCCCTGTGGCCAAGATTGCCAATGAAGACGGGTTCGACAAGGATTGGGAGAAGTTCCAGGAATTGATCACCTGGATGCTTGAAGAAGACACACCCTTCACCTCGCGCGCATTCATGGGCGGCGACGAGTATGGCGGGGCCTATCATCACCTGGCCCGTTTCGGTGAATGGGATTTCACGACTGACAGCGGAGGGGATGTGGACGTTGCCTGAGCAGGTGGTCAGGGATGCGGCAACCGAAGCCCAGGTCAGGGTTGCCGATCCGGGAGCGGCGGCATGGGTTTCGGCCAATGCCGGTTCCGGCAAGACCAAGGTGCTGACCGACCGCGTGGCGCGGCTGCTGCTGTCGGGAATCTCGCCACAGCGCATCCTGTGCCTGACCTATACCACGGCCGCTGCATCCAACATGCAAATCCGGTTGTTTGACCGCCTCGGTGGCTGGTCGATGATGCCCGATCCGGATCTTCGCGAGCAGCTGGAACTGCTTGGACAGGATCCTGCATCCCTGGACAACGAGCATCTGCGGCGGGCCCGCACGCTGTTTGCCCGCGCGCTTGAGGCACCTGGAGGTCTCAGGATCCAGACCATCCACTCATTCGGGTCGGCAATCCTGCGTCGCTTTCCGCTGGAAGCCGGGGTGTCGCCGCACTTCATCTCGCTCGAGGGCCGGACGGCGCAGGACATGCGCGACTCGGCGCTTGACCTGGTCGCCGAGCGGTCACCGGCGCTGATGCGCAGCGTGTCACGCTACGTCAATCGGGACGAACTCTCCACGGTCGTCGGCAACATCTTCAGTCATCGGCAACGCTTTGCGACGCCGATTGCCGAGCAGGAGATCTGCGAGATATTCCAACTGGATCATCCGCTGCCGCAACCGGTCGAAATGATCCGGCAATTGTTTTCCGAAGCCGATTGCCAGCTTCTGGCCACTCTTATCCGGGCACTCCCCTGGGGCGGCAAGACCGACTTGATGGCCATGAACAGGTTGGTCGATATTGACCCTGATTGCCTCCTGCGTTCCGACCTTGACCGTCTTCAGAGGGTGTTCCTGGTCGGCCCGGGGGCAAGAATTCCGTTTTCGCCGAAAATTGACAAATTCCCGACCAAGCGCGTGCGGGAGAGTCTCGGGCAGATCGTCTGCATGGCACTTAACAGCTACATGACGCGGGTCGCCACCATTCGGAAGTGGGTGCTTGCAGTCGAGGCGGCGGAGAAGACCCTCACCTTGCACCATTTTGCCCGGGAATTGCTGGAGGCCTACGGGAATCGGAAGCGCCAGGTCTCCGCCCTTGATTTCGAGGATCTGATTCTCAAGACACTTGAATTGCTGCAAAATCCCGATACCGCCGAGTGGGTCCTGTTCAAGCTGGATGATGGCGTCGATCACATCCTGGTCGACGAGGCCCAGGATGTCAGCCGGAACCAGTGGGAGATCGTGTCCAGGATCGCCGAGGAATTCACTGCCGGCATCGGCGCCCGGGACCGGGAACGGACGGTCTTCGCTGTCGGTGACGAAAAGCAGTCGATCTATGGATTCCAGGGGGCGGCACCGGAAAAATTTGCCGAAATGCGGGTCCATTTCCGCGACCGTTACCGGGAGACCGGCAAGGAGTTTTGCGAGGACACGTTGCAATACTCGTTCCGGTCGTCGCCGGCGATTCTCCAAATCGTCGACAGGGTGTTTCACCGCCGTGCCGAGCCCGGATTTCATGGCAGTGCCGAGCACTTGGCGTTCAAGAGTGATTTGCCAGGCAGGGTTGATCTCTGGCCAGCCGTCAACCCGGCACCCGGGAAAGATCGGCCCGATTGGCACAGGTTTCAACTGACCAGGGTCGCCGATGGCGCCCGCGAACGCCTGGCCAGGGGCATTGCCGCATACATCCGGAAGATCACCGATCCGGAAAATCCGGCTTTCATTCGTAGCGGCGGCCAGAATCGACCGATTTCGTATGGCGACATCCTGATCCTGGTGCGCCGGAGAAACGACCTGTTTCACCTGATCATCAACAACCTCAAATCTGCAGGCCTGCCGG
Source organism: Paracoccaceae bacterium (assembly GCA_965214695.1). Classification (GTDB taxonomy): domain Bacteria; phylum Pseudomonadota; class Alphaproteobacteria; order Rhodobacterales; family Rhodobacteraceae; genus JAPOXR01. The sequence continues at coordinate 2,504,815 of OZ243967.1, read as the reverse complement.
TTGCCGGAACCGATCGGCTTCGCCTGGAGGAAGACCTGGCGATCAAGGATGTTCGGGCAATCCTGTCCTTCCTGGCCAGCCAGTCCGACGACCTTTCGCTGGCGGCGTCTCTCAGATCCCCGATCTTCCAGTTGTCCGAGGAACAGCTCTATTCGATCGCCCACAACCGTGGCGATGCGACCCTCTGGCAATCGCTGGAAGCACGGGAAGCCGAATTTCCGGCAACCGTCGCCATGCTTCGCGACCTTCTCGACCAGGCCAGGAAGCTGAAACCCTACGAACTCATCGAACATCTTCTGACCATCCAGGGCGCCCGGCAACGGCTGGTGGCGCGGCTTGGGCCGGTGGTGAATGAGCCGATTGATGCCATCCTTCAGCGGGCAATGGAGTATGACCGCGAAGAGGCCTCGTCGCTGACCGGCTTCCTCGAATGGAGCGGCGGCGAATTTGAAATCAAGCGCCAGCTTGACCAGGCCGGGAATGAAATCCGGGTCATGACCGTTCACGGCGCCAAGGGGCTGGAGTCGCCGGTCGTCATCCTGCCTGACACCGACAAGCGATCGGTCACCCCGCCGCCAACCGAATTGCTGATGACCGAGAACGGCACACCACTGTGGAATGTCTCCAGGGACGACCGGGTTGGCGAACTCGAACATGCCGCCGACAGGTATTGCGAACTGGAAGAAAACGAGGAGCTCCGGCTGCTCTACGTCGCCATGACCCGGGCCGAAAGCTGGCTGATCATCGCCGGCGCTGGCCAGACGGGTCAGGGCTCATGGTACGACCTCGTCGGCAGGGCAATGACGTTCAGCAATGTCGAACACCTCGATCCCGAGATGGAGATGACGCCGGACGAAGACCAGTCAATCCTGAGAGTCGGCCATGGCCAGTGGCCGAAGCAGGGCGACCTGCAGCGACGCAAGACGGTGATCGTCGAGCCATTGCCGGAACTGGCAAGGGTGCCGGTTGACAGGCCTGAGCGACCACCGGAAATCAGGTCACCGTCGCGCCTTGGCGGAGCCAAGTCGATCATCGCAGACAGGCCCGGCGAGAGCACCGATGACGGCAAATCGGCGATCGATCACGGCAACATGGTTCATCTCCTCTTGGAACATCTTCCGGCGATCAGGCCGAAGGATCGAAGGGAATTTGCCGGCAAGCTGCTTGCCGGCCGGTATCCGGATTTGGGCGGCGACCAGTTCGAACAGGTCCATGACGAGGCAGTTGGCATGCTCGAGAATCCTGGACTTGCCCACCTGTTTGGCGCGTCGTCGATGGCCGAAATCGGCATCACCGCGCCGCTTGCCAGCCTCGATGGCGACAGGATGCTTGGCTATATTGATCGCCTCGTCATCGGCGAGAACCGGATCCTGGCAGTCGACTTCAAGTCGAACATGGTTGTTCCCTCCCGCGAAGAAGATGTTCCAGAGGGAATACTCCGCCAGCTCGGCGCCTATCACGAGGGGCTTGCAGAAATCTATCCGGACCGTGACGTCGATGTCGCCGTGCTGTGGACCCGGACCGGCCAGCTGATGCCGGTCGATTCGCAGCTATGTATTGATGCGCTTCGCCGAACCGGGCCGCAACCGGAGGCCGAGACCGCACCAACCCCGTAGCCAGGAGCCTCGCACGCAAGCGATCTCCGGACTTGGCTGATCGGCCAGGGCGAGCCCAAACCCGCCCCGGCAGCTGAGGCCGGGGGTGGGTCGTCAGCCATGCTCGAATACGAGTTCCGGAACCACGACCTCCCAGTTCTCGCACTTGATCCGGTCCAGGTATGCCGGGTCCGAGTCTTCACGCCGCTGGGTGATGATGGCAAATACCTTCGCTGACCGGCAGTGCATTCCCATGGGCGGAGCAAATACCTTCGCCATGCGACCAACCACGATGCCGTCCTGGTCCGTCAACTCCCACCTGCCCGAATTGGACTGGCGTAGCCGCAAGGGCGAACCGGGCGCCAGCGCTGCGATGGCGCGGTGCACCTTGCTATCCGGGTCGAGCCACCCGGCATATCCCAAATGCAACTCACGCAGCGTTGGCCGGACATACCGGCGGCGCAACCCGTCCGTCTTGCCAATCAACTCGGCCATTTGCCGGTGCAGCACCGATTTGCACCCGCTCAGCGCCTCCTGGAACGGCTGGTCTTCCTCCATGCGGGCAAGCGTCAGCGTATTCCTGGCGCGGGTCATTGCCACGTAGTAGAGGCGGCGCGTCTCGTCGATGTCGTCGCAACGGCCGCGCCGCGCCCAGCCACCATCCAGCACCGCCACATGGTCGAATTCGAGACCCTTGGCCCGGTGTGCGGTCAGCAGCAGCAGGCCCTGCTGACGCCTGCGAATCTCCTGGCTCCACTCGGCCAACCACTCCAGGAAATGTCTGGCCGGCATTGCGTCGCCGGTGGTTTCCACCAGGAATTCATCCACGGCCTGGCGCAGCAGGTCGCTCCAGAAATCGGCTGGCCGCGAGTCCAGCCATCCGATTCAATTCCGTCCCATCCAGCATCGCCTGTTCCCGGCCCCCTATCCAGTCGACCAGCGAGCGGGTCTCGCGCAACCGCCAGAAACCGGGAATCTCCTCGTTGCCCATCTGCGCCGGAATTCCGAGCTGCGCACACAGCGCCCGAACCGGATCGAGGTATTTCCACTCGCGGGCGATCACGGCACAGCGTGACCAGTCCCAGTCGGTGGCGATCGAGGCAAGGCGGCGGAATTCCGCCATGACATGCCGGGCTTGCGAAACGGGGTCGCCTCCGGCCGGCAAGATCTGCACATTGCCACGCGCCACCGGGTCCAGCTCCTCCCACTGGCCGCCCGGCGGCTCCTTCCGCCTCTCCCGGTTGATGCGGATCGGATGCGCAACCTTCATCCGGTCCGGAGACGGCGCAATGACGGCATTTGCTGCCTCGATGATGTGGGCCGTGGAACGATAGTTCGAGGTCAGGTATTGCGGCTTCGACTGGTAATCGGCCTCGAATCTGCGAATGAACTCCACGGATGTTCCTTTGAAAGAGTAAATGTTCTGGTCGTCATCCCCGACCGCAAACAGGGTCAGCCGGCCATCATCCGCACCACGTGTTTGACCGGCCATCGCCGAAATCAGGTCATACTCGTTAGCGCCGATGTCCTGGTACTCATCGACCAGGATCCAGCGAAAACCGGCAAGCAGCCTCTCCCGCTGCTCGTCCGCCTCCTCCCGTGCCACGTGCTCGCCCCGCAACAGCGCCACCGCCTGCCGGATGATCTCGTCGAACCGGCTGTCATCGGGTTTGTCCGCCAGTCCCAGGAAACTTGCCCCGGCCAGGCGCATCGCCAGCGCATGGCAGGTGAGGACGGTCACACCGCGCGCATCCCTGCCGATCAGGTCGCCCAACCGCCGCCGGATATCGACCGCGGCGTGGCGATTATAGGCCAGCGCCAGGATGCTGCGGGGATTCTCCCGCCTGGCGCGAATGAGAAATGCGATGCGGTGGACCAGGACCCGGGTCTTGCCGGAACCCGGGCCGGCGAGAACCAGCACGTTGGTTTGCTCGCGGTGATCGGCAACGATCCGCTTCTGAACAGGGTTTCCGAGACAATCGACGATGGCTTCCCAGGATTCGGGCGTGGTCTGGCGGCGAGTCTCCTTTTCCCGGCCCGGCAGCCAGCGGTCGAGAAAATCCTTCTCATCCATGGTGAAGTAGTCGACGGCCAGGCGCGTGGCGTCGGTGATTGCCGCCAGGCCGCGTTCTGCGAAGGCCACCATCACGTGTATCTGCAGGATCTGGTTCTCGTAGTGAAGCCGCAGCGGCTCGAAATCCACTCCGCTGAAACCGCGCCGATCCAGCCGCTCCAGCCGGATCTTCATTGCCGGGCGGAAGACCGCCATTCCCTTGTTGAGCCGGATAACGTCCATCTCGTGCAGCCACAGCAGCGCCCGGTCCATGAGCCTGGACGAATCCCTGACCTTGCCGGCAAGAACGAGGTCGGACTCGATCGTCCCCAGAAGCTTGCCGATGGTGGTTTCGGACAGGAGATCCATGCCACGGCTGCCCGACGGAAGGGATCTGACAAGATGATCCAGCAGCAGCTTTGCACCTTCACGCCTGATCTCGGCGATCCGTTCGAGCTGGCTCCAGTCTCGTCTCAGGGTGATGCGCACCGATTCAGAATCCAGTTTCCGAATCGAGAGGCTCCCCCCGGCACCATCTTCCCCGCGCCCGTCATAGGCAATTCCTCGAACAATGCGCCAAAGCCGCTCCGGCAACGGGTCAGGGAGTTCCTTTTCGCGCAACTCCTGTGCCGCATGTCGCAAATGCAAGATTGCCGTGTCCCCCTTCCCCAGCTCGCCTCCTGCCTCGCGCATATGGGCAATCAGCGACTGTTCCAGCCTTTCGGCATCCTTGAAACGATTCCCGGAGCTGTGCTTGACACCGGCGTGAACGAACGCGGTCAACACGGTGTCATTGGTGGCGATCTCGAAACGCTCCAGATCCCGCAAGGCAGTCTGTATCCCCTTTGAATCGAATCTGGCGACGCCCATCAGTTCGTCGGTGGAAATGCCCTCATCCGACTTCGACTCGATCAGCCGCCTGGCGATTTGCATCAATTTCCAGCGGTAGTCCTCGGAAATGTCGGCTCTTGCCAGGCGCTGCTGCGCCTCCTGGACCGAGTTGACCAGCAGCGATGATGGAAAAATTCGGACAACATTCTCCTCGCGGGTCAGGAGCTCTGCCTCTTCCAGCCAGGCCACCGCGGTTCGCACCCGCGTATCGTCGGTTGCAGAGTCGCGGTCAAAGACCTGCTCGTCATCCTCGTTGAGGATTTCACCGGTGGTGGCAATAACTTCACTGCCAAATCGTCGGTTCCGGTCCAAGTTGCGGAGCGCCCGCAAAATGCCATGGATCTCCGCCCGATTGAGGCGTGAACGGGCCGACATGCCGAATTGAAGTTCGACATCGTCCACCGAGTAGAGGAGGATGCAACGCGCTTCCGACATGTCCCGCCCGGCACGACCGGCTTCCTGGAGGTAGTTCTCGAGTGATCCGGGCATGTCGGCATGGACGACCAGGCGAACATCCGGCTTGTCGATACCCATCCCGAAGGCATTGGTGGCTACGATCGCCCGCAACTCGCCGGAGGTGAATCGCTCCTGCACGTCCTTCTTGCGTTCAGGGGTCAGGCCGGCATGAAAATGCTCGGCGCTCATTCCCCGTTGCTGGAGATCCTCGGCGATTTCCTCGCATTTCCTGCGGGTTGCACAGTAGATGATCGCACCGCCGGGTGTGTCGGACGGAAGAAACCGTGTCAGGATATCCCAGATGCGGACCGGTTTTTCGCCGCCGCTGGTCGGGAACACATCGAAGAGGAGGTTTCTGCGCTCGCTTCCCCCGTCGATGACCGAAAGCTCAACGCCCAACTCGTCCCTGAAGTGACGGGTGATGTCTCTCCTCACATCCGGCTTGGCCGTTGCGGTCAGGCACATGATCGGCGGCACCGATCCGGCCTCCGAGCGCTCCCGGATGAAACGCCCGACATACCGGTAGTCCGGGCGAAAATCATGACCCCAGCGGGACAGGCAATGTGCCTCGTCCAGCACCCAGCCACCGATCTGGCGCTGGTCAAGGGCGCGCCGCACCGATGTCGAGCGCAGCTGTTCCGGCGAGATCAGCAGGATGCCGGCATCTCCGAGCCTGACCCGATCGAGCGCATCGGCCCGCTCGGGCATGGAAAGAAGACCGTTGACAGTCACGCAGGAACCGATTCCCCTCCTTTCGAGCCCGGCAACCTGGTCCGCCATCAGCGCCACCAGTGGCGAGATGACCACTGTAAGCTTGCCGGTCTTGTCGTAGCGGGACAGCGCCGGAAGCTGGTAGCACAGCGACTTTCCGGTTCCGGTCGGCAAGATGGCAAAGACATGATCACCGGCCATTGCTTTCTTGACGATGCGCTGTTGAAGCGATTGCCCCTTGTCATCGGCAGGCTCCGGCCGAAAGCTGTCATGGCGGAACCAGCGCTTCAGCTCCCTTTCGGTATCGTGACGCCTGCTGCACCATTGGCAGGACGGTCGGTTGCAGGGCGTATCCCGCAGCCAGTCAACCAGCTGGCCGGTCATGGGAAACTGGTGAATGACCCAGGGCGGGATGACCGAATTGCCGCCGGCCACCGACAGCCAGGCCAGCGCATAGGCCAGCGCCCAGCCGTATCCGGCCGCACCCTCCACCGCCACGCGCCCGTATTCGGCGCAGGACTCGCCGTCCAGCCTTGCCAGGATTGCGTCCCTGGCAGCTGTGTCCGACGGTCTTGGCTGGCCCCGCAAATCGGCAAACAAGGTGTCAACCGCCCGATCCGCGCCGTCCGGTTCAGGAGAGCACAACCAGTGCCAGGCGGTTAGAAGAGTTTTGTCTGCCTGCCGCAGGCTCGCCACCTGGTCGCTGAATACCTGGAGGGCAATTTCGGAATCGAGCAGTGGATCATTGCGCTGGCTGCGCCTCAGATCGCCATCCTTGTAGTGCTTCACGAGGTGGTGGTACGGGTTTCGCGGATGGGCGATCGGGCTGAGCCGCAGCGTGTCGATTGCCGGCAGCTTCAACAGGCGCAGATCCGGACTTGCCGCCCTGAGGTGCGGACGATCAAAGGCAATCAGGTTGTGTCCGAGGAGAAAGTCGGCGCCCTCGGCCAACTCATCCAGCCTTGCCAGCTCCGATCCGGCCCCCGACACTGTCCGGCCGCTGTCACAACGCAACGCACCGAAGCGGTCGATCCGGCCGTCCTTCTTCCTGACCTCGAGGTCCAGGGACAGGCAACGGGGCCTGAATTGCCCACCATCCTCGATCAGGACATCTCCCGGTCCTGGCAACTCACCCTCCCGGGCCTTGCCCTGGTGGGTTCGGTCGCAACCCGGTCATTGCCCGAAGGAGCAGCGAACTCACGTCGATCCGGCCGGGCTGGATTCCCGGCAACAAGCTGGCATGCATATCCACTCGACTTTCATCCCGGAGAGGCGGTGTGCAGATCAAACGCCTACCAAAATCACCTGCTGGTTCCAACGGCAAGTGGGCCTTGCAGTTCACCCGGAGCCACGATGAATTCCCGGAATCCATGGCACTCATGGCTGCGCCATTCCTGCAGCTGCCTGCGGTATACAGCAGGCCCGTGAAACCGGACGAGCAAAAGGTTTCCTGCAAGGACTGCAGCAGCGCAGCCGCCGCTCCCTCAGCCCGGAATCGGCCACACCGGCGGCGGCCCGGAGACCGAAACCGGAAACCGCGCATTCACCGGCCGGTCGGCAGAGCCGGTCATGCCGCGCGGCTGCCACCTGTCATCACCCAGGCACGCGCCCATCCCCGCATTGGAATTCCGACCGAAATCACCTGATTTCGATCTCGATGAAGGCGTTTTCCCGGCCGTCGTCATTGATCACGTTGTGCTCGACGCCAGCCGGCCGGTAGTATGGCTCGCCTTCCGCCAGGCTGGCAAATGACTCGGCACCATCCTTGTCGACAATCTTCAGCCTGCCGGTTGTCAGCGGTACCACGACATAATCGAATTCATGCCGGTGGTGGCCGGTTGCTTGCCCTGGCCCGAAGCGCCATTCGGTAACCCGGACCCGGTCATTGTCGATCTTGGTGGTGCCGGTTGCCGGCGGATAGTCCTGTGCCATGGATCCAGCCTTCTCGAATTGAAGATACCGGCAGTCAACAGCAACAATCCCGTCCTGGCAAGCAATAGGTGAGACCAGACGAGGCGCATGACTCCGTCCTCGATCCGGACATCCGGATCACTGCGTCGCCGCCGTCATTCCGGATTCCGTGACCGGGCAGGGAGGTTTGAGCCTGCGGACGTGCTGTATCAATACGGAATTCGGAAGAATTTCTTCCTGGAGGCAACGACCTGGCTGCACCACGCACGCAGTGCACACGCCTGGTTACGACAAGGAAACTTCGTGCAGCACAACGATCATTCGGCATGCGTCGCCAGGTCGAACAGCGGAAACTCCATCGCCCGGGCCACGGCGTTCATCCGCCGGTCGTAGCTCGCGAGAGCGACCCTTTGACCATGCTCGGCGAGGTAGGCGCACGACGCCAGATGCGGGGCGTCGAGCCTCCGCAGCGCGCCGGGGCCAGAAAAGGCATCCAACACCCGCTCCGGCACTGACGGAGTTGGTTCCAATATCGTGATCTGCCCGCGCGCATTCAATGGGGCCCATACCTCGTATTCCAGTAGCCGGCTAGCAAACAGCGTCTCCTCCCAGAGGGAACCGGGTGGCTGCCGGTCCTCGGCCAGAAGATGCGCGAGCACAACGGACGAATCGAGTTAGATCACCGATCGCGCCAGCTCTCCTCCAGGTCAGCAAGGATTTCGTCCAACGTGGCTACCGGCTTCGGCTTCGGTGGTGGCGCCAAGTTGGCCAGTCGCGGTGGCGACAGCACGCCGGACCGGACCGATTCCGCAAGGAAGGCGTCGGCGAGGATCGGGCGGCGGGCCTGTCCCGGACAGGCGGGGGATGTCATCCTTCCTGGCGTCGTTGACATGACTTTACCTGTTCCGGAGAAGGTCGGGTAGTTGATGCCCGTCGGCGATGCCGCCTTGACGGGTCTGGCATGCGTCAATATGTCTCGATGCCTGCAGTTTCAGGAGTTGTTGCAATGGGCATCATTCACCTTTCAGACCAATCGTTTGATGGCGAACTCGGCGCCTCCGATCTGCCGTTGCTGGTGGATTTCTGGGCAGAATGGTGCGGCCCCTGCCGGCAGATCGCGCCGGCCCTTGAGGAGCTGTCCAGCGAATACGAAGGGCGCCTCCGGGTTGCAAAGATCGATGTCGACAGCAATCCCGACACGCCGTCCAGGCTTGGCGTGCGCGGTATCCCGGCGCTGTTCATTTTCAGGAATGGCGAGCCAGTCTCCAACCGGACCGGCGCCCTGTCCAAGGCAGATTTGGTCAAGTGGATCGATTCGTCGATCTGATCCCAGAACCCTGCCTGGACCCGTGTGCAGGGATCGCAAGACGCAGTCATCGCCGGCAGAGGACGGCGATTCCTCCCGGCGATCTTCTCCCTGCCCGGTTCGACTGACCCGGGAGACGAAATTTCCCAGATGCAATTGCCGCACCGATTGACACCTCACTCCAGCCAGGCCTTATCGCTGAACCCGTCATGAAGCTTGTTGTCAGGCATGTGACCACCTTCCGCTATGCCCGTCCGGTGGCAGGCGGACGGATGGAAGTCAGGCTCACCCCATGGAGTGGCCCCGGCCAGCGACTGATCGACCGACAACTGGACCTGGCTGGCAGCAGTGTCTTCAACCTGGTCCGCGACCGGTTCGGCAATTCGGTCGACATGCTGCAAATCGAGGATGGCCAGCAGGAATTGCGCCTGGTGCTTCGTGCCGAGGTGGAGACCTCTGGCCGGAACGCGGCGATCTGCCCGTCCGGAGGCGGCAATCCTGATCCGTCATTCAAATCTGCAACGCCAGCGACCACCCCGGGATCGGCGATCAACCGGATCGTGCAGGAATTTGCCGGCGAGAATCCGGATGATCCGAAGACCATGCATCAATTGTCGTCCCATATCCGGTCGGTCGTTGCCTACCGGACCGGTTGCACCGACACCAACACACTCGCCGAGGATGCGGCGTTGCGGAAGGAAGGCGTCTGCCAGGATCATGCCCATATCTTCATTGCCGCGGCCAGGCAGTTGGGCTTGGCCGCGAGGTATGTCAGCGGCTATCTCCGGTTGAAGGACCAGGTTGAACAGACGGCGATGCATGCCTGGTCGGAGGTCCATCTTCGCAACCTCGGATGGGTCGGCTTTGATGTCTCGAACGGGATTTCGCCGGATGAATGTTATATCGGGGTTGCCGTCGGCCGCGACTATTTTGACGCCGCGCCAACCACGGGCTTCCTGTATGGCGGCGGCGATGAAGAAATGACGGTCGCCATTGACGTGATCTGAGCGTGCCGGGGCGGTGGCTTCCACGCTGCGGCGGGGGCGGGGACGGGCCGTCTGCCGGCCTGGAGGGTCAGAAATTCTCCCGCAGGATCGAGCCGGCAAGATAGAGTGAGCCGCAAACCAGGATTCTCGATCCGGAGTCTTCGGACACGATCTTCCGCACGGCCTGTTCGGTATCGGCCGCGGCCTCTGCCCTGAAGCCGATTTCACGTGCAACCCCGGCAACATTGGCTGCCGGCAGCGCTGCCGGCTCGCCGGGAATTGTCACCCCGTAGAGCCTGTCCGCCACCGTGCGAAGCGAGCGCAGGAAACTGTGGATGTCCTTGTTGCCCAACATTCCGCAAACAATGCGGGTTGCCCGTTCGGGCATCGACCTGATTGCGCCCGCCACCGCCTCGCCTGCTGCCGGGTTGTGCCCGCCATCCAGCCAGACCTCCGAACTGTGTGCCGCCTCGACCAGCGGTCCCTTCTTCAACAGCTGCATGCGGGCCGGCCATTCGGCGTCGGTCATCGCCGCCGCAATGGCCCTCTCCCCGGCTCCAAGACCCCTGAGCACGGTGATCGCAGCCCCGGCATTGTCAACCTGGTGCGGGCCGACCAAGCGCGGCCGCGGCAACAGCATTTCGCCCTCATGGTCCCGGTAGGCCAGGTGGGCCTCCGACGCCTGGACGCTCCAATCCTGGTCCTGGATCCGCAACGGCGCACCGACCAACTCCGCTCGTTTGCGGATGGACGTCAGCGCATCCGGCAGCTGCCGGTTCACGACACAGGTCACGCCCGGCTTCAGTATTCCGGCCTTTTCGGCGGCAATCCCGGCAATGGTGCTGCCGAGATATTCCTGGTGGTCGAGCGAAACCGGCAGGATGACGGTCATGGCTGGCTCATCCACGACATTGGTTGCATCCAGCCTTCCACCCAGGCCGACCTCGAGCAACAGGGCATCTGCCCTGCTGCGCGAAAAGGCCAGGAAGGCGGCGCAGGTGGTGATCTCGAATAGTGAAATCGGCTCGCCGCCATTGACCTCTTCGCACTCGACCAGGACATTCGCCAGGTGTTCCTCCCCGATCAGCTCGCCGGCCAACCGCACCCGTTCATGGAATTTCGCCAAATGCGGCGAGATATAGGTGTGCACCGCCAGGCCACCCGCCTCCAGGCCGGCACGGACCATGGCCAGCGTCGAGCCCTTGCCATTGGTTCCGGCAAAATGAATGACCGGCGGCAGCCGTCGCTCCGGATGGTCGAGCGCCGTCAGCAACCGCTTTGGGCGATTGAGCGTCAGGTCGATACTCTTGGGGTAGAGCGACTTCAGCCGCTCGAGAATCATTCCGGAGTCGCTGTCCTGCACGGCAACCATGGCATCAGGCCTGCATCGGCTGCGTTTGCGGCTCGGCGGTCAGCTCACCCTTTATTGCCTCCTCCTGGTTCATCAGGAGCCTGGCGATGGTCACCAACTCGTCGCGAATGTTCCGCCGGTGAACCACCCGGTCCAGCATTCCATGTTCCAGCAAATATTCCGATCGCTGGAATTCCTCCGGCAATTTCTCGCGGATGGTCTGTTCAATGACCCGCGGGCCGGCAAAGCATATCAGTGCCTTGGGTTCGGCAATCTGGACATCGCCGAGCATGGCATAGGATGCGGTCACCCCGCCAGCGGTGGGATCGGTCAGGACCACGATATAGGGAAGCGGTTTCGGATTCCGGCGCAGGCGGCTGAGTGCCACCGTCGTACGCGGCATCTGCATGAGGCTGAAAATACCCTCCTGCATCCTGGCGCCTCCCGCTGCCGAGAACACGACCAGCGGTGCCGACAGCCTGATGGCGGCATCGCAGGCGGCATTGATGGCGTTGCCCACATACATGCCCATGGACCCGCCCATGAATCCGAATTCCTGGGCAGCGACCACGAACCTGGTCTTGAGAATGTCGCCCTCGGCCACGACAATCGCTTCCGACGAACCGCTCCTGGCGCGCGCATCTCGCAACCTGTCGGAATATTTCTTCTGGTCACGAAAATTCAGCGGGTCGACCTGTGGCAGCGGCACGTCGATTTCGCGATACACGCCGAGGTCGAACAACTTTTCAAATCGCTTTTTGGGCGAGATCGCCATGTGATGATCGCAAATCGGGCAGACATTCTGGCTGTGCTCGAGCTCGCGATGGTAGAGCATCGCATCGCATTCCGGGCATTTCGACCACAGGCCGTCGGGAGACGCATCGCCCTGCGTGTGGAACAGCGACTTGATCCGCGGTCTGACGAAATTGGTAATCCAGTTCATGGTGGCTGGTCGCGGTCCCTGGATGCATTCAGTCCGATTGCCTGTATATTGTCGCAAAAGTCACTGCAAATCCGTTCAAGCCTGGATGATGACGAAGGACGCCTGTTGTACCCCCTCCAGACCGGTCTGTTGCATCCCTTTCTTCGGCCACCGGCCGACTCGCGGGCGATGGTGTTTGCGCATCGCGGCTATTCGGCCAACTTGCCGGAAAACTCCATGGCGGCATTCAGCGCCGCGGTGGCGCTTGGCGTCCATTGCCTGGAGACCGATGCGCAGCTGACCGGCGACGGGGTGGTCGTTGCCTTTCATGATGCCGACCTTGCCCGGCTGACCGGCATTTCGGGCCCGGTATCCCATTTTGCCTGGCCGGAGATTGCATCGCTCAGGATCAACGGCCAGGAGCCGATCCCGCAACTCGCCGAATTGTTCGCCGAATGGCCCGGCCAGCGGATCAATATCGATGCCAAGCAGGATGAGGTGGTGCGGCCGCTGCTGGAGATGATCGAGGAATTCGACGCCTGGGACCGCGTATGTATCGGATCGTTCTCGGACCGGCGTCTGCGGCAGATACGGCGCCTCGCCGGTACCCGGCTCTGCACATCCATGGGCCCGCAGGAGGTTGTGCGCCTGCGCATGGCATCGCTTGGATGCCCGGTCGGACGGTTCCGATCCGACTGTGCCCAGCTTCCGCCGTATCGTTACCATGTTACGATTGTCGACAGGTTGCTGGTCCGGGCGGCCCATGCGCGAAACCTCCCTGTCCATGTCTGGACCGTCAACGATGCCGACGAGATTTCCCGGCTGCTGTCGCTCGGCGTTGACGGAATCATGTCGGACGACTTGCCAGTGGCCCTCGGCGCCTGCACCGGCAATGTGGAAGGTTGAGCACGCCATCACGCACCCGGACGCCATGGCAAGCCGGTTTGTTTCTTGCACCAGAAATGTGGAGACAGTACTTGTTTGCAGATTTTGACAGCAGGATCCGATTGATGACCGATACAGCCAAAGGCAAGGCACATCTTCCGAGCCGCCATGTAAGCGACGGGCCGGCCCGTGCGCCACACCGTTCATACTATTACGCGATGGGCCTGACAGATGGCGAAATCGCCCAGCCATTCGTGGGTGTCGCTACCTGCTGGAACGAGGCAGCGCCCTGCAACATCGCCCTGAACCGCCAGGCACAGGCGGTAAAGCTGGGGGTGAAGGCGTCGAAGGGAACACCGCGTGAATTCACCACCATCACCGTCACCGATGGCATTGCCATGGGGCATGAGGGAATGCGCTCCTCCCTGGCGTCACGGGAAGCAATTGCCGACACCGTCGAGCTGACCATGCGCGGACATTGCTATGACGCGCTGGTCGGACTGGCCGGCTGTGACAAATCCCTGCCGGGCATGATGATGGCGATGGTCCGACTGAACGTCCCGTCGGTGTTCATCTATGGTGGCTCGATCCTGCCGGGGCGGCTCAATGGCAAGGATGTGACCGTCCAGGATGTCTTCGAGGCAGTCGGCCGGCACCAGGCCGGCGCCATGTCCGATGAAGCCCTTGCGGTCCTGGAGCGGGTTGCCTGCCCGTCGGCCGGCGCTTGCGGTGGACAATTCACCGCCAACACAATGGCCTGTGTATCGGAGGCGATTGGACTTGCCCTGCCGAATTCATCCGGCGCACCGGCCCCGTACGAGAGCCGGGACCAATATTGCGAGGCCTCGGGGGCCGCCATCATGAACCTGCTCGAGAAGAACATTCGGGCTCGCGATGTGGTCACCCGCAAATCCCTGGAAAACGCCGCCCGCGTTGTTGCCTGCACCGGCGGCTCGACCAATGCCGGGTTGCACCTGCCGGCGATCGCGCATGAGGCCGGGATCGATTTCGACCTGTTCGACGTGTGCGACATCTTCCACGACACGCCTTATTTCGTGAATCTCAAGCCGGGCGGCGACCATGTCGCCAAGGATTTGTTCGAGGCGGGCGGGGTGCCGGTTGTTCTCAACGAGTTGCGCAAGGTCGGCCTGATCCACGAGGATTGCGTCGTCGCCACCGGACGAACCATGGGCGAGGAGCTTGACGAGGTGACGCGCAAGGCGGATGGCCGGGTCATTCACCCGGTGGAGACGCCGCTATCGACGACCGGCGGCGTTGTCGGGCTCAAGGGCAACCTCGCCCCGGATGGCGCCATCGTCAAGGTGGCCGGAATGAGCGACGACCAGCTGGAATTCACCGGACCAGCCCGGGTGTTCGAATGCGAGGAGGAGGCATTCGAGGCGGTCAAGAACCGGGAATACCGCGAGGGCGAGATCATCGTCATCCGCAATGAAGGCCCGGCTGGCGGACCCGGCATGCGGGAAATGCTGTCGACGACCGCGGCGCTGTCCGGCCAGGGGATGGGCAAGAAGGTGGCACTGATTACCGACGGGCGGTTCTCCGGTGCCACCCGCGGATTTTGCGTCGGCCATATCGGGCCTGAATCAGCGCATTGCGGGCCGATTGCCCTGGTCCGCAACGGTGACGAGATTTCCATCAATGCCCGGGCGGGGACCATCTCCGTGGCATTGTCGGATGACGAGTTGGAGGAGCGCCGCCAGGCATGGAGCGGCCCTCGTGAAACCATCTATTCGTCCGGTGCGCTGTGGAAATATGCCAGGCTGGTCGGACCAACCCGCAAGGGCGCGGTTACCCATCCGGGCGCCGAAGAGGAACGCCACGTCTACATGGATCTGTGATCGCGGCCGATCGCTTCGGCCCGCCTCGGTGCCCGGCCATCCTGCTGCATGGCGAGTGACGTGAGCAGCGGCGCATATCCACATTTGTTCAGCCCGCTGGTGGTCGGGACGCTGGAACTTCCGAACCGCTGCATGATGGGCTCGATGCATACCGGCATCGAGCGTACCGGTGACTGGAAGCGCGCGGCCGAGTTCTATGCCGAACGGGTCAGCGGCGGCGTAAAGCTGGTGGTCACCGGCGGGATTGCCCCGAACACCGAGGGCAGCGTCTTTCCCGGCGCGCCCGGGCTGTTTTCGGCCGACGATGTCGCCGGACACAGGATTGTCACCGGGCGGATTCACGGGCTTGGCGGTAATGTCGCCATGCAGATCCTGCATGCCGGCCGCTATGCGTATGGCAAGGATTGCGTGGCGCCGTCCCCGGTCAAATCGTCCATCTCGCCGCACGTTCCGGCCGAGTTGGACGCCGCCGGTATCGAAAAGCAGCTCTCCGACATTGCCGACACAGCCTGCCGGGCCCGTGAGGCCGGTTATGATGGTGTCGAGATCATGGGATCCGAGGGCTATTTCATCAACCAGTTCCTGGTTCGGCGCACCAATCGGCGCCGCGACCGATGGGGCGGCAGCTACGAAAACCGGATGCGGTTTCCGATCGAGGCGGTGGAACGGGTCCGGGCGGCGGTCGGCAAGGATTTTCTGATCATCTACCGGATTTCGGTCATTGACCTGGTTCCGGAAGGCTCCAGCTGGGACGAGGTGGTACTGCTTGCCAGCAAAGTGGAACGGGCCGGAGCCGACCTGCTAAATTCCGGGATCGGCTGGCATGAATCGAGGGTGCCGACGATTGCCACATCGGTGCCGAGAATGGCCTTTGCCTGGATCACCGGCAAGCTCAAGGAGGCAGTGTCCATTCCGGTTGTTGCCTCCAACCGGGTCAACAACCCGGATACCGCCGAGCGGATACTTGCCGACGGACATGCGGATCTGGTGTCCATGGCCCGCCCATTCCTGGCCGATGCCGAATTCGTGAACAAGGCCCGGGCCGGCCGGCAACGGACCATCGCCCCGTGCATCGCCTGCAACCAGGCCTGCCTGGATCACACCTTTGACGACAGGATTGCGACCTGCATGGTCAATCCCCGCGCCTGCAACGAGACCGGCTTTCGAATCGAACCCTCGACTCGCCGCAAATCCGTGGCAATTCTCGGCAGCGGCCCGGCCGGACTCGCCGCCGCACTGACCTCGTCGCAACGAGGATACCGCGTGACCATGTTCGAGCGCCGGGACCGGATCGGCGGCCAACTCAACATGGCAGCCAAGATTCCCGGCAAGGAGGAATTCGCCGGGCTTGTCCGCTGGTACCGGACGATGCTGGACGAGTTGGGGGTCACCATCCACTTCGGCACAAGCCCGGCCGCCGGCGAGCTTTCGGAATTCGACGCGGTGGCGATTGCAACCGGGGTCAGGCCCCGGAAGCCCGGGCTTCCGGGCGAAGATGGCCCGAACGTGCTCACCTATGCCGACCTGCTCGCCAACAACCGGTCGGTCGGCGAGAAAGTGGTGATCCTCGGCGGCGGCGGCATCGGGATCGATGTGGCCGAATTCCTGGCCCGGGACGATGACGATGATCCGGACGAACTGTCGGCATGGATGACCGAGTGGGGTGTGTGCGACCCGGCGCTGCATCGCGGCGGATTGGACCCGGCCGGGCCGGCCGTGAAGGCACCCTCAAGGGATATCACCCTGCTACAGCGAAGCCCGGGCCCGCCAGGCCGCAACCTGGGCAGGACCACCAGGTGGATTCACCGGCTCTCGCTCAGGATGAAATCGGTCAGGATGGTCGGCGGCGTGACCTATCGCCGGATCGACGAATACGGGGTCCACATTACCACCGCCGACGGTACAGACGAGTTGGTGCCGGCGGACACCGTCGTGCTGTGCGTGGGCCAGGAGCCGGAGGGTGCCGCCGCCAGGCAATGTTCGGGGCTGCGCCGGCCCGCCGCCATCATTGGCGGCGCCATGACATCGGCCGGACTTGACGCCAAGATGGCCATCGACCAGGGAACCAGGCTGGCGGCAAGCTGGTAGTGTCTTGTCCTCACATTCCCTGCAAGATGCATCCCGACTTCCTTGACCAGGCCATTCGTGGCTGTGTTCTCCTGGACACCGGATTCGACAACACCTCCGGGTCTGATAGATTGCGGACATACTCAAACCAGCGGTGGCACCAATGGACCACGAACAGGACACGGGCGAGAATACAGTATTGGATCACAGCGATTTCGGGAACCTGGTTCCCCATTATTCAAACAGGTTTCACATGTTTGTTGATCCGGCAATGTCTCGAATCTACTTCGGGGACCAGATGTTAAATGACGGTGAAGTCTTGTTTCACACGCTGGTTACCATGAAGACATCAGACCTGGTTGAGTTGAGAAAACTGATAGATCGCCTGTTGCCAGAAGACCGCGGTGCTACACATGACAGGCAACGGGAGAGTTGATATGCAATCGGCCGCAAACGAACCGATCAGTGAGATTACGCTGACCTCTGCACCCAGCGGTACCGGGGCAGCCTTCAGGGTGTGCCGTCGTGAACCGTATGCCAGTCCAACCGCACAAGGCCGGCGAGTGAGTGGCGGGACTTGGCGTCGACAAGAGCGCAAATCGGATGAGGACAGGATCCGTGCAATCCTCGATTCCTTGCCACTACCGGCCGGTGTCAACGTCTCCGACTGGATTATCCGAACTGGCGCCGACTCCACGGACGAATTCGCGATCTGGGTTTGGGCTGTACTCCCAGATGACACAACAGATTTTCATACCCGCATGAAAATCAGGGATGTAGTATTCGAAAAAATCCGCGAACGCAGTGGTTTCCCGGGCTGGGTTTATGTCAGCTTCTGGTCCAAAACCGAAATGGACGCGCAGAGTTGAGCCTCCACGCAGACCTTCTCAAACAGGCTCGCCTCCTTGCTACCAAGGAACCGAAGCACCCAACACAAGCCAGCCTGCGCCGTGCCATATCTGCGTCCTACTATGCACTTTTTCACCTCCTGGTCGATGAAGCCACGCGCATGCTGATTTCCCAAGGAAATCGCAACGCCCTTCGCCAATGCGTCTCCAGGGCCTTTCGTCACTCCGACATGCGGTTTGTTTGCGATTCCCTTGTCAACAGCAAGAAGCCTCCTGCCAAACTTGCTCCGGCATTCCAGGATAAACAACTTGAGCCCGGCCTCATCGAAATTGCGGCGACATTTGTTGATCTTCAGGAGGCACGACATGAGGCCGATTACGATTCCCACCGCCGGTTTCAGCGGCAAGAAGCCCTGGATTTCCACAAGCGCGCTGATGCGGCGCTTGTCAAATGGAACGCCATTCGCGGGACCTCTCAGGCAGATGCTTTTCTGGCAGGTCTCCTCGTGGCGCGTCATATTCAAGGCTGATCGCGAGACTCGGTCAGAGCATGAAATTTTGAATCCGCTCAAGTGGCGTTTTTGGCTCCGACATCAATGATTACGGGAGAAGGATCACAGCCATGTTCCTAGACAACCTTGTGGCCGGCGGCCTGCAGTTCCTGTCTGCATTGTTCATATTCGTCGTTGGCCTGGCGATGGCGGCGGCAATCGTCATCTACATCATTGATGCCAGCCAGACCCGGGATGCCGTGCGGCGCAACTACCCGGTGATCGGCCGGTTCCGCTACCTCTTCACCATGCTGGGCGAGTTCTTTCGCCAGTATTTCTTCGCCCTCGACCGGGAGGAGATGCCTTTCAACCGGGCCGAACGGGACTGGGTCGAGCGCTCATCCCGCAAGCTCGACAATACTGTTGCCTTTGGCTCAACCAAGAACCTGACACCGGCCGGAACGACGATTTTCGTGAATACCCCGTTTCCAACCCTGACCGAAGATGCCGTCGAGATGGTACCGATGCTGATTGGCGAGCAGTGCCGCACTCCGTACAATGCCCCGTCATTCTTCAACATCTCCGGCATGAGCTACGGCGCTTTGTCGACACCGGCCGTCCGGGCCCTTTCACGGGGCGCCAGGCTTGCAGGTTGCTGGTACAATACCGGCGAAGGCGGGTTGTCGGCA
Organism: Paracoccaceae bacterium; assembly: GCA_965214695.1. GTDB lineage: Bacteria > Pseudomonadota > Alphaproteobacteria > Rhodobacterales > Rhodobacteraceae > JAPOXR01. The sequence continues at coordinate 2,485,794 of OZ243967.1, read as the reverse complement.
CATCACCTCGAGGGCGGATGCGACATCGTCTTCCAGATCGGAACCGCCAAATACGGCGTGCGCGACCAGGATGGCAATCTCAGTGACCACCGGCTGCGGGAGGTAGCGGCGCATGAAAATGTCAGGATGTTCGAGTTGAAACTCAGCCAGGGCGCCAAACCGGGCAAGGGAGGGATACTGCCGGGCAACAAGGTCACGGCCGAAATTGCCGCTATCCGGGGCATCCCGAAGGGTGAGGATTCCATATCACCCAACCGGCACCGGGAAGTGAAGAACATCTCCGATCTGCTCGACATGATAGGCCATGTCCGGGAGGTGACCGGCAAACCGGTCGGCTTCAAGGCGGTGATCGGTGATTTCGGCTGGCTCGAGGAACTCTGCACTCTGATCCATGAACGGGGGATGGACAGCGCCCCCGATTTCATCACCGTCGACAGCGGCGATGGCGGAACCGGTGCGGCGCCGATGCCGCTGATGGACAATGTCGGGCTTCCGGTCAAGGAATCGCTGCCGCTGACTGCAAATGTCCTGCACAAATTTGGCATGAAGGACAGGATCAGGCTGATTGCCTCCGGCAAGCTGGTCACGCCATCGGAGGTGGGATGGGCCATTGCCACCGGCGCCGATTTCGTGACCTCGGCCCGCGGCTTCATGTTTGCCCTGGGCTGCATCCAGTCGCTCAAATGCAATCGCAATACCTGCCCGACCGGCATAACCACCCATAATCCCAGGCTGCAGAAGGGGCTCGACCCCAGCGAAAAATCGGTCCGGGTCGCCAATTATTGCCACCGCATCATCCGCGAGGTCCAGATCATCTCCCATTCCTGCGGGGTGGTGCGGCCACGGCTGATGGATCGAAGCCATGTGCGCATCGTCATGGCAAACGGGCAGTCGGTTCCGATGAACGAACTCTACCCGCTGCCGGACATGCTCCCGGAATACGCGGCATAGGCAGTCCGCGGGGCCGGCATCCGGCCGGATGGTCGGAGCGCCACGACTACTTCCCTGCGAAACCGATGAAGACGGCGGGGCAACCGCCTCGCATACCGCGGTGCCTGCACTTCAGGCGGCCGGCTCCCAGCCCTCGGGCGCAAGTTCGAAACCGGCAAACTCGAAGGCCGGGGCAACCGTGCAACCGACCAGCGTCCAGGCACCTTCGGTTCGGGCGCTTTGCCAGCAGCCGGCGGGAATCACGACCTGCGGATGCGCCCCGGAATTCACGCCAAGGCGCTGTTCGGTGACGACGGCGCCGTCGGCAGACAACCGCAATGCCAGCGGACTGCCGGCATGAAAGTGCCAGATCTCCAGGGCATCGATGCGGTGCCACCTCGATACCTCGCCTTCCTGCAGCAAGTAGTAGATCGACGTGACCGCACCGCGGGCGCCATCATCGGAGATTGCACGATACGATTCGCAAAAATGGCCGCCTTCCGGATGTGGCTCGAGACCGAGGCATTCGATGATGGAACGGGCATCGGTAAACATTGCGTTCATCCCCATTCTGCAGGGAGGATCACCGGGAGAATTGGAAGCACTCCCGGTAGAGATCGAGAGTGTTGTCGTAATCCAATGCAACCGGGTTGCCGCTTGCGCTCGGATCCTCGATCGCCATCCTGGCCATCTCCTCGCTCCTCGCAGGGTCAGCGCCCAACTCGGCGAGATTGGCCGGGATATTCAGCTCCGACCGCAATTCGATCACGAATTCGCAAAAGCCCTCGAACCCGCCCCCGATGCCCAGATAGGCTGCTGCCGCCTCGATCCTGTCGGTGATCGCGATCCTGTTGAATTCAAGCACCGGCGGCATGACGACGGCATTCGTCGTGCCGTGATGGGTATTGAACAGGGCACCGACCGGGTGGGACAGGGCGTGGATGGCACCAAGCCCCTTCTGGAATGCCACCGCCCCCATCGAGGCCGCACTCATCATGTGGGCCCGGGCTTCCAGGTCGCTGCCATCCCGAAAGGCCGGTCTCAGCCAGTTCCTGACCAGCCGCATGCCCTCGAGGGCGATGCCCTGGCTCATCGGATGGTAGTTCGGCGAGCAATAGGCTTCCAGGCAATGCGCAAACGCGTCCATGCCAGTGCCGGCGGTGACCGAAGCCGGCATTCCGGCGGTGAGTTCCGGGTCAGAGATCACCACCGCCGGCAATACCCGAGGGTGGAAGATGATCTTCTTGGTTCGTGTTTCGGAATTGGTGATGACCGAGGCCCGTCCGACTTCCGAGCCGGTACCTGCCGTGGTCGGAACGGCAACGACCGGTGCGATCGCATCGGCATTCGCCCGCATCCACCAGTCGCCGATATCCTCGAAATCCCATATCGGGCGGGTCTGGCCCGACATGAATGCAACCATCTTGCCCAGGTCGATACCCGATCCCCCGCCAAAGGCGACAACGCCGTCAAAACCACCCTCCCGGAACATGGCCAGCCCGGCTGCCAGATTGCCGTCGGACGGGTTGGGATCGACTTCGCTGTAGATCGACCTGCCCATCCCGGCAGCCTCGAGCACGTCAAGTGCGGTCTTCGTGACCGGAAGCCTGGCCAGCCCGCGGTCGGTGACCAGCAGGGGGTTGTTGATGCCGGCAGCCCGGCAGGCATCCGGAAGTTCGGCGATGCGGCCGGGCCCGAATCGGATATTGGTCGGATATGACCAGTTGGCCATCATGTCGTGTCCTCAGCGCAGCTTCATGTGAAAGGATTTGGACCGGGTCAGATTCTGGTAGCCGATAACCGACAGCGCCCCGCCGGGGCCGGTCCTCTTTCGCCCCGCCCAACACGAGGCCGGGTCAAGATAGTCGCAACGATTCATGAAGACAGTCCCGGTATTGATGCGTGAGCCGATGCCGGCGGCGCGTTCCCGATCGCCGGTCCAAAGCGATACCGTCAGACCGAACTCGCTGTCATTCATCAGCCGCACCGCCTCGTCATCCGCTTCCACCCCTTGCAGCACCAGCAGAATTCTCTCCTCCAGCGGCCTGCCGGCCATGCCGGCTGCGCTCGGCATATACCGAGCCGTCAACCGGCGAGATGCATTGCAGTGTGTCAGCCATGACTGATCCCTGGGGCGGTCATGCCCTGCCAAGAACTCCGGACTGGAAATGACAGGCCCGGCGCTCCGGGCCTGTCGTCAAGATCAGCTGTAACGGTACGGGCGACCTGCCTTTTCCATTACCGCATTGTAATCCTTCAGGATCTGCACCACCCGGGCCTTGGTCTCCGACTCGGCGGCGATTTCGTCCCAGAACTCGCGTGCGGCCGTTTCGACCATGGCCCATTCCTCGTCGGGTATCGAGGTGAGTTTCATCTTCGTCCCCTGCACCCTGAGATGGGCTTCGCCGCCCCAGTACCACCACTGTCGGTAGTAATGTGAGCTGTCCATGGTCAGTTTCAGCAACTCCTTGAGCCGGTCAGGAAGCGCATTGTAGCTGTCCATGTTGGCAAAGAAGGATCCTGCCCATGCCCCCGATATGTTGTTGGTCAGGAAATAGTCGGTCACATCGGCCCAACCGACCGTGTAATCCTCGGTAATCCCCGACCATGCCACACCGTCAAGCTCGCCGGTCTGAACGGCCACCTCGATATCTTCCCATGGCAGTGTCACCGGCACCACGCCAAACTGGCTCAGGAACCGCCCGGCAGTCGGGAAGGTAAAGACCCGTTTTCCCTTCATGTCCTCCAGGCTGTAGATCGGATCCTTGGTGGCAAAATGGCACGGATCCCAGGCGCCGGCAGACAGCCATTTCACGCCGACATTCGAATATTCCGCGTCCCAGATCTCGCCGAGACCGTACTGGTTGAACAACACAGGCACATCGAGCGAGTAGCGACTGGCAAACGGAAAATAGCCGCCAAACACGGTCACTTCCGTCGGCGATGCCATCGAATCGTCATCGGACTGGACGGCATCGATCGTGCCTTTCTGCATGGCCCGGAACAACTCGCCGGTCGGAACCAGCTGGTCGGCAAAGAACAGTTCGATCTCCATCTCGTCACCGGCAACGCGATTGAATGACTCGATCGCCGGCTTGATGACATGCTCGGCCAGCGCCGGACCCGCATAGGTCTGCATTCTCCAGCGGATCTTCGACTGGGCGTGCACGGCTGGCGCCGACAGCGCCGCGGCCCCGGCAGCAACGCCGGCCCCGGCCAGGAATTTCCGTCTTGTCGTCATGATTTCCTCCTCATTCTGGATGCCGCCCTGCTTGCGCAGGCAACGGCGAAGTTTCACTGCATGTGATAGGGGCCACACCTCCGCTTGGCAAGTTCCTGCGCCCAACCGCGGACTTGCAGATCATGACGCCGGGCCTTACCCCAGCCACTTCCGACCAACCTCCCGCCTTGATGTGAAATTCTGCCCCCGGACATGATCCGCCAGAACGAGCAACACCGTCCGCGGGGCGATCTGCGGACCAATCATGTGGGAGACCTGCGCTGCAGAGCGGGTGCCTCGGGCGGCCACGATCATGGTCCGACATCAGTACCGCTGCGTGCGATTCCCCCGACAATTGGGTGCAGACATCTGGTCAGTTCGCAATCTCCGCATCTATATCACCGACAAAATGTGGCGGCGGCAATGTCGGCCGATTTTCATGTCATTCCGGGTGGAAGGACCGAGGCCTCCCTTGGGTTTTGGGCAACGCTTGGCACCGTGCCGATCGCCGTGGTGCTTGCGATGTACGTTGTCTTGCTGCACGAATTGATCGGCAACTCGCGCGGGAGATATCGCAATGGCTGAAACAGCCAACATGAAGCACGTGCGCGTTCACATGCGTCTCGACGCCAGGAGCAAGCGGAAGCTCGAACGTGCGGCGGCCTATGAAGAAACCACCGTCAGCCGCTTCGTGCTCAACAACGCCGTGTCGGCGGCCGAGCGGGTGATCGAGACAAATGAACGGGTCGTGCTCCCAGCGACGGATTGGGATGCGTTCCACGACGCGCTTCTTGACCCTCCCGCGCCAAATGCGGCGCTTAGGCGCGCCGCGCGTCGCTACCGAAAGCTCATTGGTGAATGAATCGTCGCTGACGGTCGAGCCGCTTGGTCCGCATCACGACCGCGCGTCTTTCTCCTGCGGGGAATCGTCGCTCGACCACTACATTCGCCGGCGGGCTTCCCAGGACGTCCGACGTCGTGTCGCACGGGTTTTCGTCGCATCGGCCAGCCCGCCGGAACAAATCGTCGGCTACTACACACTGAGCGCGGTGAGCTTCGAGAGGGACAAGTGGAAGGATTTTGCCGCCCGCTCCGACAAGGAGGGCTGGCCGGCCAGCCGCTTCCTGGCCAGCCTGGCCGAGCACGAGATTGCCGAGCGGGAGCGGTGGTGGTGAAAAATGCGCTTGCAACCGGCGAGAGATCCGGAAAACACCCGCCTTGCCGCGGAGTCAGGTTGCCTTCTGATTGACGCTCTACATGAGTTTTCGCCACAGTTACGCGAAGGTCGGGTTTTCAAGACAGTTTCTCAATTCGTTCACTGCCGAAGTGTTCGTTCTGGCTGCGTTTGGGTATTGTGTATAGGCTGACCAGCATGACGATCGAACCGAGACTAGATATTATCGGTGCGGCCTTGGCAGATCCCAGCCGATCGCGCATCCTCTGCGAGTTGATGGATGGCCGCGCCTTCACCAATAAGGAACTGGCTTGCGCGGCAAATGTCGGCCCGCAGACGGCGAGCGCGCATCTCAAGCAACTTGAACTTGCAGGTTTGACCGCTTCGCTACGCAGTGGACGACACGTCTATCATCGGATTGCAAACGCAGAAGTCGCCGCAATTCTCGAAGGGCTGGCCCAGCTCTCGCCTACCGAGCATTTGTCGCGGCCCGGTCAACTCGTCGCTGACACTCGGCGAGCGCGCAGTTGCTTCAACCATATCGCGGGCAGGCTCGGCGTTTTGATAACAGATCGCTTAATCGAGCTCAATGTGCTGGCGGTACGCGATGACGCTATCTCCTCTGGCCTGCAATATCGCGCCTTTCTCAGTGACATCGGTATTGAGGTTCCACTTGGGAGAATGGCAAGGCCTCCGGCGAAGTTTTGCCTCGACTGGACGGAGCGGCGGCATCACATTTCCGGCCCGCTTGCGACTGGAATCATGCAAAAATTTCTGGAGGCGCACTGGCTTGAACGTCGCACAGGCAGTCGAGCATTGAACATCACGGCTCACGGGCTAGACATTCTTGAATGCCGGTTTGGATTGACCCAACTGGACATCAATCTCGTCGATCCGGTCTGAGAGTTCGGCCGACAACGAACTGTCTTTTCCCACAGGAACACAAGTACGGGTTACTCGGGCTGCAAATCAGCCGGAGGCAACTGTGACACTACCCAAGCTCGACAATGATAGGTTCGGTCCAGAGGAGGGTCTGCGGGTTATCGTCCAGGTACCCGACACCCATGCACAAAGGATCGTGAATGCCGTTCTGACCGAAGACACTCTGAAATATGGAGATTATGATTCTGTAACCTATCAGACCGTGCCGGGAACTCAGCAATTCAGATCACTGGGGAGCGGACGCAATACTGCGACCGAGAAAGTGGTCGAAGTGCCCTGCGTGGAGCTCTCGTTTTTCTTAAGTGGCGACGAAGTCAAAGCCGTGCAGATTCTGAAAACCATTTACGCATCCCACCCCTACGAAGAACCGGTTGTGTTCGTGTACCCGTGCGTCCGGACACTCCATATTCGCGGAGTGGACGAGGACAATCCCAACAGATTCTGGAACAGCGATGCCAATGGCTGGGTGCCCGAAGAACACCGGTAGCAGACCAAAGAGCTGCCTTTCGTTTGATGTGCAGCTTTTGTCTGCAAATGGCGGCAGGGGATTGCCGAAGGGCGGGTTTCTCGGGGCTGGATCGGAGACGACCAAGGAACAGCTTGTATGTGCGGTCATGGAAGGCGTTGCATTTCATCATGCCGACGATGTCGAGCGACTATCCTCATTCAGTCGCGATGCGCCGAAATCAGCACGGGTCGTCGGCGGTGCCGCCCAAAGCGATGAATGGGTTCAGTTGTTTGCGGATTGTCTGGATCTTCCAGTCGAAACTGTCTGCGGCAACGAACAAGGGGCGCTTGGCGCCGCCATTGTCGCCGCAACGGCATCGGGGGCTTTTGTGTCCCAGGAAACGGCATCTGGAGCAATGACCGGCATCAAGAAGAGATTTCAACCAAATGCGGACAGGTTCCGAATATATTCTCGAAAGCGGGAGCGTTATCGCCGTGCCCATGCCGCACTCGGCGATTTCTGGCAGACTTGGTAGTTGTTTGATTCTTGACCCCGTCACGACCTGAGATCCTCGAAATTGGCTGCCCTGATCGGCGTCGCCTGAAGATCACAAACCGGATCATTCCATCGCCGAGAAACCACAGGCCCCGATGGGTCCCCTGGCCGTTCTTCCAGACCGCTGGCAAGTTGCCGTTTTCCATCAACACCAGGTTGCCCTTGCAAAAGGCTCCATGCCGACAAGTTTCCAAAAGTCGTGTTCTGAGGCGTTATTCAAACGACCGCCATCCTGTTCCCCCATATCCCGAAGTCTTGCTATTCTCATTCAAACGGATCAGTTGCCGTAGACATATCCTGGCAGCCAGAGGGCAATGTTCGGGAATGTCATGACGAGACCGAGGGAAACAATCATGACCCCGACGAAGGGAATGATGGAGCTGTAGATGTCCGTGAGCTTGATTTCCGGTGGCGCCATCGCCCGCATCAGGAACAAATTGTAGCCGAAAGGCGGTGTCATGTAGGCGATCTGCGTGGTGATGGTGTAGAGCACGCCATACCAGATCAGGTCAAAGCCGAGAGCGCCGACCAGTGGCACGTAGAGTGGTGCGACGATAACCAGCATGGCGGTGTCGTCGAGGAAGGTGCCCATCAGCAGGAAGGATGCCTGCATCAGGATCAGGGTTGCCCACGGGCTGAGACCCAGATGTTCCGAAAACAGCGATTCGATGGCTCGAACCGCCCCGAGACCATCAAACACCGCCCCGAAGCCAAGCGCCGCCAGGATAATCCACATGAACATGCAGGACACGCCGAGGGTCTTCCGAATGGATGTCTCGAAGACCTCCCTGGTCATCCGGCCCTTGACGATCGCTGCCAGGAATGCCGCTGCCGCCCCGATTGCCGAACTCTCGACCAGGCTGGTCCAACCATTGACGAACGGGATCATCATCGCGCCGAAGATGAACAGCGGCAGGAGACCGGCCCGCAACAACCGGATCTTCTCGGCCACTGACACATCCCGCTCCTCCTTCGGCAGCACCGGCCCCAACTCCGGCTGCAGCCGGCACCGAATGGCGATGTAGAGCATGAACAGGCCAGCCATCATCAGGCCCGGCAGCACCCCGGCCAGCCAGAGCTGGCCAACCGGCTGACGGGCGATGAGCGCATAAAGCACCAGCACGACCGAGGGTGGCACGAGAATCCCCAGCGCCGAGCCAGCCTGCACCACCCCGGTCACCATCCGCTTGTCATATCCCCGCCGCAACAATTCCGGCAGCGCGATGGTGGCACCAATGGCCATGCCGGCAACCGATAGCCCGTTCATGGCCGAAACCAGCACCATCAACCCGATGGTGCCGATGGCCAGCCCGCCCCGAACCGGGCCCATCCAGACATGAAACATCCGGTAGAGATCATCGGCGAGACGGGACTCCGACAGCACGTAGCCCATGAATATGAACATCGGCAAAGTCAGCAGCGGGTACCATTTCATGAGCTTCATCGCCGCCGAAAAGCCCAAATCGGAGCCTCCCGTTCCCCAGAGCAGCAAGGCCGCGACAACGGCCACGAAACCGATGGCCCCGAATACCCTCTGCCCCGTCATCAACATGAGCATCATCAGGGAGAACATCATGATGGCGATCAGTTCGTAGGACATCAGATCTCCTGCCCGCGCAACCTGGCGATGTCCTTCAGCAATTCGGAGAGCGCCTGCAGCAGCATCAGGAATATGCCGATGCACATCAGGGTCTTGATCGGCCACATATACGGGCGCCAGGAGGAGTAACTTCGCTCGCCATACTCGAACGCGTAGGTGGTACTGGAGATACCGCCATAGAGCAGCACGCCGAGGTAGAAAATCAGGAACAACACGGTGACGGCATCGAATGACGCCTTGCGGCGCAATGACCAGCTTCCATAGAACAGATCCATCCTCACATTTGATCCAAGCTGGATCGAATAGGGACCACCGAGAATGTAATAGGCCACCATGGCAAACTGGGCCATTTCCAGCGTCCACAGCGACGGCAGGAAGAATGTCTTCGAAATCGACGACCACAGCAGGATGGCGGCCATGACGAAGATTCCATACATGACGACCCGGCCAAGCCGGTAATTGACCGCGTCAACCGCGTGGACGAATTTCAGGAGAATTGCCGGCAAGCCAGGACTGCCCCATCCAGATCGGTTTCGTCCAGAGTGATACCGTCACATTCGGACCGGTGGCAAGGCGCCCGGCAGAAAGCTGCTGCCGAATCTGCGGTTTCCTCATCCATGCCAGCCAGGTGCCAGCCTGCGGCCCAACGCATCCATGACCCGGACCAGGGCATTCGAGATTTCGGGATCGGACAGGGAATGTCCGCCCTGCACCAGGTTCAGCGTCGAGTCCGGCCAGCATTCATCCAGCTTGCAGGCGGCCTGCGGCGGACAGACGAGATCGTAGCGGCCCTGGACGATTGTGCCCGGGATTCCCCGGATCCGCTCAATGTTGGCGAGGATGAAATTGTCATGTTCGAGGAATCCGTAATTGCTGAAATAGTGACTCTCGATCCGGGAGAAGCTCCGCACGTAATTGTCGGTTCCGGCCGGTATCTCGTCTTTCTGAACGAAGGTGGTCATGGAGCTTTCCCAGGCAAACCATCGCCGGGCATGACGGATTTCGACATCCGGGTCACCGCTGAACAGCCGCTTCCGATAGGCGGCGATGAGGTCGCCCCGCTCATCTTGCGGAATCGGCTCGACGAATCTCGACCAGTGGGTCGGCCGGAACCACCCGGCGGCACCGCCATAGAACCAGTCCAGCTCCGACCGGGTCATCAGGAACACGCCCCGCAGCACCAGATGCGCCACCCGCTCCGGGTGCTTGCCGGCATAGAGCAGGGCAAGGGCGGCGCCCCAGGAGCCGCCAAACAGGATCCACCGTGAAATCCCCAGTCGATTGCGGATGGCCTCGATGTCGTCGACGAGGTGCCAGCTCGTATTGTCGTCCACGCATCCCTGGGGCCGGGAGCGTCCGCATCCCCGCTGGTCGAAGAGGATGACCCGGAACAGCCCTGGGTCGAAATACCGCCGCATGGTCGGATTGCAGCCGCCACCGGGACCGCCATGCAGGAACAGCACCGGGATGCCGCCAGGCGTGCCGGATGTCTCGACATAGACCTGGTGCCCGTCACCCACATCCAGCATCAACCGTTCAATCGGTTCGATTTGCGGATATAGTTGGCCGCTGCCATTGAAGTGTGGAGCGAATTCAGTCATCCAGAACCCCTTCTGCTTCCTGATCGACAGACGGGGCACCACTAAACAGGCGCCATTCAAAAAGACAATGTCTGCAGATTCTGCCGAAATCGAAAAGTTCGATGCGCTCGCCGAAGAATGGTGGGACCCGGATGGCAAGTTCCGGTCGCTTCACCTGCTCAACCCGTGCCGCCTGGACTACATCAACAGCCAGATTGAAATCGAGTTCGAACGCGATGTCCGGCAGCGCAAGCCTTTCGCCGGACTCGCAATCCTGGATATCGGCTGCGGCGGCGGCTTGTTGACCGAACCAATGGCGCGGCTCGGTGCAGACGTGACCGGGGTCGATGCCTCGGCCCGCAACATCCATGTCGCCAGGGCGCATGCCGGGACCATGGGACTGGCCATCGACTACCGAAACATGGACGCGGCCGAACTGGAGGCCGACGGCCCCGGCTTCGACGTCGTCCTGGCCATGGAAGTCATCGAACATGTGCCCGACCAGACCGCCTTTGTCGGCAGCTGCGCGGAGATGCTGAAACCCGGCGGCCTCCTGGTCTGTTCGACCATTTCCCGCACCGCGAAGAGTTTCGCCCTGGCGATCATCGGTGCCGAATACGTGCTTGGCTGGCTGCCCCGGGGAACGCATGACTGGAACCGGTTTGTCAGGCCGGGGGAGCTGGCCGGCCTGGCCGAGTCGTCCGGGTTGGAGTTCATCGACTGCAAAGGGTTCGTCTTCGATCCCCTGCAATGGAGCTGGAAGCTGTCGGAGCGGGACCACAAGGTCAATTACGTTCTGGCCGCCGTCAGGCCGCGCGAGCCGTCGCCCTGACGATGACACCGGGCCGCATCGAGTGCTGCCGGATGGTTGCCGGCCGCCTGCGTGACCATCCGGCTGTTTTGCCATGGATGCGGTACCGGAATTGCCTTTGCTGACGATGTGACAGGAAGGGAGTGGCTGGAATGGGGTTGTTGACGACCTGTATCGGGGCCTATCCGAAGCCCGACTACGTGCCGATGCGGGACTGGTTCCAGGTTGAGCACGGCCTGACCGGTGCGGCAGGCGACGTGACCCGCCTGGCCGGGAGCATCGAGGAGGATTCCGGGATCGAGGCCCTCTACCGGCGGGCCACCGAGGCAGCGGTCGCCGACCAGGTTGCCTGCGGAATCGACATTCCGACCGATGGCGAGCAGCGGCGGGAGAACTACATTCACTACCACTGCCGTCATCTCGCCGGGTTCGACTTCGACCACCTCACCGAACTGACCGTCCGCGACGGTGCCTACCGTGCCGAGTTGCCGACCATTCGCGGCCGCATTGAGCCCCGCGGGGAGAATTTCCTTGACCGCGACTATCGGGTGGCGCAATCGGCAACCGACAGGCCGGTCAAGATCACGGTTCCGGGACCGACCACGATCATGGATACCTGCGCGAATGCCCACTACCGGGACCCGAAGGAGCTCGCCTTCGATCTTGCCAGGGCGCTCAACTACGAAATCCGGTCACTTGCCGCCGCCGGGTGCCGGCATATTCAGATCGACGAGCCGCTCTTTGCCCGCAACGTGACCAGGGCGCTCGGTTACGGCATTGAATGCCTCGACATGTGCTTTGAAGGTGTGTCCGACGACGTGACCCGGATCATGCATATGTGCTGTGGCTACCCTGACCACCTCGACGACAACGAATACCACAAGGCCGACCCTCTCGCCTATTTCCAGCTGGCCGGCGCCGTGGACCGGTCATCGGTCGACCAGATCTCGATCGAGGATGCGCATTGTCACAATGACCTGTCCCTGCTGCAACTTTTCGAACGCTCCACGGTTATCCTCGGATCAGTCACCATTGCCCGAACAGCGATCGAGACCGAGGATGAGATCGCCGGACGCCTGGCCAGGGCGCTGGAGCATATCGACCGCGACCGGCTCATGGTTGCCCCGGATTGTGGCCTGGCCATGCTGGGACGGGACCGGGCCATGGCCAAACTCCGGGCAATGTGCACGGCTGCCGCCTGGCTGTAGTCGCCCGTCACTGATTGCGGATGAACCAAACCGCGGGATTCCGGGCGGTTGGCCGGTTTTTCTCCCTGTCGTACAGATTTTGTCGTGTTGTCGCCCATGGGTCCCGATGATTGCAGGCGAAGTGTTGGCGCCTATGGCTGCCGACACTGCATCCGCTCCTGGTACAAGACACCATCACCCTCGCGGACGTGGCGCTCCAGCCCTACATCATGCTGACGGTGGACGAGGCCAGCAACACGACACAACGCTACTGGAACAAGACCGTCTACAGGCCCGGGACGATTTTCCGCACGTCGTCGCTCGAGGCAGTCAGGTCGCTCGTTGCAGGAGGCATGGGGGTCACCATCCTGTCCGACATGGTCTATCGCCCATGGTCTCTCGATGGGCGGCGGGTGGAGGCCACCTCACTGGCTGATCCGGTTCCGACAATGGATGTCGGCATGGCCTGGGCCGCCGCCGCCGAGCTGAATGGCGCCGCCGCCGCCTTTCGCGAATTCATGTATGTCGGCGACACGTCACATTGACCACGGCCGGCCGGGAATCCGGTCTGCCCAATTCCCCAACGCCCAGGCTCAGCCCCCCGGAACGGCGCGTTCAGGTTGTGGACCCGACGGACAAGAATTTCGGCCAGGCACGGCAACGCCGTCGGACGTCCCGGCGGGATACGGCCAATCTTGCCAACATGGTCAATTCCGAGAGCCCGAATGGAAACGCCCCGCAATTTGCGGGGCGCTCCGATCTTGCAGCTAATCAGCCTGGATCAGGCAAACCACCAGCGTTCGGTGATCCTTGCGCTGTCCATCCCCCAGACGTTGCCGATGGCATCATCATGGGCCAGCACCGTTGATGCAGCGTCGACATAATTGGCAAACATCGGCAGGATGGTGCCGCCTTCGGCCGAAATGAGCGCCTGCATCTCGTGGTAGATTGTACGGCGCTTGTCATTGTCGAGCTCCGTCCGGCCCTGGATCAGCAACTCCTGGAAGCGGGCATTGTCCCAATGGGTATCATTCCACGGTACACCCAGCTCGTATGCAGTCGAGAACATCCAGTCCTCGGTCGCCCTTCCTGACCAGAAACAGGCACACCACGGTTTCTTCAGCCAGACATTCGACCAGTAGCCGTCCGCCGCCTCCTGGACGACATTGACACTGATGCCAGCCTCCTTGGCCGAGGACTGGATCAACTGGGCCGCATCCACCGCACCCACGAAGGCGGCCTCGGAGGCCGACAGGTCAATCTGCAACGACTCCATCCCGGCTTCCTTCAGGTGGAACTTGGCCTTGTCCGGGTCGTATTCGAGTTGCGGCAGGTCGTCGGCAAAGAACTGGTTGGCCGGGCCGATCGGGCTGTCATTGCCAAGCGCACCGTGACCAAGAAGTATCTTGTCCACCATTTCCTGGCGTTTGATCGCATATTTGAGCGCCTTGCGAACATTCAAATCATCAAGTGGCGGCAGATTGGTCAGCATCGGGAAGGTGTAGTGCTGATTGCCGGTCACCTCGAAAATCTCGATATTCGGATTGGCGCGCATCAACGGCTCGATCTGGAAATCAACCCTGTTGACGGCATCGACCTGGCCGGTCAGCAGGGCGTTCATCCTGGCCGACTTGTCATTGATTGCGATCATCTCGATGCTGTCGAACCAGCCGGCCTTGCCATCCTTGTAATGGCCGTCCACCCGGGAACACAGCAGCCTGACCCCGGGATCGAAATTGTCGACCTTGTAGAGGCCGGTGCCAATTCCCGTGGCCTTCGACTCCTGGAGCATGCCGGCCGGATGAATGAACAGATGGTAGTCCGACAACAGGTAGGCAAAGTCGGCATTGCCGGCCTTGAGCGTCATTACCACCTGGTGCTCGCCGGTCTTCTCCATCGTGTCGACATTGGCCACGATCGGCTTTGCCGCCGATTTCGAGTCAGGCAACACGTGGTCGTTGAGCGTCTCGATGACGTCGTCGGCTCCGAAGCTCTTGCCATTGTGGAACGTCACGCCCTTGCGCAGGTTGAAGGTCCAGACCGAGGCATCGGCGTTCGCCTCCCAGCTCTCGGCAAGTTCGCCGACCAGATTGCCCTGGGCATCGATTTCCGTCAGGCAATCAAAGATCGCGCCATGTGCGGCCATCTGCATGTAGATATCGGAGTGGGAACCGCCATCCCAGCTATCCGATGTGTTTGCTCCTCCAATACCCAACCGGAGGGTGCCGCCCATTTTCGGCATCGAATGCGCAGCAAATGGGGTCAGCGAGGTCGCTGCGACTGTTGCCGCGCCTGCCTTGAGGATTCCGCGACGGCTTAGATTGGGCATCATGATATTCTCCCGATTATGTTGTTGAGTTCCTTGTCACCTTACCAGAATTTCTCCCGGCACATGTACAATATGCGGAACCTCGACAAATTGCCAAGAATCAGCGGGCCATGCAAGCTGTTGTGACTTGGCCAACCGGTTGATTTCCCGACACGATCCGCCATTCCTGGACGCAGCCGTTGCGCAATGATTGCCCGGCATCGAGGTGGGTTACGGGTACTCCAATGCCCGGCAGGGAGATGGTTGACGATGTTTCGTCCCCCGCCGACTACAACGCGGCGAAGCTGCGGTCGAGCGCCTCGGCGATCGGGTCCACATCCTGCATGTCGAGGCAAAGCGGCGGCACGATACGCAGGACATTTCGGAACACGCCTGACTTGCTCATGATCACCCCCTCATCCCGCGCCCGCTCGAAGATTGCGGCGGTTGCGTCCGGTGCCGGCGACCTGGATTTCCGGTCCTCGACCAGTTCGATCGCCAGCATCAGCCCCTTTCCCCGGACCTCGCCGATGATCGGGTATCGCTGTTCGAGATCCCGGAGCCTGGCAAGCAGGGCGCCGCCGACGCGGCTGGCATTGGCCTGCAAATCCTCGTCACGCAGCACCTGCAGCACCGCCCTTCCGGCCGCGCATGATACCGGGTTCGCTCCATAGGTATGGAAGAGAAATCTCGATGCCATCGACTCGGCCACGTGACGCTGGGCAAGAACCGCCCCGAGCGGGAACCCGTTGCCGATCCCCTTGGCCATCACCACGATGTCCGGCACCACGCCATGTCCTTCAAAGGCCCAGAAATTCCCTCCGGTGCGGCCGACCCCGGATTGTACCTCGTCGATCACGCATACGCCGCCAGCTGCCCGCACCCGTTCGAATGCGCCGGCGATGTAGCCGGGCAGCATGTCGACGATTCCGCCATAGCCTTGGACCGGCTCGATGATCATGCCGGCAAGCCGGCCGCTGGTCTCGTGGTCGATCACCCGCTCCAGCTCCGACAAATATCCTTCAACATTGTCCCCATGCGCACCACGATAGGGATTTGGCTCGGGGGCGAACCGGATCCCGCCGAGCTGTGGAACCGGGTGGCGGAAGGGCTGGACGCCGGTCAGCGCCTGCGCCGCCGAGGTCGCCCCGTGATAGGAATTGTGCAGCGACAGGAAGTCGATATTGCCGGTATGGCTTCTTGCCATGAGCAGGGCAAGGTCGATGGCCTCCGAGCCACTATTGGTGAAATGCGCCACCCAGTCATGCCCGTCCGGAAGCGTGGCTGCCAACTCCTCGGCAAGATGGGCCGGGGTTGGGTGATAGAACATCGTCGTGCAGTGCTGGAGCTCGCCGGCCTGTTCCACGACCGCATCAACCACCGCGGGATGGGCATGACCGGCACTGATGCAGACATTCATCCCCAGGAGATCGGTGTAGCGCCGCCCGTTCTCGTCCCACAGATACTGCCCGCGTCCCCGCTTGAAGATCTGCGGCGTCGCATAGGGCACAAATGCCCGCTGCGAGGCGGCGTAATACCGGTCCCGGCGGGCAACGATTCCCTCGGTCGACCAGTCAAGTGCGGCCAGCTTCTCTCCCGGCCTCCCCCCTTGTTCGGACATCGTCATCCCTCCCCTTCCCGGCATTGGCGCCAGCCAGGCCCGTGGCTGCGGTGCCTTGCCACTGTCTGCGGCGACCGTCCAACCGGCCGGCAATTCATTCCTCTTTCCGCAATTCGCCGAGGCGCCGGGCAACGAATTCGTCAAGCTCCCCGCGTACGGCCGCATCCATTGCCGGCGGCTCGTACTCTTGCAGCATCTGCTTGTAGCGGTCATTCAGCCTCTGGTGCTGCCAATGGGCGCCATCCGCCGACCATTGTTCGAAGGTGCGGTTGTCGGAAGTATCAGAGAGGAAGTTTGCCGTCTCGAAATTTCGCAATGTGTGGTCGGTGCCGAGGAAATGCCGGCCAGGTCCCACCTCCCGGATCGTATCAAGCGCCATCGCCTCTTGCGACAGGTCGACGCCGCCGGCAAATTTCTGCAATGCGGCGCAGCGATCGGCATCCATGAGCGTCTTTTCGTAACCCATGGTCAACAGCCCCTCGAGGCAGCCGGTGGCATGGATGATGAAATTGACGCCAGCCATGAACGCCCCGAGCAGCTGCGTCATGCTTTCATAGGCGGCCTGCGCATCCGGCACCTTGGAGGAGGTGAGCGCCCCGACCGAGTGAAACGGAACGCCGAGCCGGCGGGCCAGGGCGGCGGCGCAGATCTGTATCTGCATCCCTTCGGGCGTTCCGAAGGTCGGCGCGCCGGTCTGGAGCGAAACCGGGCTCGAAAAGGTGCCGAAGACGCAGGGGGCGCCCGGACGGACAAGCTGGATCAGCGTCAGCCCGGCCATGGCCTCGGCAAGCAGCTGGACCAGGGTGCCGGCAACCGTCACCGGGCTCATGGCGCCGGCGAGGATGAAGGGTGAGACCACCACCGCCTGGCCGGCCCGGGCATAGACCTTGAGCGCTCCCAGCATGGTGGCGTCCAGCACCAGCGGCGCGTTGCTGTTGACGACGCTGTAGATGCAGCAATTCCCGTCCACGAACTTGTCGCCAAGCACGATCCTGGCCATTTGCACCGTGTCCATGGCCCGCTCCGGGGCGGTGACCGCCCCCATGAAGGGCTTGTCGTTCAGGGTCAGATGTGCCTGGATCATCGACAGATGCCGCTCCGGAACCGGCAGATCGACCGGCTCGCAGACCACGCCCCCGGAATGATGCACACCGGGCAGCAGGTAATGGAGCCGGGTCAGTTTCTCGAAATCGGTGAAGGTCGCATATCGGCGCCCGGCATCCATGTCATGGACAAAGGGCGGGCCGAAACTGGGGCAGAACAACAGGTTGTTGCCACCGATGCGCACCGACCGGGCCGGGTTCCTTGCATGTTGCACGAACTGCCGCGGGGCGGTTGCCTGGATGATCGACCGGCAGAATCCGGGCTCGAACCGCACCCGCTCTCCATCCACCCGGGCACCGGCCTGGCGAAAGATGTCCAGCACCTCGGGATCGTCGCGGAATTCCATTCCCGTCTCGGCAAGAACCCGGTCGGCATTGCCCTCAATGAGGGCAAGTTCCTCCTCTTCGAGAAGCTCGAACACACCGACCTTGCGGCGGATATAGGCCGGGGCGTCCAGCCGCCTGGCCTGGTCCGATTGCCGCCGAATGGCCCGGCGACCCTCCCGGCCGCCGCGTCGTCTCGAGCTGGCCGAAGGCGGATTCTTCGTCATCCGGGCACTCCCCTCATCCGGGCATTCGACGGGTCGAATGGCGCATCGGCCAGCACCCGTGCAGCAACCTCTCCCGCGGGCAGCCTGACCCGGAGGCGGTCTTCGGCAGCCGGCTTGCCGGTTCGGAACCAGGCCAGCGCCAGGCTCGACCCCACCCGGTGCCCAAACGCTCCGGACGATATCAGCCCGATGCATTCGCCGCCGCGCCATACCGGTTGCATACCGAACGCGTCGCCGCCCCGATCCTCGAGCTCCAGCAATTCCATTCGCCAGGGTTGGCCCTCCTCCTCCCGCTCAAGCATCCGGTCACGGCCGACAAAGTCCCGGTTCGATGCCTTGACGAAACGGTCAAGCCCTGCCTCCAGCGGTGTTCGCTCGGTGCCCAGATCAAGCCCGAACGCCCGGTAGCCCTTCTCGAGCCGCATGGCATCAAGTGCGAAGGCGCCAAAATGGACCAGGCCGTGGCCTTTGCCCTCCTCGACCACCGCCGCATACAATTCCTCCAGGTGTTCGACCGGGACATGCAGCTCGAAGCCACATTCGCCAGCATAGGAAATCCGCAATAGACTGGCAGGACGCCCGGCAACGCTGGCCCGGCAAGCAGTAAGCCAGGGGAAATTGCCGACAGCAAGATCCGTCCCAGTGAGCGGACCAAGCAGGGACGGCGCCGACGGGCCCATGACCGCCAGGATGCCGATTTTCGTTGTCACCTCGCGGATCCGGACCGAGGCTCCGTCCGAGCGCGACCGCAGCAGGTCAAGATCATGCCCGGCAGCGGCGGCGGCGCTTGTCAGGTAGAAGCGGCTGCCATCTCCCTCATCCAGGCAGGTCACGGTGAATTCCGCGGCAATTCCGCCGGAGGGAGTCAGAACGTGAAGGAGCCCGATCCGTCCTGGCAATGCCGGTGGACAATTGGCCCCGAGCCCGGCCAGCCATCTTGCCGCGTCCGGCCCCGACACCTCGAACTTGGCAATCACCGAAAGATCGGCAACACCGACCGCCTCGCTCACCCGCTGGCACTCGTCACCCACCGCGCCGAACCAGTTGCTCCGGCCAAAGGACAGCACTGCCTCCCGCTCGCTCTCGCTACGGGCGAAATAGTTGGGCCGCTCCCAGCCATGTACACCGCCCATGACCGCACCGACGGCGAGCAGTCGCGAATGGAGCGGGGTGGTGCGCAGCGGCCTGCCGGCCGGGCGTTCCTCGAATGGATAGTGAATGGCAAATTGCCGGCCGAAGCTCTCGACGGCCCTGGCCAGCCGGTAGCCGCGATCAGCCCAGGAGCCAAACCGGCGAGGATCCACCGCCAGCGCATCCATTGGCGGCTCCCCGGCATCGATCCACTCGGCAAGAAACCGGCCGGCGCCGCCGCCCTCCATGACCCCCATGCTGGAGCCGGTGAGCAGCCAGGCATTGCGCAGCCCCGGCGCCGGTCCGATCAGCGGGTTCGCATCGGGAGTGAAGGTGATGGGGCCATTGACGATCGACCGGATACCGCCCTCCGCCAGTGCCGGCACCCGGTCCATTGCCGCCTCGACGATGGATTCGATCCGGTCGAAATCCGGCGGCAGCAATTCCATGCCGAAATCTTCCGGCACCCCATCGACCGACCATGGAATTCCATCCTTTTCATAGGGGCCGACCAGCAACCCGTCCCGCTCCTGGCGTACGTACCAGCTTTCCTCGGGGTCACGGATGATGGGCAATTCCTGCGCCAGGCTGGCGACGGAATCGATGCGGCTGGTCACCAGATACTGATGCAGTATCGGAACAACCGGCAGGTCCAGCCCCATCATCTCGCCGACTTGGCGGCACCAGGTTCCGCCGGCATTCACCACGTGCTCGGCAATCATGCTGCCAGACTGCGTGTTGACCCGCCAGCCCCGGCCGCCTGCTGCCCTCTCGATCGATTGCACCCGACAATGCCGGTGAATGGTTGCGCCGTGGAGGCGGGCACCGGCAGCCAGCGCCTGGGTCGCCTGGCTCGGGTCGACATGGCCATCATGCGGCTCGTAAATGGCGCCGGCAATGCCGTCCGTCCGGGCCAGCGGATGCAACGCCGCCACCTCGTCCGGCCCGATGACATGAAATTCGTGGCCGGTGAAGCTGCCGATTCCCTGGACCTGCCGGAATTCGTCGAGGCGATCCGGGCTCTTCGTGATCCGCAGCGCCCCGGTCGGGTGAAACCCTGCGGACAGGCCGGTCTCGTCAGTCAATTCGCTTCGGTAGAGGCGCACGCTGTGGGCCCGCATCTCCATGATGGCCGGATGATGGGCAAAATGCGTGCAGAGGCCGGCTGCATGCCAGGTCGAGCCGGCAGTCAGCTCGTTCTGCTCGAACAGCACCGCATCGCGCCAGCCGAGCCGGGCCAGGTGATAGAGGGCCGAGACTCCCATGATGCCCCCGCCGATGACTGCAACCCTGGCATGGGATGTTATCACCTCACTCATCCCCTGAACCGCCGACCGACCGGATCATAGGCCGGACCGACAAGGATCCGGGCCGGATGGCGCCCTCCGGCACCAGCAATCTCGAAGTCACCCAGGGCGGCGAGCTCGGCCCTGGATTGACCTGGCTCGCATCGCAGCCTGGCCAGGGCCAGTGCCCGGCCGGTACGGGGGCCGAGCCCCGCTGACGTGGTCATCCCCGCCGCCTCGCCGTCGCGGAGCACCGGCTGGTCCGGCAGCAGCAGGGGCGGCGTGCCGCTGAACGGCACCTCCAGCAGCACCAGAAGGTGGCGGACACCCTGCCGGCGCTGTTCCAGCAGCGCCTGGCCACCGATGAAGTGATCGGCCTTGCTCCAATCGATGAATGCACCGAGACCGGCCTCGAGCGGTGTCACATCGGCAGTCACGTCATGCGACCAGTGCACGAAACCCTTTTCCAACCGGCACCCGTCAAGACAGTACATACCGGCATGGGCCAGTCCGAACTCAGCCCCGGCCACCATGATCTGTTCGTGGATATGCGCCGCTACCTCGGTTGCGCATGAAATCTCGAAGCCAAGTTCGCCGGAATAGCTCGCCCGGGCCACCCGAACCCAGGCCATCGCCATGTCGGTCTCCTTCACATGCCCGAATGGCAGGGCATCGGGGCCGAGATCGCCATCGCCAAGCAACTGGAGCAATTCTCGCGATTGCGGCCCCGACACGCCGATCACCGCCTCGGCCGAGGTTGCATCGAAAACACCCGTCCGCTCACTGGCATGGCGCTGAACCCAATCAAGATCCTTGCGCCTGGTGGCAGCGCCGCTGACGACCCGCCACCAATCCTCGCCGAGGCGGCTGATCGTCACATCGGCCTCGATACCGCCCTGCCCGTTCAGCATCTGCGTATAGGCAAGGCGTCCCTCGGGCAGATCCGCATTGCCGGCGCAAAGACGCTGCATGGTATCCAGCGCATCCGGTCCGGTCACGTCGATCTTGGTGAACGGGCTCAGATCGAGGAGGGCCACCCGATTGGCCATGGCCTCTGCCTCGCGGGCGACGATTGGCCACCAGGGCTGGGCATCATAGCTGTAGTCGATCCGGGCCTCGCCCTGCTCCCTGGCAAACCACAGCGGCCGCTCCCAACCGGCGACCTGACCGAACACCGCCCCCTCTCCTGCCAGGCGATCGTGCAACACGGTGCGACGGACGGTACGGGCGCTGACCGGCTGCTTGCCCGGCCAGTGCATGTCGAACTGGTTGGACACTGCCTCGCGCATGCGATCCCGCATCCCGGCCGGCGCCGCCGCGTGCCGGTCCAGGCGGGCATTGTCGATTTCCCAGAGATCGAATGCCGGCTTCCCGTCCAGGATGCAATCGGCCATCGCCTCTCCGATCCCCGCCGAGGACACGATGCCGAGGGAATTCATCCCGGCAGCAATGTAATATCCTTCAAGACCCGGCACCCGGCCGAAGAGCGGCCGCGTATCCGGCGTGAAGCCTTCGGGACCGTTCATGAAGTGTCGGATACCGGTCTCTTCGAGAACCGGAACACGGCGAATCCCGGCCTGCAGGAAAGCCTCGAACTGGTCCCAATCCTCGCCGAACTCGACATAAGGGGTCGACAGGGACGGCTCCCGGATATCGAGTGGCCGCGCATTCGGCTCGAAGGCGCCGACCACCAGCCGGCTGGCGTCGCCCTTGAAGTATATCCTGGAATCCTGGTCGCGGATGATGGGACATGGAGATGGCAGGCCCGATATCGGCGAGGTGACGACATACATGTGCGATACGGCCTGGACCGGGACCGGCTCACCGACCATGGCGCCGATCGCCGGCGACCAGATTCCGGCACAATTGACAATTGTCTTGCACCGGATCCGGCGGCCATCCTCGAGAATGACTGCGGCCATACGCCGGCCAGGCGACTCGATGGCGACAACCGTCGCATTCTGTTCGATCTGGACGCCGTAGCGCCGGGCCCCCATGGCATAGGCATTGCAGACATCGACCGGATTGGCCTGGCCATCCTCCTCCAGCCAAAGTCCGCCACGGAGGTCGTCCACCGCCATCAGCGGAAAGCGTTCCTGCAATTCCGCCCCCGAAAGCAGCGTTACCCCAAAGCCGAGATGCTCTCCGACATTGGCGATCGATGTGAGCTCACGCAAGCGGGACACGGACTGGGCCAGCCATCCCCCGCCGGTGCGCTGGTAGCCGGTGGCCTGGCCGGTCTCGGCCTCGATCTCGGCAAAACACTCGGCGGCGCGGCTGGCAATGCGGGTGGCGGCGATGGTAGCCCGCAGGGGACCGATGATGCCGGCGGCATGCCAGGAGGTCCCGCTGGTCAGCTCGTTGCGCTCCAGCACCAGCACTTCATCCGCCCCGCGTCGGCCAAGGTGGTAGGCAACTGACAGCCCGATGGCGCCGCCACCAATGACCACGATTCGCGAGTCGGTCATGCCGGAGATCCCGTTGTCACGTCATGGCCGGACATCCTTGGCCGGACTCCATGGCGCTTGGCCCCATTTGCGGCGCAGGCCGAAACTCAGTCAAGCGGAATGTTGCTGCTGCCTTTTGATTCCTGGTAGGCCGCCGACAGCCCGGCATAGATCCCGTCCAGCCTTTCCATCTGCCTGGCAATGTCATCCGGTCCTCCCTCGGCCAACTCGGCGATCGATCGGCTGGTCCAGTAGGAATTGTGCCGCTCATAGTCGCCATTCCTGATCCGGAAGACCTCGCTCAGGATCCGCAGATCATGGGGGATGTTGAAGGCGTCCCGGGTATCAACATAGCCGAACAGGTAGTTGAAATTGTCGAATCCCGCCCAGGTGATCGCCGACAGGCATAGCGAACACGGCTCATGCGTCGACAGGAACAGGCAGTCACCGGGCGGCGGCCGACCGGCCTCCGGCATGGCAAAGTATGCGTTCAGGGTCGCCACCTCACCATGAAAGAGCGGGTTGTCAAATTCCCGGTTGGTGCCGGCAATGACCAGCGACCGGTCCGACTTGCGGAGAACCGCGGCGCCGAAGATCTTGTCACCGCGCTCGACGCCTTCCCTGGTCAGCGGCACGATGTCGTGCTCGATGACATCAAGCAGTCTTCTTGCAAGTTCGTGATCAGCAACAGTCATGTGAAATTCCGAAGCATAAACTGCCGAAAACTGTCCCGGGACAGCCCACCGACAGCATCGCAACCGCAATATGCTGTTTCTCACCTCCGGGGACAATCCCGAACCGGCAGCCGGTGCCTCAAGCTGGAAGCGCCCTGGCCAGGTGAATATCGGGACCATTCTCCCATGTGAGTCGGACAATTGCTGTTGTCGCGATCTGTCCCGGGCCCTTGCAGAAGCATTCGGACGATGACCCGGCACGTGAAAATTGGCGAGGCCAAGACCCACCTTTCAGCACGATTGGCAGGAGTGGAGGCAGGAAGGATTTGGTGATCTGTCGCGGCCCGACCTCCGTCGCCGGTGTGACATGGGCGTTTGAAAAAGGGTTGGGATGCCTCCTTGCATGAAACACCGCTGTCGGAACGGGCGAAGCGGAGGCCGGTGACGACTACCGAGTTCCTGTCATGGCACCACGAAGGACACCCACGTTGACAACGCTTGTTCTCGACGCTTTTCCGGCCGAGGGGCTGCTGGATGATGTCAAATGAGGAAGCAACTCCAGCAGAGTCGACGCTGGACCGGCTTGGTTCCCTGAATCCGCAGGGTTCCGGACGGACATTCCATGCGTCGCTCAACCACCCCAAGCTGATGGCCTCCCCATAGCGACACTGTCACATGTACCGGTCCGCTCCGACAGGCAGGCAAATGGTGCCTGTATCGAAATCGACGGCTCTCGACTGGTTTTGTTGTCATCACCGTCAACTCGGATTACAGGCGATTTGGCAACATTGCCTATAACAACCTGCTGGTTCCGCCGCCCGTCATGTCTTTCAAAGGCGGGACGCGCGAAGACATGGCTCCGCTTCTTGGCAGGTTGCCGGTTGATTGAGAGATACTCAAGCGAGCGCCATGGAAGCAGGCAGAATAATACTTCGCCCTGATCAATCGGACCGCCGGATCGAGCAAGTTAGCAACCTGGATTCGCTGCTGCGTAAATTTGAAGGGCTTCGATTATGGACCACGAATGGTCACCCCGCTCCCTTGAAGCCGCTGGTCGTGTTGCTGGCGCTTGGCAGGCTGAGCCGAGGGAAGGAAAGTCTTTCGTTTGTTGACGTAAATTCACAATTGACCGAATTGGTCAGGAAATTCTTGCCGGGACGCTCTGCGCCCAAGGCGGAGCAACCCTTCTGGAGGTTGAAAAACGACAACATCTGGAAGGTCAATTCGGACGGACAGATCCGAGAGACGACCAGTGGTGACGCATTTCGGGGCGACCTGAAGAAGCACAACGCACATGGCGAGTTTACCGATGATATCCTGAAGATCCTGGAGTCCGATCCGCAGAACATCGATGTTCTCGCCGCACAACTTCTTGACGCGAATTTCCCACCTTGTCGTCACCAAGAGATCCTCGACGCGGTAGGGCTTCCCACATCGTGGATCATGGTCAACACCAGGAGGCGCAAGCGGTTCGCAAAATTCCGCAGGATTGTCCTGGAGGCCTACGAGTACCGATGCTGCGTTTGCGGGTACGACGTTCACATCGGGGGCAAATTTGTCGGTCTCGAAGCCGCGCACATCCGGGCTCTCTGCGCAAATGGTCCGGATGTGGTTCCAAACGGATTCTCGCTTTGCGCGATCCATCACAATGCATTTGACCGAGGTGCATTCACAATTCAGGACGACAGGCGAACGATCTCCTGCAGCCAGCAACTTGAGGGATTGTCTCGCCTTGAGTGGCTGACCGACTTTCACGGACAGAAGATCAGGGATCCGCGCAGTTCGCAGGACCGGCCGGCGGAGAAAAATCTTGCCTGGCACAGGAGGCACACATTCCGGGAGCCCGCCCGGACATCCAGGTAGCGGGGAGGGGTGCTGCTAATGCGTCATGGTCGAAAGGTTCCGCGAGACCGGTTGCCCGCGTCGTCGGTCCGCACCGCTGATGCCTGATGAGCGTCGCTTGCCGCAGGAATCATAGTTGACTACTGAGGCTCTCCGTTCCACGAACTTCCGGAATTTGTTGTAGCGAGAAGTTCATTGTTGCGCTGGCGGGAAAAACGGCTCTCCGCGTCAAGCACGGTAGTCCCAGATTCACCGGGCGTATACGCTATTGGCCATCGAGAATCATATCATGGGTTTGAGCTATCGCGCGAATATGTATGTGTGTGTCCGCCTTAGCACCGGCAAACCGTGAACTTGGATTTCTCCGGTCACTTCGAGCCCAGGGCGTCGGTAGAACGGGATGTTGTTGGGGATTGTGGGTTCAAGATAACCGCCATCTGATTTCGGACAGCGTCAAGGCACTCCTCCGAATTCTCCCTTGTTTCGAACGGCGCGGACCCGCCGATCAACCCTTCAACGCTCGGACGCACGCCAAAAACGCCTGCACCTTCGCCGTGCGGTGTAAGTCGACATGGGTGGCGATCCAGACCGCGGCGGACCACATGTCATTCGGCGGGATGACTTCGACCAGATCTTCCCGCCAAGCCGCGTCAGGTTCGGCGACAAAGCCGATACCCATGCCTTCGCAAATCGCGCTTTGGGCCACCTGCTGATCGGTTGTCTTCAACGCCAGGGCCGAGGCCGGTATGTTGGCATCCATCCAGTCCACGAACGGATAGGGAACCGGCTCGCCCACCGATCCAATGAACCCGTGCCCGTCCAGGCGGTCACGATCCGGGCAACCGGCTCTGTCGACGTAGCTTTGACTCGCATAGAGACCGAACCGGACGCGACGGAACGGCTGGACGACGTAGTCCGGTGTCTCGGGCTTCGCACCGGCCCGAAAGGCCACGTGAGCCTCGCCGTGTTCCAGCCGTGCCAGTTGGGCGCCGGCGATGAATTCCAACGCAATCTCGGGATGTGCGATGTGAAAGTCACTCAGGGCCGGCATGATGAGCGGCGCGACACCGGCTAGCGCGGTCACGACCAAGGCACCCGACAACTGACCCTCCCGACCGCGGCTGCGGCCTGCAAGATCGGTGAACATCTCGTCGGCGCGGTTGGCAATTTCGAGCATATCCCGGCCAGTTTCAGTCAGGGCGTATCCCCGCGCGTGCCGCTGGAAGAGTGGGGAACCAAAGGCAGTCTCCAACGTGTCAACATGCCGGTTTACCGTGGCCCGGTGCACGCCCAGGGCCTCGGCGGCCGCTTTGACCGTGCCGAACCTGGCGACCATGAGAGCCGTGCGCAATTCTGTCCAGTGTTCCATCGACAGAGGATAGCAACAAAACCATGTCGCATCAACGCGCACTCGATGCGCTTTTTGGTGTGTTGTGCTAACTTCGTGCAGCATTCATTTTCAGGCAACAACAAAACCCCACTGCTCGGAGTTGGCCATGAAATATCTTTCACTGGGAGCGCGCGCTCTCCTGACCCTTGCATTCGTCGGCGCTGGTGGCGCAAAGCTTGCCGGTGTTTTCATAATGGTGGAAACGTTTGACGCCATTGGATTTGGCCAGTGGCTTCGATACTTCACAGGTTTCGTCGAAGTTGCGGGAGCCGCGCTCCTCTGGTGGCCGAACCGCCAATTCGTCGGCGCATCGGTTCTTGGTGGAACAATGGTCGGCGCAGTCCTGACGCACTGGTTCATACTCGGCCCGTCTGCGGTCCCGGCTATCGTTCTTGGACTGCTCTGTGCCGCCGTTCTTTATATCCATCGCGATCAGATCACGGAGATCTTCGGGCGCGCGCAAACTGCCTGATCGCTGCAAAGCCATCGAGGATTGGCGGGACCCTTCGCGATAACGGACACGCGTGCTCCTCGTCTGCCTGGTTGCCCTTGGCACCGGTTAAGTATCGAAAGGAAACCACGAATGAAGATCCTCGCCTTCGCGGCCTCCAACAGCCGGAATTCCATCAACCGCGCGCTGATCGAATTTGCGGCATCGCGTCTGCAAGCCCAAATCCTGCCGGGCGCCGAGATCGAATTCGTTGACCTCAACGATTACGAGATGCCGATCTATTCCAAAGATCGCGAGCTTGAGACCGGCATCCCGTCCGCAGCACAAAGCTTCTTGGACAAGATCGGCGGTGCTGACGCGGTCCTGGTCTCTTTTGCCGAGCACAACGGTTCGGTCACTGCGGCCTGGAAGAACATCTTCGACTGGATGAGCCGGATCGACATGAAACTCTGGCAGGGCAAGGCACTGGTGATGCTGGCGGCAACGCCGGGGGGCCGTGCCGGGGCCGGCGTGCTCGGAATTCAGGAGATGATCGCACCATTCTTTGGCGCCGCGCTTCGCGGGACGCTCGGCATCGGCAAATGGGCCGAGTCCTGGGACGTCAAGAATGGATCGCTTGTGAAAGCCGATGATGTCGCGGCGCTGGACGGCCTCCTGACCGCGCTGGTCTCCGCCCCTGCAACCGAAGGCGTAGCTACATGAATACTGTCATGAACAAACCACGGCTTGTGATCGTCGGTGGTGGCTATCTGGGCAGTGATCTCGCCAAATCTTTGGACGCGGTGATGGACGTTACGCTGATCGAGCGCGCCACGCATTTCACCCACGCACCGGCGATGATCCGCGCCATGGTGGACCCATCGCTACTGGATCAAGCCTTGATCCCATATGACCGGCTGCTCGGCCGGGGCCGGGTCGTTCGGGGCGAAGCGGTCTCAGTCGACGGCGCCGGTGTGGAAATGGCCGACGGGTCACGGATCGAGGGTGACTACGTCGTGCTCGCGACCGGATCATCCAATGTCGCGCCATTCAAATCCGCTGCCGGCGACATCGCAGGCCTGCGTGAGGACAACGCGCGCTGGAACAGCGCCCTGGGCGATGCGCGCCAGGTGCTGATTATCGGCGCAGGAGCCGTCGGCACGGAACTGGCCGGTGAGATCGCACATGCGCATCCCGAAAAAGCGGTGACGCTTGTCGCGAGCGATCCGGCGTTGTTTCCCGGCCTTCCCGCCAAGCTCGGCACATCGCTGCGCACAAAGCTCGAGGCGATGGGCGTGGAGATCATCACCGGCGCACGGGCCGAGAACCTGCCGGAGCGGGATGCACCGGAAGGAGGAACCGTGACACTGTCGGACGGTCGCGAGATCGGGGCCGACCTGATCGTCCCCGCCGTGGGATCGCGCCCGCATGCGAGCCTCGCTGATACGCTTCCTGGTGCAGATCGCGCACCGGATGGCCGGATTAAGGTCGACGACTGGCTGCGCCCCTCACCCCTGCCAAACGTCTTTGCTGCCGGGGATGTCGCCGCCAGCGGCGACGCAATGACCATCGTCGCCATCTCGCGCCAGAGACCGTGGCTGGAAAAGGCCCTCAAGGCGCTCGCAGCGGGCAAGCCTCTCGACAGCATCAAGCCTTACGCGCCGTGGGGCGACAAGGCGCCGATCCTGGTGCCGCTAGGGCCGCAGCGCGGCAGTTCCTTCCTGATGATCGCCACTTTCGGCGATTGGCTCACCCGGAAGATGAAGGGCCGCGACCTGTTCATCTCGAAATACCGAAAGTTGCTCGGTCAGAGCTGAAACCCCAGCCAAATAGGAGACTTGATCAATGACGCAGACACAATCCGTCGCCCTCAAGATCGCAACCGTCCTTTGGGTGATCTGGGGGCTTGTCCATGCCCTTGCCGGGGTCATTGTTTTGACCTCGGATGCCTCTGGGGGCTTTGCCGCCATCGCCGACGCGATCGATCCGGCGTTATTGACCGCAGACTATCACCCGGCCGTCGGCGGCATTCTGAATCAGCACGCCTGGAACCTGCTTTGGTTCGGCGTCGCGACCGTCATCGGCGGGTTGCTGATCTGGCGCGGCAACATGACCGCAATCTGGGTCACCGGGATGGTGGGCGGTCTGGCTGATCTCGGCTATCTGCTTTTCGTCGATTTCGCCGGCTACGTGAACTTCTTCCCCGGCACGGTCATGACCCTTGTCTCGGGCTCGGCCATTGTGCTCAGTTTCTGGGTCTGGCTGACCAACCAAGGCGCTGAATCCGCCCGGGTCTAGGATGACTTTCGGCCGACGCTCGCAATTCCAGTGGCGGCCGAACAACTTCTCGGCCGGGGCGGCGCGATGACAGAAAGACACCGGCACAATGGGCGGATATCCGCGCTGTTCGGCGGCATAGCCAGACAGTTCTGTTGGCCGCCAATGATCCAGCGCTCGTCCTTGCCCCGTCAACTGCCGGGCTGTTCGCCCCCGACACGGCGTTCATTCTGGCTCAACTTCTTGCACTTGGCGTGCTTGCCTATTTCGGGGGGCGCATTGGATGGCGTGGCCGCGGGCGGTTCGACAGTGCGTTGGTCGGGGGCGGGGTGACGGGTGGCCTTGGCTTGTCAATCAGCCTGCTCAAATACGCAATCCACTAGCACGAACTTCGATTATGGAAGGACAGGAAATTGAAGCGGTTGTTTCAAGCCGTGCTTGTCGGATCGAACCTGTCCCCCTTGGCGACCGGTCTGTTGGCCACAATAACCGGAGCGGCGCTCTTCGTTCATTCCGAACAGATGACAACGGATTTCGACGCACAAATCCGCGTCTACGGCATCTGGTTTACCGGGATTTTCTTCTTAAGCGGGTTTGGCCCAAGCATTCCGTGATAGATTCAACCGAATGGCAGGGCGCGCGAAAGGTTCGCCGATAACTCAAGTCGTCGTCATGGCCCTCGGTTTCGGGATTGCGGGGTCAAGTGGGCCGGTTGCGGCTGAAACTTCTTCAGCCTGCTCCGTTTATGTAATCGACGGCGACATCATTGACGTTTTTGGCCAACGCTACAGGTTGGTAGGCTTCGACACGCCGGAAACCTGCCACGCGCGATGCGACTATGAGCTGGCACTTGGACAGGCTGCACCCGCGCGGCTGCGCGAGCTGGTCGGATCTGGACAACGCCTCGAACTCCCAGTCCTACCAGGACGTGACAGGTATGATCGTGGACTGGCACGGCTCTTTGTCGAGAGACGTGACGTGAGCGACGCCCCGATCGCTGAAGGGCTCGCCAGAGCATATGCTGGTGGCCACCGCGGCAGATGGTGCTGACAGCCCTGCATCAGGCCAGAAACAGGACCATATTACGCCGAGAGAAATTGACAAATGGTAACATATATGTAACCACTACTTCCTATGATCGAACTTGTTCTCTATGTCACTGAAGAAGGAAAAGCGCCGTTCGAGGATTGGTTCAACAAACTCGACACCACCGCAGCCCTAAAGGTCAGAACCGCAATTGTGCGGATCGAGATCGGCAATCTGGGCGATGTGAAGCCCGTAGGGCAGGGAGTGTCTGAGCGGCGCATTACCTTCGGTCCGGGTTATCGCGTCTATTTCGGCCAGGATGGCGACAAGCTTGTGATCCTGCTCTGCGGCGGCACGAAGAAGCGCCAATCCAGGGACATCGAGCAAGCGAAGGCATTTTGGGACGACTACAAGAGCCGAAGACAGAAAGGAGACTGACATGCCACTGACCAGAGATTTCAAAGACACCATCAAGGCCCGCGCCGAGCGCGATCCTGAGTTTCGTGTTGGCCTGTTCCGTGAAGCGATCGAGGCGATGCTCAGCGACGATCTCGAAACGGGCAAGGTGCTGCTGCGTGACTATGTGAATGCCACGGTGGGCTTCGAAACCCTTGCCGAGGACATGCAAAAGGACCCCAAGAGCCTGATGCGCATGCTCAGCGCCAAGGGAAACCCGCGCGCGGACAACCTGCTCGCCATGGTTGCCCGCCTGAAGCAGCGCGAGGGTGTGTCTTTTTCGCTGACGCAAAACGACCGACTTCACGCCTAGATGTTGTGAGTCGCACTTATCCGGCGCTCTGATTGCAAACACCCCGGATTTTCGCTCGAAATATTTGGCACTGTCCGGTGTGTTAAACTCACATTATCTGCGACTATGATCAGACTATGATCGGGAAGGGACTGGTCGACGCCGAATTCGGTGGCGGAGTCGTGAAACAGAGTGTTGCCCGACCTGGCCAGGGCCGCCCAAAGAGGCGTGCGGGCCATTCTGGTGTTGCGGCGGGAAGAGCAGGCATTCTTCATCCACGGGTTTGCGAAGAGCGCCCGCGCAAACCTGCGACAGGGCGAACTCAGGGCGGTGTGGGCGCTGGCCAACGAGTTGGCCAGGCTGGACGAGGCAGCCCTTGGCGCAATGCTGGCGAACGGGACGATCAGCGAGGTGATCTGCGATGACCAGACAGCACGAGAGTGAATTGCTGGCGTCGGTGCATGAGCCGGCGCTCGGCATGACGGATGCAGGCGTCATATCCAAGCGGATGATGAAGGCGTTCGACGAAATGTGCCTGACGCCGATCGAGGAGGTGGCGCCGGAAGACATCCGGACGCTGCAGTTGCGGGAGAATGCGAGTCAGGCGGTGCTTGCGCGTCACCTCAACGTGACAACGGGCTTGGTGAGCCAGTGGGAGCGCGGTCAGAAGCGTCCGCGCGGCGCTTCGCTGAAGCTCCTTACGCTAGTGGCGAAGAACGGTCTTGGGGCGGTTCCCCTCCGGAGTTGATGGACAAGGGATCAGGGATACGCGCAGTTCGGAGGACAGGCCAGCGGAGAACAATCTTGCCTGGCACAGGACTCACACATTCCTGGAGACCGCCCGGAAGTCCATGTAGCGGGGAGAGGTGCTGGTGTGATTAGGAAGTGGGCCGGAACAGAACCCGCGGCCTCGACTGAAACGGGGCGGCTGGATCATGGCGACGGGGCCCGGCCATGCCTCAACGCCAGGTCGGATTGCTAGGCGTATCGAGGAGAAAAGAATGTCGGAAAGAATTGAAGGACTCGATGAGATCAAGGAGTTTGACGCCAACCGCAGGAAGGAGAAGCTGGTTCTTGCACGCCTTCTCGACGACCGCCAGACCATGGCGCGTCACCACCTGGTCTTCCAGGTCAATATGGGCGAAGTCCAGTCATACCTGGCTTCGGTCACTCTCGGTTGGGTGGCTGAAAAGGTCGGGTTTGCCAATGATCTCCCCGCCTTCAGGAAAGACGAGGAAGGCTTCGGCGGCGACCCGCCAACCTCAATCGACCAGGATGAAAGTCGGCAACGCATTCCGGACTGGACTCGCCAAAGCGACATGACGACCTATTTGGCAAGCCGTCGGCACCGCAAGTTTCCTGCACTCATCCTGATTGGCTACCAGGGCTGGGTCAATGATGAGAGGAGCGAGAAATGGGGTGAGGACGGACGCGCAATGTCCGACAGCCTGACCCTCACGAGCCTCGACACAACCGGCTTGTGCTGGGAACTCGACGATTCCAGCACGAGTTTCTACGCCCTGGATGGGCAACACAGGCTGATGGCAATTCGCGGCTTGCGCGACCTCATCCAGACCGGCCAATTGCCCGCCCGAGACGAACAGGGAAGGGTGAGATCCACCGGCGGGCTGTCAAGAGACGACATCATCATGCAAACCGGCGAGGACAATGCCGAAGCGCATGAGCGGCTTCAGCGTCTCATGAGCGAGCAAATCGGGATAGAGGTCATGCCGGCAATACGCAGGCACGAAAGCGTGTCGGAGGGACGGCGGCGGCTTCGGCAAATGTTTGTCGATGTCGACGAGTGTGCCAATGTTCAGCGAAGGTAGCGAACCCGCCGGGATAACGTCAGGCTGAAACCATCAATCGGCGTGTCACGCATTTCGAGCGACCGGCTCTGGAGTGGTTGCGAATTGTACCGGTTGGGTCCTGTATCCGCTGGCGCACTTCCGGGAAATCGGAACCGGGGTCTCGGGCCAATGACAGGACGACATCCCTCGTCGGCAGTTGCCAGTACCAGTAATCCCCTCAATTTGCGCTGTGGCGATGTGCCGACCCGCCAGCAGCAATCGCCTCGCCGAGACTGCCCCTTCAGGACATCTCGGAGAGATCTGCACGTCGTGTCTGCATCAATATCGGTTGCCCCTCCACCGACCCTGTCGTCATCGCTGTTGCTCCCGGTTCTAGCCCTACGCGGTTGGATTCTGGGTCGAACAGAAATGCCCATTCATTGCATTCAGACGGCATTCCACCGCCCTGCAGTATTTCCGAATGTCGCCGGGTCTCGGTCAAGTTGGAAGAGAAGGCATCATGGGGTGAGATTGCAATTCGACAGATTCTCCAGTTTGTTTACCCAGGCGTTAAAGCGCGGGCATGCCGATCGAATTTTCTCCAGACCCATTTACTCGGCTACCGCGGCTCCATGGACGACCTTGTTGTATGCCCGAAACACGCCTGAAATGCGCTTGCTGGGAGCAGTATCCTTGTTGTCGTTGATCTCCTCCGGGTTCCGGAATCCCGAGAGGATATTTCGGAGTTCCTCGACAACCCGCGAATCAACTCCCGGCAAAATTCGAAATGTGCCTACATCGGAAAACAGCAACCCCTCAAATTCATGCATCTGGACATATGGCATGATCCTGTCTTCTTTTGCGCCCGTCCTTCTCTTCACATCTCTGCGAATCATTACGGTCAGGTCATCGACCGTGCTATCGCGCTTGTCCCTGAAGCCATAAAAGTCGACAAGAGACGTGACCGCATCGAAGGACTTCATCAAGAGTGACATTTCACCTGCAAGTCTCTCGACGGTGACATTGGGTGGCCTGTTCTTGCACGACCCAGAATAATCGGCTGAACACTCACAAAGCCTCCGGTTTGCTGAAAATGCGGGGCGAGTACTCGCTTGATGAATTCTGCCTCGGTCTTTCCTTCCACAGAAACCGCAAGTCGGCTCACGGATGCCCTCCGAAGAAATTCTTTTGCCACATTTCGCCGGTCGCAAATCCACTTTCAAGCCAATCGCTAAAGTCATCGATCTTTAGGCGTCGAATAGCCGTTGCCCCTGCTTCTGCTTCAAGAACCAAGATATCATCAAGGCCAAAGACATCCACCAGCAGCGGCGACTGGGTGGCAACAATGACCTGAAGGTCGAGGGAAACGTTCTTGATCATGTTGCCGATCAGAGCGACGGCAGCCGGGTGCAGGCCCAGTTCGGGCTCATCCAGCAGCAAGACATCCGGGAGCATCTCCCTCGGCAAGTTCAGCAGGGTAACAAGCGCAAAGAACCTGAGAGAGCCATCCGAGGTGAGGTGCGCGCCAAACGTCTTGTTGTTTCCCCTTGCCTTCCACCTCAATTGAACTTTCCCGTACCTCTCTTCAATCTGGAATCGTTCAAACACGGGTAGAACCCGGGAAATGTGTCGACAGATGCTTTCGTAGCGGCAGTGATCCTCATTTTCGAGCCCGAACAGAACTGCTGCCAGATTTCCTCCGTCGGAACGCAGGAAATTGTTGTCGTAAGCGTCCCAGTTGTTCTTGAAATCTGAGGTATTCGAAGTGTCGTGGAATTGATGAACCGCACAGTTTCGCAACAGATGCACAATCACCCTAGCAGTTGTCTTGTCAACTTCGGAGGAGGTGGACTGTCCATGCGCGGCCTCCACGATCAGTGCCTCGCGGTGACTGTCGTCCCCCAGAGGGGTCCAGTTTGCGTATGGCAACCTATCCTTTTGGCTGAAGCGATATTCTTCTTCGGTAAAGATGAGTCGGTCGGGATGAGCACGGGCAAGGGTGAAGCGGTAGTCATTTCTTCCCTGGTCAGTCTCGAGGCATAATTCGGCCTGTATGGCAGGCGTTGTCCGACTTCCGCCGTACAATTGGTCGTCAGCCCCGCCATACCGTTCGACGAATTGCCCCAAGCTGCGGGACTTTAGCATCCAACTCAGCATCTCGAAAAACCGCATGAAATTGGATTTGCCGGAGCCGTTGGCACCAATCAGGATGTTTGCATTTCCCAACTCTGAAACGTCGACATCCTTGAGAGATCGGAATCCTCGGATCTTGATCGACTCGAGTCTGTTCATTTCCCGTCCAGTCAAAGTCTTGGAACAGTCGCTCCTGAACTGGCCGCACCAAGACAGGTTGCAGACCTCGTCTATCCTTGAAGACGATAACGCAAGAACTACGCCAAGTTTCCGTCCCTATACTTTCAATGAGGACCTGCTGCCAGCCTGACAACCGCTGCCATGTTGACTGGCCAGCGTTCGGAAGCCGGGCAGCATTCTGGGCTCGCACCAACTCCGGCATGTCCTTGCGAACTGCATCAAGTTCAGTCTGCTTCTGTATCCGCGGGCGCATGTCCGGGGAATCGCGACCTACGTATCAAGCTAACGGCAGGACGCCAGTACCAGTAATCCCGTCGGTTTGCGCTGCAGCGATATGCCGGCCCACCGGCGGCAATCACTTCGCCGAGACTGTCCCGTCAGGGCCACTCAGACAGATCTGCAAGTAGTGTCTGCATCGAAATCGTATCCACTACTGGCCCTGCTTTTCCCCTCAAGACCTGGCGGATGTTGACATTGATAGTCATGGCTTCAATCTGCACTGGCTCGGGCCCGGCGTTGATCTCCTTGCTCCGGCCCTGGTGCCTGACCGGTTCACCGGTACCTTGGTCCGGCGAGCTCACCCGCGCATATCCGACCCTGACCATGGGCACCCGTCACATTCGGACATCGGACTACCAGTCCGGCGGTTTACGAAGATTCGTCCCGGGTATCGGATCCGGCAATTGAGAGCCTTGCAGTGCACTGGCCCGCGTGCGTCGCGCGAAGTCGGCATGAGCCAGGAGCTGGCGCGACGGGCTTCTGGCTCCCGGCGTTATCAAACCGATCCGCTTGCCGTGCTGTTCCTTCAGGAGACGAATGGCCTCGGCCAGATCGCTGTCGTTGCTCACCACGACGGCGCAGTCGTACAGATCCAGCCACCCGTCATTCAAAAGATGTACCGCGAGATTGACATCCGAGCCCTTTTCCTCGGTTTTGACACCTCGGCCATGTGTCGTTTCCCTTCTGGACGCGCCAGTGGCATACGCGTCGTGTGGCTCAGAAAATGCCCGAAGTATACTGCCACTTCGGGCCGGAAACGCTGCACGGCGCGGAGATAGATATCCTGGCGTTGTGGTTTCGATGGGTCTACGGAGGTGCCCGCGACCCTTGCGGTGAAATACTTGATCGAGAGAATCTCGTGCTGTGGTTGCAGGATTCGCCGGAACAGCGTGACCGGGTCCAGCCATTTCCACGGCGTGCCCTTGAGAGCACCGTAATGGAAATTGAACCCGTCGACATAGACAAATGTGCGCATCTGACCCGGCCTGAAAAAGCAGGGGCCTCCGAAGAGGCCCCGCGCCCCGCGGTCGAAACCGCAGGGGGTGTCAAAGGCAATCTATGCGTGGCCATAAGACATTTCAAGCACGTTGATGTCCGATGGTCCGATCCGATGTCCGCTCAAACCACTGCAAACCCCGGCTCATCTCCCGACACCGGCCAACGCTGGCGCCCCGGTGCAGGCACAAAAGGCAGGTTTTGGCAGGCTTGGGGCCTGGCGGGCTCGACGACGAGGGTCAGAGCGACGATCACGATGGGAATCCAGCGACAATCCGGATGAGGGGCGGTGGAGCAGCAGGTCGTCGTCGCCACGGGATGCCGCCAGGTTGGCAGGATCGTCAACAGTCACGAAGGCGGTTCGCGAGGAAGGGCGGCGGATACCTTCGGCGGGACATTGAAGGATGGCAGATCAGCACTCGTGGTCAAGGGTGGCGGCGGCGACCTGGTGGCCCTCACCCTCCGGCAGGAAGGGCTGACGACGAATAACTGCGATGTCGGGTCCCTTGGCCGACCGGCTCACCGGGTGGTCAATGCCTGGCGTGGGGTGTCAGATCCTGGAACTGGATGCCTCGCCGACATTGTCGACCCCGCGCTGTTCCAGCAGCTGGTCGAGCCAGTCCGGATCCATCTCCGGCACCGAGCTGAGCAGAAGGTCGGTATAGGCATGGTGCGGCGGGGTGAACATCACGTCCTTCGGGCCGGCCTCGACGACCCGGCCTTCCTTCATGACCACCACCTCGTCGGCGATGGCACGGACAGTGGCCAAATCATGGGTGATGAACATGTAGGACAGGTCAAGCGTGTCTTGCAGCCGGGCCAGCAGCTTGAGAATTCCCTCGGCCACCAGCTGGTCAAGCGCCGAGGTGACCTCGTCGCAGATGATGAATTTCGGCTCCGCCGCCATTGCCCTGGCAATCCCGATCCGCTGCTTCTGCCCGCCTGACAATTCGCCGGGAAGCCGGTCGACATAGAGATCCGGATCCATTTCGATCTGTTCCAGCAGATCCCTGACCTTCTGCCGCTTTTCCGCCCCGCGCTTGCCAAGATAAAACTCGACCGGCCGTCCCAGGATCTCCGAGATCTTCTTTCTCGGATTGAGTGCTGTATCCGCCATCTGGTAGATCATCTGCGCCTGGCGCAGCTGGTCCTTGTTGCGGCGGCGATAATTGGCAGGCAGGTCATTGCCGTCGAAAAGAATCTGGCCCTCGGATGGTGTCAGCAACCCGGTTATGCACCGGGCAACCGTTGACTTGCCGGAGCCCGACTCGCCGACCACGGCGACAGTCCGACCCGGGTGAATACTGAAGCTGACATCGTGGAGAACCGGTACCTTGCCATAGGCGGCGGTGACATTCCTGACCTCGACCACGGGGACCGATTGCCCATCGGCGAGCGGTTTTTGCTGGCGCTCGAAACTCCGGACCGCCCAAAGCGACTTGGTGTAGTCTTCCTTCGGGTCGCTGAGCATGGTGCGGGTGTCGGATTCCTCCACCTCATCGCCCTTGAGCAATACCTTGATCTTGTCGGCCATCTGCGCCACCACTGCAAGATCGTGGGTGATGTAGATCGCCGCGGTATTGAATTGTTCGACGATGTCGCGGATCGCCGCCAGCACCTCGATCTGCGTCGTGACATCGAGCGCTGTCGTCGGCTCGTCAAAAATGATCAGATCCGGGCGGCAGGACATGGCCATCGCCGTCATCGCCCGCTGCAACTGCCCACCCGACACCTGGTGCGGATATCTGAAGCCAATCTGGCCGGGATCGGGAAGGCGCAAGCGGCGATAGAGTTCGATGGCATCCTCCTGGGAGTCCTGCCTCGACATGACCCGGTGCTGGGTTGGCGCCTCGGTATGCTGGTCGACAATCCTGTGCGCGGGATTGAAGCTGGCTGCCGCCGACTGGGCGACATAGGCAATCCGCTTTCCGAGAAGCGACCGCTTGGTTGCGGCATCGGCATTGACGAGGTCTATACCGTCAAATTCGACGGAGCCGTCGCTGATCCGGCAGCCATCCCTGGTAAACCCCATCGCGGCCAGGCCGATGGTCGACTTGCCGGCACCGGATTCGCCGATCAACCCGAGAACCTCGCCAGCGGCCAGGTCGAGATTGACGCCGTTCACGATCTGGATCCAGGTCTCGTCGGTCCTTCCCTCGATCTTGAGATCGCGAATTCTGACCAGGTTGTCGGCCTCTCCCATCTTGTTCAGTCCTTCAGCCCGGAGGTCTTGTGGAGCATCCAGTCAACAACGAAGTTCACGCCGACAGTCAGCAGTGCAATGGCACCTGCGGCCAGCAGGGGCAGGGCGGCAGTCAGCGGGCTGAAGGCGGCAAAATTGATGAACTGGGAGAGATCCCGAACCATCGTTCCCCAATCGGCAAGCGGCGGCTGAATTCCTATTCCCAGGAATGACAGCGCGGCGATGGTCAGGAACACGAAACAGAATCGCAATCCGAATTCGGCCAGCAATGGTGCGGTAGCGTTGGGCAGGATCTCCCGGAATATCAGGTAGCCGAGATTCTCACCGCGCAGCTTGGCGGCCTCGATATAGTCCATCACCACGATATTCTGTCCGACCGCCCTCGACAGCCTGTAGACGCGCGTGCTGTCAAGCACGGCAATGATCACCACCATGTAGACCATGACCAGGGTCTTGTTCGAACCGGCCCACGCCGTGGCAATGGTCATCAGCAACAGGGCAAAGATCAGCTGCGGAATGGCCATCAGCGCATCGACGGTTCTCGAAGCAAGTTGGTCGAACCATCCGCCCAGCGTGGCAGCCAGGAAACCGCAACTGCCGCCGATGAAGAAAGCCAGGCATGTGGTGACAAATGCAATGCCGACCGTGTTCTGGGCTCCGTAGATGAGACGGGACATGAGGTCGCGGCCGAGCTGGTCTGTCCCGAGCAGGAATCTCGGATCACCGCCCAGGGATTCGTCACCGCCGGGCAACACGTTGATGCGCTCGAAAATCTCGTCCTGGCCGTAGGGTGCCAGGAAATCGGCAAAAATGGCCACGAACACGTAGAACAGGATGACCAGGATCCCGAATGCCGCGGTCACCGGCATCTGCCGGAACAGCTTCTTCGAGCCGGCTGTGCCGACATGTCGGCCGGCCAGGCGAAACAGGTAGCCGAGCACGCCAAAAAAGATGATGCCCTGTGCAGCCCACTGGAAGAACTTGGCCTCGCGGATGAAATAGAGATCGATCGCCCAGTAGACAGCAGCCATTCCCAGGACAAATCCGACCGCGACCAGGTATGACATGTCGCGGAAGTAGACCCGCAACCGTTCATTGCTGAATTTCATCTTCTGGCCGGCGAGGCGGAAGACGAAGCCGCCGGCGAATATTCCGGCGATCCAGATCAGTGCAATCAGAATTCCCATTTCCTGCCTATTTCGGGTGCCGCAAGCGCGGATTGGACAGGATCGACATGACATCCGCGGTCAGGTTGAGCAGGATATAGGCGGCGGCGAATATCAGGCAGCATGCCTGCACGACCGGGATATCCCGCAACTTGACACTGTCAACGAATAGCTGGCCGATTCCCGGATAGACGAACACCACCTCGACCACGACCACCCCGGTGATCAAATAGGCAAGGTTGAGCGCCACCACGTTGATGATCGGGGCCAGGGCGTTGGGCAGGGCATGGGTCACGATGATCCGGAGGGGGCTGATGCCCTTGAGCCTTGCCATTTCGATATAGGGCGAAGCCATCAGGTTGACGATCGCTGCCCTTGTCATCCGCATCATGTGGGCGGTTACCACCAGGGTCAGGGTCAGGGCCGGCAACATCGTCCGGATCAGCTTCTCGCCAAAGGCCATGTCGGCAAACACGTTGGACAACGACGGAAAGACCGGGTTGAGAACAGCCAGGAACAGGATCAGGATATAGGCAAGAAAGAACTCCGGCGAGGAAATCGAAGACAGGGTGAAGATGTTCACTGCCCGGTCATAGAGGGAATTGGCAAACAGCGCTGCCAGGATGCCCAGTATCAGCGACAACGGAACCGCGATGGCCGCCGAGACACCAGCCAGGAACAGCGTGTTGCGGAATCTCGGGATCACCTGGTCGGCAACCGAACCGATACCGCCAAGCGAGACATTTTCTCCACCATAGGCAAGGAAGTTCGCCTGGGCAAAACTGGTTCCGAAATCCCCGGTAATGATGCCGCCAAGCCAGTCGAGATAACGGATATAGGCCGGATCATTCAGCCCCAGATCCTCGCGGATTGCCGCGACTGCCTCCGGTGTCGCCCCCTGTCCAAGAATTGCCTGGGCGAAATCGCCCGGCAGCATGTTCACCGAGCCGAATATCAACAGGGAAACCACGAAAAGTGTCACCACGCCAAGCACAAGTCGCTTGAGAATGATGGCACCAACCATGTACATTCCACAACTCCGGATTGCCCTTGCAGATTGACATTAGCCATGATCGGGAGGAAACACCACCCTCGCCCGAATGGAGGTCGACTGTTCGCCCCGGCCGCAGGAAACTGCCGATGTCGCAAGTCGAAGACACATGCCGCCGACGGGCTGTTGCATCCAGGATTTCGGCTCCGATGCCGACGACAGACCCGGCGCTTCAGACAGCCCTACTTGCCGGCAGGTAACGGTTCAGCATGCCTATAGACAGCCCCATCCGCCAGGCCCCGCTCATTGACCGGACAGCCCTTCGGCGCAACCGGACACGTGCCCGCGCCTCCCGTGCCGCAGCGGACTTCCTTCACCGGGTTGCCGCAGACGAAACCAGGGAGCGGCTCGGCGAAATCAACCGCGGGTTCGCGCGTGCTGCTGTCGTGGCCGGGTGGCCGGAATTCTGGTGCCGGGAATTTCCCGATGCTGAATTCGTCGCCGATGCCGAGGTCTTGGATTTTGGCAATTGCGGCCTCGACCTCGTTATCCATGCGATGTCACTGCACTGGTCGAATGATCCGGTTGGCCAACTGATCCAGTGCAGGCGGGCGTTGAAGCCGGACGGGATGTTGCTTGCCTGTCTCCCGGGCGGCGAGACGCTTGCTGAACTGCGCACTGCCATCATGACCGCTGAATCGGAATTATGCGGCGGCGTCAGCCCGCGGATCATCCCGATGGGTGATTTGCGGAGCCTGGGCAGCCTGCTGCAACGGGCAGGTCTTTCACTCCCGGTTGCCGACCGGCTGGCGGTGCAGGCAAGATACGGTTCGGCATTTGACCTGATGCATGAATTGCGTGCCATGGGGGAGGCCAACGCGCTTTGTGGCCGGTCGGGCCACCTGGCGCCGCGTCGGCTATTCGACCTGACAGCTGAAATCTATTCGTCGATGTTCTCGCTTCCGGACGGCCGAATTCCCGCTACCTTCGAGTTGATGTTCCTGACCGGTTGGGCGCCGTCACCGAAACAGCAGCAACCGTTGCGGCCAGGCTCGGCCACCAGCCGGCTGGCCGACGCGCTTTCGGCGACCGAAATCCGGTTGCCGGCAGACAGGCTGGACCGTACTGGTGGCTGACATGCAGAACGCCAGTGCAATATCCAGCCTTCCACCGGGCCACCCCACGATTCCACCAGCAAAAACCGGCGTGCTGCTTGCCAATCTCGGCACACCTGACGGGCATGATTACTGGTCCATGCGGCGATATCTCGGGCAGTTCCTCTCCGACCAACGGGTGATCGACTACCCTGCATGGAAATGGCAGCCATTGCTGCAATTGGTCATCCTGACAAAGCGCCCGTTCACCTCCGGCCGGGCCTACCGGCGGATCTGGAACGAGGGCCGGAACGAGAGCCCGTTGCTGACGATGACCCGGGAGCAGTGTGACGGCGTGGCTGCCCGGCTCGAGTCAAGTTTCGGCGACCGGGTTATCACGCGGTTTTGCATGCGTTACGGCAACCCGGCAATCCGCCCACAACTGGACGAGATGCTGGACCTGGGCTGCCGCCGCATCCTGTTCTTCCCGCTCTATCCGCAATACTCGGCGACAACGACGGCGTCGGCGACCGATGAGCTCGGCCGCGCCATGCAACATGTGAAATGGCAACCAGAGCTGCGGACGGTGCCGCCCTATTACGACCGGCCGGCCTATACCGAGGCGCTGGCGCAGTCGGTAACCGAGGCGCTCGGTTCCGACCCTGGCCAGGACATGGTGCTGGTTGTTTCCTTCCACGGCGTTCCGGAACGTTTCCTGGCAGAAGGAGATCCCTATTACTGTCACTGCTGCAAGACATCGAGGCAGCTGCGCGAGCGTCTCGGCTGGCCGGAGGATCGATTCGTTACAGCCTTCCAGTCGCAGTTCGGCAAGGAAAAATGGCACGGGCCGGCCACCGTCGACGAAGTGGTTCGGCTGGCGAGAGAGGGCAGGAGACGGGTCGCCGTCATCGCCCCCGGATTTGCTGCCGACTGCATCGAGACCATTGACGAGATTGATGTCGAGATCCGGGAGGAATTCGAGCGGGGAGGCGGCGAGGAATTCACCTATGTGCCATGCCTGAACGCCACGCCGCGTCACCTGGAAGTGCTGACGAACATCATCACCGAGAACCTGGCTGGCTGGCAGTGACGGTTGGCAGCTTCCCGGCACTTCCGAACCCGGAAATCGCGCCAGACCACCTCATCCACGTCGAGAATTTCACCAAACAGCACCTGCTGGCAGTGACCACTGCAGGAAGCATCCCTAGGCCGGTGCCGCAAGACCGATCGTGCATGCGAGGCATCGTGCAACGGCGCCGGCAGAATGGCTGCCCGCAACATCTTGCAGCATGGCAGTCAGCGGGATAGGTCTCATGCCTGGAAGGGATGGGGAAATGCAATGCGCGCACATGAGGATGAGGCTTTCGGCGGCTACTTCACTTTCGACGAGCGGCTGTCGTCCTTGTCCGACCTGATCGCATCAATTGATCGACCAGGGAATTACT
This sequence comes from Paracoccaceae bacterium, assembly GCA_965214695.1. GTDB lineage: Bacteria > Pseudomonadota > Alphaproteobacteria > Rhodobacterales > Rhodobacteraceae > JAPOXR01. The sequence goes on along the minus strand of OZ243967.1, from coordinate 2,442,236 downwards.
GCGTTCACGGCCGGTTTCACGTCCCGATGCCGCGCATTTACAGCCAGGCGACAGGAGTTCTTGCGTTCCCGCTCCAGCCGGCGCAGTTGCGGAAATTGGTGGCGATAGGGGAACGTGCGCCGTACGGGCGCGGCGAGGAGACGATACTGGACCGATCGGTCCGAGATTGCTGGCAGATATCGCCCGATCAGATCACCGTGGGAGGTAAGCCCTGGAACGAGACGTTTAGCCACATCCTTCACAACGCAGCCGAGGGACTCGGATTTCCGGTGGATGCAGTCCGGGCGGAACTCTACAAATTTCTGGTCTACGAGCAGAATGGTTTCTTTGCGCCTCACCGGGACACGGAGAAGGCGGATGGCATGGTGGCAACCCTGGTGGTCGCTTTGCCGGTCGCCGGCAAAGGGGGCGAACTGCGCATCCGTCATCATGATCAGGAGACTGTTGTCGACATGCGCAGCGAAGAGCCCTCCGAACTGGTCTATGCGGCTTTCTACGCCGATTGCGAACATGAAATCCGGCCCGTGACGGAAGGCCACCGCGCCTGCCTGGTCTACAACCTGGTATTGACGCCGGGTGCGGAGGTCTCCGCATCTGCGCCAGACCACGCTGATCTCGTGGATCAGGTTGCACGTGAGATCAGGCTTCGCTTCGCGGAACCGGACTCTCCCGAGAAGCTTGTCTGGCTTCTCGAGCATGACTACAGCACTGCAGGCTTGTCATTCGAGACCCTGAAGAACGTCGATGCTGCAATCGGACGGGCCCTGATGTCAGCTGCTGCGCAGTCTGACTGTACCTTGCATGCTGCAATCGTGCATGTCGATGAATCTGCATCGGTGGAATATCTCGGTCGTGATTATCCCTATGAAATCGACGATGTTGCCGATCACGAATACGAAATCTACGACATCTACGAACGGAGATGCGAACTCGACGACTGGGTGCACCCGGGGCTGGGCTCGGCTGATTATGGTTCCCTGGAGTTGCAACCCGGCGAATTGATGCCGCCGGAAAGGATCACGGATTGGGAGCCGGACCAAAGCCGCCTGACGGAGGCGAGCGGCAACGCCGGTGCCGAAGTTGAGCGGCAATATCGGAACGCGGCGCTTGTCCTTTGGCCAACAAGAAGAAGCTTCCATGTCCTTGCGCAAGCTGGTGTGGGTGCGCTTTCGGTCCTGCTGGCGCGTGCGGAGGCGGGTTCTGCCACCCTGGAATCAAGCGATGTGCCGCTTGACGCCGTCGCTCTTGAAGTTGCTGAAGTCTGGCCTGAACCAAATACCTGGTCGTATGGCTCAAGACGGGAAGAGTGGGACCGCAACACCTCAACTACGCTTTCGCGCCTCTGCCGGATTGGCAACCGGGATGCGACAGAGCTCTTTCTTGATCGAATCGTGGTGCCGAATTATGGCCCCGCCCTCGACACTGCACTGATTGAAACGACTTCGACATTGGCCGACGAGGAAATGCCGAACCGGCTTCGATGCCTCGTTGACACGCATTTCGGAAATCAGTCCCAAGCCGTTGTCGATCTGATCACCAGCATGAACGATGCCTTTGGCGACAGACAGGATGTCATGGCGCAGGGTGCGCTGGATGACATCGTCAGGCACATCTGTTCAGCAGTTCCGAAGCTGGCAGACACCCGAACATCAGAAAGGCAGGCGCTATACAGGCCGGGTGTGCGTCAGCGTCCCATCGAGGCCCTGAGCGAGAGGACGCTGCGGCAGATTCTTCATCTGGCCTGGTGTTTCGAGCTGGAAAGTAGCCTCACCGCGGTAGTTGACACGCTCATCGACATTCCCGACTTCGCGCCGCCGGATCGCACATTGCCGCCCGTCCTGTCGGAGTTGGGAACGTCGCAGCGCTCGCTGGCAACTGCAAGCGCCGCCTTTGCGCGGCTTTGGCAACACTCGGCCGACTTCCTGCTGGCCCGTAGCGGCATTCCGCCTGCCGAACCGGCAGATTGGGTAACGTCCTCGAAAGACCTGGGTTGCGGTTGCAAATTCTGCACCAAGCTTGTCCGGTTTTGCGCCGACCCGGTCGAAACGACGCTCCGAATCCCGGTGCGGCGTGAAGTGCGAGAGCATCTGCGGTCCATGGTGAAATCTGCCCGCGCCGACTTGAGTTACGAGACTGAAGCCAAGGGAAGGCCCTATACCCTGATCTGCACGAAGACCCGTGACAGCTATCAGCGGCGATGCCAGCAATATTCGCATGACATCGTTGAAATCGGGCGATTGCTCGATGCCGCGCACGCCGTGCCAGGCGCGGACGACACGGCGGCTAGCCTCCGCACCGCCATCACCCGAAGCCAGAACAAGGCCGAAACGACGTCCGCCCTTCGCCCCTGATCCGGGTTTCTGCATGGCAGTGGGCAAATCGGGGCAATGCGTCGGCGGTTTCGGGGAATCGATGTCTCCGGCTGGACCTGGCAGGGTCAGGTCCAGCCAATTGGAGCACGGGCACTGGATGACCACCGAGCAGGATTGTCCGGCCAAACAGAACCACATCAGTGGTTGCCGCTCATCTATTTCGCCCAGGCCTGCTGGGGGAATATTCATTTGGTTACGTTAGTCGTTGCCGCGTCATGGTGGGGGATGTCCCGACCAATGTTGAAACTCCGGTAAGAGGTTTGCGTTGAGATGTCGCACGCAACATCTCAACGCAAACATCAAGCAGGAAATTCATTACGCCTCTCGGGCGGGGATGCGATCAAAGATGTGCTCGCCTGACATCGACCGGTGGGCGAAAATCAGACATGCTTGAATGTCTGCTGGCTCGAGGAATGGATATTCGCTGAGAATCTTCTCAGCTGTGTCGCCTACCGCCAGCTTTCCAAGCACGTGCTCCACGGCGACTCGCATATCACGGATGATTGGCTTGCCACCGAAAATCTCGGGTCGAATGGTGATGCGTTCGAGTAGCTCAGTTTCCTGGGTCATTGTCTTCCCCTTCAGTAACTACTCACCCCTCCTAATCATTGATCGTCCTACTCCCTGGCTTTCGGGTCAAGCACTTTCCCTCGTCATCTCCACTCTTCTGCATTTTCCGTCTCAAAACACAGACCATCCACCCTGGAGATTGCTTGCCGTGGCAATTCACGTCCGAGGCGAAAATGGCGGCATGGTTTGGGCCGGAAGCAGTGATCGGGTTCGCTGGACCTCGTTGTTGGCTTCCACCGCCTCTATGCGCCCGACGGTACGGTGTCCTGACTTCTCGAACTTGCAATCCGATTTCGGGAGGACGGCACTCTTGCGAATGGGATTTCTCCGGAAGTCGCCGATCGCACGCGAGTACCGACGGCGATGGCGGCCGGGGGTTTTCATTGGCCAGAGCCGCGAAACCGGTTGTGTCCGCGACCGGAATCCGGTGTGTTCGTCGGGAGGGAATTGCGATAAATTCCGAATTGGACGGACAGTCATTCCGGATTGGACGATCGATTATTCCGAATTGGACGGACAGTCATGCCTAACCGGACGACTCATACGGAAGGCTTCGTGGGGCGACACGCGGAGGCACCGGCACGCCTCGCACTCACCGACACCCGTATCGTCGCACTCGTCGGGCCGCGCCAGTCCGGCAAGACGACGCTTGCTCGCCGCATCGCCAATGATGATGGCCGCATCTTCGTGTCGCTGGATGACAACCAGTCCAGGCGCTTCGCCGAGGACGACCCGGCCGGATTTGTCCGGAACTTGCCCAGTGCGGCAATCGATGAAATCCAGCGGGCACCGAACCTCATCCTTGCCCTCAAGAAAGAGGTTGACGAGAATCCCGTCCCGGGACGCTACCTGATCACGGGTTCTGTCGATCTATTCAAGGGATCGATATCGCCGGATTCACTGGCTGGCCGGGTCGAGACCATCAAGTTGCTGCCATTTTCCCAGGCCGAGATTGCCGGCAGCGCCGCGCCGCGCTTTCTCGACCGGGCCTTCGCTGGCGACTTTCCGGCCATCGAGGAGACCGGACCGACGGTCGGGTTGATCGAACGGATCATACTGGGCGGCTATCCGGCAGCGCTTGCCCGTACCGTCCCGGAGCGGCGCCGGTCCTGGTTGCGCGCCTACGCAAAGGCACTTGCCGAGCGCGACGTTGCCGAAATTGCTACTGTTGGCAAGCGCGGCGAGATGGTTCGCCTGATCGATCACGCGGCCGTGTCGGCAGGACAATTGCTCAACATGTCGGGCCTTGGCGCAAATCTGGGCATCGACGGCAAGACGGTGGACCGCTGGCTCGTGCTGCTGGAGCACATGTTCCTGGTCCGCCGTGTCCGCGCCTGGCACCGCAACGAGACGAAACGGCTTGTCAGGACGCCGAAACTCCATTTCCTGGATTCAGGCCTGCTGGCAGCAATCTTGCGAACCGGAATCGAGGATATCGTTCACGACCGTCAGAAGCTGGGGCCGCTCCTGGAATGCTTTGTGCATGGCGAGATCGCCAAGGCCGTGGCCCTGTCGGACGACATGACAGGCGTCAGCCACTATCGCGACAAGGACGGCGTCGAGGTTGACCTGGTCCTGGAGCGCTCACCGGGCGCGGTGGTGGGGATTGAGGTCAAGGCAGCGGCGACCGTGCGGCCCCGTGATTTCAGGGGGCTGCAACACCTCAGGGAGTGGGTGGGCGACGGCTTCGCATGCGGCATCCTGCTCCATGATGGTGAGCGGATTCAGCGGGCCGGACCCGGATTGTTCGCAATGCCCATCCGGATGCTCTGGGAGGCATAAAGGAAATCGCCAGCGGCGGCACCCCGGTTCATGGGTGTCGCCGGCCGAGGCTTGCAAGCTTCCCGGGGTCCGGCTTGCTGTAATGGCGGGATGGCGGCATCGTCCTGTTTCCGGTTCGCCGGCAATTGAAATACGGCCGGGCCCGATGGACTGCGCTGCCATTCGATGATGACGGGTTCCTGGGCGGCGTCTGTCGGTGCATGCGGGCGAGAAGGATTGCTCGGTGCTGGAACAGTGCTGGTCCCGGTCGTGTTTCGAGGTGCACGGCTTCTGGGGCGGCTATACTGGCGAGGGGTTCAAGTCGGTAATCCCCGGCAAGGCCCATGCCAAGGTCAGTTGTCGCCTGGTTCCCGACCAGAATCCCGCCCTATCTGTCAGCCGCTGACAGACCAGTTGCCGGACGATTTCAGCGTGGAATTCACCGCCCTGGGCCGCGCCTCCCCGGTTGCCATGCCGGTGGACAGCCCGATGCTGCACAAGACGCTGGATGCGCTACGTGACGAGTGGGGCAAGGCGGCGATTGCCGGAACTGGCGGCTCGATCCCGATACTGGCGGAGTTCCGCAACCGGCTCGGACTCGATCCCCTGCTGGTCGGCTTCGCCCGCTTCGACAACCGGGTCCACGCCCCGAACGAAAAATACGACCTGTCGAGCTATGTGCACGGAACCCGGTCCTGGACGCGGATCCTCGACCGCATCGCCCGGTAGCGAGCGGGCACCTCAGCCGGAGCGGTTCACGAGCGGACGTTCCGTTGGCAGTCCCGACCCCACTACCGTCAACCGGGGCAGCGTCGCTATTCTACCAGCCACTGGCGAAGTATCGGCACGATTGGCCGGTCAGCGGGCGGCATCGCATATTGTGCAAGCTCTCTTGCCCCGGCCCAAGCCAGCTCCCGATGATGCCGCGGGCGGGGCAGTCCGTCCCATTTGCGGCAGATGAACAGCGTCATCAGCAGGTGGAAACTCCCGTAATCGTGGCTGGCGAATGTCAGCGGCGCCAGGCAATTCTGCGAAGTGTCAATCTCGAGTTCTTCCTGCAGCTCGCGGATCAATGCCGCTTCCGGCGTCTCGCCCTCCTCGAGCTTCCCGCCCGGGAATTCCCAGAGTCCGCCGAGAAAATCCTGCTCCGGCCGCCTTGCCAGCAGGACCCGGTCATCCCGGTCGACCAGGGCGGCGGCAGCAACCAGGACCAGTTTCACGACCGGTAGTCGGCGTTGATCGACACGTAATGGCTGGACAGGTCACAGCTCCACACCCTGGTGCTCCCCTGGCCAAGCCCAAGGTCAACGGCGATCACCAATTCGGAATTCTTCATGTAGGACGCGGCCGCTTCCTCCGAGTGGGATTCGGCGACCATGCCCTGTTCGGCAACCAGAAGGTCTCCAAACCGGATCGAGAGCCGGTCCCGGTCTGCATGCGCACCCGATTTGCCGACCGCCATGACCACCCTTCCCCAATTTGGGTCCTCGCCGGCTATGGCCGTCTTCACCAGCGGCGAGTTGGCAATCGACCTGGCGACCCTGGCCGCATCTCCGTCCGATACCGCGCCATCGACACGAATCTCGACGAACTTGGTTGCGCCCTCGCCATCCTTGGCAACCTGCAGGGCCAGATCGGTCATCACGGCATCCAGGGCACCGGCAAATGCCGTTCCGGACGGCGAGTCATGCTCGCTGATTTGTGGTGCACCAGAGCCGCCGGTCGCCACCACCAGCAAGGTATCCGATGTCGAGGTATCGCCATCGACCGTGACCGAATTGAAGCTGCGATTGCAGGATCCGGCAACCATCTCCTGCAGGACATCCTGGCTGATCGCGGCATCGGTAAAGATGAAGGACAGCATGGTCGCCATGTCCGGGGCAATCATGCCCGATCCCTTGGCAAACCCGGCAATCGCCACATTCGCCCCGCCGAGTGCCAGCTCCGTTCCGGCCCCCTTGGGGTAGGTATCGGTGGTCATGATCGCCCGGGCACCGCTTTCGATTGCATCCGGCCTCAACGCTGCAGCCAGTTCCTCGATCACGTCGATGACACGATCGGTAGGCATCGGCTCACCGATGACACCGGTCGAGGCGGAGAATACCGCCCCCGGCGGCATTCCCAGGGCCTGGCCAACCTGCCGGGTCAACGCCTCCACCGCCCCGCTTCCCCGGTTGCCGGTGAACGCGTTGGCGTTCCCCGAATTGACCAGGACTGCCAGGCCGTGATCGGCTGAGCAGCCCGAAAGCGCCGCCAGCTTGGCCTCGCAATCACGCACGGCCGCCGATCTGGTGGAAGACTTGGTAAAGACGCCAGCGATCACGCTTCCGGGATCCGCCCTGACCAGCAAGACATCGGGCCGGTTGTGATATTTGACCCCGGCGGCGGCGGCGGCAAATCCGATCCCCTTCACCACCGGAAGCCGTGGAAACCCGCCGGCAGGCGCAAACGGCGACACCCGGTCGCCGGGCGACTTCAGCGCCGCCAGCTCCGCCTCCAGGCCACGGATCCGCCTCCGCAGCTTCTTGATCTTCGTCCTGTGTTTCGACATTTGCCAGTACCGGGAACAGGTATCCGGATTCAGTTTCTTGAACGCCAGATCCATTACGCCGTTCGGGCAGGCTGTTCCACACTCAATTCCGAAGGTGGCCTGGCCAGCCGACTTCCTGCATGGAACGATCTGCATCGCCGGGTGCCTGCTGAGGGGAATGCCGGCTGGCGGTGCAGGGATTTTCCATAGACGCGACAGGCCTGGCCTTTGCCTTGCCGGGATGACGGAGCCGTGCGTTTCAGCCTCCGGTCAGTTCTGCTTGGCTGCACGCAGCGTTGACACCGGGGGTTGTGACGCTTACATCGCCGTTTGCCAACAGATGGTCTCGGCAGCGGAATCTGGTAGTGTCAGGCCGATCTGACGCAATCCCGAACAGGTGCACGGCCAGGGTTTGAGACTGTTGGCCGCCGGCCAGAATTTCCGGAGAATTGATACGAGCATGCTGGGGGTTGGGCAAATTGCCAGGAAGGTCTTCGGATCACCGAATGATCGCCTTCTGAAATCGGTCAGGCCGATCATTGCCCGGCTGCAGGAGATGGAGCCGGAATACGAGGCGTTGTCGGACAAGCAGATCCTGGAGAAGACCGAGCAGCTGCAGGTCCGCGCCCGGAATGGCGAGGCGCTCGATGACCTGTTGCCGGAGGCATATGCCAATGTGCGGGAGGCGGCAAAGCGCGCCCTCGGCCAGCGAATATTCGACGTGCAGATGCTCGGCGGCATCTTTCTGCATCGGGGCAACATCGCCGAGATGAAAACCGGCGAAGGCAAGACGCTGGTGGCGACCCTGCCCGCCTACCTCAACGCATTGCGCGGCGATGGTGTCCATATCGTGACCGTCAACGACTACCTTGCCCGCCGCGATGCGGAATGGATGGGGGCCGTCTACAACGCCCTTGGCCTGACGGTGGCGGTGGTCATTCCCGACCAGCCCCAGGACGGGAAACGCGCTGCCTACCAGGCCGACGTAACCTATGCGACCAATAACGAACTCGGCTTCGACTATTTGCGTGACAACATGGCGAACGAGTTGTCACACATGATGCAGAGGGGTCACAATTTTGCCATCGTCGACGAGGTTGACTCGATCCTGATCGACGAGGCCCGGACTCCGCTGATCATTTCCGGCCCGGCACAGGACCGGTCAGAACTCTACACGACGATCGACAAATTCATCCCGCAGGTCAGCGAGGATCATTATTCCCTCGACGAAAAGACCCGGAACGTGACTTTCACCGATGAGGGCAACGAATTCATCGAGGAGCGACTGCGCGCCGAGGGCATTCTGCCGGAGGGGCAGTCACTTTATGACCCGGAATCAACTACCATCGTTCATCACATCACCCAGGCCCTGCGCGCCCACAAGAATTTCCACCGGGACAAGGACTATATCGTCCGCGATGACAGTATTGTCCTGATCGACGAATTCACCGGCCGGATGATGGCGGGGCGGCGGTTGAGCGATGGTCTTCACCAGGCGATCGAAGCCAAGGAGGGCGTGCACATCCAGCCGGAGAATGTCACTCTGGCATCCATTACCTTCCAGAACTATTTCCGCCTCTACGACAAGCTTGCCGGCATGACCGGAACCGCCGCCACCGAGGCGGACGAGTTCCAGGAAATCTACAGCCTCGGCGTGGTCGAGATCCCGACCAACCAGCCGGTGGCGCGGGTCGATGAGCATGACAAGGTGTTCAGGACTGCCCAGGAAAAGTCCGAGGCCATCATGGAGGCCATCAGGGAAGCCAACGAGACGGGGCAGCCTGTCCTGGTCGGAACCACCTCGATCGACAAGTCGGAGGTGCTGTCGGGCCTGCTGGAAAAGGCCGGAATCGAGCACAACGTTCTCAACGCCCGCCATCACGAACGGGAGGCCAAGATCATCGCCGATGCCGGAATTCCCGGAGCGGTGACAATTGCCACCAACATGGCCGGACGCGGCACCGACATCCAGCTGGGTGGCAATGTCGAGATGCGGGTTATCGAGGCCGTCGAGGCTGATCCGGATGTTGATGCAGCGACCCTTCGGGCGGAAATCGAGGCGGAAATCGCTGATGCCCGAAGGCGGGTACTGGATGTCGGCGGCCTCTATGTCCTGGCGACGGAGCGACACGAATCCCGGCGGATCGACAACCAGTTGCGGGGCCGGTCCGGACGCCAGGGCGATCCGGGAAAGTCCAGCTTCTTCCTGTCGCTTGAAGATGACCTGATGCGGATCTTCGGGTCGGACCGCCTCGACAAGGTGCTGAACACCATCGGCATGGAACAGGGTGAAGCCATCGAGCACCCATGGGTAAACAAGTCACTGGAGAAGGCACAGGCCAAGGTCGAGGGACGAAACTTCGACATCCGGAAGCAGCTGCTCAAATATGACGACGTGATGAATGACCAGCGCAAGGCCATTTTTGGCCAGCGTCGCGAGATCATGGAGTCTGGCGATGTGTCGGAAATCGTCCGCGACATGCGCTACCAGCTCATCGACGACCTGATCGATCAATCCATGCCACCCAAGACCTATCCCGAGCAATGGGAAATGGAATCCCTGGAGACCGAGGTGAAGGACAAGCTCGGAATCGAGCTGCCGGTCAGCAGCTGGGCCGAGGAAGAGGATGTCGACGAAGAGGTTGTCCGGGAGCGCCTTTACGAAAATTCGGACCGGATTTTGGCCAGGAAATCGGTTGATTTCGGCGATACCGCGATGCGGTCCGTCGAGAAGCAGGTGCTTCTGCACACGCTGGACCGGAAGTGGCGGGAACACCTGATCACCCTCGAGCATCTCCGCTCGGTCATCGGGTTTCGCGGCTATGCGCAGCGCGATCCGCTGAATGAATTCAAGAACGAGGCGTTCGGCCTGTTCGAGACGCTGCTCAATACCCTGCGCTCGGATGTGTCGTCGCATATCAGCATGCTTCGGCCGCTGACCGAGGAGGAGCAGGCGGCCATGCTGCGCCAGTACAGGGCAAGGCAGCAGGCAGCAGGCAGGGCCACCGCCCCGGAGAAGAAACCGGAACAGCAGGCAGCGAGAGGCAGGCAGGCAGGCCCGCCGGGACGCAACAGCCCCTGCCCCTGCGGCTCCGGCAAGAAATACAAGCACTGCCACGGCAAACGGGTCTGACTGCACCCGTTCCCCGAAGGAAATCCCGACCGGCTACCCGTGCAACCCCCGCATGCGGAGAAACTATACGAGAAACTTTCCGGCCTGGACCACACTGGCTCGGACGAAGCTGGCCGGCCAGGAAACACGTCTTCTGCCAATATGCCGCCTTCCGGCTCCGGGGCCCAGGAGGCAGGGGCTTTCCCCGGTCGATTTGAAGTTAAGTTGCGGAGAATTCGTCGATCTTGGTAAGCATCCTGCTGGCATGTGTTCTCACATCAATCATGAGCCTGCCGCAAAGCTGCCGCAAATATCTTCCGGTATTCGTTTCGCTCCTCGTTCCCCAGATCGCGGTCTAGACGGCTGCGTAGGCTGGCGAGCGTCGTCCGATCGATGTCAGAATGGATGCGTCCCGGATTCGCATTGAGAAACTTGACATGGCGATCGATGTCCGATGCGCTTAGCGATTTGATGAGCTTGCCCACTTCATCTTCTACGATGGCCAGAAAGCTGTCAGAGTCCTGGTGTTCGGTGAATGTGTGGTCAACATCAGTCGATGGAGCAATTCCTGCATCAGCCACTGCGATGTCTTCAATTTGCATCCATTGGCTTACGGCAGTCTCATCCCATTCGTGGCAAGTATCAGCTTCCATCATCAAGCTCACCGACTGGGAACCTATAGCAGGCTTGATACCGAGCAGATGCACTCGAACGCCAAATGTCTGCGCTACCTGTACACCGATCTTGATGTCTTCGTCTCCAGATAGGACCAATGCATCGGAGATTGCCTGATTTCGTGCGAGTTCGATTAGGTCTGTCACGATGAGGGAATCGACTCCCTTCTGCTGTCCGCTACTGTTCACCAAGCCAAGGCGGAGCTTGGTATTGTCGGACCGGCCTATTGCGTCCTGCTCAATGCTGGGGCGGTTGGTTCTGAGAATTCCGTCATACCAGTAGATCCGCAGCAGGCGGGCATCCGTGACAATTGTACGTGCGAATTCAGCCAAATTCTTGAGCGCCTGCACTTCCGACAGAACGACATTCTCACGGCGTTGCTTCTTCTTTGCGAGCAAAGCGGAGCCTTGTGCGTATACGTACCCAGCATCCACAAATACAGCAATTTGTAGCATGAACAGCTCATCAGAAATGTAATGGGGTGCCCGAAGACACCCCTAAATAGGCGACGGGAGGACTCTAAATGCTCCCGACGAACTCTGTATAGGAATTGATAATGAACGAGTCAAGCATCGCACTCGTAAGGCCAGGCCCATTCGATAGTCGGCAGCCATGCATACAGCGTCATAATGGCAGATACCCGCCCGAAAAATGGCAGCAATACAGACATGAAATCACTGACTTATGAAATTCAGATCCCGTTTTGTTCTTATGAAGATCCGAATAGTTCAGCGAACAAACAATGCGATGTGGCCAACTCTTGCGTTAACCTAACTGTTGGGTCATCTATCTGCTTGATTGTTATTCAGCGCCCACGGCTTCCGGTTCGTGATTTACACGGCGGAACATGACCCAGCGCATATTCACATTACCGGCCCTGGGCAGGCGAAGATCAATCTGACCGGCACTGGAAACAAGCAGGAACTTGTCTCTGTCGTTGGTATCAAGCAATCCGACATGCGGCGGCTGATGGCGGTTGTGGCCGAGCACCGCGAAGAGTTCCTGAAGAAATGGGAGCGTATCCATGGAAAACCTGACTGAAGCGGCCTTCAGGAGAGCAGAGACCCGCTGTCGGGAAATGCTGGAAGCAGAACCGCGTGCTGCGTCTGCCAGTTACCACGGACACACCGTCCAGTGCATCCTGCAGGGGGCCTCTCAGACGATGGGACACGCCCCCTGGTCGAGAAGCACCTTCATGGACGATCAGGCACCAGCTATCGGCCGTTGATCCTGACACATGGCGGTGTTCGTGCAAAGAGAATGACCCGCTGACTGCAGTACTACGACAGCAGCATCCCGGTCTATTTGAAATTCGCGAACGAAGTCATTCAGCGAAACTCCGTCGGCAAGCCAATCGAACAATTGCTGGACTGGAAGCCGGCTGCCCCGGAAGCAGGGAACGCCGCTCATCCGCCCCGGATCCACCCAAACTGCCTGTTCGAGCGTCACCGGCTTATAGGCAGGCCCTGTTTTGGCAATGGCTTCCATTTGGCACATTCGTGGCACGACATTCCGGCGACCGGCTTCCAGAAGAATATTCTATTTTGCCAGGCCATGCCAGTCCGGGTAGGGATGTTGGATGGGTATCACCGTGCATGTGTGATCAATGCGGCGGCCGAATTCGAGACCGGTCTCCTCATAGAGCGCACCCGGGCAGGTGTTGGGTCTCTCAATAATCAGGCCTGAATCGGGGGTCTTTTCCCATATTCTCACCGGCGGGAGTGGTTCGGTGCAGATGAAACTGGCCTCGGTCCGTGCTGCCGGTTGATCATTATGCGTCCGCTGTCCGGCATGTAGCGGCAGGCCTACGGGTCTACTTGACGGCGCCCAGGGTCAGGCCGGCGATGAAGTGCTTCTGCATCAGGAAGAACATGGCGACCGGCGGCAGTGCAGCGACGATGGACCCGGCGGAAACGAGGTGCCAGGCGGCAACCCATTGACCGTTGAGCGAATAGAGGCCGGCGGTGATTGGCTGGGAATCGGCACCCTGCGTCAGCACCGTGGCCCAGAAATAGTCATTCCAGATGAAGGTGAAGATCAGCACGCTGAGCGCGGCAATGGCAGGCTTCATCAGCGGCAGGACCACGTACCAGAAAATCCTGATCTCGCTGACCCCTTCAACCCTGGCCGCCTCGATCAGCTCCCTGGGCAGCGCCTTGATGAAATTTCGCATGAACAGCGTGCAAAAACCGGTCTGGAAGGCGATGTGGAACAGCGCAAGGCCGGTAATCGTGTTGTAGAGCCCCAAATTCAGGGTCAGGTCGCGAACTGGAACCATCAGGATCTGAAACGGAACGAAGTTGCCGGCGACAAACATGAAGAATACCAGCAGATTGCCGCGGAAACCGTACACTGCCAGCGCAAAGCCGGTCATGCACGACAGGGCAACCGCACCGATTACCGTCGGTATCGTGACCCGGAAACTGTTCAGGATGTATTTGCCGATCGGCGTGTTCTCGAAAATCGCCGTGTAGTTCTCGACCAAATTGATCGAGGTTGGCCAGCCCCAGTAATTTCCAGCGGTAATGTCGCCCGCCGCCCGGATCGATGTCAGCGCAACCGCGATCAGCGGCAACAGCCACAGCAGCAGGGCGATCGGCAGTGCGGTCCGGTACAGGGCCTGAACAGGAAATGACCGTCGTTCTATCGGTGCCGGAAACATCTCAGAAGTCCCGCTCGTCCCGGTACATCTTGTAGAGAAAGCCGCTGATATAGACCATCATGATCAGGAACAGCACCACCGCGATAGCTGCGCCGTAGCCCATGCGGAACCCGTATTCGGAGAAAGCCTGTTCATACATGTAGAAGGCCAGCACCCGGCTTGAGCCCCAGGGCCCGCCATCCGTCATGATCGAGATCAGGTCGAAGGAGCGGAGCGCACCGATGACGGTCACGACGACAGCGATGAAGGTTGCGGGTTTGAGTTGTGGCAGCACGACATACCACAGCATCTTCCAGCCCTTGGCATTGTCGAGGCGGCCAGCCTCGATCTGTTCCGGGTCAACGGCATTCAGGCCGGTCAGATAGAGGATCATGCAATAGGCTGTCTGTGGCCACAGCCCGGCGGCGATGATTCCGTAGGTCACGAACCGCTCGTCGGCCAACACCGCGATCGGCTCCAGCCCCAGCCCCCTCAGCGCAATGTTCATCAGGCCGAAGCTGGGATCGTAGAACCAGCTGAAGACCAGCCCGACAACAACCTGGCTGATGACGAACGGGAAGAAGAACAGGGATTTGTACATCCGAATTCCCCAGACCGTCTGGTTGAGGAACAGCGCAATGAAGAGACCGGCTGGTATGGCCAGCATGTAGAGCACCAGCCAGATCACGTTATTCTTCAGCGAGGTGTAGAACGCCTCGTCATCCACCAGCTCGACATAGTTGTCGACACCGACATAGGCCTTCTCGCCCAACCCGTCCCATTCGTAGAACGAGATGCTGATCGACTGGAAGATCGGAAACACCACGTAGAACAGGAAAAACAGGATCCCTGGCGCAAGAAACAGCCAGGGTGCCAGCTTTCTCTGGTTCAGTATGGTTGCAACTCCCGCCATGTCAGCCTTGCCGGTATACCCCCTTGCAGAGTCTGCACCCCGCCCTAGGGCGGGATGCAGATGAGGTCAGAGTCAATTGTAGACTCGCTGCCTCGCTTTTTCGAGTCTCTCGAGAATCGCGTCCAAACGTTCGGGCTTGACCATGAATTCCTGGAAGCCTTCCATTCCGGCCTTGGCCATCTCGGCCGGTGCGTCACGGTCGAAGAACTGCGCAATTCCGCCTTCCGCCGCCGAAAGCATCTCGAATCCGGCCTGCAGGAACTTGTCATCCGACACTTCCGAACCGGAATTGATCGGCAGCTGTCCAAGAGTCGCATTGATCTTGGTCTGCACATCGGCCCGGGCGAGGAATGCCAGGAAGCGCTTGGCATCTTCCTTGTTCGACGCATTGGCCGGGATGTGGATGGTGTCGGTTGGCGCTTCTTCTGCAACCGGAATTCCCGGTGTGATTTCCGGGAACTGGAAGAAGCCGAGTTGGTCGTCTGTCAGACCGGCTTCACGAAGCGGCGCGACTGCAAAGTTGCCCATGACATACATGGCAGCGTTGCCCTGGACCATCGGTGCCAGAGCCTCTTGCCAGGAATAGGCGGCATGGTTTTCGAGGAAGAAGCCGCTGTCCAGCAATTCCTTCCAGTTCTCCATGGTCGCCCGGACCCGCGGGTCGGTCCATTCGACCTCGCCCCTGGTCAGCGCCATGTGGAAATCATAGCCGTTGGTCCGCAGGTTCAGGTAGTCGAAGACTCCACCGGCGGTCCAAAGGTATTTCGTTCCGATGGTGATCGGGGTAACGTCGTTGGCCTTCAGCGTCTCGCCGGCCTGCTTGAATTCATCCCAGTTTGTCGGGACGGCAATACCGAGATCCTCGAAGATGTCCTTCCGATAATACACACCCCATTGATAGTAGGTGTAGGGAACGCCCCATAACTTTCCATCGATGGTCATGGATGCCACGGCCGATTTCAGCGACTCTTTGAGTCCGTTCTCTTCCCAGACATCATCCACGGGCTCGAACAGCCCGGCATTGACATAGGGGAGCATTCGGTTGCCGGCATACCAGTTGGCAATGTCCGGCGCATCGGCGGTGAGGAAGTTCCGGATCGACGTCTTGTAGCCTTCGTGATCAAAGATATTCCAGGTTACGGTGACGTCCGGATTTTCGGCTTCAAAATCTGCGATCAGCTGTTCAAACGCCGCTTTCGGCGCTGAGTCGGAGGTGTCGGTGTTGATCACCAGCTCACCGGCAAGAGCGGTTGACGAGAACAGCCCCGCTGCCAGGATTCCGGCACCGCGAGCAAGGAATTGGTTCATTTCAATTCTCCAATAGTTTCATTATGTGGAACTATGTTCCAACTATTGATTTATTCGCATGTTTATGCTAGCCCTGTCAAGCATCCGGGCAAGTAGCATGATCCACACGTTCATGCACAGTTTTGTCGTGCACCCGGGCGGAGGCCCTGATGGAAAAAATTGTCGCCAGCCGAGGCACCGTCGGGAAGGCTCTCGATATCATGGATCTCGTTGCCAGGGCCGGCAAACCGGTCCGCTTTACCGAGTTGCTTGAGCCCAGTAGGTTGCCAAAGGCAACACTGTTCCGATTCCTGCGCACCCTGTGCGACCAGGACATGCTGGTTCACGACCCGGAAACCCGTACCTATAGCCTTGGAATGCGCCTGGTCCGACTGGCACATGCCGCCTGGAGTCAGGCCAGCCTGACGGATTTGGCCAGCCGACATCTTGACGTCCTGGTCAATCGCGTCGGCGAAACCGTTCACCTGGCACGTCTGGAAAATGGTCAGGTCCTGTATATCGACAAGAGGACCACCGGCAATGTCATCAACATGTTCAGCCAGCCCGGAAAGGTCGGGCCAGCCTATTGCACTGGCGTTGGCAAGGCCATGCTGGCCTTTCTCGATCAACCCGGCCGATCGCAGGCTCTGGAGCAGCAATCCTACTTCGCCTATACTGACAGGACACTGACCAGTGCCGCTCGGCTTGACAGGGAACTCGACGAGATTCGCGAAACGGGAATTGCGCTGGACCGCGAGGAACATGAGCCGGGGATCATCTGCATAGCCTGTCCAATCCGAACTGGCCGGCACCTGGTCGGTGCGCTGTCGATTACCAGTTCGGTCCGGGATCAGACCCTGGACGGCCTGCTCGGTTATGGGCCAATCCTGCAGGAAACCGCACGAAACATCGGGGACGAGGCCGAAATCTGGCATTATCCGGCAATCAGTTAGGGAACCAAATTCATGTCTGGTGTCATTCTGAAGAAGATCGTCAAGAGATTTGGCGAAACCCAGGTCATTCACGGTGTCGACCTGGAAATCGACGATGGTGAGTTCTGTGTCTTCGTCGGCCCGTCAGGTTGCGGCAAATCAACGCTGCTGAGGATGATCGCCGGGCTGGAGGAAGTCTCGACGGGAACGATCGACATTGGCGGTCGGGACGTCACTGCCGTGGACCCGGCTGACCGCGGCATTGCCATGGTCTTCCAGACCTATGCTCTCTATCCGCATATGACCGTCGAGGAGAATATGGGTTTCGGCCTGCGGATGAGCGGCGTTGCCAGGCCGGAAATCGACAAGAAGGTCGGTGCTGCCGCCGATATCCTGCGCCTTGGCGAATACCTGAAGCGCAAGCCCAAGGCATTGTCCGGCGGCCAGCGCCAGCGGGTCGCCATCGGACGGGCCATAGTCCGTGGCCCCGGCGTGTTCCTGTTCGACGAGCCGCTATCCAATCTCGATGCCGAACTCAGGGTGGAGATGCGGGTGGAGATCGCCCGGCTGCACAAGGAGCTCGGCTCGACGATGATCTACGTGACCCATGACCAGGTCGAGGCGATGACGCTGGCAGACAAGATCGTCGTGCTGAGGGCCGGCATCATCGAACAGGTCGGCTCGCCCATGCAGCTCTATCGAGATCCGGACAACCAGTTTGTTGCCGGCTTCATTGGCTCTCCTGGCATGAATTTCATTGTCGGACGGGTCGAGAACGGCGCCATCACCATGCCGGCGCTCGGCGAGAGACGGGCGGTGCCGGAAGCCAGCCTGCCCGCCGACGGCACCGAGGTTGTCGTCGGGTTGCGGCCACAGGCGCTCGGCATCACGCCAGGTGAGTCAGGCCTGGCGGTGGAGTTGTCGGAAAAACTCGGCGGCGTGACCTATGACTACCTGACCTGCCCGACCGGCGAGCGCATCGTTGTTGAATCGAAAGGCGACGAGGATACCCAGGTTGGCGCAGCCGTGGACCTCGTATTCGAGGATTCTGCCGCATTGGTCTTTGACAAAGGCACCGGGGCACGCATCCGGTGATGTTTTGTATTCGTCATTCGGGATCGGTCCTGCCAATGTGCGGGCTCGCGAAGCTGGGCGATGTGTCAGCGGCTAACAGATAGAGCGGGATTCCGGTGATTCACCGCTCTTTTTCCAGGATCGTTCTCCGTCCTGTTGTTCGCTCCTATTGTACCGCGGTGGCGCGCGCTACCCCGCCGACCGGGGTTTCGACATTCCTGCCAAGCCGTTCATCCAGGGGTTGCAGATTGCTCATGGCATGATCATGGCATCGGCCCGCAATTCAAGCAATATGCTTTCGTCTTTAATAACGAACTGGCTAAGGTAAGCGGCCTTGAATTGGGCTGGGACGTCGGAGCGCCTTTTGCACCAATCAGGGCGCGGTCACTATTTGGAGGCTTGTCTGGACCGGCACGTCCGAGTTCACGATCGAAGGGTTGTGATGCCCGCCGAAACGTCATTCGGACGGATCTTCATCGGTAACCAATGAAGGACTCCGGGGCCATCCTGCTGATCTGCAGGGTATTTCAGCATTGGCGGCGGCCGATCAACCTGTCGCTGCACCGGGAACACCCTGCTCCGGTATGATGCCTTGCATTGCCGGCTCCCCGGCCTGGCTGCATGGCTGTCAATTCGCCCGCATCGGCATAGTTGCCGAGCACGCGGGGTTTCGCCGGAGATGGCCCCTCAGCCGGCTCCGGCCTGGACCGAGGTGATGGCGATGAGGTTCAGGATGTCCTCGGCGCTGCAACCTCTCGACAGGTCGTTGGCCGGGCGGGCCATTCCTTGCAGGACCGGGCCGATGGCGGTCATCCCGCCGATCCGTTCGGCAATCTTGTAGCCGATATTGGCCGCATCGAGATTGGGAAACACGAAGACGTTGGGAGTCTCGTCAATCTGGCTGTCCGGCGCCTTCCGCCGGCGGATATCCGGATCGATTGCGGCATCGAACTGCAGCCCGCCGCCGATCTTCAGCCCTGGCCGGCGGCTGGCGGCAATTTCGGTGGCAGTGTCCACGAGGGCTGCCCGTTCATGGTCGGAGCTTCCCCTGGTGGAAAATGACAGCATGGCAATGACCGGCTCGCGGCCGAGCATCGAGCGGGCCGAGCCGGCGGCAGCGAGGGCGATGTCGGCCAGTTCTTCGGGGCCTGGCTCGACCACAAGGGCGCAGTCGGCGAAGATCACCGGGTCCTTTATCGGGCATGCGTCCCCGGATGGCACCATGAGGAAGAACGAGGACACCATGCTGACCCCGGGCGCCCTGCCGATGATCTGCAACCCGGCGCGGATGGTGTCGGCCGTCGTCGCCACCGCGCCGGCGATGGTGCCGTCGGCATCGCCCGTCCTGACCATCATCGCCGCGTAGCCGAGAGGGGTTTGCATGTCTTCCATCGCCTCTTGGGCGCTGATCCCCTTATGTGCCCGGTTTTCGGCATGGCAATCGGCATAGCGGCGCAGCTCCGGGCTGGCTGCCGGGTCGATGATGCGAACCTGTCCTGCGCCGTCTCGGCGATGCAGTTCGGGCTCAATCTGTACGGGATCGCCAAGCAGGGTGGTCCGGGCAATTCCTTCCTGCGTTGCCTTCGACGCTGCGGCGATCACCCGCGGGTCAGTGCCTTCGGCCAGGACGATGTGCTTCGGCTGCGCCCTGGCCTGGCTGAAGATCTGGTCCAGGATAGTCATTGCCGGGAGCGGCAGCGCGCCAGCCTATGCCGGTATCACCTGCGTGGCCGCCATGTCGTCTTCGGCAATGCCGGCAACCGACTCCGGTGCCCGCATCGCATCCCGCCGGAACGGCTCGCCGAGTTCCTGGTTGAGGATGACCTCGATGAGGGTGGTCGCCGTATTGCTCATCTGCTCGCCGACGGCCTGGCGCAACGCCTCGGTCAGCTGTTCCTGGGTCGAGACCCTGACTCCCTTCAGGCCGCATCCCTGGGCGATCTGCGCGTAATTGACCTGCTCATCGAGCTCGGTGCCGACGAAATTGTCGTCAAACCACAGCGTGGTGTTGCGCTTCTCGGCGCCCCACTGGTAGTTCCGGAACACGATCATGGTGACCCGCGGCCATTCGCGTCGGCCGCAGGAGGTCAGTTCGTTCATCGAGATCCCGAAGGCGCCATCGCCGGCAAACCCGACCACCGGCGTGTCCGGGCAACCGATCTTGGCACCGAGAATTGCCGGAAACCCGTAGCCGCACGGACCGAACAGCCCCGGTGCAAGGTATTTTCGTCCAACCTCGAAGGTCGGGTAGGCGTTACCGATGGCACAGTTGTTGCCGATATCGGATGATATGATGGCATCGGCGGGAAGCGCCGACTGGATGGCCCGCCAGGCCATGCGGGGGCTCATCCGCTCCGGATGCTTGTTGCGGGCCCGTTCATTCCAGGTGGTTCCGGGATCATCCTCCTCGTGATCGAGCGAGGCCAGGAATTGCAGCCAGCGCGATTTCGTCCTGGCGATCAGCTCTCGCCGCTCCTTGCGGCCCTGGTCGCCGGCAGTGGCCGACAACCCGGCCAGCAGCTGCCGGGCAACCTCCCCGGCATCGCCCTGGATGGCAACCGAGACATTCTTGGTCAGGCCGATGCGATCGGAATTGATGTCGACCTGGATGATCCTGGCATCGGCCGGCCAGTAATCGATGCCGTAGCCCGGCAGGGTCGAGAACGGATTGAGCCTCGTTCCCAGGGCCAGCACCACATCGGCCTTGCTGATCAGCTCCATGGCCGCCCGCGAGCCATTATAGCCCAGCGGTCCGACCGAAAGCGGGTGCGAGCCCGGGAAGGCATCATTGTGCTGGTAGCCACAGCAGACCGGGGCATCCAGCCGCTCGGCAAGCTGGCGGGATGCATGGATGGCATCGCCGATCACGACCCCGGCACCATTCAGTATTACCGGGAATTCCGCCTCGGAGAGCAGCCTGGCCGCTTCGCCGATTGCCTTCTTTCCGCCCCGCGGACGCTCGAGCTGCACCGTGACCGGCAACTCGATGTCGATAACCTTGTTCCACATGTCGCGCGGAATATTGATTTGTGCCGGGGCACAGCCTCGCCAGGCCTTTTCGATCACCCGGTTCAGCACCTCCGCCACCCGCAGCGGATCGCGGACTTCCTCCTGGTAGCACACCATGTCAGCGAACAGGTTCATTTGCTCGATTTCCTGGAAGCCGCCCTGGCCAATGGTCCGGTTGGCCGCTTGCGGGGTTACCAGCAGAATCGGTGAATGGTTCCAGTAAGCGGTCTTGACCGGAGTCACGAAATTGGTGATGCCCGGCCCGTTCTGGGCGATCATCATCGACATCTCGCCGGTGGACCTGGTGAAACCATCGGCGATCATGCCGGCATTGCATTCATGGGCACAGTCCCAGAATGTAATTCCGGCAGCCGGGAAAAGGTCCGAAACCGGCATCATCGCCGATCCGATAATGCCAAATGAATGCCTGATGCCGTGCATCTGGAGCACTTTGACGAAAGCTTCCTCGGTCGTCATCTTCATCGTTCACGCTCTCCTGTATTCCGGTCTCTACCTGTCATTCTCGAGATCCTGCAGGATCATCCTGCTGGCGTTTTCCCCGATCATGATCGCCGCGGCGTTGGTGTTGCCCGATACGATTTCCGGCATGATCGAGCAATCGGCAACCCGGAGCCTGCCGACATTGCGCACCCGGAGCCGTTCGTCGACAACCGCGTCGTTGCCGGAACCCATCTTGCAGGTTCCGGTTGGATGAAAGATGGTCACCGCCGAATTTCGTACCCATTCGAGGATTTCACTGTCGTCACCGACATCCGGTCCGGGCTCGTGTTCCGAGGAGATCATCGATGCCAGCGGCTCGGTGCCGGCAATCCGCCGTGCAATCCTGATTCCCTCGACGATCGTCTTCCGGTCGGTCTCGGTGGACAGGTAATTCGGATGTATGGCCGGGTATTCCGTCGGATCTGCAGATTTCAGCGTGATTCGTCCCCGGCTTTCCGGCCGCAGCTGACAGACCGAGGCGGTAAAGGCGGAAAACGGGTGCACCCCCTTGCCGACACTTTCGGCCGACCAGGGCTGAACGTGGAACTGGATGTCCGGGGTGGCCACATGCGCACCGGTCTTCATGAAACCGAAGACGAAGCTGGCGGCCATGGTCATCGGCCCGCTCCGGAACAGGAAATACTGCAGCCCCATCCCGACCCGGGAGACCAGGCTGTTCACATCGTCATTGAGCGTGCGGATCCGGCACTTGGCGACCACCCGCGCCTGGAGATGGTCCTGCAAATTCCGGCCCACACCCGTCAATTCGACGACCGGCTCGATGCCGACGGCACCGAGCGTCTCCCCGTCACCGATGCCGGAATGCATGAGCAGGTGCGGCGAGCCAATGGCGCCGGCCGCCAGGATGACTTCACGGCGCGCCCTAGCCAGTCGCCTCGTTCCCGACCGGTCGCGATAATTGACGCCGGTTGCTTCCCGCCCCTGCATCGCCAGGTTTTCCGCCAGCGCACCGGTCTCGATCTTCAAATTTGTCCGTTTGCGCGCCGGGTTGAGATAGGCCACGGCAGCACTGCACCGCCGCCCGTTTCTCGAGGTGATCTGGAAGTGGCCGACGCCTTCCTGCGTGGCGCCGTTATAGTCGGGATTGTGCGAATATCCGGTCGCCATCGCTGCCTCCAGCCAGGCATCGGATATCCGGCGATGCACCGGCATGTCCGACACGCCGAGCGGACCGGACTTGCCGCGGAATTCGCCATTGCCGCCGGCATAGGTTTCGGCATCGCGGAACAGCGGCATGACGTCATCCCAGCTCCAGCCCCTGTTGCCCATCTGCCGCCAGCGATCATAGTCTTCCGGCTGTCCCCGTACGTAGAGCAGGCCGTTGATCGAGGAGGAGCCGCCAAGCACCTTGCCGCGTGGCCAGTCGATGCTGCGTCCATTGAGGCCGGGATCCGGCTCGGTGGCAAAGCACCAGTCAATCGCCGGGTTGTGCATGGTCTTGAAATAACCGACCGGGATATGGATCCACGGGTTGCGGTCGCGGTTGCCCGCCTCAAGCAGCAATACGCTGGTCGTGCCGCTGGCGCTCAGGCGGTTGGCAAGAACGCATCCGGCCGAGCCGCCGCCAACGATCACGTAGTCGAATTCTTCTGATTGCGGCATGGAAGGTGATGCTATTGACCGTAGATGAGATTGGGCAGCCACAACGCGATCTGCGGGAAGGTGAATACCAGCGCCAGGCCGAGGAGCTGGATGGCCATGAATTGCAGCATGCCCTTGTAGATATCAAGCAGATCCCAGTCCGGCACCACCCCCTTCAGGAAATAGGCCGACAGCGCCACCGGCGGGCTGAGCCAGGCCGTCTGCAGATTGACCGCCACCAGGATGCCGAACCAGGTCAGGTTGATGTCCATCTCGACCAGGGCCGGGATCAGGATCGGCACGATGATCAGGACAATCGGGACCCATTCCAGTGGCCAGCCAAGCAGGAAGATCAGCGCCATGATGATGAGCAGGACCATGGTTGACGACAAATCCCATTCCAGCAGGAAATGCGTCAGCATGGTCGGCGTTCCGAGCCGGGAGAACACGGCACCGAAGAAATTCGATGCCGCCACCAGGAACAGGATCAGGACCGAGATCTCCAGGGTCTTGATCAGGGCTTCCCAGATCCGCTCGACCGTCAGTTTCCGGTAGCAGATCGCCAGCAATATGGCGCCGAAAGCACCGCAGGCGGCGCCCTCGGTGGGGGTCGCCCAACCGAACAGGATCGAACCGAGCGCAAAGGCCACCAGCGCCGATGGCGGCACCAGCCCCATGAAGAATTCGTACCACAAATCGGAAAAGTAGAACCCGGCCGGCCGGTTCTCCCTGACCCATTTTGCCGCCAGGAACATGATGCCCATCCAGCCGGCCGGAAGGACCAGCCATGCCAGGGGAAACAGCCCGGTCAGCGACCCGGACAATGCCAGGAACAGGACCAGGAACAATATGGCAAGCGATGCCATGACCAGCACCGCTTCGAGCCAGTAGAAGGGCGAGGTGTCGGGTTGCTCATCCTCGGGAAGCACCGGCCCGAGATTCGGGTTCATCTGGCACCGTATCACCGTGTATCCGGCATAGAGAGCGGCCAGCATGATGCCCGGGATGATCGCCGCCGCGAACAGGTCGGTGACCGGAACTTCCAGAACCGGTCCCATGACCACCAGCATGATCGAAGGTGGAATCAGGATCCCCAGCGTGCCGCCGGCAGTGATTGCGCCGGCCGCCAGCCTGGTATCGTAGCCGGCCCGGTTCATGGTCTTGGCGGCCATGATGCCGAGAATGGTCACCGAAGCGCCGACGATCCCGGTTGCCGCGGCAAACACCGTCGAGACCACCAGCACCGCCAGGTAGAGCGAGCCGCGGGTTCGTGACAGCATCAGCTGAACCGCCTTGAACAGCCGCTCCATGAGACCGGCCTGCTCCATGAGGATGCCCATGAACACGAATAACGGCACCGCCGCCAGCGTCTGTTGCAGCATGACCGAATTGAACTGAAGCGTTTGCAGGTAGAACACCAGGCCGCTGCCAAATCCCCAGGCGCCGAACACGAATCCGAGGAAAATCAGCGTGAAGGAGATCGGGAATCCGACAAAGATGGCAAACAGCATGACCGAGATCATCAGTACCCCGATCAGCTCGGTCGAGATCGAGGTGGCGCCGCTGGAGGCAATCACCGTTTCCCACCAGCCACCGAGCGGCACCAGGGCGGGAAAGAATGCACTGCCGAAGATCGTCGCCAGGCCCACCAGGTAGATCGGCATCACGCGCAGGAATGTACGCCCGCGGCGCCTGCCGGAATCATGGAAGCAGCGAAGCAACTCGGCAATACCCTGCAACAGCAGCAGGAATGCTCCCATCGGCATGGCCGTCCGCGCTGGCGCCAGCGGTGCCATCAGCGTGGTGTCCATGGCCCGCTCCCATTTCACCCAGGCGGAGATGGTGTAGTCGAGCGAGATCCAGAAGAAGAACAGCATCGCCGGAAAATACAGGGCAAGGTAGAGAAGCGCGTCCACCGTGGCCTGGGTGCGGCGGCTCCAGGACCGGTAGAGAAAATCGGCACGGATATGCACGCCGCGCATCAGCGCATAGCCGGCACCGGCCATGAACATGGCACCGGCGGCCATGCGGCTGACGTCAAATGCCCAGATCGTCGGAGCGATGAACAGTTTCCGGGCAACGACCTCGTAGACCATGGCGGTGATGACCGGGATCAGCAGCAGGCAGGTCGCCCGGCCAGCCCAGAGGTTCACATTGTCGATCACATAGATGACCTTCCGCATCCATGGCGGCATGTCATCCGGAGTCTCGCCAGGTTTTGATGACCGTGCTTCAGCGACCAGCTCATCGGCGATATCCGGACCGGTCTGGTCGGTGCTGGGGGTCATCATTCTTGCCTCGGGCTGGCGTTCCGTCGACGGCCAGTTGCGTCGTTCGGGGCGCAGGAAATTCTTCTGGCAGGCGGCGATACCAAGTGCCGCCACCTGCCCTGATTCAACTCAATTGAGCGAGTCGGCAAATGCCTTGCCAAGCTGCGCGTTCGATGACTGGGCGCCAGCCCAGAACGGAACCGCGATTTCGGCAAAGTCACGCTGGCTGTTCCAGACCTCGGCGAAGAACTCGTTTTCGGCAGCGTTCTTCTCGAGGGTGGCCCGGGCAGCATTCATGTATGCCGGGAAGTAGTCGGCCGGAGTGTCGTGCAGGATCACGCCATGATTGTCGGTCAGATCCTTCAAAGCCTTGCCGTTTTCGTGAATGCGGTAGGCGACTGCCTTCATCAGCGAGGCATTGGCCGCCACCTCGATCGCCCGTTTCTGGTGATCGGTCATCGCGTCATACACGTCGCCATTGATGTAGAGGTCGGCATTGACCACCACCTGGTGCAGGCCCTGCAGATAGTAGTGCTTCAGGACCTTCTGGAAACCGAACACGCTGTCCGGTTTCGGGCAGCACCATTCGGCGGCGTCGATCGTTCCCTTTTCCAGGGCCGGGAGAATGTCTCCGCCACCCATGGCAACCGAAGCAACACCGATATCCTTGTAGGTCTGGCCCGGGATCCCCGGTGGTGTGCGGAACCGGTACTTGCGGAAGTCGTCCATCGAGTTGATCGGTTCCTTGAACCAGCCAAGGGCTTCGGGACCAACGGGCTGCAACATGAAGCCCTTCACATTGGCGCCCATTTCATCCCAGAGGCGATCATAGAGCTCCTTGCCGCCGCCATACATGAACCAGGAGATGAACGCGATGTTGTCAAGCCCGACGCCGGCACCGGCGACCGGGGACCCGAACAGCATCGCCGCCGGATGCTTGCCCGACCAGTAATGCGTCCAGGCAAAGCCGGCATCAACCAGCCCCTTGTCAACAGCATCGAAGATTTCCGGGACGCCGACAACGGCACCCGCTGGAAGCACCTCGAACTGCAGCTCGCCACCGGTCAGTGCCTCGACATCGCTGGCGAATTCCTTGAGCATCACCATTTCGTCAGCCGTATCCGGCGTTGCCGACTGGATGCGGATGGTTGTCTGCGCGGATGTGGAGACCGCACTCATCGCAGCAATGCTGAATGCCGCCACTGCGGCCATACCTGCAACTACCCTTCTCTTGTCTGTGGTCATTGGTACCCTCCTGAAGATTGGCCTTCCTTTGCATCCCCCACGGTGCCGGCGAAGGCGGGACTCCGGCATGAATACACGGGACGCATTCCAGTCAGACCTTGGCGGGCTGAAGCCGGCCAGGCTGAATGAATTTCGGCTGCACGCATCACAGGTATCCCATGAGGTGCAGGACTTCCTCGCCGCCATCGTAGAGCAGGCGAAGCGACAGATATACCAGGAACAGAAGGCCGGCCCAGGACAGGGCCGGGAACCTGGTGAGAATCTTCATGATGATCGTGGCGCAGAACGCCATCAGCACGATGGCCAATGACAGCCCGAACACCAGCATGACCGTGTCTTCGCGGGCAATCGCCGCCACGGCGATCACGTTGTCGAGCGACATCGACACGTCGGCGGCGGTAATGGTGATCAGTGCCTTCCGCAGTTGTTTTCCCGGCGACAGTGACGGGTCCTCGGCGGCGGCGACCTTTTCCGGCTCCTTTGCCGCCCGGTTGTATTCCTTCAGATCCTGGTAGAACCGCCAGCACACCCAACCCAGCAGCAATCCCCCGACCAGCAGGATTCCGGGTATCTTCAACAGGTACGAGGCTGCGATGGCGAAGACGATGCGCAGCAGCGCCGCCATTCCCAGGCCGAACACGATTGCCATCCGGCGATGGGACGCGGATACGGTCGCCGCCGCCATGCCGATGACCAGGGCGTTGTCCCCGGACAGGATGATGTCGGCAATGATGATCTGCGTGATCATCAACGCCTTGTCGTAAAGCCAAACGCATTCGCTCAGACCCGTCCGGCAAAGCAGTTCACCGGTGCCGGCACCTGCTGACAGGAACGAAATTGCATCAGCCATGCCATCGTCCGGGCCGGTGCTGCTGCTGGCAGCTTTCCGGACCAGGCAAGGTTCCCGGACGTGCGATTGGGGTGGTGCGCAACATTGCAGCTACCGCGTATGCTCGAACCTGGCTGTCTGAAAATCATGCATTTTCGCTCTCCCGCTCAGATATTTCCGGCACACCGGCAAACAAAATGGGACAAGACGTCTTGAAATTTGTATATTACCCTTTGCCAACAACAGAGCAAGGTTTTTTTGTCCGGGGTGACATGAATGGATCAAGCTTCCAAGATTCCAACCTCATTCAGGCTGCTAAGAATACTGGAGATCGTCGCCGACTCCGATGGTCCGGTCTCCCCGGCGCAAATCTACGGACAGCTCGGCCTGCCGAAACAGACCGGCCACCGGCTGTGCAACCGCCTGGTCGAAGAGGGATATCTCGTCGACACCGGCGGACGGCGGCTGGCGCCGGGCAGGCGCATGCGGGTGCTGGCGAAGCAGTTGCTGTTCGGCGCCCATTCCGAGATCGCCCGCCGGCAGGTCCTCATGACCACCGCCAAGGCCATCGGCGAGACCATCAATTTTGCCGTGCCCGATACCGACGGCATGGCCTATGTCGACCGCATCGAAACCGATTGGCCACTCCGGATCCAGCTTCCGGTCGGCACCTGCGTGCCCTTTCACTGCACGGCGAGCGGAAAGGCCTTCCTGGCCAGCCTGCCGGAGGAGAAACGCAGATCGGTGATTTCGAGCCTGGACCTCGAGCGCCTGACGCCGAACACCATCGTCAGCAGGGACGGATTCATCGACGAGATCGAACGGGTGATCGAAAACGGGTTTGCCATCGACAGGGAGGAATTCATGGAAGGCATGGTGGCTGCAGCGGTTCCGGTCCGGGACGGCGATGACTGTTTCGTCGGCGCATTGGCGTTTCACGGGCCGACGCTGAGGCTGACGGTCGATGATGTGCTTGAAAAAAAGAGTGTCCTGGTCGAGCAGTCACGGCGGCTTGGCGAGGTGTTGTTTCGGGGTTGAGAAAATCGGCACAGACATTACATGGCACATGTTTATGAAGGCTGGCTGGCACGGGTCGGCGGATTTGCACTGGAAACAGCATGACTGATGGCAACCTGGAGAACGGTGCCGACAAGAGCGGGCCGCCGGTCTTGCGGGCTCGCATCGTCTCGCAATGCATTCGCGACCTGTCCTTCGAGAATTTTCTCCGGCAGCGTGGCGGAAAACAGCATGGAGAACTCGGCTTCCAGGTCACCATGAATGTCGAGGGAACCCCGCTGGAGGGCGGTGAGTTCGAATCCCTGTTCCGGCTGCAGATTGCCGCCACCGAGAAGGGATCGAAGGAGTCCGTCTATTATCTCGAACTCGAATATTCCGGGGTGTTCATTGTCGACGGCCTGCCACAGGAGCAGTCCCGGCCCTTCATGCTGGTGGAGTGCCCGCGCCTGCTGTTTCCATTCGTGCGCAGGATCGTCCATGACGTGACACATGATGGCGGCTTCGATCCATTCAGTCTCGAACTCATTGATTTCAATGGGCTTTACCAAGCCGAACTTGCCCGCAGATCGGAATCCGAAAGCCGGGGCGACTAACCGCTCGTCGGCTCGTCGGCACCCTGCCATAGAGCATTCTCGCCAAGCGACCGCACCATTGCCAGGTGGGCCGCCTTTTCCTCGTCGGTTAGCAGCGGTGGCAGCGGCTCCGAGCGCGGCCGGCAGCGGTCGCGCTCGGCCGCCGGCAAACCCCCCGTCGGTTGGTCATCAAGGAGGTCGAGGAAGCTCTGGCTGCGCCCGGTGAGCCTGACATAGACCTCGGTCAGCAGTTCGGCGTCGAGCAATGCGCCGTGGGTGACCCGCTCCGACCTGTCGATCCGGTAATGGTTGCACAGCGCGTCCAGGCTGAACCGGGTCAGGCTGATCAACTCCCGGCGGGCATATGCCAATGTGTCCAGCACCCGGTCCATCCCGACCGGCTGCTCGCCGATTCGCTTCAGCTCCTCGTTGATGAAGCCCATATCGAAATCTGCGTTGTGGATGATCAGCCGTGAATCGCCGATGAATTCGATGAAGCCTCCAGCAATGTCGGCAAAAAGCGGCTTGTCCATCAGGAAGGCATCGGTCAGGCCGTGCACCTTCAGGGCGTCTTCCGACATCTGCATTTCCGGGTTCAGATATTGGTGGAACACCCGTCCGGTGCGGTTGAGATTGTCGAGTTCCACCGCCCCGATCTCGACAATCCTGTCGCCTTTCAGGGGATCAAGCCCGGTTGTTTCGGTATCGAGCACTACTTCGATTGCCAATTCCTGCTCCTGATCTCGGCCAGCACAAGGCGAACCCCGGCCCTGGCAGTTTCCACGGTGTCGGTATTGATGACATAGTCGGCCCGGCGACGTTTTTCCTCGTCCGGCATCTGCCGGGCCAGCAACGCATCGAGTTCCGCCTCGCCCATCTTCCCCCTCGACCGCAACCGCTGCCGCTGCACCGCGGCCGGCGCACTCACCACCAGGGTGGCGTCGACACCGTCCTCGCCGTCGGTCTCGAACAGCAGCGGCACCTCGACCACCACCAGCCACTCACCTGCCCGTGCCGCCTGGTCGATGAAGGCCTCCCGGTCCTGCCTGACCAGGGGGTGCACGGCCATTTCCACCCGATCGAGCAACTCCCGATCCCGGGACACAGCCTGCCTGAGCCTTTGCCGGTCGACACCCCGGCCCGGTCCTCCGGCGGCGTCCGGACACAGCCTGTCGATGACCGCCTGCCCCTCGCCGCCTGGCGCGTACAGGCGGCTAACCGCCTCATCGGCGCTCCAGGTCGGGATCCCCTCCTCGGCAAATATCGCCGCGGTGGTGGATTTTCCCATGGCCATCGATCCGGTCAGGCCGAGGATCGCCGGCCCGGAACTCATCCGGCCAGCGCCAGGCTTCTCACCGTGGAGTTGATCGCCGGCCGAATCCCGTACCATGAGTCGAAGGACGCAGCTGCCTGGTGAAGCAGCATGCCCAGGCCATCCACGGTCCTGCAGCCCCTACCGGCCGCCTGCTTGAGCAGTTCCGTCTCAAGTGGCGAATATACCAGGTCGGTGACCACCGTATCCGGCCGCAGCTTTTCATAGGGGAAATTCAGCCTCGGCATCCCCTTCATGCCCAATGACGTCGCGTTGGCGACGGTGGCCACCTCGCCGAGCAGTTCGGGAATGTCCAGTTGCCTGACCACGACTACCCGGTTGCCGAAGACCCGGCGCAGTGCTTCGGCTCGGTCCGATGACCTGTTGGAGACGTAGACTTTCGGCGCCCCGTCCAGAATCAGTGCATAGATTGCCGCCTTGGCCGCCCCACCGGCGCCGAGGACCAACGCCGAACCGTTGCTGGCCTTCCAGTCCGGTATCCGTTCTTTCAGGTTCTGCAAAAACCCGTGGCCGTCGGTATTGTCGGCATAGATCTGGTGATCCGGGCTGAAGGTCAGCGTGTTGACCGCGCCGATCAGCACCGCCTGGTCGGTGATGTGGTGATAGTGCCGCAGGGCATCTTCCTTGTATGGAATGGTGATGTTCACGCCGCGGAACTTCATTTTCGGCAGCGTCTGGATGACCTCGAACAGGTCTTCGCTGGCCACCTCAATCGGAACATAATAGGCGTTGATGCCGTAATGTCGCAGCCAGTAGCCGTGAATGACCGGTGACTTGGAATGTGCGATCGGGTTGCCGATCACGCCGGCCAGGGTCAATTTGCGTGTATCCATCAGCCCGTCAGTGCTCCTGCATCACCCAGATATGTCAGCAGGGGAATCAGCGGCAAGCCGCAAATTGCAAAATAGTCGCCTTCCACGGCGCTGAACAGCCGGATGCCCTCATCCTCGATCCGGTAGCAGCCAACGGAGTCGAGAAGCCCCTTCCCGTTCCTGACAACATAGTGTTCGAGATAGGCATCGGAGAAATTCCTCATCGTCAGCCTGGCGCTGGCGGTGTGTCGCCATGCTGGTTCCGAGGCCCGGTACACCACCACCGATGAATGCAGCTGGTGAGACTGGCCCCGGAAGGCCGACAATTGCTCCCGCATCTCGGCCAGCGACCGGGCCTTGCCAAGCGCCCGCCCCTCGAATTCGAGGATCTGGTCACAGCCGATCACCATCCGCTCCGGATGCGCTTGCGACGCCTTTCGCGCCTTCATCTCCGCCAGCACCACCGACATCTCTGCCGGCCGGACCTGTTCGGTCTCCAGCGACTGCCGGATTGCCTCCTCGTCGATCCTGGCCGCCATCGCCTGCACCGGAACGCCGGCCCGGCGCAAGATCCGCAGCCGGGTCAGCGATTCCGAGGCGAGTATGACTCGATCCAACCCCTGCATGTTCCTGTTGAAACCCCTGTTGAATTCTGCCGAAAACTTCCGAGATAACTGCCCCGGCCGACAATCCACAGTTTCATACCTGAATTCCTCACCACCATCGCCGCCCTCTGCGTGCCGTATCAGCAACAACAACTTGTCATGTTTTATATCGTTATTTCAATGACTTGTGAAGATTCCTATGCTGTTTGTCGCCCGATGTTCCGGTCTCCTGACCCGTTCTCAACATTTCCACAGTCACAACTACAACAAGATTCATATATTGATTCATGTTATAGTTGTATCGAGAGAGCGTGATGCCGGATATCCTCCTTGCCTTGTACCCGTGGTTGAAGGCGATGCATGTCATCCTTGTCATCGCCTGGATGGCTGCCCTGCTCTACCTGCCAAGGCTGTTCCATTACCACCGGCGGGAGGTGGCTGCCAACCGGGACGTCCAGGACCTGTTCGTCACCATGGAGAGACGCCTTCTTCAGATCATCGCAACGCCTGCCATGCTGGGGAGCTGGGCGTTCGGGTTGCTGCTGGTCTCGACCCCGGGGGTGGTGGAATGGAGTGCCGGCTGGCCATGGTTGAAGGCCACCGCCATCCTGGCCATGAGCTGGTTCCATTTCTGGCTTGCCGGGCGGCGCCGGGAGTTGGCGGCAGGAACATGCCAGGTCAGCGCCAACCGGTTCCGGCTGATGAACGAAATCCCGTCCATTCTTGTCGTGATCATCGTGATCATGGTCATCGCCCGCCCATTCTGAAGGCCGGCTGGATGGCCTGAGGGTGTATTGGCAGGCCGTCTGCAGTCAGCCTGGAGATTCCGGTTGACACCGGCGGGATTTTGCTGGAACTTGACACCGTCTGCCATCCGGCAAGACATTTTCCGATGATTTCGTATCTGAACAGACAGGCTTGTCTGCACGAGGAGCAGGTGATTCCATGACAGAAAACCGGATTTCACTCTCGGATCTGAAGGTCCAGTCGCCGACGCAGTTGCTGACCATGGCCGAGGAACTCGAGATCGAGAATGCCTCGAGCATGCGCAAGGGCGAGATGATGTTTGCCATCCTGAAGGCCCGCGCCGAGCTCGGAAGCCAGATCTATGGCGAAGGTGTTCTCAGTGTCGCCCAGGACAGGTTTGGCTTCCTGCGGGCACCGGAGGCGAACTACCTTCCCGGGCCGGATGACATCTATGTCAGTCCGGAGATGATCCGTACATACGGGCTGCGCACCGGCGCCACCGTAGGTGGACAGATCGTCGCCCCGAAGGATCACGAGAAGTATTTCGCCCTGGTTGAGGTCTCCGACATCAATTTCGCTGATCCGGAGACGGCCCGCCAGCGCGTGCATTTTGACAATCTGACGCCGCTCTATCCTGACCAGAGGTTGCGGATGGAGGTTGACGACCCGACCATCAAGGATTTGTCGATGCGGGTCATTGACCTGGTCGCGCCGCTCGGAAAGGGACAACGCGGCCTGATCGTTGCACCGCCGCGGACCGGCAAGACCGTGCTCCTGCAGAACATTGCCCGCTCAATCGCCGCCAACCACCCTGAATGCTACCTGATCGTGTTGCTCATCGATGAGCGCCCGGAAGAGGTGACCGACATGCAACGGAGCGTCAAGGGCGAGGTGATCGCCTCGACCTTCGACGAGCCGGCGGAACGCCATGTTGCAGTATCGGAAATGGTCATGGAGAAGGCGAAGCGGTTGGTGGAGAGCAAGAAGGATGTCGTCATCCTCCTTGATTCGATCACCCGGCTGGGCCGAGCCTTCAATGCCTACCTGCCATCATCCGGCAAGGTTCTCAGCGGCGGGGTGGATGCCAACGCCCTGCAAAGGCCGAAACGGTTCTTCGGCGCCGCCCGGAATATCGAGGATGGCGGCTCGCTGACCATCATTGCCACGGCGTTGATCGATACCGGTAGCCGGATGGACGAGGTCATCTTCGAGGAATTCAAGGGCACGGGAAACTCGGAAATTGTTCTCGACCGCAAGGTCGCCGACAAACGGGTTTTCCCGTCAATGGATATTCTCAAATCGGGTACCCGCAAGGAAGAGTTGCTGGTGTCCAAGCCCGACTTGCAGAAGATGATCGTGCTGCGACGGGTTCTCAACCCGATGAACACCACGGAGGCCATGGAATTCCTGTTGCCGAAGCTGAAGGCCTCGAAGTCGAATGCCGACTTCTTCCAGTCCATGAACAACTAGGCATGTCTCGCAAGCCGTCCCGGGAGGTCGGCCGATCCAATGGATACCATTTTTGCGCTCTCCACGGTCAGGGGGAAGGCCGGAATATCGGTGGTGCGAGTTTCGGGAGCGGAGGCTCGCGCTACAGTTGAAGCGCTCGGGGGCGATGTTACCGAGCCACGCCACGCCAAGCTGACAACCCTGGTCGCCGCGGGCGGTGACAGGCTCGACCAGGCAATCGTGATCCGCTTCCCCGAAGGCGCCAGCTATACCGGCGAGGAGATCGTCGAGCTGCACCTGCATGGAGGGGCAGCAACTGCCGACGCGGTGCTGCGGGTGCTGGCGGCGATGCCGGGATTGCGGCAGGCAGAGCCGGGAGAATTCACGCTCCGGGCGCTGAGGAACGGCAAGATGAGCCTGACCAGGGTCGAGGGGTTGGCCGACCTGGTCAACGCCGAAACCGAGGCGCAGCGTCGCCTCGCCCGACGCCTGCTCGATGGCGATTTCGAGGACCGGGCGGGGTCGTGGCGACGGGATCTGACCAGGTGCCGGGCATTGCTGGAAGCGGTGATGGAGTTTGCCGATGAAGAGCTGCCGGTCGACACGGCTCCCGAGGCCCTTGAATTGCTGGTTCGAACCCGGGACTCGATCGACCGGGAGGTCACGGGATCGAAAGCAGGTGAACGAATCCGGGACGGCTTCGAGGTGGCCATCGTCGGGGCGCCGAATGTCGGCAAGTCGACGCTGCTCAACCATTTGGTCGGGCGCGAGGCGGCGATCACCTCTGAACACGCCGGAACAACCCGGGATATTGTGGAGGTTCGGATGGATTTGTCCGGACTTCCGGTCACTCTCCTCGACACCGCTGGCCTCCGGACGACCACCGACCCGGTGGAACAGATCGGGGTGCAGCGGGCCGTAAGCCGGGCGCTGGCCGCAGATTTGCGGATATTCCTCGTTGACGACGGGGACGAACCGGGCAGCGGCGGGCTGCGTCCGGCCGAGGGCGATCTGGTGCTGGCCGCCAAGGGCGACCTGCTTCCGGAAGACACCGCGGCCACGGTATCGGGAAAGACCGGCCTCGGTGTCAGCGACATGTTGGCTGAAGTCACCGGCAGGCTGGAATCCCTGGCCGGGCTTGCCGGCACCGCCAGCAGGGAGCGACACCGGCTGGCCATGACAGCAGCGCTGGGTCCGCTGGCGGCGGCGATCAGCGAGATTGAGGGTGGCGGCAGGACCGAGATTGCCGCAGAAGAGGTACGCTTGGCCACGAGCCACCTTGAATCGTTGCTTGGGGATGTTGATATTGAGGACGTGCTGGACGATCTCTTCAGCAGCCTGTGCATAGGAAAGTGACAATGTTTCACGTGAAACATTCGGACTTTGACATCATTGTCATCGGCGGCGGACATGCCGGGATCGAGGCCGCCGCCGCTGCCTCCCGGGCCGGGAGCCGGACCGCGCTGGTGACGCTTCGGGTCGACGCAACCGGCGTCATGTCGTGCAATCCGGCGATCGGCGGTGTTGGCAAGGGCCATTTGGTGCGGGAGATCGACGCGCTTGACGGGTTGATGGGCCGACTTGCCGACCGGGCCGGCATCCAGTTCCGGTTGCTGAATCGCAGCAAGGGGCCGGCGGTCCAGGGGCCGCGGGCACAGATGGACCGCGAGGTCTATCGCCGCCGGGCACGGGCTGAGCTGGAATCGAGCGGCATGATCACCATGATCGAGGGCGAAGCGGCAGACCTCGTTATCGGGGATGGGCGGATTGGCGGCATCATCCTTGCCGATGGCTCCGAAATGCGTGCGCGGGCGGTGGTCTTGACGACCGGCACCTTCCTGCGCGGGATGATCCGGCTGGGGGAGGAGGAGAGGCCGGCCGGCCGTGTGGGCGACAGACCGTCGATCAGGCTCGCCGAGCGCCTCGAATCACTCGACCTGCCGCTCGGAAGACTGAAGACCGGAACCCCGCCGCGGCTTGATGGCCGAAGCATCGACTGGAGCAGGTTGGAGGAACAACCAGGCGATTCATCGCCGGTCATGCTGTCATTCCTGTCGCAATCCCCGGAACTGCCGCAACTCTCCTGCGCCATCACCCACACCAATGCAGCCACCCACCAGGTCATCGAGACGAATTTGCACCGTTCGGCTGTCTATGGCGGGCATTTCGACGGGGTTGGACCGAGATATTGTCCGTCGATCGAGGACAAGGTGGTCCGGTTCCCGCAAAAGACCTCGCACCAGATCTTCCTTGAGCCGGAGGGACTTGATGATCACACGGTCTACCCCAACGGCATTTCGACCTCGTTGCCGGCCGAAACCCAGGCGGAATTCGTGAACACCATTGCCGGGCTCGAGAATGCCGACATCCTGCAGCCGGGCTACGCGATCGAGTATGACTATGTCGACCCGAAGTCGCTGCGGGCAACTCTGGAGTTGCCGGAAATTCCAGGCCTCTTCCTGGCCGGACAGATCAACGGCACAACCGGCTATGAAGAGGCGGCGGCCCAGGGCATGGTCGCCGGCATCAACGCGGCTCGCCAGGTACAGGGGCTGGAAGCCGTGATATTTTCCCGTGCAGAATCCTATATCGGGGTCATGATTGACGATTTGACCAGCCGCGGTGTCAGCGAACCCTACCGGATGTTCACTTCCCGGGCCGAGTACCGGCTTTCGCTGCGGGCGGACAATGCCGACCAGCGCCTGACCCCGCTGGCCATCGAACTCGGTATCGTGTCAGAAGACAGGAGGGCCCGTTTCGAGGAAAAGCAGCAGAATTTGGCAGATGGGAAGTCGCTGCTGGGCGGATTCGGCATGACGCCATCCGAGGCTGGCAAGCATGGAATCCACATGGCCGCCGACGGCGTTCGCCGAAGCGGAATCGACCTTCTGGCCTTTCCGGATGTCACCGTGGCACGCCTGGCACAAATTTGGCCGGAATTGGAAATCATCGACGGCAACACCGCCCGCCAGATCGAATGCGATGCGATCTATGGCAAGTATATCCTTCAGCAACAGCGCAGCATACGGGAGTTGCTCAGGGATGAGGGACGACGAATTCCCGACAATCTCGACTATCGGAAGATTTCCGGACTGTCGGGCGAATTGAAGGAGAAACTGCAGGCGACCAGGCCGGAAACCCTTGGCCATGCCGGCCGCATCGAAGGAATGACCCCGCCGGCACTGGCGCTGATTCTTGCGACCATCCGGATGGCGGATCGGCAGCAGGCGGCGTAATGGCTGACCCGGGTGGGCCGGAAAACTTCCTGGGCGAGCAAATTGTTTCACGTGAAACATTTCAGAAGCTGCAGTTATTCGCCGAACTGCTGAGGAAATGGAACCCTGCGGCGGGTCTGGTTTCGCCGGCAAGCCTGGGCCAGCTATGGGATCGGCACATTCTCGATTCGGCCCAACTCCTGGAGTTTGCGCCGAGAGGGACTCGGACATGGCTTGATATCGGCAGCGGCGGCGGATTCCCGGGGCTGGTATGTGCCATCATTGCTGCCGAGCGGCGGCCGGAAATCAGGTTCATGCTTGTGGACAGCAACCGAAGAAAATGCAATTTCCTGTCGGAAGTGTGCAGGCAAACCGGAACAGGTGCAGAGGTATTGAACATTCGAGCGGAGCAGCTAGATCCCGGGAATGCGGATGTGGTGAGTGCAAGGGCGGTGGCGCCATTGCACGGCTTGTTGCCCCTGGCCAGGCGGCATTTGGCCGAAGGCGGTCTCGGCGTGTTTCCGAAGGGATCGGGATACAGGGACGAATTGACTGTCGCCCGCAACTCCTGGAGTTTCACGGTTGATGCCATTCGCAGCCGAACGGACAGCAGCGGACGAGTTCTGTTGATCGGGAGTATCGTCAATGGCTGACCTGGAACGGACAGCAGCGGGCACCTGTCGGGTCATTGCCGTTGCCAATCAGAAAGGCGGCGTTGGCAAGACCACGACGACGGTGAATATGGGCGCTGCATTGGCGGAACTTGGCCTGCGGGTGCTGTTAATCGACTCCGATCCACAGGGAAACGCTTCGACCGGGCTCGGAGTTGCCGCCGCCGAGCGAAAGAGAACCACCAAGGATTTGCTGGAGGGGGCTGCAACTGCCAGGGAATGCGCAATGCCCACCCCTATCCCTGACCTCCTCCTCCTGGCGTCATCGGCCGAACTCAACTCCGCCGATATCGAGATGGCGAGCCATTCCCGGCGGGCTTTCTTCATGAAGGATGCACTGGCCAGGAGCAAGCTGGACGAATCGGGCTTCGATTACGTGCTGGTTGACTGTCCGCCATCGCTCAACTTGCTGACGGTCAACGCCATCGTGGCGTCCGAATCGATCCTGATACCCCTCCAGGCGGAATTCTTTGCCCTCGAGGGGTTATCGCAGCTGGCCATGTCGGTGAAAGAGATCAGGAACAGTGTTCATCCAAATCTCTTCATCGATGGCGTCCTGCTGACCATGGTCGACCGGCGCAACAATCTTTGCCGGCAGGTCGAAAGGGACGCCAGGGAACATTTGGGCGAGTTGCTCATGAAGGTAACGATCCCGCGCAGCGTCCGGCTGAGCGAGGCGCCGTCCCACGGTATGCCGGCCATTACCTATTCACACAATTCTCCAGGAAGCATCGCCTACAGGGAGGCGGCCAGGGAATTGCTGGAGCGGGCAGACAGGAGAATCTGACAAGGACATGGTGATGAGCAACCAGAATGAACGAAAGAGCCTGGGCAGGGGGCTGTCATCTCTGCTTGGTGACAGGGAAACCGAATCCGGGGCCGTGCCGCTGGCCGGCAGCCAACATGGCCAGACAGCCCCGATCGAGATGCTCAGATCAAACCCGCAACAGCCACGACGCGACTTTGACCCGGACGAACTGGCCGAACTGGCCGCATCCATCCGCTCTTCCGGAATCATCCAGCCAATCCTGGTCCGGCCGGACCAGGAGCATGAGGGCCATTACGTCATTGTTGCCGGCGAGCGGCGCTGGCGGGCCGCACAACTGGCACAACAACACGAAGTTCCAATCCTGGTTCGGGAATTATCCGATAGCGAAAGCCTGGAAATCGCCCTGATCGAGAACATCCAGAGGCAGGATCTCAACCCGATGGAAGAGTCCCGCGCCTATCGCCAGCTGATGGATCAGTTCGGACACACCCAGGAACAACTTTCGGAATCGCTGGGGAAATCGCGGAGTGCCATTGCCAATCTTCTTCGACTGCTGACCTTGCCGGCGGAGGTACAGGAGATGGTTCGGACCGGCCAGCTGTCGTCGGGACATGCCCGGGCGCTGGTTGGTGCGGAAGACCCGGCCGCCCTGGCCAGGCAGGTGGTCAATCTGCATCTTTCGGTTCGCCAGACGGAGGGCCTGGTCAAGAAGGCGGGCGAGGGTGCCGGCGAGCCGGTTACCAAACGGGTCAAGGACGCCAATACCAGGGTCCTGGAGTCGTCCCTGTCTGCCGCGCTTGGCACCAGGGTCACGCTCAACCTGTCCCGCCGCGGTGACAGCGGCAGGATCGTCGTGAAATTCAAGGATCTCGGTCAACTCGACCAACTGTGCAACCTCATCAACAGGGCCGGCGCCGATTTGCACCGAACCGAATGAGTTACCGTTGGCTGCCCTGGAGCAGGTGCTGCTGATAGTCGCCGGATTTCCAGGCGGATTTGGCCAGCCAGTGAGGCTCCGGCTGCCGGGCGGCCATCAATTCATCGATGACAACCTCGTCGAAACCGCTTCGGCGGGCCTGCGGATACTGGTCTGAAATGAGATGGCCGGTGGCGCCGAGACGGCCCAGGTAGCCGAGTTGACGCAGGCGGACCGCCAGGCTGAAGCCGCGACCATCGCCAAAGCTTGGAAACCGGATCCGGATTGCCGAAATCCACGGAAAATATACCGGTAATTCGGCGGGATCATCATCACTCTCGAGCATCAGCGGCACAGGAGATTCGACACCCTTGGCCAGGCGGTCGAGAGTGATGAACGCCGCCGAGCCAAGATCATCCGGATGGAAACCGTCGTCACGAACCAGGACATGCATCATCGGCCCTCCCTCAGGCAGCCTGCCGCAGGCCGTCCGGGTAGAGCGCAGCCTTGAAGGGCGCCTCGCCGAGACGCCGATAGCATTCGAGAAAAGTCTCGTCGGCAGCCAGGCGTAGCTCGAGATAGGCATCAAGCAGCCGCTCAAGCGCCGGCACCAGTTGCTCGGCCGAGAATCCTGGCCCGACCCTCTTGCCGATCGCCGCGGTCTCGGTGGCATCGCCGCCGAGCGTGACCTGGTAGTTTTCAACGCCAGCCCGATCAAGCCCGAGAATGCCGATATGGGCAACATGGTGATGACCACAGGCATTGATGCAGCCGGAGATCTTGATCTTGAGAAATCCGATCCGCCGCTCGAGCCGCAATTCGTCGAATTTCCGGGAAATCTCCTGGGCAATCGGAATTGACCGGGCGGTTGCCAGTGCGCAATAGTCCATTCCCGGGCAGGCGATGATGTCGGAAAGAAGGCCGATATTGGCGCTGGCCAGGCCGGCTTCCTTCAGCCGGTCATGGATTTGCGGGAGCAGGGCCCGCGGCACATGTGGCAGGATGATATTCTGTTCGTGGCTGACACGGATCTCGTCATGGGCAAGGGTTTCGGCCAGGTCAGCCAGGACCCGCATCTGCTCTGCCGTTGCATCGCCGGGGGTTCCGCCGACCGGCTTGAGCGAAACGGTGACGATCGAGTAGCCCGGATGCCGGTGGTCGGCAACATTGGTATCGTGCCAGGATCGGAAACCGGCATCTCCTGCCAGCCGCCGCTCGGTCTGCGCCGGGTCCAGGGACAGGAAATCGGGCGGTGCGAAACCCGCCTCCATCTCCGAGAGCAACCGGGAGTCGACGCCGGGAAAGCACCGCTTCCTGGCCGCGAATTCATTTTCCACCTGTTGCTGCAACTCGCCGAGACCGGTCTCGTGGACCAGTATCTTGATGCGCGCCTTGTACTTGTTGTCGCGGCGGCCGTGCAGATTGTAGACCCGCAGGATCGCCTCGATATAGGGAAGCAGATCCTGCTTTGGCAGGAATTGGCGGATGACCTTGCCGATCATCGGTGTTCGGCCAAGACCGCCGCCGACCAGGATTTCGTATCCTGGCTCCCCCTTGTCGCTCCTGGTCGTGCGAATCCCGATGTCATGGGCCCGGGTGACTGCCCGGTCGGTCGGGGAGCCGGAGACGGCGATCTTGAATTTTCTCGGCAGGTACTGGAATTCCGGATGATCGGTGGACCACTGGCGGAGCAGCTCAGCGGTCGGTCTCGGATCCTCGATCTCATCCGCCGCCGCACCGGCAAAATGATCCGCCGTCACATTCCTGATGCAGTTGCCCGATGTCTGGATGGCGTGCATAGAGACGTCGGCCAGGGCGTCGAGGATATCCGGAACATTGGCCAGCTTCGGCCAGTTGAACTGGATATTCTGCCTCGTGGTAAAGTGGCCATACCCCTTGTCCCAGGTCTCGGCGATACGGGCGAGCTGCCGCATTTGCCGGCTGTCCAGGGTGCCGTAGGGAATGGCCACCCGCAGCATGTAGGCGTGAAGCTGCAGGTAGAGGCCATTCTTCAGCCGAAGCGGCTTGAATTCCTCCTCGGTCAAGGCACCGCTGATCCGGCGTTCAACCTGGCTCCGGAACTCGGCCACCCGCGCCCTGACAAAATCTGTATCGAATTCATTATAGCCGTACATGGTT
This sequence comes from Paracoccaceae bacterium, assembly GCA_965214695.1. Classification (GTDB taxonomy): domain Bacteria; phylum Pseudomonadota; class Alphaproteobacteria; order Rhodobacterales; family Rhodobacteraceae; genus JAPOXR01. The sequence continues at coordinate 2,400,668 of OZ243967.1, read as the reverse complement.
TCGCTCGGCCTGCTTTCCATGAAAATAGTTGGACGGTCCGGTAGCACGGAATCTCTCGCGGAAATGGAGTGGTTTCGGCTTGCCCCGTTCGTCCGGCGCGGCATCGGCAAGATAGGCCCCGACATGGATGTTTCGCCACCTGTCGACCACGGCCAGCACGCGTTCGGCCTCCTCTTGGTCGCGGAACAAGCGGGCCCGGCCGAGGTCTCGGGTCCAGCCGTCATTATCGGTCAGGTAGATGACATCACCCTCCAGCAAATCATTGGTAGTGATGATCTTCGGCGTGAATTTTCGTGGCATCAGCGAGCTCCGGCGTAGGCGACAGGACGCGTCCGGCCGTGTTGGTCGGAATGAAATTCGCAGCGAATGCCCCGGCCATCGAGTGCCCGGTGCAATTGTCCCGCCAGCACGGCCGACGCCGTGCCACCCGAGCCGATCCATGCCACCTGCTCACCATTCATGGCATGCCGGCACAATACCAGGTCGCGCTGCTCGCTACCCCGGAAGCAGGTCATTTCAGCCTCCCGCCGCGCCAGTTCCAGCAGGCCGGCATCGGCGCCTGCCTCGTGAAATACCCTGTCGGCAGCCTCGATCAACCTCCTTGCATGCATGGTCAGGCTGTCGGAGTCGGTTGCATGCACCAATTGAACCGCGCCTGGCTGCGGAGATGACGCCAGGGTTTCGACCAGCAGGCTGCGGAGCCGGTTCTCGGCGGCGACCGGACCGCCTTCGGACCATGCAAGCGGTCCGTCGCTTCTGAAGAACCGATCCCAGAACTGGCGCCGCTGACGCGGTGAACGTATCATTGCGGCTCGGTTGCGAAAGGACCGGGCGATCTCTGCCAATGCACCGGTTGCCGCCGGAAGACGGGCCTCCAGGTCAGCCTTGATCTTCCTGGCCAATACCGGTGCCGCGCCTTCGGTTCCGATCGCCACCGTCACCGGGTCGCGGTCGACAATGGCCGGGGTGATGAACTGGCTGTCGGCAAGGTTGTCGACGATATTGACCAGCACCGGCAACGAGGATGCCAGTGTCGACACCCGCATATCCTCGACATGGTCGTCATTGGCACAATAGAGCAGGGCGGCCCCGCCAATATCACCTTTACCGAGTGGTCGCTGGTGGAGCGTGATGCGCCCGCCGGATGCCCAATCCCGGATCTCGGTGCTGGCATTCCGGCCATAGACCTCGACCGCTGCCGGCGTCTTCAGCAACAGGCGAACCTTCGGAACGGCAACAGGGCCAGCCCCGGAAAACAGGACACGGCGACCCCCCAGGTCGAGATATACCGGAAAATGGCGCATTGTGCCCTCCGAAGACAGGAACTGATACTCGTCCATTTGGGAATATTTTTCAACATTTAACGTCCACAGAGATCAATAAAGAATTTACTTCTTCATCACGCCGACGTACAGGACGATATTCGGAACCTGGGCAGATTGCTGAATTATAGTCTGCCAGGAGCGGAAATGGCAAAACGACGAAATTGGGTATCGCCTTGACGATGCTGTGGATTGGCAACCGCGACAGCCACGCCATTGGCTTCTTCCTGCCGTATCGCCAACTCCCGGAATACATCACGGTCGCGGTGGCAGAGATCGATGACCAACCCACCGGCCTCGGCGACCGCGGGGCAGCCACCTGTTCGTCAATGGGGATTTTGACGAGGACAGGCAGACGGGCGTCGTCTCGCCGTCAGTCACCAACCATTCTCTGACCCCGCGGCGGCCCAGGGACCGACGCTGTTGCTGGATGCGCTGCCGGCGATCATCGCCAGCAAGATCCTCTACCGCGGCCACATTCTCCGGGAGCGGGACAGCGTTGGAATTGATCGTGATCGGCGCGGTCGCGATGCGGGGTTTGGGCCCGGCCGGGCCGAACCGGGGTGCAGGCAAGCCGTTCCCGGTATATCAATCGGATCCGTCGAGATTCCCGAAGGAGGAAATCCGTGGATCATGCGGAAGTGGAGCAGGTGTTCGTCGATCTGTCGATGACGGCCGGGGCGATCATTCTCGACGCCTTCAACGCTCCGGAGATCAAGACCACGTGGAAAAGTGACGGCACGCCGGTCACTGCCGCAGATATTGCTGCCGACAAGTTGATCGTGGCGGGTCTGCAGAGTGCCTTCCCGCATATTCCGGTGGTCAGCGAGGAAAACCCGGACAGCCACCAGGGCAGCGCCGACCGGTTCTTCCTGGTTGACCCGCTCGATGGAACCAGCGGGTTTCGTCGTCACAGGAAGAACTTCACGGTCAATATCGCGCTGATCGATAGCGGCGTGCCCGTCCATGGTGTCGTCTATGGCCCGGCACTCGGCAGGCATTTTTGCACCACGGCGGCCGGAGCTGTTATCGAAAGAAGGATTGATCTCGGTACCGGGACGGTCACCGCGACCGCCGAATTCGGATCGCAGCCCCGCAGCAATCGCGGCCTTCGTGTCCTGGCATCAAGCACGCAGGGGCTGGGCGGGAGAGTCGGGACGCTGCTGTCGACTCTCGACATCGGCGCGGTCGACACCATGTCGTCATCGATCAAGTTCTGCCTGATTGCCGCATCCGAGGCCGACATCTACCCGCGATCCGGTCCGACGATGGAATGGGACACCGCGGCTGGACATGCAATTCTCAGGGCGGTTGGCGGACAGGTGCTTGAACTTGGCAGCAGCAGGATACTTGCCTATGGAAAACCGAAATTCGCAAATCCGGGATTTGTTGCCTGCGCAGCCGGGGTCAGGATCTGAAGTGCAACCGGGCCAGGCCATTCTCGACCGCGCTGCCATCCGGTTCACTGCAGGAGGCCCGAATTGACCGTATTGATCGTTGTTCCGGCCCGGTTTGCCTCGTCGAGATTTCCCGGCAAACCGCTTGAAATGCTGACCGGTGCCACCGGCAGGCAGAAATCCCTGATCATGCGGAGTTGGGAGGCGGCATCGGCGGCAGGCGGTGCCAGCCGTGTGGTCGTCGCGACCGACGACATACGGATCCGTGATGCGGTCAAGGCCTTCGGCGGCGAATGTGTAATGACATCTCCTGCCTGCCGCAACGGGACCGAACGCTGCTGGGAGGCCGCGGAAAGGCTGGGCAGCCGCTACGAGATCGTCGTCAACGTGCAGGGCGATGCACCGCTGACCCCGCCTTCCTTCGTCGAGAGCCTGATCGCCGCCATGAGCGATGATTGTGGTGCCGAGGTTGCAACACCGGTCATTCGCTTCGACGAGGTGGCGCTGGCGGAATTCACCCGGGATCTCCGGAGAGGGCGGCCGGGCGGAACAACTGCGGTATTCGATGCCGCGGGGCGTGCCCTCTATTTTTCCAAGGAGACCATTCCATGGTCCGGATACAAACCGGTGCCGGGTGATCCGTGCCCGGTGTTTCACCATGTCGGTGTCTATGCCTACACGAGACGGGTGCTTGGCTGGTACTACCGGCAGAAACCCGGAAAGCTCGAGTTGATCGAAGGCCTGGAACAGCTCCGGTTCCTTGAACACGGGGCGGACATTGCCTGCGTGGAGGTCGAATCCGGCAACCACAAATTCTGGGAGGTCAACAACCCGGATGATATCGGCAGGGTCGAACAGCGGCTCCAGGATCTGGGAATCGAATGAGCATGGCCGGGGCCGGCCTTCCGGCCCCGTCGCCGATCATGCAGAGAATTTCCGGCCGTGCGTCCCCGGCGGCGGCCCCCTATGCAAAATCAACATGCTTGCTGAATGGCAGTGACGTCATCCGAATTCCGGTGGCGGCGTGGACCGCGTTGGCAACGGCCGGTGCGGCTGGCGGCGTTCCGGGTTCTCCAATGCCGCTCGGTGCCTCGTTCGACGGTACGATATGGGTTTCGATCATGCCGATATCGCCGATCCGGAGCGGTTCGTAATCGGGAAAATTCCACTGGTCGACTTCACCATCGGTCAGCGTGATTTCGTTGCGCATGGCCAGGCCAAGGCCATACCCCACCGCGCTTTCGATTTGGGCCTTGATGATGTCCGGGTTCACCGCCAGGCCGCAATCGACTGCACAGGTCATCTTCTCGATCTTCACTGCCCCGTCCCGAACCGAAACCTCGGCCACTTCCGCAACGAAGGAGCCAAAGGATTTGTGCACGGCGACACCCTGGAAATGCCCCTCGGGAACATCCCGGCCCCAGCCGGATTTTTCTGCCGCAAGCTCGAGCACCGCCCGAATTCTCGCCTGGTCCGGCGTATCGCCGGGAAGATGAAGCAGGCGGAATTCCACCGGGTCGATGCCGGCCTCCCCGGCGGCCATGTCCATCATCGTTTCCATGACAAAGGCCGTATGGGTATGGCCGACCGATCTCAGCCAGGTGACGGTCACCGGTGACTTGAAGTCGGTCAGGCCGACGAACTGGACAGGAATCGCGTAGGGAGTGTCGGGAATGCCTTCGACCGAAGTGAAGTCGATGCCGTTCCGCACGACAGCCTGCTCGAAGAACGTTCCCTTGAATATCGATTGCCCGGCAACCCGATGATCCCAGCCGGCAATATTGCCGTCCGCACCAACGCCGACCCGGACCCTGTGCGCCACAGCCGGACGGTAATAGCCGCCCTTGATGTCATCCTCGCGCGTCCACACCAGCTTCACCGGGCGCTTGCCACCGCTCACGGCATAGGCCAGCGCAGCTTCGACAGCGTAGTCGGCGGCGGCGGTTGACCGTCGTCCGAATGAACCGCCGGCGAACAGCGTGTTGATCCGGATCTTCTCGAATGGAAGACCCAGCACCTGCATCATGACGTTGTGGGTCGCGGTCGGTGATTGGCATCCGTCATGCACGGTCACGCCGCCATCAGCCGCAGGTTCGATCACGCAATTCAGCGGCTCCATCATGGCATGGCAGAGATATGGCAGCGAATACTCGGCCCCGATCGAAGACGATGCGCTGTCGAGAGCGGCCTCGACTGCCTCCAGCCCCGGCTCGCCGCGGACCACGAATTCCGGCTCGCTGTTGACCATGTCGCTGAGGTCTGCCGTCATCTGATCGGAGCTGCGCGTCTCTGCCATGCTGAAATCCCAGTCGGCGGTGATGGCGTCCCGGGCCTGGATTGCCGTCCAGGTGCTGTCGGCAAAAACCGCCACCCCTGCCTTGTTCGGCAATGCCGCCGCATGGACAAATCCGGGCATGCCTTCGGCATCCGACGCGTCGAATCCATTGAGCAATCCGCCGAATTTCGGGCTGCGCAGGATCACGGCAAACATCTGGTCCGGCACATGCTTGTCCATGGCGAACACGGCCTGGCCGGTCACCTTCGGCAGATTGTCCAGCCGTGCGGTATCGGGGTTGCCGATCAGGACGAACTCCCCCGGATCCTTCAAGGGCGGCTCGGCCGGCACCTCGAGCGAGGCGGCGGCAGCCACGAAATCGGCCAGGGGTGCTGCCTTGCCGCCACCGGTGACCATTCCGTCACCAATAGCCAGCTCCGACGATTCCATATTCCAGTGATCCGCCGCCGCCTGGAGCAGCATCTCCCGCGCTGCCGCGCCGGCCTGGCGGTACTGAAGGAAGGAATTGGCCATGGCCGTCGAGGCACCCGTTCCCTGGAACGGTCCGAAAAAGAGATTGTTGTAGACGGCCGGGTTTGACGGGGCGAATGCGTATTTCACCTGGTCAAGGTCGAGCCCGAGCTCCTCGGCGATCAGCGTGGCGAGGCCGGTGCTCGTTCCCTGGCCCATTTCGAAATGCTTGATGATCGCGGTCACGGTTCCATCCGGGTCGATCCGGACGAAGGGAGTCAGCATTTCCGGATTGCTGGCAGGCGATGCGGCCAGGATGCCGTCAGGCCGAAAACCGATGGTCAGGCCGGCGGCAGCGGCTGCCGCGCCCTTTAGAAATCCTCGGCGAGTGCTTTCAATGGTCATTTCAGGCCTCCATGATTTCTGCAGCACGGGTCACCGCCGCCCGAATTCGCTGGTAGGTTGCGCATCGGCAGACATTGCCGAACATGTAATCGTCGATTTCCTCGCTGGTGGGGCTGGGAATTTCGCTCAGAAGCCCCACGGCCGACATGATCTGGCCCGACTGGCAATAGCCGCATTGCACGACATTCAATTCGATCCACGCCTCCTGGACAGCCCGGGCGATCTTCGAGTCCAGCCCCTCGATCGTTGTCACTTCGGAGCCTTCCGCATCCTCCGCATAGGTCACGCATGAGCGAACAGGCACCCCGTCAACATGCACCGTGCAAGCCCCGCATGCGGCAACCCCGCAGCCAAACTTGGTTCCGGTCAGTCCGAGTTCGTCCCTGAGCACCCACAAGAGCGGCGTATCCGGCTCGGCTTTCACATCGTATTCGGTTCGGTTTATCGAGAGTTTCATGTCACGGCCTCTCCATGCTGGCAGGTCACGGTTTCAGATCCGACCAGCCTCGCCCGGGCCGATGGCAGCAGCAGCATCCATCCGCAGCGAGACCGCCACCTGGCCACCCGCAAGCAGCGACTCCATCCGGGTCGCAGGATGACAATTGGCCAGTCGAATCACTCCGGCGGCCTAGCGGACGCGGATTGCCGATTCAACAGGTTTGACGAAATGTGGCGGCCCCGGCCTGACTGGTAACAAAATTGTGCATGACCGCGCCGTGCCCCACCAATGATGGAAGCCGGAATCAGGGAAGCCGGCGCCCCCGGCTGGTGGGCTGGCCCGCATGGGTCAGGCAGCGACTTTCACCACCCCCGCTTCCGGTCAGAACGCCACCGGTGACAGCCACCACCACCGTGTTTTTGGGTCAGAACTCCACCGGTGCATCGCTGAATGAATTCATGAACACGATCACATCGGCCCGGTCGCGGTCTTTCCTGAGACCGGTAAAGACCATGGTCGTGCCTGGAACCGCCTTGCGGGGATTTGCCAGATACGCATCGAGCAACTCGACCGTCCACTCGCCGCCCATTCCCAGTAACGCCTTGGAATACTTGGCAAACCCTGGCGACCCGGCCACTGGTCCGCCGACAATTCCGTAGAGGTTCGGGCCCAGCCTTTCCTGACCGCCCTGTTCGGTGGTGTGGCAGGAACGGCACTTCCGGTAGACACGCTCTCCCCGGGTGGCATCCGCTTCGGCCAGGAGCGTGGCCAGCGCATCATCCGCCACTGCGGGGGCGGGCGGCGACAGCAGGAACGCCAGCGCCAGGGCATGTCGAAGTCGCATCATGGGCAAGGCCTTTCCCGGGGCCGAGATCTGCAGTCATCAGTACTTTCCAGTGCTTTTCGGTGTCAAGAATTTTCAGACGGCGCCGAGCGGCGCTTTCTCGATCCCGGCCTGTTTGTCATGCCAGCCAGGTGACCGGTGAATGATCGCTGCAGCAGCATCGACACCGTCAGCGAAAATCCCGCGATGCCGGAATGATGCGCAGATTGCGCGGGTGGCGGGATGGGAATGCAACGGCGCCGTGGGCTGTCTTGTCCACAGCATCCTCCGATACCAGCAGGCCGAGCCAGCCGGTCAGGTCATCGAGTCGGTCGGCAACGAGATGGACGATATCGGCGGTTCGCTGGATGCGGCCCTGCACCATGACGAGGCGCGAACCCATGGCCGCCCGGCGAAACCTCTCCAGTATGTTTCGCCAGACCACGACATTCACCACGCCGGTTTCATCTTCCAGCGTCATGAAGACAACGCCGCTGGCGGTGCCCGGGCGCTGCCGGACCAGGACGAGGCCGGCTGTCGTCATGCGTTGCCCGTCACGTGACCGGGCAATGTCTGCCGCCGCCGACGCTCCCCGGCCCGCCAGGCGCTGACGCAGGAAGGAAAGAGGATGCGCCCGAAGCGAAAGCCGCAATGTCCGGTAATCCTCCACCACCTGCTCGCCGGGCTCCATGGCGGGCAGCGATACCGGCGACTCCGTGCTTTCGGCAGGCTGGTCTGTCGTTTCAAGAAGGGGCAGCGGCGAGGCCTGCGACAGGGCCATGGCCTGCCAGAGCGCCTGACGGCGATCGAGACCCATGGAGTCGAAGACATCGGCCGCGATCAGCGTTTCGATGGCCTTGTTGCCGAGGCCGGTCCGGCGTTGCATCGTGGCAATATCGGGCCATGGATGCTGGCCGCGGGCAGCAAGGACGCAATCAGCATCCTTCCGGCGCAGACCGCTCACCTGGCGGAATCCGAGACGCAATGCGTGGCCCCCATCCGCCTTCCGCTCAAGGCAGGACTCCCATCCGCTCATATGGATGTCGACCGGCCGCACCTCCACCCCATGCTCGCGGGCATCCCGCACGATCTGGGCCGGCGCGTAGAAGCCCATCGGCTGCGAATTCAGGAGCGCACAGGCAAACACCTCGGGATGATGGTGTTTGAGCCAGGCGGAGATATAGACCAGGAGCGCGAAGCTGGCGGCGTGGGATTCCGGGAAACCGTAATCCCCGAACCCCTCGATCTGGCGAAAACAGCGCGCCGCAAGCTCCGGGTCGTAGCCGCGGGCAACCATCCGGCCGACCATCCTGTCCCGGTGCAGGCCCAGCGTCCCCCGCTTGCGAAAACTGGCCATTGCGTGGCGAAGCGCGTCGGCCTCATCCGGCGTGAACCGCGCCGCCACCATGGCAACGCGCATCGCCTGCTCCTGGAACAACGGCACCCCCAGGGTTTTTTCCAGGACTTTCCGCAATTCATCCGGGGGGCCGTGCTCCGGACCCGGCGCCGGATAGACCACCTCTTCCAGCCCGTCGCGGCGACGCAGATAGGGGTGAACCATGTCGCCCTGGATCGGACCGGGACGCACCAGCGCCACCTCGATCACCAGGTCATAGAAACAGCGCGGCTTCAGGCGCGGCAGCATGTTCATCTGCGCCCGGCTCTCGATCTGGAAGACACCCACCGTATCAGCCCGGCACAGCATTTCGTAGACCATCGGATCTCCTTCCGGCACCGAGGCCAGTTCCAGGGGCAAATCCTTGTGCCGGGCCAGCAATTCGAATGACTTGCCGATGCAGGTCAGAATGCCGAGACCCAGCACATCGACCTTCATCAATCCGAGTGCTTCAAGATCGTCCTTGTCCCACTGGATGAAGGTGCGGTCCTTCATTGCCGCATTGCCGATCGGCACGGTTTCGTCGAGTCGGCCGCGGGTCAGCACGAAACCGCCGACATGCTGGGAAAGGTGACGGGGGAAGCCCTGGATTTCGGACACGAGTGCCATGGTTCGGCGAAGCAGCGGGTCGTCGGGATCAAGCCCGGCCTCCCTGAGGCGCCCGCAGGAGGCCTCCCTGCCGTGCAGCGGGCGAATGGCGGAGGCAAGCGCGGCGACAATGTCTCCGGAAAGCCCCATTGCCTTTCCAACATCGCGCGCCGCGCTTCGGGAGCGGTAGCAGATGACGGTTGCGGCCAACCCGGCGCGCTCGCGGCCGTATCGCCGGTAGACATGCTGGATCACCTCCTCGCGGCGTTCATGTTCGAAATCGATATCGATATCGGGAGGCTCGCGGCGCTCGCGGGAGACAAATCGCTCGAACAGGAGATCGATCTGGACCGGGTCGACTGCGGTGATGCCGAGACAGTAGCAAACTGCCGAATTCGCCGCCGAGCCCCGCCCCTGGCAGTAGATGCCCTCGCCGACGGCAAATTGCACGATGTCGTGAATGGTGAGGAAATAGGGGGCATAATCCAACTCCTCGATCAGCCCGAGCTCATGCTTCAGGGCGGCGGTGGCCTTTGCCGGAATCCCGCCAGGGTAGCGCCGTCGGGCCCCCTCCCAGGCCAGCGCCTCCAGGTGCTGCTGCGGGGTCCTGCCAGGCGGCACCGGCTCGTCGGGATATTCGTAACTGAGCTCGTCCAGGCTGAAGTCGCACAGCGACGCCGCCTCGACGCTTCGTGCAACCGCCGCCTCGTGGCCCTGGAACAGGCGCGCCATCTCGGCACCATCCTTGAGATGGCGTTCGGCATTGGCGGCAAGGCGCCAGCCTGCCTCTTCAACGGTGACATGCTCGCGGATGGCCGTCAGCACATCCTGTAGTGGCCGGCGCTCCGGATGATGGTAATGAACGTCATTGGTGGCCAGGAGCGGCACGCCGGAATGTTCCGCAAGCGCCGCCAGGCGACCCAGGCGGGCGCGGTCGCCGCCGCGGCAGAGCATGTGGGCAGCAAGGTAGAGCGGGCCATCATGCATCCGTCGAAGCCCGGCGAGTTCTGCCTCGAGATGCTGCCTGGCGCTCCGGTTCTCCAGGGGATCATCCGGCGGCAGCATCACCAGCAACTGCCCCTCGACATGGGCGGGAAGATCCCCCCGGCGCAGCACGCATGCGCCCTTGGTGGTGCGCCGCTGACCGATGGTGAGCAACCTGCACAGGCGGCCCCAGGCCGCACGGTCGCGGGGGTAGCACAGCAGCGACTCGCCATCTGCAAGGTCCAGCCTTGCTCCGACCAGCAGCCGTATGCCGGCCTGTTTCGCGGCCATGTGGGCCCGCACCGCGCCGGCAAGCGTGTTTCGGTCGGCGATGCCGACGGCCTGAAGCCCCAGCGCCGCCGCCGTCTCCACCAGCTCCTCGGCATGCGATGCACCCCTGAGAAAGCTGAAATTGCTGATCGCCTGCAATTCGGCATAGGGGATGTCGCCTGGCGGGCGCATCATCCGTAAAGCCCGTGAACATACCAGCGGGACAAGTCTTCACATCCGGCCATCCTGTAGAGCCAGTAGCGCCGGCCCTCCATGTCCTCGACCCGGTAATAGTCGCGTGTCCCGCTGCCCGGATCGCTGGCCCACCATTCCGGCTCGATGCGCTCTGGCCCCTCTGCCCGAGCGACGCGACGCACCACCTGCCGCCAGGTGAACAGCATTGGCGGTCCGTCCGCCAATCCGGCCACGCCATCCACCGGCTCGGGCCGGTCAAACAGGCGAACGGGACGCGGCGACAGCGGCGGGCATGCGCGCCACGCCGCCACATCCCGACCAGGCGCCACCCGCCGCATGGCGCGTTCCGGCACGTGGCTCTCGGCCGGCTCCAGGCGAAACACCGATCGCTCGCCGAGACGGGACCGCAGGCGGTCGACCAGCAGGTCGAGCCCGTCCGCGCTTCCGGCATCCCGCGCCAGCCGGACCTGTTCCGGCACCAGCGGTTCGGTGCGGACCGCGTGGAGCACCATTGCATCAATTCCGAACCCGGGATCCACCGCCGCGATTTTCCCGGCAAGGAGCTGCTTGAGATGTGCGCTGTTGCGGGTGGCGCGCACGGTCCTGACATCATGCTGAATCGCACTGCAATCCACCCGGAAAAACAGGATTTTCAGCTTCCGGACACCGAGCCCCTCCCATTCCAGGGAGGCGCAGAGATCCTGGGCAAGCCGGTCCAGCCCCGCCGCCAGCCCCGCAGGATCGGTCAGCGGTTCCGCAAGGCCCAGCCGCGCAATGCAGGCAGGCGGCGGCGAGATCGGCATGACCGGGTCGGGATAACGGCCGAACACCCGGTCGAGACGCTCCGGCACGGCGCATTCCTCCCCATGGCGACCGAAGCGGCGTGCAAGCGTGGCCGGCGGCAAGGCTTCGAGAGCGCCGATCGTGTCGAGGCCGAGACGATGCAGCCGACGGGAATCCCCGTCCGTGATGCGCAGGGCTTCGACCGGCAACGGCGCCAGCGCGTCGGCGGTGGCACCGGGCGGTGCGATGCGGCTCTCTTTCCCGCCGAAGCGGGCAAGCGCCCAGGCAGCGGCGGCCGTGTCGGCAAGACCGGCCTGCACCTCGATGCCGAGGCCGGCAAAACATGCCTCCACCTCCGCCATCATCATTGCCTCGCCGCCGAACAGGTGGGCAGCGCCGGTAATGTCAAGCAGGAGGCCGTCAGCCCCGTCAACCGCGCTGGAAGGCGTGAAACGGTTGCACCAGAATGCCAGTCTTTCGAGTCCGCGCCGGTCCTCCGCCAGATTGGCGGTGGCGCTGGCAAGACCGGGCAACAGGGCGCGGGCATCGGCAAGACGCATGCCGATTGCCATTCCCTTCGCTTCGGCCTGCCGGTTGACCGCCGTCAGCATCATGCCGTGGCGGCTCGACGCGGTGAGCGCGAACGGAGCCGCCCTAGCCGGCTGCCCGCGCGAAGGCCGGGACCGGATGCCGGCCCGCACCCGGCGCAACCGATCGATTGGCCAGCGCGGTAACCATAACGAAATTACCCGTTTCACGATTCCACTCCACGATGCAGTTTGCCGGCCTGCCGCCCCGGCAACGCAGCAATTCAAGCTGCCAACGCGGCAGGCCGGGCGCGGTGGCGTCGAATGGGTGGGGGGGACCTGGCAGTGTCGCCACCCGCCAGCGGGTTGTCGCGGCGCTCGCACCGTCCATCCCGTCTCCCCGCAACAGCAGCAGCGGCGTTCTGCCTTCTCGCCCGGCAAGCGACAGCCGCCGGCTGCCGACAAAGGCCAGCCGCTCCGTCTCCCCCAGCACCGCCGCCGCGGCGCCGCTGCGCAGGCTTTCCTCCATCGCCCAAAGCGCGTCCCGCTCGTGCCCGGCCTCGACAATCATCAGCTCTCCCGGGTCCATTCCGAGGCTATGCCAGCCTGGCCCGTAGAGCCGACCGAACCGGGGAATGCTGCCGGGATCCTGGCAGACCGGCACCATGCCATCCCGACCAAGCCGGCCGAGCAGGGCGGCGAGAAAGGCCAGCGCTGCCGGCCTGTCGGCAGGAGTCGCCGCCGCCGCTTCGTGCAGGCCATCCAGCGCCAGCCCCGCATCAGGCAACGCGCTGTCCAGCGCTGCGATGCCGGTTCGCCAGGGTCGTGCATCCCGGCCCTGATGACACTGCTCCTGGCCGGGTCCGGTCAGTGACGGGCGCTGCTCAAGCACCGCGATGCGCTCGCGCAAGGCCGACAGGCTGGCGGCCCGTCCAGGCGCAGCAGAAGATGTGACAGAAGAACCCATATGTGTTCTTTATTTGTTCGAGAAAACCGATGTCAAGAAGCGGAAAAAGATGGTTGTGGAAACCCGTTCCGGGCATCGCCGATCGTCATTTCTCGAGCGTGGGCAACCAGGATTTTGCCGGCAAAGCCTTGTAGCATGGGGCTTTCTGCCATGCGGCCGGTGCCGGGATGCCGTCGCCGCCGACAACCCGCAGTCGGGAATGCAACGGACATCCCGCACGGTTTTCCACAACAAACCGACGAGACGCCCGGCCACCAGCTTCGGAAGAGGCAGCGCCTGGCCCCGGCCGGGTTTTCTGGTCACCCGTGACCGGACGGAGGGTCAAATGGGCCGAACTCTCCAGGCGCTGCGACCCTCGTCGTCAAAATGAAATACCGGTGTCTTCTTCAGTTCATCACGGCCAACCTCTTCCGTGACATTCCTGCCGCCTGGATTTGATAGGCATATCCGAGGAGTAGACCGGCACTCTTGATCAATGCAAAGTCGCTTGCCTCGAGGGGCGGCTACCATGCTGAAATCGGGTGGCTACCATCCGTGAAACTTCGAATGGGTATTCTGGTCGGGTGAATTCGCGGCCAGCACGCTGACAACATGCTGACATTGTTGATAGCCCCGCCTGACAAACGGTTCGTGGATTTTCCCAGATGGATTTTCTCGCTGGTGATGGCACCGGGCCGGCAACGAATCGTGCTCCTGGCTGGCTTGGCGCTCCCCGGCAAACGGGAGGCCTCCGGCTGGTTGCGGGCGCTCGATAGTATGTTGCGTTTTTGGCAACGCATAGGACGAAAAATTGCAATTGCCGCGAACACCTGGCGGGGCTAAGGTCGCCCGGTTGTTAAAAGGGAGGTCGACAATGACAACGTACACTCATGTTCCCACATCACCCGGCCGTCGCCGGTTCCTGCAATCCGGTGCTGCCCTGGGCGGGGCCGCACTCACATCGTCATTCGTTACCGTGGAGGCGCTGGCAGCCGGCAAGGCGAAGGTCAACATGCAACTGGGTTGGCTCGCCAGCAACGGCATCATGGGCGAAGTCGTGGCCAAGCGCATGGGCTACTACGAAGAGGAAGGCATCGAACTCGAGGTCACGCCCGGTGGTCCCGGCGTGGACGGCGTGGCTTCGGTGGCAGCCGGGCGGGCGGAAGCCGGCCAACTCTCTTCCAGCCCGTCCCTGATGCTGGCTCGCTCGGCGGGCATTCCGGTCAAGGCGTTCGCTGCGGGCTACCAGAAGCATCCGTTCACCTATTTCTCGCTTGCGGACAATCCCATCCGCACCCCGCAGGACATGGTCGGCAAGACAATTGCCACCCAGCCAACGGCGGTCATCCTGCTGCGGGCGCTGCTGGCGAAGAACGGAATTGCCGAGGACCAGGTCGAAGTGGTCAAGATGGGCAGCGACATGAATCAGCTCATGACCGGCCAGGCCGCCGCCGTCACCGGCTGGATGACCAACACCAACGCGCTCAAGATTCTGGGAGAAGGCCGCGTCGACATGATGCTCTGGGATGCCGGGATCCAGCTCTACGCCAATGTCTATTACACCACCGACGACATGCTCGCGAACCACGCCGACGTGCTCGCACGCTTTCTCACCGGGTCTGCCCGGGGATGGGGTGAGGCCCGCAACAATCCGGAGGGCGGTGTTGACCACCTGGTGGCGGAGTACAAGAACCTGAGCCGCGAGAGCGAACTGGAAGCGGTGGGCCCCGTGCTCGGCTTTTCGTTCAACGAGGTGACCGCGACGGATGGCTGGGCGGCCATGAACCCGGAAAACTGGCAGGCGCAGATCGACACCTACGCCGCGCTTGAGCAGTTCAAGGGAGACACGCCTACCGTGGATGATGTCATGACCTCCGATATCCTGGCAGCGACGGAATCGGTGCGAAAGCAGATTGGATGAACACGGTCACTGCGGCGGCGGCGAATACTGAAGCCGCCGCCGCAATCTCGGTACATGGGCTGTCGGTCCGTTTTGATACGGATGCCGGCGGCATCACCGCGCTCGACAGGGTCGGCTTCGAGGTGCCCGAGGGCGGGTTCGTTACCATGCTTGGGCCGTCGGGGTGCGGCAAGTCCACATTGTTGCGCGCCATTGCCGACCTGGTTCCGATCGGGGGCGGCACCATCAGCGTCTTCGACCGCACGCCAGAACAGGCCCGCCGGGCACGCGATTTCGCCTTCGTGTTCCAGGACGCGACACTGTTGCCCTGGCGCAGCGCCATCGACAATGTTCGCCTGCCACTGGAAGTCGGCCGGCAAAGCGGCGTTGTCGAGCAGCATGCCGAACCCGAGGCGCTGCTGGCGCTGGTGGGCCTGGACGGGCGCGAGGATGCCTTGCCACACGAACTCTCCGGTGGCATGCGCCAGCGGGTGTCCATTGCCAGGGCGCTGGTTCACCGGCCGCGCGTGCTGCTGATGGACGAGCCTTTCGGTGCGCTCGACGAGATCACCCGTGACAAGCTCAACCAACAGCTTCTGCGCATCTGGCACGAAACCGGCACCACCATCATGTTCGTTACGCACTCGGTGCCCGAGGCGGCGTTCCTCGGCCAAAAATGCCTGGTGCTGTCGGCCCAGCCCGGCCGGGTCCGCGAGTTCGTGCGTATCGACTTCGCCGAGCCGAGGGCCCTGGCCATGCGCGACACGCTGGAATTCGTGCAGGTGACCGCCTATCTGCGCAGCCTGCTGGAGGACGCCCGATGACCACGGCCAGCATCGAGGGCAAGGCCGATTCCGGCCAACAACTCGCCCGGAACATGCGCAGCCGGCAGGCGGGCGCCGGGCGTTTCCGCCATGCGCCGCCAACCATCGCCGCGGTGGGGATGTTGGCGCTCTGGCAACTCATCGTCAGCGGGTTCGGTGTGCCAGACTATATCGCGCCGAGCCCTTTCCAGGTCCTGCAGGTGTTCTTCGAACAGGGCGAAATCCTGTGGATCAACTTCTGGCCGACGCTGCTCGAGGCGCTGGCCGGGTTCGCGCTTGGCAATTCCATTGCCGTGGTGCTGGCGGTGTGGTTCGTCCACAACCGGCTGGCGGAGCGGGCATTCTACCCGATCGCGGTGTTCATCAACACCATCCCGATCATCGCCATTGCGCCGATCCTGGTGCTGATGCTGGGCAACGGCTATGCGCCGAAGATCGTCATTGCTGCGCTCATCTGCTTCTTCCCCACCCTGGTCAACATGGTGCGCGGGCTCAAATCGGTCAGCCCGCAGATGCTGGAGTTGATGCGCGTGCTGTCGGCCAGTGACCGTGAAATCCTGTTGAAGATCAGGCTGCAGAGTTCCCTGCCATTTCTCTTCGCGGCGCTGAAGATCGCATCGACCACCTGCGTCATCGGCGCAATCGTCGGCGAGTGGATCGGCTCCAATTACGGCCTGGGCTCGCTGATCATCGAGGCCACCTACAATTTCCGAGCTCCCCTGCTCTACGCCACCGTGATCCTGGGGGCGAGTCTCGCAGTGACGTTCTTCGTGACCACGACCCTCCTCGAAAAGCGGGTCCTGAAGTGGAAACCGGGCGGGGTCTTCTGAACGGGAAGATCGGGATCGTGCCGGCCTGAATCCGGCACCGGACAGTGAACAGACAAAGGAGACAAGCGTATGGCACCCCTGGAAATGTTAACCCGGCCCGAGGAAAACGTGCCGGTCGTGACCACCGCCGGCGTGGCGGTCGTGGGAGGCGGGCCGGCCGGCATCGCCGCCGCGGTTTCCGCTGCGCGCAACGGCGTGCCGACCGTGCTGGTCGAGCGCTACCCATATCTGGGCGGACTCGCCTCCGGTGGCATGGTCCTGGTGCTGGACGACATGCACAACGACACCGAGATCTCGGTGCGGGGCTTGGCGATGGAGATCATCGAGCGCATGCATGCCAGGAAACTGTGCGTCTATCCGCCGGAGGCCGACCGCGATCCCGCCATCAGGGCAACCGAGGCGCTCTGGCAGAAGTGGTCCCGCTGGGGCGTGTTCGACTTCCACACCCACACCAAACCCCATCCCGTCATCTTTGCCGCCGCCTTCGATCCGGACGGCTTCAAGCAGGCTTCGCTCGACATGGTACGCGAGGCCGGCGTCGAGCTGCGTCTGCATAGCTGGTTCCAGTCCACGATCGTCGAGGATGGCCGGGCCGCCGGCGTGATCGTCGAGACCAAGGAGGGGCCGCAAGCCATCCGCGCCGACATTGTCA
Organism: Paracoccaceae bacterium; assembly: GCA_965214695.1. Taxonomy (GTDB): domain Bacteria; phylum Pseudomonadota; class Alphaproteobacteria; order Rhodobacterales; family Rhodobacteraceae; genus JAPOXR01. The sequence continues at coordinate 2,383,641 of OZ243967.1, read as the reverse complement.
TCGACGCCACCGGCGATCTGGATGTTGCGGCGAGCGCCCGGGCCGCCTTCATCGAGGGCGCCTTCATCGTCACCACCGTGTCGCGCATGGGCGGTGTCGATACGGATGCCGCCGAACGCTTCCAGTACGAGGAGCCGGAGCGTTTTGCCGAACTCGACCGGCAAGCGAAAGGCCTGATCGGCGGCTGCTGGCAGTACTGGTGGCTGAAGACGCCACTTCCCGGCGTGGTCTGGTGCAATTGTCCGCACATGACCGGCTTTGACGGCATGAAGGTTGCAGATCTGACGGCGGCCGAGTTCGAGGGAAGGCGACGCATGCAGGCGCTTCTGGAATACGCCCGCGAAAACATCCCGGGCTTCGAGCGGGCGTATTTCGTGGATTTCGCGCCCCAGACCGGAGTACGCCAGACCCGCCTGCTCGAGGGCGAATACGTGGTCACCAAGCGCGATGTCCTGGACCGGGTGCATTTTCACGATTCCATATGCCGCGGCCGGGATTACTACACCCCCTACCGCGCCTTGTTGCCGGTCGGCGTGGAACAGCTTCTCGTGGCCGGCCGCCACTACTCGGCGACACCGCAGGCCCAGAAGATCAGCCGGGAGATTCCACCCTGCATGGCCATGGGCGAGGCCGCCGGAATCGCCGCTGCACAGGCGCTGGGCGGCGACAGGCTGGTTCGCGACGTTGACGTGCGTGGCATTCAGAGGCAGATGCGCGCCCAGGGCGCCGACCCGGGTGACATACCAGCCGACAATGCCCTGATTCCGGAGGCTGCCTGATGTCGCAGAAGTCGAATGCGGGCAGCGCCCCACCCCTTCCGCTCGAAGGCATCCGGGTGCTTGACTTCACCCAAGTGATGATGGGCCCGTCCTGCACGCAGATGCTCGGCGACTATGGTGCCGACGTAATCAAGATCGAGCGGGCGGGCTGGGGCGACCTGTCGCGCTGGAGCCTCGGCGAAGATCCCGACGGCGGCAACAATCCGGTATTCGCGAGCCTCAACCGCAACAAGCGCAGCGTCGCGCTGGACCTGAAGACGGAGGAAGACCGGGCTGTGTTGCTGGGGCTGGTCGAGACCTCCGACGTGGTTGTGAATAATTTTCGCCCCGGCGTCATGGAACGGATGGGCTTCGGTTACGCGGATCTGCGCCGCGTCAACCCCCGGATCATCTATGCGGTCGGCACCGGCTTCGGTCTGGACGGCCCCTATGTGCGCAAGGGCGGCCAGGATGTGCTCGCCCAGGCGATGAGTGGCGTGATGCACCGGCGCCAGGACCCGTCGGTTCCGCTGACTGTCTATCCGACCGCGCTCGCCGACTACGCGGCCGGCATGCACATGGTCCAGGGCATCCTGCTGGCGCTGCTGCAGCGCGACAAGACCGGCGAGGGGCAGCAGATTGCCGTCTCGCTCTTCAACTCCATGCTGGCGATGCAGATGCAGGAGGCGGCGGTGTTGATGATGCGCGGCAAGGAGCTCAACTGGGCAGCCATGCCGCTATGCGGGGTGTTCGAGACCCTCGACGGGGCAGTGGTCATGGTGGGCGCGTTCAAGGAGAACCCGTTGCGTGCCATCTGCACTGCGCTTGGCATTGACGATCTGTCGGCGGATCCGAGATACGCGACCCTGGAGAAGCAGAAGGAATACCGGCCAGATCTGCAGGCGATCTTTCGAGACTGCTTTGCCACCAATTCAACCGAACACTGGCTGGACCGACTTGGCGAGGTCGATATCCTGTGCGCGCCGGTGATGACTCTCGCCGATGCCCTCGAGGACCCGCAGACCGCGCATAACGACATGATCGTGGAAATCGAACCGACTCCTGCCGGACCTGTGCGTCTCGTTGCCTCGCCCATCGACATGTCGGCAGCGCCATTCGCGGTGCACCGCCCGCCGCCATCGCTGGGAGAGCATAATGACGAGGTGCTGGCGCTGGCACGCTCCGGCAAGGATCCGTCATGACCGTCGAGTTCGATGTCACTGACGGTGTCGCCCGGGTGACGCTGAACCGGCCGGAGCGAATGAACGCCGTCGACTCGGCAACCGAGGCGGCGCTGGGAGAAGCCTGGAGCGCCATCGACCGCGACCCGGCAATTCGCTGCACGGTCCTCACCGGCACTGGCAAGGCGTTCTGCGCTGGTGCGGACATGAAAGAAGAGGGCCCCGGCGGTCTCGCCTACTGGGCGCAGACCGGCGACCATGGTTTCGGCGGCATTGCGCTCGGTCATCGCCCGTCGGTTCCCGTCATTGCCAGGGTCAACGGCATTGCCCTTGGCGGCGGATTCGAGATGGTGCTGGGCTGTGACCTGGTCGTTGCCGCCGAAACTGCGTCCTTCGGCCTGCCGGAGCCGCGGGTCGGGCGTTTGCCGCTTGATGGCATGATCACCCTGCCGCGCCGGCTTCCCCGGACCATTGCCATGGGCATGCTGCTGACCGGTCGGCGCATCGGTGCCGACGAGGCGCTGGATTTCGGCCTCGTCAACCAGGTCGTGCCCCTCGATGAGCTGGACGCCGCGGTCGATACCTGGGTGAGCGACCTTGCTGCCTGTGCACCGCTCAGTCTCCGGGCGATCAAGCGCTCGGCGAACGATACTGCGCATCTGACCGTCCCCGAAGCCCGCAATGCCCGCCTCCCGAGCCTCGTCGCGGCACTGCAGAGCCAGGATGCCGAGGAAGGCGTTGCCGCCTTCAGGGAAAAACGCCCGCCCGCCTGGTCAGGGCGCTGAGACGGAGTACTTCCATGACCTATGTCATCGCCGAGGCCTGCATCGATATCAAGGACGGTGTCTGCACCGATGTCTGCCCGGTGGATTGCATCTACGAAGGCGGGCGAATGTTCTACATACAGCCCGACGAGTGTATCAATTGCGCAATTTGCGTATCGGTCTGTCCCGTGGATGCCATCTGGTACGAAGGAGACCTGCCGCCGCAATCTGCCGGCTTCACTGCTGTCAATGCCGAGTTCTTTGGTGATAAAGTCACTGGCTGGGGCCAACCGGGCGGTCTCGACCCGGAATTCCGTACCGGGCAGGATCACCCGGTCGTGGCCCGGTGGGAGTCAAGCGAAGGCTGATGGCCAATGCATTCCGCAGTGCTGCGCTACTTCGAGGCGGTGGCTGACGAAGGATCGATCCGCCGGGCCTCGGAGCGCCTCCACATCTCTGCCTCGGCCGTCAACCGGCAGATCCTGAAGCTCGAGGACCAACTCGGCACGCCGCTGTTCGAACGTCGCCCGAACGGCATGCGGCTGACCGATGCCGGCCAGCTGGTGCTGCGCCACGCCCGGGATACGCTGCTCGATTTCGCCAGACTTCGCGGCGAGATCGAAAACCTGCGCGGCATCGTCAGCGGCCACGTGACCATCGCCACGCTGGACAGTCCAGCCGTGCACCTCCTGCCCGAGGCAATATCCGGCTTCGTTGCCGTGCATCCGGCGGTGCAGATACGCGTGATCACCTGCGATCCAATCGAGGCCATGCACGCCGTCTCCCAGGGCTCCGCCGATCTCGGACTGACATTCCTGCCAACCTGGCGCCGGGGAGTCACCGTGCTGGAGGACATCGCCTGCCCGATGTGCGTCATCATGACACCCGACCACGAACTGGCGTCGCGCCCCGCCGTCACTCTCGATGAATGCGCCTCCTGCCGCCTGATCTACCAGGATCCTGCCGGCACCATGCAGCCTTTCGTTGGCGACGAACTGGAATTGTTCAAGCGGGCGCACAGGCCGGTGGCGGTCTCCAACATCCAGGGGGTGATCAAGCGTCTGCTGCTGCGCGGAGTCGGTATTTCATTCTACACGCGGCTGGGATTCTCCGAGGAATTGGAGTCCGGGAGCCTGGTCGCGGTACCGCTGGAAGGGAAACGCCTGTCGGCGCTTCGCCTCTGCCTGGTCGCCCCGTCGGACCGGATGTCGACCGTGGCCGGGAATGCCATGGCCAAACATCTCAGGATGGCACTCGCCAGTTTCGGCAACGGAATCGATCAAGGGGAATGACTCATGGTCGAACAGCTTGAGGTCGAGCGCCTGTTGGCCGCGCCCGGCCGTCTCCCTGCCAAGCGCGACGTTCGCCTCGAGCTCAATGAGGGCCGCATTGCCGGGATCGAGCAGGCCAGTCGACCGTGCCGGGACGGGTGCATGGCGCTTCCCGCCATGGTCAATGCCCATGACCACGGTTATGGCGTGCGACCGCCGGCGCTCGGTGGCGCCGACGACGCGCTGGAATGCTGGATCGCGTCCTTCAGCAGGGCAACGATCGATCCCCGGCTGGAAGCTGCCGTCGCGTTCGGGCGCATGGCGCTTGCCGGCATCGGGGCGAGCGTGCATTGTCACAACTCGCTGGTCGCCGACAGCCTGGAGACGGAAGCCTCGGGCGTGGCCCGCGCCGCTGCCGATATCGGCATCCGCATCGCCTTCTCATGCCCCGTTCGCGACCGCAATCCCTGGGTATATGGCGACCAGAGCGCATTCCTGCCATTCCTGCCGCCGGACCAGCGTGCCGGCATGGAGGCAGTCATCGCCGATACCGCGCCGGCACTCCACCTGGTCGAGCAGGTCGAGACAATCGCCGCGGCCCATGAGAGCGACCTGTTCCAGGTCCAGTACGGCCCGATCGGGCCGCAATGGTGCCACGACGCCACCCTCGAGCGCATCGCCGAGGCCTCGGCGACACATGGTCGCCGCGTCCACATGCACCTGCTGGAATCACGTCGCCAGCGCCAGTGGCTGGACGCGACCTACCCGCAGGGAATTGTCCGTTTCCTCGATGAGATCGGCCTTCTCTCGCCCCGGCTGACCCTGGCCCACGGGGTGCATCTCACCGACGAGGAATGCGCGTTGCTGGCCGAACGCGGCACCACCGTGGCCGTCAACACCTCCAGCAACCTGAGATTGCGCTCCGGCACGGCGCCGGTTGCGCGGTTCATGCGGCATGGGCTGCGCTTCGCCTTCGGTCTCGACGGCTGCGCCCATGACGACGACCAGGATTACTTTCGCGATCTGCGCCTCGCCTGGCGGCTGCACAACGGCACCGGCCTGGAGCATTCCCTTCCGCCCGCCCGGCTGTTCGAGGCCGCCTGCCGCGATGGTTTTCGGTGCATCGACGGCAGTGACGATCACGGCGAGATCAGGCGTGGAGCCCGGGCAGATTTGGTGGTGCTGGATTACGCCAGCATGCGTGACGACTTCCTGGTCGAGGATGAGGACGAGATCAACGTGATCCTGACCCGGGCAACCTCCCGCCACGTCCGCAACCTGTTCGTTGCCGGCCGCGAGGTGGTGAGCGACGGCGCCCTGACCGGCCTGGACCTGGCAAGCGCCGAGCACGAACTCATGCAGCGCGCCCGGAAATCGAGCCCAAACCCGGAACAGCTGGCAAGCCACCTCCACCGCCGGGACGCCACCCGTGCCTACTACGCCAGCGGCGGACACCTGACCGGCACCACCACCACCAATTGACCCGCCACTGCAGGCATCCTGCCCGGCGCACGGGCAGCCGCCAAGACTGCACGGACCGGGAAACTCCTGGCCAGGATTGCCACCAGGTGACAGGCACTTGCGCCGCCCGGTGGTTTCGGCAAATGATCGGCACGCGCCGCCAGGGGCAGCTGTTTCGCAAGGGAGTGAAGAAGATGTCCGACTTTCAGTCGATCAAGCAGCTGATCAGCGACTATTACCGGGAACTGGACCAGGCCCCGCCCGGGGGTGCGGGTCAGGTCATCGCCCGCTACGCATCCGGCGACTACAATTGGCGCGGCATGCATCCCTTCAATGAACTCGAAGGTGCAGAGACGGTCGGCGAGGCCTTCTGGGAGCCATTCCGCCATGCGGTTGGGCCAATACAGCGCCGTCCCGACGTATTCATGGCCGGCTCCAACACCATCGAACCGGTTGGAGGCGAATGGGTGTGTTGCATGGGCCATTTGATGGGACTCTTCGATCATCACTGGCTGGGGATACCCCCGACCGGGAAGATGCTGTTTCTCCGGTTTGCCGAGTTCCACCAGGTGGAAGGTGGGAAAATCAGGCAGACCGCCCTGTTCTGCGACATTCCGTCCGTGATGCGCCAGGCCGGTCGCAGCCCGTTTCCGACCGAAACAGGCGCCTGGTTCCTGACGCCGGGCCCCAAGACCCATGACGGGCTTCTCCACGAGGCACAGGATCCGCAAGAATCCCGGAAGACCCTGGATCTCATCAACCGCATGATCGGCGACCTCGCCGCAAAGAGCCGGGCGGTGTCAAAACAGACGCTCACCGAATCCTGGCATGACGACATGATCTGGTTCGGTCCGACCGGAATTGGCGCCACCTACACGATCCCGAGATACCGGAAGCAGCACCAGCTGCCGTTCCGCAACAATCTCGACGATATCGTGTTCAATGGCCATGTCTGCCGGTTTGCCGAGGGCCGCTTTGGCGGATTCTTCGGCTGGCCAAATCTCACCATGCGCCCGACCGGAGGTTTCATGGGGTATCCGGGATCCGGAAAGAAGGCCGATATGCGGGTCGTCGACATCTATCGCCGGGAAGGCGAGCTCCTGGCCGAGAACTGGATCTTCATTGACCTGCTCTGGTTCTACATGCAGCAGGGCGTTGATATCCTGGCCCGCATGCAGGAGATCGAACCAGTCTGATCAGCAGACGGTAGACACCACTGCGATTTCCCGGAACTGGCGAAGGCAGACAAGCCGTGACCTGGCAAGCGACGGCGCGCAGCTATTGGCACATAGACAGATGCAGAATCCGGCCACTTCCAATGATTGGACCAGATAGTGGCCACGGTCCCTATGTCTATAAACTGACACTCAAGTCTCAACCGTCATGAAACAGGCGGATGACCCCTTGGTCCCGAGCGCAGCGTTCGTCGCTCGGCCGATGGCCAACCGGAACCACCCCGGCGCCGGGTCCGGGGCGGCAAGGAAAGTTGGCCGCAACTCCGCTCAACGGCGCACCGCGCGGCCCTCCTTCGTACGAGCTAGTTCGAGGAAACGGGCCTGGATCCGCGCGAACAATCCCGGTGGGATGAAACCGTAGGTGAAAACGTCCGGCAGACCGGGCAGCGGAGACACCCCGGCATTGGGCCACTCGTCAATAGTGTACTCCGACACGATCACCCAGCTTGGCGAGTCGTCGAGACCCAAGGCCTGCTTGACGCGCGCCGGGATTTCGATGCCCGCTGCATCGCCCGCGGGCGATGTAAGAGCCTGACCTAAAAGTGGGCAGATTCGCGCCCGACGAAAATTCGTGGCATAGTCCTGTCAGTATCGACACTGAACAAGGAATATCCACATGGCCTGGAACGAAACCACCCGGCAGCAGTATAGGCGCGCCTCCGATCGATTTGAAACCGATTTGAGCGATGCCGAATGGCAATTGATCGAACCGCTGCTTCCGCCGCCCTCGAAGTTGGGACGCCCGCGCAGCACCTGCCTGCGGGAGGTATGGAACGCCATCCAGTACATGCTCGCCACCGGTTGCCAGTGGCGGGCAATTCCACCATGTTTTCCGCCATTTACCACCATCCAGAACTACTTCTACGCCTGGCAGAAGGATGGCACCCTGGCGCACATGCTCGACACGATGCGAACCCTTGCCCGCCAGCTCTCGGGGCGCGCGGACGAACCAACGGCGGCAGCCATCGACAGCCAGTCGGTGAAGACCACCGAGGCTGGCGGTCCGTCGGGATATGATGCGGGGAAGAAGATCAAGGGCAGGAAGCGCCACATCGCCGTCGATGTTCTGGGCTTGCCGATTACCATCGACGTCCACCCGGCCGATGTGCAGGACCGTGACGGTGCACCGGCGGTCATACTCTCCATGATGGAGAAGGCACCCGGGGTGACCAAGCTGTGGGCCGATGGCGGTTATTCGGGACCGAAACTGGCCGGGAAGCTGAAGGAGCTTGGCCTTGGCGAGGTGCTGGAGATTGTACAGAAGCCAAAGGATATCAAGGGCTTTGCTGTCATCTGGCGCCGCTGGGTGGTGGAGCGGACCTTTGCCTGGATGTCACGCTGCCGGCGACTGGCCAAGGATTTCGAGCACAATCTGGCAAGCTCGCTGGCCTGGTGCCAGCTGGCCGCCATCCGGTTCCTGGTGCGGCGGGTGGCACGGGGTGTAAGGTGTTGAAAACAAATCCATTATTCAAAATATGACTTAAGATTCAAACTCTAAGGGTGATCGGCAGCAGGACGACGTAGCGCGGACGAACTGCCGGGTCGGTCGCGGCTATCAGACAGGTCGGACGAGTCTTGCCGTGGTCGCGGCCAGCAGCGGCCTCATGCGTCCAGAGGTAGTCGTAGCGGATCACCAGGCCTGGCTTTGGGTCGGGAAGCGCCACCGCTTCGTCGTTACGTAAGCTGGTCGTCGAGCGACTTGTGCTCCACATCCATCTCTGCGCGATCCACGGAGTCGATTACCATATCGGCGGCGGCGTCGGTGCGATGGCTACGCTGGGCAGAAGCGCAAAGCCAGTCATATTGCACTGCGGACATGAGCACGAACTCGCGCCGCCCATGCCGGGTTATCTCCACCGGCTCGCGCTGCGCTTCGTGCTGGAACCGGCCGAACTTGCGCTGGAACTCAAGGGCACTCACGGTGGGCATGGCATCCTCCCCAAATAGCAGGCACCTACCGCAATATATACGTATAATCCGTAGAGATGAATGCGGCTTGGTGACGCTGTGATGAGATCGTTGTCGAAATGGCGCCCCTTGCGGGCAACCCGCACCGGTTTGCCGCAGATTTCGGACAAGGCGGCGGCGTCCATGAACAGGCGCCGAAGATCGTGATGGACGGCGTGACCGAAGTGGCTGTGAAATCGAACGCCCTCAGCCTTGGTTGCACATCAATATCTTGATGCTGCGCAATTCAAGGCCTGGTCCCGCCCGACGCAGGCCTGACGCGAGGTTCTGGTCGACCCGCGTGCCCGCGGCGAGGGAAGCCAAGAGCGGGAAATCATATCGTGTTCGTCCCTGGCAAGGAGCACACCAACGCTGCGTGGCGGCCCCCGGCGCCATCCTCGAACGGGCCGGAGTTGGAGCGGGAAGGGGACGACCTACGCTCCCGCAAGGGGAGTGACGGTCCTGGCGGTGGTGGGGAGATGATATGGGCCTGGTCGGCAGGGGCGGTGCTGCGGATGCCCGGGGCGGCGAGGTTCCGGAGTGTATGAATTCGTGTCTGGCTCGACTCCCCAAAGATTGTCTTGACCGGCCATTTGTGAAATCTGGGGCCCGGTTGCAGGGTGAATCGGGTTCTATTCGGGTTTCGGCAGGTGCGAAAACGTCATGGCATCAGTATTTGCAGTTGGAGTTTCAGTTCTGGACCTCTTCTTTCATGTGGAGGAACTGCCACGTGAGGGGGTAAAATACCGGACGCTGGATGCCGGGATCACCGGCGGTGGAATGGCCGCCAGCGCCGCGGTGGCGATTTCCCGTCTTGGCGGCGAAGCCCATTTGGCCGCCAGGCTTGGCGATGACATCGTCTCGGAAATTATCCTGGCCGAACTTGCCGGATTTGGCGTCAATGTGGATCATGTCCATCGGGCACCGGGCGGCCGGGCAGCCTTTTCGTCGGTAACGGTTGACCGGAACGGCGAGCGGCAGATCATCAGTTTCCGCGGCAGCGGGATGACGGAGGATACCGGATGGCTGGATGCGGCGCCCCGCCATGATGTCGTCCTGGCCGATACCAGCTGGCTGTCATTGATGGAGAAGGCCTTGCGGCTGGCACGGCGGCATGACGTTCCGTCTGTCGTCGATGGCGAACGCTGGGCCGATGCAGACGTGCTGAAACTGGCGACGCATTTGGCATTCTCGCGGCAGGGTGTCATCGACCTGACCGGGGAGAAGACGGCGCTGGCAGGTCTGAAATCGATGGCCGGGATGTTTTCCAACTGGATATGCGTGACCGATGGCGCCGATGGCGCATATGTCGCACACCGGGGAAGGATCGAACATATTCCCGCCCATGACATCGATGCGCGCAACACGCTCGGCGCTGGCGATGTCTGGCATGGAGCATTCGCATTGATGCTTGCCGAAGGGCGGACTGAGTTTGAGGCGGTCAGGTTTGCCAATGCGACGGCAACGCTCCGCTGCTCGCGAACCGGCGGGCGGGAGAGCTTTCCGGACCGTGACGAAGTCAATTCCTTCATCAATGCTCATGGCTGACGCCGGCATGCAGCGGATTGGCGTTCTTCCACTCTGTCGCCCGACATTTGACGTCGAATATGCCGGCTCCCGGCTCGAACTGGCTCTGGGGGCGCTCAGGCAATGCGGATACCGGGTGGTTGGCGAGCCCTGCCTGCTGACCGACAATGCCATGGCGGCCAATTCCCTTGACCGGCTGACCAAAGAGGGTGTTGGCCGGATCCTGGTCGTGCAGACGACCTTCACCGATGCCGAATGCATCGTCGACATCGCCGGAAGTCTGCAGGTGCCGCTGGCCATCTGGGCGTTGCGCGAGCCACGCAGCGGCGGCCGGCTCCGGTTGAATTCCTTTTGCGGTCTGAACCTTGCCAGCCACGCGCTCGGCCTGCGCGGCCAAGAATTCACCTGGCTCTGTTCGGACCCTGAACAGGTGACGGATGACGACATCCGCATGTTGTTCGAACCGGCATCTCCCGGCCGACAATGCCGGTTGCCGGAAGGGCCAGCCGACAGTCGCGGAGCCGGGATTGCGGCCGGGCTCCGCGGCGCAAGGATTGGCCAGATCGGGCTCCCTCCACCTGGCTTCGATACCTGCAACCACGACAACCGGGACCTGGACAGGCTGGCCGGCATCGAGGTGGTTCCGGTCCGGATGGAGTCGCTATTCGACACTGCTCACAAGATCGGCAGGGACAGGCTGGACGTGGTCCGGCAGGAGGTCGATGCCGACCTCTCCGGCGTCGAGGCGGTCGATCCGGCGTCGCTGGAGCGCTCGCTTCGGTTGAGCCCCGCCCTTTCCGACATGGCGAGCAGCGAAGGTCTGGACGCCGTGGCGGTCCGGTGCTGGCCCGAGATGTTCACCGAGTATGGCGGCGCCGTATGCGGGCCGGTCTCGATGCTGGGCCAATCCGGCATTCCGTGTGCCTGCGAGGCCGATGTCCATGGCGCATTGTCTCAGCTGGTCCTCCAGCGGGTCGCCCAGGCGCCGGTGTTTCTTGCCGACATGGTCGACATGGACCCGGATGACGACTCCGCCGTGGTCTGGCATTGCGGCCAGGCACCGATTTCGATGCGCGATCCTGGCGCGCCGTGTGTGGCCGCGGTGCATTCCAACCGGAAACTGCCGCTGCTCTACGAGTTTCCACTCAAGCCGGGAGAGGTCACACTGATGCGCATCTCCAGGTCGATGGGCACCTACAAGATGGTGCTGCTCGGTGGCAGGATGTTGCGCCGGCCGCTGGCATTTTCCGGAACCGCAGGGGTTGTCCGGTTCGAGCGCCCGGTCGGCAAGGTGATGCAGGATATCATCAATTGCGGCCTGGAGCACCATCTTGCCATCGCTTACGGCGACCATCGCCAGGCACTTCGCGGCGTTGCCGCTGCGCTCGGCCTGCCGATCCTCGATCTCTGACTCCGGCGGCTGGCGGCGCGATATCTCGTCCGGAGATGTCTCCCCGGATGGCGGGCTTTCTGTTCAGCCCGGCACGAGATGGCCGAATACCGCCCTGACCCGATCTTCGGCCGCCCTGACCCGATCTTCGGCCGTGCCCCTGATCACCACATTCACCCCGCGGCTGTCTTCGGTCCGGAACGGGTACGAGCCGATCTGCAGATCGGCAAACTCGCGGGCGATGTCCTCGAGTGGTCCGGCCAGTTCGCTTTCGACCGTGCCGAGCTCCAGCGTGGCGCTGACACTCGGCATTCCGCCCGGGATGGTCTTGAGAACCTCGTCGAGCATGGCCTGGAAAATCTTTGGAACGCCAGCCATCACATGGACGTTGCCGAGAGAAAATCCCGGGGCCGCCGACACCGAATTCGGGATCAGCCTGGCGTCGCCCGGTATGCGGGCCATGCGCAGCCTTCCGGCATTCAACTCGAGGCCAAGGCTGTTGCAATGCCGGGAAAGAATGTCGCGCGCATCGTCACGGACATCGATTTCCACACCAAATGCCGCCGCCACGGCATCGGCAGTGATATCATCATGAGTCGGGCCGATTCCTCCGGTGGTGAAGACATGATCCCGGGCGGCACGAAGCTCGTTGACTGCCTGGATGATCTGTTCATGGATATCGCGGACAAACCGCACCTCGCAGAGATCAAGCCCGTGCTGCCCCAGCGTGGCGGCCAAATGCGGCACATTGGCGTCCCGGGTCCGGCCGGAGAGGATTTCATCGCCAATGACCAGCATTGCAGCGGAAGGGTTTGACATTGAATTGTGTCCATATGTGCCGGGACCTGCTTATACCCGGCAGGCCGACTGCATCAACACCCGCCAGTGACCGGGTTGCCGGTCTCGCCTTCCGGCAGCATCCGCTTGCCGGGGGCCGAAGCCGGTGCCAAATTGGTGTTCGTCAGTTTGCCGCAAGTCCGAAATCGGCCCTCTGGCGCCGACGGGCACGGGATGGCAAAGAATGGGGTGGACAGAGGGCCGGGTTCGCAGTCTTATGCCCGGCCGAAGGACAGGAGAACAGTGATGAGGAACACGCGATGCGTCGCCTTGGTTGGACCCTTTCTGAGTGGCAAGACAACACTCATGGAGAGTTTTCTGTTCGCGGCCGGTGCTATCCCCCGCCGGGGCTCGGTCAAGGATGGAAGCTCCGTGGGCGATGCCTCTGCCGAATCGAGAAACCGTAACATGTCGACCGAGATCTCGGTGGCGCAGATGTCCTATCTCGGCGATAGCTGGGCCATCCTTGACTGTCCCGGGTCGGTCGAACTCCTGCAGGAGCCGCTGAATGCGTTGGCGGTCGCCGATGTTGCCGTCGTCGTCGTGGAGCCGTCGGCGAGCCGGGCCGCCTCGGCGGCACCGATCTTCAAATCGCTGATCTCACGGCAGATTCCGCACATGGTCTACATCAACAAGGTCGATACGGTGACGGACCCGATTCCCGAGGTCCTGGCTGCAATCCAGGAAGCGTCCGGCCAGCGGCACCTGATGCGCAACTATCCGATTACAGAGGATGAGACCATTTCCGGCTATGTCGACCTGGCCAGCCTGCGTGCCTATTCCTATGTCGAGGGACAGGAATCGAAGGAGGTCGAATTCCCGGCGACGCTGAAGGACGAGATCGACCTGGCCAGGGAGGAATTCCTGGAAATGCTGTCCAATTTCGATGACGCGATCCTTGAAATGCTGCTCGAGGACGAGGTTCCGCAGATTGAGGAGATTTTTGCCAAGGCGGCCGGCGCCATGCGCGACTGCCAGGTTGTTCCGTATTATTTCGGCTCGGCCGAGAAGAATTTTGGCGTGCGGCGAATCCTGAAGGCGCTGCGGCATGATGCGCCGGGGCCGGAAGTCCGCGCCGGTGCGCTGGGATTTGACCCGCAGGGCGAGCCAGCGGTCCAGGTCTTCAAGACCCAGTATGCGCAGCATAGTGGCAAGGTGTCCTATGCCCGGGTGTGGTCCGGGGAAATTGCCGACGGGCAGTCACTTGGCGGCAACCGCGTCGGCAGCCTCCAGCTCATGAATGGCGGTCAGCCGGAAAAAGTGACCAGCGCCAGCTTTGGCGATGTCGTCGGAATCGGACGCATGGAGAATGCGAGGACCGGCCAGGTCCTGAGCGCCGGTTCCGGCGAGCCGGACTTGCCCCACATGGAGGAGCCACTGGCCCCGGTCTATTCGCTGGCCATCACCCCTGCCGACCGCAAGGACGAGGTCAAGCTGACCACCTGTCTGCAGCGCCTGATCGAGGAGGATCCGTCACTTGGCTACGAACAGAAAGAGGATACGCATGAGCTGGTGCTGCAGGGGCAGGGTACGGTCCATCTCCAGATCGCCCTCGAAAAGCTTGGCAGCAAGTTCAATGTCGAGGCCGACCACCGCCGGCCCTCGGTTCCATACCGCGAGACCATTCGGGGCGCGGTAAGCCAGCATGGCAGGTTCAAGCGACAGACCGGCGGACATGGCATGTTCGGTGACGTGGTGGTGGATATTGCACCGCTTGCGCGCGGCACCGGCTTCCAGTTCACTGACAAGATCGTTGGCGGGGCCATTCCTCGCCAGTATATCCCGGCGGTCGAAAACGGCGTTCGGGAGTTTGCCGCCGAAGGACCGCTCGGCTTCCCGGTTGTCGATTTTGCCATCACCCTCACCGACGGGCAGTTCCATTCGGTCGACAGCAACGAAATGTCATTCAAGCTCGCCGCCCGGGTGGCAATGACAGAGGGCATGCCCAAATGTTCGCCAGTCCTCCTGGAGCCCATTGCAAAGGTCACCATCGATGTTCCGGCCGATCATACCAGCAAGATTCACGGCCTGATCAGCGGACGCCGGGGACAGATACTCGGCTACGAGGCCAAGGAGGGCTGGAAGGGATGGGACTCGCTTCACTCCTACCTGCCGGAATCGGAGATTCACGACCTGATCATCGAACTCCGTTCGCTCACCCAGGGTCTAGGCACATACCGCGCCGAATTTGATCACTTCCAGGAGTTGTCCGGACGGCTTGCCGATGACGTGGTTGCAAGACGGGCCGAACAGAAGAATGAACAGCGAAACAACTGAAGGTCGCCGGACTGCAAGCGAGCAGGCAGAGGCCTGAGCGCCCGGCTTCCGGCGACGCACTTGGACGGGCGCTGACCGCCGATCTGTTCTGCCCGGACCGGTGTGGGGAGCGGATGAGATGACACAATCGCCGCCGAACACGTGGAGCCGGATTCTCGCTGCCAAGATGGCCGATGAAGGCAGCCTGATTGATGCGCTGTCAACCGAGTGCGGAATTCCCCCGGAGGTTCTTGACAAATCCGGTGCGGAGGCGAGGCGGCTGATTGCCGACATCCGCAGCAATTCCAGGCCCGGGCTGCTGGAATCGCTGCTGGTCGAATACGGACTCGGCAGCGGGGAAGGCATCGCATTGCTGCGGGTAGCAGAAGCACTGCTGAGAGTTCCGGACACAGCTACGATTGATGCCCTGATCGAGGACAAGCTGGTGGCAGCGGACTGGCGCAGCCATCGGGGCAGATCGCCATCTTCCATGGTCAATTTGGCAACCTTGGGCCTGCAGCTGTCAGCCTCCATCCTGAAGCAGCCTGGACGGGAGGGAGCGACATCCTATCTGCGAAGGATTGCCCGGAGTGCCTGCCGGCCGGCAGTCCGGCTGGCGGTCTCCGCCGTCACCCGCCGGATTGCAGATCACTTCGTCCAGGGAAGGACCATTGAGGAGGCAATCCGCGCCTCGCGTGGCGCCGGCAAGCAGGGATTCTGCTTTTCCTATGACATGCTCGGCGAGGCGGCGTTGACTGCCGGTGATGCCAGCCAGTTCCTTGACGACTACAAGGGCGCCATCACCGCGCTTGCACCATTCTGCACCAATCCCGACTTCCGCGACAATGACGGTGTCTCCATCAAGCTCTCGGCGCTGCATCCCCGCTACGAGCAAACCCAGAGGGGAAGGGTTCTCGACGAGCTTGCCGATCGTCTGAAGACCCTGGCGATCATGGCCAGGGATGCCAATATGGGGCTGAATATCGATGCCGAGGAAGCCGATCGTCTGGAGCTTTCCCTCGCCGTGATCGAAAAGGTTCTGAGAAGCCCCGAACTGGCTGGCTGGGGCGGGTTCGGCATCGTGGTCCAAGCCTATGGCAAGGCCGCCCCCCATGTCATCGACCATCTCTATGCCCTGGCCGGGGAGTTGGACCGCAAGATCATGATCCGCCTGGTGAAGGGGGCGTATTGGGATACCGAGATCAAGCGGGCACAGGTGGAAGGCGTCGAGGATTTTCCGGTCTATACCAGCAAACCGGCAACCGACATTGCCTATCTGTGCTGCGCCCGGAAGCTGTTTGGCATGACTGACCGGATCTATCCGCAGATTGCCGGCCACAATGCGCATACGGTATCGACAATTCTCGAGCTTGCCGGCGACGGCACCGAGTTCGAATTCCAGCGGATCCACGGAATGGGCGAGGAATTGCACCGCCAAATTCTGGGCCGTGGCCGGGCCAGATGCCGGGTCTATGCGCCGGTCGGCGAACACCGGGAGCTGCTGCCCTATTTGGCACGGCGCATGCTCGAAAACGGTGCGAATTCATCCTTTGTCAACCAGATCGCCGATCCGGACTGTCCGGTGGACAGCATCGCCGAAAACCCGTTCGAGCGATATGCCAGCATACGGGAATCGAACCGGGAGCCGGTCGTCCGACCGCGATTCCTGTTTGGCGACGAGCGGCGAAACTCGCGGGGCTGGGATCTGCATTACCCGCCGCATCGAGACGAGTTGCTGCAGGTTCGGGAAGGATTCTTGATTTCGGAGTGGCAGACCTCGCTGCCGATTCCGGGCCGCGCCGGTGACCCGGTCGTGGTGACCAATCCGGCGGATCAGTCCGAGGTGGTGGGAAGCAGCGAGGTCGCGACCGCCGCCGACGTTGCCGCCGCCATGGACAGGGCAGTCTGCTGGGATGACGTCACGCCCGGCCACAGGGCGGAGATCCTGATGCGGGCCTCGGAGCTTTATGAAGACTCGTCCGGCGAATTCTTTGCCCTGCTCGGCCGGGAATCGGGCAAGATCATGAAGGATGCCATTGCCGAGTTGCGCGAGGCGGTGGATTTCCTGCGATACTATGCCACCGAAGCCCCGAAAGCAGGTGCGGCCCGGCCGGCCGGACTGTTTGCCTGCATTTCCCCATGGAATTTTCCGCTGGCAATCTTCACCGGGCAGATTGCCGGCGCGCTGGCGGCTGGCAACGGGGTGCTGGCCAAGCCGGCCGAACAGACCCCGCTCATCGGCGGGCTGGCGACCAGGCTCCTGCACCAGGCCGGCGTGCCCGAAAACGTGCTTCAGCTGCTGCCCGGAGGACCGGAGACCGGCCGGGTATTGCTGGCCGACAACCGGATTGCCGGTGTTGCCTTCACCGGATCCACCGAAACCGCCCGCAAGATCGAGCAGCACATGGCGAAGACGCTGCGCCCGGCCTCGCGCCTCATCGCCGAGACTGGCGGCCTCAATGCCATGATTGCCGACAGCACCGCCCTGCCGGAACAGGTGATCCGGGATATCGTGATGTCATCCTTCAGGTCGGCCGGTCAGCGCTGCTCGGCCTTGCGGCTGCTTTATCTCCAGGCCGATATCCATTCGAACTTCCTGAAAATGCTGTTCGGCGCCATGGACGAGCTGGTGATCGGCGACCCGATGGACATGGCCACCGATATCGGCCCGGTCATCGATGCCGATTCCCATGCGCATATCAGTCGCTACATCGACAAGGCCCGGCAGGAATCCAGGCTGCTCAAGCAGTGTCCGGTTCCACCGACCGGACATTTTGTCGGACCGGCTGTCATCGAGGTTGGCGGCATCGAGGATCTCGAGGCGGAAATTTTCGGCCCGGTCCTGCACGTCGCCAAATTTGTGCCCGGCCAGCTGGACGACATCATTGCCGCCATCAATGCCTCCGGTTACGGGCTGACCTTTGGAATGCATTCCCGGATCGATTTCCGGACCCGGAAGGTGGCCGACCGACTCGGCATCGGCAATGTCTATATCAATCGGAACCAGATCGGCGCGGTGGTCGGCTCTCAACCCTTTGGCGGCGAAGGGCTGTCGGGAACCGGGCCCAAGGCTGGCGGGCCCGACTATCTGCCAGCCTTCACCGCTGGCACATTGCCCGGCCATCCGGCCGACAGCCGCCATCCGGTCAGCCCTGCCGCCGTCCAGGATTTGCTGGACCAGGCCGCGGGCGGAAGTCCTGCCGTACTCGAGACCAGAGAGTTTCCGGGTCCGACGGGCGAGTCCAACATCCTGAGGAAATTCCCCAGGGGCGCCATGCTGTGCCTCGGCCCGACCGCGTCAGACGCTGCAGACCAGGCGAAGACGGCCCGGCAGGCCGGATGTCCGGCAATCCAGGTGGCCGAAGGCGCGTCCGGCCCGCTTGCGATCTCTGGCTTCCTGCCACGGGCGGCCCTCGCCGAGCTCGCCGGGATCGGGATGGTGGCATTGTGGAGCGACGAGGAGGACCTTCGAGCGGCGCGCCTTGCACTGTCGGAACGAGACGGCCCGATCATCCCGCTGGCCGCAACTACCGAATTCCTGGAGCGCTGCATCCTCGAGCGCCATACTTGCACTGACACGACTGCCGCCGGCGGCAACGCCACCCTGTTTGCCTCGCTCGGCAGGATGGATGGCGGCGAGTAGGGGAATTGCCGGCCGTTGCTGCCATGCGGTCCTGCCCGCTGGGTCATGCGGCCCCCGGTTCCGGTCCGACAGTTGCCAGCGGTTCAGCCGGTCTGCCAGCCGATGATGTCCGGCGGTCCTGCCCGGGCCAGTGAACCAAAGAGCGGCTCGTCCGGCATTGCCGATTCAAGCAGCCGCCTGGCTTCGAACAGCCCGGGCAGGTCGATGCCGGTCGGCAACCCGGACCGCTCGCACAGGAATACCAGGTCTTCGAACACGACATTGCCGGATGCGCCGGGAGCAAAGGGACATCCTCCGAGCCCGCCAATTGTGCCGTCGAGAATGCGAATTCCCGCCTCCAGCGCCGCATGGGCATTGGCAATTCCTGTCCCTCTCGTGTCGTGCAGATGCACCTTCAGCGGAATATCGCCGAATGCGTCCCGGAGCCCCCGGCACATCTCGGACACCTGTACCGGTCCCGCAAACCCGACCGTATCGGCGACGGCGAGCGTGTCGGCCCCGGCATCTGCACATGCCTCAAGCAGGCAAACAACTTCATCCACCGCCACATCTCCAGCAATCGAACACCCGAAGGCCACCGCCACGGCGGCGCTGATCGCCGGTGGTCGCAATTGGCCACGACACATCCCGGCGGCCGTCCGAACCAGGCCTATTGCCGCAGATCGGGATCTTCGCATGTTGGCCATGCTGTGCTCCTCGGTCGCCGAGATCGGTATCACGATCTCGTGGACCGGGGTTGCAAGGGCATCGTCCACGCCGCGTTCATTCAGGACCAGTGCCGACGAGACTGCCTCCGGCAGGGAATCAACCATGTCGATCAGCCTCGCCCGATCGGCAAATTGCGGATACTGCGCCGCCGGCAGAAACGACCCGATCTCGAAATGCCTGACCCCGGCCCGGTAAAGCTGCGAGATGTACTCCTTCTTGGTTGCCGTGTCCGGCCAGGCAGCCGCCATCTGCAGCCCGTCCCGCAGCCCCAGCTCGCGCAACACCATTCTGCCTGGCGGATACAGGGTCGCAGATGGTCGCTCGCGATGGGGTGCAGGAGATTTCCTGGCGGCGGATCTGGTCATGACGGCTCCGGAATGTCCTGTTCCGACAGGTCTATGTGATCAGGGCCAGGCGCCCAATGGCGGTCACTTCGACTTGACCGCACTGTTCGAAGGCCGGCCCTATCGGTCAAGGCTGGCCTGTACCTTCCTGCTCAGTCCGGAGCGGATGATCCGGTAGGAGTCGGCAATCCTGCGGCGCAACTCACCCTCGTCGGCGTCCAGCGGAATGTTGATCCAGGAACGGTGGAAATACGGCGCCTTGCGACCGACGCCGATGTTGATGAGCGCTTCCGCGGTCTCGATACCATCCGTCTTGACCGAAACTCCGCCGGAGGCAGAGCCCATGCAGGCAAACATCTTGCCGCCGACCTTCCATGCATCGTGACCATCGCCCCAGGGGTCCGACCATTCGGCCCCCGGATGCCCGACGCAGATGGCGTTGACCAGGTCCCGGCCCGCCGATCCTCCGGAGAGGTCACTGCGCCCCGGTGCCATCAGCCGCACCCGGCTTCCTGGCCCATCGCCCGCCGGACAGAATGGGGATCAAAACCGAGCGACTCCAGGACCCGGGCGGAATCCGCTCCCTTTGCCGGAATGTCGGTCCCGGCTTCGATCCGGTCTCCATCCACCTCCAGGGGCAGGCCCGGCGCCCGCATCTCACGGCCGGATGGCAGCCGGGATACCGGCATTCGCCCCGAACATGCCTGCGGGTCTGAATACATTTCGGCCGGCCTGGCAACCGGGGCAAATGGCAGCCCCTTTGCCTGCAGCGCCTTGGCCAGTACTTCGAATCTCCATCCCGCAATTGAATCCCGGAATCGCGGTATCGTCCTGTTCCGGGCGCCAATTTGCGACACCTTGTCCTGCAGTGCCGGGTCGGCCAGAAGATCGTCGAGATCAAGCAGGCGGCACAGCGCTTCCCATTGCCCGCCGGTGACGGCCCCGACGAAAATCTCCTTTCCATCGGCGGTATCGAAGATATCGTAGACCGGCCACGAAAACTCCCGGTCGGGCATCGGCGGCGGCTCCATCCCCGACAGTTCGTACTGGACCATGTGCTGGGCAACCAGCAACAGGCTGTTCTCGAACAGCCCGACCCGGACATCCCGGCCTCGCCCGGTTTCTTCCCGCTCCCTCAGCGCGCCCATCACCGCATAGGCACCAAACAGCCCACCCATGATGTCATTGGCCGAGGAGCCAACCCGCAGCGGCCGCCCTTTCGGGCCGGTCATGTAGGCAAGGCCGGTCATCATCTGCACAACCTCGTCCAGCGCCGGGCGATCTTCGTAGGGTCCGCGCAGAAACCCCTTGCAGGCCACGGTGATCAGTCCCGGATTGCGCCGCCTGAGACCCTCGACATCGAGACCGAGCCTGTTGAAAGGCGATTCCCGGAAATTTTCCACGAACACGTCGGCCGTCACCAGCAACTCTTCCAGCGCCCTGACCCCGTCGGCCACCGACAGGTCCAGTACAACCGACTTCTTGCCGCGGTTGAATGTCGGGAAGAACGACTCTCCCATACCGGTCAACACCCGCGTCCGGTCACCATGGGGTGGCTCGACCTTGATCACCTCGGCGCCGGAAAAGGCAAGGAACATGCCGCAGGAAGGCCCGAAGATCATGTGACTCATCTCGACGACCCGGATGCCGTCAAGTGGCCTGAATGCCGGCTTGTCGATCAAATCCACCCTCCGAATCAGCCGGCCCAGCATCGATGATCGGCCCGGAACAAAAGGAGTTGCATAGTCACATACCTGGCCAGCCATCGCCAGAGCCATTGCAGTTGATTTGGCAGCTTGATGGCTGGCCAGCCGATTGACCCCGCGCAAAGCCCGCCCCTGCAACCACCGAGACCGACACTCCCATTTCGGGAGTGTCGTTCGCCCCTTTCCCGTTTCCGCCCCCGGCCCAATCACGGATGGTTCCGAGCCCGCCGTGCAATTCGCCGCGTTTCGCGCTGGAGGTCAGTACGATGCGCTAGATCAGACCCCCGATGGCCTTGGCCGCCTTGTCCCGGCCGCGCGGGTTGGCCAGCACCTCGGCGAGGCGTCCGACCTAACGGCGGTAGATGTCCGTGGTCTTCGGGCGGATGTCAGGACGGTGGCGGGTAACTCGCTAATCTCGCCCTGGCGGGTCTCAAGCTCGCACATGCGGCCCGTCATGCCCGCGCATGGCCGACATCGTCGATCACCCCGACCATGGCCTTGATCTACTTCCCAATGTCGGCAAACTCCTTGTGGCCGATCGCGCCCGACGCTCGGTGCTCGCGGTTGAGCCGGTTGGTCTGCCCGGGATAAGCCTTCATCGTCTCGACGGCGGCCTCGGGGGCCATAAGCTTGTCTCGGAGCCCCTCCATGACCCGCTCCGCGATATCGACACGGCGGATGCCACTGCTGTTGGCGCACGAGCCCGTCATGACGTGGTTGCAGCGGCCGGGCGAGACGCATCACGGCGGTGTCGATATGCGCCCCCGGCCCGCTGTTGTCGTTCGCGGAAACGCGGGGAAATCGCGCCCGCCCGCTTCCCTGCCCGTCTCGCTGCATCGCCCCCACTTTCCCGGTTTCCGTGACCCTGGAAGGGAGATCTGAACATGCGGCCAAGGCTTGCCAAACGGTACATCAGGGGATTTGCTGCATGAAATCAACTACGTGCCCGCAGCGGGCACGCCCGGGCATGTTGCGGCCGCGATTGGCTACGATGAAAAACTCGCGATCATCGCATTCCCGCAAAATCGGCCAGCGTTACCACGGATTCGCCGTGCTCGGTCGGCGCCACGGCCATCACGAATCGACGGTCCGCCGTCACGACCGTCGCACCGATTCGGTGCGCGAGCGCGAGATACACGCAGTCGTATACCGGGTGGTCGAGGGCCAGCGCCAGACGCACCGCGTCCGGGATGACAGTCTCATCGTCGTTCCAGCGCAGCGGCATGTCGCGAAGCAAAGCCATGGCGGCGCCCGCATCGGCGCGCTCTATCTCGCCCACCTGCGCCTTGCGCCACAGCGCATTGGCAGCCTCGGAAGCCATCAGGCGCGGCGCATGCAATTCCTGGCCGCTCGCCGCCAGTTCCCGCGCGGCGTCGGAATCGGGCTCGTCGACCAGCAACTTGACCGACACGCTCGCATCGACAATGACGCGCATCAAAAGTCGTCGCGATGACCGTGGTCGCGGTCCTCGCGGATCAGCACTTCCGCCGGGGTTTGCTTGCGACCCCTGGTCTTCTTTCGCAGTCGGTCCGACGCCTCCAGGAACGCGGCGCGTTTGGCCGCCATGTCGTCATCTGCGGCGCACTCAAGGACATGGCGCACCTCGCCCTCCAGGGAGCGGTTGTTCGACGAGGCGCGCCGCTTGAGGCGGTCCACAACATCGTCATCGAGTTGCCTCACATTGATCGTCGCCATCGGATCGTCTCCAAGACTGCTATCATATTGATAGCGCGTCATCGCGGTTCATGCAAGCCCCTGCGAGGAGGATTTCGGGCGCCATTTTGGCCACGGGCGGACAGTGGAGGATGCATGTATCTTCGATATGTGTTCTGCCAATCGCAAGCGTCCATCTGGCCTGTATGGACAGGAGCGGGCCTTCCAGGTCCGTCCCTGCCGGAGTTCCCCGGCGAAGGTAGCCTCCATCGGCAAGATCACCTCGCCGTCGCAGGGCGTGGGTATTTCGAGAAGATCGGCCACTGTGCAAGGCCCGATCCGGCCTCCGAGCGGAGCCACTCCCTGTCCCTGCGGCAGGGGGTGGGAAGGCAGGCCATAGGCGGGGTGGGCGCGCTGTTCCGTGCCGACCCGCTGGAGGACCGCACGGGATCGGCCTCCGGCAGCCGCTGGACGGCGGACGCGGCATTCGGCTTCCCGGCCTTCTTGGGGGCGCTTCCCCGGCAGCCCGCATACTATGCTGACCTCGCCACCGGCGCATGTAACTACAGCCTGAGATGGAGACTGACGCTGAAAAGGAACGCGCCGGGCCCGGGAATCCCCGGTCCGAGATAGCGCTTTGGCGACTCCCGCCGCCATTCCCTGGAGATGCACACGCAGTTTCGCGGGGATCGCGGCACCTGCATGGTTATCGCTTCTCCTTCCCCGCTGGCCAGGCCAGGACGGTCGATGAAGTTGCCATCGCTGGTGCGAAGAGAATTGACATGGGCCAGACAGGACAACTCCCTTCCGCGGCCTGTGATTTCTGCATCAAACCCTGCCAGCTATGCGGAAACCGGGAGAGCCCGGATGCGCCGGCACCGGATTTCATCAACACTGCTCTGGAAATCTTCCGGCACCGCGTATAGGCCACACCCCCTGTTGTTCAGCAATACAGGGGCGGCCCGTTGCTTACCTTGCGGCCACGACTGACCCGTGAGGCCATCCGGTTGCACACATCGTCCGATTTCGCGGGAATGCGGCAGGCTGGCGGTGTGGCCGCCGGGATTCTCGACGGGTTGTGTGACATGGTTCGCCCTGGAATGACCACGGGTGACATCGATGCCCATGTCGAGGACGACATCCGGCGGCGCGGGGTGAAGTCAGCAACCATCGGATACCGCGGCTACCGGCACGCAACTTGCATTTCGGTCAATCATGTCGTCTGCCACGGGATTCCAGGCCGAAAGAAGCTCGAAGAGGGCGACATTCTCAACATCGATGTAACGGTCATTGTCGATGGCTGGTTTGGTGACAGCTCCCGCATGTATGTCGCCGGCCAGCCGAACCGGCGGGCCGAACGATTGCTCCGGATCACCCATGATGCGCTGATGCTGGGCCTTGAGCAGATCAGGCCCGGAAACACCTTCGGCGATATTGGTGCAGCCATTCAGCGACATGCCGAGGGAAACCGGATGTCGGTGGTCCGGGAATTCTGCGGTCACGGCATCGGCCGGGAATTTCATCTGCCGCCCAACGTCGTGCATTTCGGCCGGCCCGGCACGGGCCCGATGTTGCGGGAAGGCATGTTTTTCACCGTGGAGCCGATGATAAATCTCGGCAAACCCGGCACCAAGATTCTGGGTGACAACTGGACTGCGGTCACCCGAGACAAATCGCTCTCTGCCCAGTTCGAACATTCGGTCGGGGTCACCGAAGACGGTGTCGAGATATTCACCCTGTCGCGACGTGACCGGTTCTTCAGCACCAACTGGAAGCCAACCCGACCCTGAATGCCTCCCGACGCGATATCCACGGACCGCTGGCGCACGAGGCCGATCAGGACGCAGGGCACCCGGTCGTCGGCGTCGACGGCCACATGATCAATCTCAATGCGGAGAAATTGCCGGAAATTCACGGGAACAGGAGAAAAGTTTCCGGGCCATGGTGCTGACTTGAAGGCTTCCCGGCCATGCGGCCGCCGACCCACCTGCCATGCTTGTGGGAACACGCTGTTCCGACTTGACGCCGAGCAGGTGGAAAGTCCGCTCCTGCCCCGGCCCGGTTCCGCATTCACGGGATATTCGAGATCTTGCGATTCGTGGTGTCGCCATCAGCAGCGGGCCCGGGAGTCCACATTGCAAGAACCTGTCCGCGGAAGACCGGTGACCGAGGAGGCTACGATCAGCCCTCGATGACAAGGCAGAACCGGATTGCTTGCCGAGGGGTGCATGATTGGCCTGATTGCCATTACCGGATGGTCGAGGGCGAAAGCGACCCGTGACGATTGCCCGTCGAGTGCCTGGCGGCAAGGCAGTGCGCAGCCGTTGTGGACCGGCTTTCACATCAGGTTGTTTCGCGTGAAGCCTGTTGACTCGATCGATGTTGAAAAGTTAGGTTCAACGACCTTGGAAGTCGGCAGGACGAAAGTCGTCTTGCCAAAGTTCAGAGAATAAGGCGAACAGACATGAGCTCACCATCACAAATCGAGGCACAGGTTCTTGCTAGGGCAGACGAGGACGGCGAATTCCGTACCCGGCTCCTGAGCAACCCGAAGGCAGCCATCAAGGACGCAACCGGGCTTTCGGTTCCGGACGGCATCAACATCCATGTCCTTGAGGACAACGCCACCGACTATCACCTGGTCCTGCCACCGGCGGGCCGCAACCTGTCTGACCAGGAAATCAGCGGCGTTGCCGGCGGGATTGGCGACATCCACACCTGGTGAACATTGCCGTGTCTCCGGCAGTGATCTGTTGATGACCTGCCGGAGCCATGGACATGATCGGGCCAATGACTCCGGGAACAGACATGAGCTCACCATCACAAATCGAGGCACAGGTTCTTGCTAGGGCAGACGAGGACGGCGAATTCCGTACCCGGCTCCTGAGCAACCCGAAGGCAGCTATCAAGGACGCAACCGGGCTTTCAGTTCCGGACGGCATCAACATCCATGTCCTTGAAGACAACGCCACCGACTATCACCTGGTCCTGCCACCGGCGGGCCGCAACCTGTCTGACCAGGAAATCAGCGGCGTTGCCGGCGGTTTTGGGCATGGTGGCTTTGCCTGGTAAGCACTTGAACCACGAATTGTCGTCACAGGGTTGAACCGGGGTTTGCACGCGTCGCCGCGCACCCGCCAGCGATGGTTTGCAGCGTTGCTGGTCCGGCAGTTGACGATGACTGTGCGAACCTCACTTCCGTCGCATGCAGTTCGGACGAGTGTAGCCGGTCAGGACTGATCGTGCAGTCTTGGTCTGGACCCTCCCGTGTCGGGCGCGCTGAACAGGTCAGGTCGGCACTGGAGCTGACACCAGGCCCGTTGGGGTAATGCTGCCAGTTCCCGCGTGTATTCATCCCTCCTTGCCTTTGACGATTTCCGACATGCAGGGCCGGCAATATCCGCCAGGCTGGTCACTGAATTGCGGCTGACCCGGAATTTGCTCTAAGGATGGCCGGACCCGTCGGAGGCAGGACATGCATGAGCGGAAGATCAGGAAACTCGTGGTTGCCGGGGGTGGTACGGCCGGATGGATGGCGGCGGCGATGTTCGCCAGGCAACTCGGCGAAACCCTGGACATTGTCCTGGTGGAATCTGACGAGATCGGAACTGTCGGCGTGGGCGAGGCAACGATTCCCCCGCTGAGACTTTTCCACAAATACATGGAAATACGGGAGACCGACTTCCTGCGCGCCGTGCAAGGCACCTTCAAGCTTGGAATTTCCTTCGAGAACTGGCGGGACCGGGGCGAGAATTACTTCCATTCCTTCGGATGGGTCGGAAAAGAGCGCTGGGCGGCGGGTTTTCAGCATTACTGGTTGAGAGGCCATGCGCTGGGCTTGACCCGGGAATATGGCGAATATTGTCCGGAAACCGCGGCGGCCCTTCGAAACCGGTTTGCAATCAGCCTGAACAACGTACTGAACTACGCCTATCATATTGATGCTGGCCTCTACGGACAATTCCTGCGGGGATTTGCCGAACAGCTTGGCGTGGTCCGGCAGGAAGGCAGAATCGAGCGGGTGGAACAGGATCCGGGCAATGGATTCATCACCGGCCTGCGCCTGCAATCGGGACAACTCGTCACCGGCGATCTGTTCATTGACTGCACCGGCTTTCGCGGACTCCTGATCGGTCAAACCCTCAATGTCGGCTTCGATGACCATGGCCACTGGCTGCCCTGCGACCGGGCCATCGCCGTGCCAACCGAATCTTCCGGGAAGGTGCATCCATATACCCGCTCGATCGCCCATGAGGCGGGGTGGCAATGGCGGATCCCGCTGCAGCATCGGGTCGGAAACGGCATGGTATTCAGCTCCCGGCACTGGTCCGACGACGAGGCCATGTCGCGGCTGCTCGGCAACGTGCAGGGCCGGGTGCTCGCGGAGCCCCGGCTGATCCGTTTCAGGGCCGGCCAAAGGCGAAAATACTGGTACAAGAACTGCGTGGCGCTTGGGCTGGCATCCGGTTTCATCGAACCGCTCGAATCGACCAGCATCCATCTCATTCAGCAAGGAGTCACCCGCCTGGTCCAGATGTTTCCAGATACCGGAATCCGGGAATCCGGGATCGTGGAATTCAACAGGCACATGCAAACTGAAATCGACAATATCCGGGACTTCATCATCCTGCACTACCATGTGACCAATCGCGCGGACACGCCGTTCTGGCAGGACTGCCGGACAATGGACATTCCCGACTCCCTCGAGCACCGGATCGGGCTGTTCCGCCAAACGGGCCAGATTTCGTGGAACCAGGCGGAACTGTTCGGCACGACATCATGGGCGCAGGTCATGCTCGGCCAGGGCCTGATACCGGAACAGCATCACCCCATCGTCAATGCAATGAGCGACGAGGAACTCGGCGACTACATGGCCGACATCCACGAGAATGTCGAAAACCAGGTGAGGCAGCTTCCCGACCACCAGCAATTCATCGACGATTACTGCAAGGCGGGGCCATCCGATTTCCAGGACATGTTGATGCCATGACGCGGCAACAGGGCCAGTCGGGGGATTGCCCGTGCCGCCGCCTGCCGCAATTCGACAGCTGTTTCCTGGGGTAACTGTTCCTGGTCATTTCGGCCCTGGCCGCCGCCGAATTCCCTCGGCATGGCCCGACCGGCGCAGCCGCCATGGGCGGAAGCGGAACAAGACAATGGCAACGGGTCCCGATTCACTGTAGGGATTCAGTGTTCAGCGCGGGGTGACATGCGAATGGCCGTGTCTTCGGTGCTGGCAGGGAATTTGGTTTTCGTGAGGGCAATCCGGACGTGTTTCGAAGAGATTCCCTGATCCACAAGGCACAACCCGAAGCCATGGACGAGCCGCTGAAGGTGTCGGCGCCGCATGAGCGTATATTCAAGACAGCATTGGTGGCCGTGTTCCTGGCAATGCTCGGCCTGGTTGCGCTGACAACCTGATCCCGGGCCAGGATGGCACAACCAGCAACATCAGCCGGTCCGAAGGCAACTCGTATCCCCGAATTTCGGAGACGACCTCGACGCACCCCGCTGATGATGCAGTTGGAGGCCACCGATTGCGGCGCCGCCTGTCTCGGCATCGTCCTGGCACATCATGGTTGCTGGATATCGCTGGAAGAGTTGCGTGAGCAATGCAATGTCGGTCGGGACGGCTCCAACCTCAGGGACATTGCCGAGGCCGCACGCGGTTATGGTCTGGATGCGACCGGCCACAGCTGCCGGGTCGACCAGCTGGCAGCAATGCCGCTGCCGATCATTCTCTTCTGGGGGTTCAACCATTTCGTCGTACTCGAGGGCATGGCGGGGGAACGGTTTTTTCTCAATGATCCCGCCGAAGGGCATCGGAACATCGACCGTGAGGAATTCGATCGCCATTTCACAGGCGTCAGCCTGCTGCTCGAGCCCGGGAGCGAATTCGGTCAGCGGGGGGCCAGGCGCAGCGTCGTGCAACGGCTCTGGCCCTGGTTGCGGTCTCACAAGCCGCTGCTGGTCCGCACCACGGTTTTCGGATTGCTGCTCGCAATCGTGTTGCTGGCACTGCCGCTCCTGCTGGCGCTGTTCGTGGATCGGGTGCTGGAATCCGGCCAGACCGAACTCGGCTGGACATTGACCGCCGGCACGGTCCTGGCTGGCGTGGCCGCCTACCTCCTGACCTGGCTGCAGATGCGTTCATTGCGCGATCTCGTGATTCGTCTCTCGATCACCCAGTCCGACAGCTTCCTTGATACCATGCTGCGCCTTCCCATCAGGTTCTTTGCCCACCGGCTGGCTGGCGACCTCGCCTTGCGCCTGCGGATGATTGACCAGATGGCTGACACCGGGGCCGGACAACTGGTGCGGCTTTCGGTCGACCTGATCATGAGCGTGGCCTTCCTGGCAGTCATGCTGTTCTGGCACCCACCACTTGCACTCCTGGTTGCCGGTCTTGGCGCGTCCTGCTTTGCCATGACACGGTTGCTGGCTCGCCTGCGCCGCGACCACAATCACCGTTTGCGCCGGGAGCAGAGCATGCTGGCCGGCGTCAGTGCCGCCGGGCTGTCATCAATCGAGAGCTTGCAGGCCACGGCCCGGGAGAACGACTTCTTTTCCGACTGGAGCGGCAGGCAGGCCCGCGAACTTGTCGCTCGCCAGGAATTCGTGGAGCTGGGACATGTGGCATCCTCGTTCCCGCAACTGTTTCAGCTGCTCAATGCGGCGGCAGTATTCGGTTTCGGAGGCTGGCTGATGATGCTGGAACAGATCAGTCTCGGCCAGTTGATGGGTATCTACATACTCGCTGACAACTTCATTCGTCCGGTCGCCCGCATCGGACAGTTCTCAGACATGTTGGAGACCCTGGAGGCCGACTTGACACGGATGGATGACGTCATCAACGCGCCGGACGAGACGATTCTGGCGGTAAATGGCACCGGCGGGCCGGGAAGGACCATGACCAGCGAAGGCCGGCTGCGATTGATCGGCAAGCTTGAAATGAAAGGGGTGACCTTCGGATACCAGAAAAACCGTGACCCGCTGGTCAGGGATTTCAGCCTGACCATAGAGCCCGGTCAGCGAATTGCCCTGGTAGGCCCCAGCGGTTCGGGCAAATCCACGATCGCGAAGCTGACGGCAGGTCTCTATCTGCCCTGGTCCGGAGAAATCCTGTTCGACGGCCATTCGATCGGAGATATCCCGCGCGAGGTATTCTGCAGATCACTTGCCATAGTCGACCAGAACCCGGTCATGTTTGCTGCCACCATCCGCGACAACCTGACCATGTGGGACACGACCATTCCCGACCACTACGTGACCGCTGCCGCCAGGGATGCTTCGATTCACGAGGACATCGTCAGCCGTCCCGAAGGGTACGAATCCATGGTCGAGGAAGGCGGGCAGAACTTCAGCGGCGGCCAGCGGCTGCGGCTGGAAATCGCCAGGGCGCTGGTCAACAAGCCGTCATTGTTGATCATGGACGAGGCCACGAGCGCCCTCGACCCCGTGACCGAGTTGATGATCGATGACAGCATTCGCCGCCGCGGATGCTCCTGCCTGATCGTTGCCCATCGCCTGAGCACGATTCGAGATGCGGACCGGATCATGATTGTCGATGGCGGGCGCATCGTCGAGCAGGGAACCCACAACGAGTTGTACGCCCGGGACAACATATATCGCAGGTTGCTCGATGGTGACTGAGTTCCGTCCAGATAGCCCACTTGCCGCATTGTTTCTCGAACGTGGTGAGTCATGTCCGGCGCCTGGAAACCGGCCGGTCAGCCTGTGGGAGTCCGGCCATGTTTGGTATGTCGAGGAAGGAGCCATCGATGTGCTGGCCGCCGAGTATGAATCCGGGCGAATGGCTTCCACCTTCAAGCACTTTGTTCGACTTGAGGTCGGCCAGTTGGCGTTCAGCGTCGTTGAGTCCGGCCATGCAATGAACCTGGTTTCCAAGGGATTGCAGGAAACCCGGCTGCGCCGGTTGACGCAGGAAGATCTCCTGGAAGCGTTGGCGAACAGCGACAACGCCAGTGCGATCAGGTCGGAACTCGACAGGCAAATCGATTTCTGGGTCGGATACATGTCCGCTGCCGTATCCCGTGACATGGAAGGCATTCCTGCCACGGAACTTCGTCTGGTTCCCGGGCCCATGACCGGAAGAGGCGTCGCCTCGCCCGATCATGGCGTTGTCTGGTTGACTGCAAGCGGCATGGAAGCCAGTTTCCTGGATCTTGCCGATACCGGCCACTATGGCCTGGTGCCCGTCTCGCGGGATGCCTGGATCCGGTTGCACCGGAAGGTGACATTCGACTGCAAATCCACCTCTGAGCTTGATGGCAGGTGCCTGCTGGAGGAGGCCTTGCCGGGGTTTCACGAGATTGCGCTCGATGCCGAGAGTCTCAACCGGCGTTTGCTGCTTGTCGATGAAGCCAATCTCCAGGTTGCGCAGGCCAACAGGCGCCGGGGCGAAAAGGCGCGGGCCAGGACCAGCCTGGAGGCGCTGTACAATTCCGCTCTCCAGTCGGTGGGTGACGAGTCTGCCATGACGAGAGCCTTGCGCATGATTGGCAGGAAGGAAGGATTTGACATTCGCATACCGTCCATACCGGGCAATGAGGAGCCGTCGCTGGCCGATTACTGTGAAGCATCGGCGATACGAAAGCGCCGGGTACAGCTGTCAACATCGAAACGCTGGTGGCTGGGAGACAGCGGAGCCATGTTGGCAATTCGGCGTGAGGACGGGAAACCGCTGGTGCTGATCCCCGGGTTGACCGGCCGCTACCGGGTCGTGGATCCCTCGACCGGTGAATCGAACCCGGCGGACAACAGTACCGCCGCCCTGCTGCAGGAGACACATTTCCTGTATCCGAGATTGCCCGGAAATGGAGCGACCGGCCTGAAGGAGTTGTTCCGTACAGGATCCTGCGGTGTGGCAGGGGATGCCACCGTGCTGGTTCTGACAGGCATTGCCGCCGGCGCCCTGGCATTGACGCCTGCATTCGCGATCAACCGGCTGGTCGACGTGGTGGCGCCAGGTGGAAATGCGGTCCTGGCCCTGCAACTGGCGGCAACCCTGGTCGGGATTGGTGCGCTGGTGGCGCTGCTGCATATTCTTCGAGGCACGGCGCTGATGCGGGTCGAAGGCCGCGTGGCCGCCCGCCTGGGCGGCTTGATCTGGGATCGCCTGCTGCGGCTGAATCCCGGTTTCTTCCGGGGCCACACCGCCGGTGAACTCACCGCCAGGTCGATGGTGTTCCAGGATGTGAGGGACCAGGTCGCCGGTGTCACCGCCGACGGTGTATTGTCGACGCTGTTCCTGCTGCCCGCGTTCGGGCTGCTGTTCTTCTACGATGCATGGTTGGGCTGGATCGCCCTCCTGCTCTCGGCGGCGATGATCGGGGTGACGGCCACGTTCTGCATCCTGCAAATCAGGCCTCAGCATCAGTACCTGGAGACCATGCGAAGACTGGCCGGGGACACGCAGCAATTCCTCAACGGAATTGCCAAGCTGCGCACCACCGGCGCCGAAGACTTGGCCTTTGCTGCCTGGGCCCGACAATATCATGGTCACAAGCAGGCGGAAATTCGGCTGTCGATCCTCGGCGAACACCTGGCTGCATTCGGGGCCGCAGTGCCCGCCCTGGCAAGTGCGGTTCTGTTCTCGATCGTCGCCATCCGTGGCGATGGCGGCGTGGACACGGCAGATTTCCTGGCGGTGTTCACGGCAGTGATGGTGCTGTGCATGGCAGTCATCATGCTTGGAAACGCGGCCCGCGCCATTGCCTTTGTCAAGCCGGCCTGCGACCAGGTCCTGCCAATACTGGCAAGCCCGGCATCCACCAGGAAGGCAGGCCGGGTCCGCCCCGTTCTGTCGGGACAGATACTGCTCGACCGGGCAAGCCATGCCTATCAAATCGGCGGACCAAGGGTGCTGGACGAGGTTTCGATCAGCGCCAAACCGGGCGAGTTCGTGGCAATTGTCGGCGAATCCGGTGCCGGCAAGACGACGCTGTTCCGGCTGCTGCTTGGCCTGGAGAAGCCGGATACAGGGGCGGTCTACTATGATGGCCGGGATCTTGCACAACTGGATTTCGGAGTCGTGAGAAGACAGATGGGCGTGGTCATGCAAGACAGCTCCCTGCGGCCCGGCAGCGTGCTCGAAAACATCATTGGCACGGATAGCGATCTCACGGAGGATGACGCCTGGCGCGCGCTGGAACAGGTCGGTGTAGCCGACGAGATCCGCGCCATGCCGATGGGGTTGCATACGGCGGTAGGCGAGAATTCGGCAAACTTTTCCGGTGGCCAGAGCCAGCGAATTCGGATGGCGGCAGCGCTGGTCTACAAGCCCCGGATCATATTCCTCGACGAGCCGACAAGTTGGCTGGACACGAAAAGCCAGGCCTTGGCCATGAATGGAATCGAGGACTCAACGAGCACCCGGCTCATCATTGCCCACCGGCTGTCCACGATCCGGAAGGCGCACCGGATATACGTGTTGCACCGGGGGAGGTTGGTGCAGACCGGAAATTACGACGAGTTGCTTGCGGCGGAAGGGCATTTTCGCGATCTGGCCCTGCGCCAGACTACTTGAGAGGGCCAGCACCGTGAGATCCCTGCCATTGTTTTCCGATACGCCGTTCGTGGTATCGGAGAGTGTCTTCGTGAATCCGAGATACCGGGGGTTCCGACTGCCATGCCACGGGGACGGAGCCAGTCATTCGGAATTGATGATCGTCAAACCGATCCGGGTCCACGATGCGCGCGCCCTTGAGACGGCTCCCACCATCAGGAGCATGGGCTTCGAGCTCGTGCATGCGCCGATCGATATCGATTACGGCGATCATGACGATGTTGTTTCACGGTTCTACGACCAGTGCTCGGAGCTGGTCATGACGGCAACCGGAAGCCTTTGTGCACAAACCATGCAGCACGAGTTTCGCTCCGGTGTGCCGACCTCGCCCAAGGGTTCCGGAACCTATGCCGAAGCGCCCCACGCGGATTTGACTCCCTATGTCGAGGATGTGCTTGACATACCGGAAGGTCGTCACTTCGGTGTCTACAATGTCTGGCGCAGCACCGACTCCCTGCAGGCAATCGAGTCGAAACCCCTCGCCATGTGCGACCATTCGACCATCTCTGCCGATGGCATGATCAGTTCCGATGGGTGGCGCCTGACCGAACCAAGCACCCGCCTGGTATTGTACCGCCTGGTTCATGACACGACCCAGAACTGGTATTACTTTCCGCGAATGGGGGCGGGCGAGGCACTGATCTTCAAGCAATACGATTCCCGTATCGAGGATCCGGCCTCTCGGGTCACCTTTCATACCGCCTTCAATGATCCGACCACACCGGAAGACGCACCAAGGCGGCAATCCGTCGAAGCCCGCGTGGTCGCGATCTTTGCCGAAGAGGACTCGCCAGGCAGAAAATCAAGATACCAGGCCGAAATTGCGACACTGTATCCGGATGGCAGGTCGTCAGCCTGGCGCTACGAGAAGATGCTTGACTGGGGCATCAACCAAACGAGGACCCGATCGCATCACCTGCCATGACCATGCAGAGGTCTATGAGGAGACAATCACGGTGAGAATCCACCGTCAGTCAGGATGAGAAGGAAGCCGGGGGCGGCAACATGATTGTCGACAGGCCGTAATGGCGATGGGGATGACGCCGATTGTTTGCACCGTGTAGACGATGATCGCCGGCGTTCCGCCGACACTATTGAGGCCGACTTCAACCTGGCTTCCGTGAAAGGGGAACAACATTTGCAGTGCCCAGCCGACACCAAAGGCAAGCGCCGGGCAGATGACGCCGAGTTGCAAAACGAGAAGGGCAGGCGAACCACGCCTGAACAACCAGTCGATCGCTGGTCTGGAAAAGTGCGTGAGCAAAATATTCATTGGCTTGAGCCCAATGGTTGTTTGATGATGAGCATGTGGGTGCGAGCAGCCAAATACGGATGAAACCATCGATTGGCTTCAAGCGCGGGCAGGCGGGAGATCGTCACGAAGGACCTTCCACAAGGTATGTTCGCGCTGGTGAGGGTCGGCCGCGAGGTCAGCCTCCGCAGAGTCCAACTCCGTGAGGAAGGCGAACCCCTTCAGGCAAGCGGCAGTGATCTCGGAAGGGTCGATTGCCTGCGTCCGCCGGACA
Source organism: Paracoccaceae bacterium (assembly GCA_965214695.1). GTDB lineage: Bacteria > Pseudomonadota > Alphaproteobacteria > Rhodobacterales > Rhodobacteraceae > JAPOXR01. Next base: position 2,348,846 of record OZ243967.1, on the reverse strand, counting down.
AACTGCCGGAGATCTTCCCAATCAAACGCGCTGTCAATACTTACCCATTATGTTGAACTCAACGTAATGGACGCCGCTTGACAGCCAAGACCGGCGAGAGGAGCGCCGGGACCGCCTACAGGGTCACGGGCCTTGAATGCAGGAATCCGGTTCAGGGAAAGATGAGGCTGGATGCTCAGGCGCCTGCGCCGAGACGAAATCCGGCATCAGCGGGATCAAGAACCAATTGGCCTTGGCCATGCCGCTTGCGCCCATTGCTCCCGGTCCCTATGTTGAGCCAGGCGGCGGAAGGAGAGTCTGGTCATGCCGGTTCCCGTGGTCAATCTTGCGGATCCTTCATGCGAGCCCTCGGACGAGGAACTGGCGGCGCTGATGCGGTCGGTGTCAGACGAGGCCGCCAGGCGGCACGAGGCGGCACGGGAACGGTTCATGACGGCCCTTGCCGAGGGGATTCGGAAGGGCGCGGCAGGGTCGAGGCCATCCGGCATGCGACCGGACGAAGATCACCGGAGACCTGAACCGTGATGTCGGACCAGTGAGGCCGACCCTCATCGTTGTGGCCGGACCGAATGGTTCCGGCAAGACATCCCTGACGAAGCAGATCCTGGAGCACCGGTGGATCACGGGATGCCACTACATCAACCCGGATGACATCGCGCAAGACAGGTTTGGCGACTGGAATGATCCGAATGCCATCCTGAAGGCGGCGAAAGAAGCTTCGAGACAGCGTTATCAATGTCTGGCTGAACACAGATCCTGCGCATTCGAGACGGTCTTTTCGAGCCCGGAAGAACTGTCATTCGTTCAGGCAGCGAAAGACGCGGGCTATTTTGTCAGGATGTTCTTCGTGGGAACCGACGGCCCGGAGATCAATGGAAAGCGCATTACGCGCCGCGTGATGGAGGGTGGCCATTCCGTCCCGATCGGGAAGATCATTGACCGTTTCGGAAAATCCCTCGCAAACCTGTCATCGGCAATTCCTGTCTGTGACCGCATTTACGTCTATGACAATTCGGTCGACAACCAGGATCCGGACTTGCAGTTCAGGACAGTCGACGGAGCCGTGGAAAAAACCTATGGAACAACCCGTCAATGGGCTGACCTCGTTCGTCAATCCATCATCAACCCGGCAACTTGCCGCCCAGAGCGGCAAACTTCGGAAGGGCGCCGGTCAAGCTGATCGACGCCGTTGAAGAGTTCGAGGACGGCAGCGCGAGACTCCCGAACCTTGACATGTTCCTGGCGACGGTTGCGGTTGCCCGTGCCCTTGGTCCTGTCCAGCTTGCGGGAATGGAGCCCCGGTTTCGGCGACGTGTGCCGGATGGCACCGGCCCTGCATTTGCCGAGGCCATCGATCTCGGCGACACCTGTTGAGCGGCCTGCAATTGTGGCCAACTTTTGCGGGAATCCTCCTCCAATATTGACCCACCTTCCCGGAAGCAAATCGTTCATTCTCGCGACCGTATTACGGTCTGCGGGAGAATCAGAGGATTCTGAGTGTGGAGACAATTGCATGGATTCACAGGAAAAATCCTGGGGAAGGAAAGTCGATCCGCGGGGTAGCCCGGGAGCTCGGCATCTCGCGCAACACCGTTCGCAAGAAGAATCACCAACCGCACAAGGCGCGTCCACCGCTGCCACGATCTTGCTGGTCAGGCCGCTCCGGGAGCGTCCGATACCCTGCAGGCAGGCACCCCTTTTGCACCTGGCACCTTCTGGCGGGCCTGGACGACGGTACCATCAACACAGATATGGCCGATGTCGAATTCACCGACAATTCGTTGAATGCACGCTTGAGTACACCCGAAAGGGCCCATCTGCGGAGGGGTTTGAAGACGCGGCTCCTTGCCGAAGCGCTCCGGTGCGGATGCGCAACAGCATCGATTCGAGAAACATCCTGTACTCCAATGCAAATCCGTTCATGTCTCTTCGTCGACACGCTGGACCGGCTTCGGGTCGACATGCCCAGGTGCGACAAGAAAAACAGACCCTGGCAAATCGACCTCTGGGTCGCGGCGATCGTCGTTCAGGGCCTGCTGATCCGTTGGCCTGGCGGCTGACAGTTCTGGCGGTGGCCGAGGCACCCGACTCATTGAGGCCGGTTGGCATGGGCAAGGTCGTTGGCTCACCTTGAAGCGCCGGGTCGGGCTTGTCTGGTGCCAGCTGGCAAAGCCTGAGCCATTCATGTGCCTGGCATTGGTTGCCGGCGAGGCTGCCAATTTCGCGCAGGGATATTGCAAGCTCCGGTTACGGTTGGCCGGCCCGTGGTCCGATCACCCGGGCGGCGGGTCCTCCCGTCCGGCAATTCGCAGGGTCAGGTTCAGCCGCCCGCCCCTGGCCAACAGTGTCGAACTCCCCGGCTTGATCCGGTCGATGCCGTGATAGACAAGCCGTGAGTCATCCTTCATCACCGCCACGTCACCGGAGCGCAGCCACACCGACTCGGTCTTGCCGCCCCGAGTGGTGTTGCCGATCCGGAACAGGGCATCATCGCCGAGCGAAATCGACACCACCGGCCAGTCCAGCTCGGCTTCATCGGCATCCTGGTGCATGCCCATCCGGGCATTCTCGGCATAATGGTTGACCAGGCATGAATCCGGCTCCCGCCTGCACCCGGAGACTTTGTGCCAGGCAGCCAGGACCGAGGCTGGAATTGGCGGCCATGGCCGGCCCGAAGGATGCTTGCCGGCATATCGATACCCCTGCCGATCGGTCAGCCAGCCGAGCCGTCCGGCCGATGTCATCCGGACAGACATCCGTTTTCCCGATGGTGTGACCGGAGCAAAGAGCGGAGCCGCCCGCGCCACCTCGCGGATGTCTTCGACAATCCGGCATTGCTCATCCTCCGACAGCAGGGGCTGGTAGATGGTGACGCCGCGGATGCAGATGGGCGCTTCGGTGCCTGCCATCACCGTAACTTCAGCCCTGTTGCCGAAGATGGCAGCAGGCTCGCCTGCACGCCGGGGTTCAACTGCGATGCCACCTGATTCCTGCCCTTGCACCTGTGGCACCGGCCCATCATCATCGGAGCATTCCGGCCGCCGTTGCCAGCCGCCGCAGCCAAATTTCGGTCAAATTCTTGTAGGCTGACAATACCATACATATATAGCCCGCCGAGACGGCTTCGGCTGTCAACCCTCGCAATTTGAACATGGCCAGCCTGTCAGACGGATCAGGTGAACTCGGAATTTGCTAAAGGAACAGGTAGAGATGAGCAAGGTAATCGGGATTGATCTGGGAACCACAAACTCCTGTGTCGCCATCATGGACGGTGCACAGCCGAAAGTCGTGGAAAATGCGGAAGGTGCCAGGACCACGCCTTCGATTGTTGCCTTCACGGAAAACGAACAGCTGGTCGGCCAGCCAGCAAAACGCCAGGCGGTCACCAATGCAAGCAACACGATCTTCGCGGTCAAGAGGCTGATCGGCAGGCGCTTTGACGATTCCGACATCACCAAGGACAAGAAGAACCTTCCCTTCGAGGTCGTCGATGGCGGCAACGGGGATGCCTGGGTCGAGGTCAGGGGCGAGAAACACTCGCCGTCACAGATATCGGCAGCAATTCTCCAGAAAATGAAGGAGACGGCAGAAAGCTATCTCGGCGAGTCGGTCTCGCAGGCGGTTATTACCGTCCCCGCATATTTCAATGACGCGCAACGGCAGGCGACCAAGGATGCCGGCAAGATTGCCGGTCTCGAGGTTCTCCGTATCATCAACGAGCCGACCGCCGCCGCTCTGGCCTATGGCCTGGACAAGAAGGAAACCAAGACCATCGCCGTGTACGATTTGGGCGGCGGCACTTTCGACATCACCATTCTCGAAATTGATGAGGGGCTGTTCGAGGTCAAGGCGACCAATGGCGACACCTTTCTCGGTGGCGAGGATTTCGACATGTGCATCGTCAAGCACCTCGCCGGAGAGTTCAAGAAGGAGCACGGTGTTGACCTGACCAAGGACAAGATGGCGCTTCAGCGCCTCAAGGAGGCCTCGGAGAAGGCAAAGATCGAACTTTCCTCGAGCCAGGAGACGGAAATCAACCAGCCATTCATTTCCATGGATCCGAACGGGGGTCAGCCCTTGCATCTCGTGACCAGGCTGACCCGGGCCAAGCTCGAAAGCCTGGTCGGAACCTTGATCCGCAGGTCGCTCAAACCCTGTGCATCGGCGCTGAAGGATGCCGGGCTTTCAAAGTCCGAAATCGACGAGGTGGTGCTGGTTGGCGGCATGACCCGGATGCCCAAGGTTGTCGAGGAGGTCACCGGCTTTTTTGGCAAGGAACCGCACAAGGGCGTCAATCCAGACGAGGTCGTCGCCATGGGCGCAGCTATCCAGGCTGGCGTCCTGCGAGGGGATGTCAAGGATGTGGTGTTGCTCGACGTCACGCCGCTCTCGCTTGGCATCGAGACCCTGGGCGGGGTATTTACCCGGTTGATCGACCGCAACACCACCATCCCGACCAAGAAGTCGCAGATATTCTCGACCGCGGAAGACAATCAGAGTGCGGTGACCATAAGGGTCTTCCAGGGCGAGCGCGACATGGCCGAGCACAACAAGTTGCTTGGGCAATTCAACCTGGAACAGATCCCGCCCGCACCGCGCGGCATGCCGCAGATCGAGGTGGCGTTTGACATCGATGCCAATGGCATCGTCTCGGTCTCGGCCAAGGACAAGGGCACTGGCAAGGAGCAGAAGATCACCATCCAGGCATCCGGCGGGTTGTCGGATGACGAGATCGACAAGATGGTTGCCGATGCCGAAGCCAATGCCGAGGCGGATCGCGAGCGAAAGTTGCTGGTCGAGACCAGGAACCAGGCCGAGTCACTTGTTCACTCGACGCGCCGCAACATCGAGGAGCATGGCGACAAGGTCGATCCGGCCACGGTTGAAGCCATTGAGCTGGCCGCCAGTGCGCTCGAGGAGACCGTCGAATCGGAAGATGTCGAGAAGATCAAGGGTGGCATCCAGAACCTGACCGATGCGGCCATGAAGCTTGGCCAGGCGATCTACGAGGCCCAGATGAAGGAAGCAGCGGAATCGGAAGAAGGTGCTGACGGTGAGGATGCCGATGTTGTCGATGCCGATTTCGAGGATGTCGATTACGAACAGGACAAGAAAGAGAACTGACCGCCGGGCCGGGTAACCGGCGGGTGGATCCGGTCTCCTGCAGTTGGTGATGGCCAAAGACGACTATTATGATCTGCTGGGTGTCTCGAGAGAGGCATCCGGCGACGAGATAAAGAAGGCGTACCGGCGCAAGGCCCGGCAGCTGCATCCCGATCAGAACAAGGACAATCCTGACGCCGAAGCGGGTTTCAAGGCCGTCAATGAAGCCTATGAAGTGCTCAAGGACCCGCAGAAGAAGGAGATGTACGACCGGTTCGGCCACCAGGCATTCGAGGGCGGCGGCGGACAGGGAGGCGCCAATTTCTCCTCGGCATTTTCGGATGTGTTCGAGGATCTCTTCGGCGACATCATGTCCGGCGGGCGGCGGCAGCGGGACCAGGGGCACGCCAACCGCGGCGCCGACTTGCGATATGACATTACCCTGGATCTGGAAGAAACCTATTCCGGCGTCCGCAAGCGAATAAACGTGCCGAGTTCGGTTGCCTGCGGTGCATGCGATGGCCGCGGCACCGAGGGTGGTGCCGAGCCCAGCACCTGCCCGACCTGTTCCGGAGCTGGACGGGTGCGGGCCCAGCAGGGCTTCTTCACCATGGAGCGGACCTGTCCCACCTGCAATGGTGCCGGACAGGTGATCCGAAATCCTTGTACCAGCTGTGCTGGCGCTGGCCGGGTTCGCCGGGACCAGAACATCGATGTCGACATCCCGAAGGGTGTCGAAACCGGTTCGCGCATTCGACTCGGCGGTCGTGGCGAGGCCGGGTTGCGCGGCGGACATTCCGGCGACCTCTACATCTTTGTCAATGTGCGCGAGCACCATCGCTTCAAGCGCAATGGCAACGATCTCTACTACCTGGCAGAGATCTCGATGCCCAAGGCGGCGCTGGGTTGCACCGAGCAGATCCCGACCATTGATGGCGGCGTGTCCAAAGTCCAGATTCCGGCCGGAAGCCAGTCCGGCAAGCGGCTCCGCCTGGCCGGGAAGGGCATGCCGTCACTGCAGGGCCGCGGCAGGGATTTCGGGAACATGTATATCGAGCTTTCGGTCAGGACCCCGACCGATCTCTCTGGCGAACAGCGTCGGCTGCTGGAGAAATTCGTCGAACTTTCGGAAGATGACAGGGAGCCGTCACTCGGCGACAGGGTGAAGGGTTTCTGGGGCACGTCCAAGGGCTGAGCCATTCCGGGCGTTCCAGGACTGGCGGAGAAACAGGATGATCCTGGTCACGGAATTCATGGACGGCGCGGCTGTCGAACTGATGCGGCAGCACCACGACATCCGCTATGAGCCGGATTTGGCTGACCGGACCAGGGATTTGGCCGGCGCGGTGTCATCGGCCGATGCGCTGATCGTGCGCAACCGCACCAGGGTCACTGCCGGCCTCCTGGACAATGCAAGCCGCCTCGAATGTGTTGGCAGGTTGGGGGTCGGCCTTGACAATATCGATGTCGAAGCCTGCCGCAAGCGGGGCATCCCCGTCTTTCCGGCAACCGGCGCCAATGACCTGAGTGTTGCCGAATACGTGATCACCACCGCCATGATGCTGACCCGGCAGGCCTATTTGTCCGGGGCCGACATGCTGGCAGGAAACTGGCCTCGTGAACATTGCGCAGGACGCGAGATCAGTGGCAAGACCATCGGGCTGGTCGGTTTCGGCTCGATTGGCCGGCATGTCGCGACCCTGGCACGAAAGCTGAACATGGCCGCGCTGGCCTGCGACCCCTTCCTGCCTCCGGAAGACCCGGCCTGGCAGCTTGCAGGGCGACGTGACCTGGATTGCCTTTTTGCCGAATGCGATATCGTCAGCCTGCATGTTCCGCTGGTCCCGTCGACGCGGAACCTTGTCGATAGCGGACGGCTCGACCGGATGAAGCCGCAGGCGATGCTGATCAATACCTCGCGCGGGGGAATCGTCGATGAAGTGGCGGTTGCCGACGCTCTGAGGGCGGGCAGGATTGCCGGTGCGGCGCTCGACGTGTTCGAGGATGAACCGCTCTGCCGGAATTCGGCCGAAAAGTTCAGGGATGTTCCCAATCTCGTGCTCACCCCCCACATCGCCGGCGTGACGCAGGAATCCAACTTCCGGGTCAGCATGATGATCGCCGAAAAAGTGTTGGCGCAACTGCGGGATAGCAACTAGAGGATGTGACCGACCCGTTGGGAGGGCTGCATGGCCACCACCACCGACCATCGCATCGTCGAGACCCTGGTCTCGAACAATATCCGGTTCGTGACATCGGTCCCCTGCAAGCAATTGGCAGGCGTGATCGACCTGGTCGAGGCTTCCGATGACATTCTCCATGTTCCCTGCAACAAGGAAGATGAGGGAATGGGGCTGTGTGCCGGCGCCCATATGGGGGGAATGCGCTCGTGCATCATCATGCAGAACACGGCCCTCGGTGTTGTCGTGAACGCGCTGGCGACGCTGATCCAGTTCTATCACATTCCGCTGCCGATGCTGATCAGCTACCGTGGCGAGGTCGGCGAGAAGGTGGCCTGCCAAGTCGAAATGGCGCTGCACACCAAGGCCATTCTCGACCAGTTGCACATTCCTGCATATCACCTTTCGGATTGCAGCCGCGTTGGCGAGATTGATGGCATCATCAGGCATTCATTCATGGCCAGGAAACCGGTTGCAGTGCTGGCCGATGCCCGTTTCTGGGAGTCGGCGGCATGATGCGCTACGATGTCATTCGGGAAATCACCCCCCTGCTCCGGGATCGGCTGGTCATCTGCAATATCGGCTCACCATCCCAGGAACTGGCACAGCTTTGCGATCAGCCGACCAATTTCTACATGCTGGGAACCATGGGGCTGTGTTCGTCCATCGGCCTCGGCCTGGCCTTGGCCCAGAACCGGCAGGTGATTGCCATCGATGGCGATGGTTCGGTGCTGACAAACCTGGCCACGTTGAGCACCATTGCCAACAATCCGGCGGAGAATTTCATCCTGCTGATCATCGACAACGGCGCATATGGCTCGACCGGTGACCAGCCGACCTATACCGGGAAGAAGACCTCGCTGGCCGAGGTTGCAAGGGCGTGCGGCTGTGACAACGTGATCGAGGTTGCGGCGGAAGACACCGCCGAGGCGCTGTCAGCGGCTCTGGAAGGCAACCGGATGACCGTCCTCGTATCCCGCTGCGACTCCGGAAGCCGGCCGGTGCCGGTCATATCGATGGACCCGGCGGTCATCATCGACAGGTTCATGAACGCAGCGAAGACCGGATAGTTCCAACTCCTAAACCCCCGAAGCTTGACCATGCATGCCGTCCCGGAGGACGGCCAATCGATCTTGACGGGGATGTGTCAGGCACCGGTCAGGCAATGTCCGGCAGAGGCCGGAGCGAGTTCAGGAGGCCGCCTTGCGGGCCTTCTTCGGTGCCTCTTCGACCTTGACCTGTTGCGATGGCAGTCCCGAGGAAACGCCCACCTGTGCCGGGCGCAGCAGCCGGTCATGCATGGTGAATCCTTCGGCCATCACGGTGAGGATTCGCCCTGAAATGATCTCCGTGGACGGGGCTTCGAACATGGCCTGGTGCATCTTGGGGTCGAATTCGTCGCCGGTCTGCGGCTCCACGATCTTGACACCATGCCGGCCAACCGCGTTCAGCAACTCCCGCAAGGTCAACTCGATGCCCTCGATCAGCGCCGGTGATTGCTCGCGCTGAATGTCGTCGATGGTGGCCAAGGCCCGCTTGAGGCTGTCATGCACCGGCAGCAGATCCCGGGCCAGGCGAGACGCACCGTATTTGCCTGCCTCGGCCCGCTCCCGCTCCGATATCCGGCGGACATTCTCCGCCTCGGCGAGTGCCCTCAGGTAGCGATCATTGAGTTCCTGGAATTTTTCGGGGGTGATGTCATCCTCGACCTTGTCGCCATCGTCGCAATCCGCAAGCGATGCCTCCTCCTCCGGGTCGCTGGTGTCCTGTTCATCCCCGTCCGCTGCCAACTGCTCGTCAGCTTGTTCATCCCCGGCTGCAACCGGGGCTTCGGCGATGTCGCCCTCGGCATCGGCCGCCTGGTCACTGGAATTCAACTCTTTCTTCGCCACTGTCTGTATCTCCGGTCAACTCTTTTCCGACACGACCCGTCCGACCAGCTGCGCCGTGTAGTCGACGATCGGCACCACCCTCCCGTAGTTCAGCCGGGTCGGACCGATCACACCGACCGCGCCGATGATCATCTGGTCGCTGTTCATATAGGGCGATATGACAAGAGTTGAACCTGTCAGCGAAAAAAGCTGGTTTTCCGAACCGATAAAGACCCTCACACCCTCGCTTTCCTCGATGAATCCGAGAAAGTCGGCGATATCACGTTTTCGCTCGAGATCATCCAATAATTCCCGAATTCGGGCCATGTCTTCAATGCTGTCCTCATCCTCGAACAGCTGCGCCCGCCCGCGCACGATCAACCGTTCGTGCCGGACGCGGCTGGTATCCCATACCGCAAGACCCCGTTCGGCAAGTTCGCCGGCAAGCCGGTCGATTTCCTGCCGGCGATTCCTGATCTCGTTGCCGACCGCGGTCCGCAACTCGGAGATTGTGTGGTTCTCGGCGATGCTGTTGATGAAATTCGCAGCCTCCCGCATCGATGACGGCGTCTGTCCGGGCGGTGGCTTGAAGATCCGGTTTTCCACCTTGCCGTCGGTATCGACCAGGACAACCAGGGCCCTGTCATCCGAAAGCGACACGAATTCGACATGCTTGACCGGCGCTGCACCCTTCGGGGTCAGGACCAGGCTGGCACCCCGGGTGAGGCCTGACAATGCGGTGCCGACGCGGCTGAGCAACTCTTCCACGTCGTTGCTGCTCTCATGGGCAACCGTTTCGATCAGGTTGCGTTCGACGTCCTCGATCTGGCTGACCTCCATCAGCTCGTCCACGAACATGCGAAGGCCGCGTTCGGTCGGAATCCGTCCAGCCGACACGTGCGGACTTTCGAGAAGCCCCAGGAATTCGAGATCCTGCATGGCGTTGCGGACAGTCGCCGACGACAGTTCATGCTCCAGATCACGCGACAGGGTTCGCGAGCCGACCGGGTTTCCGTTCTCGAGATACATCTCGACCAGTGCCTGGAAGATGTCCCGGTTCCGGTCAGACATTTCCTGCAGGGCCGACCCGATCTTGTTCATTCTTCACCCGGCATCCTTGAAACGGGGACGCATTGCTATTCCCGGCGGCAAGACAAGTCAACGGATTGCAGGCCGTGGAGCGGCTTTCATCGACAGCGTGCCATCCGACGAACGCAACCCCCTGCTGGCCCCGGCGCACAGGTTTCTGTTGCCCAACCTCCATGCCCGGCACCGACAACCCACTCCAGCACGGCGGCAATCTTGCATTTCCCGGCACAGAGCCGCAGTCTCGGCCACTTTCCCACCCTGAATCCCGCCCGCATTTTCCCGAATTGCCAATGCCGAGGGATGCTGACAGAAGCACCGCGATGATGGCAGGAAAGGGAACAGATGATGCCTGAATTGCTGCAGGGACAACGACCAGGCGACGAGTCGGCAGGGAATGGCGCCATGCGCGTGGACTGGGTCCGCTCGCAGATGCCGATCATGCAATCGGTCAGGGAGGAATTCGAGACGTCACGGCCCTTCGAGGGTCATCGGATCGGCGTGTCACTTCATCTCGAACCGAAGACGGCGGTACTGCTGGAGGTCTTGCGGGCCGGTGGGGCGGACATTACCGCCACCGGCAATCTCGGTTCCACCCAGGATGACGTGGCAGCCTATCTCTGCACGCTCGGGATGGCGATTCTCGGTCGCCGCGACGACACCTTCGATGCCCATCAGGGCAACATCGAGGCCGTCATCGATGCAAAACCGGACATGCTGCTCGACAATGGTGCCGATCTTGCCGCCGAAGTGGTTCGACGCGGTGCAGCTGGCACCATCATCGGCGCGACCGAGGAGACCACCTCGGGCGGAAACCGCCTGCGCGGCGAGCTCGGCAGCCAGGTGACGTTCCCCTGCATCGTGATCAATGACAGCCCGCTCAAGGCCATCGGCGAGAACAAGCACGCGGTCGGACAATCGGTGGTCGAGAGCTTCATTCGTATCACCAATCTCATGATCCCCGGCCGCCGGATGGTCGTTGCCGGCTACGGATGGTGCGGCCGGGGGATCGCGCAGTATTTCCGGGCGCTCGGCGGTAAAGTGGCAATCGTGGAGCCAGACGAGATCAAGGCGCTGGAGGCCTGCTTTGACGGCTACAAGGTTGGCCGTCTGGAGGATTTCCTGGGATGGGGCGAAGTCTTCGTCACCGCAACCGGGCAGAAACACGTCGTCGCCACCGAGCATGTCGGGAAGATGGCCGACGGTGCGGTCGTGATGAATGCAGGCCACTTTCCCTGGGAAATCGATGTCGACGGCATCCGCGCCATGGCAACGGCGACGCGGGCCATGGGCAATGCGATCGAACGAATGGAACTACCCGGCGGGCGGCACCTGGTGCTGATCGCCGGAGGGAACATGGTCAATCTCGCCGGTCAGGCTCCCATGGGCAATTCGATTGCGTCGATGGATCTCGGTTTCACCCTGCAGGCCCTCTCTCTCGAGCGTCTCCTGGACAGCCAGAGGCTCGCTGCCGGTGCCCAGCCGGTCCCCGACGACATCAATCGCCGCATCTGCAGGAAGATGATGAATGCCATGGGCAGCCCACTCTGACCGGGCCAGCGGACAGCCAGACCCGCCCGACGGGGAATTCGCCGATTTCCACGGGTGGATGGAGGGCAGACGTCACAAGACCGGACATGTGAATCCACATCGCAAGTCGACAATTCTGCCCCGGCACGACCGAGACAGGGAGTTGCAGATAGTGCCGGTATCCATCCGATCGGGCGCCATCCCGGCTCGAGACCGAATACCCACCAAGCCGCGTCAATCACGTCCCGCATGTTCGGATCGCGCAGCCAGATCGATCTTGACGAGGAAGGACGACTTCGGTGTTTTGATCACCGACCATTCCCCATCTGTCATTTTGCTCTGACCTTCGAATTGACCGTGCCAGGTTTCAATCTGGTTCGAACTCTTGTGGAAGCAAGGTGTGATCCAAGCCGCAGGCCAACCTGGCTGCCTGCCGTGGTCGCACTCGACGCCCCTGCTGACACCTGTGAGGTGCATTACCCGAAAGGGTGATGGTTCAAGAATATGATTCCCCTTCCAATCGGGATGCCATATGCAACCTGGACTTCACGGGAGAATCGACAATGCGGCCATCGGGCAGGGAATTTCATCAGATGCGTCCGGTTTCGATCGAGACCGGAATCCTGACCCATGCAGAGGGCTCATGCCTGGTTTCCTGCGGCGATACCCGCGTTATCTGCACGGCATCGATTGCCGATCGGGTTCCGTTTTTCCGGCGCAATTCGGGGCTGGGATGGATCACCTCCGAATATGCAATGCTGCCCAGGGCCACCCATACCAGGAACCGCCGGGAGCGGGCCGATGGTCACCCCTCCGGCCGGTCGCAGGAGATCCAGCGCCTGATTGGGCGGTCATTGCGGAGCTGCGTTGACCTGGCCACCCTCGGCGAGCGACAGATCACCATCGATTGCGACGTGATCAACGCCGATGGCGGCACCCGGTGTGCGGCAATCACCGGTGGCTGGGTCGCGCTGAGGCTTGCTGTCAATCACCTGCTTTCGCAGCGGCGAATTTCCCGGGATCCGCTGATCACCCAGGTGGCGGCAGTATCCTGCGGCATTTACGGAGGGCGGGTCATCCTCGATCTCGACTACGAGGAGGATTCCAGCGCCGAAACCGATGGCAATTTTGTCATGAACGGCGATGGAAACCTGATCGAAGTGCAGTGCACGGCAGAAGGGCGAACATTCACCACCGACCATCTCGACCAATTCCTGTCGCTTGCCCGGAACGGCATCGATCACCTGTTCGAGATCCAGCGATCGGCAACAAATCCTGTTGATCCGGCTGGCTGAATCCGGGGTCGCCCTCGCTACCCACAATGCGGGCAAGCTGCGAGAATTTGCCGAGATTCTTGGCCAGTTCCGAATCCGGCTGGTCCCGGCGGCGGAACTCGGATTGCCGGAGCCGGACGAGACCGGCCGAGATTTCGCCGAGAATGCCCTGATCAAGGCGAGATGCGCTACCGGGATTGCCGGGATACCGGCGATTGCCGATGACAGCGGCCTGTCGGTTGATGCCCTGGACGGCGCGCCGGGGGTGCACACGGCAGACTGGACAAAGACCCCCTCCGGCCGGGACTATCAGCAGGCAATGAACAGGCTTTGGCGGCTCCTGGAGGCAGGGTCGGCACATGAGCCTCGGACCGCGCAGTTTGTCTCGGTCATCTGCCTGGCCGGTCCCGACGGGGAATACCATTTGTTCGAAGGCCGCATCGCCGGCAGCATCACCTGGCCGCCACGCGGCAAAAACGGTTTCGGTTTCGACCCGGTATTCCAGCCGGACGGACATGCGCAGACCTTTGCCGAAATGGAGCCCGCACGGAAGAATCGCATCAGTCACCGGGCCAGGGCTCTCGAGCAATTGATGGCGTATTGCCGTGCCGGCTGACCTTCCGGAGCCCGGGGATTTCGGCCTCTACCTGCACTGGCCGTTCTGCGAGGCGCTATGCCCCTATTGTGACTTCAACACCTATGCCGGGGAGACGGTCGACCACCGGGACTGGTGCCAGGCATATGTGCGTCAGCTGCAGAGCTACCGGCAAGAGACCGATTATGGCCGCTGCACATCTGTGTATTTCGGCGGCGGCACCCCCAGCCTGATGGAGGCTGCGACGGTGGCCCGGATCCTGGCGGAAGCGGACCGCCTGTGGGGCATTGCCGCCGACGCCGAAATCACGCTGGAAGCGAACCCGGCCTCCTCGCAGCTGGCAAAGTTCGAGATGTTTGCCAGGGCCGGCATCAATCGATTTTCGATCGGAGTGCAGGCCCTGAACGATTGCGACCTCAGGCGACTCGGGAGGCTGCATGATGTCGATGATGCCCGGAATGCATTCGACGCCGCCAGGAGATGTTCCGGGAATGTCAGCATTGATCTCATCCATGGCAGGCAACACCAGGGTCTTGACGAATGGAAGCGCGAAATCGAGGAGGCGTGTAGCTGGGGTGCGGACCACCTGTCGCTCTACCAATTGACGATTGAGCCGAATACGGCGTTCGGCAGGCGCCATCGTGCCGGTCGATTGCCGGGATTGCCATGCGATGACCTGGCCGCCGACATGCATTTGCTGACCTCGTCGATCTGCACTGACGCCGGCTACCGGCAATACGAGGTTTCGAACCATGCCATGCCTGGCCGTGAAGGCCGGCACAATCTGCTCTATTGGCGGGGCGGTGACTATATCGGGATTGGTCCCGGTGCCCATGGCAGGCTGGACGCGGACGGGCAGCGGGTTGCAACCGAGACCGAACTGGCGCCAGCAGCCTGGCTGCACCGCGTCGCCGAGACCGGGTCCGGGGAGACCAGGCGCGACCGGCTCGGTCTGCCGGAACAGGCCGAGGAATACCTGATGATGTCAATCAGGCTGGCCGAGGGCGTTGATTTGGACAGGCACTGTATGCTGGCCGGCCACTGCCTGGATGCGGGCAGGATCGCCGATCTTGAACGGGAGGGCCTTGTCTGCACGGAAAACGGCCATTTGCGAGCCACCGCCACCGGTTTCCTGGTGCTGAACCGAATCATCCGCGACCTGCTTGCCTGACGGGCGCGGATACCCGTACCGTTCAGCCGGACGGCATTGGAGTCCTCCCCGTCTTTTGCACAGAGAACGATACTGCTCCGCAACAGTCACGGTATTCAGCCGCCTGGCCGAGAACACCTGCACGTCATACCGCCAGGAGATCCGGGCACGTCTCCCAGGGTGGCGGCTGGGAGCCGGACGAGGTCACCGCCAGGGACTTGCAGAACTGGCTTCTCGGGCGAATCGAGAAGGGGCTGGCGCCCGGATCCGTCACCGCGGCGGTTCCTGTTCCGGAATCAGAGGATCCCCCGCAAGCTATCCCGGCACATGACGGCCAGGCCTGAACTGCGCACCGGTCATTTCGTGCCCTTCTCGCAGTTGCACTGTTTGCAGAGCATCTGGCAACTCCCGGCATCTGTCTTCCCGCCCTCCGCCCAAGGGGTGACGTGGTCTGCCTCCATGTTCTCGAGCACATACGTCTTTCCGCATATCTTGCAGGCGCCGTTCTGAATCTCGAACGCCTTCAGCTTCATGGCTTTCGTGAAAACCCGGATGTTGAGGTGCTTTTCGTCTCCGGTGAGGAGATACGGATAGATTCCCGCCTTCTTCGCCACGTCGTCGTCGATAATCAGGCGGGCAACATCCTGGTCGATGCCCTGCGTGATGCGCTGGGCCGGGAGGTCGATCTGGTCGAGGACGGTTCGGTCACCGACCCCTGCATCCTGGCGGAGATAAATCGTTCAAGGGAGCTCGTCTATGCGGCGTGATACCCGGAACCTAAGGACTGGAACGAATTGCTCCAGCACCAGTCCTGAAACGGTGCAGGCACCGCCGCCTGCATCCGCATCCAGTGCTCGGCGGTGCCCCCCGGCCGATATCCTCCAACGCCAGCGCCATCGTCGCCGACACGCCCGCCTTGCCGTTCAGCAGGCGCAAAAGCGTGCCGCGCTCGCAGCCGAGACGCGCCGCGGTTTCGGTCACGTTCCAGCCCAGATCGTCCATGCTCTCGCGGATCAGTTCCCCCAGCTGCGGCGGGTTCCGCATTGGCTCGACGCGCTCGCTTGCAATGTCGTTCGTGGTCAGCACTTCCTTTGGGTCAGTGGTAGTCGATCAGGTCCACGGCCTCACCGTCCTCGAAGCGGAACACTGCCCGCCAGTTGCCAGAGACGCAAACTCTCCACCGGCCAGCGCGGTCATCATAGGCGCGCCACTCTCGCCCAAACGCTTCCAGCAATCCGTGCGTGCCCATTGGGACATCGATAATGCCGAATTCGGCATTATGTCGAGACCTACCTGCACCAGGTCCTCGACGCGTCCATGTACGAGGACCGCCAACGAAACCGCAAAGGATATGGATCCGAAAACCCCGCCATGCTGCGACGCCTCGCCTTCAACATCGAACGCCACGAACCGACAAAGGTCACCATGCGTGGCACGCCCAAGCGCGCCGCGTTGAACGACGACTTCCTACTCAACTTGATCCGCGCCGCTGCGTGACAAATCCAAAAGCGATTGCCGTAGGGTCTGATCAATCGGGATCAAGAATCAATCCATCAAAAGTTAGACTTGTAGGCAAATAGAATCCGTACAAATACATGCCGCTTGCAGCTTCGTATTGAGGACTGGTTAGAATCAATTTCAATGTCTCACCGCTGCCTTCGTCAAGGTCATCCTCGAATAATTCTATTTCGATCTTTGCGGTTGTTGCCGAACCTTCCGGAAAAACGATCTTGCCTGTTCTCCCGTCAGGGACACTGTAGTCCGATCCAATCTTTGCCGAACCGTCATTTACACTATACGAATAACGGACTTTTTCCGGATAATGGTACCCGGCATTTGTCGTTGGCTTTGTGATCTCGAAGGTCATGGTGTTGCCTTCGTATTCACTTAATTCATTTCCGTATGCTATGCTCCCGGGTGCGTAGACGACTGCCGCCAGTGCCAGGAGTATGTATTTCACTTCTGATTTCAGCCGTCGCACGACATGATGGTCACCAGTCATCATCATGACGCCTCCTTTCCGTTATCGATTCGCGCAATGGGCGAGGTCGCTCATCCTAAACCTCAATCTCTCGCGTCACCAGTTTCCGCTGGCGAATCCTGGGTTGCTGCGGAAGCAGGTCGGCGACGACGGGTCATCGTTCGGGAAATCAGTGCTGCCTCAAGAGGGGCACACATTCTCTCGTAGAGGTTGCAAGGCCAGAGCTATCCGGCGCTCGGGACATGCTCCTCCGGGCGTGAATAAGGGTTGAACTCCGCTTCGAGCTTGGACATCAGGAAGAAGGTCTCCTCCACCGCATTGGTGACAAGCAAGATATTTCTCAGCTCCCGTTGCGGCAGGGGCGAGTCCAGCCCCACATAGCGGGCGCGCATCTCGCGCATCTGGGCGCGCCGGTTCCCGATGAGTTGCGATGCCAAGGCCCAGGAGACCTCGTCGCCGGACTCCATGGCGGCATTCACCGACAGGAATACGGCGTCCACCCCCTCGCAGATATCGTCGCGGAATTTCTCCAGCCCCGGCCGGTCGCTCAGGTCCAGCAAGGCCTTGCACATGGCCCCGACCGCATTATCCATCCAGGACAGCAGCCTCTGGCGGCTCATCATCGCATTGCGGCTTTCCATGCCCTGCAGGGGGCTGTTCGCATGCAGTTCGTCCAGAAAATGCCCGATCTCGCCGAGCACATTCCGGCACGCATCCTGGACCGGTACCAGATCCGCGCCTTGCCGCACAACTTCGAAATAATGCGAAAAGATCCCGAATACGCGCTTCTGTTCCAGGTTGACCAGCATCGCCGAGGTGTCCAGATCAACCGACGCATGATCGTAAATGAAACGCGCCTTGGACAGTTCGTCGGTGGGCGACACCGGCCAGAGCCGCTCAAACAGCCGGGTTGTCGGACCGAGCAAAAGGAGCAGCACCGGAACCAGGGCCAGCGAGCCGATCATGAAGACAAGCGCCAATTGCTGGTCCAGCTTGAACGGGAGGGAAAGAACCAGGGCCTTGACCGCCGGCACTTCGAAATAGAATTCAGCATAGAACAGGGGGACCATCACGGCGCAGATCACGACGTTCAGATACACCAGATACATGGCGACCTGGCGGGACCGGCCGGTCAGGTTTGCCGACAGGATGTACATGATGACGCTCGACCCGATGAAGGCGCCGTAAATGACCATTATGGCCTGGTCTATGGTGATAACCCCGGCAGCGGACAGGCTGATGCCGAATACGGATACCGTGCTTGAAGACTGCACGGCGGCTGTCAGCCCCGTCGCGATCAGGAACGCAAGCAGTGGCGAAGTCCCCATCCCCTCCATCACATTTCGGAACCAGGGCTGGTCGGCCAGCGGCGCGGCCGATTCCTTCAGCAGGATCAGCCCGAAAACAATCATGGCGCCGCCGAGGATCGCCGCCGCCAACTGACGGTATTTCGACAGGGGCTTGCTGACCAGGGCAAGGCCGGAGAGGCCGAGCAGGAACAGCGCAACCATCCGGACGTCGAAGGTGACGACAAGTACGAGAAGCGTCGCGCCGCTGCCGCCACCGAGAATGAGCGCGAACGCGCTCTTCGTTGTAATCATCCCCGAGCGCAGGATGCTGACAACGATGAAGGCAAGCCCGGTCATGCTCTGGGTGGCACCGCCGGCGAGCCCGCCCCAGAAGAACGCGCTCAGGGGGTGCCCGGTCAGGCGTTTTGCGGTTCGACGCAGCCGCCGGCTTGCCAGTTTTTTCAGGTTCTCCGTCAGGAACCACATCCCGACAACAAACAGCCCGATCCCGCCGACAGCGCCGGCCAAAAGTTCCAACATGTGTCCTCCCCAAGGAAACCGGGTTCCGTCTATAACAAATGCGTCGGCGGTTGCCCCCCCTTTTTCGGGGCCGTCGCCACCTAAATTCTGAATTTCAATTTCCGCCGGTTTTGTCTCATGACGGGTCAAAAACATGAGGCAGACCGATGAAGGATTCGCTTGTTGACTCTCCGCCGGAGTTCGGAACATGGTCGGCGTAGCCGGTCAGGCGACACTCGGCCGGGGCGGGAGCTTTGAATGTTGAGCCAGGGACGGATGACAATCCTTGCGGTCATGGCCGGGCGCATGACGCATATCCTGAAAATGTACTTGACAAGACCTGAGGGTCCCCAAACCATAATCGTCGGATCGTCGGATCGTCGGATCGTCGGATCGTCGGATCGTCGGATCGTCGGATCGTCGGATCGTCGGATCGTCGGATCGTCGGATCGTCGGATCGTCGGATCGTCGGATCGTCGGATCGTCGGATCGTCGGATCGTCGGATCGTCGGATCGTCGGATCGTCGGATCGTCGGATCGTCGGATCGTCGGATCGTCGGATCGTCGGATCGTCGGATCGTCGGATCGTCGGATCGTCGGATCGTCGGATCGTCGGATCGTCGGATCGTCGGATCGTCGGATCGTCGGATCGTCGGATCGTCGGATCGTCGGATCGTCGGATCGTCGGATCGTCGGATCGTCGGATCGTCGGATCGTCGGATCGTCGGATCGTCGGATCGTCGGATCGTCGGATCGTCCAACCTGCGTCTTCAGCACGGGATCGCTCTCGCCCGCTAGCCTCCCGGCCTGAGCCTTCCGCCACCGGCGGATGGCGGTCCGATATCGACCGGCATTGCCGCACTGCCGGTCCGCCTGCCCTTTCCTCAGCAAGTTCTCTGCGACCGTCGCGCGCTCCCGTGCGGGCTGCGGGAGCTTCCGTTTGTGGTCTGCGGCGCGGACCGATGTCCAGCGCGACGGCCTTACGAACTACCAATCAAACTCTCACCGTCAAACAGGAGTGTGGAGAACGATGAAGTCTGTCCTGACGGCGCAAGGCTGGCGCTTGGTTTCAGCCGTGGCATTCCTGATTGCCGCAGTTGTTTCTGGTCCGCAGGCAAGCGCCCTGAACAGCCAGGCAGCGGACTGCGTCTCCGATGCCCTCCTCGCCGATGTCCAGGACTACGCGGCCGAGACTTGGCGTAGCTCGCCGGGCCATGTCGAGCGCTGGAGCCGGGTGCTTGCCGCCTTCGGGGAGAGCAACAGCTACAGCAACAACCCGATGACCGTTGCCGAGGCGCAGGCGCAGGCCGATCGCGGCCTTCAGCGCTGGGTACCGGTGGCACCGGCGCTCAATTGCCTGGCGAACCAGCCGGAAGAGGAGGTGCAGCAAGTCAATGACGACCTGCCCACGGTCACGATCGAGGATGCGACGGCCCGGGAAGGGTCGCTGATCACGTTCATCGTGCGTCTCGACAAGCCCAATCCCACCCAGCAGTTGCTCCGATTCTCCTGGAAAACAAGGGGGGTAACGGCCACGCCGGGCCAAGACTACAGGGACAACGAGTACACGACCTCGTTCTGGCCCGGCGCGAGCGAGACGAAAATCCACATCCCCACAACGCGGGACGATTTGGACGAGGGAAGCGAAACATTCGAGTTGGTGGCCTCCGACCCGAGGGGTCTCAAGCTCGGAAACACCACGGCCACCGGGACCATCCAGGATCCGCCAAAGAGAACGAACTCGAACCTGCCGGTGGTCAGCGTCGTTCCGGGCCCGCAGGTCACGGAAGGTGAAGCCGCCGCGTTTACCCTCGTCGCCAGCCCGCGGCCGACCAAGCCGCTGAAGGTCAGCATCACGATCGGCCAGACCGGCGCGTTCGCAGCGTCGGGCCAGACCGGCAGGCGGACCATCACGATCCCTTCCCGTGGGCAGGCCAGCTTCACGGTCGGAACCGCAGATGACGGCCGGAACGAGGCGCCCGGCTCGGTGGACGTGAAAGTGAACTCCGGCTCCGCATACCAGCTATCCAGCAGCGCCCGTTATCGTTCCACCAGCGTCGATGTGGCCGACAATGACCGACCCGTAATCAGCATCAGCGCGGGCTCGAAGATCAGCGAAGGAAGATCTGCCAGCTTCAGGCTTTCGGCGAGCCCGCTTCCCGCAGCGCCCATCGCCGTCAAGGTGACCGTGACCCAGAAGGGCGAATTCGCAAGCCAGGGTCAACTGGGCGAGAGAACCATCACAGTTGGCACCGATGGTAGAGGGACCTTCAGAGTCGCGACCGACAGCGATACGCGAGACGAAGATGACGGGTTCATCACGGCAGCCTTGGGTAGCGGTCAGGCCTATGCCGTGGGCACACCAGCCTCCGCGCGCGTGGACGTGACCGACGGCGGTGCGCCGACGCCGCGGATCAGCGTCCGCGCCACATCGTCCTCCATCGTCGAGGGCGCCGTCGCCAGGTTCGAGTTGACCGCGAGCCCTCGTCCCGCAAGCCCGTTGGATGTACAGGTCGAGATCACCGACAGCGGCAGCTTTGCGCGCCAGGGCGAGGTCGGCACAAGAACCGTGACCATCGGCACGACCGGTACGGCCACCATCGAGGTGGAAACGGACAACGACCTGGTGTCGGAGCCCGACGCATCCCTGACCGCCAGCGTGCTCGGCGGCTCAGGTTATCTCGTGATCTCCTCCGGCCGGGCGTCCGTCCAGGTTCGGGACGAGAGCATTCAGGTCCGGATCAGCGCCGCCGGGGGTATTGTCGAAGGCGATTCCGCGACGTTCACCCTGACGGCCCATCCGGCGCCACCCGAAAGCCTGGTGGTGAACGTCGACATCACGGAGCGCGGCAGCTTCCTGCCGGGCGGCTACTATGCGGAGACCATCACTGTCGGCACGGACGGACGCGGTACCTTCACCGTCGATACGATCCATGATGAAATGGCGGAACCTGACGGCGCCATTACCGCGACAGTCGAGAGCGGCTACGGTTACGAGCCGGGATCCCCGGCCCAAGCGACGACGAGGGTTTCCGACTCGACGCCGACAGTCACGATCGCCGCCGGCCCTGCCGTCATCGAGGGGGATACCGCAAGGTTTTCGCTGACGGCCCGTCCGGTGCCCAAACGCAACCTGACGGTGCGCCTCAAGGTGACCGAAATCGCCGGCGGGAGTTTCGTGCCTTCCGGCGAGCTCGGGCAGCGGGATGTCACCATCTACGCGGCCGACGGTACGGGAGACCTGGAGCTCTCCACCGAAGACGACCTGACGGATGAAGCCGGCGGCACCATAACCGCCCAAATCCTTGCAGATGAGGACGGCTATTACCGGACAGGCTCGCCCAACTCGGCCGAGCTTCGGGTCAATGATGACGATCACGGCCGGGGCGAGCTGACCGTGTCGGTCGCCGACGCCGAGGTGAAGGAAGGTGAATGGGACGAAAGGGGCAGAAGGACGCTCGCATTCCCCGTGATCCTCAGCAAGCCGGCCAGCCACTGGGTCACGGTGTATTTCCTAACCCGTCCTCTGGATGGGGGCTCCGGGGTGGCCCCGGCGACGCCCGATGTCGACTACAGGGCGACCGGCCACCTGGCGACCCGCTGGATACGGTTTCGACCGGGTGTGACCAAAACGTTCACGCATGTCGATATCTACGATGATGACGAATATGAGCCGGACCCGGAGGCGTTCGAACTGGTCATCCGCCGGGCATGGGGAGCGGAAATCGCCGACGGCCGCGCCATAGGCACCATACTGCCCGATCCGCTGGACGCGCCGCGCGGCACGCCGGTGGTCACGATCACGGCGGAAGGCGCTGTCGAGGAAGGACAGCGCGCCATCTTCAAATTGAGGGCAGCACCGGCGCCGGAGGAGGATTTGGTCGTCAATGTAACAGTCTACGAAGACAGCTACGGAACCCCGGAGAGCGACTATCTCGCCGAAAGCGACGAGGGCTCGCACACGGTGACCATTCCCGGAATCGCCGACCGGCGAGTGGCCGATTACTACGGGGACAGTCTTGCAACCTTGACCCTGAAGACCGTTGACGATGACACCGAAGAAGGGGGCGGCAAGATTTCCGTGTATGTCGACAACCCCAGCGACGAGAGCTATGAAGCCGGCCAGGAGCTCTTTTCCGCCAATGTCGGTGTTCGCGACAACGATGGACCGCCCTTGTCCGTCGCTCCGGCTTTCAGCATTGCGGATGCAATGGCATACGAATCTGATGGATCGATCCGCTTCGACGTCACGCTGGATCCTCCCGTCCCACTGGGTGCGGGACCCATGACGGTCGATTACCAGACCTTGACCTGGGCGGGGGGCGCCGAACGGGGGGTAGATTTCGAGGACAAGCACGGGACGCTGACCTTCTACGAGGGAGAATCGTGGAAGGAGATCGAGATCACGATAATCGAGGACCAGCACGATGAGGGTGCGGAGGAATTCCGCGTGTATCTGTGGAACGCGCGGGGCGGCGCAACGATCGCCGACCATTCGGCCACCGGCACCATCACCAATTCCGACCCGATGCCGGCCGCCTTCCTCTCCCGCTTCGGGCGCACCGTGGCCCAGCAGGCCCTCGACGGTATCGAGAGCCGCCTTGCTGCCGAGCGCTCCCCTGGCACCAGCGTCACCATCGCCGGCCAGGCGCTGGGCACCGCCGGCCATGCCGCTGGCAGCCTGCCGGGCCATGACATCCAGGCCGGCGCCGTCCTCGACACCGATCCCTTCCGCCACCACCCGCCCGAGCCCCTCTCCATGACCGCCAGGGAAGCTCTCCTTGCCAGCAGCTTCACCACCACCGGCGAGACCGCCGGTGGTGGCTCCCTTGCTATCTGGGGGCGGGCAGCAAGGGACAGCTTCGATGGACAGGAAGGAACCTTTACCCTCGATGGCACTGCCACCACCGCCATGCTGGGGGTAGACTACGCCCGCGATCGCTGGCTCCTGGGCATGGCCCTCCTGCAATCAAGCGGCAAGGGCAGCTATGCCGATAGCGATATCGATCCCCGCCCCGAGGGGCAGTCCTGCCCCGAGGACATGGAGAACACCATCCCCTGCGCCGGCGCCATCCGTACAGGCGATGGCAAGGTGAAGACCTCCCTCACTGCACTCGTGCCCTATGCATCGCTCGATGTCTCCGAGCGCCTGCGCCTCTGGGCCGCACTCGGCCATGGCACCGGCGAGGTGACACTGACGCCGAAGGTGGGAGGAACCCTCACCGCCGATACCTCCTGGCAGATGGCCGCCGCCGGCATGAGGGCCGAGCTCTCCGCCATTGGCCAGGGCACGCTCTCCCTCACCTCGGACGCCCTCTGGTCCCGGACCCGCTCCGAGAAGACCCATGCGCTGGCCGCCTCCGATGCCACCGTGACCCGCCTTCGGGCCGGGATGGAGGCCTCCTGGCAGATCGCCCTTGCAAGCGGTGCTACCCTCACCCCCGGGCTGGAGGTCGGTGCCCGCCATGATGGCGGTGATGCCGAGCGAGGCGCCGGCATCGAGCTCGGCGCCTCCCTTGCCTGGTCCGATCCTGCCTCCGGCTTTGCCATGGATCTGTCTGCCCGCAAGCTGATTGCCCATGATGATGATTTCGAGGAGAACGGGCTGGCGGCCAGTTTCATCTTCGATCCCGAGCCTGCCTCTGCCCGCGGCCTTTCGGTCTCGCTGCGCCAGGATGCAGGGAAGGCCGCGGGCGGGATGGATACCCTCTTCATGCCGCAGGTACTGGAGAGGCAGGATACCGGCAGTACTGCCACCACCGCCGAGGCGGCATACGGGCTGGCGGCCCTTGCCGGGCGCTTCACCATCGCCCCGCATGCCAGGCTGCGCATGGATGATGTCTCGCGCGATACCACAATCGGCCTGCGGCTCACCCCGGAGCGGGGCGCACCCGATCTCTCGCTCGGGCTTGAGGCCGCCAGACGGGAGCATGGGGCGGCAGCACCGGTGCATGGTGTGGGGCTGGGTTTGACCTTGCGGTGGTGAGGGGGGCACACTGCCGCCGCGCCTGACGCCCGTGTGCAATCCATTCACATGATCCTGCCGGAGCGGCCATACCGCATCGGTTTGCAAGGTAGGACGCGGAGCCGGACGGGCCGCCAAAGCGGCGCACCCGTGAGGGCCGGTCCGGGCTGCGGGCCCGCCACCTGGCCAGGAACCTGTCGGGCAGTGCCAGGGTGTCAGGGGTGGCGAGCGCCCTGGCCGCCGGAGGCAGCGTCGCTGCTCTCCGTGGTGTTCGTGCAGACCCGACTGCCGGAGAACAACGAGATCGACCGCGCTGCCATGACTCCCGGCGGGTCACCCGTCGTGGCCGGCCTCGCAACCGCGCCTTGTGACAGGACCTTCGGGAGATAGATCAAGACTGGGCATTGAAAGGAGGTCTGACCGCCGAATACACCTCAATCACGCTGCCTTGCTTCGGGTGGTTGCCCTGGATGAAAATTGGCACCTGATGCACTCTCCATTGTCATTAACCGCCAGATGCCTTCGGCACGAAGGCTCGTTGCTGCAACCGGGAGCCTTCCCGAATGACGAAATACGTGCGTACCGATGAACAACAGGATGTATTGGCCTGCCTTGAGCATTGCGCTAAATGCCTTGCCGAAACCGAGTGCTCCGATGGTGCCTGGGAATGGGTGATCCTGTCGCTTCACAGCACCCTGCAAGGCGCCATGGTTTGTCACCTGTCAGGGACCGCACAGGTTGGAGCCCTCACGTCGAACTGCGCCCGCAAATGGGCCGAATGGCAAGACCGCGACAGACGGGGAGACATCGAGTGCGTGGAAGACGGCGCGGACGACTTCGAAACCAAGCTGACCGGCCACCAAATGACCGTGTCGCAAACGCCGACGAGCTATTCAAAAGACTTGGTTCACAGCACAGGCGCATCGAACCCGGTTGCGGCAGAGTCATTGAAACCACCGGCGCACAGCAAGAATCATTCGAGACACTGCACCGTCTACGAAACGATCTCACTCACTTCAGTCCAAAGGGTTGAACCATTGAGCTGCAGCTGATTCGAGACATAATTCCAGATGTTCTCGACATCATCGAACAGATCGCAGACGACTGGCGGCCATTTCGCCACATGTCTGATGACGAGCGAAGACTCCTTCGAGACAGAATCAGTGCAATACGCAGTCGATCCTCCGACCGCCCAGTCGGTGTATCCCGAATGTGAACATCTTCACAATGTCCGGTCTCTTCGCCCATGGGCCCGAATTCACTGCCTGTACGTCAAGCTCAATCGGCAGTGCGGACGTCTTCGACCTGGCCGGAAGGCGTCAAATACCCATTGACCATCATCGCGCTCAGCTCACGGTTTGCCGACCCTCGACATGCGCTTGATCCCGGCCAACTCTTCCTCGGTGAAACGGGAGCCAAGGATTGTTTGTATCAGAAACGGCTCCAGCCGCTTCGAAATACCCCGTGCGAAATTCGAAACCTGCTCGTCGGACAGGATGTCGCCCTCCTCAATTCCGCACCCCTCACACGCGGACTTCAGGGCATCATCGATGGCACGGGTTCGCGCCCGGTCCTGATCCATTTTTCTCCATGCTGCCACGAGCCCGTCTAGGCGGAGCGTAATCATTCGCCCAAGACGTGATTGCCCATCCTGCCTGCATTTGCGGACCATCACTTCCAGCCTGACCGCCCCCGGAGCGCCGCCCGGCACTGACCACCCTCAGCCGTTCAGCACCCGCTTCCAGTCCTTCCTGAGCGGACACAGCCAGATATCCTTCCTCGGCTTGGCGCATTCATGCGTCCGGTCATACTTGCCCCGCCCCTGCGTGGTGCCGACATGCACCCATCCGGCCGCCTTGTACACCGCCCCGGTGAAGCGCGGGGTCTCGACGAAGCTCTCCATCAGCACCGGGCTCACATTGTAGTGCTGCTGCCAGTCCGCCACCAGCTGCCTTTCATGTGCGACTGTGGTGCTGGTCGACTGACAGCTTGCTTCTGAGCCACCGGAAAGTGGCAGGACCCCATTCCGGCTGGTGTTCGAACGCGCAGTGGCCCGAGCCCTTGTAGATCCTTGCGCTGCGGGTGCCTACAGGCCCGCTTTCGAGCATGAAGTGGATATTTCCGATCGGTGCGAGATGATCATTGTCGCCGTTGACCATCAGGACCGGCATATTGATTCTCTCGACAAGGCCCAGCGAGGACAGGGACCAGCCGGCGAAGATTTCCCGTTCCTTTTCGACCGACCACGGGGGAAAGGACGGCGGCCCGTCGGGCGGCCCGAAGCGATGAGTCGAGCGCCGGTTTCGTGCGGCGGCAATCGCGGCCATCTCCTCTTCGGACATTTCGTGGCCGAATGGGTGACCGGCAATGGCGGCGACAGCCTTGACTTTTTCCGGTGCCGTTCCCGCAAGCTGCAAGACGGAATACCCGCCTCTGCTGATCCCGAAGGCCCCGATTCGGGCCTTGTCGACTTCGGGGCGCTCCATCAGCGCATCAACGGACGCGACCCAGGCCTTGACTGATTCAGGCTCCCACGGGAAAGGGTTCTCGCCCGTGCCGGGCGCGTCCATCACCAAGGACGCGAGGCCGGCCTCCAGCGCCAGTTCCGCCGCCCAGCCCCGGTCTTCCTTGAAGACATCCGCGCCGCACATGATCAACACTGCGGGAACGGGCGAATCGGATCTTGGTGCCCTGAAATGAGCGCGGAAGCGCCTTCCTTCGCAAACGATATCCAGAACTCTCATGGGAGGGTCCAGATGGGAGCAGGCCTTGCGGTAGGCCCGTGCGCAATCGGCGCTGACTTCTACCTTGAGCGGTGAAATCTCGCCCGGAAAGCGGCCGATGGCAAAGTAGGTTTTTGCCAATAGAAACCGATGTCTGGCGGCTTCGACGGCTCCCTCGGTTTCCAGGATATCTCCCTCGGCCTCATGCCTTGCACCAGCTTCGCGCCAGACCGGAACCCACTTGTCTTCGGTCGTTCCCTCTAGTGTGGCGACGATGCGTTCGAGTTCCTCGATGTCGTCGATCATTGATAGCCAACGGCGATAAAATCCCCCACGAGCCACGATGAACGGATTCTCTCCCGGCCGGCTTTCGAGCATGCCCATAGATTTTGTCATTAGAATCAGTCCTTTATAATGTCAGGCAATCGGGTGAGAAGGCTGTAGACAAGAAACCTGCCCCGCGCTACCAATTTTGGCATACGAATGCACTGCTTGGGATTCGCGCTAGTCGCATATGATCTGGAGGGTGCTCGGAATTGAATGATCGTAACGACAATCGGGAGGATGACATGACGACAACGCGATGGCGCAATGGCCTTCAGGCCGGGATTGCAGCATTGGCACTGGCACTTGCTGCACCGCTCGCGGCGACAGCCCAGATGAAGAACCCGGAACTGCTGGTTCATGCAGCCGATGACGAACCGACAACGCTTGATCCTGCACAGGTGGAGCCTGGCGAAGGGGGCGAAACGGTGATTCTTCAGGTTTATGACCGGCTCCTGGATATTGGGCCGGCGAGTCCTGATCTGATTCCGTCATTGGCGACCGCGGTGCCCAGCCTCGAGAACGGAGGAATTTCGAGTGACGGGATGACCTATATCTTCAAGCTGCGCGAAGGCGTGACTTTTCACGACGGCACGGCTTTCAACGCTGATGACGTGAAGTACTCATGGGACCGGGCCATGACAATGGACCTGCCAGAGGGCAATTCCGGCGCCCTGTCCGATGTGGTCGCATCGACAGAAGTGGTTGACGAAATGACCTTCCGCGCGACGCTTTCCGAGCCGTCGGCCAGTTTTCTCAACTCGGTTGTCGTTTCCATGGTGGCATCGATCGTCAGCCAGGACGCGGTGGAAGCGAATGGCGGAGTCGAGGCCGGCACGCCAAACCCATTCATGGCGGGCAACATGGTCGGGACGGGTCCGTACAAGTTCGTGGCCTGGAACCGGAACGAGAACATCCAGCTTGAAGTCAACGACGACTACTGGGGCGAAAACGCCAATCTTGACGTCCGGATCGAGATCGGAGGCGACCCGGATGTCCGAGTGCTCGGCCTGCGTGCGGGGGAGTTCGACACCATCGAGACCGATCCATCCTTCATTGCCGACATCGAAGGCGTGGATGGCGTGACCGTCTATTCGGGCGGGTTGCTTCTTGAACCACTCCACATCGGCTTCAACCTCAACATCCCGGAAGGCGCGCTACCGTCGGAAGACACGATCCCGGTCGATTTCTTCCACGACCCGCGCATTCGCCAGGCATTCAACCATGCATTCGACTACGAGGCGTTCCTAAACGGCCCGCTGGCAGGCTATGGCGCGTTCAATACGCACTACACGCCCATCGGCATCTTCGGGCACGATCCGAATGCACCGGTCTACTCCAGGAAAAACTACGCCGAAGCCGAACGGCTGTTCCGTGAGGCTGGCGTCTGGGACGAGGGCTTCACTGTGTCGGTCATCACCGAAGAGGGCAACCTCTTCGCGCTGATGTGCCTGGTGCTGAAGGATTCAATCGAGAGGCTCAACCCGAAGTTTCGCATCAATGTGCTGGCGGTGGCCGAGTCGGTCTTCGACGATGCACATGCCCAGAACCCGCTTGAATACGCAATGTGGGCGAAGAACGCGGATCCGGCAGCCGACCCGAACTTTTACATGCAAGCCTATCAGCATCCTGACGGCGAGTGGGGCGAGGTCCACGGCTTTGCCAATGGCTACAGGGACGCCGAACGGGTCGCGAGCCTCATTGACCAGGCAGCGGTTGAGCTTGATCCAGCCAAGCGCGCAGCGCTCTACAGCGAGTTGCAGACGGTGCTCTACGAGGATCCCATGTGGCTCATCGGTGCGCAGGAAGGCATCGTGATGGCGCATCGGGACTGGCTGAAGGGTTTTGCCATGCAGCCTCTTTGGCCGCGCCCAAGCCTCAAATTTGCGCTCTTTGACAAGTGAGTCCGAGAGTGTCCTGAACACCGGAGCGGGCCCGCGCACCGGAGCGGGCCCGCTCTCGGTCCTGTTTGAATTGAGGTCGGAAGATGCAACTTCGCGACTACATCCTGCGCCGCCTGATGGTGCTGCCCGTTCTCATCATCGGCGTGTCCATCGTGGTCTTCACGTTAACCCGGGTCGGCGGCTCGCCCATCGGGATCTACCTCAGCCACGAGATGACTCCGGACGAGGTCACCGAGATCGAGGCGCGCTTCAACTTGGACAAGCCCGTCTGGGTTCAGTACCTCTACTGGGTCCGTGGCATTGCCATGGGCGATTTCGGATGGTCGGGCGTTGCCGCCGCTCCGGTGTCGGACGTCTTTCCGCTGAAGCTCGCAGCGACCATGGAACTTGCCATTACCTCGGGACTGGTGGCGCTGTTCCTCGGAATCGCGCTTGGCACATATGCCGGGGCGCGGCGGAACCGGCTGCCAGACCACGTGACAAGAGTTGTGGCCGTGAGCGGAGCGAGCCTGCCGCAGTTCTGGTTTGGAATCCTTCTTCTGATCATTTTCTGGGCGCATATCGGCATCGCGCCCATCGGGCGCAGCGACGCGGCAATCTTTGCGTCCATTGCCCATCCCACTGGGCTCTATACCATTGATGCGATCCTGGCCGGCAGCCCGGCAGCCCTTTGGGATGCGATCTGGCACCTTATCCTGCCATCGATCACGCTTGGCTACGGAGCGACGGCGATCGTTGCACGGATGATGCGCTCGGCGCTGGTCGAGGAATTGCAGCAGGACTATGTCGACGCCGCCCGCGCAAAGGGACTTGCCGAACGTATCGTTTTGAAGCGGCATGCCCGGCGAAACGCGCTGGTGCCGACGGTGACGGTTATCGGCTTGACCTTTGGGTTCCTGCTGCAGGGCACCATCACTGTCGAGATCATATACCGATGGCCAGGTCTCGGCCGATGGATGGCGGATTCGGTCCTGAGGGGTGACCAGGCGACGTTGATGACCTATGTGCTCTTTACCTCCGTCCTCTTCCTGATGGTGAACCTCATCGTCGACGTGGTCTATGCGAATCTTGACCGTCGGGTGACATTGGGGAAATGACTTGACCGGCTTTCAGCAAACCGGCATCGCCATCGGAGCCATGTCAGCGGACACCGCCTTTCGCGTACGCATGCGGCGCCTCTTCGGCGTGCTGCAGGGGATGGTTTCGAACCCGGCAACGGTTATCGGCCTCGTCATCATTGCCTTGATGCTCATCATGGCGATCTTTGCACCTTGGATCTTGGAACCGAATTCGCCCGATCCCTACCAGATGCCCCGCGATTGGGGTGCGGTCAGAAAGCCGCCGGGGACGCCAGGTCACCTGCTCGGAACCACCAACGAGGGTGGCGATGTGCTCTACGGCGTCATTTGGGGAAGTCGTACGTCGCTGCAACTGAGCCTCATGGTCGTTGGCTCAACGATGATCGTCGGCACGATCGTCGGATCCATCGCCGGGCTAGTCGGCGGATGGGTCGATGAGGTGCTGATGCGGCTTGTGGACGTGTTCCTGTCGATTCCGGAACTGATTTTCGCGCTTGCGGTCGCAGCGGTGCTGGGCCCGTCCTTCGGAAACATCATCTTTGCGCTTGCGGTGGTGCTGTGGGTCAAATACGCGCGCATCATGCGGGCGCAGGTGCTGCAGATCAAACAGCATGACTTTGTCGATGCCGCCCGGGTGATCGGGGACACGAAACTCAACATATATCTTCGCGACATTCTGCCAAATGCGGTGACGCCGGTGACGGTGCAGGCGACGCTTGACATGGGCAATGTCGTGCTGATTGGTGCGACGTTGTCCTTCATCGGGCTGTCGGAGGCAGGAATCGCCGAGTGGGGGGTGCTGGTATCCGAAGGTCAGGCGGGGATCGCGTCGGGCCGGTGGTGGGCGTCCACCTTTCCCGGCCTCATGATCTTCCTTTGGGCGCTTGCCTTCAATCTCGTCGGAGACGGTCTTCGTGACGCGCTCGATCCACGGACAGAGGGGCGGTGATGCTCGACGCGCAGCTTGGTGCCGCCCCGGTTGCATCGGTTCGCGACCTGAAGGTGTATTTCCGGACGAAGCGCGGCATTGTCCACGCGGTCGACGGCGTCAGCTTCGACATCCAAGATGGAGAGACACTTGGCCTGGTCGGCGAGACGGGCTGCGGCAAGAGCGTCACCGGGCGATCCTTTCTTCGCCTGTTGCCAGTGCCGCCCGGCATTCAGGCCGGGGGTTCGGTCACGTTCAATGGCCATGCTGTCTGCGCAGCCTGCGCAGGCGTGGGCTGCGGAGCTTGCGGCAGCACTGGACGGCAGGCCGGCCGGGACCGTTCGGTTGATCTGCTCGGCATCTCGTCCGAGGGCATGCGCAGGATACGCGGCGATCGCATCGCAATGATCTTCCAGGATCCGGGAAAGGCGCTCAATCCGACGCTCCCCGTCGGGGCACAGATTGCAGAGGTCTTTTTTCAACACCGAACGGAGGAGCTCATCGCGCTTGCTGGCCTCCCTGTGGACACGGCTGGCGCCATCCGGCGATTTGCATCGCAAAATCCGCGTTTCGGAGACGGGTGGCTTCTCGCACTGCCAGGTGCGCGGGCGCAAAGAAGGCGGGTCGAGGAGGCTCTCGCCAAGATGGTGGCGAGCGCGCTGGCCGAGACGCAGGTGCCGAATCCGGTGAAGCTCATGGCCCGCTATCCGCACGAGCTTTCGGGCGGCATGCGGCAGCGGGTGATGATTGCGCAAGCGCTGGCATGCAACCCCAATCTCTTGATTGCGGACGAGCCCACTACCGCGCTGGACGTGACGGTGGAGGCACGAATCCTCGAGTTGATTCGCGACCTTCAACAGCGCCGCAAGACCTCCGTGCTCTACATCAGCCATGATCTGTCGCTCGTGCGGCGCATCAGTGACCGAGTTGCAGTGATGTACGCGGGCCGAATCGTCGAAATCGGGGCAACGGCAGAGATCTTCGCGAACCCTCGCCATCCCTACACCCGCGGACTGATGGCGGCGGCGCCCAGCGCAGACACGCCGCGCGGCAAGCTTGCGGCCATTCGGGGAACGGTGCCGGAACTCGTCGATCCGCCTTCCGCCTGCCGCTTCTCGGGACGTTGCCCTCATGAAGCCGGTGCGTGCCTCAGCAACGACCCCGCTCTGGAGGTCGTCGCTCCCGGCCACTCGGTTGCTTGCTTCATCGACCATCCGACACAATCGGGTGAGCGGCCAACCTATGACCGGGTGACCGCATGAGGGCCGCCGCTGAACCGCGGGCTGACGATCTCATTCTCTCCATTCGCGAGGTCAAGAAGCACTTTCCGATTCGCGAAGGCGCGCTGCAAAGTGTCGTCGGCCATGTACGGGCTGTCGACGGCGTGTCATTCGACATCCGACGCGGGGAAACCGTTGGCCTGGTCGGGGAATCCGGTTGCGGAAAGACCACGCTTGGCCGCGTGATAGCCGCCCTTGCCGATCCGACCGATGGTGGAGTCCATTACAGCATGGACGGCGCGATGTGCCGCATCGACCGACTTGAGAGCAAGGCCGCGCGGATCTTCCGCCGCAACTGCCAAATGGTCTTTCAGGACAGCTACGCGTCATTGAATCCTCGTCATCTCGTGATCGATCTGGTGGGGCGCCCGCTCAAGGTCTACAACGAAGCTGCCAACTCCGATCTGGTCGAGCGCGTGGTGGAGCTTCTCGATCAGGTCGGACTCGGCCGGCAGCATCTCTATCGCTACCCTCACCAGTTCTCGGGCGGGCAGCGTCAGCGCATCTCGATCGCGCGGGCAATTGCGCTGAATCCTGAAGTCATCGTGCTGGACGAGCCAACCAGCGCCCTCGACGTCTCCGTGCAGGCGCAGATCCTGAATCTTCTGAACGACTTGCAGAAGGAAAGGAACCTTGCCTATCTCTTTGTCACACATGACCTTTCAGTGGTTCGTCACATGGCGGACCGGCTCGTCGTCATGTATCTCGGAAAGGTCGCCGAAGCGGGCGAGACACAGGCAGTCTTCGATTCGCCCCATCATCCCTACACGAGAGAGTTGATGGCAGCGAAACCCGATATGGAAGCGGATGCCAATGTCAAAATCCGTGGTCTTGAGGGCACCGTGCCAGATCCCGCACGACCACCTCAAGGATGCCGTTTCCATACCCGATGCGAATTGGCAACTTCCGCCTGCGGATGGGAGGTCGATGATGTCGTCCGCTGGCTCGAAGATGCGCCGGGGATGTTCGAACATCTGGTCGGTGTTGAAAGAACGACGGAGTTTGCTGCCGAGTTCGCCTTTGACACTGAGGAAGCGGCAGGGCTGCTCTCGATGGCCGTTCGCTCCGAACAAGTGCCGGAGGCCATGCGTTCGGCCATGCGTCGGCTCAACCTTGATGGCTCCAAGGTCGAGATCGAGTTCGAGGATGTTGGCGAAGTCGAACTTACCGCACGTGAAGACGGTCGCATGGCGGCGTGCGTACTCGCGCCGCAGGAGGTTGCATCTTGGAAGAGCAAATGACGACAGATCCTGAACATGTTCACATGATCGAATTGGTGAACGGCGAGCCTGTGCACCTGATGTATGTCGAGGTCTGGGACGGGCTCTATGCCCCGATCGGTGTGCGAAAGCCCGAAGGCGATGGTCCCTTCCCTATGGTGCTCATGGCTGCGGGAAACGGGGGCGAGGGGATGCGCTGGATCCGCGATGCCGTTCGCAACCGCGCCTATACCATGGACAAGCTCACGGACGCGGGCATGGCTTGCGCCTGGCTGCGGTACAGGACCGAAGTCGAGCTCGGCTACAACAACGGCGGCAAGATGGTTCGCGACATGCGGCAGGGAAGGGAAATGTTCAACCGCTCGCCCCTGGAATACGAAGATGAAATCGCGATCGCGGACTATCTGAAGACGCTTCCTTGGGTGGACGAGGACAGGTTCAGTGTCATTGGCATGAGCCATGGCGGGGAGATGGCGCTGAAGATCGCGTCCGAATACCATGGGCTTGCGGCCGCCGTCGCCAGCGAACCCGCGGCACACGAATTCCTCGCGCTTCGCCCCGATGACACGGCGTTCGTGAATGAGGACACCGGACTGCGCAACATCGAGGAAATGCAGATGGCCGATGTCGACAAGGTCCGTCGCCGAATCGACATGGAAACAGCCTCGCTGCGGATCTCGACGATCAAGACGCCCTTTCTCGTCATGGGCCGGGATGACGATCATCTGCAGGGCGTCTTCCGGACGACCTACGAGCTCATGGAAGAGGCCGGCAAGGATGTCGAGTGGGTCTCCTACGATCACGATTTCCACGGCTATGTCTTTCCGGTCCGTGGCGATGGCGGAGAATATGAACTCGACGACGTGCAGGTCGAAGCCATCGACCATGTCATTGGCTGGCTGAAGCGACGTATGGAGTGAGCAATGGTCAGGGCTGGAATCGTCGGGCTTGGCAGGTGGGCACGAGTGCTCACTCGCGCCTCGAATCTCTCGGACAAGATTGAAATTGTCTCGGGCTACAGCCGGTCCGCAGTGAATCGCATGAAGTTCGAGGCCGACACGGGCGTTCCTCCCGCGGGAACGTTGGACGAAATCCTCGCCCGCGACGACATCGACGGCATGTTGCTGACCGTCCCGAATGAACAGCACTACCCGGTTGCGTTGCAGGTCGCGAGGGCGGGCAAGCACGTTTACACGGAAAAGCCGATCGCCCATAATCTCGAGGACGGCCTTGCCATCGACGCGTTGCAGGACCGTTACGGCATCACCGTCACGGTGGGCCATTCCGCCCGTCTCCTGGGCGGGGTGCAGGAAATCAAACGGCGCATCGATGCCGGAGAGCTTGGCAAGGTCGGTTTCATCGAGGCCAACTTCTCGAATGAACGCGCGCTTGAACTTACCCCCGATACCTGGCGCTGGTACCGCGACCGTGCGCCCGGCGGGCCGCTGTCCCAGCTCGCAATTCACATGTTCGACGTTGTGAACTACCTCGGTGCGGAGGTCATCGAGGCGTCCTCCATTGCCTCCAGGCTCAGTCCCGTCGGCGCGGAGGTCGACGACCAGTCGATGACGCTCTTGCGCTTTGCGGACGGCGCCATCGCCTATGTCGGCACATGCTGGACCTCACCGGGCGTTTTTTCCGTTCGCGCCTTCGGTTCCAGCGGCCTCATCCATTACGAGATCGACTTCGGCACATGGGACACGCCTGAAGAGATCCGCGAGTCGTCCACCCTCTACATCCAGCGCGGCAGTGACGGATTCGGCAAGCGTGAGATGCTCGACGAGCCCACCACCAACATGTTCACGGCAGAGCTCGACATGTTTGCCGAGAGTTGCCGTACAGGCCGGACTTCGGTCTTGTCGGCAGCAAATGGCAACGAGGCGGTCGCCTGCGTCTACGCGGCACTTGCCTCCATCGAGCGAAACGGTGCCGCCGTGAAGCTCTCCGAAGTCATGGCGGCCGCGAAGGCGAACCGGAGATGAGCCTGCCGACCCGCATTTTCGCCAACCTGACCCAACCGGAGATCAAGCAGCAATTAAGGAGGAGCCCGCTTGTTCTCTTCCCCTGCGGATCAGTTGAGCAGCACTCGGCACACTTGCCTGCAAGCACCGACACGTTGGCCGCAACCAGGATTTGCGAGCTGGTTGCGTCACTCATGGATGGGCTCGTCCTGCCTGCGCCACCCGTTGGCGTGACGCCGATGCACATGCCCTACGAGGCAACGGTGACCTTCACGCCGGCGACCTACCAACGGGTCGTCGTCGAGATCTGTGAAAGTGCCGCGAGCCACGGCGCCAAGGATCTGATGATCGTCAACTGGCACGAAGGCAACATTCCCTCACTGGCCATTGCCGCGGACGAACTCCACCGCCGGGTGGGCATGCGCGTTGCCACCGTGCAGGCCTGCTACGTGGCAGAGGAACTCTACGGAGATTCATGCAACGGCCTGACCCACGCAGGAGAGATCGAGACCCTTGCCGTCCTTGCCGTCCAGCCAGACCTTGTGCACCTCAACCGTGTCACCGGCGGCTCGGAACTTCGACAGGGACAACGTATGGACAGGCTTCGTCGCACCCGCACGTTCCAGCCCGTGCTGACCGACATTCGCCAGATTGCGCCCTCGGGCTGGTACGGCGATCCGTCTCCGGCAACCGAAGAGAGAGGGCGCGAGATGATGAATGCCATTGCCAGCCAAGTCGCGAAAGAGGCGACCCGATTGCTTGCGCAGCTTGGGCGCGCGCAGGATTGATGGCCAGGATCGTGCGGCGGGGCGAAGGGCGGGTGCTGGGCTTGCCGGGCCGGAATGCAATCGAGGTGGCTTCGGCAGCCACGGGCGCTGCCTCCTCGACGGCTCGGCTAGTCGAGATCGCCCCGGGGACGTCCTCAAGAGGTCCGCATGTACACGACGGGTTCGAGGAAGTCATCCATGTCCTTGACGGCGAGGGTGTGCTCAAGACCGATGGTGGCGATCACGCGCTTGCACCTGGTGACACCGCGCTTGTCCCCCCGGGCGAACGGCACCAGACGGTGAACACCGGTGACATGACGCTGACGCTCTTTTGCGTTTTCCCGGTTGCTGACATTCGTTCTGGGACGCGAGAGCTCGAGAGTTGGGACAGTGCCTGACGTAATCTGCCTGCGTCCGCTCGATGATTTTGCCAAGGTCGGCGTGGTCCTGCCCGAGGCACTCGACATTCGCGCCATGGATCCTGAGAGCCCGGAGCTTGGCGAGGCAATGCGATCTGCCAGGGCCTTGGTCCTTCCGGCGGTCGGGCCGGCGCTTCAGACCGGATTGTTCGCCGGATCGGCGATTCGCCTCGTTCAGGTAACCGGGGCAGGCATCGACCGCGTGGACAGTGCAGCGCTGGCAGGGCTTGGAATTGCGGTTGCAAGCGTTCCAGGACGATCGGCATTGGCTGTGGCGGAATTCGTGGTTGCTACTGTTTCGACGCTCCTGCGGCGGTTGCCCGAGAGTACGGCAGCAATTCGTGCGGGAGAGTACATGGACATCCGTGGCAGGATGATTCGGTGCGGCCTCAACCAGTTTGCAGGTCTCACGGTTGGAGTGGTGGGATTCGGGATCATTGGCCGGGCGACGGCGAGGCAATGTTCGGAACTGGGCGCAAATGTGATTTTCTGCGATCCGGCGATTGACAGCGGGGACAGCGTCGAGCTCGGTGATTTGCTTGCCCGAGCCGACATCGTCACGCTGCACGTGCCGCTGCAAGACGGAACCCGAGGGCTGATTGGCGCCGCGGAAATTGGCTTGATGAAACCTGACGCAGTTCTGGTAAACGCTGCCCGAGGCGGGATCGTGGACGAGGCGGCGCTGGCGGAAGCGCTTGAGGCTGGCCGGATCGGCGGGGCAGTAGTTGACGTCTATTCGACCGAGCCGCCTGCATCTGACAACCCGCTTCTGACCGTTGGCGCCGCAGCCGCACAGCGCCTGATCCTGACACCGCACATCGCCGGCGTTACCCGGCAGGCATGGGCAGGGCTATTTGCAGAGGCTTGGGACAATGTCGCCCACGTGCTCCTGGAAGGAGAACCTGCGCGGCACGTGAGGAACGGGGTCAAGACATGATGCATCTGCCGTCGCGGAGTCATGGCCAGGGGCGGCCATGGGACCGGGCG
Source organism: Paracoccaceae bacterium (assembly GCA_965214695.1). Taxonomy (GTDB): domain Bacteria; phylum Pseudomonadota; class Alphaproteobacteria; order Rhodobacterales; family Rhodobacteraceae; genus JAPOXR01. The sequence continues at coordinate 2,310,711 of OZ243967.1, read as the reverse complement.
CGAGATTCGCCGGGGCGGTGGCCGACATGAAGGGGGAAGCGGTCATCAACGAGATACATGGCCGCCGAGGTCCTGGATCGACGATGCGCATTGCCGCCAACCCGCAACCTATTGGTCAACAGGCCCCACGGCCCGCCAGGGGGTACAGATCAAAGTCCCAGGAGCCGTTTCGCGTTACCGGAGAAAATCGCGTTCCGGGTCGTGTCATCCACGGGTGCCTCACGCATCCAGTTGACCGCATTCCTGTTGTCCGCGTAGGGCCAGTCGACCGCGAAGAGGATACGCTCGGGTTCGATCATCTTGAGACAGAGCAGGAGCGCGTCGTCTGCGAAGAACCCGCTGGTGGTGATCCAGAAGTTTCGACGAAAGGCGGCGTGGAAGTCGACCGGCGCTCCTCCGGTTCGGCGGAGACTTTCGTCGATCCGCGGCATCCAGAATGGCAGGGCCTCGCCCAGATGTCCAAGAATGAACTTGAGATTCGGGTGCCGGTCAAGAACCCCTGAGAGGATCAGCCGGATGGCTTGGGTTCCGGCTTCCACTCCGAAGCCCCACGCGGCGCGCGTGAACATCGGATGGGATCCGTCGTAGGGCGCGTAGTAGCGGGCCGTGACCGTCTTGTCGGGCAGGGCAGGGTGGAGGTAGACCGGAACGTCCAGCTTCTCGGCGCGGGCGAAGATCGGCCAGTAGGCTTCGCCATCGATCATCTCGCCGCGACTCATCCCATGGATCATCGCGCCCTTGAGCCCAAGTTCCTCGACCGCTCTTTGAAGCTCGTCCGCCGCGGCATCGGGCAGCATCGTCGGAATCATTGCAAATCCCTGGAAACGGTCTGGCGCCTCGATGATCACGGCTGCCAGCGCGTCGTTCACGGAGCGGCAGGCCGCTGTTGCGACGTCATCCGCAAGGCGCTGGCTGCCCGGAGACTGGTGCGACAGTACCTGCATGTCGATTCCTGCCTCGTCCATCTCTTCAATCCGGATTCCAGCGAAATCGTAGAGCCGGGCAAGGAGGGGCCTGGGCTGCTGACGTGCGGCTGCCACGAAATGCTCCGTAAGCGCCGTGTGCATGAAATGCTCTTCAACCGCGATGACTCCTCGAGAATTAGGCCGTTCCATTCAGTTACCTCTGCCTCAATATGCGTGACTTCCTGGCGGCACGAGACTTGCGGCCGCGACTGGGTCTGGGCGGCGCGATGCTGTTTCGCTCGATGATCGACATCGGCATGATCGTTGATTCGGGCACGCGCGCGTCGGGCTCGATCAAGCGCTTCAGAAGGATTTCCCCGGCAATGTGACCGGCATCGTGGAGTTTCTGCATCCTCATTCGAACTCCGCCCGCGTCATCGTTGATGACCGAGGGCATTTCGAAACCCTCCACCATTCGGTTCGCCGTGACATTGGGAACTTTCCGGGAGACGGGCATCCAGATGCGGATCCATATGGGTCACTGCTACATCGATGATGCCGTCCACGCCCCGTTGCAGCAGCACGTCGAACAGGCGCGCTTTGCGATCGGGAACATCGTCCGTGTTGACCAAGATCAAGGCGTATCCGGCGGGCTCCAGCGCAGCTTCCGTTCCGCGCACGATCGGCGGAAACAGCGTGTTGCTGATGTCGGGATCATGACGCCCACGGTCATGGTCCGACGGGGTCCTAGTCCTGCGGAAATGCGATTCGGCCGGTACCCCACGGCATTGGCCGTTTCGCGGATCTTTACCACGACCTCCGCCGACAGCAGGGCGCGCGCGTTGGGCGACAACGCCCGCGAGACCGTTGCGACGTGCGCGCCGGTCTCTCTCGCAACATCCTTGATCGTAACGCTTTTCTTCACCGTCTTGTCCAATTTCATTGCAGAGGATGATACTTTTCTTCGACCCTGATGCAATCGTTTGCGGGAAAATCTTGACCCTTGGAAAGTGGGGCGTTACGGTCGTGCGATTGTTTGCGCGGAACATTGGTCTCGCCAAGCGAAACACGAAAAGACAGGCCCCCGCTAAATGGCAAGCGCCGTTGACAAGAGGGATTATTCGAAGCCGATTATCCGCCGCAAGGCATTGTCGGCGTTCAACGACAGGTCACTCGTCGTCGTGAATTTCGGAGATCTGGGCGAGTTCACCTTCGACGAGCTGGCCGCGCACGGCGGATCCGACAAGGGTCCCAGACTATCAATCTAACACATGTGACTCCGTGAATTCTCCTTCCGCTTCGCTGCCGTCCCAGTCCAGCATGGCCCGTATGGCGATGACGGCGTTGGACAGGCACCTGACGCCTTCCCAGGGCTTCTGCGTTCCCGACAGCGGCTGATGCTTCGAAGGATGGAAGCCAGCCAGCCCGGCAGTGAGCATGACGAAGCGGGCGATGGTCATCTCCGGCGGTCCCCGCGGGATCTTGAAGCCATGATGGGAGGCAAGGGCGCAGAGCGCCGTGACGTCTTCCCGGGTGACATGCCGTCTGGCCGGCTCTTCCGGCCTCTCGCGGGCAAGCAGGGACAGGCCCCAGACCCGGAACGCGGTGATGGCGTCGAAGGCGAGGCACTTCCTGAGGTCTTCAGCGCGTGGAAGAAGCGTTCGATCCGCCAGCTCAGCTCGTACCAGCGCGGTCCGCGTCAGCTCGCCGCCCTCGCGGGCCGGGCCGAACCAGGCCACTGTCTCCGCAGAGACCTGACGCATGACAATCTGCATGGCCGCGTAATTCGCACGGAATCGGGCCCGGAGTTAAGTGTGTGTCTCTGATGGGCCCCACGCCCCCTTACCGGCGTTCTGGCATCGCCGCGCGCAAGGCGGTCACATTGGGCGGCAGTGCCCGTGAAACGGGCTTTGAATACGAAGACATCGAATTCGACGCGGCATTCACAGTCGACATCCGAGGACGTTCCAGAATGCGCGGGGTCGAGCCTTATTTCCTGACGGTCAAGGTCGAGGCGAGCCTGTGCAAACAGGAAAGTCAGGCGCAGCTGACGAAATTCGTTGAGGAAACCGAGGCGCGCTGCCTGGCCCTCAACCTGATCAAGGACGCAGGGATCCGAATCGAAACGGGCTGGATCCGTGATGCCGGAGATGCCGGCTTGATGGTCGCTTAAAAGGGAGAACAGGATGACAAGACCCACCATTGGTTGGATCGGAATGGGACGCATGGGCTTCCCGATGGCGGAGCGGTTGGTGAATGCCGGCTATGACGTCAAGGTCTGGAACAGAACGCGTTCGAAGGCGGAACCGCTGGAGGAGAGGGGCGCGACGCTTGTCGACAGCCCGCCGGATCTGGCTGGCGTCGATGTGCTGGCGACAATGGTCTCGACGGGCAAGGACGTCGAGGCCCTTTGCTTTGGCGAGAATGGCGTACTTGCCGGGGTCAGCGTACCAGGAATATTCCTCGATTGGTCCTCGATCGGTGTCGAGGAGTCGGCGGAGATTCGTTTGCGGCTTGCGGAAAGGGGGGCGGATTTCGTTTGCTCACCCGTCAGCGGGAACGGCAAATGCGTGAAGGCGGGCAAGTTGAGCGCCGTTGCATCGGGACCACGGGCAGCGTTCGAAAGGGTCGAAGACATCATCGCGACCATTGCAGCCAATGGCGTCTCCTATGTCGGCGAGGGCGAGCTGGCGCGGTTCTGCAAGATTGCGCATAACGTGATGCTGGGTGTGGTGACCCAAAACCTGGCTGAAATCACGATCCTCGCGCAGAAGGCCGGGGTGCCGCGTCGGGCGTTCCTCGATTTCATGAACAACTCGGTCATGGGGTCGATCTTCACGCGCTACAAGACCAACGCTTTCGTCAACCTGGACTGGACGACGACGTTCACGCCGACGCTCCTCCGCAAGGATCTCGACCTCGGACTGGCATCCGGGCGTGAACTCAACGTGCCGATGCCGGTGACGGCGGCAACCCGCGAAGCGCTGCAGGCACATTTCGGGGCGGCGGCGCTCAAGGACGATCCGGCGGCCTATTTGGATGATGACTTTTCTGCGCTTCTCGAGACGGTCGCGCTGGCCGCAGGCATCGAGCTCGAGAGCGAAGACAGCCCTTATCCCACCGGACTGGAACTGCCCTAGTACCCCAACGTCATTGAACTGATGGATACGGCGACTTCAGCTTGGATCAAAACATCAATTCAACAGTGGTGGTGTACTAGGCGGTTGAGTGAGGGGCGAACCCGGGTTGGCGTTCGATGCGCGTGACGCCAGCAAAGACATACTTGAAAGAGAGGTAAACCCAATGAATCTGGGAAACTTGCTTGCGAGCTCGGCTGTTGCAGCTCTAGTCGCGTCGGCGGCCGTGGCCGAAATCAAGATCGGCACGTCCCTGCCTTTGACGGGCGCGTTCTCGATCGCTGGCGCAAAGCACGAGCAAACATATTCCTGATCATTCTCGTCAGCGTGAACATGGTGCTGATGTGCATCGTGGGCGGAAAGGGGACCATCGCCGGCCCCGTGATTGGTGCAGTGCTGATCGTGGCTTTCAACGAGTTCTTTGTGGCAACCCTCGGCGCATCCGAGATCAACATCCTGGCCACCGGCCTGATCATGATGTTATGCCTGATGTTCTTTCCGCTCGGCATCGTAGGCACGCTCGCAAGACATCGGAAGCTTCCAAGAATCTTGAACTGGGACTGAAATGGCTGTCTTCATCCTGTACAACGCACCCCAATCGACCTGCAGCCAGCGGGTAAGGTACGTCTTGCACGCGAAGGCCTTGGCGTTTGAAGAACGCAAGCTTGATCTGTTCTCCGGCGATCAGCTGCAGCCGGAGTATCTCGCGATAAATCCCAATGGCGTGGTGCCTGCACTGGTTCACCACGGCGTGCCGGTAATCGACAGCGCGGTGATCCTTGAATATCTTGAGGACGTCTTCCCGGACAATTCACCGATGCGCCCTGTGGATCCCCTGGATGTCGCCCGGCTTCGAGCCTTGATGCGTTTCGTCGACGAGGTTCCGACGCCTGCGGTGCGGGTTCCGTCGTACAATCTCGCGTTCCTGCCCCATTTCCAGTCGATGTCGGATAATGAGTTCCAGGCACTCTGCGACAGCAAGCCGCTGCGCCGCGAGTTCCTGATGCGCATGGGGCGAACCGGATTTCCCGAAGCGGACATGGACGAGGCACTGGGGCGGCTTCGCCGAGGAGTGGAGCGGTTGGGACAGTGGCTGGATGGAAGCCGCGGACCTTGGATCATGGGCGATCGGATAAGCTTGGCGGACATCGCCATCATGCCGGTGATCGTCCGGATGGAGGACATCAATCTCAGGTCGATCTGGGACGACATTCCAGCCGTTTCGGCGTGGCTGGACCGGATCAAGGGCACCGAGCCATTCGGGAAGACCTACTATCACGGCTCGCTCCTCACCGAAAAATACCCGCATTTGGAGGAACTTGCCCGCTCGAAGGCCGAGAAGACCGCGTAGGATGCAATTGCTTGGCTTCATGCTTGCCGCCGTAGCGGTCGGAGCGATGATCACTGTCCAGCCGCCCCTGAACGCGATCATTGCACGACATGTGGGCAGCGCTCTTGCGGCGACGTCCATTTCAATCTTGGTGGCGTTTTTCTGCAGCCTTCTTTTGCTCGCGGTGTCGGGTGCAGGGCGGGTCATGCCGGCGACGCTCGCCGCAGTGCCATGGTGGGCTTACATTGGCGGTGTGGTTGGCGCGGTCTTCGTCGGATCCGGCGTGGTCCTCGCACCGGTGACAGGTGCCCTCGTGTTCTTCGTGTGCATCGTTGCCGGACAGCTTGTCGGTTCAACCATCATCGACCACTACGGCGCGTTCGGCTTGGCCGTGCGCGAGATTTCCTGGTCGCGACTCCTTGGCATTTTCCTTGTGTTGGCCGGGGCGGTGCTCGTGAGCAAGGGGTGAGGCATGGTTAGCGGCAGTCGTGACGAGAGGGATCCGCGTATCGGTGCCGCCGCGGCGCATTGGTCACACCGGATGGTGACGAACGGCGTGCCGCTTGCCGATTTCCAGGACGTGACTGGATCGATCGCACACTGGGACGAATGGTGTCCGGCATGGGTCGCGCGCGGGAAAGTCCATGATGAACTCGCGGCAGCAGCCGAAGCGGAAGGGCGGTTGCGCAGTGCGGGCGAGCATTTTGCCACCGCTGCAATATGCTATCATTTTGGAAAGTTCCTTTTCGTTCACGATCCGGACCGGATGCGGGAGGCGCACGACCTTGCGATCACGGCCCATGGCCGGGCGTTGCCGAACATGGATCCGCCCGGCGAGCGGGTAGTGATCCCGTACGAGGATACCTGGCTGGCCGGCGTCTTCCGCAAGCCGCGGGGCGTGGAAAGGCCACCTGTCATCATCATGTGCATGGGGCTCGACAGCGCGAAGGAGGAGATGCACACGAACGAGGCGGTGTTTCTCGACAGGGGCGTTGCAACGCTGGCATTCGATGGTCCAGGGCAGGGCGAGGCGGAATACGATCTCCCTATCCGGCCTGACTACGAAGCCCCGATCTCTTCGGTCATTGACTGGCTCGAAGAGAGGGCCGATGTCGACGCAGAGCGTGTCGGGCTCTGGGGAGTCAGCCTCGGTGGCTACTATGCTCCCCGTGCCGCGGCCTTCGAGCGGCGCGTGCGGGCCTGCATTTCTCTGACCGGACCCTTCGATTTCTCCGAGGCATTCATGCACGCACCCGATCTGACTCGCGCGGCCTTCATTGTCCGCAGCCATTCATCCGACGAGTATGCGGCGGCAGGTGTGGCGCAGCGAATGAGTCTCACCGAAGTCGCACACCGGATCGAGTGCCCGATTTACATTGTTGGCGGCGCCCTGGATCGGGTGATCCCGCCGGATCATGCCGAGAGACTGGCCAATGCGGTGTCCGGTCCCGCGGAACTGAACATGGTCGAGGATGGCACGCATGTGGTCAACAATCGTCCTTACAGGTATCGCCCGGCATCAGCGGACTGGATCGCGAGGCAACTGCATGTCTGAAATTGGTCGAACAATGTCCAATGAGAATTTGAATCGTATAATGCCCGGTTGGTGATCGGGATAGGTAGGCGCCAACAAAATCAATGGCCCAGGTTACAAAACGTATGCGTTCATGATATGTTCCTGCACGAAACAGCAGGCTAGAGATGATGAATCACAAGCAGTTTCAGGCCTGGCTCTCCCAGGTTGACCGGCTCGGCACTGCGCAACGGAGGGAAACCGAGGTAATGCTCTCGGGAGGCTCACAGGCGTCGGCCTCGCTGGCCGCGATCGAGGCGGGTGTGGGCGAGGACCGCCGGTGCCCGCATTCCGGCACTCCCGGCGCCGTTTCGCGCGGCAAGGCGCGGGTACTGCACCGGCATCAATGCAAGGACTGCGGGAAGACGTTCAATGCCGCGACAGGCACGCCGCTCGACAATCTTCACCGCAAGGAGAGATGGCTGCCGTTCGGAACCTGTCTTGCTGACGGGGAGGCGGTGCGTGCGTCCGCCGGGCGTTGCCGGCCTGCCGTCAACACGGCCTTCCGCTGGCGGCGCCGGTTCCTCGCCACCGAAAGCAATGCCGAGGACTATCTGCGCCTCTACCGGCAGATGACCAGGATTCGCACCTTCGAGGATTGTGCCAACCAGCTCTTCCTCGATGCCAGGATGCCAGGCTTGACCCACATGTATTCGGGCCAGGAAGCGGTTGCGGTGGGCATCTGCGAGGCGCTCGGACCTGCCGACAAGATCACCTCGACCCATCGGCCTTCGGGCACTGATGGCGCTGCCAGGCGTTAGCCTTGCCTAGGCGCCGATCACGGGAGATTGCGTACAATGTCGGAACTTCGAGAGGTTTCCTGCAGAGTAAACGGCGAGAAGCGGGTGTTCGTTGTTGATCCGACGATGCCGTTTCTTCATGTCCTGCGCGAAGTTCTTGATCTCAAGGCGACGCGCTTCGGCTGCGGCGAAGGCACATGCGGTGCTTGCACCGTCATGGTCGACAGGGAGGCCGTGATGTCCTGCGATTTGCCGGCAGGCGAAGTTGACGGCAGGTGGGTCGAGACAGCGGAAGGCCAGGACGGCGATCCGCCGCATCCGCTGGTCGCGGCGTTTCTGGAGCATCAGGCCGGGCAGTGCGGATACTGCCTGCCAGGCATCCTGATGGCGGCCAAGGCATTGTTCGAAGGCGAGACGGCTCCCCCAAGCCGCGCCAGAATCGCCGAAGCGCTGGATGGAAACCTGTGTCGTTGCGGTGCCCATGCCCGCATTCTTGATGCGATCGAGGATGCGGCGAAACACATGAATTGTAGGCCAAGGACATGACGATCGACGTGCCGCCACCGCTTGCGGATGCTCCACTCATGCGGGACTGGATCGCAATCTCGCCGGGCGGCGATGTGACTTTTCTTTCCGGGCGGGTCGAGCTGGGGCAGGGCAATTCCACGGCGCTGCTGATGATGGCGGCAGATGAACTGGGCGTCTTGCCCGATGCCATCAGGCTTGAAACCGCCCGCACTGATCTGACGCCGAACGAGGGATTCACGGCGGGGAGCATGTCGATCACGCTCGGAGGCGTGGCCCTACGCTGGGCAGCATCGGCGCTCTTGGTTCAGATGCTTGACGCCGCAGGCGAGCGCCTTGGCTGCGCTCCCCAGGAGTTGCGAGCCGAGAATGGCGTGGTTCTGAGGAATGACGTGCCAACCGGCCTGGATGTGATGGACTTCGTGTCCGCCGCCGAACTGTCGTGCCGGGTCGCCGATCTGGCAAGACCGAAGGCCCCGGGTGACCGCTGGAAGACATTTCGGGACATACCGCGAATGGATTTGAAGGAGCACCTTGTCGGCGCGCCTTTCATCCACGACATGACCGCACCGGACATGCTCCACGGTGCACCCGTGCACCCGCCCAGCATGCAATCGGCGCTGGTTTCGCTTGACCTTGAGGCGCTGAAGGCTCGTCCCGGTGTGGTCGAGGTTGTTCACGACGGTTCATTTGTCGGTGTCGTTGCCGACACGCCACTTGCCGCGGCGCGCGCCGCCGAATGGGCACGGAAACGCGGTACGTGGGAGGCAACACATCCCGAAGTGGTCGACCCCGTCGGATTCATTGCCAGCTCGACGACAGATGCTGAGACCGTCGTCGATACAGGCAACGTCAACCGCAACATCGGTCATTGGTACGAGATAACCGTGACTCGTCCCTACATATTCCACGGCTCGATAGGTCCTGCCGTTGCCGTTGCGCTCTGGGAGGGAGACGAGGCAACGGTCTGGACCCAGAGCCAGGGCGTGTTCCAGCTTCGCAGGGCGATTTCCATGGCGCTCGGGCTTGACGAGAAGAGCATTCGTGCAATTCACGGCCCGGGTGCCGGTTGCTATGGTCACAACGGAGCCGACGACGTGGCGTTCGATGCAGTGCTCATGGCGCGCGCCGTGCAGGGACGGCAGGTCAAGGTCGTCTGGTCGCGTTGGGATGAGTTCCACGCAGCGCCAATGGGTGCCGCCATGGCAACCAAGGTCCGTGCCCTTCTAGGTCCGGACAACAATCTCACGGCATTCGATGTCGTGGTGAATTCGGCACCCCACACGAATCGTCCAGGAGCGGGCGGCACACCCAATCTGCGTGCCGCGGCCTACCTGGCGAAACCGATCCGGCCCGCACGGTCCACTGATATCCCCTTGGCTCGGGGAGGCGGTGCCAACCGAAATGCGGTGCCGACCTACAAGGTGGGTGACGTTCGCGTCCGTAGGCGCCTTGTTCACGACATGCCTTACCGTTCGTCTTCGCTTCGGTCTCTCGGCGCCTACAACAACGTCATTGCCATCGAGTGCCTGATGGATGACATCGCCTTGGAAATCGCCGTGCCGCCCTTGGAATTCCGCCTGCAGCACATCGACGACCATCGCGCGCGGGACGTCCTCGAAGGAATTGATGCCGAAACACGAGAGGTGCGTAAGGCTCCACTGCCGGAGGGTGCAGGATGGGGACTGGGTTTTGCACGTTACAAGGGCACCGGGGGCTACTGTGCCGTCATGGTGCGCATTGAGGTGGATGGAGAAGTGCGCGTGACGGACGGTTTTGCCGTTGCAGACGTCGGCGAAGCCGTCAGTCCGGACGGGGTCAGGAACCAGATCGAGGGTGGCATGCTGCAGTCGATCAGCTGGACCCTGAAGGAGGCCGTGCGGGTTGACGGAACTTCGGCCACGGCGGAATCGTGGGCAGATTATCCAATCCTGAAATTCAGCGAAGCCCCGCGTTTGTCGGTTGCATTGATCGAACGCGCCGATGCGTTGCCGCTGGGCGCGGGGGAAATCTCGCAGGGACCGACGGGCGCAGCCGTATGCAATGCAGTGAGGGCGGCATTGGGCGTTCGGGTGCGCAATTTACCGATCACCCGCGACGCGATCATTGCAGCGGTGAACGAATGAGGCATGCAAGTTGATCGTAGGGAGCGGCGGCAGGACCTCTTCACCGACCGGAGTTCGGTGGCTGCAATGCGGACCAATCGCCTGCGGTTGAAACTGAAGTTCTAGCCGATTTTCGGTTTTGTTTTCGCATTTGTCGTTTGCGTTTGATGGGTTGGGCATCTGCAGCCTCTTCCAGGATGGTCATGTGTAGGCAGTAACATAATGCGGTGCACCTTGCGGCTCGATGACGGACATGCCCTTTTGGGGCGACAGTCACGGCGAGAATTCAGCGACAATCAGGATCCATGTTGCGGTCGATGTTATGTTGCGGTGGTTCGTGAGAGTGGAACCAGGCAGCATCATCGCCGGTGTCACCGCAACATGATATCTTGCACGCCACTCGCATTCGGTGGCCGGGCCTCCACACCGGAGAGCTGGCCTTCCGCTGGAGAGGCTTCGCCGTTCCCATGACTGCGCGGCAACCGGGTGCTCCCCCGGGCGCGGGGATGTTCGGCGCCGTGACATCTCCGGATCATGCCAGATCGGCCAGGGCCGGAATATCCTGTTGCGCAGGGCAGCAGAATCCAGGTTCAGGCTCCGGCACTGCATGGCATATCGGCACCCGAGGGCCGGCTCGAGGATACCGGTGATTGCCGGGACGTTATGTTGCGCAGATATTCCCAGGGATGCCCCCTGGTCCGGGCTTCGAGAGACGTCGCAACATAATCCGCGCTGTAATATGGACCGTGAAATGTCGCGCGCAACATTTCACGATAAGAAGGAGACCGTATCCGGCCAGCAGGACAGCCCCGCCGCCGCCCGTCTCAACACGGTCGATACCGTGCCCGTGCTCTCCCCGATCGCGGCTGCAATGCCGTTCCGCGACAGCTCCGGATCGTGACGCTGCCGCAGGATGTCCCTCACAATGTTCATGTCGGCGCTCGTCATCGTGCTCGCGCATCCTTTCGCCGGCTCCGAAAGAGAGCCCGCAACACCGAGATCCGCTTCGAGGCCGCGGGCCATGCGCGAAGGCGCCGGACTGTAGTCCGGATCCGGCCGCCAGCTGTCACGGGATTTTCCGCCAGCTGTCACGGGTTTTTTGAATGGAGGGGCCATGGTGGCATGCGGAACTCCCCGGCATTCCATTCGCACGCGGGGAGGCATGAATAAGGAGATCAATGATGAAAGACCTGGACCTAACCGGAATATCTGCGGATGACTGGGATGAGCTGAACGACCCGCGCCCATCCGAGTCCGACTTTGATCGCGTGGTTGAGGAGTCGATTTCGCGCAGAGGGTTCATCGGAGGCGTCGTGGCCTTCGGCTCGGGCGCAGCAGCCATGGGCACAGGCACGCTTCTGTCCACGACTTCGGCCGAGGCCATAGGACACAGCCGCTTCGCGTTTTCACCAATCGGGATTGCGACGGACAGCACAATCCACGTACCCGAAGGGTATAGCTGGTCCGTCGTCGCCCGCTGGGGTGACGCGCTGACATCGGATGCCGAAGACTTTGACCCCGCGAACGGCCATTCTGCCGCAAACGCCTCGAAAGTCTTTGGCGAGAACACCGATGGCATGTGGCTCTACAATGTCGGCGGGCATGAAGTGATCGCGATAAACAATGAGTATGCCAATCGCCGAACCAACCTGCCCTATGAGGGTGAGGCTGCCGGCACGCCGCAGGGTCTGGAGGATGTGCGCCTGTTGCAAGGTATCCAGGGTGTGACGGTCATTGAAGTGGCCGCGGATGACAGGGGCCGGTACAAAATTGTCGTGGATTCGCCCTTTAACCGCCGGATTAACCACAATACGCCGATGGAAATTACCGGACCCGCGGCTGGCCATGACCTGATGAAGACGGCGGCCGATCCGAACGGCACGATGTCACTTGGGACGATGAACAATTGTGGCTCTGGCCCGACGCCTTGGGGCACATACTTGACCTGCGAAGAAAACTTCAATGGCTATTTCGGCTCGACCGACAAAAACCTCCAGCGCACTGCAGGGATGCAGCGCTACGGCGTTGGTCTCGACGGTTGGGGTTATGACTATCACAAGTGGGACGAACGCTTCGATATCTCGAAAAACCCCAATGAGCCAAACCGGGCGGGCTGGGTTGTCGAGATCGATCCTTCGGATCCCAACTCGACGCCGAAGAAGCGAACCGGACTTGGCCGTCTCAAGCACGAGAACGCGGCCGTGACGATCACACCCTCGGGTCACGTCGTGGTCTATATGGGCGACGACGAAAGGGGCGAATACCTTTACAAATACGTTTCCAACGGAACGTACGCACCTGGGAAGGATACCGACAACCTTCTCAACGACGGCACGCTCTTTGCCGCAAAGTTCCATTGGGATGGCACCGGCGACTGGCTTCCGCTGACGCCCGAAGGCACCGGTATGGATGCGGTCGAGATCCTGGTCCACACGCGTATGGCTGCATCGGCCGTTGGGGCGACCACCATGGACCGGCCCGAATGGGTTCAGGTGAACCCGATTGCCGCAGAAGGTTACGCAGCGCTCACCAATAACAAGAACCGGGGAATAAAGCCGAACGCCGGTGGTGACGATACGTCGGTCAACGGACCCAACCCGCGGGAGGCCAACAACTTTGGCCAGGTGGTTCGCTGGTATCCGGTGAATGACGACCACGCGACCGGCTTGTTCCGCTGGGATCTCTTCGTGATGGCGGGCAACCCTGCAACGCAGGAAGGGGCTTATAGAGGATCGTCCAATGTCAACGAAGGCAACATGTTCAACTCGCCGGACGGGCTCATGTTCGACTCTGCTGGACTGGTTTGGATCCAGACTGACGGCAACGACGACAATGCGGGCGCCTTCGAGGGTCAGGGCAACAACCAGATGTTGGCGGGCGATCCGGTATCGGGTGAAATCCATCGCTTCCTGACCGGTCCGAAAGGCTGCGAAGTGACGGGGCTGTGCTGGACTACAGACCGCAAGACAATGTTCGTCGGCATCCAACACCCGGGCGGCTCCTTCCCCGATGGCGAGGGCCTGCCGCGTTCGTCAGTCATTGCGGTCTGGCGCGACGACGGCGGTCTTGTGGGTTAATACGTACAGTGGTGATAGGCGGTCCCCGGACCGCCTTACATCCGACGCCTCGCCACCGTTGACACGATTGATCGGTCCATGACCCTGATCTCGCACGTTGCCGACTGAGGATCGGTCGCTATTCCGTACCATAGAAATCAACAGCAAGCCGGATTTCCGCGCGGGCATGATCCGGACGCCGAAGCCCTTCAGATCGGATTCACGACGATCCCGCGACCGGGCAGGTTTGAGGGTCTTGATTCGTGTATCTGTCAGTCGTAATGTCGCCATCGTGATCTGCCTGCATTCAGTTGCCGATGCGGGAAAATCAGGCCGGAAAACCTGCCGCGTCTGCGGAATGCGGAAGAAAACGAGACGCTATATCATATGGTTAGAGGAAATGCGCAGGCTGGTGTGAAATCCCGGCACGAGATGCCGACCGCCCTTGATCTGCCGCCGGTCGAGCCGCTTCCCGAAGACACTCGGCAATATCTTGCCCTGTGCGAGGAAAAGCTCGGCATGGTTCCGAACGTGCTCAGGGCATACCTGTTCGACATCGACAAGCTGAACGCGTTCACCGCCATGTACAACGACCTGATGCTTGCCGATGGCGGGGTGTCAAAGCTGGAGCGCGAGATGATCGCCGTTGTCGTCTCCTCGATCAACCGCTGCTATTATTGCCTGGTGGCACATGGAGCAGCGGTCCGGGTGCTTTCGGGCGATCCGGAGCTCGGTGAAATGCTCGCCAAGAATTTCCGCGTCTGCAGCCTCGACAACCGGCAGAGGAAGATGCTCGAATTTGCCGAGAAGATGACCATTGAAAGCAGCCGGATCGAAGAGCCGGATCGGCAGGAATTGCGGGATGCCGGGTTCAGCGACCGGGATATCTGGGACATTGCCGCGGTTGCCGGCTTTTTCAACATGACCAACCGGGTCGCATCGGCATTGGCCATGAAACCCAACCCCGAATATCACTCGGCAGGCCGGTGAAACGACTTTCCTGCATCTGTGCCGCGGCGCTGATGATCACTGCCGCTGCCGCCGCTGCCACCGTGAACCTGGAGCTTCCCGAGGGGTTTCAGCAGGTCATCCATGAAACCAGCGATGCCGATTCCGCCAGCTTTCCTGTCGGGTCCGGTGTGGATGGCGACGTCCAGATCGAATTTGTCGACGGCGCCGTCGAAAGGATGGTGTTCCGGACAGACCGATCCGTGCCGACACTCGACCTGTTGCGGACCCTGTCTTCATCGCTGCAGCAGCGCGGATATACCGAGATCTTCCGCTGTTATGATCGGCAATGCGGCGGGTTTGCCTTCCTCGCCGCAATCGAGATCGTGCCGCCGCCGGAAATGTTCGTCGATATCGGCGATTTCCGGTTCCTGACCGCCAGGAAGGATAACCTCGGCGCAGCGGAACTCGTTTCGGTCCTGGTCAGCGCATCGTCGAATACGGGCTTTGTCCAGGTCACCCTGGCCCGGGAAACGCCGCATCAACAGGATGACTCGTCGGCCGGGACCGGTGATGTCGAAACCATCATCAAGCAGGTGGCCAACCGGGAATCGACCGAAAGCGAAGATGGTTCGGGCGACGATGTCGGTCCGGTTGTCCAGCAATTGCTGTTCCTGGGGCGAGCCGTGCTGACCTCGCTAGAATTCGCCACCGGTTCACTGTCCCTCGCCAGCGGCGATTCTGACGAGCTGGAGGAACTGGCCGGGTTCCTTGAAGCCGATCCGGGGGCGATCGTGATCCTGGTCGGCCATACCGATACCGAAGGCATGCTGGAATCAAATATCGAACTCTCCCAGAAGCGGGCAGTTGCCGTTCTGGATCTTCTGGTTGCCCAATACGGGGTGAATCCTGACCAGCTGCAGGCCGAAGGAATCGGATATCTGGCACCGCGCGCAACCAATGACACCGAAGAAGGGCGTTCGGCGAACCGAAGGGTCGAGGTGGTGCTGGTTCGCCAGAACTGATCGGCAGATCTTCCATACCAGGCCGGAGCAGTACTGGGGGCAGGTTTCCGCTGGTTCCCGACAATGGAGGACGACGACTCCCTACCCTGGCGCAGCATCTGGCGGAAGAATGAACGCGAGAATTGCGTTTGCTGCAAACATCTCTTGATCAGCCAGCTCATGACAAACATCTTGCTCACATTTCTTGGTCTTGTCCTGCTGCTCGCCGGCGGCGACATGGTGGTCCGGGGCGCCATTCGGCTATCCCGGCATCTGGATGTTTCTCCCTTGCTGGTCGGCATCACGGTCGTTGGTTTTGGAACGTCGCTACCCGAGCTGGCGGTTTGCATTGACGCGGTGCTGAGAGCCTCTCCAGGTCTGGCGATCGGGAATGTGATCGGCAGCAACATCGCCAACACCTTGCTCATCCTGGGAATTGCCGCCGCCATTTGCCCGGTTGTCGTGGATGTCCGCGAACTGGCCTGGGATAATGTCGCCCTCATCGGAACAACTGCGCTCTTCACCGGGGCCGGCATCTTCGCCGGGCGATTGGAGTGGTGGCACGGGGTGATACTGGTCGCAACTCTCGGCGGCTACATCGTCATGGCAGTTCGGCGGGGCAACGGCGTCGAGTATCCCGAAACCGGCGTCATCTGGACTCGGACGAACGCATCGGCCAGGATCGTCGCCACATCTGTCTGCGGATTTGCCGCCATTCTTGTGGGCGCAGAACTTCTGGTGAGGGGTGCTGTCGGGCTGTCATTCCAGCTGGGTGTTCCCGAGGAAGTCATCGGCCTGACCGTGGTTGCCATCGGTACCTCCTTGCCGGAAATTACAACCGCCGTCATTGCCGCATGGCGCAAGAACACACAGCTTTGTCTCGGTAATGTGATCGGGAGCAATTTGTTCAACATCTCCGGAATTGCAGCCATCACCTCCCTGATCGCTCCAATGCCTTTTTCCCCGAGAATGGTTGGCTTCGACCTGTGGGTCCTTGTTGCGACCACGGCCCTGATTTCACTCGTCATGATCATGGGACGAAAAATCAACCGGCCGGCCGGAATCGCCCTTGTTGCAGCCTACTTCGCCTATATCGTTACCGAATTTGCCTTGATTGGCTGAGCGCATCCTCACCAGGGGCCTGGCGGCTGCCAATTTGTAATCGGCCTGGAAGCATGAACATCATGCCAGAGGTATCCGGCGGCTCCCCGGGTCAGGCAGGCTGGCCGGGGCTTGGACCAAGACCTGGCTGTGCCTTCGTTCGGCCTCGTCCGTCCCAACCCACCTCTTTCGGCAAGAAGGGGTTGGTCGCCAATTCCGGCGAAGAGCCAGGTGAAGGCAACAGGATACGCCCATTGGCGCGCAGTGTTGCGTGTGGCCGGAAGAGCCAAGCCCATTGACGCTCCGCCCGCCTTTCCATAGTGCCCACGACTCACGGAATACCGGGACTCACGGCACCCGGGTGATTTCTGCAAGGGACGTCGTTGATCAAGCCATGAAGGTGAGCGGGAGAACAGGAACCTGCACCGGGATGCCGGTCCGGATGGTCCATGCGGAGACCGGGTCGGCGGCAGCGGAAGTCAGCGTGCAGGTGTCTGGAGGTTACGGACCTGTCTCCCGGCTTGTGCGGGAACGTTGACGGTCCTGCCGGAGTCGAACGCGTTCCTTGGCCGGGCACGCCGCCGGGTCGGTCTCTTCATGGAAAGTCCGCCGGTCGCCCGCGCGATCACGACGATTATCGTCTTGAACGCGGTCACGCTCGGCCTGGAGACCTCATCGAGCGTCATGGAGCGGGTCGGTCCACTGCTTCTTTTCCTTGATCGGGCCGTGCTGGCGATATTCGTCCTTGAACTGTTGACGAAGCTGTTTGCATTTGGCTGGCGCTATTTCACCAGTGGCTGGAACATCTTCGATTTTCTCATAATCGGAATTGCGCTCGCCCCGGCGAGCGGCAATTTGTCCGTGCTCCGTTCGCTTCGCATCCTGCGCGGACTTCGGCTGGTCACATTCGTGCCTTCGATGCGCAGGGTGGTTGCGGCCCTGATGGCGGCAATCCCCGGAATATCAAGCGTGATCGCCTTGCTGGCGCTCGTCTATTACGTCTTCGGCGTGATGGTGACCAAGCTCTACGGAGAGGCGTTTCCCGACTGGTTCGGCACCATCGGAAGGAGCATGTACTCGCTGTTCCAGATCATGACGCTGGAAAGCTGGTCCATGGGAATCGTGCGGCCGGTCATGGAGCGATTTCCCGGTGCCTGGATGGTGTTTGTCCCCTTCATCATGATCACCAGCTTTGCGGTCATCAACCTGTTCATCGCAGTCATCGTCAATGCCATGACCGAGCAGAGCCGGGCTGACTCGGCGACACTCAGGGATGAGCTCCAGGCGGTCGGCGAGGTGGAAGCCTCCGCATTGATGGCACGAATGGAGGTCCTGCAGGAGCAGCTGGACGAGATCAAGTCAATGCTGAAACAGAGGTGACGGACGGCCCGCCTCGCAAGCACGTTTACATCGAAACCTGCCAAGGCAACGTCACGGTTGAAGGCAGGCGGAAACACGGAAACACACCTGGATGGCGCCTGATGGCCCGGCTGGAGCGGATCACTGACTTCAGACAGGAACAATCCCGTCGACAGGTGTTCAACAATCGGGCCAGGTGTCCGGGACCGCACCTGGCGCCCGGTGAGCATTTCGGCGGTGCAGCTGATTGCCGGGACGACAGGGCCGGCCCGCCAGGCCGCCACCGGCACCTCATCCCGAAGCGCCGTTCGCTACCGGGAACACGGAAACTCCAGGAAGAATTGTGAATATCCGGCCTCACGCCAGCTTCGCCAGCCGGGGCCATGCGAAACCCGGATGGCAGAACACCGGACGAAGACGATGCGGAGTTACGCGTGGTGAACCGACAGGAATTGACGTTTTACCGGAATTCGAGGAAAAGACGTGCCATGACCGAGAAGATGAAGACAGTCGAGAATGATGACGATGTCCAGGCCTTCCTGGATTCGGTGGACAATGTCCGGCGGCGAGAGGATACGGAACGTGTCGTCCGCATGATGGAGGCGGTCACCGGTGAGCCGCCGAGGATGTGGGGTGACAGCATTGTCGGGTTTGGCCGCTATCGATACCGTCGCGCCGACAAGTCCGAGCATTACTGGATGCAGACCGGGGTTGCGCCGCGAAAGGCGTCGGTGACCGTGTACATCATGCCCGGATTCTCGAAATACCAGGATCTGCTGGCGCGGCTGGGAAAACACCGGCACTCGGTCTCGTGTCTCTACATGACCAATCTTCGCAATATTGATTTTGACGTGCTGACCGAATTGGTGCGCAGGTCCGTGGACGACATTCGGGACATGTACGGCGTGACCGGGTAGACAGGCGCCGCAACGGGCCGCATTGCCCGGCGGCACGCCGAGCTTGTGGCCCGGACTGGCAGGAGATCCGGTTGCAAGGCGGCTCCGACGCGCCGATGTTGTTGTTGCCATTCCTGCTGATTGCGGCTAGACAGGGATGATACAGCGGAGGTTCGGCGTCCAAACCCGATACCCCACCGAGAAACAGTCGACGGGCCGCGGGCCCGTTTTTTTTACGGGAACCAGTTGATGCGCGATCTGGTTGCGGTCTCGCCCATTGATCAGAAGCTGCTACGGATTGTCGGACCGATAATCCGGCAGATGGGATATGATCTCGTGCGCCTGAGATTTGGCGGCGGCAAGAGCAAGACTCTCCAGATCATGGCCGAACGCCAGGATGGCGGGATGGAGGTGACCGATTGCGCCGAGATCTCGCGGGCGGTCTCGTCTGTCCTGGATGTCGAGGACCCGGTCAAGGAAGGATATGCTCTGGAGGTCTCATCGCCGGGGATTGACCGGCCATTGACCAGGCTGGCCGATTTTGAAGTCTGGATGGGCCATTTGGCCAGGATCGAGACCGAGCTTCCCATTGACGGCAGGCGGCGGTTCCGGGGCAATATCGGCCCGGTATCCGGAGGCCTCGTCCGGCTGGAAACCCCGGAGGGCGAGGTGGAACTCGCCTTCAACTCGCTCGCATCGGCCCGTCTCATCATGACGGACCGGCTGCTGGACGCGGCCCGCTCCGACGATATCGGCCCGGAGCCGACCGAACCAACCGACCATACACCACCACCGAAAGGAAAACAGCCATGAGCATTGCAACTGCCAACATGTTGGAGCTGCTGCAGATTGCCGATTCCGTTGCCCAGGAAAAAATGATCGACAAGTCGATCGTCATCGAGGCGATCGAGGAGTCCCTGGCCAAGGCGGCCCGCATGCATTACGGGCCGGAACTCGACATCCGGGTCAGCCTCGACACTGAAACCGGCCACCAGACCTACACTCGGGTGAGGACCGTGGTTGACGAGGTCGAGAACCATTTTGCCGAAATCGAACTGGCCGAGGCCCAGACCCTGGCCGAGGACATCGAGCCCGGGGGCGAAATCGCCGAGCAGCTGCCGGCATTCGACATGGGCCGGATCGCCGCCCAGTCGGCAAAGCAGGTGGTGCTGCAGAAGATCCGCGATGCCGAGCGGGAACGGCAGTACCACGAGTTCAAGGACCGGGTCGGGTCCATCATCGTCGGCGCTGTCAAGCGCGAGGAATATGGCAGCATCATTGTCGACATCACCCGGGCCGAGGCTATTCTCAGGCGGGATCAGAAGATCGGGCGCGAGAGCTATTCCAACGGCGAGAGGATCCGGGCCTATATCTCGGACGTCAGGCGCGAGACACGTGGCCCGCAGATCTTCCTGTCGAGGGCAGCAAATGAATTCATGGTCGAGCTGTTCCGGAACGAGGTTCCCGAGATCTATGAAGGGTCAATCGAGATCAGGTCGGTGGCCAGGGATCCGGGATCACGCGCCAAGATCGCGGTCGTGTCCTACGACAACAGCATCGACCCGGTTGGTGCCTGTGTCGGGATGCGTGGCTCCCGGGTGCAGACCGTCGTCAACGAACTCCAGGGCGAACGCATCGATATCATTCCCTGGACCGACAACCTGGTCGATTTCATCGTGACCGCCCTGCAGCCGGCCACGGTGGCCAAGGTCATTCTCGATGACGAGGGAAAGCCGAGCGTCGTCGTCGTGCCGGATGACCAGTATTCCCTGGCCATTGGCCGTCGCGGTCAGAATATCCGCCTGGCCTGCCAGCTGACCGGGCTGAAAGTCTCGGTCCTGACCGAGACCGACGAGATGATGGAAAGGCAGAAGGAATTTGCCGAGCGGACCAGGCTGCTGATGGAGGCCATCGATATCGACGAGGTCTTTGCCCAGCTCCTGGTGTCCGAGGGCTTCGATTCGCTCGACTATCTTGCCAGCTGCGGCATTGACGAACTCTGCACGCTCGACGGCATAGACGACGAGATCGCCGAGGAATTGCAGAGCCGGGCGACGCGCTATGTCGAGGAGGAGCGGCGGGCGGTACTGGGGCAGGCCCGGGAGCTTGGTGTCAAGGATGATTTGGTGGCGTTTCCGGAGGTGTCACCGAAAATGGTGCTGGCACTGGCCCAGAACGGCGTGCTGGCTGTTCAGGATTTGGCCTATTGCGAGGATTGGGAACTCGCCGGTGGCTACACCTACAGCAAGGGCAAGCGGAGCTATGATGCCGGTTACCTGGATGCCTTCCAGATGTCCCTGGAGGAGGCCGGCAACCTGATCATGCAGGCCAGGCTTGCTGCCGGCCTGATCAGCGAAGAGGATCTCGAGGAATACGGCAAGGACCCCGACACCGATTTGGAAGACCCCGAGGCCGGCATGGTGGAGCCCGAAGACGGCATGGAGGAGGCCGATGCGGAGGAGTCTGAAACCTTCAATGGGTAGAGGAGGTCGAAAGCGACGTCCGGACACTCCCGAGAGGATCTGCATTGCCACCAGAGAGAAGCTGTCCCAGGAACGGATGATCCGCTTCGTCGTTGGCGAAGAGGGCCGTCTTCATGTCGATGTCGACGGGAAATTGCCCGGTAGGGGAATCTGGGTCAGCGCTGACCGGAATGCTGTCAGACGCGCCTGCGAGCGGGCGCTGTTTGCGCGGGCGGCTCGGCGGCAGGTCAAGGTTCCGGATGACCTTCCAGGACGGGCGGAGTCATTGCTGGTCCGCCGGGTCTCGGATCTCTTGTCCCTGGCCAGGAAGTCAGGATCGGCGGTCAGCGGGTTCCAGAGGGTTCGTGACGAAGTGACCGCCGGCAGGGCCGGGTTGCTGGTGCTGGCAGCAGACGGGTCGCCGAGGCAGATCAGCAAGCTGGTCAGCGGGGCGGAGGATGTCGAAATCATGCGCTGCCTGACGGGCAGTGAATTAGGTATGGCATTCGGGCGGCAGAATGTAATACATGTCGCCGTGAAAGTCGGCGGAATATGCGGGCGCATCCGGGCGGAAGCGCGTCGCTTGGCCGGCATTCGGATCGATTAGGCTGGTGTCAGGATACTTCGCTATGGTGCAGGCGATGTAAAAGTTCAGACTCGCAAGGATAGACCGCTATGGAAAAGAAAACCCTAAGTCTGAACCCCGGTGCCCGCAAGATCGGCACAAAACCACAGAGTTCATCCGCAGCCATGGGATTGCGCGGCGGCAATGCCGTCGTGGTCGAGGGCATCCCCAAGCGCCGCGTGGCGGCGGTGAGGCCACCGGCTTCCCAACCGGCCATCAAGTCGCGACCGGAAGCGGCTGCGCCGCCCGAATCCGAGGAATCCAGCGTCGCCCGGCAGCAGCGCAAGCGTGAGGCTGTAAAGGCTGAGGATGATCGCCAGCGCATCGAGGAAGAGAAGCGTGAACGCGAATACCGGCGGTTGGCCGAGGAAAGACGGCAGCAGGAGGAGCTTGCCAGGGCGCAGCAGGAACAGGCGGCGGCATCCGGACAGGTCGAACGCCCGGCAGAATTGGCGCCAGCGGACACGGCCGACAAACCGGCATCACGGGTGCCCGCGCCGGCGCCAAGACCTGGCGACCCGGCCAGGCCGTCCGTTGCCAGGAAGACCGACCGGCGGCGAGGACGCGAGCGGGACACTCCCGAGCAGAAGACCCAGGGCCGATCGTTCCAGGAGCGACGCAACCGCGGCAAGCTCAACATCGCCCGGGTGCTCAACGAGGATGATTTCCAGCATCGGTCGCATGCAGCCTTTCTCAGGAGCCAGGAGCGCAAGAAGCGCCGGGCCATGTCCGCCGTGCAGTCCTTCGAGAAGATTGTCCGCGAGGTGCAGTTGCCGGAAACCATCGTTGTCCAGGAATTGGCCAACCGCATGGCGGAACGGGTCGCCGACGTGGTCAAGACGCTGGTGAGGAACGGCATCATGGCGACGCAGAACCAGTCGATCGATGCCGATACCGCCGAACTGATCGTGGAGGAATTCGGTCACCGGACGGTTCGGGTATCGGATGCCGATGTCGAGGATGTGATCGAGACGGTCGATGACCGCCAGGAGGATCTGCAACCGCGGCCGCCGGTGGTGTCGGTCATGGGTCACGTGGATCACGGAAAGACGTCGCTGCTGGACGCGATCAGGAACACCAAGGTCGTGGACGGCGAAGCTGGCGGCATCACCCAGCATATCGGCGCCTACCAGGTCACCCTCAAGACCGGTGCCAGGATCACCTTCCTGGATACGCCCGGACACGAGGCGTTCACGGCCATGCGTGCCAGGGGCGCCCAGGTCACCGACATCGTGGTGCTGGTCGTTGCCGCCGATGATGCGGTCATGCCGCAGACGGTCGAGGCGATCAATCATGCCCGGGCTGCCGAGGTTCCGGTCATCGTCGCCATCAACAAGTGCGATCTGCCGGGCGCCGACCCGGACCATGTTCGCAACGAGTTGCTGCGCAGCGGGATCGTCGTCGAGAAACGGTCTGGTGACGTCCTTGATGTCGAACTGTCGGCGGTTACCGGGGCGGGGATCGACCAGTTGCTTGATGCGATCCAGCTGCAGGCGGAACTCCTGGAGCTGAAGGCCAATCCGGACCGCGTGGCGGAGGGATCGGTGGTCGAGGCCAAACTGGCCACCGGCGCTGGAACCGTCGCCACCATCCTGGTCAGGCGCGGCACATTGAGGGTCGGCAATTTCTTCGTGGTCGGCAACCAGCACGGCAAGGTCCGGGCCATGTTCGACGAGAACCGGGAAAAGGTCGAGGAAGCCATGCCGTCGATGCCGGTCGAGGTGCTTGGCCTGAACGGTGCCCCGCAGGCCGGCGACATTCTCAATGTCGTCGAGAACGCGTCCCAGGCCCGGGAGATTGCCGAGTATCGGCAGTCGCTGAACCGGAAGAAGCGGGCGGCAGCGGGCGCCAACGCCTCGCTCGAGCAACTCAGGATGATCCAGGAAGGCAGGCCGGAGAGTGCGGTCAGCGAGCTGCGGCTGGTGGTGAAGACCGATGTCCAGGGCTCCGCCGAGGCCATCGTGCAGGCGGTGGAGCGGATCGGCAACGAGGAAGTGAAGGTCCGTGTCCTGCATTCCGGGGTCGGGGCGATCTCGGAGACCGATATCAGCCTGGCCGAAGCATCCAGCGCCATCGTGATCGGGTTCAATATCAGGCCCAGCCAGATGTCGATGTCGCTGGCAGAGAAGACGGGGGTCCCGATCAGGAACTACCGGATCATCTACGACCTGATTGACGATATCAGGAAGCTGGCATCCAACCTGCTTGAGGCGGAATTCAAGGAAACGATCATCGGCAGCGCCGATGTCCTGGAGACCTTCAACATAACCGGCGTTGGCACCGTTGCCGGTTGCCGGGTATCGGATGGCTCCGTCCGCAAATCGGCTGGAGTCCGTCTCCTGCGCGACAGCGTGGTGGTCCATGAGGGCCGCCTGAAATCTCTCAAGCGATTCAAGGACGAGGTCGCAGAGGTTCGCGGCGGACAGGAATGCGGGATGGCCTTCGAGCATTACGGGGACATCAAGCCCGGCGATCGGATAGAGATCTACGAGCGCGAGGAAATCGAACGCAGCCTCTGATCCTGTCGGCCCCGCCGGGAAAATCCGGCTGCAGGCCTGGAGGGAATGTGTGATCACGCCAAACCGACGCTGACCGTTTCCGGCTGGATGGAGCTGGAGACGGGGCTCCAACCCGGTCAGCGCATCTGTGCTATCGGTGACGTGCATGGCATGTCGGCAAACCTGTCGGCGCTCCTGGCGTTTTTCGACCGGTGCATGGAGGATGTGTCCGACAACATCCTGGTCTGCCTTGGCGATCTGGTCGACCGCGGCCCGGACAGCATCGGTGCCGTTGACATGATCATGGCGGCACCGTCGCGGGCCTTTTCCTCCGTGATCCCGCTGATGGGGAACCACGAGCAGATGATGCGCCTGGCGCTGGCTGGCGACGATCCGAAGATCTGGGAAACCTGGATCATGAATGGCGCCATCACGACCATGTGGAATGCGGCGGCGGATTTCGAGGCTCTGCTGTCGAACGAGCAGGGACTCGCCGCCGGCCTGGCCGGCGCGCTGGGCCCCGACCGGCTGGACTGGCTGCAGTCCCTCCGCTCGCATGTGAAGTTCGGAAACCTGCTCTTCGTGCATGCCGGGATCAGGAATGGCATGCCGGTCGACACCTTCCTCGGCAAGCCCTGGCACCTGCTCGTGGATGATCACTGGGCCTGGATCAGGGGGGGCTTCCTGGACAGCCCGGTCGAGATTCCGGGCCTGATCGTGGTCCATGGCCATTCGCCGGTGCATGTCTCCCCGGTGGAACAACTCGACAACGAGCGTGACCTTGCCCTGCACGGGTTCCATGACGGAAAGATCAATCTCGATGGTGGAAGTGTCCGTTCCGGTTGCGTGACGGGAGCCGAATTCACCGCCGGCAGCTGGCGCCTGGCGGCGGCGGTGACCGGACCCGGCCTGGAGTGACGGTCAGGAATCGGCGCTCCGTTTCCTCTCCCGCCTGAGATAGACATAGAAAGCGCCGCTTCCCCCGTGCGCGGCATGCGCACTCTGGAAATGCTGAACCATGTCGGACAGTGGTTGCCGCCCCAGCCAGATCGGCACGCTCTTGCGCAGGACTCCCGTCTCCCGGAAGGTCTCGTCTTCCCGTGACCGGATGCCTTTGCCGCTGATCACCAGCGCCAGCCTGACTCTTGCCGCCAGGCATTCGGTGAGAAACCGCTTCAGGTTTCGTTCGGCCTGACCCCGATCCAGCCCGTGCAGGTCGATAATTCGCTCCGGGTCGACCCGGCCGGCATTCAATCGCCTCGCCAGCTTGCGATCGATGCCGCTGCCGGAGCTGGTCCGCGGCGTGCGCTGCCTGCCGGCGACTGCCGAGACAGGAATGCTGGCGGGCTCGTCCGGGCCGGCGCTTTCCTTCCCCGCGTCTCCGGAGCCGAGCGGCCTGCCTTCAACGAAGTCGGCCCAATCCTGTTCCTCGCTGCGGTCGAGGGATCGCCCGGCGGCCTTCCGTCCTCCCCCCGGTTTGGCATCGGGGCCTGCCGCTGCCCCGTCCGGTTCGGGATTTTCCCGGCTTTCGGCGTTGCTGGCCGGCCTGGCCGGCGCCTTCGTGAATCGAAGCCAATCCTCCACTTCCTCGGTTGTCGGAGGGCGCCCGCGCGACCGGGAAGTCACCGCGCCTCACCCGGTATCAAAGATCTGCCAATTGCCTGGGGCTCCCTACGGGGACGGACAGTCCCGAACGGATTGCTGCCCGACGACTTGCCAAATTCCGAAGGCTCCGTCCCAGAACGGACGGGCCGGACCGTGCAACTGTCCGAAGACCTGCAAATCGCCGGAGACACCTCCAATTCGAGGCCGGTCGCGGCTTATTCGCCGGTGGCAACGAGCTCCCAGTTCGGGTCGTTGCTTCCCATGTGTCGGGCAAAAATCCAGCTGTCGCGCTGACGCCTGACGGTTTCGGGATCACCTTCGATCACCTCGTCGTCAGAATCGGTAACCCAGGAAGTGACCTCCCCGACAAATTCCATTCCGATTTCTGCCCGCGAGGTCGAGTGGTCGAACTCGGCAGATACCAGCTTGGTCTCCCGCAATCCGACGAAGCTGGCCTGGTAGTTGTGACCCTCGCTTGCGCGTGCCTCGATGGTCTGTTCGAACGAATTGTAGACCTCCGTCGCCAGGAACGGCTGGAGATCCTCGATCTCTCCCTTGGCAAAGCCGATCAGGATCATCTCGTAGGCGCCGCGGGCGCCGTTGACGAATTCCTCGACGCTGAAGCTGGGCTCCGATTCCTTCATGGCGGCCAGCGCCTTTGCGGTGGGCGAGCCGGCATCGGCAAATTGCGAGATTTCGAAGTCGATGACCGCATCTTCCGGTTCCGCGTGGCGGGGCATCGGTCCCGGCGAGCGCGATTGTGGAGCATTCGGTTTTTCGTAGCCGTCCCTCGAGCCCAGCGTATTGCGGAGCCTGAAGATCAGGTAAATGGCAACCGCCGCCAGCGCAATCAACTGCAGTAAGGAGTTACCCATCACCTGTCCCTTTTCGGGCCACCTTAAAATGCGTGACCGGAAGTCCTATGTAGGGAAAAGAATCCTGCCTGTCCACCTGTGCAGGCAACCATAAGCCGAAAGTCAGATGAATGCGCCTCCTGCTCCTCCTGCTCGTCGTTCCGCTGGTCGAAATCGGCCTGTTCATCATGATCGGTGACGTGGTCGGATTGTGGCCAACGCTGCTGATCGTGGTGGTAACGGCGATTATCGGCACGGCACTGTTGCGGACGCAGGGTCTGCGGGTCTTCGTGGAGATTCACCAATCGGTCGCCCAAGGGCGAGACCCGGCGATTCCCCTGTTGCACGGGGTCATGATCTTCGTGTCGGCCCTGCTGCTGCTCACGCCCGGATTCTTCACCGACGCCATCGGCTTTGCCCTGCTGTTTCCCCGCATCCGCGACCTGGTGATCAGCATTGGCAGGGCCGCGATCATTTCCAATGCCGGCACCTTCGCCGAGTACCAGCAACGCGGTCGGCCCGACCCCGAACATGTCATCATCGAGGGCCAGGCCCATGATGTCGATGGTGACGGCCCCCGCCATTGACGCCGCCATTGGCCAGCCTTCCCCGTCTTCCGGGCCCGACCCTTGGCGACCATGCGATTGACCGTGCTGGTGAACAGCATTCCCCGCCTGCCGGGACTGACCACCAACTGGCGGCCGGCGACCGATTACCTGCCGACCCCGGCCATTGCTGCCGGTGGCACCGTGGTGGACGCCTTCCGGCATTCCTGCCGGATTGTCCCCTTACCGGCCCCGCCGGGTATGTGCCGAGGAGCGCCGGTAATGCCCCTGGACAATGCGGTCGATGACCATGGCGCAGAACAGGATGGCAAGGCCGGCCAGCATCCCCTGGCCCTTGGCGGCGTATTGCAGGGCGACAAGCACATCCTGGCCGAGCCCCTTGGCGCCGATAAGCGATGCGATGACCACCATCGACAGGCACATCAGGATGGTCTGGTTGACCCCGGTCATGATTGACGGCATGGCCAACGGAACCTCGATGTCCCGAAGCAGGGTCCATCGGGTGCAGCCGAAGGCGATTGCCGCCTCCTTGGTGTTCTCCGGAACGCCGCGGATCCCGAGCGCGGTCAGACGGATCACCGGCGGCATGCCGAATATCAGCGTTGCCAACACCCCCGGCGGTTTGCCGGTACCGAAGAAGGCGATGATCGGGATCAGGTAGACGAAGGCAGGCATGGTCTGCATGAAGTCGAGCACCGGCAATGCGGCGTTGTAGGCTCGCTGGTTCTTGCCAAACCAGATCCCGAGCGGAATTCCCAGCAGGATGCACAGGAACGCGGCGGCACCGAGCAGCGAGACCGTGATCATGCTGGTCTCCCACAGCCCGAACAGGCCAAGATAAGCCAGGGCGGCGCAGGTGAACACCGCCACCCGCGGCCCGGCCAGCCGCCAGGCAACGACAATGATCACGATCATCACCACCGGCCAGGGCGTGTCGACAAACACCGTTTCAAGACCGTTCAGCACCACGGTGATGGCATTGACAATGCCATCGAAGGCACCGGCGCCGGCTACCGAGAGCCAGTCGAAGCCGCCATCGAGCCAGGTGGATATCGGCGAGTAGAACCGACTCTTGTCCACCGGGAAGCCCAGCACATAAGGCTCGAGAGCCGGGTCAATGCGGCCGATCGTGAACCGGTAGAGGGTGAGCGGCACGATCGCCAGCCACAGCAGGGCTCCGAGTCCCGCCCTGGTCCAGTTGAGGCCGGAGGCGGTGCCGGCCGGGTCGGCTCGCCATTTGAGATACTGTTTTTCGTAAGCCAGATTGCCGTAAAAACCCTGCAGCACCCGCAGGCCGACCATCAGGGAGATGCCGGTCAGGAGAATCGTCGTCGCACCTTGCGCCGCAAGCGCCGCCTCGGCAGCCACACGCTCGGCAACCTTGTCCAGATTGTCGGCCCGCTTCAGCAGTGACGCCGCATCGGGGTCGCCGGCAAGCTTGGCCGCCTCATACTTGGTGAGAAATTCGTTCTTCTTTTCGGTGAGCGTCTCCAGCCTCGCCAGCTTGTCGGCGCCAAGATCGCCCCACCAGCCCCTGCCGATCTGCACCAGGGCCAGCACTTCGAGGATCAGGAATGTCCAGAAATATCCCCACAAGCCGCGTGCGGCGCCCCAGAATGGCCCAGCCGCGGCAACCGCCATGTTCCATGACCACGGAAACCGGGTTGCAGCTTCAATTTTCTCGAATTCACGGGCGTAGTAGCCGTGATTGCTGCCGGCAAATTGCGCGATTGTCGCGCCCGTGTCGCCGGATTGTGTCGCGGTGTCGGTGTTCTGCGTCATTTGTCACCACCCTTGATTCCCTTGAGAAGCGTTGCCTTGCTGACTACGCCAACCTCCTTCTCACCGTCAGTGATCACGATGGGCTGTTGAGAATTGATCGAGATGTCGATCAGCTTGTCCAGATCGACATCATGCGATGCTCTCGGGGCCTGGCCGAGATCCTCGCCCGGGCCTGGCCGGAAACTGTCGATGGGCTCCATGATCGAATGTGCGAAGAGAAGCTTGAGCGTGGATATTCCCTCGACGAAATCCCGCACGTATTCGTCTACCGGGTTGGTGACGATCTCTTCCGGTGTGCCGATTTGCACGATCCTGCCATCCTTCATGATGGCAATCCTGCTGCCGATGCGGATCGCCTCGTCGAGGTCATGGGTGATGAAGACAGTGGTCTTGTTCAACTCCGCCGACAATTCCAGGAACTGCTCCTGCAACTGGCGCCGGATCAGCGGATCGAGGGCCGAAAACGGCTCATCCATCAGCAGCACTTCCGGGTCCGAGGCCAATGCCCGGGCCAGCCCGACCCGCTGCTGCATTCCGCCCGACAATTCGCTCGGGAAGCGGTCCTCGTAGCCGTCGAGATTGACCAGGCTCAGGCAACGCTGCGACTCTTCCCAGCGTCTCGATTTGGGCTCGCCCTGGACCTGGAGCGGAAACGCGACATTGTCGCGAACCGTCCGGTGCGGAAACAGCGCCATGTGCTGGAACACCATGCCGATCTGCGTGGCCCGCAACTCCCGCAACTCGTTGCCGCCAAGCGCCAACACGTCGCGGCCCAGCACCTCGATGACGCCGGCGGTCGGCTCGATCAGCCGGTTGACATGGCGCACCATGGTCGATTTGCCGGATCCCGACAATCCCATGACACAGAAGATTTCGCCACGGAACACCTCGAAGGAGCAATCGGCGATGCCGACCACGCATCCGAACCTCTCCAGCACCTCCGGCTTGTCAAGACCTTCATTGGTGATGGCCGACATGGCCTCGTCGACCCGGGTGCCGAATATTTTCCATACACCCTCAAACCTGATGACGGGTTCAGTCAATTCTCCATGCTCCTTTCTGCCTGATCCTGTTTGCTGCCGCGTCCGAATTCGTGCTTTGGAGCGGGTATTGCCGGTGATATGGTGCCGCTCGAATGCGTCAAACTGCGAGACCTGATGCCATGGACACTGCCTGTGCCGAACCGCGCCAATGGGGAATCAACAATGATTACGGACCGCTCAGGGACGTGCTCCTCGGTATCCCCGAACATTATCGCTGGATTGATGCCGGCCCGATCACGATGCGCACCCTGAACAACCAGGCGCAAACCGGCGTCGAGTTCAACCTGCAAACGGCGATGTCGCAACACGCCGAGATGGTGTCGATCTACGAGTCCAATGGTGTCAGGTGCCACTATCTCGACTCCGACGCGGTTCTCCACCGCAATTTCTTTGCCCGCGATTCAAGCGCGATGACGCCCTGGGGCGCCCTCATTTGCCACATGCAGCTGAAGAGCCGGCGCGCCGATTACGTCACTGCCATCCGCTTCTACCAAGGGAACGACATCCCGATCTGGAACTATGCGACCGCCGGACATTTCGAGGGTGGCGACTTCAACATCCTGGAGCCCGGTTTCGTCCTGATCGGCCATTGCGGCGAGCGCTCCGAGAAGGCCGGTTCCGAACAGGTGGCGGCCATGGTGGCGAGCGAAGGATGGGAGGCGGCGGTGGTGCCGATCTCCCGGGAATTCGTTCATATGGACGGACTGGTGGTGCCGTTGGCGCCAAAGCTGCTCGTAGCCTGCGTCGAGGCGATGGAGGATTGGGTGGTGGCGCTCCTGCGCGGCCGTGGTTTCGAGTTCATCGAGGTCGGTTATGCCGAGGCAAGGAATCTCGGCGTCAACCTGGTGTCGCTCGGCAATGACCGCGTGTTGTCGATGCGCGGCTCGAAGACTCTGAATGCCCGCATGCGGGCCATGGGATTCGAGGTATTCGATCCCGACATGTCGATGTTCACGCTGGGCGGCGGCGGCGTCCACTGCCTGTGCCAGGCATTGTGCCGGGATGACGCCTGAGGCAACCCGGAACGGGCGGTACCGCCCGTTCCACTTCCTGAC
Organism: Paracoccaceae bacterium; assembly: GCA_965214695.1. Taxonomy (GTDB): domain Bacteria; phylum Pseudomonadota; class Alphaproteobacteria; order Rhodobacterales; family Rhodobacteraceae; genus JAPOXR01. Next base: position 2,279,542 of record OZ243967.1, on the reverse strand, counting down.
CTTCGGCGAATGCCGGGCCGCATGACGCGGCATTCGCCTCCGGTACCTCCCCGCAGCCCTGCGGGCGACGGCGAGGCTCATCGTTCCTATTTCAGCCAGGAGTCCACGAGCTCGGCATTGTCCTGCACCCACTGCGCCGCAAATTCGTTTGCGTCGGCCTTCTCCACCACGATGGCGTAGGTCATGCCGGAGACCAGATCGGTGGTCAGATTGACATTGCCAAGCAGTTCAGCTGCTTCCGGATGGGTCTCCTCGAGCGATGTCGCGTAATGGACATGCAGGTAGGCGAGATCCCAGGCGACCGGATGTTCGGATTTCTCCAGCCAATCCGGATCGTCGGTTGGCTGGATGACAGTCACCATGGACGCGTCATATGGGGGCTCTTCCAGGATCACCAGGTCATGCAGGGCAAAGACGTGGTTCGGCGTGTAGCAGTAGAAGACGTGGTCCTCATCCTTGGCGACCGCGGCGTCGACGCCGGCCATGGCCAGCGTTTCGTCCATCTCCAGCAACTCCATGGTCTCGTCATACCCGTAGCTCTTTGCCCGAATCTTCTCGAAGTTGGTCGAGGCCCAACCGGCGGCGCCGATCCAGACTTCGCCCATTCCGTCGCCATTGGTGTCGAAGTGACTGGCCATGTCCGGATCTGCCAAGTCGGAAATATGGGAAATGCCGGTGCGCTCGGCCGTTGCCGCGGTCACGCACATTCCCTGGACGGATGGCACCCCGTTGGGATTCATCCTGACCGTTTCCTTCTCCTGCACGTATTTTTGGTTCAGGTTGACCTGGTTGGGCAACCAGACTTCCGGGTGCACATGCATGCTGCCCGTGTCCATGGCCTCGAAAATGATCGGATTGGTGCCGTTCTGGAGTTCAACCTCAAGCCCGAGATTTTCCTCGAGGACCACCTTGAGAATGCTCGCAGTCGCCGCCACTGACGGCCAGTTGGGAACACCGATTACGATATCTGCAGCCTGGGCCGACATCGCGCTGGCCGACAGCAACGCTGCGCCCAGGGCCGTTCGCAATTTTTGAGTCTTCATGTCTTGTCCCTTGATCGATTCAATAGCGACACTGCGCCTCCCGCATCATCGCGATTTCATGTGCGACGGTTTCTCCATGGCAGAAGATCTGTCGCTCCAGCTGTCATGCGGAGCATCCGGCCCCATCATCGACAAATTGATGATAGAGTGTTCTTCATGCGAAAAAAACGGGAATTATAGGCGAAAGCACCAACGACCGGCTTGCCTATCCCGCCAATTCCGCCAGCGCGTGCCGTGAGAGTTGGAATTCCCACGGCCAAACGGCCTCCACATGAAAGGGCCGACCACGGGTGTTGAGCGTCCAAGATTGACCCACCTTCCCGGAAGCAAATCCTTCATTCTCGCGACCGTTTTACGGTCTGCGGGAGAATCAGAGAATGCTGGGTGTGGAGACAATTGCAAAGATTCGCAGGAAACATCTTGGCGACAAGAAGTCGATCCGTGCGATTGCCCGGGAGTTCGGCATCTCGCGCAATACGGTTCACAAGCCGTGTCCGGTGCTGATGGAGCGGCTCAAAGAAATCCCGCGCTTCACCGGGGCGGTGTACAAGGTGGCCGGATGGGTCCGTGCCTGCACCACGCAGGGGCGGGGCAAGTATGACCGGGAGCGGGCGTATGGCAAGCCGAGGAAGGATATCTGGCGGTGTCCGCTCCGGAATGCAAAATCCGGTCGGACTTGACCAAGAATCCGATCAAATTTGACGGCAATTCCGGCCGCATTTGAAGGCCCGGTCTCTCCCGATACTTCCTCATCGATCAACAATCGAAACGAGGAGGCATGGGCATGAGGAAAGCCGACATGATCAAATTTCCGGTCGATCACCACCATGGCCTCACATGCCCGGTGACGGGTCATCATCCCGCGGCTTCCGCCGGGGCCTGCTCGGCGGCGCAGGTTTGGCCGCCGCGGGAGCGGCCTGGGCGTTCGTTCGGTGCATCCAGCGCGGGCTGGCTTCTGCCACGATCTCGATGGAGTCCCGCAGATTGTCGCGCAGAAAGGTCACATCCCCGAAATATATGTCCAGCGCCTCCTCGGCGCGGGCTCGGAAGAGCTCCAGCTCGACCAGCCCGGCGCTGGCCAGTTCACGGATGTCGCCGGCATCCCGCTCGCTGAGGCGCGCCAGTTTCGAGACCGCCAGATCCACGGGATCGATCACGTGCAGGATCATGTCGCCGAAACGGGCGATTTCCCGTGATCTGGCTTCCCATTCCGGGGGCGCCGAGCCCAGGACATCGGTGAGACTGCCATCCATGACGACGACAAACCGGCCGGCTTGTCGGCCGGGATCGCTGATCCCGAAAATATGCAAATCACGAGGAATCGGCACCTTGTGCGACCACCTGATGTCGAGGCTGCCCGACATCCGGTGTGCCGTGTGGTAATGCACGGCCCAGCCGCCGGCCAGCCATGCCTGGAGCGGCTCGGCCAGTGGCCCCAGCCGGTCTGCCAGCGCCTGCAGATGGGCGAGCAGTTCCGCCGGCAGGCGGGAGGTCACGGCCCAGCGTCCCGGCGCCGCAGCGCCATCAAATGCAGCGGGGTCTCCAGCCGCAGCTTGCGGGCGTCCATATGCCAGGGCGCCCGCCAACTGGCCTGGATCGGGTCGACATAGAAGCTGGCCGCCTCCTCGCCTGATGCCGGCGCGCCCAACGCCTTGCCGATCAGCGCCTCCAGGTGGCCCTCCGGGTCATCCAGATAGCCCAGGACCAGCTCGGCCAGCCCAGTTGCCTTAGCGGGAGGGTAGCCTCGGCCAGCACCACATCACCCTCGCCGGCGACAATCCGGGCCAGCGATCGCATCACCTGCTCCTCCCGCGCACGGGCTGGCGGTCGCTGTCCGAGTTCGGCATATCGGATCAGCAACCTGCTCCTCCCGCGCACGGGCTGGCGAGATGGCGCCCACCAGTTCCTGCCTCCTGTCTGTCATGCGTGTTTCCAGCTCACGGCAGCACCGAGCACCACCCGACGCCGTGGAGGTTCGGGCTGGTGATGATCCGGGCACACCGCGACCCGGCAGGTATGCATTGAACTGTGGAGGTTTGCCCTCCGACGAATCGGAGAGGCGGCGGCAATCGCAACATTCCGCAAGTGAAAGGGCCTTGGTGCGTCGGGGCGGGCATGTCGAGCATCGGCCGGGCTGTCGACAACTTTCTTCAGGATCTCCCTGTGTTCCTGATTCAGCGACAATCTGCAAGAGAGTGGCACGTCAATCAGGATAACAACTTGACGCCGCGGTAAAGCGAGTCCGTTCCAGAACACGTGCCGATTGCAAGCGCTTTTTCGCCTGATCCCGATTGTCGACGATTTCCCTGCCGACTCGCGCCACGAGAAACCTTCGAATGCCTCCGACGGTCAGGGCGCTCGCCGCCCCTGGATCCGAACTTCCCAGTAGGAGTCGGCCCAGCGGGGAGCGGGCTCCGCCGGCCGCATCTGCCGGGATAACTCGGCCCAGCCGGTCGGCGTGTTCTTCTCCGTGGCCTGCCTCGAGGGCCTGGCGACGCCGGTACATCATCGCACCTGTGATCCACACAGATGTTCAGCGGATTTTTGTCTTCGGGCCTGGCGGCTCTGACACGTGTTGTGCCTATTCACCGTCGGCGGCAACCAGTGCTATCCCGCCAATCCCAGGAAAAGTGCCAGCGACCGGTTGACGCGGTGCATGGTGGCCTGGTCCAGGCGGCCAAATGCAGCTCCCAACCTGTTGGTTCGCACGGTCATTGCCTTGTCGATCATCACCTGTGATGACTTGTTCAGGCGATTCTCCGGGGACGGTTCGACCGTCAGCCGAAGTAGTGGAGCATCAGTCAGATCCGATGTGACCAAGAGAATTGTCACTGTGGCGGTGTCCGGAAATATTTCGGACTGGATAACAAGCGCGGGACGCGGCTTGCCATGATCGCCCGGCAAGGCGACCGTCACCAGATCGCCGCGTTTCATTCCCAGTCATCCACATCCGCAAGGGCGGCGTCAATAAACTGGACCATCTCGCGGTCTCGGCGATCGGCGGCGGCAACCACTGCGGATTGCCGGCGGCATTCTTCGGCAAAACCCGGCCGCCGCGTATCCGGCACCCAAATCTGGACCGGACGCAAACCTGCAGATCGCAGGGTGGCCCTCCTCTTGCGGACACGTTCGCCAACAGAAGCCGGCATGACAACCTCCTTATCGTTACATGTAACATAGTGCCTGAGAAGGAAGCCGGCAAGACCTCCGATTCAACACCTTGTTTGTCAATCTCGAGACAAGCATTCAGATGGAATCGGTGCAGTGGTGCAGGCAGCGACCGGCTCCTGCTCAACGCCCTGGCTGCGGCGAGACAGGTGTCCCGGCCACTGGCTTGGAAGCTGCCGGGTGCAGGTTTGGACTGTCTCCAGATGCAAGCCGGCCGCCCAGTTCGTTCTTTTCCCGGAATTTCCCGATTCTGTAATCGTCCAGCCACGCATCCGGCCTTCCTGCTTCCGGGCTCCTGACTTGGCTTTGCCCTTCATGCCGGTCAGCGACCACGATTTCTTCCGGTTCGAATTGGTTGAGCAACCTGGGTGACTGGGTCGCCAGGACAATTTGCGTCTCGCGGGAAGCAACCCGGATCATTGCAGCTGGTGTGGTGATCGCCGACGGGTTCAGTCCAGGCTCCGGCTCGTCGACGGCAATAACGGTTGGCCGAAGCTTGAGTGAAATCGGGTGGCTACCATCGTGAATGTCGTCATGGGTTTGGTTGGGTGAATGATTGGTGATGTAAGTGGTGTAATATGAAATTCAACTTGACATTATGAAATTAACGTGGCTGAATCGCATGATCGGGATGGTTTTCCTGTCGAATTGAGGCTGAAATGGTCGTTTTGGACGACACCATTGATGGCGTGAAACAGGTTTCGGCCGCAATCGGGTCTGGCCATCGCAATGCCGTTCGGGGTCATGCCGAACGGATCACGGGCGGCGGGCATGGACGGGGCAGGATTCAGTCGGTCGACAGGGCGTTGAGCATCCTGGAAGTCGCGGCGGAATGCGATGACGGCGTTTCGGTTTCAGACATGTCGGACGTATTGGGTCTCAATGTATCCACCTGCCATCACCTGATCTCCACCCTTGCCCATCGCGGTTTCCTGTCCCATCTCGGAAGAACCAGGGGATATGCGCTGGGACCCAGGCTTCGGGAATTGGTTGAACTTGCCGACCAGGTGCCGGATCACGCCACCATATTGTCCCCCGAGCTTCGGGCGGTCGGTCAGCGCCTGGGACACGGAATCCAGTTCGCGACCCTGAGCGAGACCTCCCTGATGACCAGGCTCAGCTTTCCCGCGGCCGGAGAGGGGATCAGTGAGCCGGATGAAGTCGAGAAGATGGCAGCGTTGCACGCCACGGCCACCGGCAAGGCAATCCTTGCCTGGATTACAGACAACGAACTGGCGCGGATCATTTCAGTCAACGGCCTCGCCTGCTACACGCCCCGCACGATCACGACGCTTTCGCGGCTGACGGAGGAGTTGCGACTCGTCCGACGCCGAAAATTTGCCGTCGATGACCAGGAATTCTGCGAGGGAATCGTCTGTATCGGCGCTGCGATCAGGGCGGTCGCCGGTGCCGTGATCGGATCAATTTCGGTCACCCTGGAGGCCGAACGCGCCACCGACGAATACAGGGATTTCCTGGCGGGTGAAGTGATCGCCGTCGCCAATACCTGTTCGGCGATATTGCGCGGAAATACGAAATGATTGATTGACGCATAGAAGTGGAACATGATCATGCAATTGACTGGAGTTGACTCGGCGAATTCATCCCTTCCTGTGCCGGAGCGCATGAAGGCATGGGTTCTTGGCGACCCGGGAGAGTTGACACTTGCCGACAAGCCGGTGCCGGTGCCGGGGCGAGCAGAGGTCCTGGTGCGTATCGATGCGGTGGCGATCTGCGCAACGGATCTGGAAATCATCCATCACGGCCCGCCAGCCCTGATCCGGGGCGGGGACCCCTTCAACAAGAATTTCACTCCCGGGCACGAATACATGGGAGTCATCGCCGGTCTGGGGCCTGGCGTCGATGAATACCGGATCGGCCAGAGAGTCACGGTCGAGATCCACGCCGGCTGCGGCCAGTGCAAGCGTTGCCGCCAGGGAATGTACACCTCCTGTCACAATTACGGCAAGAATTACGGGTCGGTGGACAAGGGTCACCGGGCCAATGGTTTCACCACCGACGGCGGTTTCGCCGAGTATGCGGTCAACAATGTCAACACGCTTGTGCATGTCGATGACGGCATGTCGGACGCGGAGGCCACGCTGGTCGTCACCGCCGGCACGGCCATGTACGGCCTGACGGAGCTCGGCGGCCTGGTCGCCGGCGAAAGTGTCGTGGTCACCGGGCCGGGTCCGATCGGCCTGATGGGCGCGGCGGTGGCGAAGGCGCTGGGTGCCCAGCCGGTCATACTGACGGGAACCCGCGACAACAGGCTTGAAATCGGCCGCAAGCTTGGGGCCGATCACGTCATCAATGTCCGCCAGGATGATGCCGTGGCGCGGGTGCGTGAACTGACCGGCGGCATCGGCGTGGATTATGTGCTCGAATGTTCCGGGGCTCCCGACGGGCTCAACGAGGCGGCGCGGATGGTCAACCGCGGTGGCAAGATCTGCCTGGCTGCGTTTCCCGGTGCCAATCCCGAGGTTGATGTTGCCCATCTCGTCCGCAACAACATCTACCTGTTCGGCATTCGCGGCGAGGGCAAGTCGGCCACGCACCGGGCCGAGGCGTTCATGCGCCAGAAGCGGTTTGATGCGACGCTCATCCATACACACAGTTTCGAAATGACCGAGCTTCCCGAGGCGCTGCGCTACGCCAGGGACAGGGTGGAGGATGCGATCAAGGTCGTGGTCAGGAACCCCCGGACCCAGGCGCAGGCAATGGCCGCCGCGTAGACGGGCCCGGAGGAGGCGGATCATGCTGACCTGCGATGTCTACCATATGCCGCGAACATTGCGGGATGCATTGACCATCTGGGCCGAGGCCGAGCCGGGTAGCCGGATTGTTTCGGGCGCGACCGACATTCTTCCATGGGCGCGCGATGGACGGGCCGGAGACGTGCATGTGCCGGAACTCGTCGACATCACGCGGGTTCCCGAGCTTGATGGCCACGAATCCGAAAATGGACGGATCAGGCTGGGAGCGAATATCGTCTACCAGGATTTCCTGACCGACGCCGAACTCGTGCGCTCCCTGCCCTGCATGCCCAAATGCGCAATCTGGTTTGCAGACGACCAGATACGTGAACAGGCCTCGCTGACCGGGAATCTCGTCAATGCCTCGCCGGCCGCTGATGGCACGCCCCCGGTGGTGGCGCTCAATGGCGAGATTGAACTGGCACGGCTCGAACATGGCGACATCGCCCGCAGGCGCATCCCTGTCGACAGCTTCATTGAAGGGCCGGGGCGAACCGGAATCGATGACGGCGAGATTGCAACGGCGGTAATTGTCGATGCGGCGGATGGCTACGGCGGATCGTTTCAGAAGGTCGGGACCCGGCGCTCCCTTGTCATTTCGGTCGCCTGTTGTGCGGCGCTGGTCAGGACCGACCGCGGCGGGAGCGTGTTTGAGGACGTCCGGCTGGCGCTTGGCGGCGTTGGCCCGCGGCCCATCCGAATGGTCGAGGCCGAGAATTCGCTGCGCGGTGAGAGCGTGTCGAGTGCTGCAATTGATGAGGTTTCACGGATGGCCGCCGATACGGTGGCGTCGCGCAGCCGCCAGGAATACCGTCGGGAAGTTGTCGTCAATTTCGTCCGGGCGGCGCTCGAGGAGGCCTTGGCGGACCAACGGGATGTCGATGTCGGAATTGAACGGGAGAAGGCGCTTGTCTGACTTGAGGATCGAGGCGACGGTCAATGGCCGGAAAATCGCCCGGGGGACCAGCCCGCATTCGCGGCTGCTGGATTTTCTGCGCAACGAACTGAACCTGACGGGAACCAAGGAAGGGTGCGGCGCAGGCGAATGCGGCACCTGTTCGGTGTTTGTCGACGGCAAACTGGTTAAATCATGCCTGATGCCGGCGGCCAAGGCCTCGGGCGCAGTCATCGAAACCATCGAAGGGCTGGCCGCGCCAGGCGGGCTCTCGCTGGTGCAGCGGGCCTTCCACAAGACCGGCGCCAGCCAATGCGGCTACTGCATACCCGGCATGGTCATGGCCGCAACCTCGGCGCTGCGGGAGAATCCGAACGCCGAGATCGACGAGATCAAGGAACGTCTCGGTGGCAATATCTGCCGTTGCACCGGCTATACGAAGATTTTTGAAGCCGTGGAAATCGCCAGGGCGGTCATGCTCGGCAAGGCGTCCGAGACCGCGCTTGAAGAAGACAAGGTTGGAGACAGCTACATCGGCACCAACGTGCTGCGGCTGGATGCCCCGTCCAAGGTGACTGGCCGGCTGCGCTACGCTGCCGACATGAAGCTGCCGGACATGTTGCAGATGCAGGTGCTGCGCTCGCCGCATGCGCATGCCCGGATCCTGTCGATCGACACCTCGCAGGCGGAAGCCATGGACGGCGTCGCCTGCGTGATCACGGCCGACGATGTGCCGGGCAAGGACGGGTTTGGCGTGTTCGTGCATGACCAGCCGATCATGGCCCGAGGCAAGGTGCGCCATGTCGGCGAGGCGGTTGCCGCCGTGGCGGCAGAGGACCTGCTCACGGCAAGACGGGCGCTGGCCGGGATCAAGGTGGAATACGAAATCCTGCCTGGGCTCTTTGACCCTGGTGGCGCCCTGGAGCCGGGCGCACCGGTCATCCACGACTCCGCTCCCGGCAATTTGGTCAAGCACATCCCCATCCGCAAGGGAGACACGGAACAGGGATTTGCCGAGGCCGATATCATCCTGGAAGAAACCTTCGGCACACAGCAGGTCGAACACGCGTATCTCGAGCCCGAAGCGGGCATCGCATACGTGGATCACGACGATGTCGTGGTGGTGATTTCGCCGTCACAGAACATTACCCATCACCGTCACATGCTCGCCAAGATCATTGACCGGCCGATCAACAAGGTCCGGTTCATCATGAGCCCGGTCGGCGGCGGCTTCGGCGGCAAGGAGGACATGATCTTCCAGGGCATGCTCGCCTTGGCAGCGATGAAGACGGGCTACCCGGTTCAGTTGAATTTCAGCCGTGAAGAGAGCATTGTCGCCTCGGCGAAACGCCACCCGGCCCGTATCGACTGCAAGATGGGCTTCCGCAGGAACGGGCGGATCACGGCAGTGGAGTTCGACATGCTTTCGGATGGCGGCGCATATGGCATGTCCAGCGAGGGCGTCATGCGCAAGGCAGCGATCCTGTCCTGCGGACCGTATGAAATCGACAATTTGAAGGTCGACACCAGGGCCGTGTACACGAACAATACGCCTTCGGGAGCATTTCGCACATTCGGCGGCATGCAGGCGCAGTTCGCCACCGAAAGCATGATGGACATGGCAGCGGAGGCGCTGGACATTGATCCCTTCGACATCCGCCGTATCAACATGATGAAGCCCGGTTCCGCGACCCATACGCGGCAGGTTCTCAACAGCGCATCCATCGACCGCGTTCTTGATGCCGCCGAACAGGCGGCCCGCTGGGAAAAGGGTGCGCCGCGCGTTCGCGGCGCCCGACGCAGTGATGTGGGTGGCCCGGACACGCGCCAACCCTGCACGTTGGGTGCCCGCATCGGCACGAACGGCCGGGCCAGTGCCGCTGCCGCGGAAAGGGTCGCGTGATGGGCAGGATGAGGCGCGGGCGCGGGATGGCGGCAAGCTGGTACGGTATTGCGCGCACGGCGACGATCGATCGGGCCGGGGCATGGGCCGAGCTGGATGATGGCGGCACCGCCAAGGTCGTGACCGGGGTTACCGAAATCGGGGAGGGAATCCTGACGGTTCTTGCCCAGGTGGCTGCCGACGAGATGGGAATCAGGCCGCAGGATGTCACCATCGGTGACAACGACACTGCCCGGTCTCCCGAGGCAGCGCATGCTGGCGCAACTCGCCAGACCTACATGATCGGCAACTCCGTGGCGCTGGCGGCCCGCGAGGCGCGCAGCGTCCTGTTCGAACAGGTCGCGGATCAATGGGATGTCGATCCGGACGATCTGCGCGCCTTTGACGGCGAGATCTGGGCGGTCGAGACCAATTTGCGCATGTCGATGTCCGATGCGGTTGCGGCCTGCAAGAGCCGCGGCGTTGTTCCCGTCGGGTCGGCGTCATTCACCGCGCATGGCACGGGGCTGGATCCTGCCGACGGGTCCGGCAGTCCCTGGCAGGCCTATGTCTTCGGGTCCCAGGTGGCTGAAGTTGAAGTCGACACCTGGACCGGCGAGGTCCAGGTGCTCGGGATCTGGGCCGCGCATGATGTCGGTCGCGCCATCAATCCCCGCGGGGTCGAGGGGCAGATCGAAGGGGGTGTCGTGCAGGGGCTCGGCCAGGCCCTGATGGAGGAGTATGTCACCGAAAAGGGACATGCCATCACGCATGGTTTTGCCAAATACATCCTGCCGACTTCACTGGACATTCCACAGATCAACTGCGTCATCGTGGAAGATCCCGACCCGGAAAGCCCGCTTCAGGCCAAGGGTATCGGCGAGCCGGCATTGTTGCCGACGGCGCCGGCGATCATGAACGCGATCTACGATGCCATCGGCGTTCGCATCACGTCGCTGCCAGCCACGCCGGAAAGGATACTGCATGCGCTGCGGATTCGAAGCCGTGCGGCAGTCCATGAACGAGGGCAGTCCGACAGGAAGAGGCAAGATCATCCAACCGTGCATTAGCCGGCCCGCCGGCATTGCCACACCCACATCAATCAAGGAGATACACATGCTGTTCAAATTTTCGGTCAGAAACGGATTGGCTGCCACGCTGTCGGCGGCTGTCATTGCCCTGGGCGCCCCGGCGCAGGCCGAGTATCCGGAAAAACCCGTTGACATGACGGTTCTCTTCGGCGGCACGGCCAACACGATTGCGCAACTCCTGTCCGAGCTGATGTCCGAAGAGCTTGGTCAGCCGGTTGTTCCGGTCAGCCGCACGGGCGGCGGCGGCGCGGTCGGTTATTCCCATGTCGTTGCAACTGATCCCGACGGCTACAACATCGTCTGGAACTCGAATTCGATCAACACCACCCACCATACCGGCCGCGTGGAGTTCGACTACACGGCCTTCACGCCGATCGCCCGGGTCTCGACCGAGATTCCGGCGCTGGCGGTCAACGCGTCGTCGGGCTGGGAAAGTCTTGCCGATTTGGCCGCCGCCGTCGGTGACATGGACGGCAAGCTGACGGTCGGGATTTCTGGCAAGGGATCGTTCACGCATCTGACCTCGGCAGCGCTGTTTGACGCGATGGGAATCGGCGACAAGGTCGCATTCATTTCGTATGGAAGAGGCAAGGCACCGGTGGAATTGCTGGCCGGACGAATCCAGGCCGCCATCCAGTGGCCAGGGCAGTTCGCATCCTATGTCGAAGCGGGCGATTTGAACGTGCTGGCGGTTACCGGCGACGAGCGCGTGTCGGTTCTGCCCGACGTGCCCACCGCGATGGAACAGGGCGTGGAGGTGAACATTTCCATGTGGCGTGGACTCGCCGCACCTGGCGGCACTCCCGATGACGTCGTCGCCAGGCTGCAGGAAGCCGCCCAGGCCGCGGTTGCCAGCAGCCAGTTCCAGGAGGCGGCCGGCAATATCGGCTTTTCGCCGGCATTCCTGGATGCCGATGATTTCGGTGCGCTGATCGAGAGTGACGATGCGTTCTACGGTCAGCTGCTCGGCGAGCTTGGCCTGGCCAAGTAGCCGGGCAACGCCAACATGATGACCAGCCATGCACAGAACCTGCTGCTTGGAGCCGTGCTCCTGCTGCTCTCCGGTGCCTGGACCTGGCTGGTCATCGACACCATACCGGCCGGGTTCGGCGATGGCGATATCGGCGCCCGGGCGTTTCCGATGGCGTTCGGGCTCATCCTGGCGGGGCTGTCCTCCATCCTGATCGCCAGGACGGCGCTTGCCGGCGGACCAGGGACCGGCGCTGGGCCAGCGGCCCCGACCGCGGGTCGCGGGTACCGACAGGCGGCCTGGTTTGTTGCCCTCAAGGTTCTCGCGGTCATCGTCATCTACGGCCTGCTGCTCGAGCGGGTCGGCTTTGTGCTTGCGACCCCGGTGGCCGTTTTCCTGGTCATGATCGCCGGCCTGGGCGGCCAGTCGGTGCTGAAAATCGTCGGCATGTCGCTGGGCCTGACCGCCGGTTGCTGGCTGGTTTTCGAAAAGCTCATCGGAATCTACCTGGCCAACGGCACCTGGATAAATCTCGGGTGATCGATTGGATCTGTTCCTCCAGGCTCTTTCCCTTGCCTTCACCCCTCAGGCGATCGGTGCGATCGGCCTCGGCTCGCTGGTGGGGCTGGTATTCGGGTCGGTCCCCGGGCTGACCTTCACGGTGGCGCTGGCGCTGGCGCTGCCGATCACCTTCGGCATGGAGCCGGTCCCGGCCATCGGGCTGCTTCTCGGCACCTATGTGGGCGGCATGACCGGCGGTTCGGTGTCGGCGATCCTCCTGGGTATACCCGGGACGCCATCCGCCGCCGCCACCGTGCTCGACGGCCATCCGATGACCAGGAAGGGCGAGGCGTCGATCGCGCTGGGAACGGCGGTGATCGTGTCGGTGTTCGGCGGCATATTCAGTCTTGTCGTGATGATCGTTTCGGTCGACCTGGTGTCGCGGATCGCCATCAGCTTCGGTCCCGCCGAAATCTTTGCACTGGTCCTGTTCGGCATGTCGACGATCTGCGGATTGTGCGGCGATTCGTTGCTGAAGGGACTGATTTCGGGGGTGCTGGGCCTGATGATCATGACCGTGGGTATCGACGCGATTGACGGAATCCCGCGCATGACCTTCGACAGCGTCAACCTGCTCCAGGGCGTGAATCTCCTGGTCGCCATGATCGGCCTGTTTGCAGTTCCCTTCATCATCGAGGCATTCGCTGACCCGGCCGCCGACCAGTCCAGGACGCATCGCATCAGGAATTTGCGCGCCAGGCTTCCATCCCTGGCCCTGCTGTTCAGCAAACTCTGGCTGATGGTCCGCTGTTCCGCCCTCGGAACCGCGATCGGTGCCATACCTGGTACCGGCGGCCCGATCGCCTCCTTCCTCGCCTATGACAACGCCAAGCGCTTCTCGAAGGATCCGGCCTCGTTCGGCAAGGGCAATATCGACGGGGTGATCGCGCCCGAGACCGCCAACAACGCCGTCACCGGCGGTACGCTGATTCCGCTGCTGTCGCTCGGCATTCCCGGCGACCCGGCGACCGCCATCGTGCTGGCCGGCTTGATGATTCACGGCATCACGCCAGGCCCGGCGCTGTTCATGAACCATGCAGGTGAAATTTACGGCATGTATGTCGCCGTCATCATCGCCTATGTCTGGGTGCTGGGAATGCAGCTGATCGGCATTCGCCTGTTCGTCCACGTGCTGCGGGTCCCGCGCCAAATGCTGGCGGTGGCGGTGATGGTGCTGTGTGCAATCGGCGCCTACTCGATCCGCAACAGCGCCTTTGACATTTTTGCCATGGGTGCAATCGGGGCGCTGGCCTACCTGCTGGCGGCGGTGCGGGTGCCAATCACGCCGATCGTTCTCGGCATGGTCCTCGGCCCGACATTGGAGAACGAGTTCCGCACCGCCATGATGCTGTCGGGCGGGAGCATGGACATCTTCCTGTCATCGCCGGCAGTGCTGATCTTCTTCGCACTGGCGCTCCTGGTCATTGGCTACCAGCTGGTCAGCGAGTTGCGGCCGAAGAAAAACACTCAAGACGCGGCCAGGGCCCCAGATGCCTGACATGAACCTGGAGCCGGACGAAGACCGGGACATGCGCGACCGGGCGGCGGCAATTGCCGCCAGTTCCGTGGATGCGGCGCTGTCAGCCGGCCTCATGGATCCGGTCATCGAACTCACCCTGTCCGAGGCGCTGGTCATCGGATTGCTGAAACAGGGCGTGCGCCGCTACTTTGTCATATTCGGCCACGGCTCGACCGATTTCGGCGAGGTGTTGCGCGTCTACGCGCGGGAAGGGGCCGTTGATGTCCTGAACTGCCGCAACGAGGTGGCGATGGCGCATGCCGCCACCGCCCATGCCTGGGTCTACGGCGAGACGCCGGCCGTCGTCACCTCGATCGGCCCCGGCGCGCTCCAGGCCATGGCCGGCTCGCTGGCAGCCGCATCGAACGGCATCGGCGTCTATCACCTCTACGGCGATGAAACGACGCGGGGCGAAGGCTTCAACATGCAGCAGGTGCCCAAGCGCGAGCAGGGCGTCTTCGGGAAGCTGACGGCATTGATGGGGCAGTCATACACGCTGCACACGCCGGGCAGCCTGCGCGAATGTCTTCGCCGCGGCACCAACTGCGTGCACCACCCCTACAAGCCCGGACCATTCTACGTGATGCTGCCCATCAACACGCAGCCCCGGCGCATGAAACTCGGCATCGGCGCCTTGCCCGGCCGCACCGCCATGCCGGCGGTCGTGCCCGCCGGCCCGGGCGGAATGGATGACGCGGTGCATCTCTTGCGCAGCCGCAGCCGAACCGTCATCAAGGCCGGCGGCGGGGCCCGCGCCCATCACCGGGCGGTCAGGAATCTTGCCGCCCGGATCGGTGCGCCGGTTGTACTCTCTCCCGGTTCAACCGGGGTGCTGGCGGATGGGGATGACCGCAACATGCATGTCGGCGGCTCGAAGGGATCGATTTCCGGCAATCACGCCATGCACAACGCCGACTCGGTGGTCATGATCGGGAGTCGCGCCGTCTGCCAGGCCGATTGTTCCGGCATCGGCTATCCGAATGCCGGCGCCGTGCTGAATTTGAACGGCGATCTTGGCGATGTGACGCATTATGCCAACTCGATCTGCCTGCCAGGCGACATCACCGCGGTGATCGAGGCGCTGTTGGCCGCCGCCGGACCAGATACCGGCGCCGGCCTGCGTCAGGCGTGGCGGCGTGAGTGCGTGGCAAAGAAGCGTGAGTGGACCGAGTTCAAATCCTCGCGGATACATGCTGACCCACTGTTTGATGATGTCTGGGGGCGTCCGGTGCTGACACAGCCGGCGGCCATCCATGCGGTCAGCTCCTTTGCCAACCGCGTCGGTGCCATCAAGTTCTTTGATGCCGGTGACGTGCAGGCCAACGGGTTCCAAATCGTGGAGGATGACCTGCCGGGCCAGACATTCACCGAGGCCGGCGCGTCCTATATGGGGTTCGCGTGCTCGGCGCTGTTGGGTGGCGCACATGTTGAAGGGGCACGCTACGCGATCGCGTTCACGGGTGACGGATCTTTCACGATGAACCCGCAGATCCTGATCGACGCGGTCGAACACGGCGTGCGCGGCATGGTTGCGCTGTTCGACAACCGGCGCATGGCCGCCATCACCGGATTGCAGCTGGCGCAATACGGCCACGGCTTCATGACCAATGACAGCGTTGCCGTCGACTACGTCGCCATGGCGTCCTCGGTGGACGGCGTGATGGCCATGCACGGGGGCTACAGCCGGGTCGAACTCGACGCAGCGCTCGAGGCGGCATTTGCCCATGACGGACTTTCGCTGCTGCATATCCCGGTCTATTGCGGCCCCGATCCCGTCGGCGGAATGGGAGCCTATGGCGCCTGGAACGTGGGAAACTGGGTAGAGGATGTCGAAAGCCGCTACCTGGAAATGCGAATCTAGACCGGTGGGTCAACGATGCATTCAAACCCGTCCCGGTCGTTTCGGCCAGCGGACACGCCGTCCCGCCCGGCGGCAGACGCCCGGGACCGCCCGGTCATCCACAGGCCCGAACCGACAGCCGCATGGCAACGTCGCCGGATGCCGGCTCGATGATCCGTTCGGACCAGGTCGGCGTGGCTGATTGCGGCCTGCCTCGCTGCCGGGTCGGCGCCGGCCGAAAAACCACGGGGCAGACAGGATGACGGAGACAGGAGAAAAAGGGCTCGCACAGGGCCTGACCGATTACGGGGATCGTGACTTCGCGGTCTACCTGCGCCGGTCATTTGCGGCGTCCATGGGCTACTCGCCCGAGGATCTCGAGAAACCGATCGTCGGGATTGCCAATACCAGTTCGGGGTTCAACAACTGCCACCGCCATTTCCCGGAACTGCTTGAGGCGGTGAAACGCGGGGTTCTGCTCGGCGGCGCCCTGCCGGTCGAGTTTCCGACGATTTCCCTGGGCGAGGTGTTTCTCAACCCGACCAGCCTGAAATTCCGCAACCTGATGTCCATGGACACCGAGGAGATGATCCGTGCCCAGCCGATGGATGCAGTCGTGCTGATGGGAGGATGCGACAAGACGGTTCCGGCACAACTGATGGGCGCGGCGTCAGCGGATCTGCCGGCGGTACAGCTGGTCGCCGGCCCGATGATGACTTCTCGCCATCGCGGGGAGCGCCTGGGTGCATGCACCGATTGCCGCCGGTTCTGGGGAATGTTCCGGGCCGGGAAGATTTCGGCCGAGGAAATCGGTCGCGTCGAGGAGCGGCTGGCCACGACCGCTGGGACTTGCGCCGTCATGGGCACCGCGTCGACCATGGCCTGCATTGCCGAGACGCTTGGAATGTCCCTGCCAGGCACCGCCGCCATCCCCGCGGTCCATGCCGACAGATTGCGCGCCGCCGAGGCGTCGGGCTTGGCGGCGGCACGACTGATCCACGATCCGATCCGACCAAGCCAGGTCATCACTGCCAAATCGGTGGAGAACGCGCTTCGGGTCATGCTGGCGCTGGGCGGCTCGACCAACGCGGTGATTCACTTGACGGCGATTGCCGCCCGTGCCGGCGTGTCCGTCTCCCTGGAGCGGTTGAATGAATTGTCGGACTCGACACCGGTGCTGGTCAACCTGAAGCCGGTCGGCGATGCCTACATGGAGGATTTCCATTTTGCCGGCGGGATGGGCGCGGTGCTGCGCGAGCTGAGACCGTGGCTGCATCTCGACACCCTGTCGGTGGCCGGAGGTACGCTGGGCGACCGTCTTGAATCCGATCCCGGCTGGATCGACCGGCGGATCATCGCCACGGCAGAGGAGCCGCTCGAGCCGCAGGGCGGCCTGGTGGCGCTGTTCGGAAGCCTTGCCCCGCGGGGAGCCATCCTGAAGCGTTCGGCCGCCGACAAGCGGAATTTCGAGAAAGAGGGCAGGGCGGTGGTGTTCTCGTCGCTGGAAGACCTCGCCAACCGGGTTGACGACCCGGAGCTCGACATCTGCGAAGATGATTTCATGGTGCTGCAGAATGCCGGCCCCCGGAGCGCCTCCGGGATGCCCGAGGCGGGATATTTGCCGATTCCACGGAAGCTCGCGACCAGCGGCGTCACCGACATGGTGCGGATTTCCGATGCCAGGATGTCCGGAACCGCCTTCGGAACCATAATCCTGCACGTTGCACCCGAAAGCGCAATCGGTGGGCCGCTGGCGCTGGTTCGAAGCGGTGACCGCATACGCCTGTCGGTGTCACAGCGGCGCATCGACCTGCTGGTGGACGAGGAAGAACTGGCCCGCCGCCGCGCCGCCTGGTCGCCGCCAACCGTTCCGCCCGAGGAACGGCGCGGCTATGACAGGCTCTACGCCACCGAAGTCACCCAGGCCGACGAGGGCTGCGACTTCCCGTTCATGCTGCCAGTCCCGGCAAAGCCCCGCTGACGCCGGCAGTCATGCCGCAGAAAACCGGGAAAGGCCGGCCGATGGCCGTGTCGTTGTGTCAAGCATGGTTTGGGGAATGGTATGCCATTCGTCCCATGACGCGCCGGGTTCCAGATCAGTTGCCGTCAGCGCCCCGGTGGGTTCGAAGCCGTCAGCGCCCCGGATACCCTCGGGGTTTCATGTAAGACGGGAGTCGCACGGACCCTGATTTCGGTGATTGCGGACGTGACCATGTTTCGAGAATGTCGAGCTCTCTTGAAGCCATTATGGGCAACTCGCCACTCGCCTTGGCATGGCAGAGAAGCCGAATGATGTTGCGTTCAACATCGTGGAGGATTGCTGTCAGCTTGTTGGTACCGGACACCGCAACGCCTCGCCGCGCAGGGCGCGCCGCAATTCGTCTGCCGCCAACTTTTGCAGTCTGTCGAGGGCTGCGGTGGAGTACCACGCGGCGTGCGGCGTGATCATCAGGTTCCTTGCGCTCCACAGGGGATGGCCTGTTGGAAGGGGTTCCGTTTCGAATACGTCCAGGGCCGCCGCCGCGATTTGACCGGCGTTCAGCGCCACTGTGAGTGCGTCTGCATCCACCAGCCCTCCGCGCGCCGCGTTGACCAGCACTGCGTCTGGCCGCATCATGTTAAGAAAGTCGGTGTCAACGACATGCCTGGTTTCCGCGGTGAGGGGCGCGTGCAGGGAAATCGCATCGCTTTCCCGCACAAGCGTTTCCTTGTCGACAAGCTGAACAGGGAGGTCTTCCACTGAACCTGCAGACAGGAACGGATCGTAGGCAATCATTCGGAATCCGAAACCCGTCAGCCTCGCGACCAACTCCCGACCTATTCGACCAACTCCAAGCAAGCCTATGGTGGTTTGATCGAAAGGCAGGATCGGCGCTGCTTGTTCCGCGGAATTCCACAACCCGTTGCGGCATCCCGAATCCAGCCGCGGAAGTTTACGAAGCAACGACAACAAGGCAGCAGCAGAATGCTCGGCAACTTCATTGGCACAGTAGTCGGGTACGTAAGCGACCTTCAATCCGCGGGCCATGGCTGCCGGGATGTCAATGTTATCGTATCCGACGCCATACCTGATCAGCACCGACCCGGGTTTCAAACAGGAGAGTGTTGTCCCGGTAATTGGAGCGAGTTGCACCAGAACAATATCAGCGCCCGCAACGAAGGAAGGTAGTTCGGCGGGATTCGCAACGCGTTGTGCTACGAGTTCTGCTCCCTCCGCCGCTACCGCCGCTTCCTCGTAAGCCAGCGACGGAAAGCTGCAGTCAGTTACAACAACCCGTTTCAATTTCGATACTCCTTTGGTCTCGACCGCCATCCGCGCGGATCTGACACCGAAATGTCCGGGACTTGCCTCGGGAATTGCCAGCCCGGGAAAACTGTCGGATGTACGACGCTACGTCAATAGGTGCATAGACGACGGCAAGGGCAAAAGCGAATTCCCTGCCGGGCACGCAATTGACCAATACCCGCGCCAGTCACAATTGCGGGCATGACAATCCACAATCACAATCCCTGTTGCCATTTCAAATCTGCTGCCTAATCTTACGAAATGGAATGCCCACATTGTCGGATGGACTTGACGATGCATGCCCGCCGCCGGGCAGACTGCAGGGCGAGTGGACAACAATAGGGCGGCAAATTGAATAAGAGTGCAACACGCCCGAAGCCGAAAATGGCAAACCTACCGGACCGCGACCTGCTTGTCCGCCTTTACGAGCAGATGGTTTTGCTGCGTAAATTCGAGTTGGAAGCGCAGCGCGCCTGCAGAAATGGCGAAACACCGGGATTTCTGCATCTCTATGTCGGTCAAGAAGCAGTCGGTGTCGGGGTCTGTGCCAATCTGAGGCCCACGGACTGGGTAACTTCGACCCACCGCGGGCACGGCCATGCACTTGCCAAAGGCGGTGATCCGAACAAGATCATGGCCGAACTCTTCGGAAAGGCCGAAGGAATATGCGGTGGGCGTGGAGGCACCATGCATCTCTACGACCGGTCTGTTGGACTGTTTGGTACAAACGGCGTCGTTGCCGCGGGAATTGGGCACGCCGTGGGCATCGGGATGAGTGCATGCTGTCGAGGCGCTGACGACGTCGGCGTAGCATTTTTCGGAGACGGCGCGGTCAATCATGGCGGTTTTCACGAATCCCTCAATCTCGCGGCAGTTCAGCAGGTGCCAGTGGTTTTTGTCTGTGAGAACAATCTCTACGCAACTGCGACACCATTCGCGAATACGACGCTGAACACGGATGTGGCGAGCAAGGCCGCCGCCTACGGCATGCCGGGAGTTTCCGTCGACGGCAATGATGTTTTTGCAGTCTGGCAGACGGCAGAGGAAGCCGTTGCCCGCGCCCGCGCCGGATACGGGCCAACGCTGATCGAAGCCCGAACCTACAGGACGGTCGGTCACCACGAAGGCGACCCGGTGGTCGGGACCTACCGCAATCAGGAAGAAATAGACGCCTGGGCCAAACGTGACCCGATCAAGACCTTCCGCCAGAGGCTGATCAATGATTTTTCAGTGGCATCAGGGGAAGAACTGGATGCCATCGAGGACAGAATCGGTCTGCTGATTGACGGGAGCGTTGCATTCGCTCGCCGGTCACCGAAGCCTGACCCCTCAACAGCATTGGAGCATGTGTTCGCCCACCCGCTCAATCCCGGCGAAGCTCTCGCCTTGAAGACCTCTTCGGTAACGAAAATGCAGGGCTGGCTTGAAGCGGTGCGAGATGGAATCGCCGAAGAGATGCGAAACAATTCCCGGATTATCTATCTCGGCGAGGGAACCGGGGAGCGGGGTGGGAGTTTTGCCCATACCAAGGACCTCTGGAAGGAGTTTGGCGACGGACGGATGATCGATACACCGATTTCCGAGCAGGGTTTCACGGCTGCTGCCATTGGCGCCTCTGCGACTGGCGCGCCGGCGGTCGCGGATTTGATGTTTGCCGATTTTGCCTTCGAAACTGCGGGACAGATCATACTGCAAGCTGCCAAGCTTCGTTACATGAGCAACGGAATGATGAATGCCCCTGTGGTCATACGCGCCGCGGCGGGCGCGCTCAGGAGTTCAGGCCCGCATCACAGTGGCAGCTATCATCCGGTGTTTGCACATGTTCCGGGCCTCGTCGTTTGCGTTCCGTCCAATCCGGCTGATGCAAAGGGGCTGATGAAGACTGCTCTTGTTGCATCTGATCCGGTGATCATGCTCGAACCGAAGGCGTTGTTTTCATCTAGGGGCGAAGTTCCGGCCGAACCGCACTACGTACCTTTCGGGGTAGCAAGGATTATGCGGTACGGGGCCGACATCACTATTGTCGCCACAGGGCAACTGGTTGCGCAGGCTCTCAACGCCGCATCCGAACTTGCCGAGGATGGCGTGGAGGCAGAGGTCATCGACCCGCGCACGATCATGCCTCTTGATGTCGAGTCCATTGTCATGAGCCTACGAAAGACCCACAGGATACTGGTGGTTGACGAGGCTTGGGCAATGTGTGGTCTGGGTGGCGAAATCGCTCAGGCAATCAACGAACTTGCGTTCGACGAACTGGATGCTCCGGTCGGTCGGCTGCATACTGCATCCGTCTCACACCCTTTTGCGCCGGATTTGGAACGCGCGGTACTGGTTGACACTGGCAGCATAACGGCCGCGGCGAAAGCAGTCATCGCTGGCCGGCCACCGATCTCGGATCATTGGCTCGCGCCAGGAATCTCCGGTGCGAATCCGGCGGCTCCGCCTGCTCAACCGGTCCGGGATGGCGGCACGGGTGTATCTCCGGATCGACCGGTCGCCACCTCGGTATCGACCAATGGACAGCCCATTCTGATGCCATTTGGTGATCTGACGGTATCGGAAGGAAAACTGGTCGGATGGCTGAAGGAAGAAGGTGATCCGGTCGCGGCCGGAGAGATCGTTGCGGAAGTCGAAACTGACAAGGCTGTCGTGGAAATCCCCGCAGCCTCACCAGGCTTGTTGGGGCCGCACGAGGTGCAAGTCGGCGACATGGTGCCGATGGGTGGCCGGATCGGTTCAATCCTCTGACCAGCCCCTCTCCGGCCAGGATTCGCGGTGCCGGGCAAACCGCCGTTGATTGGTCAACTCAGGCGGCCTCCACGAACGGAACCGATGCGAGGCCCCTGACGCCAACATCCAGGGCAAACAGGCCTCCTGGGTTGCTTTGACCGATGAAATGCGCATCTGGACGACCAAGAACTGCCGTCGTCACATATAGGATGTCCAGATCGGCCCCGCCAAATTCGCAACAGGTGGGGAGGTCGGTTGGCATGGAGACCGATTGCATCAGTTTTCCGGCCGGGTCGTATCGATTGACTTTGCCAGTCACTGGAATTGTCAACCAATAGCAACCATCTGCGTCAACTGTTGCTCCGTCGGCGACGCCACCTGTTTCGGTCATGTCGATGAAGGTCCGTCGGTTTTCGATTTCACCTGTTGAAGGGTCGAAATCATACGCCCAGACTGCATCGGCGTGACTATCTGAAAAATACATGGTTCGACTGTCCGGGCTCCAGGCCAACGCGTTGCTGCATCCGATTTCCTCGATCACCCGATGCAGGGACAGATCAGAATCCAACCTGTACAGCGCGCCGAGAAACTCGACCGGTTGTCCAGGCACCTCGAACATGCTGCCCGACCAGAAACGTCCCTGCCTGTCGGTTTTCCCGTCATTCATTCGCGTTTTCGGCTGGTCGGGTTCGGGGTCAACGATATGTTCAAACGTACCTGTCGCGATGTCGAAAATGTGGAAGCCACTTTTCATGGTGACCATCAATCCGTTCTTGTCGCGCAAGCCAATGCAACCAAGAAGTTCGGGTGCGTGCCAGATCCGGTCTTCTCCGGTCTTTGGGTCATAGCGATGGATATGACGTTGCCGGATATCGATCCACCACAAGACGCCTGCCTCAGGGTCCCAGGTGGTTGCTTCTCCCAGCTCTGCTCTTGCGTCAACAACGCATGTTATCTCGACCATCATTCCTCCGTTCTTCGACGACACCGCGGCCGCGGTTCAATTGGTGCGGCGCAGCCGCATTCGTCATGCAATCAACTTGATTGCGACATGTATTACCATTTTCCGGGCAACCGGACCCGGTGTGTGAACCAACCACCGGCATTGTTGTCGCAAGCGAAACTTCCTCAAGGGCTTGCGTTTGGAAATTCCTATCGTGGCATTTGCCCTGGTCAGAATGTCGTCGCGTTGCCACGTGCAGGAAACTCCGTCTCGTATTATCCCAAAACGATCGCAGTAAGTGAATTGACCTTGCCATGGGTCCAGGCGGCACCCGACGAGAAGTTCCCGGATTGAATCCGGTTGCTTTACGGTCATTCCCAAATTCTCGGCGGTTTCCAGCTTGTGACTTCTCCAGTCAAGATACTATCACAATTCTGTACGAAATGGCGGGAAGTCGGCGAATGAAATGCGACCTTGGCGGAAGAGTGGCGATCGTGACCGGGGCCGCTGGCGCAATCGGGCAATCAATTGCCTTGCGTCTTTCCGAAAACGGCGCTGCTGTGGTGGTGGCCGATATAGATTATGAAGGTGCGCAGACCGTTGCGGCCCGACTGCCCGGCGCACTTGCGACCGCCACGGACATCACGGACCGCGCTTCTGTCGAAGCAACAGTCAGGCAATCCATCGACCGGTTGGGCCGTATCGATATCATTGTCAACAATGCCGGGCGGAATTCCATCGGGCACCGAGTTTCGATCGATCGGTTCGACTCACGGGTCTGGGACGAAATCATCCGCCTTGATCTCGATGGCCTCTACAACATGACAAGAGCAGCGTTGCCGCCGATGGTTACGGCAGGGAATGGCGGACGGGTCGTGAACATCGCGTCCGTCGTTGGGCTGGCTGCCATGCGGATGCAGAGCCCTTTCAACGCCGCCAAGGCCGGCGTAATTCATCTGACACGCGCAATGGCGCTCGAACTTGGCCCGGTTGGCATCCTGACCAATGCAGTGGCACCGGGCACGGTCCTGACGGAGGCAACCAAGCAACTGTTCTATGGGGAGGACGGATTCATGTCTGCGCAGGCAGGTGCGTTCATGCGTCATATCGCAATGGCCCGTCCCGGTCGGCCTGAAGAAATCGCCGAGGCAGTTCTTTTTCTTTGCGCTCCCGCGGCCAGCTACGTGAATGGCCAGGTTCTTGCTGTCGATGGCGGGTGGTCCGCCGGTTTCAGGATGTGAGGCCGGTGATGGAGATTGAACTTGCGGGATTTCGCGTGGCTGCCATCGGGACCGAGACGACGGTTTGCACCGCCGCGCTTTCGGCGCTGAGCGATTGCGGCGGGCAAGTTGCGGTTGGCGGCCATGGTTCGACTCAAGCGGATATTCTGCTGGTGTCATGGCAACTCGATCCACGAGATCATCGTGAAGTGGATGATGATGCCCTGATTGCGGCCGCAGAGGAGGTCCTCCACCAGATGAACCGGCGCGGTTGCGGACGCATTGTGTTTTTGCTCTCGGCGATGGGAGCAATTCCGATGCGACGGCATCCAGGATACTCGCGACGCATGTCCGCGGCGGTCGCGGCCATGCGTTGCCTGTCAATGACAGCCGCTCCTGAAGTTGCAGTCAATGCGCTCGGCTTCGGCCGGATCGACTGCGACGGCGCGGAAATCGGCGACGGCGCGATGCTGACACATGTTCCGCTTGGCCGGCCGGGCCGGCTCGACGAGGCGGTCGCGGCGATTCTGTTTATGGCGGATCCGAAAAACAGTTATACGACCGGGCAGTTGCTGGTCGTGGATGGAGGATGGAGCACCGGTTATGGTCGAAACTTCTGATTGGGTATTCCTTGCCTCGGACGAAATCGAGTTGGCCCTTGTGCCCGATCTTGGCGGGTCGCTGGCATATTTTCGATGGCGCGGAATTCATGTCATGCGGCCGTTGACCAGCGGCGATGCAGCCGCGCGCAACGTTCTGGGTGCGGCAATGTTCCCAATGGTTCCGTTTGCCAATCGCGTCACTGGAAACACCTTCACGATAGATGGCAGGCGCTATCACCTCCAACCCAATGTCGAGGGGCAGCGTTTTCACGTTCATGGGACCGGCTGGCAGCTGCCATGGCAGGTCGAACGTGCCGCGACCGAAGACTCGGTTCTTGCACTGGATGTGCAGGCCGGCGTCGATCCTTTCTCCTACCGCGCAAAACAGAGTTTTCGTTTACATTCCGACGGCTTCGAGGTCGGAATGGAATTGACAAATTTGGGCGCAGAGAGAATGCCGATGGGGATGGGGCTGCACCCATGGTTTCGGCGCGAAGCTGGAATAGATGTCGAATTTGAAGCAAGGCACTTTTACCTTGAAGGGCCGGATTACACCTCTGGTGAGCGAACCGATCTTCCCCCGGAACTTGACTTCTCGCGACCGAGACATCTGCCCGACCGATGGCTCAACAATGACTTCGGTGGCTGGAAAGGAATTGCACGAATCCGGTTTCCGGCAGATGACTTTACAGTCACCATCACCGCCGACCAGGTTTTCAACCACTTGATGGTCTATTCCGATCCCGCGGCGCCATTCTTCTGTATCGAACCGCAGAGCAATGCCGCAGGCGCGCTCAATCGTATGCCTCAAGACAACCTGGAAGGTGATCTTGCGATCCTGGGCCCAGGGGAGTGCTTGTCCGGCCGAATTCGATTTCGCGTTGACTCCGGCGTAGGCTGAACGTTCCTTGCCAATTGCAACATTGGTCGGGACATCCCCTTCGCGGTCTTGGAATAACCCACTCCAGAACACGATTCATTGGCAACAGGGCCACCGCATGCTGCGGCTTGCAGGAACCCCCCCAAGCACATACGGGTTCAGTTCAGACACCTGCTTGCAAATGTCTGAAATGAAGTTCCAACTAGAAAATTCGTGCCAGGAGCCCGCCGTCAACCCGCATCGCACTTCCAGTGATGAATGAGGCATCATCCGACAGCAGGAATGCGATCGCGGTGGCGATCTCCACAGGTTCAGCAAAGCGGGCGATCCTGTTTCGCTCGAAGGATAGTCCGATCGCTTCGGGATCGCCGTCGGGCAAGTCGCGTAGTCCCATCCGGGTCGCCACCGCGCCCACAACCAGCGAATTCACGCGTATCATGTCGACCGCGTAGTCAAGTGCGGTCTGTCTCGACAGTCCGACCACACCGGCTTTCGTCGCGGCATAGGCCGGAACACCCGATACAGTCGCTTCGGCATGGACCGAGGCGATGTTTACAACTGACCCACCTCCCGCTGCCCTCAAATGGGGCAAGGATGCCCGGCAAACCCGAAACACCGAACCCAGATTGACAGAGACGGCGAGGTCCCAATCGGCATCGCTTAGCTCTTCCAGGCGGCTACCGGTCGGATATATGCCGGCGCAGTTGACGACCCCGTCCAGCCCGCCAAGGTGGTCGACCGCCTCCGACACGGCATCATTCACTTCGGTCGAACATGTGATATCGGTTCGGCGAAAGCGAAACCCGGCACCAAGAGTGGTTTGCAATTCGTGCCCGTCTGCAGCATCAAGTCCGGCACCGAACACCCTTGCTCCGCGTCCGATCAGGCAGGTTGCCGTAGCACTCCCGATTCCGGTTGCCGCCCCGGTCACGAACACCCGCTTACCTTCAACTGTCACGCTGCCGGCCCTCCACTCGCCACTTCAAACCGCCGGCCTTGTGCTTCTGCGACGGCGCGCAGAATTCGGTCTTCGCCGCCTTCGCCACGGCAAAACTCATCGACGATCCGACCATCCGAAATTGTGAGGATACGGTCGCAGAGCCCGACCAACTCCTCCAACTCGGAAGAGACAATCAGCAATGCTGCCCCCTGCCGTGCAAGTTCGACGGTGAGAAGGTAGATTTCGTGCCGCGTCGCGGCATCCACGCCCCGAGTCGGCTCGTCCAGCATCAGCACTTTCGGCTTGCGCAGCAATGCCCGCGAAAAAAGCAGCTTCTGCTGGTTGCCGCCGGACAGGCTCGAAACAGGGGCGGCGGGAGATGATGCCATCACATTCAGCGCTGCCATTGCATCACGAATTGTACTGCGTTCAAGGGCAGGATTGACAATCCCTGCCTTTGACAGCGGGTCAAGGTTTCCGATCGTTATATTGCGCCCGACTGAAATGTTGAAAAGCAGGCCGTCGAGCCGACGCTCTTCGGTTAGCAACGCGATGCCCGCGTCACGTGCGTCACGTGGTCGCCGGATCGTGACGGGGACTCCATCAACCCGTACACTTCCCTTTGCTGGCATACTGCCAAACACTGCATGCAGAATCTCGCTTCGGCCGGATCCCAGGAGTCCAGCGAGGCCCAGAATTTCACCCGCGGCAACCGAAAACCCAACGCCTTCATTCTGCCTGGAATCACCGATTCCCGTGCCAATGACAAGATCCCTCAACTCCAGCATCGGGCGGGCGTCGACCGGCGCCTCATGAACCGGAAACAAACGCGAGACCTTTCGCCCGGTCATTGCGAGAATAAAGGCGTCCTCATCGAATTCGTCACGCGAGAATTCCGCTGCCACGCTGCCATCGCGGAGCACGGTCGCACGGTCACAGATTACCATTACCTCTGGCAGACGGTGCGTGATGTAGACAGTGGTGACACCTTCAGCCTTGAGCCGCCTGAGTGCGGCGAAGAGCGCTTTTACCTCACTCGCTGACAAGGCCGCGGTAGGCTCGTCAAGCAACAGAACGCGAGGTGAGCGGGCCAGGGTGCGGGCGATCATGAGCATGTGTTTTTCGGCCGATGTCAGCGAGGCCGCCAAGACTGCAGGATCGACTTCTATGCCGAGACCGGCCAGGATCTCGTTGCTCCGCTGATCGATTTCTCTACGTCTGACAAGGCGTGCCCCCGGACTACCACCGGTCATTCCCGCGAATATGTTCTCGGCAACCGAAAGATGCTCGAATACCTCTGTTTCTTGCGGCACGTAACCAATCCGGTTGTCCGACGCATCGCGCGGCGACCCGAACCGGACATTGCCCCCACCTACTGCGAGAGCTCCGCTGAATTCGCTGGCGGAGATAACGCCATTGAGGATCTTGATTAGCGTGGACTTTCCCGCTCCGTTCTGGCCCAAAAGAGCGTGAATCTCACCACCGCGTACCGCCAGGTCAACATCCTTGAGCGCGACGACGCCACCGAACGACTTGTTGACCCCGCGTGCTTCGAGGGCCAGATCTTCAAGGGAGGTCATGCGCAGTATTGCAGTTTCACGAAGGGAGGCGGTGGGGCGACCTCGTGTCGCCCCACCGTGATTTCAAGTTGTCGACGTTACTGACCTGCCTGGGACAGTATGTCGTAATAGGGATCCAGATTGTCGATCGTGACAATCGCCGCTGGAAGTGGGTTCCGGTAGGGCACCTCCTTGCCGTCCGCCAGGTCGGCGGCGAGTTCTGCCGCTCGTGCACCTTCTTCATAGAGGGGCTGTCCAACCAGACCAAAGACGTCCCCGGCTTTTACCAAGTCGAGGTTTTGGCGAATGTAGTCCATGCCAATTATGACCAAATCCCGGTCGGTCGCGCGCGCAGCCTGGGCCCAGGTTTGCGGCCCGTTCCCGGTTGTGGAGAAGGCCGCGGTCACGTCGGGATTGCCCTGCAGGATTGCGACTGCCTTCGCCTGGGCGGCAGAAGGTTCAAATCCTTCAATCTCGGTGCTGAGAATTGAAATGTCAGGATAGGAATCAGCCATCTTGGCACGGAAGGCATCTGACATGACGTTCTCGGCCTCGTTAATGCTTCCTTGTGTCAGGGCAACGATTCCCGATCCCCCCATTTGCTCTGCCATTGCAACCGCGGCGGCTGCTCCGGCTGCCGGTGTGTCCTGTCCTGTCACGGCCTTGAGGCCTTCAACAGTACCTTCGGGTGGCATGACATGCCATGTCACGACCGGGTAGCCTTCGCTTGCAACCTTCGTGATATAGGGAAAGATTGCCGGGTCCGGTCCGTAGACCAGTACGGCGCCGAATTCAGTCCGCGCTCGCGCCGCTTCCGCCAATGGCAAAGTTCCGGGAATATCCCAGTTTGTGGCACTAGGGTTGCCGACGACCTCGCATTCGCGCTGCATTTTGGTGCAGGCAGAAAGGAACCCGGCCTGCATGATCTTGTGCACCGGATGATCGCGCAATGGTTGAACCCAGAGTAGCGGACCACCTTCGGCCAGGGCGGCCTGTGGTCCACCAAGCAAAGCTATGCCGACCACGGTCGGCACAAGTAACTTATTCAGAAATTTCATGACGTCGTTTCTCCTCCCTTTAGTATCTTGCGAAGGTGTTTCAGCAACTCGTTTGCGCGTCAAAGCCTGACCGGTCCAACATGTTCAAACCCAGTCAATTTCATACACAAAGTTGCGACTCCAGCATGTCGAACCGTGCCCTCACAATCAATAAATTTTGCAACGAGACACAGTTTCTACCAGGTCTCTCCAAAAGTCAATTTTGCCGACTGACAGGCCAGGGCCGAGTCTTGTTTAAGGCGACGCTGGCACCTGCCGGACCCGCCGCGCAGGTGAATCCGGCGGAAATGCGTGATCAGTCACGGATCATGGCCCTGCCGGGCATCTCCGGGCACGCCTGGCCAGATGGCCAGGCAGGGCCGGCAGGATCAGTCCTGTGACAGGGGTGATGATCCTGCGGATCCATGCAGCATTCGGCAGCAAATTGAGCGCCGCCTGTACGACATCCGTGTCGCCGCCCATGACAAGGATCACTGCCGGGCACAGGTCGGCAACATCCCCGAGAGACTGGCGGCCAACTCCAACATGGCGATCTCGCTGATCAGGCTTGACGGCCGCTTCGATGACGTACCGCCGGTGGGCCGGAATTTTGCCGCCCGGCCGCAGGAGGTGCTGGGCAAAGCCAACTCTTGTGTTAACCTAACTGTTGGGTTATATATCTGCATGGTTGTTATTCACCGCGCCCACGGCTTCCGGTTCGTGATTTACACGGCGGACCATGACCCGGCGCATATTCACATTACCGGTCCTGGGCAGGCGAAGATCAATCTGACCGGCACTGCAAACAAGCATGAACTTGTCTCTGTCGTTGGTATCAAGCGATTCGACATGCGGCGGCTGATGGCGGTAGTGGCCGAGCACCGCGAAGAGTTCCTGATGGAATGGGAGCGTATCCATGGAAAATCTGACTGAGGCGGCCTTCAGGAAAGCAGAAACCCGCGGGCAGGAAATGCTGGAAACGGAACCGCGTGCTGCGGCTGCCAGTTACGACCGGCAAACAGGACAGGTGGTCCTCAGCCTGGTCAATGGCTGCACCTACATGTTTCCGGCAAGTCTGGTCGAGGAACTGCACGATGCCGCACCCGGCGACTTGTCGGTTGTTGAAGTTGAAGGCCACGGCTTCAATTTACATTGGCCGAGGCTTGACGTCGACCTCTACGTGCCGGCCTTGGTGGCGGGCGTGTTCGGGACCCGAAGCTGGATGACCAGGGCTCTTGCGCGCCAGGCAGGACGTTCCACTTCACCTGCCAAGGCCGCAGCGGCGCGGGCGAATGGTGCAAAGGGCGGTCGACCCCGCAAGCGGCGTAGCTCAGCATTTTCCGCGGCCTGAAGGCAGGGAAGGGAAGGATTGACGGGGACACTTGTTCAGGGGATTGATACGTCAAAGAGCCTGAAAACGCTCCGCTGGTCTGTCCGACGCGGCGTGCCTGAGGGGTCATGGCTTGATCGCATGCTGGCCCGCAAGCCGAAGAGGCTGGTTGCCATGGCCAACCGGATGGCGCGCGTAGCCTGGGCGCTGATGACGAAGGGCGTGCAAAAGATGCGGCGGGCCGTGTCCACAAGCTCCTGAACACGGGGCAAAGCGAGGTCGTGGGCAGCTCTGTCCAATGTAGGCTCCGCTTTGCTCGCAAAGAAAAAGCAACGCCGTGAGAATATCGTTCTTTCGGAAGTGCAAGTCATGACCCGACGGCCGCCCGGCTCACTCACCTGATCCTGCTCTCCCGGGTCCGGCGCCTGGCCGGCGCGGCAGAGCCGCGTGCCCCGGGACATGATTGCGCCGGGTGTTGCCGGGAACAGTCCCCGCCAGCGACTCACCCGACATGACAGCCTGATCCCGGCTGCATTCCGGAGCCGAAGGCCGGATTGGATGTCGACTTTTGAATGGTCCTGAGCGTAATCCATCACTATTGTTTGGATTGGAATTACACGGAAAGGAATGCTACCCAATTGAAATGCAGATACATCCCCGAGCGTGCAACCATTCAGTCAGGACGGTCGTTCAGAGTGAGTGAAGTGCTATTGCGACAATGCTAAAATCCTTGACCGGAAAACTGCGGATTCGTTCTTCGATATTGGCAAGCGAGTTGGGTGTTGTCGGCGCGTTGTTGATACTTGTCATCCTTTTCACTGTCATTGAACCTGCTTTTCTTTCGGACCGAAACATCCGTGCGATGCTCCGTGTCGTTTCCTTCATCGGCATCATCGCTGTCGGTCAGATCATACTGTTGGTGGCAGGCGAGTTCGACCTGTCAGTCGGGTCGGTCGCCGGGCTCGGCGCGGTTGTCTCGGCGCAGGCGATGACATTGCTTTCGCTGCCCGTACCGGTGGCGATCATGGCTGGAGTCCTGACAGGTGCGATGACCGGCCTGATCAACGGATTGGTGGTTGTGAAGATCGGGGTTCCGGCATTCATTCAAACGCTTGGAATGCTGTTCATTGGGCAGGGCCTGATTCAGGTGGTGACAGGAGGGGTTCCGGTCTATCCCTTGCCAGGGCCAGTGGGAGCGCTAGGCCGGGAGCAAATCATATTCGGTCTAGGCTGGAGCTTCGTGATATTTCTCGTGATTGCGGGTTCGGCAGATTTTGTGCTCAGGCGAACGGTGCTGGGCCGCAACCTGTATGCCACGGGCGGAAACCGCGAGGTCGCCCGACTGGTAGGAATCAACACAGACCTCTACAAGATCGGCGCCTTTGCAACTGTCGGTGCACTTGCGTGCATTGCAGGGATGTTCGTGATGGCCGACCTCGCGAGCGCACCGACTTCGATCGGAAGCGGCTGGGAATTGCTGGTGATTGCCGGAGTTGTTGTCGGAGGCGTTAGCCTGTTCGGCGGATCCGGAACCATTGCCGCCGGGATCGTCGGGGTCCTGCTTTTGCAAGTGGTGACCAGCGGATTGGTCGTAATCGGCGTGAATTCCAACTGGCAGCAGATCGCGATTGGAACCATCATGGTAATGGCTGTTGGGCTTGACGTGATTCGGCGAAAACTGACCGATTGATCGGGACCAGGACCAGAGGGTCTGCCCTCGCGGATGAAGAATGATTGTATTTGCCGGTCTGCCAGACTGCCGATACCCGGCGGGCCAGGCGGCTACAACTGCCGCCCCCCACACAACCACCTTCCCCGGCCAGGGGTTTTCTGCTATCAGTTCTGCACACGTGTGCAACAACATGACGGCAGCTGCCAGGCGGCAGTCGTCACAAGGAGGAACACTCTCATGACATCACTAATCCGGATCTCTGCATTGATCGGCATGCTGGGCGGTCTTGCCGTCCCGGCCCTGGCCGAAGACATCAACATCACGGTGTGGGCTGGCGGCTCCAATGACAGCGACAGCTACCGCATCGAGGCCATCGAGATGGCCGCCGACATTCTCGAGCGCGAGGCGTCCATCCTGGGCGAGGAGCTGAACATCACCGTTGACGGCAGGCGCGACTTCTCCGGTTGGGACGAGTTCAAGCAGGGGGTGACGCTCGGCGCCGAGGCCGGCACCGCCGCCAGCATCGTCGTCACCTCGCATCTGGACATCGCGCCATGGAGCCAGGCCGGCTACATCGTGGCGGTCGAGGATTATGTCGATCTCGATGCCTGGCCGCTGAGCAATGTCTATCCGAACCTCATGGAGATTGCCGCCTATGCCGGAGTCCAGTGGGGCATCCCGCAGGACGCCGAATCGCGCCCGTTCTTCTTCTGGCGCGAAACGCTCAGCGGGCTCGGCTACAGCGAGGACGACATCGATTCACTGCCGGCCAGGGTTGCCAGCGGCGAGTATACGCTCGCCAACGTGCTGGAAGACGCCACCAGGGCCGTCGAGATGGGGCTGGTCGAATCCGGCTACGGCTTCTATCCCCGGGTCTCCAACGGTCCCGACTATGCGCAGTTCTACCAGTCCTTCGGCGGCGAGCTCGTTGATGCCGATAGCGGCAAGCTGCTGCTCGACAAGGCAGCCATGACCGCGTTCTACCAGTTCTTCGTCGATGCCGTGGAAGCGGGGGTGACCCGCCGCAACCATATCGGCACCGAATGGAACCAGTGGTACAACGAGGTCGCCAACGGCCGCGCCGGCTTCTGGCATGGCGGAACCTGGCATTTCGGCCGCTACGCGCGGGAGGGCAATGACGATTTCTGGAACACCATCCAGTTCTCGCTGATCCCGGCCGGCAACGATGCCGGGCGCGCCAACACCATCACCCACCCGCTGGTCTACCTGGTCATGAACCAGGAGGATGACCGGGTCGAGGAGATCGCGGCGCAGCTGATCGCCATCGCCACCGAGCCGCGGCTCAACACCCTGCATGCGATCCAGTCGAACCACCTCGCCGTGGCCAGGGCGCAGGCGGATGTCGATCTCTATCGCGGCAATCGCTGGGCATCCGAGGCAACGGAGGTGCTGCTGGGCTCGGCAAACTCGCAGCCGAACCACCTGCAATACGGTGCCTTCTCGGAAGCCATGTTCCGCGGGCTCGAAGCCGCCTGGACCGGCGTGCAGACCCCGGAGGAGGCGGTGGCCGAGGTCGAGGCACAGATGCGGGCAACGATCGGTGACGATCTGATCGTGCGCTGAGACGAGACCGGTGCGGGCCGTCGCTGGCGGCCCGCGCAGTCCTGGTGTCGGAGGTTTCTCCATGACGATGCGCAGCCTGGGCATTGGATTTCTTTCGCCTGCGCTGGTCGCGGTGGTGATCTTCTTTCTGCTGCCGGTCCTTCTGACCGTGGTCTTCTCGTTTACCAACATGTCGACCTCGACCGGAATCATGGGCGGCGACTACCGGATCAATACCGAACAGCTGCGAAACCTGTCGGATACCGGCATCAGTGAAGCATCGGCGGAGAAGCTGGAAAATGCCGGCTTCCAGGTTACCGAGGCCGGCCTTGCTGCGCTGGCTGAACAGTTCAGCGACCGCACGGCGGACGAGTTGCGCGAGGATTACCTGGGCGAGACCTTCGGCGCCCGTCGTGACCTTGAACGCGTCCTGAGGAACCTCGACGACCCGATACGCCGAACAAGGGATCGCAAGGCCGCCGCCGACCTGTTCTCCGTCACCATTGTCGGCGAACGCTTCGATACCGAGGAACAATTTCGCGCCGCACTGGCCGATAGCGGCATCGATGCCTCGGATCACGATGTGCTGACGCAATTCGCCTATACCGGTTGGACCTGGACCACCGACAATTTCAAGCTGCTGGTCGAACTGCCTTCGACCCTCAGATATGCCACGAACACCGCGTTCTACGTGGCCTGGACGCTGTCCTTCAACATCCTGTTCGGCCTGTTCCTGGCCATCGCCACCTTCTACCTGCCCGGCAAGCTGGCCAACACCTTCCGTGCCATCTGGTTCCTGCCGCGGATCCTGCCGCCGGTTCTGTACGTGCTGATGTGGAACTGGTTCACCTGGGATACCGGCTTCATTGCCACCGTCGCCGGATGGTTCGGCGTCGCACCCAAGAACTGGATGATGCACACTGCCAGCCACGCCTGGACCACGGTCATCCTGATCAACGGCTTCGTCGGTGCCTCGCTCGGCATGATCCTGTTCTCGTCAGCCATCAAGTCAATTCCCACCTCGATGCTCTATGCCTCCGAGGTGGATGGCGCCAATCGCTGGCAACAGGTCCGTTACATCATCCTGCCGCAGATGCGCTGGCCGATCCTGTTCATGACCGCGTACCAGACCCTCAGCCTGCTGACCTCGTTCGAGTACATCCTGCTGGCCACGGATGGCGGCCCCGGTCGGTCCACCGAGGTCTGGGCGCTGGCCGCCTTCCACACTGCGCTGAACAACTACGGCGGCAACCTGCAATACGGTTTCGGCGCCGCCTATGCGCTGGTCCTGGTCTTTATCGGCATCATCATGTCGGTCCTGTATCTGAGGCTTTTCAATTTCAAGGAGTTGCTGAGCAAACCGAGGATCGAGCAATGACAGGCGGTCGCCGCATCTGGCACCTTGTCCTGGTGCTCATGATATTTTCGACGCCGCTGGTGATCATGTATGTCTACCAAATCGTCGACAGCATCGCCTCGCCCGCTCCGGGATCCCTGGTTCCCGGCCCCATCGACATTTCGAACTGGCGCTTTCTCTGGGAGCTGATCGATACCGGGCGCCCCTCGATCTGGGTGGTGACGATGAACACCTTCATCTTCGCCTGCACCACCGCATTCCTGGTCACGCTCCTCTCGACAACCGCCGGTTATGCGTTGTCACGCCTGAACATGCCGGGGCGGCCGTATTTCCTGGGCGGGCTCATCATCCTGCACGCCTTCCCGACCATCACCCTGATCATTGCCATCTTCATCATCCTGCAGTTTCTCGGCCTCTTCGACACGCTGCTCGGCATCATCCTCGTCAAGGCGGCACTGGAGCTGCCCTTCGGCGTGTGGATCATGAAAGGCTTTTACGATACCGTGCCATGGGAGATTGAAATGGCCGGCGTGCAGGACGGGGCCAGCCGCTACCGCGTCTGGTGGGAGCTGGTTCTGCCGCAGGTCAAGCCCGGACTTGCCGCACTCTTGATCATCTCCTTCCTTTCGGGCTGGTCGGAATTCGTCCTGCCGCTGGTCCTGGCGCCCGGGTCGAGCACGCAGGTGCTGGCAACCTACATGAACGCGGTCGTCCAGGATGATACGACGGCCGATTTCGGGCTCTTCAAGGCGATCGGAATGTTCTACTCGATCCCCGTCATCATCATTTACCTGATTTTCCAAAAGCAGCTCATGAACATCTATGGCGGAGGCACGAAAGGCTGATGGAACTGCGACTCGACAAATTCACCAAGCGCTTCGGCACCACGACCGTTATCGAGGACATGGACCTGACCGTTGGCAGCGGCGAGATGATGGCATTGCTCGGACCATCCGGCTGCGGCAAATCCACGACGCTTTTCGCGATCTGCGGCATCCACAAGCTCAGCGCCGGCAAGCTCTACTTTGGAGATCGCGATGTGTCGAACGTGCCTGCGCAGGGGCGCTCGGTCGGCGTGGTGTTCCAGAACTATGCGCTCTACCCCCACATGAACGCCGAACAGAATATCGGTTTTCCGCTCAAGGTCATGGGAAAGTCGAAATCCGGGATCCGGGCCGAAGTCGAACGGCTTGCCGAACTCGTCCAGATCGGCGAACTCCTCGAGCGCCGTCCGGCGCAGCTGTCCGGCGGCCAGCAGCAGCGGGTGGCGCTGGCGCGGGCCATGATTCGGAAACCGGACATCCTTTTGCTGGACGAACCACTGGCCAATCTCGACGCGAAACTCCGCCTCGAAATGCGCTCGGAGATACGTCGAATCCAGCAGGAAACCGGCATCACCGCCATCCTCGTGACGCATGACCAGGTCGAGGCCATGTCAATGTGCGACCGGATCGCGCTGATGAAGGATGGCAAGATCATCCAGATCGATACGCCCGAGCAGATGTACGCCAATCCACAATCCCGGTTTGTCGCAGGATTCCTGGGCAACCCGCCGATCTCGTTCCTCAAGGCAAGGGCGGACGAAACCCTGGTGGTCAACGGCGCGCAGTCGCTGCCGCGCCCGACCGACCTCGGTGCCCGGGGTGAGGTTGTCATCGGCATTCGGCCAGAGCATTTCGGTCCGCAACATGGAACCGGCCTGAAAGGCGAGGTGGTCTTCGTCGAACCGCAGGGTCGCGAGGAGCTGATCGACATTCGCCTAGATGGCGGCGGCGACATCCGGTCGATCGTGCCCTTTGGCATCACGCTCCGCATCGGCGACAAGGTTGACTGGGGTGTCGCCACCGAAAAAATCCTGGCCTTCGCACCAAATGGAGATCGCGTGTGACAGGTGCCGGTATCCCACCGCGCCCCTTCTCGATTGCGCATCGCGGGGCCTCGGCCTATGCACAGGCCAACACGATGGCCGCGTTTCGCAAGGCGGCGGAACTGGGTGCCGACATGTGGGAAATCGACATCCGCGGCACTTCCGATGGTGTGCCGGTCGTTCATCACGACGCGGCCCTGGCCAGCGGGCTGGCGCTCGGCGACATGACGCGCCAGGAACTCCGGGATCACATGCCCGAATGTCCGGACCTGGTCGAGGTGATCGGGCTTGCCCGCGATCTTGGCGCCGGGATCTATGCCGACATCAAGGATGCCTCGGCCACCCGTGCCACGCTGTCCCTGCTCGGCGAGGCCGGGATCGCACCGGTGATCATCGGTGCCTTCGACACCGGGATCGTGGACATCCTGAAGGATGCGGGCAGCCCCCATCCTGTCGCCGCACTGGTTCCTGTCGGTGCCGACCCGCATCAACACGCCGCCCATGCCGACGTGATCCACCTGTGTTGGGAGCGACTCCCGGCGCCGCAGGACATGCTGACACCAGGCTTCTTCGCTCGCGCCTTCGGCGACGGCAAGGAAGTCGTGCTCTGGCACGAGGAAGACCCGGTGCGCATGGCGCACCTGCGAAACAAGCCGGTGACCGGCATTTGCTCGGACATGCCTGAGCTTGTGAATCCATTTCAACCGCCTTCCGATTATCCCTTCGGCATGGTCTGCCACCGCGGTGCCAACCGCATCGCGCCCGAAAACACCTTGCCTGCCCTCGAATGTGCGCTGGCGGCGGGCTTCGACCATATCGAGGTCGATCTGCACGTGACCGCGGATGGTGAGATTGTCGTGATCCACGACCCGACCCTTGAGCGCACCACCGACGGCACCGGCCCCATTACATCGAAAACGCTGGCGCAGCTGCAGGCGCTCGATGCAGGTGCATGGTTTGACCCGTTCTTCGCTGGCACCCGGATCCCGACGCTGGAGGAAGTCCTCGAACTGGTCAGCACGCATGACGCCCGGGCATATCTCGAATTCAAGTCCGCCCCGCCCGAACCGGTCCTAGCTCGCGTCAAGGCCGCTGGCCTCCTCGACCGCGTATTCTTCTGGTCCTTCAACCAGGATTACCTGGTCGAACTGCGTGCCATGAGCCCCGAGGCCCGGATCATGGCACGGCGACAGGACTACGATTCGCTCCAGGCCGCCATTGATCACTACGGCGCCAACCTGGTCGAGTTTCGACCGGGAGACGATCCCCTGGAAGTCGCCTCGCTCAGGGGAAGTGCCATCCGTTCGATGGTTGCCTATATGGGAAAGGCGCCCGACATCTTCGGGGAAATCTTCGGCCTTCGCCCCGATCTGTTCAACCTGAACGAGCCCTTTGCCTTTTCCCGTTTTGTCACCGAACGCCATCGCCATGCCTAAGAGCAAGGCGCGCAAGCCCACGTCTTTCGACGTTGCCAGATTGGCCGGCGTGTCGCGTTCCGCGGTGTCGCGTGCCTTTACGCCGGGCGCCAACATTTCGGACGAGACCAGGGACAAGGTGACAAGGGCCGCCTCCGATCTGCGCTATCGCGTCAACCTGCTGGCGCGCGGATTGCAACAGGAGCATTCCGGAATCGTCGGACTCGTGGCGTCCCGCCTCGACACGCCCCTCCGGTCGCGGCAGGTCCGCCTGTTGAGCGAAAGGCTGCTCCGCAAGGGCTTCAAACCGATGCTCATCACTGCCGAGCAACCTGAAATGCTGACGAGCCTGATCGACTCGCTTCTCAGCTACTCGATCGCCGGCATGATCATCACGTCCGACACGCCGCCCCGGGCCCTGATCGAGGATTGCGGGCGTCTTGGCCTGCCCGTGGTACTGATCAACCGGGCCGGTGTCACCAATTGGGGCGACCGGGTCGTCGCCGACAACGAAACCGCCGGCCGCCTGGCCGCCCGAACGCTGATCGAATGCGGCGCAACAAAACTCGGATGCCTCCTGTCGCGCCGGGAAACCTATTCGGTCTCCGGCCGGGCCCGTGCCTTCCGGGAAGCGGCGTCGCGGCACGGGTTTCAAACCGAAGTGATCCATTCCGAAGATCAGGAATACGCGACCGCCCGCGAGGCCGTCTTGGCGGCCGGCCACAAGGCGCTTTCCGGGATCAACGGTCTGTTCTGCGCCACCGACCTGATGGCGCTGGGGGCGATGGACGCGATCCGGCTTGATCTTGGCCTCTCGGTGCCACGGGATGTGCAAGTCATCGGTTTCGACGATATTGAACAGGCAGGCTGGGCCTCCTACGACCTGTCGACATTCCGGCAGAATATCGACCACCAGGCCGACACGGTGATCCGGCTGCTGATCGAGCGCTTGGAAGATATCGATCTTCCACGACGAATCGAGCGCGTGGAACTGTCTCCGGTATTGCGCGGGACAACACGTCATGGCTGACGACCGGCTGCAAATCGCGCTGGACCTCGCCCGCCAGGCGGGAGGCTTGGCGCAACGGATGCGTGACCAGGGCGGTGGTCTGGACGTCCGGGTCAAGGGACGCCTGGACCTGGTCACTGCCGCTGATACCGCGGTTGAGGCACTCGTGCGCGACGGCATTCACAAATGCGACCCCGATGCCGCGATCCTGGGAGAAGAAGGCGGCCTGCAGGGAGATTGCCGACGAACATGGATCGTCGATCCGATTGATGGCACGACGAATTTTTTTCGCGGTTCACCGAACTGGGCGATATCGATTGCACATTTCGACGGGACTGCACTGACCGACGGAGTCATCCACGCCCCGGATCTCAAGCTTACGGCCAGTGCCAGCCGCGGCAAGGGTAGCCACCTGAACGGTGCCGCCATCGTCTTTGGCGACACGCTGGCTGAAATTCCCATCGTCGCCCTGGGCCACTCCCCGAGAGGTGTCCTGCCAGACTATTTCCAGCGGATTGAAGCCTTGCTTGAACATGACATTGAGCATCGCCATTATGGCGCGGCGACGATCTGTCTTCTCGGTGTTCTCACCGGTTGGTTCGACGCCTTCCACGAACCGTCGCTCAACATCTGGGATGCCGCGGCGGGGCTGCTCTTGGTCGAGGAGGCTGGCGGCGGGGTTCAGCACGATGCCTTTGCCGACTTCCTGCAGGGACCATCCAACGTGACGGCGGTGAACCGTGCCCTCGCCGGGCGCACCGAGATCTGGGGTTGATCGAGATTGGGTGCCGGTCGTACAGACGTCCAATTCGAGACGATACTCGGTATGACCCTGGATCTCCTCCATCCGCCGCCGCAATGGAAGTTGGCCAAGCGCCATCCTTGTGGCCGAAACGGGACCTGCTCCCGCAGAACGGGGCCTGTCGATGGCCGTTTCAACAGTGGTCGGGACATCCCCGCGCCCGCCTTCGGGATCGGCAAGCGTGAGGCTGAGTTGGTTGTCCAGACCGTTCTCGATGGCATGCAGCGGCGCATGGTCACAATCAATCTCGATACGCATCGTGTCATTCGGGACATCGAAGCGATGCTCGATATGGCGGTTCACCTGGTCCGGCGCGATCTGACCCGTCTCGTACCGGATGTCGGAGGAACTGGTTGCCATCAGATCAATCCATCCCCTATCGCCGCAGCCAGGAAAGCCTCCTTCTGGCCGATGAAATTCCTGCCCCGTTGACCGAGAAAGGCCGCGTCGATGATGTCGACAGCATCTCCGACCCCCACCCCGTAATCCTCGAATCGAAGTGCGACACCCATGCCGCGCAAGCACTCGGCCAGTCGGTCGGAGCCCCGGGCGAGATCCGGCCCGAAAATCGCCTGCAACGAGTCTTCCCGAAATCCGCCGAGAGAGGTCACCGTTCCGAGGATCGTCGGCAGTGTGAAAGAACAGGCAATCCCATGTGCCAGGCCATGTCTCAGGGTCACGGGATAGCTGAGGTTATGCGCAATCGCGGTCTTGGTGTTCGAGAATGCCAACCCCGCGCCCAGCGCCGCCTCGGCCAGGCTGGTCCGTAGCGCAATATCGTCCGGTGCATCCAGCAGCTTGGGCAGATCGCGCAATATCGTGCGTGCCGCGAAGACAGCATGGCGGCAGGACACCGGATTGGCGTTCCTGTTCCAGATGCTTTCCAGCGCGTGCGACAATGCGTCGAGCCCGGTAGCGCGTGTCAAATCCCGCGACTTTCCCAACATGAGCACGGGATCAATGATCGCGACGCGCGGATAGAGACCGGGATGTGCCAGCGAATGCTTTTCGCCCGCAACCACATCCCAGATCGTCGACCAGCAGGTGACCTCGCTGCCAGTTCCCGCTGTCGTCGGCACGGCAAGAACGGGAAGGGCAGAGAGAGACTTGCTGCCGGCATCGCCCCGCACAAATGCCATGACAGCATCAAACCCGTCCCGCGCCGCGGCAAGCACTTTTGCCGTATCAATGACCGAGCCGCCGCCGATGGCGATGATGACGTCAACCGGTTCGTTCCCGGCCCAAAGTCGCTGCGCCTGGGCATCAAGATGCCGGCATTCCGGGTTTGGCAGAACGTCGTCGATGACAATGGCCGCAGGTCCGGCCGCAGCTGCCAGGCGTTCGGCCAGGCCACGAAAAAACGGCTCGCCATAGGTGACGAGGGCATACCGCGAACCACCAACCTCCTTGGATAATGCCCCGACAGCCTCGCCGCCAAACCGGATATCGACCGGGTTCCAATAGCGCCAGCTCGCCGTCATCTCGGATGCCTCCTTCCTGTCCTCCGGTTTGCGGTGGCGGGCAGCGATTGGTCCCGGACCCGCGCCGGAAATGCTATTGAATGTTGGACCACATATCCACAAAGGCAATGGCAGGATCGAATGCGCCCGCCGAGTGCTTGCCGGGTGCGACCGAGCCACGAATGACACGGAACGAGACCTGCATGGACGCGACGGCAGTCATCAAGTTCTGGAGCACCGCCCGGGCGGCCAGGCTGGACGTCTGCATCGACGGCGGTTGGGCTGTCGACGCCCTGCTTGGACGGCAAACCAGGCCACATGACGATTTGGACATTGCCTTGCCCGTCTCCCGCGTAGCGGCATTGAAGGACATCCTGTTCGGCCAGGGCTTCCGTGAGGTTCCACGCGCGGATAGCTGGGAGCACAACTTCGTCCTGGACGACGGTAACGGCCGCATCATCGATGTTCACGCCTACGAACTCAACGCTGACGGAAGCAACAGGTTCGGTGTCCCGTACACGGCGGATCATTTGACTGGAGAGGGCGAGATCCTGGGCACGAAGATCCGCTGCGTTCCTGTGCACTGGCTTATCCGGTTCCATACCGGATACGAGCTGGACGAAACGGACTGGCATGATGTCCGGCTTCTTTGCCAAGAATTCGGCATTGCCATTCCATCAAGCTATGACCGCTTCCGGACGGGCAAATCGAACGCATAGGAATCTCGCCGTTTCCGGCCCGGTTCTGCCAAGAAATCGGCATGCCCCTGCGGCCCGGCACCGTCTTTCGCCAGGAGTATTCCACAAGCAATACAGGCAGTTGCCACACAGGCTCTCCATGCCCGCCCCCCGAACCCCCACACAACCACCTTCCCCGGCCAGGGGTTTTCTGCTATCAGTTCTGCACACGTGTGCAACAACATGATGCATGTGC
This sequence comes from Paracoccaceae bacterium, assembly GCA_965214695.1. Lineage (GTDB taxonomy): Bacteria > Pseudomonadota > Alphaproteobacteria > Rhodobacterales > Rhodobacteraceae > JAPOXR01. Next base: position 2,237,212 of record OZ243967.1, on the reverse strand, counting down.
CACAAGGAGGAACACTCTCATGACATCACTAATCCGGATCTCTGCATTGATCGGCATGCTGGGCGGTCTTGCCGTCCCGGCCCTGGCCGAAGACATCAACATCACGGTGTGGGCTGGCGGCTCCAATGACAGCGACAGCTACCGCATCGAGGCCATCGAGATGGCCGCCGACATTCTCGAGCGCGAGGCGTCCATCCTGGGCGAGGAGCTGAACATCACCGTTGACGGCAGGCGCGACTTCTCCGGTTGGGACGAGTTCAAGCAGGGGGTGACGCTCGGCGCCGAGGCCGGCACCGCCGCCAGCATCGTCGTCACCTCGCATCTGGACATCGCGCCATGGAGCCAGGCCGGCTACATCGTGGCGGTCGAGGATTATGTCGATCTCGATGCCTGGCCGCTGAGCAATGTCTATCCGAACCTCATGGAGATTGCCGCCTATGCCGGAGTCCAGTGGGGCATCCCGCAGGACGCCGAATCGCGCCCGTTCTTCTTCTGGCGCGAAACGCTCAGCGGGCTCGGCTACAGCGAGGACGACATCGATTCACTGCCGGCCAGGGTTGCCAGCGGCGAGTATACGCTCGCCAACGTGCTGGAAGACGCCACCAGGGCCGTCGAGATGGGGCTGGTCGAATCCGGCTACGGCTTCTATCCCCGGGTCTCCAACGGTCCCGACTATGCGCAGTTCTACCAGTCCTTCGGCGGCGAGCTCGTTGATGCCGATAGCGGCAAGCTGCTGCTCGACAAGGCAGCCATGACCGCGTTCTACCAGTTCTTCGTCGATGCCGTGGAAGCGGGGGTGACCCGCCGCAACCATATCGGCACCGAATGGAACCAGTGGTACAACGAGGTCGCCAACGGCCGCGCCGGCTTCTGGCATGGCGGAACCTGGCATTTCGGCCGCTACGCGCGGGAGGGCAATGACGATTTCTGGAACACCATCCAGTTCTCGCTGATCCCGGCCGGCAACGATGCCGGGCGCGCCAACACCATCACCCACCCGCTGGTCTACCTGGTCATGAACCAGGAGGATGACCGGGTCGAGGAGATCGCGGCGCAGCTGATCGCCATCGCCACCGAGCCGCGGCTCAACACCCTGCATGCGATCCAGTCGAACCACCTCGCCGTGGCCAGGGCGCAGGCGGATGTCGATCTCTATCGCGGCAATCGCTGGGCATCCGAGGCAACGGAGGTGCTGCTGGGCTCGGCAAACTCGCAGCCGAACCACCTGCAATACGGTGCCTTCTCGGAAGCCATGTTCCGCGGGCTCGAAGCCGCCTGGACCGGCGTGCAGACCCCGGAGGAGGCGGTGGCCGAGGTCGAGGCACAGATGCGGGCAACGATCGGTGACGATCTGATCGTGCGCTGAGACGAGACCGGTGCGGGCCGTCGCTGGCGGCCCGCGCAGTCCTGGTGTCGGTTGCAGGACGAGGCAACGCCCGCCCACCTGGCATCACATCGCTCGCAGGAGGGCATCGGCAGCTGAACGGCCCGGCTCTGCGAGGAGCTCCCGTTTCCTGATACGGAAGGAGGCCGCCAGTTTGGCGGCTGCCTGATCCGCCTGACGGGAATTTCGGGGATCGGGCCAGGCTCGGGGCTGCCCTGCCCGGGTTTCCACCGAATTCGGCCCTCGCATGGGCGGATTTGTCCGTGCTTTTTCGCCGCCAGGCGGTAGGCGCGGTTGATGACCGAATCGCGACCCGGATATCCGGGACATGTTGCGGCGCCCGTTCTGCTGGCGGTATTCGCCGTCATGCCGACGCCGGCGCTGGCGCAGTTGCTGCCAGGGCAGGGGATCGGGGAGTCGCTGTCCGGGGTGTTCGGGACCCCGCATGGCGATGCCAACAGCGCCACCCTGCTCAACCGGATCTTCGGTCCGCTCTTTCCGTCGCCAACCGGGTCGGTCGAGACCACCCTGGTCTCGGTCGTTGCCGGCTATCTCAATGCCGCGGTGCTGACGCTCGGCGGGTTGCTGTTTACCTGGAACCTGGTGGTGGGCCTCCTGCAATCGGCGCATGAAGGCGAGGTTCTCGGGCGACGGTGGTCGTCACTCTGGGCGCCGTTGCGGGTGCTGTTCGCGGTGGTGCTGCTGGTCCCGGTTCCGGGGCTGGGCGGCTACAATTCCATCCAGGCCGGCGTGGCATGGATCGTCAGGGGCTCGACCATCATGGCGTCCGAGCTCTGGGGGCGGGGCTCGAAGATGCTGGTCTCCGGGGAATTGCCGATTGCGGCAGGCTCGGCAAGCTTCGATGGGGAGATCCTGAAGACGGTCTATCGCAACCAGCTCTGCATCTGGCTGGTCAATTACCAGCTCGAGGCGGCCGGCAGCCCGAACCGGGCCGGGTTCGAGACGGTGACCGGCCGCGATTCGGTGCAGATTGTCTCGACCATCGATGGCCGGCAGCGGGAGATCTGCGGTGCCTACGCGATCCCGAAGCCGCCCGGCTACCTGTCCGGGGAACAGCCGGCGGCCGAAGCCGCCTTCCGGTCGCTGCATTCCGAGGTGCTGGAGACGGTCATTGACGGGGCCAACCGGGCCATATCGATGCAGTGGCCGGCGCTGATTGCCGGCAGTCAACCGGTTCCCGACATTGCCGGTGAGCTGGCAGCCGCGCTGGGCCAGGCCAATGACCGGCTCGCCGAGGGAAACCGGGGGTTGATCAGCCAGTTGGCTGGCGGCGAAGGCGGCGAGGGCCATGCCCGGGCTGCCATTGAACGCTTCATCAATGGTGGCTGCGACCGGCAGGATGGCCCGGCGCATTCCTGCCTGGGCGAGGGGTGGATCGGCGCCGGCAACTGGTACATGACGCTGGCCCGGCTGAACTCGGAATTGTCGGGGCTGACCGCCGCCTCGATTACCGCACGCGAATCGCCGCATATGTCGGGCGGGCTGGACCGGCTCAACCGGGCGGTGGTGGTCGAGGCGGAGAATTCCGGCTGGTTCAAGCGGATGTTCGGCCGCACCGATGTCAGCAAGTTCCTGCATGTCGAGGAAGCAGGCAGGATCTGGCGAGCCGGCAATGCCGGTATGGAAGAGGCAGCGCTGAACCTGTCGGCGCTGGGGATGCCGCTTCCCGGGCGCATCATCGAAGGTGCGGCGCCCGCCGGGGCCACGGGGTTGCTCGGCCGCATCTGGCGGGTTGGTTTTGCCGACGAGATTGGCGAGCTGTTGCGGGTGCTGGTGCCATCCGGCCGCGATCCGATGACCGGCCTGATCAATATCGGCAACTGGTTCCTTGATGTGGCCGGGGCGCTGATCTTCGGCGGTGCCGCAGTCTCGTTGCTGTCGGGCGGGTTTGGCACCACCATCGTGTTCCTGATCGCCGCGCCGATGGCCGCCATCGGCGTGTCGCAATCCTTCATCATCCCGATGCTGCCCTTCATCTACTGGATCCTTGGGATTGCCGCCTATTTCCTCGTGGTTGCCGAGACGGTGGTGGCGGTCACGCTGTGGGCACTCATGCATTTTCGCATGGATGGCGAGGGAATCTCCGGCGATGCCGGCCGCCAGGGCTGGCTCATGTTGCTGTCGCTGGTGCTCACCCCGTCGCTGATGATTGCCGGGTATTTCTTCGGCATGATCATATTCCGGGTCGTGGGCAGCTTGCTGGATCTGGGTATTCACAACACGATGAGCGCCCTGGTCCACGCCTCGCCGGTGGTCGGAATCTTCGGCCTGATCGCCACCGGAATCCTGGTGGTGCTCTCCTATGTCATCATCATCGAGCGGAGCTTCTCGCTGATCTCGGAATTTCCGTCCCGCATCCTGAAATGGATCGGTGTTGCCTCGGGAATCGATGATGGCGGCGGCGTCCGGCAGTTCCGCAGCGGCGGTGCAATGATGGCATCCTCGGTCTCCGGCCTCACCCGGCAGCTTGGCGGGATTGCCGGCAGGAACCGGGCGCCAGACCGGGCGGACAGGTTATCCACATCATAGTCGGCAAACACCGCCGCCAGCGCTTTGGAATTTCATAACCTGCGCCGATTGTCGTCGATATGCCCACAACCGGAAAGGCAGGCATGTCATGCAGACAGAGAAAAAAAATGGGACACCGGCGAGAGTCCGGCCGAGACATGTCGGCAATTTGGTCCTGCGCGTGGAATCGTACAATGGCGAGGCAACCAGCGCCAATTGCTACACCGGCTTCATCACCGGCAGGGTGGAAGGAGGTCCGCTGGCCGGCAAGTCGATTCCGGTCTGGATCCGGGAGACGTCGACCAATTCACGGGTGCCGACCGTCAGCGATCTCCAGGATGAAACCGGAATGGTGCGGACACCGGAAGGTGGCTACCTGGCGCTGGAAGGCGTTCGCCAGGAAGGCGGCCGATTCACCGCCCGCTGGGTAAACAGGATGGGCGGTCCCGAGGCGGAACTGCGCGCCGGCCTTCCGGTGCAGATTTCGCCGTCACTGACCTCCGATGGCTCGGTCCGGCGTTTCCGTTCGAACGGGGCCACCTACTATAACGGGTTCGTCATGCATGTCCGGAATGTCGTGCAGGCGACGCAGGTGGAGGCGATGCGAAAGATGGCAACCGAGGCCATCGAGGCGCGCGGTGCCGCAGCCCTCGCCGTCATCCTGAATTCGCCGGAGGGGACAAGCCGCAAGACCATGTCGGTGCTGCGCTACTGGAAGGACGGGAACCGGGTCCCGGCCGGGGAGGCGGTCGAAGGATTTCTTCAGCGCCATCCCGAGGCCCGGTTCAGGCAATTGTTCGAAGCCGGTGCGGTTGTCGATGTCATCCCCATGGAAATCTTCCCCGTCAGTTCGCGGACGGCGGAATCCATGGATCTCGGCGGGCGGAATGCCGTGCCGCTGACCGACTTCATGACCGGCGGGCTGGGGGCGAGAATCGGCGGCGTGCTCAGGCGGCTCGAACCGTCGGAATCGTCGCGTTTCGAATCGGCGTTCCTTGCCCAGGCCCATCCGAACGCCCGCTCCGCATTTGCATCCGTCGGCTGGAAGGGTGTCTGGAGCAGCGATATCGAACGGTATTTCAAGTCCATGAACATACCGCTGCCGCGGATCGGCAAGTTCGGATTCGCGGTGTCGACACTGGCATTGAAGCCATTCGGACCGGAGGCCGATTCCGGCAAGTTCATCGCCAGGGCGAGGGGGTTGAGCAGCGCCGTTCCGAGGGATGCGGTGCCGACGCCATCCGACCCGGACGCCATCTCCCGGTATTACGAATCCATCAGGAATGCGGTCACCTCGTCGCTTGACATGGACCATGCCGGCCCGAAATCCGGCCCGGCGCGCCGTTTGGGTCTTGAAAGTCCCGGCAGGAATGCCGATATTGAACTGAACGGTTCGCACAATGCTGGCAAACCAGATGGCGTGTTCAATGTCATCGGCGACCAGGTCGAGCCGGATTCAGGAAGACAGATGGATTTTTGACGGGCCAGCCGGTGCTCCAGGGCGGCCCGCAACTCGAGATCGTAGGCCGGCTTGACGTTCTCCGACAGGAGGATTTCGTTTGCCGAGCCAGCCGAACCCTGACCGCCCGCTGGTTGAGTGGGTAACATTTGCCGACAATTCCGCCGTGTTGCGGCGCATGATCCGCTCCAGCGGTGACAGGGGCCTGCTGTTGCAGTTTGCCAGCCGCAGCCAGCATGCCGAAACCCGTCGCCGGGCGCGGGAAGTCGGGTTTCTCGATTTCGGCGATACCGGCGACCTCTACCTCATGGCTCCGAAAACGCCGTCGAAATTCGATGCCCGTAACATGGCCCGCATTCTTGACAGCAATGTCTGCCTGCTCCCGCGATCCAGGCTGGAAGCCTATCCGTGGACCGTCGATTACCGCGAGCCCGATTTGGGCAAGGGCCGTCTCAAGGGCCGGGCCGCCGGCGGACAGCCGGAATTCATCGGTCGCAACTTCCGCGGCGAGGAGGTGTTTTGCCATCATGCCGGAGAGCGGTTCAGGAAAATTCGCCAGGACGGCAAGTCACGCAAGGTCGAGGAGTCCGGTTCGGATTCCGGGCCGGAGTTCCTGCGAGCCGCCAGTCAGGAGGATCTGCAAGCGATTGCCGCCGGCCTCCTGTCAATGGCCGAGAAGGGGCCGCTTGAGGCGGCCGATCTTGAACGCGTTGCCGGGGCGGCCCTCGAAGGGGCAAGCCAGGCCGATGCGTTGCCCGCACTCGAGGACGTTCGGTCCATCCTGAAAAGCCGGCTGCTGGAGATGGTGGTCGACACCACGATGGAGGAAGGCGATGCAAGGAGCAGCTACCACAAGGCCGTCAGGTTGGCTGACAATGCCCAGGCGCTGATCGATGCGGACCCATTCGATGATGAAGGGCAGCGCAACCCGTCGGTATTCCTGCTGATCTTCCTGCGGCGACTGACCAGCCAGATGCAGGAGATCGACCTATACGGCAATTCACGGCTGGCAGTGTCGGCGCCGAAATTGAAGAACGACCGGCATCCGCAGCACCAGCTCTACGATCTGACCGTCGGCGACCGGACCGGCCTGCACGAGAGAGTGCTCAACATACTCGGGCGCCGCCAGGATGACGGCACCAGCATGTTGCTCTTCGATGGCGGCGCTGGCGAGAATCATGTCGAGGCGGCAAGGTCGGTCATCGGCAAGGGCCATGCAATCGAGGTGGTTGCCGAGATCGCACCGGTGGTGGCGGCCGGCCGGCATGAAGGTCCTGCGGTCACGCTGATCATCGTCGGCGAGCGTCGCCCGTCGCCGAATGACAGCCTGCCACAGGCAGCCCGGCGTACATTCTCGGTATTCGGGCGCGACGATCTCGACCGGCTCCACGTGGAAATCCTCCGCTCCAGGCGCAAGATCCGTGATTGGCATGCCGCGGTTGAGCGCGCGACCGGGCAGGAGGATGCGGAGCGGCAGGACAATCTGCGGCAATGCCCCTATGTTCCGCTGTCTAGGGTATCCAGCCCATTCACCATGGTGCCGAAATCGCTGGAGGCGAGCACGGCAAAGGCCTTGCGGCGGGTCGCCGGCGATGTCGAATGTCAGGGCGGCATCGATGCGGCCGTTGCCGGGATGCTGGGTCTGCCGGTCGATGAGCTTGGCACCATCCTGACCGCCGAACAGGTTGATGCCGTTGCCATGCGACAGTCGGCGCGGCTTCGTGACCGGGCGTTCCTGCTTGCCGACCAGACCGGCGTGGGCAAGGGGCGAAGCCTTGCCGCCATGGTCTACCAGCGGCTGCGGGAAGGCGGCAGGGTCGTCTATCTGACCGAGAATGCCGAGATCAACATCCGGGATGTCTGGCGGGATCTTGGCGCCGTCGGAGCACTGGATGCGGTTCGACCAGCGATCCTGGCTGCCCGCCATGTCGAGCTGATGACGGTGACGACCACCGGGGTTCCGCCCGGCAAGACCGCCAGGCCATCGCGCTATGTCACGCTGCCGGCGGCAACGAGGCGGACGATACTCGAATCCGGAAACTGGCCTGCCGGCTGCAACCTGGTCATCACAAATTACAGCCAGTTCAACCGTGGCCCGGACAGCCCGGCCGGCGGGTGGGCAGGCTCTGCGCTGGATGACAATACGCTGCTGGTACTCGATGAATCGCACAATGCCATCAATCCCGGTGCCAATACCGGCAAGGCGGTCCGGGCCATGATCGAGTCGGTTGGCCCGGGCAACGTGGTCTTCGCAACGGCAACGCCGATGCGAAACCCGGCCGGTGCAGATCTGTATCGGCCGTTGCTGCCGGCGGTCGAGAACCGGCGGTTCGACGGCATCCTCGGCGAGTTGGCGCCGGGCGGCGAGACCGCCCAGGAGAGCTTCACCACCATGCTCAGCGAGGATGGGGTCTTCCTGCGCCGTGACCATGACCTGTCAACGGTGGAGTTCGAAATCCGGCTGCCGGACGATCAGCGTATCGCCGGATACCAGGAGATCATGAACCGATTCTCGCCGCTGGTCGAACTGATGATCGATGCCTCGCTACGGGTCGGGTCGCTGGTCGGACGGGCGCAGAGCCGACGATATGCGCAGATGGTTGCCGATGGCATGGACGAGGAAACCGCACGCGCCCAGTGCAGGGCGCTGTTCCAGTATTCGGGGGCGGTCGGTGGGCCGCTGGTGCGGCTGGCCCGGGTGGCCATCAATGCCATCAAGGTCGACCAGGTGGTCGAGGAGACGCTGAACGAGATCAGGGAAGGGCGCAAACCGCTGATTACCTTCCATTCGACCAGCGCCGCATTGCTGAACGAAATCGCTGCCGATCGGCAGGACATGGCGGAGATTCAGTTGTCGCTGTCCGACCAGATCATCAGGGTCGCCGAGAGCATTTTCCGGATCAGGTACGAGGATGCCGTCCAGGATGCCCGTGATCGCAGCCCGGAAATCCGCGCAATCTCGGATCGGATGAACGAGCTCATTGCCCGCCTGCCAACCGACCTGCCGGTATCGCCGGTCGATGCGGTCATCGAAAAACTGACGGCGGAGGGGCATGTCGTCGGCGAGATATCCGGGCGGACGCTGGCCTATCGCGGCCAGCGCATCGTCAGGCGGGAAGGAACGGACCGCCGGGCGGCGGTCGATTCCTTCAATGATGGCGGCACCGACGTGCTGATCTACAACATGGCCGGGGCTACCGGCGGCTCCTACCACGCGGCGCCGGAATTCGGCGATCGCCGGCCACGCACGCTGATCGAGATGGAGACCCCGGTCGACATCATCAAATACATCCAGGCCCAGGGACGGGGGAACCGCTACGGGCAGGTGGCGCGTCCCCGCATCGTGTCGGTGATGACCGGCCTGATTCCGGAAATGCGGATCCTGCAGCAGCGAAACCGCAAGTTGCGGGCCCTCGGTGCCAGCGTTGACGGCAATCGCTCGCACCCGCTGCTGCTTGATGACGTGCCGGATTTCCTGAACAAGGTCGGCGATTTGGCAACCACGCAGGTGTTGCGGTCGCTGCCGGGGCTGGCAAGGCGACTGGGCTTCCGGGAGTTCCTGGCCGGCACCGGGGATGAGGACGAGGTGCCGGTTGGCGAGATGCTGACCGATTCTGGGGCCTCGGGCAGCGTGATCGAATCGATCGCCAACCGGGTCCTGTCCCGATCATTGGTGCTGCCGGCGGTCGAGCAGACCCGGCTGATCGACCTGATCCGCATCGAGTTCGAGGCCATCATCGAGGAGCTCGAGAGTCGGAATGCCAACCCGCTGCGCCCGAAGGAGATCTCCGGCGAGATCGAAATTCACGGCACCACGCTGTATTCGGGGCTGGATCGCGAGGATGACGACATGGAGACCTCCGCGTTTGCGGCGCCGCTCTACATGTCGACCGGCACCCATCACCTGAACGAGGAGCCCATTACCGGCGACCAGCTGTTGCAGATGGTGAACCGGGCGAAGATCGCTGTCGGCTCCGACGGGTTTGCACCCTATGCCACCCGGGTCGAGGCCATGCTGCCAACCCTGCTCGGTCACCTGGTCCGGCCGGATTCGACCATCAGCGAAGCGTTGGCGGCACCGAATCGCCAATCCTTCAATTTCCGGAGCCGGCATTACCGGTTGACCAGCTTCATCGCCATGCTGAGATCGATCCGGCCGGGGGCGGTCGTGCAGATGGATGGCGAGGATGGCGAGCATGACGGCCTGCTGCGGACCATCGTCGGGCTGACCGCGCCGGCCGATGATCACATCCATCTTCCCCAGGCCTACCGGATCCGCACCGTGGCGCCGGGTGACCAGCGAGCGCAGATCCATACCCTGAAACGCCTGCTGTCATTCAGGCCGGAGGCGGTCAGGATCCTTCCAGGGATCGAGGATGGCGACAACGTGCATCATATCCGCGGATTTGCGCAGCAGCTGGCGCTGGGCCGGCGCTACCCGGTGCAAATCCTGAACGGCAACCTCTTGGCCGCAATCACCGAAGCGCAACGACACCGGCTGGGAACCATGTGCCTCTACCGCGAGCAGGATGGCGGCTTGCGCCGGGGAATCGTCGTGCGGCAATCCAAGGTCAATCTGGAATACCTGCCGACGGTCATTCCTTCGGCACGGATCGCCGAGGCGCTGGTGGCACGGCAGCTGGCCGGCGAGCCCGAAACCAGGCTGACGATCTGGATCGGCCGGCGCACCAACCCGGAGTTCTGCCTCTCCATTGATGCCGCCAATGGCAGGAGCAGGAATTTCGGTCTCAGGGCCGGCATGCAGGCCACGAAAGCCTTTCGACGCTCGCGGCCCGAATTCACCAGCCTGTTCGGAAACCGGACCAGGAAAGGCCTGTACCTGCCCAGGGAGGCGTCGAGCCTCGCGGCAATTCTCGCTGCGCTTGATGGCCAGGATCTGCTGACCGACGGCATCCACCGTTCGGATGTCAACGATTTGATCGGGATCATCGATGAATCGGGCACCCTGCCGCCGCATCTCGATCTGGGCGAGTTGTACCCGGCCGAACCGGAACCCGGAACCGAGGAGGATAAGCCAGGCCCCGGGGAGGCGAAACCAGGACTTGCCGAGGCGGAACCAACACCGCCCCAGCAATCCGCCGCCCGGCCCCTGGCCCCACTGGCGGCATGACCGTACAGCTCGCACCGCCGCCGCCAGGATGCAGCACCCCCGCACCGACCGCCATCTTCGGCCCGCGGTCATCCCGCAACACCGACCGATTGGGTGCACCCCGCAGCACCGGCTGGATGGCTGCATCTCTCGACATTGGCCGATTGGGCGTATCCCGCAATCCCAACTCGGCCCATTCCTGACGCCGCCGCCATCCAGGTCAGGCCATTCCCGAGCCCCCGCCTTCCAGGCCAGGTATTCCGCCTGGCACTGGTCGGGTCCACGCTTTGCGCAAACCTCTCCCGTTGAATATCCTGGACCGGCCGGGCCCGATGTGAAGGCCCGGCCAAACCCTGCAGCAGGATCGCCGCCATGTCGAATTCCAGTCCCTTCTATCGCCTGATCCTGATTTCGGGGCCACCGCGGGCCGGCAAGAACCGGGCGGCGGCATGCCTGGCCGAATGGCTCGATGGCGACCATTTTGCCCTGTCGAACTACGTCAAGCGGAAGACCCACGAATATTACGGTCTCGGCACGGAATTGGCGCCGCTGCATTTCGAGGATATCAAGGATCTGCCGAACCCGCATTTTGGCGGACTGTCAGCTCGCCAAGCCTATATCAGCTACAGCGAAACGGTCATGAAACCGAAGCATGGCAGCGGTTTCCTCGGGAAGATCGCGGTGATGCGCATCAGGGACAACATCCGCCAGGGCCGGATATCGATCGTGTCCGGGGTCGGGTTCGCCGACGAGGTGATGGTGATGGTGAATGCTGTCGGTGCCAGCAAGGTTCTGCATGTCATCCTGAGCCCCGCCACCGGCCAGGACCACGACCGGGAAGACAGCCGCCAGCCGCTCGACCTGCGGCAAGACGGCGTTGAGGACATCAAGCTCGTCAACTCCGACTGCCACCAACTGATCAAGGATGTGACGACAGCCGCCAGGGGTTTTTCCAAAACAACAGGCAAGGCCACAAAACTGCCATGACCCCCGCCAGCCTCGGTGCCCATCGCTTCGGCGTATGGTCAGTGTCACCGAACGCCGCCGGCATGAACGCCAGGGACCAGGCGTGCAAAACGCCAACTCTGTCAGATTGAAGGAGACAGATAATGGTTGCCAGGAATCCGTTTGGACCAGCACCGGTTCATCCTGGACTGGATGGTCTGCCTGAACAGACCCGCGATGTGGAGGTGACGGAAGAACTGTTCCGTGAGCAGAGGATCAGTCTTGCCTATGGCAATGCGATGGAATGAACCGGGATTACCTGGGTTCGGTCAAGAGGGCGGCAATCAGTTTTCGAATGAGAGCCGGATACGTCCATTCCCGGACTCTCTTTTCGGCCACCGCCGTCGAGTCCGCCGGTTCAACGGTTTGCCCATTCAGCACGCCCCGGGCAGGTAGGGGGCAGGATCATCAATTGGCAATGCCCAGTAACATCCCTGCAGGTATCCAAGATCGACATTGTCTCCCTTCCGCGTCCGAAAGTCAGTCAGCGGGTAGGTTTCCGTTGTTCCGGCAATGTCCTTGCTTGCGAACCAGAGCACTTGCCTCTCGCAAATGGAGAGGTGGTTCTCGACGGCAAAACGCAGAAGCATCCGGGCAGCCCAGGACGTCGATCCACCAGCAAGGCGAAGGCCTTCGGCACGCAATTTCGTAGCCCGCCCTGCGGCCGGTCCCGCTTATCCTGGCGGGTCAGGTCCGGGCGGGGAATTTCACATCAAGATCCGGGGAAAATAGCTCCAAATGTTATGTGGCGACCCCTCAAGGACTCGACCCCGAACCTGCTGTTTGCAAACGGGCAGACAGCTGTTCCTGAAGGTCAGTCTCGCCAAACGGGATGCCGCCGCGATCCTGTCCATAGCAAAGCATATTCAGCTGAACTTCCAGCCCATTTCTCCACCCACGGCCCCGCAAACCGCTGATTATCCTTGATAATCGCAGGATCTGTGGCCCTGGTGCCTGCATATTTGTTCCCAGTGCATGATGGATATCGGCCCCCAGATGCCGGGGTGGTCATCGGGGCCGATATTGGTGATGTTTCTGTGTTCTGGCGGCATGACTGGCAACATCATGCGGAATATTCCGCTTGACAGGCCAGATATTGGGGTTATAACTGTTCCCAGTGCATAAGCGAAAGGAAGGTCGTGATGTCGATCCGCGTCGAGCGCATTCCGAACAGAAGGGGACGGGCCGCGATCCTGATGCGAAGATCATGGCGGGAGGGCAAGCGCATCAGGAAGAAGACCCTGGCCAACCTTACCGATCTGTCTGAACGGCAGATCGCCGGTATCGATGCCGTGCTCCGGGGCGGGGTGGCATTTCGCTGCCTGGAGGAGGCCTTCACCATCCGCCGCTCGCTGCCACATGGGGCTGTGGCAGCTGTACTCGGCACCGCCCGTCATCTTGGCCTCGAGCGCATCCTGCATCGCAAGGCCGGTCGCATGCGGGACCTGGCCCTGGCCGCCATTGTCTTGCGGATCATCTCGCCATCCTCGAAACTGGCCACGGCCAGGCAGCTCTCGCCGGATACCGCCACCAGTTCTCTCGGGGCAATGCTGGATTTCGGCGAGGTCAGTGGCCACGAGATGCTGGAGATGCTGGACTGGCTCTCGTCCCGCCAGCCCTGGATCGAGCGCTCCCTGGCCCGGCGGCACCTCTCGGGCGGGACGCTCATCCTCTACGATGTCTCATCCTCGTATATGGAGGGAAGGCAATGCCCCCTGGCTGCATTCGGCCATAGCCGCGATGGCAAGCGGGGCAAGAGGCAGATCACTTACGGCCTCCTCTGTGCAGAAGATGGCTGCCCGGTGGCGATCGAGGTCTTCTCGGGCAATACCGCCGATCCACAGACGGTGGCCAGCCAGGTGCAGAAGATCCAGGCCCGCTTCGGCATCGAGAAGGTGGCGCTGGCAGGTGACAGGGGGATGATCACCACGGCACGGATCCGCGAAGACCTGGCCCCTGCCGGGCTGGACTGGATCTCGGCCCTCAGGAGCCAGGACATCCGCAAGCTGGCCAGGGGTGCCCCGCCGGTGCTGGTGCCGGAGGCGCTGGTGGATGACGCGGTGGCGGAGATTGCCTCCCCGGACTTTCCCGGCGAGCGGCTGATGGTCTGTCTCAATCCGAGATTGCGGGCCAAGCGGGCCCGCAAGCGGGAGGAACTCCTGGTGGCCACCGAGGAGGTGCTTTCCGGCATTGCCGCCGCCCATGCCAGAGGCAAGCCCGGTGCGGCGGGTCGCGCCCGCACCTGGAAGGCGATCGGCAGGAAGGCAAACCGGAAGAATGTGGAGAGGCATTTCGACATCACCGTCACCGATGGGGAGATGGTCTGGGCCAGGAGTGAAGAGAGGATTGCCGGTGAGGCCAGGCTCGATGGTATCTGGGTGGTGCGCACCAGCCTGGGTGCTGGTGCAATCGGAGCGGAAGCGGCGGTGGATGCGTACAAGCGTTTATCCACGGTGGAGCGGGCATTCCGCATGGCCAAGTCGGACCTCGCGATCCGTCCCATCCATGTCTATACCGCGACCCATGTAAGGGCGCATGTGTTCCTGTGCATGCTGGCGCTCTACGTGGAGTGGCATATGCGGCGGGCGCTGGCGCCGATGCTCTTTCAGGATGATGAGAAGGAAGGTGCCCGGGAAGAGCGGGCCTCACCGGTGGCGCCGGCGAGGGTCTCGGCGAGTGCGAAATCCAGGGCAGACAGCAAGCTGACCGCTGATGGCCATCCGGTGCACAGCTTCCGCACGCTCTTGGAGGATCTGGCCACGCTCACGCTGAACGAGGTGAGCCTGCCGGGCAATCCGGAGCTGGCCCTGCCGCTGCTGGCGGTACCGACGCAGCTGCAGGTCAAGGCACTGGAGTTGCTTGGCATCAGGCCGGAGAAGACTGTTCCCAGTGTGAAGACAGGCAGGCCAATGGCGGCCTGACTGACAAATCATTGAAAATCAGCGGGATAGCTTACGGAGTCCTGTTTGCGGTGTCCTGGAAGTTCAGATTCAGCGAACTGGCGAGGTCACCGTCCCCTCAAGGTGTGATATGGCAACTCATGATGTGATCTTGCGACCCGACCGCCTTGGGCAAGGGGAGCGACGTCTCGCAGATATCACCAAGGAAGCTCTGGCATCTTGGATGGAAGGGGCATCCCGTCGGCGGGTTGACTGGCGAAGGGATCTCGCCGCGCAAGACGATTGCCTCATGTGCTGTGCCGACTCGCACCGGCAGCGCCGCTGACAGAAGCGCCTGGGTGTATGGATGGCACGGCGACTCGAACATGTCGTCCGTCGGCCCGATTTCAACCAGCTTGCCCAGGTACATCACCGCAATCCGATCGGCCATGAAGCGGGTAGTCCCAAGGTCATGAGCAACAATCACATAGCTGCATCCGACGGAGTCCTGCAACTCCTTGAAGAGGTTCATGATCTGTGATCGGATCGACACATCCAATGCCGAAACGGGTTCATCCAGAATGATCAGTTTGGGCTTGGCAATAATTGCGCTGGCAATGGCAATCCGCTGGCGTTGACCGCCGGAAAACTCGTGCGGATAGTACTTCGCCTGATCGGGACGCAGACCAACGGCAATCAGAGCCTCGTCCACTCGTCGGGTCAATTCGCCCCTTGTCAGGTTGTCATTGATTACAAGAGTTTCAGCGACAATATCATAGACGCGCATCCGGGGACTCAGCGATGCCCAAGGGTCCTGGAACACTGCCTGAACACCGGTTCGAAATTGCTTCACCTCTGCCCTTGACATGGTGCCTATGTCCTTGCCTTCGATCTTCACTGTGCCTGAAGTCGGAGTCAGAAGCTTCAGCAGCATTCGCGCCAAGGTGGTCTTGCCGCATCCGGATTCGCCCACCACGGCCAGGGTTTGTCCGTATTCCAGCATAAGGTTCACCTGGTCGACAGCGCGAACGACATGCTCTTGCCGCCCAAACAATCCGTGCGGAACCGGAAAGTGCTTGGTCAAATCCGTCACTTCCAATATCGGCAGGGCCGTCATGTCGCCCTTTCAATGTTCCAGCAGCTTGCGCGGTGCGATTCGGCACCGCTAAGCGCATGGGATTCCGGCGGTAACTGCTTTCGGCATGTTTCAAGTGCATAGGGGCAGCGCGGCGCGAAACTGCATCCCACCCTTTCCGCGACAAGGGCCGGAGGTTGCCCATCGATGGCATAGAGCCGATCCAGCTTCCGGTTGACACTGGGAACTGACTTCAACAATGCCTCGGTGTATGGATGCGAGGGCGCGCTGAAGACATCTGCAACAGTGCCGGATTCGACAATCTTTCCCGCATACATCACCACCAGCCTGTGACACAGGTTTGCGACGATTCCCAAATCATGTGTAATGAAGATGATCGCTGTGCCGGTCTCGTCCTGAATGTCGCGCAGCAATTGCAAGTACTGGAGCTGGATTGTCACGTCCAACGAAGTTGTCGGTTCGTCCGCGATGATGATCTTGGGTGCGCCGGCAATGGCAATGGCGCCCACGACGCGCTGCTTCATCCCGCCACTCAACTGATGGGGATAGGCATGGATGCGGTGCCTGGCATCAGCCACATTAACCTTCTTCAAAGTGTCGACGGCCCGGGCAAGCAGCGATTTGCGAGATGTGCCGGGATTGTTGATCTGCAAGGCCTCGATCACCTGATTGCCGATTGTGAAGACCGGGTTGAGCGATGTGTGTGGGTCTTGCAGAATCATGCTGATGTCGCGCCCGCGTATCTGGCCGATCCTCTGTTCGGACATGCCGACAAGGTCGATCTCTTCCAGCAGGATGTGGCCGCTCTCTATCCGCCCGATGGGTTTGGGCAAGACCTGCATGATCGAAAGTGCGGTCATGGATTTGCCACTGCCGGATTCGCCAACAATGCCCAAGGTCTCGCCGACGCCCACGTCGAAACTGACGTCATCCACAGCCGGAACAGGACCGCCAGGGAGGTCCAGCACCGTGCGAAGGTTCTTGACCTGAAGAACTGCCTCAGACATCGCTCACAGTTGCCTCAGTTTCGGGTCAAGCCAGTCACGCAAACTGTCACCCAGCATATTGACAGACAGAACTGTCAGCAAAATGGCCATTCCCGGGAAAAACGATACCCACCAACTTGAAACGATCAACTGTCGGCCATCTGCAACCAGCAGGCCCCACGCGGGGACAGGACGCGGAATGCCAATGCCAAGGAAGCTGAGGGTTGCTTCCAGCACGATTACGACCCCGATCTGCAACGTGGCCAGCACCACGATGGTGTTGACGATGTTGGGCAGGATGTACTTGTACAGGATCCGGAAATCTGATGCGCCGGCCACCCGCGCTCGGGCGACAAAATCCAGCTCTCTCAGAATCAGCGTTTCAGCTCGCACCTGACGGGCGAAGAAGCCCCAGATGACGAAGATCACGACAAAGATAACCAATTCAAAACTTGGACCGGACACAGCGGCAAGCGCAAGCGCCAGGAGGATGCTGGGAAGGGCAAAGGTGATATCGACCACTCGCATGATCAATGCTTCGATTTGGCCGCGCATGTAGCCGGCAATCAGGCCAAGCGCGGTGCCGACAATTGCCCCCAGAACGATCCCTACCAGAGAAATGATCAATGCATAGCGCGCGCCGTGCATGACTCGGCTGAGAATATCACGGCCCAGTCGATCGGTACCTAGGATGAACTCTGTCGTGCCGCCGAAGAATAGCGGTGGTTCCAGACGGTTGCGCAAGTAGGCCTTGTAAGGATCATGTGGTGCAATCAGGTCTGCGAACAGCGCGGGAATGATCAGCACGATCATCAAGACCGAGATCGGAATGATCGGCAAATTCCACATGAATTTCGGTTTTCGTACCATGGATACCGACCCGGTCAACCGTAACGGATGCGGGGGTCGATTACTGCATAAAGAACATCGACCAGAAAGTTCGCCAGCAGGTAGAAGACCGCGAAGAACAGTACGACTGACTGGATGACAGGAAAGTCGCGCCCGCGAATTGCATCAATGGCCAGAAGGCCGGTGCCAGGCCAAGCAAACACCGTTTCCACGACAACCGATCCGGTCAGCAATGATCCGGCGAGGACACCGAAATAGGTGACGGGCACGATGGCTGCATTTCGGAAGGCGTGTTTCCAGATCACCTTGCGCTCAATCACGCCCTTGATGCGAGCTAGTTTGACATATTCGGAATCGAGAACCTCCAACATGGCAGAACGGGTCAACCGTGTCAGGGCTGCGACCTGGAACCAGGCCATCGCGATCGCCGGGAGGATCATGTAGGCCAGCCCACCATAGCCAGAGGTCGGAAGCCAGCCCAAGATCACCGCGAAAATCCACATCAGCACGATGCCCAGCCAAAACGTCGGAAGTGATTGCCCGAGAAGCGCAATGACACCGGCCATTCGGTCGAATATGGACCCCCTCCAGACGGCACTCATGACTCCCATCGGTATGGCAGTTACCACACTGATGAGAACGGCCAATCCTCCAAGCTTCAGAGTAGCCGGCAGGCGTTCCAGCACGACTTGGGCAGCGGTACTGCCCCTCCATTTTGTGGAGTCGCCGAAATCACCGACAGCGGCATTCTGAAGAAAAGTCAGATATTGCACAAAGTAGGGGCGATCCAGGCCGAGATGCTCGGTCAGCGATGCGATTTGCTGCGGTGTCGCGTCATCTGGCAGAAGCGAGTCGATCGGGCTTCCGGTCAAATGGCTCAGGCTGAAGACGATGAACGTGATCACTAGCAGCGAAACCAGCATCTGCGACAGCCGCATCAATACGAATCGAAGCATGCAGTCGGTTCCAGCCCAGTTCGGAGGTGGGGTGCCGGGGCCAACGAGGCCCCGGACGATTTGTCACGTGCGGCTCATTCCGCCGGAACTATTGATCCGAAATGACTGATGCCCACCGATGTCGTGCCCGGGAAGACCCACTCGGCCACCGTTTCAGGATTCACAATCACCTCAGCCGAGATACTGGCCAGTGGTGCCACGGCGTATTGCTCAAACACACGAGTGAAGATCCCGCCTGCCAGCTCCTCGCGTTCTGCAGGATCGATCGAGACCATGTATTTGGCCATCAACCCTTCGATAACCTCGTCTTCGTAGTTGTTGCGCGGGCCCCCAGTTGCCGAATAGTAGTTTCTGATGCCGACAGCACTGGGCTTCACCGGCAGGTTGCGCATGGGGTGGAACATCTTGGCTTCGCGTGCCGTGCGAAGGGCACCGAGGCTGGCCCAGTCCATCTCAACGATCTCGGTCTGGAATCCCGCCTCGTCCAGGAACACCTGCATGAGTTCAGCCATTGCAGGAAATTCAGGGTTGCCAGCCAGTGTGGATGACAGGATCGGGATCACCGGGTTCGAGAAATCGTCCGGATAACCGGCATCTTCCATCAGGGCCCCAGCCTTCTCCAGATCATACCCGTATTCGGCTTCGAACCGTTCGGCCAGTTCGGGGACATAACCCTCATGACGCGGATCCATGCCAAAGACTGGAAGGATGTCGGCGCGACCATCGTAGAGCACGTCAATCATGGTCTCACGGTCGATGGACCGGTTGATTGCTTCGCGAATGCGGATGTCCAGCCAAGGCAGGGTTTCATCCAGACCCTCATAGCCTGGCAACAGGAACGTCCCGTTGAACAGCATCGTCGTCTGATTGGACGCGTTGGTTGAAGGGATTGCCTCAAAGCCCGCGTCCAGCGCATCGCCCTGAAGTTCACGCGGGAGGATCACTATATCGACTTCGTTTGCCAAAAGCTTCGCAAGAGTCGTCGCTGGTTCCGATACGAAGACCAGTTCAAGCCGGTCAAACCTTGCATCTTCTCCAGACCAATGGTCCTGTACCTTCTCAAAGTTCAGGCCCTGGCCAACATTGCGTTCGACATATCGAAGGTTGGCGGTGCCTGCTGGCATGGCATCATAGCCCTCAAGCCCCTCGGCATCGAATTGGGCCTTAGAATAGATGACCAGTGATCCGCGACCGCCATGCACGAACAGGAAATCAACCTGCGGGGCAGGCAATGTAAACTTGACTGTATAGTCATCGATCGCTTCTGCGACAGCACCCTCCAGCTGGCTTATCCCGTTCAACGTCGTGTCCGGACCCGTGTGAAGTGCGAGGCTGTGCACGATATCGGCAGCAGTGACGGATCCCCATCCGAAGTGGAACTGGGCCTCGGGCTTCAGCTTGAAGGTCCATTCCGAGAAGTCTTCAGTGTGTGTCCAGCTTTCGGCCAGACCGCTATTGTCATAGGCGCCCGATACGGGATCATGACCGACCAGTCCTTGCATGGACGGTCCCAGGGCGAAATCGCCGGGGGTGTTCCAGTAGCGGTTCGTTTCCACTGCCGGTGGACTCATGACAAGTTTGATGGTCTGTGCATGCGCGGAGACCGCACTGACAGCGCCAATCGCCACCAGTCCGGTCACGATTGTCTTGCCTAGATTCGTTCTAAACACGGTATTCTCTCCCAGTTGTTGATCTGGATGTTGATTGGTATCACGCGTCAGCGAACGCCAAGCCTTAGCAGCTGGCCGCTACCTTCCAACGATCACCCAAAACGCAGAAAGAGAGAGATTTGTTCGTGACTTTCGAACAAGGGTTAACAATAACCTAACTCATACTAACAACTGGGCACTTCATGTCAACATTCTTCTTGATTGTCCGCTTTTCGCGGTCCGGCTTTCATCAGTCATGCGCATCCTGATACTGGGTGCTGGAGCGGTCGGGGGGTTCCTGGCGAGCGTCTTTCACGGCAATGGCCATGAGGTCGGTGTCCTTGCACGCGGCGCGCATCTGGCTGCCATCAGGAAGCAGGGCCTCCGGGTGCGCGGGCATGACGGCCAGACTGTGTGTTGCCCCGTCATCGCAACCGACGATCCCACCACGTTTGGGCCGCAGGATCTGGTCGTAACGGCCGTTAAGGCTCCTGCGCTTCCTGGGCTGCTCACCCAGGTTGCTGCCCTCTTGCAAGAAGGAGTCCCAGTCATCACGGCCATGAATGGCATATTCTGGTGGTACGGCCTGGGCTTCAATATCGACGGCATCGTTCCCGATACGCGCCGACTGGATCCGGAGGGCCAAATCGCCTCGGTTGTTTCTCCGGATCAGGCAGTCGGAATGGTCATTCACTCCACCAACCAGGTGATCGAGCCTGGCCTCGTGCAGAATCGCTCTCGTCGCAACCGTTTCATAATCGGCTGTGCAACGCCGGCAGGTGCAAGCCAGATCAAACCGATGCTGCCTGCACTTTCTGCTTCTGGAACCCGGTTCGAGCTTGAAGACGATTTGCGCCGCACAATGTGGCACAAGCTGCTGCGCAATCTGTCCTCCGCTCCGACATCCGTGCTGACCGGCGGACGGGCGTATGACGTCATTAACGATCCCGATGCGCAACCTGTTGCTCGCGCCCTCTTTCTGGAGGGCGCCGCCGTGGCGCGTTCGCATGGGTTTGACGGGCTCGCCGACGATGCCTTGAGAGTTTTCTCCCCCGGTTCGGGAGCGCGCCAGAAACCTTCCATGAGCCAGGATCTTGATCTCGGACGACCCATGGAGATCGATAACATACTTCGGATCGTTCAAGATTTCGCGCGTCAGGCTGACGTCCCGACACCAACTCTTGACGTGGTTGTCAGTCTCGTCATCCTGCGGGCGCGGCTGGCCGGCTGTTACCCGACCGTCGCCAACTAAAGGGGCCTGTCAGCCGGAGTCAGGCAATTCTCGCCTTGTTGAACCCGTCGCTGTTAATAAACAGAACCAAGCCTCCGAGGCATTGCAGTTTCTCGGGGCATT
The DNA here is from genome assembly GCA_965214695.1 of Paracoccaceae bacterium. GTDB lineage: Bacteria > Pseudomonadota > Alphaproteobacteria > Rhodobacterales > Rhodobacteraceae > JAPOXR01. The sequence goes on along the minus strand of OZ243967.1, from coordinate 2,215,956 downwards.
TCCCGCTGTGGATCCGGCACCTGTCCTCGTTCCGGTCATCCTTGTGGCCGGCAATGTCCCGCAGAACCTGACAGCCATCTCCAACATGGCGAACTCGCCGATCAGGCTCGATGGCCGCTTCCAACACGTGCCGCCGGTGGGCCGGCACTTCGCTGCCAGACCCCTGGAGGCGCTCCGTGCCGTCATGAGCCGATGGCGCCTACAGAGACCCATTCATCCCGTATCGCTCCATACCGTGAGGCCCGGCCCCTGGCCGGGCCGGCGGAGTCATGTGCCCGGCACGTCCTCGGTGCAGGATCCGGGCAGGAATCGCCTCCGGCCGGGATGACTCGTCTGTCGATTGCCCCGACATGATCGCCGGATGACGTCTGGAATTCGGAACCGGAGCCTGGATCTGGTCATGGCTGCCGGTTTTTATGAAAGGGCCTGACAGGATATGTAAAGGGTCCGGAGAAAAAGTCCGCCCTGCAGTAGATACGGCAATCATTTCATATCAAACTACCACTTTCTGGAGCCTCGGTTGCTCCTGCTGTTCGATCGAGGAGGGCAAACGCGCTTGGTGGCATTTGACCTTCATTCGCATTGCCTCCGTCTCTTCCGGAAGGTGTTGCTCGTCGGCAGCAGTCCCGCAGTCAACTTCTGCACCATCCCTCGGCGGGGTTGGTGCTATTGCGGGTCCAGCTTGACCGGTTGGTTGGCTGCGGCCGATTGTTCGGCCGCCAGTGCAAAGCGGAGCACCTGGCGCCCTTCGGCGGCGGTCAGCACCGGTGTGCCGCCATGGCGGACGACATCGATGAAGTGGCGCGTGGACAGGACGAAGCTCTGCTCCCACCCGGTCTCGATGTCGTGAAACTCCTGCATCCGGCCGTCGCGGTAGAGAGTGAGGGGCGGCGCTCCGGGAAGCCGGCCATGACCGCAATTGATCCAGAGCACCCCGCGGCTGCCGGTGATTTCCACCCGGTCATCCTGCGCATAGTGCCTGGTGTCGATCTGGAGGTCGGGCGAATAGACGATCTCGAGATTGCCGATCCGGTTTTCGGGGAAGCGGAAACTGATCAGGGCAGGGGCATCGAAGACGAAGCCGTCGGGGCGTGGTGTGGTGCCGATGAAGGCGTGAACCTCGACCGGGTTGCCCATGAAATGCCAGGCCAGCGAAAACTTGTGGTGGCCGTCATCGAAGACCAGTGGGCCGCCGCCCGATCTCGCGTGGTCCTGGCGCCAGCTCTCGCTATGTGCCGGAACATCCCATGCCGTCTCGCTGTAGCCCGGATTGCTCTTGATGCGTATCGACAGCAGCTCCCCGATTGCTCCCTGGCCGACCAGTTGCGAGGCCCTGGCGACCGGCGGGAAAAACAGGAAATTCTCGAATATCTTGAAGGGCCGAGGCGAGTCTGCCGCCGCCTCGACCAGCCGGTCAGCGTCATCCGGTGACAGGCACATCGGTTTCTGCAGTGAGACGGCCTTGCCGGCGGCAATGGCCTTGAGGGCCAGGTCGAGATGATGGTCATGCGGGACCAGGATCTCGACCAGGTCGATGGCAGGATTGGCCAGGATATCAGCAAAATCGTCGGTGATCGCCGCCTCGCCCGCTCCCCAGGAGCATGCCTTGGCGGCGGCCCGGTCCGGGTCGATGTCGCAGAGTGCAACGATCCTGGCATCGGGGTTCTGCAGGTATTCGATGGCATGCAGGTCGGAAATCCTGCCAGTTCCCACGATGCCCACCCCTGTCGGTTTGCCAGCCATCTCCGCCCCCATTCCCGATCATCGCGATTCCGGCATTGGCCGGCCGCGGTCGAGCATAGGTTGCCGGCACGGGAGATTCGACAGCAATTCTCCGGACCGGCGGCAGGAGGTTGCCTGTTGTCCGGGTGAGATTGCGGAATGGCCGGGCGGATGACGGCGAAATGCGAAGATATGAAGATGGCCGACAAACAGAATTTTGAATCAACCGGATTCATCGTCTATAAGTGGGAAATCCGCAAAATCATGGGCGAGGAGGATAGAACATGATTGAATTCACGAAACGCCGGTTGCTGACATCCGCGCTTGCGGCACCGATATTGGCGCTGACAATGCCGATCGGCATGGTGGGCCATGCGAGTGAGGTGACCATCAGCCACTATTTCACCGGGGAGCTTGGCAAGGCGGCAATCGACCGGATTGCCGGGAATTTTGCCGAGGAGTCCGGCTTCACGCTGAAGGACAGCCCGGTTGGCCACGAAGACTTCAAGACCGATATCCTGGTCAGGGCTGCCGGTGGAAGCCTGCCGGATGTCTTCAGCTACTGGGCCGGGGCCCGCGTGCAATTCGTGGTGGATTCGAACAGCCTGACCCCGATTGACGACATGTGGGGTCGCGAGGGCATGGATGATGTCATTGCCAAGGCATTGGCCGACAGCGCCACCCTCTATAATGGCAACCGCTACCTGGTTCCGGCCGGCTACCATTATGCCGGATTCTTCTACAACAAGAAGGTGATGGACGATGCCGGGGTCGAGGAGTTTCCGACCGACTGGGAAGGGTTTCTTGCTCTTTGTGACACGCTGATGGAAATGGGCGTGACGCCGATTGCCCTCGGTTCGAAAAACCGGTGGCCGGCACAGTTCTGGTTCGACTACCTGATCCTGCGGACTGCAGGACCCGACTACCGGGCGATGCTGATGAATGGCAGCGCATCCTATGACGATCCGGAAGTCCACACTGCCATGCAAATGTGGCAGGATTTGGTCGATAGGGGCTATTTCGTCGAAAACGCCAATGCCGACAGCTGGACCGATGCCTCTGACCGGGTCTCCCGGGGCGAGGCGGCGATGACCCTGATGGGAACCTGGATTACCGGTTACTGGAACGGCAACGGGCTGGTTCCGGGCGAGGATTACGACTTCTTCGAATTCCCGGCCATTACCGAGGGGATTCCGAATGCGGTTGTCGGGCCGGTTGACGGCTGGGTGATTTCGGCCAATGCCGAGAACATTCCCGGGGCCGAAGCCTGGCTGGCATACTTCATCAAGAATGTTGATGCCCAGGTCGAATGGGCCAGTGTCCAGGGCGCCTTGTCCGGCAATGTCAATGTCGACCCGTCGGTCTACAATTCGGTCATGCAGCGGGCATCGGCCGCGGTTGCGGCCGCCGAGGCATTCGCCTTCAACTACGATTTGGCCACGCCGCCACCGGTCGCCGAGGTCGGCCTGTCCATGTTCGCCGAGTTCATGGATAGTCCGGACGACTATGCGGCGCTGCTGTCGCGGAGCCAGGATGCCGCCATGCAGGCATTCGAGAACTGATCAACGAACAGTTCGGGGGGAGCGGGCGCCGTCCTGCTCCCCCTCGTTTTTGACGGGCAACGGGGCCGGTGGAAAAAAGCAACAGATTCTGGCGGGCAATCCTGCTGGCGGGGCCGCTGGCCGTGTTTGCCGTCTTTGTCATCTGGCCGCTGCTCAGCTCCTTCTATTACAGCTTCACCAACTGGAACGGCTTCAACCCGGAATATGATTTTGTCGGTTTTGCCAATTTTACCAAGATCGTAACCGACAAGCTGTTCCTGAATGCCGCCATCAACACGGTGATCTGGATGGCGGCGGCAATCGTGCTACCAACCCTCCTGGGACTGGCGCTGGCGCTGCTCATCGACAGCCAGGTTCCGGGCGGGACGCTATTCAAGTCGATCTTCTACCTGCCAATATGCCTGTCGGCGGTGGTCGTCGGGCAGATCTGGGTATGGATCTACCAGCAGGATTGGGGCCTGCTGAACACCGTCATCGGCCTGGTCATCGGCGAGACCCTGCGCTTCCCGTGGCTGGCAAAGCCGGACACGGCCCTCGGCTCGGTCATCGTCGCCTGGTCCTGGCAGCAGACTGGCCTGTCGATGGTGATCTTCCTGGCAGGGCTGACCTCCATTCCCGGGGAATTGCTTGAGGTGTGCGAGATCGAGGGCACGTCGGCGTGGCAGAAGATCCGCCTGGTGATCATTCCGCTCCTGACTCCGGCCACCGTGGTCGTGGTTGCGCTCAGCGTGATCAACTCGCTCAAGGGATTCGACATCCTCTACATCATGACCGGCGGCGGGCCGTTTCACTCGTCGGACACGCTGGCCATGCACATGTACAATGAATCCTTCAGGAAATACCTGATGGGATATGGCAGCGCCATTTCCGTGGTACTGTTCCTGGTGACATTGACGGTGATCCGCATCTATTTCCGCCAGCTGCGCAAGGTCGACGAGATCCATGGCTGAGCCGGTGTCACGGGAAGCAGCGGCGCCGGAATTCAACCCCTGGCCGGCGACGATACTGGTTTCGCTGATCTGCCTGGCGGTGCTGTTCCTGGCGCCGACCATCGGGGTGATCCTGTCATCGGTCAAGACCACCCGCGACATCGCCCTCGGCGAATTATGGACGATTCCCGACAGCCTCTATCTCGGCAATTTCGCCGAGGTCGTCTTCAATCCGGCGGTGCACCGCTACCTGATCAATACCCTGCTGGTCACGGTGCCGGCCACCACTGCCTCCATCACGCTGGGCGTGTTTGCCGGCTACGTGTTTTCGAAACTGCCCTTCCGGGGCAGCGACATCCTGTTCCTGGTCATCGTCTCTGGCATGTTCTTTCCGCCGCAGGTCATCCTCATCCCGCTATTCCGCCTGTTCAACACTCTCGGACTCATCGACACGCTGTGGCCGATCATCATCGTGCATACGGCGCTGGGGATTCCGATCTGTACCCTGCTCATGCGGAATTTCTTCACCACCGTCCCCAACGCTCTCCGTGAAGCGGCCATCCTCGAGGGCGCCAATGAATGGCAGGTGCTGGTCCGGGTGGCCCTGCCATTGAGCCTGCCGGCGATCGCGGTGCTGGCAACCCTGCAATTCACCTGGATCTGGAATGATTTCCTGTGGCCGCTGATATTCACCAATTCCGACGAGAAACGGACCATCATGATCGGCATCGTCAACCTGAAGGGTCAGTATTCGGTTGCCTGGGGGGTGCAGGGCGCATTGTCGCTGATCGCCAGCATCCCGACGCTGCTCGTGTTCCTTTTCTTCCAGCGCTACTTCATCAAGGGAATGACAATGGGGGCAGTGAAGGGGTGAGCCATGTCCGACCTGCGGCTTGATCATGTCTCGAAGCAATTCGGTGCCACCGACGTCATCAGCGATGTCGAATTCGAGGCTGCCGACGGCGAATTCGTGGTGTTTGTTGGGCCATCCGGCTGCGGCAAGTCGACGCTGTTGCGGCTGATTACCGGCCTCGAAAGCGTCAGCAGCGGGCGGATCTTCATCGGTGGCCGGGACGTCACCTGGCAGAAACCGTCGCGGCGCGGGGTGGCCATGGTGTTCCAGTCCTACGCGCTGTTCCCGCACATGACGGTTGCCGGCAATATCGGGTTCGGCCTGAGGCTGGCGAAGCTCCCGGCAGCCGAGATTGCCAGACGTGTCGAGGAGGTCGCCAGAATCCTCCAGGTCGAGGAGTTGCTGGAGCGTCGGCCCGGTCAGTTGTCGGGAGGCCAGCGGCAGCGGGTCGCCATCGGGCGATCGATCATCCGCAATCCGGAGGTGTTCCTGTTTGACGAGCCGCTGTCGAATCTCGATGCCGCCCTGCGGGTGATGATGCGGCTGGAGATTGCCCGGCTGCACAAGCGGCTCGGAACGACCATGGTTTACGTGACCCATGACCAGACCGAGGCCATGACCCTTGCCGACCGGATCGTGGTCATCAACCGGGGCAGGATCGAGCAGATCGGCCCGCCAATGAAACTCTACGAGCAGCCGGCCAACCGGTTTGTTGCCGGGTTCATCGGCTCGCCGGCGATGAATTTCCTCAAGGTGGAGTTGCAGGCCGGGCCAAACGGGCCGGCGCTGCAGGCTGGCGAAGTGCAGCTGTCGCCGGGCGGGCGGCTGCGTGAACATGGCGGGGCGGCGGAGATCGGAATTCGCCCGGAGCATTTGGTGCTGACTGGCCCGGATGAGGGCGACTTTCCGGCCACGGTCGAGATCGTCGAGAAGCTTGGCGCCGAATCGCTGATCTACCTGCAGACGGCCATGTCCGACCTGCCGCTGACCATGCGGGTCTCCCCCGAGCACCGGCCGCAGGTCGGTGCTCGGGTGCATGCAAGGCTGAACCGGGATCACCTGCACATGTTCGACCGGGCTGGCGCCGTGCTCGAATAGGACCGCGGGCCGTGCCGGCAATGGTCAGGAGAGGGATGGATCTGGCCCGGCAGGGCAGGAGTCCGCCCCCGTCGGGTCGACGGGAGCCGTGAACCGGTCGAGATGTCTTTCGACCTCCCCGGCACTCCAGCCCTCGGCAACGGCATCGGCCAGATCCCAGCCACCAGCCACGCCGTCAGGCGGCAGGATTCGGGCGATGTGGATGTTCAACTGCCGGCTGACCAGGGCGGCGGTGATCGAGGTCGCCGAGTCGCGGGCAAATCGCTGCTGGCGGTCAACAACCTGGCCGCTGGCCAGGGTGACCGGCCGGTCGGCATCCGGCCAGACCAGGCACTGGCAAGGCTGCGGGGAGTTGGACCTGGCCGCCGCATCGAGCAGGGGCGTCCAATCGGCAAGGTGGACGGCGCCGCACCCACCCATGGCTGATACGGTCAGCAGGCCAGTCTCCCGGCAAGGCAGTAGTCTGGCCGCGGCGTCGCGCGTCTTCTCGCCATCGACCAGGAGGATTCGCCTTCCTGGCCAGTCACCGATGTCCTGCAGGCCGTAAAGTGGCCGGGCCACCTGCCGCGGAAACCGGACCACTTCCCACTGTCCGGAGTCGGCACCCCATCCGGCCTGGATGAAGAACTTGCCGCGGTGCCCCTCTGCCCGACATACCAGGCACAGCAGCGCGCCGTTCTGCGACCGGTAGGGATGGACATGGGTGGAATTGATGGCGATCATCCGACCCCGCTTGTGGTCGACAATTCGCACCACCCGTCCGGGTTGCGGCAGCGCAACCGAATCGGGAACCGGCACCAGGAAGTCGGAGGATGGCCGCAGGGCGGGCCCCGGGGCCGAAGACCGCCGGGTGAGTACGGAGCGCCATGCCGGTCCCCCGGCATGCGGCGGCCTGGCCACCGGTGCCGGAGAGCCTCCCGGCGACGGAATGCCGGCCAATTGGCCTGCCTGTTGCAGCGCCTGGCGAAAATCCAACGAATACCAGTCCCTGATGAACTGGATGATGTCGCCATGCGCGCCGCATCCGGCCCCGTAGCAACGGTAGCGCCCGGTTGTGTCATCGATGATGAATGACGGAGTCCGTTCCTGGTGGAAGGGACAACAGGCCCTGGCTCCCGACCGGGTTCGCTCGAGCCTGATCCCGGAAATCCGGGAAATGGTATCGGCGAGCGGAAGCGCCGCCTTGATGGCTGCCACGTTTAGGGCCAGTTGGCCGCGGTCGGAATTGGGCAATGTCGGTGCCGGCGTCATGGCGTCATGGTCTGGTCAGGCGCAGGAGAAGTCATTGCCGGTCTCCCAGCGCGAGCTTTCCTTGCATGGCGTGCAGATCCTGTTGCCGCGCCCTTCCGAAAAGAACAGTCTGCGGCAACACAGGCACGGCCGTACGCGGCCATGCCGGCGGGCCTTCTCGGCAAATTCGTCATGCCAGTAGGGTCGCAGCGTCAACCCGATGCGGCTGGCCTTGATCACCACCGAATGCCGTGATCGGCCAATCCTGGCGGCGATGCGGCCGAAGGGCACGCGGTGCCTCCACAGATCGACCAGTTGATGGACCTCGCTGTCTGCCCATTCGGTGCCATTGAGGCCGGCGTTGCGGGCCGGCTGACGGATCATGTCCGCGCGCTCCCTTGGAGAATCATGCTTGTTCATGTGCGATCCCTGCAATTCACGTTCGGGCTGAGAATAGGTATACATGAACACACTAGCAACATAAAGGGTGTATTTGCCGTGTAATCCCGATTTGCCGGTAGTCGGCATGAGTCGTCCACGGTGAATCGGCCAGGGCGCTCGTCAAGTTTCACCGGCATCGCCGACAAGACCGGCATTGGCCGCCGGCATCTCCGACGGCACTGAAACGGGTTTGGAGGCCGTACCGACAATGAGAACCATTACCCTGTCGCTGCTGCTTGCCGCGACCGCCACCCCTTCGCTGGCGCAGATCACCGATATCGGTGACATGGCATCGGGCCTGCAGGACCAGGTTGGCGACATTGCTGACCTGATCGGCGCCTTTGCCTTTCTTCTCGGGATTTGTCTCGGGATGATCGGGCTGCTGAAATTCCGCCAGCATTCGCAGAATCCGAATGATCCCTCGGCCCGGTTGTCGACCGCGTTCACCCTGGTCTTTGTCGGGGCGGCGCTGGTGGCGATTCCGACGACACTCGGCGTTGGCATCGGATCGCTATTCGGCAATGGCGCGGTCCAACTCTCGGTGGACGGGTCGCTCAGAAGCATCAATTGATGCTGGCGGCCATGATGCAGGAGCCGATCGAACGGTTGACGATCGGCGCCCGGACCCATGCCATGCTGGCATGGCATTGCGGCGAGGCATTCGCCAGGCGGTTGGAGGTCGATGACTGGACCTGTCATCGCTGCGGATTCCGCCTCCCCGATTTCATGGAAATTGACCACCCGGACCGCCATGATGCCGATGCCACCGACGGGCTGCGGACCATCTGCCAGTTCTGCCACAATTTGCGGCACCCGATATGGGCGGCGCTGCGCGGGCGGTTGCGCCTGATCTGGGCGCCGGCCATGCCGCAGTCGGAGCTGAACCGGATGGCATGGCTGGTGATGATGTCCTCCGAGGACCACCGGGGACAGGTCGCCGATGACGAATTGCAGGAGGCGTCCGCTGCCATCATCGAGGCGGTGGGACGTCGCGAGAGCATGATGTCCAGCATTGTCGGCAGTGCGAATCCGGGTGGGCTGATCGACGCCATCTTCACGGTCCGATCGCTGGCAGAGCGGGAACGGTATCTCAGGGCGCTGCACCGGGTCGACGAGGTGGCCAGGTTCTGGCCGATCGCTGCCTGCCGGTCGACCACCGATCTCGAACGTCCGTCGATGTCGTTGAGCAGGTGGGACGGAAATTGCTTTGTCGACATGGCCGGGCTGGCAATTGCCGAATTCTGGAAACGTGAACGATCGGTTGACCAACTGCGGGCGATCTGCCGGCGACATCTTGCGGGGATCGATGTGTGACCGTCCGCCTGACCAGGCTTTTTCGCAAGCCGGCTCCCGGCACCACCCGTCACGAAGTCGGAATTTGCCTGTCGGGGACCAATGCCGGCCCGGTGGCGGCCTCGTCCGGGCGCATTCTCGGGAGCGGGGTGCCGATCGAATTGCTGCCGAGGAACGGAATCTGGCTGTCCGACCTGGCATATTCGGATGCGTCGGAGATCGAGTGCATTCCCGGGCGTTGGCATGTGCATGCCGATGGCTGGCTGGGACTGACATGGCGCCAGATCCTGGCAGAGTGGGGAATGGCGCCACCGCTTTCCGACCGCGAGCTGAAGACATTGTCGAACCTGGCCGCCAGGGTTGTCGGCCTTGGAATGTCGGCTGGCAACCGGATGGAGAACTGGTCGGCGGACATGGAGAGGGAGGATGACAGGAGGATGCTGTTTCGACCAAGCTTCTCGACCGGCCTGCGTGACCTCGTCGGGCCATTGCTGCGGCCATTGCAACTCAGGCAGTGGCAGCTGCACGAGATGACCGGTGACATGCACATGTTCGGAATCGGGACGCCTGCCGACCCGGTGCCGGGCCGAGGCCTGGTGGTGACGATGGTGCGGCCGAGATTCGGAAATGCGCTGGCAATGTCCCGGCAACCGGTGCCGCTGACCGGGCAATGGCAACAGGTGGAACTGCCGAACACCCGGTCGCTGATTTGCGACCGCCTGATCGGGGAACTGGACGGGCTCGGCCGGCCGATTATCCTGGTCGGGGCCTTTCGGCCATACCTGCTGGAACTCCCGGCATGGGTCAGGGGTTGGCTGGCCTGTCATTCCAGCACCTACGGGCGCAATTGCTTTGCGCTCGACGAAATTCGCCGGATGCGTCGCCATGGTGAATTCGTGCTCCGGGACGCCTATGCCGGACCGGGTTGGCAACTGGCCGCCGATGCGTCGCTCCTTGGCGGTTTCATGCGGGCGCTGGTCAGGATTTGCGGCAGCATGACCATTGCCCGCAATTCCTGGTCGGCAGGCCTGGCCGCCGAGAACTTTCTTGCTGCCCTGGCATCAAGGCCGGCAACGATTCTGGCGTCGATGTCGATGCAGACCGTCTGGCTCGCCATGCTGGACCGGATTGCCGCGATCCCGGCGATCGATGCCGTCGAGCGCTGCGGGGCACGGCTAATCGAGGCCCGCGGCAGCATGATCCGGGCGCAGGCCGGCAACGAACCGGCAACAATCAGGAAGCTGGTCGGGGCCCTGTGGCGACTGGGCTACGTGCCGTCAGGCCCCGAACTGCCCGACGATGTCGACGCGGTCTGCGACCCGGCACGATACGGCGGCGGGCCGCAATACTGCCCCATGGCCACGGCCATGCAGCGCCGCAAGTTCGGATACGGGCTGGATTTTGACCAGCTGGTCGATGCCGGGCCACGTCGGCGCAAATCGGCCGAACATGCGCTGCTGGCCGATCTCGAAGCGCTGTGTTCATGATCGGCCACGGCCGCCCCATGGCGTTGCTGCTGTCGCTTGCCGACCGCCTGCTCGAAACTCCCCTGGTCGAGCGAATTCGCATCGAGGGCATCGAAGACCGGAGCTGCCTGGCGCTCAAGGATGGCTCACTGGTGTCGCTGATCCGGATCGATGGCTGCCAGCGAATGCTCGGCTCGGCCGGAACCAGCCGCGATGCCGAGGCCCTGCGGGTGGCGCTGTCGCCATTCCTGTCAAGGCCGGGGCATGCGTTGCAAATCTGCTTCTCCCGCGACCCGGAATGCGCTGGCCATGACATCCGCCGCCTTGTCCGGCACCAGCAGGTGCGGGCAGGAAGGCTCGGCCTGTCCATGCAGGAATTGCTCGAGGAGAGGTGCCGGAAGCTCGGCGGGGTGTTCTGCGCCGAGACCTGCCTTGCCGTCATCCACAGCTGCGCCGCTGCCGGCAGTGACGGGGCCGCCCCGTCGCCGAAGGAGGGTGCACAAGACAGCCTGCATGCCCGCCACGCGGCGCTGACCGGGGCGCTGCGCCGCTGCCTGCTGGCCCGGGACATCGCCGCCGAAATCCTTGAAGCCGAAGATGCGGTTCGCGAGATCCGGGCATCGCTCCACCCGGCCACCGCCCCCTGGAAGGATGAATGGAGCCCGCTTCCGGGTGGCCCGGCAGGCCCCGCCGAATCGCCGCCCGAACCAGGGGCGGCGGCGGGCGACATACCGGGGCTGGACTGGTTGCTGGCCACCGAGGATGCCCGGCTGGCCGACCAGCGAATCGTCAGGCTCGGTGATGCGCTGGTCGTCGGTTTCGACGTGACGGTTGCGCCGGAGGTGCTGCGACCGTTCGATGATTTGGTCCAGGCCATTGCCGCCGCTTCGGGCGCACTGCCATGGCGATGCTCGTTTCTCCTCGAGCCCGGGGGACTGCAATCGGTGCGGCTGAAGGAGCAGGCATCGAGGCTGCTGGCCTTCGCGGCGCCGGTCGCCAATGGCCGGGTCCGGGATTCGATCGCCTGGCTCCGGGAGATCGACGGCGCCGGGGATACGGTGATACGGCTGAAGATCTCCTTTGCCACCTGGGCTCTGGCCGGACAGGAGGAGACGCTCCGCCGCAACGCGGCAATCCTGAAGCGGGTCGCCGAACAATGGGGCAATCTGTCGGTCGATTCGATATCGGCCGACCCGGTTGCAACCTGCCTGTCATCGGTGCCGGCGCTGGCACCCGACTTCACCGCCCCGGCGGCGGCCGCTCCGCTGTCGGCGGCGCTGGCCATGCTGCCGCTCGGTCGGCAGGCCAGCCCCTGGCAGGAAGGGGCGGTCATGTTCCGGACCGATGACGGCAAACCGTGGTTGTACATGTCCGGCTCCTCGCGGCAAAACAGCTGGGTGGAGATCTTTGCCGGCACCTCCGGCTCAGGCAAGTCGGTGGCATTGAACGCCATGAACCTGGCCTCGGTGCTGGCACCGCCGGCCAGCGACCTGGCGGCGGCAAGTCTGCCGCGAATCGCCATCCTCGATATCGGCTATTCCTCCAGGGGGCTGATCGAGTTGCTGAAGGATGCCCTGCCACCGGACCGGCGCCACGAGGTCGCCCATCTGAAACTGAGGATGTCGAAGGAGAGTTCGGTCAATCCGTTCGATACCCCGCCGGGAATGCGGTCACCGCCGCCATCCTCGCGGGCATTCCTGGTCAACATGTTGTCGGTGCTGACCGGCGCCGATGGCGGTGGGCACGGCCCGCTGGCCGGCATGGCCGGTGCGGTGATTGACCGGGCGTATCGGCAGCTATCGGACGAGGAGAATCCACGGCGATACATGCGCGGCGAGGACCCATTTGTCGATTCCGGCTTGGCCGAAATCGGCTTCGAGGGCGGTGACTACCCGACCTGGTGGGAGGTGGCCGACGCGCTGTTCGGCAATGGAATGTTGCCGGCGGCGGCGCTGGCACAGTCGCGGGCGGTTCCGGTGCTGGCCGATTTGGTGGAGGCCAGCCATGCCGAGAATATCGTCTCGCTCTACCAGGACGCGGTGGCCGGCGAGGGCGGCGAGCCGGTGCTGCAGGTGTTGCGGCGTTCGATATCGGAAGCGATCAGGGATTTTCCGCTCCTGTCGGGGATCACCCGCTTTGATGCCGGTCATGCCCGGATCGTCGCGCTTGACCTCGACGAGGTCGTCACCGCCGAATCCGGCGCCGCCTCGCAGCGGCAATCCTCGCTGATGTTCATGCTGGCCCGCCATCTCCTGACCCGGGGCTGGATGGCCGATGCCGATGCCGCCCTGCAGGCGGTGAAAGATGCAACGCTGCCGCCGCACTATCTCGAATTTCACCTGGACCATGCCGACAAGGCCCGCCGGTCAGCCAGGTTGTTCTGCATGGACGAGTTTCACCGCTGTGGTGATCTGCCGGGGTTTCGGCGCCAGATACTGCAGGACATCCGGGAGGGGCGGAAACACAATATCCGCATGGCGTTGTCCTCGCAGGCGCTGGACGATTTCGGCGACGACATCCTGGAGGCGGCCTCGACCGTGTTCATCTTCGATGCGCCGACCGGGCGGGCGGTTGGCAGGCTGGCCAGCCTGTTCGGTCTCGGCGATCACGAGCAATCGGTCCTGCGTGACCAGTTGACCGGCCCCGGACCGAATGGGACGCCGCTTTTTGCCATCATCCGCCACAAGCAGGGGAGCTGCCGGCAAAAACTCAACCTGACCATCGGGGCGGCCGAGCTTTGGGCGCTTTCCACCACGCCCGAGGATGTGGCGCTGCGAGAGCAGTTGCAGGCCCGCACCAGTGCCGCCGAGGCCCTGCTGTTGCTGGCGGCCCGGTTTCCCGGCGGTTCAGCCAAGGCGCAAATCGAATCGGCGGCGGCCAGGCGTGCCGCTGCCAGCATGGCAGATCCGGACACCAGCCAGGATCCGGCAACGCTGCTGGCCGAGCAGTTGGCGGCAGGGCATCACCGCCGCATCAGCCAAGCCGCCAGCCAGTCCGGTCAAGGGTAGAGACAACCTCGCCACCTGCCCAGGGTAGAACACCCCCGGACGGAATTCTCACCCGACGATTCCCGAACCTCACAAGGAATTCACAAGAGAGCCGGTCTCTCCCCCACAACCCGCCCGCGCCGGAGTCTGACCGAAACCGAACCACGGCCAGCAACGGCCCCGGGAGGATTGACCACACCGCCGGTGGCAGTCGGAGACGAGCATCACGACCCGGCCTTGGTGACCGGGGCGGCGGACGCCCCAATTCGTGAGGGCATGAGGCGCACGCCCGACAACCACGAGACCGGCAAGCGGCTTGCCGTTCTGAGGGAGCGCATGAATACCGGGCAGGCCGAATACGAGAGTGCACAGGATCGGCTGCGGGCCGACATGGTCCGGCGTGATGAGGAGGCGGCCAGGCGTGACAAGGAAAACACGCGCTGGCAGATCGGCCTCTGGATCGCGGCAATCATTGTTCCCGGTGTCCTGATCCGTTGGCCCGGCCGAAAGCGGCCAAGCCGATCACAATTGATATGCGTGGCTCGGAATCTGTCCCAAACAGACTATACTCCAACAAGGACGGTTTGCACTGTCGGACCGGCACGGCCAGGTGGACTTTGCTGAAGGCGACGAGAGCGAGTGGCGGATGAAGAAGACCTGGCGCACGTCGCGCCAGGAGATCGGTTTCTGCCTCTCCGTACAGGCTCTTGGCAGACGTAACGCCTAACGTTTCGCAGGTTCGTGATAAAGAGTTTCGCCAGAAAATGCACGGCGGCCATGCCGTTCGTTTTGTCGCCCGCTTCCAGAAGCAGGGCGCGGCGCACGGGATTGAACCCGACCTTCCTGCCTGTCGCCAGATCGAATTCCGGGTTATCCGTCCAAGGATTGCAACAGCGGTCACGCGGCAGATTGGTCCGCTGGCGGCGCAATTGCGCGCGTGACGGCGTCCGGTTCGCGGTCGATCACGGTCAGCAGCACGCGCGCCGCACGGTCGGGAGTCCGACGTCCCTGTTCCCAGTCCTGAATTGCCCGCGCATCCAGCCCGAAACGGTCAGCGAACTTCTGCCGGCTCAGCTTCATCCGCTTGCGCAGGGCAACGATCCGTTCGGCGGCGGGATCGTCCATGATCCGACATGGCAGTGCCGTCTGGCCCCGCAGATGGGCCAGCACTTCGCCCAGCGCCGCCTCGATTTCAAGGCCGACTTCGGTGCGTTCGTTTGTCATAATCCCTGTCTCTCCTGTTCGATGGCCTTCACCAGCCGCACCAGCGCCTTCCGGTCTGCCGGCTTCAGATCGTCGCGATCCGCCTTGGCGTAGGCCGTCAGCATGTAGATCGCCTCCGGGGCGACATGCCAGAAGTAGATGGCGCGGACGCCGCCACGCTTGCCCCGTCCCGAACCGGCCTAGCGCAGCTTGCGGATACCACCTGTCCCCCGGATCACCGGTGCCGCCTCGGGAGCGGCAGCAATGGCAGCCTCCATTTCCCTGCGATCGTCTTCCGAAATCAGTTTGCGAATGACGCGCTCATAGGTTCGCGTGACATAGAGGTTCATCGGATTTATTATGCGGCAATGCCGCAAGTCATGCAAGTGCGTGTCGATGGCGGCGGCGTGCAAAATGAAACGCCAGACATCGCGCCCGCCCGCCGCGCTGTCATCCGGCTTTCCAGTGCTGCTTGACGATGCCGCCGATGGTATTCCTGGCTGGCCGAGATCGCGGGCGATCCCACGATGGCTTCGCCCCTCGTCGGCGGGCAATGCCTTCCGCCGCCTCCGAGCGCGGCCGGCCGACGGTGTTGGCGCTGAATCGTCGCATGCCGGTCAGCATGCGACATCAAGATTGGCCGAAGTTCACTGTGGGCGAGTGACGGGTGGCGCGCGCTGCCGGTCTCGTTCAGGGCCTCGGCGGCCGGGCAGGGCCGTGTCTTGGCGGGCTCGAACCGGCGGATGGCGTCAGATTGCGGCCGAGGTCGGGTCGATCCAGCCGATATTGCGATCGTCACGCCGGTAGACCACGTTGATGCCGCCATCGCTCTGGTTGTGAAAGACCAGCACCGGGGCCTCGGCAAGTTCCAACTGCATGACCGCTTCGCCCACGGACAGTGTCGGGATGCGGGTCTCGTTTTCGGCGATGATTACCGGTTGCAGTGTCTCCGGTTCCGTATCCTCAGCCCCGTGATCCGCCGATTCAAGCACATATGATGGTGCCTCGCGGAATTCCACCGGTGTCGTGCGTTCATTGTGGTGATTCTTCAGCCGCCGCTTGTAGCGCCGCAACTGCTTGTCCATCCTGTTGCAGCTCTCGTCGACGGCCGAAAACACGTCGCCAGCGCTGGCGCTGGCCTGTGCATTCAGTCCTGATGAGAGGCGGACATTGATTTCGCATGAATGCCCATGCGACTGGCGAGACAGGACCGCGACGGCCTCGATCGGCCGCAGCCCGTATTTTTCTGCCGTGGAGGCGAGCTTGGCCTCCGTGTGTTGTCGAAGCTCGGCTCCGACATTCAGATGTCGTCCGGTGATGGTGTAACGCATAGTTCCTGCCCATGGTTCAAGCAAATGTGAAGTTGAAAATGACCAATCATGCCCGGGTTCGCTATCCGGGATGATGAATTGCCTGCCGGCCTTGCCATGGGGACAGTCTACAACATCGCTGCCCAGCTGTCTTGCCGTATTTGCCGCCTTCCGCCGGATGACGGCACGCGACGCTGTCGTGGCTTCGATGCCGACAAACGCTACCGGATCCCGGGCAGTCTCTGCCGGTCCCGCCGCTGGCCGGTCACAATGCACCGATGTCGCTTCCGAGATAGTCCCTGATGAAGTTCTCGTCCTGCCTGATCTCGTCGGGGGAGCCATAGGTCAGGATGGTTCCCTCGGACAGCACGTAGACACGTTCGACCAGGGACAGGGTCTCGCGCCAGTTGTGATCGGTGATCAGCACGCCGATGCCGAGGTCTCGCAAATGATGGATCATGTGGCGGATGTCCCGCCCCACCACCGGATCAATCCCGGCAAACGGTTCATCAAGGAGGATGTAGTTCGGGCTCGATGCCAGGCATCGGGCAATCTCCACCCGGCGGGTCTCGCCGCCGGACAAACCGCTGGCCGGCGCCTCGCCGAGATGCATGATTCCGAATTCCTCGAGCAGCTCGTTGAGCTTTGCCTTGCGTCGATGGCGGTCCGGTTCGCTCATTTCCAGTACTGCCAGGATGTTGTTGCGCACCGACAGCCCGGTGAAGATCGAGGTTTCCTGCGGCAGGTAGCCAAGTCCGAGACGGGCCCGACGATACATGGGAAGGTTGGTCATATCGATGCCGTCTATGGTCACCGATCCTGAATCCGGGATCATCATGCCGGCAATCGAGTAGAAACAGCTGGTCTTGCCGGCGCCGTTGCGCCCGAGAATTCCGACGATTTCACCACGGCCCAATCTCAGGCTGACATCGCGGATGATTGCCCGTTTCCTGATGGATTTGGTGATGTTGCTGACGACGATGCTCTGGGCGTCCGGCAAGTCCATGGCTGAAGCGTGCTAGTTCGAGTCTGTTATCGTGGCCCGGGCTTCGCCGAGCAGCCTGCTGCGGCCGCTTTCAACATCATAGATCATGGTTCCGGCGGTGAAGTTGGAATCTCCGGACTTGATCCTGACATTGCCGGTCAGGGTAATGACTCCCTCGTCCAAATCGTATTCGCCGGCATTGGCGTTGGCCCTGGAATTTTCCGCTTCCAGCCTGACATTGCCTGCCATCTCGATCAGCGTGATCTGCCCGAAATCGTTGTCTTTCGAGTAGACCACGGCCGTATCGCCTTCGACCGTCAGCTGATCCTGCGTGACGATCACGCTGCCGACGAAAGTCGTCTTGCCGGCATCCTGGTCAAACAGGACTTCGGCGGCGACCACCTTGATCGGCTTCGATGTCTCTTGGTTCCCACCGCCGAAGGTCAGCTCAACCCCGGATTGCGCCGATACGGATGATGCAGAGATGATCACTGCCGAGCAGAAACACACGACCACACGCCAAATCATCACGACTCCGATTTCCCAGGCTGAAGGAAGTCGACTTCTACATCATTGTTCAGCTCTATGAAACTCCACGATTCCCCGCCCGGCGAGCGGGAGTCCCTCTTGATCACTCTCATGTCGCCTGCATGTCCGTTGCCGCCTTCGAAACTGAACGTGACTCGTCCCCTGCTCTCGACAGAGGTACCGGTGAGCGAAATCCGGAACCCGTTCGACCTGACCTCCAGCAGGTTGCTGTCCCGGAAGACCGCATCGCCGTCGAGATCGATGAACTGTTCGGTCAAATTGGTTGTCGCGGTATCCGAGGTGATCTTCTGCCAGCTGCCATCAGGATGCTGAATGTCCGCCAACACTCTGGTGACCAGGACAAGGTCATTTTCCGAGACGAAATCCGAGGTGGTGATCTCGACCACCGATCCTTCGGTAGTTTTGCCCGAGAAGGTAACCGAACTGCCCTCCGACTGGTCGACATCCAGGCCGGCAGGGGTGATCAACTGGATGTCCGGTGACCAGAACAGGATCACCACCAGGATGAGGGCAGTAAGCGGCAGCCCGACCCGAAGAAAGGCGACGCGCCGGCTGTGCCTTTGAACCTTTTTCTGCAGGCTCATCCCACTCCCGCCCTCAGGCAGTCATGGATGTGCAGGATGCCTTCCACCCGGCGGGACTCCGCTGCCCCGACGACAAACAGGCAGGTCACCTTCCGTTCGTTCATCATCCCGATGGCCTTTTCGGCCAGGTCGCTTCCGACAATCGTGAGGGGATTCTCGGTCATGACATCGCTGGCCCGGTTGTCGAGCAACCCGTCCATGTGCCGCCGCAGGTCACCATCGGAAATGATGCCGCACAGTTCTCCCTCGCCATTGCAGATGCCGGCGACGCCAAATCCCTTGCGGGTCATCTCGATCAGCACCTCGTTCATCCCGGCATCCCGGGGGACGAGCGGAATGGAGTCGCCATCATGCATCAGGTCGCGGACCCGGGAGAGGCGCACACCGAGGCGGCCCCCCGGGTGGAACTCCCGGAACAGGTCGGGGGTAAACCGGCGATGTTCGGTCAGTGCAATGGCGATTGCGTCACCGACCGCCAGCATCATCGTGGTCGAGTTGGTCGGGATCATGCCGGTCTCGCAGGCCTCCCCGACCGCCGGCAGGATGATGCCGGCATTGGCCTGCCTGATCAGCGTACTGTTGCTGTTGCCGGCGATTCCAACCAGCGGGATGCCGAATCTCCCGGTATAGGCAATGATGTGGGCAAGCTCGGCCGTCTCGCCGGAATTCGACAGCACCAGGGCGCAGTCATTGACCGCCATCATGCCGAGATCGCCGTGGCTGGCCTCGGCCGGATGCACGAAATGGGCCGGCTTGCCGGTGGAGGCGAGGGTGGCCGCGATCTTGCGTCCGATATGGCCAGATTTGCCGATGCCGGACACGATGACCCTGCCGGTGGTGCGGGCAAGCAGATCCACCGCCTCGGAAAACCCGCCATCCAGCACACCTGCCAATTGGTCAAGCGCCCGCGCTTCACGCAGGATGACATTGCGCCCCGTCTCCAGGAAGCGAGCGTAATCGAATTGGGTCTCTGTCATGGTCCCGTGTTGTTGCCGCAACTGCTGCAGCATGCCTGCTCACGCAAACTCTAGTATTTCACGCGCCAATTCTCAATCGGGAGTTCGGGCGGCGCCGATCGCCGGTCCCGGCGTCCCAGCCAATGCCTCCCGGCTGACAGCGCGCCCATCGACGGCAAATTCCTGCCCAATGCCGGCACCCCCGAATTGTGCCTGTGGACATGCGACACCATCTGCAATGCCCAACCCGGGGAAATTTCCGCAATCAGCGGTCAAGATGGGAGCACCGCGTCACATCCCGCCAAGCGGGAGATCGTGCATCTGCGCCAATGCCCCAACGGCCAAGTCTCGCCTCCAGGCAGTGAACAACCGCCGTGACATCACTGAAATGTGACCGCAGATGGCCGGATTGGACTGTCCTGACTCGGCGCACCGCACATCCCGACCCCGCCATCTCTGTTCAGAAATCCGTTAAAGACAGATTTTCACTATTCCCTGTCCGGCATGCGACTGGGGAGTGATCTCCAGGTGGCAAGGAGCCATTTTCCTAGAATGTTGAATTTACACGATTATTTCATGCCCTATCCGGCGGTAATCGCCGGTTTGGCGTGATCTGGCGAAAATGTTGCAAATGTGCCGCGGATTTTCGCGCCCCCCGGAATTCCGCCTGCAATCCGGCCCATTGCCTGGCCCCGCCCGGCAGGGTTGGTAGAGTGTTCCAAAGCTAACCAATGCTCCGGATACGGAGCAGGAAGAAACACTCCGATGCAGAATCTACGAGGCACCATTCCCCTTTGCCAATACCGGTGACGATGCCGATGTCATGGCAGGAGCACGCGCCCGCCTCACGCAGGCTGCAGATGCACTCATGGCCACCGATGCCGCCCGCCTTCTGGCAGGTGACATTGCCGGGGCGATACAAAGGGACCCGCTCACCGCCGAGCAGGCTCTGCAGGTCTTTGCCAGCCTCTTTGCCCGCGCCATCATGGCCGCTGCCATCGAGCAGTTCGATGACCATGGCGAGTATCTGCAGGTCGGGGATACCAGCTACCGCAGGGCCGAGGCTACCCCTGGTCAGGCCATGACGCTGTTCGGCCCGGTCAGCTTCATGCGCTCGCGCTACCGGCCGACATCGGGCAAGGGCGCATCCATCTTCCCGACCGAGGCCGCCAATGACAACCGGGAGTTGGCGCTGGCGGCGTGATTCGTTCTTGCAGCCTGGGGTCCTGAAAGGCGCGCCATGCGAAGATCACACCCGTCAAGGCCCAAATTACCGCTTTCTTGCGGACTTCCGACCTGCTATCAATTCGCCATCAATTGAACATCCAAACGGGAAGGAGCAATCCATGACATTTGGTAACATGACACGCGCCGGTCTTCTGGCCGTGGTCGCGGCGGGAACATCCTCATATGCGGCCGAACCGCTGAAGGTCGGCGTCCTGGCAACGCTGGAGGGAACCTACACGGTTCTGGGGGAAGACGGGGTCCGCGGGCTGAAGACCGCGCTTGCCGAAGCCGGCGGAATGGCCGGCGGCCGCGAGATCGAACTTGTTATCGGTGCGACCGATGCCAGCCCGGACAGTGCCGTCAGGGCCGCGCGCAAGGTCGTCGAACAGGATCAGGTCGATATCGTGATCGGTCCGCTTTCCGGGTCCGAGGGAATTGCGATCCGCGACTATTCGAAGACTCAGCCGCAGGTTACGTTCATCAACGGAATCTCCGGCGCGCAGGAAACCACCTATGTAACCCCGTCGGAGAATTTCTTCCGGTTCAACATGGATGGCGCACAATGGTCGGCCGGACTGGGCGACTACATCTACAACGAGAAGGGATATGAAACCATCGCCACGATCGGTGAGGACTATTCCTTCGTCTACACGCAGGTGCTTGGCCTGGCCATCGAATACTGCCTGGCAGGCGGGGAAATCGCCGAAAGGCTCTGGGTCCCACTGGGAACCAAGGATTTCGGCTCCATCATCGCCGCACTGCCAGACGACGTGGATGCCATCTATCTGGGCCTCGGCGGCGGTGATGCGGTCAACTTCCTGAACCAGTACCAGCAGGCCGGCGGCGACGCCAAGCTGATCGGCGGCACGATCATGGTCGACGGAACCGTGCTGAACTCCAAGGGTTCGGCGAAGGATGCCCTCATCGGCGTGCCCTCATCGGGTCCGCAGGCGGACACCTGGGACGATCCGGACTGGCAGGCTTTCGTCAAGTCGTACCAGGATACGTTCCCGCCGGATCAGCGTTTCCCGAGTCCCTCGCTGCTGGCAACCGGCTACTACAATGCGACAAGCGCAGCGTTGGCCTGCCTGGGCGAGGTCAACGGAGACCTCTCCGACGGCCACGCCTCGTTCCGCTCCTGTCTTTCAAGCCTGGAGTTGGACGCGCCGAACGGCATGATCACGCTGGACGCCAACAGGCAGGCCATCGGAACCAACTTCGTCTCCGAAGTGGTTGAGCTGGACGACGGGTCTCTCGCAACGCAACTTGTTTCGATCAAGGAAAACGTCAATCAGACGCTGGGGCTGGATCCGGACGTCTTCGCCAGGATCGGACTGCCCGGCCGCGAAGTCCCGGAATGCAGGACCTCCTACGAGTAGGAAGATCCGGCAACAATCAGATCCCGATCATCTGCACCCGGGGCGGCAATGCCGCCCCGGGTTCTATCGCGCCGCCTTCCGGCCTTCAAGCGCGGCACTTCGGCGTCCCGACCGACGTTTGCTGCGAGACCCCGTTGCTCCGGGCACCCGGGACCGGCGGCGGACCGGATCGCCCGGTTAATCCGGCGGGGGGAATGTTCCTTGGCTGCAACCGGCACAATTCGGACATTTTCGGGCGGAACCGATGACACCGCACCTGCGACGGGGCACACTTCGTGATGAGGGCCTTTGCCGAACGCCATCCTTGGTGGGTCGCGTTCATTGCGATCTGCGTCGCCGTTGCACTGTACCTGATATTCGCGATCTGGCCCGCATGGCTCGTTGACCTGATCGGCAAGAAGAAGGTGTTCCTCAACGCCCTGTTCAACGGCATAACCCTGGGCGGACTCTATTTCCTGGTCGCAAGCGGTTTCACCCTGATCTTCGGGTTGATGCGGAACGTCAACCTGGCCCATGGCTCACTCTACTTGCTCGGCGGCTACATAGGCTACTTTTTCGCCGAATGGACCGGCTACTGGCTACTTGCGTTCCCGGCGGCATTCATCCTGGTTGGCCTCGTCGGCATCCTGCTGCAGACACTCGTATTCCGGCGAATGGAAGGTCAGGACCTGCGCCAGACACTGGTGACGATCGGAATCTCCATTGTGCTGGCCGACCTTATGCTTTGGTCGTTCGGGGGCGATTTCTACAACATCGGCGCCCCGAGCTGGCTTTCGGGACCGATGGAGACCTTCCTCGTGTCGAGTGTCAAGCGCTCGGGCGAACTTGTCTACCTCAAATACCCGCTCATCAGGACCGTAACATTTGCCGCATCGGTCGCCGTCGGCATCGCAATGTGGCTGATGCTTAACCGGACCAGGATCGGAATGCTCATCCGGGCCGGCGTCGACGACCGCGACATGCTTTCGGTGACAGGTGCCCGCATTCAGCTTGTCTTCGTGGGCGTGTTTGCCTTCGGCGCCGGGCTTGCCGGCATGGCCGGGGTGGTCGGGGGCACGTTCCAGTCGATTGCCCCAGGGGAGGACATCCGGTTCCTGCTCGCCTCTTTGGTGGTCGTGATCGTAGGCGGTATGGGATCAATTCCCGGTGCCGCGCTCGGTGCCCTCCTGATCGGAATCGCCGAACAGTTCGGCTCGGTCTACTTTCCGACCTATGCGGTCGTGCTGACGTTCCTGGTCATGGTTCTGGTCCTCGCTTTCCGGCCGCAGGGCCTCCTGGGAAGGCGGTAGGCAATGGCGATGGCGGAATTCGGGGAACGGGGCCTCAACGCCCGAGGCTGGTTCAGGCGCGTGAACCCGGCCTACTGGGTGATCGGCGCAATCCTGCTCATCATGCCGGGGTTCGCCGCGGACTTCGTGCTCTATCAGATCTTCGGATGGTCGTTCATCCTCGGCATGATTGCGCTGAGCCTGATGTTCCTGGCCGGGTACGGCGGCATGGTGAGCCTGGCACAGATGACCGTTGCCGGGCTCGCCGGATACATGGTTGCCATATTCGGCGAAAGCGCGATCACGGACATTAGTCTCGGATGGCCGTGGTACCTCAACATTCCGATCGCACTTGTCATCGCGGCGGTGTTCGCGACCGTGACCGGCTGGCTAGCGGTCAGGACCGAGGGCATCTACACCATCATGATCACCCTGGCGATTGCCTCCGCCTTCTTCTATTTCACCCGGCAGAACTACGTGATCTTCAACGGATTCTCCGGATTCAACGGCGTGCTGCCGCCGCAACTCTTCGGAGTGGACTGGCGCGGTCCGGCCGCATTCTACTACCTGACCATGTTCTGGGCCGTCTTCTGGTATTTCGTCGTGCTCTATGTCGGGCGCTCGCCGATGGGGCTCGCGCTCCAGGGCGTGAAGGACAATCCCCGGCGAATGTCCGCACTCGGATACGACGTCACCGCGCATCGGGTGGCCGCCTACACCTTCGCCGCGATTCCGGCGGCCTTCGGGGGCATCCTCCTGACATGGCAGTCGGCCCAGATTTCACCTGGGACGGCAGGTATCGGACCCGTCATCGACATCCTCGTCATTGCGGTGATCGGGGGACTGCGCCACCCGATCGGGCCGTTCATAGGCGCGTTCGTCTACGTCGTGCTGAAGACGTTCGCCATCGACATCCTGGTTGCGCTTGGCCTCGGAGGCGAGAGGTTCCAACTCCTCATCGGGCTCGGCTTCCTGGTGATCGTCTTCTGGTCCCCGGACGGGCTGCTCGGGCTGTGGGAGAAGTGGCGAAGGAACTGGGGTCGCGACCCCCTTCGCGACCGGGAAGGGAGCGGGTCATGACGCTCTCCGAGAGTTTTTCGGATCGTCTTTCCGCCACCGGAACGGCCAACGCGCTGGAGCTCAGGGGGGTTTCA
This sequence comes from Paracoccaceae bacterium, assembly GCA_965214695.1. Classification (GTDB taxonomy): domain Bacteria; phylum Pseudomonadota; class Alphaproteobacteria; order Rhodobacterales; family Rhodobacteraceae; genus JAPOXR01. The sequence goes on along the minus strand of OZ243967.1, from coordinate 2,191,760 downwards.
AGGTCATTCGGTGCCTTGGTCGCGCTGGACGACGTGTCGATCACCATGCTGCCCGGCGAGCGCAGGGCCGTCCTCGGCTCCAACGGGGCCGGTAAGACGACTCTCTTCAACTGCATCACCGGCGACTTCCTTCCGTCGGCGGGATCGATACGCTTCTATGGCGAGGACGTATCCTTGTTTCCGCCCCAGGAGCGGATCCGCCGTGGCCTCAGGCGAACCTACCAGATCTCGCTGCTGTTCTCCGGACTGACGGTTCTGGACAACATCTACCTCGCCTGCCGCGGAGTCCTGAGGGGCCGTTTCTCCATGCTGCGCCCTCGCCGAAACGAACCGGCCATGGCAAGCGCAGAGGCCCTGGTTCGGGTGGCACATCTCGAATCCGTCGTCGGGACGCTGGTATCGGAACTGTCGTACGGCCAACAGCGGCAACTGGAGCTGGCGATGGCCCTGGCCGGTGCACCCCGTCTGCTGCTGCTTGACGAACCGGCGGCAGGCCTTTCGCCGGCGGAAAGACGGGAACTCATCGGGATTCTTTCCGGACTACCGGAGCACATCGGCTACATCATCATCGAGCATGACATGGATGTGGCCCTTCAGGTCTCGGACTTTGTGACGATGATGCACAACGGTCGCATCTTCAAGGAGGGCCGCCCTGCGGAAATCGAGAGCGACTCCGAGGTGCAGGAACTCTACCTGGGGGGCGACGTTGGCTGACCGGGCGACACCGGCACTGGACGTTCGCGATCTGAACGTCTTCTACGGCCACAGCCATGCGCTGCAGGGCGTGAATCTCACCCTTCGGAGGGGCGTGCTGTCGGTGGTCGGCCGAAACGGCATGGGGAAGACGACGCTCTGCAATGCCATCATGGGCTTGGTTGCGACCTCCTCCGGATCAATCGAGTTCGAGGGGGTGCCCCTGACGGGACTGTCGCCGGCCGAAATCGCAAGGCGCGGCATAGGCTATGTTCCGCAGGGTCGGCGAATCTGGCGGTCCCTGACGGTGGAGGAGCACTTCAACCTCGTGGCCGGGGACCGCGGACCCTGGACGAAGGACAGGATCTATTCGACCTTTCCGAGGCTTGCGGAGCGCCGCTCGCACAATGGGGGCCACCTCTCCGGGGGCGAGCAGCAGATGCTGGCCATAGGCAGGGCACTGCTGCTCAATCCCAAACTTCTGCTGATGGACGAACCGACCGAGGGTCTCGCTCCCCTGATCGTGCGCCAGGTCGAGGAGATGCTGATCCGCCTCGGTGCCGAAGGCGATGTCAGCGTTCTGGTAATCGAGCAGAACATCGGTGTGGCCTGCGCCGTGTCCGAACGGGTCGCCATCATGGTGAACGGCCGGGTCAACCGCATTCTGGATGCGGCAACGCTGTCCGGCGACCGGGATCTTCAGCAGTCGCTGCTGGGTGTGGGACGGCATGGCCACGATCAAGGTGACCAACCGGGTCCGGTTCAGGCCTCAGAGGGCCAGGCCGGGACCCTGGGGCCCCGGCGGGTGTATTTCTCGAACCCACAGACGCCGACCCGCTGGTCGCAGCCGGTACCGGTCCGCGTCATCGAGGGGGCGGCCCGCACGCTGACGGACCCGGAGGAGACCACGGGACGGATCAGGGGCCAGCAGCCCGCCCGGCCGCGCCGCCACTCGGAGACGGTGCTGGTTGCCGGGACCCTCGACACCAAGGGGGAGGAGCTGCGGTTCCTGCGCGACCGGCTCAAGGACCAGGGGCTGAAGGTCCAGCTGGCCGACCTATCCACCACCAGGAGACCCTCCGGTGCCGAGATAACGCCTCACGCCATAGCCGGATTTCACCCGCGGGGAATGGCGGGTGTCTTCACCGGGGACCGCGGCAGCGCCGTCTCGGCGATGACGATTGCGTTCGAGCGCTGGATACGCCACCAGGACGGCATCGTCGGCATCATTGCGGCCGGCGGATCCGGTGCCACGGCCCTCGTATCGCCTGCAATGCGCGCCCTGCCCTTCGGAACCCCGAAGGTCCTGATTTCCACCGTGGCAAGCGGCGACGTGTCCCAATATGTGGGACCTTCAGACATCATGATGCTGCATTCGGTCGCCGACGTGCAGGGCATCAACTCGATCACACGCGAAGTCCTCTCGAACGGCGCCGCGGCACTGGCCGGAATGGTCAACGCCCAGCGGAACGGTACGCAGGCCAGCCCGACCGACAAGCCGGCGGTTGGAATCACCATGTTCGGAGTTACGACACCCTGTGTGCAAAGGATATCGGCGGCACTGGCCGGCGACTATGACTGCCTGATCTTTCACGCCACCGGAGTCGGCGGGAGATCGATGGAGAAACTGCTCGATTCGCGCAAGCTCTCCGCTGTCATCGACATCACAACAACCGAGGTCTGCGACATGATCGTCGGGGGCGTGTTCCCGGCGGACGAGGATCGGTTCGGAGCCTCCATCAGGGCCGGAGTCCCCTTCATCGGCAGTTGCGGCGCGCTCGACATGGTCAACTTCAAGGCACCGGACACCGTTCCTGAGCAGTTCCGGGACAGGAAGTTCTACGAGCACAATCCGCAGATCACCCTCATGCGGACCACACCGGCGGAGAACGCCGCCATCGGCCGCTGGATCGGCGGAAGGCTCAATGACATGACCGGGCCCGTCAGGTTCTTCCTTCCCGAAGGCGGTGTTTCGCTGCTCGACCGCCCGGGTGAACCGTTCTGGAGCCCCGAGGCGGACGGTGCCCTCTTCCAGGCGCTGGAGGACACCGTGCGGCAGACCTCGGAAAGGCGGCTGGTTCGGACCCCCGACAACCTGAACGACGATGCCTTCGCCGATCTGGTCCTCGGGGCCTTCCGGGAATTTCACAGCGCTCCGGTTCGCCGGGCAATCGGGGAGTAACGGACATGTTCGACCGAGGGGTGATACTCGACAGGCTGCACGCCAAGATCGCCGCGGGCCGGCCGATCATCGGCGGCGGGGCCGGAACCGGACTGTCGGCCAAGTGCGAGGAGGCGGGCGGAATCGACCTCATCGTCATCTACAATTCCGGGCGCTACCGGATGGCTGGCCGCGGCAGCCTTGCCGGGCTCATGCCCTACGGCGACGCCAACGGCATCGTCATGGAGATGGCCGGCGAGGTTCTCCCGGTCGTCAAGTGGACGCCCGTGCTTGCAGGCGTCTGCGCAACCGACCCGTTCAGGTTGATGCCGAGGTTCCTGGACGAGTTGCGTTCGGCCGGATTCAGCGGTGTTCAGAACTTCCCGACAGTCGGGCTGATCGACGGCATGTTCCGGGCAAACCTTGAGGAGACCGGGATGTCCTACGCATCCGAGGTCGAGATGATTGCCGAAGCCCGCGGAAAGGGAATGCTGACCACACCTTACGTCTTTTCCGCCGACGACGCCGAGGCGATGGCCCGGGCGGGTGCCGACATCATCGTCTGCCACCTCGGCCTGACGACAGGAGGGGCGATCGGCGCCGAATCGTCCCTGACACTGGAGGACTGCCCGAAGCTTGTGGAGGAGTGGGCCGAGGCGGCACTCGCCATCAGGGATGACGCAATCATCCTTGTCCATGGCGGGCCGGTGGCGATGCCCTCGGACGCGGAGTTCGTCCTTGAGCATTGCCCGAACTGCCACGGCTTCTATGGCGCATCGTCAATGGAAAGGTTGCCGACGGAAGTTGCGCTCGTTGAGCGGACGCGCGAATTTACCTGCATCGGTCGGCATGACCGGAAAGGGGACCCCAAATGACGGGAGAATTGATCGGACAACTGGTGCTGTGGCTGATTTTTACGGTCATCGTCATCTTCATCCTCTACTGGGTGATGAATTGGCTCTACAGGCGCTCAACCAAGGAAGTGGCTTTCGTCAGGACCGGATTTCTCGGCGAGAAGGTCGTAATCGATGGGGGCGCCTTCGTCTGGCCGATCATTCATGACATAACCCCGGTCAACATGAACTCGCTCCAGCTGTCGGTGACGCGGGAGCGCGATGATGCCCTCATCACCAAGGACCGCATGCGCATCGATGTCGATGCCGAGTTCTACGTCCGCGTTCGGCAGGGACGTGAGGCAGTCAGCCTGGCTGCCTCGACCCTCGGGCGAAGGACCCTGGAGCCGGAGAGAATTCACGCGCTGCTGGAGGGCAAGTTCGTGTCGGCGCTGCGGACGGTTGCCGCCTCCATGACGATGGAGGAACTCCACGTGGCAAGGGACAGTTACGTGGCGGGAGTGCTCGAGGCTGCGCAAACCGGCCTCGACAAGAACGGTCTGGAGATCGAAAGCGTTTCGATCACGGACATCGACCAGACCAACATCGAATTCTTCAACCCCTCCAACAAGTTCGACGCCGAAGGCCTGACCACGGTGATACAGGCCATCGAGGAGCGCCGACGCCTAAGGAACGACATTGAACAGGATACGATGATCCGAATCCGCGAACGAAACCTGGAGGCGGAAAGGCAGTCCCTGGAAATCGACAAGCTCTCGGAGGAGGCGAGGCTGGAGCAGGAGCGGGAGATCGAGTTCCGTCGGGCAAGGCAGCGCGCCGAGCTGGCGGTCGAACGGTCGGAGCGGGAACGTGAGGCGGAGGAGGCGGTGTTGCGCTCGCGCGAATCCGTCGAAACCGCACGGATTTCCAATGAACGGCAGATCGCCCAAGCGCGGATCGACTCGGAGAAGGACACCCGCCAACAGGAGATCGAAAGCGAGAGTGTTGTCGAGGAGACCACGATCGCGACCAGGGTGCTCATCGAAAAGGCCCGGATTGCCCAGGAATGGACGATCGCCGAGGAGCGGATATCGCTGGAGAAGAAGACCCGGGAGAAGGAGGCAGAACGCAACCTCGCCGTCGAACAGGCCGACATCGCGGCGCGGGAGGAGGCCGAAAGGACGCGGATCGAGCAGGAAAGGAACGTCACCGCCGAACGAATCAGCTCCGAACGGGAGACCCGCGAGTTGGACATCGCCCGGCAAAGGGCGGTGGAGGAAGCGGAAATCGCCTCCCAAAAGGCAGTCGAGGCCGCCCGGATAGCGCGGGAAAAGGAGCTCAGCGCCGAACGGATTGCCGCCGAACAGGAGACCCGGGCGCTTGAGATAGACCGGCAGCGCACACTCGATGTCGCCGAGATAGCGGCGAACGAGGAGACCTCGAAGTCCAGAATCGAGCAGCAGGAACGAATCCGCGAACTGGAGATTGCGCGCAATCAGGCCATCGACGAGGCGGAGATCGCCTCGCGGGAGGTACTGGAAAGGGCCCGCATCGCCCAGGAGCAGGCGGTGGAGGTGGAACGGATCTCCAGGGACGAAAGCACCAGGTCCCGCGATCTGGCAAGGGAGGAGGTCATCGAAACGGCTGAGATCAGCAAGGCCGAAGCGCTCGAAGCGGCGCAGATTGCCAAGGAGAGGAAGATCGCCGCCGCAAGAATCGCCCTCGAACAGGAGATCCGGGAGCGGGAGATTTCGCGGCTGCAGGCGGTCGAGGCCGCGAACATTGCCGCCGACAAGGAGATTGAGGTTGCCCGCGTCGAGCGTGAAAGGACCTTGGATGTCGAGCGGGTTCGCGCCGAACAGGATGTCGATGCGTCGAAACTGGCCAGGCGCGAGGCTCTGGAGCAGCTGGAGATCGCCCGGGTGAAGGCTGTCCGCGCCGCCGAAATCGCCAGCCAGGAGGAGGTCGAGCGGGCAAGGATCGATTCCGAGCGCGGATTGGACGATGTCAGGATCGGCCACCAGACGGAACGAAGGAAGCTGGAGATCGAGCGCGAGCGGGCGGTCGAGGAGGCCGCCATGGAGCGGGCGATCGCAATCTACGCAAAGTCGCTCGAGGAAAGTGCGGCCGCAATTGAGGCGGACCGGGCGAAGGCGCTTGCCGCCGAAGCCGCCGAACGGGTCAAGACCGCACGCGAAACCGAGAAGGCGGACCGACGCAAGTCCGTCGATGTCCTTCTTGCGCAAAAGGCCGCTGAGGAGAAGCGCATCGCCGCCGAGGCCGAACGCATCCGCGCCGCGGTCGAAGCGGAGGCACAGAAGCTGATCAACGAGGCGGAGAACATCCTCACCGACGAGGCGCGCAGTTCGCTATTCAAGCGGAAGATGCTTGAACATGTCGAGGGAATTGTCGCCGCATCGGTCAAGCCACTGGAAAGGATCAACGACATCAGGATCGTGCAGCTTGGCGGCGACGGGGCGAAAGGCATCGGAGGTCAGGACAGCGGCGGCGCGACCGGTGCGAGCCCGACCGACGAAGTCATCAACTCGGCGCTTCGCTACCGCGTCCAGGCACCGATGGTGGACGGCTTGCTTTCGGACATCGGATTCGACGGCTCGAACATCTCGCGCCAGAGCGGGCTGCTGCGCGAAGCATCCGACCTCAGCAGAATCCAGAATGAGCGCCGGCGCGCCATCGAGAACGAAAGGACCGAGGAGGAGCGCAGCAGGGACGATAAGGAGCCCGATGACCGCAGCGAACCACCCTCCGGGGAGGCCGGTTGAATGGCCCGGATCTATGTCTCCTCCGTGATCGGTGCCCCTGCCTCAAAGGTCTGGGAGCGCGTGCGCGACTTCAACGGGCTGCCGCGATGGCACCCGCGAATTCGCGACAGCCGGATTGAGGACGCCCTGCCGGCCGACAAAATCGGCTGCGTGCGCCACTTTCACCTCCAGAACGGTGAGCTCGTTCGCGAGCGGCTGCTTGGCCTTTCCGACTATGACATGTTCTGCACGTATTCCATCCTGGAGAGCCCGATGCCGCTCACCGACTATGTCGCCACCCTGCGCCTGACCCCGATCACCGACGGGCAACGCTGCTTCATCGAATGGTCGGCTGAATTCGAATGCGAACCGGATCAGGAAGGGGACCTTGTCTCCGGGATCTCCGGAGGCGTGTTCCAGGCCGGGTTCGATGCTCTGAAGCGGCATTTCGGCGGCTAGGGACCGACCGTTGGTAAAGGTATTGCAAAGCACGATCATCGAAGCGCCGGTCGAATCGGTCTGGGAGGTCATCCGGGACTTCAATGGCCACGACCGCTGGCACCCCGCTGTTGCGACCAGCTCCATCGAACGCCGGCGAAGCCCGGACGAGGTCGGCTGCGTCCGCAGTTTCAGGCTGGGCGACGGTTCGGAACTGCGCGAGCGGCTTCTCACCCTGTCAGATCTTGAGCAGACCTACAGCTATTGCCTGCTCGACACGCCGGTGCCGCTCCTCAACTACGTGGCCCATGTGCGCCTTGCCCCTGTAACGGACGGCAACCTGACCTTCTGGGAATGGGAGAGCAGGTTCGACACGCCTGTCGGCATGCAGGACTCCCTTGCCGCCATGGTGCGCGACGACATCTATCTGGCCGGCTTCAACGCCATCCGTTCGCACATGGGGCTGGAGGCCTGAGCATGCTTTCCGTTGACACGTACGGCACGTTGGCCGAGGCTGACAGGGCGATGACGGACCGAAGCCGCTATCTCGGCGGAGGCACGTTGCTGATGCGGTCGATCAACCACGGAAACCTCGGATTCGACAGGGTTGTGCGCAGCACGGATCCGACGCTCGGCCGGATTCAGCCGGACGGCGATCTTGTAACCATCGGAGCCGGTGCCACCATGGCGGCAATCCTCGCGTCGCAGGAGCTGGCGTTCCTGGCGCCGGTGGCGCGTTCGGTGGGCGGGCCTGCGATCAGGAACATGGCGAGCGTCGGCGGCAACCTGTTCGCCCCGCCACCGTATGGCGATCTCGCGACCGCGCTTCTGGCACTGGACGCGCAAGTCAGATTCGCCAACGGAACGGAGAGCGGCCTTGAGTCGTTGCTTGCGGAAAGGGAGTCCGCACCAGGCCTGGTGGATGCGGTTGCGCTGCCGCGTCCCGGTTCCGGCGAGTTCAGGTTCAGCAAGGTCACCCGAGTGAGGCCGAAGGGTGTCGCGGTCCTGTCGATTGCGGCCTGCCTGCCGATCGCCACGGGACGGGTGTCCGGCGCCAGGGTCGCATTCGGTTCCATGGGACCTTCGCCGGTCAGGGCAAGATCGGTCGAGGCCGCCCTTGAGGGCGTTGCGCTTGACGAGCGCGGAATCACAAGGGCGCTGGAAGCCGTCCGGGGGGACATCTCGCCGTCGGACGACGCCCTTGCCTCCGCTTGGTACCGCAGCGAGGTCGCGCCGGTTTACCTCAGGCGGTTCCTCCTGGAAAGGACTGGATAGGACAGTGGCCAGGACGCCCGTTGCCTTCCGCCTGAACGGATACGAGGTCGCCGCCTTCGCCGACGGCGGGCAGAATCTCCTGGATCTGCTGCGCCGGGGCGTCGGCGACCTGTCGCCGAAATACGGTTGCGGTCAGGGGACCTGCGGAACCTGCACCGTTCTGATCGACGGGGCACCGCACCTGGCCTGCCTCACGCTGGCGGAATCGGCGGTGGGAAGGAGCGTGGAAACCACGGGCGGCCTTGCCGACGGTCCCGAACTTCACCCCCTTCAGCATGCCTTCATGGAGAATTTCGCGGCGCAATGCGGATACTGCACGCCCGGCATGCTGATGGCGGCGAAGGCCCTGCTTGACGCCAATCCCCGTCCCTCCCGGGAGGAGATCGTGGATGCAATCTCCGGCAACCTCTGCCGATGCACCGGCTACGAACCGATCATCAGGGCGATAGGGGAGGCGGCGGAGAGAATGAGGGGAGGGACTCACTGATGTCGTCGATCGAATTCCGCAAGGAGCTTTTTGCCGACGAGCGCGACGAGGATCTCAAGGAAATCGGGCGCCCGACGATCCGCCAGGACATCCTCGGCCATGTCACCGGGCGCTCGGCCTACTATGACGATCATCAATTCGAGGGCCTGCTCCACATGCGCAGCGTCCGGTCCCCCCACCATCACGCGCGCATCCGTTCGATTGACGTGTCGGACGCGGAGCGGATCGAGGGGGTACGCAGGATCGTCAGGCCGGAGGATGTCCCGAAGAACCTGAACACGCTCCTGTCGCTCATCGGATTCGGCAAGGAGGACGAGCCGCTGCTTGCTCCGTCGAAGGTCAGCTATCTCGGTGAGCCGATCCTTGCGGTGATTGCCGACACAGAACGCCAGGCACGGGCGGCGGTCGATGCCGTCAGGGTGGATTGGGAGGTGTTGCCGCACGTGCTGGATGTCGAAAGGGCCCTCGCCCCGGATGCACCCGTCGTCAACGAGACCTATCCCAACAACACGTTCGACTACCACGAGCGCTACGATCACCAGAAGCTGCGGTTCGGGGATGTGGAGGCGGGGTTCGCCGCCGCCGACCGCATCGTTGAGGGCAATTACCGGATGTCACCGATCGAGCAGGCCCCGATGGAGACCTGCGGTGCCATCTCCGTCCCGGAGTCGAACGACCGCTACACCTGCCACACCTCGACGCAGGCGCTGTTCTTTTCGCTGGCGACCACCGCGAAGCTGCTCGACGTGGCCTCGTCGCGGCTGCACTTCATCGGCGGAACGGTCGGCGGCGGCTTCGGCGGCAAGGTCGACAGCATCGTCGAACCGATGTCGGTCCTCGGAGCGATGCTGACCGGTCGGCCGGTCAAGTTCATGTGGGACCGCGAGGAGGAGATGCAGGTCGGAGCGCCGCGCGGGGCGGAACTGTGGCGGATCAAGGACGGAATCGCCCGCGACGGACGCATTCTTGCGAGGCGCTTCACCGGTTTCTTCGATTCGGGCGCCTATACCCGCCTGTCCTCCTATGCGGTCGTGAAGTGCACCGGCCACATTCCGGGGCCCTACTCCATCCCCAATGTCGACTCCAATGTCTACTGCGTCTTCACCAACCGCACGCCCGCGACAGCCATGCGGGGATTCGGCATCACAGGTGTTGATTTCGCCATCGAATGCCAGATGGACCGGGCGGCCGAGGCGGCGGGAATGGACCCGATCGAGTTCCGGATCCTGAACGCCTACCGGGATGGGGACATGAAGGCGCACCGGCGCACGGCAAAGAACACCGCGCTGATCGAATGCTGTCAGGTCGCCGCCGAAAAGGCGGGATGGCGCATCGGCCCCAACGCCACCCGGCAGTCCAGCCTGACCGGAGGCGGCGGCGACCGGGCGCAGATCCCCGAGACCGTCATCGACGAGGCGGGACGCATCGGCGAGAGGCGAAGGTCCCGCATCTCCGCCGAGCCGGTTGCGGGAGTTGCGTTCACCAGACGGCTTGCAGCGGGAACCTCCACCGGCGGCGATTCGAAGGCCGCACCGCCTCAGCGGTCCGACATGATGCAGATCTCCGATTCCGCCCCCGCGCCGACAATGCCGCCTCCGGCGACGCAGGCGCGGCGGCCCAGCGCGGTCGTTGCATCGCCGGCTCCCGCACCGTCGATGCCGTACCGGCCGTCCCCGCCCCCTGCCCCGCCGCCAGACCCGGATCGCATGTCTCCGCCTGTCCGCACGGCAGAGCCGTCCCCGCCCACGGAAGCGGCGGCTCCGAGCCCGGAGGAACCGCGAAGGGAGAGGCATTTCGCCGAGGGCGTCCGCCGACCGGGCGTCCCGCGTTTCCTTTCCGGAACAAGGAGGCGATGACATGACGGTGCACAAGGGACGCGGGTTCGCCTGCATCAACTATCCCATCGGCATGAATCTGGGGGGCGATCCGTCGCAGGCTCTCGTGCATGCCACGCCGGACGGGAAATTCATGGTTACGCTGTCCTCCATCGATCTCGGCCAGGGAATGAAGTCGGTTACACGCCAGATCGCCGCCGAGGCCCTCGGCGTGCCGGTTGCCGATGTCCATGTGGACACCGCCGACAGCGACACCGGTCCCCACTGCATGGGCAGCTTCGCCTCCCGCGGCACGCACAGGGTCGGGAACGCGGTCATCCGGGCGGCGACGGAGGCCCGGGCCCAACTGCTGGAAGCGGCCGCCGAGGAGCTTGAGGTGGATGCGGCAGACCTCGTTACCGACGGCGAAGGCAACGTCCATGTGAAGGGGTCCGCAGGCAGGTCGATCACTGTCGCGGACGCATCCATCGCTGCCCAGTTCAAGCAGGGCCGTACGCTGGCCGGTCGCGGAATCTTCCTGATTCCGCCTTCCGATGTCGATCCCGAGACCGGCGAAATGTCCCCGGTCTCCTGCTTTGCCCACGCGGCACTGGTGGTTGACCTTGAGGTCGACGACGAGACAGGGGAAGTCAGGGTCCTTGAGATCAACTCCGCCTACGAGGTCGGCCGGGCGCTGAATCCGAAGCTTGTCGAGCAGCAGCTTGTCGGGGGTGCCTGGATGGGGCTTTCGCATGCGCTCTACGAGACGACCGAGCCCCGCTACCCGGAGCGCGACCACCTGCCGGTTGATTTCAACAACTACGTCATGCCGGGGCCCGGGGACATCCCGGAGCACAACATCGCCGTCCTTGAACGCCCGGCCGAGGATGCTCCCTACGGCGGCAAGGGGCCCGGCGAAATGTGCGCGAATCCAGTCATTCCGGCCGTGGCCAACGCCGTCTACAACGCCGTGGGGGTCCGCTGCGACGTGCTGCCGATCACCCCCGAAAGGATATTGCGCGGCATCCGGGAGAATGGCGGGGCGCGGCCAAGGGGCAACAACCGGTGACCGGTTCCGCCGCATCGACGGTTCCCGCCGGAAGCCGCAACAGGAACTCGGGCTGATGCCGGTGCGTTCACGCATCGACGGGATCGGCAACCCCGAGGCGCTCCAGCATGCCCTTGAGGACGCGCAGTATCTGGCAAGCGACGAGCTGGCGACAGCGGCCTATCTTGCGTTGGCGCTCGGCAAGCCGCTGCTGCTTGAGGGCGTTCCCGGCGTCGGCAAGACGGAGGCGGCCAAGGCGGTCGGCTCGGCACTGTCGCGTCGCGTCATCCGTTTGCAGTGCTTTGAGGGAATCGATTCCGCCGCCGCCCTCTACGAGTGGAACTATTCCCGCCAGATGCTTGCCATCCGCCAGGCCGGGGAAGCCTATGTGAACCTCTACTCCGACGAGTTCCTGCTGTCGCGGCCGTTGCTCGAATCCCTGCGGGAGCCGTCGGGCACACTTCTTCTCATCGACGAGATCGACCGCTCGGACCATGAGTTCGAGGCGTTCCTGCTGGAATACCTGTCCGAGTTCACGATCTCCATTCCGGAAACCGGAACCGTGCGGGCCAGCGAGCATCCGGTCGTCATCCTCACCTCGAACCGGACCCGTGAACTGCACGAGGCGCTGCGCCGTCGGTGCGTCTACCACTGGATCGACTACCCGGATCCCGAGCTTGAGAGCCGCATCGTCATGGCCAGGGCCAGCACCGTGGTGCAGGAGACCGCTCAGGCCGTTGTTGCGGCGGTGGGCGGGCTGCGTTCGGAACCTCTCGCAAAGCCGCCGGGCGTTGCGGAGACGATCGAGTGGGCGGAGGCTGCGACCCTGCTCCGGTCGCAGGGGCACGAATGGCCTGCGGCATTCAGGGAAGCGATCGGGGTTGCGGTGAAGGACCATGACGACCTTGCATTCCTCGATTCGCGCATCGATGCACTCCTTCCGGGGCAGCCATCATGAGCGTTCCGGTCGCAGCGAGACCGTTCATCGCCTTTCCGTCGCTGCTGCGCCGGCACGGCTTTGCCGTTTCGCCGGACCAGACGATCGGCTTCGTGGAGGCCATCGGACTGCTTGGCCCGCGCGGCATGGCAGACATTCGACGCGCCGCGATTGCGATGCTTGCAATCCCGAAGGAGCGGGAGCCGGTGTTTGATGCGCTGTTCCGGGCGTTCTTCCTGGGACAGACCGTGGAGGCGCCGGCCGGCACCGATGATCATGACCGGGATGCGGAGGCGCGGGAGGATCGCGGCGGCGACATCGAGGTCGCCGAACAGGAGCACCCCGAACCTTCGGGCACTTTGGCGACGGCTGCGGAACGGCTTGCGAGCCGCCGGTTCCCTCGACGGGACGAGGACCGCGACCTCGAAAGGTTCGCCAGGCTCGCCCCCGCCGGCCTGCCGCACCGACGGACCCGTCGGCTGGTGCCCGCCGTACGCGGAACTCATTTTGACCTGAGGCGGACACTTCGAAAGGCTATCCAGCGCGGCGGCGAGGCCGTGACGATGGCCGTGCGGCGGCGCAGGCGCCAACAGCGGCGCGTGCTGCTCCTGATCGACGTTTCGGGGTCGATGAAGGAGCGAACGGAATGGGCATTGCGGTTCGCACATGTCCTGGCATCCGTCGCCGAGCGTCTGGAGGTCTTCACGCTCGGCACCCGCCTGACGCGCATCACGCCGGCACTGGCGATCCGCGACCGCGACCGCGCACTTGCCAGGATCGGTTCGTTGGCGGCGGACATCGACGGCGGCACGCGACTCGGCGAGGCATTGCAGGCATTCCTGAACGTTCCCCGGTATTCCGCCCACTCCCGGGGTGCGGCGGTCGTCGTGCTGTCGGACGGACTTGAACGGGGCGATCCGGGACCGATGGTCGATGCGGTGCGGAGGCTGTCGCGCGATGCCTGGCGACTGACCTGGCTGACGCCGCTCGCCGCCGATGCCGAATTCAGTCCGCAGACCCGGGCGCTTTCGCACGCCATGCATCATTTCGACGACCTTGCGGACGGCAGCACACCGGGTGCGGTCGCCGATCACCTTCTCGGCATCGGACGACTTCGATGATCGATTCCCACCACCATATCTGGATGCGCAAGGACCTGCCGTGGCTGATGGGACCCGAACAGCCCAGGATCTTCGGATCCTACGGTTCGATCAGGAGGGACTACCCGATCAGGGAATACCTGGATGACGTCGCCGGAACCGGCATCGAAAAATCGGTCTACGTCCAGGTGAACTGGGATCCGGCCCGGTTCGAGGACGAGGTGAGATGGGTGCAGTCGGTCGCCGATTCCTGTGGATGGCCCCACGGCATCGTGGGATTTGCCGATTTCACCTGGGAGGATGTCGGCCCGCAACTCAAGGCCCTTTCCCGGTATCCACTGATGCGCGGCGTCCGCCAGCAATTCCACTGGCACGAGATTCCGAGCTACCGTTTCGCGCCGAGGCCCGACCTTGCCGCCGACGCCTGCGTCAGGAGGAACATCTCGCGTCTCGCCGACTATGGCTGGTGCTTCGATCTCCAGGTCTTTGCAAGCCAGATGCCCGGCGCGGCCGAACTGGCGGCCGAATGCAGCGACGTCGTCTTCATCCTTCAGCATGCAGGCATGCTCGAGGACCTGTCGCATGAGGGCCGCGAATTGTGGATTTCGGGCATGAAGCGGCTGGCGGAACGGCCGAACGTCGTTTCCAAGCTTTCCGGATTCGGCACGTTCCTGCACCGTAACGATTCCGATTTCGTGGAGGAGATGATCGTGGAGACGGTGGCGATCTTCGGGGCGGACAGGTGCATGTTCGGTTCAAATTTCCCGATCGAGAAGATCTGGACGAGCCTTCCGGAGCTCGTCGAAACCTTCAGGGCCCGGTCCGCGCATCTCGACGAACATGAACGCAACGCGGTATTCCGGGATACGGCCGCGCGGGTCTACCGGATATAGGGGCTGTCCGATCCCGTCCGAAGAAAAGGGAGACATCAAATGGCGTTGACCATTCACGTGCTTGACTACGGCGACATCGAGCTTGAGGCGAGTTTCCTTGTCCTTGGTCACGACTGCGGTCGGGTCCGGCGGGTTCCGGTCTACGGCTTCCTCATTCTGGGCGGGACCCATCCCGTCCTGGTCGATACGGGATATCGGGACAATGCCATCATGGAGAGCCTCGGAATGCGGGGCCTCCAGTCGCACGACAACATGGTCGAGAACCAGCTGGCCAGGCACGGGCTGAAGCCGGGGGATGTCCGCTACGTGATGCACACCCATCTTCACATAGACCATGCGGGAAAGGACGATCAGTTCCCGATGAACACGACGGTCGTCCTGAACCGGCGGGAAATGGAGTTCTCCGTCTCCGGAATCATGTATCCGCAATACCCGAAGCCCGACATCATGCACCTTGTGGAGCGAATTTACGAGCCTGAGGCCATCCGGTTCCTGGATCTGGAGATCACCCAGGCCGAGGAGATAATACCTGGCGTCTGGTGCGAACCTGCCCATGCCCACACCGAAGGATCCATGAACGTGGTCGTGGAAACCGACGAAGGTTTGGCCTGCATCTGCGGCGACGTGATCTATGATTTCAACGACCAGGTGGTGAACCACGTGCACACCAACAACTGGATGGAGCCCCGCGTCACCGGAAACCATGCCGGCTCCAAGCGCGGGGAAAAGGCCGCCATCAAGAGGCTGCTCAACAATTTCCGATTCCTGCTGCCGATCCATGACCGGCCGGCGAGGATTGAGCATGCTCAGGTGGTCAGCCGGCTCGGAATGACCGTGCCGGGGCCGACAGTCGAGTCGCTGCCGAGCAGGCAGTGGTTTCCCGCTTGAGCCCGCTCGAGGGGCGGACAGGCGGCAATTCCAACGGAACAGGGGGGAAGAATGGCTCACACCGCGGTCGACAGCCGATTCCATGAACTGATCGACGTCAACGCGCCTGTCCTGATGCTGGCAACTGGCTTTACCTTCACCGAAGGGCCGGTCTGGCATCCGGTCGAGAAGCATCTGCTCTTCTCGGACATGCCGGCGGATGTTCGCCGCAAGTGGACGCCGGACGGAAACGTAACGGAAATCATGCGACCGTCGAACAAGGGCAATGGAATGACCTATGACGGCGCGCACAACCTGCTTGTCTGCGAACATTCCACGAGTTCAGTTGCCCGGTTCCGGCCGGACGGTGATCGCGAGGTCATGTGCTCGCATTTCGGGTGCAAGGAACTCAACTCCCCGAACGACATCTGCGTGAAGTCGGACGGATCGATCTATTTCACCGACCCAACCTTCGGCCGCATGGAGCATTACGGCGTACCGAGACCGGTTCAGTTGGGGTTCCAGGGCGTCTTCAGGATGCGGCCGGACCATCGGCCGGGCGAGGAGCCCGAGCTCGTTGTCGACCGCTACATGTTCACGCAGCCGAACGGGCTGTGCTTCAGCCCGTGCGAGCGGTTCATGTGGATCAACGACACGGTTCAGACCAACATTCGTCTGTTCGACGTGGCCGGCGACGGACGCCTCGTGAATTCGCGGATATTCGCATCGGGCATCAAGGACGAGGAATTGCCCGGGGTACCGGATGGGATGAAGGCGGACAGCAACGGGAACGTTTTCGTCACCGCCCCCGGTGGGCTTTGGGTGTATTCCTTCGACGGAAGGCTTCTCGGAAAGATCCAGATTCCTGAAGGCAGCGCCAATCTGCACTGGGGCGGGGACTCATGGGACACGCTGTTCGTATGCGCGAACACGTCCCTCTACTCCGTGCAGACCAAGACACGGGCGAGAACGGAACCGTTCATGCAGGCAACACCGGAGACAACCGGAGCCCGGTCGGGACTGAACATCGAACCCGGCAGAACGGCACTCATCATCCAGGACATGCAGCGGGACGTCATTGCCGAGGGAGGCGCGTTTGCGGAAAGCGGTTCGCCGGCGCATGCGCGATCGCAGAATGTTGTGGAGAACAGCCGCCGCCTTGCCGAGGCGTGCCGGAGGAAGGGTGTGCTCGTCATCCATGTTTGGTTCGTGTGCGAACCCGGCCACCCGGCCCTTACATCCAATGCTCCCCTTTTCCGCAGTGTGAAGGAGGCGAATGCACTTGTCCGGGGCAGCCAGGGCGCGGCTCCGGTGGCCGGGCTTGAACCGCAGCCGGGCGATTTGGTCGTGGAGAAGATGACCATGAGCGCCTGGGAGTCCGGACGCCTTGAGAGCTACCTCAGGGGCGCCGGAATCGAGACCCTGATCAACACCGGGGCATGGACGAACATGAGCGTGGAGCACACCGCCAGAACGGCGGCGGACAAGGGTTTTCGCGTGATTGTGCCGGAGGATGCCTGTTCGACCATGAACGATGCCTGGCACCGGGCATCGATTGACCATGCGATGCAGAATGTTGCGACAGTTACGAGTTGCGAAGCCGTCATCACCGAATTGAGGGTACCAACACATTTCGTGTAAAATGGCGTGCAGAGATACCTGCCAGGTGCCGGAAATATGGTTCCTGAAAGCACTTTACCCCGGCCGCGTGCCAAGGCAGAGACGGTACCGGGGTATCCGCTTCGCATATAGACCTGCGAGCACCGAAGGGCAAGCATTGAACGGGGCAGGAACCGGTTGTGATGGACTCCGGCTTCGAAGCCACCCTGTCGCTTGAACGCTTTACACGATACCTCGAATGGGCGGAGGGAGATCGCTTGCGGGCTCTCGAACTCTATGCCCTCAATACGCAACTTTCGGAGGCACTGTACACGCCCCTGCAGATACTGGAAGTGACACTGCGGAACCGCATCCATACCGTTCTGACAGATTCATTGAACGAGTGTTGGCTTTCAAATGAAGGTTTCCTCGTTCTGGAACACCAGCATCTCCAGCTTGACAAGGTGCGCCAGGACCTTGCCGGTGCCGGGAGGGAGCCAACACCCGGGCGCATCGTGTCGGCACTCACCTTCAGTTTCTGGGTTTCCCTGCTGTCACCAGGTTATGAAGTGCTCTGGCAAACAACACTGCACCGCATTGCACGACGAGAAGATGGAAAAGGCCTCAGGCGCAAGGATCTTGCCGCGCCATTGGCACGAATCCGGACGCTTCGGAACCGTGTTGCCCACCACGAAGCCATCATTCACCGGGATCTTCCAAAACACTACCTGAACATCATGCAACTCACCTTCTGGCTTTCTCCTGCCGCCGGGGACTGGTGCAAACGCCGCAGCAGGTTTCCGGAGACCTGCCCCGATGGTGGAATTGCCCTCGCACGCCGAAATTGACTGGCTGAACCCCGTGTATCCGGCGGAGGATAGTCTCAAACTGCTACAGATATGCAAGCATGCAAGGCGTTTTGCATGCTTGCATCCGTGCATGTTTTGTACACAGGATGACACTGTCACGGCGGGACAGGCACTTCGAGCAATCAAGGGACAATAAAGTGTTCCAGACCGCCCCAACTGGTCTGCTCGACCGGCCGGGTGCGAGGATCAAACAGCCCGACCTCTTCGAGAGTCCGCCCTACTCTCCCGAAGTTGCAGGGACCGCAGGTGATGACAAGATTGTCCAGATCGGTGCGGCCACCGCGGCTGTGTGGAAGAACATGGTCGAACTGCAGCCAGAAGCACTGGAAAGCGGCATGTTGGCTGGCATTAGTGCGGCCCCATGGCAAGGCGTCACTGTAATGGCGATGCATAGCCTTTCGAATCTCGGCCCGGATGACCGGGATGCCACAGAAGCGGCACCGATAGCCGTCGCGGTTGATTATTGCCTGCCGCAATTCTGCCGCCGGTTTCTCTGTCGGATCCCTTACGCCTTTGGCCAGCACTGGCGGTGCACCCTCGACTGAACGGATACGATGAATGCGCTCACTTGCTGGCCCCCAGAGGGACTCAACCCAGGCGCGCACTTCCGGCATGTTGGCTTCAGCTATGAGACTTCCAGCCTTGCCATGTTCACCTGCGAGATGAGCGTCGACGGCTTTATCAAGCAGATCAGCAGCTTCGAATATCTCCGGAACGGGTTTTCGAAGACATGGCCGCGGGCCCCTGAAATCCGGGTCCAGGGCCGATGGAGCAGGGTTATCGTTCATGGCAACTCGCAGCCAAAGTCTAGAGTCTGTACCCAAATTGTATAAACCATGTCATAGAGAGTTGGATCTTGGATCGGAGTGTTTGATGGAGGCGATCAATTGAGTCCACATCGTAGGACGGCCGTCCGACAGAGAAAATCTCCTATTTCCCGGACGGCGTCGTGATCTGGAGTCACGACACCTTGCCGTGCTGCTACACCCTGACGATCTGCGCAAGAAACCGGCAATGCAGGCGGGGCCGGTTCAGGTGGAAACCGGCATCGGATGTGATGTATGTGGCAGCATGCAATCCGGTGGAGGGCCGACAATTGTTCAATGCTTCAATTGGTTCGACCCGTAAGACCCAACCGGAATTCATCGTGGACAGGTAGCCGGACAATCGACATGCAGCGTGCAAATACCAGGATACTCGACGGCGACCTGCCGGACGATTTCGAATGTGGCCAGTCGGTGGCGATCGACACCGAAACCATGGGACTGCATCTGCAGCGCGACCGGTTGTGCCTGGTGCAGCTCTCGACCGGCGACGGGACTGCGATCCTCGTCAGGATTGGCAAGGGCCAGGCTGACGCCCCCAACCTTGCCCGGATGCTCGCCGACCCCGGCATCCTGAAGATTTTCCATTTTGGCCGTTTCGATATCGCGGTGCTCAATGCGGCCTTCGGCGTCATGGCCAGGCCGGTATATTGCACGAAAATCGCTTCAAAACTGGCCAGGACCTACACCGATCAGCATGGCCTCAAGGTTCTGACCAAGGAGTTGCTGGGCATCGAGATCGAAAAGGAACAGCAATCCTCCGATTGGGGTGCAGTTTCGCTGACGGATGCGCAAATCAGGTATGCGGCAAATGATGTCATTCACCTTCACCGGCTGCAGGATGTGCTTGATGCAATGCTTGCACGGGAGCAGAGGAACGAGCTGGCAGATGCCTGTTTTGCATTTCTCCCCGAAAGGGTCCGGTTGGACATGGCAGGCTGGACAGGACGAGACATCTTCGCACATTGAAAGGGTTGTCACGCGCCGGGCCCGGGGTCCGGTCGGTGTGAAGACCGCGATCTGACCGGCAGCAATTCCGTTGCCTGGACTGTCATGAGGGAGGCTGCCCGATCAGGCATGACAGGCTGTGGCAAGGACCGGGGTTTCGTCCGGGGCCGGGGGCATTCGGCAGAGACGCAGCCAGTTTGCTGTATCGGCACCGGCACGCGGCCTCGATGAAAACCAATTGCCAGCCACCGGAATTATTGCCACAATCTGTTGGAGTTTCGTCAATCTGCAATCGGAAGGAAACATGTGAGATTTCCTCGCCGGGCCCATGGGTGCGATGATGGCCAACGATGCAGTTTACGCTGACAGGGCCGGGTGGCGACCGCCCATGGCCTGGTCCTCCTCCTGGGGGCTTTCGATCATTGGCCTGGTGCTGTCCCTCGGTGTCTGGAAGGTTGTCGGATATCGATTTCCGGTTCCCGAGGCGCTGACCGGGCAATTCGATTTCATCGCGGCGATCAACAATGGCGAGCTTTGGCTGAAGGATCATGTGCGGGACACCACCCGGGCGATCGCCAAATGGGTGAACCTGTTCATCTCCTCGCTTGAACTCTTCCTGTGGCTCAAGCCCTGGCCATTGCTGGTGATTGCCGTTGGCATGCTCGGCCTGCGATACGGAGGGTTGCGGCTGGGGCTCTTTACCGCCTTTGGTGTCATGTATTGGGGCATCGTCGACATGTGGGACCCGGCGATGTCCACCCTGTCGCTGGTCCTGGTGTCGGTGGCAATCTCGATCATCATCGGGATTCCGCTTGGAATCTGGTCGTCGCAATCGGACAGGTTCGAGACGATCCTGCGTCCCGTCCTCGATACGATGCAGACCATGCCGGCTTTCGTCTACCTTCTGCCGGCGATTTTCCTGTTTGGGGCCGGGCAGACCGGCGCCGCCATGGCAATCATCATCTACGCCATTCCACCGGTGGTCCGGTTGACGAATCTGGGCATAAGGCAGGTACCGGCCAGCCAGGTCGAGGTCTCGCGCTCATTTGGAGCGACCGGTG
This sequence comes from Paracoccaceae bacterium, assembly GCA_965214695.1. Classification (GTDB taxonomy): domain Bacteria; phylum Pseudomonadota; class Alphaproteobacteria; order Rhodobacterales; family Rhodobacteraceae; genus JAPOXR01. The sequence continues at coordinate 2,171,151 of OZ243967.1, read as the reverse complement.
CCCAGACCATGTTGAAGGTACAGATTCCAACAGCCATGCCGTCGATCATCCTGGGGGTCAACCAGACGATGATGATGGCGCTTGGACTGGCCGTGTTGGCCGTCTTCATCGGGACCGACGGGCTTGAACGGGAAGTCTACCGCGCACTCACGAGGCTGCGTGTCGGCTGGTCGTTCGAAGCCGGGATGGGAATCGTCTTCATGGCGATCATATTCGACCGGCTGACCCTGGCGATGAGTCGGCAGGGAGGTGAGGAGATTGCCGATCGGACCAGGCTGACTTTCCGCCTGTTCCCGCAGAGTTGGGACAGGTTGCCCCCGTTTCCCTGGATCGAGACCGGGATCGATCGTGTCTGGCGCGGGACCACAAGACTCGGCCGGTTGATCACGGAATTTTCGGCCCGTCTGCTGGAGAGGGCATTGCGCCCTGTCGGCGAGACCCTGGCGGAGCGCGCCGCCCTCTCACTGCGGGAGGCAGGCTTCCTGTTCGTGTCGGTGCTTGTTCTTCTTGCAATCTACCTGTTCGATCTCGTCATTGCCGATATCGGCTATTTCCCTGAATACCTGCAGGTCTCCATCCGGGAGCCGATTGACCACGCGGTCAATCTGCTGGTTTCCAACCCGAATTTCGGCGCCTTCTCGCAATGGTTGCGGGGCGCGATCTTCAACTGGCAATTGAACCCGCTCAACCAGTTCCTGGTGGGTCTTCCCTGGTTTTATGTCCTTGCGGCCCTGTTCCTGATGGCATGGCGGGCCAATGGACCGGTCTTCGCAGCAATTGTGACCGCCCTCATGTTCTTCATGGCACTGGCCGGGATCTGGGAAATCACCATGGAGACGCTGGCCGCCACGCTCGTGTCGGTGCTGATCTGTTTTGTGCTGGGAGTTCCGCTGGGTGTTTTGGCGGCGCAGAGCCGGATTGCCGAACAAATCATCCGGCCGATCCTGGATTTCATGCAGACCATGCCGGCATTCGTCTACCTCATCCCGGCGATCATGCTGTTCGGTGGCTCCAGGAGCACTGCGATCATCGCCACCGTGATCTACGCATTGCCGCCAATCATCCGCCTGACCTCGCTTGGTCTCAGGCAGGTGCCAGAGCAGGTTGGCGAGGTGGTGGAGAGTTTCGGGGCTACGCGTCTTCAGCAACTTGCTGCCGTCCGGCTGCCAATGGCCAGCCCGGCGATCATCCTGGGCATCAATCAGTGCATTGTCATGGCCCTGGCCATGCAAGCGATCACCCCCATGATCGGTGGCACGGGCCTCGGCAGACAGGTGTTTGCCGGAATGACGACTGCCAATACCGGCATGGGCCTCGTTGCAGGAATTGGCATTGCATTGCTGGCGATCATTCTTGACCGGCTGACCAACGCCTGGACCGCAAAACAGCGAGAGGCGCTGGGGCTGTAGCAGGCAATGGCCCCTGGCGGGAGGCCAGTGCGGGAAGTGCCTGGTGGCTCTCGGTGCTGTAAAGGTTCCGCATGCACGGCAGACCGTAATCGCCCGCCTCGAAGCGGCGCATGAACATGGACGCCCCCCACATGTTTGGAAGGCTGGCGGAATGGTCGCTATCTGCGTCATCGAACGCCAACGGCCCCCCGCATGTGCGGGAGGCCGTCATCAGTTTACCGGCTTGTGTCGGGCTATTGGGCCCAGGCTGCCACCCTGTCCTTGTTGGCCTCGAGCCACTCGTCAACGACCTCCTCGAGGTCACGACCGTCGATGTCGACGGCAAGAACCATCACGTTCTGCTCCTCGTTGGTCAGGACGCTGTTCCGGACGAGCGTCGCAATTTCCGGATGCACCTCATCGATGTCCGACCTTCCATAGTTCATGGTCACATCGACCGGCCAGCCGCAACCGGGCCAGCAGGATCCGTCGCCGTAATCGTTCAGCTCCAGGCGGACCAGGTCGAGAGCTGCGTGAATCCAGTGCGGCTCCCACGCATAGGCAACAAACGGCTCACCACGTGCAAATGCACCCTGCATCTCGGCCCAATGTGCGGCCTCCGAGCCAAGCTCCACGGCCTGGAACGGCACGCCATACGCATCGGCCCGAGCCTGGTCTTCGCATTCCCAATTGGCGTTCGGGCACCCGATCAGCCGGCCCTTGTCGCCGGAATCAACCGCCTTGAACAGATCGACATGATTGGCCAGGTCGCTGAAATGCTTCAAATCCGGCGCCGGCGCGTCATCCCCCTCGACCAGGTAGCGAGGCACGTAGTAGCTGGAAACACCTACGACACCGTGTTCACCGAGCAACACCAGCGAACCGTCCCCACCATACTCGGAAAAGAACTTGTCCTTGACCGGGTAGTAACTCGGCCAGAGTTCGCATCCTACCTGGACATCGTCGGCAGCCATCGCCTCGAGGGTCGGGGCACCGGATGGAATTTCCAGTCGCCTCACCTTGTACCCGAGTTCGGATTCGATAGCCTTCGCAAGGATCTGGCAAGAAACCACGCCACCGGTCCAGTCCGGAACCGCCACTGTCACTACACCCTGCGCATGAACTGCCGAACCGGCCGCCATGGAGGTGGCGGCGGCGATGGCAGCCGCAGGCAGGAATTTCGGAAATCTTGACATCATCTACCTCCGTGATTGGTCGCCTACCATAGCGCGGCGAGTGCGATTCCGAAACACTTTGTTAATGGTCGATCCACTGACCGGTCCCCATTCACCCGGCAAGATTCACGAGGCTGCCCCGGGCCGTCGAGCAGCGTGCATCACGTCGAATTCAACGTGATCGATGCCGCGTGCACTCGGGCCCATCCCGTCATGAAGTCGATCAGGGCCGGGGCATGGAGAGATCACTTCGGGTGAGAATCTTCTGCTGTCTCGTCCGGTATTTCGAAGTGTCAGCCTGCTTCACCGGCCTTCGTCAGCGGCGCAGGCGGGGCCCACGCAGGACTCGGTCACCCGCCGGATGCCCGGAATTCCTCCTGCAGGTCCGAAATGGCCTCAACGGAATTCTCCAGCGGGCGATAGCCATCGACGACCTGGCGCAGCCGGTCTTCGCCGAAGGACGCATAATGCCCCCCATGCACGGTCCGGGCCCCCAGCTTGCGCAGCCTGTCGAGTGTCACGAGATACAGGTCGGGGTCCGAATGGGGATGGCCGTCATAGAGCGGCCCGTCATAGACGGCATCGCCCGAAAACAGCGTCTGCGATGCAGCATCCCACAAGCCGATCGATCCCGGTGAATGACCCGGAAGGTGAAGAACCTGGTATGAGACATCGCCGAGATCAACGACATCACCCTCGTCGAGATAGCCGGTCAACGGGGCTGGCCTGATGACATGCGAGAGATTGTCAAACCTCGGATGGGCCTCGGGGTCGACGATCTGCACGTCGGTCCAGCCACTGGAGAACATGGTTGCGTCATGTCCGCCAGCGGCAAAGGCCGGCGCTTCCAGGCGATGGCCGAGCCGGCAGGAGAATTCGGCCAGGCCAGCAACATGGTCAAAATGCGAGTGGGTGCAGATGGCCCTGACTGGCCGGTCGCCTCGGGAAACAATCCAGTTCTTCAGCGGCGCGATGCCGAAGCCGGTATCGATAACGAGGTCGAAATTGCGGCCACGGACATGCCAGATATTGCAGCGCATGAAGGGGACAACGCCGGTTTCCTCGATCCGGCTGATCCTGTCGTCGACCCGTGTTGCCCGGAAACCCATCGGCAGGCGTCAGCTCGTCGACATTGCCCGCATGATGATCTCGCGGTCGATTTCTCCGACAATGTCGCCATTGTCATTGACGACCGCCAGCGGCCGGTCATCGCCAGCGGCGGTGTCGATGAGACTGACGAGCGCGGCATCCCCGGGCACGCGTTCACAATCGGCAATATCCGGCGTCCGGCATTCCCGCATCACCTTGCCGGCGGTCAGCACCTTGTAGCGGGGCACATCTTCGGTGAAATCACGAACGTAGCTGTTCACCGGATTGGCCACGATATCCTCGGGGGTTCCGATCTGGACAATCTCGCCATCTTTCATGATTGCAATATGGTCTCCCATCTTGATCGCTTCATGGAAGTCATGGGTGATGAAGACCATGGTCTTGTTGAGAGTGCTCCGAAGGCCAAGCAACTCGTCCTGCATCTCGCGCCTGATCAACGGGTCCAGGGCCGAAAATGGCTCGTCGAAGATCAGGATTTCGGGATCGACCGCCATGGCGCGAGCCAGGCCAACCCGCTGCTGCATGCCGCCCGACAACTCGCGCGGGTAGCGGTCCGCCCACCCGGTCAGCCCGACCAGGTCAAGCACACCGCCAGCCATCTCTTTCCGTTCACGACGGCCGACACCGCGGACCTCCAGGCCATAGGAAATATTGTCGATGACGGTTCGGTGCGGCAGCAACCCGAAATGCTGAAAGACCATTGCGATCTTGTATCGCCGCAATTTCTGTAACTCGGCCCGGCTCATCCGGGCCACATCCTGCCCGTCCATCACCACTTCACCGCCGGTCGGTTCGATCAACCTGGTCAGGCAACGGACCAGCGTCGACTTGCCGGATCCCGACAGGCCCATCACCACGAAACATTCGCCAGCCCTGATTTCGAACGACACATCCTTCACCGCGACGACATGGCCGGTCTCCTCCTGGATCTCGGCCCGGCTCTTGCTCCGGTCATGCGAGGCCAGCACATCCACCGGGCTTGGTCCGAAGATCTTCCAGACAGACTTGCATTCGATCTTGGTCTGACCATTGTCCGTGATCGCCAATTGCATCTCCCAGCCTTCGGTCACGCGGCAACGCAAATAATACCTGGAAAATCCGGAAAATCGAACCGTTTTGAAGACGAGCCCACTCTCGATCTGCCACCACCGAAGTGCTGAGGCCGGGCCAGTGGAAGGGCAGGCAGATCATGAGTGGCTTCAGGGCGAGGGAGCCGGCGGTCTTTGCCAACCGCGAGTTCAGACAGGCTGCCTGGCCCCGGGATGATCACCGACATGGACCCGGGAAGGTTGGCCAGGCGGCGAGCTATCGTGGCGTCTGCACGCACTTCGGGGTGCATGCCGACGATTTTCGCAAGGAGCAGTGAATGGCCAGGATCCCGACCTGTTTGTTGGCCGCTGGCAGGGTGCATCAGGTTGCCCTTGTTTGACACGCTCTCCTGCATCGGGATCTGCTCTTCGGGCGGGCCATTGGCAGTGGCGGAAACTCCTGTCCTGCGACATCGACGCCGGTAGAACTGCAGATTGACTCCGATGTTCACCTTGCCTAAACGATTGCATCCCTACCTGCCCAGGTGGCGGAATTGGTAGACGCGCTAGCTTCAGGTGCTAGTGCCTGTATGGGCGTGGAGGTTCGAGTCCTCTCCTGGGCACCAATCATCCAGACATGGCCGGATGGCGATGCCGCGACCTGACCCGAGTCAGCCTGGCCAATGCCGGCCCGGCCGGGTCGGGGTTGGTTTGATCTTGTCACTGAAGGGCGCGGGGAGTAATTGAGCCGGATTGACAGTCGAGCGGAAGAGACTTGGCCGGAATAGCAACCATATTTGGCGGGTCGGGATTTGTCGGCCGTTACATTGCCCAGAGATTGGCAAGATCCGGCTGGCGCGTCAGGGTGGCGGTGCGCCGCCCGAACGAGGCACTTTTTGTCCGCACATATGGCGTGCCCGGCCAGGTTGAGCCGGTCCAGGCCAATATCCGCTACCCGGAATCGGTGGCGGCGGCGGTGGATGGTGCCGATGCCGTGGTCAATTGCGTGGGAATCCTGGCCGAACATGGCAAGCAGCGCTTTGCGGCCATACACGAAACCGGGGCTGCCGCCATTGCTGCTGCTGCGGCGGCGGCCGGGGCCGGGAGGCTGGTTCATGTGTCTGCCCTGGGTGCTGACCCGGACAGCGACAGCCACTACTTCCGGACCAAGGGCGCCGGGGAGAGGGTCGTTGGCGACAGGCACGGCGATGTGGTCATCATGCGCCCCTCGATCGTGTTCGGAACCGAGGACATGTTCTTCAACAGGTTTGCCGCCATGGCCCGCTGGTTCCCCTTCGTGCCGATTGTCAGTGCCGATACCCGGTTTCAGCCGGTCTACGTGGATGATGTTGCCCGTGCCGTGTGCCTGGCGGTCAGCGACCGTTCGGTTAGCGGGATTTGCGAGCTCGGTGGGCCGGAAATCCTGTCATTCCGGGGCCTGGTACAAAAGATGCTTGCGGTCATTCGCCGGCGCCGCCTTGTCCTTGACCTGCCGGCACCGATAGCCGGGGTTGCAGCCTTCAAATTCGAGATGCTCCAGCTGCTGAGCGGTGGATTGTTCGTGAACAAGTTCCTGACCAGGGACCAGATACGGCAATTGGCAACCGACAATGTGGTCGGCCCAGGGGCGCAGTCTCTTGACCGGCTTGGCCTTGTGCCAACGCCCATGGACGCGGTGCTGGAGAGCTATCTCTACCGTTTCAGGCCTGCCGGCCAGTACACGTCGATCCATGAATCGGCCCGGATCATCAGCCCCGGCGAGGATGCCGGCTGACCGGCAACCGATCGGGGTCGGGTGACGCCACGTCCAACAGGCAAAGACGGTGAATGCCAGCCAGGAACCTCCTGTCTTGGCAGTGAGTGTGTCGGCAGCTGGCATAAACAAATTTTATTTGCCAATTGCGAATCCGGGTGTAGGCTTCAATCAGTGCGACATTGATTCCCGGCGGCTGCCATGTCAGCAGATGACAACTTAAAGGCGGGATCCAGCAAGGACTGGAATTGGCACCCGGATTTGCCGGTCGCGGTGACCCCGTTGTTTTCCTGGCCTCCGAGGCCCATCGCCACCTTGCGCTGGTTTGCCACGAACTGGCTGCCAGCGACCGAGTTCACGATCTATGCGTTGATGGCTTGGGTCACATGGATCTGGATCAAGCCGGAGCTGGATGTGATGACGACCCTGCAATGGGGCTGGGTATTCAAGATCTGGGCGCTCAACATCATCCTGATGACGGTCTTTGCCCAGGGGCTTCATGTCTGGCTCTACGGTTGGAAGCGCCAGGGCGAGACCTACAAATACGATCGGAGGGGGCTGGCCCGCAACAACAGGACCTTCCTGTTCAATGACCAGTATTGGGACAACGTCACTCATACATTGCTGTCCGGTGTGACGGTATGGACGATCTATGCGGTCATCCTGTGGATGGCCTACGCCAATGGCTGGGCACCGACGATCACCTTCAGCGACAATCCGGTCTGGTTCATCCTCCTGTTCCCGCTGATGCCGGTCATCCAGTCATTCCATTTCTACTGGCTGCACCGGGCGCTGCATATCCCGTGGATTTATCGGCGGGTCCATTCGGTGCACCACCGCAGCAATTCAATCGCTCCATGGTCGGGGTTGTCGATGCATCCGATCGAGCATGTCGGCTATCTGGGGCTGCTGCTGATATTCCTGGTGTTGCCTGCCCACCCCGTTCATTTCATCTTCCTCGGATACTGGTTGTCGCTGGCGACCGCGACCTCGCATGCCGGCTTCGAAAACCTGGTGCTGGGCGAGAAGTCAAAGCTGAGGATCGGGTCCTTTCACCACCAGCTGCACCACCGCTATTTCGAGTGCAATTACGGCAACCCGGAAATGCCCTGGGATAACTGGTTCGGCTCCTACCATGACGGCAGCCCCGAAGCGACGCAAGCCGTGCGGGCCCGCAAGAAACGCATGCATGGCTGAGGATCGCCCAGACGGCCCGACTTCGGCGTGAATCCGGATCGTCATGGCATGCAGCAGGTGTGAACCTGCCGCTGCCGCATGCAAATCGTCCACTTGGCGTTGCCCTCGCCGTCAGAACCTTGCCTGCATGCGGACATTTGTCCTGATACGGAGCCATGAGGGTGCCAATTGCCTTGTCGCGCCTTCCGGCAGGTCTCTCTCCCCGGAATTGGGCTCGATTGCAGGGCTGGATGATTGTGAGTTTGGGCTGGCTTGCATTGACGCCCGCGGCGTCGACGGTTTGGCGTCAGAGGCGGTGCACATGAACAAGCAATTCCTTGTCCGGTCTTCCCTCGATGGCTGCTGGCCAGCCAACAAGGTCGGGGCGCGGGCCGAACAGGACAAAAACCTTGCCGTCCCGACCAGGGCCGGGATGCATGCCGCCATCTGTGCGCCATCCATGCGCACCGCCCGGGCGCAGCGCGGCAGAGGGCGCGGTGAATCCGTCCACTTCTGTTCGACGGGATTGGGCGAACGCCTGGCATGTCGGCCAATGCTTCGGCCCGCCTGCCAAGACCTCGTGCGGCAGATCGGGCAAAAGTGGTGGAGACTCTCCAATTTCAACGGCCCAGATTGCACGGCGAATGGTGGGGAGATCCTCCGAATCGACAATTTCCTCATGTCGAAGAAACTCGGCCCGGGCACCATCGGGGGTATCACAGAAATAGTGGGTCAGTTCACCTGCAGCATTTCATCGGCCGGCAGTCCGGGATGAATCCTGACGCAGGAGGGGAAAGCGGAAATCGGCGTGCCGGGTCACGTGACCGGAGATGTCCTGAGAGCGCTGGCGAGGCTCTGAACGCTGCGAGGGCCGGCATCATCTGGCGACCACTGCGCACCCAGCGCCTGTGCTGGAGTGTTGCCGTCCAGTCGCTCGCGCCGCCGCTCGAACCAGCGCCGGACTCCGATGTCATTGTAAGCTCCGGACAAGTCGCCGACCAGGAGGGCGAGAAAGTGCAGGCGGTTCGTGACCGTGTCGGGAGTTGCGCGGCTTCCTGACAAGTAGCGTCGTGCGCTGGAATGAGAAATGTTCAGGAGACGAGCCAGCATGTCCAGCCCCAGGACATGCTGCAGGATACGCCACTCCTGCTCCGGGGCAGGCGACTGCTCGAGAGCGTCACCGATATGATCCAACAACTCCGAGAGTTGGTCGGGATCGGAGTGCAACGGGTGACCGAGCCTGGCAATCAATGCGTGGCCGATGCCGGCCTCGGCCATAGCTGCTTGAAGTCCCTGCATGGCATTGTCGTCAAGGCAGGTTATCTGTTGAGACAGCAGGCCCATTGCGTCGGCGCGACTCAATGCCGCGATGGCTGCAGATGCAAGCCGCGGTTCATCGAATGGACTTCGAATGGAATGGATTTGGATATGTGACATGGTCCAATCACTATCCGATAGCCTGAGCCATGACAGCCGCGAACCGGTCTCTCTTCCTGCATCGGCTGCCAGCCTTTACGGCCCCCGAGATGGATGGCAGGAGGATTGTTTCTTCCGGATACCAGCATGGCGGCGCCGGTCTCCGGGGTGCTGGCGGAGGCGCATTCGCCAGCCTCGAGGACCTGCCCCGTTCTTCCAGTTGAATCTGAACTTCCAGGACACCGCAAGCAGGACTCCGTGAGCTATCCCGCTGATTTTCAACGTTTTGTCAGTCAGGCGGCCATTGGGCTGCCTGTCTTCACACTGGGAACAGTCTTCTCCGGTCTGATGCCAAGCAACTCCAGTGCCTTGGCCTGCAGCTTCGTCGGTACCGCCAGCAGCGGCAGGGCCAGCTCCGGATTGCCCGGCAGGCTCACCTCGTTCAGCGTCAGCGTGGCCAGATCCTCCATGAGTGTGCGAAAGCTGTGCACCGGATGGCCGTCGGCAGTGAGCTTGCTGTCTGCCCTGGATTTCGCACTCGCCGAGATTCTGGCCGGTGCCACCGGCGAGGCCCGCTCTTCCCGGGCACCTTCCTTCTCATCATCCTGAAAGAGCATTGGTGCCAGTCGCCGCCGCATGTGCCATTCGACGTAGAGCGCCAGCATGCACAGGAACACATGCGCCCTTACATGGGTCGCGGTATAGACATGGATGGGACGGATCGCGAGGTCCGACTTGGCCATGCGGAATGCCCGCTCCACCGTGGATAAACGCTTGTACGCATCCACCGCCGCTTCCGCTCCGATGGCACCAGCACCCAGGCTGGTGCGCACCACCCAGATACCATCGAGCCTGGCCTCACCGGCAATCCTCTCTTCACTCCTGGCCCAGACCATCTCCCCATCGGTGAAGGTAATGTCGAAATGCCTCTCCACATTCTTCCGGTTTGCCTTCCGGCCGATCGCCTTCCAGGTGCGGGCGCGCGCCGCCGCACCTGGCTTGCCTCTGGCATGGGCGGCGGCAATGCCGGAAAGCACCTCCTCGGTGGCCACCAGGAGTTCCTCCCGCTTGCGGGCCCGCTTGGCCCGGAGGCGGGGGTTCATGCACACCATCAGCCGCTCGCCGGGAAAGTCCGGGGAGGTGATCTCGGCCACCGCGTCATCCACCAGCGCCTCGGGCACCAGCACCGGCGGGGCGGTGCTGGCCAGCTTGCGAATGTCCTGGCTCCTGAGGGCCGAGATCCAGTCGAGCCCGGCAGGCGCCAGATCCTCCCGTATCCGTGCCGTGGTGATCATCCCCCGGTCACCGGCAAGGGCAATTCGCTGGATGCCGAAGCGGGCCTGGATCTTCTGCACCTGGCTGGCCACCGTCTGTGGATCGGCGGTATTGCCCGAAAAGACCTCGATCGCCACCGGGCAGCCATCTTCTGCACAGAGGAGCCCGTAAGTGATCTGCCTCTTGCCGCGCTTGCCATCGCGGCTATGGCCGAATTCGGCCAGGGGGCAGCACGACCCTTCCATGTACGAGGATGAGACATCGTAGAGGATGAGCGTCCCGCCCGAGAGGTGCCGCCGGGCCAGGGAGCGCTCGATCCAGGGCTGGCGGGACGAGAGCCAGTCCAGCATCTCCAGCATCTCGTGGCCACTGACCTCGCCGAGATCGAGCAGGGGGCCGAGAGAGCTGGTCGCACTCTCGGGAGAGAGCTGCCTTGCGGTGGCCAGCTTGGAGGAGGGCGAGATGATCCGCAAGACAATGGCGGCCAGGGCAAGATCCCGCATGCGGGAGCGGCTCCGATGCAGCATGCGCTCAAGACCGAGATGACGGGCGGTGCCCAACACAGCTGCCACAGCCCCATGTGGCAGCGCACGGCGGATCGAGAAGGCCTCGTCCAGGGAGCGAAATGCCACACCGCCCCTCAGCACGGCATCGATACCGGCGATCTGCATCTCCGACAAATCGGTAAGGTTGGCCAGGGTCTTCTTCCTGATGCGCTTCCCCTCCCGCCATGATCTTCGCATCAGGATCGCGGCCCGTCCCCGCTTGTTCGGAATGCGCTCGACGCGGATCGACATCGCTGCCTTCCTTTCGCTTATGCACTGGGAACAGTTATAACCCCATTATCTGGCCTGTCAAGTAGAATATTCCGCATGATGTTGCCAGTCATGCCGACAGTACACAGAACCATCACCAATATCGGCACCGATGACCACCCTGGCATCTGGGGGCCGACATCCGTCATGAACTGGGAACATATATACAGGCACCAGGACCACAGATCATGCGTTTATCAAGGATAATCAGCGGTTTGCGGGGCCGTGGGTGGAGAAATGGGCTGGAAGTTCAGTTGAATTCGGGCAATGAATCGGACAACACTTGCAACATGGGCGGCGGCTTGTGCCTTTCGGTCAAGGATGGCGGCAGGCAGTGCCGAATCCAGGTCGAAAAGGGGCAACAAATGCAGAATATTCCCAACTCTCCCGAGCCGCCAGTCAATCCCGGACCGGCGAAATGGCGCCCGGCGCCGGCACTCGCAGTGGTGGCAGCGGCCGCGTTGGCGGTCGGCCTGGGCGCCCAGGCGGAGACCGTCCTGAAGTCGCACGGGTTGTCGACCTATGGCGAGCTGAAATACCCGGCCGATTTTGCCCATTTCGACTATGTGAACCCGGATGCGCCGCGGGGTGGGACCATGTCCAGCTGGGGGTTCGGCACCTTTGACAGTTTCATGCCATATATCGTCAAGGGCACGGCCGAGTACGAATCGACCCTGCTCTATGAATCGCTGATGAAGCGCGCCTATGACGAGCCTGACGCGGTCTACGCGCACATTGCCGAGTCGGCCGAATATCCGCCCGACCGCAGCTGGGTCATATTCAATTTGCGGCCCGAGGCGAGGTTCTCCGATGGCACCCCCATCACTGCCGATGACGTGGTATTCTCGTATGAAGCGCTGGTTGCGGACGGCCTTCCGGTGTTCCGCGTCGACTACAAGGATTTCGAAAAGGTCGAAGCCATTGACCCGCTGCGAGTCAGGTTCACATTCAGGGATGGGGCACCCACCCGCAAGCTTCCGCTCGAGGCTGCCAACATGCCGATCATGTCGAGGGCCGATTACGCCGACAAGGATTTCGCAGAGAGTTCGATCGACCCGCCATTGACATCGGCACCGTATGTCGTGGAGTCGGTCGATCCGGGAAGCCGGGTCGTCTATCGGCGACTGGATGATTACTGGGGGGACTCGCTGCCGGTCAATGTCGGCCAGTACAATTTCGATCGTATCGTGATCGAGTATTTCGCCGACTACACGGCCGCCTTCGAGGGCTTCAAGGGCGGCAGCTACGATTTTCGCCAGGAATATTCCTCAAAAATCTGGGCAACCTCGTATGACTTCCCTGAAATCGAGCAGGGAAAGATCATTCGCAAGCAAATCCCGGATGGTCAGCCATCCGGAACCCAGGGATTCTGGTTCAATCTCAGGAAGGAGAAATTCCAGGATCCGAGGGTGCGCCAGGCCATATCTATGGCGTTCAACTTCGAATGGTCCAACGCCACGCTGTTCTATGATTTGTACCGCCGCACCGACAGTTTCTGGGAGAATTCACCACTGCAGGCGGAAGGGTTGCCAGGGCCGGCCGAGCTCGAATTGCTGGAGCCGCTTCGCCAGCATTTGCCAGAGGCGGTCTTTACCGAACCAGCCTTTGTTCCAAAAATCTCCCGGCCGGTGCGTGCCGATCGGGCGGTAATGAGGGAAGCGGGCAGGTTGCTGGACGCAGCCGGCTGGGTGCTGAAGGACGGAAAACGGGTCAACGGGCAGGGTGAACGGCTTACGGCGACGATCCTCAATGACAGCCCGGGATTTGACCGGATCATCAACCCGTACATCGCCACGCTGGAGCAGCTGGGGGTGGAAGCAACGAATGAGAAGGTCGATTATGCACAATCGCGCGAACGGGAAAAGATCTTCGACTTCGATATCACCATCAGGCGCTACTCGATGTCACTGACCCCCGGGCCGGAACTGCACTCGATATTCGGCAGCCTGTCGGCAGAACAGACCGGCAGCCTGAACATCTCCGGTGTTGCAAATCCGGCCATCGACGCGCTGATTGGTCATGTCGAGAGCGCACCGACCCGGGCCGAGCTGGAGGTTGCGGTCAAGGCACTCGACCGGGCGCTGAGGGCACTGCATATCTGGGTGCCGCAATGGTACAATGATGTCTACAACGTCGCCTACCGGAATCACTATCGCCACCCCGAGAACCTGCCTCCGCTCAAGCTGGGCGAGCTGGAATTCTGGTGGTTTGAGCCGGCAGACCCGGACGCCCAGGAGGGGTAGGGCCGGAGGCGAACTCCGTGACCGGCGGTGCCGCGGGAACATCCAGTGGGACAAGGTTTGAGGAGGAGATTGCCGCCCCGGACATCACCGCGGCTGCGTGCAGGGTGACCGTCGGCCAAGGCCCGCAACCGGGCTGAAGACCGTTCAAGTTTTGCTCGATCCGTTTGGTGCCGGATTGGACCGTTTTTCGCTGCAGATACGAGTTGCCTGGTGCCCGGTGGCTACGGTGGGGTCACTGGCAGCTGGACCGTCGCGAGCAGGCCGAACCCATGCATGGGTTCGGCCTGCTGGATTGATGTCGATTTCGTTCGGCGAATTCGGGTTACGAAATCGTTGCGAGTTCCTGTTCAAGGTCGGCCATTTCCACGCCACCTGCCATGAGATGGCGAATGTCCGAGCCTGCCAGTTCGTCCCTGGTTCCCTTGCCGATGACCTCGCCAAGCGCCAGAAAGGTGTACCGGTCGGCGACCAGCCGCGAATGCACTTCATTATGGGTAATGAAAATGATCGCGATATCGCCGCGCGAGCGCACCCGCTTCATGGTCTTGAGAACTTCCATCTGCTGTTTCTGGCCAAGCGCTGATGTGGGCTCGTCCAGGATCAGCACCCGGGCACCAAAATAGATGGCCCGGGCAATGGCAAGCGTCTGCCGCTGGCCACCGGACATCGTGCCGACCGCCTGGCTCGGATCAGAAATATCGATGCCGATCTTGACCATTTCATCATGCGTGATCCTGTCCATTTCATCCATGCGGAGCGCCCCGAGTGACCCGGGACCCCGGGACACTTCACGGCCCATGAAGAAATTCCGGGTCACCGACATAAGCGGATTGACGGCGAGATCCTGGTAGACGGTTCCAATGCCGGCGGAAGACGCATCGCGCGGACTGCGAAACGTGACCTTCGAGTCGTCGATATAGATCGACCCCTCGGTCGGCTCGTGCACCCCCGCAAGAATCTTGATCAGCGTGGATTTGCCCGCACCGTTATCGCCCAGCAGGGCATGGATCTCGCCCTTGTAGACATCAAGATCAATTCCATTGAGTGCAGTGAACGGACCAAACCGTTTTGTCAGGCCTTCTGTTCGAATGAGCGGATTAGCCATCTCAAAGCCCTCCAGTGATGCGCTTGCGCACGCTCTCATTGAGAAAGACTGCCGTCAGCAGGACAACACCGACAAAGACCCGGTAATAGCTACCGTCGATTGCCGGGATGAAGAAGACTGCATTGGCAACGAGGCCAAATGTAACCGCACCGAAGATGACACCGATGATCGAACCGAAACCGCCGGTCATCAGGGTTCCGCCCACGACCGCGATGGCGATCGCTTCGAGTTCCTTGAGGTTGCCCTTGGCGGCGTCGGCAGTGTTGGTGTCAAAGACCTGGCAGGCGGCGAACAACGTGGCGCAGAATGCCGTGGTCATGAACAGTGAAATCCGGACACGATTTACCGGCACGCCATTGGCTCGTGCGCTCTCGCGATTGTCGCCGGTGGCGTAGATCCAGTTGCCGACCTGGGTACGTGCCAGCACGTAGTAGGCGACACCGGCAACGACGATCCACCAAAACATCCGGGCGTCAAACCCGGTTACCCACTGATCGCCCGCACGGTTCACATTGCCTCCCAACGCATGCCATGCGTCGAAGAAGAAGCCGAAGACCTCGCCTCCCATGAGGTCGGCAAACCAGGAAGTTTCCTTGAAGTCGGGAAGGCCCGAAATCTGCGTCGACTGGTTGATGACACGAAAGCAGACCTCGGTCAGGCCGCGCAGGAAAAACAGGAACGAGAGCGTGACGATGAAGCTGGACAGTTGCGATCGCACCACGATGGTGCCGATCACCCAGCCCAGGAACAGCGTCATGCACAGCGTCAGGACGAATGCGAGAAACGGTGTTGCTTCCCCAAGCCCGAAGGGCAACCCGTGTTTCATCATCATCGCCATGGACATCCCGGCGAAACCGATCATCGAGCCTATGGAGAGATCGAAATCTCCGGCGATCATCAGCAGGCAGGCAGCGGTGGCGATAATTCCGAACTGCGCGATGATCGAGATGTTGTTCTTGAGGCCAAGCGCGTTGAACGCATTGCCATTCGAGGCAATGGCAATTCCGACGATCACCGCAATCATGACCAGGAACGAGCCGACTTCGGGCCGTCGCTTGAGTTGGGCAAAGATACCCCCCTTCTGAAGGCGGTCAGCCTCCCGGCGGCCTGCGGCAGTATCCGTGTTGGACATTGCTTCCTCCGTGATGGTTTACGTGCAAGGGGCGGGCCCAAGGCCCGCCCCTTGCAACAATTGGGTCAGCGGTTGACGCCAGCCTGTGCGCCAACGCCCGCGGCGTTCGAGGCATCAACGAAGCCCGGTCCCGACGGAATGTTGGTGCCCGGCAGGAGGCCGGCATAGTTGTTGAACAGATGCAGCACGATGATCGGCATGTATCCTTGCAGATATTGTTGCTGGTCAATCGTGTAGGCAACGACGCCCTCCTCGATCAGCTTGATGACCTCCGGGCTCAAATCGAAGCAGGCAAGGTGAATTCCATCGGCTCCGACTTCGGCGATCGCATTTGAAGCAGCGGCGCAGACATGCGGGCCAACAGCCAGCACACCGTCGATGTCAGGATCGGCGGTCAGGGCCGCGGCAGTCCGGGTTTCGATCTGTGCAACGTCATTTGACACGTCGATCTGGTTCAGATCTGCTCCCATGGCATCGAAATAGCCGGAACAACGATCAACCAGGGCGGTGTTGAACGCTTCCTGGTTCAGGCAGATCCCCTTGGTGACGCCTTCGGCCATTGCGCGTTTGCCAGCGGCAAAACCGGCATCGCGCTCGGGCTGGCCGACATGCATCAGGGCGCCGAG
Organism: Paracoccaceae bacterium; assembly: GCA_965214695.1. Taxonomy (GTDB): domain Bacteria; phylum Pseudomonadota; class Alphaproteobacteria; order Rhodobacterales; family Rhodobacteraceae; genus JAPOXR01. The sequence continues at coordinate 2,154,909 of OZ243967.1, read as the reverse complement.
AGAAGCCGAGGCTTCCAACCCCGAATTCATGGTGATGACCGGAATGCCGGAGTTCACGGCTTCCGAAATTGCGCCGCCAAGTGCATCCGCATCGGGAAGTGAGACAACCAGGCCGTCCGGCTGGGTCGCTGCCGCCGCTTCGATCAACTGCGCCATGTCCGACATATCGCCAGACGGGGCATAATTGTATTCGAATGCAGCGCCGATATCCTCGGCGGCGTCACGTCCGCCTTTCTCGACGACTGGCCAGAACGGATCGGTCCCCTGCGTATGGGTGACCATCACGTACCGTTCCTGTGCGCTGGCGGCTCCGGCGAGGAGCGTCGCTGCGACAACAGCGGTTACAATTGATTTCATTTGAGGTTCTCCTTGGTGATTGTTGCTGAATTGTCGGCAGGCTTCGCAAGGCGGTCTCCATGGATTTTCCAACCTGGAAAAATCATGCCCTCAAGCGGGTGCCTCCCGATAAAGTGCCGGACAGCATATTCATGCACACACCGATTCGCAATCCAAATGTTTCGGTATGATTTCGCCCAGCAGAAACCACCAGTGAAGCTCGGGAGGCCCCTCGGATCGCACGCTCTCGTCGACGGGATCGGCACCGCCTTGTCCGGTTACTGATCGAGTTCGAAGCCTGCCTGGATCTGGATCTCGACATCGTGCACCGGCACAACCCTGTCGCCGTCATAGTCGAAGCCCATCCTGGCTTCGCCGGTCAGCCTGATCGGGCTTTTCCGAGACGGCAATTCGACCTCCGAAGATTCCCCGAACTGGCATTCGGGTGGCAGCGTGTCGTGCTGGAAACACGCATTGAGGGCCGGTGAGACTGCGCCGAACTCTCCGGGCTCAAGCGCCGGCGATTGCGGGACTGCCAGCAGGGGAATTCCGAGCAGCAGGATCGCCGCCATCCTGGCCGTGAAGGCCTCTCGGCCTGGAAATACCGAGCGAACATGCATCTTCGCCATCCGGTCTGCCTGGTTCATGCGATGCTGGCCGGTCCCTGTCGGAGACTGGCATCATGGCCAGAATTCAGCACGCGGGCGATCAAGTCAAGCAAGAGACAGCCTGCGAACCGCAGGCATCACGCCCTTCAACACCTGGCAAGTCAGCCAAGCAGCAGCAATCCGCAACCGACGAGGAGCCGATAGATTACGAAGGGCGTGAAGCGGAACCGGTCGAGAAGCCGGATCATGATATGCAGGGCAACGAGGGCTGACAGGAATGACAGGATCACCACCAGGGCGAGTTCGGGAAACATGGAAGTGCCGGTGTCGGACCATGCGGAGGCGCCGGACAGCACCGCCGCCCCGATGATGGTCGGTATGGCCATCAGCATGGCAATCCTGACGCTTTCGCGGCGGCTGAACCCGCACATGCGGGCGCCGGTTATGGCCACCCCCGAACGGGAGGCGCCCGGGACCAGCGAGGCCACCTGCCAGAGACCGATGATCAGCGCATGGCGCAGCCGCCAGTCGGCAAGGTCCTGGTTGAGCGGACCGACCCGGTCTGCCCAGTAGAGAAGGATGCCGAAGAGGATGGTGGCCCAGCCGATGACCGCCGGTTCGCGCAACATGTCGACAAGGCCGAGTGACAGCACCGCCACGCCGCCGACAAGGACCGGAACCGTGGCCACGGCCAGGCAGAGGCAGAGTCGAGCCTGCCCAGATTGCAGCTTGCCGGCGGCCAGGTCACGGCAACCGGTCAGCAATTGCAGCACGTCACGGCGAAAATACACCAACACCGCCAGCAGCGATCCCAGATGGGCGGCAACGTCGACGGTCTGGCCCTGGTCCTGAAAGCCGGCCAGGTGTGGGATGAGGGCCAGGTGGCCGGAGGAGGAGACCGGCAGAAACTCGGTGATCCCCTGGATGATGGCGATGATCAGCAGGTGCAGGGTGGTCATGCGGGTGCGACCTGCCAGGCGCCGACATCGTCATTGGCAGGCAAACAAGGTAATACATTATGACCGAAATTCATGAACATTCGGCCAGCCATCAACAATAATCCATAAAAGGGCCTCAAGTAAGTCATAACTTATGACTTTTATTCCCTGTTCCAATCCTGTAACACGGTCATCCCCGATCAATTCAGGAGTGTGCAGGGAAATGTCCGGGCCAAGGATGCTTTCTTTCGTCAAGATTGGCAAGGAGATGCCGTTCAAGCGGTCGGTCGACATCCGGGCCGAGGATTTCCGCGAGATCTATGACCAGTATGCGCCGGAACAGGCCGCCGAACAGGCAAGCCGCTGCTCGCAATGCGGCGTTCCCTATTGCCAGACGCATTGTCCGCTGCACAACAACATCCCGGACTGGCTGCGGATGACGGCCGAGGGCCGGTTGCGGGAAGCTTATGAACTCAGCCAGGCCACCAACAGCTTTCCCGAGATCTGCGGACGGATTTGCCCGCAGGACCGGTTGTGCGAGGGCAATTGCGTCATTGAGCAATCCGGTCACGGCACGGTCACCATCGGTTCGGTCGAAAAATACCTCACCGACCTGGCGTGGCAGGAAGGCTGGGTCCCGCCAATCCTGCCGGAACGGGAATACCGGTTCTCGACCGGGATCATCGGCGCCGGCCCGGCCGGGATGGCAGCTGCGGACCGGCTGCGCAGGGCCGGCATCCAGGTCACGCTTTACGACCGGCACGATCGGGCCGGTGGTTTGCTGACCTATGGCATACCCGGATTCAAGCTGGAGAAGCAGGTGGTCATGCAGCGGGTCCGGCAACTCGAGGAGGGCGGGGTCCGCCTGATCCTGAATTGCGGCATCGGCTCCGAGGTGAGTTTTGCCGATGTCAGGGCGAGGCATGACGCGGTGCTGATCGCAACCGGTGTCTACCGGGCCCGCGAACTGGATGCGCCGGGCGTGGGAACGGACGGCATCGTCCAGGCCCTCGACTATCTGATGGCCTCGAACCGCAAGAGTTTCGGCGATGATGTTCCGGAATTCGATGGTGGGCTGCTGAATGCCACCGGTCGGCGGGTGGTGGTCGTTGGCGGTGGCGATACGGCAATGGATTGTGTCAGGACCGCGGTTCGCCAGGGGGCGAGGTCGGTCAAGTGCCTGTATCGGCGGGACCGGAACAACATGCCGGGGTCACGGCGCGAGGTGGAGAATGCCGAGGAAGAAGGCGTCGAATTCATCTGGCTGACCAGCCCGCGCGCCTTCATGGGCGATGAGAGGGTCTCATCGGTCCGGGTTGCCCGGATGCGACTTGGGCCGCCGGATGCAACCGGACGGCGCTCGCCGGAGGAGCGCAAGGGGATGGATTACCGGGAGGATACCGAACTGGTGATCAAGGCACTCGGCTTCGAGCCGGAAGACCTGCCGGGGCTCTGGGAGGAAGGCGATCTCGACGTGACCGGATGGGGCACGGTCAAGGCCGAGTTCGGCTCTGGCCGCACCTCCTTGCCGGGCGTCTATGCTGCCGGTGACATCGTCCGCGGGGCCAGCCTGGTGGTGTGGGCAATCCGCGACGGTTGCGAAGCCGCCGATTCCATACTGGAACAGGCCAGGCCGGTGATGAAGGCAGCGGCGTGAGCGAGGAGGGATGTCAATGACTGCCTGGGAACAGGAGCAGCTTGCAAAGCGGCGGCACTTGGCCGAGTTCGGGCTCTATCGCCAGGAAGATGAGCACGCCTCGTGCGGGGTGGGTCTGGTGGCGGCAATCGATGCCGTGAAATCCCGCAAGGTCGTGCTCAGCGGAATCGAGGCACTGAAGGCGGTCTGGCATCGCGGCGCCGTTGATGCCGACGGCAAGACCGGCGACGGGGCCGGCCTGCTCATCGAAATTCCGGACGAGTTCTTCCGGGCGCAGATCCGGCGGACCGGGCACGAGCCGGACCGGGAACAACGGATCGCCGTCGGCATGGTGTTCCTGCCGAGATCGGATTTCCTGGCGGTCGAGACCTGCCGGGGAATCGTCGAGTCCGAGATCCTCAGGCTGGGGCACGGCATCTATGGCTGGCGCCATGTTCCGGTCAACACCGCGGTGCTTGGCCAGAAGGCTGATGCAACCCGCCCGGAAATCGAACAGATCCTGATCCGTGACGAGAAGGGCGGAACCGAGGCGGCGTTCGAGCGGGATCTCTACCTGATCAGGAGGCGGATCGAGAAGGAGGTGATTGCAGCGCAGATTTCGGGCTTCTACATCTGCTCGCTGTCGTGCCGGTCGATCATCTACAAGGGGATGATGCTGGCCGAGCAGGTTGCCGAGTTCTATCCGGATTTGAAGGATGAACGGTTCATTTCCAGCCATGCCATCTACCATCAGCGATACTCGACCAACACCTTCCCGCAATGGTGGTTGGCACAGCCCTTCAGAACTCTGGCCCATAATGGCGAAATCAACACCCTGAAGGGCAATCTCAACTGGCTGGCCAGCCACGAAATCCGCATGACATCGTCGAGCTTCGGCGAGCATGCCGGAGACACCAGGCCGGTGGTCGTCAAGGGAGCATCCGATTCGGCGGCGCTGGATGCCGTGTTCGAGATCATGGTCAGGGCCGGCCGCAATGCTTTGATGACCAAGACGATCCTGGTTCCGGAAGCCTGGTCGAAAAAGGCCGAGGAGCTGCCGCAATCCTGGCGTGACATGTACAATTGCTGCAACGCCATCATGGAGCCCTGGGACGGGCCGGCGGCGCTGGCCATGACCGACGGGCGTTGGGTATGTGCCGGGATGGATCGGAACGGGCTGCGGCCGATGCGCTACGTGGTGACCGCGGACGGGCTGCTATTCGCCGGTTCGGAAGCCGGGATGGTGCCGATCAAGGATTCGGAGGTGGTCGAGAAGGGTGCCTTGGGGCCCGGCCAGATGATTGCCGTCGACCTGCAGGAAAAGACGCTGCTGCATGACCAGGAGATCAAGGACGTGCTGGCGTCGAGCCAACCCTTCGCCGAGTGGAGCGCCAATATCGAGGAGCTTGAATCGGTCATCGGCCAGCCGAAGGAGGTGGCGCTGTTTACCGGCGAGCAGCTCAGGCGGCGGCAGATGATGGCCGGACTGACTCTCGAGGATCTGGAGACGATTCTGGCGCCGATGGCCGAGGATGCCAAGGAGGTGGTGGCATCGATGGGCGACGATACGCCGCCGGCGGTGCTGTCGTCACGATACCGGCCGCTGAGCCATTATTTCCGGCAGAATTTCAGCCAGGTCACCAACCCTCCCATCGATTCACTCCGGGAGCACCGGGTCATGAGCCTGAAGACCCGGTTCGGCAATCTCAGGAATGTCCTTGATGACGAGGATGGCCAGTTTGCCGCTGCCGTGCATGACACGCCATTCCTAAGCAATGGCGCCTTTGATGCGGTGATTGCGCATATGGGTGATACCGTCCACGAGGTCGAGTGCAGCTTTGCTGCCACCGACGACCGCGATGCGCTCCAATCGACGCTGATGCGGATCCGCCGCGAGGCGGAGGATGCGGTCCGATCCGGCCAGCGGCACCTGGTGCTTTCCGATATGGGCCAGAGTCCGGGCCAGGTTCCGGTGCCGATGATCCTGGCAACCAGCGCCGTCCATAGCTGGCTGACCGGCAAGGGCCTGCGTACATTCACCTCGATCAATGTCAGGTCCGGCGAATGCATCGATCCGCACTATTTTGCCGTACTCATCGGGTGCGGGGCAACGACGGTCAACCCCTATCTTGCCCAGGACTCGCTTGCCGACCGGGTGGCGAGGAATTTGCTGCCGATGAGCCTTGACGATGCGGTGGCCAGGTACCGGGAGGCGATTGACCAGGGCCTGCTCAAGATCATGTCGAAGATGGGAATCTCTGTCATCTCTTCATACCGGGGCGGATTGAATTTCGAGGCGGTGGGGTTATCGAGGGCGATGGTCGCCGAGTTCTTTCCGGGAATGCAGAGCCGGATTTCCGGCATCGGCATTTCCGGCCTGCAGAGCAACCTGATTGCTCTGCACGGCAAGAGCTGGGGGCCCGGTCAATCGACCCTTCCGGTTGGCGGGTTCTACAAGGCCCGTCACTCGGGCGAGACCCATGCCTGGCATGCGCGGGCCATGCACACGCTGCAGACCGCATGCGCCAGGTCGAGCTACGGGCTGTGGAAGCGCTATTCGGAACAGATCCAGGCCAATCCGCCGATCCACCTGCGCGACCTCCTGGAGGTGGGCACCGCGGCGAGCCCGACACCGCTCGAGGATGTCGAGTCGATCACCTCGCTCCGCAAGCGGTTCGTCACCCCGGGAATGTCACTCGGCGCACTCAGCCCGGAAGCGCACCGGACACTCAATATCGCCATGAACCGCATCGGCGCGAAGTCGGATTCCGGCGAAGGCGGCGAGGACCCGGCGCATTTCCGCTCGGATGCCAATGGCGACAACCCCTCGGCCAAGATCAAGCAGGTTGCCAGTGGCAGGTTCGGGGTGACCGCCGAGTATCTCAACAGGTGCGAGGAGTTGGAAATCAAGATCGCCCAGGGCGCCAAGCCGGGCGAGGGCGGCCAGTTGCCGGGGATGAAGGTGACCGAGCTGATTGCCAGGCTGCGCCATTCGACTCCGGGCGTTACCCTGATCTCGCCGCCACCCCATCATGACATCTATTCGATCGAGGATCTGGCCCAGCTGATCTATGACCTCAAGCAGATCAACCCGCGGGCCAAGGTCTGCGTCAAGCTGGTATCGGCAACCGGAATTGGTACCATCGCCTCTGGTGTGGCCAAGGCGAAGGCCGATGTCATTCTGGTCTCCGGTCACAATGGCGGCACCGGTGCCTCACCGGCGACCTCCATCAAGTATGCCGGCCTGCCATGGGAAATCGGCCTGGCCGAGACCCACCAGGTCCTGACCGTGAACAATCTGCGCAACCGGGTGACCCTGCGCACCGATGGCGGGCTGCGCACCGGCCGCGACATCGTCATCGCCGCCCTGCTGGGTGCCGAGGAATTCGGCATCGGCACTGCGGCGCTGATTTCCATGGGATGCATCATGGTTCGCCAGTGCCAGTCGAATACCTGCCCGGTTGGCGTCTGCACCCAGGATGAGGCGCTGCGGCAGAAATTCACCGGCACCGCCGACAAGGTCGTCAACCTGATCACCTTCTACGCCCAGGAAGTGCGTGAAATCCTGTCATCGATCGGCGCCCGGTCGCTGCAGGAAATCGTCGGTAGAACCGATCTGCTGGCGCAGGTCTCGCGGGGCGCCGATCATCTCGACGATCTTGATCTCAATCCGCTGCTGGTCAGGGTTTCGGAAAACGAGGAGCTGAACCGGAGTTTCGACAAGCCGCGCAACGAGGTGCAGCCAGGCCTCGACGAGGAAATTCACGCCGATGCGCAGCCATTCTTCACCAGTGGCGAGAAGATGCAGCTGTCCTATTCGGTACGCAACACCGACCGGACCATCGGGGCAAGGACGTCATCGCGGATCGTCAACCGGTTCGGAATGAACAACCAGCTGCAATCCGACCATCTCACCGTGAAACTGTCCGGCTCGGCCGGCCAGTCGCTCGGGGCCTTTGCCGTGCCCGGACTCAAGATCGAGGTGGCCGGCGATGCCAATGACTATGTCGGCAAGGGGTTGTCGGGCGGCACGCTGGTCATTCGCCCGCCGCTGGCCTCGCGGCTGGTGGCCAGGGACAATGCCATCATCGGCAACACCGTGCTCTATGGGGCAACCGGCGGCACCCTGTTCGCGGCCGGGCGTGCCGGCGAGCGGTTCTGTGTGCGCAATTCCGGTGCCAGCGCGGTCGTCGAGGGGTGCGGTGCCAATGGTTGCGAATACATGACCGGAGGCGTTGCGGTCATCCTGGGCCCGGTTGGCGCCAATTTCGGCGCCGGCATGACCGGCGGCATGGCCTATCTCCACGACCCGCAGCAGGTCGCCAGCGCGTTTCTCAACATGGCAACCCTGGTGGCCCTGCCGATTTCGTCGGCGCATTGGGAGGAAGAATGCAGAAGTCTCATCGAACGCCATGCCAGCGAGACCGGCAGCGACCAGGCCACGAGAATCCTCGATAACTGGGAGATGGAGCGAGGCAGGTTCCTGCAGATCTGCCCGATCGAAATGGCGGGTCGGCTACCCCACCCCCTGACCGACGAGGCCGAGGCAATCCCGGCATAGGCGCCCCACCCGCCCCGGCGGCGAGAGGGTCACGCTCGGGCAACCCTGTCCGGATGCCGGGGCTGAATTTACGATTGTGAAGCCGGCGGGGAAGCAAGATTCGCCTCGGTCTCCAGGGCCCGGATCCGCTCGATGAGCGTGTCGAACTCCGGTGCGCCGTCTCCGACGATACGGGCGCCGCGCATTGCATCGTAGTCCGATTGCAGGGCGGGGAGTTGGTCGGCGTCAGGGACGAGACGCAGCCGGCCGTCGAGGCAGCGATCGTAGTTGGCATTGCCGGCGTGGAAGAAGACCGTCTTGTGCCGGACGACATCCGCCAGAAGCGTCCGGTCCGCGAGCGCGGCGCGACCGACGGGGTGGGCGGCGAGGCAGGCGAGATCGAACCAGTGGCGGGAGAGCCGGCCGGGCCTGTTCGCGAGCTGGCGGCGGTGGCAGGCGGCGTGGATGAGCGTCGCCTTCTCCCAGAAGGTGCGCGCTGGCGAGAGGACCGTCACGGTCGCCGCCGGAAAATCGAGGCCATCGGTCAGGGCGGCCATGTCGGGCACGATCGCGTGGCGCTCGTTCGGGTCGATGACGTTGCGGCCGCCGAACTCCAGCAGGACCTCTTTTGCGATATAGCTGTCGGGCGCCTCGACCGCGGACGGATAGGCGAAGCGGACAGTCTCGCCGTCGTCACCGACATGGATGGCGTAGCGTCCGTCGGCTGCGAGGCGTCCGGCGGCGCTGTCGAGAGCGGGCGCGACGATGTCGCGGACATGGCTTGCGACCCGGTCCCTGAGGCGTTCGCTGAACCTCCTGGTCGCGGTACGGCTGGCGCTTTCGGCGAAGGGGTCGAAACCGTCGTCGAAGGCCCGGTAGTCGAGGGTGACGTCCACGTCCTCGGAGAACCGGTCGATGATGCCGTAGACCTTGGAGAGCGACGTACCGCCCTTGAAGGCCATGGGATGGGGATCGGGCATGGAGAAGAGGGCGTCGAGTGCCCAGCACACCCAGACATCCTTCTCCAGGACGACGGCGGACCGCCCGGCGCCGGCGGCAACGGTGCGGAGGATGTCGGCGCGCTCGCCCGCGTCGAGGGAGAGAAATGGCTCAGCCATGGGCCGGCTCCCCGGCGGCGGCGAACGCCTTCTGCATCCAGGCGGGCATGTCGGCGGAGCGCAGCTTCTCGAACTCCGCCGGACCCAGCGCGGCCTCGATGGCGACGACCGTCTCCGGCGTCACATTGTCCTTGCCGAGATACCACAACGCGGAGATCGCGGCGCCGGTCGGCTCGCCCGCGAATTGCAGCCGGCGACGGTTCGCGGTGTGGACCATACGCACGGAAGTGCCGGCGACCCGGATCGTACGGGTCGAACCGCTGGTATGGAACACGGGCGCGATCGGCACCTGGGTGGTGAGCCGGAAGCGCCTCGCCGCTTCGGCGCCGTGGATCTGGAGCGTCTCGCCGTTGCCGCGCGCGATCGCCTCGACCACTTCGTGGAGGTCGGGAACGACGGCACCGACGAACCGGCTGATCCTCGGACGAACGAAGACGCCGTGGGCGAGACGCCGGATCTCGCCGTTCACGGCGAGGCGGGAAAGGGTCCGGTCGACGGCCCCTCGGGTGCCCAGCTTCAGGAAGTGGGCGCCGGTGAAGGGCCTGCCCCGGGGCAGCTTCCGTATGGCGGCTCGAACGGCCTTCGCAGCGGACATGGAATGACCCTCCTCTTGTCCAGAAATATAGTGATAGTTTGGACAGTTTCAAGGAGCTGTATCGGAGCCGGAGCGTGGACTCAGTGCTCGGTGGGGTCGCCCGGATCGGGGGTTTCGGTACGCATGGACGCCGTCACCATGGCGGTCCAGCTGTCTTGCGTCGGTGCGCAATATTGGGCGAGGCTGTGTTGGGTCAGGATGCCAGCATGGAGGTCGGTGGTTGCGGCCTACCACGGTGCGAAGCGCCGGGCCTTGTCAACGGAACAGTGCTTGGTTGGTCAAATGCGTTGAGTAATCCGCGCAACTGTTCGAATGTCGGCAATCTCTACGCCATATGCCAATAAGGACTGTCAAAGTTCATTGAATACGGGCTGTTGTCGGTCTGGATCAGAAATAGTCAGGATAGCCGTGAACGGAACTCCAAGCTTGGGTATTTCTTCCACTGGTTGGGGTGTCCTGCAGGATCCATTTTGAGTTCCGGTGGCAGGCTCTCCCGGTGCGAAGCGCCGGGTCTTCCTTCTTACCGGTAATAGGTGGTGACCACGTGGCGGGCTTCGGCGAAGAAGAGCCAGCGGGCGATGCCGGTGCCGGCGAGCTGTGCCAGGCAGGCGAGGATTGCCAGGATCGTGGATCCAGGGCCCAGGAGATCGATGGCCAGGATGGCGGTTGCCAGCAGGCAGCCGAGCAGGAGGGAAATCATGCGCAGTTTCCGCGCATGGCGACGGGCAACCACGTATCCCATCTCGTCCAGCAGGTAGTTGCTGCCGGTATGCGGCGGCTCGAACGGACGGATCTGGCCCAGATGGCCCAACCCGGTGGCGGTGGCGGTGCTGGTGGCGCCGTCCCCGGTCAGGTCAAGGCGCGTCCACCAGGCAAATGTCAGCCCCCAGGTCGCCAGGTTCAGCCCGATGGCGATCAGGGCAATGTCGATCAGCCTCGTATCCGCATTGCCGTAGAGTGCGGTTGCCAGAAAGGCGCCGCTGGCGCCGGCGGCGGAGAGGTAGACCAGCGGGGTCAGCGTCGTGTTCCAGGAAGGCACCGCCCGCAGCTGGGCATAGATCATCGCCGTCGCAAGCACTGCCGCCGCCGACAGCAGCGCCGTGACCAATCCCCACCATTGGGCACCGGGCATAAATGACAATGACGCGGCGGCAAAACCAAAGAGTGCGACCAGCGCCGCCGGGGCCAGTATGCCTTCCCGGGACAGCCATGATGATCGCCACTGCGAAAATGCCCGCCAGGCCCGCAATGGACGGCGCAGGTGAAACACCGAACAGCACAGGCCACCGCCGGTGAGGATGATGGCGGCCAGGGTTGCCAGGATGATCTCGACGAAATCTGGCGGGTGAAGCAGCAGGCCGGTCCAGAATGCGAGGCCGAGGCCGGCACCTGACAGGGTAGAAAACAGGATAATGGAGATCGCCGGATGCATGGAGGCAAGGGGCTCAGAGTTTCTCGAGCATGCGGTCGACCCAGGCAAGGAGACCCTGCGGCTCCGACAATTCGGTGTCGGCGCTGCCGGAGGTGTGGCCGGCAAGCCGGGATGCCCCGGACCTCTCGCCGGGAAGGAGATACTTGTTGGTCGGGCTCGTGGCCTGTTCCGGCATCAGGTCGATGCCGCCGCGTTCGGCGGTCAGTCGGGAGACCGCCGAGTCGGGGTCATCGAAATCGCCGAAATGGCGGGCATTGGCCGGGCAGGTCCTCACGCAGGCCGGCTCGCGATCCTCTTCGGGAATGTTCTCGTTGTAGATGCGGTCGACACATAGCGTGCATTTCTTCATCACCCCGGCAGAGGGGTCCATTTCCCGGGCACCGTACGGGCAGGCCCAGGCACACAGCCCGCACCCCATGCATTTCGATTCATCGACCAGCACGATGCCGTCTTCCGACCGCTTGAAGGACGCGCCGGTCGGACAGACGGTGACGCAGGGCGCGTCATCGCAGTGCAGGCAGCTCTTGGGAAAATGCACGATGGCGGCATCGGCCCCTTCGCCGGCCTCGTAGGAATGGACCCGGTTGAGCCAGGCCCCCGACGGGTCAACCCCCCAGGGATCGCTGTCGGCCAGCGCCGAGCCATAGCCGCCGGAATTCCAGGCCTTGCAGTTGACGACGCAGGCATGACAGCCAACACAGATATCGAGATCGATGACCAGGCCGAGCCGGCGATCGGTTGACGATGGAAGCGAGGTCATCGGGCCCGAACTCCCGTGCCACCCTGGCGCCAGGCCAGGGTCTTGATTGGCTTCGGCATCAGCCGTCCTCCCTGCCGCTTGCGGCCAAATCCCGGAGGGCGGCCTCGAGGTCGTCCTGGCGCATCAGCGATTCGCCGATGAGGAAGGCCTGCGCCCCCGCCTCCCGGGCGGTTGCCAAATCGTCCCTGCCATGGAGACCGCTCTCGGCCACGACCAGCCTTCCGGCCTTGCTGGCCAGCGGCGCCAGCCTGGCCGTGGTGGACAGGCTGGTCGTCAGCGACTTCAGGTCGCGGTTGTTGATGCCCAATAGCGGCGAGCGAAGGCGAAGCGCCCGTTCGAGTTCGGCCTCGTCATGCACCTCGACCAGCACATCCATGTTCCAGTCGAGCGCTGCCGACTCGATCTCGGCGGCAAGCCCGTCCTCGAGCGCTGCCATGATGACAAGGATGCAGTCGGCGCCGAACATGCGGGATTCGGCGACCTGCCAGGTGTCGATCATGAAATCCTTGCGTAGTACTGGAAGGCGAACCGTGTTGCGGGCCCGCACCAGGTCACGGTCATCGCCGGCGAAGAATTCCCGGTCGGTCAGCACCGACATGCAGGCTGCGCCGCCACGCTCATAGGCATGGGCGACATCTTCCACCTCGAGGTCGGTCCTGATGGCGCCCTTGCTCGGCGATGCCTTCTTGAATTCGGCAATGATCGCATGACCGCCTTCTGCCGCCCGTGATGCCAGGGCATCGGCAAACGGGCGTGGTCTGCCGGCCTGGCGCGCCTGCCGGTCGATCTCGGCCGATGTCAATCGCGCCTTCTGCTCGGCGACATGCAGCCGCTTGCGCTCGCAAATCCTGTCGAGGGCGCTAGCCATGCGGACACCCGGTCATGAACTGCTCCACCTGCTGCCGTATTCGAGATTCCCCTCCGGCGGCAAGGCGCCCGGGGCTTCGGCCTGGCCAGCCAGCAGCGGGAATGTGCCGTCCGACTGGGATTCGTCACGGGTAATTCGCACCCGCAGGTCGAACCACGCCGCCTGCCCGGTCACCGGGTCGGAATTGGCAAGCTTGCTCTCCTGACTCCGTTCCGGGATCAGGTGATTGAGCAGGAAGCCGCGGGTGGCTTCCGGCGCCCCCTTGGCCAGTGACCACGCCCCCTGTCGCTTGCCGATGGCGTTCCAGGTCCAGACGGTGGACTGGTTGACAGCTTCCATGCGCCTGATTCTGGCCCGGATCCTGGCGATGCGGGACTCGACCCAAACCCAGTCACCATCTGCCAGCCCCAACTCGTCGCATCGCGAACCCGGCACATAGAGGAAATTCTCGGCGTGGATCTGCCGCAGCCAGGGATTTTGTGAGCCCCATGAGTGATACATGGCCATCGGTCGCTGGGTGATGGCATTGAGCGGAAACGAGTCCTGGTCGGCATCCTCGACCGGGATCCAACCGGGAAGGGGATCAAGATTGTCGATGATCCTCTGCCTGAACCGGGCCGGCGGCACCCTGTCGCCATGTCCCTCGGCCGCCAGCTGGAACCGGCGCAGCGGCTCCGAGTAGAGCTGCAGCAGATACGGGCTCGGGCGGTCGTAGAATCCCATTTCCACCGCCCAATCCTGATAGTCGACATTCAGATGCTTGAAATACCGGGCATTCCCGGGGACTTCCGATGTCCAGAAGCAGCCAGCCTCGACATAGGCGTCCAGCTGCTTCTCGTTCGGCTCGCCGCGGCCGATCCTCGTTCCATCCGCCCCCCGCCAACCTGCGAGTGGGCCGACACCGGGCCGGATCTCGCGTGTCGTCATGTAATGGGCATAATTCTGCCATCTTGGCCCACCATTCTCGACAAAACCCGGCAGTTCAAGCCGGGCGCCGAGATCCAGCAGGACATCCTGGAACGGGCGGACATCGCGGTCTGTCGTGACCACGGGCTGCCGGATGGCATCGGCAACGAGATGCGGCTCGCCGATCGGCCGGTCGGCAAGCGAGATGCAGTCATGGCGTTCGAGATAGGTCGTGTCCGGCAGGACCAAATCGGCAAAGGAGGTGGTCTCGGACCAGAAGGCATCGGCCACGATCAGCCTGGGTATGCGGTATTCGCCATCCTCGCCGATGGCGGTCAGGGACTCGATTGCCGCCGGTGTGTTCATCGAGGAGTTCCATGCCATGTTGGCCATGTAGAGGAACATGACGTCGACCGGGTAGGGATCGCCATCGGCGGCATTGGGGATGGCGGAATGCATCATGCCATGGGCAGCCAGCGGTGCTTCCCAGGAGAAGGCCTTGTCGAGCCGAAGCGCTTCGCCCTCGTCGTCGACCAGGAGGTCTTCAGGGCCGAGCGGATAACCGAGCGGAGGACCGGTAAGCGGCTGTCCGGGATCCTGCGGCCGTCCGGGCCGGGGATGGATCTCGACCGGCTTGGGGTAGGGGGGTTTGAACCTTGTGCCGCCCGGACAATCGACCGAGCCGATCAGCATTTGCAGCACGTGCAAGCTCCGGCAGGTCTGAAACCCGTTGGCGTGGGCCGAAATGCCCCGCATGGCATGGATGGCGACCGGCCTTGCCACCGTCTTGCGATGATGGATGCCGCGGAAGTCGGTCCAGGGGAGGTCGAGTTCGAAGGACTCTTCGAAGGCGGCACGGGCGATTTCCGCCGCCAGGCCGCGAATGGCTGCGGCCGAAATCCCGGTCTGACCGGCAACCGAGTCCGGCCGGTACCGTGGGTCGAGATAGCGTGCGGTCAGCAGTTCGAACACCGTCTGCAGGCCTTGGCTCCCGGCATCCGACCCGTTGCAGGTCAGGGCGGGACTTGCGCCTTCCCGGTCAAATGGCACCACGGAGCCGGTCGCGGAATCGATGATTTGCGGTTTGCCATCGGGGTCTCTCAGGAACAGCCCCGACTCCTTGCCGGCTCCGGACTGGACCAGCCACGGGGCGTTGGTTCGCAGCTGCAGCGCCTCGACATCGATCCAGCGATTGCGCAGGAGTTCGCCGATCAGCGACAGCACCAACAGCCCGTCCGTTCCAGGGCGAATTCCCAGCCAGGTATTGGCGATCGCCGAATAGCCGGTCCTGACCGGGTTGATCGACACGATATGTGCACCATTGCGGCGCATTTCGGCCAGGCCAAGCTTGATCGGGTTTGAATCATGATCCTCGGCCACGCCGAACAGCAGCAGCAGGCGCGCCTGCTGCCAGTCAGGTTGGGCAAATTCCCAGAACGAGCCGCCGATCGAATAGATGCCGCCAGCCGCCATGTTGACCGAACAGAACCCGCCATGAGCGGCGTGATTCATTGTGCCATATTGTTGTGCCCACCACCCGGTGAGGGCCTGGCTCTGGTCGCGGCCGGTGAAGAATGCCAAGCCCCGCGGGTCGCGTCTCCTGGTTTCGGCCAGCCATCCGGCGGCGGTATCCATGGCTTCATCCCAGGAAATCGGCCGGAACTCGCCACGCCCCCTGGGTCCGGTTCGCCTGAGCGGCGAGGTCAGCCTGGCCGGCGATTCCAGGTGCAGCATCCCGGCTGAACCCTTTGCACACAACACACCGCGATTGACCGGATGGTCCCTGTTGCCCTGGATGTACCGCACACGCCCATCCCGAAGATGCACGTCGATGCCGCAGCGGCAGGCGCACATGTAGCAGGTCGTTTTCCTGATCTCCTCCGAGACCGGAGGAGAAATTTCTACGGAAGGCTGTTTCATTTGGAAAGAACTGGTGCTCGCGGGCATTGGACGAAACGCCGCCACTCTGATGTGATTGGGTGATGAAGGCAAGGAATATTCGGCCTTGCCTCCGATCCCCGTCGGGCCAGGCAAACGGCGACAGGCAGGGCGCTGCCCGGCCCGCCCTCCCTCCGGTCCGGACAGGAAGCCGGGCCGTTCGACCAAGGTTGGCGTCGATGTTTCCGAAAAGCGAAATTTGCCACTTGAAATGAGCCGACCGGGCTACTAGGTGGCGGCTTAGCGGCGGTCTTGCCTGGTTTTGGACAGTGCCAACCGCATGCTTATTTCAGCTGTCTGTCGCCATACTCCTCCTCCCTGTTGGCGACGGCTGGATGGCGGGTCAGAGTGATGACCCGCCATCATCATCCACGTCCCAATGACCGCCAGTGGAGCTACAATAGTTCCCAAATTCGTGAGTGTCCTCAGACAAGAAACGCCATCAGGCGTAGGCCGACATGCAAATTGTCGTGCCTTCGGCTGGAAGCCGTCCAGACACATCATGGAATTTAGCAAAATGGTCTGACTGACCCGGGGGTAGGGATTCATTGGCCCGACGGTCGAAATCAGGATCGTACGAGCCAGCTGCGCTCGACGGATCTGACCCGCCTCTTGCCAAGTCACGAAGTCTGGCCCATGACTGCCATGATCTACAACCAAAGTGTTAAGGCAGCGGAAAGAAGAAGCCCTTCGGGATCATTTGAGCCAGGCAAGAAGATCGCTGTGTAGGCGGAAGCACAATCTGACAGTGGCTTCG
Source organism: Paracoccaceae bacterium (assembly GCA_965214695.1). Taxonomy (GTDB): domain Bacteria; phylum Pseudomonadota; class Alphaproteobacteria; order Rhodobacterales; family Rhodobacteraceae; genus JAPOXR01. The sequence continues at coordinate 2,138,477 of OZ243967.1, read as the reverse complement.
GAGTTTGATGTCAAGATTCTGTGCAACGAACCCGATCTCAAAGGTGATCACAATTTCCGACTGTTGTTTCCCTTATTGAGATGAATGTCGAGAGCGACCGGCGACGAGAGGCCCTCGAGGCCAGGCCGCGCAAGGCCGGCCGGCCGGCCGGGCCACGGAGAAGAACACGCTGGCAAGCTGTGCCGGATTATCCCGGCCGTGTCTTCGCGCCGGATTCTGGCTGCGGGCCCACACGGTACCGGACGGGCCGCCAAAGCGGCGCACCCGAAGGGTCGGTCCGGGCCGTGCGGGCCCACTCCCGCCTGGCCAGATACCTATCGGGCAGTGCCGAGAGGTATCGGCGGCGACGAGCGCCTTGGCCGCCGGAGGCATTGGAAGCTCTTGTCATGGCGGGTGTCCGGGAGAGAGATCGGCGACAATTGGGAGCGGTGGAAAAACTGCTTGCAACCGGCGGCAGATGCGGAAAAAATCCGCCTTGCCGCGGCGTCAGGTTGCCAACCTGATTGCCGTGCTGCTCTCATTCAGATTGTCGCTCTACATCTGAAGAGACTTGATAGAAAAACCCGGGAGGATACCAATGAAATACCATCAGACACGACGCAGCTTCCTTGCCACGACCGCCGGTGTCGGCGCTGCCTTGGCGGTTCCCGCCATTGTGCATGCGCAAGGCAAGGTCACCGTAGGCATGGCCTGGCCGGGCATGCAGGACGCCGTCTGGTCCACGAGCCACAAGCTTCTGAACGAATTCGCGGCAGCTTCGGACACCGACATCGAGCTCGTATTCACTGCCGCCGACATGGACGTGGCAAAGCAGGCAAGCGATGCCAACGACCTGATCAGCAGGGGCGTGGACGTGCTCCTCGTTTTCCCGATCGACTCGAAGGCCATCTCGTCGAGCGTAAAGCGAGCCCGCGACGCCGGCATCCCGTCGATGGCATTCCTGCGCCAGGTGCATGCCGATGCGAAGCACCAGGCGGATGTCTTCGTGGGAATCGACGCCAAGTACCAGCAGCTGTCCTCGGCCCGCACCGTGTTCGAGAAAATGAAGGCCGATGGTGCTGAGATCGGCGAAGTGCTCTGGGTCTCGGGAGACATCCGAGACGAGAACTCGCGGCTCCGTGGGGTCGGCCTGCAAGAGGCATGCGACGAGCATGGCGCGAGCATTGCGCAGGACCTCGTCGGCAACTGGGATCCGCAGCAGGCGGCGGCGGCCCTCGCCCCGGCACTCAAGGCCTATCCTGACATCAACCACATCTCGGTCGCTTCGGACGTGATGATGTCGGGCGTGCGCCAGGTCCTCCAGGACGCAGGAAAATGGGCGCCACAGGGCGATCCCGACCACATATACCTGTCCAGCGTGGACGTGTTCCCCATCGGGCTGGAGCTTCTGCGCTCGAAACATCTCGATGCGGACACGATCTTCGATGTCACGGGGATGTGCCGCACGGCGGTCGAATTGATGCCTCGGCTGGCGGCTGGCGAGACCTTTGACAACGATGTCCTGATCCAGGGTCCGGTCTTCACGCCCGAAAACGTGGACGATCCGGAGATGCAGGCCCAGCTCTGGGCAAGCTGAGCGTCAGCCAATGAGAAAAAGGGGCGGCGCACCTGCGCCGCTCCTGCTACATTGACGATATGGTCGACGCACCACGGTCAAGTCTTGCGCGGAGACGTTCAGACAGCCGGCTGTGGCACTGGTTGGGCGCGCACTCTGCGGTCTTGCCGGTGGCATTGTCGGCATTGATGGCAGTGGTTTTCGCACTGACGGTGCCGAATTTCGCCGATCTCAGGAATGTCATGAACATCTTCGGACAGCTCGGCTTTCTGGGCTTTCTCTGCATCGGCATGACGTACGTCATGGTCGCGGGCGGAATCGATCTTTCGAGCTATACCGTCGTTTCCGCCGCCGCCGTTGTTGGCGCCACTGCCATGGTGGCGACGGAGTCAACGCTTCTCGGTTGTGCCCTCATGCTGGGGATCGGCGGTGCTTTCGGCATCGTCAATGGGGTTGCCGTCGCCTATCTGAGGATGATTCCCTTCATCGTGACCCTGAGCACAATGGTGCTGGCCGAGGGTTTCGCGATCTGGTTCACGCAAGCGCAGAGCGTCTATGGTCTGCCAGATTTTTTCATCGACACATTCTCGGCCCGGGTCCTCCCCCTGAACTGGGGGGCTGGCGGGCGACCTGTAGGCATTCCGGTTGCCGGCATCGCGGTAATGGCGGTGGCACTGCTGCTCGGATTCCTCTTGTCAAGGACGATCTATGGCCGCCGTGTCTATCTGACCGGCGCCAATGAGGAGACTGCACGCGTTTCCGGCATCAAGGTGCGCCGCGTCAAGTTCTCGACCTATGTGATCGCCGGGATCATGGCCGGAATTACGGCAATGATCCTGACCGCCGATCTTGGCACCGCCACAACAGCGATGGTGCGCGACGTGCGACTGATGGACATCATTGCCGCGACCGTGATCGGTGGCGCGAGCCTGAAGGGCGGAAGGGGGTCCATCCTCGGCACGATGTTTGGCCTGTTGTTCCTGACGATGCTCTCGAACGCGTTCAACCTCCTCGGCGTTTCGCCCTTCATCGCCATGGTCATAAAGGGCGCTGTGCTCGTTGCCGTGATCGGGCTTGACGTCCTGAGGACAAAGTGACCGCGAAACTCCATATGGAAGGAGTGACGAAACTCTTTCCCGGCGTTAAGGCGCTCGACGAGGTCTCGATCACCGTGCGGGAAGGCGAGGTCCTGGGGCTCGTGGGCGTGAACGGCGCCGGCAAGTCCACCTTGATGAACGTGCTCGGTGGCATCTACGCGCCCGACGGCGGATATCTCGAGATCGATGGCCGAAGGGTCGACCTGCGGGGTCCGGCGGACGCGGAAGAGGCCGGGATCGCCTTTATCCATCAGGAGCTTCTCTATTTTCCGACGCTCACCGTCGCCGAGAACATGTTCATCTCCCACCTGCCGTCCGGATCGCTTCCCTTTTCCGTCGACAAGCGCGCCGCGCGAGCACGCGCGCAGAAAGCGCTCGGCCAGTTGGGATCGAACATTCGGCCCTCGGACCGGATGGAAACGCTGTCGGTCGGCGAAACTCAGGTCGTCGAGATTGCCAGGGCGGTCGCCCAGGGTGCGGATATCGTGATTTTCGACGAACCGTCCTCGTCCCTGTCGATCAAGGAAAAGGAAGCGCTCTTCGCCATGGTCCGCAAGCTCAAGGCGGAAGGAAAGGCGGTCATCTACATAAGCCATTTCCTGGAAGAGATCGAAGAACTGTGCGACGGTTTCGTCGTGCTTCGCAACGGACGACTCGCGGGATCGGGCCAGGTTGCAGAAACCACCCGGGACCAGATCGTCGAGATGATCGTCGGTGAGGTGGTGCGCGGGCCTGCGGCGAGACGCAGGCGCGAAGGCGGCGCGGCAAGACTGGGCTTGCATGGCATCCGGCGCGACGGCGTTCTGAATGGCGTCGACCTCGAAGTGAAGCGCGCCGAAGTGCTGGGTCTCTGGGGGCTCATGGGATCGGGGCGGACGGAACTCATCCGTTCAATTCTCGGGCTTGATCCAATGGATGGCGGGAAAATCACGCTGGAGGGCGCGGCAGTTGGCCATGCAGGCCTGCTGGAGCGCACGGCCTATGTCACCGAGAACCGACGCACCGACGGTCTCTTCTTGCGGGAGGCGGTCTGGAAGAACATCTCAGCCACCACGCTTGAGCAATTCGCAACAGGCCGCATGCGGGTTCTTGACAAGGGCGCCGAAGCAAGGACGGCGCTTTCGATGATCGAACGGCTGGGGATCAGGACGCCGGACCACAATGCGCAGACTGCAAACCTCTCTGGCGGAAATCAGCAAAAGGTCGTCTTTGCCAAATGGCTGAACCGCCAGCCTGAGATCCTGATCCTCGATGAACCGACTCGCGGCGTCGACGTCGGCGCCAAACGCGAAATCGGGGAACTCGTCGGTTCGCTCGCCGACGCCGGCAGTTCAGTCCTGCTTGTCACCTCGGAGATTGAAGAGATGATGGCGCTCGCCGACCGGGTGGCGGTTCTGCGCGGCGGCGTGATCGCGGCCGAGATGCGGGGCAACGACATCTCCGAGCAGGGCCTGATGGCTGCAGCCATGGGAACGGAGGTGGCGGATGCGTAGCGCTCTCGCCCGTGGACGCTGGATCGGCATGGAGCATGGGTTCTATTTCCTGCTGCTTGCGATCGTCGTGGTCTTTACGCTGATTTCGAACTCCTTCCTGACCGTGTCGAACTGGGCGCAGATTGCCATCGCGTCGACATTTCTCCTGGCCGCGGCGGCCGGTTTGACGCTCGTACTGGTCAACGGCGAAATCGACCTCTCCATCGGCTCGACCGCCTATGTGGCTGCCACGATCGTCTATCTGACCGCGGACATGCCGGCCGGGGTATCGATCCTGGCGGCACTCTTCGCTGGCCTCGCCATCGGACTCTTCAATGGCTGGCTCGTGGCCTATCTCGGCATGAATTCCCTGCTGACGACTCTGGGACTGATGATCGCATATCGCGGTGTGGCACTGGTCTTTACAGAAGGAACCGTCAAGCAGGCCAGCGACGGCCTGGCCGCTCTGGGGCAACTGAAGCTTCTTGGCGTCATCCCGGTCATTTTCCTGGTCGCTCTGGCACTTGTGCTTGTCTTTCAGTGGGTGCTGCGTGGAACCAAGCTGGGAACATTCTGGATTGCCGTCGGGAACAACGAGGACTCCGCACGGAAGATCGGCGTGCCGGTAAGGCGGGCAAAGCTTGCGGCCTATGCCTTGTGCGGAGTGTCTGCGGCGGCCAGCGGCACGCTTTTGGCGGCGTATCTGGGCGAAATCACGACCTTTACCGGCCGTGGCATGGAGTTTCAGGCCGTCGCAGCGGTCGTCATTGGCGGCACCAGCCTCTTCGGAGGACGTGGAAACGTCTTTCCGGGCACCCTGGCTGGCGTTCTGCTGCTGATCGTCATCAACAACGGGTTGGGCACCCGGGGCGTTTCACCCTTTGCCTACCCTTTCGTGGCGGGCACGTTGATCTTCTTCGCGATCTACCTCGACGCGATCAAGAATCGCTCCAGGTCCCGTTAGCCGTAAAGGATGGGCAATCACGTCCTGGCCGAACGGGCACGAGTCATAAATCCAGGTTTTCGACGCTGAGCGCGTTCTCGACGATGAATTCGCGCCGCGGTTGCACCTCTTCGCCCATCAGCCTGGTAAACAGGTTGCTGGCCTCGGACACATCCTCGATCCTGACCTGCATCAGCGTTCTGGCATCCGGATCAAGTGTCGTCTCCCAGAGCTGGTCCGGATTCATCTCCCCCAGCCCCTTGTAACGCTGGAGGGACAGGCCTTTTTCGCCCTCGCCGAAGATCGCGTCCAGCAGGCCGGTTGGCGAATCAATGCGGGTGCGGGTCTGGCGACGCGCATACCAGGCTGGCCCGGAATAGATCTCGGCCAGACGGGCCGAATGCCCGGCAAGGCGGTTGCACTCCCTCGAGCCGAGTGCTGCACCGTCGAGGGTCCGGACCTCCTCGACCCCGCGCAATGTGCGGATGAACCTGAGTCCGCCATCCTGCGTTGGCCGGCCCCTCCAGCCGCGCTCGTATTCGGTGGCGATCTGGTTCAGCCGTCCCGCCACCAGGTCGGCGGCGCGCTGGGGCCCCGATTGCAGCTGTCCCGGCGCCAGGATGCCGGCAATTGCCGATTGTTCGAGGATCGGCCGGGAATAATAGGTCGGAAATGCCTGCAGGATTCGCCGCACCGAACGAGCCTCGTTCATCACCCGGTGCAGATCCCTGCCAGCGAGCACCGCACCAGTCTCCAGCGTCAGCGTTGCGTCCTCGATCCCCTGGTCGGCCAGGAAATCCTCCAGCGCCGACTGGTCCTTGAGATAGACTTCCGAGCGTCCCCGCTCGACCTTGTACAGCGGCGGTTGGGCAATGTAGAGATAACCGCCGGAAATGATCTCCGGCATCTGCCGGAAGAAGAAGGTCAGGAGCAGGGTCCGGATATGGGCCCCATCCACATCGGCATCGGTCATGATGATGACCTTGTGGTAGCGCAGGGACTCGATACTGAACTCGTCATGGCCGATGCCGGTGCCGAGGGCGGTGATCAAGGTCCCGATCTGTTCCGATGACAGCATCTTGTCGAGACGCGCCCGCTCGACATTGAGGATCTTGCCGCGCAATGGAAGCACGGCCTGGTTGCTGCGGGCCCTTCCCTGTTTTGCCGACCCGCCCGCCGAGTCGCCTTCAACGAGGAACAGTTCGGACAGCGAGGGGTCCCGTTCCTGGCAATCGGCAAGCTTGCCCGGAAGCGACGCGATATCCATCGGTGACTTGCGGCGGGTCAGCTCGCGCGCCTTCCGGGCCGCTTCCCGGGCCTGGGCGGCGCGAACGATCTTGCCGACGATTTCCTTCGCCGGTTGCGGGTTTTCCTCGAACCATTTGGCAAAACCCTCCGACAGCAGCGATTCAACCACTGGCCGGACTTCCGACGAAATCAGCTTGTCCTTGGTTTGCGAGCCGAATTTGGGCTCGGGAACCTTGATCGACAATACGCAGGTCAGCCCTTCCCGGGAGTCCTCGCCGGTCAGCGAGACCTTGTCCTTCTTCAAGAGCCCGTTGCTGGCGGCATAATTGTTGATGGTCCGGGTCAGCGCCGACCGGAATCCGGCCAGGTGGGTGCCGCCATCGCGCTGCGGGATGTTGTTGGTAAAGGGCAGCACGTTTTCGTGGTAGCCGTCATTCCACCACAGGGCGGCCTCCAGGCTCACGCCATCCCGTTGGCCGTCAACATAGATCGGCTCGTCCAGCACAGAGCTCCGTGACTGGTCGATATGGCGGACATATTCGCGCACGCCGCCCTCCGAGCAGAATTCCGCCGACAAGGTCTCGACCGGGCGCCGGTCGACGAGGCTGATGGCGACCCCGGAATTGAGAAAGGACAGCTCGCGCAGCCGCTGCTCCAGGGTCCGGAACACGTAATTCCGGTTCTTGAAGGTGTCGGTCGATGCCAGGAACACCACCTCGGTGCCGGTCTTCGACCCGCAATCGCCGACGATTTCCAGCGGAACCACCGTGACCCCGTCCTCGAACCTGGCAAAATGCTCCTTGCCGTCCCGCCAGATCCGCAACTCCAGCCATGTCGACAGCGCGTTGACCACCGACACGCCGACCCCGTGCAACCCGCCGGAGACCTTGTAGCTGTTGGAATCGAATTTGCCGCCGGCATGCAGGTGGGTCATGATGACTTCGGCGGCCGATACGCCCTCATCATGTAAATCGACCGGGATTCCCCGTCCATTGTCACTGACGGTGATGCTTTCATCTGCGTTGATGGTCACTGAAATCCGGTCGGCATGGTCGGCGAGCGCCTCGTCGATACCGTTGTCCACGACCTCGTAGACCATGTGATGCAGGCCGGAGCCGTCATCGGTGTCGCCGATATACATTCCCGGGCGCTTGCGCACCGATTCCAGCCCCTTGAGGACCTGGATGGAATCTGCCTGGTAGTCGCTCTCGGCCTCTGTGTCTCCGGTCATTCGAGGACCTTTCTTTGTTCGCCGCAACTTAGCCGATATCACCGGAAATTCCAAGCTCCGGTCATGCGTCGAGTCCAGATTGGGCGGTAAAAAAATCCACTGGCCGACCCGGCGGCAGGACGGGTTGACAGCGCCCGCTCGCGAACACACATCTTCCAGCAGCGAAATGGCAGGCGGCGTGCCGGCGATGATGTGCCGGGGAAGCTCTCCTGCCGGCACCGGAAGACGGAGGTGGTCACAGATGGGATTGCATCTCAGGCCGGCAACGCCCGGCGACCGCCGGCAGATCTATGAATGGCTGGCCAAATCGGATGCGACCCCCCAGATGATGGGGCCGCCCGACTACCCTGATCACCCGGTTCCCGATTACGACGAGTTCAGCGCCGATTACGATGACGGGGCCCTGGTCGCCGAAGGTGATTTCAGGCTCTTCGTCCTGGTGGCGGAGGGCAAGGAAATCGGTGTCATCCACTATTGGGTGAGGGACAGCATCGCCGAAATCGATTTGTGGATCGGCAGCAGGGAGAACTGGGGACGGGGGTATGGCTCATCGGCGATCAGGCTGGTCGCCGCCATGCTGGAGGAACAGGGCGTCGCCGCCATGATGATCATCCGCCCATCGGCGCGCAACATTCGAGCCATCGCCGCCTACCGGAAGGCCGGATTCGTGTTCCACGATCCGGCTCGGCACGAGGTGCCGGGATGGTGCCTCACCGATGGGTTGGACTATGCTGATGCGGTGCTGCTGGTCTGGATGCTGGCATCGGAGATGAATTCCGCCGGCGAAGCTGATAGTGTCAGCGGCGACGGCAATTGCCACCGTCATGGATGAGACAGCGGAGACCGGATCAATGGAAATCACTGCAGACCAGGCGCTGATCGTGATCGATGTTCAGAATGATTTCTGTCCCGGCGGATCACTTGCAGTGCCTGACGGGGATACAATTGTTGCCGGCATCAATCGCCTGGCACCGTCATTTCCGGTGCGGGTGTTCACCCAGGACTGGCACCCGGCCGGTCATTCATCCTTTGCCAGCAGCCATGACGGCAAGGCCCCATTCGACACCACGGAGCTGTCCTACGGCACCCAAATGCTGTGGCCGGACCACTGCGTGCAGGGCAGCCACGGCGCAGAATTCCACCCGGGGCTGGATACCGACATTGCCGACATCATCATCCGCAAGGGATTTCGCCGCGCCATCGACAGCTACTCGGCATTCTTCGAAAATGACCGGGAGACGAAGACGGGGCTGGATGGCTATTTGCGGTCGCGGGGCGTCGGCAGCATCGCCTGCGTTGGCCTGGCGACGGATTTTTGCGTCTGTTATTCGGCCGTGGATGCCGCCCGTCTCGGCTACTCGGTGACCGTCTACGAGGATGGATGCCGCGCCATCAACCTTGACGGGTCGCTGGCGGCAGCGCGCGACGAGATGCAGCGCTGCGGGGTCGTGCTGCAACCCTGGCCAGGAACCGCGGGCTGATCCCGGAGACACCGGAAGATGAATGTTCCAAACGTGGATATCGCGGCGCGGGTCTACGACCACAGCTGGAAGATCGATCCGATTGTCAGGTCGCTGATCGACACCGATTTCTACAAGTTGCTGATGTGCCAGTTCGTGTTCCGGAATTCACCGGACACGCAGGTCCGCTACCAGCTGGTCAACCGGTCGAGCACTGTCAGGCTTGGCGAGCTCATTGATCCGGGCGAGTTGCGGGAACAGCTTGATCATATCCGTACACTCAATCTCTCCCGCGGGGAATCCACCTGGCTGCGGGGCAATACCTTTTACGGAAAACGCCAGATGTTCCGCCCCGAATTCATGGAATGGTTCGAGGGCCTGCGGCTGCCTCCATACCATTTGGAGCGGCGAGGGGGTCAGTTCGAGCTGACCTTCGAGGGGAGCTGGCCGGAGGTGATGCTTTGGGAAATCCCGGCATTGGCGGTCATTACCGAGTTGCGGTCACGGGCGGTGTTGAGAAGGCTGGGACGGTTCGAGTTGCAGGTTCTCTATGCGAGGGCCATGACCAGGGTATGGGAGAAGATGGAGCGGCTCGGCCGGCTTTCCGGCCTGCAGCTGGCGGATTTCGGAACCCGCAGGCGGCATTCATATTTGTGGCAGGATTGGTGCGTGCAGGCGATGATCGAGGGTTTGGAACACAGCTTTGTCGGCACATCGAACTGCCTCATCGCCATGCGGCGGGAAGTCGAGGCCATCGGCACAAATGCCCACGAACTGCCGATGGTCCATGCGGCGCTGGCGACGGATGACGACGAGCTTGCCACGGCGCCCTACCGGTTCATGCAGCAATGGCAGCAGGGGCATGACGGCAATTTGCTGGTCATCCTGCCCGACACCTTTGGCACGCCGGGATTCCTTGCCAATGCACCTGGTTGGCTGGCCGGCTGGACCGGGATCCGGATTGATTCCGGCGATCCGGGGCAGATGGCATCGCTGGCCATCGACTGGTGGCGGCGGCATGGCGAGGATCCCATGTCCAAGCTCATCATCTTTTCCGACGGGCTAGACGTGAAAGAGATCGAGACCCTGCACAATGAATTCGGCAACCGCACGCGGATCAGCTTCGGCTGGGGAACGCTGTTGACCAACGATTTCCGCGACCTGGTTCCCGAGAACGGGCTGGCGCCGTTCTCGCTGGTCTGCAAGGCGGTGTCAGCCAATGGCAGATCGACGGTGAAGCTGTCGGACAACCCGCTCAAGGCGATGGGGCCTTCGGCAGAGGTGGATCGTTACCGGAAGGTGTTCGGCACCGCTCGCCAGGAAGAGCGGGAGCTGGTGGTCTGACCGCCACGCATCCGACGGACGCTTCAGCCAGGCGGCAACACCCCGACATCTCCCGGTCCGGACACGTGATCCGGTCAGTGTTCAGCCTTCCTGAGCTGACCCTCCGGCAATGACACTCGACCATTGTTCGAGACCATCTCGGGAGGCTCCTGGCGGCGCAAGGTCACGGCAGACTGTCAGCGGCTGCCAACGCGTGCCCTGTCATCTGTCGAAGTTGGAAGAGTTAATGACTGAGTTTCGATGCATTAACTCGATTATACTAGCTTAGTAAGTGATTTGTGATGCATTGACATAATTCGTGTTGCCTCGCATCTCAATGCGCCGTATATGAAGCATAAATCCCATTCGTCAGTCCTTATGTATCAAATATGACGCAGAAAATTGATTTTCACATCGCGTCCAGCGAGATCATCATCGAGGCCCTTGGCACGCGCCTCGACGAGATCCGGCTCAATCGGAACATCTCCCAGGCGGACCTCGCAAGGGAGGCCGGGGTCTCGCGCAGCACGCTGACACGGCTCTCCGCCGGCAAGCCCGTCTCCCTCGATTCCTTTGTCCGGGTCATGCGGGCGCTTCGCCTCAGCGACCATCTGGCAGCGCTTCTCCCCGAACCGGGAGTTCGGCCCGTCGACCGGGCGAGGCTGGGCGGGTCCGAACGTCGCCGCGCCAGTGGCAAGCGCGTGCCGCCATCGGGGTGGAATTGGGGCGATGAAGGCGAGGACGGAGCGTGACAGACACGGCGCGTGTCATACTCTGGGGCCGCGATATCGGCGCGGTGACCTGGCTGCCGGAACGCGGCCTCGGCGCCTTTCAGTATACCCCGGAATTCGCCCGCTCCGGCATCCAGGTCTCGCCGATGATGATGCCGCTCACCGACACGCCTTACGAGTTTCCGTCCCTGTCACGGGAGACCTTCAGGGGGCTTCCCGGCATGCTTGCCGACAGCCTTCCGGACAAGTTCGGCAATACGCTGATCAATGTCTGGCTGTCATCGTGCGGGCGTGAGGCCGGAAGCTTCACACCGGTCGAGCGGCTCTGCTATACCGGCACGCGCGGCATGGGTGCCCTCGAATTCCGCCCCCCGATGAAAGAGGCGCCGGGATCATCGGGCAAGATCGAGATCGACTCCCTGGTATTGCTGGCCAACCGCGTACTCGACGACCGTATCGCCCTCGAAGGCAGGCTGACAGGGGAAGACACCCACGCCATCGAAGACATGCTTTGCGTCGGAACCTCGGCGGGCGGCGCACGGGCGAAGGCCGTTCTTGCCTGGAATGAGCAAACCGGTGAATTCGGGTCGGGCCAGGCCCCCGCCGCTCAAGGCTTCTCCCAATGGCTCATGAAATTCGACGGCGTGGATGGCAACAGGGACAAGGAGCTCGCCGACCCGCAGGGGTTCGGCCGCATCGAATACGCCTATCATCTCATGGCCCGCGCAGCCGGGGTTACCATGGCGGACTGCCGCCTTCACGAAGAAGGCGGCCGGGCACATTTCATGACCAAGCGGTTCGACCGCACACCAGGTGGGGGAAAGCTGCACATGCAATCGCTCGATGCCCTGATGCATTTCGATTTCAACGTCGCCGGCGCCTACGCCTATGAACAGGCGCTGCAACTCATCCGGCGCCTCGATCTTTCGATGACAGATATTGAGCAGCAGGTCCGAAGAGCCTTCTTCAATGTCCTCGCCCGCAACCAGGATGATCACGTCAAGAACATCGCCTTCCTGATGGACCAAATGGGCGTGTGGCGCCTCTCGCCCGCCTTCGACGTCACCTATTCCCATAACCCGGCAGGGGCCTGGACGAGCCGGCACCAGATGAGCCTCAATGGCAAGCGCGACGGCTTCGAGATGGAGGATTTCATCGCCTTTGCCGGCGTCGGTGGCGTCAAGAAGACGAAAGCGAAGACGATCCTTGCCGAGGTCTCGGCAGCCGTCGCCGCCTGGCGCACGCACGGGGAGCGTGCCGGGATACCAGGCACTGACATCGTCCTGATCGAACGGGCGCATCGGCGGGAGCTGTTCGTGTAGGGCCCAGCACGACCAGCAACCGGCTCTTGACCGGGCGGTAGCAGTCATCCGGGACCGAATTTCCAGCCCCGCGGCGACCCTCGGTTTCAACGACGTGGATACCTCGCCACGAATGCGGGTGAGGAAGAGACGTTGTGCGCTGTGTATGGAATCCAGAGCCCGGGACAACTTCACCAAAACCGCTTTGTGACGGACATGGATTCACTGAACCAGACGCCAGGCCAAAGTCTTGGTCGTGGTTATCAAGCTGTCTGGATACGATGGCGGCACCCGGATACAACCCTCTTGCCGCCATCCAGATCGCGCTTGCCGGACGGGCCGCCAACATGTTCAGGTTGCATGTCCTCGGCCCGATCCCGTGGAGAGGCGAGCGGGCGCTTATGTTCAGGAGGTGGCACAGGGTGAGGCAGGTCAATCAGTCCATGTTCGCGCCTGATTTCAAACCGGAGCCCTATTGGTGGGACCGGACGCCGCGTCCAGCCCTTGCGGCCGGCGAGTTGCCGGCGTCGGTGGAGGTGGCAATCGTCGGTTCGGGATATACCGGGTTGAACGCGGCCATCGTGACCGCGCGTGGTGGGCGCTCGACACTCGTCATGGACTCGGAGGATGCCGGCTTTGGCTGCAGCACGCGAAATGGCGGGCAGATCAGCACCAGCATCAAGCCGTCGCTGGGCGAGTTATCCAGAAAATACGGGCAGCAGGCGGCGTTCGACATCCTGAAGGAGGGGCAGGACGCCCTGGCCTGGATCGGCAGTTTCATCGAGGATGAAGGGATCGATTGCGACTTCATGGTTCCGGGCCGGTTTCACGCCGCGCACAATCCCGGCGCTTTCTCCAGGCTGGTGCGGCAGGCCAGGGAACAGCCGCCAGGCCTCGAGGTTCCGTACCAGATCGTGGAGCGTGGCCACCAACAGGCAGAGATCGGAACCGAAAGCTACCATGGCGGCATCGTGTTCGAGGAACATGCAAGCCTGGACCCGGCTCGTTATCACCAGGGGCTGCTGGACCTTGCGATGGGAGCGGGTGCCCGGATTGCCACCCATTCCAGGGTGACATCGATCGAGGAGTCGGGGCACGGGTTTGTCTTGCAGACCAGGCGTGGTGACGTGAGGGCGCGGGATGTCGTGATTGCCACGAATGGCTACACGTCGGGTCTGACCCCCTGGTTGCGGCGGCGCGTCATTCCAATCGGCAGTTACGTGATCGCAACGGAGCCGATTGAACAGGGCCTGATGGACCGGCTCATGCCAACAGACCGGATCGTCAGCGACAGCCGCAGGGTCGTCTATTACTACCGTCCGTCACCGGATCGCCGAAGGATTGTCTTTGGCGGGCGCGTCTCGGGCGCCGAGACTGATACCAGAAGCAGCGCGATCCGGCTCAAGCGCGATCTCGACCGGCTTTTTCCGGAATTGCGTGACACCAGGGTCAGCCATAGCTGGATGGGGTATGTTGCCTATACATTCGATAGCCTGGCCAATGCCGGCAAACAGGATGGCATGTACTATGCCATGGGATATTGCGGGTCCGGCGTTTCGGTTGCAAGTTACCTGGGGATGCGGCTCGGGCAGCAGGTGCTGGGCCTCGGAGAGGGGCAGACCGCATTTGACGACATTCCCATGACGACAAGGCCGCTTTATTTCGGCAAGCCCTGGTTCCTGCCCGCCTCGGTTGCGTGGTTCCGCGTCATGGATAATCTGAACTTCTAGGTGTCGTCACGATGTGACGGGGTGCTGGCGCGGGGAGGTCATGCCGCTGCTTTGTCCGGGTTGCGGTTTGACGGCGAGCGCCCGGATGGCCGATTGCCGGCCAACCGGCAATTCGGCTGCAGATCATGTCGGTAGACATTCTCTGTCAGCATCAACTATGTTCTGCCCCGAAATGGCGAAAATGCCACCACTCACCACAAGGGAGTCATTGACTATGGAAATACGGACGAAAATTGCAGCTGTCGCTGCCGCGACCTTCATGCTGAGCGCGGCGGCGACCGCGGAGCCCATCACGGTCGTGTCGTGGGGCGGCAGTTACGGCCAGGCGCAGGATAATGCGCTGTTCAACGACGCATCGAGGAATTCCGGCATCGAGATCATTCGTGAATCTGGCGCCAGCATGTCGAAGACCTGCCTGCAGGTGGAATCGGGTGCGGTGACCTGGGATCTGGTCGTCACGGGGTCTGGCGGTTCGGCCGCTGCTGCCGCCAAGGGTTGCCTGGAAGAGATCGACTATAGCGTCGTGGACGTGTCGGACTTCTATCCCAATACCTACACGGATTACTGCGTTGGCTCCGACGTGTTTGCCACCGTCATGTCCTGGAACACCGACAAGTATGGTGAGCCGGGCAGCGACGGCGCCCCGAATGGCTGGGCCGACTTTTTCGATGTCGAGAAGTTTCCCGGCACCCGTGCCTACCGCGCCAACAATGTCGACGGCGCATTGGAGCCGGCCATTATGGCGGATGGCGTGGCACCGGAAGATGTCTATGACGTGCTTGCCACCCGCGAGGGCAAGGAGCGCGCAATCAACAAGATCCGCGAGCTGAAGCCGCATATCGCCGTCTTCTGGGAATCGGGAGCGATGCAGGCCCAGCTGATGAAGGATGGCGAAGTCGACATGACGACCGGCTGGAACGGTCGCTTCGACAACGCCAAGAAGGATGGCGCCGTCGTGGGTTATACCTTCAACCAGGCGCTGCTGGATTATGACTGTTTTGCCATGCCGAAAGGAGCCCCGAACAAGGACA
Organism: Paracoccaceae bacterium; assembly: GCA_965214695.1. Classification (GTDB taxonomy): domain Bacteria; phylum Pseudomonadota; class Alphaproteobacteria; order Rhodobacterales; family Rhodobacteraceae; genus JAPOXR01. The sequence continues at coordinate 2,123,355 of OZ243967.1, read as the reverse complement.
CCGCGATGCGGTTCTTGGCCGAGGTCTCGAAGCCCGAATACCAGGCAAACCTTCCGTTCCACATCACCTATGGACCGACCAACAGGAAGGCCTACGAGGTGACAACGGCGCCCGAGGAGCTGATCCGGGCCCTGCCGTCGCATCCGGACAACGTGCCGTTGATGCTTCCGGTGAGCCTTGACTGGTATGCGGAACACCGGGAAGAGGCGCTGGAAATGTATATCGAGATGCTCAGCGAGTAATCTCGGCCTGCAAGGATCGCCGGGCGCCTGTCGCGCCCGGCGATTGCCCACGCATCAATTCCCGTATTCATTCCGGTTTCGTTGTGACTGACGCTCCACAGGACACGGCCGCGCTGCCAATTCGGATCAGGGATCTGACCAAGAGATACGGTTCGGTCCATGCGCTGAACTCGGTCGACCTGGATGTCCGCAGCGGCGAGTTTCTCACGCTTCTCGGGCCGTCTGGCTCCGGCAAAACCACGCTGCTGATGGCCGTCGCCGGCTTCAACCGTCCCGATTCCGGCAGCATCCGCTTTGGCGACGAGGAGGTCATTCTGAAGCCGCCGCACAAGCGCGAGGTGGGCATGGTCTTTCAGAGCTATGCCCTGTTTCCGCATATGAGCGTCGCCGAGAACATCGCCTTTCCCCTGAAATTGCGTGGCGTCAGGGCGGCCGAGCGCAGGGTGCGTGTCGACGAGGTGCTGGAGACGGTCCAGCTTTCCGGTTTTGGCGAGCGCGACATCGACCAGCTTTCGGGTGGCCAGAGGCAGCGTGTCGCGCTGGCGCGTGCCTTCGTGTTCGGGCCGCGGATCCTGCTGATGGACGAACCGCTGTCGGCGCTGGACAAGAAGCTGCGCGAGCGGATGCAGATCGAGCTCAAGCACCTGCACCGCAAGCTCGGCGTGACGACGGTCTACGTAACCCACGACCAGCGTGAGGCGCTGACGATGTCCGACCGTATTGCGGTCATCAACGATGGTGAGCTGGTCCAGCTGGGCACGCCCGAGGAGATCTACAACAACCCGGAAAACGCCTTCGTCGCCGATTTCATCGGTGAATCGACGATGCTTCCATTGGCGAGCGACGGTGCCGGGGCGCTGCATTTCCGGGGCCAGAAGATTGGCAATGCCGAGGGGGGCGGTGAATGGACGCTCGTGGTCCGACCGGAGCGCCTGTTCTTCGCTGCACCCGGAGCCGAAACGGATGACCGGACCATCGTGTTGCAGGGCGTCCTGCGAGAGGCCGTCTTCCAGGGCGAGTCGGAGATGGCGCTGGTTGCCATCGACGACGACACCGAACTGGCCGTCAGGTTCGGCACCAGCGGCACGGCACGGCACGCCGGCGGCGATATCGGCGGCGAGGTCTCCATCGGCCTGCACCGCAAGGACGCCATCATCATCCCCGGTGGGCAAGCCGGGTGATGGCGGGCGCCGATGCAGGTCGGTCGCCATCCGGCAAGCGGCTTCACGAGGCGGCGCTGAAGCGGCAGCATGGGCGTGAACAATGGTCGATCCTGAGCCTGGTCGTGCCGGCCATGATCACCATCATCCTGGTCATCCTGATTCCGCTGTCGTGGCTGTTCTACCTGTCGTTCCTCGGGGATGATGGCGGGTTCTCGCTCGAAAACTACCACAAGATGACCCAGTACAAATCGTACTACCGGATCTTCATCACCACCTTCCAGGTGAGCATTCTGACCACGCTGACCTGCATCGCCCTTGGCTATCCGCTGGCATTCTTCCTGGCCCAACTGCCGCCCCGCTGGGCTGGTGTTTTCATGTTGACGGTGCTGCTTCCCTTCTGGACGTCGCTCCTGGTGCGCACCTATGCCTGGCTGGTGTTGTTGCAGAAGCGGGGCATCCTGAACGAATTCGCCATGCAGGTCGGGTTGTGGGAGAATCCGATCAAGCTCGTGCACAACATGACGGGCACGCTCATCGGCATGGCGCATATCATGCTGCCATTCCTGGTGCTGCCGCTCTACAACGCCATGCGCAAGATCGACCGGGACATGATGCAGGCCGCCGCCAATCTTGGTGCCAATCCGATCAACGCGTTCTGGCGTGTCTACTTCCCGCTTTCGCTGCCTGGCATGGTCGCGGGCTCGCTGATCGTGTTCGTGCTTTGCCTGGGATTCTACGTGACCCCTGCCGTCCTCGGCGGCGGTCGGGTCATCATGGTTTCGAACCAGATCACCGCCATCCTGGAGAACCAGTTCGACTGGGGAGCGGCCAGCGCTCTCGGGGTGGTGCTGCTGGTCGCCACGACCCTCACCCTCTACCTCGCCGCCCGCTTCTTCAGGTTGGACGAGGCCCTGTTCGGGAGGGATTGAATGAGCTGGTGGAAACGCCCGGCGACCGACACCCAGATCACGCATGGCAGTCGCATGTGGCTCTACCTCCTGTCGGCGATCATCATGCTGCTGCTGGTCATCCCGACCCTGATCGTCGTTCCGATGTCGTTTTCCGATTCGCAGTATCTCGAGTTTCCACCCAGCACCTGGTCCTTGCGCTGGTACGAGGAATATTTTGGCTCGACCAAGTGGATGCGCGCCACCGCGACATCGCTGCAGGTTGGCGTGCTGACGATGCTGGTGGCGACACCGCTGGGGACCATGGCCGCCTACGCCCTGTTCGTCTCGCGCCACCGCGCCACCAACGCCATATTCCTGCTGCTGATCACCCCGATGATCGTGCCCGTCATCCTGATCGCCATCGGGACCTTCTACGCCTATGGCCGGGTCAGCATGAACAACACCGTTACCGGGCTGGTACTTGCCCACACGGCGCTTGCGCTCCCGCTGGCAATCATCGTCATCACCGCCGGGTTGCGATCATACGACCTTAACCAGGAACAGGTGGCACGCAGCCTGGGCGCCACCCGGACCAGGGCGTTCTTCCTCATTACCCTGCCGCAAATCCAGTTCTCGGTCATCACCGCGGCGCTGTTGTCGTTCCTGACCTCCTTCGACGAGGTGATCGTCGCCATCTTTGTCTCGGGCGGCGCCAATGCAACCCTGACCAAGCACATGTTCGCGGCGTTGCGCGACTATATCGATCCGACAATCGCCGCCATCTCGACGATCATGATCATCCTGTCATCGGCGCTGCTGATAGTGACCCAGCTCCTTGGCTGGAAGGGCAAGCGGAATTGACGCGACTTCCGGGCGCGGCAGGCGGCAGCGGGCTTGCCCGGTGATTCCGCACGAGGGCGCATCCCTGTCCTTCCAGCCTCGCATCCGCAAGGGCGCGTTCTTCGAGGCATGCTGGAGATATGGGTGCCGCGCCTATTCCGTCTACAATCGGACCTATATCTCGGGCAGCTTCTCCACGCCGCTGGAGGAGTATTGGAAGGTGATCGAAGACGTCGCCATCTGGCCCGTCATGGGCGAGCGGCAAGTTGAAATATCCGGACCGGATGCGGCGGATTTCGTGCAGTTCCTGACCCCGAGGGACATGCGCAGATGTGCGGTCGGACAATGCAAATATGCGCTGATCACCTCGGCCGATGGCGGCATCCTCTGCGACCCGATCATCCTTCGACTGGCAGAGGACCGGTTTTGGCTCTCGACGTCGGATTGTGACCTGGAGCTTTGGGCACGGGGTGTCGCGGCTCCTTCGCCAATGCAGGTCACCATCAGGGATGCGGAAGTGTCCGTGATCCAGGTGCAGGGACCAAGATCACCTCGCTTGATGACCAATCTCTTCGGCGACCGGATACTCGACCTCGACTACTACCGGCATACATCCATGGAGTTTCGCAACCACGGTCTGACGATATCACGCACCGGATGGAGCGGCGAGTTCGGCTACGAGATCTATCTCGGGAACCATGCGCTGGGCGACGACCTGTTCGATGCGCTGATGCAGGCCGGCAGCGATTGCAATGTTGCTCCCGGTGCCGTCAGCCAGGCCCGGCGCATCGAGGCCGGCATCATGTCCTGGGGGGTGGACATGACTCCGGGCGAAAACCCGTACGAGGTCGGGTTGGGCCGCCTGGTGGAGTTGGACGACACCCCGGACTTCATCGGCCGGGCGGCCTTGGCGAGGCTGAAGGACCGACCGCCGGCGAAGCGGCTTGTCGGCATGACGATCGAGGGCTCCGAACTGGCTCCGAACGAGGATCCCTGGCCGGTGACACGGCATGGCAAGCCCGCGGGAAGGCTGACCAGCATGGCCTATTCGCCCCGGCTGGAGACAAACATCGCGCTCGGATTGGTGGTGGCCGGTCATGCGGCGATCGGGTGCGAACTCATGGTTGAAACCTGGGATGGGCTGCGCCGGGCACGGGTCGGCGAACTTCCATTCCTGCCAAAGCGACAACAAGGAGATCCGCGCGATTGTCAGACCTCGGCCAGGTCGTGAATTCGCAGTCCCCCGAATACCAGTTTCAACACGAAAGGAACATGAATTGGCCAAAATCACCGCGATCAATCACATCGCCTTTGCCGTCAAGGATCTGCCGGCGGCATTGGACAATGCCATCAACCTGCTCGGCGGCGAGATGATGATGGAGTTCGAATCCATCGAGGACAGCTACCAGGGCGCCTGCGTGCGGTTCGGTTCCAGCATCATGAGTTTCATTTCCAGCAACGACCCGGACAGCTTCATCTCGAAATTCGTCGAAAGGCATGGCAACGGGATCCAGCATATCGGGTTGGAGATCGACGACATCGAGGAATACGTGGCCGGGCTCGAGGCCAAGGGGGTGAAGCTCGACAAGACCGAGATGGCAGATGATGACTACCAGGAAGCGCTCGTGGGTCCCAGGGCCGGCAATGGTGTTGTGCTGCAATTGACCGGCTGGAAGGCGGGGCCGTTTGACGCGACCTATGAGGGGTGCGAGCGGCTTTGTCGAAAATATGCGCAGAACCCCAAGCTGAACCTGTTGGCCGGGAACCAGTTGCCCAGGGAATAGGCGCCGAACCGCGATGATTCAGAACCGGCATTTCGGGGCGTGGCCGGGCTGGCTGCCACACAGCCTGCCGCCTTCGGCGCACCCGGTTCTGTACAACCTGGACCAGGCCGTGGACACCGCCCCGGACCGGACGGCCATCTGGTACTATGGCCGCCGCATCAGCTTTCGCCAGTTGGCAGCAGAGGTTCGGGGGCTTGCCGGCTTTCTGCATGACCGGCTTGGCATCGGCGCCGGCGACCGCGTCGCCATCTACATGCAGAACGCGCCGCAATTCGTGGTGGCCTACTATGCCGTGCTGGCCGCCAATGCGGTGATCGTTCCGGTAAACCCGATGTGCCGGCGGGCGGAGCTTCGCTACATCCTCCAGGATTCCGGGACCCGGGCGATCATCCATGGTGCCGAACTGGCCGAGGAGGTGATGGCCGTCCACGTCGAATGCGGGCAACCCGGGCTGGTGTCGGCGCGATACCGCGACTACGCCATGGACGGCCGGGATTTCCCCGGGGAGTTTGCGGATCCAGCCCCGGCCACTACCGCGACATCCTGGGCCGAGGCGTTGGCCGAGGGGTGCGAGGCACCCGCCCACGACCGGCGCCCCGAAGACTGGTGCATCATCCCCTACAGCTCCGGAACCACCGGTCAGCCAAAGGGTTGCCTGCACACCCATGCCAGCGTGAACGCGGTGATCTTTGCCTATCCGCGCTGGATCGGGGTCACGGCCGGGTCGCGCCTCCTTGCCACGCTGCCATTATGTCATGTGACGGGCATGCAGCATTCGATGAACCTGCCGATCCTGACCAACTCGACGATCTACCTGATGACCCGCTGGAACCCGGCGCTGGCCGCAAGGCTCATCGAGGAGGAGCGGATCGAGCACTGGCGCTCGATCACCACGATGATGATCGACTTCATGTCGCTGCCGGGGATCGAGGATGTCGATGTGTCGTCGCTCAAAACCATTGGTGGCGGCGGGGCGCAGATGCCGGCGGGCATCGCCCGCAAGATGTCCGAGCTGATCGGGCTTGACTATATCGAGGCCTACGGATTGTCGGAGACCATCGCGCCCACCCATATCAACCCGGTACAAGCGCCCAAGCAGCAATGTCTTGGCATCCCGATCTTTGACGTGGACAGTCGAATCGTGAACCCGGAGACGCTGGAAGAGCTTGGTCCGGGTGAAACTGGCGAAATCGTCATCCACGGCCCGCAGGTCTTCCAGGGATACTGGCAGCGTCCGGACGAGACCGAGGCCGCGTTCCTGGCGCTCGACGGCAAGCGCTTCCTGCGCACGGGCGACATCGGCTACATGGATGACGAGGGCTATTTCTTTTTCGTCGACCGGCTGAAGCGGATGATCAATGTCTCCGGCTACAAGATCTGGCCAGCCGAAATCGAGGCAATCCTGCACGGCCATCCGGATGTCAAGGAGGCCTGCATCGTCGGCGATCCGGACCCGCGCACCGGCGAGGCAGTGCGTGCCGTCATCGTACCGCACAACGACCCGTTGAACGTTCCCGGCCTGGTAGAGTGGTGCCGTCAAAACATGGCGGCCTACAAGATTCCCAGGCGATTCGAATTCCGCGATGACCTTCCCCGCTCCGGCACCGGAAAGGTCATCTGGAGGGATTTGTAGTCTCGAGGCCCGACTGATGAGACAGTTGCCGGGGCCGGCCTTCCAGGTGGTCCGGCCATGATGATGTTCCGAATCATTGGAGTTGGGAGCAACTTCGTGGCAGGTTGGACCATGACTGCAATCGTGATGATCGTGCCGCCGGGGCCAGGTTTGGCTGCATGCCGGAACGGGCGAGCGGAGGATTGGCATGTCTCGGAATTCGACATTCATTGCCTCGTCCCGCCGAAGCCTGGCCGACACGCAGGATGAACATGGGCAAGACCAGGGGAATTGCCGAAAGATCGCCCGAAGCGGTGCTGGATTTCTGGATGGGGCCGCTCCAGGCAGCGGCCGATGCATCCCGCAAGAACTGGCAATACGGGATGCTGAGATGGCGTATCGGGCCATTTGCACGAAGCTTCGAGGACCCGGTCATCCACCGGACACAGCGCCAGTGGTGCGAACAGATTCACCGCGAGGGGCAGGACCGCTTCTTCAGTGACCCGCTCTGGGAGTCGCCGAGGGGGCTGCTGGCCAAGCTGATCGTCCTGGACCAGTTCCCGCGCACCGTCTACCGGGGAACCGCACTTGCCTACGAGCATGACGAGCTGACCGCCTCGATGTCCTGGCGGGCATGCCAGGATGACCGGGAATTCGAACGATACAACGTGATCGAGCGGTTATGGATCTATCTTCCGCTGTGCCATGTGGAGGATCTGAAACTGCAGCAGCTGCTGCTGGAGAAACTTTCCCGCTGGAGCGCCGACCTTGTCGCCGAGGTTCCTACCGACAAGCGCCGGATCAACCAGTTCGTGAGCTGGTATCTGCTGCGGGCCGTGATCGAACACTCCGAGACCCTGTTGCTGTTCGACCGCTTTCCCCACCGAAACGCCATCCTGCAACGGCCGCACCGCGGCGGTGAGCATCGCTACCTGACTGACCCGTTGCGCCCGCTCTGGAGTTTCACGCAGCCACCCAACCCGGACTACTTCGCGCTGCTGGCCGCCTTGTTCAGAATCGGGAAGGGGCTCGACGAAAACCGTGTCCCTCGCAGGGCGCTGGCCCGGTTGCTGCTGGCTGCCGGAGATTCGCCGGAGGACCCGTCCTCTCCCATGAACGTGTTCGAGTGCCATGGCGGCGACCTGGTTCCGTTTCCATTCCTTTATCGCCACCTCAATCTGCCTGAACATGCCAAATCGCTCGAACGCCTGACCGGGATGCCCATGGTGGTCGAGTTGATCGATGCGGTGAAGTCATTCATCCTGAAGGAAGGAGAGCATGCGTGGCCTCCGAGGAGCGCCAAACACTCGGTCAGGCCGGCAATCGATGTCGAGGCGCTGAACGCCTTCATTCGCGGTGACGAGCCATCGGGATTGATCGGGGAACTCATTTCGGATGTCAGCGGGCAACATGACCATGCCGCCGGAGCCGAGCCGATTCCGGAACTCGACCTGGTTGTACGCAACGAATTCGGCGAGACCGAGCGCGTGGCTGAACTGGTGGATGATTTTGCCGACCGCCTCGGCTTCCCGCAACAGGATCGCTTCCAGCTGCAACTCATCATCGAGGAGACCCTGGTTCACATCATCGAACGCAATCTCGATGGCGACAGACCGATCAGCCTCCGCATCAACATGGACGAGGAAGGGCGGAACATTTCGATCAGTACCGAGGATCATGGCAGCGAACTGGAATTCACCACGCTGATATTCCAGCCAAGCCCCGACACGATCGGAGAGGAAACCGTGGTCGAGAGCATCGGCCTGCATCTGGTGGGAACCTATGTCGACCACATGCGGTACCGACGGGAAGACGGCGTCAATCACCTGAGCCTGAAGAAGAGAATAGGCATCTGACCCCGGCCGGGGTCAATGCAGGGTGTCGGCGGCTGGACCAAACCACGCAAGTTCGGGCTTTTCGTCGCGATGTGCTTCCTGTCGTGACCAGTCCATTGTCTACGTCCCCCCATCGCCGGTGAGGTGCCACGATACCCGACGAGGTGGCGCGCTCACTCTTGCCCGTGGTCACCCGGCCAGACCGAAACCGATATCACGGAATTGCCCGAGCGGCGCACGAGAACCGGCTCGAGGAGGCCCGGGGCCTGCAACGGGGTCGAGTCTTCGATGACCACGGTGCAACCCGGGGCAAGCCAGTTTCCCGAGGAAGCCGCCTGCAGTGCCGGCAGGGCGAGACCTGCCCCGTAGGGCGGGTCGAGAAACACCAGGTCGAATTCCTGCCGGCGGTTCCTGCCGAGGCGGGTCGCATCCCGCCTGAGCAGGGTCGATATGTCCGCAACTCCGGCCAGGCCCCGGTTCTTCCTGATCAGGCGGCAGGCAACCGCCCCGTTATCGACGAAGCAGGCATGGGCAGCACCCCGGGACAGCGCTTCCAGGCCGAGGGCGCCGGTTCCGGCAAAGAGGTCAAGGACGTGCCGGCCTGCAACCCGGTCACCGTCCCTGGCGTGAACAAGGCAGTCGAATATCCGCGTGCGGGCTCGTGCCGAGGTCGGGCGAAGACGGCTGGCAGGATCGCCCTTGCCGACGGTAGCCAGTGCCAGGCCCCCGAGGCGTCCGGCAACGATCTTCATGGCAATTCTGCCCCGGCTCCGACGAAGCTACCGCAACAGTGATTTCAGGTTCGTGGCGGTGTCGGCAATCACTGCCGGGTCGGCAGGCTTCCCGGTCTCCAGCAGGCGTTTGCCGACCATGTAGCTCCGTGCATCATTAACGGCATCGACCGCCAGGAACTGGTCGCCGGCAAAATACCAGAAGCTTGCCGCATCGGTATCCTGCTGCCGGCGGGTGATGATCCGGTCGTACCCGGTGCCAAGCCCGGCGATTTGCAGCCTTGCCGCAAACTGGTCGGACCAGAACCACGGAACCGGCGAATATTCCTGCCCGGCTCCCATGATGTTTGCTGCCACCAGCTCGGCCTGGTCAATCGCGTTCTGGACGCTTTCGAGGCGAATTCTCCTGCCGCCGAGCGGGAACGACGCGCAGTCACCAGCCGCCCAGATCCCCGGCGCCGATGTGCGTCCGAGGGCATCGGTACTGATTCCGTTATCCAGGTCCAGCCCGGCAGAAGCTGCAAGGCCGGTCTCTGGCGCAATGCCGATGCCGATCACCGCCAGATCGACATCCAGGGTAGAGCCATCCTGGAGTCGTGCGCCTGATACACGGCCGCCTGCACCAGCAAGCAGCCGTTCAAGCGAGGTCGATTCGAGGATTCGGACACCGTGACTGCCATGCAGTTGCCGAAAATAGTCCGAGGTTTCCGGTGCGGCCACGCGCTGCAGGATCCGGTTGGCCATTTCGACAACCACCACCGAGCACCCGCGGCTGGACAGCGATGCGGCAGTTTCGAGGCCGATATAGCCGCCGCCGACCACCAGGATGTTCATGCCATCGACCAATTCGCCAGCCATGCTGTCGATATCCCCGATGTCTCTGACCGTGTGAACGCCGGACAGTCCACCGCCCAGCTGGTCGGGCAGTGGCCGCGGCGATGCGCCGGTGGCAATGACCAGGTCATCATAATCCAGCTGCGAGCCGTCCAGCCCGACCCGTCGCCGGTCCGGGTCGATGGATGCGCAACGGCAACCGGGCAGGAGTTCGATATCGTTGTCATCGTAGAACTGGCGCGGGCGAAGAAAGAGTCGTTCCGGCTCCAGTTCGCCAAGCAGGTATTTCTTTGAAAGCGGCGGGCGCTGGTATGGAAGTTCCTGCTCGGCGCAGACGAGGGTGACGTGCCCGTCAAATCCGTCGCCTCGCAACCGGGCCGCCACCGAGTATCCGGCCTGCCCGCCACCTATGATCACGATCTTCTTCATCATCCAACCTGCCCGAGTTCCCGGCGCATCTATTGCCGAGCGCCGCTCCCATGCAAGAGCAGGATGACGATCCGGCAGCCCGCACAGGGTTGCACCTCTTTGCCAAATCGACCGCCATCCCGCAACGCCGTCGCCGCTCGCCCGGACTTGCAGCCACCCCCGGGCATCGAGAATTCCGACCTGCATCATCGATGAAGCCCCGGGAATGGCTGCCGGCTCGCCTACGGGGATCGAGGCCGGCTCGTCCAGGACAGCAGGAATATCTGCCCGTTCGGCAAGACCCGGCAGAAGTTCATTGCAAGATCGATGGCGACCTGAGGATAGAAACGGGCATCAATTCCGGCATGGCACCAGTTCTGCAGGTTTCCGAGTTGTGCGACACCGGCGAGCCGGTCACGCTCAAGACGTTGCGGGGCAGGGTCGTGCTCCCGGAAGCGTTCCAGATGCCGTGTCCCGGATGCGTCTCGCACCCGTTGCAACAGGCCATCCGGCGCCTTCGAGCCCGGTGAAGTTGCGGTCATCGGCCTGCACACCGTCTTCGAGCACCATGCCGCGCAAGGACGTCGCGAGAAGCTGGCAGTGTTTCTCCACGAATACGGGAATTCAATTCCGGTCGGCATTGATGCGTCTTCGGACTGCGGCGGCCCGCCGATGACGATGACCAGCTGCGCCATGCGCGGCACGCCGACCATGATCCTGGTCGGCCGCAAGGGAGGATTGAGGAAGCAGGGGTTCGGGCAAGTGGATGACCTCGTCCTGGGCTCCGAAATCATGTCATTCCCGCGAGAATCACCGGCACCGGACCCGAGAAGTTCCGATACCCTGTCAGGTCCATGATGGGCATGATATGGCGCACCCTGAATTTCACGTTGAAATTGATTGATGGATGATGATCTGGTGCTGCTGCTGGCAGTGATCGGAACTGGCGTGGCGTTGGCAGCCTTGATCATGAGCCAGCTGTTCCGATTTAAGCGTGAAATGCGTGTAGATCTTGCCGGGTTCAAGCACGAGATGCGTAGCGAGCTTGCCGAGTTGCGGCGAGAACTCAACAGCCTCGGCAATCGTGTTGCGCGCCTTGAAGGGGTGATCGACATGATCCGAATGGGGATGCAGCTGCCCAAACCACCTGGAGAGATCGAGAAGGCCGACGCCTCCTGAACCATGTACCTGGCGGAAACAGGATATGTCTGTCCGATTGTTGCGCTGACCACGGATGTGATCCATTGACCATGGCCGGCTCCGGGGCCAGCCTTCCCCGAGTCTCCGCCGGGTGGCCTCTCGCCGCCAGCCCGGGCATTGCAGGCGGTGGTTTGGTGGGGTGGGGGCTTTGGCGGCAAGCGAAGTCTCGGGTGCCACGATTCCATCCATGCGGGCGGGCTTCGCTCGTTCTTTGGCGAGCCAGGCAACGACCCTCCATGCGAAACATTGCAAGGTCTTGTCGTTCTGTTGGTGGCATGCGGTCGGATTGACGGTCTTGTTGCCAGGCGGGCGGTGCTCTTGAACCCGGGTCCAGCGCGTGGCCTCCTGGCATTGCGGGTTGACAGTTGGCAGGTCTGGCACTTGAGTGTCGGGCAGCCATGGGTTCCCGTTGGGCGCGGCGAATTTGCCGAGTAGCGGCAGGTCAGGCGGAAAAGGAGAAGAACATGACAATCAAGGTTGGTGACCGGCTTCCTGAAGCTGAATTGTTGCGGATTGGTGAATCCGGTCCGGAAAAAGTGGCGCTGTCCGAACTGACGGGCGACCGGAAGGTGGTGGTATTCGGTGTGCCTGGAGCCTATACCCCCACCTGTTCCGGGAGCCATGTGCCGAGTTTCGTCGACAGCATGGCCGGGCTTGCCGACAAGGGCATCGAGGAGGTGATCTGCATCTCGGTCAATGACCCGTTTGTCATGCGGGCATGGGGGGAAGCGACCGGGGCGACCGGGTCCGGCATCAACATGCTGGCCGATGCCGCCGGTGAATTCACCAGGGAGGCCGGTTTCGACTTTAGCCTGGCCGATGCAGGGTTCTTCGGTCGGTCGGCCCGCTACTCGATGTATGCCGAGAACGGTGTCGTTCGGGCCCTCAACATCGAGGACTCGCCGGGTGCGTGCGGCATCACGCGGGGCGAGAGACTCCTGGACATGATCTGATCCGTCGATTTCGGCCCTGCCGGAGCCGTTTGGGATTATCCGATCCGTTCGATCCGTCGCGCCAGTCGGACATCGAGCTCGGTCAGGCCGCCGGCGCTGTGGGTGGTCAGCTCGACGGTGACCTTGTTGTAGGAATTGCTCCAGTCCGGGTGGTGGCCCAGTTTCTCGGCCAGCATTGCCACTCGTGTCATCCAGGCAAAGGCCTCGGAGAAAGTTCCGAATGCAAACTCCTTGCAGATGGCGCGCCCGTCCCTCGCCGGTCTCCAGCCATGCCCGGCCAGGGATGAAAGTGCCTCCAGCCGGTCGCTGTCACTCAGCAGATCGTTCAATGCTATTTCCTTCCATCTTCGAAACGGATTGCCGCCGCTCGGACGGCCCATTGGCTTCCTTCGCGCGAGCATACCCCGATGCCGGGCAGACCGCCACGGGCCCGTGCTGCGGTGCTGGACGCGCAAGCCAGCCATTGCCAAGGCGCTGACTGCCAATTGTCCGCGATGCGGCGATGGGAGAGCTGGAAATTGCCGGGCCAGGCATGGCGGGCCGATCGAACGTGCTGCAACGGGTGCTGGCTCATCCCTTCCTGAAGGGCCCCATTTCGGCAAGAATCTCGATCTCGCGATCGACTTCCCTCCCTTCGGCCCGGAGGTAGTCCAGAACTGCCTTCCGAAACCCCGAATCGGCAATCCAGTGGAGAGAATGAACCCTGACTGGCATGTAGCCGCGTGCCAGCTTGTGCGGCCCCTGGGCGCCGGCCTCGATCTTCCGCAGCCCGTTCTCGATCGCGAAGTCGATTGCCCGGTAATAGCAGACCTCGAAATGCAGGCAGGGGTGATCCTCGGTACAGCCCCAGTAGCGGCCAAACAGCGTGTCATGGCCGATGAAATTGAGTGCGCCGGCAACATGGCGTCCGCCCCTCCTGCACATGACCAGGAGAATGTCGTCGCGCATGGTGGCATGGATCTCGTCGAAGAACTCCCGGGTCAGGTACGGCGTTCCCCATTTGCGGGCACCGGTGTCCTGGTAGAACTCCCAGAACGACTCCCAATGCCCGGGTTCGATGTCGGGCCCGTGCAGCATCTCGATCTCTCCACCGAATCCGTTGGCTCGCCGGCGTTCCTGCCGGATGTTCTTGCGTTTTCTCGAGGACAGTGCCGCCAGGAAATCGTCAAACCCCGAATAGCCGTCATTGAACCAGTGGAATTGTTCGCCGGTCCGGTGGAGAAACCCGGACTCTCTTCCCCGTGCCGCTTCATCCTCGGTACAGAAGGTCACATGGAAGGAGGAGAGACTGTTTTGCGACAGCAGCTGGATCGCCGCCGAGGCCAGCGCCTCGAATCCGGTCGAGTCCTCGCCGGGACGGGCCAGGAAGCGCCGGCCGGTTGCCGGGGTGAAGGGGATCGTCGACTGGAGCTTCGGATAATAGCGTCCACCGGCCTGCTCGAAGGCATGGGCCCAGCCATGGTCGAACACGAACTCGCCTTGGCTGTGGAATTTTGCATAGAGCGGCATGACGGCAATGAGCACATCGCCGCGGCGAGCAGCAAGGTGGAATGGAAGCCAGCCAGTTCCCTCGCCCAGCGACCCGGATCGCTCCAGCGCCGACAGGAACCGGTGCGTGGTAAACGGGTCATCCGGCCGTCCTGTCACCCTCGCCTCGGGGCAGGCGCAACCATCCCACCCGGCCTGGTCGATCTCGGTGATCGACCGATGCGTGGTGACGGCAATCCGGTTGCCGGTGTTGTCGCTGTCTGCCGGCCGGCTCTGCTGGTTTCCCGGCATGATCAATGGCGAGGTCAGCTCTCAGCGAACCGAGAAGATGGCCTCGATCTCCACCGGTGCGCCGAAGGGCAGCGAACTGACGCCGACCGCCGATCGGCTGTGGCGGCCAGCCTCACCCATCACCTCGGCAAACAGTTCCGATGCGCCATTGATGACCGCCGGATGATCGGTGAAATCCGGGGCCGAATTGACAAACCCGGTCAGCTTCACCAACCCGGTGACCCCGCCGAGATCGCCGCCGCAGGCTTGCCTGATTTGGGCAAGGAGGTTGATTGCGCAAATCCGGGCCGCCGCCGCGCCTGCCGCAACATCCAGCCCTGCTCCGAGCTTGCCGGTAATGATGTGCCCGTCGCTGACCGGAAGTTGGCCGGAGACGTAGACGGCATTGCCGTGCCGCCGGTAGGGAACATAGGCGGCAACCGGGGCGGGCGGCTCCGGAAGGGAAATGCCCAATTCGGCCAGCCGATCTTCAATCCGTGATGTCATCGGGTCATTCATCCAAGCGATTCCTGTTGCCGGCACGATACGGCAATTGCACCGGATGGGCGAGTGGCGGATCGACACCGGGGCAGGCGGGCGCCCGGCGTTTGGACCTTGTGAACAAGCCCCCACTTCCGGATCGCTCCCGGGGCGCGGACATCCGAATTGCGCATTCTGCTGCATGGATCGTCCCCGGGTGCCGGTTTCTGGCCCTGGAGGCGGGGAGGTTTCGGGCGGGTGCCGGCAGGGGGCAGCACCGGCATCATCACCGGGGCGGCTTCATGCAGCAGGCGGTTGAAAATCTCCGGCAATTCGGTCAGTCTGCACTCCCGGTGGAATTCCTGCGGACAGAAGGCCAAGAAAGGAAAGGTAAGCATCGTGTTTCCGAAAGCGGCAATCCGGAATTCAGGCACTATCGGCATGCAATCCGGATTGCGGGTTGTACGCAGCGCTCGTCCCGATCTGAAGCTGGTCCGAGGCGTTGCAACGCTGTGTCTTGCCCTTGGCCTCGCCCTTTCTGGCAGCAAGGTGCTGGCAAGCGAGCGATCATCGGAGCGGGTCGTGGCCAGGATGATGGACAGCATCGGCACGCTGTACCAGGAGGCGCAATCGCAATCGGAGATCATCGATGGTCTCGAGACATCTCTCGGCAGGCATACCGATATCGAACTCATCGCCCGTGCCGCGATTGGCCAGGCCTGGCGGCAGGCCGACCGGAATCAGCGCCTGGAATTCATCCGGGTGTTCCAGCGATACCTGGCCGAAAAATATGCCCAGCACCTGCCGCAGGCGATAATTGGCACCTACGAGATTGTCGAAACCCGCAAGCTGAAGAAGAACAATTACGAGGTCCTGTCGAGCGTCGTCCTCTCCGGGGCGGACAATTACGAGATCACCTGGTTTACCCGGGTGAGGGACGGCCGGACCAGGATCGTGAACATGGTCACCAGCGAGTTCAACCTGCTGAGCCTGGAGCGCAAGGTGATCAGGTCGCTGCTGCAGCAGCGTGGTGGCAATTTGGACGAATTGATCCGCTATCTTCCGACCCGCTACAACTGACGGGGCCGGCAAGGGCCTGTCCTCGATTCAGCCGCCGGTTCTGTCCGCGTCGGCGCGGCGCGAAAATGCCGCTTGGAACAGGCCAGGTGCCCGCATCGGCAGCGGTTTCGGTCCAATGTCCCGGTGGATACGAAGCATGGCCTCACGCCAGATCTCGGCTGGAAGCCCGCCGCCGGTGACGCCGGTCAGCGGCGTGTTGTCGTCGTAGCCCATCCACACGCCGGTCACGTAATCGGCGGAGAATCCGATGAACCAGGCATCGCGCGCCGCCTGCGTGGTGCCGGTCTTCCCGGCTACCGGCCGGTCATCAAGCCTGGCGCGGCGCCCGGTTCCGGTCTCCACCGCCTGGTGCATCATGTAGATCAGCTGACGCGCCGCCTGGTCGCTGAACACCTGTTCGCTGCGCAGGGGAGCCCTGCCCATCAATGGTGTGTCATCATCGCGCAACCGCATGTCCAGGAGGCCAAAGGGCTTGACGGAGCGACCACCGGCAAGGATGCCGGCATAGGCGCTGGTCATGTCGAGCAGGGTTGATTCTGACACGCCCAGGGCGATGGCCGGACCAGTTCCAAGGTGGTCGCCGATGCCCATCTTCCTGGCAATGTCGGCGACGTGATGGCGGCCGACACCCTCGGACAGCTTTGCCGCCACCGTGTTGATCGAATGGGCCAGCGCCTCCGTCAGGCTGATGGCGCCAAGATAATCCGGTTCGTAATTTCTTGGCGACCAGGGTTTTGACCCGCGCACGAGGAAGGTTACCGGTTCGTCGACTACGAGGTCGTCATGGTTGAACCCGCGCTCAAGCGCCGCGGCATAGACGAAGGGCTTGAACAGCGAGCCGGTCTGGCGAAGCGCCTGGGTGGCCCGGTTGAACAGGCCAGCCGCATTGACGTCGCGGCCTCCGACCATGGCGCGGACTGCGCCGTCACGGCTCATGACAACAACCGCGGCCTGCGCTCCAGATCCTTCCCGGACCCGGGTGTCGAAGACATGGGTCAGCGCCTCATCGACAGCGAGTTGAACATCCCGGTCGAAGGTGGTGCGAATGACAACATCTTCGGTCGTGTTCCAGGTCAGGAATCCTGGCCCCGATTCCATGATCCAGTCGGCAAAATACCCGCCGCCGCGCCGTGTCGCCGCCGGTGACAGGGTGGCCGGTTGCTCGATTGCCAGCCGTGCCTCGGCGGCGCTCAGATATCCCTGCCTGTGCATGCGTTCGATGACCAGGTTGGCGCGTGTGCGCGACAGGGAAAGATCCCGCGTGGGCGAATAGGTCGAGGGAGCCGCCAGCAGGCCGGCAAGCATGGCCGCTTCCGGTGCCGTGACCACCCGGATTGACTTGCCGAAATATCGCTGGCTTGCTGCCTCGAATCCGGTGGCCCCGGAGCCCAGATAGACGCGGTTGAGATAGATGGTAAGGATTTCCTCCTTGCTGTATTTCAGCTCCAGCGCCACCGCGAAGGGGATCTCCCGGATCTTGCGCCAGATGGAGGATTTTCGGCAGCCGCGCTCGAATTCGATCTCGGATTGGCCCGAATCCGGGTCATGATGTGCCCCCAGGCAGAGCAGCTTGCTGACCTGCTGGGTGATGGTCGAGCCGCCATGGCCGCTGAAGGGGCCGCGCCCCTCGCGCAGGTTGATTATCATGGCACCGACAATCCCGCGCAGGCTGATGCCGAAATGACGATGGAAGGAGCGGTCCTCGGCCGCCACCACCGCGTTGATGATGTTGGGTGATGCATGGCTGGCGCCAATGGCGGCAAACTGGTCGCCCCGCCAGGCAAAGACCTCGTTGTTGCGATCGAGCAGGACGACGGAGCCCCGGACCCTGGTGTCGATCAGCTCCGACGAATCCGGCAACAGCGAATGGAGGTAGAAGACGGAGAGCGCAAAGACCAGGATGCCGGCAATTCCGGCCCTCCAGCCGAATGCCCAGGCAATTCGGGCAATGATCCCGAGCACCCGCCGCACGCGCAACATGATCGCGGCGCGAAGCCGGCCCAGCCAACCCCGATACTTACGGGTGTGTTTGCCGCCCGCATGTCCGGCACCGCTCTTGCGGCGCCCTTTCCTGCCCGCGGCGGCCGATTTAGACCGCACCACTTCCTGCCTCTTTTTTTGCCCTTCTACCTGCCCGGAACGGGCAGGTGAAGATCATTCGGGCAATGACCTCCGATTTTCCCGTGTAGTGGCAGTGTTGTCAGTGCGGGTGGCCCAGCTTCCCGCCCGCCTGCGACCTGAGCTGGTCAAGCGCTGCCTGGTCCACGAGCCCGTCCGGCACCAGGCCGGCAGAGTCCTGGAATGCCTGCAGGCTGGCGACGGTCGATGGTCCGGCAATGCCGTCAATGCCGCCGGTGTCGTGGCCATGGCCGGACAGCAATTGCTGCAGCTCGACGGTTTGCGCCAGCGTCAGCGGCCGGATGCCGCTGGGCCACGGTTTCGCGAGCCCGCCCCGACCCAGGACCAGTTCCGACAACAGGCCGACCGCCAGCGCGTAGTTGAGCGAATTGTTGTAGCGCCTGAGGACATGAAAGTTCCGGGTTACCAACACGGCCGGACCCGTGGCGCCTGCCGGGATGATGATCGATGTCTCGCCCATGCCGGCGGCGCTGAACCGGCCGGGAATGCGAATGCCCTGGTCCTGCCAGGCCTCTGCCGGCATTTCGACGGCAAGCCCGGTGAGTGACAGGTCGAAGCCGGTCGGGAGCCGGATTTCGAATCCCCAGGGCAGGCCGTCGGTCCAGCCATGCTTGGCCAGGTAGTTGGCGGCCGATGCCAGCGCATCGCGCGGATCGTCGCTCCAGATATCGGGCCTGCCGCTCCCCCGGAAGGCCACTGCATGTTCGAGATAGCTCGACGGCATGAACTGGACATGGCCCATCGCCCCCGCCCAGGAGCCGACGAGATTGCCGGCGTCGGCGGCCCCGGCCTCGATGATCCGAAGCGCCGCCAGCAACTCGGCCTCGAACATCTCCCGCCGCCGGCCGCAGGCGGCCAGGGAGGCCAGCGCATCAAGAACGGGAAACGATCCCCGCTGTTGACCATAGCTGGACTCAATGCCCCAGATCGCGGTCAGGATCCCCCGGTCAACTGCCCTCGACAGCTCGATTTCGGCCAGCGCCTCCTGGGTCGCGGCCAGGGCATCCCGACCATCGGCGACCCTCTGCGCCGACACCACCTTCGCCATGTAGTCGGCAGTGGACAGCAGGAACTCGGCCTGTGCCTGCTGCCGTGACAGGGTTTCGTCCAACAGGGTTGCCCGGGACTCGAACCCGGCCAGGATTTTCCCGGCAAGTCCCTGGCTCCGCGCATGGCCCAGGAATGCCGCACGCCACTCGGCGAATTCCAGCTGCTGTTCAGTTGATGCCATTCGCCTGGCCTCCATCCCGCGGGCTTTTGCCCGTGGCGCCGCCGGGAAAAGGCCGGTCCGGATTGCAGTCGGGGTTGGCGGTTCCGGCGACGATCAGGAATGCGACCGGCGGAATTCGGCCATCTGCTGTTCGGTTGCCTCTGCCTGGTAGCGATCCTTCCACTCCTGGAAGGGCATGCCATAGACGATCTCCCTGGCTTCCTCCCTGGAGATCTCCGTGCCCATCTCGGATGCTGCTTCCTGGTACCACCGGCTCAGGCAATTGCGGCAGAATCCTGCCAGGTTCATCAGGTCGATATTCTGCACATCGGTCCGGCCTCGCAGGTGATCCCGCAGGCGCCGAAATGCCGCCGCTTCCAGTTCGATCTGTTGCTGTTTGTCCATCAATCGGCTCCCGGTTGCTACAGGCTGCCCAGGCCGCTGTGCAGCGCCGGAACATCCAGCGGTGCAAACCCGTAATGGCGCAGCCAGCGAATGTCGGACTCGAAGAAGTCGCGCAAATCGGGGATGCCGAATTTGAGCATGGCCAGGCGATCGATTCCCAGCCCGAAGGCAAAACCCTGCATGGAATCCGGATCGACGCCGCCGGCCGACAACACGGCGGGGTGGACCATACCGCAACCGAGGATCTCCATCCAGTCATCGCCGATACCGACCCGCAGCCGACCATCCTGCCAGGAACAGCGGATATCCACCTCGGCCGATGGTTCGGTAAACGGAAAATGCGATGCCCGGAACCGCAATTCGGCCCGTTCGACCTCGAAGAAGGCGCGGCAGAACTCCTCGAGTGTCCATTTCAGCTGCGCCATCGAGATGTCGGCATCCAGGGCCAGCCCCTCGACCTGGTGGAACATCGGCGTGTGGGTCAGGTCATAATCGTAGCGATAGACCCGGCCGGGGGCAATGATCCGGATCGGGGCGCCCCGCTCCAGCATGGCGCGGATCTGCACCGGCGACGTGTGGGTGCGCAGGACATTGGGCTGGTCCTCGCCGCTGTCGCGGATGAAGAAGGTGTCATGCTCCTGCCGGGCCGGATGTTCGGGAGGAATGTTGAGTGCGTCGAAATTGTACCAGTCGGCCTCGATCTGTGGTCCCTCGGCGACCTCAAAACCCAGATCGGCAAAGATTGCCGAGACTTCCTCGATAACCTGGCTGACCGGGTGAATGCTTCCGGTCCTGGTCGGGCGGCCGGGAAGGGTGATGTCCAGCCTTTCCTGGTGCAGGCGCTCGTTCAGCGCCAGTTCCGCAAGCTCTGCCTTCCTGGCCGAGATCGCCGCCCCGATGTCGTCCTTGAGGGCGTTCAGCACCGGTGCGATCTCCTGGCGCTGCTCGGGGGTGAGCCTGCCGAGTTCACCGAGGCGCCTGCGAATCTCGCCCGCCTTGCGGCCGAATGCGGCCAGGCGGGCTTCTTCCAGCTCGGCCTCGCTTTCGGCCCCGGCTATCCTGGCCAGGTGCCGGGATCTCAGTTCCTCAACAGGTTCCATGTCGAATCCTGGATTGCGCTCGCAGCCGGACCATGACGGTTGCCATTGACGATGCGGGTCTCTTCAAAGCCGGCAACCGCCATCGGCGCCGATTGTCAGTCGAGCGCCGCCTTTGACTGTTTCACGATCTCGGCAAAGCTCTGCGGGTGGTTGACCGCCAACTCCGCCAGCATCTTCCGGTCGATTTCAATTCCGGCCCGTCCGAGGCCGAATATGAACCGGGAATATGTCAGCGTGTCGTCACATTCCCGCACCGCGGCATTGATCCGCTGGATCCACAATGCCCGGAAATTCCGCTTGCGGACCTTCCGGTCGCGGGTGGCGTATTGCATGGCCTTGTCGACGGCCTGCCTGGCCGTGCGGAAGGTGTTCTTGCGCCGGCCGTAATAACCCTTGGCGGCCTTCACGACCTTCCTGTGCCGGGCGTGCGTGACCTTGCTGCTGGTAACTCGCGTCATGATGGCACTCCTCAGCTACCGTAGGGCATGAAGGATTTGACGGTTTTCTCGTCCTTGCTGGACATCGTTGTCGTCCCTCGTGCCTTGCGGATGAACTTGTTGGTCCGCTTGATCATGCCATGGCGCTTGCCAGCCTGTCCCGTCTTGATGCGGCCATTGGCGGTGATCTTGAACCGCTTCTTGGCGCTGGACTTGGTTTTCATCTTCGGCATTCCCGTGTTCCTTTCCGGAGGTGGTATCATGCGCGACTCGGCATGCCGTTTGGGCCGGCCGCGCAACAGGGGGCGTTCAATATGTCCTGCACCGGCGCATTGCAAACGGAATCAGCCGATTGCAACCCCGAAGCAGGACATGTTTCCGGCAATTCCGGGTTGCTTCCGGATCATGCCGCGACCAGGTCGCGCCCGCCAGGGCGGTGCCTCCAGCCTGGCAAGCCTGGTCGGCAACTTCCAGTCTCCCCCACAGCCGATTCGTCCCCGGCAGTGCATGCGTGCGTGTCGGCGGGCATGTCCATCGGGCCTGGATAGCCGAACAGATCGCCGCAGCCTGACGCAAGGGATTGGCATGAATCCTCGGTTCTTGCCTGGCGTTGTTCAGCCTTTGTCGCCGCCGAGTTGGCTGTCGAGCAGGTAGCCGTACAGGCGGATGGCCAAATCCTTTCTGTCCTTTTCAAGCACATGCCTGGCGGTGGGTGACAGGATCATGGTGCGGCAGGCCTCGTCGGCGACAACCGACGAGGCCGGGGCGCCGGGCTGGCCGATGGACAGGATGGCGTCGCCCTGGCCGAATTGCCGGAGACGGACCCCGCCCTGGTCCCGGGCCGATGCCAGGCCGGAGACCAGCAATTGCAGCCCGGCATCCGGCGAGCGTCCACCGGCCAAATCCTCGCCGGGAGCATGTTCATGGCAGGATAGCCATCCGCCAAGATCCTCGATGAGCTGTTCAAACCTGATCTGACGCTCCAAATGGCGCTCCAGCCCGTCGGCTGTCTGGTCCAGCAGGGCCGAGCGCCCTTCCTCGCCGTCGCCCGTTCTGGCCTTCCAGGCAGTGAGGGCAATATCCTCCGACTGCTCAAGCCCGCGATCGAAATCGTCCTCGACAACCAGTTCGGCCGCCTGGTTTTTGGACAGGATTGGCTTCAGACCCCACATCAGCTGTTCGGGCACGGCGCTCAGCACCACCGGAACACCGGACCGTCCGGTTGATCGAATGAAGCGGGCGAGGGCGCTTGCCGCCGAAAAATCGAGTCCGGTCACCGAAGAGAAGTCCAGCATCAGGCAGGCAGGACGGTTCGGCCCGGCAAGTGTTTTCCTGAGCAGATCGATCAGCGGCGTGGCGCTGCCGAAGAAGATGTAGCCGCGCAACCTGTAGCCATGGGCATGTTGTCCTTCCTCCAGCAATATGGCCTGATCCGGCACCGGGCGGGTCCGGCTGCTGTGCAACTCCCGCAAGGTGAAGCGGGCCTCCACCGGATCCACGCGGCTGAGGCGCAGGGAAAACAGCACCAGGGTGGCCAGCATCCCGATCGCCACCCCTTCGACCACCCCGATCAGGATGATGGCGACGAAAATCAGGATGATGATCGCCAGCTCCGATGATGGCATGCCGCTTCGGGTTCCCCGAAACCCCTGCGCAAGCAGGCCCAACCCGGCAAATACCAGGAACCCGCCGATGAGCGAGGTCGGAATGACCGCGATCATCCCGCTGCCAAATACCAGGCCCGCCGCGATCACCGCCGCCGCGATCATGCCGGTCAGCCTCGTGGTGGCGCCAAGCAGCTTGGCGCGCAGGGATGCAGGCACGATGAGCGTGGCGACCGTTCCGCCGCACAGGCCAGCGACCATGCTGGCAATACCGCCGGTCCTGAATTCGTGATTCCAGTCGAGTTCCTGGTCAACCGCAAGTTCGAGCCCGGAAATGTTCATGACAACGCAGACCAGGGCGACCAGCATCAGGATCAGGATGTCGGGAGTCAACGCGGCGACCGCCAGCCAGTCAACCGAGGTCAGGTCAGATGGCAGTATCGGCGGCCACAGGCCACCATCTGCGGTGCTGGCGAGGAGCAGGCCCCTGGCCGCGGCTTCGGCGACAGACAGGCCAGCCTGGTCAAGGACAAGATTGTAGCCACCAATTGCAAGCAGGAAGCTTGCCGGCAGGATCAGCGGATTACCCCAGCGGGCAACAGCAAAATAGAGCACCGCCCCGTACAGGAAGCCCGGCAACCAGACCAGCAGCACGTCCGGGTCCATGATCACATCCAGATTGTCCGGGGCCGGGTCCGCCCCCATCAGCGACATCGCGGCCAGGCAAACCGTGGCGCCGAGCCCGGCGACAAATCCCGACGAGACCGGATACGGTACGAATCCCACCAGGTTGGCCAGCCCGAATCGGCCGATCAGGAAACAGCCGAGCCCGGTGGCCAGGGCGCTGACGATCAGAACACAGGAGACGGTTGCGAACAGTGCCTCGTCTGCCACTTGCACCGACGCCGCTATTGCAGCCATGACGGCCACCAGGGCCGGAGACAGCCCGGCAATCGAGCCGCGAAATCCGCCAGCCAGGCCGATGATCAGGCATGCGGCGAAATTCCCGAACAGGATCAGGCCGATACCCTGGGACGAGTAGGGCTCCAGCGGGCCGGAAAAGATGAAGCTGCCGAAGGCAATCTGGGCAACCAAGAGACCAAGCCCGGTGACGATTCCGGCGGAACATGCCGGGATCGCCTTCCCGGCATTGATGTCGGTGCGCAACTCATGCCCGAGATTTCGCAACGCAGCAATCATGCGACCTTCCCGGGCACCGTCCCTGGCCCTTGTCCGCACCGGGGATCGGCGGAAAGTACTCCGGGCATGGAAATGTCCGGATGCGATTCCAGTTCAGCCAGGTCGTTCATGGCGACAATACCGCACATGTTGGCATCGATGTCCACCGAGGCCGGCCGGGCGGTCACGAATGACCTGACCAGGGAAGACAAGGAAGAATGGCCAGGGAATTCGGGCTGCATCCCTGGACCATGCCGTCCTCGGTGCGCGAGCGCGACTGACACGGCCTGGCCGGTGAACGGGTGACCACCGCGTGCCCTTCCGGCGAGAAATTCAGTTCGTGATCATGCGGTGCCGACGCCGCAGGAGACGGGCAGGCCTGATTGCTGCGACTCGCTGGCCCGCTGGGCGATGTGGGAGGCCATGTAGCCGTCCATGAGGTTCGGGGTGACCATATCGCCGCTCATGGCGGCATCGAGAAACGCGGTATCCTGGATGTTATAGGCGTCGGGATACCGGGCAAACCAGTCGGGGGCGATGAGGCCGCGGTGCAGACCGCGGTCATTCTCGTGCAGCACCAGAGGCCCGGCCGGATTGGCCACGGTCAGGCGGCCGCCGGCGCCGAAGGCCTCGACCCGCTGGTCGTAGCCATAGCTCGTGCGCCAGCTGTTCTGGATGACCACCTGCTGCCCGCTATCTGCCCGCATGACCGTGGTAGCAGTGTCGATATGGCCGACATCCGCATAGCGCGGATCGATCAGGGCACTACCCAGGCACATGACCTCGGACAGCTCATCGTCAAGCAGCCAGCGCGCCAGGTCGAAATCGTGGATCGCGGTCTCGAAGATCAATCCTGCCGAGTTGGCCAGCCCGTCCACGTCAGGGGCGGTGAAATCGCGGCTGACGATCCGGAGCTGTTCGATCCTGCCGATGTCGCCAGCCCTGATACGACGTTTCAGCTCGGCCATATGCGGGTCGAACCGGCGGTTGAATCCCAGCTGTATCCTGCCTGCATGGGGCTGCAGTTCCGGCATGGCGGCGTCGATGGATGCCATGTCGTCGCCGAGCGGTTTCTCGCAGAACACATAGGCTCCGCTACGGATAACCCGCAACAACTGTTCGACATGCACGGAAGGAGGCGTGACAACAAGAAACGCGTCGAAATCCTGCGAATCCAGGGCGTCGTCCAGCGGCAGCCAACCGACCCCGAATTCGTCTGCCAGCCCGCTGGCGCGCCCGGGATCAATGTCGCACAGGATCAATTCCGCCAGGAAGGGATGCCGGAGCACCGCCTGTCCGTGCAACCGGCCCATATTGCCGCATCCGGCAAGGCAGACACGGAGCCGCCGATTTTCAACCGAGGCCATGACGCGGGTTCCGGTCGCAGGCCAGGCCATGATCCTCGAGCAGGCCGGATACATGCCGGAATCCGGTGCTGGCCATGGCGAAGGGAGGCGCTTTCAGAGGATCCTGTTCGGCCTCGACGACAAGCCAGCCTTCATAGCCGTCATCGGTGATTTTCCTGATCAGCGGGGCGTAGTCCAGATCGCCATCTCCTGGGACGGTGAAGACACCTTCATGCACTGCCATGTCGAATGTCTGCCGGTGCGGGTCAAGGGCGTCAAGGACCGGTTTGCGGATATCCTTGAGGTGGATGTGGGCAATCCGGCTCCACCATCTGTCCATGACCACCCTGTAATCTCCCCCGGCCATGGCTACATGCCCGGTATCGAGCAGCAGCCGGAGCGGCTCCCCTGCCGCCGACATGAAGAGATCGATCTCGTCCACGGTCTCCACCGGCATCATGACATGGGGATGATAGACCAGGGTCAGGCCGGCATCGGCGGTGCGTCGGGCAAACGCCGTCAGGCGACGGGCATAGGGCTTCAATTCAAGCCGGTCCAGGGGCGGGCTCCGGGCAAGTACCGCCGCCGGGCCTCCTTCCGGTCCGGCGGCACACTCCCCGTAGACCATCACCCGGCATCCGAGTGCCGCGAGGTGGTCGATCCTCGGCAACGCTGCCAGCCACTCATCCTCGACCGATCGCTCGGCCAGGAATCCGGAATACCAGGACGTGACCGGCACCAGTCCGTATTCCCCCAGGGTTTCCCTGACGGCCTCCGGCTGTTCCGGGAACTTGCGACCCAGTTCGATGCCGGTATATCCGGCCCGTGCGGCATCGGCGATGCAGGTTTCGTAGCTGATGTGGTCACCAAGCTCCCGGATGCCCTCATTGGTCCAGCTCAGGGGACTGATGCCAAGCTTCACCTGGTTCATGATGGAACTCCCTGGAGTTGCTGTCTCTGCCGCCTCTCCCAGGAGATCATGCGTAAGAGGTTGCCACCGCAGACACAAGGCAGCACCCGCCAACGAACACGAACGGACCATCATGACCTCGACCCGTATTGCTCTCAATGCAGGATGGAAGTTGTATTCGGGCGCAAGCCGAATTTTGCCTGCTTTCGGGGTGACGACCATCCGGTTCAGCCTGTTCAGGCTCGGCATGGGGTTGGGAATTCACCGACATCCATCGATGCGGACTGGCCGCGTCCCGGCTCCGGCCAGCCTGCAATGCATGACCGCCAGCATGGCCGTGATCAACC
The DNA here is from genome assembly GCA_965214695.1 of Paracoccaceae bacterium. Lineage (GTDB taxonomy): Bacteria > Pseudomonadota > Alphaproteobacteria > Rhodobacterales > Rhodobacteraceae > JAPOXR01. The sequence goes on along the minus strand of OZ243967.1, from coordinate 2,096,868 downwards.
GGCGTCGCGATCATGCCAGTCCTGTCATTCGGATGTCGGTCAGGCGACGCGGGTCACCGGGTGTTTCAGCGCCACGGCTCGCCCTCCCTGCCGACATGGATCGGGTTGGAAAGCGCGTAAAGGCCGCCGCTTCGGTCCCGCAATTCCAGGGCGATCCAGCACCCCGCTTCCGCCTGTGTCTCCAGGACGGTGTCGTGCCCGCGAACGCAAGGCCAGCTTTCGGCGACCGTCCCCTGCCGGATGAGGCGGGCATCGAGCCCGGTCAGGTCAACGCCACCAGCCTTGCAGCCGGCGACAATGCGCAACTTGCCGGCCGGGACAAGATCACCCATTTCTGCCCTGTTTCCATCGGCTGACTCGGCGGCAAGGATCAGCTCCGGCCCGCAGGTGATGTAGGAATGACCGCGGGCCAGGGCGGTTAGCAGCTCCTCCGGGGTATTGTCCCCTGCATGGATGCGATTGACGGCATATCTCGAATTGTCGGCGAGACGCCGGTGGGTATCGGTGCCGGAGGTTGCCACCATGCGATATCCCGAATTCAGCCATGCGTAGAACATTTGTATCGCTTCGTCGTTATGGGACCGGCCGGACCAGGGTCCGTTCCACACCTCGACATGCCGCGCCGGACCCGGAAGCATGTCGGAATATGCCCATCGGCAACCGGTGCAGAACGGGTGGCCCTCTTTTCTGGGATGGGCAATGACATAGAGGGAGCCCGCCGCCTGCAGTGACCGGGCAAGTCCACTCATGGTCGAGCCTTCCCTGACCCGCCACTCGACGATGTCTTCCCTTCCCAGCGCCAGCGCATGGCCGTTGAAGGTGGTGAGTTCCATCCCCGGTATCGTGGCAATTGTCTCGCCGGCGAGTTGCCTGAATTGCGACAGGGCCGAGACGGTATTGTGGTCGGTCAGGGCCACGAAATCATACCCCCGGTCTTTCGCGTAATCGACGTATTCGGCGGGGCTGAGCTTGCCGTCGGAATGAAATGTATGGCCGTGAAGATCCCCGGAGTACCAGCCCGGACCTCGCCGCCTGCCACCCCCGGTCATGGCTGGCGCCATGTCGCCGGTCGGCCCTTCCAGCTCCTCGGCATGCCGGACGATCTCGATCCGGTAGGAGATGCCGCCGGGCGGCAGGATTCGGTGGACATCGATTTCCACCGACCATTCTCCGGCCTCGATCGGCCCGGCCAAATAGCCCGGCGATGCCCAGCTCGTGGAAATGACCGGGGATTGATCGGCGTTGTTGTGACGGGTGCCGCGGGTGCCACCGGGTCCATAAACGGAGATGCTGAGTTGGTGGGGAATGTTCCCAACTCCGGGATGGCCCGGCGAAAAGGAAAAATCCAGCCCCAGGGTCTGCACGCCCCGGGGCACGAGGAATCGATGCGCAAGATGGGTGGACATGTGCTCAAGGGTCAACCGTCCTTCGAAAACCTCTCTCATGGGCATGCCTTCATTGCCGTGGTCGGGGTTGCGCCTGCAGGCCGGACAACGAAATCTCGTTCTTCCGGTGACAGGCGGTCAGGCGGCCATCGCCATCCGGCTCCAGCGGCGGAACCGACTGGTGGCAAAGGCCGGATGCAAAGCTGCATCTCGGCGCGAATGCGCACCCCGCCGGCAGTTTTGCCGGGTTGGGCGGTTGTCCGTGCAGCGGGTCCCGCGTGCGTTTCTCCGGGGTGAATTCCGGGATCAGCACCGCTCCCAGCAATGCCGAGGTGTAGGGGTGGCGCGGCGCATGGTATATCTGTGCCGTCCTTGCCACTTCGACGATGCGCCCGGCATACATCACCGCAACCCGGTCGGAGATGTTCGAGACCACGTTGAGATCATGCGATACGAACAAATAGGTCAGGCCGAATTCCTGCTGCAAATCCTGGAACAGGTTCAGGATCTGTGCCTGGACCGAAACATCGAGGGAGGACACCGGCTCGTCGGCCACCACGATCCCCGGATTCGGCGCCAGGGCCCTGGCAATGCCGATCCGTTGCCGCTGGCCGCCGGAAAAGGCATGCGGGTAACGATCCGACTGCGACGGATCCAGGCCGACCCGCTCGAGAAGGTCGTAGACGCGGGTGGCAAGCTTGCCGCGATCGCGGAGTCTCCCCGGCCCGACCCGCAGCGGCTCCGATACAATCTCGAACACCGTCATGCGCGGGTTGAGTGACGCAAACGGGTCCTGGAAGACGAGCCGGACATGCTGCCACACTTTCCGCCGCTCCTGTTCTGGCAAATGCGAGATTTCCTGCAACCGACCACCCCGCAGCAGCCGCACGCGCCCGCCGCTCGGGTCCAAAAGGGCAGCAATGGTCTGGCTGAGGGTGGATTTGCCGCAGCCGGATTCGCCGACCAGCCCCAGGGTTTCCCCCTGGCGCAATTCCAGGCTGACCCCGGTGACGGCACGGGTGACCTGCTCACGCCTTCCGAGCAATCCGCTTCGCCTCGAGAATTGCCGGGATACGTCCTCGACCGTCAACACCGGCTCGCCGCCTTCCCGGCCCGGCAAATCCACCGGCGCGCCCGTCTCCGGCCTGGGCCGTCCGTGTTCGACCGGCACGCCGGCCTCGTCCAGGAAACAGCGCACCCTGGTCGTGCCCTCGACCATGCCGGGGCGCTTCAGATCGCACAGGCCCGGCTTCATGTGGCGGCAACGCGACAGGAAGGCGCAAGCTGCAGGTCGGTCGGCAAGTGACGGCACGATGCCGGGGATGACGGGCAGGCGCGAATTGCGGTCGCCGCCATAGCGGGGAGCGGCCGCCAGCAATGCCCGCGTATAGGGATGGCGAGGCGCCGAAAAAATCTGTTCGACCGGCCCAGTCTCCACCACTTCGCCAAGATACATGACGACCACCTCGTCGGCCATTTCGGCGACCACCCCCAAATCATGGGTAATGAACAGGATCGACATGCCGAAGCTGGCCTGCAGATCACGCATCAGGTCGAGGATCACTGCCTGCGTGGTCACGTCCAGGGCCGTGGTCGGCTCGTCGGCGACAAGAAGGCGCGGATTGGTCACCAGTGCCATGGCGATGACCGCCCGCTGGCGCTGCCCGCCTGAAAGTTCGAAGGAATAGGACTCCAGCCGCGAGTCCGGATCTGGCATGCCGACCGCTTCCAGGACGTCGATTGCCCGTTGCCGGGCCTGCCTCCTCGACAGGTCTTCATGCTGGCGAACGGCTTCGATGATCTGGTTGCCGATGGTGTAGAAACCGGAGATTGCCGTCATCGGCTCCTGGAAGATCATGGTGATGTCATTGCCCCGCAATCGGCGCAATGCAGGGGAGTTTGCCGGCTTCGAGGCCAGGTCGACGCCGGTGCCGCCCCGGTCCTGGAAATGGATGGAGCCGGAATCGATCCGGGCGCCGGGGCCGAGGATCCTCAGGATGCTCCGTGCCGTCACCGATTTGCCACAACCTGATTCGCCGACCAGGCAAACGGTCCTGCCATTCGGAACATCGAAGCTGACATCCTTGAGTGCCTGGAGCCGGGAATCGTCGCCCCTGAAGGACACCGACAGGCCTTGAACCGACATCAGCATGTCAGTGTTCATAGGGGTCACCGGCATCGCGCAAACCGTCACCAAGGAAATTCAGGGACAGCACGGCAATCACCACCGCAACCCCCGGGATGAACAGCCATGGTGCCGTCGAGATCGATTTCAAATTCTGGGCTTCCTGCAACAGTACCCCCCAGCTGACCACCGGCTGCCGCAACCCGATCCCGAGGAAGCTGAGCGAGGTCTCGGCAATGATCATGCCCGGGATTGCCAGCGTCACCACGGCGATGATGTGGGACAGGAAGTTTGGCACCATGTGCCTGGCGATGACCCGCATCGGCCGGTTGCCGTCAAGGCGCGCCGACTTGACGTAATCCTCGTCCCTCAGCGCCAGGAAGCGGCCGCGTACCACCCGCGCCAGCCCGGTCCAGCCAAGTATCGACAGGATGACGGTGATGAGGAAATAGGTGCGAAGTGGCGGTGCCGTGGGCGGGATTGCCGCCGCCAGCCCGATCCACAGCGGAATGGACGGGATTGACTGCAGGATCTCGATCAGGCGCTGTATGCCCAGATCGATAAATCCGCCGAAATACCCCGACAGGCCCCCGATGGTGATTCCGAGCAACAGGCTCAGCGCCACGCCGACCAGCCCGATCGTCATCGACACCCGCGTGGCATGGATGGTCCGGCTCAGCACGTCGCGCCCGAGGCGGTCGGCGCCGAAGAAATAGACCCGGTGGCGTGGATTGACCGGCCCGAACAGGTGGCGATCGCCCGTGATCAGCCCCCAGAACTCATACGGGTCTCCCTTCACCCAGAATCCGAGCGGGATGACCTTGCCGGGATCGATCTCGAAGTTTCGCCGGCCTGAATTGTAATCAATGCTGGACCGGTAGCCGAGCACATGGAGCTGAAACTGCCGCCTGCCATCCTCGTCGGTCCGCAGCAGCCTGACCATCTGCGGTGGGGCATAGACATCACGCGCCTTGTAGGTCCCCTGGGCATGCGGAGCCAGGATCTCGGTAAATGCGGCGACAAGATAGATCACCGCGGCGACAGCCCCGCCGATCACGCCCAGCCGGTGACGCTTGAAGCGACGCCAGATGAGCACGCCGTGGCTGACATTTTCGGCCCGGACAGTCACTGGGTCCTGCCCGTTCCTGCCCGTTCCGGTCGCCAGGTGATCCTGCGGAAAGACGGATCGCAGATCACAACATCTCCCCTTCCCTGGCCTGGCGACGAATTCGCGGGTCCAGGGCCATCAGTAGAAGATCGGAGAACAGCGTTCCCAGCACGGCAAGAAAGCTCAGGAACATGATGAGGGTGGAGGCCAGGTACAGATCCTCCTCCTTCAGCGCCTGGAGGAGGAGGGGCCCGGTGGTTTGCAGGCCGAGCACGACGGCCACGATCGTCTCGCCGGATATGATCTTGACGAACAAGTCGTTCAGGTCGGACACGAAGGGATTGAGTGAATGGCGAACCGGGTATTTCATCAGCAGCCGGGTCTCGGCCAGCCCCTTGACCCGCGCGGTCATGACATAGGGGCGATGCAATTCGTCCAGGAGGTTGGCGCGGATCTTCCTGATGATCTCCGCGGTTCCGGCGGTGCCAAGAACGATTGTCGGTATCCACAAATGCGACAAGAGGTCCAGAACCCGGTCCACCGACCAGGGCGCATTGACATATTCCGGCGAAAACAGCCCGCCGACACTCTGCCCCAGATATCGGAAGGACACGTAGAGCAGCACCAGCGCCAGCAGGAAATTCGGGACTGCAAGGCCGATGAAACCAAGGAAGGTGAACACGTAATCGCCCAGCGAATATTTGCGGATCGCCGAATAGATCCCGATCGGAATGGCCACCACCCAGATGAACAGCAGGGTCACGATCGAGAGCATGGTTGTCAGCCCCAGGCGCTGGCCGATGAGCTGTGAGACCGGCAGATCCCAGCCAAACGAGTAGCCGAAATCGCCGCGAAACAGCATGTTCTCCATCCAGATGAAATACTGTTCGACAGCGCTGCGATCCAAACCGTAGATGCGGCGCAGATCCTCGATCTCGTGCGGCTCGAAATTCTCGCCGTACTGGTTGGCCTCGAGAACCAGCCGGTCCACGAAATCGCCCGGAGGAAGGACGATGATGAAGAAGGAAATCACGGTGATCGCAAAGACCGTGAGAACCATCAGCGAAAGTCGCCTAAGCAGAAATCGGACCATGGCGCCGGCAATCGCCTTGTCGGGAGGGTCGGGGAAGGGGCCGGCAGGCCCCTTCCTCCATCACGTCGTCCTGATTACTGCCGGTCCTCGACAATATAGAATGTCGAGAAATTCGCCGGTGAAATTCCCGGATAGAGCCACCCCTCCATCAACGGCTCCGGGACATTCCGCAACCGGTTGCTTACGGCGCGGTAGTTTCCGGCGGGCAAGGCAATGCCGATCCGCGGGAAATTGTCCGCCACGAGCTCGATATACGCCTCCATGGCGGCTTCCTGTTCGGCGCCTGCAGTCAGCGGTATCCGGTCCTGGAGATCATACATGCGCTGCATGTCATCCGGAGGCATTACCCCTTCGGCGCCGCCGGTGTCATGATACTTGCGCCATTCGAGGTCGTTTTCCGAACCGAGCAGGCCATCGGGGTCCAGCAGCGGTAGCCGCCCGGCACCGTTTTCCGCGAGCCACAGGCCGATGTCATTGTCGGCAGCGCCGCGGCGGCTGACCGATGTGGCATCCGAGACCACCTCGAGTACCGTGTCGACACCGACCGCTTCCCAATAGCCCTCGATCAGTTCCATCATGTCGACCCAGTCGGACTTGAAGTCCTTGTTCACCGCGATCACCACGGTGAAGATTTCTCCGTCAGGTCGCAGGCGCATGCCATCATCATTGCTGTCCGGAAGGACCATGTCCAAATGCCTGGCAGACTGGTCCGGGTCGTATTCGGTGTATTGCTTGGCAAGCCTCTCCGAATAGAAGGGTGACCGGGGGCGAGGTGCGATCTGGTGCGGCTCACCCTGGCCGAGGAACACGACGTCGATCAACTCCTCCCGATCGATCGCCAGCGACAGCCCGATGCGAAAATCCTTGTTCCGGTAGACCGAAGCCCTGAACTCGTCCGGGTGGTTTTCCGGGAACTGGAAATCCGCAACATTGGCATCCGCCGAATCGGCGCTGATCAGGCGATAATCCCCCTGCTCCATGTTGTCGAAGAACACGCTTCGATTGGCAGGGGTCGAGATGTTTACCCGGCTGATATCGACTTCACCGGTCAGGGATTTCGCCAACTGGATCTCCGGATCGGCGGCCAGCACCCATTCGCGCCGGTCGATATACGGAAGCTGATTACATGCCGTGTCGACCTTGAAGTAATACGGGTTGCGCTCGAAGGTGAATCTCTCCTTGCCAAGGAATGGCTGGCGCGGAACCCAGGCCTGGACAAAAGGCCGATCAGGATTGTTGTATTCTGCCTGCTTGCCATAGCTGCCAACATTGGAGTTCCACCACTGGGTGTAGTCCGTGGCTCCGGCAGCTTCCATTGCGGCAGCCACCCCGTCCGGGTTCAGGCCCTTGACGAACTGGCGATGGAAGTGCTCGGCAAACTGGACGACGCGCACGCCGTAGCTGGTCGCCAGGTTCTCGAGAAACAGGCCGTTGGGTTGCGACCAGGAAAACGCCACGGTGTAATCGTCAATCGCGGTCACCGTGGCATGCTCGCCACCCACGACAAAGAGGCCGCGCGGCTTCGACTGGATGTCGGTGTTGGTTTCGATATGTTCCCACCAGAACACGATGTCATCGGCGGTGAAATCTTCGCCATCCGACCATTTCATGCCCTCGCGCAGGTGGAAGGTAAAGGTGGTGGCATCATCGGAGATGTCCCACCCCCTGGCGACATTGGGAAGGACCTGCCCGCCATCGACCGACCAGCGGACGAGCGGTTCGTAGCCGAAGTGACGAAACTCGGCCAGGCGGTTGCCACCCGTGGTATCGACCATGGTCCCGCCATAAACGCCGACCTGTTCGTATGGCGTCACGACAAGCGGTTCGGCAGGCAACCGGTCGCCAACCTCCGGCAGCGTCCCCGCGGCCACGGCCTCGGCGAGCATCGGAGCCTCGTTGTACGAACTGCATTCCTGGGCAAGTGCAGGCACCGACCAGCACGCGCAGGCAACTGCACCGGCAATGACGATGTCTCGTTGTGTCAGTTTCATGTTCAATTTCCCCCTGTTGCGATGCCGCAGGCCGGGGATGGTCAATTGCACTGGCATGGTTGGATGCATCCAACCATGCACGACGCCACCGACATTATGCGGCACCTGGTGAACAATGAACGGTCACTATTGCAGAGGGCCGGATTGATGTCACGGTTGAATTTGCAGGCCGCGCCTGCTCCCGCAGCGGCAATTGAGCAAGCGTCTCTCGACCACCGGGCCATGCGGTCGGTCCAGGCCGGCAAGTGGCCCACCCGCGGTGTTGCGATCCCGCAAGGGCAACCGGACTCTCCGGGTCTTCGACCGGCGCCAATCCACACTCGTCCATCTCGTTGAATTCAACCTGATGGAGTTTCCTGACAACCGACGCCAGCCCTTCAGCCCATGGCGTCGATCTCTGCAAGTATGCCGATGAGGTCATGCGGCAGCCCGATCTCGAAATCCGGCTGCTCGGCCTTGTTTGCCGGCCTGGTCGGATAATTGTCTGTCCAGCTGATCCAGACCGACCACATGCCGAGGCGATTGGCACCGGCAATGTCGCGGGCAAGGTTGTTGCCGACCATCACGCAGCCCGGGTAGTCATCCTCGGTCAGGCCGAGATCCCGTGTTGCATGATCGAACATTCGGCGATCCGGCTTGGTGGTGCCGACGGATTCGGAAATGGCGCGCGAATCAAACAAATCCCAGAAACCGAGCTGTCCATGGACATTCCTGAAGCTCTCGACGAGGCCGTCGGCGACCAGCGCCACCAGGTAGCCACGCTGCTTCAATTCGGCCACGAGGCTGTCTCCCCCGGGAACGGGATCGGCCCGGATGACCAACTCCCCCTCCGAGAAGATTTGCGAGCTCTCGTCGATCAGCGTGTCACCGCTGTCAAGGAGGACGGCCTTCACGCCTCTTGCCTCCGCCTTCAGCCTGGAGAGCCTGGCGCCGATGCGGCCGGGGATCGTTGCACCGAACCGGATCATCGGCATCGCCGGCAATGTGCGCAGATCGACGATCTGTCGAAAGTCGAATGTCGGGACAGACGCATGGCCCGCCAGGAATTTCCCGGCAATGTGCTTCTCGTAGATCGTCAATGCATCGATGGTGATCCCTGGAACATCCAGAACCGGCCCTGCGGCCCCGCTGGACCCCCCGCCGGCGAGCACCGTGCTCCCGGCGGGATCCCGGCAGAATTCGTCAGGGCCGGCGGCAAGCCCGTGCGTGCCCGGCTCCGCAAGCAACACGGCCCGGCCAGAGACCAGGGGAAGACCCTGTCCGGAATAATTTCGTACCGTCCTGCCTCCGTTGCCGGCATAGGTCTCGACCCGAACCGGATTGCCGGTCCGGTCGAGGTAGATCCGGACAAATTCCATGTTGCCAACGTGCCGAAGGCTCCAATCCCACCAGACCAGGTATTCGATTGCCCGCTCTGCGCCCTCGAGTGCCACCGGATGGCCGAATGGCAGGGATGGGCCGTCATTTTCGTGGATTGCATACCCAACCGCACTCGGCAGGAACGGCTCCGTGGCATCGCAGCGAATGACGGGCGCATGCCGCCAGGCAAGTGGATCCCAGCCAGCCGAACCAGTCTCGGCCTCCGAAGTCGTTGCTGCATGAATTTCGGTCATGACGTCAGGGCTGTTGTTCTTGAAGACCCTGCTCCGCCAGAGCGCAATGCCGGTCGTCTCCGGTCAAACGCCCGGATAGGCAACGAAGACCGGATGAGGCGGCCAGTCTCCAACTTCAATCCTCCCGCAACCGGCTCCGGCGCACGACATTTATCCGCAGGATCCGTGAATGCGCCAGCTCCGCACATGCCCGCCCACCCATGCCGGCTTGCCTGACGACGGCCTTCCCGTCGGACCGACCTGCCCTGATCCTGGCGACCGCAACCAGGGCCCGGATGGCGGGCAAGTTGCGATTTCGATGCCGCCCTCGCCCGGGTTTCGGCAGCTGCCGGCGGTGCTGACCAGGTTGCCATCAATCCACGGGGGTCAGGTCATCGGCCATGGCAGGAAGATCATGCCGGTTGCAATCCCTCCAGCGGGTCCCGCATGAGGTCGAAATCAGGTCTCGCCGAGTTTTGCCACCCGGATGATGTTGGTTGATCCGGAGATGTTGAAGGGAACGCCGGCCATGATGATGACCTGGTCTCCCGGCGCCGCCAACCCCTCGCTGATCACCGCCTTTTCCGCCGTTGCCACGGCCTCGTCAAAGCTGAGCACGACCTCGGTAGCGACACAATGGGATCCCCAGAGCAGGCAGGATCGCCGGGCAATGTGACCGAAAGGGGTCAGGGAAACGATTGGAACCCGCGGGCGTTCGCGGGCCACCAGCCGGGCGGTTGTTCCCGAGTGGGTGAAGCAGCAGATTGCCGCGATATCGGTGGTTTCGGCAATCTCTCGGGCAGCTGCGGTCATGGCATCAGGGACCGAGTGTCGATCGCCCCGGCGCGAGGCTTCCATGATCTGGAGAAAGGTCGGGTCGTTTTCAACCGACAGCGCCACCTCGTGCATCATTTGCACCGATTCGACCGGGAAGTTTCCCGAAGCGGATTCGGCTGACAGCATGATGGCATCGGTACCTTCGTAGATGGCAGTTGCGACATCGGAGACCTCGGCCCGTGTCGGCGTCGAATTGGTGACCATGCTTTCCAGCATCTGCGTGGCGACAATGACCGGTTTGGCCGCGGCCCGGCAACGCCTGATCAGCCGTTTCTGCAACGACGGCACGGTCGGAAGCGGGGTCTCGACACCGAGATCGCCCCTGGCAATCATGATTCCGTCCGACTCGTCCAGAATACCCTCGAATCGCTCCACCGCTGCCGGTTTTTCGATCTTTGCCAGAATAGCGGCCCGGCTGCCGACCAGCGCCCGCGCCTCCCGCATGTCTTCGGGGCGCTGGACAAAGGACAGTGCCAGCCAGTCAATTCCCAGCTCGCAGGCAAATTCCAAATCGTCTCGATCCTTCTCCGACAGCGCTGGCACCGGCACCACGACATCCGGAATGTTGACACCCTTGCGATCCGACACCGTCCCGCCGGCCATGACCGTGCATTCGGCGCGCTCGGACGTGCAGTCATCGACCCTGAGCCGGACGATCCCGTCATTGACCAGCAGGGTCGATCCGGTCTTCAATTCGCCCAGCACTTCCGGATGCGGAAGGTGGACACGGGTCCGGTCACCGGGCGCATCGTCGAGGTCAAAGGTGAACCGGTCACCGGGCTCAAGCTGGATCTCGCCGCCGGCGAAGGTTCCACAACGGATCTTCGGTCCCTGCAGATCGACCAGGATCCCGATCGGATTGCCGGCAGCGGCCGATACCTCCCGAATGATCCGGTGACGGCGGGCCAAATCTCCATGCGAGCCATGGCTCATGTTGAGGCGGAAGACATCGACTCCTGCCTCGAACAGATCCTGAATTGTTTCCCTGGTAGACGATGCCGGTCCAAGCGTGGCGACAATCTTGACACTCCGGTCACGTCTCATTCATCCTCCAGACTCCCTGCCGGTCCAGGCAGGGCTACCGATCGACGCCGTTCGAATACCTGCCACCGCCCGGGAAGACAACTGCTGCGCCGGCAGGACGGCCATAACCATTGCCGCTTTCCGTGGGCAACCCGATGCCAGCATGAATCAGTTTCGATGCCACGATACCCCGGGAATTCCCGGGCCCCGGGCCATGATCAAATCTCACGTCAAGCCGGTCGCGAGAGCGCCGGCATGAACGAGGCCGCAGCCGAGGCGCAATACGCGCCGCGACGAGAGGAGCGTGGTGGCTCACCGGCGGGATGAAATCCTGCAACCAACAAAGCGGTCTTGCCGAATGCCGAATCGCCCGCCGGGAATGGCTTGAACCCGCTCGACCATGCTCGTCGTTTCAGGCACCCCGGACAACATCCGCCGGAGCCGGGCAGTTGAACTCCGAGGATGCCCGGGACTGACCGACCTGCTCGAAGTGACGTCGACGCCGATGGAATGGTTGCGGCCGGGCGGTTGTTCTGCTTGCCATCAAACGGCAACCGATGCCGGGGTAATGCAGACCGTGCAAGGCCTCCGCTGCCAAGCCCGGGCGCTCCCCGCAATCGACAAAGGACAGCAGGAGAAAAACCCGTACAGGGTGAGCTGGCACAAACCCCGAACCGCAATCATGCCGGGCAACAGCGCCAGTAGAACTGTCACGAAACTGCAATTCATTCTTTGCGTGGTCGACGCACTTGGTGTAGTTGGAACATTCGCAGGCGGATGCGCCTTGTTTATTGCATCGGCCTGTTTTTGTGCCTCTGTGTTGTGTTGAGAAGTAATGAGTAGCATGTTGATCGGACCGTCGGCCGACTGGAAGGACACGGCCACGGCACCCTGTGAGTTTGTTGAGGCGCGCCGCAAGGAGAGCGTGTCGCGCCACTGGACATGGGGCCCGAACAGGATGGCGCTTGGTGAACCTCTGACGGTGAGTCAGTCTGGCGCGTGGCTGGACCGGTTTTGTCCTCGAACATTCCAGCCCGGTTTTGCACAAACTGCCGCGGGTCGATCGCAACCGGCTGCCAACACGGCTCCCCTGAAGGCCTCCGGCCCGCCTGGCATTACGGGCCGACAATCTGAACAGCCACTCCGGCGAAACGTGTCCTGTTCCCGCCGGACACGCACAAGTCGACAAGCCTCGACTCTTCCTTCTTCCCTGCGCCCCAGACGATCGGTGCATCGTTGATGGGATTGCAGCATAATCCGCTGTGGGGGGGGGGTGCCTCAAACCCTCCGACGGCGCGGCGCCTGGCCGGCGGCATTGTTGTCAATGGCAATGCCGACCGAGCTCTTTCCGGAAGCTGAGGCCCGGAATTCCGTGTCCCCTGCCACCCAGCAGAACAAGACGTCCCGTCTGCCGGATCGAATTGCAGCGGGAGACACGACCGCAAGAAGGATTGGCAACACCCCGCACTCATTGACGGCGAGAATCCGGGTCAAACCCGATCCCAACCCCTTTGGATTCAACCCAACCGATGGCGGCGACTTCGATCTCTCGAAGACGGCACAAACCCTGACCCTCGCGACCGGAGGCATCCAACCCCGGACGATCATCATCCAGAGGAGCCAGGACACCGCCCAAGAACCGGAAGACTGCTTCAAAACGATAGGGAGCAGCAATCGGGACACCGCCGCCTTCAAAGCCAGGTTGAACGGCACTCCCATCGACGGTGAGGTGCCAACCGTTGTCCGCAACATTACGGAGTCGCTCAAGGTCATGGGGGGCGACAAGGGGCCAGCGGCGTACTCGATGTCATGTCCGGTGCTTCACTCTATGAGCGACCGCAACCCGACCAAATCGTGCCAAGGGACGCCCGCCGAAACCGTCGACGATGACGCCCTGACCGAGCATGAGACAAATGGTGGCACGGTGAAGATGCCTGCGGATGGAGGCACCGCCGCGCCTGAAATGCAGACTGCACAGGCAACCTTCGCGTGGCCCGGGGAAAATCTCCCGATCAGGTTTCACCTCGAGGGCCATACCGCACCAAACCGCAAATCCGGAGCAGTCAACCCCTTCACGCCGGACGCAGCGGCCAAGACGCTTGTGGTGAAGACAGTGGACGATGACACACCGCAACCGGGCCAGCATCTCGCCTGTCTGCACGGAGCCGTATCCGTCAAGCCAACAGGCAGGATACAGACCGGCCTTGCCGAAGGCGGCAGTTCCGGTCCCACCATGATTCCGCCCGGCGATACGCCAGCATCGGGTGTTGCCATTCCACCCAGGCTCCCGGGATTCCCGGTTGCCAAGGCGACTTCAAGTGATGGCCATTTCCCTACCACCGTGACGATCAGGAGCAGACAGGAGCCTGGCTCCGACCCGTTGCAGATCGCCGACGACTCGATTGACCGACGCTTCCGGGAACTTCTGTCAATCGAGATCGATGAAGCCTCCGAGAGTTGGCCGCAGGGGAGCACGAAAGGAGACCGCAGCCGGTTCAACGTCGTGATGCCGGACAACGACAAGATCCCGGCCAACCTGTCCAGTCTGAACGCTACCGTCCTGGCAAAGACTGAGGATACCCGAGAGGCAACGCGACGGCTTCAGCTTGCGCGCAGGCCCAAGGCAGGCCCAACGGCAACGCCGCAGTCTGCTAGTGTTGGAACCGTTGTAGGCGTCGCGGGAGTCATCGGATGACCATCCGCAACACGGGTATCGGTTCCCTCGGAGCCTGTCGTGGCCTCATCCACGCGTTCCGAGCAGGTGCCGCCAACTGTTTGTTGACGGCGGTATTGCTGGCTGCGACGCCGCTGCAGGTGATGGCTCAGACTCAAGGGGTTTCTATCACGGTAAGCCCAAGCCCGTATGCAGGCGTCGGTTATCCCACGATAAAAGAAGGCGAAACTGCGACCTTTACCGTAAAAAGGACAGGGGACAATTCAAATGCACTGATCGTGAATTACTTAATCACCAGCGGTGGTGGACCTGCGAACCATGCTGCCGAGCAAGCAAGGGTGGGAGACTATACATCCACCATCCCCGCTTCATTTGAATTTCGTGCGGGGGAATCCGCATCCCATGTTTTTGCCGTAACAGCGGTAGACGAAGTAACGAATTACGAACCAAATGAGTATTTCACTGTAACAGCATCGGGCACTTATGTGGACGGAGACAACACTCATTCTTTCAATGAGAAAGTTGTAGTAAGAATCACAGAAAACGATGAAAGGTATCTAACCCTCTCGCCTGTGACGGACTCTGCCCTAGGGATGTCTCATCCGGAATTCATGGCAAAGGAAGGGGCCACAGGAAACGAAAATCAACTGAAGATCAGCCTAAACGACACGCTTCCCTACGATCTGGATATTTTCTACTCCGTCGGCGACGACCCCCACACAACAGCCGCAATATCTGACGACTTCAAGATGGCAGGCGGTAAGTTGACTTTACCTGATGGGCAAACGTTAGTCACCATCGACATCGACATCATTGATGACATTCTAGTCGAGCCAACCGAGTACTTTACCTTGAATTTTGGCACTATCATAAAAGGAGTAGACCATGGCAACGCCCTTGGGACGTTCAATTCCATCAATTTCCAGGACAGCAAGATCGCAGGAGGAAGTAAACTTTCAGTCTCCATCATGGATAACGACACAGCAGAAATGCGAGGTGTCGTTCACCTGCGTGGGGAAGGGGGAGGAGGTATTCCAGGATTTCCGAACACGAGGGAGACACTTACAGAAGGCCAGAGCAAAACGATTACCGCGGAAATAGCGGGCGCGGCGCCAACAAGCGATATCCATATCCCTCTCAAGTTTGTTCATTTCCCGATCGGCGAGGCGACGCCGGCTGACCACAGCGATCCTGGCCCCATCACTATCAAGGCGGGCGAGAAAACCGGCAGCGTCACACTGACAATAACTGATGACGATGTCGACGAGCGATACCGCGAGTTGCTGGTCGTGGAAATCGATGACGCAATGAATTTCCCAACTGGCTACACCAAGGGACGCACCTTCGGTTCTAAGTAATTGATATAGCGTATCTTTTTCTTCCGCAACCCGCAGATGCGGCAGGCATTCCGGACCGGTTTTCCCGCATCTGCAACTGGATGCAGGGAGAATATCATGGCGACAGTCAGGCTGACAGATGCACGAATCAGGGCACTCAAACCACTGCATACGACACGGGATATCCGCGACTCGGATCTGAAAGGCTTCGGCATACGGATCATGCCCTCGGGGCGGCGGCGGTTCTTCATTCACACACAGTGCGATGGGCGGCGGATCTGGAAGATCATCGGCGGTCCGGAGGAGATGAGCCTGCAGGAGGCACGCGATGCGGCAAGGTCTGCCCTTGCCGCCATACGGACGGGAAAGCCAGCAGTTACCTTGCCCGGCGAGACCTTGTTCGAGGTGGTCGCCGAGGATATGTTCCGTCGCTATTCCCGTCACTGGAAGCCATCCACATGCAAGATCAACGGCTACTATCTGCGCAACCAGATCCTGCCCTGGTTCGGGGACATGCAGATCGCCGACATCACCGGCAAGGACGTGCAGGATTGGCATGCCTCCCTTAGTGCAACCCCTGTAGCCGCCGATCGCTCGGCGCCGGTCTTGTCGGTGATCATGGCCCAGGCCGAGATCCACGGCTACCGGTCTGAGAATTCCAACCCGTGCACGGGTATCAGGCGATACCGGCGGGCCGGCCGCGAACGCTTCCTCTCGGCGGCCGAGCTGCGTCGTCTCGGCGGCGTTCTCACGCGCCATGAGAAGGCCTGCCCGTTGCCGGCGGCTATCATCAGTTTGCTTCTCCTGACCGGCTGCCGGTCCAGCGAGATCCGAACCCTCCAGTGGCGGGACTACCGTGACGGGCATCTGCATCTTCGTGACAGCAAGACCGGACCGCGCACCGTATGGTTGTCATCGCCGGCCAGGGAGGTGTTGACCGGCCTGCCGAGAGCATCACGCTGGATGTTTCCGTCGCGCCGGATCGACGGTCCGGTCTCGAAGCCGGTGGTCCAGAAATTCTGGCAGCGTGTGCGCTCGGAAGCGGGGCTCGATGACGTGAGGCTGCATGATGCCCGTCATACCTATGCCAGCATCGCCATCATGGCCGGCGAGACCGTTCCCGTTGTCGGCCGGCTTCTGGGCCACAACGATACCGCCACCACGCTCAAATACACGCATCTTGCCGAGACCGTGATGCGCGGTGCGGCGGATACCATGGGCGGCGTGCTCGCAGGAGCGGGGTCATGAAGAGGGCCCACCTGACCGATGCCGGCATTCGCCGGCTGAAGTCCGGTGCCCGCGAATACACTGTCGGTGATACCCGGGTCCCGTCATTGCATGTCCGGGTCTACCCGTCTGGCGGGCGGAGC
The DNA here is from genome assembly GCA_965214695.1 of Paracoccaceae bacterium. Taxonomy (GTDB): domain Bacteria; phylum Pseudomonadota; class Alphaproteobacteria; order Rhodobacterales; family Rhodobacteraceae; genus JAPOXR01. The sequence continues at coordinate 2,080,333 of OZ243967.1, read as the reverse complement.
TTCGTCTTCCAGTCCGGGTCATGGAAGCAGTCGCTGGGACCGACCATGCTGCGGTCGGTCGCCGAAGCACGTCAGGAATGCCTGGGGCTGCAATCCGAAGGCAGGGGCCAAAGACCCGCGCCGCCGGTGTTTGCCGAGTTTGTCGCCCGGGAATGGCACGCCTCCTGGGCCCCACGCTGCAAACCCTCGACCATCAGAGGTCGGGACAAGATCCTGAAGACCCAGCTTTTGCCCGCATTCGGAACTCGGCGCATTGACCGGATCGCGCCATCCGACATCCATCGCTGGTTTGACGCGTGCAGCCGGACATCGCCCGGGTTGGCCAATTTTGCATTGAAGGCCCTGCGCCAGATCTTCAACCATGCGGTCAGGCTCGAATACATTGCTGCCAACCCGGCCAAGGGCTTGAGACCCAATCCGCGCCCGAAGCTCACCCGGTTCCTCTCGCGGGAGGAGATCGGCCGGTTGCAAGAGGCCCTTGACCGCCATACAGCCGGACGGCGTGGCCAGCAGGCGGACATCATCCGGCTCTTGCTTCTCACCGGGTGCCGCAGGAACGAGATTGTCCGTCTGAGGCGGCGGGAGGTGGATGGCGATCATCTACGGCTTGAGGACAGCAAGACCGGCCCGCGAACGGTGTTCTTAAACCGGAAGGCGCGGGAGATCATTAAGGGCCGGCTGGCCATGACTTCAGGCGAGTTCGTGTTTCCCTCCCCGAAGGATCCTGCCAGGCCGATCTCGGACAACCTGTCCCTCTGGTATGAGGTGCGCCGGGAGATCGGACTTGAGGATGTTCGGCTCCACGATCTCAGGCATACCTATGCCAGTCAGGCGGTGATGCAGGGAATCCCGCTGCCGGTGGTGGCGCGGCTTCTCGGCCACAGCCAGGTTCAGATGACCATGCGTTACGCCCATGTCGGGGATCGCGATGTCGAGGCTGCTGCCGAGAGGATTGGTGAGGCGGTTACGCGTGCGCTGTCCGGTGAGGGGTGAGTGGAAGGGGGCGAGTCTCCGGGGATCCGGCGGTCTTGCTCCAGACCATTTGGACAGTCACTGTGCCGGCAGCATGCCTCACCGGCTGCGTGATGGGAGTGTACGGCATCGGCGGCATCTGGCGAGAGTCGCCATGTTTCTGGCGGAATGGCATGGGCGGCGATTCGCATGTCTTAGGCGAGCCGGGAAACTGGTGAATGGAGCGGGATGACGGTCGTCCGGATGGGGAGAACGTCAGCCGCCGGCACACATGGTGGGACAATTGGCCAGAGATGTATAAGGCGGATGACATGCCGGGGGCGGTATTGTTGAATCTGGTGTTTGGGGGATCACGCCAATGCAAAAGCAAGTCAAACTTACGCGCCTCGTAGAAATACTTCAGGAGATTGGTAAGCATTCCATGATCAGCCAATCGGAGAAGTCGTCGTCATGGGACTTTGACCGATCTTTGGAGTACGTTCACACGCAAGGGCTGCAAGGCCACATCGATTTTGTTTCACGAAAAGACAAGGGGCTGCCTCTGAACAGTGAACGCCACATTTATGAATTGGACAACATCGTAATAAGAAATCTTGAGATCGAACTGGATGACCAATCGGCATGGGATGTAGTGAACGATTGGTCGCCGATTTCTTATGCACAGTTGTATTTCGAAAGTTGTCGATTTCAGCGTCTGAAGTCGATGATGTCGGCGTTTGTCTTCCCATGGTGTGGCTCATTTCGGTTCCACAGCAATGAGTTTTGCTTACCTTCGAGCCATCATGGCGGTTATTGGGTATTCACCTTTCGAGATTGGAGCAGAGTGTGGTTTGTACGAAACAATTTCACCGGAGCCACTATACAGACCCGTTGCATCCATACTTCCCCTCTACCGGAAGGTGCCGATGACATCACCGTGGCTGAGCGGATGCAAGGAAATATTGCTTTTGTTGCCAATCGGGGAGTGCACGATCTCTCGATTCAGAAGGGGTATTCTTCCATAGAGATCACCGGGATGAATCGCATAGATCGGTTGATGGTAGACCTAGTCGTAGATTTGGACGGATCCAAGCGGACGTCCATCTATCTGGGACCACGCGAAAAGATCGATCCTTACTTCCATAACTGTCTGCAACACAGATCGTTGTTTCTGACTATGAGACAGATTGCCGCCATGAACCACGATAGCCGCCAGCTAACGGTGTTGGACAGACAGTTGGAGCGGATTGAGTATTTCCTCAACAAGGGGCAAGATGCGCCAAGCCTGTTGGAATATCAGGTGTGGATCGAGTACTGGCAAGATCGAGCGCTTTATGCTTGGAGACGTTGGTCATCTGACTTCTACAGATCTTGGCTCCGCCCGCTCATCGCGCTGGTCGTCGGTTATCTGTTGATCAACGCGTTGCCAGCTTTCTGGATTGAATCGTTCCTGATATCCCATTGGCCCGATTTCACGCTCCGACCAATAACAGAAATTGCTACCTACGAGGCGAGCTTGGTTCGAATCGTAGGTGATGAGTACGATACCGTATCAAGCTCCGCTAAAAGATTCTTGAAGCTTGTAGGTATTCTTGAGGTCGTTTGGATAAGCGTCTGTGGTTTTGCCTTCGCAAAATCAATAAAGCGGTGAGGTCAAGTCAGCCCCCGAGCTCCCGGATCCGTTCCTTAGAAATGTGGTGGTAGAAGGCCGTGCGGCCGATCGAGAGGTTGCAGATCACGTCGCTTAGGAAGGGATTGCCCATCCTGTCCTTCAGCCCAGGTTCGACGACATCCTGTGCAAGAACCGTCTGTAACGTGGAGTAGCCGATCTCCACGGGAAGAATATCTTCCACATGGCCTTCACGTGGAGTCTCGATTGGCAACGCTTGAGAATCAGGCAGTCAGGTTCACTTTCCCTTGTAACAATTTTCGTTTCTGCAATGAGGCCAAGTTGCAGGCGAATCTTGGGGTATGCCCCGACCAATGTTGAAACTGGCCCCGGTCTCTGGGGGTGCTGGCCGGGCGGGCCGGCGGGCAGTGGAAGGGGCGGCACCCCCGTGATGATGCTCCAGTGCGGCCCAGGATCGGCAGCTGCCGATAGGCCCTGAGGCGGCGGATTATCGCCATTCCATAAGATTGTGGCAACTCTGAGGGTCCCAGTCGCGCTTGACTGCGTAGTCGACTGGTGACTCTTCATCTACCGGTTCCTGTTGCGTTGTCAGGCAGTCGGCCAAAGCCCGAAGTCGATGGTGATCCTTGGCATATTTCAGATAAGCATCATGGAATTGTGTTTTGGGGAACCTGTCACAGGCATCCATTACGCTTGGCAACAAGCCCGCTAGCGCCAGCCGTGATTCCTTCAGGTGATGGTCATAATTTCGGAGCAATTCCCTGATCCTGTGTCCGGTGCCGGGGTGGGATTTGATCAGGGGGTTGATACTGGTTGCGAGGGCCAGAATCTCTGTCCGGCCAAGATCCATGTTCGAGAAATGATGACTTGCCCTGGACTTGCCATACACTCTGAGGCAAGCCAGCCTCGGAAGGTCGCTACGGTAACCATCATGCAATTGCGAAAATATTTGCATCTGTTCGCGATCCAGTTTTTCGCGATCTCCGGTCCATGGCAAGGCCCTCCTCGACGTCTTCAACCAGGTCTCATCTGCCGGCGGTGCTGCTGTCTTCAGTGCGGTCTCAAGTACGGGTTTTGAATCATTCAGAAGTGTTGTGTAGGCGGTCAGCGCATCGTCAAGCTCTGCAATGACCAACGGATCAGTTCTTGCTGCAATGTCAGGGTCCAGAACCAGCGCCATGATCTTTTGCTGTTCGAGATTGAGACGAAGAAAATACCGCGCCAGCAGCGTCATATGGTTGGCAATCTGCACATCCCTGCTGGCATCCATTTTGTGCAGGTGCTGCATCAACACGAACACTTCGCGCAGAGAATTGTGCAACACCCTGTCATTCCATGACCTTCTGTCAGATATGTGGATCAGCCTGTCCAGATAGATCGAGAACATCAAGGGAATGAGTGGATTGTTCGGTTCATGGAGAATTGATTGTTCCAGCCTGTCTAGGGAGTCAGAGTGTGAAACATCCTCATCATACAGGGTCGCTGTAGCGATAATGAATGCTGGCAGCGTTCGATCCGTCTCTTCCAGCCCCGCCTCGATGTGTTCGGACATCGCACGAGAAGCATGAAACTTGGCCTGTTGGTAGTCGTTCGACACAAAGTGGAGCAGGGATAGCAAAGTCTGAACCCTCGCTCGGTCGTCCTGCCTTGCGGGGTGGCCGGTTTCATTGATTGCTTCCATGGATTGCAGGATCGTTTTCTGCCTGCTGTCTTCAATCTCGGTTGGTGGTGGGGACTCCGGACACGCCGAAATCGATGTCTTGCAACCAAGTGAACCAAGAATGTCCTGGAGCCAGTTTCTGTCAATATCCTCCAGAACCGCCAGCCCTGACTGATAGGCTTCCGGGCCAGTCTCGTTGATCGGCAACGGAAGGGTCGACAGGTCTCTGCTGCTGTCGGCCAGTGACCGGTAGTCATACCCGGATACTGCCCGGTTGAATGTGTAGTCAAACACCAACTCGGTACTGAATGTGAGTGCCGCTGTGAGAATGGCGGCTCCCCCGACCATGCCGAAACCGCCGGCTGCGATCGATCCGCCGCCGAGAAAGGCCAGGCCGGCACTTGTGGCGGCAGCCCCGGAGTATCCCATAAGTCCGCCGAGCCATGTCGCGAAGGCAGCCGCCGGGCCGGAACCCAGACCTCCGGTAAAGATGACAAACGCACCCGCTCCGATCGCGAATACAGCGGCAAGTGACCAGGAAGCACAGTTGGAAGCGCGGTAGATCGATTCGAATGTTGCAATTCCGTGGGTGTGGCAAACTTCCATGAAATGGGCTGGCACGATCAGGTCTGTCAGGTTTTCCACGAGAGTTCACTTCACCCTTGTTTTCGCTGGCCAAGATTCCCGGGCATTGATGCACGGAGGGCTTGATTGGGAGGCAAACTACCAACCAAAATTGACGGAATGCTCCTTTCGGTTCGCAGCTACATGATTCTCGACAAATGCAGAATCTGCAGCACCTGCTCTTCGGGAGTTCCGGTCACGAGTTGAACATTTCTCTTCCGGGCTTCAGCCGCTAGAATCCTGAGGTCAATGTCCCGCGATACCTGCGTTATTGAAAATACCGGGATCACCCGGCCGTTGCCGGAATTCTTCCTGTATTCGACAAGAGTATCCATGTCCGCCCGGAAGCTGTCCATGGGCAGCGGGCCGGTGGAGTATTTCTTTGCCTCGATCGCGAAGATCTTGCCTCGTTGTTCGAGAACAATATCAATGTCAGTGACACCCGATTTTGCCGGGTCAACAAATCTTAGTCCTATCCCGTGGACCTTGGCACCATGTTTGACCGCGGTATGAGCGATTTCCAGTTCGTTCAAGTGACCTATGGTGCCGCTCGGGTTGTTCCCGCATATCTTTCGAAGGTTAGTGAGAAACCCCGGGACTCCGCTCAGGCGGTCGAACATTTTCTTGGCATCGGTTCTGGAAATCTTTTCCTGGTCAATTGCGATGCGCATCCAGGTGTCTTCGAGCACGTGTTGAGGGAGATTTCGTTTGCCCAGTATTTCTCCGACTTGCTTCACGCCGGCAGGCTTGGCGGCCAACCTTGAAAGATAGACAATTCCGGCTTCTGACAGTTTGCCGAATATGGGACCGGGGACCCAGGCATCGACTCGCCCACCAAAAGCCAAGGCAATACTCAGTGCCACGAGGACTGTGATAACGGGATGCTTCATGTTCATTGAGCCTCTTTACCAAGAGTCCCTGACAGGGAAAAACAAAACCGGATTGTAGTCCAACCGCAGGACCGACACGCCAGGGACGCCGGTTCGGGCGATCGGGCTAAAATTAGAGACTCGGTGAAATCCCGCCTTTACAGAGTCTGCCTCGTGAGCAAACCGTCTGGACGAACCTTCAGCTCGATTTTGCACATTTTTCCTCACGTCTAGGTCCAGAAAATCTCGATTGAGGCAATCTGATCAAGGGCCTCGTCAAGCGGCATCACTTTCTCCGATGCCATAGCTGCCGGTGCGTCCCGGCCAGCCAGCCGGTTATGATTTCGAATACGAGCGCAATGGCACCGCCAACCTGTTCATGCTCTATGCACCGGTAGGTGGCTGGCGCCATGTCGAGGTCACCGACCGCCGTACAAGGAAGGACTTTGCCAGGGTGCTGAAAGATCTTGCCGACATTCACTTTCCGGAAAGGGACATCGTCCTGGTGATGGACAATCTGAACACGCACAAACTGTCCTCGCTCTACGAGACCTTCGTGCCCGAGGAGGCATCCCGCCTGGCAGGGAGATTCAAGGTGCATCACACACCGAAACATGGAAGTTGGCTGAACATGGCCGAGATCGAGATCAGTGTCCTTTGCCGGCAATGCCTCGATCGCCGGATACCCGACCGGGAGACGATGATGTGCGAGGTCGGCGCATGGCAGGAGCATCGCAACGCATCGGCCAAACCGGTGGACTGGCGGTTCAGGACCGAGAGTGCACGGATAAAGCTGAAGTCGCTCTATCCATCAATTCAATGACGTTGGGGTACTAGGGCCTGTTGACATTCGGGTTGCCAATCAGGGCAACCGATACCATTTTTCCCGCAACAGCACGTCGAAATGACGGCATGAGCAGTTGAGGCAAATGGCAGATGAATACAGACAGGACGGTGCTCACCGACGCCATGTGGGCGCGGATCGAGTACATATTGCCCGGAAAGGATACCGATCCCGGCGTCACCGCGGCGGTGGGCCGGATGTTTCTCGAGGCAGTGCTGTGGCGGACTCGCACCGGCTCGCCCTGGCGCGACCTTCCGGCGCATTTTGGCAAGGAGGCGCATCTTCAAGCGGTTCCGCAGATGGGCGCTTTCAGGTATCTTCGAGCGCATATTTAACGAGTTGTCTGATGAGTTCGACCTCGAATACCTGTTCGTCGATGGCACCATCGTCCAGGCGCACCAGAAGGCGGCCGGCGCAAAGGGGGGACCTGCCGCCAGGGCATCGGACGCTCCAGAGGCGGCCTGACCTGCAAGGTCGTGGCCATCGTGGATGCCCTCAGCTACCTCGTTCGCTTCGTGATCCTTCCCGGCCAGGCGCATGATCTTGCTGGCGTATCGGAACTTCTGGCGGATCTCGGCTACGGTGCCCTCATCGGCGACAAGGCATTCGATGCCGACTGGCTGATCGGTGACATTGAAGCAAGCGGAGCAATGGCGGTGATTCCCCCGAGGCGAAACCGGAGCAAGCTCCGGGATCATGACCAGGAGATGTACAAATGGCGGCACCAGATCGAGAACTTCTTCGCAAGAATCAAGGAGTTCCGGTCGATCGCCACCCGCTACGACAAGACCGATGTCAGCTTCGCTGCGGCGAATCACCTCGTCAGTGGCGTGGTCGCGGCAACATGATTGTCAACAGGCCCTAAAGCAGGATCATGCTGGACCCTGCCGATGATGAGATAGAGTAGCCGACTGAGCTTACCGGAATCTAGGCGCGAGGTTGGCCCGCAACTCATCGTCTGTAGGTTCGATTATGTCCATCGCCCTGCCCCCTTCCCGGCCCTCAGCCCCTGAGCTCCCGGATCCTCTCCTTCGGAAAGTGATGTTGGAACGCGGTGCGGCCGATCGAGAGGTTGCGGATCACGTCGCTGACGAAGGGATAGCCCCTGGTGTCCCGCAGCATCGCCTCGGCCTGGCGGCGCAGCTCCGGCGTCAATTTGCTGGGCCGCCCTCCCCTCCGGCCGCGGGCCCGCGCCGCGGCAAGGCTGGCCATGGTCCGCTCCCTGGTGAGGTCCCGCTCGAACCGGGCCAGCGCCCCGAAGACATGGAAGACCAGCGTGCCGCTGGCGGTGGTGGTGTCGATCCCCTCGGTAAGGGAGCGGAAGCCGAACCCCTCCTCCTCGAGCTTCCGGACCGTCGCAACAAGTTGCGGCAGGCTCCGTCCCGGCCGGTCCAGCCTCCGGACGACCAGCGTGTCCCCCTTCCGCATCCGGCCGAGCGCCTCCGCAAGTCCTGGCCGGTCGGACCGTGCACCCGAGGCGCGGTCCTCGAAGATCCGCCTGCATCCGGCGGCGGTGAGCGCATCGAGCTGCAGCTCCGGGTTCTGGTCCAGGGTCGAGACCCGCGCGTATCCTGCCAGCATGGTGTCCGCCTGTTCGGAAAGGTCATGGCGTTATTGATGTCATGCGAGGTAAGGCTCTCAGCTGAAGTTGGACGGGAACAGCGCGCGCGCCGCACTTTCGTCGAACGCGGGCTTGCCGCCGCTGCTCACACTAACATTGCGGGCGCATTCTGCGGCCGGGCGGGCATTGACGCGGTCGTACCAGGCTTTGACATTTCCATAGCGATCCAGCCCACCTGCGCCGAGGATGCCCTCGTGAAGCGCGACCCAACCCCAGGCGGCCATGTCGACGATGCTGTAGTCATCCCCGAGGAAGTGAGTCTTGCTAGCAAGGTGGTCGTCCATAACCTCGAAGTGACGCTTTGCCTCGAACGCGTAGCGACGCTTGGCATAGTCACCGCCATCTGCCGCCCCCGCAGTCTGGAAATGGATCCACTGACCGCTATAGGGCCCCAGACCAGTTGCAACAAACATCAGCCAACTCAGCAATTCACCACGATCTTCGGTTCTGCCAAGAAATCGATCATGCTTGTCCGCGAGATAGAGCAGGATCGCATTGGAATCGAACACCCTCACGCCGCCGTCCTCGATTGCCGGCACCTTGCCGTTGGGGTTCACAGCGCGATACGCCGCCGTGTGCTGTTCCCCTTTGAAGATATCGATGGGTACGATCTCGTATTCAAGCCCGAGTTCTTCGAGGGCCAAAGCAACCTTGCGGGGGTTTGGTGAGCCGACGTGGAAGTAGAAATTTATCATGGTGTGTCCAATGTTTTCAAACCCCCGTTCCACTCTGAAGTGCAACACAAGAGGCAGTGAGTTTCTGTGCTTTGAGCACAGGATATTGCATGTCGGCCAGATGGCGGCGACAGTCCCGGTTGTGACGCTGGGAGATTGCCATGCCAAAGGGCTACCACCACCTGACCCAAGAAGAACGGTGCCAGAATTGCGCGCTGAGGAAAAGCGGGCTTTCGCAACCAGCCATCGCACGGCAGCTGGGCCGCGACCGGATGACGATCTGGCGCCAAGTGCTCCAGGACGGCGGCGGCCGTGGCTATCGGCACAAGCAGGCGCGGGGAAGGCGTCGGCGCGGCCTCGTCGGTTCCCGGAAAGATGACGCCGGAGCGGTGGTGACTGGTGGGGGACAGGCTGGCCGACGGCTGGAGCCCCGAGCAGATCGCCGGTCGTCTCAGGCCCCATCGGAAGGTTTCTTCGTAAAACCACGCCAAGAGAGAACGAATAGGGACCGCGGGTTACTGCGTCGCGTTTCTGATCACCTTGCAAGCTGTTGATCTGCCTATGCCGAGATGCCTGGCGGCTTGTGAGACGGATTTTCCAGCACCGACGAGGTCTTGGAGAGCTGAGATTGTCTCGGGCGGCAATGGCGGTCGCCCAGGGGTGCGACCATGCTTTCGTGCGTTGATCAGTCCGTCTTTTGTGCGCTCGGAGATCAGGCGGCGCTCGAAATGCGCCATGGCGCCGAAGACATGGAACACCAACTCACCTGCGGCGGACGTCGTGTCGATCCGCTCCTCCAGGTTGATCAGGTTGATCTTTCTCGCGTTGAGGTCATCGACCGTTTCCGACAATTCCCTGAGCGACCGGCCCAGGCGATCGAGCCGGATGACGGCGAGCGAATCGTTAGGGCGGGCCCGGTCGAGCAGGGCAGCCAGACCGGGTCGGTTGAACGTCTTGCCTGAGATGACGTCCTCGAACACGCGTACCGCGCCGTGCTGCAGCAATCGGTCTTTCTGACCGGACAGATCCTGATCGACGGTTGAGACCCTTGCTTATCCGAGAATGTCTCCCGTTCGGGTCATGGTGTCTCCAAAACGACCCAGACTGTGTGAAAACCGGCTTCCCGAGGGCGGGTCCAGCCTGCGTTTTGCATCTTCGCCATCAGTTTGCCGGTGTTCCGGAACATTGCTTCCCCGGGGGCGTTGCGGCCGCCGAACGGCCTCTGGAATGCAGGGCCGGGCAATCCTAACGCGAACGATCACATGATCAGCAGCGCATGGCGGCCAGCAAGGCCGGAACTCCCATCAGGTTGATGGCCCGGCGCAGATTGTAGGCCAGGGCCGCAAGGCTGAACTCGCCGCGGATGTTTTCCAGGCCGCGCATCAGGAACCTGTCATGGCCCATCCAGTGCTTGATGTTGCCGAACGGGTGCTCGACGGATTCCCGGCGGCCTCGCAGCGCTCAATGTCCCCGATCGCGAAGTAACCCCGGTAGGCGACAGCGTCGACCCCGCATTCGAACACACCCATCGATTTCAAAGAAATGTCGTCATTGGTGTATCAGCTGAAACTACCCGGCTCTTTCGTTTCGGCAACCGGGTCTTCTTCGTCATCCACTTCTGAACCTGCCGCTGCCAGTTCATGCTCGTCATCGCCAGCGTCGCGGACAACCGGCTTTGGTGGTGGTGGTTGCCATGCCTTCAACGAAACACCAACGAGGTCATAGAACTCCGCAACGATCCGTTCCAGATCTTCAATGAATGCCTTTTGGCCTCCAAATCGACGGGCGCCGGGCACCTCAATCAATACGACGTCAAACGACAGGGGCAACAAGGACGGGTTTTCTGTCTGAAGCCGCGCTGGGTCTTCGCGCAGTACCTCCATGCATTCTGAAGTGGCAGCAGCGCGCCCGGGCCAGTATGCATGAACACGCAGACGCGAATCATCCTTCTTCAACATCGTGAGAAGCCAGTTGACACGCGCCCGAGTAGATTTCCGGTCATCACGCGCTTTAACCGTCATTGATACGGAAATGGCCCGCCGAGCGAGATCGGCCTGTATTGTGATATCAGACGCACAGTCCGGAACACGCAAAACAGACTTCAAGGTTTGAGTCTTGACCAATGAGGTAATGGTGTCTTCCAGACGAAGTTTCTGGTCGCCGAGATGTCGTCGCTCAATCTTGGCGGATACCGACCGGTTGAGCCTCGAAGTCATGTGGAGACAAAGATCGCGCTCCTCGGCAATCCAGCTTCCAACGACCTCTTCAATCCCGGATGTGTTCTTGGTGAGCGGCGCACCGGAAGCGACGGCCTGGACAACATTTTTCCATGCGGGTCCCATCTGTGTGAATCGTTCGATTCCGGTTGCAGGATGGCTAAGGTAGCGACAAAGCTGGTCCACCAGATAGTGCTGTTCAGGGCTTTCGGAAATGCCCTGATAGGTCAGAACTTCGCAATATGTGGCCAGGCTTGCCCAAGACCAATGGAAAAGCTGAACTCTGCTGGTCAGTTGCCGAATGCGAGGTATGGAATTGGCGATGGGGGAATGATCAACACGGGCAGCGAAATCATTCGAAATCGTAATGACTGCGTCAAGTCCGTTCTCTCGCGCCAGTCTGAGATACCGTTCGACTTGTTCAGCATCCAGATCGGATTTCCTGATTTTGGCTTCAATGAGTGCGGTCCATGTGGATCGGCCTGTCGTGACGGCAACCAGACCGTCGGGCCGACTGTTGGATTCAGGTTCGTTCTTGAAGGTGACTTCCGTGTAGGCGGTTATTCGGGTTCGCACTCCAACCTTCACGCCAAGGGTGCCGAGAATTTCACTTGCAAGACTTGGAGCCGTGGTCAGGACGGACAAGAATATTGAGAGGGTTCTCTGCTCCAGGCTAGTATCTGATACGACCGGGAAAAGCCGAACCTGTTCTCCTCCTGAAAGAAATTCGGGTAATTTGGTCATTGCAATTCCTAAGTCACAAAATTCTTGGGGGATGTCCCGACCAATTCCCTGTAGTCGTCTTCCAGCCTATTGACCTCGCTGAGCAGTTTTATGCGTTCGCCTTCCTCAACGATTTGATAGCGTGACAAATTGATCTCATCCGTCTCTTGGGCCACGGCTGCGCTTTTGATGACCAACAGGCACGTGAGGCATGCAGTGAGTGTTCTTGTCGGCATTGTTACTCCAACTAAGTTGAGACCGGCGATGGTCAATCTCTTTTCGTATAGACGCGCAGGTGGCTTACAGGATCACTGGGGAAAACTACAAGCGGGTCAGCCCGTGTTTGTGCCCAGTGTATGGACGATTTTGGATATTCATAAGCGGAGTGCCCCTGGGATCGAGTCGGGGAATTCGAAAGATTGCCATTCCGTCTAACGTCGCCAATTCCGATCTATCTCGGATTTCAGCTTGTCGAATGGCACGGTCCGGAAGCCCTCCTGCTGCAGCCTGCGCACCGACACACTGTTCTGGTTGCCAAATGTCTCATCGAGCCTGAATGTGGGAATCACGAAAAATTCCCATTGTGAGAGGTCAAGCGGGTCGTAATTCAGCCGATCAGTCTCGTTTTCCAGGCAAAGAACATAGACATCGGCCCATCGCCTGGGTTTGCCGGGCTTCGGCAGCCAGTCCCACTCCCTGTTGCTCCAGGCATATGTCTTTTGCTTGATCGAAAAGAGCGGATTGCTTCGAACGAGCTTTCCGCCTTTTCCGGGCTGGAGACAGGCCGAACACTTCACTTCGACCGTCATTCCATCGTTGCATTCGATATCCACATAGTTCCAGTCTTTGGCCGGCCTCCCATCGGTAGCCGTGGCGCACCGGACAAAATACTCAGCCAGCATCCCCCGCGTTGCAGGGCTCGTCCAGTCGGACAGTGCCCAGCGCCAGAAATCATGGACTGACCGGTTCAACCCCGCAAATCTCTCGTTCGTCCTGTTCATTGCATGATCCATTCCTGATGCCCTTGAGATGCCCTTGATGTTCCGTCGTGCAATTGTCAGCGGGTCCTAGTGGAGCGTGGTGGGCTCAATGATGGACCGGCCGTCGTAGAGGCGACTTGAAGCGGGGTGTGGCATGCGGCTGCGTCGTCGATCACCACCTCGGCCCGGTAGCGCGTCCGGCTGATCTCGACGTAGAAGCTCTTCTGTGTCTTCAGATGCAGATGGTGCAATCACATTGTCGACGGTACGGCCTTGGAAGCCGTGCGCGGTTATGGCTGAGAGGCCTAAGTGAGGAATACCGCCCTTGTTCAGTTCGAGGGTCACGGCGAGTGGCCTCTTGGTCGCTCCGAAGCTCGCAGAATGCTGGGGAGGGCCGGGGTTGCCACAAGAGGGACAAACAGCGCCGCCAAGAGCAAGAGCATGCTTGGCATGCTGTCGTCTTCCGGTCGTTCAGCCGCTCGCCGGCGGTGCCCCGCCGCCTTCCCCACCCTGCTGCCGGGCCTGTTGAGCGGTTTGCTTGGCCTTCTTCGCGTGCTCGCGCTCCGTCCGGGCCTTCTCGGCCAGTTGCGTCGGGTTGCGCAGGCCGATCTTGGCAAAAATGTTGAATATGGCCCCGCTGCCGCCGGCGACCAGCAGCGCGGTGATGATTCTGCCGACCACGGTGCTCGACGATGGATCCGCACCATTTTCGGCAAAGGCGTCTATGACGTGCTTGAAGATATCGATGTCGTATCCCCACAGCAGGGCCAGCGCCAAAAGGACCGTGATCGGAGTCTTGACCCCCTTTCCCTCGAAGTGCCGGGCGAAGACCCGCCAGTTGAAGATCGGCGTCAGCGCCGTCTCGAAGACGACCGAGATGACGAACAGGAGGACGAGGATCTCGCCGATCGCTTCCCAATTCACATCGAGTCCGGTCATCGTCGTCTCTCCTGTAGAGCGTCAATCTGGATAAGAGCAGCACGCCGATCAGGATGACAACCTGAAGCCGCGGCAAGGCGGATATTTTCCGGAACGCCTGCCGGTTGCAAGCAGTATTTCCACTGCTCCAGATTGTCGCCGATCTCCCCTCGGACACCCGCCATGACAAGAACTTCCAATGCCTCCGGCGGCCAGGGCGCTCGCCACCCCTGACATCCCGGCACTGCCCGACAGGTTCCTGGCCAGGTGGCGGGCCCGCAGCCCGGACCGGCCCTCACGGGTGCGCCGCTTTGGCGGCCCGTCCGGCTCCGCGTCCTACCTTGCAAACCGATGCGGTATGGCCGCTCCGGCAGGATCATGTGAATGGATTGCACACGGGCGTCAGGCGCGGCGGCAGTGTGCCCCCCTCACCACCGCAAGGTCACACCCAGCCCCACACCATGCACCGGTGCTGCCGCCCCATTCTCCCGCCGGGTCGCCTCAAGCCCGAGCGAGAGATCGGGTGCGCCCCGCTCCGGGGTGAGCCGCAGGCCGAGTGTGGTATCGCGCGAGGCATCATCCATGCGCAGCCTGGCATGCGGGGCGATGGTGAAGCGCCCAGCCAGGGCCGCCAGCCCGTATGCCGCCTCGGCGGTGGTGGCAGCACTGCCGGTATCCTGCCTCTCCAGTACCTCCGGCATGAAGAGGGTATCCACCCCGCCCGTGGCCTTCCCTGCATCCTGGCGCAGCGAGACCGAAAGGCCGCGGTCGCTATCCGGGCGGGGATCGAAGATGAAGCTGGCCGCCAGCCCGTTCTCCTCGAAATCGTCATCATCATGGGCGATCAGCTTGCGGGCAGACAGATCCATGGCAAAGCCGGAGGCAGGATCACGGAAGGCCAGGCTCCCGCCCACCTCGATGCCGGCGCCTCGCTCGGCATCACCGCCATCATGGCGGGCACCGATCTCCAGCCCGGGGGTGAGGGTACCGCCGCTTTCAAGGCCGATCTGCCAGGAGGCCTCCATCCCGGCCCGGAGGCGGGTCACGGTGGCATCGGAGGCGGCCAGCGCATGGGTCTTGTCTGAACGGGTCCGGGACCAGAGGGCGTCCGAGGTGAGGAAAAGCGTGCCCTGGCCTATGGCGGCCAGCTCGGCCCTCATGCCGGCGGCGGCCATCTGCCAGGAGGTATCGGCGGTGAGGGTTCCTCCCACCTCTGGCGTCAGTGTCACCTTGCCGGTCCCATGGCCGAGTGCGCCCCAGAGGCGCAGCCGCTCGGAGACATCGAGCGATGCATAGGGCAGCACCGCGGTGAGGGAGGCCTCGACCTTGCCATCGCCGACGCGGATGGCTTCGCCGCAGGGTGCCTGCCCGGCCTCGGTCGGCGGACAGATCTGGGTATCGGGGCGGGGCATGACATCGGTATCGGCATAGCTGCCATCGGCCGATGATTGCAGCAGGGCCAGGCCGATGAGCCAGCGATCGCGGGCGTAATCTGCCCCCAGCATGGCGGTGGTGGCAGTGCCATCAAGGGAGAAGGTTCCTTCCTGTCCATCGAAGCTGTCCCGTGCTGCCCGTCCCCAGATGGCCAGGGTGCCGGACGCGGTCTCGCCGGTGGTGGTGAAGCTGCTGGCAAGGAGGGCTTCCCGCGCGGTCATGGAGAGGGGCTCGGGCGGGTGGTGGCCGAAGGGGTCGGTGTCGGTGGGGGCCTGCCGTGCCAGGAGATCATCGAGCGGGCTGTCGGCAGCATGGCCGGCAGTGCCCAGCGCCAGTGCCTGGCCGGCGATGGTGGCGGCGGTGCCGGGGGTGCGCTCGGCAGCAATGCGGGTCTCGATGCCATCGAGGGCCTGCTGGGCCACGGTGCGCCCGAAGCGGGAGAGAAATGCGGCCGGCATCGGGTCGGAATTGGTGATGGTGCCTACCGCAACCCCGTCCGCAATCGACACCGACACATCGGGCGGGCCGTTCACGCCGGCATCGAAGAGTACCATCTCGAAGGTCTCCGGATCCTCGTCATGGCTGTCATTGTAGAGCGGGACATGGATCTTGGTCTCGGTCTGGCCTGGCCTGAAGCGGGCCCTGAGCCGCCAGGAGCGCTTCCATGCCAGGTAGTCCTCGCCGGCCACGGCCGAGACCGGGGACGAGTCGCGGGTGGCGTAGTAGACATGTACCGGCCAGGCGACCTTCTCGCTCAGCGTCACCGTGAACCAGCCGGTGCGCCGGTTCTCCTGCATGGTGGCATCGGCAATCGAGATGGTCGGGCCGGTGGATGGGGTGGTCGCGTCATTGTCGGTGACAGTCACCGTGGCCGCGGCCGGGCTGCCGATACTGTAGCCGGTCCCCGTATCGATGGTGGCGGTGATGGTGCCATCCGGCTCGTCGGTGCTATCGTCCACCGTGGTGACGGTGACGGACAGGGTGCCCGAGGTTGGTATTGTGACGGTTCTCTGGCCGGTCTGGCCGGAGGCGGCGAAGTCGCCGGACTGGGTGATGGTGAGGGTGACATCGAGCGGTGCGGCTGGCACTGGATCGGCGGTGATGGTGAAGGAGGCGTCCGTGCCTTCGGTGACGCCCGGCCCGGCGGTGATGCTCACCACCGGGGTGTCATTGTCGGTGATGGTGACGGCACCGCTGCCCTTGCCGGTGGCGATGCTGTAGCCGGTTCCCGTGTCGAGGGTGACCGAGACCGAGCCGTCTTCCTCATTGGCCGCATCGTCAACCATGGCCACGGTGAGGGTGGTGGTGGTCGTGCCTGCTGCCAGTGTTGCCGTGCGGGCGCCGGCGCCGGGGGCGGCCAGGAAGTCACCGGACTGGGCGACGGTGTAGGCAATGGTGAGGTCGGTGGAAGGCGCCGGGTCGGCAGTGATGGTGAAGGTGGCAGTGTCGCCCTCGGTGATGGCGGTGCCGGGTGAGAGGCTGAGGATCGGGGTGGCGGGGGCGGCGTCATCATCGGCCACGGCCACCGTCTGCGTGGACGGGCTGCCTACCGTGTAGCCGTCTCCGGCATCCACTGTCGCCGTGATCGAACCATCCGGCTCGTCCACGGCGTCATTCACCGTGGCAATGTCGATGCCCAGGCTGCCGGAGACCGGGATGGTGACCGTTTTCGATCCGGTCTCGCCGGCGAGGGCGACGTCGCCGCCCTGTCCGATGGTCAGCGCCACCGCGAGCGGTGTGGCTGGCGGCGGGCTGGCGGTGATCGTGAAGGAGGCATCCGTGCCTTCCGTCACCTTGGGTCCGGCGGCGATGCTCACCACCGGTATTGGCGCCGGGTCGTCATTGTCCGAGACCGAAATGGATGCCGAGCCGTTCGTGCCCGCCACCGTGTAGCCGCTGCCCGCCTGGATGGTGGCCGTCACGCTGCCATCCGCCTCGTCGGTGCTGTCGTCGACGGTGGTGACGGTCAAGGTGGTGGCGGCCTGCCCCCCGGCGATGGTGACCGTCTGCGTGCCTTCATCCGATTGCGCCAGGAAGTCGCTATTCGTGTCGTCGGCGATGGTGAGCGACACCGTGAGGCTGGCTGTCGGCGCCGGGCTTGCAGTGACGGTGAATACCGCATCGGCGCCCTCGGTGATGCCGGCGCCCCCGGCGATGGTGATCTCGGGCTCGGCGGGGGTCACTCCCTCCAGGCATTCCAGCGCCTCCGCAACCGGTGCCCAGCGCTGAAGGCCGCGATCGGCCTGCGCCTGCGCCTCGGCGATGGTCATCGGGTTGTTGTGGTAGCTGTTCTCCTCCCCGAAGGCGGCGAGCACCCGGCTCCAGCGCTCGACATGGTCCGGCGAACGGTAGGTCTCGCTCGCAGCCAGCTGGGCATCGGCCAGAAGCTGCTCCGACACGCAGGCGGTCGGGGCGTCGTCGTCATTGAGGATGGTGTAGGTCGCCGTTCCCGCAATCCCGGAGACCGTCACCCCCGCAGGCGGGTCCTGCAACTCGACCACCACCGTCTCGTCGGGCTCGACATCCGCGTCGCCCCGGACCAGCAACCGGAATGTGCCGCTCGCCGCGTTTGCCGCCAGCGTGTAGCTGTGGCAGTCACTGACGAGCGTGAGCGGCGTGTCGCTGCCGGCGCCCACCAACTGGTAGTCGGCACTGGCGCCCCGCAATGCCGTGCCGGTATTCTTCAGGCATGCCTTGAAGCTCGTTGCCTCGCCGCGCACCGGATCGAGACCGAATGTCACCGTCGCATAGGTCTGGCCCGTGTCGCCTTCCGAAGCCGAAGCCGGCGTGATCGTCACCGACAGTGTCGGCTCGTCATCATCCGAGACTGCAACGGATGCCGTGCCGCTGGTGCCGATCGTGTAGCCGCTGCCTGCCTCGATGGTGGCAGTGATGCTGCCGTCGGGCTCATCGGCGTCGTCATCCTCCGTGGTGACATCGAGCGTTGCCGTTCCGCTCGTGCCGATGGTCACCTGCCGCGCACCGGCGGCGCCGCTCGACGCGAACGCACCGCTGTCGGTTATGTTCACCTTCACCGTGATGTCACCCTGCGGCGCCGGCGTCGCACTCAGCGTGAACACCGCGCCCGCGCCCTCGGTGACGGCATTGCCGCCGGCAATGCCGATGGCCGGCGTGACCTGCCCTTCCTCTTCCTCGGCTTGCTGTCCATCTTCCTGCGGCGGGTTCTCCAGGCATTCCAGCGCGCCCACCACCGGCACCCAGCGCTGAAGGCCGCGATCGGCCTGCGCCTGCGCCTCGGCGACGGTCATCGGGTTGTTGTTGTAGGTGTTATCCACCCCGAAGGCGGCAAGCACCCGGCTCCAGCGCTCGACATGGTCCGGCGAGCTACGCCCGGTCTCTCCGGCATAGCCCTGGACGTCGGCCAGAAGCACGGCAGATACGCATTCGGTCGGGACGGCGTCCTTCTCGGCATCCGCCACCTCGGTGGTCGGACCGTCATTGTCACTCACGGCAATCGAAATCGCGCCGTGGGTTTCGGAGGGCGTGTAGCCCCGACCGGGGAAGATAGCCACGCCGATCGCGCCGTCGGGCTCGTCTGTATTGTCGTCCTCCGTGGCGACATCGAATGTCGCCGTGCCGGACGTGCCGATGGTCACCTGCCGCGCACCGGCTGCGCCGCTCGACGCGAACGCACCGCCGTCGGCAATGTTCACATTCACCGTGATGTCACTCTGCGGCGCAGGCGTCGCGGTCAGCGTGAAACGGGCGGTACCGCCCTCGGTGATGCCGCTGCCACCGGCAACGCTGATCGACGGCCAGGGGTCGTCGTCCGAGACTGTGATCGAGCCGCTCTCCTGTCCGTTGGCCGCGGTATAGCCTGTGCCCGATCCGATGGTGACACTGACCGAACCGTCGGGCTCGTCCGTATCGTCGTCAAGTGTGGCAAGGGCAATGGTGGTGGTGGTCGCACCGGCGGCGAAGGTCACGGTCCGGCTGCCCGCGCCAGGCGCGTCAAGGTAATCGCCACTCTGGGCGACGGTCACGTTGACCGACAGGCCGGCCACAGGGGCAGGGTTGGCCGTGATCGTGAATTCTGCATTCTCACCCTCGTACACGGCAGATCCGGCGGACAGGCTCAGCACCGAGTCCGGTATCGGAGTCTCCATGCACTCCAGCGCTTCGGCCACCGGGCTCCATTTCGACGAGATCTTTTCCTTCTCGCGCGCCTGGGCCGCGGAAAAGGTGCCCTGCCCGTCGAAGGCGTTCCGTGCCGCAGTCCAGTCCGCGACGCCCTGCTTCATGCCGTTCTTCTGGCTGGAACGGATATAGCCCTCCACGGTCTGGTACAACTCGACCGAGACACACCAGGGTTTCATGATGACAGGAACGTCATCGTCCACGATATGAATGCGGTGATCGTAGGGAATTGCGGCACTGACGCCCGTCGGCAAGTCTTCGAGGGGAAGCCAGACACGGAACGATTCGCGGGCCAACTCGGGACCCCACTCCTGGGAGCCTTCATACTCGCGGTCCGAAATTGTTCGAATGGTGAAACTCTTGCTTGTCGCGCCGGCCGGAATGGTCACGGTCCAGGGGCCGGCTTCATAGTCGACGCCGGCTTCGGCTTCGCCACCAAATGTCTTCACCGTAAATTCTGCCGACTTATCCAGCGGTTCAGACAATTGCACGGTCAGTACCGCCGGCTTGCCCTCGCCTACCACGGTGAGCTGCCGTCTCGGTAAGATCCTCACGCTGGGCGTGTCACCGTCGGTGTCAAGAATGTTCGTGCTCAGCACCTTGAACGGTTCGGCCGGACCGACGCCGCCGCCGACATTCGTGGGGCTGGAAAGTCTGTCGTATTGCCACTGCAAACCGGACCCGACCGAGATCTTTTCCGTGCCCTCGGAGATCACGTCGTCGTTTGCCGTGATTTCGAGAGTGGCCGATTGCGCACCTGCACCGGAGAAGATGACAAATGGGTACGGTTGGTTGGCATCTTGCAGTCGGCAACCCTGACAGCTCTTGAGTGCCATGGTGTAGTCATCGGTCTTGAGGCCCTCACCCAAGGCGCCCAAGACCCATGGGCCAATTCCCAATATGGCCACCGCAATCTCACCGGCCACCAATGGCCGGCCCAACGACACGACAAATTTGAACTTTTCGTCCGAATTGCCTTCCGTAATCGGTCCAAGCGGTCCCGGGTTGGCAGGCTTGACGTAAACCAGTGTCTTGTCATCATCACGCAATTTCACAACGTATTGCCCACCGCTGGGGCTATTGCCGTAGTTTGGATCGGAGGATGTGACTTTGTGACTTATGTTTACGGTGCGATCAGGCTCATCGATGTCGTTGTCGGCGCTGGCGACCGGGGTCACGTCGAAGCACTGCTTCTCGGACCAATTTCCCGGGGTGAAGGTAATCGGGTCGATATCGACTATCGGCGGACTCGGTGTCGCCGATATCACCACATCACTGCTTGGGGCTGCGTTCAGACGCGCGCAGTAATTGAATTTGTCAGACGAGCCTTCGACCGGTTGGGCGGTGCTGTGCCCCTCGGCAGCGACAGGGCTGGAGATCGTTACGCCTGGAGTCTGAGCATGAGATTGCATGGGGAGGAAAAGCCATGCCCCCAGCAGCAATATGGCTATCGTTCCCCGGAGCCCTTTAGGCGGCGGTGGGATGGAGACGCAGGAAGCGCGATCCGGTGATCCGGTGATCCGGTGATCCGGTGATCCGGTGATCCGGTGATCCGGTGATCCGGTGATCCGGTGATCCGGTGATCCGGCGATCCGGCGATCCGGTGATCCGGTGATCCGGCGATCCGGCGATCCGGCGATCCGGCGATCCGGCGATCCGGCGATCCGGCGATCCGGCGATCCGGCGATCCGGCGATCCGGCGATCCGGCGATCCGGCGATCCGGCGATCCGGCGATTATGGTTTTGGGGCTCTCAGCCCTTGTCAAGCGCTTTTTCAGGATATGCGTCATGCGCCCGGTCATGGCCGCAAGGATTGTCATCCGTCCATGGCTCAACATGCGAATCCCCCAGCTGTGCCGAATGTCTCCTGCCCCGTCCGGGCAGTGTGCCAAAGTCTGGCGGAAGGTCAATACGCGAATTCTTCCTCGTGGTGATTCCGGTCATTTGCCCATGTTCCGGCTCTTGGCCGGGTGAGCCCCTGGCCGGGAATAGATGGGGCGGCGATATGGTCAGTCGCCAGGCTCGCTGGAAGGCTTGTCGGGCCTCCTTGCCTCCGGCGGCCAGGGCGCTCGCCGCCCCTGGAGCCCCGGCACTGCACGATAGGTCTGGCCTCGGCGGCCCGGACCGGCCCTGCGGGTGCGCCGCTCTGGCGGCCCGTCCGGTGCCTGGTGGCCGGTGCGGTGTTGCCGCGGCGGCGGGATCATGGGAAAATTTGGCACGCGGTCGGCAAGCAAGGGGCGGAACATTGTCGATGACGACTGACAGCATTGCCACCTCGCCGGCCATTCGGCCCGGTGCCCGCTGATGCTCTCGGGGCCGAAGCAGCTGGCCAGCGCCGAGCAGGCCTACAGCTACTTCCTCCACGAGTACCTGTACGACCCCTCGCACCGCACCGCCAATCGCTGGTACGGCAAGGGAGCCGCGCTCCTGCGCCTGCCGCGGCGCGTGGGCAAGCGGGCCTTCACCGCCATCCTCTCCGGCCATGTGCCGGGAACCGATATCCGCCTTGGCCGGGTGCTTGATGGCAAGCATCAGCACCGCCCGGGCTGGGATCTGACCTTCTCGGCCCCGAAATCGGTCTCGCTGGAGGCACTCCTCCATGGCGAGCGCCGGGTGATGCGGGCCCATGACCGGGCGGTGCGGGAGACGCTCGACTGGATCGAGGCCGAATTCCTGCAGACCAGGGGCTATGATCCCGAAACCGGCAAGCGGCCGCGGGAGGCAGCCGGCGGCATGATCGGCGCCACCTTCCGCCATCTGACCAGCCGCAATGAAGATCCGCAGCTGCACACCCATGTGGTGCTGGCCAACATGACCATGAGCCAGGGCGGCGCCTGGCGCAGCGTCGAGCCGACGCTCATCATGCGCAACCGCCGGCTGATCGGCGCCTGGTACCGAAACACCCTGGCCCGGATACTGGGCGAGGCCGGGTACAGGCTTGTCCCGACCAGTATCGGCGGCCTGCCGGGCTTCGAGCTGGCCGGCTATTCGCAGGCGCATCTGGATGCCTTCTCCACCCGGCGCCAGGACATTCTGCGCTACATGGCAGAGAAGGGCATGGACTACAGCGCGGTCAATACCCAGCGCGCCACCCTGGCCAGCCGCGGCAGCAAGATCAAGACCAGGATCGGGATACTGGTCGAGGATTGGCTCGAGAAGGCAAGAATCTTCGGTCTTGCCCGCGACAAGGCGGCGGTGCGTCGGGGCAAGGCGGCGAGGAAGCTGGAGCAGGCCCCGCCGCGCTTTTCCGCCCTCGAGGCGGCCTGGCAGGCGCTGGAGCATCTCGAGGAGCGCCATGCGGTCTTTCGCCCGCAGGAGCTGCTGGCCACGGCGCTGGGGCGCGATCCCGGTCGTCATGCGCATACCGAACTGGAGGCGGCAATCGGGCAGCTGGAGGGCGACGGCCATCTGGTTCGCACCAAGGCCGGCGACTATACCACCCGGCGCAGCCTCAGGGCCGAGAAGGAAGTCGTCTCGCTGATGCGCCAGGGGCGCGGCAAGGCCGGGCCGCTCGTGGACAAGGCGCCGGCGGCGGCGCAGCTGGCAGAAGCCTCGCTCACCGATGGCCAGCGGGAAGCGGCCAGCCACATCCTCTTCTCGGAGGACGCGGTGATCGGCGTGCAGGGTTTTGCCGGCACCGGCAAGACCAGGATGCTGAGCGAGATTGTCCGGCTGGCCGGTGCAGAGCGGGTCTTCGGCCTGGCGCCATCCTCGGCGGCAGCCCGGGTGCTGGGCATGGAGGCCGGCATCGGTGCGACCACACTCCAACACCTGCTGGCCCGCTACGGCGCCATCGCCGAGGGCACCGCGACCGAGGCCGAGATCGAGGCGGCACGCCAGCACTTTGCCGGCAAGGTGATGATCGTCGATGAATCCTCGATGGTCGGCACGGTGCAGATGCAGGCGCTGCTCAGGATATCAAAGGCGCTGGGCCTCGGGCGGCTGGTGCTGGTGGGTGATACCATGCAGCTGAAGGCGGTCTCGGCCGGACAGCCATTCCGGCTCCTGCAGAAGGCGGGGATGGCGACGGCACGGATGGATGACATCCTGCGCCAGCGCTCGGCCGATTTGAAGGGTGCAGTCGCCCACATGGTGGCCGGTGACCCGGAACTGTCCATGGCCAGTCTCGGCGGCGATGTGCGGGAGCTCCCCCCGGATGCGCTGGGCAAGACCGCGGCCCGGCTGTGGCTGGGACTGCCTTCAGCTGCCCGGGCGAATACCGCCATCCTTGCGCCCACCCATGCGCTCAGGGAGGAGATCAACGCCGTCATTCGTGAAGGCCTGGCCGATGAGGGGGTGCTCAGGGGCAAGCCCCTCAAGATCATGCGGCTGGTCGATCGGCGCTTCACCCGGCCGCTGGCCGCCGATGCCGCGAGCTACCGCGAGGGCGATGTGGTCATTGCCAATCGCGATGTCTACGGGCTCAGGGAAGGCGAGGCCTGGCATGTCACCGGCGTAGGCGAGGAGCGGGTCGGGCTTGCCCGCAAGGGGCAGGAAGGCAGCTTCCGCCCTTCCGGCAACGCTGCCGGCAATGTCTCGGTCTACGAGACCCGGCCCATCTCGCTCATGGCCGGCGACGAGATCGTCTTTACCCGCAACCTGAAGCGCAGGCGCATCATCAATGGCGAGCGGGCCCGGATCGAGGCAATCGGCAGCAAACGGGTGCGCATCCGCCTTGGCTGCGGGCGCGGCCTCTCGATTGGCATCGATGATGATGATCTCGGCCATATCGACCATGCCTGGTCCTCGACCGTCCACCGGGCGCAGGGGATGACCAAGGACAACGTGATCGCGGTGCTCGATGCGACCAGCATGATGAGCGACCGGGCCATGCTCTATGTCGAGATGAGCCGGGCTCGCGACGGCTTCGTGCTCTTGACCGATGATACCGAACAGCTGGCCTACCGGCTCGAGGCCGAGGGTGAGATACCGCACTCGGCGCTCGAGGAGACCGGAGAGGAGAGCTGGCTCACCCCGGGTCCGGGCGAGGAGGTGGCCGAGCCCGGCCCGCTCTGTCCGGCACTGCATGACTGGCGGGCGCTGGTGGAGGAGGCCGGCGAGGCCGGGCTGCCAGTCCGGGAGATGGCTGGCTATGGCGAGCTGATCAAGCGCATCCGCCGGCGCAGCCGGGCCGGGGCGGAGATGCCGGCCGAGCTGGTCCGGGCGCTGGCCGATCACGATCGGCGCGCCGCAGGCCAGGCGCGAATCGCCGACTGGGTGCGGCTCACGACATCGGCAAGCCAGGAGCGGGACCGGCTGCTGAATGCTGCCCGGGCAGCATCGAGGGCGCTTCAGGACATGGACGGTTATGCACGCTGGCGGGAAGATGCAGCGCGCGCCGTCGATGAGGGAAAGGAGATCCTCGACGAGGACAAGCGCCGGCGCCAGCATTTGGACGGGGCCGGCCGGCTCGAGAAGCAGGTGGCGGCACTGGCGCGGGCGCTCGAATTCGACCGGGAGGCGGCGGCGATCCAGGACGGAATCCGGAAAGGCGAGCCGCCCGGCGAGCTGGCCAGGCGAATCCGCAAGCTGGAGCGAGCCGCCCGTCCGGGCGAGATGCCGCCGGAACTGGCGGCGTTTCGTATCCGCCACCGGCTGCAGGCGATTGCCGGCACATGCCGCTCGCGCCTCGAGGCCGGGCTGGCGGCGCGCCGGCATCGGCTGGCAGGGGAAGGTGGTGCGGCGGTGCCCGCGGAATTGTCGGCCTGGCATACAGGCGGCGGATTGGCCCTTGCCCGGCTCGAAGCGGTGGAGCCGGGGGCCGGCAAGAGCGAGCTTGCTGGCCGGGTCCGGGTTGCCATGGCCAGTGACAGACAGGCGGGCGAGGTGTGGACCGGCTGGCTGGCCCTCGAGGCGAAGGCAAGAGGGCAGGACAGGGACCCCGTATCCATGCGGGGTCATGCGGAGATGATGAGACGGATCGCCGGGTTGGGCGATGGATGTCCGGCCGTCCTTGCAGGGGTGCTTGTGGAGTATGAGGCTTGGCAGGCGATAAAGTCGCAGTGCGAAGACTACCTTGCCAAGCTTGGTGCCCTCGAAGCTGCGCACCAGGAGATGCTGACCGACTCGGATGGCCCCGTCGCCGAGCATCCCCGCTACGCCGGCTGGTTACGGCAGCAGGGCGAGGTGCTGGACCAGGCGCCGAGCCTGCCCGTCGGCGAATTCCGGGACGCGGTGGAGGGGGGTGTGAAGAAGGCCCGCCAGCAGGCCTGGCTGGACGGGCTGGCGAGCCGCCTGGCGCTGGGCGGTGTCAAGCTGCTGCACCTGGCGGCCGCATGCCAAGACCACGCGGCCATCACCGCGCTCATCAAGGCCGGCGTCGATCCCGACGCCAGGGACAGGAATGACCGGACGCCGCTGCACCGGGCGGTGATGTCGAACTGCGATCCCGAAACAGTTGCATGCCTCATCGAGCTCGGTGCCGATCCCAATGCCAGGGACAAGGACGACCACACCCCGCTGCACCGGTCGGCGGGGTGGAACCGCAACACCGAAACAACTGCATGCCTCATCGAGCTCGGCGCCGGGCTGGAGGCGACGAGCAAGGATGGCGAGACGCCATTGCACATGGCGGCGATGTGGAACGACCACCCCGGAGCGATCGCTCGCCTCCTTGCTCTGGGTGCCGATCTGGAGGCCAGGGACATCCACGGCAAGACGCCGCTGCACGTAGCGGTGCCCTCCGGTGGCTCGATGGCGCCCACCCGCATCGCCGATCTGATCGCCGGTGGCGCCAACCTGTTCGCCAGGGACAAGGATGGCATGACGCCGCTGGAGGTGGCGCAGAAGGAGCTGGAGGCGGGTTTGCAGTGGCGGAAAAAGGCGGTCGCCGAGAGGCTGGAGGCGGCGGCGGCGGCCGCCGAGCGGGATCTGGCGGCGGCGGCAGATCCGGATCACGGGCACAAGGATGACGAGGTGCCGCTGCTCCGGGCGACCCGCATCGCCTATCCCGGCGAGACGCCGCTGCACGAAGCCGCCTGGCTCGGCAAACCCGACCGCATCGCCGAGCTGATCGCCCGGGGCGCCGACATCGACGCCCGGGACGAGCAGGGCCGGGCGCCGCTGCATCTGGCGGACGACCCCGCGGCAATGGCCGCCCTTATCGAGGCCGGCGCCGATGTGAATGCCAGGGACGAGCATGGCCGGGCACCGCTGCACCTGGCTGCCAGCCATGACAACCCCGCCCGCACCGCCGAGCTGATCGCCCTGGGCGCCGACATCGACGCCAGGGACGAGCATGGCTCGACACCGCTCATTGCCGCCGCCCGCCGCGGTACCGATCAGGCGGTCACCACCCTCATCGAGCTGGGTGCCGATCCGTCCATCCGCAACAAGGACGACGCCACCGCGCTGGAGGCGGCGGTGGCCTCCGGCAATGCCAAGGTTGTCAAGACACTGCTGGAGGCCTGTGGCATGGACGGCCGGACGCCGCTGCACCTGGCCGTCCTCCGATCCGACCTTGCCGCCGTCACCAAACTCCTCGAGCTCGGTGCCAGTGTGGAAGCCAGGGACTGGCATCGCCGGACGCCGCTGCACCTCGCCGCCGTGGCCGCCGGGACCAAAGTGGCCGCCTGCCTGCTCGCCAGGAAGGCCGACCGCAATACCAAGGACAGGGAGGACCGCACGCCGCTGCACCTCGCCGCCTTGCACGGCAACGCCGCAGTGGCCACCTGCCTGCTCGCCGGCGAAAGACTCCGCATGAATGCCAGGGACAAGTGGAGCATCACCCCGCGGCAATATGCCGCCTGGCGCGGCGACGCCGCAATGGTCGATCTCCTCTCCAATCGCCGGCGATCAGGAGGGCAACTCCCGCCGCCGAGCCGCACCACCGCCCCGGGAGACAAGACAGATCGGTGGGCGGCGCTGTCGGCCGGCTCGCCTGCCTGGATGGCGCTGCACGCGGACACCGGCCGGGGCAAGACGCCGCTGCACCATGCGGCCATGAATGACGATGCGGGCGAGATCAGCCGCCTCATCGAGATTGGCGCCAATGTGAATGCCAGGGACGAGTGGAGCAGGGCCCCGCTGCACTACGCCGCCCGGCGCGGCAATCCGGAGACCGTCGCCCGCCTCATCAAGGCCGGCGCCGAGCCGCATGCCAGGGACAAGAATGGCCAGACCCCGCTGGATATGGTGCGCCGGCGGGACAAGGACGAGGTCACCCTGGCGCTGGCGGAGGCGGAGCTGCACCATGCCGCCCGCCGCGGCAACACCGCCCGCATCGGCGGACTGGTCGCCGAGGGCGCCGATCCGAATATCCGGGACAAGGACGACGACAACCCGGAGACCATCACCACCCCCCTCGAGCAGGGCGCCGATCCCGATGCCAGGGACAAGGATGGCGAGGCGCCGCTGGAGGGGGCACGCCGGGAGGATGATCCCGCGGCGGTCGAGGTGCTGGAGGCCACCGCCCTGCCGGCCGGCGAGGAGCCGGCCACCGGGCCGCCGTCATTACCACCGACGTCATCCGGGCCGTCATTATGAATGCAGGGCGGAGAACACACGGCCATTCCGAATTCGAGCGGTTGCGGACAGCCTCCGGAAGCCTGTACAGGAGAGCGGCAATGACTAGGCACTGACCGCGGCCACGGCCCCGGCATGTCGCGCTTCAGTCGGACCCGGCCTGCCTGCGTCTGCGGGCCCGGTCCACATATGCGGCCGCCACCTTCGTGCCCTGCTCGCCCAGGATCTCCACCAGGATCGCGGTCATTGTCCGGGCCCGGCCGCGCTGGATCATGTCGTCCGCGGTCGCCTGGGCGAGGAATTTCAGCCGGTTCTGCATTCGCTCGAACTCGAGCGGCGAATCGGGCACGACCACCCGTTCGGCAATCTGCGCCTGCCGGCCCAGGATCTGCACCTGCTCCTCCTCGGAGAGAACGAGCCGGGGCTGCACCCGGCGGCCGCCCCCGGCATTGGTGATGATCTCCACCTCGAGGGCGCGGGCCACCAGGTAGCGGGAGATCGACATGTCTTCCGCCGCCGCCCGCCTGCGCACGCGCTCCCATTCGACATCGCGGCAGGAGATGGTGTGCTGCTTCTGCCGTCCGGGCTTCCGTCTTCGTGCCATGTCACACCTTGCTTCGATGGAGCCGCTCGAGCACCAACAGCGCCTCGAGCCCCGACATGCCGATGTCGGGGATGGGCTCGAGCATCGCCCGGCTGTACCGGTCCTGCCTTACCATCATGTGGAAGAGGCTTCGCTGCTCATCCTCGGTGAGGTGAAGGCCCGCGCCCGGACATTCCGCCGCCGCCTCCTCGAGCCCGCAGGTGATGATGAAGGCGGAGATGGTCATGCCGGCATCGGCCGCCCGCTCGCCGATCCGGGCCCAGTTTACCGGATCGCAGTAGACGCTGCGGCGCCGGGCCCGTCTCATGCCTGACCGCCGGATAGCGTCCGCCCGGCGCGAAGTTGCAGCTTCACCCGCCTGAGCGCCGCCTCCCAGCCTTCCTCCTCGTCGCGCTCGGCAAGCCGCATGCGCTCGATCTCGGTCAGGGTCAGCGCCAGGGTCTCGATTCGCTCCAGCCTGTCGGCACTTGCCACCTTCAGCGCCGCCTCCCGGGCCTCCTTCTCTTCCGGTTTGTCACGCCGCCCATGCTCGATCTCGGTCAGGGTCAGTACCGCGGTCTCGATCCGCTCCAGCCTGGCGAAACTTTCCTCTGCCGTTGTGCCGGCCGGCATCCGGTCAGACCCGCCCGCCCGGTGGCAGATGAAGGCGGAGATCGACATTCCCGCCGCCGCCGCCCGCTCGGTGATGCGCGCCCATTCGCTGTCGGTGGCCATCACCGAGCGCTGCCGCCTCGGGCCACCGGGCCCGTCATCGTCATGTTCCATGGCTCAATCTCGCTATCCAATGCATCTCAATTCTCTGATCATGTCATCCAATCCTATGCGTATTAACATTGTTATACGTGCATATTCACCGAAATACCGCCAGATATCTTCTACATGAGAATTCCCGAAAATGCAATTCATGTCATCGTTCACGGACGATCTTAGATATTTTAAACCAGGAAAAATGGCGGTTGTCGGCCAAGTTAACATATTGTAAAGACGGGTTATATGGAAGAAGAAGCAGACGCACTTGACGTATCAATATAACGTGATTGGCTAGAATTTGTTTTCCACACCAAGGGAGACCGCAGCAAATACGAAATCATCATGCTGGACAACGACAGGACCGGCACCAAGTTACAGGAACTGAGTGCGGGCGTCTTGTCGGAAGACTCAGGTAAACGGATGGCAACATTTGAAATCGAGATGGATCGCTTGCCTAAGAGCCTGACCTAAAAGTGGGCAGATTCGCGCCCGGCGAAATTACGTGGCATAGTCCTGTTAACTTCAACACCAACAGGAGATATCCACATGCCCTGGAACGAAACCACCCGGCAGCAGTATAGGCGCGCCTCCGATCGATTTGAAACCGATTTGACCGATGCCGAATGGCAGTTGGTCGAACCGCTCCTTCCGCCGCCCTCGAAGATGGGACGCCCGCGCAGCACCTGCCTTCGGGGCGTCATGAACGCCATCCAGTACATGCTCGCCACCGGCTGCCAGTGGCGAGCAATTCCACCATGTTTTCCGCCATTTACCACCATCCAGAACTACTTCTACGCCTGGCAGAAGGATGGCACCCTGGCGCACATGCTCGACACGATGCGGACCCTTGCCCGCCAGCTCTCGGGGCGCGCCGGCGAGCCAACCGCGGCAGCCATCGACAGCCAGTCGGTGAAGACCACAGAGAGCGGCGGCCCGGCCGGATATGATGCGGGGAAGAAGATCAAGGGCAGGAAGAGACACATCGCGGTGGACGTGGAGGGCTTCCCGATTACCATCGACGTCCATCCGGCCGATGTGCAGGACCGTGACGGTGCACCGGCGGTCATACTCTCCATGATGGAGAAGGCACCCGGGGTGACCAAGCTGTGGGCCGATGGCGGTTATTCGGGACCGAAACTGGCCGGGAAGCTGAAGGAGCTTGGCCTTGGCGAGGTGCTGGAGATTGTACAGAAGCCAAAGGATATCAAGGGCTTTGCCGTCATCTGGCGCCGCTGGGTGGTGGAGCGGACCTTTGCCTGGATGTCACGCTGCCGGCGACTGGCCAAGGATTTCGAGCACAATCTGGCAAGCTCGCTGGCCTGGTGCCAGCTGGCCGCCATCCGGTTCCTGGTGCGGAGGGTGGCACGGGGTGTAAGGTGTTGAAAACACATACATTATTCAAAATATGACTTAAGATTCAAACTCTAAGAAGGACATGCCAGATGGAGCGCCTTTTTCCGGTGTCGATGTTGCTGAGGGCGATCCCGAATTCAAGCTGGAATACTCAGGTGAACCCAAGCAGGCGACACGAGGCGACGATTACATGTCTCCTATCAATGTTCGAAGCAACGGTTGTTCCACCGCTGAAAACAAACTGACATGCACCGTGAATTTCACGGTCAAAGATGACGAACTCTATGAAGGTGGCAGCAGCGGCAAGGCTGAAAACGTTTCAATCAAGCTCAAGGGGGCGGACTGGACCAACAGCGACGGCATAACAAACACCGGCTCGGATCTCAATTTAACCATAGAAGATAACGACGATCAGCCGAAGCTTTCCGTCGGTGAGGCAACTGCGATTGAGGGCGACAAGCTCGCCTTTAAGGTACTGCGCACCGGCGCAAGGGACAACACGTTGTCGGTGCGAGCGGCCACGGCCGCTGCCGGGAATGGCGCAAATCACGCGGCCAATTCAGACTACGCGGCGCACTCAGGGACGCTGGAGTTTAGAAAGGGCCAAATGATGGAGACATTCGAGGTTACAACGACCCAGGACGTCATCCACGAGATGGACGAAACACTCTTGGTGAAGTTGAGCATGGCAAAAGACACAGGAGGTGAGCCCCCACCCGCCATTGCGGACGACACGGGCATCGGCACGATCACCGACAACGACGCCGCGCCCACGGAGCTCACCGTCAAGGTAGATACCGACACCGACACCGACGGTAACCAGGACACAATCGCCGAAGCTGCGGGTCAAACTACGGTTAGCGTCACTGCCACCATAGACAGCCCCACGCGGTTCGCCACCGATCAGACCGTGACCGTTACCGTGGGCAATGCCGACAATGATGATGAAGCCAGCGAGGGGGAGGGCGGAGATTACAAGACGGTGGAGCAATTCACCATTATCATCCCGGCAACCATGGCCAGCGGAAACGGCTCGTTTAAGTTGACGCCTTTCAACGACAGGATCGACGATGACGGCGAGAAGATAAGCGTCGAAGGCAGGCTTGGCGATATGACGGTCACCCATGACGCCATCACGATCGAGGACGATGACACCCGAGGCATCACCGTGTCGAAGGCCACGCTGACCATCAATGAAGCGGACGATCCGAGCACAAACTCAATAGAGGAAAACGAGGGCACCTACGAGGTGGCGCTTGCCAGCCAACCCGAAGGAGGCACAGTAACGATCAACATAACCAACCCAGGTCCAACTGTAGCCACGGCGGAACCGTCTAACCTAATGTTTACCGCGGACAACTGGGAGACGGCGCAAACGGTGACCGTGATCGCCAAGGACGACACCATCGACGATACCGGCGACCAGAAGACCACCACCATCACCCACATGGTCAGCGCCGCCGACACGGACTACGAAGACGAGACAGCCAAGAATGTGGAAGTCACCGTCCTCGATAACGACGAGGCGCCCACGGCCCTCACGATCACGGTGGACACCGACACCAGCACTGAAGGCGACCAGGACACGATCAGCGAAGGCGACGAGGCGCCCACAGTTCAGATCACCGCAACGCTTTACGGTGACACCCAATTTGCTACCGACAAAACCATCACCATCACCGTAGGCGACGCCGAGGACACCGCCACCGAGGGAACCGGCGGCGACTATGCCACGGTGGATGATTTCGACATCACCCTGCTCGCCGGCATGCCCAGCGTCTCCCACGACCTGACACTGACCCTGAATGACAAAGACGTGGTGGACGAACCGGTTGAGACCGTCACCGTCACCGGCGAACTCGCCGGAGTGATGGTGGCAGGCACGAACTTCTCCATTCAAGACGACGACGACACGCCCACCGTCACGCTGGTGCTGACTCCGGCGCTGATCAACGAGAGCGGTGCCACCAACGCCAGCACGGTTACGGCCACCATGGACGGCATATCCAGCGAAGCCGTGACGCTCGAGGTGTCCGCCATGCCGGTCGACCCGGCGGTCGCGGGCGATCTCACCTTAAGCGAAAACACCACGCTGGAGATCCCGGCGCTTTCGCAAGCCAGCACCGGGGTTGTCACCATTACCGCGATCGATAACGACGTGGATGCGGCGGACAAGACCGTCACTATTGCCGCCACCGCCACCGGCGGCAACGCGCTGGTGAAAGCACCGGGGGACGAGACCCTCACGATTGAGGACGACGACACCCGTGGCATCACCGTGTCAAAGGCCACGCTGACGCTGGATGAGGAAGACAACGCGGGATCCATGGACGCGGTTGAACACCAGGGCACCTATACCGTGGTGCTCGATAGCGAACCCTCGGGCGGGATGGTGA
This sequence comes from Paracoccaceae bacterium, assembly GCA_965214695.1. Taxonomy (GTDB): domain Bacteria; phylum Pseudomonadota; class Alphaproteobacteria; order Rhodobacterales; family Rhodobacteraceae; genus JAPOXR01. The sequence continues at coordinate 2,047,465 of OZ243967.1, read as the reverse complement.
CCGTCGGGGTCGCCAGTGAAGATACGACCATCGCCGGGGTCGCCCCGGCGACGCTCGCCTTCACCGCCTCCACCTGGGATGAACCGCAAACGGTGACCGTGACCGCGGTGGCTGACCGTATCGATAATCCGAATGACCGGCGCACTGCGGCAATTTCCCATACCGTGATCGCTACGGGAACGGATTACGAAGGCGCAACGGCAAGTGGCGTGGAGGTCACGGTCAACGACGATGATGGCGCGCCGACGCTGTCCATCAACAGCCCGTCCGTGACCGAGGCGGATAGCGGCGCCACGTCAACGCTCGCCTTCACCGTGAAGCTGGCCCCGCACAGCGGCAACACGGTGACCGTGGCCTATGCGGACACCGGCACCGGCACCGCAACCTCGGGCGGCACGGACTACGAGACCTTGGCCGGCGGCACGCTGACCTTCGTTCCCGGCGATACCAGCAAGTCCGTGGCGGTCACGGTGACCGGCGATGACATCGATGAACCAGACGAGACGGTGGTCGTGCGGCTGTCCTCGCCTTCAAATGCCACACTGACGGGCGGCGCCACCACGCTTGACGGCACGGGAACCATCAATGACAACGATCCCACGCCCGCGGTTTCCGTCGCTGACGCCACGGCTGTGTCCGAGGGCAACGTGGCGGCCCCCGATCCGCCCAACAACATGAGTTTCGCTGTAACGCTCTCAGCCGCCAGCGGCCAGATAGTGACGGTGCCCTACACCCTAAGCGGCACGGCCACGGCGGGCACGGACTACACCGAGCCCGACCCGCGCTCCGTGACGATTGCCGCGGGGACGACGCAGGCGAACATCGCAATCCCTGTGGCCGGCGATGAGGTGGACGAGGAAAACGAAACGATCACGGTCACGCTGGGCACGCCGACAAACGCTACGGTCTCGACGGAGGAAGGCGCGGGCGCCGCCAGCGGGACGATCACGGATGACGATACCCGCGGTGTCAGCGTCACTCCTACGGAATTGACTGTGGCCGAGGCGGACAACACGGGCACCGCGGCCACCAGGGAGGACCAGGGAACCTACAAGGTGGTGCTCACAAGTCAGCCCACCGGCGCGGTGACTGTCAACCTGAATAGCGGCGATGAGTCCGTGGCCAGGATCGATACGGCAAGCCTGGTCTTCGACGCCGACGACTGGAATACGGAACACACGGTGACCGTCACCGGACAGGCCGACGTCATCGACAACAAGGACGACATCCGCGAGGTGGACATCTCGCACACGGTGAGCGCTGCGGGGACGGACTACGCCGACGAAACCGCCGAGGGCGTGACCGTGACGGTGACCGACGATGACGCCGCCCCCAGCGGCATCACGCTCACGGCGAATCCCGACTCGGTCACGGAGAACGGCGGCGCCAAAACCATAACCGTTACCGCAGCGGTGAACGGCGCGACCCGCTACGCGCAGGCCAGGACCGTATCGGTGAGCGTGGGCGGCGGCTCGGCCATCTCCGGCACGGACTACACGACCGTGGAAAGTTTCGACATCACCATAGGCGTGGGCGAGGACGACGCAAGCAACACCTTCACCCTGACCCCAGAAAATGACGTGCTGGCAGAGGGCAGCGAGACCGTCGACGTCACGGGAACCACCCCGTCCGGCGTCACGATAACTTCCGATGAGATGACCATCACCGATGACGACGCCGCCCCCTCCGGCATCACGCTCTCGGTGGACACCAACGGCGCCACCGCCGGCACGCCGAGCACGGTGGCCGAGGATGCCGGGGCCACGGTGGTCACCGTGACCGCCACCGTCAATGGCAGCACCCGCTACGTGGACGCCAAAACGGTGACGGTGAGCGTCGGCGGCGGCACCGCCACTTCCGCCACCGACTACGCGGCGGTGACCAACTTCGACATCACGATTGCCGCCGGCGCCGCCAGCCAGGACGGCAGCTTCACCGTGACACCGGTGGATGACGATCTGGACGAGGCCAACGAGACCATCAACGTCACCGGCACCCTCACCGACATCACCATCACCCCGGCCACGGTCACCCTCACCGACGATGACGACCCGGTGAGCTTCTCGATTGCCGATGCCGAGGCCACCGAGGGTGGCAAGGTCACCTTCACGGTGAGCCGCGAAGGCGCCGAAGACAACGTGGCCTCGGTGAAGGTGGCCACCGGCGCCGATAGCGGCGACGGCGTCAATGCCGCCGATGCGGATGACTACACCGCCATTGCCACCGCGCAGACACTGAACTTTGCCGCCGGCGTCACCAGCCAGACGGTGGAGGTGCAGACCACGCAGGATGATTTGTTCGAGCAGGACGAGACCTTCAAGGCGGTGCTGAGCGACCCGGCACTGGCCGGCGGAGACCCCGGCACCGGGGTGAGCATCGAGTCGGGCAAGGGCACGGCCACCGGGACAATCAGGAACGACGATACCGAACCCTCATTCGCGGTGGCCGATGCCAGCGCCGCCGAAGGCGACGCCATCACCTTCACCGTGACCCGCTCCGGCGCCATGGACAACGCGGTGTCGGTGAAGTGGAACACCAAGGCAGACACCGGGGCGAATGCCGCCGCGGCCACCGACTACACGGAGATGACCACGGCGACGAAACTGGACTTCGCCAAGGGCGTGGGCACCCGGACCTTCACCGTCGCCACCACCGAGGACGTGCTGGACGAGGAGAATGAGACCTTCCTGGTGGAGTTGACCGGAGCGGAGGGCGGCACGATATCCACTGCCCGGGCCACCGGCACCATCACCGATGACGACGCCGCCCCCTCCGGCATCACGCTCTCGGTGGACACCAACGGCGCCACCGCCGGCACGCCGAGCACGGTGGCCGAGGATGCCGGGGCCACGGTGGTCACCGTGACCGCCACCGTCAATGGCAGCACCCGCTACGTGGACGCCAAAACGGTGACGGTGAGCGTCGGCGGCGGCACCGCCACTTCCGCCACCGACTACGCGGCGGTGACCAACTTCGACATCACGATTGCCGCCGGCGCCGCCAGCCAGGACGGCAGCTTCACCGTGACACCGGTGGATGACGATCTGGACGAGGCCAACGAGACCATCAACGTCACCGGCACCCTCACCGACATCACCATCACCCCGGCCACGGTCACCCTCACCGACGATGACGACCCGGTGAGCTTCTCGATTGCCGATGCCGAGGCCACCGAGGGTGGCAAGGTCACCTTCACGGTGAGCCGCGAAGGCGCCGAAGACAACGTGGCCTCGGTGAAGGTGGCCACCGGCGCCGATAGCGGCGACGGCGTCAATGCCGCCGATGCGGATGACTACACCGCCATTGCCACCGCGCAGACACTGAACTTTGCCGCCGGCGTCACCAGCCAGACGGTGGAGGTGCAGACCACGCAGGATGATTTGTTCGAGCAGGACGAGACCTTCAAGGCGGTGCTGAGCGACCCGGCACTGGCCGGCGGAGACCCCGGCACCGGGGTGAGCATCGAGTCGGGCAAGGGCACGGCCACCGGGACAATCAGGAACGACGATACCGAACCCTCATTCGCGGTGGCCGATGCCAGCGCCGCCGAAGGCGACGCCATCACCTTCACCGTGACCCGCTCCGGCGCCATGGACAACGCGGTGTCGGTGAAGTGGAACACCAAGGCAGACACCGGGGCGAATGCCGCCGCGGCCACCGACTACACGGAGATGACCACGGCGACGAAACTGGACTTCGCCAAGGGCGTGGGCACCCGGACCTTCACCGTCGCCACCACCGAGGACGTGCTGGACGAGGAGAATGAGACCTTCCTGGTGGAGTTGACCGGAGCGGAGGGCGGCACGATATCCACTGCCCGGGCCACCGGCACCATCACCGATGACGACGCCGCCCCCTCCGGCATCACGCTCTCGGTGGACACCAACGGCGCCACCGCCGGCACGCCGAGCACGGTGGCCGAGGATGCCGGGGCCACGGTGGTCACCGTGACCGCCACCGTCAATGGCAGCACCCGCTACGTGGACGCCAAAACGGTGACGGTGAGCGTCGGCGGCGGCACCGCCACTTCCGCCACCGACTACGCGGCGGTGACCAACTTCGACATCACGATTGCCGCCGGCGCCGCCAGCCAGGACGGCAGCTTCACCGTGACACCGGTGGATGACGATCTGGACGAGGCCAACGAGACCATCAACGTCACCGGCACCCTCACCGACATCACCATCACCCCGGCCACGGTCACCCTCACCGACGATGACGACCCGGTGAGCTTCTCGATTGCCGATGCCGAGGCCACCGAGGGTGGCAAGGTCACCTTCACGGTGAGCCGCGAAGGCGCCGAAGACAACGTGGCCTCGGTGAAGGTGGCCACCGGCGCCGATAGCGGCGACGGCGTCAATGCCGCCGATGCGGATGACTACACCGCCATTGCCACCGCGCAGACACTGAACTTTGCCGCCGGCGTCACCAGCCAGACGGTGGAGGTGCAGACCACGCAGGATGATTTGTTCGAGCAGGACGAGACCTTCAAGGCGGTGCTGAGCGACCCGGCACTGGCCGGCGGAGACCCCGGCACCGGGGTGAGCATCGAGTCGGGCAAGGGCACGGCCACCGGGACAATCAGGAACGACGATACCGAACCCTCATTCGCGGTGGCCGATGCCAGCGCCGCCGAAGGCGACGCCATCACCTTCACCGTGACCCGCTCCGGCGCCATGGACAACGCGGTGTCGGTGAAGTGGAACACCAAGGCAGACACCGGGGCGAATGCCGCCGCGGCCACCGACTACACGGAGATGACCACGGCGACGAAACTGGACTTCGCCAAGGGCGTGGGCACCCGGACCTTCACCGTCGCCACCACCGAGGACGTGCTGGACGAGGAGAATGAGACCTTCCTGGTGGAGTTGACCGGAGCGGAGGGCGGCACGATATCCACTGCCCGGGCCACCGGCACCATCACCGATGACGACGCCGCCCCCTCCGGCATCACGCTCTCGGTGGACACCAACGGCGCCACCGCCGGCACGCCGAGCACGGTGGCCGAGGATGCCGGGGCCACGGTGGTCACCGTGACCGCCACCGTCAATGGCAGCACCCGCTACGTGGACGCCAAAACGGTGACGGTGAGCGTCGGCGGCGGCACCGCCACTTCCGCCACCGACTACGCGGCGGTGACCAACTTCGACATCACGATTGCCGCCGGCGCCGCCAGCCAGGACGGCAGCTTCACCGTGACACCGGTGGATGACGATCTGGACGAGGCCAACGAGACCATCAACGTCACCGGCACCCTCACCGACATCACCATCACCCCGGCCACGGTCACCCTCACCGACGATGACGACCCGGTGAGCTTCTCGATTGCCGATGCCGAGGCCACCGAGGGTGGCAAGGTCACCTTCACGGTGAGCCGCGAAGGCGCCGAAGACAACGTGGCCTCGGTGAAGGTGGCCACCGGCGCCGATAGCGGCGACGGCGTCAATGCCGCCGATGCGGATGACTACACCGCCATTGCCACCGCGCAGACACTGAACTTTGCCGCCGGCGTCACCAGCCAGACGGTGGAGGTGCAGACCACGCAGGATGATTTGTTCGAGCAGGACGAGACCTTCAAGGCGGTGCTGAGCGACCCGGCACTGGCCGGCGGAGACCCCGGCACCGGGGTGAGCATCGAGTCGGGCAAGGGCACGGCCACCGGGACAATCAGGAACGACGATACCGAACCCTCATTCGCGGTGGCCGATGCCAGCGCCGCCGAAGGCGACGCCATCACCTTCACCGTGACCCGCTCCGGCGCCATGGACAACGCGGTGTCGGTGAAGTGGAACACCAAGGCAGACACCGGGGCGAATGCCGCCGCGGCCACCGACTACACGGAGATGACCACGGCGACGAAACTGGACTTCGCCAAGGGCGTGGGCACCCGGACCTTCACCGTCGCCACCACCGAGGACGTGCTGGACGAGGAGAATGAGACCTTCCTGGTGGAGTTGACCGGAGCGGAGGGCGGCACGATATCCACTGCCCGGGCCACCGGCACCATCACCGATGACGACGCCGCCCCCTCCGGCATCACGCTCTCGGTGGACACCAACGGCGCCACCGCCGGCACGCCGAGCACGGTGGCCGAGGATGCCGGGGCCACGGTGGTCACCGTGACCGCCACCGTCAATGGCAGCACCCGCTACGTGGACGCCAAAACGGTGACGGTGAGCGTCGGCGGCGGCACCGCCACTTCCGCCACCGACTACGCGGCGGTGACCAACTTCGACATCACGATTGCCGCCGGCGCCGCCAGCCAGGACGGCAGCTTCACCGTGACACCGGTGGATGACGATCTGGACGAGGCCAACGAGACCATCAACGTCACCGGCACCCTCACCGACATCACCATCACCCCGGCCACGGTCACCCTCACCGACGATGACGACCCGGTGAGCTTCTCGATTGCCGATGCCGAGGCCACCGAGGGTGGCAAGGTCACCTTCACGGTGAGCCGCGAAGGCGCCGAAGACAACGTGGCCTCGGTGAAGGTGGCCACCGGCGCCGATAGCGGCGACGGCGTCAATGCCGCCGATGCGGATGACTACACCGCCATTGCCACCGCGCAGACACTGAACTTTGCCGCCGGCGTCACCAGCCAGACGGTGGAGGTGCAGACCACGCAGGATGATTTGTTCGAGCAGGACGAGACCTTCAAGGCGGTGCTGAGCGACCCGGCACTGGCCGGCGGAGACCCCGGCACCGGGGTGAGCATCGAGTCGGGCAAGGGCACGGCCACCGGGACAATCAGGAACGACGATACCGAACCCTCATTCGCGGTGGCCGATGCCAGCGCCGCCGAAGGCGACGCCATCACCTTCACCGTGACCCGCTCCGGCGCCATGGACAACGCGGTGTCGGTGAAGTGGAACACCAAGGCAGACACCGGGGCGAATGCCGCCGCGGCCACCGACTACACGGAGATGACCACGGCGACGAAACTGGACTTCGCCAAGGGCGTGGGCACCCGGACCTTCACCGTCGCCACCACCGAGGACGTGCTGGACGAGGAGAATGAGACCTTCCTGGTGGAGTTGACCGGAGCGGAGGGCGGCACGATATCCACTGCCCGGGCCACCGGCACCATCACCGATGACGACGCCGCCCCCTCCGGCATCACGCTCTCGGTGGACACCAACGGCGCCACCGCCGGCACGCCGAGCACGGTGGCCGAGGATGCCGGGGCCACGGTGGTCACCGTGACCGCCACCGTCAATGGCAGCACCCGCTACGTGGACGCCAAAACGGTGACGGTGAGCGTCGGCGGCGGCACCGCCACTTCCGCCACCGACTACGCGGCGGTGACCAACTTCGACATCACGATTGCCGCCGGCGCCGCCAGCCAGGACGGCAGCTTCACCGTGACACCGGTGGATGACGATCTGGACGAGGCCAACGAGACCATCAACGTCACCGGCACCCTCACCGACATCACCATCACCCCGGCCACGGTCACCCTCACCGACGATGACGACCCGGTGAGCTTCTCGATTGCCGATGCCGAGGCCACCGAGGGTGGCAAGGTCACCTTCACGGTGAGCCGCGAAGGCGCCGAAGACAACGTGGCCTCGGTGAAGGTGGCCACCGGCGCCGATAGCGGCGACGGCGTCAATGCCGCCGATGCGGATGACTACACCGCCATTGCCACCGCGCAGACACTGAACTTTGCCGCCGGCGTCACCAGCCAGACGGTGGAGGTGCAGACCACGCAGGATGATTTGTTCGAGCAGGACGAGACCTTCAAGGCGGTGCTGAGCGACCCGGCACTGGCCGGCGGAGACCCCGGCACCGGGGTGAGCATCGAGTCGGGCAAGGGCACGGCCACCGGGACAATCAGGAACGAAGATACCGAACCCTCATTCGCGGTGGCCGATGCCAGCGCCGCCGAAGGCGACGCCATCACCTTCACCGTGACCCGCTCCGGCGCCATGGACAACGCGGTGTCGGTGAAGTGGAACACCAAGGCAGACACCGGGGCGAATGCCGCCGCGGCCACCGACTACACGGAGATGACCACGGCGACGAAACTGGACTTCGCCAAGGGCGTGGGCACCCGGACCTTCACCGTCGCCACCACCGAGGACGTGCTGGACGAGGAGAATGAGACCTTCCTGGTGGAGTTGACCGGAGCGGAGGGCGGCACGATATCCACTGCCCGGGCCACCGGCACCATCACCGATGACGACGCCGCCCCCTCCGGCATCACGCTCTCGGTGGACACCAACGGCGCCACCGCCGGCACGCCGAGCACGGTGGCCGAGGATGCCGGGGCCACGGTGGTCACCGTGACCGCCACCGTCAATGGCAGCACCCGCTACGTGGACGCCAAAACGGTGACGGTGAGCGTCGGCGGCGGCACCGCCACTTCCGCCACCGACTACGCGGCGGTGACCAACTTCGACATCACGATTGCCGCCGGCGCCGCCAGCCAGGACGGCAGCTTCACCGTGACACCGGTGGATGACGATCTGCATGAGGGCGCCGAGGATATTGACGTCACCGGCAGGTCCGGCAGTCTTACCATCATCAAGGCCACGCTCACCATCAACGACGACGATGGCCAGCCCTCATTCGCGGTGGCCGATGCCAGCGCCGCCGAAGGCGACGCCATCACCTTTACCGTGACCCGCTCCGGCGCCATGGACAACGCGGTGTCGGTGAAGTGGAACACCAAACCGGCCACCGGCGCAAGCGCCGCATCGGCCAGCGACTACACGGAGATGACCACGGCGACGAAACTGGACTTCGCCAAGGGCGTGGGCACCCGGACCTTCACCGTCGCCACCACCGAGGACACGCTGAACGAGGCCAACGAGACCTTCCTGGTCGAGCTGACCGAGCCGGTTGGCGGCACGATATCCACCGCCGAGGCCACCGGCACCATCACCGACGATGATGCGGCACCGACCACCCTCACCCTCGCCGTCGATGCCGACAACGACACCCAGAACGTGCAGACCTCTTTGGCCGAGAATGGCGGCGCCAAGACGGTCAAGGTCACCGCCACCCTCGGCGGTGCGACCCAGTTCGACGAAGACAAGACCCTCACGCTGATCGTCGGCGACGACGATGATGACAGCGCCACCGAGGGCACCGACTACGCGGATGTCGCCGACGTCACCCTCACCATCACCGCCAGCGAGCAGGAGGTGGAGCACACCTTCACCCTCACCCCCACCGACGATGCCTTCCATGAAGGCAGCGAGACCATCTCCTTCGACGCCACCCTCGCCAGCGTCACCGTTACCGGCGCCAGCATCACGCTGACCAGCGAGGATGCCGCACCGGCCATCACCCTCACCGTCGATGCCGACAAGGACACCGACAACGTCCAGACCTCCCTGGCCGAGGATGGCGGGGCGAAGACCGTCACCGTCACCGCCACCCTCGACGGCACCACCCGCCTCGAAGCCGCCGCCGACCTCACCGTCGCCGTCGGCGACGACGATGACAGCGCCGTGGAAGGCACCGACTACACCGCCGTCGCTGACCGGACCATCACCATCGGCGCCGGCGTTGCCAGCGTTACCGACGAATTCACGCTGACGCCCACGGATGACGACCTGTACGAGGGCAGCGAGACCATCAGCCTCGATGGCACGCTGACCGGCGTGGCGGTGACGGACACTTCGCTCACGCTCACCGACGATGACGCCGCCCCCACCGGCATCACGCTCTCGGTCTCGCCGGCCACGGTCGGCGAGGAAGACGGCGAGACCAAGATCACCGTGACCGCCACCGTGAACGGAAGCACGCGCTACGTGGATGCGAAGACGGTGACGGTGAGCATCGGCGGCGGCACCGCGAATTCGGGCACCGATTACACGGCGGTGTCGAATTTCGACATTACCATCGCCGCGGGGGAAGCAAGCAAGTCCAGAACCTTCGATCTTGAGCCCACCAACGACGTCCTCGACGAGGCAAATGAGACCATCGACGTCACCGGCACGTCCGGCAGCCTGACCATCACCCCGGCCACGGTCACCATCACCGATGATGACGCGGCGCCGAATGCAATCACGATTTCGGTGGATGCCGATACCGGCGCCGTCGGCGCGCAGACAAACATAGCCGAAGGCGGCGGAGCCAAGACCGTCAGGGTGACGGCAACCATCACCGACGCGACGCGGTTTGTCGAGGCCAAGACGGTGACGGTCGAGGTGGGTGCGGACGCCGACGACGCCATCGAGGGCACCGACTACGCGGAGGTGGCGCTCCAGAGCATCACCATCAATGCCGGCGCCGAGAGCGGCTATGTGGAGTTCACGCTCACCCCCGACAACGACGATATAGATGAGCCCAATGAGAAAATCAGCCTGGACGGCACGCTCGCCGGCGTGACGGTGACGGACGCCATGCTCACCATCACCGATGACGAGGTCACGCCGACGGCCAGCCTGGTATTGACGCCCACCGACATCGACGAGAGCGGGGATGACAACGCCAGCGCGGTGACGGCGATGCTGTCGGGCAAGTCGAACGAGGCGGTGACCCTGACGGTGGCAGCAGCCGCCGGCGCCGACACCGCGTCCGGCGATTTCACCCTGAGCGGCACCACCCTGACCATCGCCGCCGGTGCGACCACCAGCACCGGCACGGTCACCATCACTGCGGTGGATAATGACGTGGACGCGCCGAACAAGAGCGTGACGGTCTCGGCCACCGCCAGCGGCGGCGGGGTTGCCAACCCGACCGACCAGACCCTGACCATCACCGACGATGAAGGCGTCCCGACGGCCAGCCTGGTATTGACGCCCACCGACATCGACGAGAGCGGGGATGACAACGCCAGCGCGGTGACGGCGATGCTGTCGGGCAAGTCGAACGAGGCGGTGACCCTGACGGTGGCAGCAGCCGCCGGCGCCGACACCGCGTCCGGCGATTTCACCCTGAGCGGCACCACCCTGACCATCGCCGCCGGTGCGACCACCAGCACCGGCACGGTCACCATCACTGCGGTGGATAATGACGTGGACGCGCCGAACAAGAGCGTGACGGTCTCGGCCACCGCCAGCGGCGGCGGGGTTGCCAACCCGACCGACCAGACCCTGACCATCACCGACGATGAAGGCGTCCCGACGGCCAGCCTGGTATTGACGCCCACCGACATCGACGAGAGCGGGGATGACAACGCCAGCGCGGTGACGGCGATGCTGTCGGGCAAGTCGAACGAGGCGGTGACCCTGACGGTGGCAGCAGCCGCCGGCGCCGACACCGCGTCCGGCGATTTCACCCTGAGCGGCACCACCCTGACCATCGCCGCCGGTGCGACCACCAGCACCGGCACGGTCACCATCACTGCGGTGGATAATGACGTGGACGCGCCGAACAAGAGCGTGACGGTCTCGGCCACCGCCAGCGGCGGCGGGGTTGCCAACCCGACCGACCAGACCCTGACCATCACCGACGATGAAGGCGTCCCGACGGCCAGCCTGGTATTGACGCCCACCGACATCGACGAGAGCGGGGATGACAACGCCAGCGCGGTGACGGCGATGCTGTCGGGCAAGTCGAACGAGGCGGTGACCCTGACGGTGGCAGCAGCCGCCGGCGCCGACACCGCGTCCGGCGATTTCACCCTGAGCGGCACCACCCTGACCATCGCCGCCGGTGCGACCACCAGCACCGGCACGGTCACCATCACTGCGGTGGATAATGACGTGGACGCGCCGAACAAGAGCGTGACGGTCTCGGCCACCGCCAGCGGCGGCGGGGTTGCCAACCCGACCGACCAGACCCTGACCATCACCGACGATGAAGGCGTCCCGACGGCCAGCCTGGTATTGACGCCCACCGACATCGACGAGAGCGGGGATGACAACGCCAGCGCGGTGACGGCGATGCTGTCGGGCAAGTCGAACGAGGCGGTGACCCTGACGGTGGCAGCAGCCGCCGGCGCCGACACCGCGTCCGGCGATTTCACCCTGAGCGGCACCACCCTGACCATCGCCGCCGGTGCGACCACCAGCACCGGCACGGTCACCATCACTGCGGTGGATAATGACGTGGACGCGCCGAACAAGAGCGTGACGGTCTCGGCCACCGCCAGCGGCGGCGGGGTTGCCAACCCGACCGACCAGACCCTGACCATCACCGACGATGAAGGCGTCCCGACGGCCAGCCTGGTATTGACGCCCACCGACATCGACGAGAGCGGGGATGACAACGCCAGCGCGGTGACGGCGATGCTGTCGGGCAAGTCGAACGAGGCGGTGACCCTGACGGTGGCAGCAGCCGCCGGCGCCGACACCGCGTCCGGCGATTTCACCCTGAGCGGCACCACCCTGACCATCGCCGCCGGTGCGACCACCAGCACCGGCACGGTCACCATCACTGCGGTGGATAATGACGTGGACGCGCCGAACAAGAGCGTGACGGTCTCGGCCACCGCCAGCGGCGGCGGGGTTGCCAACCCGACCGACCAGACCCTGACCATCACCGACGATGAAGGCGTCCCGACGGCCAGCCTGGTATTGACGCCCACCGACATCGACGAGAGCGGGGATGACAACGCCAGCGCGGTGACGGCGATGCTGTCGGGCAAGTCGAACGAGGCGGTGACCCTGACGGTGGCAGCAGCCGCCGGCGCCGACACCGCGTCCGGCGATTTCACCCTGAGCGGCACCACCCTGACCATCGCCGCCGGTGCGACCACCAGCACCGGCACGGTCACCATCACTGCGGTGGATAATGACGTGGACGCGCCGAACAAGAGCGTGACGGTCTCGGCCACCGCCAGCGGCGGCGGGGTTGCCAACCCGACCGACCAGACCCTGACCATCACCGACGATGAAGGCGTCCCGACGGCCAGCCTGGTATTGACGCCCACCGACATCGACGAGAGCGGGGATGACAACGCCAGCGCGGTGACGGCGATGCTGTCGGGCAAGTCGAACGAGGCGGTGACCCTGACGGTGGCAGCAGCCGCCGGCGCCGACACCGCGTCCGGCGATTTCACCCTGAGCGGCACCACCCTGACCATCGCCGCCGGTGCGACCACCAGCACCGGCACGGTCACCATCACTGCGGTGGATAATGACGTGGACGCGCCGAACAAGAGCGTGACGGTCTCGGCCACCGCCAGCGGCGGCGGGGTTGCCAACCCGACCGACCAGACCCTGACCATCACCGACGATGATGCGATGCCCACCGGCATCACGCTCACGGTATTGCCAGTCACGGTCGGCGAGGGGGCTGGCGAGACCGAGATCACGGTGACCGCCACCGTGAACGGCAGCACGCGCTACGAGGATGCGAAGACGGTTACGGTGAGCGTCGGCGGCGGCACCGCGATATCGGGCACCGATTACGACGCGGTGCCGAGTTTCGACATCATCATCGCCGCCGGCGCTGCCAGCAAGACCGGGACCTTCGATCTGACGCCCACCGACGATGTCCTGCACGAGGAGGATGAGACGATCGATGTCACCGGCGCGTCCGGCAGCCTGACCATCACCAAGGCCTCGATCACCATCACCGACGATGATGCCGAGCCCTCATTCGCGGTGGCCGATGCCAGCGCGTCGGAAGGCGACGCCATCATCTTCACCGTGACCCGCTCCGGCGCCATGGACAACGCGGTGTCGGTGAAGTGGAACACCAAACCGGCCACCGGGCCAGGCGCCGCCTCGGCCACCGACTACACGCCGGTGACCACGGCGCGGACGCTGACCTTCGCCAAGGGCGTGAGCAGCCAGACCTTCACGGTCGCCACCACCGAGGACGATCTGCACGAGGGCGACGAGACCTTCCTGGTGGAGCTGACCGATGCTATTGGCGGCACGATTACCACTGCCGAGGCCACCGGCACCATCACCGATGACGAGGTTACGCCGACGGTCACCCTGGTATTGACGCCAGGTACCATCAACGAGAGCGGGAATGGCAATGCCAGCACGGTGACGGCGACCCTCACGGGCAAGTCGAGTGCGGCGGTGACTCTGACGGTGGCGGCAGCGGCGGGCGCCCACACGGTCGCCGGCGATTTCACCCTGAGCGCCAACAAGACCTTGATGATTGCTGCGGGTGCGACGACCAGCACCGGTACGGTGACGATCACCGCGGTGGACAATGACGTGGATGCGCCGAACAAGAGCGTGACGGTCTCGGCCACCGCCAGCGCCATCGGCGGCGTCAGCGGCGTCGCCAAACCGGACAGCCAGATCCTGACCATCACCGACGACGACGATGTAGCGCCCACGGTCACCCTGATGTTGGCACCCACCACCATCAACGAGAGCGGGAATGGCAATGCCAGCACGGTGACGGCGACCCTCACGGGCAAGTCGAGTGCGGCGGTGACTCTGACGGTGGCGGCAGCGGCGGGCGCCCACACGGTCGCCGGCGATTTCACCCTGAGCGGCACCACCCTGACCATCGCCGCCGGTGCGACCACCAGCACCGGCACGGTGACGATCACCGCGGTGGACAATGACGTGGATGCGCCGAACAAGAGCGTGACGGTCTCGGCCACCGCCAGCGGCGGCGGGGTTGCCAACCCGACCGACCAGACCCTGACCATCACCGACGATGATGCGATGCCCACCGGCATCACGCTCTCGGTATCGCCGGCCACGGTCGGCGAGGGGGATGACGAGACCGAGATCACCGTGACCGCCACCGTGAACGGCACCACGCGCTACGTGGATGCCAAGACGGTGACGGTGAGCGTCGGCGGCGGTGACGCGATCTCGGGCACAGACTACATGGCGGTGCCGAGTTTCGACATCATCATCGCCGCCGGCGAGGCGAGCAAGGCCGGGACTTTCGACCTGACGCCCACCGACGATGTCGTGCACGAAGGCACCGAGATGATTGACGTCACCGGCGCGTCCGGCAGTTTGACCATTACCAAGGCCTCGATCACCCTGACCGACGACGATACCGCGCCGATGGCGATGACGTTGTCGGTGGACGCGGATATGGGGACGCCGGGAATCCAGACCTCCCTGGCCGAGGATGGCGGTGCCAAGAAGGTGCGGGTGACGGCGATGCTTGGCGGTAGCTCCACCTTCACCGAGGCCAAGACGGTGACGCTGGAGGTGGGTGCGGACGCCGACAGCGCCACCGAGGGCACCGACTACGCGGATGTGGAGCGCCAGAGCATTAACATCAATGCCGGCGCCGAGAGCGGCTATGTGGAGTTCACGCTGACGCCGACGCAGGATGTGCTGCATGAGGGCAGCGAGGCCATCAGCCTGGACGGAACGCTGACCGGCGTGACGGTGACCGACTCCAAGATCATGCTGAACGATGATGACGGGGCACCGACGGCACTGACGCTGTCGGTGGATGCGGACACGGGCACGGACGGCACACAAACCACCATCGCCGAGGATGGCGGCGCCAAGACCGTCAGGGTGACGGCAACCATCACCGGCGAGACGCGGTTTGTCGAGACCAAGACGGTGACGCTGGAGGTGGGTGCGGACGCCGACAGCGCCACCGAGGGCACCGACTACGCGGAGGTCATGCGCAGGAGCGTCACCATCAATGCCGGGGCCGCGAGCGGCTATGAGGAGTTCACGCTGACGCCGACCGATGACACCCGGCACGAGGGCAGCGAGACCATCAGCCTGGAAGGGACACTCACCGACGTGGCGGTGACCGGAACCTCCCTCACCATCACGGATGAGGAGGACACGCCCACGGTCACCCTGATGTTGGCACCCACCACCATCAGCGAGAGTGGCTCCACGAACACGAGCACGGTGACGGCGACACTCTCGGGCGAGTCGAGTTCGGCGGTGACGGTGACTGTGGCCGCGGCGGCGGGGGCAGGCACCGCTGCCGGCGATTTCACGGTGAGCACCAACAAGACCCTGACCATCGCTGCCGGTGCGACGACCAGCACCGGCGCGGTGACGATCACCGCGGTGGACAACAACGTGGACGCGCCGAACAAGTCGGTGACGGTCTCGGCCACCGCCAGCGGCGGCGGGGTGACGAGCCCGGCAGACCAAACCCTTGTCATTACCGACGACGATGCAGCGCCCACCGGCATTACGCTTTCGGTATCGCCGGCCACGGTCGGCGAGGGGGATGGCAAGACCGAGATCACCGTGACGGCCATGGTGAACGGCAGCACCCGCTACGTGGATGCGAAGACGGTGACGGTGAGCGTCGGCGGCGGCACGGCCATCTCGGGCACCGATTACGCGGCGGTGCCGAGTTTCGACATCACCATCGCTGCGGGGGATGCAAGCAAGGCCGGGACCTTCGATCTTGAGCCCACCGACGATGCCTTGCACGAGGAGAATGAGACGATCGATGTCACGGGTAGCTCCGGCGTGCTGGACATTACCAAGGCCTTGATCACAATTGCCGACAATGACGACAGGTCGGACCCGATTCTGGCGGCCTGGTTGGGCCGGTTCGGCCGCGGCGTGGCCGAGCAAGCCCTCGACGGTATCGCCGGGCGCATCGCCGCCTCGCGGAGCGCCGGCATGCAGGGCACGGTCGCCGGAAAGGCGCTTGCCCTCGATAATCCCGGACCGATCCCCGGGAATTTGGGAGCGGGCCGATCGTTCGGTTATGCGGCCCGGTCCGACACCACCATTGCCTTCGATGCCGATTCCAGCAGCAACCCCTCGAATCCCGTTGCCATGACCGCCAGGGAGGTGCTCCTTGGCAGCAGCTTCACCGCTACCGGCGAGACCGCTACCGGCGGCAGTCTTGCCCTCTGGGGACGAACGGCACAGTCGAGCTTCGACGGGCAGGACGGCGCCTTCTCGCTCGACGGCGAGACCACCTCCGCCATGCTCGGCGCCGACTATGCCCGCGATGGCTGGCTCTTGGGGCTGGCGCTCATGCACAGCAGCGGCAACGGCGGCTATTCCGATACGCAGGCCAGACCCTGCCCGGCCGGCACCGTGGGGCAGTCCCCCTGCAGCGAGGCCGTCCGCACAGGCGGTAGTACGGTGAAGGCGACAATGACGGCGGTGCTGCCTTATGCATCGTTGCAGGTCTCGGAGCGATTGCGGCTCTGGGGCGCGCTCGGCCATGGCAGCGGCGAGGTGACGCTGATGCCCGAGCCCGGCGGCACGCTTTCTGCCGACATCTCCTGGTCGATGGCGGCAACCGGCCTACGGGGCGACGTAATCACGGCCGGGCAGGGCTCGAACTTCTCGCTGGCGTTCACCTCGGACATGCTCTGGTCCCGCACACGCTCGGAGAAGACGCACGAGCTTGCAGCATCAAGCGCCACGGTGACGCGGCTGCGGGCCGGCCTGGAGGCCGGCTGGCAGATGCCTCTCGAGCACGGCAGCTGGCTGACGCCACGGCTGGAGATCGGTGCCCGACATGATGGCGGCGATGCCGAGACCGGCCTCGGGGTTGAACTCGGCGGCGGACTGGCCTGGACAGATCCGGGGCGTGGCCTTTCGCTCGACCTGTCGGCACGTACACTGATCGTCCATGACGACGATGACATCAAGGACCAGGGTTTTGCTGCCGCCTTCAGCTTTGATCCGCGGCCGGACTCGGCGCGCGGTCTCTCGCTCTCGCTGCGCCAGGATGCTGGCGGCCAGCCTGAAGGCGGTCTCAACGCACTATTCACGCCCGAGCCGCTCTCCGCGCGCAGCGGCGCCTCCGGCTCCAGCCACAGCGCCGAGGCCGCCTACGGGTTGCCGGCCCTTTCCGGCCGCTTCACCTTCACCCCGCATGTCGGGCTGAGCCTGGCCGAAGAGTCGCGCGACTTCAGGTTCGGCTGGCGGTTGACCCCCGAGGCGACAGCTGCACCGGATTTGTCCATTGGCTTTGTTGCGACGCGACGTGAGAGCGCAGCGGCACGCCCGGTGCACGGTGTCGGTCTGGGCATGACCTTTCGGTGGTGAGGGGGGTGTCGTGATCCGGCGGGGCCGGGGAGATGCCGGATTGGCGTGCCGGCGGCTGGCTGGGCAGGACAGGGTAGACCGTCCATTCCTTCGGGTATTCTGTTGATGGAAAGCGGATTTGTCGCCGGGGTTGGATTGGCACCGGGCGGCAAACCAGAATTCATTCACGTTCTGGCGGACCTGCAAAGGCCGGGGAAATTCGACGGGTCTGCCGGCAGGGACGGGTCATGCGGGAGTTGGATTTGGCCCGCAATACCATGGTTTTCGGGAGCGGACACCTGCACCGGGCGAGATTGGGCACCGGCAGCCTCGATGCGCTGTGCAATCGATGTTGGGCTGCCTGATATGGGTAGTCAGGTTTGTGATTCCCGAGTAAAGAGGCACCCGCAATTGACCATGGATGATCGACCGAGATGAAATTCACCCTGTCATGGCTCAAGGACCACCTGCAGACAGATGCCGGTCTCGATGCGATTTGCGAGGCGCTGACCGATATCGGCTTCGAGGTCGAGGGAATCGACGATCCCGCATCGGAGATGGGCGCGTTCAGGGTCTGCCGCGTCCTGGCGGCGGAGCCGCATCCGGATGCCGACAGGCTCCGGGTCTGCCTGGTCGAGGTGTGGCCGGACGGGCCGGGGGGTGACAGCAGCAAGGTCAGCGTCGTGTGCGGCGCACCGAATGCCCGTGCCGGCATGATCGGGGTGTTTGCGCCGGTCGGGGTGCGGATTCCCGGAACCGGGCTCCTGCTCGGCAAGAGCAGTATCCGCGGCGTCGAGAGCAATGGCATGCTATGTTCGGAGCGGGAGTTGAAGATTTCCGATGAACATGACGGCATCATCGACCTGCCGGCGGATGCGCCGCTCGGCGAGCGGTTCATCGATTACCGGGGGATGGACGATCCGGCGGTCGAGATCGCGGTGACGCCAAATCGACCGGATGGCCTTGGGGTCCGGGGAATTGCCCGCGACCTGGCGGCGCGCGGCCTCGGGACGATGGTGCCGTCCGTGGCAGCGCCGGTTGAGGGGCAGTTTCCCTGCCCGGTATCGATCACCATTGATCCTTCGGCGGCGGGAGAAGGGTGCCCGGCGTTTTTCGGCCGGGTCATCCGCGGCGCCGACAATTGCCAATCGCCCGACTGGCTGCAGGGGCGGTTGCGTGCAATCGGGCTGCGGCCGATTTCGGCCGTGGTCGACATCACCAACTACGTGACCTTCGACCGCAACCGGCCGCTCCATGCATTCGATGTCGACAAGCTGTGCGGGGGGCTGCGCATTCATCCGGCCAGCGGTGGCGAGACCATCCTGGCCCTGGATGGGACCGAGTACCGGATGGAGTCCGGCATGATGCTGATTTCCGACGACAACGGTCCGGAGAGCATTGCCGGGATCATGGGCGGACTCGGCACGGGTTGCACCGGGGAGACAGTGAATGTGTTCCTGGAGAGTGCCCTCTGGGACCCGGTGCTGACCGCCACGACCGGCAGGAAACTCAAGATCAACTCCGATGCCCGATACCGGTTCGAGCGCGGCGTCGATCCGCAATTTGCCGAGGAGGGGCTGGAACTGGCAACCCGGATGATCCTCGACATTTGCGGCGGCGAGGCGTCGGATATCGGTCATGATGGTTCGGCTTCGCTGTCGCCTCGCCGCTACGATCTCCGGGTTGGCCGGACCGCGGCGTTGGTGGGCATGGCGGTGGAGACCGGTGAGCAGCTGCGAATACTCTCGGCACTGGGTTTTTCGCCGACCCTGAATGGCGAAATCATCGAGACGGTGGTGCCCTCATGGCGGCCGGACATCGGCGGCGAGGCCGATCTTGTCGAGGAGATCGCCAGGATTGCATCGCTTGCCAGGCTTGAGGGCAAGCCGCTGCCAAGAATTGGGCAGCAGGTCAGCGACCCGATCCTGACCCCGGTGCAGAAACGGGAACGCATGGCCCGCAGGACCATTGCCGCACTCGGATACCATGAATGCGTGACCTATTCCTTCGCCGACCGCGAGCTTGCCGCAATGTGTGCTGGCGACCAGAAACTGGTCGAGCTGGAGAACCCGATATCGTCGGAGCTGGACGTCATGCGCCCGGATTTGCTGCCGGGATTGCTGCGTGCCGTCGCCCGCAACCAGTCACGGGGCGCAGGCGGGCTGTCGCTCTTCGAGGTTGGCCCGGTATTCTTCGGCGGCGAGCCGGGACAGCAATCGATGCAGGCGGCCGGGGTGATTGCCGGCGTGGTAACCGGCCGCAATCCGCATGGGCCGGCAAGGGGGTCGGACCTCTATGATGCAAAGGCCGACTGCCAATCGGTGATGGCGGCAATCCGTGGTCCCGGCAATCTCAAGTTTTCCACCGATGTACCGGGTTGGTGGCATCCGGGACGGTCGGGATCTGCCTTCGTCAGGCCCGGAATGACGCTGGCGACATTCGGGGAGTTGCATCCGCGCATTCTCGAGGCGGCGGGAGTCCGGGGCAGGGCGGTGGCGTTCACGGTATTCCTGGACGAGGTGCCGATGCCGAGGTCGCGGGGCCGCACGAGGCCGGCGCTGCTGGTCAGTGACCTGCAGGCGGTCGAGCGGGATTTTGCGTTCGTGGTTGGCGAGGAAGTGATGGCGGCCGATTTGGTGAGGGCTGTCTACCGGTCCAGGTTTCGCAAGATCATCGAATCGGTCGAAATCTTCGACGAATATGCGGGGAAGGATGCCGAGAGACAGTTCGGCGCCGGCAGCAAGTCGCTGGCAGTCGGGGTGCGGATCCAGCCGGTGAAGGCGACCCTTCGCGAGGCGGAGCTGGACGAGATCTGTTCCGACATCACCGCCAGGGTCGCCGAGGCAACCGGTGGCCGACTGCGTGGCTGACAGGGTCTCGGGCGGAATCGAGCCGGCCAACAGGAGGCGCGGCTGACAGGGTTCGTCCGCCGGTCAGAAATCGGTTGGCGCACCGCCTTCGCGCTTGCGCCGGTCGACGAATTCCTCGAGTTCCTGCCGGATCGCCGCATCAAGCGGCGGCGGTTCGTAATCGGCCAGGATCGCCTTGTAGAGGCTGTTGGCTCGCTGGGCGGTCCAGACCCCGCCCTCGGCTTCCCAGGCCTCGAAATTGCGCCAGTCGCTCATGAAGGGTTCGTAGAAGGCGGTGGAATACCGCTCCTGCGTGTGCGAGGCGCCGAAGAAATGCCCGTTGCATCCAACCTCGCGTATGGCGTCGATGGCAATGTCCTCCTCGGCGGTCGCGACAAGGGCCGCCTCGAAATATCGCTGGATCTGCTGCAGGATTTCGCAATCCATGACGAATTTTTCCGGGCAGGCGATGAGGCCGCCCTCCAACCATCCGGCGGCGTGGTAGACCACGTTGACACCGGATTGCACCGCCGACCACAGCGAGTTGCTGCTTTCCCAGACCGACTGCCCGTCGGGCACATTGGCGGCACAGGCGTTGGAGGCACGCAGGGGAAGCCGGTAGAACCGGCACATCTGGCCGGTCATCTGGGTGGCTCGCATGTATTCCGGGGTGCCGAAGGCCGGGGCACCGGAGCGCATGTCGACATTCGAGGTGAAGGTTCCGAACACGCAAGGCGTTCCGGGCCGGATCACCTGCATCAGGGCGATGGCTGCCAGCCCCTCGGCGATTGACTGCGTGACGGCCCCCGCCATTGTCACCGGCGCCATGGCCCCGGCCAGGGTGAAGGGCGAGATGAATACCGCCTGGCCACGGCGGGCCATGCGCATGGCCCCGTCGAGCATCGGCAAATCGTGCTTGAGGGGCGAGGTGGAGTTGATGTTGGTGAAGACTCTCGGTGCCTGCTCGAATTCATCATCGGTCAGCCCGCCGGCAATGCGAACCATTTCCATGACATCCTCGATCCGCTCCTTGCCCAGGGAATAGGCATGCACCGGTTTGTCGGTGAGGGTCAGCTTGTCGAAGAGGCAGTCGAGATGGCGAATCGACGGATGCAGATCCACCGGCTCCACCGGGTAGCCGCATGCCAGGTGAATGCAGTTGAAATACTGGGTCAGCTTGAGCAAATCCTGGAAACTGCGGCGGGTGCCGACCTGCTTGCCATTGTCCAGATCATAGCTGTTCGGTGGCGAGGAGACATTGCCGAACACGATGTGCTTGCCGCCGATCGTGACCCGCCGGTCGGTGTTGCGGGGCGTGATGGTGAACGTTTCGGGGGCGAGTTCGATCATTTCCATGACGAAGTCACGCCCCATGCGGACATTGGTGCCATCGACGGTGCAACCCGCCTCTTCGAGAATGGCGGTCGATTCGGCGTTCAGGAACTCGATGCCGATCTCTTCCAGCACCCGCATGGCGCCGTCATGGATGGCCTCGATTCCCTCCTCGTCAAGGGGTTCGGTCGGCCTGTCGGTGTTGACCGGTATGCGCCAATCCATCTGGTTGATGGCAGTGCGTGAACTGCGCTCCAGATTTGCCCGGTGGCCCCCGCTCCTCCGACTGGCTCGTCTGGACATGCTGCACCTGCATTCGCAACGGTTTCGAGACCGGCAATGCGGCCGGATCTGGCCGCCGGGCCAATGTTTGCGGTGAGTGGTCGGGATTTACAAGTTCGAATTGTCCGGCCCGAAGGCAAGTCCCGGATTGGCCGGGTCAGCTGGCGGCGGACCGCCGGGCGTCCTGCAACCAGCCGGGAAGGGCGCCAACGTCTTCCAGGACGGTGTCGGCAAGCGGGGCCAGGGCCTGGCGCGATGCAGTGCCGGTCAGGACGCCAACCGTGATCATCCCCGCCGCCCGCCCGGCTTTCAAATCCTCCGGGCTGTCGCCGATCATGACAGACTGCTCCGGGGCGATCCCGGTGCAGTCGCAAAAGGCCAGCAGCATGTCCGGCTCCGGCTTGGCAAGGAAACCGCTGTCGGACCCGGCCAGGAATGTGAAGTGTTCGACAATGCCGGCACCGGCGACGTGTTGCCTGGCGGTCGACAGGTGATCATTGGTGGCCAGGCCAAGCGTATACTCGGCCGCCAACCCGCCAATCAGCGGTTTGAGCGGCACCGCCTCCACCTGCGGGGTTTCATCGGTCGCCGATTGCAGTACCCCGAGGATGTCCGCCAACCCCAGCTTCGGAAATGACAGGCGCAGGATGTCCAGGGTCGATTCCGGAGTGCCGGCAACAAAGGAGCCGCCGGGACGGAACTCGCCCTTCGCCAAGTCAAAACCGAGGGCGGTGCCGGCCCTCGCCGCCATCTCCCGGTCGCCCGCCGCCAGCCTCGTCAGCACGAGCCGCATCCAGGACGACCAGGATCGCTGAAAGTCGAACAGCGTGCCGTCCTTGTCGAATACGAGCCCCCGGATCCTCCCCCGCATCGATCAGGTCCAGTTCGGGGCATCGCCGCCTGGCAGCAGCGTCCTTGCCCGCATCGGCGCTTCGGGGGGGATCTGGTGCGCCGCGCAGAACTCGCGCACCGACTCATCCGATGACAGGAGGTGGTCGATGATCGCCGCCAGGAATTCCGGGTCCGGCAGCCGCTCGCCGATGCTCCCGCCATCTTCGCCGGTCTCGGCAAGAAACCTGTCAAGCGCCGGCTGGTTTTCGGCCATCCAGCCAATGGCCTTGATGGCCATGATCTCCGCGTCACCAGCCTGCATGTCACCCCCTCAAGAAACAACACGGTCTCCATTAGCCATGCGGCTCCGTCGGGACAAGCCGGTTGTGAACTGCCCTCACCGCATGGACGTTGCCACCGCCGCATTGGCCAGGGCCGCTTCGAATGTCGGTCCTGCAAGCCCGTTCTCACCGCTTGGGCGGTGCCTGGATGCAACCCTCCCGGACCGGCTCCCCCGCTTCCCCGGATTTGGCTGTTCGGATTTTCACCGGGGTGCTGGTATGTGAGGATCTGCCACCCGCCACTTCGAGAGGCCCTGCCAGGTGAGAGATCTTCTGCCACTGACGCGTGACCTGGTGCTGTTGGGCGGGGGGCATGCGCATGCGCTGGTCCTGAGGAGTTGGGCGATGACTCCCCTGGCCGGCGCACGGGTCACCTTGATCAACCCGGAGCCGACCGCCCCCTATACCGGGATGCTGCCAGGCTTCATTGCCGGCCATTACTCGCGGGATGATCTGGACATCGACCTGGTCCGCCTGTGCCGGCGTGCCGGGGCGAGGCTGACCCTGGCCTCGGCGACCGGCATCGACCTCGACCGGAAGCTGGTGGTGCTCGATCGGCAGGCGCCGCTGTCATTCGACACGCTCTCGATCAATGTCGGAATTTCCACTGACTGCCCGCACATCCCCGGATTTGCCCGCTGGGCAGTTCCGGCCAAGCCGCTCGGGACGCTTGCCGATCGCTGGGAACGGTTCCTGGCCGAAATCGGCCGCGGCGAGCGCCGACCCTGCGTCGCGGTGATCGGCGGCGGGGTCGGAGGGGTCGAACTGGCATTGGCATTTGCCCATCGCATGCGCTCGGAGACCGTGCAGGCGGCGCAGATCACGGTCATCGAGCAGTCGGACCGCCCGCTGGGAGAGCTGGCTGCCGCCCCCCGGCGGATGCTGGTCCGCCGCGCCGGTCATGCCGGCATCACCATTCACTGCAGCACCCGGGTCGCAAGGATCGACAGGGATTGGCTTGAACTTGCCGACGGCAGACGCATCGAGGCGGGGTTCGTGGTCGGTGCAGCTGGCGCCCGACCGCCGGAATGGTTTGCCGGGGCCGGGCTTGATCTCGAACAGGGATTCATTCGGGTCGACGAGTTCCTGCGCTCGACATCGACGCCGGCAATCTTCGCCGCCGGTGACTGTGCCCACATGTCCCGCTCGCCCCGCCGGCGGGCCGGCGTCTACGCCGTCCGGTCGGCGCCGGTGCTTTATCACAATTTGCGGGCGGCGCTGACCGGGACGATGCCGAAGCGATTCTCGCCGCAGCGCGGTTTCCTGAAGCTGGTCTCGACCGGCGGCAAACATGCGGTTGGCGAGCGGTTCGGCCTGTCGGCGAGCGGGGGTTGGGTCTGGCAGGTCAAGGACAGGATCGACCAGGCCTTCATGGACAGGTTCCGCCAGCTGCCGGACATGTCGCCACCGCCGCTGCCGGACCAGCTGGCGGCCGGGGTGAGCGAGATGCTGGCCGAGCAGGGCAAGCTGTGCGGCGGCTGTGGTTCGAAACTCGCCCGTCCGGCATTGCAGGAGGGGCTGGCCGGGTTGCGCAGCGGCGCCCATGCCCATGTGGCGGCCGGTATCGGCGATGATGCTGCCATCCTCCGCTGGGGCGGCGTGTCGCAGGTGATGTCCACCGACCACCTGCGGGTCTTTGTCGAGGATTCCTGGCTGTTTGCCCGCATCGCCGCAATCCATGCAATGGGCGACATCTGGTCGATGGGCGCCCGGCCGCAGGCGGCGCTGGCGTCGATCGTCCTGCCGCGGATGTCGGGGCGGATGCTGGCGGCAACCCAGCGGGAGATCATGGATGCGGCCAGCGGCGTGTTTGCCGGCGAGGGGGCGGAAATCGTCGGCGGCCACACCAGCCAGGGGAGCGAAATGATGATCGGTTTTGCCGTTACCGGAATTCCGGTCGGCAATCCGGTGGTCAAGTCGGGAGCAAGGGCGGGCGACCGGTTGATCATGACCCGTCCGATCGGCACCGGAATCATGCTTGCCGGCGAGATGGAAGGCAAGGCGATGGGCAGGGATGTGGCAGCTTCCTGGGCGGCCATGTCGAGACCGTCCGGCAAGGCGGCGGCCATCCTTGGCCGCTGGGCATCGGCGATGACCGATGTGACCGGTTTCGGCCTCGCTGGCCATCTCTTCGAAATCCTGGAGGCCTCGGGCCTGGCCGCCAGCATAAGCATGGCCGATATTCCGCTTCTTGACGGCGCCGCCGAACTGGCTGACCAGGGCATTCGCTCATCGATCTGGACTTCGAATTCCGCCCTGTCGGCAAGCATGACCATCAAGTGCTGCGGGGCGACCGACCTGCTGTTCGACCCGCAGACGGCATGCGGGCTGTTGGCGGCGGTGCCGGCGGCGATGGCCGGCGACGTGTTGCACGAGCTGGAGGATGCCGGCGAGACGCCATCGCTCTTCGGCGAGTTGGAGGCAGGCAGGCCGTGGATTACCGTGGGCTGACCGGCAGGCACAGCCCGGCCTTCGAGACAATCTGCCGGGCGGTGATGGCAATGTCATCCGGCAAGGCGCTGGTCAGTTCGACCGGGAACAGGCAGTGCGTCCGGCCTCGCTCCCGGTGCCGGTGATAACGGGGGTCGTAATGATGCGTGATCAGCTCGGCGACCAGGGTCTCGAAGCGCCTCTCCGATGCCGCCTCGAGCCAGGCGGCAATCCGATCCCGTGAGTGAAAGGGGGCAAGCAGGAGAATCGTATCCTTCAGCCGGGCCGGATCGTCGACAAGATCGGAGAATTCGGCCATGATGTTCGCCACCCGTATCTCCACCGATGCCCGCAATTCGATTCGCGGCGCCGCCTGCATGGCGCGCCACAGTGACGGGGGAATCTGGCACTGGCCGATCCTGCTGGATTCGGCCTCGATCACCACCGGCAGGTCCGGATCAAGCCGGTCGATGCCGACGGCCAGCGCGCTTTCGAATCGCTTCTGGGAGGGTTGGCCGCTGCCGGTGGCCCCGAAGAGGGAGCCCCGGTGGCTGGCCAACGCCTCGAGGTCGATGATTTGCGCGCCCGATGCCGCCAGTTGCCGCAGGATTGGAGTCTTGGCGGTGCCGGTATTGCCGGCCAGGAGTATGACACGGGCCGGAAACCCGGTGTCATAGAGCAGCCTGCTCACCAGGCGCCGCCAACTCCGGTATCCGCCTGCGAGGGCTTCCACCCGCCACCCGACCCGGCCGAGGATCTCGGCCATGGCGCCGGACCGCTCGCCGCCGCGCCAGCAATAGACCAGAGGCCGGTAATCGCCCGGCATCCCGGCAAGGTGACCGTCGAGATGATCGGCAATGTTCCTGGCAACCAGCGCCGCACCGACCCGCTTGGCCCGAAACCTGCTCTCGCCGGTATAGATCCTGCCGACCAGTGACCGCTGTGCATCGGAGAGAACCGGCAGGTTGACCGCGCCGATCACGTGATCCTCGGCGAATTCGGATGGAGACCTGACATCGATCACCTCGTCGAATTCCGCCGTCTGGAAATCGGCAAGCGTGCGGGGCTCAAACATGGTGGCAGGCCGGGCTGGCAGGGGTTGGCGGCGGACCGGCAGCATGGGCAGGCAGGCCGCAAAAACCTTGCAATGTGTTGCTGCCCGGCTCCATCAATTTATCCTTGTCTTGCAATGATTGTCGCTGAATAGTGCGGTAGCGGCCCCGTAGCTCAGCAGGATAGAGCGACCGCCTCCTAAGCGGTAGGTCACAGGTTCGAATCCTGTCGGGGCCGCCATCCGGCAGGCCGCGCCCGATGCCAGGCTCAAAGCAGCTTGATGGAATTCCTGTCAATTGACAGCAGGTAGCCGCTGCGGGTGATGTTCTTGACCAGGAGCTCCGACACGATCTGGTTGCCCAATGCGTCGCGCAACCGCTTGATGCGTGTTGCGCCGGCCGCCTCGTCGCAATCGAGAACATCCTTGCCGGTGATCAGCGACTCCAGCTGGGCACCGGTCAGGATCTCGTTGTCAAGCCGCGCTTCGCACAGCAAGGCCAGGGTCTCCATGGTTGCCGGCGTCAGCGTGATCTCCAAATTGTTCAGATGTGCGACCTGTTCATCCCGGCTGATGATGAGGCTGGTGATGTGCATACCGGCCCGTTCGACTTCCGACATGCGGCGGCCAAGCGCCAGGGTGTTGACCAGGAACACGATGGCCGAAATCAGCAGGGCGGCGGCGAATACCAGGAGCACCAGGACGATGATCCGGTAGGATGACACCGCGTCGGAAAAGGCATTACCGGATTGCGCCAGCACCTCGAGCAGCCGCAATTCGGCCTCCGAGGTCAGGTTGGCATTTTCGATGAACAGGCGCTCGACACGGGCGTTGAAGGCATTGGCATCGGGAAGGCTGCGGATCAGGAAGGTGGCGGCCAGCCCGAGAATGCCGACCACGAGTGCAAGGGCGATCACCACATATCCGGTTCCATGAACCGGGCGGATGCGCAACCTAGAAGCGAAGGAAGAACGGTCCGGCATGCTGTTTCCTCTCGTCGAGACCCTCGGGGCCGAACAGCGAATTCACGATCAGCAGCGTCCAGCCCGCTTGCTGAATGCGCTGCCTGATATGGGCCTCGGCATCGGCATGAGAACACCGATCGTCAGGAATCTGGATGACGCCGTAATGAAGGCGCAGCGGATCGTCCTTCTTGGCCTTGTAGTCGGCATAGCATGCTGCCGAAGCCGGGCCTGCCTGAAGCAGGACCAGGGCAAGCACAGCTGCCGGGATCAGAATCCTGAACATGACCGCCATTCACACCGAATTGCATTGTTATGCAATATCACCGATCCCCCCGCCCGGAGCAATGGCGCACAATGGCGGAACAACGGACAGAGTCTTCGCCATCGATCCCCCCGCCCGGAGCAATGGCCGGTCGGCGCGGGTCGATCGCCGGCCTTCATCCCGGCTGCCTGCCGTCGCATCTTCACGGCAATGCGGAATTCCGATGTCATCGGATAACATCTGCCTGTTATTGCCTGTCTGGAGGATGGTGTTCTTCAAGTCATCAGCCGCCGGAATCCGGTCCCGGTGCCCGGCCAAGAGGAGATACACACCATGAGACGACAGCTGACTGCCATCATCACCGCCCTGGCCCTTGCGGCCGGGGGTATTCCCGCTGCCCCCGCCCTGGCCGGGGACACGTCGCGGGATCTTGCCAAGTTCCTGATCTTTACCGGGCTGATGGTCGGGATCGCAAATTCCGGACACAAGAAGAAGGCCCACACACCGGCCAGAACGCAGCAGGCAGCGCCGGCAGCGCCCAGGAAGCATCTCCACCACCAGCCTAAGAAGAATTTCCACCACCAGCCGAACAGGCGGAACAGGAACTGCATCGAGGATTTCTGGAATGGCCGTCGCTGGGTCACATTCATCGACCACAGGTGCCGGCGAGCCAAGGGCAAACCGGCTTTCAGGAGCGCCCGCAAATGTCTTGACACCAGTTGGCGCCGCGGCCGATGGGTGACGACATTCGACAATCAATGCATGACCCGCCACGGCTACAGCCGGGCCAGGGGCCTGTGAGTCCGGCGGCCGTGGATGGGGCCACCCGGTTACCGGTCTTGCCGTTGAAGGCCAGCCAGGGCGGCGGCATGCGCCTTTCGCATCAGCACCGGCAACCGGTCGACCTCGAATTCGCCTGCGGGGACGAATCGGCCGCGCCGGCAGCTTGCATGCAGCGGAATCACTGCCACGAACACCGTCAATTCGAGCCGGAAATGCGTGAAGTCATGGCGAATCGTCCCGTCCAGCCGGCGCCATGGACCGTCCCATGGTGCCGCCGCATCCTGCTCAGATCCCCAGCCGGAGCCAGGCCAGCCGGGCATGCCGCCAAGAAGACCGCCGGCAGGCCGGCGCTCCAGCAACCATGCCCCGTCCTGCCGCCTGCCGACCCAGGCGGTGCCGGTGACGACGGGTCGGGCCGGCCGGCGGGTGCGTGCCGGCAACCGGTCCTGGATCCCCTGCCGAAAGGCCTGGCAGGTGGACTGCCACGGGCATCGGTGGCAATTCGGCTGGCGGGGCCGGCAGACCAGCGAGCCGAGATCCATCAGCCCCTGGCACAGATCGCCGGCGCGGGTGGCCGGTGCCAGCCGGGCGGCGAGCTCCCGGATACGGGGTTTGGCGGCCGGCAGGGGCGTCGGTATGGCGTAATGCCTGGCAATGACCCGCTCGACATTGCCGTCAACCGCCACCTCCGGCGCATCAAAGGCAATGGCGGCGATGGCAGCTGCCGTATAGGGCCCGATCCCCGGAAGCTTGCGCAGTTCGCCGGAATGTTCGGGAAACCTGCCGCCGGGACTGCCGGCAACAATGCGTGCGCAGCTGATCATGTTTCGAGCCCTTGCGTAATAGCCAAGCCCGGCCCAGGCCGCCATCACCGCATCATCATCGGCCTCGGCCAGGGCCCGCACCGTCGGCCAGCGCGCCAGGAACCCCGGGAAGCGCCGGCGAACCACCTCCACCGAGGTCTGTTGCAGCATGATTTCCGAAATCCAGACCGCATACGGGTCGGGGAGCACGTCGGCGCCGGGCCGGACCCGCCAGGGAAGCTCGCGGGCATTCAGATCATACCAGTCGAGAAGTGCTGTGCATAAGCGGGCTTCGTTCAAATTCGACACCAGCTGCCGGATACCGGGATGCAAATTCCGCCGGTTTGCGCTATAGTCCGGCTTCGTACAGGAAGGCCGACTATCATGCCTGACTCCGGAAATGGCCAGCAGTTTTCCCCCGACAGAAAGGTCGGGAGGCTGGAGCATGTATCGGCGCTGGTCCGGGACGGCATCCGGGACGCCGCCGCCCGGCAGGGATTTGCCGTCACGTCATTGCTGACCGGCTGGGAGGAGATTGCCGGTGCCGACATGGCCAGGATTTCCCGACCGGTGCGCATCCACCATGATGGCGGAAGTGCCGGCTCCACCCTGGTGCTGGAAGTGGCGGGGGCGGTCTCGCAGGAAATCCGGATGCAGACCCCATGGCTGATCAAGCGAATCAATTCCAGCTATGGCTACCGGGCGATCGGTTCGATCATGATTACCCAGACCAGCCGGAAGCGGCCCGGGGCCGATACGCCGCCGCCCGCCCGAACTCCTCCGGGTCCGGCCCGTGTCAGGGAGCTGGAGGAGATGGTTGCGGATATCGAGGATGAGGAATTGCGAAGGCAGTTGCTTGGCCTGGGAAAATCAATAGGAGGAAGGCATGGTTAGCCAGGGGGAGCCCAACGGGATGTACAGATTGAGCCGCAGGTTGTTTGGTGCTGCCGCCACCGCCACCGCAATGGTGGCACTGACCGGCTCGATCACCGGCGCCGCCGATGATGCCGGCTACGTGGAAATGACGCTGGGCAACCCGGATGCGCAGCTGGTGGTCACCGAATACCTCATGTTCACCTGCCCGCACTGCAAGAGCTTTCACGAGACGGTCTATCCCCGCCTGAAGCGGGAATATATCGACACCGGCCGGATTCGCTACCGGGTCCGCGAAACCTATTTCAATCGCCCTGCATTGTGGGCGGCGATCATTGCCCGCTGTGGCGGCCGGGAAAAATACTTCGGCATCAGCGACATGCTGTTTGCCCGGCAGGATGGCTGGTCGCGGCAGGAGAGCCCGGCAGCAATTGTCGAGCGCCTGGCGGGCATCGGCATGGCGGCGGGGCTGACCATGGACGAAATCCAGGGCTGTCTGACCGATGCGGCCAATGCCGAGATGCTCTACAACACCCAACTGGAACATCTGGCCGAGGACAATATCGACTCGACCCCGTCTTTTGTCATCGATGGCGAACGCTACTCGAACATGTCATATGACGACTTCGCCGAAATCCTGGACTCGCATCTCACCGAGTGAGGCCGTCCCTTTCGGCCCTCCAGGCCTGTCGATGCCTTGACAAGGCATGGATGTGGGTTTGCGGACGCTCCGAATCGTGTCGGGCGAGGCAGCAAGCTGTGCGGTTCTGCCCGATGCGGGCATGTTGCTCTTGCGGTGATCAGCCGGCAGCAGCGGGAGGTATTCCCGTTTCCGTGAGCAGGGCGTCAATCTGTGACCATTCCTCGAGTTCCAGGCGGACCGGCAGGGTGAGGACCCGGCTGCGCCACCGGCCATCCAGCCGCACTGCGTCCTTCTCGGTCGTCACCAACCTTGCCGATGCAGCCCTGGCGGCGCTCTCCAGCCGTGACAGCAACCGGCTGGTCAGTGGCTGGTGATCGCCAAGCGGCACGGCCTTGACGAGATCTGCGCCCAGCGTCTCGAGACTGGCAAAGAACTTGGTCGGGTCGCCAATGCCGGCAAATGCCAGCACCCGTTCCCCCTCCCAGTCAATCCCGGTCGGCAGGGGAGTCATGCGGCCGCCGACAACCGGCAGGTCGATGCCGGGCAACCACCGGCGGCGAAAGTCCACCGTGTTGCCGTCGCCGACCGCCACCACCACCCGGGCCCTGCGCAACCCGGCGGCAACTGGCTCGCGGAGCGGCCCGGACGGCAGCACACATCCATTGCCAAATCCCCTCCCGGCGTCGACGACGATGATCGACAGGTCATGGTGAATGGACGCATCCTGGTATCCGTCATCGAGAATGATGACGCTGGCGCCGGCATCGGTGGCCAGGCTGGCGGCAGCCTGACGCTGGCGACCAATCCAGGCGGGCGCAAAGGCGGCAAGCAGCAATGCCTCGTCACCGACATCGCTTGCCGCATGCCGGTCGGGATCAACCCTTGCCGGCCCGCGCAGCGACCCGCCATAACCCCTGGTGACAAAATGCGGGGTCTCGCCGCGTTCCACCAGCCTCCGGGCCATCGCCATCGCCATCGGTGTCTTGCCGGCGCCGCCGATATTGAGATTGCCAATGCAGATCACCGGCACCCCGGCCTTCCAGCGCTGGCCGCGCCCGAGCCGGAGGCGGGTCGCCAAACTCCATAGCGCCGCGACCGGTGAAAACAGGGTGGAGAGCAGCCCCGGTGGCCGGAACCAGAACTCAGGCTGCTTCATTGGCTCCGCCGCCGGCTGGAATCCGGGCGAGGATTCTCTCGGCCACCAGCTGGACGATGGCCTCGCCCCCGGAGCAGACGGAAAGCGCGGCGCCGGTCATCTTCCTGGCCAGGTCGGGATCAAGCATGTCATCAACGGCATTGGCGAGATCGGCCGGTGTCTCGACCTGGCGGGCCGCGCCGGCCGTGCTGAACTTTGCGAAATCCTGGGCAAAATTGCCCACATGCGGTCCATGCAGGATCACCGACTCCAAGAGTGCCGGTTCATAGGGGTTGTGGCCGCCCGATTCCACCATCGAGCCGCCGACGAAACTGACCGGCGCCACCCGGTACCAAAGACCGAGTTCGCCGAAGGTGTCGGCGACATAGATTTGGTCGCCACTGGCCGGCAGGTCGCCTTTCGACCGCAGCCGGACCCGGTATCCGAGGCTGGTCAGCCGGTCACCGATCCCCTGACCACGCTCCGGATGCCTTGGCACCAGCACCAGGAGGATGCCCTGGTGGCGCTGCTCCAGCAGCGAGTGGGCCTGGCCGACCAGTTCCTCCTCGCCTTCATGGGTCGAGGCCGCCAGCCAGATCGTCCGCCCGTCAACCGCCCGGAGAAAGGAATCGTGGTCTTCGGGATTGCAGGGCAATGCGCCGGCACCCCGCTTCAACGAGCCGGTGACATCGATTCGCTCGGCCGGCAAGCCCAGCCGGCGCAGGTAGCGGCCGGTCCTGTTATCCTGGCAGAGCGCCCCGTTGAACCGGCGAAGCAGCGAAGCAGCAAAGCCGGGGATCCACCGCCAGCGACGATATGACTTTTCCGACATCCGGGCATTCACGAACAGCAGCGGGATCTGCCGACGATGGGATTCGCAGATCAGCGTTGGCCACAACTCGCTTTCGGTCCAGATGCCGATCGACGGCTTCCAGTAATCGAGGAATTTCTCCACCGCGCTTCGTGTATCGTAGGGGACGTATTGGTGGAGGGTTCTCTCGGGCATGCGCGTCTGCAGCAATTCGGCCGAGGACAGGGTGCCGGTGGTGATCAGGAAGCCAATATCGGCCCGCAACCGGGCAATTTCCTCGACAACCCGGAGGACGGATATCACTTCACCGACACTGGCCGAGTGGAACCAGACCATCCTTCCCGGCGGACGGGGCTTGCCGGGCACACCCAGCCGCTCCTCGCTGCGGCCCTGGTCCTCCTTGCCCCTGGCAAGCCGCCGGTGAAGCACCTTGCGCGCCCGGTGGTCCGCTCGCGCCGACACCGCCAGATATGCAGCCAGGCCGAGCGAATGACCCATTACCGGTCCTGCCCTCCGTCGCCCGGACCATCCACCGGATTGCTGGCCGAAACTGGACTAGTCATGGTCCGGCCCGCCGCCGCCCGGACCATCCTCCGCCGTGGCGGCAACCGGTTTGCCGTCAACCTTGCCCAGGCGGGCAATGAAATAGCGCATCAACGCATTGTCGACCGTGCGCTGCGAAGCCTCCTTCCAGGCATCGAATGCCGATGCGTAGTCGGGGAAGAGGCCGACAACCTCGACCCCTTCCAGGTCACGAAACCGCGCCGTGGTCGGATCAAGCAATTCGCCACCGAAAACCAGGTGCAATCGTCGGGCCATGGTTGCCTCCTTTCGTCGCTGTCGATCTGCGTTGACGATCCGGTCACTCGCCGGCAACGACCAGGCCTTCTACCAGAAGACTGGGAACCTGGAACCGCCTGAATGGCTGAACATCATTCCCGGGCCGCAGCGTCTTCAGCATTTGCCGAAGATTGCCGGCAATGGTGAAGCCTGAAACCGGCCCCGTCACCTGGCCATGCTCCACCCATAACCCGCTTGCCCCCCTGGAATAGTCGCCGGTGGTCGGGTTGATGGTGGCGCCGATCATCGAGGTCACGATCAGGCCGGTTCCCATTTCCGCCGCCAACTGGTCCCGATCGCCCTCTCCCCGGGTCATGGCAATGTTCGAGACCGATGGCGATGGCGGCGCCGACGGGTTGCGGGAGGCATTTGCCGTGCTGTCCATTCCGAGCTTGCGCGCCGTGGCAAGGTCGAGGATCCAGCTCCTGAGCGTGCCGTCCGACACCAGCCTTCGCTGTCGCCGTTGCAGGCCCTCGGCATCGAATGGCCGTGATGACAACGCGCGTGGCCTGAGCGGCTCCTCGATGATATCCAGCCCCGCAGGCAACACAGCCTCGCCAAGCGCATCACGAAGCCAGCTGGCCCCGCGGGTGATTGCCGAGCCGTTGATTGCCCCCAGCAGGTGGGAGACCAGGCTGGAAGCGACCCGCTCGTCGAAGATGACCGGGCAGGCGCCGGTTGCCGGCCGGGTTGGCCCGAATCGTTCGGCCGCCCGTTCACCTGCAAGCCTGCCGATCTCCTCCGGCCCCGCCATGTCGGCATCGAAGACCCGCATCTCGCCATGGTGATCGACCTCCATTTCCAGGCCGGTACCGGCGATGGCCGAGCAGAAACAGGCCGAGTAGCTTCGCTCGACGCTGCCGGAAAACCCGTTGGTGGCAGCAAGCTCGACGGTCGAGAACCCCTGGCCGGCCGATGATGAGCTGACCGCATCCACCCCGTCCACCGCCAGCGCCGCCTGTTCGGCCCGGAGGGCCCGGTCCATCAGCGCCTCGACCGGAACTTCCTCCGAGCGGTCACACAATTCCAGCGCCTCGAGATCGAGATCCGTCGCCAGCTGCCCGGCTTCCGCCAGGCCGACATACGGATCCTCGGGCGCCTCGCGGGCCATGGCCACCGCCTGCCGCGCCATGCGCTTGACCGTTTGCGGGCTGGAATCGG
Organism: Paracoccaceae bacterium; assembly: GCA_965214695.1. Taxonomy (GTDB): domain Bacteria; phylum Pseudomonadota; class Alphaproteobacteria; order Rhodobacterales; family Rhodobacteraceae; genus JAPOXR01. Next base: position 2,012,254 of record OZ243967.1, on the reverse strand, counting down.
ATGCCGAGACACAGGCCTGGCGTTTGCCGACCAGGACCCGCAACCCGACCGCGATGCTGTCAGACCGCTCCAAATGTTCCATCCCGGCGTTCCTGACATCGACCGACACCGACCGGTCCCTGACAACAATGGCATCGGCGGAGTCGCCTCCTTCCTGCAGGGCTTCCGACAGGATTGTTTCGGCAGAAACTGACAATCGACCCTCCATGTTACTTCACTGCATTCGCCGGGGGCAGAACCTGCCAGCCATTGGATCGATCAGAACTTGACCCCGTTTACCTTGAGATCCTCTCCGTCCGACTCGACAATGAAATTCAGTGAACCGTCTTCACCTTTCCTGCCAAACAGGCGCAAGACACTGAGGACAGGGATCAGGTTCTTGTTCTCGTCAATGGCCTCGGGGAGGATCGACGATCCGGCGGAGGTCAGCAACTCATGCAGGGTGACCAGCCCCGTCGTTCGCACGGATATGGCGCCCGTGGGAAACAACCAGCCTGCCAGGCTCCGGGTCGCCTGCAGGTCACCCTCTGCCGAAACCGTGAACAGTGATGTCTCGATCTCGAGGCTGTTGATCACGATTTCGAGCATCCCGGGCGTCTCCAGGTCAGCGTCTCCGGTTTCAAAATCGAACCAGCCATCCGGCATGGACATACTGTAATCGAGATTCGTCCTATCCGGGCCGGCAAGCAGGAAAACGAGGATTTCCAGCCCTCCAGAAACGTCGGCGTTCTGCACTTCGAAATCGTCATGTGAGAATGTCAGCCGAATCTCGGTCATGTCTGACGCGGGATCGTCCTTGCCAGTTACCGAAAACTGGACGTCGTTGACGCTGCCAATGGCTGGCTCCGGGCTGCCATCATCGACGGTCACTGCAATCGGGCCAATCGCCAGTTCTGCCAACATCGAGTCCGGCCCGCTTTGCAGCTTCAGGGATCCGGGGCCGACCTCCGTCGTCACGGACACACGATCTTCGTCCCTGCTGGTGGACAGGTCCACAATTGAACCGGAAGAACTGATCACGAAATTGTCAACGACGACATCGATCGGGGCCTTGTCGTCCCCGGAGCCGGAGAAGGACAGGTCAAACTCTCCCCGGACATCGTTTTGCCGGTAGCCGGTGGCGGTGTCCGGTCCGGCCGAATAATCCCCGGACAGGGAGCTGAAATCCCATGACGCGGTGACCGACAAGTCACCACCAGGGCCAAATTCAAGGACCGAGTCAACGCCGCCGCCGGCCAGGTCGAAATCATGGCTGACCAGAATCTGGCCGGAGCGGGATCGAACGACACTTTCGACAGACAGGCCCGAGAGCCCGGCATCGAGAGTCATGATCCCGTCCTGGCTGAACAGGAACTTCGAATTCTCCAGACCGATCTCGGCGTGGAGTTTGCTGCCCTCGGGCAATTCTCCGGTCAGGGTCAGGGCATGGAGAGCAATGATTGCAACCGTTCCACCCCCGGAATCGACAACGCGAATCTCCTCGCTGCCAGCACGCAGCGTGCCGTCTTCTGTCGGGAACTCGACAACGACGCCGGTCAGCACAATGTCACCGTCATCCTCGCGCTGTTCATCCCAGGTCAGCGTTCCGCCCTGCAATTCGACAAACGCTCGCGAGAATTCGACAATCGCTTCCGGCGAAAACTGGGCCTGGGCTGGCGCTACCGTTGCCAGCACCAAGGCCAACACGCGACCGGCAAGCGCGCGGAGTCGATCGAGAATCATTTGGAATCCCCTGAAATCGCTGAAAAGGAAGGGCGCTTGCACATCTGTTTGAGGTAAGTGTCAAGCGCCGGTTGCCCATGTTCCATTCGCGCCAGCCTTGCCCAGAGCAGGCAGTGCGCAAGTATGATGTCGGGAATCGTCGGTTTGTCCCCCACCAGGAACCTGTCTTCCTGCATGGAGGCGGCAAGCCTCGCTGCCGCCTGGCCAAACTCCCAGCGAAGCACCGGCTTGATTTCTCGGCAGCGATGTTCGACCGGAAGAACGAAACTGTGTTTTGCCGCCGACCAAAGGCAGGCATCGAATTCGTCAAGCAGCAACCCGGTATAGCCATCCTGCCTTGCCCGCTCCACCGTGCCGGCAGGAAAGGTGAGGCGACCATGCCTGTCGGCCAGGTAGGTCATGATCGCCGTGCTATCGGTCACGGTGGTGCCGCCGTCGACCAGCACCGGGATCTTTCCGGAGGGATTGCGGGCCAGCACCTGTTCCGAGTGCGGCATTGCCGGATCATGCCGATACTCGAGTTGCAACTCCTCGAGCAGCCACAGGACTCGCAACGTCCTGCTCCGCTTCGAGCCGATGACATGCAGCATCATCGGCCCCGTGCCATGGCGATCCGGATCAGCACCCGCTCGACAAGAGGACCGGCCGGAACCTTGCGACCGGATCTGAGCGCCTGGTCGGCGGCAAGCAATTCCTTCAACGCATATTCGGCACCTCTTTCCCCCCACATCCGGGCCTGCCGGAGCAATCGGCTGCGCCGGGGCCCGAAGACGGGCGGCCGAAGGCCGGCCACCCCGGCATCCGGGCCGCCTGGGTCGATGGCAACCTGGTGAATCCTGCGAAACATGTATTGCGCCAGGATGCAGATGGTGACGGGATCGCTGTTCCGGCCGGAGATCTGCCGGAAGGCAGGGCTGATCCGGGACGATTGGCGATCTGCCACATGCTCCAGCAACTGGTCGAGCATGGTCTGCTCCGCCAATGGCGCACAGGCCTCGACATCATCGGAGCTGACCTCGCTCCGATCCTCGCCCTTGTACAGCGCCAGTTTTTCAAGCAATCGCTGCATCTCGGCCGGCGAAATCCCCCCATGCAGGGCAGCCAAATCATCAGCCGCCCCAGGCGACAACGCCGCGAGCCCGGCGGCATGCGCCATTGACCTGATGTCATCGACAGAACACGGATCGGCATAGACCGGTGCACTGCAGGCGGTCCGGTGCGTCTCGAAGAGCTTGCGCAGTGCCGATGCCGGCTTCAGGCTGCCGGCCGTCACCACCAGGAAGCCATCATCATCATTTTGCACCTTGAGGGCATTTGCGATCACGTTTGCTGCCAGGTTGCCGGCACCATCGAGATGGATCACACGTCTTCCCGGGAAAAAACTCTGTGCCTTCAGGAGCGAAACGAGGATGTCGGAACTGTTGCGAACCGTATCCGCATCGACCTTGCTGATCCGCATCTCGTTGCGGCCATTTTCCCCGGCCAGCCCGTCGACGGTCATCTGGGCAAAATGCGCGATCCGCCCGCGATCCGGACCATAGATCAGCACCGCCCGCCGGGAGTGGTCCGGTGAACGGAAGAAGCGCTGGCTGTCGCGTGTCGAGAGTTTCGTCAACTGATTGCTCGCCTCGGACGGGTTATGCGGCGGCGCCGGCCATCGGGCAGGATAACGGTTTACTGCACCCCTTCAAGCCCGCCGTGAGCCCACCTGCAACCAGAGAACCAAATGGCAGGTGGCGCAGCCCGTGTGCCATCCTGCTCATTCCAGCCCGGAATCCCGGGTCAGCGGCCGGCCCCGGTCACGAATTCGGACCGGCGATAACCCTGCAGGTAGAGAAGGCCGGTCAAATCGCCATGCCGGATCTGGACTGCGACCGCCTGGTTGACCACAGGCTTGGCGCGGAACGCCACGCCCAGCCCCGACATGTGCAGCATGTCGATGTCGTTCGAGCCGTCGCCGACGGCCAGCGCCTCTGCTGCCGGCAGCCCCGCATCCTGCAATTCCTGCCTCAGTATCCGCTTCTTGCCCGATTTCCCGAGTGGGGGCTCGATGACCTTGCCGGTCAGCTTTCCATCCTCGCACACCAACCCGTTGGCGTAGTGTCGCTGGAGCCCGAGCTGGCCAGCCACCCTGCCGGTGAAATCGGTGAACCCGCCCGAAATCAGGATGGCCTGGGCACCGCCCGCCCGCATGGTGGCGACCAGTTCGGATGCGCCGGGGGTAAAGGATATCCGGTTGGCCCACACCGTGTCGATCACCCCGGCCTCGAGACCGGCAAACAGCGCCACCCGCACCCGGAGGGCGTCATCGAAATCGATCTCGCCATTCATGGCCCTAGAGGTGATGCGTGCCACCCGGTCCCCGACTCCGGCCTCGCAGGCCAGTTCATCAAGGCATTCCTGTTCGATGATCGTCGAATCCATGTCGGCGGACAGGAAGCGCTTGCGCCGGTTGCCATCCGGAAGGATGTTGAGGTCAATTCCTCGTTCAGAGAACTGCCTGCGCCGCTCGTCGAAATCGGGCGGATGCCCGCCAACGGCAAATTCGCAGGCAATTCCGGGCGCCAGTTCCACGAGAGACTCGCCGCCCCACCACCTGCAAAGCCCCTCGACATCCTGCCGGACAAGGCAGGGTCGTTCGGGATTCGAGATCAGCGAGATGACGGGCATTGGGCCGGACTCCGGAATCTGCCCGACCCGCACTACCCGAGAGACGAGCCAACCGAAACCCGGCTGCCGCCAGGAAGGCAGAAAATGTCGTGACCGGCCCGGGCCGGAGGGATCGAGCCCCATATTGCCACTGTGAATTGGCCCATATGCGACCTCCAGTCTCCAGCCCTGTTTCCTGTTGATCGTATCGTGCTGTCGAGCCGGTTCATGACCTCGAATCTGTCCTCGCCGAAGGCGGCATCGGTTGCCGCCTTGACGTGCTGGCGACATCGGTCCTGCGCCGGGCCCATGAATTTCCGGGAAGCGACAGGGCAAATTCGGTCGCCAGTCACTCCCATGCCTGGCCGTACGGCCCGGCGTGACCGAGGCTGCGACAGGCTGGTTGATCGATCTCGACCACCGCTCGCATATCAGCCAGCCAGAACGCCAATGCAGGCGCCGGGCCGACGGCCGACGGTTGCGATGCTGGCGGCATGGGCTCCGGCAGGCCCGAGCGATTTGGCCCGGATGTGAATTCCTGCGAGACCTGGCCATGGTGCCGCCGGCAAATCCGGCCAGGCCTGGCGGCCCGGGCCGTGTTGCCGGCGAGTGCCCGGTCCGGGGTCGGCGGCGCCGATATCCACACCGAATTCGACCTCGCGGTTGCCGGGGCCATCCGGATGCAATAGACGGCGTGCCGGGCCACTCCTCCCCAACGAGGAGCGAATATCTGGAAGGATAGCATGGAACATTTGCAACGGCCGGATGACCGGCCGAGACGTCCACAATTTTCGTCAGGCCCCTGTGCAAAACCCGCCTCCTGGACTCCGGGCGGCCTGTCCCGGGCAGTGACCGGCCGGTCGCACCGCTCACCGGAAGGCAAGGCGAGGCTGGGCCAGGTCATTGATCTGACACGTGAAATCCTCGGCATCCCGGATGAGTTCCGGATCGGCATCGTGCCGGGCTCGGATACCGGGGCCGTCGAGATGGCGATGTGGTCGCTGCTTGGCCAGCGCCGGGTGGAGGTCATGGCCTGGGAAGCGTTCGGCAAGGGCTGGCTGACCGACATCACCACGCAGTTGCGGCTGGATGCGGTGACCCATCTTGCACCGTATGGCGAGCTTCCCGACCTGTCGCGGGTCGATTTTGCCGCTGACGTGGTATTTGCCTGGAATGGCACCACCAGCGGCGTCCGGGTTCCGGATGGCGATTTCATCCCCGAAGAACGGGAGGGGCTGACGATCTGCGATGCAACATCGGCGGCCTTTGCGATGGAGCTTCCCTGGGACAAGCTCGATGTCACCACCTTTTCCTGGCAGAAGGTTCTCGGCGGCGAGGCCGCGCATGGCATGATTGTCCTGTCGCCGAGGGCAGCCGACCGGCTCAAATCCTGGGTGCCGCCCTGGCCGGTGCCGAAGATATTCAGGCTGACTGCCAAGGGTGCGATCAACGAGGCAATCTTTGCCGGGTCCACCATCAACACCCCGTCCATGCTCTGTGTCGAGGATTGCCTGCACTCGCTGGACTGGGCCCGGTCCATTGGCGGCCTGCCGGAATTGATTGCCCGGGCGGAGGCCAACGCCGCGGTCATTGCCGGTTTTGTCGGGCGCCATGGCTGGATTTCCCATTTGGCCGGCAATCCGGCCCACCGGTCAACGACCAGCGTCTGCCTCGTCTTCGACGGCCCGGAACTCCAGGACGGGGAGCGGGGACGATTTGCCGGGGCGGTCGCCAGGCGGCTGGCCGACCAGCAGGTGGCCCTGGACATCGGATCATACCGGGATGCGCCGCCAGGATTGCGGATCTGGTGCGGAGCCACGGTGGAGAATTCAGATTTGCGGTTGCTGATGCCGTGGATCGAGTGGGCGTATCATTCCGAGCGGCTCGCCATCCGGGAGAATGCCGGCAAGCAGGAGAATGGCAGATGAAACCGAGAGTACTGGTATCCGACCGGCTATCCGAATCGGCATTGCAGATCTTTGCCGATCGCGGGGTGGAGGCAGATTTCCGCCCCGAAATCGGCAAGGACAAGAACATGCTGCGCCAGGTGATCGGCGAGTATGACGGGCTGGCCATCCGCTCGGCGACCAGGGTGTCGGCCCGGCTCCTTGAGGGTGCCGAACGCCTCCGGGTCATCGGCCGAGCCGGGATCGGCGTCGACAATATCGATGTGCAGGCAGCCTCGCGGCGGGGAATCATCGTCATGAACACCCCGCTCGGCAATGCTGTCACCACTGCTGAACATGCCATTGCCCTGATGATGTCGCTTGCCCGGCAGATACCGGCAGCCGATGCCTCGATACGCGGCGGACAATGGGAAAAATCCCGTTTTGTCGGCACCGAACTCGCCGGCAAGACCCTTGGCGTGGTCGGCTGCGGCAATATCGGCTCGGCGGTTTGTCGGCGGGCGATTGGCCTCGACATGCGGGTGGTTTGCTACGACCCGTTCCTGGCCGCCCAGCGCTCGAAGGCCCTGGGAGTCGAAAAGGTCGAATTCGATGAATTGCTGGCCCGGTCCGACATCATCAGCTTTCATGTTCCACTGACCGACAAGACCCGGCACATCATGGATTCGGCGGCGCTGGCGCGGACGCGCAAGGGCGTTCGCATCATCAACTGCGCCCGCGGCGGAATCGTCGACGAGGCGGCGCTGGAAGCGGCGATCCGGTCAGGTCATGTCGCCGGGGCGGCGCTCGATGTCTTCGAGAGCGAACCTCCGGAGGGCAATTCGCTGCTGGACCTGCCGCAGGTGGTGGCGACGCCGCATCTCGGTGCATCGACCACGGAAGCGCAGGAAAAGGTTGCCCAGCAGGTTGCACAGCAGATGTCCGACTACCTGTTGCACGGCGCTGTCAACAACGCGCTGAACATGCCATCCATCAGTGCGGAAGAGGCACCGCGACTCCTTCCCTGGATCGCCATTGCCGATCATCTCGGCTCCTTCGTCGGGCAGATGACCGACGAGCCGATCCGGGCCATCAACCTGCTCTATGACGGCTCCGTGTCCGAAATGAACATCTCGGCACTGAACGCGGCGGCACTGGCCGGGTTGCTCCGGCCATCCAGCCCCGAGATCAACATGGTGTCGGCCGAAATTGCCGCCAAGGACCGGGGATTCGTCATGTCGGCGACAACCCGATCCAAATCGGGGGTGTTCGATGCCTATGTCAAGCTGACGGTTGTCACCGAACAACGGGAGCGGTCGGTCGTGGGGACGGTGTTTTCCGACGGCAAGCCCCGCTTCATCCAGATCAAGGGCATCTATGTCGATGCCGACATTACCCGCTACATGCTCTACACCACCAACCGCGACCAGCCCGGCATCATCGGCGCCCTGGGGACCGCCCTGGGGCAGTGCAATGTCAACATTGCCAATTTCAACCTGGGCCGATCGGGTGCCGGGGAGGATGCAATTGCCCTGTTGTCGATCGACAGCGCCGCCGACCACGAGGTGGTCAGCAAGATCAGCAAGACCGGGCTGTTCAACCAGGTGAGGCCACTGGAATTCAATATCGGTGACCAGCCGGCGCACTGACGACCACGCGGCTCCAGCCGCACGGATTGCGACATTCCCGATCGGGCGGCCGTGCGGCGAGAAGGGCCGGCCGCCCCGGTGGCGGGCAGGCCTTGCGGGAGATGCGGACGGCCATGGCTGGCGCCTGGAGCGCCGGCGGGACGGCATGCCTGCAGTGCTGTGTCGATCTTGCCAGTCGGGAGTTTCGGTCACAATCGGGTTTGTCCGGCTTCGGGGTGACTGCTATTGGGCTGGGCGGCGCTTGCCGTGGAAGATGGGAGGTTGGTCATGAATCTGGATGTCAAGTTCGGGGATCTTGCTGGAAAGTCGGTATTCATTACCGGGGGCGGCTCCGGGATCGGTGCGGCGCTGACCGGGGGATTCCTGGGGCAGGGGGCACGGGTGGCCTTTGTGCAGCGATCCGATGCAACGCGGTTTTGCGACCAGATGGAGGCAGATCACGGCAGCCGGCCCCTCTATATCGGCAGTGACGTGACCGATATCGGACAGCTCGAGGCGGCAATGGGCGAGGCGGCGTCTCTACATGGGCCGATCGAGGTGTTGGTCAACAACGCGGCAAACGATACCCGTCACAGCACCGAGGCGCTGGATGTCGAGGGGTGGGATGCCAATCACGCGGTGAATCTGCGCCCGTATTTCTTCTCGTCACGGGCGGCGATTGCCGGCATGCGGAAGCTGGGCGGCGGCGTCATCATCAACTTCACGTCGGTGTCCTACATGACCGGCAATGCCGGATATCCGGCCTATGCGACGGCCAATGCCGGAATTACCGGGCTGACCCGCGTCCTGGCCCGGGAGTTCGGACCTGAAGGCATCCGCGTGAACGCGGTGGCCCCGGGATGGACCCTGACCGAACGGCAGCTGGAATTATGGGCTGACCGGGAATCACTTGAGCGCCATCTGGGCAAGCAGTGCCTGAAGGAACATCTGAAGCCGGAGGATATCGTCGGTGCCTGCCTGTTCCTTGCCTCGTCGGCCAGCAGGATGATGACGGGCCAGGTCGTTCCCGTCGATGGCGGGGTGGTTACGACCGGGTGAATGGCGCTCCGGTTGCCGGACGATGCCTCAATAGGGCATCGGGTTGGCGCGGTGGGCAGTGTCGATGTCGGCAAGGCAGTCATCCGACAGCGTCATCCCGGATGCTCCCAGCAGGTATTGCAGCTGGTCGGCGGTGGTTGCGCCAAAGATGGCCGAGCCCATGAATGGCCTGGTGCTGCACCAGGCGAGGGCCAGCAATGGCAGATCGACCCCATGCCTGGCCGCCACCTCCAGATAGGCATCGACCGCAGCGAATGCCCGTTCGCTTGCCCGCCCACCGAGATTGTTGTTGATCGACCGGCGGGAGCGGGCAGGAATCTTGCCATGCTGGTATTTGCCGGTCAGCAGCCCGGTCGCCAGCGGCGAATATGCCAGCAGCCCAACCTGCTCGTGATGGGCAAGTTCGGCCAAATCGGTGTCGAACAGCCGGCAGAGCAGGCTGTATTCGTTCTGGATGGCTTCAACCCGGGGTCCTCCACCCTTCTCGGCTGCCCGAAGCCATTGCCCGGTCCCCCAGGCGCTTTCGTTCGACAGGCCGAAATGAATGATCTTTCCCTGCTGCACCAGTTCGGACAGGGCATCGAGCGTGTTGGCCATGTGGTCCAGGGTCTCCGACCTGTTCTGGCCCGTCGGATCGAAGGTCCAGTTTTGCCTGAACATGTAGGAGCCCCGGTTTGGCCAGTGAAGCTGGTAGAGGTCGATGTAGTCGGTCTGCAACCGGGCAAGTGAGCCCTCGACCGCTTCCCGGACCGTCTTGCCGGAGATCGGTGCGCCGTCCCGCACAATTTTCAACCCTTCCCCGGTTGCCTTGGTTGCCAGCAGGATCTGGTCGCGACGCCCCGATCTGGCGACCCAGCTGCCGAGGATTCTCTCGCTGTCGCCGACGGTATCGGCCGAAACCGGGTTGACCGGGTACATCTCGGCGGTATCGGCGATGTTGATACCGTGATCCAGCGCCATGTCGATCTGCCGGTGCGCATCCTGCTCCGGGGTCTGGGTGCCAAAGGTCATGGTGCCAAGACAGAGTTCGCTGACCATCGTGTCGGTCGAACCGAGCGGCTTCATTCTCATGGTCTGGTTCTCTCTCGTGATTCCTGTCTGCATAAATTTATCTTTGTTTTACAGTACATTAGTGATGCCACAACCACATCCATCCTCGCGGAGCAAGCAAATTCAGCCCGGTCACTGGTGCCAATCGAAGGCCTGCGACGGTCCGACAGGACGCCATGCGTCATGCCACTCCGGCGTGGCTACCATGTCCTGCCGACCGCCTCTTCCGGGTATGGCCGACACCATCATGGTCTCAAGTGCGATGTCTGCCCATTCGACTGGACGGCGGAACGGCACCGGCGGCATGGCCGAAAACCCTCGTCCTCGCCCCAGGGCCTCGTCGAGACGCAGCATGATCTTGCGGTGGGGCCGAATCGTCCCTGGCTGCCCGGAAATTGGCTTTCGCCGGTCACACCCATTCGCTATTCCGGCTGACACTCACCGACCTGTTGCCAATATCCCATGGAGGAGCGCCATGACCTCGGCAGATGCTGTCCTTGAAATTAGGCTCCGTTCGGGCCTGTCATGGGAGATGTTGAGCGAACTCTTCAATGTTTCGCATCGCACCCTTCAGCACTGGGCCAATGGCAAGGCACCCTCCGCACGGCGCGAGCAGGAAATTCGCCGGACATTGGACGAGTTTCGACATCTTGACGAAGGCGATCGGCGGGCGACGCGAGACCGCCTCCTTGCAACCACCAACGGTCCCTCGCTCTTCGCCCTGCTCGTGGAGCGCCGCTTCGTCGATGTGATGCGTCTGCCGAAAGGTGCGGCGCCGAAAGACCGCAAACGTCGCACGACCCGGCTATCGGAAGATGAATGGGCAATGCGCCAACCGCCACCACCTTTCGTTCTTCTCGACACAATATCTGGCGAGCTGGAAATTCCGGTCGGGAGATCACGAATCGTCCGACCGGCAAGATAGAAGGAGAAACCGGCGGCGTGACGGAATTCGAGAGGAGGTCGGGCTCGTCGCCGGAGTGCCGACAGGGCGACGCGCCGGGCGAGGCCGGCCCGGCATTCAAGAATCCTGCCGATTTGTCCCGACCGCACAGGTTTTCCGATTGGCACCGGGCGGTTGGAATGACGGCCGGTGAAGAGTTCGCCAGCTTCTCCGTCGAGCCACCCGCCCCGGGCTCGCAGATCCCTGCTTCGCATCCGGCAGTCGGGTGCCGTTGGCAACGGCCATTGAAAATACTGCCGTGGATGACCATGTCTTGTCGCAGGTTGGGCCAATGCGCGATATGCAGGCACCATCCGGAAACTTGCGGTCCGGCTTGTGTCCGGTTTCCATGCCCGGCCGTGATGCCAAGGCCGGCAGGTGCGGGCGTGAAAGGCGGATATGGCCAATAGCCAAAGCGAGAAGGCCCTGGAGAGGCTGGCCGACCGGCGAAGTGCAATGCGCACAATTCGGAGCGTTGCGCCATATCTGTGGCCCGATGGCAATCGCCCGGCAAAGATGCGGGTGGTGCTGGCCATGGTTGCCCTGGCCCTGGCCAAGGTCATCGCCGTGATCACGCCCTTCTTCTACAAGGCCGCCGTCGATTCACTGGCCGGAGCCGATCCGGAAAACCTGCTGCTGGCCGGGGTGCTCGGGGCGGTGGGGCTGACCGTTGCCTATGGCGGCGCCAGGATCCTGAGCGTCGGGTTCGACCAGTTGCGTGACATCATCTTTGCCAAGGTCGGTTTGCGGGCGCTCCGGATGCTGGCGCTCGAGACATTTCGACACATCCACAAGCTGTCGCTTCGATACCACATAACTCGCAAGACCGGTGGCCTGTCACGGATCATCGAGCGCGGGGTCAAGGGTCTCGACTGGCTGCTTCGTTTCATGCTGTTCTCGATCGGACCGCTGATCATCGAGTTGTCGATGATCGCGATCATTCTCCTGGTGGTGCTGGATGTCCGGTATTTCGTCATCATCCTGGTGACGATCAGCATCTATGTCTGGTTCACCTTCAAGGTCACCGCGTGGCGGGTGCAGATTCGCAAGGAGATGAACCGCCAGGATACCGATGCCAACCAGAAGGCGGTGGACAGCCTCCTCAATTTCGAGACCGTCAAGTATTTCAGCGCCGAAGAGCGCGAGGCCGACCGCTATGATTCCTCGATGGCCGGCTATGAAGAGGCGGCGCTGAAGACCAGCTATTCCCTTGCATTCCTGAATTTGGGTCAGGCGATCCTGATCGCGATCGGCACGGTGGCAGTGCTGGTGATCGCGGCGTTGGGCGTTCAGCAGGGCGCACTCACGGTCGGCGATTTCGTCCTGGTCAACGCCTACATGATGCAGATCACCATCCCGCTGAACTATCTGGGGACCGTCTACCGTGAAGTCAGGCAGGCGCTTGTCGACATGGGCGACATGTTCGACCTCCTCGAGCAGGGCTACGAGGTGGGCGACAAGCCGGGAGCGGCTGATTTGGAGGTGACGGGCGGCAAGATCGAGTTCGAGAACGTGGTTTTCGGCTATGATGCCGACCGCCCGATTCTCAAGGGCATCAACCTTGTCGTCGAGCCCGGGCAGACCGTGGCCATCGTCGGCCCGTCAGGGTCGGGCAAGTCGACAATTGGCAGGCTGTTATTCCGGTTCTATGACGTCAATGGCGGCGCCTTGCGAATTGATGGGCAGGATGTTCGGGAGGTGACTCAGGCCAGCCTGCACGCCCGGATCGGAATTGTTCCCCAGGATACCGTGCTGTTCAACGAAACGCTCTTCTACAATATTGCCTACGGGCTTCCCTATGCGACACGAGCGCAGATCGAGGAGGTTGCGCGGGCTGCACAACTGCACGAATTCATCGACCAATTGCCGGAAGGATATGACACCCAGGTCGGCGAACGGGGATTGAAGCTGTCCGGCGGCGAAAAGCAGCGGGTCGGAATCAGCCGGACATTGCTCAAGAATCCGCCGATCCTGTTGCTCGACGAAGCAACCTCGGCGCTGGATACCGAGACCGAGAAGGAGATCCAGGAGAGCTTCCGCGACATGGCGCGCGGCCGAACGGTGATTGCCATCGCCCACAGGCTGTCCACGATCGTCGATTCGGACAACATCATCGTGCTGGAGAGTGGCAGGATCACCGAGCAGGGAACCCATGACCAGCTGCTGGCCCTCGATGGACGCTATGCATCCATGTGGCATCGCCAGCAGACCGAGGAATCCGAACAGTTGGCTGCGTGACCCGGGTCGCCGCGACGCCGTCAGCCGTCAGCTCGGTTCCTCTTGGTGGCGGGCCTGTCCAGGTCTCAGATCCCCTCTTCGAGCCGACCGACCAGCCGGAACATCATCTGTTCGCACCGGCCGATCTGGTCGGCATCGATATACTCGTCCGGCTTGTGTCCCTGGTCCATCGATCCCGGGCCGCAGATGACCGTCGGCGTGCCGAGATCCCGGGCAAACAGGCCGCCCTCGGTGCCGAATGCAACCTTGTCGGACACCTGCTGCCCGACCAGCGACTGGACGAACAGCGATGCCGGATCGTCCGGCGGCGTGTCCAGGCCCGGATAGTCATTGAGGATACGGAAGCTGATATCGGCTTCGCTGGCAAGATCCCGCGCCGATGAGACCAGCCTCCCGACCTCGGCTTCAAGCCCGGCGATGATCTCTGCCGGATCGTCCCGGGCGATATTGCGGATTTCGAAATTCACCTCGCTATGGGCGGGCACGATATTGGGCGCATCCCCCCCGGCAATCCGGGCGGCATGGATGGTGGTATAGGGTATTTCGTAACCGGAATCGCCGCTACTCTCGTTCCTGAGCCGGTCCTGGGTTTGCCGCAGGACCGAGACGAGGTCGCAGGCAAGATGCAAGGCGTTGAGTGCCCTGGGCGCATAGGCGGTATGCGCCTCGCTGCCGCGACAGACTGCCTGCAGCGAGGTCTTTCCTTTGTGGCCATGGACCACCTGCATCGATGTCGGCTCGCCGACGATGCACATCCTGGGGCGCATGCCCTCATCAGACATCAACTCGATCAGCCGCCTGACCCCGATGCAGCCGATCTCCTCGTCATACGAAAATGACAGCCAGAGCGGGGTCTTGAGGGTCCGCTTGGCGGCGATCGCCGCCGCCCGCATGGCGCAGGCGACAAACCCTTTCATGTCGGCAGTGCCCCGCCCGTAGAATCGGCCACGGCGGAAGGTCAAGCTGAATGGATCGACCGACCAGTCCTGGCCATCCACCGGCACCACGTCGGTATGCCCTGACAGCATGACCCCGGGCCGGCCGGCCGGCCCAATGCTGGCAAACAGGTTGGCCTTGCTGTGTTCGTCGTTGAACACCCGGTGAGTCCGGATGCCCCGCTCCTCCAGGAAATCGCTGACATAGCTGACCAGCCCCAAATTGGAGTCCCGGCTCACCGTCGGAAACGAGATCAGCCTCTCGAGTATTTCCACACTATTCAAACCGACCTCGCATCGATGATGGGCATGGATGAGTCCGATTGACACCATCACCACGCCGGAAAAGATAGGGCAACACGAAATTGCCGGACCAGCCGGCGTGAACGCCCCCGCATCTGCGGCAGGACGAGGCAAATGACCCATGGTACAAATCATCGGATACTCGGAAGCCGACCGGCTTCTTGACTGGAAGGAGCTGGTCGCGGCCCTGGAGGATGGCCATCGCAAGCCGCGGGCGCAGGTCGGCGATCAGTTGCTGTCACGAGGGGAGGACGTCATCCTGTCGCGGGCGGCTGTCATTGACGGCATGGGGGTTGCCGTAAAGACCGCAACCCTCTTTCCGGTCAATGCCCGGGAGGGGCGTCCAACGACAAACGGCGCCATGGTGCTGTTTGCCGACCGGACCGGCATGGCCGAGGCGCTGTTCGATTTTCACCTGGTCACCAAGTGGAAGACTGCCGCTGATTCGGTCCTGGCTGCCTCCCGGCTGGCAAGGCCCGATTCCCGCCGTATACTCGTTGTCGGTGCCGGCACCGTCGCCCGGTCACTGCTCGACGCCTATTCGGCGATGTTTCCCCGGGCCGAATTCCGGATCTGGAACCGGACCCGCTCGAATGCAGACCGGCTGGCATCAGAGCTGGCCGGCCGTCATGCCATCGATGTGGTCGAGGACCTGGCCGATGCCGTTGCCGAGGCCGATATTGTCACCTGCGCAACGATGTCGCCTGCACCGGTCATATGCGGTGACTGGCTTGCACCGGGAGTCCATCTCGACCTGATCGGAGCCTACCGGCCAGACATGCGCGAGGCGGATGACACGGCGCTGCGCCGGTCGCGGATGTTCGTCGATTCACGTGACACCACCATCGATCACATCGGCGAACTGGCCTCGCCGATTGCCCGCAACATCATCAGCGCCGATGACGTCATTGCCGACTTCTACGACCTCCCGACCGGCGGATTCACGCGGGAATCCGAGGAAGAGATCACCCTGTTCAAGAATGGTGGTGGTGCCCATCTCGACCTGATGACCGCCCGTCACATCCTCGACAAGTGGAACGGGCAGGTCGGGGCATGAGAGCCATGATCTGGTCCCGAATGAAAGGCGGCATCGGGGCGGGTGCCTGGCAGCCGCCGTCCGGCAGCGTCTTCCTGCTGTCCGGGCGGGTCAGGCAGGTATGGCTGCCCTGTCCCTGGCAGAGGATGCGCGTGCCCGGCAATCCTACTGCCGGTACCGCGCAAGCTGCCGTCGCTTGGCGTCGAGGTCGGCATCTTCCGGGCCCCAGGTTTCGGTCCCGTCGAAAAATTCGGGATAGTATTCCCGGTATTCCGAATCCGGGTCATCGAAGGCTCGCAGGAACTCCGCGTAGCCCCACGAGCCGCCGATATCCTCGAGCGGACAGCGCCCGGTCCCGGAGACGAGATACGGGTAGTGCCGGTTATCACGCTCCGGCTGCAGCTTGCCAATCCTGATTCTGTGGGTCCAACTGTCCCCATAATCATACACGTAGGTGAATTCCTGTTTGCCTTGCAGGAAGGCGATGACGTCGAGAAGGGTGGCGTCAGGACCGTCGCCCAAGTCATCAAGACTCCAGTGGGCACACCTTTCATACCGTCGCGCATCGAACCCCCACAGATGGCAGTTTTCCCATCCCATCGCGGCCTGGATGTACAGGTGGAGGTCACCGAGACGGGTGTCCGCAGGCACATCCATTCGCCGTGCAACCTTCGGCTCCACGTAGAGGAGCGTGATGCTAAGGCGGACGATGTCATGCTGTTGGTGTTTCCGGGCCATTGAAATTCCCCCAATTGATTCTGGACGGCCAGCCCTGTCAGCTCGCCAGCGTGATACGAGATGCCCTCCGGTCTCGCAATCATCCTGTCACCATGGCAGGCATCGGATCGCGGGTCGGCACCGCGGAATCGTGCCGTCGCCCCGGAGGGGCGCCGGCAGCCCTGGCGGCGTCGATGGCCCATCCGAAGCTGCTGGTAAACGCCGCCTGCCACCTATATTGCACCTTGCCGACGGCAACAGAATGCGGAGCAGACCACCATGCAGGACGGGAAAAGGGGTATTCATCCCGGGCTCAAATCTGTCCTCGAATTCGGCCCGCTGATCCTGTTCTTCGGTGGCTACATGGTGATCAGGGACCAGAGTTTTGTCATCGGCGGTACCGAGTATGCCGGATTCATCGTGATGTCGGCAGTGTTCATACCGCTCCTTCTCATCTCGTCGGCGATATCCTGGAAGCTCACCGGCGAACTGTCGAAAATGCAGGTGGTTACTGCAGTGCTGGTCATCGTGTTCGGCGGTCTGACCGTCTGGTTCAATGACGAGCGGTTCTTCAAGATCAAGCCAACCATCATCTACCTTCTCTTTGCCGGCATCCTGGGGTTCGGGCTGCTGCGTGGCCGGTCATTCATCGAATATGCAATGGGTGGCGAATTGAAGATGCACAAGGAAGGGTGGATGATCATGACCCGGTGGGCGGTCGGGTTCTGCCTCGCCCTGGCCGCGGCCAACGAGGTGATCTGGCGGATGATGTCCACGGATTTCTGGGTTACATTCAAGTCATTCGGCGTTCCCGGCCTGACCATGCTGTTTTTCGTGTCGCAGTTCATCATGCTGCGCAGATACATTGCCGCTGACGAGGCCTGATTGCGCCCGAGGCGCGTCGCGGCTTGCCGGGAACGTCCGTCTCCTGCCTCCGGTCGCCACTGCCTTGCCCGGCCCGCGCTGGTTTCCGCCCGGCCCGCAAATTCCAGAATCGCCGGGCTCGATCAGGCAGGTGCCAGCCCCGTAGTCCGGCAGATGCCGGAACGACATGCAGAAATGGAGTCACGGATGAAAGTCGTTGTCTTTGGTGCAACCGGGAAGACCGGGGAGATTGCCAGTCGGAACGCGATCGAGGCAGGCCATGACGTCACAGTCTTCGGACGTTCGGTTGACCACAAATTTGCCGATGACAATGTGAACAGGGTCCAGGGAAACGTGCTGGAAGGTGACGTGGTCGGCAAGGCCATCGCCGGCCAGGATGCAGTGCTGGTCTGTCTCGGGCCGGTCAGCACCAGGGATCGCACGACACTCTCCGTCGGTGCACGCAACATCAGCGATGCAATGAAAGAGCATGGCGTCCGGCGGGTCGTCTTCATCTCCGCCGCCGGGGTTGGCGACAGCTGGTCGCGCATCCCCTGGTATTCGAAGCTGCTGTTTTCGACCATGCTGAAGACCATCCTTGCCGAGCACGCGCGGGAGGAGAAGATATTCGACGCCGACCATTTGGATTGGACCGCGGTACGAGCGGCGGTACTGACCAACAAGGAGGGCACCGGCAAGGTCACCGCGTCAAACTCGGCCCCGACGAAGACGATTTCCCGCTCCGACCTGGCCGGCTTCCTGGCAAGCCAGATCACCGCCGACGATCACGTCAACCAGGCCATCTGCGTGACCTCGGCCTGAAGGCTGAAGCCCTCCCGACACCCCACCCGAACTGCAACACCCCCGCTCCGACAATGTGCCCTGAGGCACTCCCTCCCGAAACGCAACGAAGCCCACATCCTGCATGACCGACCTTCATGCCCCGATGCGTGAGGCTGCGTGGAGTCGAGGCGCAAGTCAGGACGGCTCGTGACCGCTGTCGGTACCCGTTCTTGACTTCCGGTGCGGTCTTGTCGGCCACCGCAAACCGGTCCAGCTCGTCGAGCAGCAGTCCGGGCGTCACCAGGCCGACAATTTCTACCATCGTCGGCGACCCATACCTGTGCTCATCCAAGACATCTTCATGACCGGGGACTTAGCGCAGTGTCCGGTGCTGGTTCACCAGTTCATGCGGGTGAGTGCAGTCACAGCCCAGAACCTGCGGTGTCACCCATCACCAGGATCATTGTTGGCGCCCCCGATCTCCGGGACAAACCGGGAGACATCGTCGGATCCGGCGAAAGAATCGCCTGTCAAATGGATCTTGCAAGAGGCTCTGCCGGCATTCCGGTAGGCCAAGGGGCCCAGAAAGAGATGGAAAATTAGTTGCCGTGTCCCGCAGGCTCATACTCATTGGAGGGAGCTAATATACATGGCTACACCAATTTGTGCTTCTCCATTGCCTTACGAAGTTTCTTGGTCGGGTTATGCCAATTGCAATTTCCGTCATTAAGCCACGAACGGTTTTTCAGCGCAGAGGGAACTTCTCCTTCCACAATCTCGACCAATTTGTCGTGTGGAACCAGGAACCAGAAACCGTCGACCGGGAATGCCATCCACAAATCTTTCCCTAGGTATTTCTTTTGAATGGTCAGGCGACCCTTCAACTGAACCTTGATTGTGGTGCCGTCAATGTGGCAGGCGATGAAATCTGCACCCTTCCAATCGTCGGAAAGCTTGATGCAGTTGAAGCCAAAATCGGCAAGTACTGATGCGATCTTTTGGAAATTGTAGATTTCCTTTTGCCTTGCATTCAGCGATTTGGGGTCGATTTTTTCAAAAAGTTGTTCGGTCATATTTCAGCTCAATTGCAATGCAGGAAAATCCGAAGTTGACTTCCTAATCAACAAACACAGTAACCGACTAAAGGAGAGAAACCACTTTTTCAATCTTAAGGAGATATCAAATAACAAGGCTCAGTTTACAAATCGTATGCATGGCCTGTCGATCGCTGACGCTAGACAGCTGCGTGACGAGGCCTTCTCCAGATCAACGCGGTGAAACCATCGCAAATTGTTGTCGAGATACCTGGTGGCGATACCCCGGTAGCGCCGCAGGAAACCCTTCAAATGGCTGTGCCGGCTGTTCACCGTCTGGATATGAAAGGCGCCGCGCACCCTCTCCCCCTGGGACAGGTTCAGGGCCTCGTGGCGGACCCCCATTGCCCGTGCGCATGGCGGATAGGCACGGTGGCCATCACTCACCAGCACGATATCACCATCCACCACCGGCGGGGTGGCCTGGCGCAGGGTATCGGAACCCGCCGCTGGAAGTGTCGCACTGACCGTCATGCCGCTATGCTCGGCAGCTACCAGTACCGGAACCTGTTCATCCGACAGGCCGCGCTTGGCTGCCTTGCCGCCACGGCGGCGCGGCTTGCGGTCCAGGCCTCGCTCGCCCTTGCGGCTCTCCAGGATATAGGCCTCGTCGGCCTCGACGATACCGGTGAGCTTGCCGGGGCCCCGGCCTTGCGTGGCAAGAAACCGGTGGCGCCAGCGATGCGCGGTATTGACGGCAATCCGGCAATGCTCGGCCGATTGGCGAATGGTCATGCCTTCGGCAAGACAGTCGCCATGATCCAGCCATCGCTCCTTGCGGTGCAAGCCCGACAAGGGTGTCCCGGTTGCTGCATTGAATGTCCGGCCGCAACTCTTGCACTGGTAGCGCCGAAGACCGCGGGATCTGCCGCGCAAGACCGCACCCGGCGCATGGCAACGGGGACATTGGCGGTCTTCGCCCACCGCCGCCTCGATCGCCGCCAGCGACGCCGATTCCTGCGAGGATCCCGAGAGAACCGCTTCGGCCTCAAGGCGTTGTTCCCGGCTGAGCAGGTCAATCCCCGACAGCCATTCCTGGAACTCTTTGTGATCCATGATCGTCTCCTGTTCTACTCATGAACATACCACGAACGCATACGATTTGTAAACTGAGCCAAGCCAAAAAAGATCACCGACCTTTCCCGACCAACCTCAATCACTTTGAATGCCTGCACCAATATCAATCGCATTTTCCGGAGGCGCCACCAGTTGGCCGAAGTCATCAAACAGGTGAATATTGTTCGCGACCGGGGCAACCGAAAGCACAGTCTCCGGCTCAAATGTGACGCTCCCGGACAAACGGATCGCCAGCGGCTCTTCTTCGCCAATATCCAAATACAAAAAACTGTCCGCGCCTAGATTCTCGGCATGAATCAGCGAACCGGACCATATCCCATCTTCGACAACACTCAGATGCTCCGGGCGCACCCCGACGAAATGAGCCGCAAATTTTTCGGCGTGGCGGCCCGTCAATATATTCATCTTAGGCGACCCGATAAACTGAGCCACGAACAGGGAATTTGGATTCTCATACAATTCCAGAGGGGTGCCAACCTGTTGGATCACACCGTCCTTGAGAACGACAATGCGGTCGGCCATAGTCATCGCTTCGATCTGATCATGGGTCACATAAATCATCGTTGTGTCCGGCAAGTCCGAACTCAGCCTAGAGATTTCAAGCCGCATTTTAAGGCGCAGCGCAGCGTCCAGATTAGATAATGGTTCATCGAACAAGAAGACTTTGGGATCACGGACGATTGCGCGACCAATGGCGACCCGCTGTCGCTGCCCGCCCGACAACTCTTTTGGCAATCGATCCAGATAGTCCTCAAGATGCAACATTTTGGCCGCGTCTTGCACCAGACGTTCCCGCTTTGCCTTTGGCGTCCTATTGAGCCGCAGCGAATACTCCATATTCCGCGCAACCGTCATGTGTGGATAGAGCGCATATGTCTGAAAAACCATCGCGATCCCGCGCTCGGACGGACGAACATTATTCATCTGGCGACCGTCAATTTCCACTGTGCCAGAAGTAATTGTCTCCAACCCGGAAATTGACCGCAGCAACGTCGATTTTCCGCATCCCGACGGACCTACGAAAACAACAAACTCGCCCGACTTGATGTCGAGATTTATATTTTTCAGAACCTCGACATCACCGAAGCATTTGCACAGATTGTCGATCCTAATTTCAGACACCGCATTGCCCCTAACGCACAAAGACGGCTTTTTCCGTCTCGCGATTGTCAAACATGCGAAACGCTTTGTCGGCATCCTTCAGATCAAACGTGTGGGTCGCCAAGCGTTCCAGATCAATGTTATGGCTTTTGATCAAGCTGAGTATGTCCTCATATTCGTTGATGCTGAAATACCAGGACCCGAACACTGTCAGCTGCTTGCGGATCATATGATTTGACGTCTTGATGTTGGTTTCCTGACCTTCGCCAATCAGCGCCAGACGCGCCATCGGTGCGGCCGCTTCCAGCGCCATATTGTGCGCCTGAGGGCTGCCGGAACAGTCAATTGCCCCGTTCAGGCCTTCTCCACCCGAAAATTCCCTGATCTGATCCAAAGCATCAGGCGCATTTGGGTCCAACACCAGATCTGCCCCTAACCCCTTGGCAAATTCACGGCGCTCCGCAACCGGGTCCAGCGCCACGACGTTCCCGCCCATTGCCTTTGCGGCCATCGTACCGGCCGCCCCCATTGGGCCAAGTCCCCAAATCCCGATCGCAGTTAGCCCGTTCACTCCGACCTTGCGACAAGCCGAAAACAGGGTGCCAAACGCATCCGTCGATATCGCCGCCGCCAGATGAGACATTCCCTTGGGCGTTTTCAGCAAATTTCGGGCGGGAACGAGCAGGAATTCGGCATTGCCACCATCCATCGTGAAACCAAGGCACTTCCACTTGGCACAGAGATAATTGTGACCCGTGCGGCAATGGTGACAAACCCCGCAGCCTACGGCCAGGTAGACGGCGACATTGTCTCCTTCCGAAAACTCGGCGACTGCTTCACCTGTCTTGACAACAGTTCCGGAAGGCTCGTGGCCGCAAATGAATTGATCAGAATCTCCGCCACTGATTACCGCATTGCCATAGTACAACGACAGATCAGACCGGCAAATGCATGACGCCTTGACTTCAACCAGAACTTCATCCGGTCCCGGCTCTGGCACGACTGTGGTACGAATATCGACTTGTTTGTTTCCGGGCAGGTAGACCGCTGTCATTTTTTCCATTGGGTATTCTCCAATTTTGTTAAGTTGGGATTCATTTGACGGCTCCGGCCGATATCCCGCGAACAAAAGAGCGTTGCATGACTAGGAACAGCGCGACAAGTGGTGCAAATGCAATCAGACCGGCAGCAGCAATACCGCCGTAATCGACGCCGTATCGACCCTGCAAACTTGCCGCACCCACGGTGAGCGGTTTCAGGCTTTCCGTTTGCAGCACCACGAGCGGCAGCAGATATTCCTGCCATGAAAACAGGAAAACAATCAGAATGAGCGACATCAGACCAGGGCGGACAACCGGCACGACAACGCGAAGAAATGTCTGAAATAATGTCGCCCCATCCATTACTGATGCTTCGATCAGTTCGTCCGGCACGTCCTGCATGACTGTCCGCATCAAGAAGACCGAGAACGGCATCAACAAGGCAGCCTGCGGCAGGATCACCCCAAGATGTGAATCGATCATCCCCAAGGCCTGAAGGTTGCCGTATAGCGCGACGATGATTGACGGTGCTGGCACCACAAGCCCGGCCAAAAACAGGGCGAACAATGCCTCGCGCCCCTTGAACTGCATCTTGGCAAACGCAAATCCGGCCAACGGCGCGCTCAGAACAACCAGAACTGTCACCGAGGCTGAAATTTTCAGTGAATTCAGGAAAAACACCGAGAAACCGGATTCTTGCCAAACCCGTTGATAGTTTTCGATATTGATCGGCCACGGCACGGACAGTGGACCGGAAAACAAATCCGCCTCGCTGCGCATGGATGCCAGAAGGACCAGATATACCGGTGCCAACGCGTAGATGGCAAAGACAACCAAGACCACAGTCTGAATATGTCTGGACAGATTGCTCATTTCGATTTCAGCAGCCAGAAGGTTATCGAAGACAAGCTTAGGACGATGATCAGCAAGACGACTGAAAGAACGGCGGCGTAGCCAAAATCGCCGACAAGAAAGAATGTTTTGTAAATATGTGTGGTCAAGACTTCTGTTGAGTATCCCGGCCCACCTTGCGTCGTTACCCAGATTAGATCAAAGAAACGCATCGCTTCGATCGCAGCGTACAGCCCCAGGAACAGCGTTGAGTTTTTCAACAGCGGCACGGTTATGTCGCGGAATCTTCGCCACCACCTTGCGCCATCAATTTCGGCAGCCTCGTAGAGTGACGGGTCAATCGACTGTATGGCTGCCAGAAAGATTACGACGCAAAATCCAAAGAACGTCCACGCCCCAACGACGTTCAGTGACAGCAATGCCGAGCTGGGTTCGGCAAGCCAAGCACCTGCCATGAACCCCAGCCCGACTCCATCCAAGATGTAGTTCAATAGCCCAAACAGCGGGTTATAGATCCAGCCCCAGATGATCCCGGCAACCACCAGCGGAATAGTACGTGGCATGAAGTAGATCGCCCCAAGCCACCGTCTGGTGTTATTCCTTCTTTCCGCCAGAATTGCCGCCAGCAACAGACCAGCCATCAGCGGGAATGCGAGGGTCAGAATTACCCAAATTGCATTATGCCCAAGGGCTGCCAAGAAGACCCTGTCGCCGCCTAGTCGCGCAAAATTATCCATGCCGACGAAACCACCCCTGATCCCGTTGTCCCAGTTAAAGAAGCTGAAATAGACAATCTGCAAGATGGGGATGGCGACAAATGTCAAGTAGAGCAACAAAGCTGGTAACAGGAACAGATATGCGGACCGGGTCGGAATTGTTGGCTCCAGATACTAGGGCATGTACCCAAATATGTGACCTTGTTGGCATCTTCTGTCACTTTTGCCGAAAACAATCCACAGGAGTTTGAGGCATGGGGGGGGTGACCGGCACGACATGAGCGACGCGGAGTGGAAAATTCTCCACTCGGTACTTCCCCATAAGCAACAGGGCCCGGAACGGGTTCATGATCGAAGGGTGATGGACGGTATTTTCTTTGTGCTGCGCACCGGCACGCCCTGGCGCGTCCTCCCGGAGCGTTACGGGCCGTACACGACCTGCTACAACCGCCACAACCGGTGGAGCAAGAACGGTATCTGGACGTCGATTATGACGAAGCTACGAAGGTTTGTGGACGATGACGACGGGAATGATGACGGCTCGAGCGGCTCGGTTCGTCTGCGCATGGTGGAGTCCTCGTCGATACGGGTCCGCAATTGATGGCAACGCGATGGTGAAGACCGTGTTCCTAACCCCGGGGCCAGGCAGCCGACTGCACGCAGACGGAGGCACTTCTTGCCGACCTGGGGCAAGACGAAATCGTGGTCGGTGATGAGGCCTACGACACCGATGCCATGCTCCGCCTGATCGAGACAGCGGGAGCAACCGCGGTCATTCCATCGAAATCCAACCGGAAGTCGCCACGGTCACTTGATCGCGAGACCTACAAGACGCGCAAACTTGTCGAGCGTTTTTTCGGTCGGATCAAGGAGTTCCGCCGGGTCGCCACGCGTTATGACAAGACGGCTCGCAACTTCCTGTCCGCCGTGCGCCTGGCCATCAGCCGCTTTCTGCTCCGCAGGATCGCAGACCAGTCAATTGAACCCACGGCCTAACGTGGCGGGCCCATGATGGGCCCGCCAATCCAGACGATTATTAAGTTCTAAGGAATCCAGCGCTCGCCATTGGCAATCGCGACTTCCCATGCGGCCTGCATGGTCTCTAGGAACTCGTCCGCCGAAGCTTCGCCACCCACGAGTCTTTGCAGTTCTGGATATAGGACCTGCGTTACGCTTTCGGGCAGGGTCGTGTGCAGATCGTAAAAGTTGGTTTCTGCTGTCGCGAGGCCACCTTCAAAGAACTCTTGCACGACCGGATCCGCCCCCCATTCCGCAAGTTCCTCCGTTGTCGTGCCGATGGTCACGGTATGCCCTTTCTGCACCCAGACCTTGCGGCTTTCGGAACTTAGCAGGCAATTCAGATAGGCGGCGGCTGCGTCCTGACCTTCTGCGCTGGTCGTCGAAGATAGCTGCCATTGCGAGCCTTCGCCCCACATGGTGCCGGCAGCCACACCGTCCGCCATTGGCGGCATCATAAAGACGCCCATGTCGAACTTATCAGCACCTCGGATCATGTCCTGCAAGACCCAGGTGCCGGTGATGGTCATTGCGGCGCGTCCCGACAGAAACAGCGCATTCGCCTCGTCATAGCCGATCCCATTGAAGCCACGCGGAAAATATCCATCATTCGCCCAGGCTTGGAAATTCTCGGCAGCTTGTTTGAACCCCGCGTTGGTCCATGGTGTGTCGCCAAAAAATACGTCCTGTTCGGCTTGCAGGCCAACCGTCAGGCCAAGAATAAGCGAAAACGTGTTGGTCGCGGGCCAACGGTCACGATTGCCAAAGGATACAGGCACAATACCATCAGCCTTGAAGGCTTCGGCGGCTGCCTGAAATTCTGCATAGGTGGTTGGAACTGATATACCTTTTTCTGCGAACAGGTCCCGGTTGAAGTAAACACCCATCAGATCCTGCTCCATCGGAACAGCATAGATATGGCCGTCATACGAATTTCTGCCCTTGTAGAACTCGTTTACCTGTTGCCAGCCATATTGGTCATAGTATTTGTCCAGCTTTGCCAACGCACCGACACGCGCGTATCCAGCTAGCACCGAAGCCGCAGGCCAAGTGTAAGCCAGATCCGGGGTTTTTCCGGCCGATACAGCCAGACGATAGCTGTCGCGAATACCAATGGAGGGTGCAACGGTGCGCAATACCGAAACCCCATCCAGTGCCGGTTTGCATGTCGCGATCAACTCATCCATTGCCGGACCGGCTGCGGTGATGCCTGATTGGGAAAATTGGTCCCATTGCGTGATCGCAGTTTCGGCGGCGGCACTGCCTGCAGCTAAAATTGCGCCCACAACAATTGATATTAAACGTTGCATTTTCTTCTCCCTTGCTTTGTGTTTGCCCGTTCGCTTCATCGGCGACGGGCCATTGAACTCAGAGTATTGATTTCATGTTATTCAGCGCTCGTCTTGCGATGTCATCGGGTTCAACATTTCGGCGGTTGAAGCCTATTTCCATCGCCAGGTATCCGTCGTATTCGACGTCACGCAGCGCCTGTACCAGCGACACATAGTCGACGATGCCGCTGCCAGGCGGATCCCGATTTACGTCCGCCAGATGGACGTGCTTCAGACGGCTACCAAGGCGATAGACATAATCCGTCGGCACCTCATTGCGATAAAGCGTGTGATAGGTGTCGAACATCGCTCCGACGTTCGGACGACCGACTTCATCCATCAGATTGATGACATCATCGCAGCTATCAATCAAATTGCTGTCCGCCGATGTCGGCTCTACCGCGATTGCCAAGTCGTTTGCATAAGCGGCGATTTCGTCAAGGGCTTTGGCAGACCATTCCCAAGCCTGGTTTCGGGATGTGCCAAATACCTGCCATCCCGCGACATACATCAATGTCGGCGCACCCCATTCGCGACACAGATCCGCGACCTTTTTGTACTGATCGATTGCCGCCGCACGTTCCAACGGGTTTTCAGACGCCACGTTGAAGCCGGGGCCACCGCCGGGTGCTGGCAGCATTGAAGAACAGGCGATTCCAGTGTCATCCAGTATCTTTCGGACTTCCTTACGCTGTTTATCGGTCAGATAATCGGGATAGGCGTGGGGCGCCGCAGCGCCAATTTCAACGCCGTCATAGCCAATACGGGCAAGCCGCTTGATGACTTCTTCCAGCGGGTAAGCCGGCACCCAGACTGGAAAGCTAGAATAAACCCAGGTGTTGAACGATAGTTTCATTATTCATCCCAACGCATTGACATAGCTCGATTATTCCAGAACTCACTTGGTCTTGATCTTTGAGCCAGGCTCAGTTTCCAAATCGTATGCATGATCTGTCGATTGAGTTGGCGAGGCACGTGCGAGGCGAGGCGAAGTCCAGCTTGACCTGCTGGAACCACCGCAGGTAGTTGTCGATGTACTTGGCGCGATCCCGCGGTAGCGCCTCAGGAAGCCTTTCAACTGGCCATGCCGACTGTTGACCGTCTGGATGTGAAAGGCGTTCCTAACCCGCTCGCCTGCGGACGGGTTGAGCGCTTCGTGGCGAACGCCCATTGCTGCGGCGCACGGCGGAAATGCGCTATTGCCATCACTGACCAATACGATGTCCCCCTCCACGACCGGTTCGATGACGTCTCGCAGGGCATCGGCATTGACCGCCGGAAGAACCGCGCTGACCGTAATGCCGCTGCGGTCGGCGGCAACCAGCACCGGAACCTGCTCGGCCGACAGGCCCCGCTTGCTCGCCTTTCCGCCACGGCGACAGGCCTTGCGGTCAAGGTGCCGCTCGCCCTTGCGGCTTTCCAGCACATAGGTTTCGTCGGCCTCTACTATGCCGGCGAGCTTTCGCGGGTCCCGGCTTTCGGCAGCGAGGAACCGGTGCTGCCAGTGGAAGGCCGTGTTGACGGCAAACCCGCAACGCCCGGCGGACGCACGCACCGTTTCCCTGTCCGCGAGATAGGTTCCGAACGCCAGCCATCTCTCCTTGCGGTGAAGACCCGCCAACAGCGTGACTGTCGTGGCATTGAACGTCTTCCCGCAATCCTTGCAGTGATACCGACGCAGACCCCGCGCCTTATCGGGCGCAATGGCACCGGGAGTGTCGCAATGCGGGCACCGGCGGCCCTCGCCCACGCCCGCCTCGATCGCGGCCAGCGAGGCCGACGCCTGCGAACCTCCAGAGAGCGCTGCCTCGGCTTCCCTGCGTTGCGCAGTGCTGAGTTGGTCAACCCGGGAAAACCAAGCCTGAAACTGCTTGTGATTCATCATCTGTAGTCTTCTGTTTCGTGCAGGAATATATCATGAACGCATACGATTTGTAAACTGAGCCAATAACAAAAATTACCCGACCCGATCAGCGAGATATCTGAGTGGACATCTCAAATGATGACAGTGATGGCACGGAGAACAGGGACACAGATTGGAGTGAGATTGACGAAATGGCTTTGAAAGTGGCTGAACGGTTGATGGGTTTGAGAAATGGTTGAGAATGGTAAGATACTGCTGTCATTGGGTATTCGTGGGTAATCATTCATATAACTCGCAAGATTTGCAACCTGGTTCTTCCAGCGAAGGTGCCAGTTGCTGAAATACGAAATCAGCCAGTCCGGGAAGCACCCCACCTTGTGGGAGAAAAGGGTACGTGCCTTTACACTGCCGGGAACATCTTATCCTGACTGACTGGATTCTCACCGTGATTGTCGCCCCATAGACTGCGGAGACCGACAGAAGACGGATACAGGGCAATGACGGGTGAAGATCATCCGTATGTGTTAACACTAAACAGATTACAGTTAGTTGTATACGGCAACCTGGCATGAAAACATGACACACCATGGCTGAATTGGCGACGTGACCGAGAAGGCGCTGGGCGAGCGGTCATGCTGGCCGGAGATCGCCCGGCTGAACGGAATCAGCACCGAAGCCCCGCACCGGGCCGGCCAGTGCCTGGCACTGCCGTAAGGAGGAACAACCATGGCTGAGTGGCGCTTCTATGGCCGCGAGAGGGAGCTGGCGAAGGTCGGGAGATTCATCAACACGCCGGGCTTCGACGCCGGGCTGGTCATCGGCGGGCGCGGCATCGGCAAGACGGAATTGATGCAGGAGCTCCGGGGGCGGATGGGCCGCCAGGCGCAGATACTGATCTTCGAGATGCGGGATCCCGTGATCGAGAACCAGGTGGACGCCAACGAACGATTGATCGAGACAATCCGGCATGACCTGCCACAGAAGGTATCATCATCAACTCCGCCGGCGAGCGAATTCGAGGCAAGGTGGCCCAGGGAGCGCTTCGTCGGCATCATCAGGCATCTGCTGGCCCAGGGTGCCGTGGTCTGCCTCGACGAGTTCCAAATGGCGAAGCCGATGGGGCTGGAAGGCGGCCTCAAGCTGCTGATCGACCGCTCCCGCTCGCTGAACGGCCCTCGCCCGCCAGGCAAGCTGATCATGATGGGCTCGCACCAGCAGCAGGTGCTGGATATGTTCGCATGCACGGAGCCGCTGCACGGCCGGGCGACAGTGGCCAGCAAACTAAGGCCATGGCCATTGCCGACGGTGTTCGGGATGGCGCAGGAGCAGAGCTTCCTGCAATATCCCGGCCGGTTGCTGACGCTGTGGACCGCCTTTGGCGGCGTGCCCGGGCGGTGGCGGCGGTTCGCCCGCGAGGAGGCCGGCAGGCTGGCCGAGATGGGTGCCTGGAAGAGCGACCGCGACTGGCGGATGGCGTTTCTCGACTGGCACCGGGACCTGTTGCATGACAACCCGCGGGAGCGGTTCGACAACAAGGCATATGTCGAGCTGGTGGAACCGGCCAGGGAGGCCTTGCTGCATCTGGCTCAGAAGCCGGTCGGCATGACCCTGTCGGAGTTCCCGACCGAGCTCAGGGAGAAGCCCAATGACGGGCTGCGGAAATCGCTCGACATGCTGGTGAAACATCTGGAGATGGTCGAGAGGTATGGCCAGTTCATGGTCAAGGGCGATCCCAGGTGGCGAATCGCCGACAACAGCGCGCTGTTTCAGATCACCGTGTATCCGGAGCTGTTCCGCGAGGCAGGCGATGAGTGGGACACTCCTCTCGACGATGAGCCGACCACGCCGCTTGAGCGGCTGCAGAATTTGGAAGGGCCGGTGCTGGGGCGCATGGCGGCGGCCTGGCTGGCCAGCCAGCAGGACGTGACCTGGAGCAGGCAGGGGGCCTGGCGAAAGCCGGTGAAGAGAACGGATCTGGCGGATATCGATGCCATCGCCTTCCGAAGCAAGTCGACAGATCCGGATTCGGTGCTGGTTATGGCAGGATGCAAGCGCAATGCAGACAAGCACAGGCCGAACGAGCTGAAACAGGACTTCGAGAACTTCTTGGCGGAGATCGGAGACAAGGCCGGCGATCGCTTCCGTTCCCTGGCCAGGGAGACGCTGCTGGTCTCGCCGGTCTTCACCGACGACCAGCGCCGACTTTACAGACAGGCCGGATTCCGGGCGGTAGGCATGCATGACATGGCCCGGGAGACGGGTATCGAGCCCGCACCGGCGGCGGCGGTGAAGGCCGGCCCGGGGGAGCCGAAACGATCCCGCCGGCGGAAGACACGGGATGACGGCCCGTCATTCGACATGTGTGGGGACATGATGCCTGGCGCTGCAATCCACGAGAGGAACGGCTGAGTAATCGGGGTCGGACGAATTGCTGGCGAGGACAGCCCGCCAGCTGAACATCCGCCGCGCTGGCCAGGTGGCAATACCGCCGACGATCGAGAAGCTGGCACAGCAATTGTCGGGTGACAATAGCTGTCTGGCCTTCGACATTTTGTCCGATCGGCACTTGGGCGACCACGCCCAGCGCGCACCCGAGGCAAAGCTCTCCGAACCGGCGCGCAGTTTCCGGACGGCACTTGTGGAAACAGGAGGTATCAGATCAATGCAGGAAGTCTCGCTACCGGGAGCGTCATTTGGTTCGCTTGCAGCCCCTCGCCAAACGTGTTGGCATGGCGCCGGTCTCGCGCCACGCTTAAGCGCATCCTGCTGCAAGAAGCGGCGCATCCGGGCAGCGCCGACGCGCCGGGTTTTCGGTTGCATCCCCTGAAGGGCGACCGTGCGGGCCAGCCATGAAGCGTTCGCGTCTCCGGCAACTGGCGGGCAGTGTCCCGCTTCGAGGACGGTGAGGCCGTGGACCTGATCGACTACCACTGACCCAAAGGAAGTGCTGACCACGAACGACATTGCAAGCGAGCGCGTCGAGCCAATGCGGAACCCGCCGCAGCTGGGGGAACTGATCCGCGAGAGCATGGACGATCTGGGCTGGAACGTGACCGAAACCGCGGCGCGTCTCGGCTGCGAGCGCGGCACGCTTTTGCGCCTGCTGAACGGCAAGGCGGGCGTGTCGGCGACGATGGCGCTGGCGTTGGAGGATATCGGCCGGGGGGCACCGCCGAGCACTGGATGCGGATGCAGGCGAGCCATGAGCTTGCACGGGTGCGCCGCTGCTGGGCGACGCCCAAGAGCACGGCAAGTTTGATCCACCTCGACGGTCGACGATGAAGCCGCCAGGAGGTAGATTTGGGGACCCCCGAAACTGCCCGTAGCAGGGCCGGCACACCTAACCTATGTGGACGCCCTCAGCGCGATCTGGAATTATTCCTGAACTCGTCCCAAGGCCATCCAAAAGTCGCAATTCCGCCGTCTGACATGCATTTTGGCCCCTGCCTGCCATCCGGGCCGCCATTTTGCCGGTTTTCGACATCGGTGCCATAATTCAGCTGGCCATCCAGAAGTGATGATGCTATGGGGTCGGCCATCATGGCCGCAACCTCTCCAGATTCCGACATTCCGCTCTCCGGGGTCGAGGTCCGCCTCGTACACAGCATGGACGAGAAGGCACGCTGGGATGCATTGGTGCGCGAGCATCACTACCTGCCCTGGCGCCGCCTCTTCGGCAAGGCGCTGCACCATGTCGCCATCCATGACGGCAACTGGCTGGCACTCATTGGCTGGCAGGTCGGCGCCTTCAAGGTCGGAGCGCGCGACCGCTGGATCGGCTGGACGGCCGAGCAGCAATTCTCCCGCCTGCACCTGGTGGCCAATAATGCCCGCTATGTCCTCCTGGGCCGGGATCGTCCCCGCAACCTTGCCTCCCGGGTGCTGGCACTCAGCCTCAGGCGGCTTTCTGCCGACATGATGCAGGTACATGGCTACCCGGTATACCTGGCCGAGACCTTCGTTGACGTCTCGAGGTTCGCTGGCACCTGCTACCGGGCATCGAACTGGCGATCACTGGGCCTGACCCGCGGCTTTGCCCGCCGGCCGGGAGCCGCTCCCCACTGGCACCATCATGGACAGGCCAAGGAGGTCTTCGTCATTCCACTTCATGCCGATGCCAGGCAGATGCTCTGTGCTGATGTCGCACCCCATGCCATGAATGGCAGCGAGGATGCGCCCCTTCCGGATGCCCAGCTCCTGGGCTCGCTGCATGACCATCTTGCCGGCATGGCGGATTTCCGCCGGGCACGGGGACAGCGCTATAGCCTTGCCTTCTATTTCACCATCATGATCGCCGCCCGGCTGTGTGGCTATCGCGGCTATACCGCCTTTGCCGAATTCGCCCGCCGTCTCGACCAGGAACAGCTGGCCGCCATCGGTGCCTTCCGCAGCCCGTCACGGGGGCGCTACACCACGCCGGTGGCCACCTCCTTCCTGAACATCTTGCAGCACATGCCGCCCGATTGCCTCGATGCGGTGTTCCGGGACTGGGCCGCTTCACGCAGTGATGGCGGTGCCGCCCTGGCACTGGATGGCAAGACCATCAGGGGCGCCTCCCGGCAACTGGAGGGGGATGAGAAGGTCATCACCATTGCCGCCGTCGAACACGGCACCGGCCTGGTGGTCGGACAGGTCCGGGTTGCCGAAGGCAGCAATGAAATTCCGGCCCTGCGTGATCTCGCGGCTCGGCTCGGCAAGCGGATCATCACTGCCGATGCCATGCATGTCCAGCACGAGACCGCGGCGGCCCTCGTGGATGCCGGCGGCGATTACGTGCTGACCGCGGTCAAGGGCAACCAGAAGGGGATGCATGAACAACTGCGGTTGTTCGGTGGCTGGGATGGCGGCAGGATGCATGCGGAAGAGGCGGACAAGCAGCATGGCCGAATCGAGCAGCGCCACTGCACGGTGGTTGATGTCTCCGGCCCGGAATGGAACAGCTTCTGCCGCCTCCATGGCCGGCGCCAGGCCTTCCGCATCATCCGCAAACGTGAAGTGGTCAAGACCGGCGAGACCAGCATAGAGACCGTCTATGGTCTGACTTCGCTCGGGAAGGATCAGGCCGGCGCCCGGGAGATCGCCGATCATGTCCGCTCACATTGGCGAATCGAGACGAAATTACATTACGTCCGCGACTTCACCTATGACGAGGATCGCTGCCGGGCCCATGTCGGCAATGTCCCCGAAAATCTGGCGGCCATCTCCAACATGGCGATCTCGCTGATCAGGCTCGATGGTCGCTTCGATTACGTGCCGCCGGCCAATCGGCATTTCGCCGCCAGGCCCCTGGAGGCGCTTGATGCCGTCATGAGTTGACGGCACCAGCAGAGACCCATTCATATCCCGTATCGCTCCTTGAGGTCCGGCCCCTGGCCGGGCCGGCGGAGCCATGGGTCCGGCACGTCTTCGGTGCAGGACCCGGGCAGGAATCGCCACCGACCAGCTTGACTCGTCTACAGACTGCCCCGACATGACCGCCGGATGACGGCTGGATCCCGGAACCGGAGGCTGGAACTGGTCATGGCCGCTGACTATTGAATGGGCCTGGAACTCGTCCCTGCCCCCATTGAATGAGACAACTGGTATCAGGTAGTATCCGGGCCAGAAACTGACGGGCTTCGCCATAGAGCTTGAAAAGGGCACGACGCCGAGATCGTCGAGGCCAGCTGTCCGGGTGGTTGCATTCTTGGTTATGCTAGACTCGGGACAGTGAATACTAGGAGTGGGAGCGAGATCATGAACACCATCATACGATACCTGACGCTTGCCGTTTTCGGGGGGGGGGGGATCGCTCTCCTCGGCCTAGGCCTTGCCGGTGAAGCAAGAGCTCAGACTTCGACTACGTGTCCGCTGGATACAGATACTCAGTATGTATTTAAGCCTTACATCTGTGGTGTTTCCACACCGAGTTCCGGGAGCACCCAGAAAGTGACGTGGCGGGTGACGTTCTCCGAACCGGTGACCGGTGTCGACTGGCGCGACTTTATGACAGACGATACGAACGACGTAGTCTCGCCCGACCTCGCGAGCAACCCTGGCCGCAAGTACGGCTTGGGAACTGTTTGGGAAGAAATCAAGAAGATCAGCGATACGGTGTATGAGATCTCCATGGAGTGGGACTGTACGGCCTCCGACAATGACTGCTCACACAACGAGGACTTCATCCCGACGTATCAAGTCGGGGCCAGGCAGGATCGCTATGAGGGTCAGGTGTGGCTGAGGTTGCAGTCCGGTGCCGAATTCAATGAAACGCACTCGCCAGCGTCGGTTATCACAGGCACCCACGAAATGCCAACGGCCAGGGTCGATGTCTATTAACCAGTGCTGGTTTCGGGCGGGAGGTGTCACATTTGCGCAAGGTGTAGTCCCGCATGGCAATCCGGGAGCGACCTCCGGGTGGCGAGGTGCAGACTTCCCGGGGCATTGAATCTGCACGGCTATTTCGTGCCCCATCCGGCGGTGATTGCCAATCACGATGGAGTCCAGCGTCAATCAGGATGACGGGGGTGCTGGTGTGAGAGATTGCCTGAAGGACCTTTCATGTCCTGCCGTGCTGGTCGGGAGCGTGTGGGGGTCATGGCGCTGGCCCGCACCCCCCTCCACCCGGTCAGGCCATGGCCCTGGCACCGACCGGTCGTTCGTTGATCGGCAGGTGGACCACGGCCGAGAAGGCGCCGACCCCGACGCCGATCCACCAGACCAGGTCGTAATTTCCATAGGCGTCATGCAGCAGGCCGCCGAGCCACACGCCGACAAATCCGCCGAGCTGGTGGGACAGGAAGATGATCCCGTAGAGCGTGCCCATGTAGCGCAGCCCGTAGATATAGGCAATCAGGCCGCTGGTCAGCGGGATGGTGGCCAGCCACAAGGCGCCCATCACCGCCGAGAACAG
Source organism: Paracoccaceae bacterium (assembly GCA_965214695.1). Classification (GTDB taxonomy): domain Bacteria; phylum Pseudomonadota; class Alphaproteobacteria; order Rhodobacterales; family Rhodobacteraceae; genus JAPOXR01. The sequence continues at coordinate 1,977,457 of OZ243967.1, read as the reverse complement.
CAGTACCGATTCCGGCGTGATCGGGAAGATGAAGAACAGCGCCGCGGCGATGGTCCGGCCGGCATAGATCGCCGACAGCAGGTATTTCCGGGAATAGGATCTGCCGAGCCATCCGGCGAGAATGGTACCGGCAATATTGGTCAGGCCGATGATCGATATCGATACCGCGCCGAGCGTCGATGTGGTGGCGATTCCCAGCTGGGCCAGGATGCCGGTCGGATCGATTGCACCGCACATCTCGGTGATCAGGGCCGGGAAATGGGCGGTGATGAAGGCAAGCTGGTAGCCGCAGGAGAAGAAACCGACGAAGATCAGGGTGTAGGACGGGTCCCTGAGTGCACTCAGCAGGATCTTCCCCATGCCCGCCTCCACGCCGCCGGGGGGCGCCGCCTCCGGTGAGCGGATCATCGGCAGCGCGGCAAGGGTTGCGAGTATGACCACCGCGAAGACCAGGAACACCGACTGCCATGTCATGAAGCCCAGCATCCAGTCGGCGACCGGCGCCCCGACGACCTGGCCGGCGGACCCGGCGGCGGTGGCGATTCCCAGGGCCAGTGACCGGTTCTGATCGGAGCTGGCGCGGCCGACAATGGCAAGGATGACACCGAAGCCGGTGCCGGCAACACCCATGCCGATTGCGAATTCTAGAAACTGATGGGCCAGCGGGGTTGTGGCGAAAGCTGACAGCATCAGCCCGGCGGCATAGAGAATGACGCCGAGAATGATCGCCACCCGGTCACCGATCTTCTCGGCAATGGCGCCGAAGATCGGCGTGCCCAGTCCCCAGGCTAGGTTCTGGATGGCGAGGGCCAGCGAGAATTCGATCCGCATCCAGCCGAATTCCTCGGCAATCGGTATCTGGAACACGCCAAAGCTGCAACGGACTGCAAAACTGGCCAGGATGACCAGGCAGCCGCCAATCAGCACCGGCGTGACCAGGGAAGATTTCGAAGCTGTTGCCGACATCTGCCTGCCATCATCCTGCGAGCCCGGTTTGAACCAGGCGGTGTGCCGCCTCGCCCATGCCCCGGGAATTCAGACCGCCGCTATATCGCCTTGCATGGCGAAGCTGCAATGCCGGGGCTTTCAACAGGAAACCGCCTGTTGCCGGGCAGGATGGCCCATACATCGTTTTCGGAGTGTCACCGGGGCCGGGTAGACCGGGAGGCAGGTGTCCGGAATTCGGGCACTGGCCAAGGGGCAGGCAATTGGCAGGACAAGACAGTCACCGGGACGAGGATCCATTCCTGCTGCTCGTGCTGGCAGTTGTCATGGCGGCCTGCCTGTGGGCGGCCATCGCCTGGCTTGCCGAGGACTTGCGCCGGCTGGCGGTGCTGGCGGCGTGGCTGCATGTCTGGCCGGTGGCCCGGCTTGGCTCGATGATCGACATTCTCCCCGACCTTCCCCTATTGGGTCCGCATCTATTCGGCCCGTCAATCTCCACCGAGGAATTCCTGCGCTCCCGCTGGCCGGAGCCGCTCGACCGGGAGGAGTGGTCGGCGGTCCAGGCCATTGCCGGACGGGCGGCCATCCTCGTTCACGGCCCGGCATTCATCCTGTTTGCGATCCGCAACAAGGGGCGACGGCCGGACTTGCTGTTCAGATCCACCCATGATCTCGAAAGCCTGATCGATGCGCAATCGGCGCATTGGCCACATCTGGGCAGCGTCCGTCACTTTGATCGACCGCGGATGAGGGTTAACCCGGACCGGGCGGTCGCCGAGTCGGCCCGGCAGCGGGACCGGGCAACGCCGGTGTCGGTTACGGGCCAACTCCTGAAGCCGGCCGTGCCGCCACTGGTGCCGCCGGCTCTCGAAATGTCATTGCGGCCAGAGACCTGGTTGCGGGCGCAGGGGCTTGCCTCCGGCAAGCCGCTTGTCGGTGGGCGGGCGGCGGGGATGCCGGGCCGGGACCGGGAATGGGGGCATTTGAGCAGCGATGCGGTCTGCGAGGTGCTGGAGGAGCAACTTGGGTTGCCCTGGACCGGCTTTGACGGGCTCAGGCCGCTGCACCGGGCGCTGCTGGCGGCAATCGCCCTTGGCCATGACTACCAGCGCCGGGAAATGGCCGAACTGTTGTCCACCCTGGCGGTCCTGGCCGAGCGTGCCGCCCGGAAGGGATGCATGCTGGAAGAAATCCTGCAGGATCATCCCCGCCTGACCGAACGAATCGACCGCATCCTGCATGGCCGGCCCGGCCAGGGATTGTTGCCGGTAGCGGCCCGGCATGGTTGGCAGAAGACTGCCATCATCGGCATGTTGCGGGCGGCCCGCGAGGATCGAGGGGTGATTTCAACCGCATCCCTGGTCTGGGTCAAGCGCGAGGATCGCGATCTCTGGTACGCGCTGAACTCGGCCGGCAATTTGGCGACGCCGGTGGAATCGGCCGGACCGGCTGCACATTACCGGGCTGAACAGCAGGCTGGCCAGGCCTTGCGGCGGCCCTCGGTGTTCCAGTTGGCCCGCGCGCTGACCGATGATTACCTCGATCTCGACAACCCGCGCACGTTGCATCGCCGGATGGCGGCCATGAAGCGGCGGCCGGTCGGGTTCAAGCTGATGGAGGCCGCCGCCGCTTGGGCGGCGGTCATCCGGCCGACGGAAGGAGACCGGTCATGATGGCGCTGATTCCGGTCCTGGTTGGCTCGACCCTCATTGCCATAGAAATTGCCTTGATGTCGGCTTCGGACGGCAAGTCGGAATTCGCCGAGAGCTGGCGATTCAGCATGATGATGGCGCATGCCGCATCCATCAAACTCGCTGGCGTCGACAATGCTGCTGCCGGAAGCTGGCTGCCGCCGGCGCGATGGCCATTCATCAATGTCGATGACTGGCAGAGCGAACTGGTGGTCGATGGCGACCGAAAGGTGTTGCTCACCTGGTCCAACGCCGATGATGTGCCGGCTGGCAACCTCGAGACGATGTTGCCGCTCCTGGACCGGCTGGTCGGCGGTGCGAGCGCGGGTCGTGGCCATTTCGGCGGCAGGTTTGCCCTCGCTGACGGTGGCGGCGCCGTGGTCGGGATGATGCCGGTGCCCCCTCCCGCCACTGCCATCTCCTCCGGCACATTGGTGGTCGGAAGTTGGATCCGGTAGCCGTGTTCTGGCTCATGCTCACCGCCCCGGTAGCGGCGGTGGCGGCACGTCGGGGATTGCGGCGCGTCGATCCCGGCGGTGGCGAGCCGGACTTGCCGCTCGCTGCCGCCAGTGCCAGCCTGCTGGCTGCCGGCCTGCATGTGCTCGCTGCCGGCCAGGATGTGGATGCGGTAATGGCTCAGCCGGTGTCGATCTTCCTTCTGGGCATGGTGATGATGGCCGGCATTGTCGATATCGACACGGCCTGGGCACCTCGGGAGCTGATGCTTCCGATCTGCACCGCCGCCGGGGTGGTCGCCTCGACCGGCCAGGGGCCAGGATGGCCCGCAGGGGCAGCTGGCATGGCGGTCGGAGTGCTGCTTTACCCGGCCATGCAGGCCGCCTGGCGCCTGCAGGTCGCGACCGGCATGCGGGTGGTTCCGCCTGCCGATGCTGTCGTGCTTTGCCTTCCGGTCATCCTGTTCGGTCTTGGGGCAGTCTCCACGCTCTGCTACGCATCGATCGGCGCGGCGGCGATGCTTGCTGGTCTGGCCGGCAGGCAAGGGCGGCTGACCGAAGCCGCCCGGTTGCTGTCGCTGGTCAATGGCAGGCCGGTGGCGCTGGTCGGCGTGTTTGCGCCGGTTCTGGCCCTGGCCCTGCTGGCCGAGATCTTTTTCCTGTCCGGTGGGCTTCCTTGAGCGGCATCGGGGCGCAGGTGCTGCCGCCGGGCGGTGACGAGGAGCGGGGGGTCACCTTGCTTGAGGCGGCGTTTGCGCTTGCCCTGTTCGGCTCGACCATGGCGCTGACCAACGTCATCCTGTCGGAAGAGGCGGACCGGCAGCGCAATATCCTGCTTGGCCGCGACCTGCGGATGATGACCGAGGTCGCACGGTCATTTGTCGGCGGGGAATATGACCATTTGCGGCAGGAACTGGCCGGCTTGCCTGGAGGCCTGGCGGTCATGGCTATCGACATGCAGCGGGTCAGTGATGACGGCTACCTGCCCGTATCCTTCGTTCCGGGCGGCAGCGGAACCAACAGTTACGGCCAGTCCTGGATGCTGATGGCCAGGGGCGTGGACCGGATGGCGCCGGATCGGCCGGCGGCGACGCTGACGGTGTCGGCGATCGATTCCGACGGCGATGACATTGTCGACGCCGAATTCATGGATGGAGTCGAGCAAAACGGGGAGTTGGCGCTGGAAGTGATCCTGGTCACCACCGGCGGCAGCCCGATCCCAGCACAGGATGGCAATCCGGCGGTCATCGCGTCCGGATTGCCGGTTGCCGGTATCGTCTCCGCAGCCGATACCGCCCGCGGCGCCCATGGCAGCTGGCTGATGGATATCTCGACCTATTCGGGGCTTGCCGGATACCCGTCTCCCGGCCACCTGGTTGCGCTTGTTGCCCTGCCGGGATTTGACTGGCTGGACCACGCTGCCGACGGAATGGATGACAGGACAGACGACGGCAACCCACTTGAGCGTTGCCCGAATGCCGAGGGGCAGCAACTCGGCGACTGCAGCAGTGACAACCGGATGTATACCGACATCCGGTTTGACCCGTCATCCGGCATGGCGGCGATCAGGGATCTGCGCGATCTCGACTTCGCTCCGCCGGAAGATACCGATCTGGATGGCGATCCGGATGTCTTTGCCGCCGTCACCGGCATGTCCGGGATTGCCTGCGGCAGCGACCGGCCGGTTTCGTTGTCGAGCGGCACGTTGCTTCTTGACTGCCCGGAGGTGACGTTTGCCGGTGATGTGGACATCGCCGGTGCCGTGGCGGCCGGCTCCGACATGCAGGTGACCGGCAGCGTTACCGCGTCGACCTTTTTTGCCGAGGCGATTGGCGGGCAGGATTTGGCCACCGGGATTCACCTGGCGCAGCTGGTTTCGCTTGATTCGACCACCGCCATTCCCAAGCCGGAATGCGATTCGTCGACCGGCTCGCCGGCGATCTACGTGGTGCCGGCATCCTTTGTCAGTCCGGACGGCTCGCCGCTTGTTGGCGTGCAGGCGCTGGCGGCGAATTCCGCGGATCCCGACGCGTGGACGGTCAGGATGACGGCCGCCATTGACCGCGACCGGGATTCCGATGGCGAAGCCGATGTCATCGAACTCAATTCGGCCAGTGATCTGGTGCTGGTGCTTGCAAAATGCGAATGACGATGGGTGCAGATGGTGCTGGCGGGATGGTGTCGGTGGTGCTGTTTGGCGCGGCAATTGGTGCCAGTTGCCGCCATCCGCGCAACGCAAAATTTCAACCGTTGCAATGTGTGTGGTGCGCAGATGCTACAATATGTGCTCACCAATTCAACATTTTGCAAATTTTTGCTTTCAATCATGCAAGATAAGGTGTAGGGGAGAGGCTCGTTCGTGTTTGCAGGCAGTATTTCACGGGCGGATCTGTCGAGCAGTAACATTGCGGTTCAAGAAAATAAAAATCAGGGGGTTCAAGGGGTTTGCAGATCCCGTGGAACTCCCGATCCGCAAAGGGCTCAGCGGCGTTGTCGGTCCAAATGGGTGCGGAAAGTCCAATTTGGCCGAGGCTTTCGGCTGGGTGATGGGCGAGAACCGCCCGACGGTCATGCGCAGCGGGTCGATGGAAGACGTGATCTTCTCCGGCGCCGCCACCCGTCCGGCCGCCAGCTTTGCCGAAGTCGAACTCGAAATTGAGAATTCCGGTCGGAATGTTCCCTCGGAAATCAGCGGCGACACCGAGTTCTCGGTCACCCGCCGGGTGGAGCGCGATGGCGGTTCGAAATTCATGGTCAATGGCAGGGAGGCACGATGGCGCGATGTCCAGCTTCTGTTTGCCGATTCGTCGAGTGGCTCACGGTCATGGGCGCTGGTCAGGCAGGGCCAGATCAACGAGTTGATCAATGCCAGGCCCAGCGCCCGTTCCGGGATTCTGGAGGATGCGGCCGGCATCGGTGGATTGTTCCAGCGGCGCCACGAAGCCGAACTGAAGCTGAACGCCACCGATCAGAACCTGCACCGGATCAATGACATCATCGAACAGCTCAAGGGGCATATCGATACCGTCACCCGCCAGGCCCGCCAGGCCATCCGCTACCGGAAGCTCGGTGAACAGCTGCGGCGGGGCGAGTCGCTGCTGCAATATCTGGTCTGGAAACGGGCCAGTGAGGAATTGAACTATGCCGAGAAAATCTCCCGGCAGATTGCCGCTGATTCGGCAGAACAGTTCCGGCAGGCCAGCGCCGCCGACCGGCAGAAAACCGAATTGGAGGCAGGACTGCCATCGATTCGCAAGGATGCGGCGGCGGCCAATGCCGCCGTCGAGCGGTTGCGCGCCGAGACCGAGCTCCTGGATGAGAAACGGGCCAATGCATGTCGTGTCCTGGATGGAATCAGGGCACAATTGCAGCAGATAGGCGAGGATGTCCGGCGCGAGCAGGTGCTGTCGAAGGAAGCCAGCGAGGCGATTGGCGAGCGAAAGGAATTGCTGGACCGGCTCACGGCCCAGACCGGCAGCTTTGCCGGCAGGCAGGAGGAAATCGGTCACCGGCTGGCCGAAGCAGAAAAATCGCTGGCCGAGCTTGAAGGTCGGCTCGACGCGGCAAATCGCAACCTGGCCGAGCTTTTGTCGCAGCGGCAATTGGCAGAACAGGCCAGCGCCAGGGCCGAGGAGATGCTGAATTCGTGGAAGCGGCGCGAGCAGAAAGCGTATGCCGCGGTCGAGGAGGGCGAGGCGCGGCTGGCGGAAGCGACCATCATGGTCAAGACGGCTGGCGGCTCCAGGTCGAAGGCCGAGCGCGATGCCGAGCACGCTGAGGCGGCGCTGGCCGATTCGGAACAGGCGCGCCAGGCAGCGCAGGCTGATCTGTCCCAGGCCCGTCAAACGCTGACCGAATCGCAGAGCCGCCTGGCCGCACTCAATTCGGAGAAGGATGAACTGTCCCGGCTGCTGGAAGATGATCCGTCAGCCTCGGCCCGGATCCTCGATCGGGTATCGGTGACGGGCGGCTATGAATCGGCACTCGGGGCGGCACTCGGCGATGACCTGTTCGAACCGGTGCTGAATGGCGGACCCGAATCGGGATGGAAATCCCTGGAGCCGTACCCGGCGGAGAACCCGCTGCCTGACGGCGTGACTCCACTGCTTGAATTCGTGTCGGCGCCGGATCTGCTCAGGCGCCGGATGTGCCAGATTGGCCTGGCTGAGTCTGGCGAATTCGATCGCATCCAGCCGTTGTTGCAACCAGGCCAGCGGGTGGTGTCGCGGGAGGGCGATCTGTGCCGGTGGGACGGGTTCGTCCAGATGGCGACGGGAACGCCGGCCTCGGTCGCGGTTCGCCTCCGGCAGCGCAATCGCCTCGATGAAATCAGGTCAGTTCTCGGGAGTGCAACCGACGATGCCGTGATGGCCGAGGTGGAATTCAAGCGCATCAAGGGCGCGCATGACCGCCTGTCCGAGGCCGATGACATGGCGCGGACCGCACGCCGGGCGGCAGAACATGCGCTTGCCTCCGCCGACCGTGAATTGTCGGTGGCAGAAGCCGATTCCAATATCGCCGAACTGACCCTGGATTCACTCAGGCAGGCCAGGTCCCGGATCGGCGATGAAATCCGGGCGGCAGAACAGGCCGCCAGCCAGGCCCGGGCCGAGCTTGTCGATCTCGATGATGTCGGCAACGCGCAGTCGGAAGCCGAGTCCGCCAGAGGCCTGGTGCTGGATGCCAGGAACGACATGCTGGAGACGCGGTCGCGCAAGCTGGAGATGGAGCGGGAGCATGCGGTGCGGACCAGGCGGCTGGCCGAACTCCCGCAGGAAATCGAGGATTGGCACCGCCGGCAGGACGAGGCCGGGCAACGCATGGCGTCACTCGAGGACCGGCGGCAGAGCCACGAGGAGGAATTGCAGGAGGCGGTTGCCGTTCCCGGGCAGTTGCAGGTCAGGCAGCAGGAGCTGGCCGGCGAGATCGAGGCGGCGGAGCGCAAGCGGCAGGATGCCGATGACCGGCTGACCAGGCTGGAGACAAAGGTCCGCCAGGCCGATAGCCGGTCGAGGGAATTGCACAAACAGGCATCACAGTCACTGGAGGCCAAGGGGCGAGCCGATGCGGATGCCGAGAATGCCCGGGACCGGTTGCAGGCAGCCGTCGAGCACATCAGGGACAAGCTGAATTGCGAGCCAGCGGACATCGTCGGCGCCTTCGATATCGATCTCGTAACACTGCCGGAAATCGAGACGCAGGAAGCCGAGGTGGCCAGGTTGCGGCGGAGCCGGGAAGCGCTTGGCGCGGTCAATCTGCGGGCCGAACAGGATATAGTCGAGTTGCAGGAACAGAAGACGCTGATCGAGGATGAACGCCAGGACCTGGAGCAGGCCGTGGCCGATCTGCGACGGACGATTTCCAACCTGAACGGCGAGGGCCGCAGCCGGCTGTTGCTGGCTTTCGAGGAGGTCAACCGCAATTTCGAGCGGATCTTCCAGCACCTGTTCGGCGGTGGTTTTGCCAAGCTGGAGCTGGTGGAGGGCGAAGACCCGCTGGATACCGGGCTCGAAATCTTGTGCCGCCCCCCCGGCAAGCGGTTCTCGAACATCTCGCTTCTGTCGGGAGGGGAACAGACGCTCACCGCGCTGGCATTGATCTTCGCCTTCTTCCTTGCCAACCCGGCGCCGGTCTGCGTGCTGGACGAGGTTGATGCGCCGCTGGATGACAAGAACGTGCTGAAATTCTGCAGCATGGTCGAGGAGATTGCCCGGCAAACCGACACCAGGTTCATGATCGTGACCCACCACGTCATCACCATGTCGCACATGGACCGGCTGTTCGGCGTCACCATGCAGGAAAAGGGCGTCAGCCAGCTGGTGTCAGTCGATCTGAGCCTCGCCGAAAGAATGGCCGCGTAGGACGTCCCGCCGGCCGGATACCGGCAGACCCGGCGGCATTTCCAAGCAAATCCGTGCCTGGAGCGCCGAACTCCTCGACCGGAGTGCGATGGGGCGCACGCCCATTCCAACACCAGCCTGCCACCGTGTCATCAACCCCGGCTGAACCCGGGCGAGGAAAAGTGCCCCGGTGCCGCCGGCCATGTCAGGAAATGACCCGGCGACGATTCGGCTTGTTGCTTCCGTCCTCCGGCCTGCCAGCAGGCAGGCTTGATTCGGGTCCGGGTTTCAGCCCGGTGTTGGCTATTGCGAAAACCTCTCCAGCCAGGTGAGGCAGCGCTTGGTGTCCCGTTCTTCGTACGCGTCCAGGGCGGCTTGCGGGTCCATGGCGAGCCCGGCCTCGCTGTCCTCGCCGAGGGCGGTCAGGCGCATCGAGTACCAGGCGGTGATGCCTCCAGGCGGCGGCGCATCGAATTTCGGAAACCCGGGATCGCCGCCGGCGCTGCTCAACCAGGTCGTGGCGAGCGACGGGTTCAGTACCATTGCACGGGCAAGGCTGACGGCATCGGATGAGCCGTCTCGCAAGGCGGAAACGGCCTGGTCCCGGGTCCGAAACCCGCCGGTCAGCATGACTGGAATTGTTGTCACGCCCTTTGCCCGCCGGGCGAAGTCGATGAAATAGGGCCCGCTCGGCGAGGTGCCATCAGAACTTGATGCAGCACCGGGGAAATAGGTGCCGCCGCTGATATCGATCAAATCCACCGATGTGCCATCCAGCAATCGCACAACCTCCAGCGCATCGCCTGTCGTCAGTCCTCCTTCAAGCCTGTCGGTCGAATTGATCTTGATGCCGATCGGAAACGAGTCCCCGACGGCCTGCCGAATGGCATCGATTACCTCGCCGATGACTCGAAAGCGCCCGGTGACCGCACCGCCATGGCCGTCGGTGCGGCGGTTGAACAGCGGCGACAGGAACTGGCTGAGCAGGAACCCGTGCCCGGCATGGATTTGGACACCGGTAAAGCCTGCTTGCTGCGCCAGCGCCGCCGCCCGCGCATAGGTTTGCGGCAATTCACCGATTTCCCGGGCCGACAGGCCATCGCATTGCAGCCCCTCGACATCCAGTGGCGATGGGCCCTTGGGATCACTGATCGGGCCGTGCGCCAGGGCGCCTGCATGACCGAGTTGTGGCCAGAGATGGGTGCCGTTCGCCGACCCGTGCTCGGCCAGCACCCGCATTGCCGCCAAGTCGCAATCCGGCACCAGCACGAGGTTGCCCGGTTTCTCGGGGTAATGCGGGCTCGTCTGCACCTCGCCAATCAGTGACAAGGCTGCACCCCCTTCCGCCCATCGTTCATACAGACGAGTTTGTGCCCGGGTGGGGTTTCCAGCGCCGTCGCCAAGGGAATCGGACATTGCCGACTTGACGAGCCTGTTCTTCAACCGGGCACCGCAAGGCAGGTCGAGTGGCTGTGCCAGTAGGCTCTTTGCGACTTCGCGGTCCCGGTTCATGTCTTTCTTCCAACGGAATGCATCGACACTCCCATGCAACAATCATGCCCCCCGGTTCAACCTGCCCGTGTCCTGTCCTTTCCGTCTTCCGATGGAAGACAACACTAGAAGTCGTGGTGCGGATCCGTGCTTCTGCCGCGGCATCGGGGGCTGGTTGTTGCCGGTCGTATCTCCCTCATCACCGGGTCAGTCCTCCCTGGGGTGATGAAGCCTGTCCGGTCCCGGCGAATTGCAATATGAACCCCCGGGCCGTCGGCCGACGGCACAACAGGTTTGGGAGGGGGAAGATGACGCTTGGGCAAGGGAACAGGCTGACCGGATTTGACGAAGCGGTCGTGGTCGATGTTGAGACAACGGGGCTTGATCCGAAAGCCGACCGGATCGTTTCCGCTGCCCTGATCCGCACGAATTTTGGTGATCTCAGGGAAGACCCGGACAGGCTGGATGGCGTGACCTGGGCTTCCGTGGTCAACCCGCAACGCCGGATCCCCAGGGAGGCGACCCGGATTCACGGAATCAGCGACAGGGACGTGGCGGATAAGAGGGTTTTCAAGGATCTTGCCGAGGAAATCCGGGAAATCATCGGCAATTTGCCGGTGATCGCTCACAATGCGTCATTCGACAAGGGCTTTCTCAATGCCGAATTCAGGAGGGCCGGCGTCAAGACGCTTCACCGGAACAAGAGCTTTTGCACGATGCGTCGATTCCAGGAATTCAACCACGGCATTCGCAAGGGAAGCAATCTCGACAACGTTGCCAGGGTCATGGGATTGAAGAAACGAAATGGGCGGGTGCACGACGCCATCGAGGATGCGAGGCTGGCCATGCAGGTGGCCGGCCTGTTCTACCTGATGGATAACCGCATCGCGCCTGCGGTCGGCACCAACTGGTTCTGAGTTGTTTTGCAACAGATGGGCTACCGCGAGGCCTGCGGCGGCAGTGAGTGAGCCCTGCCGATGCGGGACGAAGATGCCTGCAATCAAGGGGTGACGGGCCAGCTCCGCACCATCGGCGTCGGTGCCGGGTTGTTGGCGGCGAGCGAGCTCTGCGTCCTGGTTGTCCGGCCGCAATCGCGTTGTCCTGATCGGCGTTGCCGGGCGCCTGGCCCCGGCGGCCGGTGTCGGGAACTTCCTTGCCGATCGGCCTGGGCCGGGCAACAAAAAGATTCAAAACGCGCCTGGATTGGTATAGGCGGTCGGGTCCGAAATTCGTAGCGGGATGACCCCGATGATTCGAAAACCGTATCTCTTGTTCCTGGGTGATGTGCCCGACAGGCTGGCGGCCAAGGTCGCCCAGGGAATCCGCGACTGGCGTCCGGATGATGTTGTGGGCCAGCTGAGGCTGGCCGGATGCAATGCCGATTTGGGCATTGCCGATCTGACCGTTGAGCAGGCGGTGGAGCGAGGTGCCGGGACGCTGGTCGTCGGCGTGGCCAACCGCGGCGGCGTCATCGCCGATGCCTGGCTCGATGTGATGGAGCAGGCGCTCAAGGCCGGTCTCGACCTGGCCAGCGGCCTGCACAAATTCCTGTCCGATCAGCCAAGGCTGGCCGAGGCCGCTGCCCGCCACGGCCGGTCGCTGCATGATGTCCGCAGGGTTGGCGAGGATTATCCGATCGCCAGTGGCAGGCGGCGGCCGGGCCGGCGCTGCCTGGCGGTGGGCACCGATGTGTCGGTTGGCAAGATGTATGTGTCGCTCGCCCTGCAACGCGAGCTGGCCCGGCGCGGCAGGAAGGCAACATTCAGGGCAACCGGCCAGACCGGGATCCTGATCGAAGGCAGCGGTGTGCCGCTCGACGCGGTGGTCGCCGACTTCATGGCCGGCTCCATCGAAATTCTGTCGCCGGCCAATGACGATGATCACTGGGATTTGATCGAGGGGCAGGGCTCGCTGTTCCATGCCTCGTATTCGGGGGTGACGCTGGCACTCATACATGGGGGCCAGCCCGATGCGCTGATCCTGTCACATGCGCCATCCAGGCCGCATATGCGGGGGCTGCCGGATTACGCGATGCCGTCACTGGGTCGGCTTCGCGAGCTGGCGCTGTCAATGGCGCGGATTGTCAATCCGGACTGCCGTGTGATCGGCATCTCGATCAACAGCTCGGCGATGGGTGAGGATGAGGCGGCCGACTATGTCGGGAAGGTGGAGCGGGAGTTTGGCCTGCCAGCCACCGATCCGGTCAGATTCGGCGTTGGCCGGCTGGCCGACGAACTGCTCGAGATCTCCGGCTGAGACCGCTGGCCGGTCGGAAATGAAGGCCGGGGGCAGGGCCCGCAGGGAGTGCGGTGCAGATGGCGTGACGGGGTGGTCTCTCGGCGATGGCGGGAGCCTTGCCCATTTCAAGCAATTGCAACAATCCCGGGCTGGCAGGTGACAGATGCAGATTTCGGTTACCGAGCGACGGCTGAAGCTGCGGCGGTCCTTTGCCATTTCGAGAGGGTCGCGGACCGAGGCCAGGGTGATTGTCGTCACCATCCGCCAGGACGGTGCCGAAGGGCATGGCGAATGTGTGCCCTATGCACGCTACGGGGAGAGCGTGGCCTCGGTGGCGGCGGCCATTGACGGGTTGCCGCCGGCGTTTGACCGTGGTCGACTGCAGGAATTGCTGCCGCCCGGTGCAGCCAGGAATGCGGTGGATTGCGCATTGTGGGATCTCGAGGCCAAGCTGACCGGTCTGCCGGTCTGGAAGCTGGCCGGCCTGGAGGCCCCGGGGAAGCTGGCGACCGCCTACACGATATCGCTGGCCAGCAGCGAGGAGATGAAGGCCGATGCCGCCAGCCACAGCGGGTGGCCGCTGCTCAAGGTCAAGCTTGGCAATGGCGGGGAGGACCTCGAGCGGTTGCGGGCGGTGCGGGAGGTGGCCGGTGATGCCAGGCTCATCATCGATGCCAATGAAGGCTGGGATCGGGATCAATTCGGGCAGATCATGCAGAGCCTTCCCGGGCTCGATGTCGAAATGGTTGAACAGCCCTTTCCCGCCGGCGATGACGAGGCATTGTCCGGTTATTCGGGACCGGTTGGCATCTGTGCCGATGAGAGCTGTCATGACCGCGGGTCGCTGGATCGGCTGGCAGATGGCTACACGGTGGTGAACATCAAGCTCGACAAGACCGGCGGCCTGACTGAGGCGCTTGCATTGCGGAAGGAAGCGCGGGAGAGGGGATACCGGGTCATGGTCGGATGCATGATCGGCTCCTCGCTGGCCATGGCACCGGCGGTGCTGCTGGCCCAGGGGGCGGAGTTGGTGGACCTTGACGGCCCGGTGTTCCTGGCCGAGGACCATGATCCGCCGCTCCGATATGACGGGCATGTCATCCATCCCCCGGGGCTGGATTTGTGGGGATGACGGGGCATCGGAAGGGAGGTTCGAAGATGAGTCGGACAGTCTACTTGAATGGCGACTTCATGGCCGAGGAGGAGGCGCGGGTTTCCATTTTCGACCGGGGATTCCTGTTTGCCGATGCCGTCTACGAGGTGACCTCGGTGCATGATGGCAAATTGCTGGATTTTCCCGGTCACATGACCCGGCTGGAGCGGTCGCTCGGCATCCTGGAGATCGGCTTCGAGGTTGATCGCGGGCAACTACTCGGGATCCACCGCAAGCTGGTGGACGTCAACAATGTTGTCGAGGGGATTGTCTACCTGCAAATCTCCCGCGGCGCCGCTGACCGGAGCTTTGCCTATCCCGGAGACGAGGTCAGCCCGACCATCGTGCTGTTCACCCAGACCAGGGAGCAGTTGAAACCGAAGGATCCGGCCAAGGGCATCACCGTGGTCACGGCAGACGACCTCAGGTGGCACCGCCGGGACATCAAGACCGTTCAGTTGCTGTACCCGTCAATGGCCAAGATGGAAGCTGGCAAGGCCGGTGCCGATGATGCCTGGCTGGTCGAGGATGGAGAGGTGACGGAAGGGACGTCCAACAACGCTTTCATCGTGACCGCCGAGGGGGTCATCGTGACCCGCCAACTCTCCCATGACATCCTCCATGGAATCACCAGGGCCGCGGTGCTTCGCTTTGCCGAGGAGGCGCAGATGAAAGTCGAGGAACGGGCCTTCACCGCCGACGAGGCAGCGGCAGCCAGCGAAGCCTTCATCACCTCGGCATCGAATTACGTGCTTCCGGTGGTTTCGATCGACGGCAAGCCGATCGGGTCGGGCCGTCCCGGGCCGATTGCCGCCAGGCTGCGGGAGATCTATATCGAGGAAAGCTGCCGGAAGGCGGTGTAGCGCCGGCCGCCGGTTGACTTTCGCAGGTCGGCGGCGGTGTCGACATCCCGCAGCGTGTCGCAATACCCGATCGCATGACCAGGCAGGGAGTTGCAGGAATCTGCCAGCGCATGTTCGCCTGACCAGCGCACGTTGCGAAAGGCGCCGACGGGGAGTTTTCGCCGCCGGTGCATTCCAACCAGCCAGTAGCCACCATCCGGTGACGGGCCGAATACCGCGTCGTGTCGCCCGAGGAGTCGAAATGCCCGCATGATGTGGGCCGGCCTGATTCCGGGAACATCGGAGCCGATGATGGCCGCCGGACCAGGGGGCAGGCGTCGCATGAGCCCGGCCATCCGGGCGCCCAGATCGCCCCCGCCCTGCGGCATCCGCATGATCCCTGGCGGCCAGAACCGGCTCTCGAGCCCTTCCCGATCCGGTGTCACTGCCAGCACCGTGGTCCAGCGCCCGTCATGCCCGACAAGGCGCAGCAGCCGGCGGCAGTGAGTCCGGTACCATGTTGCAGCCCCCACCGTTCCGAGATCGCGGGCCAGGCGCGACTTGACCCGACCAGGCCGGGGCTCCTTCACGAATATGACAAGCCAGGCTTTGCTGGCGGTGTCAGTCGAGATAGCCATCAAGGATCCTGAAATAGACCTCCTTCAAGGCAATGATCTCGTTGAGGCAGACCCGTTCGTCAACCTGGTGAATGGTGTCACCGACCAGTCCGAACTCGACTACCGGGCAGTGGCTGCGAATGAACCGGGCATCGGAGGTGCCGCCGGAGGTCGACAATTCCGGCGGTTGGCCGGTCTGTGCCTCGACCGCCCCCGCCACCAGGTCGGTCAATGGACCGGGTCGGGTCACGAAGCAATCGCCGGTAAGGGTCGGGTTGATCGCGGCTCGCACGCCGAATTCCTTCTCCACCTTGCCGGTTTCGGATTGCAGCCAGGCCATCAGCGAGTCCTGGTCATGGGCATCATTGAAACGGATATTGACCACCGACTCGCAACTGGCCGGGATCACGTTGCTGGCCGGATTGCCGGTTTCAATGGTGACCACCGATACGCTGGAGGGATCGAAATCGGCAGTTCCGTCGTCGATGCCGGTCGAGGCAATGCGATCGACCAGCCTGGCCATGGCCGCAACCGGGTTCCTTGCCAGTTCCGGATAGGCCGAATGCCCCTGGACCCCGTCAAGCCGGATGGCCGCCAGGTAGGAGCCGCGGCGGCCGATCTTCATGGCGCTGCCGAACTCGCCCCGACTCGTCGGCTCGCCGACCAGGCAGACATCCATCCGCTGGCCATTCTCGTCCATCCAGTCGAGAATCGCTGCCGTGCCGTCACGGGCATCCTTTTCCTCGTCGCCGGTTATCGTCAGCACGATCGAGCCGCGGCCAGGAAACTGGCGCGAGAATTCGATCGCCGCCACCGTGAACGCGGCAACCGCGGATTTCATGTCGGCAGCCCCGCGTCCCCACAGCATGCCGTCGCGGATCACCGCCCCGAAGGGATCGACGGTCCAGTCGGCCGGGTCGCCGGGCGGAACGACATCGGTATGGCCATTGAAGCCAAAGGTCGGGCCGGAAGCCTCCCACCGGGCAAAGAGATTGGAAATCCCGCCGCGCTCGATGCGCGTGCAGGCAAATCCTTCCGCCTGCAACAGATCCTGCAACAGGGAGATGGCACCGCCCTCCGCCGGTGTCACCGACGGGCACCTGACCAGTGCAGCGGTCAGTTCGACCGGATCGATCACCGCATTCATGACCGGCCGGCCCTCATGCGAGGCACGGCATGCACCGGTCAGTCACGCAGCAATTCGTTGATTCCAACTTTGCTGCGGGTCCGAGCATCAACGCGCTTGACGATGACGGCGCAATAGAGATTGACGCCATTCGAAGATGGAAGCGAGCCGGCAACCACGACCGAATAGGGCGGCACCTCGCCGTAATGGGTCTCGCCGGTGGCCCGGTCGAAAATTTTTGTCGACTGGCCAATATAGACACCCATGCCGAGCACCGAGCCCTGCCGGACGATGACGCCCTCGACCACCTCCGAACGGGCACCGATGAAACAGTCATCCTCGATGACGGTGGGTCCGGCCTGCATGGGCTCCAGCACCCCGCCGATCCCGGCGCCGCCGGACAAATGGACGTTGCGGCCGATCTGCGCACAGGAGCCGACTGTCGCCCAGGTATCGACCATGGTGCCCTCGCCGACATGGGCCCCGAGATTGACGAATGACGGCATGAGGACGACGCCGGGGGCGATATAGGCGGAGTGCCTGACAATGCAGTTCGGCACCGCCCGGAAACCCGCCTTTCGCCAATCCTCCGAACCCCAGCCGTGAAACTTGGAGTCGACCTTGTCCCACCAGGTTGTTCCCTGCGGCCCGCCCGGCTGTGCCTCCATGTCCCGCAGCCGGAAGCCGAGCATGACCGCCTTCTTGGCCCACTGGTTCACGACCCACTCACCGCCGATTGGCTCGGCGACCCTGATCACACCCTGGTCGAGCCCGTTCAGCACCGCATCGACAGCCTCGCGGACCGGGCCGTCCGTTTGCGGGGTTATGGTGTCGCGGGCCTCCCAGGCGGTTTCGATGCTGCGTTCAAGCGCAGAAATGTCCATGCCGGCCTCCTCGGTCTTGCAACCGCGATGCCTTATCCCCGCGGCAGGGATGTTTGCAACATGGAACGAGAAATTGCTGCCTGACGATCACTTGGAGGCCAGCACCTGCATGCACTCTTCCGGCAGGTCGGCCATGGTGTAGTCCCGCACGCCCCGTCTCGGAACTGCCGGCTCCTTCGGGGGTTTCTTCAGAGCCTCAAGGTAGTCGGTGACCCACCAGCGCAGCGTGGCGTCGCAGCCATCTCCGCCATTGGACAATTCGGCAACGGTCGGTGACTGGGTCACGCAACCCGGCGAGTCCGGGGGACATTTCAGCCGCACGTGAAAATGATAGTTGTGGCCGTAAAGGGGACGGATCTTCTGCAGCCAGTCGCGGTCATTTCCGGCCCTCTCGCACATCTCGATCTTGACGGCCGCGGCCACGAAGATGCGGTCGACCTGCGGATGGCTGGCCGCCACCTTCAACACCTGCATATGCGTGTCGGTCCAGTTGTCATTCACGCGTGTCTGGTCGTTAGTCCGGACCGAGATCGAGGAGATGTCCTCCCGCTCCTGGCGGGAGAGTCCAAGATCATCCGGTGGCAGCATCCAGATATCGGCATCAAGACCAATCTGGTGCGAACGGTGTCCGGACGTCATCGGCCCTCCCCGTGGTTGTGACAAATCGCCGACATAGAGACCCTTCCAGCCGAGATCGCGGGCCTCGCGGCTTAGATTGATCAAATAGTCGATCAGCACCGGATGGCCCCAGTTGCGGTTGCGGTTCAGCCGCATGGCCTGCCAGGTCGGGCCGGTCTCTGGCAACTCGATTCCGCCGGCCAGGCATCCCCTGGCATAGCTGCCGATGGCGCCCGTTGTCTGCGATGACGGACCGGCCAGCGCACCAAAGAGCTGGTTGGCCTTCGGAGCATCGGCCGCGGCCGGCGATGCCTGGGCAACCAACGTCATGCCCAATACGGCAGCGAGTCTCGCCAGTTTAGGAATTGTCTTGCCGATCATCCTCGTATCCTCCTGGATCAACCATGTACATCAACAGAATGCCTGCAAGAAACAGCAAGATCAACGGCATTGCGCCGATTCGCTGGTCATCGAACACGCCGGTGGCGACGGCCACCAGCATCGGGGCCAGGAACGCCGTTGCCTTGCCGGACAACGCGTAGAGGCCGAACGCCTCGGTCATTCGCCGCGGATTGGCCTGGACCACCATCATGGTTCGGGATGCCGCCTGCAGGATGCCGCCGCCGGCCCCGATCAGGCAGCCACAGGCCAGGAATACCCGGTCGGCAAGCGGCGAATCGGCCGCCACCGGGATGAAGAACACGGCCTCGCGGGAGGTGGACAGGATGACCGCACAGGCAAAGGCCAGCAGGGCTATGCAGAAGATGATGACCTTCGCCGGGCCGAAACGTCGGTCGGCAAATCCGCCAAGCCAGGAGAATACCGCGCCGAATACCAGCGAGACGGTGCCGAAGACGCCGATATCGACGATCGACCAACCCAGCACCCCGGCGGCATAGATGCCGCCGAAGGCGTAAAGTCCGTTCAGAGCATCCCGGTAGAACATGGAGGAGAGAAGAAAGGCGAGCAGGCTGCGTTGCTTCGGCAGGGCCCTGATTGTGGTGATCAGCCCGGAGATGGCATTCTGCCCGGTCTCGGCCGGCCCTTCCCTGACCCAGAGGAAAAAGGGCAGCATGAATGCCAGATACCAGATCGCCACGAAGGGACCGACGGCGCGGGTTCCCTCGCGCATCGAAGGGTCGAGGCCGAGAATCGGCCCGGCTCCGAGCAGCGTCACCCCGGACTCGTTTTCGGCCAGGAATGCCAGGACCAGCAGCAATGCCAGCAACCCCCCGGCATATCCGAATGCCCATCCGGAGCCCGAGATGACGCCGATCTGCGATCGGTCACCGAGACCGGGCAACAGGGCGTTGGTGAAAATGGTGGAAAATTCGACCGCCAACAGGCCGCCACCGAATGCCACAAGGATCCATGCGACATGTGGCGAACCGGGTAGTGCCCACCACAGCGACCAGGCAGCAACGGCATGGACGAGCGAGAAGGCGGCCACCCAGCGCAGCCGTGAGCCGGTGGCATCGGCAATCGAGCCGAGCAGGGGCGCCAGCAGGGCGACCAGCACGCCGACGACCGCCAGCATCCACCCCCAGTACTCCTGGCCGCGCACGCTGTCGGTGACGATGGCCGAGGTGAAATAGGGGCCGAAGATGAAAGTCAGCAACAGGGTCAAATAGGGTTGGCTGGCCCAGTCGAAGAACATCCAGCCCCAGACTCTCCTGCTGGTTGTGGTAGGTTGTGTCACCCTGAACTGTGCCTCCCATGGCGGAGAGCGCCGGCGGCACGACCGGAGAACCCGCCGCCTGGTACGGGACAGTATGGCGGCGGGCCTGCATCTTCAAGCTGCGCTGGCGACCGGTCACGGATTCTCCTATGCCTGACATCGGCGCAGCTGCGGATGCCAATGGAACAGCACTTTCTATTCCCCGCCCCGGAATACCATCAGACCGCAACCGGCTTCGTGGACAGCATCGGCCGGTTCGAGGAATTCGGCCGGCGAACGGTGACCGAAGAGGCCGACGGCATCACCTATCACGTGAACGAGTTCTGGACATCGGGCCAGCGCCGTTCGCATTCGATCCACGAGATTTCCTACCGGGCATGTTTCAAGGCGCAGTTGCCGGCATTCTTCATCGCCCGGCTGACCAGGCCAGGCGGGTCCGTGCATGATCCCTTCATGGGAAGGGGCACCACCCCGATCGAGGCCGCGCTCGCCGGGCGGCGGTGCCTCGGCAATGACATCAATCCGCTCTCGGTGCTGCTCACCCGCCCGCGTCTCGGGCCGATCTGTCCGGACGATGTTGCGGCGGCACTGCGAGAGGTCGACTGGCTGGGTGGCGAAATCAAAGACGAGGAGCTTTTGGCTTTCTACCATCCGGCGACGCTCCGCCAGTTGGAGGCGCTGCGGCGCTGGCTCGGCGAGAGGGCACCGCTCGGCGGCGATGCCACTGACCCGGTCGCCGACTGGATCCGGATGGTGGCCCTGAACCGCTTGTCGGGCCACTCCCCGGGGTTCTTTTCCGGGCGTTCGATGCCGCCGAACCAGGCGGTGTCGATCAGTTCGCAGCGCGCCATCAACCGCAAGCTTGGCATCTTGCCACCCGAGAAAGACGTGGCCGAGCTCATTCTCCGCAAGACCGCCTCCCTGCTGCGCAGCGGCCAGGTCTCGCCACCTGCAACCCACCGGCTGCTCACCGGACCGGCCTGGGACACGCCGGGGATCGACGATGCCTCGATCGACCTGGTGGTGACCTCGCCGCCATTCCTCGACGTCGTCCAGTATGCCACCGACAACTGGCTGCGCTGCTGGTTTGCCGGCATTGACCCGACAAAGGTGAAGCTGTCGATGCACCGGGGCGAAGAGGACTGGACGACGATGGTGGCATCGGTCCTTGCCGAGCAGGCCCGCATCCTGCGACCTGGCGGCTGGGTTGCCTTCGAGGTCGGCGAGGTTCGCCGGGGCCGGGTGCTGCTCGAGAAACTGGTCTGGAAGGCGGCAGAGCCGCTGCCCTTCGAGCGAGTCGGTGTCATGGTCAATGACCAGGAATTTACCAAGACCGCCAATTGCTGGGGCGTCACCAACCGGTCGAAGGGCACCAATACCAACCGGATCGTGCTGCTGCGCCGGCAATAGGTCAAGGCCGGGAGAGGCTGGCACACGATCTTCATCGATTCGATGGATGCAGCGACTTCAGCATTGACGGACCACGACGGAGATTGAACCCTATACGGATGAGTCCACTTCAATACGGCATATTCGGGATGGTGAAGATGGATTGATAGGATGGATCGATAGTATGAACCAGAAGGGCGCGTAAGCCGGACGAATGCCCGTTCCGGCACGGCAGTTTATTGGCAGCCGGAATGTCGGCAGGGCCTGGGTTCTTGGCAAATTCAGCAACCAGAATCTGGTTGGCCAACATGACCCTGCACCAAGATCATCGGGGTGGTCAGCGACCGCTTGCCGCACCGCAAACTGTTTTGCTGATGGTTGTGTGGTCGGGTATGTTTCGAATGGACGGCCTCGGTCCGAGAAACAAAATTCTCCAAATTGGTCTCGATGCCACCCACGACTTCAGGAATCGGGGACGAATTCTCGGGGCAAACGATGCCAATTACGAAACTTCACGGGACGATCCCGTTGACCGATGATGAGTTGGAGTTCCTGATCAGCGGAGGCGAAAGCAACCGGGTCGAATTCAAGGAATTCGTGACCGGTACCTCGGCTGAGAGAATTCGGAAAGCAATCTGTGCATTCGCCAACGATCTTTCCGGCTCAGGTGAGCCGGGCATTGTCGTTGTCGGCTTGCAGGATGATGGTGTCCCCGCTGGAAAGCCTGTCACCGACCAGATGTTGCAAATGCTGACAGACATGCGCAGCGACGGAAACATTCTACCGCCACCAACGCTTCTGGTCGAAAATCGATATTACCACGGGCATGAAATCGCCGTCATTACCGTCCAGCCATCCGACTCGCCGCCGGTGCGCTACAAGGGAACAATCCACGTTCGCATCGGTCCCCGCCGGAGCATCGCAACAGCTCAGGAAGAGCGGATACTGAATGAACGGCGAAGTCACGGAAGCCGTCCATTCGACACTTCTCCCGTCCCGGGCACGGGTGTTGGCAATCTCAATCGACTTCAGTTCGAGAACGAGTATCTACCAGGATCCGTTGATCGTGACGTCCTTCTCGCAAATGACCGAAGTTTGGAGCAACGTCTGGCTGCCGCCAAGATGATCGCCTCCGTAGACGACCAGCGATCCACGATTCTTGGACTGCTTGTGCTCGGAATATCTCCGCGGGAATTCATCCCGGGAGCGTATGTGCAGTTTCTGCGCATACATGGAGACGACTTGTCGGATCCGATCATCGATGAGAGTGTAATCGATGGAACAATATCTGACATACTGCGAAACCTCGAAGAAAAGCTTCGGTCGCACAATCGCCGGCAGATCGACATCGTTGAACAGGATGTCGAACGGAGGACGGACAATTATCCGATTGCGGCATTGCGAGAGCTGACGCGGAACGCGATCGTCCATCGTGACTATGAAACGACAAACGCTCCCGTTCGGGTCACCTGGTTCGATGACAGGATAGAGGTACAAAACCCTGGCGGGCCCTTCGGAGCGGTCACGCAAGACAACTTCGCACATCCCGGAGTGACAGATTACCGCAATCCGAATGTCGCCGAGTCCTTGAAGGTACTGGGATTCATTCAGAGATTCGGAATTGGAATCCCGACCGCACGACGTTTGCTCAGGGAGGCTGGGCATCCGAAGTTGGAATTCAGTATAGAGCAGACACACCTGCTTGCCACGGTCAGGCGTGCCCCCAGAACAGAGGTGGCTGGGGGATGGTCGTACCGGTTCTGACGTTCTTCAACAACAAGGGAGGTGTCGGCAAGACATCATTGGTCTACCATCTTGCCTGGATGTTGTCGGAGACCGGCGAGCGTGTCCTGGCCTGCGACCTTGATCCACAGGCGAACCTTACGGCGAAGTTCCTCGGGGAATCGGTTCTTGAGTCGTTATGGCAGAATGGTGCGAGTGACCGAACGATTTACCAGTGTGTTCAGCCCTTGACAAAAGTCGCGGACTTGCGGACGCCGCGGGTCCACGAGGTTTCAGATGGGCTCGGTCTGATCCCGGGAGACCTGGCACTCTCCATGTTTGAGGACTCATTGTCGAGTGAATGGCCCGATGCCATGGGGGGCTCCAGCCTGTACCGGCCATTCCGTATCCTGACAGCGTTTTGGCAGGTCATGCAACGTGCCGCCAGTGCATTCAGAGCAACAATCATCCTGGTTGATGTTGGCCCCAATCTCGGTGCCTTGAACCGCTCAGCGCTGATCGCGACCGATTATGTCATCGCTCCGCTGGGGACCGACATGTTCTCGTTGCAGGGTATCAGAAACCTTGGTCCAACGCTGGCGTGGTGGCGACAGGAATGGTCAAAACGCAAGGAAAACTGGAGTTCGCCAGCATTTCCATTGCCCGAAGGAAGGATGGAGCCAATCGGCTACATTGTCCAGCAGCACAGCGTGCGTTTGGGTCGCCCAGTCCTGGCACATGACAAATGGGTCAATCGGATGCCCGAAGCCTACCATCGACACCTTCTGAACAGAAACGACGGTCCTTTTCCTGCCAAGCCAGAAAGCGATGAGCATTGTCTTGCTACGGTCCGGCACTATCGTAGCCTGATCCCGATGGCACAAGAAGCCCGAAAACCTGTTTTCCTCCTGACGAACGCCGACGGTGCAATTGGTGGTCATGCCGCAGCCGTAAATGGCGCCCGACATGACTTCGAGACATTGGCAGACCTGATTCGAGAAAAGTTGTCCTTCCCCGGTGGATCGACAGGCTGACCTGAAGTGCCAAATGGATGCTCCGACCAACGCTGAATCCGGCCACCGGTCAGCGCTGTCGTCAGGCCAACAACCTGTTCTTGCATGACGGACCACGACAGAGGTTCAACCCTATCCGGATGAGTCCAATTCAATTCGGCCTTTTCGGGATGGTGAAGTTGGGTTGATGGCAAGTATGCAGATGGGTGCGCAGGCCGGACCAATGCCAGCTCCGGCGCGGCATGGGAATCGGGCTCGAGCCACTGGACCACCCGCTCGCATCGGCCACGAAGCGCATCGGAAGTTGTCGCGATGGCCATGGTCACGGCCCTCGCGGACCAATACTTTGGCCAGCCTGTGCTTGCGGCCTTTGGTCAGGGGACGCGGCCGTTTCATGGGTTCCCGTGTTGTGCGGACAATGTGCAAGGGAACCGGATGAGGGAAAACTCGCACCCGGCACCAGTGACCAGGGTATCAAATCAAACGGTAGTGGGGTGGTAGCCTGGCGGTTGCGGCATCGCCCCGTGGCCGCCCAGGCCAGCCCGCCTTCGGCGGAATATAATGCGATTATGTCATTGAACCGCAGATTCATCCTGCAATAATGATGTTGTCGGTGCAGCCCTCGGGCTGCATGAACCCCACACAACACGAAATCAAGATCTGGAGAACAAAGTGGACGGAGCACCTGTTGATGATGCCGGCAAATGCCCGGTCATGCATAGCGACCGGCGCTGGACGGCGACCGGCAGCATGGCAAATCGCCATTGGTGGCCAAATCAGTTGAACCTGAAGATCCTCGGAAGCAATGCGCAATCGGGTGTGCCACCGGCAGATTATGCCTCGGAATTCGAACAGCTTGATCTCGAGGCGTTGCAGGCGGACCTTCATGCCCTGATGACCGACAGCCAGGAGTGGTGGCCGGCCGATTACGGGCATTATGGACCGCTGTTCATTCGTATGGCCTGGCACAGCGCCGGCACATACCGGATCCAGGATGGACGGGGCGGCGGGTCGACCGGCACCCAGCGCTTTGCACCGCTGAACAGCTGGCCGGACAACGCCAACCTGGACAAGGCGCGGCGGCTCTTGTGGCCGATCAAGCAGAAATACGGGCGGCGGATTTCATGGGCTGACCTGATGATCCTGGCGGGCAATTGTGCGCTGGAGTCGATGGGATTCAAGGTCTGGGGTTTTGCCGGCGGCCGCGAGGATGTCTGCGAGCCGGAGGAGGACATCTACTGGGGGCCGGAGACCGAATGGCTGGACGACCAGCGCTACAGCGGTGAGCGCCAACTCGCCAACCCGCTTGGCGCGGTGCAGATGGGATTGATCTATGTCAATCCCGAGGGGCCGAATGGCAAGCCGGATCCGCTGCAGGCGGCGCATGACATCCGGGAGACCTTTGGCCGCATGGCCATGGATGATGTCGAAACGGTGGCGCTGATCGCCGGCGGCCATACCTTTGGCAAGTGCCATGGCGCCGGTGATGCCGGACATGTCGGGCCGGAGCCGGAAGGCGCGACCCTGGAGGAACAGGGGTTGGGCTGGGCCAGCGGATACGCGAGCGGCAAGGGCGCCGACAGCATCACCAGCGGCCTTGAAGGCGCCTGGACCCCGAATCCGACCAGCTGGGATAACGGCTTTTTCGACATGTTGTTCGGATACGAGTGGGAGCTGACCAAGAGCCCGGCCGGGGCCTGGCAGTGGACGCCGAAGGACGTGGCCGACAGCGATTTGGTGCCAGCACCGGACGGCTCCGGCACGCGGGGGCCAACCATCATGCTGACGACCGATCTGGCACTGCGCTTTGATCCGGATTACGAGCCGATTTCGCATCGCTTCCATGCAGATCCGGACGCATTTGCCGAGGCATTTGCCAAGGCGTGGTACAAGCTGACCCACCGGGATATGGGGCCGCATTGCTGCGGGCTGGGTCCGCTTGTTCCGGCCGAGCCGGAAATCTGGCAGGATCCGGTGCCGGCGGTCGATCATCCGCTCATCGGGGCGGATGAGGTGGCGGCGCTGAAGGCGCAGATCCTGGGCTCCGGGCATTCGGTCCAGGAATTGGTGCGGGCGGCTTGGGCATCGGCGTCGACATACCGTGGCACCGATCGGCGCGGCGGTGCCAACGGGGCACGGATACGCCTGGAGCCACAGCGAAACTGGGAGGTCAACGACCCGGCCGAACTCGGCGGGGTGCTGTTGTCACTGGAACAGATCCAGGCCTCCTTCAACGCCGGTGCACCGGGTGGGCGGCAAGTCTCGCTTGCCGATCTCATCGTTCTCGGTGGTTGCGCGGCCGTCGAGAAGGCGGCCTGTGCCGGCGGTCACGAGATCGAAATTCCCTTCACGCCCGGCCGAACCGATGCCTCTGACGAACAAACCGATACCGACTCCTTTGCCGTATTGGAGCCGCGGGCGGATGGCTTCCGCAACTTCATTGGGGCAGAGCAGCCGGATGCGGCGGCGGAGTTGCTGGTCGACCGGTCGCATCTGCTCACGCTCACCGCGGCCGAGATGACCGTCCTCGTCGGCGGCATGCGCGCTATCGGCGCCAATGCTGGCGGATCGCCGCACGGGATTCTGACCGACCGGGCCGGGGCGCTCAGCACCGATTTCTTCGTCAACCTTCTCGACATGTCGACCGAATGGACCCGGTCGACTGACCAGGCGGGCGTCTTCGAAGGACGGGACAGGAAGAGCGGCGCGCTGAAATGGACCGCCACCGCCGTCGACCTGGCATTTGGCTCGAACTCGCAATTGCGTGGCCTGGCCGAGAACCATGCCTGCGATGATTCTCCCGCCAGGTTCGTGCAGGAATTCGTGGCGGCCTGGATCAAAGTGATGAACCTGGACCGCTTCGACTTGGCGTGACATGTGATGACGCAGGCGGCCGGACATCGGCCGCCTGCGGCCACCGAACCGCCCGGAGCCGGGCATTTGACTCTCCGGAGGCATAGAGCGGGCAAAACTTTGCCACTGGCAGGTGAAGGGGTAAGAATTCGGGAGCTGTGTTCCTGTCCTTGGGCATCAGTCGCTGGTTTTGTCGACTTGGTCACCAATTCATGCAGAAGAGATGCGCCGGGGTGTATTCCGACTTCTTTGTTCAAGGATGCTCCGGGCCAACTTGTTCTTTTGGGCAAGCAGGTGCTACCGAGACCTCGTTCCGCCTGACAGGGGTCGCGGCGGGCCCAGGATGGTGAATGCTTCGTGGATTGGTCATTAGGCCGAGAATATCAGGCGCAGAAGGCTGGTGCTTCAATCTTCCGGCTGAGCGAAGAAGGACAACATAGGGGGGAGTTTTGCATCGACCCCCGATACTGGCTATGCTCTGCAGGACTGATCGAGCAGACCCTCCATGTCGGCCAAGGTTCCGAAACGTTGCATCTGCTGTCCAGATTGACCCCGGAAATGGATTGGATCCATGCTGATTGAATTCTCCGTGGAAAACCACCGCGCGTTTCGCGAGAAACAGACGTTTTCGATGGTTGCCAGCACTGGCGCTGAACGGACCGCAGCGGACCATGTGGTGCATACCGGATTTGCCGCCGTGCCTTGCGTTCTGCGCGAAGCCTGTCTTCTTGGTGCCAATGGCGCTGGCAAGTCGTCGTTGATCGGGGCCATGGCCTTCATGTCCGGTTTCGTGCGCAACTCCTTTCGCAACGACGCCGGTCACGGAATCGGAGTGGAGCCTTTCGTCTTCCACAGTGAATGGCGCGATAAGCCGTCAGAGTTCGAGGCAATATTCATCCACGAAAACACGTTATACCAGTATGGCTTTTCCGTGACAGGTGAGCGGGTGGTGGAAGAATGGCTCTTTGCCCGCCCCAGACACACCGGTCGTCAGCGCAATTTGTTCACCCGCATCTACAATGCTGAGAAGGGCAGCTATGACTGGAACATCAGCAATACCCGCCTCAAGGGCGAGCGCGACAGCTGGAAAGCTCAAACCCGTCCCGAATCGCTGTTCCTGAGCACGGCAGTACAGTTGAATGCCGAAGGGCTGAAGGGAGCCCATGAGTGGCTGTCCAAGCGCTTCAAGATGATCCTGCCCACACGTGACATGCTATCCGACGAATACACTGCCAGCCGCTTCGAGGACGAGGGCTGGAAGACCAAGGTTATCGGTTTCCTCAAGAGTGCAGACATTGCCTTGCATGACATCCAGGTTGAGGAAAAGAGCCTGTTTGATCTCACGGAGTTCAAGTCCCTTCCCGAGGCCATCAAGAACGAGATCAGGAAGCAGTCACCGGATGCACAGGCTCATTTGGTCAGTTTCGTTCGGCAAGATGATCAGAATTCGTCCATCCCACTGCGACTGCAAGAGGAGTCTTCCGGCACCAGGGCCCTGTTCGCACTGGCTGGACCCATTCTTGATGTTCTGGAGAACGGATTCACTGTCGCCGTCGATGAACTCAACACTGGCCTCCATCCGTTGGCCCTCCGGTATCTCGTTGCCTTGTTTTGTGACACCCGGGTCAACAGGCACGATGCCCAGCTGATCTTCACGACTCATGACACGTCCGTCACCGAACATAGCTGTATCGGAAAGGACCATGTCTGGTTGGTGGAAAAGCAGGATGACCTCGCAGCGCACCTGATCCCACTCTCCGATTTCAAGACCCGTGGCGGTCGCTCCTTCCAAAAGGGTTACCTGCAAGGCCGCTTTGGAGCAATTCCGTATACTTCGGATGAGCATGGCAAAATCCAGGCGTAAGGCGAAATCCGCGAACAGATATGCGCGCCGCCGTTCGTTTCGCACGGAGCCGGACCGCGTCTTGATCGTCACTGAAGGATCAAAGACCGAACCCGCTTATTTTCGGATGCTGATTGCCGAGTTGGGTCTCAGGGCGGCAAGGGTGGCAATCGTCACCGATAGCGGCTCCGCGCCGATTAGCGTTGTCCGGGAGGCCGGCAAACAACTGCGGGAGGATGACGATTTCGAGCAGGTCTTTTGCGTATCTGACCGCGACCACCACGAGAGGTATACGCAGGCGCTGGATGCCGTGCGCGGGATCGCCAAGAGTAGAGTGTCCAAAGGCAAGACGATTCAGGCCATCCCATCCATTCCCTGTTTTGAATTCTGGTACCTCTTGCATGTGTCTGACTCCCGGAAGTCATACGCAGGCGCTCCATCCCCATGCACAGACCTGATCGCGAACCTGAAGAGGCACCCTCCGTTCGAAGGGTATGACAAAAGGGACTGCAAGGATTTTTTCGAACGAATTTCCGTAGCCAGGGACGAGGCCACCAAGCGTGCTGAACGATTCCTGGCGCACGCCCAAGATGAGAACGCCCCGGAATTTCACGAGGACCCATCGACCCGCGTGCATCTGGTTGTCAAGGCCCTGACAAGGATTGCCATGCAATCGAACAGGGACTTGAGTGAATTGCCGGAGACTGACCGGGCAGGATCGGGTTCCTGAATCACCGGCGATGTACCACGGCCGACATTGACACTGGCAGGCGAGGGGGAAGAATTCGACGGCAGGGGACCCGTCTCCGGGCCTGCCCTTGCCTTTTGCCGATGCCGCGCCTACTTCGAATACACGTTGGCCGGAGCGGAATCATTCCATGGCATCTATTGTTCAGATCATCTCTGTTGCGCTGGATCTGCTCATGTTCATCGTGTTCGCCCACGTGATCATGAGTTGGCTGGTCGGGTTCGGGATTCTGGATCGCAGAAACCGCCTCGTCAACATCATCTGGCAGGAACTCGAGCGGCTTCTCGATCCGATCTATTCCAGGATTCGCCGCTTCACGCCCACGATCGGCATGCTGGATCTGTCGCCGCTGGTATTGCTTTTCGGCATCTATGCAGTGCGGATCATCATCGCCAACAATTTCGGCCTCGGATGATTGACCTCGAGTCCTGACCCCTTCCAGGGCAGGACGCCGAAGCTGGAATTGCCATGGGCACCGCCACCAGCCTCATGTGATCGAGGCAGGGAGGCAGGCTCGTCGCTGCTCAATGGGCAAAGGCTGCCTGGTCGCCCCACAGCATCTTCACCCTCTTGTCACGTCCGCAGGCCTTCCGATAGCGCTTGTAGGCATCGGCCTGCGAGATGAGGCCAAACCGGGTGATGACGATCTTCGTCCCCAGATAGTAATCCTGGTGATAATCCTCGGCCGGATAGAAATGGCCGGCATCGACAACTGGCGTGACGATGGTCTTGCCGAGGGCTGCACCGGCATCGGCCTTTGCCGCTTTGGCCGCCTGGCGCTGCCGGTCGTTCATGGCAAAGATGGCCGTGCGGTAGCTGTCGCCCCGATCGCAGAATTGGCCTCCATCATCGGTCGGATCCACGCTGCGAAAGAACTTGTCGGCCAGTTCGCGGAAGGTCACCCGGTCCGGGTCGAAATCGATCTTCACCGCCTCGTAATGGCCGCTCCTGCCGCCGGTCACCTTCTTGTAGGTCGGGTTCTCGAGATGGCCGCCGGTATAGCCGGATGTCGTCGCAACGACGCCGTCAACGGAATCGAAATCCGATTCCACGCACCAGAAACATCCACCGGCAAAGATCGCGGATTCGGTGGCTGCATGCGCCGCGGGGATGGAGGTGGCCAGCATTCCGCCGGCAAATGCCAGCGTCGCCGCCAGCTTCCTGAAATGTGATCGTCTCATCGCTGCCTCCGGTTTTCCTGATCAGAGTCTCGTCGCTGCATCGCCGCCATGCAATGGCGGTCACGCAATTGTCAATTCAGCCGAAGCCGGCACTGCCGGTCACGTACCGGTCATGTCGCCCGGGCGGCGCTGCCGGTGCAGCAGCCTGAGCCTGAGCGCGTTGAGCTTGATGAAACCGGCGGCGTCCTTCTGGTCATATGCGCCTGCATCATCCTCGAAGGTGACATGCCTTGCCGAATACAGCGACTGCGGCGATGTCCTGCCGACCGTGGACACGCTGCCCTTGTAGAGTTTCAGCCTGACCGTTCCTGTTACCCGCGCCTGGCTCCTGTCGATGGCGGCCTGCAGCATCTCGCGCTCCGGGCTGAACCAGAACCCGTTATAGATCAGCTCCGCATATCTGGGCATCAGCTCGTCCTTCAGATGCGCTGCCCCCCGGTCCAGGGTGATTTGCTCGATGCCGCGATGCGCCTCCAGCAGAATCGTGCCTCCCGGCGTTTCGTAGATTCCCCGGGATTTCATGCCGACAAAACGGTTTTCGACCAGGTCGAGCCGGCCGATGCCGTGGGCGCCGCCGAGCTGGTTCAGCCGGGCAACCAGGGCGGCCGGTCCGAGTGCCTCGCCATTGACCGAGACTGCATCCCCGGATTCGAAGCCGATTTCGACGAATTCGGCGGCATCTGGAGCCTCCTCCGGGCTGACGGTGCGCTGGTAGACATATTCGGGGGCGGCGATGCCGGGATCCTCGAGCAGCTTGCCTTCCGACGAGGTGTGCAGGAGATTGGCATCGACCGAGAACGGGGCTTCGCCGCGCTTGTCCCTGGCGATCGGAATCTGGTGCTGTTCGGCAAATTCGAGCAAGCTGGTCCGGCTTTCAAGATCCCATTCGCGCCAGGGCGCGATGACCCGGATTGCCGGATCCAGCGCATAGGCCGAGAGTTCGAACCGCACCTGGTCATTGCCCTTGCCGGTGGCACCATGGGCGATGGCGTCGGCGCCGCAATCGCGGGCAATCTCGACCAGCCTCCTGGCGATGAGCGGGCGGGCGATGGAGGTACCAAGCAGGTACTGGCCTTCATAGACCGTATTGGCCCGGAACATCGGGAATATGTAATCCCGGGCAAATTCCTCGCGCAGATCCTCGATGCGGATGTCGGCGATTCCCAGCAACTCGGCCTTCTTGCGGACCGGCTCCAGCTCTTCTCCCTGGCCGAGATCGGCGGTAAAGGTCACCACCTCGGCATTGTACCTGACCTGGAGCCATTTCAGGATGATCGAGGTATCCAGCCCGCCCGAATAGGCAAGCACGATCTTTTGCGGGTCGGACATGCAGTCTCTCCAGCTGGTCGGCGCCCGCCGGATGTAGTGAATTTCCGCAAGACAGGCAACGGCATGTGCGATGATGGGATGTATACGGGGCGATACATCTCCGGGATCCGCCTCACAGCCAACTCCTTCACCAATCAAGAGCCGGCGCGGCGTTCTGCACCCTTCTGGTAGCGGCGATCATGCGGCTCCGGTGCCAGGACTGCCCACCCGTGGAGAGTGGCATGGTCTGCAAGCCCCGTCGCATGGCTCGTCAAGCGTCCGAAGGCGAGATCTACACCCAGCGGCGATTCCCCATACCGGCCCAAGACGCTCGGTGCCGCACGTCGCGGTGCCCATGCCCAGAAGGAAACCTGCGCCAGACGCATGTCGCAAAGCTCCCATAGCCAGACACCGCGGCCCACAAATCAAACTGACGGCTCTCTACGCTAGGATCTTGCATCCAGAGGTACAATCGCATATATTTCTTGCATAATACAAAATGCAAGTCAACTTTTGCGAAGGGGGCCACCTTGAGTCAGGTCATCGGGACGAGGATTCGAGCGCTGAGAAAGGAACGCGGGCTTTCTCAGGATGCATTGGCGCGCTTATTCGGTTTCAAGGATCGGCAGACCGTTTCCGCAATAGAGACGGGCATGCGGCGCGTTACGGCCACTGAACTCTTGCTCGCCGTCGAGAGGCTGAATGCCCCTCTCGAGTACTTCACGGATCCCTTTCGCCTGGACGGGGAAGTGCTGTTTTCTTGGCGGCAGAAGAATGTCGCACCTTCAGAACTCCGAGAGTATGAGCGGACAGCCAACCGCTGGGTAGGTGCCTACCGGAGCCTAGCTGCCCAAGCTGGCCGAACCGGGCCTTTGTTGCGCCAAGCCCTCTGTCTGACGAAACACTCGAAGTTCAAGGACGCGATGTCCGCTGGCGAGCGTTTCGTTGACGAATTCGAACTTGGCCCCGTGCCAGCGAAACGTCTCACCGAGGTGATGGAGGACCGACTTGGAATACTCGTCCTCCTGGTGGACGCTTACCAAGGCATTTCCGGGGCGGCCTGCCGTCTGCCCGAGTTCGACACGGTACTAATCTCACGAGGAGAACCGGCAGGTCGGCGCAATTTCGACTTGGCCCATGAGCTGTTTCACATCCTGACCTGGGAAGCGATGCCGCCCGACCACGTAGAGAATGCCGGCGATTTTGGAGGATGCCGCGTGGAACAGCTGGCGAATAACTTTGCGGCCGCCGTGCTGATGCCGAGAACTGTGCTCAAGGCGTTCGACGATTGCGATCAGTTGACCAAGAATGACCTGATCGCTCGACTGAACGCCACAGCAAAAGATCTGAATGTGAGTTCTTCGGCCCTGAGGTGGCGCTTGGTGGCTCTTCGTAAGATGAAGAAGGCAACAGCGCATACGATCCCCGACGCCGCTTTGCGGAACAACGGTGGCGAGAACACCTCTAGACCTCCGCCGTTGTTTTCGCGACCATTTGCCGAAGTCATGGCGATTGCCATCGACAAGGGCCATTTGTCGGTTCGCCGTGCCGCCCAGTTGATTGGAGTCCCCATTGAGGAACTGGAGGAACTGTTCGCTGACCATGGCGTGAATTGTGCGATTGATCTGTGACCGGAAACATCCACCAGCGAACGGTGCTCGTAGACACGAATACGATCATCGAGGCGCATCGGACGGGCACCTGGCGGGCTCTGGCCAGTGGCTATCGCGTGGAGACCGTTGAAGACTGCGTGACCGAAACGCAGACGGGCTTTCAGTTGCGCCGGCCAGAGCAGTCCATTGTCATCAGCCAGCTGCGAGCCTCTCTGGCGACTGAACACCAGGTCGACGACAGGAAACGGGCTGAATTGTTGGTACGCATTCAGGGACTCGTATTGGACAGGGGTGAAGAATCGCTGTGGGCTCATGCACTTGGTCGGGAAGACGGATGGCTTCTGTGCGGTCCGGACAGAGCTAGCCTACGCTGCGGAGTACGGCTTGGCTTCCGCGATCGAATCGTGTCTCTCGAGGAACTCCTTGATGACGTGGGTCATCGGCCCCGGATCGCGCTTAAGCATCACTACACAAGGAAGTGGCTAGACGGAGTGCTCGTAGAATTTCTCCTTGCCGAAATGTCAATCACGGAGCCAAAGCCGCAATTTCGATGGGACAAGTAAGTGGAAGAAGCTGAGAACCCCGCTAAGCGGTGTAGAACCGAAGTAATTCGGTGTTCGACTTGCCGCTGTACCGATAAAGACTAGGCATATCGATTGGGTAAGTTTGTGAATGGACTACTGAACGCGCTCCGTCAGATACACGACGCTCTCAAAGCGTGATATCGCGCGGCGGGTTTGTGTCTCTAGGTGGCAAATCTCCGTCTTCCAGCCCCGAGCTACACAGTAGCTGGCCGAGAGATGGAACTGTCCGCAGGCGATTCGATTCGTCTATCCCGAGAATGACCGCGCTGGGCCGGCCGTGGCGCGTGATGATGGCCGTGCCTCCTTGCGTCGCGTCTTCCACCAGGGCCGACAACCTGCTCTTGGCTTCACGCAACTGAACTGTTTGCACCCGCGTTGCCTCCGTAACCAATGTGGTCACAATATGCCAGCCTTGCAGGGCAGACAATGCCCTGTTCCTGCCAGCAGGTTCTGTCGGTTGCAAAACGACAATCACGTTCTTCGAGGGTGATGGCCGCCGGACCAGGGCGCGTCCGCTCACCTCCCGCGTGCCTGTCTGGTGAATTTTCATTCTCGTTCGGGTTGAGCGGGATGCATGCTGCACAACTGGCACAGCAATGATGGGGCGAGGCGGCTCCCGCCCCCACTCTGCTGTACCTCCAAACGGAGGAGAGCAGAATTCCGCAAGCGGAACCTGTGGATGAGAGCAGAGGAATTCGGCCTCTTTCGGACCGGTGCCAAGTCCAATTTGATTCCCCCGGGGACGGCTCAAGTATTGTCTGGTGACCGCCGTCAGGTGGCTTCGGGAGGGCCGCTTCGGGTGTGATGCGGCATCGTGCGGGTCATGTTGATGAATCCATTCCCCAGGATTTGCGCGCGATCACGATGTGGAAGGCGTCAATGCCGAGTAGCGGGGCCCTCCAGATCGGCGCGCAGCCTCGGGGTTACCCTTGTCTTGTCTCACCCGGTCCTGACCACGACAGGAGTGGGTAATGTCCGCCGCGACTGTGCCCGAACATGCCAAGACCCGTGTTCTGACATCTCCGGATGGCCTGCTGCGGCCAGAAAACCGGTACGCCGACGACCCAACTCGCCCCGGATATGCCAGCTTACCGTCAAGACGACCGCCTGGAGTGAACAATGAATTTTCCTAGCCATGACGGCGAATCGGGCTATGGATGCAGCATGGGGAATTCTCGGCAGCAGGATGGTGGGGGCGGTGCGGCCAAACCGCTCCTGCTGCGAAGAACGGCGCTCGATGTGCTTGCCCCGGTTCTTGACCGGGGGGTGACGGTTCCGGCGGCACTTGCCCGGCATGACCGGCTGTCGAGGTTGGACCGGGACCGGATCGGGTTCCTGGTGGAGTCGATCCTGCGTGGCATGGGACGCGCCGATGCCGTCATTGACGGCCTGGTTGGCAGGCGGCCACATCCACGGGGCATGAACGTGCTGCGGCTTGGCACGGTGGAGATTCGCCTGCTTGGTGCGCGGGCCGAACCGGCGGTTGATTTGGCGGTCAGGCTGATGCGCAGTAGCCGGGCAACCGCGCATTTGGCGGGCATGGCCAATGCCGTCCTGCGCAAGGTGGCCGGGGAAGCCGGTGAGCGGCTGTGGAGGGCGGCACCGCCCGGCAGGTTGCCGGGCTGGATTCGCCAGCCGGCCATCGACGCCTATGGCGAGGATGCGGTCCGGTCGATCGAGGCGGTTCACGAGATGCTGCCGCCACTTGACCTCACGCCGGCATCGCCGGCGATGGCCCCGAAGCTGGCGGAGGATGTTGGTGCGCTGGTCCTGCCGACCGGCAGCCTGCGGCTGCACCGGCGCTCGCAGGTATCCGGACTTCCCGGCTATGGTGACGGCAGCTGGTGGGTGCAGGATGCCGCCGCCGCCATTCCGGTGCGGATGCTTGGTGATGTGGATGGGCTGGATGTGCTCGACATGTGCGCGGCCCCGGGCGGCAAGACGATGCAGCTGGCTGCCGCCGGTGCCAGGATGGTTGCCATCGAGAAATCCCCGCCGCGCCTCGAGCGTATGCGAGACAATCTTCGGCGCACCGGTCTTGCGGCCGAGCTGGTGC
The DNA here is from genome assembly GCA_965214695.1 of Paracoccaceae bacterium. Taxonomy (GTDB): domain Bacteria; phylum Pseudomonadota; class Alphaproteobacteria; order Rhodobacterales; family Rhodobacteraceae; genus JAPOXR01. The sequence goes on along the minus strand of OZ243967.1, from coordinate 1,941,569 downwards.
TGGCGGATGCGCGGGGCTGGGGTGGTGACAGGGAATTTGACGCGGTCCTGGTGGACGCACCCTGCTCCTCCACCGGCATTATCCGCCGCGATCCCGATGTTGCGTTGCAGGGCGGCGATGCTGCCGGGAGACTGGCCAGCCTGGGCCAGCTGCAGCTTGCGCTGCTCGAGCGGGCGGTCAGGCTGACCCGCAAGGGTGGGCGGATCCTCTATTGCGTGTGTTCGCTGCTGCCATCGGAGGGGGAGGAGATGGCGGTCCGGGCGGCCAGGGAACTTGCACTCGAGATCGTGGCCACCGACCCGGCCTCGCTCGGGGTCAATCCCGGCTGGCAGACCGCCGAGGGCGGGGTGCGGACCAGGCCCGATTACTGGCCGGAGGCTGGTGGTCTCGACGGATTTTATGCGGTGGTGTTCCGCAAGCCCTGATCGGGGCCGTCAGTCGCGGTCTCCCGCCGGTTGCGTCACATGCCTGAATCCGAATTCCCGTTCATTCTGCAGTGCCGGAATTCGGGCCCGGGCCGCATCACACTGGTCGAGATCGAGCCAGGCAAGCCTGACCCCGGTCGAAATGGCGTCGAAGGCCAGCGTGACCTCGCCCCAGGGATTGACGATCATCGAATGCCCGTGGGTATGGCGGCCATCATCGTGATGCCCGCCCTGGGCGGCGGCAATTACCCACGATCCGGTTTCGATCGCCCGGGCACGGAGCAGGACCTCCCAATGTGCCTTGCCGGTCGGAACCGTGAAGGCCGACGGCACGAAAATGATCGTGGCCGCCCGCAGCCCGTATTGCCGGTAGAGACGGGGATAGCGCAGATCGTAGCAGATGCTCATTCCCCAGCCGCCCCAGGGGGTGTCGACCAGCACCGCCTGGTCGCCGGGCTCGAAACGCTTCGATTCACCGATTGGTCGCTTGCCATCCAGCCAGGCGTCGAACAGGTGGATCTTGTCATATTCGGCGGCAACCCGGCCGTCGGGGTCAATGAGCGCCGAGTGATTGCGCAGCCGGTCCTGGCCGGTGACCGGCGTCGATCCGATGTGAATCCATTTGCCCGACTCCCTCGCCAGTTCCCGGCAGGCGGCGATGAAGGGATCCTGGTCCGGGGCGCTCACCGCCGCCGTCAGCTGTGCGGCATCGCGGTTCATCAGGCCGGAGACCTCCGGCAATGCGATCAGTTCGGCCTCGCCGCTGGCGGTAACGAGTTCCTCAACCGCGCCGATATTGCCGGCATGGGTCGTGGTTGAACACATCTGGGCGAGGGCAACGCAGAGGCCCCGCCCCGCCGCCTGCCGATCACCTGCCCCGGCCACCATCATGGTCGCGCCATCGCCATCAGGCTGGCCTGGCCGGCGCCGGGAAATACCCGCTCAATGGAGGAGAACATGCCGCCGCAGCATTTGCCGGTCACCATCGGAGGCCAGCAGCGTCGCTGCCAGTTCGGGGCTTGTCCAGATGGCGGTGTGCCCCTCCTCCGCCGGCAGGCCGGTCTGCCTGATCGGGCGGGCAAGGTAGATCCGGCAGGTCTTTCTTGCCCACATATCATGTTCCGGAATGTAGACGTACCAGCGATAGGCCCCAAGCCGGCGGTCGATGCGGATGGTCCAGCCGGTCTCCTCGGCGGCCTCGCGGTGAAGGGCCGCAAGCGGCGATTCGCCGGGATTGATGCCGCCGCCGGGGAGTTGGAATTCCGGCCGGGGCCAGGCCTGGTGAGTGAGCAACATCCGGTCGCCCTCGACAATGATCGCATATGCCCCCTGGCGTTCGCGGTAGCGGACGGACCGGCGGATGGGTTCACCGTAGCGGGGGATCATGCTAGTTGTCCGTCGTCAGCGGTCCGACCCTCGATCAGTCGATGCTGTTGCCAAGCCGGTAACGGAGGCGTCCCGGAGAATGTCGAGTTCACCTGTCGATTGCAACCAGGATTCGGTGCTGCCGTTTCACCTGGGAGGCTCGCCCGTCCGCGGCCGGGTGGTGCGGCTTTCATCGACGCTGGACGACCTCCTTGGACGGCATGACTATCCGGAACGGGTGAATGCGCTGGTCACCGAGGCGGTTGTGCTGACGGCGCTGATCGGACAGTTGGTGAATGCCGGTTGGAAATTCTCGCTGCAATATCACGGCGAGGGCGCGGTGCGGATGATTGCGGCCGATTACCTGGCCCCGTCCGTCGCTGGCGAGCCTGCATTGCTGCGCGCCTATGCCGGGCTGCGTCCGGAAATTGCCGAACTGGACGGGGAGGGACCGCTTGTCGGCGGCGGGAGCGCCTATATGGCAATCCTCATCGACCGCGGTGACGGGCGCGAGCCCTTCAAGGGAATGACGCCAGCAATCGGCAATTCGCTTGCGGCGTTTGCCGAGGAGTATTTTCGCAGGTCGGAACAAATTCCGACGAAGCTGATGATTGCCTCCGGCTGGACCGCAAATGGCAGCGGCCGGACCTTCCGGTCGGGCGGCATCATGATACAGGAAATCCCGGAATCGCCGGATGCTGCCGGCATGGACCGGCCGGCGGATTGCGACCCGGATGGCTGGGCCCGGGCCATGGCCCTGATGGCGACGCTGGAGGCGGAGGAGCTGACCGGGCCAGAGCCGAGCGCCGGCGAACTCGTCTGGCGCCTGTTCCACGAGGACCGGCCAATGGTCGCTGCCTGCCAACCGCTCGAATTCGGCTGCAGCTGTTCGGAGGAACGGGTGCGCCGCAGCCTGTCGATCTATTCGGCGAGGGATATCGCCAGGATGACCAATGCCGACAACATGGTAACCGCTGACTGCCAGTTCTGCGGCGCCCATTTCGAGCTGGACCCGGCCGGGTTGGGCCTGGGTGCCGCTTCCGCATGAGCACGGCCGAGCCATTTGACCGGATCCGCAACGCGCTGGCCGCCGGCGGCGATACGGCCTCGGATCACGATCTGAATGGCACCCCTCCCGGCGACGGCCCGAACCGGTTGGTCGAGGCCGGCGTTCTCATTCCGCTCATCACCCGAGCTTCGGGCATCCAACTGGTGCTGACCCGCCGTTCGGTCAGGCTGAAGCATCATGCCGGCCAGATCTCCTTTCCGGGCGGACGGGTCGAGGCCCGGGATGGCGATGCCCAGCAGGCGGCGCTTCGTGAAGCCCATGAAGAGATCGGTCTTGATCCCGCCGATGTCGAGATTCTCGGCCGCTGTCCGAATTACGAGACCGCGACCGGGTTCCGGATCTCGCCGGTCGTTGGCGTCATCAGGCGAGAGGTCACTTTCGTTCCGCAGGAAGAAGAGGTCGAGGAGATCTTCGAGGTCCCGCTGGATATTGCAACCGACCCTGGCAAATTCACCATCGAATCGAGGATCTGGCGCGGCGCCCGTCGCCACTACCATGTCCTGGCGTTCGGTCGGCACCATATCTGGGGCGCGACGGCCGGGATCCTTCACGGGCTGGCCTGCCGGATGTCTGCGCAATGCCAATAGGCGACCCTTGGATGGACAGCCGGTTGTCGACCTGATGCGGATAAGCGGCCCGTGGCTGGACAGTGAGGCGGCACGCCTGGTTCACGACACGCTCGCCGCCGCCGGGTTCAGGGCGCTGTTCGTGGGCGGGGCGGTTCGCAATACCGTGCTGAGCCTGCCGGCAGGCGACATCGACATTGCCACCGATGCCAGTCCTGAACAGGCCGCGGAGCTGCTCGGCAGAACGGGGGCCAAGCTGGCCATGCACGGATTCCAATTTGGCACGCTGACGGTCATTCATCGGTCGACGGTTGTTCAGCTGACCAGTTTCCGCCGGGATATCGAGACCGATGGCCGGCATGCCCGCATCGCCGGCACCAGCCGAATCGAGGAGGATGCGGCCCGCCGTGATTTCACCATGAACGCCATTTATGCCGACTGGGACGGTTCGCTGATCGACCCGCTGGGCGGCCTGCAGGATCTGCTGGCCCGCCGGGTCCGCTTCGTCGGCAGCGCCCGCGAGCGGATCATGGAGGATTACCTGCGCATGCTCCGCCTCTTCCGCTTCCATGCACATTACGGCGACCCGTCGGCACCCATGGAGCATGACGGCCTGCAGGCCGTTGCCGAACTGGTTGACGGCATCGGCATCGTTTCCGCCGAACGCATAACCGCCGAGTTCCTGAAGACCCTCGCGGCCGCCGACCCGTTTCCGGCAATCGACCGGATGGCCGGAACCGGCCTCCTGTCCCGGATCCTGTCCGGTGCGTCGACCAGGCATCTCGACAGGGTGGCAAGGCTCGAGAAATGCTTCCAGGTGCCACCGGACCCGCTGCGCAGGCTTGCCGCCCTCGGCGACGGGCATGCCACCAGCCAGCTTCGGCTCGACCGCAAATCGGAGCGCCGGCTGCGGATGCTCATGGATGAAACCTGCCGGAGCCGCACCGCCGCCGAACTTGGCTATCGGTTCGGGGCACGGGACGGGCTGGATATTGCCATTCTCGGCGCCGCCCGCTCCGGGGCCCGCCCCGACGACAACCTGCCGGCAGCAATCGACCTCGGCGCCGCGCAGCGTTTCCCGCTCTCGGCATCCAGCCTGCCAGCGTCACTGGCCGGCAAGGCGATCGGCAAGGCGCTTCGCGATCTCGAGGACAGGTGGATCGAGTCCGGGTTCAGCCTGTCGGCGGACGAGCTGCTGGCCGGGTTGAACCAGCGGTAGGGGCCACCCGGTCAATTCGTCAGGACGGCCATGCCTTCCACTCTGGCACCCGCTGGTCGTGCTTCAGCCGCATCCGCTGGAGGCAGAGGGCATCGAAGATCTCGTCCAGCGTGCAATCCTGGTTGGTAATGCCAGGCAGGCTCGACATGGCCTCGAGCCGGAACCTGCTCGAGACGCCTGGCGGGTTCTGTTCATAGGCGGCGTCCCACCAGCTGATCACCCGGTCCTGGGCATGGCGCAGGAGCGGGTAGGCCGGAAGTTTGTCCCGTTTTTGACGCTGGTTCACATCCCTGTGGGCCGGCATCAGGTTCCAGAGGTCACCGCAGGGCCACGCCGACCAGGGCAGGCAATGATCGACATCCAGGGTCCGACCGGAGAGCCGCTTGCCGGTCCAGACGCAGTGAAGCCCTGCATCGACCATGATGGCCTTGGCCCGCTCCCGGGCCAGTTTCACGCAGCGCTGCGGGTCATGCCATTCCATGGCCCGGGCGATCTGCTCGATCTCGGCCTCCCGCCCCTGTCGGGCGGCATAATGCGTGATGAGCCTGGTCCATTCGGCGATGATCGCCGGTTCGACCCACACGCTGTAGCGTTGCAGCGCCATCCACAGATGTCGCGGGATCAGCAGGTCGCCAAAGAGTGACAGGTAGTCGTGATCAAGCTGAAACCGGGCCCGAATTCGACCCGGTGATCTCCTTCGGACCGGAAATACCGGCTCGCCATTGGGATAGGTGGTATGGGTGGCCGGCATAACGGCGATATTGTTGGCAGCGTCACGCAATGCCTGGTGGAGATACCTGGCGGGTTCGCCGGCGAACACCATACCGGCCCGCAGGTCATGTTGCCGACCATGGCCGAGAAGCTCGCGGAACGGCTCCTTGGCAAAACCGAGTCCGTCCAGCCCGTCATTCGTCGGTGTCTGGGGGAGTTTCATGGTGACCAGTGGCCAGAACAGGCGAAGCCAGGTCAACGAGACCAACCCCAGGGGGATGGCCATGAATTCGTCATCATGTTCACGCGCCAGCCCGGCCGAACCATCGGCAATCCGACACAAGACCCGCAACATTGCCAGCTTGTAGGTTGAACTCTTGACATCGTTCAGGATGACATGGCGCAGGAGCGGCAGCGCCCCGGTCCCGTCATCGGGCAGCCTGATTGCCAACCGGATCCAGCTGATGTCGCGCCGGCCAAGCAAGTCCGCGGCCTTGTCGCGCAACTCGACGAACGCGCCGTGATCGCGGGCCAGCGCCTCCACCTCCTCCGGTCCGACCGCGTGAATTCCGCGTTGCGGGTCGGCGGCGCCAATTCGCAATGACATGGCCAGCAAGCCGCCAGGCTTGAGGAGATTGACCATCTTGCGAAATGCTCGGTGGCGGTCCCGTTGGGGAAGGTGCATCCAGACCGCACTGACGAGGATCAAGTCGAATGACTGGCCCGAGCGGGTGACCAGGTCGAGCGACGGAAGCCGGTCGTTCAACCAGCCGAAGGCACCGGCATGCTGCCGGGTGCCAGCCTGCCGCATCGCCGCAGACGGCTCGACGGCAATGACATCATGTCCCCTGGATGCAAGCCAGGCCGCATCGCGCCCGCTTCCGGCGCCGATGTCGAGTATCCTGGCTGGAGGCTCCGGCAACAACGCCATCAGCCAGCCATGCACCTCGGGGAATTGCAACGCCTCGTAGCGAGCAACGACGCTGTCGGCATTGGTCTCGTACCAGTGGATCGGGTCGCTCATCCCTCCTCCCGCAAGTGGCTGCCTGGCAGGCAGCCGGAGACTGCGCGCCAGCCATCATGTCCGGCTGGCGATGCCACATTACCTTCCAGGCCTGGCCGGGTGTAGCACTTTGGCAATTTCATGTGGCAAATCGCGGTTGATTGGTGATCCGGCGATCCTTGCCAGGCAGACCAGGTCTGCAATCGGCACTTGAAATGCTCGCCGAATACCGACCCGCCTGGCCAGGGACGACCGAACTGGCCGGCCCGGGCGATACATGGAATACTTGCGGTTCGAATCCGATGCTGCCGATTGCCCATGATGAAACTGTGGAAATTCGATCCCTATGCGCCCTCGGCTGGCGAGCCGCCACGGACTCTCGGCAGGTTCTACATCTGGTGCCTGAAGGGGGCGTTGCCGGCCATCAGTACCGGGTCGGCGGTGTCGATGCTGGCGGGAACTCTCGAAGTCTACACGGCCCTGCTGCTGGGCCTGGTCATCGACAGTGCGCTGGCCACCGAGAGAAGCCTGCTGTTTGCCGAGAACGCGGTGCTGCTGGCGGCGGCGGTGGCATTCTTCCTGGTGCTCCGCCCGATCGTGTTCGGTCTGAGTTCGGTGTTTTCGTCTGTCGTCATCGGTCCGAATGTCAGCGCCCTGGTGCTCTCCCGCCTTCACCGCCACACGCTGGAGCAGTCGGTCTCCTTCTTTGACGATGACTTTGCCGGGCGGATCGCCCAGAAACAGCTGCAGGCATCGCGGGCGGTGACCGACACCGTGGTCGAGGTGGTCAATGTCGTGTCATTCGCGGTGGCCTCGCTCATCGGATCGATGGTGCTGCTGTCGTCGATTGACCTGCGGGTTGCGGCCGCGCTGGCCATTTGGGTGGTGATCTACGTGCTGCTCATTCGCTGGTTCCTGCCGCGCATACGGATGCATTCGCGGGAGAGGGCCGGCGCCCGGTCGAACCTCTCCGGGCAGATCGTCGACACCATCACCAATATCCGCACGGTCAAGCTGTTTGCACACCGGCAATACGAGGACCGGGCGGCCCTGGACGCGCTGCAGAATTTCCGCCTGAAGGCGCTGGGTTTCGGGCGCGTGGCGTCCGGGTTCCGATTCTCGCTGATGTCGGTGTCGGGAGCATTGCCGGTCACGCTTGTCGGCGGTGCCCTGATGCTATGGTCTCAGGGGGCGGCCACGGCGGGAGACATTGCCGCAACCGGGGCGGTTTCGATCCGCATCGCACAGATGTCGGGTTGGGTCAGTTTCGTCATGATGGCGATCTACTCGAATATCGGCGAGGCAGAGGATGGCATGCGCACGCTGGCGGTCTCGCACGCCATGCGCGACCGGGAAGGGGCGCTGTCAGAGGTGAAGCTGTCGGGCGAGATCGAGTTCAGCAACGTGTCCTTTGCCTATGACCGGCACGAAGGCGGGTTGCGCAATGTCAGCTTCCGAATTGCCGCCCGGGAGCATGTGGGGCTGGTTGGCTCGTCCGGGGCCGGAAAGTCGACCTGCGCCGCCCTGCTGATGCGTCTTTATGATCCCGAGACGGGAACTATCCGGATTGACGGCCATGACCTGGGCGAGTTGACCCAGGAGCGGCTGCGCAGCCAGATCAGCATGGTCACCCAGGAAACGGCCATGTTCAACCGGTCGGCCATGGAGAACATTGCCTATGGCAAGCCCGGAGCTTCGGCTGACGAGATCGTCGAGGCCGCCAGGCGGGCGGAAGCCCACGAATTCATTCTCGAACTCGAGGACCAGTTCGGGCGCCGCGGCTACGATGCCTATCTCGGCGAGCGAGGAGTCAGGCTGTCGGGTGGACAGCGGCAGCGGATTGCCCTTGCCAGGGCCGTGCTCAAGGATGCACCGATCCTCATACTCGATGAAGCAACGTCGGCGCTCGATTCGACCGTGGAGGCGTCGATCCAGGACGCGCTGATTCATGTCATGGAACAGAAAACGGTCATTGCCATCGCCCACAGGCTGTCCACGATCCTGCGCATGCACCGGATAATCGTTCTCGAGAATGGCAGGGTGGTCGAGCAGGGGACGCATGACGAGCTGTTGGCCCTTGGTGGGCAATTCTCGCAGCATTGGGATCGCCAACTCGGAGGATTCATCGGCATCGACCACGCCGAAGACCGGAAGGCAGGTTGAATTCGTCGCCAGGTCCAGCGGCGTGTGACGAGGATATTCGGTTACAGGATGACTGAAGCTGCCCTGTCCGTCAGGCCAGGTGCTTGCGCCGGCCCAGCGCGCCGCCGATGCATCGATTGCCAGGGAGATGCCTTCGATTAGGGCAAATCGATCGCCGGTTGCCGCCATCTTGCACAAATTGCATTTATAACTTGCAAATGGACCGACATCAGACCAGCAAGAGCCATGATCGAGCGCGAGATTGCACCATGCTTGGCCAGCCTGTTCACGAAGTATCCATTCGTCACGGTGACCGGGCCACGACAGTCGGGAAAGACCACGCTCTGCCGCGCCACCTTCCCGCATCTCGAATATGTAAACCTCGAAGCTCCCGATCTGCGGGAATTCGCCGAGAGTGATCCGCGGCGATTTCTTGCCCGTCTCGGCGAAGGGGCAATCCTGGATGAAATCCAGCGTGTCCCCGATCTCCTGTCCTACCTGCAAGTCATGGCGGATGAGGTTGGGCGGAACGGATTGTTCGTGCTGGCGGGGAGCGAGCAGTTCCGGCTCTCGGATGCCATCAACCAGTCACTTGCCGGACGCACGGCGCTGCTTCGCCTGTTGCCATTCTCGCTGGCCGAATGTCAGCGAAGCGGTGCGAGCGACAGTATCGACGACATGCTGTATTCGGGTTCCTACCCCCGGATCCACCACCGGAAACTCGAGGCCCGGCAGGCGCTCGGTGACTATTTCGAAACCTATGTCGAGCGCGACGTACGCAGGATCGGCGAGATCCGCAATCTTGCAAACTTCCGTCGTTTCGTCCGCCTGTGCGCCGGGCGTGTGGGTCAGTTGGCCAACCTGTCATCCTTGGGCGCAGATGCCGGCGTGTCCCATACCACGGCAAGCAATTGGCTCTCGGTCCTGGAGGCGAGTTACGTCGTGTTCCGGCTACCGCCGTGTCATGCCAATATCCGCAAGCGGCTGGTCAAGACCCCCAAGCTGTACTTTCATGATGTCGGGCTGGCGAGCCATCTCATTGGCATCGAGAATGCCCATCAGGTCGGCACCCACCCGCTTCGCGGGCCGCTGTTCGAGAATGCCGTCGTGGTGGAGGCGCTCAAACACCGTTTCAACCGGGGCCGCCGTTCCAACCTGTCCTTCTACAGGGACAGCCGCGGCCTGGAATGTGACCTGCTCTACGAGCACGCCGATGGCCTGGGGGCCATCGAGATCAAGTCGGGCATGACGGTCGCCTCCAACTGGTTCGATTCGCTGGGCCGGGTGGCAAGGGTGCTGCCGGGCATCGTCGGCAAGGCCGTAATCTACGGCGGTGCAGAACGGCAACTTCGGCGGGATGGAGAGGTGGTTCCGCTTGCCGGATTGGGCAAGATGCTCGAGCGTCTGGACTGCCAGGGGCAAGCCTGACAGTCGCTTGGGACGCGAGCCCGAGCGGATGAAGGCGCAGGAGAGGCCGCCGCGGATGGAAAGCCGTCACGGCCACCTGATGAAACATGTCCCGGAGATTCACCACTGGAACGAGTATATCTCCTGCGGCAATTGAGGTTGTCGGCACGAGGCGGATTTTGTGACCGGCATACTGGACACCCCTCGAGAGCCTTCCCCACCCCCGGACTTGTCGACGAGCCCGATCGCAATCCGGGCATGGCATCGACGATACAACCAGCACGCGGCCATCTCCGGGCAGGCCGCCGCTGCCTGGCGTGTCGGCGCGGCCACGGGCTGGCGAAGGCGGCGGGTTGGCAATGGCTCCTGTCCGGAATGAGCCCCGAGAGGCGCGCAACTGCTCGCCCTGGCCCGGGGCAGGTGACAATCGCCCGGCTCAAATTGCCGTGTCACTTGTGGCGCGGCCTCTTGCCCGTTGACGCATGGCGGCAGGATTTGGCCCACATGGTTCAACCGGGCGCAATTGGGTGATCGTGGCCCCTCATCGCCGGGACTGGCCGATCAGCAATGGACCGTAGAGCAGAACGAACCCGGCAAAGCCGCCACACCACAGCATCGCCGACAGCGTCCACAGTGCCGTCGCGTGGTCGGTGAGCACGCCGCCGGCAATCCTTGCCAGCACCGAAGCGATGACCAGAAGATAAAGCGTCACCGTACCGGTGCCCGCGGTCAGTTCCCGACCGGAATGACCAAGTATCGCCCGGGTCATTACCGCAAGAGTCATGACGCCGACGGCGCCGACCATCCAGAGATGCTGGGTGGATGCCGGGGGCAGGATGTCTGGCCACAGGATCGCCCCGCCAACACCCAGCATGCCGATTGGCACGAAGGCGTACCCGACATGAAGAATCCACAGCAGAGGTTCCCGGCGGGTGTCGACAGCGCGCCAGCGGGAGAGCCTTGCGGCCTGCACGATGCCCGTGGCGAGCAACAGCCACCCCGTTTCTGCCGCCACCGGGAGCACAACCCAGCTTGCCAGGGTAGCCAGGGTGAGCCCGAGGGCAAGCCTGTCGAGCAACCCGAATTTGGCTGGCAGATTCTCGCTACCCCGGGCAGCCAGCCAGTTGCGCGTGAATGCTGGCACGATCCGCCCGCCGATCACCGAGATCAGCATGATGGCGGCGGCGAGGCCCAGGCGCAGCCCGGAACCCGACGCCGCGAAACCACCACTCGCTGCTTCCCGGTGGAACATCGCGTTGCCGGCGACAAGCACGCCGATCAGCGCGACCACCACGAGGTTGCGCCAGTTTCGTGTGGCGACGATCTCGCGCAGCACCCAGCTGCCGAGAATGACGGGGAAGGACAGGTCAAGCATTGCCACGACCACCGGCGGTGCCGACTCCGAGACCCCGATGGCAACCCGGCCAGCCAGCCACAGCGCCAGGAGTCCCGCCAGCGGCCAGCCGGTGAGTGCAGGCCGCCCGGTCCAGTTTGGCACCGCGGTCAGCAGGAAACCGGCGAGCACCGCACCCACATAGCCGAACAGCGCCTCGTGGGCGTGCCAGGAAACCGGGTCGAACGCGCTCGAAAGCGCCAGCCACCCATGCAGGACCGAGATCCAAAGTCCCATGCCGGCCGTCGCCCACAACCCGGCAGCCAGGAAGAAGGGCCGCCAGCCGCATGACAGGAACCCGCTCCTGGCGGCAGGCGACGAATTCTGTTCCGGTAGGGTCATGGAGGGCTGGTCCTACCCGTTTCCTGCCGGAGAATTCAACTTCGGAACGACACTGACATGGCTGGCCCTGATGCAGGAAATGGGTCAACCAGAGAAATCGAGATGCATCCGCGACACCGGCACATGATGTCCCGGGCCAGGGGATCGGCAATTGTTGTCACGAGCCTGGTCTTTGCACCATTGCCAACCGGCCTCCTGCGCCTGGCGAGCCTGGCCGGCTGCCGGCACGGGCCGAGCCCGGAATCTAGTTTCGGAGGTAGGCGGCCAACCGGGCGTGTGGCTCGGCAAGCATCTCGCGTGTCGGCTGCGGTGAATCGACGCGTCCGTCCTTCACGAAGACGGTGCGAGCCGCGAATCGCAGCGCGTCGTCGGGATCATGTGTCACCATCAGGATGGTTGCATCGGGCAGGAGTCGCGGCACGAGATCCAGCATGTCGGCGCGCAGCGCAGGCCCCAGGGCGGAAAAGGGCTCGTCTAGCATGATCAGTGGGCGGTTCGAGACCAGGGCCCTCGCCAGGGCGGCGCGGCTTTGCTGGCCTCCCGACAGGTCGGCAGGTTTGCGGGTGGCGAGTTCCGAGAGACCGACCTCGTCGAGCGCGGCGCCGGCAGCGGCCAATGCTTTGGCCCCGGGGCGCGCCGAAGGGTTGATGCCGAGCGCAACATTTGTCAGCAAGTCGAGATGCGGAAAGAGGTTGTTGTCCTGGAACAGCATGGCGATCGGGCGCCGTGCAGGTGGAAGGGGGGTCAGGTCGGTGCCGTTCCACGCCATGCGGCCCTTCTCTGCGCGCTCGAAGCCTGCGATCAGGCTCAGCAAGGTGGACTTTCCGCCACCGGATGGGCCGATCACGGCAACCCGCTCGCCGGTCTCGATTGCAAAATCGGCTTCCAGCATGAAGCCCTCGCGTGAGAATTGCAGCCGCTCGATCTCCAGCATCAACCCCGGCCTCCCCTGTCAAACGCCCAGAACAACCCGAAACTGAGAAGCATGAGCAGCGTGGCGGCGCCGGCGGCGTCACCCATCTGGTAGGAGCCCATCAGCCGGAAGACCTGGAGCGGCAGCGTTGCGGTTTCCGGATCGGCAAAGAGCGCGATGACTCCGAGATCGCCCATGCTCAGGGCAGCGGCGATGCCGGCCGAGAATCCCAGCGGGCGGCGCAGGCGCGGCACAAGCAGAAGCCGGAACCGGGCAGCTCCAATGATGCCGAGGCTGTCGGCCAGCCTCCCGAATTCCGCCTCAACCGCCTCGACGGCCGGAACGAGTATGCGCAGCACGAAGGGCAGGGTCATGAGTGAATTGACCAGCACGGTGACCGGCATGGCGAGGCGGGACGGGTCCATCCAGGGAAAGATGACCAGGAACAGGCCGGTGCCCAGGACGAGCGGTGACGCCGCGATGGCAAGTAGTCCGGCACCTTCAATGATGTGGCCCTTTCGTCCCAACCGGCTTGCAGCCACCGACATCAGCAGCCCTGCCGCCACGGTGACAAATGTCGAAGCCAGGGCGATGAGCAATGATCTCAAACCCGCAGTCAGGACTGGCTGGGGAAGCGCCGGTAGTCTCGGCAGGCCTGTTGACAATACCGCGGCCAGCGGTGCCAGGAGGAAGAGCGCGGCCAGGATGATGACGGCAAGATCGGCCGCTCGCAAATCCGGTCGGTCGGCATCCCAGCGGTGATGCGTGCGGTCAAGACCCGACCCGAAGCGGGGAGTCGTCACCAGCCGCAATGCCGCGATTGCGGCAATTCCTGTCAGAATCAGTTGAATCGACGACATCAGCGCCGCTCGCGACAGGTCGAATTCGAACCTCAGCGCCTGGTAGATTGCCAGTTCGATTGTCGTTGCCCTTGGTCCCCCACCGAGAGTCAGGGCGACGGCAAAACTGGTCGTGCAAATGACAAAGATCAGGAGCAGGGCACCGGGGGCGATCCTGGCAAGCATCGGCACCTCCAGGTGCCATTGCACGGCTCCGGGTGACATGCCGAGCGATGCGGCAAGCCGGAACCGTTCGGCCGGAATTTCCTGCCAGCCCTGGAGCAGGAGCCGCGTCGCCAACGGGAGGTTGAAGAACACATGCGCCAGCACAACGCCGTGCAGGCCGTAGACGGTCATGGCCGGCAGGCCGGCAGCCTCGAGCGCCGCATTCACCAGGCCGCTTCGGCCGAAGATTGCCAGTAGGCCGAAGATTGCCACGATGACCGGGAGCAGGAAGGGTGCGCCGAGCAAGGCAATGACCAGGGGCCGGCCCGGGAAGCGCCGGCGCGACAATGCGCGCGCCAGCGGAATTGCCAGAACAACGCTCAGCACGGATGACAGCACGGCCTGGAGCAGGGTGAAGCGGATGGCTGCCCAGTCTGCGGCAGACAGGCCTTGACCAGGGTCGGCGGCGATGAAGACCGCGGCAACGCTCGTGAGGATCAGGGCCGGGACTGCGACGGCGATGGCAATCCCGGTCCAAGCCGCATGGTCTAGCGGCTGAGCGCCGTCAGCCATTCATCAAGCGCCATGTCACGCAGGCCCCGCGCTTCGGCCGGATCAAAGAGCAGTGCCCGCTCCGGTTCGATGAGGGTGTCGAATCCTGCCGGCAGCCCACCTTCCGGCACAACCGCCGGATACATCCAGTTCGTCGTTGGGATGATAGCCTGGAATTCGTCGGTCAGCATGAAGGCCAGGAACTGGTCAGCGAGGTCAGGCTGGTCGCTGGCAGCGAGCTTGCCAGCGATCTCGACCTGCATGTAGTGACCCTCGTCAAACAATGCTGCCGCCTTCGAGTCGTCGTCTTCCGCAATCAGGTGATAGGCAGGCGATGTCGTATAGCTCAACACCATGTCGGATTCGCCCTCAAGGAACAGGCCATAGGCCTCGGACCAGCCCGGCGTGACGGTCACGATATTATCGGCAAGCGATTCCCAGATCGCGGCTGCCATGTCGCCATGTGCCGCCTTGACCCAGAACAACAATCCGAGACCGGGCGTCGAGGACCGTGGATCCTGTATGATGATGCGGGCATCTCCGCTGCCAAGCGAGATGAAATTGCTCGGCACATCCTCCATCCCGGTATCGTGGACGAAGGCGAAGTAACCCCAGTCATAGGGCAGGAAGGTCGGATCATTCCACGCCATTGGCAAGGCAAGACCGGAGGTTGACTGGCCGTGCGGGGCAAACAGCCTGGTTTCGGCCGCGGTTGCCAGCAGGTTGGTGTCGAGACCGAGGACAATGTCGGCGTCGCTCCGATCGCCTTCCAGGCGGATACGCGACAGCAACGCGGCGCCGTCTCCGGCCGCCGTAAATTCCAGGTCGCAACCGCATTTCGCCTCGAAGGCACTTTCAACCGCCGGGCCGGGACCCCATTCGGCAACGAAGCTGTCATAGGTGTAGACGGTCAGGACCGGCAATTCACCGGCGAATGCCGGAGATACTGCCAAAAACCCTGCCGCAATTGTGGGGAATCGCATCGCTCACTCCTCTTCTTTGACGGGCGGAAGTTCGGTGAGGATGATCCTGCCTTCCCTCCGCCGGTACTAACCGGTTCAGGTTCAACGGGTTTGCGTCCTGCGCATCTCAGCCGGCCATGCCGGGCACCCCGAGGATAGGCTTTCATAGTATGTGACGCGGGCTTCCACAAGGGATTCATTGACGTCGAGCCCATTGCCGACCAGGTGTTGGCGGTTCGCGACGGAGGCCGTTCAGGGCCACGAGGAATCCGGGCATCAGCCTGCCATGTTCGCTATCCGCCAATCCATGGCTGTACGATCTCGAACTGGATGTCGTTGGTGTTGCGAGTCATTTCCAGGCCCATCCCGCACGAGGCCGGAACGGACGACAGGAGGTGTTGTTGCCGATCCGATGGCGGGTCAGAACGGGGGGTCGTTATCGTCGGAAAGGCCGGTCGGCTGGCCATCGGCATCCAGCATGATGGTGTTGATCTTTTCCTGGGCAGAATTCAGGGTGGTCTCACAGCGTTTCTTCAGCCTGCTGCCATACTCGAACAGCTTGATGGAATCATCCAGGCTGGTTTCGCCTGATTCAAGCTGGTTGACCGTGTTCTCCAGCTCTGCCATCGCCTGCTCGAACGACATGGCTTCAATCGCCTGCTGATCCTTCATGGGTGATCCTCCGGAATTCATGCCTGGCCGAGGGTCAGGCGCCGATGTCCCGGCAACATAGAGACCGATCACCGGCAAGGCAAACGTCAGGCTGGCCCGGTGGTGACCCACAACTCCTCGAGGCCGTGGAAATGGTAGCGGTCGGCGTATTTTGGCGGCCTGGCAATGGCAAGGTTCGGGAAGAGTTCGAACAGCGTCGACAGCCCGACTGCCAGCTCGAGCCGGGCCAGGGGCGCGCCGACGCAAAAGTGAATTCCGGCGCCGAATGACGTGTGCGGCGATGCCGGCCTGTCGGCAATGAATTCCTCGGGGCGGTCGAAGACATCGGGGTCGCGGTTGGCCGCTGCCAGCAGCACCGCCACCTTGTCGCCGCGACGGAATTCGACCCCGAACATCTCCTGGTCCTCCCTGGCCCAGCGCTCGAAGATGTGCAGTGGCGGGTCAAATCTGAGGATTTCCTCGACCGTGGCGTCGCGGTTGGCCGGCGAGAGCAGCTCTTGCGGGTCCAGCCCCGATTCCAGGATGGCCTTGATGCCGTTGCCGATCGCGTAGGCGGTTGCCTCGTGACCGGCATTGAGCAGCAGGATGCAGGTGGAGACCATTTCGTCGGTGGACAGCCGGCCATCCTCGTCCCTGGCGGCGATGAGGTCACTGACCAAATCATTGGCCGGCGATGCCCGCTTCTTCTCGATCTGGCCGCGCATGAAGTCGGTAAACTCGGCCGCCGCCGTCGCGGCCCGCAATTCGATCTCGTGGTCGCGATTGGCCTGGTACATCGCCACCATGTCATGCGACCAGACCAGCAGCTGGCTGCACATCGACTCCTCGATGCCAAGCAGCCGGGCAATGACCATCACCGGCAGCCTCTCGGCAAAATTCCGGTGCAACTCGATGCACGCCCCGTCCTGGGTCGTGGCCAGTTCCGTGGCCAGCTCCCGGATGTCCGGCTCGAGCGAATTGATGCGGCGAGAGGTGAAGGCCCGGTTCACCAACCCGCGCAGCCGGGTGTGAACAGGCGGATCAAGCTCCAGCATCGAGTTTCGCTCGAGGCTGGCGAAGGGCTCCAAATGGGCTGGCGGCGGCTGGCGGAATTCCGGCGGGATCTCCCGCCCCCAGCGCCGGTCGCGCAGGAACCTGCTGACCGCCCGGTGCGAGACCGCCGACAGCTGGTCGTAATCGGTCCACATGAACAGGTCTCCGCTGGCCCTGGTCTTCCGGTAGAACGGGTAGGGATCCTGGATGAAATCCTGGTCCGCCGGTGATTGGGAAAAGCTCTGCAGCACTGGATCCTCCGGCAATCGGCTGGCCATTGTCGCCCAATTCGCCCGGGCGAGCAAAAGCTATTGTGATTTGCCGGTGCTGATGGCATCCGGGGCGTTGCCGACCAGCTTGGTAGTGGAGAAGACGGGATGCTGGACAGGACGGAACTCGAACAGGCAGCCTCGATCGTCGGGCGGCGGATGCAGCCGACCCCGCAGATCCGCTGGCCGCAACTGGAGAGCGTGACCGGTGCCGAGATCTGGGTCAAGCACGAGAATCACACGCCAATCGGCGCATTCAAGATCCGCGGTGGAATTGTACTGGTTGACTGGCTGACGACGACTCATCCGGAGACCACGGGCATGGTGACGGCGACACGGGGCAATCATGGCCAGAGCGTGGCCCGGGCCGCAACCGCGGCCGGGCTGTCATCGAGAGTGGTGGTTCCACATGGCAATTCGGTCGAGAAAAACCGGGCGATGGCGGCCTTCGGAGCCGAGGTGATCGTGTTCGGCAGGGATTTCGACGAGGCCCGGATTGAAGCCCGGAGGATGGCTGAAGACGAGAACCTGTTCTTCGTGCCGCCCTATCATCCGGAGCTGGTTCGCGGTGTCGCCACCTACGCCTTCGAGCTGTTCAGCGCCGAGCCGGATCTTGATGCCGTCTACGTGCCGATCGGCTGCGGCTCGGGGATCTGTGGCCTGATCCACGCCCGTGACGCCCTCGGATTGCGGACCCGCATCATCGGGGTGGTATCCGAAAAAGCCAATGCCGCCCGGCTGTCCTTCGCGGCCGGCAAGCCGGTTCCGACCAATTCGGCGACAACCTTCGCCGATGGCATCGCGGTCAGGGACCCGGTTCCCGAGGCGCTGGAAATCTACGCGCGCGGCGCCGAGCGCGTGGTCGAGGTCGGCGAGTTGGAAATCGTCGAGGCGGTCGGGCTCTATTTCCGGGCAACCCACAATGTTGCCGAAGGCGCGGGCGCGGCGCCGCTGGCAGCATTGATGAAGGAGGCGCGGCGCATGGCGGGCCGGAAGGTGGCACTGATCCTGTCAGGCGGCAACATCGACACGCCGTGGTTCACCGAGGCCCTGGCCGGCCGTGTCCCGGGCTGAATTCCGGGATCGCGCCGCCTTCAGCTTCGTACCAGCTTCTCGTAGTCGCCGGCAATGGTCCGGGTCAGTTCGCCAACCTCGAAATTGTAGCAATCGATCTGGCCGACCGGCGTGACTTCGGCGGCGGTGCCGGTCAGCCAGCACTGTTCGAAACCCTCGAGTTCCGACGGCAGAATGTGGCGCTCATGGACCTTGACCTGGCGGTCTCGCAGCAGCTTCATGACCGATTGCCTGGTGATCCCGTTCAGGAAGCAGTCCGGCAGGGGCGTGTGCACTTCGCCATCCCTGACAAAGAAGACATTGGCGCCCGTGGCCTCCGCCACGTAGCCACGATAATCCATCATCATCGAATCCGAGCAACCCTTGGCCTCGGCATCATGCTTCGAGATCGTGCAGATCATGTAGAGGCCCGATGCCTTGGCATGGCTCGGAATGGTCTCCGGGCTCGGACGCTTCCAACGCGAGATGTCCAGCCTTGCGCCCCGGAACTTGGCATCGTCGCCGTAATAGGCTCCCCATTTCCAGGTGGCGATGGCCAGGCGACCCGGGTTGCGCCGGGCGGCCACCCCCATATCCTCACCGGATGATCGCCAGATGACCGGCCGGATATAGGCATCGACAAGACCGTTTGCCGTCATGGTCTCGATCTTGGCCCGCTCGATTTCATCCGCCGAATACTCGACGGGAATCTGCAGCAGCCGGGCCGATTCCAGCAATCGCTCGGTATGCTTCATGCTCTCGAAGATCCTGCCGCCATAGGCCCGTTCGCCCTCGAATACCGAGGACCCGTAATGCATGGCATGGGTCAGGATGTGGACATTGGCCGCCCGCCAGTCGACCAGTTTGCCATCCAGCCAGATAACGCCATCGAGATCATCGTAAGAGACAGCCATGCTCGTCCACTCCCATGCAGCAGCGATGTTGCCCCGGCACCAGTCGGAGAGGCCGTGGGCGGCATCGGGGCACAGGATGGTGCTGTTAGCGGTGCCTGAATATAATGTCAACAAGGTTGACATAAATTGGCGAGTCGGCTAGGCGATCACAGTCAGGAGGAAGTATGATGCAGGATCCGGGAAAATCCGGCCGGTCGCCGGGCGAAGCGCTGCTGTTTCTCACCGACGACCAGCTACGCAACGGAATCGAGGCGATGTTCTTTGCCTATCGGGGGTTCACCTCCGATCCGGACCGCATACTCGAGGAACAGGATTACGGACGGGCGCATCACCGGGTGATTCACTTCATCAATCGCAGCCCGGGCATGATCGTCAGCGACCTCATTGCCATTCTCGGCGTATCGAAACAGTCCCTCAACCGGGTTCTGCGCCGGCTGATCGATGACGGGTTGGTGCAATCCTGTCCCGGAACCGATGATCGCAGAACCCGGAGGCTCTTTCTGACCGAACAGGGAACCACATTGGAGAGACGGTTGTCGGAGGCGCAGCGTGGCCGGATGCGCAATGCCTACCGGGCCGCCGGGCCGGAAGCGGTCAACGGGTTCTGCACCGTGCTGGAAGAGCTGATGGATCCGCAATTCCGGCTGGGAAGCCGTTTCAGAAACCCGAAATGACCGCCCCCGACCCGACTGCTGCCCATTTGCTGATCGTGGAGGACGACCAGGGTATCCGGGACCAGCTGCGAAGCTACCTGACCAGGACCGGCTACCGTTGCAGCGCCGCCCCGGACGGCGAAAGCGCCATCCGCCTGATGCAGGCGATCAGGTTCGACCTGCTGATCATCGACGTGCTGATGCCGGGGATGGATGGGCGGCAGCTTGCCCGCCAGATTCGCCAGGGCAATACCGGCCCGATCATCATGCTGACCGCCCTCGATGATCTCGACAACATCCTGGCCGGGTTCGATGCCGGTGCCGATGACTATCTCACCAAGCCGTTCGAGCCGAAGGAGCTGGTGGCGCGGATCGAGGCGCTGCTGCGCCGGGCGCCGACCAGGGATGGCAGGCAGGAGCCCGACGAGGTCGCCTTCGGCAGCTTCCGTTTCGATATCCGGCGCGAGGAGTTGTGGCAGGGGGACAGCCGGGTCCAGCTCACGGAAAAGGAAGTCGGTATCCTGAAACATCTGGCACGGACGCCCAACCGGCCGGTCAACCGGCTGGACCTCATGGCTGCCGGCGATGACAACATGAATCTTGACCACAACCGGGCAGTGGATGTACGAATCTCGCGCCTGCGCCAGAAAATCGAGGATGATCCCCGGCGACCGCGTCACCTGGTTACGGTCAGGGGAAGGGGATACAGGCTGATAACGGGGTGACAACCCGACACGCAATTGCCTGCCACCGGATCATCGGCCTGGCAGCCCGGCCGGAGAATGCCCGATGACCACCGCGCTGATCACCCATCCCGACTGCCTGCAGCATGTCACCCCATCCGGGCACCCGGAACGGGTGGACCGGCTCAAGGCGATCATGGAGCGGCTCGAGGCACCGGAATTCGGGGAACTCGAGAGAATCGAGGCACCGCTCTGCGGGCAGGAGCAGCTGCTGAGGGTGCATCCACAAGACTACATTACGCATGTCGGCGAGCGGACACCGCCTTCCGGCCATGCAAGTCTCGATCCCGACACCCATTTGTCGCCAGGCTCGTTCAAGGCGGCGCTCCGGGCGGCCGGCGCCAATGTCAGGGCAGTCGATCTGGTCACCGCCGGCGACGTCGGCAACGCGTTTTGCGCCGTACGCCCGCCGGGGCATCACGCCGAGACCGCGCGGGCCATGGGATTTTGCCTGTTTGGCAGCGTGGTTGTCGGGGCCATGCATGCGCTGGATGCATGCGGATTGCAGCGGGTCGCCATCATCGATTTCGACGTGCATCACGGAAACGGCACCAGCGATCTCCTGTGGAACGAGGAGCGGGCACTATTTGCCTCGACCCACCAGATGCCACTCTATCCCGGAACCGGACAGGCAAGCGAGACCGGCAGCCATGGCCAGATCGTCAATGTGCCGCTCGATCCGGGTGATGGCGGTGCCGAATTCCGGCGGGCAATGACCGGGACCATCCTGCCTCGCGTCGAGCAGCATGACCCGGACTGCATCTTCATCTCGGCCGGATTTGATGCTCACAGGCGCGACCCGCTCTCCAACCTCATGCTGGAGACCGACGATTTTGCCTGGGCCACGGAGGCTATCTGCGATGTGGCCGACGCCGCCTGTGACGGTCGGGTGGTATCGACCCTCGAGGGCGGCTATGACCTCGACGGTCTCGCCGATTCAGTCTGCGCCCACCTGCATGTGCTGATGCGCCGAAGCTGAAAAGGCATCCGGTGGCGCCCGATCTGCATGTGCAGATGCGTCGACGCTGACCGGGTATCCGGCCAGGGTCGGCGCCGTGAATGCCGAAGGCCTGGTCTTGCCTTCGGGGTGATTCCTGGCCCGATCTCGCCAGATCCCTCCACCACGGGCGACGTGCTGCCTTCGCTCCCGGAAAGGGTGGCGTGACCTGGTTTCCACAGTATTGATCTCCCGTCCCAGGGCAAGGGGTTGTGGCAATTCGTCCCTTCGCCGCAACATATGGACGGCAGGCGAGGCAGGCGGGCCGAATTTCCGGCAACGGGACCGCCGCCAGGAATCATGGGTTCTTGAACGGAAAGCCCATCTGCATTATCTTCGGGGTGCAGCATCGGACCGGATCTGGTGCTGGTGAGCACAGGCTGACGACAAGGAGGAACAGGACTGTCGCATATGGTGCATGCAACCGAGGATGCGGTTGCTCCCGATGTCCACAGCAACGGGGCGTCGGACAGGCTGGCAAGTGACAAACTGGTCGAGCTGGTCAGAATTTCCCTCGAAGATGACAAGGCCGAGGATGTGGTGTCGATCGACCTGCACGGCAAGTCGGAAATGGCGGACCACATGGTCATCGCCTCCGGGAGATCCACGAGACAGGTAGTATCGCTCTGTGAAAAACTGGTCGAGCGCATGAAGCACCGGTTGAACATTCACTCGCGGGTTGAAGGCAAGGAGCATGGTGACTGGATCCTGATTGATGCAGGTGATGTCATCATTCACCTGTTTCGGCCCGAGGTGCGGGAATTCTACCAGCTCGAGAAGATGTGGGATTCTGACATCAGGGACCTGCCGGCCGACTGAATGAAGATTCGCATTGCCGCCGCCGGGAGGGCGAGGGCCCTTCCGGAGGCAATTCTCGCGAATTCCTACCTGGAGAGATTTGACAGGGCTGGCCGGGCGGCCGGTCTCGGTCCGGCAACGATCGTCGAATTTGATGCCGGCCGACGAGGGAAGTTGCCCGAAGACCTGTTGCGCCGGACCATCGAGAGCCCGCAATCCCTGCTCTGCTGCCTCGATGAGCGGGGCCAGCGGCTCGCCAGCCCCGAATTTGCCGCCCGCCTCGCCGGCTGGCGGGAGCGGGGGATCAATGAGGCCGTATTCCTGATCGGCGGCGCGGACGGCATTCCCGAACGGATCCGGGAAGCGTCGGACTTCAACCTGTCATTCGGGCCGATGGTGTTTCCGCACCTGCTGGCCAGGGTCATGTTGGCCGAGCAGCTGTACCGGGCGGCTTCAATCCTGTGCGGAACGCCGTATCACCGGAACTAGTCACTTGAGGAGACAAGGGTCATGAACAGGAAACCGGTGGTGCTCTGCATCCTCGACGGGTGGGGGTTGCGCGGCGAGAGCGAGGGCAATGCGGTGGCGCAGGCCAGCACGCCGAATTTCGACCGGTTGGTGGCGGCCGGGCCGATGGCGACCCTCGTCACCCATGGTGAGGCTGTGGGTCTTCCGGACGGCAATATCGGCAACTCGGAAGTCGGCCATCTCCATATCGGTGCCGGCAGGACGGTGCTGAGCCAAATGTGCCGCATCGATTCGGCGATCGCGTCGGGCGAGTTTGCCCTGTCGCCGGCGATCGGCAAATTCGCCGGGATGGTGAAGGATGCCGGCGGCCGTGCCCACATCATCGGCATGATCTCGGAAGTCGGTGTCCACTCCCAGCTGCGGCATGTTGTCGAGGCGGCCCGGGTGCTCGATCGCCTCGGGGTGGAGGCCGTTGTTCACGCCCTGGCCGATGGCCGGGATTCGGCGCCGGGGCTGGCACCGTCCCTCATGGACAGGCTGGCCACCTTGCTGCCGCCGACGGTGGCAATCGCCACGCTTGGCGGCCGCTATTTTGCCATGGATCGCGACCGACGCTGGGATCGCATCGAACTGGCATGCCGAACCCTCCTGTTCGGGGAGGGAGAGAAGGCCGGCTCTGCGGTGGAGGCGGCCGAGGAGTCGCTGGCAAGGGGCGTGAGCGACGAATTCATCCGGCCGGTGACGATCGGCGGCTATTCGGGGATGCGCCCTGGCGACGGCGTGTTCATCGTCAATTTCCGGTCGGACCGGGTCAGGCAGCTGGCGGCGGCGCTGGCCGATCCGGCGTTTTCCGGATTCAACATCACCGACCGCCCCCGCCTGGCGACGGCGATGGGAATGACCGATTATTTCGACCCGCCAAGACCATGGATCCCGGCGGTATTCGGCAAGAACATTGTTCAGGAAACCCTGGGCGAGGCCGTGGCCCGGGCCGGCCGAAGCCAGTTCCGCCTGGCGGAGACCGAGAAATTCCCGCATGTCACATATTTCCTCAATGGTGGCAGCGAGGCGGTGTTCGACGGCGAGGAGCGACACGTCGCCCAGAGCCCGATGGTTGCCACCTACGATCTTGAACCGGAGATGGCCGCAGCGGAAATCTCGCAGCGGCTGGTTCGGGCCATTGCCAGCCGGTTCGATCTGATCGTCGTCAATTTTGCCAATCCGGACATGGTCGGCCATACCGGGGATCTCGGAGCGGCCATCGGCGCCTGCGAGGCTGTCGATCGGGGCCTCGGGCTGGCAATGGAGGCAACAAGCCGGGCCGGCGGCTCCATGATCGTGACTGCCGACCACGGCAATTGCGAGTTGATGATCGATCCCGAGACCGGCGATCCCCACACCGCCCACACCACCAATCCGGTTCCATTGCTCCTGCATGGCGGCCCCGCCGGCCAGCGCCTGCGATCGGGCTCGCTGTCGGATTTGGCGCCGACAGTGCTCGATCTGATGGACCTGCCCATCCCGTCGGCCATGACCGGCCGCTCGCTGCTCGACCTCCAGGGCTGAGGAGGCACAACCAACCCGCCCGCCCCGACGCGGCCGGTGCCGCCCGGTCCGGCAAGGCCGAGGACGGAACAAGCGTGTCCCGCTTGCTGCACCCTGTCGACCCGGGCCTTGCCGGCTGGCTGCCAGGCCTTGACGAGGATGCCCCTCCCGGCAGTCCATCCGGGATACCGTATGCAACTCCACCGGGGCCTCGTTGCAAGATGAAGAGAAACCAAAGAGGAAACAGGCTCCGAAGGAGCCTGAATCGCACGAGCCCATCTTGCATCCCACAGGGAACCGCCGAAGCGGCATGGCCACCGTATTGCCCGACTGGCCGGACTCACTCGCTCATAGGCGGCATGGCCAATATATGGTGAAACAGAACAGGACGGCAATACGGCCTTGGCCAATTTTCAGGACCATCCGACGTATGTGGACGCCCCTCCCATGATGCAAGCAGGATTCTCGTGACTGCGTTCAAGCGGCACCCGGTGTGTTCAGCAGGCTTGGTGGCAAGGCCGGTTCAGCGGTGCAAATTCTTCGCCCGCCAGCTTGATGGCCTCAGATGGCTGCAACCCGACCGGGGGCCAGCTTGCGGTTCACATCTTCGATTCCCGGTTGACGGCAGGGCGAGGGTTCTTGAAACTATCCGCGCCGGTCCGGTTTCTTCGTCAGCGTCAGGAGGGAAGTCATGCATGTTGATTTCAGGACAGTTGTCGGTGTCTTTGCCGCTGCTCTGGCCTTTCCGGCGGGTGCCGCAATCCATCCGGTGACCGGGGAGCGTCTCGCCGAAGAGCAGACCTTCACCTACAGCTCGGGCGAGATCATCTCGGTCGATCCGCAGCTTGCCCAGGACGTGACCAGCGCCGAAATCATCCGCGACCTGTTCGAAGGGCTGATGAACCAGGATGCGGATGGCAATCTCGAACCCGGCGTCGCGCTTGGCTACCAGGTCGGCGAGGGCAGGGATGTCTACACCTTCAACCTGCGCGCGGACGCGAGATGGTCGAATGGCGATCCGGTGACGGCCAGGGATTTCGTCTATGCCTGGCAACGTGCCGTAGATCCGGCGCTGGACTCGCCCTATTCCTGGTTCATGGAGCTGATGTCGATCAAGAATGCCCACGAGATCATTGCCGGCGAGCAACCGGCCAGCATGCTCGGTGTGGCGGCGATTGACGATCACACGCTCGAGGTCCAGCTCACCGCACCGCTGCCGCATTTTCCACAGATGACGGTCCACACCACTACCTTTCCGGTGCACCGCGCAACCGTCGAAGCGCATGACGACGATTGGACCAGGCCAGGAAACATCGTCTCAAACGGTGCCTATGTGCTGACCGAACACCGGCCGGAGGAATTATCGGTTCGCGAGCGCAACCCGATGTACTGGAACGATGACCGCACCATCATCGGGCGGGTGGTGGCAGTGGTCATCGACGACAGTAATGTTGCGCTGGAGCGGTTCCTGTCCGGTGAGCTTGACATGTCCGAGATTCCCGCCGGCCAGTTTCCACGCCTCAAGCAGGCGCATCCGGACGAGGCTTTCAGCATTCCGCGGCTCTGCAGCTACTACTACAGCTTCAACCTCGGCCCGTCCGGTTCGGAGGAGCTCCGGGATGCGCGGGTGCGGCGGGCATTGTCGCTGGCGATTGACCGCAAGAGCATCACGTCGGGGATCCTGGCCGGAGAGGGGCAGATCGAGGCCTATAGCTTCACGCCTGCCGCAATCGCCGGTTTCGAGCCGCCGCAGGCGGCTGCGGCCTCGATGAGCCAGCCCGAGCGGGATGCGTTGGCTGCAAGGCTGATGGGCCAGGCGGGCTTCGGGCCCGACAACCCGCTGCGGCTGGAGGCGGCCTACAACACCAATGAGAGCAACAGGTTGATTGCCGAGGCCATCGGCCGGATGTGGAAGCGGAAACTCGGCGTCGAGGTTGCATTCACCTCTCTCGAGTGGTCGGCGTATCTGGATCCCGACAATGTCCGGGATTTCGACCTGGTCCGCAGCGCTTGGTGCGGCGATTACAATGAAGCCTCGACATTCCTCAATCTCTTCTCATCCGATGATGCGGGCTACCATACCGGCAATTACGTGAATGCACGGATCGATGACCTGCTTGCCCGGGCGAAGACGGCAACCGATCCGCGGCCGCATTACGAAGAGGTGGAGCGGATCGTGGGACGGGAGGTACCGGTCATCCCGATCTACCATGCTGCCAGTGTCTTCATGCTTGACGACGATGTCCGCAACTGGCCGGTCGGCAATGTCGAGCAGAACTGGTATTCGAGAACCCTCTTCAAGGTTGCGGTGGAGTGATCGTGGAGTGGCTGCATATCCCTCGCCGGATGCGGACAGGAATGATCATGGCGGCGCTGCATTCGGCCGGCGGCAACGGGACAATGTGAGGGCGGATGACGAGCAAGGGTGAGAGATGGGCAACCGCCCGTGGCGCGTCTTCTCGGTCAGGGCGCCGAGAGAGAGTTGGCCATGCGAGGTCGCTCGCCTGCGCTCGCCCCCCTGTTATACAATCCCCATTCAAAGAGGAGGTATTCCAGCTTGGAACACGACGATGAATTCACTCTCCATAACCTGAAGGTCGAAATTGTCCTGGATGGAAGGCAACCGGTCTGCCGGCATATCGAAGGCGAGTGCTTTACCGTCGAGGGAGAGAATCTTGTCTTCGCCAAGGGGCAGAAGATATCGATGTTTGCGCTTGCCGCGGTATTGCCGCTCTTGCCCGCCAAGCAGCGTGAGACCGATCCGAATGACTGGATGTCGACGGATTCCGAAATCGCCTGTCCGGACCCTCACTGCGGCGGACGATTCCGGATCACGCGGATCGGCAAGCGGCGTTTTTCGCATGCAGAGACGACAGGGCTGCCGGACATGCGAAAGGCGCCATATTGGGAAAAGGACGGTTAGGCGTCGACGATGGCTTCGGCCTCGATTTCAACCAGGTAGTCGCCGGCCAGGTCGTCGACTGCAACCAATGTATTGGCAGGCTTCAGGCAGCCGAAGACGCGACCATGGGCGGTGCTGACGGCTTCGGTGTCGGCGATATCGACGAGATAGATGCGGGTGCGGACGATATCCTGAACCGCCCCACCAAGGGCTCGGATGGCGCCGATGATCTTGTCGATGATGTATGTCGTCTGCGCAGCCGCATCACCCGGCGCGACGACCCGGTCGGAGCCTGCCGTCGCCGTGGTTCCCGAGACCAGGATCCGCTCGCCGATACGCCGGGCCCGGCAGTAGCCTGCTATCGCTTCCCATTTGCTGCCGGACACCACGCGGCGCACCCCGGGACGCTCCGGCATCGTGTCGGTATCATATGCGGCAGGGATGGTGTCCAGGTGATGGCTCAGATCGCCACTGGCGGTCAGGAAGGGGCGCGCTCGGTATTCATCTCCACAATCGCCGGGGATCGGGGCGGTCCCGGAGAAAGCCCGGTTCAAGATCGCGTGATCTTCGTCGTCGAGGGAAAACTCGAAGATTTGCGCATTGTCGGCGCGGTGATCGTTTTCGCCTGGCCGGACACCGATGATGACGCCGGCGACATGGGGTTGTTCCAGCACCCAGCGTGTTGCCACATTTGTCACCGAGACACCGTGCCTGGCCGCGATCCTGGCGGCGGCGGCAAGAACCGCCTGGTAGGAGTCCCAGCCGCCGGCGGTTTCGATGAAGCGGCGGTATTTCATCTTGCTCCAGTCGGGAATGTCCGCCGGCTCCCGCCTTCCGAGCCATCGCTCGGACAGAAAGCCGCCGCAGATCGTTCCATATGCGAGCAGTCGCACACCATGGCGGGCGCAAACCTCGACCAGCGGCCCGTTGAAACGGCGGTCCAATAGCGAGCAGACGACCTGGTTGGTCCGAATCGGCACGCCGTCTGCCAGCGCCAAATGCAGATGTGCGGCGTCGAAATTCGTCACGCCGATCTCGCGGATCATCCCCTCGTCGCGCAAGGCTGCCAGCTCGTGCAGCGCATCAAGCCAGGCGGGATGCTCGAAGCTCCACCAGTGGAATTGCAGGAGGTCGACACGCCCGACTCCGAGTCGGTCCAATCGTTCCTGTACCCCGGCGCGCACGATCTCCGGTGTCATCCGGCCAGGCGGCGGGCACCATTTCGTGAAGGCCAGGGTGTCGGGATGGCGCTCACGGAGGCGCGAGACGATGATCTCGGCGCTGCCGTAATGATCCGCCATGTCAAAGGTGTCAAAACCGCTCTCGGCATAGGCGGCAAGCTGTTCGGCGGCCTTGTCCGGATCCAGATCGGCGCCATCACGCTCCATATCCGCGACCTGCCAGAGGCCGGTCAGGATGCGGCTGATGGTCAATTCGTCGGTCAGGCGGGCCCTGTCAGGCGGTGCGATGGTCATGGCCGGTCCCTGTCAGGCGGCGCCATGTTCAGACGGGCCCTGCGTGGCGGTGCGATGGTCATGGCCGGTCTCCAGCGCCGATCTGACGATGTCCAGTTCGACCCGGTGCATGGCAGTGAGGCTGGCCCATCGTGCATCGTCCATGTCGGCGGTGCGATAGGCGGCCAGGACCAACCCGGCACCCAGGCCGTCGCCGAAGGCGCTTCCGGGCGTCACCCGCCCGAACACCCGCGGCGACAGGGCGTCGGGCGAGGTGCCCAGATGATAATCGATCAGCCATTGGTCCGGATGAGCCTGGATGCGCACAAAGGTCATCGCACCGTCCTTCATCGAGGTTCCGCGCACCAGCCCCGTGTCGTCGATCTCGGTTCGCCATGTACCAAACGACCAGAGGCTCATATTCGCCGGGTTTGCCATGAAGGCAAAGACCACGTCGGCCGGTCGATTCACACGAATGAAGGCTGCGTCGCAGCTCATGGGAGTGTGCCTGAGCCGCGAATCGCCTCGATCTCGATTTCCACCCGGGCACCAGGCACGGCGAGCGGCGAGCACACCGTAGTGTTTGCCGGGCGGGCATGTCCGATGCGGTCCTTCAGGATTGCTGCGATCGCCGCCACATCATCCGGGTCCGGCACGAAGGCACGCACCCGCACGGTGTCGTGCAGCCCGGAGCCTGCCTCGACAAGCGCAGACTCGATGGTATCGAGCGCGGTCACCGCCTGCTCCGCCGCTCCCTCGGCCATCACGCCGGTCGCGAAATCGACGCCAACGGTGCCCGAAACGAAGATCCGGTCGTCCACCACCACGGCACGGGCATAGCCGGCCATCTCTTCATAGATCGAACCACTGAACACATGGCTGCGCTTGCCAGCCATCACGCCCTCCCGACAGGGAAAAAGGGGGCGTTGCAACGCCCCCGATTATTGTCAGCCGACTATTCGTCGAGCATCCTGATCAACTCGGCAACTTCCGCAGTGCTCAGGTAACTGGTCTCGACATTCTTGTCGCCGTCGAGCTTCCAAGTCATCTTGGGTGCCTGCACATCGCCATTCTCGTCGAATGCCAGGGCGCCGGTGGCGCCGACGTAACGGATCGTCTCGCCGTCGGCCAGGAGCGCCTTGGCGCGGGCGATGCCTTCCGGGCCGGGATAGACATCGGTCCCGTCGGGCGAAGTGACAAGGCGGATATTGTCGCGGATATTGTCGCCGGTGATGTCGCCGGAAGCTTCCATCGCCAGGAGAACCACCGTCACCGCATCATAGACCGAATGCAGGCCCGGACCGTTTGGCGGGCTGTCGAACCTCGCCTCGAACATCTCGTTGAACGTATCGACCGACTGCAGGCGCGGCTGGGCGCTGTCGTATCCCCGCAAATTCTGCAGGAATTTCGAGCCCACGGCCTGGAAATAGTCGTCCGACCGCAGCGAGTTGTTCACGATCAGATTGTCGGTGCCGCCAAGGGCCAGCCATTCGCGGGTGATCGTGGAGCCGTCCACGGGAAAGGCCACGAGAAAGAGCGAGTCGGGATTGCCCTCCAGCGCCTTGGTGACTTCCGCGCGGTAGCTTTGCTGGCTCTCGTTGTAGGCCACCATCGAGGAAATCGAGCCACCAAGCTTGGCGATGTCCTGTTCGAACCGTTTGGCCAGGCCGACCCCGAAATCGGTGTTGACGTAGATGACCGCGGTGTTCTTGAAGCCGCTGTCGACAGTCAGTTTTGCGCCCATGGCGGCCTGGCTGCGGTTGGTGGCGTAGGTGCGGAACCAATACCCCTCCGTCTTGCCCTCCTCGGCGAGCGCCGTGAAGCTCTCGGACGACGAACAGCAGGAAACCTGCACGACCCTGGATGGCACGGCGACCGATGTCAGGACCGGCAGGCTGACGCCGGAAGACACGGCGCCGATGAGCGCCTGCACGCCCTCGAGATCGACGAGGCTCTTTGCGGCGTCCACGCCGACGGTCGACTGGCCCTGCGTATCGCGCAGCACGTATTCCACCGGGCAGCCTTGAACGCCGCCGGCCTCGTTGAATTGTTCGACCGCGAAAAGACCGGTTTCGGCGATCCGCTCGCCCACCTGGCCCATCGGACCGCTAACCGGCAGGATTGCGCCGAGCTTGATTGGGCAATCCGCGGCCTGGACGGTAGAACCGATCCCGATGAACGCGGTGGCAATGGCTGCCATTCCGAATTTGTGCAACATTTGCACCTCCTTGTTTGTGAGCCGGGCATTGGCGCCGGCCTGATGGGCCGCCTGGGCGGCATTACTGCTGGCGCATCCGGTCAGACTTCGCCCTTGTGACCGTGTCCACCATTACGACCTTGCGTGGCGCGAAACGTGCAACTCCTCCCCGATCAGGCCGCGCGGGCGGATCAACAGCATAACGACCAGGATCAACCCGATCAATACAGCTTGCATTGCGCCGCCCTGGGCCTGGATTTCCGACGGGACCACGCGCGATATGACGAAGCCGCTCATGGTCCAAACTCCCCAGACGATCAATGCACCCAGCAGCGCCCCGCGATTGTTGGCGCTGCCGCCGACGATCAGCATGGTCCAGATCTGGAAGGTCAGGATTGGCAGGAAGTCCCAGGGGCTGACATAGCCTATGAACGAGACGTAGAGCGCACCCGAGAGCCCCATGATCATGCAACCGAGCACAAACGCCTCGAGACGCACCCGCCCGGGCGACTTGCCGAGGCTGGCGGCAGCGACATCATCCTCCCGGATCGCTTTCAGCATCCGGCCCCACGGCGATTTCACGATCCGTTCCAGGGCGGCGAAGGTCAGTCCGACGACGACCAGGACCACGAGCAGATAGAGCGCGTTCTGTGCCAGCGGCCCGTCGGCCCAGGGCTTGGACGGGTTCGGAATGCCAATCAGGCCCAGCGTGCCGCCGGTAAGATACTCCCAGTTCAGGCAGACGAGCTGAATGGTCACCGCGATTCCGAAAGTGGCGACAGCGAGGTATTCGTGCCTGAGTTTCAACGTGGCGAGACCGACGATGACGGCGCCGACTCCGGACGCGATCATCGCGCCAATCAACCCGACGACAAAGGGCAATTCGAATCCGCCGAATACCGCGTCCCTGGCCGGCCCGGTCAGGATTGCCATCGTGTAGGCGCCGATGGCGGTGAATCCGGCGACGCCGGCATTGAAGAGTCCGGTAAAGCCCCATTGAAGGTTGAGCCCGAGCACGGCAATGCCGAAGATCAGCGACAGGATCAGAAAGAAGACGATGTAGGAAACCAGTCCGATCATCTGGAACGTTCTCCAAGAATGCCCTCGGGACGGAAATACAGGATGGCGAGGATCAACAGGAATGGAACCGCCGGCTTGTAGGTCGTGGGGATGATCATCACCGAGAGATTTTCCGACAACCCCACGATCAAGCCGCCCAGCACAGCACCGTACAGGCTGCCCGTGCCGCCAAGAATTGCGGCTGCGAAGAGCGGCAGTATCAGGCTGAATCCGAGCTCCGGCCGGAGTTGCACCGTCGTGCCGTACAGCACGCCACCGATCGCGGCGCCGGAAGCGCCAATTACCCAGACCCAAGTGATGATCCGGTCGACATTGACGCCGCTGGTTCGGGCGAGATCGGGGCTTTCGGCAACGCCGCGCATGGCAATTCCCGTGCGCGAACGGGTCATGAAGAGGTGCAGGGCGATGACCACGACAACGGTGAGGCCGAGCAGGAACACCTGGTCCGGCATCACGCGGACATTGCCGGGAAGCAGAATGGCGAATTGCAACTCCCTGGAGTAGTAGATCGGATCGGATCCCCAGATCAGCACGACCATGTGTCGCAGTATCAGCGCCACGCCGAAGCTGGCAAAGACCATGGTCATGTGCCCTGCGGTGCGACTCAGCCGCTCGAAAACGAAACGATTCAGCAGGAGAGCGATGATCGAGGTGGCAGCACAGGCGCAGAGCATGGCGAGCAGCAAGCCCGGACCGAAGGAGAACGGACCGATGACCTGGTCGAAAAACCCGCCGAAACTGGAAAAGAACGCCAGGAACAGAACCGCGCTGTACGCCCCCCAGGTGAGCAATTCGGAATGCGAGAAATTGGCAAAGCGCAACATCTTCATCGTGAAGCTCAGACCGATTGCTCCGAGCCCGATGATGGCACCGCTCAGGATTCCGTCCGCGACATGCTGCAGGATCATCCTGCGCCCTCCATCTCTGCCGAATCGCGCCTGTATCCGAGAAATATCTCGCCAATCCCTTTATCGGCCAGCAAGTCGGCGGCTGGCCCCTCGATCCGGTTCTGCCCCTCTGCCAGCACGTAGCCCCGTGCCGACACGCGCAACGCCGCCTTCGCGTTCTGCTCGACCATCAGCACCGCGGCCCCATCCTCGGCAAGACCCCGCACCACGGCGAAAAGCTCGCTTGCAGCCATCGGCGACAGGCTCGCGGTCGGCTCGTCCAGGAGCATCAGCCTCGGTCTTGCCAGCAGCGCCCGGGCAACGGCGAGAACCTGCCTCTGGCCACCGGAAAGAGAGCCGGCCTTGTCTCCCATCCTGTCCTTCAGGGCCGGATAGATTTCACAGATTTCCTCGATCCGCACCTGCACGTCGGCCTTGGCCAGCGGCGCACTGCCCATCACGAGGTTTTCGCGGACGGTCAATGTTGCGAAGACATTCCCGGTCTGGGGCACGTAGCCCACGCCCTCGGCGGCCAGCTTGTGGGCAGCAACGCCGGTGATGTCGCGCCCGTCCAGCCGAACACTGCCGGCCGACATCCGCACCAGCCCCGCGATCGCCTTGACCAGGGTCGATTTCCCGGCGCCGTTCGGGCCGATGATCGACACCACTTCGCCGGCATCCGCGTGGATGGAAACCCCGTGCAGGATCGGCATGTCGGACACGTATCCGGCGATCACGTCCCGTGCCTCCAGCACATGCGACGCCGTCATGGCAGGTCTCCCAAATAGGCGTCAAGCACGGCGGGGTCACGACGCGCGCCGTCGGCATCGCCTTCGTAGAGCAACCGCCCCTGCGCCATCACGAAGATCGGATCGCAGATCGACATGACCACGTCCATGTTGTGCTCGATGATCAGGAAACTGTAGCCGCGCCGGTTCAGTGCCCTGATCCGGTCGACCAGCGTCAACATCAATGTCGGATTCACCCCGGCTGCAGGTTCGTCAAGCAGGATGATCTTCGGATCGGCCATCAGCACCCGCGCAAGCTCCAGCAGCTTCAACTGCCCGCCGGACAATGTGCTGGCCTGATCGTTGCGCATGCCGGCCAACCGGCAGAAATCGATGATCTCGTCCGCCCGGGCACGGGCCGCCCGCTCCTCCCGGGCCACCATTCCAGGCCGCAGCCAGTTGTTCCAGAAACGCTCGCCCGATTGTCCAGTCGGAACCAGCATGACGTTCTCCAGTACCGACATTTCGGGAAACGGGCGAGGGATCTGGAACGTTCGGGAGAGGCCCTGCGCGAAAATCCGGTGCGGCGGACGGTTCTGGATCGGCACCTCGTCCAGCAGCACCTCGCCTGCATCCGGCCTCAGCAGGCCAGCCACGGTATTGAACAGCGTCGTCTTTCCGGCACCGTTCGGCCCGATCAGCCCGCCAATCGCACCGCGCGGCAGGTCGAGAGAGATGGCGTCAACGGCGGTAAAGCCCCCGAATCGCTTGGTGACGCCGCGAAGCTGCAACAGCATGTCTGTGGCCACGATCAACCGGCCTCGTCCAGGGCCAAGGCGCCGTCCAGCCGGTCGTCGCCCCGGTTGAGATTGGTCTTCATGATCCGCCCGTGCCTGCCGGTGGCGTCGCGCTCCAGCCCGTAGACCGGACCCCGGGGCCCGGTCGAACGGCATGTGACCGCCTCGATCTCGCGACGATCCTGCGCTGTCAATGCGATCTCGAAGGCGCGCAGTGCCGGTTTCAGCCGGTTGGCATAGCGGCCGCCGACGATTGCTGCCGCGATGCCAGGACTGTCCAGCGTGGCCCGCAGGGCGATGGTGGAGATGTGGCAGCCATGTCGGTCGGCCGCGGCACGCAACACGGTCAGCAGGTCCTGGAACAGCGCCCAGCCGCCGAACTCCTCGATGATCAGACGGTACTTGACCAGGCTTCGATTCTCGAAGTCGAGCCCGGGATCGGGCCTGCCGAGCCAGGCGTCGGTCAGAAACCCGCCAGCCAGGACGCCATAGGCGAAAAGGCTCACGCCGCTGCGTCCCGCCAGCGCCGCGAACTCCCCCGAGGCGCGATGGTCGAGCAGGGAGGCTTGCACCTGGGCCGAGGCGATATCGGCTGCATCGCACAAGGCTGCCAGGTGTCCGGCGTCGAAATTTGTCACCCCGATCAGGTCGATCTTGCCCTTGTCGCGCAGGATGCCGAGATGCCCCACGGCGTCGACATGGCAGGGCACGGCATAGTCCCACCAATGGAACTGTACCAGGTCCAGCCGATCCATCCCCAACCGCTTCAGCGAGCGGTTGATGCCCGTTTCGATATCACCGGGGGTGAGCGTCGCCAGGCTGTCACGATCAGGCACGTATTTGGTATGGATCTTGATGCGGTCCAGCGCATCCTGCCCCCGGGCCCGGACCAGTTCGGCGCGGAACCGGCCGATCTTTT
Organism: Paracoccaceae bacterium; assembly: GCA_965214695.1. Lineage (GTDB taxonomy): Bacteria > Pseudomonadota > Alphaproteobacteria > Rhodobacterales > Rhodobacteraceae > JAPOXR01. Next base: position 1,906,388 of record OZ243967.1, on the reverse strand, counting down.
CCTCGACGCCGGAATAGATGTCGGCGCAATCGAAGGTGGTGATGCCGGCATCGACAAAACGGACCATGTCGGCAATCGCCCGGTTCGCATTCACCGCACCATGATCGCCGGAAAGTTGCCAGCAGCCCTTGATGATCCTCGAGATGGAATAGGCGGGCCGAACAGCGACTCCTGGGACGCCCGTCACGTCGCCCGGAGATGCGCCATTCTCCTCGTTGCCTCCCATGACCCGCTGCCCTCCTCCAGGAAATCACCGGGAATCATATACCCGATTACCGATATTGACACTGCCCGCAATTCAAGCACCACACCGCCACCACCGGAAGTGGGCCATATCCGTCTCCCGGCGACCCCTGCGGATGGCCAGGCCGACATGATTACGGGCAGACGGGCCGGCCGCGTCCGGAGAACCGGGCCATTGACCGCCGCCTCGCTGGCCATGGCGATGCCCGCCGGTTCGCATGGCGCGAAATGCCGGTCTGCCTCAAGGTGGACGACCAGGCAGCAAGGGCAAATGGCGACAAGTCAACATCACTGCCGTTCTTCCCGCCCGGCAATCGGTTCACCGACCCCTGCGACCCGTGATGTCGATGCCCCGGCGGCGTGGAATGGTTGCCAGGCATTCGAGTCCCGGGTCAATGAACAACCAGGTTCAACAGGAAAAGGCCTGTTCGGGACATGCGAAGATGGAAATCGGCCGGGCCTTCGACTAACCTGCCCGGCGACTCCATCATGGGGAGCCGTGGCATGCTCACCAATACCAGGCACGCCGGGTATTTTCTTTACCACTCGATTGGAATGTACCCGGGCAAGGAGCAGGGACTCGCCGAGGCCGCTGCCGAATTCGCCAAGATCTGGGCCGCGCCGAATGACAAGCAATGGGGCTACGTGCTGCTGCGCCGGCAGGATTTCATCGACTGCTGGCGACGCATCATAAACGTCCCCAAGGGCTCGATGACCACTTGCGAAAGCGTGACCGAGGGCATGCACAAGCTGGTGCGGTCGCTGCCGGAAGGAATGCTGCGTGGCAAGCGGGTGCTGGTGGCCGCCGACTGCTTTCCGTCCATCCATTTCCTGCTGGCGGGGCTGGCGCCGAAAATGGGCTTCACGCTCGACACGGTGCCGCTGAGCGAGGGCAAGCCCTGGGTCGAGCCGGAGGATTTCGTCGCCCGCTGGAGCCGCGACGTCGGCCTGGCGCTTCTCACCTGGGTCACATCGACCGCCTCGGCGCGGGTCGATCTGGCACCGCTGGTGGCACATGGTCGGGAGATGGGCAGCATGGTCGGCGTCGACATCACCCAGGCCGCCGGGCTCATTCCCTTTGACGCGATGAATCCGAAGGTTGACTTCGTCGTCTCGACCAGCCTGAAATGGATGTGCGGAACACCCGGCGCCGGCATTCTCTATATCGAAAAATCGCTGGCGCTCGAACTCCAGCCCGACGGCCGTGGCTGGTTTTCGCAGAACAACCCGTTTTCCTGGGATTTCGACAAGTTCGAATATGCCCCCGACATCCGCCGCTTCGACGGTGGCACACCAGGGTCGGTGGCGGCGATCGCCTCGCTGCCTGCCCTCGAATGGCATGCTGGCCAGGACCGCGCCGAAATGGCGGCCTGGAACAGGCGCCTTGTCGACAGGATCATCGACCGGGCCGATGAACTCGACCTGCCGCTGCATTCGCCGCGCCAGGCCGACAAGCGCGGCGGCTCGGTCATGCTGTGCCTTCCGAGCAAGCCGGAAGCTGCTGCCGTGGTCGGCGCATTGGGGGTCGAAGGCTATTCGGTGGATTATCGCGGGCCGCTTGTCCGTCTTTCGCCGGGAGTCATGACCGCGGCCGAAACCATCGACGCCGTCTTCGATATCACCAGGGCGGTCCTGGCCCGCCGAAAACACCGACTTGCCGGGAAGGGACCACAGACAGGAGCCGACATGAATCCCGCAGACCTCCTGGACCAACTCGGCACCATGCTGATGTCCGGCCAGGTGAAAATCGTCGACTGCACCGCCATCCTCGGTCCGGAGACGCCGATCCTGCGCCTGCCAAGGGACTTTGCCAGGAACACGCCCAAGGTCGAAATCCGCAAGATCAGCGAATATGATGCCGACGGGCCGTTCTTTGCCTGGAACTGGATGGTGCTGGGCGAGCATTCCGGCACGCATTTCGACGCTCCGCACCACTGGATATCAGGCAAGGATTTCGAGGATGGCTATACCGATACGCTCGACCTGCAACGCATTGTTGCGCCAGTCAACGTGATCGACTGCTCCAGGGAGGCCGCCGAAGACCCCGATTTCCTGCTCACCGCCGAGCATGTCAAGGCCTGGGAGGCGGAGCACGGAGAAATCAGGCCGGGCGAATGGGTGGTGATGCGCACCGACTGGGACAAGCGATCCCATGACGAGGAGTTGTTCCTGAACGAGGACCCCGACCCACATGAAGACGGCTCGCACAGCCCTGGTCCAACAACGGAATGCATCGATTACCTGCTCGCCAAGGGCATCGTCGGGTGGGGTTCCCAGTGCATCGGCACCGATGCCGGCATGGCAGGCAAGTTCTCGCCCCCCTATCCGGCACATAATTTCCTGCACCGCGACAATTGCTTTGGCCTTGCCTCGCTCGCCAATCTCGACCAGTTGCCACCCAGGGGCGCGATCCTGATGGCGGCGCCCCTGAAGATCGAGCACGGCACCGGCTCGCCCATCCGCGCGCTGGCGCTCGTTCCGCAGGGCTGACGGCGCATGGCCGAGCGCTCCTTCAAATCGGAAGTCGAATGCCTGCGCCTCGGTGCCGGAGAGACCTTCACCGGCGAGGGCATCCTGGCAATCACCAAGGCACTGCTTGAATCCGGCGTGGGCTATGTCGGCGGCTACCAGGGCGCACCGATTTCGCACCTGATGGACGTGTTGAGCGATGCGCAGGACCTGATGGCCGAGCTTGGTGTCCGGTTCGAAGCCAACGCATCCGAGGCCGCGGCGACCGCGATGCTGGCGGCTTCGGTCCATTACCCGATTCGCGGTGCCGTGACCTACAAGGGTCCGGTCGGGGTCAACGTCGCCTCGGATGCGTTGGCGAACCTCTCATCCTCGGGCGTGAATGGCGGGGCGTTGATCGTCATCGGCGAGGATTACGGCGAAGGCTCCTCGATCATGCAGGAGCGCAGCCACGCCTTTGCGATGAAGTCGCAGTTCTGGCTCCTGGACCCGCGTCCGAACCTGCCCTCGATCGTGCGGGCGGTAAAGCAGGGGTTCGAGCTCTCCGAGGCATCCAGCACGCCGGTGATGCTGATGATGCGGATCCGGTCCTGCCACGTGACGGGGCAGTTCGAGGCTGCCGACAACATCCCGCCGCCGCTGACCGTGCGCGATGCGCTGGCAAGCCCGCGCAAGGATTTCCGGCGCGTGGTGCTGCCGCCCATGTCCTACGTGCACGAGAAGGAAAAGATCGAGAGCCGCTGGCCCGCCGCCGAGGCCTTCATTGCCGAACGGGCTTTGAACGAGCGTTTCGGCCCCCGGGAGGGCAGGATCGGCATCATTCTCCAGGGCGGCATGTACAACGGTGTGATCCGGGCGCTGCAGCGGCTGGGCCTGTCCGACATCCAGGGCAATTCGAAGGTGCCGCTCCATGTCCTCAATGTCACCTACCCGTTGGTGCGAGCCGAGTTGCTGGGTTTCGCGCATGGCAAGGACGCGCTTCTGGTCGTCGAAGAGGGCCAACCCGATTTCATCGAGCAGGCCGTTGGCTCCATGCTGTTCAGGGAAGATGTCCGAACCCGCCTGATGGGCAAGGGCGTTCTGCCGATGGCCGGCGAATATACCGGCCAGGTGGTGCATGACGGCATAGCCGCCTTCCTGCGCGAAACCGCCCCCAACCTGTTGCCCGGCCAGCCCCGTGTGTCCGTCCGGGATGCGCCCGACATCCCGGACCTTTCGAAGACGGTCCCGGTCCGGCCGCCCGGCTTCTGCACCGGCTGTCCCGAACGCCCGATCTTCGCTGCACTGAAGATTGTTCAGCAGGAACTCGGTGAACACCAGATCACCGGTGATATCGGTTGCCATCTCTTCGCGTCGCTCCCGCCCTTCGAGATCGGCGGTTCGACCATGGGCTACGGGCTTGGCCCGGCATCGAATTCCGCCTTCGATGCCGGCGGTGAAAGGCGGGCGATTTCGATCATCGGTGATGGCGGGTTCTGGCACAATGGCCTCGCCTCCTCCATCGGCAACATGGTGTTCAACCGCTCCGACAGCGTTGCGGTGATCGTTGACAATTTCTATTCGGCCGCCACGGGCGGACAGGATGTGCCGTCGAGCCGTGCCGACAACCCGACCAGGGCCACGAACAACCCGATCAGCGCCGCCGTTCGGGGTGTTGGCGTGAAATGGATCCGCGAGATCGACCGCACCTACGATGTGCCCCGGATGTGCAAGGTCTTTCGCGAGGCGCTGACCACGGAGTACGACGGTCCGAAGGTCATTGTTGCCTCCTCCGAATGCATGCTGAACCGCCAGCGACGCGAGAGGCCGGTCCGGCGACAGGCCATCAATGCCGGCAGGCGCGTCGTGGTGCCGCGCTTCGGCATCGATGAAGACATCTGCACCGGAGATCACGCCTGCATCCGGCTGTCGGGCTGCCCGTCGCTGTCGCTCAGGAAACTGGATGATCCGCTGCGCGACGATCCGGTGGCGCATATCGACCAGACATGCGTCGGCTGCGGAAATTGCGGCGAGGTGGCTGAGGCCGCCGTGCTCTGTCCAAGCTTCTACTGCGCCGACATCGTGCACAACCCGACCCGCTTCGAACGCCGTCGCGCCGACATCGCCGCCCGGCTCATGGGCTGGCTGCAGCGCCGCCGGGAACGCCGGTCGTTATCCTTCGGCGCCGGCCAATGACGGTGCAGCAGCCACCCGGGACAGCGGCGGAAGGTTCGGGCGCCGACGGCATCATCAAGCTGGCGATCATGGCGGTGGGAGGACAGGGCGGCGGGGTCCTGACCAACTGGATCGAAACCCTTGCCCGATCGCAGGGCTGTGCCTGCCAGGCGACCTCGGTCGCCGGCGTGGCGCAGCGCACCGGTGCGACGATCTACTATGTCGAGTTGGCACGGGCCGGAGAGGCGGATGCGGTCTTTGCCCTCGCCCCCTCCGCCGGCGATGTCGACATCCTGATCGCTGCCGAATTGATGGAGGCAGGACGAGCCATCGACCGCGGCTTCGTGACCCCGGACAGAACGACACTCATCGCGTCATCCCACCGGGCGCTGGCGATCTCGGAAAAGAGCATTCCAGGAGACGGAATCGCCGATGCGGACGGCGTTCTCGCCACTGCCGAAATCGCTGCTGCAAGACTCGTCTGTTTCGACATGGAGAGCCTGGCGGTGGAAAACGGATCCGTCATTTCGGCCACGCTATTCGGTGCCCTGGCGGCTTCGGAATGTCTGCCCTTCGAAAAGGGCGCCTTCGAGGACGCCATTCGAACCGGAAGGCGAGGAGTCGAGGCCAGCTTGCGCGCCTTCGATGCCGGGTATCTCGCCAGTCTTCACGGTGTTCCGACCGGCGGTGCGCCGGCGCGATCGACAACCGGTTCGGTTGTCGGACCCACACCCCTGCTCGCCAGGTGGGAGAGCTTGACCAGGCGGGTGGCCGAGTTGCCGGCACCTGCCAGGCCGATGGCGATGGCCGGACTTCGCAAGGTCGTCGACTTCATGGATGCGGATTACGGACGGGAATATCTTGATCGCATGGCGCCCTTCACCATCGCCGACCATTCCGGTGCTGGCCACGGGTTGACCGAGGCCGCGGCGAAATACATTGCCAATGCCATGGCCTATGACGACGTGATCCGCGTGGCCGATCTCAAGACCCGCGCTGCCCGCGGTAACCGCATTGCCGCCGAGATTGGCGCCGAACCGGGGCAGGTTCTGCACGTGACCGAATACATGCACCCCCGGGCCGAAGAGATCGTCGGCCTGCTGCCCGCCGGATTGGGCGCCCGAATCACGGCGAGTTCCCGGGCAATGGCACGCATTGACCGCTGGTTTGCCAGGGGAAGGCGTCTGCGGTCAGACCGGCTGTGGCCGTTCCTCCTGCTCTACGCGCTCGGCGGGCTGAAACGGTATCGTCGCAGAACGCGACGTCACGCCCTCGAACAGGCACATCTCGACAACTGGTTGTCACGGGCGGCCCGCATCGCCACCACTGACCCCGCCCTGGCCACCGAAATCCTCTGCTGCGGTCGGCTGATCAAGGGATATTCCGACACGCATGCACGCGGCCTGTCAAAATTCGGCAGGGTTCTTGGCATGGTGGACCGAATCGCCGGCCGCCCGGATGCGGCCGAGTGGACCAGGCGCATTCGCGAGGCTGCATTGCTGGACGAAGATGGCGAGGCACTCGACGAAGCCATCAGGGCCATCGAGCGATCGTAGAGCACGGCTCAACCCGCTCGGCGGGACCACGGGCATCAGGGGTGCCGGATCCCAAACTGGTCAAATCCGGGCCGGAGCAGGGCCAAGAACAACGAGGCAATACGGCACGCCTTCGAGGCCGGTGCCGGAATTCGTCGTCGTGGCCAAGCTGAACTGGCGCCGCAACCGGTCTGCATTCGGCGGTAGGGTGTTCCTGTCCATGTCCGGGTGTCATCCTGGCCGGAAGGGTGCTGGGCTCAGGCCCCGGCCTGCTGGCAATCGAGGCCCTTGCGGCTCGTCATGACTCATGCGCAAACTGATGGGCTGCACCACAGGAATGGCTATGCCACCACCGTGCACCAATCGCAGGGCAAGCCGGTCGACCGCTCCTTCGTGCTGGCCAGCCCGACCATGGACCGGCAACTGACCCATGTGGCGATGACCCGGCACCGGGATGCGGCGGAGCCCTATGCCGATGGGCAGGCCTTATCCGGCCAGAACGGGCTGGCGGATCGGCCTGCCGAGCTGAATATCAGACTCGCCTGCCGCTCTCCGGGGACCGTCCGGCTCAGGAACCCGCTTCGGCTGGCCCTGCCGACAGCCTGATTCCGAGGGCGTTCACCATTGCCAGCGTTGTACGCAGGGTTGGATTGCCCTTGGCACTGAACGACCGGTAGAGTTGCTCCCGCGACAGGTTGGTCCGGCTGGCGATCTCCGTCATGCCCTTCGCACGGGCGACAACGCCCAGGGCATGGGCAACATAGGCGGGGTCATTCGTCTCCAGCGCATCAGACATGAAATCGGCGATCGCCTGATCGGATTTCAGGTGGTCGGCCGGGTCAAAGATTGTCAGTTTCTCGATCATGTTCTCTATTCCCATTGATCAGCGAGAGATTGTGCTTTCCTGATGTCACGCCTCTGCGAACCTTTCGTGCCGCCACACAGCAGTACAATGATCGTGGTCCCCCGCTGCTGGCAAATGACCCGGTAGCCGGGGCCATGGTGGACACGCAGCTCACGAACATCCCTGCTGACGGATCTCACATCGCCGGCATGGCCAAATGCCAACCGGTTGATCCTCGCAGTGAGCACCGCAATGGCCCGATCATCCCGAAGCTCGGCAAACCACCTCCGGAAGGTCTCCGTCTGTTTCAGCGTATACACGGCAGGCATGTAGTCCATAAACTACATGTTTGCAATGCATCGAAACGAGAGGGCTGAGCCCGCACGCCTGGCGTGCATTTCCGAATGCTTCTGGCTCAGGCTGCTACAGCTTCGGGCCTCCTGCTGGCCGCTTCACCATCGCCCCGCATGCCCGGCTGCCATCTGAATCAGCTTCCGGGCCCAGAAAAATGTTCAGGCCTTGTTTGGAAGAGCTGATCAATCCGCTTGGGAAACAGCCTTGGCAATGGAATGCTGCGGCCATCCTGCCATTCAGGACTGACCGGGTTCGTGTTCCCCCGAGCCCCCGCCCCGCCCGACCCGGATGGTGACGATATCGGTATCGTGATATTGCTGGTGATGAACCGAGGAGGCCAGGTGGCGAAGCAACCGCAGCGAGACCTGGCGCTCGGCCGCCATCAGGTCGGACCGCTCGCCCAGCATGGCAATGCGGTCTTCCAGGTTGTGGTCGCCGGATGCGGCGATGAATTCGAGCAAGGCATCACCGCCCTGGCGCCGGGCCGTCAGCAGCAGTCGCTCCGGCGGTGTCGCGGCCCCGTCCCGGCGCAAGAGCGTCAGCATGGTTTCCTCGGCGACGGCATCGAGGCGGTGGCGCATCCCGGCATCCCAGCCGCTGCGGGATGCAAATCCGGCCAGGAAGTCCCTGATCCTGGGCAATTCGCCGATGTCGAACGGGATCTCGAGGCGCCGGCGCGGCTCGGTCAGCTCGACACATGCCGTCAGGGCAATGACGGTGAGGCCGCCGGCGGTCATGCCATTGTCCAGCAGCCCGCCAGCGAAGCCGGCAATGTATTGCGGAAAGATGACCCCGCCTTCACATCCCGCCCCGACCCAGAAGGCGATGCCGACGATCAGCCCCTTTCGGTGGTCGATCCCGGCATCGACCACGATCTTCATGCCAAGCACGAAGAGAAGTGACACCAGGACCATGATGTAGGAAGCAGCCACCGGACCCGGTATGGCCAGCACCACCGCCAGCACCTTGGGCAGGAATGCCACGGCGATGAAGATGGCGCCGAGTGCGATGCCGACACGGCGGGAGGCCACGCCGGTGAGTTCGGTCACCGCCACGCTTGTCGAATAGGTGGTATTGGGCACGGTAGCGGCAAGCCCGGACAGCAAATTGCCCACGCCGTCGGCAGTCACCGCACCCTGGACAGCCTTGAAATCGATTGCCCGCGGCTTGCGCCAGGACACACGCTGGATGGCGACCGAATCGCCGATCGTCTCCACCGCCCCGACAAGCGTCACGAACACGAACCCGGGAAGCAGCGCCCAGAACACGGGCCCGAAGCTGAGATCGAAGCCCGGCCAGCCACCGTCAGGCAGGCCGATCCAGGGCGCGTCCGCCACGCGATCAATGTCATAGAGGCCGAAATAGAGGCCAGCCAGGGAACCGCAGACGACTCCGATGACCGGCGCCCACAGGCGCCACATGCCACTGGACTTCAGCGCAATGGCGCCGATGACGGCAATCGTGACCAGCGCCGACAGCGGTGCCGCCAATGTCGAACTGCCTTCGGGAACCTGGTTCAGCATTCCGAATGCAATCGGCATGACCGTGACGGGAATCAGCATGATGACGGTTCCGGCCACCGTCGGGGTCAGGATGCTCCGGAACAGCGAGAGCCGAGCCGCCAGTGCAAACTGGAACAGTGCGGAGGTCGCAACGAGAGTCGCCAGCATCGCCGGTCCGCCCTTGGCGATTGCCGCGGCACAGATGGCGATGAATGCCCCCGATGTCCCCATTCCGAGCACGTAGCCGGCGCCAACCCGGCCGACCTTCACCACCTGCAGTATCGTTGTAATGCCACAAATCGCCGCCGCCGAGAACGCAGCCCAGTTCAGGAAGGCTTCGCTGCCCCCGCCTGCCCGCACGACAATCGCCGGCGTGAGCACGACGCCGGCGGCGATGAGAATGGCAAATTGCAGGCCGAGGCCGAAGGCAAGTGCCGCCGGCGGCTTCTCGTCTGCCTCGAAGCGAATGGAGCTGTGATGCGCGCTCTCGCCAGCGGTCATTTTGATCTCCTCGTCATCGCCGGAAGCAACACGTCACAATCCGACCGGATACGGACCCTGTCGTTGCCCGCATTGACCAATCTGCCAGGTGATCGCAAGCGATCGCTGTTCGTCCGCCAGGATAACTGTTCTCGAATTCAAGTGATGCAACAACGGGACGATATCTCGCCTGTCCGGGAATGCGTGGCGGCGGCAAATCATGGCAGCTTGTGGCCAGCGGGTCTCCTGAAGGGGATCGGTGGCGGTCCACCGGACAGGTAACACCTGGCCAGGTGATTCACGGATGGGTTGTGCCCGGCGTTTCTCGACTGGGTCACGTCAATGAGACAGCCTGTCCGGTATGCGAGGATTGCACGGCTGCAAAGGTCAATCGCAGGCTTTCAAGATTTTCCCGCACCCCGTTGACGGGAGTTCGATCGCTTTCAATCGCCGAGAGCAGTTCGCCCATGGCACCGCGAAATCCATCGTTGAACCAGTTCCCCTCCAGGGACGCTTCGGCAATTCCCTGTCTGGTCGTCAATGTAACGTTCTGGCGTCCGAAATCGGGCCCCTGGCTCGACATCGTGCCTTCCGTTCCGCCCACGAATGCGGTGGCATGGGTTACGAATTTGGTTCCGCCGTCAAAAACAAGACTCGCCTGCCCGCCCTCAAGTTCAACGATGCACTGGGCGAACATCGGAATTCTCGCCGTCTGCCCGTCGGCGAAGCATCGGGTGGCCCGCACGGTGCGGGCGCGGCTGCCGACGAGGCTGACCAGGAAATCGAACCAGTGAATGCCGAAATCGTAAAGTATCAGATCCTCAATGTCCTCGAATGGCGTGCCGACGATCCAGGAATGGTCCCAATGGACAGACAAATGAACGCCGACCGGTGCGCCTATGAGTCCGGCCCGGGCGGCGTTTCGCATCCACGCCATGTGCGGAGACCAGCGTCCATTCTGGTTGACGGCCAGCTTCACACCGTGGTCGTCGGCGAGCCTCGCCAGCCTTTCGCCCTCCTCGAGATCGGCAACGAACGGTTTTTGTGAAAGCACGTGTTTGCCGGCCTTGATTGCCTCTTCGATCAAGGGGATGCGATCTTCGGGATGAGGGGTCAAATCCACCACCTCTATCGCCGGGTCGGCGAATACGCTTGCGACATTGTCGGTCGCCCTGGCGCCGGGATAGTACTCGTCTCGTCGGGCGATGGCCTTTTCCAACGTTCGGCTGGCAATGACGGCAACATCCCAGCCTGCCGTGCGATAGGCGTCGAGGTGGGAGCCTGCTATTCCGCCGGCCCCGACGAGCGCGAGTCTTGGTGAATAGGCCTGCGGCGCCGGCGGAAGATAATCCACGTCCGGTGCCGGAACTTGCTCGAGCGCGACCGGTTTCAGCGCATATTCGTCTTCCGTAGGTGTCTTGTCGGTCATGGCAGCAACGCCATGGTGCAACGGGATTCGGCCGACTGGAATGCGGTGTCAATGATTCGCTGAGCGGTGAGGCACAAGGCCGGATCAAGACAGCCTTCCGGCTTTACCTCCCTGGCGATGCAACCGAGCACATATTCAATGCCGTTTCGTCTGCCTACCGGCAATGGATCGACGGGAACTCGTGTGCAGTTCGGTTGGGACCGTGTTTGAACCGTGATGAATTCATCATAGTCGTAGCTGGAAATCGTCCCTTCTTCGCCGACCAGAACGAAGCCACATTTTGGCTGCGGCTGAATCGTCCATGGGTCAGTGAATGTGCCCCAGCGTGTTTCCATCTTCGACAGGCCGAAACTGTATCTGCAGATTGTAATCGAGTGCTGATCGACTTCCACCTCGCCGCCGGCATCCCATACGCCGGTGACTTCGAGCGGGGCTTCACCGTTCATGTACCAGGTTGCCAGTGTGGCACCGTAGCCGAGATAGTCGAGAAGGCTACCACCGCCTGACGCCCGCCGGTACCACCAGGATGTCGGCTTCTGGCGTTCAACCTCCTGGCGCGAGACTTCAACCTTGTCGGCGAGATGATAGAGTGGTCCGCGATTGCCGCCGTACGAATGCACCTCGATCAGTTTTCCAATTCTCCCTTCATCGATCCAGCGCTTCGCCGTCACATGGCTTTCGACCCAGGCCAGCGGCCAGTTAATCGCCAGCAATCTGTCCGCCTCCTTCATTACCCCGATCATGTGGCGGGCATCGTCGGCAGTGGCTGCGAACGGCTTCTCGACCATGACATTTACGCCGAGCGCCGCCAGTTTTTCGGTATACGCCGCATGGCTGGCGGTGGCGACGCAAAGGATGGCCAGGTCGGGCCGGGAGGCACACACACACGCCTCCAAATCCGTGAACACACGGTCGGGCGGAATGTCGAACTCGGCGATTGCTCCCTGCATCCGATCCGGGTCGGGATCGAAAATGCCGGCAATCTCGGCTTCCGGATGGTTGTGCACCATCCTGAGCAGGTCACCCATATGCATGTGGTCGAAACTGATGCCGGCAACGCGATATGTCATTCGTCTTGCTCCAATTGGGATCAACCGTCCTCGGTCAGCCTAAGATAAACTGCGGTTACGGCCAAGATGATGGCTCCGAAGAGCAATCTGCGAGTTCCCTCGGGAATCTGCATCACCGTCAACATGGTAGTCAGCACTGTCAGGATGAGCGCGCCGACGATGGTGCCGGAATAGGTTCCCCGTCCGCCGAAGATTGACGTGCCTCCGATGACGGCGGCTGCGACCGCCGGCAAGAGGCGCGGTTCAACCAGGGAAAGCGACGGGGCCTTGATGAGGCCGAGATACAAGAGACCGGAAATGCCCGCGATCAACCCCGAAAGTGCATACAGCGCGATGTAGACCTGCCATTCTCGAACACCGGCGAGGCGCGATGCATTCTCGTTTTCTCCGAGTGCGTAGAGAAGCCGTCCGAAGCCGGTTCGGCGCAGCATGAATATCACGGCCGCTGCGAAAGGCACGAACAGCAGAAGCGAGTGCGGCAATGTCCCGTGCCGGCCCGTGCCCAGCCAGGCGAGGAATCCCGGAACCTCGGAGCCGGTGGCGATGACGAATCGCTGGTAGACCTGGAGGCATCCAATGCCGATCAAGCCCGTTCCAAGCGTCATGATCAAGGGATGCACCCGGCACACGCCAACGCCGAATCCGTTCACCATTCCCAACACCACCGCTGGCACGATCGCCACGAAGATTGCCGCCGCCGGTCCCGAAATGGGCACCTGCGTCGCCATCACGAATGAACTGATCGTGGCGATCGTGCCCACCGAGAGGTCAATGCCGCCTGTCAGCATGGTGAGCGTTTGGCAGGATGCCAGCATCGCCAGGGGAATGGCGAACTTGATGGTATTGGCGATCCATCGCTCGTTGACAATGCCCGGACGTATGAATTCGAGCGCCACGACCAGGGCGGCGAGAAGCAGGAGCAGGGATACGACAGGATACTCGCCCAGGAACCGCTTGACGCGGGTCGCGGTGCCGACTGCAGCAACCTCCGTCATGTCGCTTTCCTCCGGCGTGCTCGCAACGCCAGGACACCGCCGACCATGACCACGGCAACCATGATTGTGCCCTCGATGATCGTCGTGACGTTGGGATCGACTGACAGGAACGTAAGAATTGTTCGCACCAGCCTGAGTATGAAGACGGCAATGATTGGTCCCACCAGGCCACCCCTTCCACCTCCCAGCACCACGCCTCCCAGCACGACCGCTGCAACGCTTGCAAGCAGGTACGGACCGGGAATCGGCGCGCCGATTCCAGTGGAGGCGGTAAGAACCAGGCCGCCCATGGCGGCGAACAGGCCGGCCGCCGCATAGGCGGCGATCTTTGATCGTCGTACCGGCACGCCTGTTCGATATGCAGCTTCCTCGCTGGACCCTATCGCATAGATTTGCAGACCGACCCTGGATTGCCGCAATGGAACCCAGACGATTGCGACGCAGGCAACCAGCAGCAGCAGCGATTTGGGCAGGAATGCAGTTGCGCTCTCGGGAATGCCGGGCAGGTCAACGGATCCGATCGGCAGACCCATCAGCCATTCAGACGCACCGCCCCCCGGCGCCTTGAGAATCATCAGGGCGACGCCTTCCCAAACGAACAGCATCGCCAGGGTCACGACAATGTCGGGAACCCGCGTCACGACGATCAGCAAACCGTTCAGGGCGCCCATCGCAGTGCCCAGGACCAGAATGAACAGCGTGATCCAGATTGCCGCCGCCTCGGTGGAGCCTTCCATCAACACGGCGGCGGCAACGCTGGTCACGGCCATCATCGAGGCAATCGAAAGATCTATGCCGCCGGCGATCACGACGATGGCCTGGGCCGAGGCTGCAAACGCATATGGAAGTGCGGCCTGCGCAAGTCCTTCGATACCACTCGCCCCGTAGTTCGGTTGCACGAATTTTGTCAGCAGGAGCAGCAGCACAAGTATGGCCAGGAGGCCGAAATTCCAGCTTTCCTTTCGGAAGATGCCCATCACGTGCTTTCGTTCGATGCGCGCGCCAGGCCATACGCCGCTCTCATCAGGGATGATTCATCGGCATCGGACGCAGTCATCGTGGTGACGATTCGTCCGTTGAACATGACGATGACACGGTCGCAAACCAGCGGAATTTCCTCCAACTCGGAGGTGTAATAGAGCACCGACGCACCCTGCACCGCAAATTCCCGCATCAGTGGATAGATTTGCCGCTTCGTGCGGATATCGATTCCTCGAGTCGGGTCGAATAGAAGCAGAATTTCGGCGCCGGTTGCAACCCACCGACCTATGGTGACCTTTTGCTGGTTGCCACCGGACAGGCGGCGCACTTCGCCCTGCGCCCTTGTGTCGATCTGCAGCCTTTCAATTGCCTCCAGCACATGTCCCGCTTCACGCTTCCGGGATATCGCGCCCCAGGACGAGACCCGTGCGGAAAACGGCAGGGCGATGTTCTCGTGGACGGAGCGTTGCATCAGCAGGGCGGCTGCCCGGTCCCCAGGCACATAGGCCAACCCGGCTTCAATGGCGTCGGCAGGATGATGGAACGACACCGGCACCCCCTCGACCTCGATAATGCCCTCGCTTGGCCTTTCAAATCCCGAAAGCACCTCGAACAACTCCTCCTGGCCCTGACCTTCCAGCGCCGCGACACCAAGGACTTCTCCTCGCCGCAATTCGAAGGACACGTCGGCAAGCTTCCCGCCGGCGGAAAGTCCTTTTGCCGAGAGGCGCGGTTCGCCGGTCGGGCTGGCGATTTCGCCATTGGCAATTTTCGTCGCACTGCCGGCTCCGATGTTTCCGCCGAGCATCATTTCGACGATCCTGTCCTCGACTCCAGCCTCGATATCAAGTGCGCCAACCGTTCTTCCGTCGCGCAACACCGAAGCCCGGTCACACATGGCGGCGATTTCGACAAAGCGGTGGGAGATGAAAATGATGCCGCAATCCCGGCTCTTCTGACTTCTGACGACCTCCAGCACCCTTTGAACCAGATCCGTAGGAAGTGCAGCCGTCATTTCGTCCAGGAGGAGCACGGCCGGCTCATCGGCAAGCGCTCTTGCGAGATCCAGGATTCTCAATGTTGCCAGCGGAAGTTCACCGACCTGCGCGCCCAGTCTCAAATTTCCGCTGCCCAGCTCGTCGAGCCAGCGGCGGAACGGCTCGACCCTGGTATTGGTCAGGCGCAGATTGTCGGCCACGGTGAGATCGGGAATCATCGATGATTCCTGATAGACGGGGATCAGGCCCGACTTGCGTGCGTCGCTTGGCGACGACACCTTGAGATCCCTGCCCCTGATCTTGACGTGCCCGCGGTCCGGGCGCAAGGCACCGGTCAGAATCTTCACGAGCGTCGATTTTCCGGCACCGTTTGCCCCGAGGAGCGCCACGACCTCGCCCGGGTACACCTCCAGCGATGCGTTCGTCAGTGCTTGAACGGCACCGAATGCCTTGGCTACACGTGATGCTTCAAGCAGGGGGATCCGTGCATCGGACAAGACGTTCTCGGCCTCGCTTCGATCGGCACCGGGGAATTTCCGGCTCCCGATTGTTCGGAAGCCGGAGAGACTTGATTCGACGGGTTGCAGCTACTCGATCACTCGCCCGGACCCTTGCAGGAGATGATCTGCTCCATGCTGTAGGTCGTCCATCCGGAAACCGACACGCTGACCGGCCACTCGGGGTCGAGATCGGGGTTGTCAGCGGCCGCGAGCATTGCCTTGCCGTCTTCGGTCTGGTTCTCCCAGAGAGCCGGATCGACCAGCACCGTCTGATCACTCGGCATGTCGCCGCCGAGGATGTTCAATGCGAGGGTGATTCCCGCTCCTCCAACCGAACCCGGATTTGTGACCGCCGCACCGACCAGGCCGTCGACGGAACTGAGCATGCCGACAAATCCGGCATTGTCAGCCCCCACGATCGGAACGAGCGGGGAATCGGATTCGAGAAACGCATCAACGATGACGTTGTCGATACCGCTTGTCCACACACCATCCAGCGGAATGCCGGTGGCGAGGAAATCGAGCATCTGCTGTTTGCCCTGGTCCTGTTGCCACCCGGTAAAGACCTCGTGGACGACATTGATACCCGGATGCTCGGCAAGCGCGCGCTTGAATCCGGCATCCCGGTCGCTGTCGGCCGATGCGCCGGCGGCTCCACGCATGTAGACAACGTCACCCTCGCCACCCAGTTGCTCGAACAACCAACTGGCGCCAAGATACGCGTATTCCTCCTGGTTGTTGGAGAGGACATACGCGGATGGTGCGCTCACCGCCTGGTCCACGGCAACAACGACAATGCCGGCGTCGGTTGCTTCCTGAATGGCGGCGTTGAGGCCATCAGGATTGGACGGATTGATGATAATGGCGTCAACACCAGCCTGGATGAGGTTTCGGATGTCCTCAAGCTGGCCGGCCGCATCCGTGTTTCGGTGGGCGATGTTGAGCGATGCAACCTGCCCGGATGCAAGGGCTTGTGCCTTGATCGCGCAGATCATTTGCTCGCGCCAGCCATTACCCTGAACCGTGTTGGAGACGCCAATCGTGTAATCGGATGCGAATGCGCCGCCCGGCAGACCCATGCCGATGGCGACCATGGCCAAGGCCGTCAGTGATTTTCTCATCGTGGTTTCCTTTCCTGTTGCTGTTTGAATCGGGCCAAAAGGTCGTCGAGGATGGACATCAGACGCAATAGGGTGACAGGATCTTTTTCGCCAGCCGAAATCCCTGTTTCACCAAATCGTCGGATCC
Organism: Paracoccaceae bacterium; assembly: GCA_965214695.1. Classification (GTDB taxonomy): domain Bacteria; phylum Pseudomonadota; class Alphaproteobacteria; order Rhodobacterales; family Rhodobacteraceae; genus JAPOXR01. The sequence goes on along the minus strand of OZ243967.1, from coordinate 1,889,586 downwards.
CTCGAAATCCCTGTCTTCGTGTTCGATGATGATCGACCCGCGATAGCCCGCACGAAGGAGGCCGGCAAAGAATGTTGGCCAGTCGACATCGCCCAGTCCGGGCATGCGGGGAATCTGCCAGCCCATGCCAGCCGACAGCACACCACGTTCATAGAGACCATCATCATCGATCATGAGATCCTTGGCATGCACATGCACCATGTTCGCCCCGAATTCGTGAATGAAGCGGGACATGTCGATCATCTGAAGAACGAGATGGCTGGGATCGAAGTTCATTTTCACGCCGCCATTCCAATCCTCCAGGATTCTCCTCCAAATTCTCGGCGAATAGGCGATGTTGTGTCCGGCGGGCCATTCATCGTAGCTGAAAATCATCGGGCAGTTCTCGAAGGCAAGCTGAACACCCTTGTCCCTGGAATATGCGATGATGTCAGGCCAGATCTCCTGCGCCCGCGTCCAGTTGTCGTCCAGGTTGAGGGCGGCGTCGCCCCCGCAGAAGGTGTTCACGACGCCGACACCCATGTCGGACGCGCAATCAACGACCCGTTTCAGATGGGTGATGACCAGGTCCCGGTGGTCTGCCTCCGGGTGGAGCGGATTGGGATAGTATCCGAGACCGGAAACCGCGAGTCCCTTATCCGCAAGCTGACCGGCGATATCCGTCGCCGCGTTGCCCGAAACGCCGGCACAGTCGATATGTGTCGTTCCTGCATAGCGGCGGGTTGCACCCGTCGAGACCGGCCAGCAGGCGATTTCCATCGCCGTAAACCCCTCGGAAACGGCCCAGTCGGCGACATCCATCAATTCCATCTGGGGAAACGGAGCGGTGAGAATACCGAGTTTCATGTTCTCCTCCTTGCCAATCGCTGGCACTCCCTGGCCTAGACTTCCGCCCATTGACCGGTTCCGGCGCTCTTCAGGACGGCGTCACACACGAGCATTGACCTGTGTCCGTCGCTGAATGTTGCATATGGCGGGTCGGATGGGCGCAGCCCCTTCAGGACCGCCGCGTAAACCTCCTTGTAGAGCGCGTAGAAGGTGTCGGCGAAGCCTTCAACATGTCCGCCCGGAAGGTTGGCCGCTGCCGCTCCGGCTGGATTCATCAAGGCGGCATCCCGGCTGAGAATTTGGTTCGGCTCGTCCCGGTGCCCGATCCAAAGGCGGTCCGGTGATTCCGAGTGCCAGGCCGTTGCCGCGTGCGTTCCATCGATTTCCCATTGCAGGGCGTTCTTGCGGCCGCAGCTGACCTGGCTCACTGCCACGCTTCCCCTGGCACCATTCTGGTAGCGGAACAGGACAAGTGCGCTGTCGTCAGTGGTGATTTCGCGGGCAATGGCACCGCCGCCACCGCCCCTGCCGAAGGTCTCCACCGGGCCCATCGGCTGGTAGCGCGGATTGACGAATGTCGTCAGTTCGGCGAAGACTTCTGTAACCTGAAGACCTGAAATGAAGCTCGTCAAGTCGAACCAGTGCGTGCCGATGTCCCCGAACGAGCGCAGTGCGCCGCCGGACTCGGTCTCCAGCCGCCAGTTCCAGTCGGTATCCCTGGCCAGCCAGTCTTGCAGGTAGTGTCCGGTGACGAGGCGGATCGTTCCCAGGCTGCCATCGGCTGCCATTTGCCTTGCATGCTGATTGAGCGGATAGAAACGAATGTTGTAATTGACGGCGCAGATCCTGTCCGACCGCCTCTCCCACTCCAGCATTTCGGCAGACTGCGCCGAATTCAGTGCAAGGGGTTTTTCGCACACGACATGCTTGCCGGCGGCGAGGATATCCCGAACCTGGCTGTAATGGGCGTGATTTGGAGACGTCACATGGACAACATCGACCGCGTCGTCCGAAAGCAGGTCATCAAGGGATCTGTACGATCTGGCGGCACCCATCATCGGCGCCCGCTCGGCGCCGCGTTCCGCGCTGGAACCGAGTACGCCATGAACGCAGACGCCCAACCGTCTCAGCGCCTCGGTATGCACGGTGCCGATAAATCCAGTCCCGATGACTGCGGCCCCCAATGCATGAAACCCGGTCATTGAGTTCTCGGCAAAACTGATGCCTCCAGAAATTGGGCGGAAATCATTAGACCACGGAGTATCCGCCGTCAATCGGAATGCATGCTCCGGTGATGAAGGCGGCAGAGGAGGATGCCAGGAAAAGCACGGTGCCGGCAATGTCGTCCGGCACCCCCCATCGACCCATCGGCGTTCGGGATTCGACGGCCAGCACATGTGCCGGGTCGCGACGGCCCCTGGCGGATTGCTCGGTGATGATGAAGCCCGGGGCAATTGCGTTGACGCGCACACCCTCATTCGACCAGGCAATGGCCAGCGACTTCGTCAATTGGGCGACGCCCGCCTTGCTGGCACCATAGGCAGGATTTTGCGGGCTGCCGAAGAAGGCATACATCGAGGCCAGGTTGATCATCGAGCCGCGTGAGTCCACGAGGTGACGGCGGAACGCCATCGCCGCGCGGAAGGTTCCCTGGAGGTTGATGTCGAGAACGCGGGCGAAATATCCCGGATCCATCTCTTCGCCCCGCGACGTTACCGCGGCGCAATTGACAAGAGTGTCAAGCCGGTCCGTCATCGCCGCCAGCCTGTCGACGGCATCCGGGTCGGTCACGTCGAGCATTGTGTAGTTGAATTTGCCCCGAAGTTCGGAAATCGGTTCGGATTCGACCCCGGTTATGGAAACGTTTGCACCTGCCTCCGCGAAGTGCCGGGCGATCGCCGAACCGATTCCACCCCTGCTGGCGCCTATGATCAGCACGTCGTGACCGTTGAAATCGAATTTGGCTGTACGGGGCATTTGCGTAACGGAGACTCGTTGTTTCATGCAGTACAGTTTCCCAGGGCGGAAGGATGCATGATATGTCACATTGAGTCTTGATTGAAGCTTGTCCCTGGTTGCAGGGCGCAGCCCAGCCCTGTTGCCTGCGCGGCCACGGCCCGGATGGCGCTCCGATCCGGATCGTCAGCCAACCGGTTGCGTGCAGGCATGCCTTGATGGCCATGAGGTCATTGGCGTCGGCCCTGGTCCAGTGATTTTCCGGTTGCTCGGGGTGCTTGCCGACACGCGCCGATCCCGGCTTTCGACCACGCCGGAGCTGGCCTGCATGCCCCGAATGATGGTGCAGACCATCTGGACGTCGGCGAATTCAGGTTTGAGGTGACCATAGAGACATGCCGGATGCCCGTCATTTTGCCGATCGACTGAGCCCCGGCCTGACAACGTTCCGACCGGGGTGTGGGCAGTGACTTCCGGTGTTCCGTTCCTGACCGGCGGTTGCCGGGTCGCGTTCGGTGGTTTTCCACGTGCTCCCTGCACAACTTACCTTGAGGCGGAACTCCGGGGCCCCATCAGGGTTTGCACTTTCCCGCTCAATTCGGGTAATGAACAGGATACAATTGAGCAGCAGCCAGCAGTTCTGCATCGGGACTGCGGGCAGGGTCTGACGGAAATCTGAAATCATGCGAAAAACAGCGGTCGCCATCCTGACTGGCACAATCGTCGGGCTGACAGGTGCCGGGCAGGTCAGTGGACAGGAGGACAAGTCCGGCCTGTCGATCTACGAGAACATGGATTTGTTCAGCGACGTGTTCGAGACCATCCGGCGCAACTATGTCGAGGAGGTGGACATCACCGACCTGACCAAGGGTGCGGTACGCGGCATGCTGTCGTCGCTCGACCCGCATTCATCCTACCTGGATGACAGGCGGCTCGAGGAAATGATGGTGCAGACCGCTGGGGAATTCGGCGGCCTTGGCATCGAGGTGACCATGGAGAATGGCTGGTTGCTGGTCATTTCGCCGATCGACGGCACCCCGGCCGCCGAGGCGGGAATGCGGGCCGGCGACATCATCACCGAGATCGAAGGCGATACCGTGCTGGGAATGACGATCGACGAGGCGGTCGACAGGCTGCGTGGGCCACCCGGGGCCGAGGTTGTCATTACCGTGGAGCGGGAAGGGGAGGCCAAGCCGCTGACGCTGACCATTGTCAGGGCAATCATCCAGATTTCTGCCGCCGAGGTGAAGACGGTCGGCAATTCGATGATTGTCAGGGTCAAGACCTTCACCTCCAATGCTCACGAGGATATCGTCAGTAGCCTGGAGAAGATGTCCGGGGAGGATGGCGGAGTCGGCGTCGAGGATGTCAATGGAATCATTCTTGACCTGCGCAACAATCCGGGAGGCGCGCTGACGGGGGCGATCGAGGTGTCGGATGCATTTCTCGACAGCGGCGAGATCGTTTCGGTCAGGGGGCGGGACGGTGTCAACATCGAAAGATACCACGCCGAGGCCGGTGATCTTGCCGAGGGCAAGCCGATGGTCGTGCTGATCAATGGTGGCTCGGCTTCGGCCTCGGAAATCGTTGCCGGCGCCCTGCAGGATCATTCCAGGGCGGTTGTTGTCGGCACCAAGAGCTTTGGCAAGGGTTCGGTTCAATCCCTGGTCGAGTTGGGTGACGGGCGAGGAGGCATCCGCATGACGACTGGCCTCTATTTCACGCCGTCGGGCCGGTCGATCCAGGGGCAGGGGATCTTGCCGGATATCACCGTGCCGCACATCTTCCGCCTTGAAGGCGAGGAGGTGACGTTCCGCACGGAGTCGGATCTCCACAATTCGCTGGAGAATGACAGCCCGATGGCGCCGGACGAGGATCTGGAGGAAGCCAGGGAGAACATGGTCGTGATTGGCGAACTCCGGGAAACCGATCCGCAGCTGGCCTATGCGGTGGACATATTGTCCGGGCTGAGCGCGCTGGAACTGCTGGACTGAGTCCTGCATCCGGCCGACGATGACAGGGCAAGCCAGACCGGGATGACCGAACACGCGCTGGAGGAACTCCCCTATCGGCGGGGGGTCGGGGTCATGCTGGCCAATCGGGCCGGCCTGGTGTTTGCCGGCCAGCGAATCGACAGCAATCTCGACGCCTGGCAGATGCCGCAGGGTGGAATCGACGAGGGTGAGGCGCCGGAAGAGGCGGCCTTGCGGGAGCTGGAAGAGGAGACGGGGGTGATCCCGGGCCTGGTGACCGTGGAGGCCGGGCTTGCGGAATGGATCAATTATGATCTGCCGGCGGAAATGGTTCCGAAAATCTGGGGCGGACGCTACCGGGGCCAGACGCAGCGCTGGTTCCTGTTTCGCTTCAATGGCGAGGACAGCCAGGTCAATATCGAGACCGGGCATCCGGAATTCTCTGCCTGGCGCTGGGTCACCACCGAACAGCTGATGGAGTCGGTGGTTCCGTTCAAGCGGGAGACCTATCTTCGGGTCGTTGCCGGGTTCCGGGGGTATCTTCGGCCCTGATGCGGTGTCGGGAAGCAGGAAGTTGGCCGGATGTCGGCCCGAAGGGTGACGACGGATGAAGCCGGCTGGCCGGAAGATCGACACCCGCGCCCTGGGCCTCGACCTGGGGACGGACCTTGTCCGGTTTCTGACCGGACGGGAGAATTTGCATTACGGAATTTGGGAGGAGGGCCTCGATGTGTGCGCCAGCAATCTCCTGGCGGCGCAGAAGGCATACTCGGACCGGCTCCTTTCCATGCTTCCCCCGGGCAGGCTGCGCATTCTCGACATTGGCGGCGGTGCTGGCGAGACGGCCGCCGAATTGCAGGGGCTGGGCCACGATGTCGAGATCGTCGTTCCAAGCCCGGTCCTGGCCGAACGATGCCGGGTCAATGCCGGCGACGGGGTGAAGGTCCATGTCGTTCCGTTCGAGAAGTTCAATGGAGCCGGAATTTCGATGTCTGCCTGTTCTCGGAGAGTTTCCAGTATATCGGGATCGAAGCCGCGCTGACCAATGCCGCCGCCAATCTTGCCGATGACGGCGTGATCCTGATCTCGGACTGTTTCCGGACACCGGCCTTCGGCGAGGAGTTTTCCGCCCTCGGCATGGTTGGCGGCGGCCACGGCCTCGACCGGTTCCGGAAGGCTCTCGCCGACATGTCGATGGATGTCATCATCGAGGATGACATCACCGCGCTGGTGGCGCCATCCGTGGAGCTCGAGCAACAATTCTTCAACATGATTGGCAGGGGCGCTCGCCGGATCGACCGTGATTTCAGCATCGCCTACCCGCGGCTGCGATGGATTGTCTTGAAGCTGTTCCGGAGGATGCTCGGGGAGCGACGCCGGACCCGGCTGGAGCGGCGACTCTTCGACAAGACCAGGACCCCCGAAGCATTCTGCCGCTTCAATTGCTACCTCATGTTGAAGATCCGGCCAGGCCGGGTGGATGCAGGCGAAAATTGCGGTCGGTCAACACAGCAACGGAGAGCAGAATGAAGTTAAGCGACAGGATGGCAGGTGTCCGGGAGTCGGGAACGGCGCGGATGGCGCGGATTGCCCGCGAGATGGAGGCGGCAGGTCACAGCATCCTGAAGCTCGGCACCGGCGAGCCGGATTTCGACACCCCGGATTTTGTCCGGGAGGCGGCGCGCCGGGCGATCGATGACGGGCAGACCCGCTATACCGACGTGGCCGGGACCAGGGAGTTGCGGGAAGCCGTGGCCGGGAAGTTCCGGACCGAGAATTCGATCGATTGCGATGCCGATCAGGTCATCGTCGGCACCGGGGCCAAGCAGCTCATCTTCAACGCCATCCTGGCGACGGTCAGCCAGGGCGACGAGGTCATCATCCCTGCGCCATATTGGGTCAGCTACCCGGACATGGTGCGGCTGGCCGATGGCATTCCGCACATTGTCAGCTGCACGTCCGCCGAGGGCTACAAGCTGACCGCGGCCATGCTGGAGGCGGCAATCGGCGAGCGTAGCCGATTGCTGATCCTCAACTCTCCCTGCAATCCGACCGGTGCCGTCTACTCGGCCGGCGAACTTCGGGAACTTGCCTCTGTCCTGCGCCGGCATCCGCAGCTCTTGGTCATCTCCGACGACATCTACGAGACGATCCTGTTCGGCGATATCGAATTTGCCACCATGCTGGAGGTGGCGCCGGAACTGGCAAGCCGGACCTTGACCGTGAACGGCGTCTCCAAATCGATGGCCATGACCGGATGGCGCATCGGCTACGCCACCGGCCCGCAGCCCCTGATCGGCGCCATGGCAAGAATCCAGAGCCAATCCACGACCAACCCCTCGTCAATCAGCCAGGCGGCGGCGCTGGCAGCGCTGACCGGGCAGAAAGAGGCACGGCTATTCGTCGACCGCTGCCGGACCGCCTATGAACGGCGGCGCGCCCTGGTGGTCGAGGGTCTTGGCAGTTCGAACCGGCTGACACTGGTTCCGCCCGACGGGGCATTCTACTGTTTCGTCGACTGCAGTGCTCTCGTCGGAATGTGCACCGCCGATGGCACACCAATGACCGATGATCACGATATCTGCACCTGGCTCCTGGAGGGGGCCGGGGTTTCGGTGGTGCCGGGGAGCGAATTCGGGGCCCCCGGGCATTTCCGGCTGAGTTTTGCCACCTCCGACGAAATCCTCGTCGAGGCATGTTCGAGGATCATCGGGGCGGTGACGACAGCGACATAACCCAACCGGAGCACCGTCGGAGCAGCGGCGAGGCCCGGGCTGTATGGCGCAACAGGGCCGATGAGCTCAGCCCTTCGCTGAAGGTCTGCATGTTCCTCGGTGAATTCTTCCAGGAACAGTACCGCGGCCGTTTCTACGGCAAGGCACAAAACCTGATGCGAAAGGTGGGCCTGGGCTATTCGGAGGTCCTGAAGCAGCACGATTTGTTGCTGATGCCGACCGTGCCGATGAAACCGCAACCCATTCCGCCAGCCGACTGTCCCACCGGCCTCTACATCCGGCGGGCCTTCGAGATGATCGGAAATACTGCGCCGTTCAATTGCGGATTGCCGGCCATGAATGTGCCATGCGGCCTCAGCGAGGGGCTGCCCATCGGCATGATGCTGGTTGGCGCCAGATATGGTGAGCTGAAAATCTACCAGGCCGCACATGCCTTCGAGCAATGCGGCGACTGGCGAGTGATGTGACGGACTGCCGCCATGTCAATCCTGAATGAAAGCCTTGCCGATCGGTTGTCCAGCCTGGACCGCATGACGGCGCCGCCGACGGAAGCAACAACCCCGCCGGGTGGGCAGTCCTATGTCCGGGGGCCGACCCATCCGCCGCTGGCCTATGTCACCATTCCGCAATTGCTGGGTGAAGCCGTCTTGGAATTCGGCTCCCGCGATGCCGTCGTGTTCCACGAGCAGGGTGTCAGGATGAGCTATTACGATCTTGCCCGGGCGGTCGATGACCTGGCATCCGGCCTGCTGGCACTCGGCCTGGACAAGGGTGACCGGGTGGGCATCTGGTCGCCGAACCGGGTCGAATGGGTCCTGACGCAGTTTGCAACGGCGCGTGTCGGCCTGGTGCTGGTGAACATCAACCCGGCATACCGTCCGGGCGAGCTCGAATATGCATTGAACAAGGTTCAATGCCGGGCCCTTATTGCCGCCAGGTCATTCAGGACATCCGATTATGCCGGAATGATCCGGAAACTCGCACCCGAACTCGCCTCATGCGAGCCGGGACGGTTGCGGGCGGCCAGGCTTCCGCACTTGCACAGCGTCATCTTCATGGACCGCGATCCCGGACCGGGGGCCTTTGCCTTCGAGGCGCTGCGCCGGCTTGGAGGCCCGGCACGGAAACTCCGGCTGCCGGCGATCGACAGCACCCTCAACCCGGATGACGCCATCAACATCCAGTTCACCTCGGGGACGACCGGAAAACCGAAGGGAGCTACCCTTTCACACTACAATATTGTCAACAATGCACGGTTCGTGACCGGTCGCATCAACCTGACCGAAACCGACCGCCTGGCTCTTCCGGTGCCGCTCTACCATTGTTTCGGAATGGTCATGGGTGTCCTGGGTGCCGTGAGCAAGGGAAGCGCCGCGGTATTCCCTGGTGAAGGATTTGATGCGGCGCAAACGCTTGACGCGATGGCGAAGGAGCGGTGCACGGCGGTCTACGGCGTGCCGACAATGTTCATGGCCATGCTGGAGGAGTTGCAGCAGAACCGGCGTGACCTGTCGACCATGCGCACCGGAATCATGGCTGGCGCCACCTGCCCGGTCGCCGTGATGCGGCAGGTGATCGACGACATGAACATGCGTGAAGTGACGATCGCATATGGCATGACGGAAACCTCGCCGGTTTCCTTCCAGAGCCATGTTGATGATCCGGTCGGACAACGCTGCGAAACCGTGGGCCGGGCTCACCCGCATCTTGAAGTCAAGATCACCGGTGACGACGGTCGAATCGTGCCGGTCGGCACAAGGGGAGAGCTTTGCACTCGCGGCTACTCGGTCATGAAGGGTTATTGGGCGGACGACGCGAAAACTGCCGAGAGCATCGTGGATGGCTGGATGCAGACCGGCGACCTTGCCGTGCTGGACGAGGAGGGCTTCTGTTCGATTGTCGGCCGCGTCAAGGACATGATCATCCGTGGCGGTGAAAACATCTATCCCCGCGAAATCGAGGAACAGCTGATCCGCCACCCCAAGGTCGGCAATGCACAGGTCTTCGGCATTCCTGACGAGAGGCTGGGTGAAGAGGTCTGTGCCTGGGTGGTGGCCAGGCCGGACATGGATCTTGCGGAGAATGAAGTGCGTGAATCGCTGGAAGGCAGGATGGCGCATTTCAAGATACCCCGGCATGTCCGGATTGTTGACGAATTGCCAATGACGGTCACCGGCAAGCCGCAGAAATTCGTCATGCGCGACAAGATGGTCGAGATGCTGAAGGCCGACAGCAGTGGCGAGCACTGAAACTGCCGTAACTATAATTCCCTTTCAAATTCCATTTGCCGTGATGTATAGCCTGCCTGCATGGGGCCAGGTTCTTGTGGCTTTGTAAGATATTGTATTTGTTCGCCAATACCACAAAATCAGATCCTATGCATGTCCGTTTGGTGAAAATGCGGGGAAGAGCCAGGAATGAAACGTCTAACCATTGCCAACTGTCATATTGCTATCGTCATTGCTTCGCTGATTGCTTTTGCAGGCCAGTCTGCACGGGGGTGTGAGTCTGAAGCTTTTTCCATGACCAATTTACAGCTTGCCGAAGTGCAGGCTGCACTTAATGATTTGGGTTTTAATGCAGGAAAGCCAGACGGCATTTGCGGACCGAGAACACAGGCAGCTATTGCTGGCTGGCAGAAATCGGTGGGAAAACCTCAAGACGGAAATCTGAATGCAGAGTCATTCGAATTGGTTCGCTCTCACATGCAAGTTCCAGCGCTCGTGGCCGGGCGTCTGCCGGGCAAGAGAAACCTGAACGACAAGCCACATGGCTATCAGATTGTCAGGGCGCCGGTCCGTGCGGGCCGGCGCGCCCAGAGGTTCGAGGTTCGCCCGGGCGACTGCGGTGAGGACAGTTACTGGAGCGATTGCGACAACGACCGCGAGCGCAGCGAAATCGAGGTAAGAAAGCGTTGGAAACACGGCACGCGCCAGTGGATGGGATTCTCGGTTTGGCTGCCACCGGATTTCCGCACCAGCCCGCGCGTCAGAACCACCGTCGGTCAGATCCATCAGTGGGGTGGACCGACAGGTTCAGCGGAAGGGCTCAAGTCCTTTCCGCCATTGATTCAGTTGGAAATGCAGGGCGACAGCTATACGGCGCAGTACCATATCCTCACCGGTAGTGCCACGGATGTTCGGGATGACCGCAAGATACTCCATCTCGCCGACATTGACGCAATGAAAGGGCGATGGACCGATATCATGATACATCTCGACACGGCGAACGGTAACGATCTACTGGAGGTATACGTCAACGGCGAGCGCAAAGCGGCAATGTCCGGATTCATCAATTTCATTCCGTCGGAATACTACTTCAAGTATGGAATTTATCGCAGTTTTGTCAGCAAGCATGGCGGACCCATGCCAACGCAGTTTGTGGTCATTGACGAAGTGCGAATGGGCAGGACTGCCGCCGAAGTGAAGGTTTATGAAGATCGGCCAGTTGATTGACTTGCCGACCCATACGCAAGCATTCTTTTGCGGCGCAGGGTTTTCGGTTTCGGAATCTTCCACGGGGGATCGGTGACCGCGTGACTTGACCTCCCCCGTTCCACTCTCCATCGCTTGCTTGTAGCAGGTGTTCGATAGAGCGCATGCCAACTTGATCAAGAACCTGGAGAATCCGGTACAGTTGACGGCAACTCCTGGCTGCAGTTCCAGCGGTCTTGTCCACTGTCCGATGAGGCATCCGATGGGGTCGATCATGGAACGAATCCGTCCAGAGTCCTCGATATGCAAGGGTGCTCCCGGCGGATGCCGGATTTCGACGGGCCACCAGGCCAGGTTTGGCAAGGGTAGCCGCCCGGAGCCAAGCATACGTCGCGGTCAGGTTCTTGTTGCGATGGCCCAAGAAAGCCGGACCGACAATCTTGGGAGCGCGGTTCGGGTTCCGGGCTTGGGAATACGGGCCGGCAATTCGTGCCTGGCCGTGATGCAGCCGTTGTCAGCTTGCAGCCAGCCCGGAACAAAGATCTTCGTGAAGCTCGCTTCGCCAGTTCTCGCTGTCGCCGGTTTCGGCAATTAGTGCATGGTAATCGGGTATGACCAGCCGCCGGTGCTGTTCGAACCTGATCAGCCCGTCAGTGCGAAGATCGGAAAGCCGACGGGAGACGGTTTCTATGGTGAGGCCGAGATACTCGGCGATTTCGGCGCGTGCGAATGGCAATTCCAGGGTGACAGCCGTGCCGATCCGCCGCCGCCGGATGCGAAAATCATGCTGAACCAGCAGGGCGAGCAGGCTGGCCAGTCTTTCCCGTGACGTCGCCCTGCCGAGCACCAGCATCCACAGCCGGGCCGCGTCAAGCTCGTCGAGGGTCATTGCCAGCATTTGCTGGCTCATGGCCGGGCTCGCCTGCAGGAGTTGCTCGAAGTCACCAATCCTGAACATGCACAGCTCGACATCGGTACCGGCAATCACGTCGAAGGAGACCTCGCGACGTCCAGGTCGTCCGATGAAGTCGCCCGGCATCAGCAGGCCGACCATCTGCCGGCGGCCATCCTCGAGTGACCGGCTGATCCTTGCCGAGCCGCTGAGTAGCGACCCGACAGATCTCATAGGCTCACCGGCCCGCATGATCTGCGAGCCCCTGGTGTAGCTTTGCACTCTCCTGATTCGCATCAGCTGCCGGTATTCGTCGGGTTTGCACTTTGAGCACACGGCATGATCCCGGACCGGGCAGGCGGAACAGCTGAATGTGGTGTTTGCTGGAATGGGAACATCTCCTGCACGGTGATCACTGTCCGGTTCCGCCACGGAGAGGTCGCCCGGCCTCCCGGCCAAGGTCGGGGCAAGGTTGCCACCGGATATGTCAAGCCTGGCAGGTTTTGAACCAAAACTTGATCCAGATCAAGGAAACCCCGGCAGGGATCACTAGATTGTACGCAGTTCGAAATCCCTGCAGCCAGGAGAGTCGAGGACACATGGACGAATTGGGCCACGTATCCCGGGGCGACAGCAACCGGGCTCTCGTGTTGAGTACGCTTGCCTTCACCACCTGTTTCGCGGTCTGGACAATTTTTTCGGTCATCGGCGTTACCATAAAGGATGAGCTGGGCCTGTCCGACACGCAGTTCGGATTGCTGGTGGCCACGCCGGTGCTGACCGGTTCGGTCAGCCGGATTTTCCTTGGCGTCTGGACCGAGCAGTATGGCGGCCGCATCATGTTTCCGATCCAGATGGTGCTGACGGCGCTGGCGACCTGGCTGCTGACCTCGGCCGAGACCTATCCCATGATCCTGCTGGCGGCGCTCGGGCTCGGACTTGCCGGCGGCTCCTTCATCATCGGCGTGGCCTACGTCTCCCGGTGGTACGGGAAGGAGCGGCAGGGAACTGCGCTGGGCATATTCGGGGCCGGGAATGTCGGGGCGGCCATCACCAATTTCGTGGCGCCGTTCCTGGTCGTCTCACTGGGCTGGGAGGGCGCCGCCCGTCTCTATGCGGTGGTGCTGCTGGTGGTTGCGGTGCTGTTCTACCTGTTGTCGAGGAACGACCCGGTGGTGGAATCGCGGCGGCAAACCGGGACCCGGCCGGTATCCTCCACCGAGCAGCTTGCCCCGCTGCGCAACATGCAGGTCTGGCGATTCGCCACCTATTACTTCTTCGTCTTTGGTGCATTCGTGGCCCTGGCCTCGTTTCTGCCCAGGTATTATGTCGGCGCCTACGGTCTCGAGCTGACCATGGCCGGGGTGCTGGCCGGCCTCTATTCGCTTCCCGGTTCGGTGTTCCGGGTGCTCGGCGGATGGCTGTCGGACCGCGTTGGCGCCCGTTCGGTCATGTATCTGACCTTCGTGGTGTCGCTGATCTGCCTGTTCATGCTGAGCTATCCCGACACCACCTATGAGGTTGCCGGGATTTCCGGCCCGATCGTCTTCAACATCGCCGTCACCCTCCCGGTCTTCGTGGCGCTGACGGTGATTCTGGGTTTCGTCATGAGTCTCGGCAAGGCGGCCGTCTACAAGCATATCCCGGTCTACTATCCCCACCATGTCGGCTCCGTCGGCGGGCTGGTCGGAATGATAGGCGGTCTCGGCGGTTTCGTGCTGCCGATTTCCTTCGGAGTTCTGCTGGACTGGACCGGTGTCTGGACCGCGCCGTTCATGCTTTTGTTTGCCATTGTCGGCGTGTCGACCGTCTGGATGCATGTGGCCATCAGGCGCATGGAACTGCGCAGGCATCCGGGACTTGCCGGGGAACAGTATCTGTCCGATGTGCCGGAGGCACCGCTTCCCGAGCCGCGGATGGATGGCGCCAACCGGGCCTGATCGGGGCTGGCAATGTCAATGGAGGTGGAGGGAACGTGACCGACAACAACAAGTTCCTGCTTCGCGACTGGCGTCCCGAGGATGTCGAGTTCTGGCAGAGCAGGGGCAGACGGATTGCCACCCGCAACCTGTGGATATCGATTCCCTGCCTGCTGCTGGCATTCTCCGTCTGGCTGGTATGGTCGGCCGTCGTTGCCCAACTGCCATCGGTGGGGTTTGACTACAGCACCGACCAGCTGTTCTGGCTGGCGGCGCTGCCGGGTCTCTCCGGTGCCACGCTGCGGGTGTTCTACAGCTTCATGATCCCGATTTTCGGCGGCAGGAAGTGGACGGCATTGTCGACCGCGTCGCTGCTGCTGCCGGCGATCGGTGTCGGGTTTGCAGTCCAGAATCCGTCAACCCCGTACCTGGTCTTCGTGCTGCTGGCACTTCTATGCGGGCTCGGGGGCGGCAATTTTGCCTCCTCCATGGCCAATATTGCCTATTTCTTCCCCAAGGCGAGCAAGGGGAATGCGCTTGCCCTCAATGCCGGGCTTGGCAATCTCGGCGTGTCGGTCATGCAGTTCATGGTGCCACTCGTCATTACAATCGGCGTGTTCGGGGCGATCGGCGGCGAGCCGCAGATCCTGCCTGACGGGCGGCAGGTCTGGATTCAGAATGCCGGGTTCGTCTGGGTGCCGTTGCTGGTCGCCAGCATGATCGCCGCCTGGTTCGGGATGAACGACATCGATGGAACCCAGGCATCGCTGCGCGAGCAACTGGTCATACTCCGCCGTCGCCACAACTGGATCATGTGCGTGCTCTATACCGGCACATTCGGATCCTTCATCGGCTATTCGGCCGGGTTTCCGCTGCTGATCAGGACGCAGTTTCCCGAGACCGATGCGCTGGCGCTGGCGTTTCTCGGTCCCCTGGTTGGCGCGCTCAGCCGGGCGTCGACCGGCTGGATTTCGGACAGGTTCGGTGGTGGCAGGATCACCTTCTGGACCTTCGCCGGCATGATCATCGCGGTCGCCGGCGTGCTGTTCTTCCTGCCTTCCGACGGGGTTGGCGGCAGCTTTGCCGGCTTCTTTGCCTGTTTCATGATCCTGTTCGTGCTGACCGGCATCGGCAACGCCTCGACATTCCAGATGATACCGACGATCATGCGCCAGGAGGTGCCACGGCTGATGCCCGGCCTTGATGCCGCCGCCTCCAGGGCGCAGATTGAACGGGAAAGCGCCTCGATCATCGCCTTTACCTCGGCGATTGCCGCTTACGGGGCCTTCTTCATCCCGAAGGCCTATGGCACATCCATTGGCATGACCGGAGGACCCGAGGCGGCGCTGGTCTGCTTCGGCGTGTTTTACGGCCTGTGCCTGGTGATGACCTGGTGGTTCTATTTCCGGCCAGCCGCCGCGGTGCCGGCATGAAATCGGGTGCAGGGTGCATGCCGAATGGCCTGGCCTGGCAATGCCTGGCCACGACCGGCGTAGCCGGGTTCGACAATCATGGGAGCTTGAGATGAGCCAGCTGCTTGATCGCCTGAATTTCCTGCAATCGAAGGAAATCGGGACCTTCGCCGACGGGCATGGCCAGGTGACCCGCGAGAGCCGGGAATGGGAGGAGACCTACCGGCAGCGCTGGCGCCACGACAAGGTTGTCCGCTCGACCCACGGCGTCAACTGCACCGGCTCCTGCTCCTGGAACATCTATGTCAAGTCGGGGATCGTGACCTGGGAGACCCAGGCCACCGACTATCCGAAGACCCGGCCCGACCTTCCCAATCACGAGCCGCGCGGCTGCTCGCGCGGCGCCAGCTACAGCTGGTACCTCTATTCGGCCAACCGGGTCCGCCACCCGCTGGTGCGTGGGGCGCTGCTACGGGCCTGGAGGCAGTTGCGCCGCACCCATGGCCCGACCATGGCCTGGCAGATTCTGCAGGAGGATCCGGAACTGCGGAAATCCTATACCGGGCTGCGCGGCAAGGGTGGTTTCGTGCGGGCGGACTGGGAGGAGGCCTCGGAAATCATCGTCGCTTCCAATGCCTGGACAGCGCGCCGCTACGGGCCTGACCGGATCTTCGGATTCTCGCCGATTCCGGCCATGTCCATGGTGTCATATGCGGCCGGCACCCGCTATCTCAGCCTGATCGGCGGCGTCTGCATGAGCTTCTATGACTGGTATTGCGACCTGCCGCCAGCCTCGCCGATGACCTGGGGCGAACAGACCGATGTCCCGGAAAGCGCCGACTGGTACAATTCCGGCTTCCTGCTCTTGTGGGGCTCGAATGTGCCGCAGACCCGGACGCCGGACGCGCATTTCTACACCGAGGCCCGCTACAAGGGTACCAAATCGGTGGTAATCTGCCCAGACTACTCGGAGGCGGCCAAGTTCAGCGATATCTGGCTGGCTCCCCGCCAGGGCACCGACAGTGCCCTGGCCATGGCCTTCGGCCACGTCATCCTGCGGGAGTTCCATATCGACCGGCAGGTGCCGTATTTCGAATCCTATTGCCGTCAATACACCGATTTGCCGATGCTGGTCAGGCTGGAAGAGCGCGATGGCAGGCTGGTGCCGGGGCGGTTCCTGCGGGCATCGGATTTGTCCGGCAATCTTGGCGAGGACAACAATCCGGACTGGAAGGTGCTGGCCTTCGACGACCGCAGCGGTGACCTGGTGGCCCCGAACGGCTCAATCGGGTTCCGCTGGGGCCAGGAGGGGGGCTGGAACCTGCAGGAGAAGGCCGGCGGCAGCGAGGTCTCGCTCAGGAAGAGCCTGGCCGGCGATGCCGATCACGACGAGATGGTGGAGGTTGGTTTCCCGTATTTCGGCGGGCAGGCGACCGCGCCCTTCGTGCGATGCGAGCATCCGGAGGTGCTCGACAGGGTGATCCCGGCCAGGCGGGTCGAACTTGCCGACGGCACGGCGCTGGTGGCGACGGTATTCGATCTCCTCTGCGCCAATTACGGGTTGGACCGTGGATTTGGCGGCGGCAACGTGGCACGCGACTACGGCGATGATGTTCCGTTCACCCCGGCCTGGGCGGAAAAGATCACCGGCGTTGACCGCCGGAACATCGAATCGGTCGCTCGCGAATTTGCCCGTAATGCCGAGCAGACCGGGGGTCGCTCCATGGTGATCGTCGGTGCCGGACTCAATCACTGGTATCACATGGACATGAACTACCGGGGGATCATCAACATGCTGGCGCTGTGCGGGTGCAATGGCCAGTCCGGTGGTGGATGGAGCCATTATGTCGGGCAGGAAAAGCTCCGGCCGCAGACCGGGTGGCTGCCACTGGCCTTTGCCCTGGACTGGGCCCGGCCACCGCGGCAGATGAACTCGACCTCGGCCTGGTATGCCCATTCCGACCAGTGGCGATACGAGACCCTCGACATCGCCGAGATCATTTCGCCGACGGCGCCGGATGGCGACTGGTCCGGCAGCCTGATCGATTTCAACATCCGCGCCGAACGCATGGGGTGGCTGCCCTCGGCACCACAGCTGAAGCAGAACCCGCTCGATATCGGTCGGGCGGCGCGGGAGGCCGGCATCGGGGCAGCCGATTATGTCGCCGAGCGGCTGCAATCCGGCGAATTGGAGATGTCATGCGAGGACCCGGACGCCCCGGAAAACTGGCCTCGCAACCTGTTTGTCTGGCGATCCAACCTGCTGGGCTCGTCCGGCAAGGGGCACGAATTCTTCCTGCGGCACTTGCTCGGCGCCGACAACAGCGTCATGGCCGAGGATATCGCCGAGGCCGGGCGGACCATGCCGGAAGAGGCCAGGTGGCATGATGAGCCGGCGACCGGCAAGCTCGACCTGCTGGTGTGCATCGATTTTCGCATGTCGACGACGGCGGTCTATTCGGACATCGTGCTGCCGACCGCCAGCTGGTACGAGAAGAACGACCTCAACACCAGCGACATGCATCCCTTCATCCACCCGCTGCAAGCGGCGGTCAACCCGGCCTACGAGTCGAAATCGGACTGGGACATCTTCCGGCTGCTGGCGCGGAAGTTCTCGGAGGTGGCCCCGGAGATTCTCGGTGTCGAGAGCGACGTGGTGCTGATGCCGATCCTGCACGACACGCCGGGCGAAATTGCCCAGGTCGAGGTCGCGGACTGGAAGAAGGGCCAGTGCAAGCTGGTTCCGGGCAAGACCGGCCCGGGCATCGTGTCGGTCATCCGCGACTACGCGGCCGTCTATGACCGGTTTGTCGCCCTTGGTCCGCTGATGGATGAGCTTGGCAATGGCGGCAAGGGCATTTCCTGGGACGTGAAGCCGGAGGTCGAGCTGCTGCGAAGGCAGAACGGTGTCTGGTCATCGGGCCCGGCCAGCGACTGTGCCAGAATCGACACCGACATCGATGCCGCCGAGACCATCCTGGCGCTGGCTCCCGAGACCAATGGCGCGGTGGCGGTCAAGGCGTGGAGATCGCTGGAGCGCATCACCGGCCTTGAACATGCCCATCTGGCATTGCCGATGGAACACAGCCGGATCACCTTCCACGACATTGCCGCCCAGCCGCGCAAGATCATTTCCTCGCCGACCTGGTCCGGCATCGAGAGCGAGGAGGTCTGCTACAATGCCGGCTACACCAACGTCCATGAGCGCATCCCGTGGCGGACCCTGACCGGGCGCCAGCAGCTCTACCAGGATCATGGCTGGATGCTGGCCTTCGGCGAGGGGTTGTGCACCTATCGCCCGCCGGTGGATCTGAAGACCATCGCCGGCGCCAGCGAGGGCGGCAGCGAGCCGGAAATCGTGCTGAATTTCATCACCCCGCACCAGAAATGGGGCATTCACTCGACCTATTCCGACAATCTGCTGATGCTGACCCTCAACCGTGGCGGGCCGGTGGTGTGGCTGTCGGAGGACGATGCCGCCCTGGCCGGCATTGAGGACAATGACTGGGTCGAGGTGTTCAACATCAATGGTGCGCTGACGGCGCGGGCGGTGGTGTCGCAACGGATCAGGAACGGGACATTGTTCATGTATCACGCCCAGGAAAAGATCGTGAACACGCCTGGCTCCAAGCGCACCGGCCGTCGCGGCGGCATCCACAACTCGGTGACTCGCACCACCCTGAAGCCGACCCACATGATCGGCGGCTATGCGCAGCAGAGCTATGGCTTCAACTATTATGGAACCGTCGGCTCGAACCGCGACGAATTCGTGGTGGTGAGAAAGATGAAGACGGTCGATTGGCTCGAGCGACCCTTGCAGCAGGCGGAGATGACATCATGAAGATCAGGGCACAGATCGGCAAGGTCCTCAATTTGGACAAGTGCATCGGCTGCCATACCTGCTCGGTGACGTGCAAGAATGTGTGGACCAGCCGCGACGGGGTCGAATACGCCTGGTTCAACAATGTCGAGACCAAGCCCGGCATCGGCTATCCCAAGAACTGGGAGGACCAGTCGAAGTGGAATGGCGGCTGGGAGCGTACCCGGTCCGGCAAGCTGCAACCCAGGCAGGGCGCAAAATGGCGAATCCTGGCCAAGATCTTCGGCAACCCGGACATGCCGGAAATCGACGACTATTACGAGCCGTTCGATTTCGACTACGAGAACCTCAAATCGGCGCCGGAGATGGAGGCATTCCCGACTGCCCGCCCGCGCTCGAGGATCACCGGCGAGCGGATCGAGAAGATCGAATGGGGACCGAACTGGGAGGAAATCCTCGGCGGCGAGTTCGAGAAACGCTCGAAGGACACCAATTTCGAAGGTGTGCAGAAAGAGATCTACGGCGAATACGAAAACACCTTCATGATGTATCTGCCGCGGCTGTGCGAGCACTGCCTGAACCCGTCCTGTTCGGCCAGTTGTCCCTCCGGCGCCATCTACAAGCGCGAGGAAGACGGCATCGTGCTGATCGACCAGGAAAAATGCCGCGGCTGGCGCATGTGCGTCTCCGGCTGCCCGTACAAGAAGATCTATTACAACTGGTCTACCGGGAAGTCGGAAAAATGCACCTTCTGCTACCCGAGGATTGAATCCGGCAGCCCAACCGTCTGCTCGGAAACCTGCGTCGGCCGCATCCGCTATTTGGGGGTGATACTCTACGATGCGGACAAGACTCACGATGCGGCCAATGTTCCGGACCCGAAGGATCTCTACCAGGCGCAGCTGGACATGTTTCTGGATCCCAATGATCCTGACATTCGCCGCCAGGCGCTGGCCGATGGCGTACCACCCGACTGGGTTGATGCCGCCACCCGCTCACCGGTCTGGAAGATGGCAGTCGACTGGAAGGTGGCCTTCCCGCTGCACCCGGAATACCGGACCCTCCCCATGGTCTGGTACGTGCCGCCGCTCAGCCCGATCCAGAATGCCAGCGAAAACAGCCTGATTGACATGGACAGGGATCTGCCCGATGTCCGCTCGCTGCGAATCCCGGTCCGCTACCTGGCCAACCTGCTGACCGCCGGCGATGAGGCGCCGATCGTGACCGGCCTCGAGCGGATGCTGGCCATGCGGGTCTACATGCGGGCCAGGACCGTCGAGGGGGTCATCGACGAGGCGATTGCCGAGCGGGTCGGACTGACTGCCGCCACCATCGATGACATGTACAAGATCATGGCGCTGGCCGATTACGATGACCGGTTCGTCATTCCGACCACCCACCGGGAAAATGTCGAGGACGCCTCCTTCCTGCGCGGCGGCTGCGGCTTCACCGATGGCAACATGTGCTCGACCGGCATCAGCCAGGGCTCGCTGTTCGGCGGCAGCTCACGGCCGTTTTCGGTGCCGACGGATCAGCGTTGATGGACCTGACCCTGAAATCGCTGTCGGTCCTCCTGGCCTACCCGACCGACGAATTGAGGGAGGCAATTCCCGACATCCGCGGGGCGTTCAAATCGGACCGTCGCCTGAACGGCGCTGCCAGGGCTGACCTGGACCGGCTGCTCGGGGCATTGCGGGATGGTGACATCTGGGAGTTGCAGGAGAATTTCGTGGAGATCTTCGACCGGTCCCGGTCATGCAGCCTCGATCTTTTCGAGCATGTCCATGGCGACAGCCGGGCCCGCGGCAGCGCCATGATCGACTTGCTGGAGACCTATAAGCGGGCCGGGCTCGAGCCGAGCACGCTGGATTTGCCGGACTACCTGCCGGCGGTGCTCGAATTCCTGTCTCTGCGACCACCGGAGGAGGCGAAGCGGATGCTGGCCGATGCCAGCCACATCCTCGAGGCGCTGGGCACCAGGCTGGACCGGCGCAAATCCGCATATGCGGCGGTCTTCAGGGCGCTGGTGCGGATTGCCGGCGGGGTTGGCGATCGCAAGGCGTTGGATCTGCTGCTGGAGATTCCGGACAAGCCGGGCGAAGACCTGGAGGCGCTCGACGAGGCCTGGGAGGAATCCGAGGTGACCTTTGGGCCCGGTGCACCTGATGAATGTCCGCAAGCCCGGGATCTGCTGGCCCGAATGGATGTTTCAGGCCCGGCAACCGACATCAACCAAGGACGACGCTGATGCATGAATTCTTGTTCGGAATTTACCCCTATATCTGTCTTTCGGTCTTGCTGGTCGGCAGCATCGTCCGCTACGAGCGCGACCCCTTTACCTGGAAGTCATCCTCGAGCCAGCTGTTGCGGCGCAAGCAGCTGATCACCGGCTCGGTGTTGTTCCATGTCGGGGTGATCGTGGTGTTCTTCGGTCACCTGGTTGGCCTGCTGACCCCCATTCAAATCTTCGACATGCTGGGTATCGGCCATGGCTTCAAGCAGGTGCTGGCCATCGTGGTTGGCGGCATCGCCGGCCTGATGTCGCTGGCCGGGGGGCTGATGCTGCTGCATCGCCGGCTGGCCGATCCGAGGATTCGCAAGACATCATCCTTTGCCGATATCGGCATCCTGGTCTTGCTGATCCTCCAGCTGGTCCTCGGCCTGGGAACGATCCTGGTCTCGGTCCAGCATCTCGAGGGCGGGCAGATGGTGGCTTTCATGGCGTGGTCGCTGGGGATATTCACCTTCGACTTCAAGGCTGCCAGCTACATCGCCGATGCCCATTTGATCTTCAAGATCCACATCTTCCTCGGGCTGACGATCTTCCTGCTGTTTCCCTTCACCAGGCTGGTGCACATGCTGTCGGCGCCTTTCGGCTACGTCCTGCGGCCCGGCTACCAGGTGGTCAGGTCCCGCCGTTCCACGCTGGCCGGCCGGACCGGCGATGATGCCCGGATGGGTGGATAGGTCGGGCATCGCCTGACCCGGGGTGCCAGCCATGCGCAAGCCCAAGCCGCTTCTGCCGGAGGTCTCTGTCAACGGGACACCGATTCCGGTCAGCGAGATTGCCGCCGAGGCGCAGAACCATTCTGCACCGGCGGGCAAGCCGGGCATCGCCTGGCGCAAGGCGGCCAGGTCGTTGGTGATACGTGAATTGCTGCTGCAGGAGGCCGACAGGATCAGCCTCCAAGCCGAACCCAGGCAGACTGGCAAGGGGCGGCGGGAGACCGACTCCGAGGCCAGGATACGCCAGCTGACCGAAACCGCGATCACCGTATCGCCACCTTCGGCCGGCCAGGTCCGGGATTACTACGAGGCCAATACCGAACGCTTCCGGTCGCCGGCGTTGTACGAGGCATCGCATATCCTGCTGGCGGCACCGGAGCAGGACCCGGACCGCCGCTCCACGGCGAGGAAGGCAGCATTGCGGCTGCTGACGGTGATCCGGCGCGACCAGGCCAGCTTCCGTAAACTGGCAAGCGAGCACAGCGCCTGCGAGTCGGCGGCCAATGGCGGATCGCTTGGCCAGCTTTGCGATGGCGACCTGGCTCCCGAGATCGAGGAGGTTCTGAAGACCCTGTCGCCCGGCCAGATCGCCGACGAGCCGGTGGAGACCCGCTACGGAATTCACCTGGTCAGGCTGGATTTGCGTTCGGAAGGGCGAATACTGCCCTTCGAAGCCGTCCGCGGCCGCATCGAGGACCGGCTCGAACAGGAATCATGGGTCGCTGCCGGCCGCCAGTTCGTCCAGGATCTCGTTGACCGGGCGCAGGTCACCGGCATCGAAATGGGTGACCAACCAACCCCCGGCCCACGATCCGGCGCCCATGGGCAGGATCAGCCAGCCCCCGGCCCATGATGCACCGGCCGGCCACGGGCAGGATCAGCCAAAACAGGCCCTGAGCCCGCCCAGCCGGTCAAGCTGGTCGGCAAGCGCCGCTGCCGTTGCCTCGTCGAGGGTGACATTGGGAGGCGCACACCGGCGCCATTCCGGATCATTGCGGAACACCGACAGTGCCGCCTTGGTGCCGCTGACATTGTGCAGGGCCGAGATGGCCGCCCGGGATCCGGAGATGGCGCGATCCAGCTCCGCCGCCCGCCCGTCATCGGTCTCGGCGACTCGCCGGGCCACGAGCGGGGCCACGACATTGACCGTTGCCGAAATGCAGCCACTCCCCCCGGCTTCAAGCGTTGGCGCCGCCAGCTCCTCGGTACCGGCAAAGGTCTCGAAGCCCGGTATCTCCCGGATGAAGGCAGAGGTGCTGTCGAAATCGCCGGTGCTGTCCTTGACGCCGACGAAGAGGCCCGGAAAGGCCTCCCGCAATCTCCTGATCAGCGGGATGGTAATCGGAACTGCCGACATCTGCGGAAAGTGATAGAGGAATATGCGCGGCTGGCGATCCGACAGTTGCTCGGCCACAGCGGCAAAATGGCTGAATAACCCGTCCTCCGTCGGAGATTTGTAGAAGAATGGCGGCAGCATCAGCAGGCTGTCGATTCCGGCATCGATGACGGCCCGAGACAGTCGGACAGTATCGGCAATCGAGGTCGAGCCGGTTCCCACAATCAGCCGGGATTTCGGAAGATCGCTGCTGCCGATCCGCTCGATGAAGGACAGCCGGGCCTCCAGGCCGATCGAATTCGCTTCGCCAGTCGTTCCCAGCGGTGTCAACCCGTCGCATCCATTTGCCAGCAGCCACTGGCAATGATCCATGAAACGAGGCAGGTCGGGGAGGAAATCCCGGCCCAGGGGCGTGGCGACGGCGGCATAGATACCGTGATGTGATGTACGTCCGGTCATGGCAACTCCAGTCATGAATTCGAAATCCCGCCGTTTGGCGACGAGTGGTTTACCCCACAAACTCCTCGAAGGAAATCCGGCCCCGCCAACCGCCAACCCGGAATTGGCCATGGCCACCACATGGTAGCCACGGGTCAATTCCAACAACGCGTCGAGCGCGGCAATGATGTCCGACCATCCTCGGCTGACGGCCGGTGGCGGTTGCGGGGGCATCGGATAGCGAGTGGAGTCCACACGTGGAGCTCACACTTCGCTTGATAGGAGAGAATTAAACGTTACCTAATGAGTAACGATTATGGTTGACCTGTATGGATATCGTCTTCCGGACCCGCAAGCTTGAAGTGGCTCTAAACTCGGCAAGTGCCCTGCAGAAGACCTATGGCGCAAGGATGGCAAAAGTCATCATGAAACGGATGGCGGTGCTTCGGGCGGCAAACAATCTGTCGATGGTCCCAAACACGCGGCCTGACAGGCTGCATCAGCTCAGGGGAGATCGGGACGGGCAGCTTGCCGTGGATCTCGTTCAACCTTGGCGGCTGGTGTTCAAGGTCAGTCACGAGCCGGCCCCGCGTGCGGACGATGGCGGACTAGACATGGAGCGGGTGAAAGCGATCATGATTCTCGATGTGGCCGACTATCACTGACAAGGGAGAGACAGATGGCGACAGCGACCAACCGGTACAGCCCGGATTATGCAGTTCCGCCCGGATGGATCCTTGAGGAACACTTGGAGGTTGGGGGGATTTCGCAGGCTGAATTTGCGCGCAGGTGTGGTCGATCCCCAAAGCTGATCAGCGAGATCATTTCGGGCAAGGCTCCGCTCGAACCGGGAACCGCACTGCAATTCGAAAAGGTGCTTGGTATCGATGCCAGTATCTGGCTCGGGATCGAGTCCAATTATCGGCTTCATCGAGCAAGGGAGGCCGAAGCCTGTGAAGCCGCGGCTGCGGCAGAATGGGTCAAGGCCTTCCCGGTCGGGGAACTGGTGAGGCGAAGCTGCTTTGATCGCCCCGAATCCGATGTCGACACCGTGTCGAAATTGCTTGCATTCTTCCGTGTCGGGTCAGTCGATGCCTGGACGGCCCGCTACGGCCACGCCAATGTCGCATATCGCCACTCCCGGAGCTTCGGGAGCAGCGATGCCGCACTGGCTACCTGGCTTCGAATCGGCGAGATCGAGGCCGAACATCAGGCGTGTGCGGAGTACAGCGAGAAGCGGTTCCGGCAGGCGGTTCGGATTATCCGCGGCCTGACACGCGTGGAGGTCGTCGAGGCCCTGGAACAGGCTGCGAGGCTGTGCAACGAGGCAGGCGTTGCGCTGGCGTTGGTGCAGCCCCTGCCAGACACGGCACTCAGCGGTGCGGCCCGGTGGCTGTCTCCCGGGAAAGCTGTCATCCAACTGACCGCCCGACACAAGACCGATGATCATCTGTGGTTCAGCTTCTTCCATGAAGCCGCGCATATCCTGCTGCACAGCAAGAAGGGCATTTTTGTCGACGAGAACAACGGACGGGACGCCGGGTTCGAGTCGGAGGCCAATGACTGGGCATCAAACATGTTGATTCCCCGGCGGGAGTGGCAACAGTTTGTTGCCACATCACCACGCAGCGCGCATGTCGTCAGGACATTTGCCGAGGAACAGGGAATCGCCCCCGGCATTGTCGTCGGAATGCTCCAGCACCAGGGGGCTCTTCCCTGGACACATCTGAATGGGCTCAAGACCAGGTTGACCTGGAGTTCCTGACGGTTGCAGGGACCCGGAAACAGGTCTCGCTACAAATTCGTGGAGCAGCGAGCAAGGCAGGTTGCCGCCCTTGCTGACATCGAGCGGAACGCCGGCCGCAAATGCAGCGGGCGCGCGGCCAGCCGATGGCCGCGGGTGGCAGAAAAACGTCGGCGCCAGGCTCGGGAGATCCCGATGCGGGGAATTGTCGGTAGCTCGGAAGGAGCCGGCATTGCGCAGATGGGCGACCATGCGCCTTCAGTCCTGGTCAGGTAGCGCTCGCAGCATTGCCTTGACCACAGCTGCCGCGTTGCCGGCGGCAAGCTCGAGGAAGGTCTCCATCCGGTTCTCGCCCGGTCCGCCGCCGGCGAGGTCGGCGAGACTGCGCACTGCAATGAAGGGCACGTCATTGGCATAGGCGACATGAGCCATGGCCGCGCTTTCCATGTCGAGGACCCGGGCCCCGAAGGTCTCGAAAACCCATTCACGGAATGCCGCATTGTCAACGAAGACCCCGCCGGAGACCCCGGAGCCGCCGACGGCGATATGTGGCATCCGATCGAGGCAGCGCCCCTCAGATGTGCATTGCGTCAGTGTGGTCTCTTCTGTCGCACGCCGTGCTGCCGCCAGCAGCGCCTCGTCCGCCGGGAACCAGAAGCGGGTTTCGGGCCCATCGGTCCCGGCCACCGTGACCGGACGCGGGAACATCATGCCGAAATTCCCATAGGGGTATTCGAAGAATGGCACCGTCGCCCAACTGCCATCGACCTCGCGGGCGAACAGCATTTCCAAATATTGCCCCCAGCGCTCGGCGATCACCACATCGCCGATGCCCAGTGATGGATCGACGCCGCCGGCAATGCCGGAGAACATGATCCCCTCGATGGCAAACCGGTCCACCGCCAACTGCGCCGTCATCGCCGCGTTGACGACACTGATTCCGCTCAGGAACAACACCACCTTGCGGCCTTCCAGCACACCGGTCGAGAAATCCACGCCGCTCGCCGAATACTCCGACTGGTCCTGCAGCTCCGCCTTGAGAATCTCCAACTCGGGAGCAAAGGCAGAGACCACGGCAATGCGCGGTGTTCCGTCCAAAAGATCCTGCGCATGTGCAGGCTCCGGTGAACTCGCCGCCAGCAGCAGGGTTGCCGACAGACTGGCGAGCATGGTTCGGGCCGCACCCGATGAAAATGTCGTAAGGGTCAAGGCATGCTCCTCGATTTGCCACGATTGTTGTCAGGATGGCCGCCCCTGCTGACCGGCCAAGTCGAGACGATAGGCCATGGACGGATCATCCGCCAGCCCCGGATCCGTCGTGCCAGAATACCCCAGAGGTTTGGTATTCCCCGATCCTCGTTGCGGGGTGCAAGTTTGCGCACAGGATTGAGAATTGCGCCTACATCTAATACATTGCGCATAGAGCTGAATAATTGCGCATAGGGCCTTAATACGCAATCAAAGGAGACGATTTGGCAAGGCGAATTCACGAAGGGAAGCTCCGGGAAATCGAGGAGGCGGTGCGGCAGAATCCAGGGGGCGTGACAGCAACACGGATTGCGGGTGCCTTGCACGCCGCCACCCCGCTTCGAACGGTGCAGTATCGCTTGAAGGCCATGGTGGAAGATCGGCGCCTGACACGGATTGGGTCCGGTCGTTGGGTCCGGTACTTCCTGCCGGAAACGGCACCGTTGTCACCCGGACCCGTCTCCGCCGCAGCTCCCGGAGCCAGAGTGCGGCTTGCCCAGGAGATCCCGCTAACCGGGGTCGGTGAGGAAATCCAGGACCATGTCAGGCAGCCGGTGCAGGCACGCAAACCGGTCGGCTACAACCGGAACTTTCTCGACCGCTATCGCCCCAATGACAGTTTCTATCTTTCCGGTCCGGAGCGGACGATGCTGCATGAGGTCGGCATGACAGATGGAATCGGGCAACCTGCCGGCACCTACGCCAAGCAGGCGTTGAACAGGCTATTGATCGATTTGTCCTGGAATTCGAGCCGTCTGGAAGGAAACACCTATTCGCTACTGGACGCCGCGCGCCTGATCAAGGACGGCGAGGTGGCTGAAGGCAAAAGCCGAATGGAAGCTCAGATGATCCTGAACCACAAGGACGCAATCGAATTCCTGGTGGACGGTGCCCAGAGCATCGGCTTCAATCGCCATACCATTCTGAATCTGCACGCGGCGCTGGCCGACGGACTTCTTGCCGACACCGGGGCACCGGGAAGACTCCGGCGAGTTGTTGTGGGTATACAGGGTTCGGTCTTTTGCCCGCTGGCGGTGCCGAAAATCATCGAGGAGTGTTTCGACAAGGTCCTAGCAAAAGCATCCCTGATCGAGGATCCGTTCGAGCAGGCCTTTTTTTCGATGGTGCAACTTCCGTATCTGCAACCCTTCGACGACGTGAACAAGCGGGTTTCGAGGCTTGCAGCGAATATCCCGCTCATCAGTGCGAATTTGTCGCCGCTCTCCTTCGAGGACGTGCCGCGGGATCTGTATACCAATGCGATTCTGGGCATATATGAGCTCGAGCGCATTGAATTGCTGCGCGATCTTTTCATCTGGGCCTACGGGCGTTCGGCAGCGCGATATGCCGCGATACGCATGTCGCTCGGCGAGCCCGACCCTTTCAGGTTGGCGCACCGGGCGGCGATGCGAGACCTCGTCGGTCATGTCATTCGCCGGGGCATGGACAAAAGGGAAGCAGCCACACACATCGGCGCATGGTCGGCAGGTAATGTCGAAGCTGCGGAACGCGAGCGCTTTCGCGAAATCGTCGAGCGGGAATTGCTGAGCGTGCACGAGGGCAATTTCTCCCGCTATCGCGCCACACCCTCCGAGTTTGCCGCCTGGACGGCCAGTTGGGACAGGTAGGGGCAGAGGGCCGATTATTGCCGGCGACAATGGCTGGCCGGCTCGGTTGGTCATGGTTGTGGGGGCTGTGTCGTCACTGGTCGGGGATTGGTTTTGCTGTTCGGTCGAGGAGGGGCTCGAGGCGGAATTCGGGCGGAATGGTGTCCTGGCCATCGAGGATCAGACTGGCCATGGCCGAGCCAACCTTCGGGGCGATGCCGAGGCCGATCTTGAAGCCCCCATTGGCAATGAAGTTCCCTTTCTTTCCGGGGAGGGGTCCGAGCAGGGGCGCACGGGTGACAACGCGGGGCCGAATTCCTGCCCATCGGGCGATGATCGGCGCCCCGGCGATGGCCGGAACCAGGCGGGTGGCCCGCCGGTGCAACTCGTCGAGTTTTGCATCCACCCGGACCGGCTCGTCGAATTCGCGCTCCGAGGTTGATCCGATTGCGGTGGTGCCATCGAAATGCGGGACCACGTGCACGCCATTGCCGAAAATCTGCGGCAGGTTGCGACCATCATGGCCGATGAGCATCGCCTGGCCCTTCTCGGCGGTTCCGATCTGGCGCCCGAATTGCCGGTCGAGATGACGAAGGCCGTCAATGCCGGTGGCCCAGACCCTGGCGCCGCTGCCCTTTCCCCCGATCTCCCCTTCGATGATCTCGCAGCCGGACTTTCGCAATGCCGCTGCCAGGCAGCGCAGCGCCTGGAGCGGGTGGAGTCTCGCCGACAGCGTATCGCGGACCATGAGGCCAGAAGGTGATGACGGTGCCCAATTGCCTGAAGCCGGTTCGACCGACCAGGCTGCCTGTCCCTGCCAGTTCCTTTCGGCCTGCCGTGCCCGCTCCTCTTCCAGGGAGGTCCTGCCGGGGCGATCGGGGATCGGTTGCAGCCGGCCGGCCCTGGAATAGCCGGGATCAATTCCGCTCGATTGCCGGGCTTCACCCCACCAGGCTTCTGCCATCAGCAGGCTCTCCAGCTGGAACTGCTTCCTGGAATTCCAGCCATCGGGTGCATGCGGTGCAAGGGCCCCAACCGGTCCACCGCTCGCCCCGGCGCCGATGCGGCGGGTCTCGACGATCCTGACTTTTGCACCGAGTCGGCGGCATGACCAGGCGATGGCCAGCCCGAAGATGCCGCCGCCATGGATCTCGACATCAACAATCGTCATGCAGTATCGGCCTCCCGTTGATGGCCGCCCGCGAGGCTTCCAGTCTTGCCGTGGCGACCATAGGGCAGAGTTGGCGGAATGATGAGCGGATTTGTGTGACGTGCCGCATGAAGATGGGCCGGGGAATCGCGCAGCGTGAACTCGACTTCCTGCCCCTGCGTTCGTACAGCAGGCAGCGATCAACCATGTGGACGCCCATGTCACTCGATGCCAATGACACCGCGCGGGTTCTCTTTGCGGAGGGCGCTGTTCCCTACTCGGCCCGTTACCGGGACATCTACTTCTCGGCCGACGATCCCGTGGGAGAGGCAAGGCATGTCTTCTTGGCCGGTAATGGACTGCCGGCCCGCTACCTGCCCGGCTTCCGGATTGCCGAAATCGGGTTCGGCACCGGATTGAACATGCTGGTGGCGCTCGAGGCATGGGCGGCAAGCCGGCAACAGGGCCGACTGCGCTATACCGGCTTCGAGGCCCATCCGATGGCGATTGCCGATATCAAGCGAGCGCTGGCGCCATTTTCCGAACTGCCCGGCCTTGCCGATCCGGTCCTGCGGCAGCTGGCATCGGGGGCAAGCCGGGTCTGCATCGGCAATCTCGAGGCGGAGCTGGTGATCGGCGATGCGCGGTTGTGCGTTCCGAACTGGACCGGCTGTGCCGATGCCTGGTTTCTCGACGGGTTTGCACCGTCGCGCAACCCGCAGCCCTGGGAGGACCGCCTCCTCGGCCAGGTCGCGCAGCGAACCGCGCCTGGCGGCAGCTTTGCCACCTTCACCGCCGCCGGCCGGGTGCGCAGGGCGTTGGGCGCCGCCGGATTTGCCGTTGAACGGCGACCCGGCTTCGGGCGCAAGCGGCACATGCTCTGCGGAAGGCTGCCCCGAACGTGAGCCCGCAGGTGAACCACCGTCTCGGGATCGGATTGATGGTGCTGACCACCATGGTGTTTGCTGCCCAGGATGGCATCTCGAAACACCTGGCAGTCGAGTACAATTCCATGATGGTGGTCATGATCCGCTACTGGTTTTTCGGCGTGTTCGTGATGGCCTTGTCGGCAATGCAGCAGGGCGGCCTGCGGGAGGCGGCAAGAACCGAACAGCCGCTATTGCAGATCCTTCGCAGCGTGGTCCTGTCGGCGGAGATATTCATCATGATCACCGCCATTGCCCTGATCGGGCTGGTGGAATGCCTGGCCCTGTTTGCCTGCAGCCCGTTGATCGTCGCCGCCCTGTCGGGGCCGATCCTCGGTGAACGGGTGGGATGGCGGCGGTGGCTGGCAATCGGCGCCGGATTTATCGGGGTGCTGGTCATCCTGCGTCCCGGCCCCGGCGTGTTTTCGCCACTGTCGTTGCTCGCCTTCCTGTCGGCGGCCATGTTTGCCGTCTATGTCCTGTTGACCCGCTATGCGTCCCGCAGGGATTCGGCGCGGACCAGCTTCTTCTGGCTTGGCACCGCCGGCGCCATTTTCGCCACTGCTGGCGGCGTCTGGTTCCTGGAGCCGATGGCGAAGGGTGACTGGATCTGGATGGCAATCCTGTGCATGTCCGGTGCAACCGGGCACTACCTGCTGATCAAATGCTACGAGGTCTCGGAGGCCGGTGTCGTGCAACCCTTCGCCTATCTGCACATGGTGTTCGGGTCGTTGATCGGCTTGGCCGTGTTCGGCGAAATGCTCGAGATGAACGTCATCGTCGGCGGCGCCATTATCGTGCTGGCCGGGCTGTTCGTCTGGTGGCGCGAGCACGGCGCCACCGCCATTGTCAGCCGCGCTGCAAATCCCCGGCAAGATCGATCGACGTGACGGTGCCGCCAAGACGCATCCTGTAGACCGTGATCGCCTCCATCACCCGCATGATGTAGTTTCGGGTTTCGCCATAGGGCACATGCTCAATCCAGTCGATGGGGTCAACGGAGTCCGAACGGGGATCGCCCTGCTCCCGGAGCCAGCCGGAAACCCTGGCAGGCCCGGCATTGTAGGCGGCAATGGCCAGCACGTAGGAGCCGTCGAACTTTTCAAGCAGGTAGTCGAGATAACCGGAGCCAATCCGCAGATTGTATTCCCGGTCGGCAAGCAGGCGCTTGATGTTGCCCCTGAGGCCGATGCGGCTCGCAACCTCGCTGCCGGTCGAGGGCTTGATCTGCATCAGGCCCCTTGCGCCCTTCGGGCTGACGGCCAGGTCGCGGAACTCGGTTTCCTGGCGGGCAATGGCAATGGTGAGCTCATGCGGCACTGCCAGTTCGTAATCCCGGATTCCGATCAGCGGAAACAGGTGATCGATATCGACCCCGCCATCCTTCATCTCCTCCTTTGCCACCTTCACCACCGAAAAATCGGCGCCGTGCTGACCTGCCAGCTCGGCGAGGTGCCAATTATCCTCGAAATCGAGGCGTTCGGCCCAGTGCGCCAGGAACCAGGCGGCGTGGGAGTCCCAGCCGGCATGGTAGAAATGGAAGGCGGCCCTGACCACCGGTTCTGCCTCGAGCCGGGCCTTCTGTCCGGATGTGGCCGATCGATTGCTGCCAACCAGCCCGGGATCGGTCGGGGCCGAGATGCGTTGGGCGGCCAGCTGACCGTAGAATGTCGTCTGGAACTCAGCCGCCTGCCGGAAGGACTCGGCGGCCCGGTCCTCGGCGCCCGACTGGAAAAGGGACACACCGATCCAGTACGCTGCCTTCGCCCTGCTGATCGGCGAGCTGACATGGGCTGCATAGCGGTTGAAATGTTGCAACGCCTGCCCGGGCCGTTCGAGCTTTCGGAGGGCAATATACCCCGAGAGCCATTCGAGCTCGGCAAATCTCTGTTCGGCCTTGCGGCTTGCCCGCAGACGATGGGAGTCGGCCAGCCAGTCCGGGCCGTTCGGTTCCGGATGGATATGATGGCTCGAGGCAACCTTGTAGGCTTGCCGGTCCCGGCCTTGCCGCATAAGCGAGTGGGCGAGGCTCAGGCGGCGCGGGGCCCACAATTCCGGCTTGCCCAGCGAAGCCGGCGACCCGCTTCGCTCCAGCAGGAGTTCGATTGCCCTGCCCTCGGCATCGTTCCTGAGGCGCCAGACCACCCTATCGAATGCCAGGCCGGGATCGTCGTCGAGGTGATCGGGAATGGCGGCGATCAGCCGGTCAACGCCAGATTCCTGCTTTCTGAGAGCAATCCGCGCCCGGGCCAGCTTCGCCAAATCGGCCCCGGCAATGTCGAACATGGCCTGCGCCTCGTTGGTCCGGTCTTGCCACAGGAGGTTGTCGAGCCGGCCCCGGTGGTGCGGCCTCAACTCAGTGCCATAGGTGGCCAGGGCGTCCTTGGCGGCGGCGCGGGAAAAGGGCAGTGAAAGCCAGGCATTGGTGATGCCCTCCATCGCCACCCGGTGTTGCCCGAGCCGTGCATGGGCCCCGGCCAGGCGCAGGGCGCCGGCGCCCGATTGCGGTGGCTGAACGTTGAAATACTCAACGATACGATGGGGATCATCCCGGTTGCTGATGGACCTTTCGCCGGCCAGGCGGAGAATTTTCAGCCCCGGCCAGTCGGCGTGATCGTCCAGGAAGTCGGTATAGTCGTCCCAGTTATCGGTTCCGCTTCGCAGCCGCAGCCATTCATGGACCGACAGCGCAACCTGGTCGGATATGTTCCGGGCTGCGGCGAGGGCATGATCCCAGTCCTGTCGCTGGGCTTCGTCGAGCAGCCTGGCGAATTCCTCGGCATCGTCGGCCGGTCCGGCTGCAGCCGGAGTTGCCCAGCCAGCAGCGGCAATGGCCAGAACTGCCATGAATCCGGGCAATGCAGATCTTCGTGGAACCATGTTCACTTGCAACTTCTGTCGTTCAGGAGAATTGTGGAACCGAACGGCTTGGCATCCGGGGGTTGAGAATATAACTAGCCGAGCCTGTCTTTAGAAACCGATCGTCAGGAAGCACCGGAATGTTCAGAGGATCAATTCCAGCACTGGTAACCCCTTTTGCCGATGGCGCGGTCGATTTCAAGTCGCTCGTGTCATTGATCGAATGGCATATTGCCGAGGGGTCACATGGAGTTGTGCCGGTCGGAACGACCGGCGAGAGCCCGACGCTGAGTCATGACGAGCATGAAGAGGTGATCCGGGCGGTCACCGAAACGGCCGCTGGCCGCATCCCGATCATTGCCGGCGCCGGTTCCAACTCGACGGCCGAGGCGGTCAGGTTCGTGTGTTTCGCCGAGCGCGTTGGTGCCGATGCGGCGCTGGTCGTGACTCCCTATTACAACAAGCCGACACAGCAGGGACTCTATGAACACTATCGTGCCCTGCATGATGCCTCCAATATCCCGATCATCATCTACAACATCCCGGGGCGTTCCGTCATCGACATGAGCCCGGAGACCATGGGGCGCCTGGCCGAACTGCCACGGATTGCCGGCGTCAAGGATGCAACCGGCGACGTGGTCAGGGTGTCGAAACAGCGGCAGCTCTGCGACGGGGATTTCGTGCAGCTGTCCGGTGAGGATGCATCGGCACTCGGCTTCAACGCCCATGGTGGACAGGGCTGCATCTCGGTAACCGCCAATGTGGCACCGGGGTTGTGCGCCCGCTTCCAGGAGGCGACGCTGTCCGGAGATTACGCGGCTGCACTCGAGTTGCAGGACCGGCTGTTGCCGCTGCACGAGGCAATCTTCCTCGAGCCCGGCCTCGCCGGCGCCAAGTTCGGGCTTTCGTTGCTGGGTAGGTGCCGGGATGAAGTCCGGTTGCCGCTGGTCCCGGTCACGGAACCGGTGCGCCTGCGAATCCGCAGTGCCATGCAGCATGCTGGACTCGTTTCCGGCTGATGGCCGGGACTGACCGGATGAACCCGCCATGGCCAGGACCGAAGCAGAACGGAACTACCGCGTGCTGGCGGCCAACCGGCGGGCCCGCTACGATTTCGAGGTCCAGGAGGAGATTGAATGCGGCGTGGTGCTCGAAGGATCTGAGGTCAAGTCGCTCCGGTCTGGGGGCGCCACCATCGGCGAGAGTTATGCCGCGGTCGAGGATGGCGAATTGTGGCTCATCAACAGTTCGATAGCCGCCTACCGGAATGCGGGCGCATTCAGGCATGAGGAGCGCCGGAAGCGGAAGCTGCTGGTCCGGAAGCGGGAATTGGCAAGGATGTGGTCGGCAACCGCCCGGGAAGGGTTTACGCTGGTTCCGCTGGTCATGTATTTCAACCATGCGGGACGGGTGAAGATCAAGGTGGCGATCGCGAGGGGCAGGAAGCGGTTTGACAAGCGCCAGGTCGAAAAGCGGCGGGACTGGGGACGCGAGAAGGCGCGCCTCTTGCGGCAGAACCGGTAATCCGCCCGGGCGGCGGCGAATGTCCTGATGCGCACCTGTTGAGTCGGAGTCGTAGGCATGGAGAGTCTGGTCGTATCGGCGTTGGCCGGGGCCGCCGGGGCAAATGCCGGCGCGGTGGTGCTCAGGGAGTTGAATCTCGGCCTGTTCGGCAACACCGTAACCGGCATTATTGCCGGGTTGCTGGTCACCCTTGCCGGGCCATGGCTCGGCCTGGCGTTCGCCTCGGCCGGGATCCTGCAGGGGATGGCGGCATCGGCATCTGTCGGCGCGGTGACGATGGCCGCACTCGGTTTCGCCTATAACCGGATGATCTGACAGGGAAGGTGGGAGGATCATGGAATACCAGGATACGAGAACGCTGGTGTCGACTGGTTGGCTGTCCAGGCATCTCGAGGATCCGGATCTGCGGATCATTGACGGCTCGTGGCACCTGCCGGATACCGGCCGCGACGGGCGGGCCGAATATGTGCAGGAGCACATTCCCGGAGCCAGGTTTTTCGACATCAACGAGATTGCCGATACCGAATGCGGCCTGCCACACATGGCTCCGCCGCCGGAGAAGTTCATGTCGCGGATGCGGGAGATGGGCATCGGCGATGGCCACCAGGTGGTGGTCTATGACGGTGCCGGCATCTTTTCGGCGGCGAGGGTCTGGTGGCTGTTTCGATACATGGGTCATTTCGACGTGGCGGTGCTTGATGGCGGATTGCCCCGCTGGAAGCGGGAGGGGCATCCGGTCGACGACATGCCGCCAGCCTTGGGGCCTCGTCACATGACGGCCCGGCTGCAGGGTCACCTGGCTACCGATGCCGGCCGTGTCGCCCGAGCATCGCAATCGGGCGATGCGCTGATCCTCGACGCCAGGCCTGCGGCGCGCTTTCGGGGCGATGCGCCGGAGCCGCGACCGGGCCTCGAGCGGGGCCACATCCCGGGCTCGGTCAACTTGCCATTCGACGCGCTGCTCAATGATGACGGGACCTTCCGGTCACCGGGCGAATTGAAGGGGGTGCTGGCAGGGGCAGGCGTCGGCAGCGATACTCCGGTGATCTCGTCCTGCGGTTCGGGCGTCACCGCGTCGATGATCGACCTGGCGCTCGAGGTGACCGGCCACCGGCGCCACGCAGTCTATGATGGCTCCTGGGCCGAATGGGGACTCGGCGAGTGCGGGCCGATCGAAACCGGGTGAATTCGGCGGGAGACCGGGTCGATTACGAGGTGACCTGGCTCGAGATGGGCCGGCCACCAGCCGGCCCGCCACCGGGGCCGGAGTGGCGTGATGCCACCATTGATGAAGCATCCCGGTTCCCCGAGTGGTTCTTCTTCAGCCTCTACGACGCGGTCGGCCGGGATTATGCATGGGATGACATGCACGAGATGGCGCCGGGTGCC
The DNA here is from genome assembly GCA_965214695.1 of Paracoccaceae bacterium. Classification (GTDB taxonomy): domain Bacteria; phylum Pseudomonadota; class Alphaproteobacteria; order Rhodobacterales; family Rhodobacteraceae; genus JAPOXR01. Next base: position 1,853,390 of record OZ243967.1, on the reverse strand, counting down.
GTCAGCGACATGCTGGGCCACCGGGATGTCATGCTCTTCACCATGCACAGGTCAGGCAGGGTGCAGGGATTCCACTTGCTGGATTTTCGCCAGGCCGGCATTTGCGACATCGCCTATTTTGGCCTGGTTGGCGAGGCGATCGGCAAGGGCTATGGTGGCTGGCTGCTCGATGATGCCATCGCCCGCGGCTGGCGCCGACCGGGAATGACGAAGCTGACCGTCAATACCTGCACGCTGGATCATCCGGCTGCAATGAGGCTATATGCGGCTCGAGGCTTCCGGCCGGTCCGCCGTGAAGCCAGGTCGAGGATACTGAGGCGCGATCTTCGTATTCCGCCGCCTCGAAAGGAGACATCATGCTGAACTCGCTACCCGAACGGCCGCCAGACAAGATCATCAGGCTGATCCAGGAATTCAGGGACGACCCGCGTCAGCACAAGCTGGATCTCGGGGTCGGGGTCTACCGCGACCAGACCGGGAACACCCCGGTGATGCGGGCCATCAAGTCGGCCGAGAAGCAACTCTGGGAGACCGAGACCACCAAGGCCTATACCGGCATGGTCGGCGAGGCCGGGTTTCGCGAGTCGATGATCGGCCTGGTGCTGGGCGAGGATGCGCCGGGGGACCGGATTGCGTCGGCGACGACGCCGGGTGGAACCGGTGCCATCCACCAGGCGCTTGAGCTGGTGAAGGAAAGCTCGCCGGATGCCAGGATCTGGATGTCGGACCCGTCCTGGCCCAATCACCGGTCGATGGCGGCCCATCTGGGATTCAGCGCCGGCTTCTACCGGTATTTCGACCGGGAAAGCCGCGGTGTCGATTTCGACTCCATGCGCGAGGATCTGGCACCGGTGACCAGGGGTGACGTCGTCATTCTCCACGGCTGCTGCCACAACCCGACCGGCGCCGACCTGGATTTGCGGCAATGGGCCGAGATTGCCGAACTTCTCAATGCCAAGGGCGCCATCGGCCTCATTGACATCGCCTACCAGGGATTCGGTGCCGGGCTCGAGGAGGATGCCGCTGGCCTGCGGCTGCTCATGTCCGAGGTGCCCGAATTGCTGGTAGCGGCAAGCTGTTCGAAGAATTTCGGTATCTACCGGGAGCGGACCGGCGTGGTGATGGCCATTGCCGAAGACGACGCCGGCGCCAAATCGGCCCAGGCCTCGCTGACCCATCTCAACCGGCAGAATTTTTCCTTCCCGCCCGATCACGGTGCCCGCCTGGTGTCGATGATCCTGGCCGATGCTGGCTTGCGGGCCGACTGGGAGTCCGAGCTTGGGGACATCAGGGCCAATCTGGGCCGGTTACGGGGCTTATTGGCGGCCGAGCTTCGCCGTCGCTCCGGCTCGGACCGGTTCGGATTCGTCGCCGATCACCGGGGAATGTTCTCGCTTCTCGGTGCAAACCCGCAACAGGTGGCGCAGATCAGGGAAAAGCACGGCATATACATGGTGGGTGACGGCCGGGTGAACATGGCCGGGCTCAGCGAGGCGACGGTGCCGGTGCTCGCCGACGCTCTCATCGCCGCCGGCGTCTGACACCGGGGCGCCCACACGACGCCGGCGTGTGAAGTCACGACGCCCGCATCGTCGTCTGGGGGTGATGCCACAATGCCCCGCGGTGCCGGGGCATGATATCGGCCGCGTGACGGCGATTGCACGGCCTGAATTGTCGGCATAGAGACGGGGAAGATCAATTCGACCTTCCGGGACAGGGGTCTTCACGTGCAGGACGTTCAACGGCATGTCCGGATGAGGCACCTGATGTTCTCCGGGATGGTGGCGATGGCAGTGATCGTCACCGCATCCAACGTGCTGGTGCAGTTTCGCTACGGCGACTGGCTGACCTGGGGTGCCTTCGTCTATCCCTTTGCCTTCCTCGTCACCGATGTCATCAACCGGGTTGCCGGCCCACGAGAGGCCAGGCGGGTGGTGGCGGCAGGCTTCTGCATCGGCGTGCTGTGCTCGCTTGCCGGCTCGCAGATCGAGGGCGAATTCGGCCCGCTGGTGACGTTGCGGATCGCCATCGGTTCGGGAGTTGCCTTCCTGGTCTCGCAGTTGCTCGACGTGGCGCTGTTCGACCGCCTGCGAGGCGGCAAATGGTGGCGGGCACCGCTGGTGTCGACTATCATCGGCTCGACCATCGACACCGTGCTGTTCTTTGCCATTGCATTTTCGGCCGCCCTGGTCTGGCTCGAACCCGGGGTCGATGTCGCCTGGGCCAATGCGGCCATACCGGTTCTCGGGGCCGGTCCGGTGGGGCCACTCTGGGTCAGCTTGGCATCGGCCGATTTGGTGGTAAAGCTGTCGATTTCGCTGCTGGCGCTGATCCCGTTCCGGCTGGCAACGCTGCGCATCGCCGGCAATCCGGGATGAGGCGCATCTCGCCTGCCCGTTCCGGTGGCGGCTCGTCGCCGCAGATCGGCGGCCACGCGCGTCATGCACGCCCGTTCCGGGGGCGGCGTGGCCGGATGATGCACCGGGGAGGCGACACGACATGACACTGGACCCAGCCGACTTCATCCGGAGCCCGGTCTCGCAGAATGCCCTGACTGCCGAGCTGATGCAGCATGCCATCGCCGGCTGCGAGGGAGATCTGGGGCATGGCGGCTCGCTGCTGGTTCGCACCGGCACGCATACCGGCCGCTCGCCCGGCGACAAGTTCATCGTTGAAAGCCCGGAATTCGAGGGTCGGATCTGGCGAGAGGCGAACCGGTCGATGTCACCGGCACATTTCGACCGGCTGCTGCAGGATTTCCTGCATCATGCGGCTGGCCGCGAGTGTCATGTCCAGGATCTGCAGGGCGGGGCCGACCCGGAGTTCCGGCTGAATGTCAGGGTGATCACCGAGCTGGCCTGGCACGCGCTGTTCATCAGGCACATGCTCAGGCGCCCGTCGCCGGAGGGGCTGGCCAACCAGGCTCCCGATCTCACCATCCTGAATTTCCCGTCATTCAGGGCCGATCCGGCCATTCATGGCTGCCGGTCGGAGACGGTGGTGGCCATCGATCTTGATCGCCGACTGGTGCTGGCCGGTGGCACCGGCTATGCCGGCGAGAACAAGAAGGCCGTCTTCACCTACCTGAATTTCCTGCTTCCCGCCCGCGGTGTCCTGCCCATGCACTGTTCGGCCAACCACGCGCCGGGCAATCCGGAAGACGCCGCCATCTTCTTCGGCCTGTCGGGAACCGGCAAGACCACGCTGTCATCGGATCGACGCCGGGTGCTGATCGGCGATGACGAGCATGGCTGGTCCGACAATGGCATCTTCAACATCGAGGGGGGCTGCTATGCCAAGACGGTCAAGCTCGAAAAGGAGGCGGAGCCGGAAATCCACGCCGCCACCTCCATGTTCGGGACGGTGCTGGAGAATCTGACCTTCGACCAGCGGTCGCGGAGGCCGGATTTTGCCGATACCAGCATCACCGTAAACACCCGCTGCGCCTACCCGCTCGAAGCCATTCCCGGCGCCTCGAGGACCGGCATGGCCGGGCATCCGCGCAACATATTCATGCTGACATGCGACGCCTTCGGCGTCCTGCCGCCGATCGCCCGGCTGAACCCGTCGCAAGCCATGTATCACTTCCTGTCGGGCTTCACCGCCAAGGTTGCCGGGACCGAGCAGGGGGTGAAGGAACCGGAGCCGGTATTCTCGACCTGCTTCGGCAGCCCGTTCCTGCCACTGCGCCCGGAGGTGTACGGCGCGCTGCTCAGGGATCGGATCAAATCCTCCGGCGCCTCCTGCTGGCTGGTCAATACCGGCTGGACCGGTGGCAGCTACGGTTGCGGCAGCCGCATGCCGATCATGGTTACGCGGACGCTGCTCAATGCCGCCTTGTCCGGCCGGCTGGACCGGGTGGAGTTCAGCCGGGATCCGAATTTCGGATTCGAGGTGCCGGTCAAGTTGCAGGGGGTGCCAAGACAGTTGCTGCAGCCCCGGCGCACCTGGATCGACGGTGATGGCTACGACCAGGCCGCGGCCAGGCTGGTGGAGATGTTTGCCGGCAACTTTGCCCGCTACGAGAAACTGGTGGACGAGGATGTACGCCAGGCCGCCATCGGAGCCGCCTGAATGCGGCGCACCTCCGGGCAGGATACGGTGATCGACCGGCTGACAGAGAGGACCGAAAGTTGCATCGAGGCGGTCGTGCCACCGGGCCGGATACGATGATCAACCGGTTGATTCCGCGAGCCTCGGGCTGTGTTGAGGTGCTGGAGGACCTGGTGCGCCAGGCGGAAGCGGAGCTTCGCGCGGAGCTGGCCGAGGATGGCGCGGTGCCGGTGACGGCGTTCCGCCGGGAGCAGTCGCGGCTGCATGCGCTGGCTTGGATCGCCACCTGCGTCGTGGCGCTGCGACAGCTGCTGCAATGGGCGGTGCGACTGGAGAGGGCCGGCCGCTTCGGCGAGGTCGAACAGTTGATCCTGCAGATCGCCACTGGCGAATATGCCGCCCAGATTGTCGGCGGAATTCCCATGAACCAGGGTGAGCTTGCCAGGATTGACGATCTGGGAATCGGTCTCGACCCCCGGCCAGCCCTGGCGGTGCCGGAGCTGCAGCAACTACTGCGGCAGGGTAACAGCGATACGGCGAGGCGCCGCCTCGTCGAACTGATGCTCGAACAGCCAGCCAGTTCGAGTTTCGGCGACACCGGGCTTGACGAGGAGATGGAGGAAATCCGCAGCCAGCTGCGCAGGTTCTCCGATGACAAGGTGATCCCCTTCGCCCAGCATTGGCACGAGGAGAACATGCTGATCCCGGACGAGGTGGTGCGGGAGCTGGCCGGCATGGGCATCTTCGGCCTGACCATTGCCGAGAGTCACGGTGGCTCGGGCATGGCCAAGCAGGCGATGTGCGTGGTGTCGGAGGAGCTGTCACGTGGCTATCTGGGCGTGGGCTCCCTGGCCACGCGCTCGGAGATCGCTGCCGAGCTGGTGGCCGGCGGCGGCACCGAAGCGCAGAAGCGGGAATGGCTACCAGGAATTGCCTCCGGGGAGCTGCTGCCAACCGCCGTCTTCACCGAACCGGGCGCTGGGTCCGATCTGGGCAGCCTGCAGACCCGGGCCGAGAGGGATGGGCAGAACTACCGCATCACCGGCAACAAGATCTGGATCACCCACGCGGTGCGGGCCAATCTGATGACGCTCATTGCCCGGACCGATCCGGCTTCGACCGACTACCGCGGTCTGTCGATGTTCCTGGTGCGGAAGACGCCCGGCGACGATGCCGAACCCTTCCCCGATGCGGGGCTTACTGGAGGCGAGATACCGGTGATCGGCTATCGCGGGATGCGCGAATACGAACTCGGACTCGACAACCTGCCGGTGGCGACATCCAGCCTGCTCGGCGGCAGCGAGGGCAACGGTTTCAGGCAGTTGATGGAGACCTTCGAATCGGCCCGCATCCAGACCGCGGCCAGGGCGATCGGGGTGGCGCAATCGGCGCTCGAATGCGCCCTGACCCATGCCACCAACAGGGTGCAGTTCGGCCGGGCCCTGGTCGGGTTTCCCAGGGTCGCTGCCAAGCTGGCGATGATGGCGGTCGAGATCATGCTGTGCCGCCAGCTCACCTACCACGCCGCGGGGCGCAAGGATCGCGGCCGGCGTTGCGATCTCGAGGCCGGGATGGCCAAGCTGCTGGCGGCGCGGGTGGCCTGGGCCGCGGCCGACAATTCGGTGCAAATTCATGGCGGCACCGGCTTTGCAATTTCGGCCCCGGCCAGCAGGATCCTCTGCGATGCCCGGATCCTCGGCATCTTCGAGGGCGCGTCCGAGATCCAGGCCGACGTCATCGCCCGCCGCCTCATGCAGCCCAGCAACAATTGACGGCAAGGGCAGGGCGGTTGTAACCGAAGAGGAGCCGGCCGGTTGCGGGGGAGCCGCCAGGTGCAGAGTCAGCAGCATTGGCGAACCGGAATGATCCGGCGATGGCGGAGTTGGCGGGAATGGGGAATGGAATGACACGGCAGGTCTGTGATCGGTCCTGGCAGCAAAGCCGGGCAAGGGGATGCATGCTTGGACAATTGTGCGGGGATGCCCTGGGTAGCCTGGTCGAATTCATGGACCGCCAGCAGATCGCCGAACTGTACCCCGAAGGTGTGCGCGAGATCACCGGCGGCGGGCCCTTCGATACCATGGCCGGCCAGCCCACCGATGACTCGGAAATGGCCCTCATGCTGACCAGGTCACTGATCGACCGGGGCGGGTTTGACCTGAAGGACATCCTCTCCTCCTACCGCTACTGGCTTGATTCGGGGCCGTTTGACTGCGGCGGCACCTGCTGGAGCGGCATCACCGGCAAGCGCAACTTCCAGTCCCAGGCCAATGGCGCGTTGATGCGGGCCAGCCCGCTGGGAATATTCGGCGCCGGTCGGGAGGCCGCCGAGATCACAGAATTTGCCCGGCTGGATGCTGCCCTCACCCACCCCAACCCGGTTTGCCAGCAAGCCAACGCCATCTTTGTGCGGGCGATCTCGACGGCGATCGCCGAGGGTTCCGGGCGGCTGGAGTTGTACCGGGAAATTACCGAATGGGCCGATGAAGAAGATGTGGATCCGGTGCTCAGGGAGGCAGTTCAGGCGGTGGACCAGGAGCCCTGGATCGACAAGGCCGGTCGAAAGATGGGCTGGGTCCTGGTGGCGTTGCAGAACGCCCTGTGGCAGTTGGTGCACGCACCGGGCTTCGAGGGTGCCCTGGTCGATACCGCAAACCGCGGCGGCGACACCGATACAAATTGTGCGATCTGCGGTGCCCTGCTGGGCTCGGTATTCGGCATCGAGACAATCCCGGATCGCTGGGTGCAGGCGGTGCTTGCCTGCAAGCCGCAGGCTGGAGGCGCCGGCGTTCAGCAACCCAGGCCGCGCCCGTTCTGGCCGGTCGATGCCCTGGAACAGGCGGATCTGTTGCTGGCTGGCTGAGCCGTCCGTATCAGCTTGCGGCCTCCGTGCCGGCTGGCGGCTGCTGCACCCAGTGCCGGGCAAACTGGATGAATGACCGGATCATGGGCGAGTCGCGGCGGGCGGCCAGGAAGACCAGCATTTCCTCCATGACCAGTTGCGAGCCCTTGATGTCGATCGTGGCCAGCCGGTAATCGGCAGCCAGTTCGCCGGCCGAGACAAAGCCGACCCCGAGGCCGGCCGCGGCCAGCTCCCGCACCGCCTCCCTGCCCTCGACTTCCAGCGCCCCGACCAGGCTGAGACCGGCCGCCTCGGCGGCGCTCTCGATGATCTGCCGGGTCTTGGATCCGTCTTCCCGCAGGATCAGCGGATGATTGGCCAATTCCGGAAACGCCACCTGGCCGCGGCTGGCGAGCGGATGATCCGCCGACACCACCGCGATGACCGGTGCTTCGCTGAGCGAGGTCATCTCCAGCCGAGCATTGGCGGGAAAATTGCCGCCTACGCCGATCTCGGCCTGGTAGCCGGTCAGTGACCGCACCACCGCCTCGGTGTTACCGGTTCGCACCAGCACCCGCACCCCCGGATGCGACGCCTGGAAGGCGCCGAGAATGCCGGTGACGTGGCTGACCGAATCGACGATTAGCCGGAGCTGCCCCGACAGCTGCGCCCGGGTATTGGTGAGGAATTCGCGGGCGCGGTCCTCGGCTTCGAACATCCGGCTGGTATGGTCGAAGAGTTGCCGCCCCCTGACCGTCAGCGTGGTGCGATTTCCGGATCGGTCGAACAGCACGGTGTCATATTCGACCTCCAGGCGGCGGATTTGGTCGGATACTGCCGGCTGGGTCAGGCAGAGATACGACGCTGCCCGCGAGAAGCCGCCGCAGCGGGCGACATGGTGGAAGGCCCTGAGCTGGACGTAACGCATGTGCAATGCTCCGTGTTCATAAATTGAGCTTATGAAGCTATACGAAATAACGATTTTGTAAATCTCACATCCTCGGCATAGTTGCCTCGGAATGTCGGAGTGCAGGCAATGCTGAACACTGGATACAGGATCGATCCGCCACAACCGGATGTGCCGGTATTGCTGACACCGGGGCCGTTGACCACCGCCGGCGACACCAAGGCGGCAATGCTTCGGGACTGGGGATCCAGGGATACCGAGTTCATCACCATGACCGCCGAGATCAGGCGCAGATTGCTGGAGTTGGCCGGTTGCCGGAATGGCGAATTCCAGTGCGTTCCGGTACAGGGTAGCGGAACCTTTGCCGTCGAATCGATGTTGGGGACCATGGTGCCGAGGGATGGCAAGGTGCTGGTGCTGGCAAACGGTGCCTATGGCAAGCGCGCCGCCGCCATCCTGGCCAGGATTGGCCGTGATCATGTCGTCATCGACAAGGGTGACTACCTGCCGCCATTGCCCGACGAAGTAGATGCGGCGCTGTCGGCCGATGCGTCGATAAGCCATGTCGTGGTGATCCACTGCGAAACCAGCTCCGGCATCCTCAACCCGCTCGCTGCCATTGCCGAGGTAACCCGGCGCCATGACCGCCGGTTGCTGGTGGACAGCATGAGCGCGTTCGGTGCCATTCCGCTCGATGCCGGCGAGGTGCCGTTCGAGGCCATGGCCGCATCATCCAACAAGTGCCTGGAAGGCGTGCCGGGGATTGGTTTCGTCATTGCCAGGACCGGTGCGCTGGAGAAGGCGGAAGGAAACTGCCATTCGCTCAGCCTCGACGCCCATGCGCAGTGGCAGGGATTCAACCGCGACGGTCAATGGCGATTCACCCCGCCAACCCATGTCGTTGCCGCGTTCCTGCAGGCGCTCCGCGATCACGAGCGCGAGGGCGGTGTCCAGGGCCGGGGTGACAGGTATTCCCGCAACCGGGATGTTCTCCTGGGCGAAATGCGCCGGATGGGTTTCGAGACGCTGCTGGTCGACCGGTGGTTGTCGCCGATCATCGTGACCTTTTTCAGCCCGGCCGACCCGCGGTTCGATTTCAGCCGGTTCTACCGGCTGATCGGGCAACGCGGCTTCCTCATCTATCCTGGCAAACTGACCGCTGCCGACAGTTTCCGTATCGGCTGCGTCGGCCATATCGACGAGGACATCATTCGCGATGCCTGTGACGCCATCGAGGATGCACTCGACACGCTTGGTGTTGCCGACCGGTCGCCGCCGGCCGAGCGGCTTGCCGAGCGCCAGTTGCTGGAAGGGATCTGAGCGTTGTCCACGAACAACGGATTCACGGTCAATGGCCGACACTACCCCTCGCCGCAAATGCCGGTGGTGGTCATCTGCATCGACGGTTGCGAGCCGGCATATCTCGATCATGCAATCGATGCCGGCCTGATGCCCACCATGGCCCGCATGCGGCAGAGCGGATTCTCGTCCATGGCCGATAGCGCCATTCCGTCTTTTACCAACCCCAACAACCTGTCGATCGCCACCGGGACTCCCCCGGCGGTGCACGGCATCTGCGGCAACTACTTCCTTGACCCGGAGAGCGGCCAGGAAGTGATGATGAATGATGTCCGCTTCCTGCGGACCGGCACCATCTTCGCGGCGGCGCAGGCGGCCGGGTTCCGGGTGGCCGTGGTCACCGCCAAGGACAAGCTGCGTTCGCTTCTGGGCGCCGGCCTCGATTGCAGCGCCGGCGGGGCCTGGTGCTTCTCGGCCGAACGGGCGGCAGGTTCAACCCGGGAGGAAAACGGAATTGCCAATGCCGCCGGCTGGGTTGGTCGGGCGCAGCCGGATGTCTATTCCGCCGAGCTGTCGGAATTCGTGTTTGCGGCCGGGGTCAGGCTCCTGCACCGCCATGCGCCGGAATTCATGTACCTGACCACAACCGACTTCGTGCAGCACAAATTTGCACCGGACCACCCGACGGCCATGGAATTCAATTCCATGATCGATCGCTACCTGGCAGAACTCGATGATGCCGGCGCCGTCATCGTGGTGACTGCCGATCACGGCATGAAGGCGAAGCACGACCAGGGTGGCCAGCCCGTTGTCGTCTACGTCCAGGACCTGCTGGACGAGATGCTGGGAAACGGGCTGTCACGGGTTATCCTGCCGATCACCGACCCCTATGTCGTGCATCATGGCTCGCTCGGCTCGTTTGCCACCGCCTATCTGCCGGATGGCACCGATCCGGGGCCGGTCCTTGATGGGTGCCGGCAGGCGGGCGGGGTCGAGCTTGTCCTGACCGGCGACGAGGCTGCATCGCGGTTCGAGTTGCCAAGAGACCGGATCGGCGACATCGTGCTGTTGTCGGCCAGCGGAACGGTACTGGGAAAATCACGCCGGAGCCACGATCTGGCGTCACTTGATGCGCCGCTGCGCTCGCATGGTGGATTGTCGGAACAGGTTGTGCCATTCGTGGCCAACCGGCGGGTGGAGCTCGATTCCGGGTATCGGTTACGGAATTTCGATGCCTTCCACGTGGCGGCCCGGGCGGCCAGTCTGGAGAATTGACATGGATGGCATGAGGATGATTCGCGCCGAGGAGATGCGCATTGCCGGCCGGAAGGTGGCCACCGATGCGACCATCCCGGTCCATTACCCCTTTACCGACGAGATCATCGGCACCGTGCCGCAAGGTCGGGCCGAACATGCCCGCCAGGCCTTCGACATTGCCGCCGCCTACCAGCCGCGGCTGACCCGTTACGAGCGCCAGCAGATCCTGTTCCGCACCGCCGAATTGCTGCTGGCCAGGCAGGACTCGCTGTCCGAACTGCTCACCCTGGAGCTGGGCATCTCGAGAGCGGACTCGCGCTACGAGGTCGGGCGGGCCTGCGACGTGTTCAACCTCGCCGGCCAGCTCTGCATCATGGATGATGGCGAGATTTTTTCCTGTGACCTGACGCCGCAGGGAAAGGCCCGCAAGATCTTTACCCTGCGGCAGGGGCTGCGGTGCATCTCGGCAATCACCCCGTTCAACCATCCCCTGAACATGGTGGCGCACAAGGTGGCGCCGGCCATTGCCACCAACAATTGCCTGGTCTGCAAGCAGACGGAGCTGACGCCGCTCACGGCGTTGGTGCTGGCGGATATTCTCTACGAGGCAGGCCTGCCGCCGGAGATGTTCTCGGTGGTCACCGGCTGGCCTGACGAGATCGGACCGGAGATGGTCACCAATTCGAATGTCGACCTGATCACCTTTACCGGCGGGGTCAGGGTCGGGAAACTGATCGCCGGCATGGCCGGATACCGGCGCACGGTGCTGGAGCTGGGCGGCAATGATCCGCTGATCATCTGCGATGACCTTGATGACGGGGATCTGGCCAGGGCGGCCGATCTGGCGGTGGCCGGCGCCACCAGGAATTCCGGGCAACGCTGCACCGCGGTCAAGCGCATACTGTGCCAGCAGCGGGTGGCCGACCGCCTCGTGCCATTGCTGCTCGAGAGGGCCAGGGCGATCCGGTTCGGCGATCCGATGGACCCGGACACCGATCTCGGCACCGTGGTCAACGAGCAGGCCGCCAGGCTGTTCGAGCAGCGCGTGTACAAGGCGGCGGAGAATGGCGCCGACATCCTTCATGATCCCGGCCGGCAGGGGGCTGTGCTGCCGCCGATCGTGGTCGACCGGGTGCCGGCCGACCAGGAGCTGGTCATGGAAGAGACCTTCGGGCCGGTGATTCCGGTGATCAGGGTTCCGGATGATGACGAGCAGGTGATCGCGATTTCGAACTCCACCGCGTTCGGATTGTCGGCGGGCGTGTGCACCAACCGCTTCGACCGCATGCAGACCTACATTAGTCAGCTCGATGTCGGCACGGTCAATATCTGGGAGGTGCCAGGCTTCCGGATCGAGATGTCGCCCTTTGGCGGGATCAAGGATAGCGGGCTCGGCTACAAGGAGGGCGTCATCGAGGCGATGAAGAGCTACACCAACGTCAAGACGTTCTCGCTCCCCTGGGGCTGACCTGGCAGACGACAGTGAGCCATCCGGAGGGCGAATCCAACACATCCGCTGCCCGCCACGCATGGCAGCAGGCCTCGGGCGGGCAGGGCTCCCGCGAGCTTCTCGAGCGAGATGCGGCGGTATTCATGCATCAGAGCCTGTCGACACCCTGTGCCGGGACGGTGGTGCAGGCGGAGGGAATCTGGCTCCATGATTCCGATGGCCGCCGCGTCATGGATTTCCACGGCAATTCCGTCCACCATATTGGCTACGGCCATCCGAGGCTGGTGCAGGCGATTGCCGACCAGCTGACAACCCTGCCATTCTCGCCCCGGCGATATACCAACGAACCGGCGGTGCAGTTGGCCGAAAGGCTGGCTGGGCTGGCGCCGGACCCGCTCGGCAAATGCCTGTTTGCCACCGGCGGTTCGGACGCCATCGAGATCGCCATCAGGATCGCCCGCGCCGCCACCGGGCGGTTCAAGACCGTCTCCTTCTGGGATTCCTTTCACGGTGCCGGCTTTGGCGCCTCGTCGGTCGGCGGCGAAGCAACCTTCCGCTCCGGAATCGCTGGACCCTTGCTGCCCGGCGCCGAACATGTCGCCCCCTTCGCCTGCTATCGCTGCCCCTACGGCCATGCCGGGCCCGAATCCTGTGGCCTGGCCTGCGCCGACATGCTGCGTTACGTGCTGGAGCGGGAGGGCGACGTGGCCGCGGTCATCGCCGAGCCGATGCGCGCCATCCCCTATGTCGCACCCGAAGGGTTCTGGAAGCGAGTCCGTGAGGCCTGCACCGAGTTCGGCGCATTGCTGATCTTTGATGAAATTCCCGCCGGCCTGGGCAAAACCGGCCGGTTCTTTGCCTTTGAGCACGAGGATGTGGTGCCGGATATCGTCGTACTCGGCAAGGCGCTGGGCGGCGGCATCCTGCCGATCTCGGCGGTCATCGCCCGGTGCGAGCTTGATGTCTGCGGCGATTATGCCATCGGGCACTATACCCATGAGAAGAACCCGGTCACCGCCATGGCCGCCCTCACCACCATCGACATCATCGAGGAGGAGCGCCTGGTCGAAAGGGCGGCCAGATTGGGCGAGCTGGCCATGGACCGGCTGGCGCAGCTGGCCGCCGCCAGCAGCATTATCGGCGACATTCGCGGCCGCGGGTTGCTGCTGGGCGTCGACATCGTCGAGGATTGCCAGTCGCGTGTCCCCGCCACCAGCCTCGCCGAGAAGATCCTCTATGGCTGCCTCGACCGCGGGCTGAGCTTCAAGATCTCGATGGGTTCGGTGCTGACGCTGTCACCGCCATTGACCATCAGGCAAGACCAGCTGGAAGCAGCGCTGGACATCCTCGCCGAAGTCATCACCAAGGTCGAACAGGGCAAGGACTGAGAGCAAATCCCGGATGTCGTCGTGGCTTGACCGGGGCCTCCTGTTCCAGCCGCTGCCAGCGCCGCCCCCGTGGCGGGCAAGGCCGGGGAGACCCTGCCGATACCAATTCCAGGGAATGATCCGTCGATCGGGAATCAAACGGATACCGGCACTGAATATTCCGGGTCCCCCGAAAACTCCTGACATCCGTAGACCGTGACGGTATTTCGTGGCGTATCGATGCCCTTCCGGGATCATGTTTGTTGGCCACCTTCGGGTGTGCCGCCCGATGGTTCCGGCAGCGAGGAAACCTGATGGGAGTTTGACGTGCAACCGGAGACACTGCTTGACGCGCTTGAGATGAATAATGTCGACATGTTGAAAGCCATCTACGATGTGCTCGTAGCCAGGGGAGGATCGAGGCCCACCCGCAAGGGCGAGATCGTCGATGCAATCGCCGACATCTTTCTGGACAACCTGCAGGGCGTATGGGGGAGTCTTTCAAAACACGAGAAACTGGTCGTGCAGGAAGCCGTTCACGATCCACTGGGATATCTTGATGTCGGGAAATTTGTCGCCAAACACGGCAAAGCGCCGTTCCGCAAGAACACCGAACCGTGGAACAGTAGCCGAAGACCGGCGACCAGGCTCGAACTGTTCCTGCATATGGGTGAACGATACGGACGGCAGGCATGGGTCCCCGGTGATCTCCAGCGGTTGCTGCAAGGCTTCGTTCCGGCGCCAAAACCGACAGAACTGCCATTTGCGACCGAAATTCCTTCGACCGTGAAGCTGGAATCCTACGGCTATGATTACGCCTCGGGCAAAGTCGTAAAGGTGGTCACCAATCCTGCCGCGCCGATCGAGCGATGCAACATGGAGGCGGCGGCAAGGGCGAACCTGCTTGCCGTGCTGACCCTGATCGATGAAGGCAGGATTTCGGTCAGCGCCTCAACGCAACGCCCATCGGCGGCGACCATGAGACGGATTGCGGGGGTGCTCGATGGCGGTGATTTCTACGTGTCGACCAAATGGGAAGCCGAAACCGGTCCGATCCAGGCCTTCGCCTGGCCGATTCTGGTCCAGGCCGGGCGGCTCGCACGGCAGGATGGATCCCGGCTCAAGCTCACACCGGCCGGACGCAAGGCATTGTCGACGCCACCGCACGAGACGCTCAAGCAGATCTGGAAACGCTGGCTTTCATCCAGGATCATTGACGAGTTCTCGAGAATAGAGTCGATCAAGGGGCAGACACGCGGGCGGGGAAAGGCAGCCATGACCGCGACCGAGCCGCGCCGCCAGGCCATCCGGGATGCGCTTGTTCAATGCCCTGCCCGGGGGGTTGTCGCCATTGATGACCTTACCAGGTTCATGGTTGCCACGGATCTTCGCTTCGAGGTGTCGAGAGCACCGTGGACGCTCTACGTCAACAACGCGCAATACGGGGCACTGGAGTACGAATTCAGCCTGAGCTGGAGCGTATTGCAGGACAGGTACCTGCTATGCGTGCTGTTCGAGTATGCTGCGACACTGGGGATGATCGATGTCGCATTTGTCCCGCCGGAGCACGCGCGACCGAAGCCCTGGGAATCAACGGGAAACTTCGAAGGCAGCTTCCTGAGTCGTTATGACGGGCTGAGATATTTTCGCCTGACCTCGCTTGGCGCCTACTGTCTTGGCCTCACAGACGAATACAAGCCCGAAATCCCCGAGACATCGACACCCCTTTCGGTTTATCCGGATCTGCGGATCGTCGTGCGGAGCGGCCGCCTGGATCATGAAGAACGGGCTCTTCTACGCTGCTTTGCGGACGAGGAAGAACCGAATTCCGTTTGGCGCCTCAGCACGGAAAAGACCCTGGTGTCGGCCGAGACGGGCATGGACACCGATTCCCTCAGGGAATTCCTGTCCGCCCGGGATGAGCAACCGCTACCGGAGCGGGTCGAGGGATTCCTGGTGGGTATCGAGTCAAATGCAAGGGCGATCCGACCTGCCGGAACCGGAATCCTGTTTGAATGTGACAGCGAGGACACGGCCAGGAAGCTCCTGTCCGACAGGAAGATCGCGAAATTCGCCTCGCCCGCCGGCGAAAACAGGATCATTGTCAAAGCCGCGTCGGAGCAGTCGTTCCGAAAATCCGCCCGGCAGATGGGGTTCGGCTTCGACAGCGGATGATTGTCGGCCCAACCTGCCCAGCGACATCCAGGACGAGAGTGGACCGAGGGCTGTTGAGCGGCGTCCATTGCGTTGAATTCAGCGGTTACGGACATTCGAATATTCCGGGCATCGCAAACGCCTGTATGCAGTCGAAAAAATGAAGGGATGTAGGGTGTCTTGACCTCGAAATCCGGCGGACCACCGGGGTTGATCAGTGTGGGTGCTGGTCGTGCGCCGCAGGGGGGATCAGGCCGGTTGACCGTCGTCGAGTTGGTCGATCAGCCTTGATTCGAGCAGCATGCCATTGCGGTCGAGCACCGAGTAGGCGAAGGCCGAAATCCGCGAGTTCATGTCTTTGAGGGCGCTGAGCGTGTCGAGATGAATGTCGCTGCTTTCAAAGCTGACTTCCTCGCCGTCTCGCAGTCGCTTCTGATGCCGCTTGCGGCTCTTCCGTTCCCGTGCATTCAGCGATGCCTTTTCGATCACCAGTTGCCGTGCACATTCGACATCGTCCGATAGCAGAATGTCCAGGGTCAGCGACAGGTTTGCCAGCACCCTTGCATGGATATCGACAAGCTCGTCCCAGCCCTTGTTGGAAAACTCCACCTTGAGGCGGTCCTTGTGTTCGGCCAGCTCCAGCATCCTGTTGACGACGATGTCGCTCGTGGACCGGAAGTTGAATGACAGGTCGGCCAGTTCGCGCGCCCGGCGAATGTCCTCCTTCTTCGAGCATGATCTTTGCAATGATGCGGCAAACCGGCGGATATCGACGAGGGCATCACCAATTTCCCGGTCCAGCCTGCGCAACCCGTCAACCTGCTCGGCATCGAGGCCCTGGTAGATGTCCATCGCCGGGCTCAGGATGATCTCCACCTGGTGCCCCAAATGGAGAACCTCCCGGGTCAGTGTCCGTAATGCCGTCTTGGGCGAGTCGGACAACTCATCCTCGAGCCCGCGTCCGCTCTGCAGGGCCGAGTAGTTCCGGTATCCGGTCTCTTCGGGAAGCATCCGCGCCAGCGCCCTCAACATTGATCCTTCCATGAATCCGACAAAAGGAAGGAAAATGACCACCAGCGCAGCGTTGAAGAGAAGATGGACATGGACAAGAGCCTGTCCGGATTCGCCCGATTCGAGAAAAGACAGCGCCGGCAGCAGGTGGACTGCCGGAAGCGCGGCGATTGCCGCCGTGCCTCTCAGGATCAGGTTGCAGAACGGTATCCGCCGCACCGGCGCCTCCATCCGGCGAGACAGCCAGACGGCAATCAGCGCACCGCCGATATTTGCCCCCAGGACCAGCGAGATGCCGGCCGTAACCGGTAGCACCCCGACATTGACGAAAGTGACGAAGAGGAGGATGGCCCCGACGCTCGAATGCATGACGAAGGCAATGACCGCACCGGCGAGGAAGGCGGTGACGAAATCGGCCTCCAGGTAGGAGGCGAGCGCCGGCATGAAGCTTGCCTGGCGAACCGGTTCTGCTGCCTCGCCGATCAGTCGAAGGGAAATGAGAATCAGCGCGATGCCGACGATGACCCATCCGGCATGTCTTCGGCGAGGAGAGTTGTCTCCGAGATAGCACCAGCCGCCAATGACCAGAAGTACGGGGATGAGCCAGTCAAGCTGGAATGACAACACCTGGACGACGAGTGCCGAGCCGAAATCGGCGCCAAGGACCATGGCAACGCCGCTGGCCAACCCGATATAGCCTGCATGCATGAACGCCGCCGTCAGCAGGGCCGCCGCCGTGGAGCTCTGCAACGCGATCGCCAGCAGGGTGCCGATGCCGGCAGCCAGGACAAGATTCTTGCGGTTCCGGTGGGCAAGACGCTGAAATGACGACCCGGCCAGGCGCTCGATCCCGCTGCGGACGACATGCACCCCGAACAGCAGCAGCATGACCGCACCAGCCAGGTTGATTGTGAAGACGATCGTTGCCATGTCTGCAGAGCCGGGCTGTTGAGGCCTCAGGCCTCGGCGAGCAATGCCTTGCTGTCCACCTGATCGACGGGCCTGCCGTCTGGCGCCACGATTACCTCCGTCCCCCAGCGCGCCAGCGCGTCGGAAATGACCGGAGGCAGGGGAGAGTCGGTAACCAGGACATCGATGCTTCCCGGGCCACCGGTAATCATCGGTGCGGTCTGGGAAAACTTCGTCTGGTCAACGACGAACATGGTCTTTCGGGTCCTGCGGACAACCCTGTTGGCGATTTCAGCCTCGTCGGGATCCCGTAGCAGGAACCCATGCTCGATATCGAAGGCATCGGCACCAAGAATGGCAATGTCGAAATAGAACCGGTCGATGAAGTCCAGCGTCTCGCGCCCGAAGGTCCCGCACTTGTCCATCTGCAACTCGCCGCCGGCAAAATGAACGCGGTTGCCATTGTGCTGCATCAGCGACTTGGCGACATTGACCGAGTTGGTCACGACATGCAGCCCCGACCGGTCGGTCAGCGCATCGGCGACGAAATTCGCCGTCGAGCCGACATCCAGGAACAGCGAACTGCCATCGCCGACCAGCGATGCCGCCGCCCTGGCGATCCGCTTCTTCTCGCGCGGCTGTTCGCCAATTCGCCGGAAGAAGCCCGGTACCGCGACATCGCCGGTCAGGAACACCCCGCCATGGACCCGGGCCACGATCTTCCTTTTCGACAGCTTCTTGACGGTCCTGCGGACAGTCTCCCGGGACACGCCCAGCGCGTCGGCCAAGTCCGTGGTCCGGGCCGACCCACCCAGCCTGTGCAGGAGTTCAAGGATTTCAACTGCCCGGTGGGTCGTGTCGTCGTTTTGAGCGTTCTTCTCGACCATGCCACGCTTTTGCACGCAATTTCCGATAAAAGCAACGCATGATCGGGGAAAATGTGATGAGTTTTAACCGGTTTTCGTTCATATATGCATATAGTGGCACATTCGACGCCGCGGGCTCAGCCTCGAATGCACGCCGGCTCCACGCGCTGCGCATCGGCCAGCCGGTTTCACGACACCCTTCCAGGCAGCATTTGTGAGGCCGGTGGATGCAGGCGGGTTGGCGCCGTGGCCCATCCTGCTGAACTGCCGGCATGTCCCGTTCGGGCCGGGCTGTCGGCAAGACCGGAGGGTCGGACGGCCATTGTGCCGGATGGCTTGGCAATCCGGCGTGGAATGATACGGTTCGACAACGGCCGGATGACCCGTGCCCGGATCATTTCCGTCCACCGGGGGCGACGTCCCGGTTGCCGGCAAGACAGGCCAGCGACGAGGCAGGCGAATCAATGAGCAAGACCAAGATGCAGAGTTTTGGCACCTCCTCTCGGACCGGGCATGATTCGAGCGGTTTCTACAACCGCAAGATCTATGCCGCCGGGGCGGAGCCCGAAATGGACGGGGAGGAGGCGAAAAACAGCTCCGAGAACATCAATGTCATTCACAATCACTCCAGCGCCGACATGCATGAGTTGGCGTCCAACAGCGTACATCTCATGGTCACCTCCCCGCCGTACAATGTCGGCAAGGATTATGACGATGATCTGAGCCAGGACGAGTATCTGGAGTTGCTCCGGTCGGTATGGGAGGAAGTGTTCAGGGTGCTGGCGCCAGGCGGGCGAGCCTGCATCAACATCGCCAATCTTGGCCGCAAGCCCTATATCCCGCTGAACTCGATGATCACCGGCCAGATGGCCGATATCGGGTTTCTGATGCGAGGCGAAATCATCTGGGACAAGTCGGCTAGTTCCGGGCCATCCTGTGCGTGGGGAAGCTGGCGAAGCCCGTCAAACCCGGTGCTCCGCGACATCCATGAATACATCCTGGTGTTTTCCAAAGGGAGGTTCAAACGCCCGTCACGGAACGGGGATGCCACCATCACCAGGGATGACTTCCTGGAATGCACCAAGAGCATCTGGACGTTTGCGGCTGAATCGGCGAGGCGCGTGAAGCATCCGGCACCGTTTCCGGTCGAGTTGCCGAGGCGACTGATCGAACTCTATACATTCTCCGATGACCTGGTTCTGGACCCGTTCATGGGTTCGGGCTCGGCGGCGGTCGCGGCGGTCGGGTCGGGTCGGAACTTCGTCGGCTATGACACCTCCGCCGACTATGTCGCGATCGCCATGGAGCGGATACGCAATTGCCACGGGCCGGAGGAATGATCGGGCAATCCCGTCACGACCATGGCGACAGGCGATGCCGGGTTCGGCAGCGGGAATGCATGTGCTGTCGCAATGCAACGGGGCGGTCAGACCGGATTGCAGCCAGACCATGGCCGGACCGGCGCACGGCGCATGAATTCAAACGGACCGGAGGTCACTGAAAGTCACCATGGATCCGCTCTACACAATCGACAACCTGGATGACATTCTCTCGCCGGGATTGGTGGTCTTCGAGGAGATCCTGAGCCAGAACATCGCCTACATGCTGGCCCTTGCGGGCGAGGCCCGGCGATTGCGGCCGCATTGCAAGACCCACAAAATGCTCGACATTGTCCGGATGCAGGTTGGTATGGGCATCGTCAGGCACAAATGCGCGACCTTCGCCGAGGCGGAGATGCTGGCGGTCGGCGGTGCCAGGGACGTGTTTCTTGCCTATAACCCGGTCGGGCCCAATATCGGGCGGGCGGTGCGCTTCCGGCAGCGCTATCCGCAGGTGCGGCTTGCCGTTGCCGCTGATCATCCGGAGCCGGTTCGGGCGCTCGATGCGGCGATGGCAGCGGCAGGAATTGGGATCGACGTGTTCCTGGACATCGACACCGGGCTCGGCAGAAGCGGCTTGGTGCCAGGCCCCGATGCCCGTGCTCTCTACGAGGAGATCGAGCGGGCCGGCAATCTCCGGGCTGCGGGTCTGCATGTCTATGATGGCCAGATTCACCAGACCGGGCTCGAGGAGCGGAAGGTCGCCGTCGATGAATGCTGGAAGGTGGTGCAGGCGTTCCGGAATGATCTCGAGGCCTCCTCGCTCACCGTGCCGGCGGTCATTGCCGGTGGCACCGGCACCTTTGCCATCCTTGCCGGCAAGGACGACCCGGGTCTGGAATTGAGCCCCGGCACCTCGGTCCTGCACGATGATGGCTACCAGCGGCAGTTTCCCGATCTGCAATTCGTGCCGGCGGCACTGGTCCTGACCCGGGTTGTCAGCAGGCCGTCACCGAACCGGGTCACCTTCGATCTCGGCCACAAGGCTTGCGCCGCCGACCCGCCGGCTGGCCGGCGGTTGCGGTTTCCAGGCATCCCCGACGCCAGGACGGTCCTGCAGAACGAGGAACATCTGGTAATCGAGACGGCAAGGGCGGCGAGCCTTCGGCCTGGCGACGCCCTCCTGGCGATTCCCGGGCATGTCTGTCCGACAGTGGCCCTGCACGCCTATGCCTGGGTGGTCAGAGACGGCAGGGCCCGTGAGCGATGGCCGGTAACGGCAAGGGATCGCGAGATCAGCCTGTGACCCGCCACAGTTGCGGGAATGGCAAGAGGGCCGCCCAGCGGGCTCCGGCCATGCGGGGCAGCGGCGTTGCCGTCGCCAGTCAGGCAAGCGCTGCCGGAGGTTCGGGTTTGGAATTCCCTCGCTCCTGAGTTCGGCAGCGGTGCTGGCGATGATGCCGCATCGTGAAATCGTTGCCGGTTCCGGCCTTGCGGGGGCCGGTCGGAGGGGGTCGGCTGTCCAGGTTTTGAACACAAATCTTCCCGTAGACTTGACTTGTCGGCATGTTTGACGGCAATTCAGCGTTCGGGGAGACCCGAATTTACCACCATTTCGTCCGGTTCTACTGATTGAGCCGGCGAGGAAAGGAGTTGAGATGATAAAACGATTGTGCCTGACCGTTGCGGTTGCAGTGTCTTCGGCCGGCATGGCCCTGGCAGACTGCCCGGCCGTGACTGTCGATGATGCCATGGGCGTTCCGGCCGGAGCGTTCCCGCAACAATATGAACTTGCCGAATTCGAATCTCTTGCCGGTTGCAAGATGTCGTTTTCGACCAATCCGGACATTGCCGCCCTGAATGCAAGGATCAGGGGCAACCCGGAACTGCCGCCGCTCGAAGACCGGATTCCGGAAGAGCCGCTGGTCTATGCACCCTATCATGCCGTCGGAACATATGGCGGCACGCTTGACGTTCTCTCGAACGCGACCGAGGCCGGGACATCGGATTTCCTGTCGGTTCGTCACGTCAATTTGGTGCGCTACCTTGACGACCTCCAGACCATTGTCCCAAACGTGGCCAAGGGCTGGGAATGGAATGATGATTTCACGCAGCTGACCTTCTTCCTGCGCAAGGGACACAAATGGTCGGATGGCGCGCCCTTCACCGCCGATGACGTGAAATTCTGGTATGACAATTTGTCGCTCGACTCGAAGGTCATACCGAAGCCCAAGGATTATGTCCTTGTCGCCGGCAAGAGAATGGACGTCGAAGTCATCGATCCGCAGACCGTCAGGTTCCACCTGCCGGCGCCGAAGCCGGGTCTGCTGGCGCACTTCGCGACCTCGTTTGCCCAGGGCTTCCAGCCGAAGCATTTCCTTGGCCAGTTCCATCCGGACATCAACCCGGATGCCGACAAGCTCGCCCAGGAGGCCGGCTTCGAGAACGGGCTGGCAGTCATTGCCGCCTATTTCGGCAATTCCGACTGGACAGACACGCCTTCGCCGCTGCTGAACAGTCCCGAACTGGTTGGCAACCTGCCGGCAGATGTCATTCCGACGCTGGAATCGCACATCTACATCACCGACACCACGGAAGGACGGCACCTGGTCGCCAACCCGTATTTCCACATCGTCGATACCCAGGGAAATCAGCTTCCCTATATCAGCGAGCAGGATGAGGTGTATATCAACGACAACGAGGTCCGTATCCTGAAGCTGGTCACGGCCGAGGCGGACTACAAGTCGCAGTCGCTGCAACTTCCCTCGGCGCCGATGCTGCTCGAGAACCAGGAAGCCGGTGACTACACGATCGACCTCAGGCCGGAAATCACCGTTCCAACCCTGGCATTCAATGTCACCTCGGAGGATCTCGGCAAGCGCGAGGCCTTCGGCGACCTCCGGTTCCGGCAGGCCATGTCGGTTGCCATCAATCGGGATGAGTTGAACGAGGTGGTGTTCTTCGGACTCGGTGCGCCCCGGCAGTATATCGGGTTTTCACCCAGGCCGAGCTTCATCGATGAAAGCTGGGAGACCTACTACACCGATCACGACCCCGACCTTGCCAATTCGCTGCTTGACGATCTCGGCATGGTCGACACCGATGGCGACGGGTTCCGCGAGCTTCCCAATGGCGAGAAGGTCACGCTGAACCTGCAATTTGCCACCCAGGGGATTGCCGGACAGGTCGTGGAACTTGTCGGTCAGTACTGGGCCGATGTCGGCGTGCAGACCACCGTCAAGGAGGTGACTCCGGACGAGTATCGCTCGGCACAATCTGCCAACCAGCTTGACGTCATGCTGTGGCGCAAGAGCCAGCCGCTGGCGATCGTGCTCGGCAACAACGAACTCTGGGTCCCGCCCTTCGAGAACTATTTCGGCATCAGGACCGGAATGCTCTGGGCCGAGTGGGTTGATTCCGGCGGAACGGCCGGCGTTGAGCCACCCGACTATGTCAAGCAGCTGATCGACGACATCAATGCGTTCCAGTCAGCCGAGGCAGGTTCTGCCGAGTTCGAGATGCTTGGCCAGCGCCTGGTGAAGAACATGACCGAAAACCTGCTGTTCATCGGAACGGTGCAGGGTCCAAGCCCGGTCTATCACCGCAATGCGCTGAAGAATTTCGTGGAATTCAAGACCCATTCCTACGAGTTCTACCGGACCTACCCGTACCGGGCCACGCAGTGGTTCTTGGACGAGTAATCGGGAATCGTCTAGAGTCCTGGTGGGCGGCGTGATCCGCCCACCAGTTTGTTGCTGATCGGTAGCCGCCTGGTGGCGGGCTGATCCGGAGGGGGATGATGCTGCAATTTGCCAAGTTTGCGCTAATTCGGGCAATCATGGCATTCATCACGTTGTTGCTGGTATCGCTGATCGTCTTCAGCCTGATGGAACTGGTGCCCGGCGACTGCGCCGAGCGGTACCTGGCGTTCAAGAACACCCAGGGCATGCAGATCACCACCGCCGATATCGACGCCGAACGGCAGAGGCTGGGCCTTGATCGGCCCTTCATCGTCCGCTGGACCAGCTGGGTTGCCGATGCCTTCCGGGGAGAATTCGGCGACAGTTGCATCCTGCGGGTCAACATCAACAGCCTCCTGGGCGACAAGTTCCTGATCTCGCTCGGAATTTGCATCACCTCGCTGATCCTCGCCTACATGGTGGCGGTGCCGGTGGGGATCATCTCGGTCACCGCCAACAGCCCGCTGCTGAACAACACCCTTCGCTTGGTCAGCTATCTCGGCCTGGCGTTGCCGAACTTCCTGCTGGCGCTGTTGATCATGCTGTTCTTCACCATCCAATTCGGAGAGAGCCTGACCGGCCTGTTCTCGAAGGAGTACCGGGATGCGGCGTGGTCGTATGACCGGGTCATCGACTTCCTCAGCCATGCCTGGCTGCCGGTCTTCGTTCTGGGCTGGTCGGCAACGGCTTTTGCCATCCAGACGGTCCGGGCGTTGATGTCCGATGAAATTGGCAAACTCTACGTGACGGCGGCGGCAGCCCGCGGCGTGACCGGACGGCGGTTGATCATGAGATACCCGGCCCGCCACGCGCTGGGGCCAATCATCAATTCGCTGGGCTTCGACCTCAACCGGATCTTCAATGAATTGCCGATCGTGGCCCTGATCATGACCCTGACCGAAGCCGGGGCGCTGCTGATCGAGGCGCTGGCCAGGTCGAACGACCAGCAATTGGCCGGCGCCATCATCTTTCTGCTGACCGCGAGCATCGTCACGCTGAATTTCCTGACCGATGTCCTGCTGGCACTGATCGACCCGCGGGTCCGGCGAAGCATCCTGGGGAAGTGAGAGATGACTGACACCTCGCATCCGGAAACCGGCACCGACCCGAATGTCGACCAGAAGCTGAAGGAAGCCTATTTCACCGCTTCGCAGGGGCAGCTGGTCTGGGCCCGGTTCAAGAAGATCCGCTCGGCCATGATCGCCGCCTATGTCCTCCTGTTCCTCATACTGTGCGGGCTCTTTGCCCCGTTCCTGTCGCCGTACAACCCGACCATCGCCGGGCGGGACAAGGAATACATGAACGGTGCGCCGCAGATACCGAAATTCTGCGACGAGAATGGCTGCTCGTGGCGTCCCTTCATCTACACCTATGAGCGGACCCGGTCGATCAAGACCAATTTCCGCTGGGTGACAGAGGTCAACCGCGACAAGCGCCGCTACGTGACCTTCCTGCCGAAGGGTTCCGAATACAAGCTGTTCCGCATCCCGTTTCTCAAGTTCGACCGGCACCTGTTCGGGGTCTCCGGGGGCATGATCCACATCTTCGGCACCGACTCGGCCGGCAAGGACATCTTTTCCAGGACCCTGCATGCCATCAATACCTCGCTGGCGGTCGGCACCATCGGCGTGTTCATTGCCTTCGTGCTGGCGCTGATCATCGGCGGCGTGTCGGGTTATTATGGCGGTTTCATCGATTCCTCGGCGCAGATGTTCACCGATGCCATCCGGACGGTGCCGGCGATACCGCTATTCATGGCACTGGCTGCTTTCGTTCCGGATGAGTGGAGTGCCGAGACCCGGTTCTTCTTCATATCGATCATTCTCGGGTTCATTGGCTGGCCAACCCTCGCCCGCCGGGTACGAACGCACCTATTGTCGGAGCGGAACCAGGAATACGTGCTGGCGGCGCAGCTGTGCGGCGCCTCGTCCAGCCACATCATCCGTCGGCACCTGCTGCCGAGCTTCACCAGCTACATTATTGTCGATTTGGTAATCTCCTTCCCCTACATGGTGCTGTCGGAGACGGCGCTCAGCTTTATCGGGCTGGGGCTGAAGGATCCGGTCAACTCGCTCGGGGTGATGCTGCAGAACGTCACCAATGCCGATGTGCTGTTGAACTACCAGTGGTATTTCATCCCGGTGTTGTTCTTCATCACCCTGGTACTGGCATTCGTGTTTGTCGGCGACGGTTTGCGTGATGCCGCTGACCCCTATGCGGACCTGCAGAAATGACCCCGCTGATCGAGATCGAGAACCTGACGCTGCAATTCGACACCGATGAGGGGCGGGTGACCGCGGTCGAGGATTTTTCGGTCAGCCTCCAGCGCGGCAACATCCTCGGCCTCGTTGGCGAGAGTGGCTCCGGGAAATCGGTCACCGCCAAGTCGCTGATGCAACTCAATGCCGGCAATGCCGTCTACAGCGAGGACACCAGGATCCTGCTGCATCTCGAGTCCGGTCCGGTCGACATCATGTCGCTGAAATCGAGCAGGGAATTGCAGATCGTGCGCGGCGGCTCGATCTCGATGATCTTCCAGGAACCGATGGCCAGCTTTGCCCCGGCCATCACCATCGGCGACCAGATGGTCGAGCAGCTTATGATCCACACCGACATGTCCAGATCGGAATGCCAGGAGCTGTCGATCGAGATGCTCGAGCGGGTGGGGATCAGCGATGCCGGCAAACGGTTCCGGCAATACGCCTTCGAATTGTCGGGCGGAATGCGCCAGCGGGCGATGATTGCCATGGCGTTGTCGACCAAACCGAAGCTGCTGATCGCCGATGAGCCGACCACGGCTCTCGACGTGACCATCCAGGCGCAGGTGATCGATCTGATGAAGGACCTCGTGCATGAATTCGGCATGGGCATCATCTTCATCACCCATGATCTGGGGGTCATTGCCCAGACTGCCGACCAGGTCGCGGTCATGTATCTGGGCCGGCTGGTCGAGCAGGGCCCGGTGCGGGAAGTGATCCGCAACCCGGTCCACCCCTATACCAGGGGCTTGCTGGCCGCCCTGCCCAAGCTGTCCGATCTCGATGCGCCACTGACCCCGGTTCCCGGCGATATCCCGTCACCGCTTGAACGCCCTTCCGGCTGCGTGTTCCAGACCCGATGCCCGGCCCTCATTGGCGACATCTGCCGGCGGGAGGTGCCGGCATTCAGCGAGGCCGGCGCCGACCACCGGGCCGCTTGCCATCTTGTCGAAGCCGGACGGAGCGCCGCATGACCCGCGATATCCTGATATCGGCCCGCAACCTGTCGGTCCGCTTTCCGCTCGGCGGCGGATTGCTGGCGGAGAAGTCCTTCGTGCATGCGGTGGAGAATGTCAGCCTCGACATTGACAAGGGCAGTTTCTTCGGCCTCGTCGGCGAGTCCGGATCTGGCAAGACCACGCTGGGCCGGGCCATGCTGCTGGCCAACCCGATCACCGAGGGCACGGTCACCTACGATGATGGCGAGGTGCATTACGATCTCGGCACCATCAGCCGGCAGGAAAAGCGGGATTACCATTCGAGGGCACAGCTGATCTTCCAGGACCCGTATGCGGCGCTCAGCCCTCGCATGACCGTGCGTGACATCATCGCCGAGCCGCTGGAGGTCATGAAACTGACCTCGTCACGCCTGGAGACCGACGAAAAGGTCCGTAGCATCGCCGCCAAGTGCCGGCTGAACCTCGAACATCTGCGGCGGTTTCCGCACGCGTTTTCCGGCGGACAGCGCCAGCGGATTTCCATTGCCAGGGCGCTGGTCTCGGATCCGCGCTTCGTGGTTGCCGATGAGAGCGTGGCGGCGCTGGACGTGTCGATCCAGGCCGATGTTCTCAACCTGCTCAAGGCGATCCAGGGCGAGCTTGGCCTGACTTTCCTGTTCATCAGCCACGATCTCAGCGTGGTGGCGCATATCTGCGACCATGTGGCGCTGATGTATTTCGGTCGGCTGGTCGAGACCGCCCCGACACGAAGGCTGTTTGCCAACCCGAAGCATCCCTATACCAAGGCGCTCCTGTCGGCCATTCCCTCGCTCGACCCGGACGAGCGGGGCGGGGCGCAGAAGCTGGAAGGCGAGATTCCCTCGCAGACCAACCCGCCGCCGGGATGCAAGTTCCAAACTCGCTGCCCATTTGCCACCGACCGCTGCCGCAGCGAGGAGCCGGCTCTCGAAGTGGTGGAGGATGAGCATAACGTTGCCTGCCATCACTGGAAGGAATTGCAGGGGGCCGAACCCTCGGCAGTCGCCCGCGCCGTCAGCGCAAATCGCTGACAGCGCCCCCGGCAATCTTCACGCCACACGAGACATGACCGGCACACGCCCGGCCGCCGACCACGTCCCGGGCGGTGATCTTCATTTCCAGCACGGCATGACCGGCACCGGTCAGCCCCGGAAGTTGACCGTTCCCCCGGCGGTAATCTTCATGTCGGACAGGGCATGATCGGCATGGCGCATGCGATGGTCAAGCAGCTTGCGGGTCAGCCGCAGCAACTCCCCTGAACAGGAAGGCTCGTCGGCCAGGTTCCGGCATTCGCCATCCGATGCCATGTCGAACAGCAATGGTGGCAGGCCGCCATTGAAATGGACCAGCTTGAACCGCCGCTCGCGCAGGATGGCAAGATTGGCCTCGTGCAGGGCAAGCCCGGTTGCCTCTTGCAGGGCGGTCGGCCGCTCCGGGTCGCCGAAATCCAGCTCGGAATAGCTGTAGTCGCGCCAATCCGGCGGGTAGCGCCCCTCCAGCAGCGGCAACAGCGAGGCCCCGTCCATGCTCATCGGCACCTCCGAGGCCATCCAGTCGAGAATGGTCGGCACCAGATCCACCGACTCGGTCGGGACATCGACCTGCGTCCCGTGACCTTCCGGCCGCTCCGGGTCCCGGATGATCAGCGGCACGTGGAACGAGCCGTCATGGATGGTGGTCTTGCCCCAATGCCAGTGATCGCCGAGCATTTCGCCGTGATCGGCGGTGACGACCAGCAAGGTGCTGTCGAGCAACCCGCTCTCCTTGAGGAAGTCGACCACCCGCCCGACATGGTGGTCAACTTCGGTCGCCAAGCCGTAATACACCGCCCGCAGCGTGGCGACATCCTCGGCCGAGCCATTGTCGAGGCTGCAATTGTAGCCGCTGATCATCGAGGTGATGGCGCCCCTTCCCAGTTCGGCCGCCAGCCAGGAATGCATGTGCGATTCCTGTTCGAGTGACAGCGGCCGCCGGGGCGGCGGCAGGTCGGCATTGTCATAGAGCCGGTTATAGGGCTCGGGGGCAATGAACGGCGGGTGCGGGCGGATATAGGTCAGCAGCGCCAGCCAGGGCAGGTCGCTGCGCACTGCCAACTCGCCGATGCAGGCATCGGTCAGGAAAGCGGTATCGCTGTCCTCGGCCCGGTAGAAGGCCGCATCGCGCGGCCCTGGCCCGGCATCGCTGTCAAAATCCTGCGGCGCATAGAAGCGGCTGTAATGCGGAAGCGCATATCCTTGCCGCCGCAGATGCGCCCGCCAGGCAAAACTCCTCGAGGTGTGGCGCTGTTCCACCACCTCGATGAAGCCGGGCATGAGCCCTTCATAGCTCAGTAGGTCGGGGTCGTTGGGGTGCAGGCGGCGAGGGTCGGCGGCGGTGTCGGTATAGCCGAACAGCAACGGCTCGTAGCCGGCCCGCCTCGCTTCGGAGGCAATGGTCGGCAAATCCGGCCGCAGCGGCACCCCGTTGCGAACCGACCGGTGGTTCATGGCGTAAAGACCGGTCAACAGGCTGGCCCGTGACGGCCCGCACGGGTTGACCACCGAGTAGTGACGGCGGAAGGTGACCCCGCCCTCTGCCAACCTCGCCATGTTGGGCAGAACCATCCGACCACCCACTGCCAACTGCAGGCAATCGGCCCGCAACTGGTCCATGACCACCAGCAACACATTGCGATGCCGGCCATTCGCCGCTCCGGAACCCGCCGACCTCCCCGTCGTCATCGCCCAGCCTCCCCGGCAAGAAGAAAACCGGGCGTGGTAAACAGCCAAATCCCCGCCCGCACAAGCATTTTCTTGTGCTCCGGACAGGCAACAGCCAAGGCCAACACACCAACATCCAGGACCAGGCAATGCGTGGTGGCGCGGCCTCACCACTCCGGGAAGTTGCACCCGAAGCTTCAATCAATCCGGCGGCAGGATTTGCACAATGGATGCCCCGAAATTCTTTCCCGGGCAGGATCGCCGCACACCCATTGCCGCCTCGCCGCTGGTGCCCCATTCAACTCAAACCGCCGGCTCCAGCTCCAGCCAATAGCGGGCGTAACGCCGCTCTCCGGTCCTGCTCATGGCCCCCATCTTGACCAAATCCTGTAGATCCCGGGTCGCGGTGGCCCGCGACGTGCCGGTGATCGACAAGTAGTTCTTGGCGCTGAGACCGCCCTTGAAGCCGTCCGGTCCTTCCCGGAACATGCGCGCGATCGCCTTGGCTTGCCGATCATTCAGGCGATGGCGATGCTGGTCGTGGAAACGTGCCTTGGCGATGACGAACCCGACGCGCTCGCGGGTGACGCGCTGCGCTTTCAAAACCGTCTCGGCAAACCATTCGAGCCATGGCGTCACATCAAGCGTCCCCTGGCACCGCGTCAGCTGATCATAATAGGCATTCCGGTTCCGCTCAATCGTGAAAGCCAGTGCAATCAGGCTCGGTTGACCGTTGGTCTGCGCAAGCGACTTTTCGGCCAAGACCCGGCCCAGTCGACCGTTGCCATCTTCAAAGGGATGGATGCTTTCGAAATAGAGGTGGCCGAGACCGGCCCTCGTCAACGCTGGCAGTGCGTCACTGGCACCCGGAGCCGTCCTGTTGAACCACGCCAAATAGGCGTCCATCTCGTCGTGAACCTGGTCCGAAGGCGGTGCCTCGAAATGCACCGTCGGCCGATCATGGCGACCCGACACGATCTGCATCGAACCTGCGTGTCGCCGGTAGGCTCCGATACTGTCCAGGCGCCGGTCATGGGACAGCAGCATGCCATGCCACCGGAATAGCGTGTCATGCGTCAACGGCTCGGCATGGGTCGAATGGACATCGACCAACATTTCGGCCACGCCCTGTTCCCGCTTCCCGCTCGGATGACTGCCAGGGGACAATCCAAACTGGCGGCGCAGCGAGGATTGCACGCTCTGCCGGTCCAGTATCTCGCCTTCGATGGCGCTGGTTTTCACGGCCTCGTCGCTCAACAGATCGATGCGCAACTGATCGCGCTCGGACGAGCTGACATGGTGGATTGCGCCCAGGATTGCGCCCGACGACAGCAGGAAACGCTGCTCGTGCCGAGCGATTGCCGCCGCGTCGTAGCGGAATTTCGGCCAGCCTGGTATCTGCCAGTTCCACGGCATGAGCGATAGAATTCCTTTCTATAACTCAAATTTAGATCATATATGAGCTATAAAGGTCAACTCTATAACTCGCACGGGGTGTGGCCTGGCATCCGTTTTCGGATATCACGGCCGCTGGAGCGAAACTCGCCGCCAGCTTCAGGACCAGGGCATGGCCCGTGTTCTACGAGTTCGCCCAAGTCCCGCCCGCCGGTTGGCTGCAGGGTCTTGCCGGCAATTTACGATAGAGGTGAATGCCAGGGAGAACGGGGATCGTGACCACGATGCCGTGCTGGTCTGGGGAGCCTTGGAGGATCGGAGACCAGTTAGATCCGCTCCGAAAACCGAGCCAATTCAGCGGCGGTGGCGACGAGTCCCAGCCCGGCAAGGATGGCGAGATAGTCTTGAATTGAGATGGGTGGCGCCACCAATCGCTCCCGTATCTTGCGCACGGCTTCGCAGAAAGGGCCCGGCATCAGGTCAAGGTGATTGGACAGAAAGTTGTCGGGGTGGAGGACGTCGATCCGGTATGGCGCGACTGCATCCTCTGGAAAGTCTCGCAGGTTGCAGGTGACGATCACGTCGCAGCGTCCGACTATCGCGGCGGCGAGAACATGACGGTCGTCGGGGTCGGGCAAGTCGAGTGCAGGGATAAGCGTCTCGTATCCGGTGATCAGGCAATCCCGTGTCGCCTGATCCATCCGAACGCGGGTGCGCGCCAGGGCTGCTCGATCCCGGTGCGGTTCGTTGCGGAGCAGGGCATTGATCCATTCCCGATGGATGTCAGCGGTCCACTTGGCGCGGAAATGATCGTCAACCGCCAATTGCAGAAAAATATCCCGCATCGGTGCGGGATAGAGAATGTTGGCGTCAAGGAGGGCAGTAATGCCCGTCACCGGGCGCCATATCCCATGTCATGGGCCTGGGCTTCCTCGGTGAGATGTTCAAGCACCTGCTCGCGTTCCCGGTCGATGGCATTCTTGTATGCCATGACATCCTCCATGCGAATCCGGCGGTGCTTGCCGACCTTCCGATGCGGGATGGCCTTCTGGTCGAGGAGCTTGATGAGGAATGGGCGGGAGACGTTCAATAGGTCGGCCGCCTGAACCGTGGTGAGTTCGGCGCTTTCCGGAATCAGTGTCATACCCTGGCCCGCGGCCATGGCTTCCAGGACATGCATGAGCAGGTCGACCGCGCCGGCCGGGAGATCGATAGGTTGTTTCTTTTCGCCGTCTCTGACGCGCAGCTTCAAGGGCCGGTCCATCCCGCCATAGGGGGACAGAGCCCGGTGAGTGCTTCGTGCGATCGCAGCGTCCCGAGGGGTAGGTGGGAGCTGCCGATGAGCCAACGTGTTCATGCAGGCCTCCTTGGAAGGCTTGACCACATGGAGTCAAGATATCTGTATGCAATAAATGAAGCAATCGAAGCAAATGTCAATGGCGGATGGCGGATCGGTACTGTTGATGTGTGGGTGTGAGCGACGACGGGGCTCATTCTTTGGGGTATGTCCAGTCCTTTGATTACTCACCTTAACGGTGGACCTATTCATGAGGGGAAGTTCAGCTCCGTGAACCCCCCCAGACGATTTAATCGGGCCAGATCTTGCTAAAGTAATCCAGAGGGTCCTCGCCCGGCATTGATCGACGAATTGCATACGTCGATGTCAAATGATGACTGCCGAACCGCGGACTTCACGATTTCTGTGAACCACGGTTTGGCGTATGGCGAAATCACAATTCTTGTTACCAAGATACTCAAATCAACGGGAATGTATCGGCCCCGCTGTTTTTCGACATCCGGGTCAAGCCGAATGTCCATCATTTCTTCTGGAGTCAAATTACCGTGTTTCAAACAAGGACCCGGCAGGAGCGCGCGAACTTCTTCCTCAGCGCGGTACTCGACCCTCTTGTGGAAGAGAGGGGCCCAATTGAATCTTGGTACTTCCTGCCGAACGTGGTCAACGTACTCAACCTGACCAAATACAACTGGCAGTTTACCGAGGGAGAGAACGGATTTCTGCAAATCCCCAAGAGTAGTACGGATGGCCACTCCTTCTTCGCCGGCATAAGTCTTCCACATCAGGGTGGATTCGTAGTCAGAGCGTGTCCAGCAACATATCAAGGCGGTGCGCGCGATCTTGTTCAGAAGGTCACAGGCCAGTTGCTCCGGGTGGTGCAGAGGGTTTCCTCGATCAGGTGGTAGTGGAGGGTTGATGAAACCCTCATATTTGTCCTCCATGTCTCCGACCAAGGAGAAAAACAATTCTCGTCGTTCCAGTAATGAACAAAATCTTGCGAAGCTCATGTACCGCCAAAGCACGGTGTTCGCTTCGGGTATCGAGGGCTTCCAACGATCATCCCAATCGGAGTCGCTACCGGAAAACAAAGGTTGTTTGCCTAACGCAACTCCAATGAACGGCTCTCCGAATTTGTAGGTCAATCTTTTGGGCCTCACACACTGATCTAGAATGCGTAGAATCTCGCATCGGCCGCTGACCTGCAACGGAAATTCGCAATAGACCGTCGCCATGCCCGGTTTCTTCATCACCGCATGGAAGGAAGCACGCCCCACGCGACGACGTGGTCGAGTGGTCGCCGGAGAAGCGTGAGAAAATCTCCCGGTGGTGGACAAGCGGACGTCTCGATCCTGCCGCAGATCAAGATCCCCAACCTAATTTGCCGTGGTCGTGAGGCCGCCTCAACGACTAGAGATTTCCTGGGCCTTGGACTGGGCCGCACACAGGTCTCCGATCAACAGTTCGGGTTCGTTTTATGTCCGTCATGCCCAGAGGCAGGACAGCGGGGGAATGTCCCGACCAATTTGGGGCGACAATCACGGCCGGAATCGAGCGACAATCAGGATGATGGACTCTCCCGGACCGAGTCACGTTTGCAATGTCGGGGTATCCGGTCGGGTTTCCTGCCGATCAACGGCGCCAGGAACTTGAAGAACAGGAGTTCGTGCTACATCTCGGCCACCTCCCCGGGATAATCCTCGACGTCAGCCCATGCCGTGCGGGCCAGGCGTCGCCAGCCAGATGTCGATCATCGCTTCCGGTTGCCCTGCAAATGGCTGCAATCGATCTTGGTTGCCTGATCAGGCAACCGGCCTGGGCGCCTTCCATCCGTCCGCCGCCTGCCGTATTGGCAGGGGTGCCGGTTTGCCGAAGCCTGACCATGGGGGGCGGTGATGGGCTGGCATTGATGACCGGCGAGGGGCATCCGGCCCGGGAGGTGAGGAATGAAGCTCGTCAAGCTTGAGAGCTTTGCCAATGAGCATGTCGGTTTCGTCAGGGCGACCTTCGATTGCGGCATCGAGGGGTGGGGCCAGGTCTCGACCTACAATTCCGACATCACCGCACGGGTGCTGCACCGGCAGGTGGCACCGTGGATGCTGGGGCAGGATATCGGGGAAGGCCTCGATGACCTCTTCGACCTCGTCACCGAGAGGGAGCACAAATTCCCCGGCTCCTATCTTCGCCGGGCCATGGCCGGGGTCGATACCGCCATCTGGGATGCACGGGGCCGGCAGGCAAGCAAGCCGGTGGTCGAACTTCTCGGCGGGACGCCCGGCCGGCTTCGCGCCTATGCCTCGTCGATGAAGCGGGACATCACGCCGCAGGCGGAGGCGGACCGGCTGATGCGGCTGCGCGACCGGGACGGGTTTGATGCTTTCAAGGTCCGGGCCGGGGCCGAGGTCGGGCGAGGCGCCGATGAATGGACCGGCAGGACCGAGGAGATCATCCCGCTGATGCGCCGCGAGCTGGGAGACGGTGTCGCATTGCTGATCGATGCCAATTCCTGCTACTCGCCGGAGCGGGCGATCGAGATCGGTCGGCAGCTCGAGGATCACGGCTATTGCCATTTCGAGGAGCCGTGCCCCTATTGGGAGCTTGAACAGACAAAATCGGTGACCGCGGCGCTCGACATCGACGTGACCGGCGGTGAACAGGATTGCGACCTGGCCACCTGGCGCCGCATGATCGACATGCGTGCGGTCGATATCGTGCAGCCGGACATCCTCTATGTCGGCGGCATCGGTCGCGCCCTGCGGGTGGCCCGCATGGCCGAGCGGGCCAACCTCCCAGTCACGCCTCACGCCGCCAACCTCTCGATGGTCACCCTGTTTACCATGCATTTCCTCAAGGCACTGCCCAATGCCGGTGCCTATCTGGAGCTGTCGATCGAAGGGCCAGACTATTATCCCTGGCAGCAGGGGCTGTTCACCCACGACCCCTACCATGTGACGGATGGCCAGGTCTCCATCAGCGATGCGCCGGGGTGGGGGGTGGAGATCAATCCGGAATGGCTGGCCAAATCCGACTACATGGCAAGCGAGGCCCCATAGGCCCCTGCAGGCCGGTCAGAGCAGGACCAGCAGGATGATGCTGGCGACGACGAGCAGGATACCGAGGATTTCCCGTGCGGTGCTGCGCTCGCCGAAGACCAGGTACGAGCCGATGAAGGTGAACAGGAGTTCGATCTGCCCCAGCGCCTTGACATAGGCGGCGTTCTGCAGGGCGAAGGCGGTAAACCATCCGAGACTGCCAAGAATGCCGGTCACGCCGACCAGCCCCGACACCCGCCATGATTGCAGAACCTTGATGATCTGGTCGCGCTCGCGAAAATGCAGGTAGAACAGCATGGCGACGACCTGGATGGCGGTGACCAGCGCCAGGGTCACCGCGGCGGTGAAGAAGGCGTTGCTGCCATCGAGCGCCAAGGTGGCCCCGCGGTAGCAGACCGCCGATACGCCGAACAGGAAACCGGCGCCGATGCCATAGCCGGTCGCCCGGTTGAGGAACCAGTGCCGGCCGGCCTCGCCGGCGACGCCTCCCTTGCGCGTCGATGAATTGGACATCAGCAACACACCGGCAACGCCGAGCATGATGGCGGCAAGGCCATGCACCGAGATGGCTTCGCCGAGGATCAGCAGCGACAGCATGGCGGTCTGGATGGTCTCGGTCTTCTTGAAGCCGATGCCGATGGCAAAGTTTCGCTCGGCAAACAGGGCTACCACGCAATTGGTTGCCAGGATCTGCGCCATCCCCCCTATGACGACGTAGAGGGCAAATCCCGGACCGGCCCGGGGCAAAGGCCAGCCAAGCCCGAGATGCAGGACGGCAACCAGCGCCGCCGCGATCGGCGCGCCGTAGAGGAACCGGGTGAAGCTCGCCCCCGAGGTCGACAGCCGGGAGTCCTTCAGATGCTTCTGCAGCATGAAGCGCAAATTCTGGAAGAAGGCGGCGGCGATGGTCACCGGTATCCAGTATTCCATGTCACGGATGGTCCATGGGGGTGGCGGGGTGCCCTGCCAGCGGGTTGATGACCCGCAAATCGCCAGCCGGAGGCGGTTGGGCCGTGAAGGGCCGGATTGCCGGCCCGGATGACGGTGGTCAGTCGATGGCCATCGGGCCTGTCGGCAACGGTGCCCCGGTCTCGAACGACCCCCATACCGACTGGTCGAAATTGATCACCGCGCCCGACATCAGGCCCGATTCTTCCGACGCCAGGAATGCCGCCGCCCTTGCCACCTCGGCCGGTTCGACCAGGCGTCCGTAAGGTTGTTCACCCCCGGCCTTGTCCAGCCAGTCATCCCCGGCGCCGTGGTATTTTCGCTGGATTGCATCCTCGCCCTCGGAGTTCATCCAGCCGATATTGAGCTGGTTGACCCGGATGCGGTTGTGAAGCAGGGCAAAGGCCGCATTCCTGGTCAAGGTCGCCAACGCCCCTTTCGATGCGCAATAGGCGGTGATGAAGGGTTGGCCCGAATAGGCGGACATTGAGCCGATATTGACGATCGAGCCCTGGACATTGCTGCTGATCATGGCCTTGACCGCTTCCTGCATCAGGAAGAATGGCCCGCGGACATTGATGGCAAACATCGAATCAAACAATTCCTGCGAGGTGTCCACCAGCGTGCCGCGGTCGGTCTTGGCGGCGGCATTGACCAGGATGTCGATCCGGCCGAACTCGCCCACGAGTGCGGCGATGACCGAGCGGCAATCATCGACACTGGACAGATCCGCGGTCACGAATTTGGTCTGGATCCCGGTCTCTCGGGCAATCTCCTCGGCCGCCAGCTTCCCCTTGTCGGTGCCCCGTCCACAGGTCACGATGCCGGCGGCGCCACTCCTGGCAAAGTGACGGGCGATTTCCAGCCCGAGTCCCTGCGTGCTGCCAGTCACGACCGCGAATTTGCCGTCAATTCTACTCATTTTTTTCATCCCTTATGCGATAACCGGCGGCATCGAGGGCCGAGGACAGCGCATCAAAACCGATGCGCGCATATTCGAGGGGCGGCGCCTTGGCCGGATCCTGCTCGGCCTCGACGACGAACCAGCCCTCGTAGCCGGTATCCGCCATCAGTTGCACCAGTTCGACGAAATCCAGCGACCCGTCGCCCGGAACCGTGTAGGCCCCTTTCAGCACCGCGTCGAGGAAGCTCTCCCGTGAGCGGTCCAGCGAGTCGATGACCTGCCGCCGCACATCCTTGGCATGAAAGTGGCTGATGCGGGCGCCGTGGTTGGTGATGACCCGGGCGACGTTTCCGCCGGCAAAGGCCATGTGTCCCGGATCGTAGAGAAGTTGAACCGCCTCGCCGGTCCAGTTCATCAACCGGTCGAGATCATCTTCGGTTTCGATAGCGGTGCCCATATGGTGATGGAAGCTGATCTGCATTCCCCGGTCGGCACACCATTCGGCAAATTCGGTCAACCGCCTGCCATAGTTCCTGACCTGGTCGTCATCGAGCTTGATCCGGCGGTTGAGCGGCACCGAGCGCTGGTTCTGGATGGTGCTGGCGGTCTCGCCATAGACCAGGCAGGGCGCCGACAGGTCACGGAACAGTTCAAGCTGGCCGAGAACCTGGTCCTTCTCGGCCGACAGGTCATTCTCGAGGACGGTCCCGGAATACCATCCGCCGCACAGGCAAAGCGAATGTTGTTCCAGGATCGGCCCCAGCTCGTCGCTGGTCGCGGGAAACTTGCCCCCGGTCTCAATGCCGGAGAAACCGGCCTCTCTGGCCTCCGACAGGCAGGTCTCGAGCGTCGTATCGCCACCAAGCTCCGGCAAATCGTCATTCGACCATGCAATCGGGGCAATTCCCATCCTGGCTTCCATGATCAGACTCCGATCCGCTGCCGGGCCCGGATCTGTTCCTGGTCGGCGCGGGCCGCCCGCACCTCCGCCCGGTCGCTGGTTTCGGGAACGCCGAGATCCCATGACGCATCGCCCGGGGTCCAGGCATAGGCGTCGGTGACGATCGAGATCACCGTGGTGCGATCGGTGGTCCTCGCCCAGTTCAGGGCGTCATCCAGATCCGCCAGGCTTTCGACACTACGCGCCAGCGCCCCCTGCGACGCGGCATGGGCAGCAAAATCGACTGAAAATGCCTCCTTGACCCGGCAATCGCTGATCAAGTTGTTGAAGGATTCGCCGCCCTTGAAGTTCTGCAGCCGGTTGATGACAGCAAATCCACCATTGTCACATACCACCACGATCATCTTGTGCCCGGTCAGCACCGATGAGTAGATGTCGGAATTCATCATCAGGTAGGAGCCGTCGCCGACCATGACGATCGGCGTGGAGCCATCGCCGTCGCAGGCCATGGCCGTGCCCCAGCCGCCGGCCAGTTCGTAGCCCATGCAGGAAAATCCGAATTCGCAGTCGAAGGTATGCGGATTCTTGACCCGCCAGCCCTTGGAGGTCTCGCCCGGAATCCCGCCGGCCGCGGTCACCATCCGGTCACTGTCGCCCGCCCATTTGTTGACGGCACCGACGACCTGCGCATAGGTCGGCACCGGGGCGTTGGTCGGTCGCTGGTGCTGGTCCAGGAGTTCGTTCCAGGCGGCGAATTCCCGCTTCCCTTCCGCAATCCAGGCCGAATCCGCGGTCCAGTCATCCAGGCCGGCATCGATTTCGCCGATGGCCTCCCGGGCATCGCCGACCACGGCAATCGACCGGTGCTTGTGGGCATCCCAGCGGGCGGCGTTGACCGAGATGAACTCGGCATCGGCGGCAAACGCGGTCCAGGAGCCGGTGGTGAAATCCTGCAGCCTGGTGCCGATGGCCAGCACCACATCGGCCTTCTCCGCCAATGCATTTGCCGATGACGAGCCGATGACGCCGATCGGTCCGACATGCGCCGGATGGGTATGGGTGACGATGCCCTTGCCGGCAATGGTTTCGGCGAGCGGAATGCCCCTTTTCTTGGCAAAACCGGCAATTTCAGACTCGGCCAGCGAGTATTTCACCCCGCCGCCGGCGATGATCAGCGGCCGGTTGGCCAGGCACAACCTGTCGATGGCAGCCCTTATGCTGTCCCTGTCCGGCCGCGGCCGCGGAACCGCATGGACGGTCTCGGCAAAGAACGCTGCCGGGTAATCCCATGCCAGCTCCTGCGTGTCCTGGCACAGACCGATGAAGGCCGGGCCGCAATCGGCCGGGTCAAGCATGGTGGCGACAGCCTGCGGCAGGGATGAAATGATCTGTTCCGGATGGGTGATGCGGTCCCAGTAGCGGGTGACGGCGCGGAAACAGTCATTGACCGAGGTCGAGGGTGAGCCGAAATGCTCAACCTGCTGCAGGACCGGGTCCGGGCGCCGGTTGGCGAAGACATCACCGGAGAGAATGAGCACCGGCAGGCGGTTGGAATGGGCAACACCAGCGGCGGTGACCATGTTGGTGGCGCCAGGGCCGATCGAGCTGGTGGCGATCATGATCTGGCGGCGCTTCCGGGTCTTGGCAAAGGCGATGGCGGCCAGGGCCATCGATTGCTCATTCTGGCCACGCCAGGTCGGCAATCGGTCCTGCGCTGCCGCCAGCGCCTCACCGAGGCAGGTCACGTTGCCATGCCCAAAGATTCCGTACGCGCCGGCAAACAGCGGTATCCTGTTGCCGTCCTCCATGATGTACTGATTGCAGAGATACCTGACCAGCGCCTGCGCCATGGTCAGACGCACCGTTTGCCTGTCCATTTTCTCACCCATCCCGAATTCCAATTGGAACGCGAAGTGTTTATTGACATCAGTGCCGGTTCGCAACAAGGCTGCACCGCCGATAATCGGGGGGCAAGCGCCGACCGCCACCAGCCGGTCCGGCGGGCCCGTGACGGGCAGTACACAGGTGAAAGACCGGGGATGACCATGATTGAAAACAGGATCAGGACCAGTCAGCAGGCCGGCAAGCCGGTCATCAATGGCTGGCTGTCAATGGGCAACGCGTTTGCTGCCGAGGTGCTGGCGGAGCAGGGCTTCGACAGCCTCACTGTCGACATGCAGCACGGCCTCAATGAACTGGGCAATGCGGTGGCCATGTTCCAGGCAATCCGGGCCAGTGGGGTGGTGCCGGTGGCCAGGGTTCCCTGGCTCGAGCCGGGGATCGTCATGAAGGCCCTGGATGTGGGCGCGCTCGCCATCATCTGCCCGATGATCAACAACCGCGAGCAGGCCGAGAGGTTTGTATCCTACATGCGCTATCCACCGGGTGGCGTGCGCAGCTTCGGGCCAACGAGGGCGGCAATCTCGGCTGGCCCGGATTACGCACGCGAGGCAAACCGGCAGGTCATGTCCCTGGCCATGATCGAGACCCTGGAGGCCTATGACAATATCGATGACATCGTGACCACGCCGGGGCTTGACGGCATCTATATCGGCCCGGCCGACCTCACCATCGGCCTGACCAATGGGCGGCTGGCGCCGGGCTTCGACCGCGAGGAGGAAGAACTGGTCGCCGCCATCAGACGGATCCTTGATGCCGCCAAGCAGGCCGGATTGGTGGCTGGCCTGCATTGCGGGGCCCCGGAATATGCAGCCAAGGCCATCGGCTGGGGATTCGACCTGGTGACCGTCTCCACGGATGCCCGTCTGCTGGCCGAGATCGCTGCCCGCAAGGTGGCCAGGGTTCGTGCCCTGGTGTCCGGCAATGACGAGGAGACCACCGACACGGCAACGAATTCCAGCTACTGAGCAGCCGTCGGCGCAGGCGGTGCCCTGCCGGGAGCCAATAGGATGAACCCCGTGCCGGAAGATGCCTCACGCCTGGCTCTGCACGCGAGCGCGGTCGCCTTCGACGGCAACGCGGTGATGATGCTCGGGCCGTCCGGCTCCGGAAAATCCTCGCTGGCACTGCAACTGATCTCCCTCGGCGCCCTCCTGGTATCCGACGACCAGCTCCTGCTCATCAGGCATGGCGACCGGATATTGGCCTCACCGCCCCCGGACACGCCCGGCCTCATCGAGGCCAGGGGTATCGGGCTGCTGACAGCGCCCCGCACCAACCGGGCGCAACTCGACCTGATCGTCGATCTCGAGCACCCCGAACAGGAAAGATTGCCACCAAGGCGGACACGCGCCATCCTCGGGATCGACCTCGACCTGGTCTACGGTCGCGATCTGCCAAACCTGCCGGCGGCGATCCGCCACTACATGACATACGGCAGGGGTGCCTGACCGGCAGGCAACAGATCAGGGCAGCAGTTTCTCGGCCTGGGCCGCGGTAATCTCCCTCGCCCGGCATCGCCCGCGGGCGTCGATATTGTAGTAGTTGCCGCCGAAAATCACCTTCGCCGTCAGAATATCGCTCTTGGTCAGGTAGGTGTAGAGCAGATCTGTCGCCACGCCATTTTCACCATAGGGGCGGTAGCGGAATACGAACCTGTTCGGCGGCATCGTCGCTGTTCCTGTCACGCCGAATTCAACATGGTAGCTGGACGGGATACTGATGACATGGGTCGAGGTCTCCGGAAGCCAGCTCTTGGCAACCTCGCGGGACTCGCCCGACGAGTAGTGGGCCCCATAGTTGGTGATTTCACAATCCAGCCTCCAGGCCTGCGAGAGACCAGGCGTTGCCCATGCCGCAACGAAGGAGAACAGAAAAAGCGGCACCAGCCGCTGCACAATAAGTTTCATGGCATACCCCGCGCCCACGCCGATGTCAGACCAGCCCGACACCCCACGACTTCCCAATAGGCCGCCGGCAATGGTTGAACAAGCGCCGTCTCCGGTCACTTGCCTGCCAACCGTCTCGCCCTGTCACCTGCTGGACGGACGCGGGCAGGGGCACGCCGCAGGGGGCGATTGTCTCGCCTGTCCTGGCCAATGTCTACCTGCATTACGTGTTTGACCTCTGGGTGCACAGATCATGGCGCAGACGGAAGAGCAAAGGCGACATGATCGTTGTTCGCTACGCGGATGACTTCGTCGTCGGCTTCCAATACCGGTGGGAAGCAGAGAGCTTCATGGACGATCTGAGGGAAAGGCTGGCCAAGTTCGGGCTGGAGATGCACCCGGGCAAGACCCGGCTGATCGAGTTCGGACGGTTCGCAAGAGTGAACCGAAAGAGCCGGAGGCAGGGCAAACCGGAGACCTTCGAGCCTCTGGGCATGACGCACTTTTGTGCCAAGACCCTGAAAGGGAAGTTCCGGGTCGGGCGCAAACCGTCCCGAGACCGGGTGAGACGCACCCTCAGACGGATCAAGGACGAACTGCGCAAACGTCGACACATGGGCAAATACAAAGTGACACGATGGCTCGGAAGGGTCATCAATGGATGGCTGAACTACTACGCCGTTCCCGGCACATCGCGTGCTCTCAAGGCATTCGTCCGTGCGGTCAGACACATGTTCCTGCGCGCCTTGCGCAGGCGCTCGCAGAAGGACCGCTACCAATGGTCAGCGTTGGATCGCCTCATCGGCTTCCACTGGCCAAAACCCACCATCCGCCGCCGTGGCCGGCCCAGCGCCTTGCCGTCAACACCCAAGGCAGGAGCCGGATGCGTTAGCGCGCAGGTCCGGATCTCTACGGGGGGTGCTGGGCAACCGGCATTCCTACCGCGATTCGGGACGTCCCCCTGTTCATGGTCTCCTCCCTGGTTCATGAGTCCGATACGTCTGTCCATCGGACCTCAGGCCAGCTTCGCTCGGGTCGCAGCTTGGTATTCATGCGGCCGACCGGCATGGCCGACATCCGTTCGACCCGAACACCATGAATTATTGCACGCAACATTTCAGGACGACAATTCGGCCCGGCGTGCCCTGCCGCTAGAATGTCAATACCTGCGGTCTCC
Source organism: Paracoccaceae bacterium (assembly GCA_965214695.1). Lineage (GTDB taxonomy): Bacteria > Pseudomonadota > Alphaproteobacteria > Rhodobacterales > Rhodobacteraceae > JAPOXR01. The sequence continues at coordinate 1,810,822 of OZ243967.1, read as the reverse complement.
CGTGCCGCTCCGCGGACCGGCCGGCACTGCCCCGCCTCCCCCTTGTCAATGATACGGCAATGCCGTATATACCCGTCATGCACTCGGTGATCTGGACGGCAACCTTTACAGTTCAGGCCAAGCGCTGCGGCCTGTCGGGAGACGAGGTGACTGCCATTGTGAACACACTGGCCCAGGACCCGCTCGCCGGCTACACGATAGCCGGAACCGGCGGGGCGTGAAAACTGCGTCATGCGCGCCCTGGCGGTGGGAAGAGCGGCGGTTGCCGCACGCGATCCACTATTTCGGCGGCGATGACGTGCCGGTGTTTCTTCTGGCGGTCTACAGCAAAGGCGCCAAGGCCAACCTGACAGGGGCCGAGCGAAACGAGTTGGCGAAGCTTCTGCCAGAAATCGCCGATGCCTACCGGGCCAATACCAGGGAGCTGACCCGGAAGTTTCGCACCGCGCAATGAAGGAGATCGAAATGAGCTTTGGTGAAGAACTGATCCACAGCGCGAAGGACGCCCTCGCCATTGCAAGGGGGGAGATCGAACCGGCCGGCGTGTTCGTGCCTGAAGCCGTGGACGTTGCGGCGATCCGGAAGAAGCTCCGGCTCTCGCAGGCCGCGTTCGCCGAGCGGTATGGTCTTCCCGTCAGCACGCTGCGGGACTGGGAGCAGAATCGCCGCTCCCCGGATCGTGCCGCCCTGGTGCTGATGGCGCTGATTGACCGGAACCCGCAGATGGTCGCGGACACCCTCGCCGCGACCCAAATGGACTCCTCCAGCCAGGAGCAGACCGATCCGTCCCGAAGGCATCTTTCGCAGTTTCGGCCCGCAGCGGGGGCTGCCTGAAAGTTCACTTCCCTGTAGCGGTGCGTCATGCTTTCATTCCAGGTTGCCGTTTACCGCTGTCCGTTCACTGCCAACAACAACGGGTGATCTTCACCCATCGTTGCCGTTTATCCGTCTTCTGTCGATCTCCGCGGCCTTTCAGTACATGTACATTCCCGGGCATGGCGGCGTACTCGCAGGTTGGTAGTTTGGCTCGATGAATCGACCGGATATGCCGCCTGCAAACGCCTGATTCGATTCTGCTCCGCATGAATACCTGTTAGGCTTATCGAAGGAGATCGTAATAAAGACTTCAGTTCGCCTTCTTGCCTTGCTGGCAACCATTGCGACTAGCCTCAAACCAAGCAGCCTGGCTGTTGCCCTAAACGTCATGGAGTAGAGTGTCTTGGCTGATGAGAACGACAACACCGATAACAAAATTGGGTCCGCGTCAGATGCCGCGGGAAGATTCTTCCGTGCCTACGAGAAATACTGTTGTTTCCAAGATTCCGACTCGCTCTTCAATTTCTTTAATTCAATGCATAGTTTGAATGATCGACTGAAACAGGCTGCTGATGGTAATCTGCTTGATATCGAGGAGTATGTTGCCCTTAAAGCATTGCGAAACTTCGCACACCACCAAGACGAAGTGCGTTCACGCTTCAAAATCATTCCCAACTCAGCAATCAGTGACCTAGCATTAGTCTGCATCGTCAGGCGCGACCAAGTGGAACTAGCTATCAAGGAAGTTAAAGGAGGTCGGAGCGGCAAGACTCGGGAGGCATGTGAAGCGCATTTCCATTTGTATGGCGAAGCAGTCAATATTAACCCATGCATCTTCAATCTCGTGGTTCGGGTTTACGAAACGTTGCGGGAACTTGGAGTAAAGCCTCCCGAAGAAGCCGTATCTACCTTCAGGGACTCCTATGAATTTGAAGAACAGCAAGGTCGTTCCCACTACGTCGATGGACGGATTGCTACAAGTCCGGCCAATATTTGTGCTGTGCTGTCCAGCATAGTTGCAAACCTTCCTAGTCCATAAAGAGTTGGTTTCAGTTTCGGTTTTGGCGATACAACTGCTCACCCCTCCGATCTTCCTTGGCGTGGTTCTACCCACAAACTATCCGATGAGGCCTTCTGCGCTCAGCCGGAGTCGACCCGAGTTGGTCGAGGCGTCTATAGCGGGGCGATTTCGATCTCATGCAGCGAATTGGCAATCGACTGGGGATTCCAAATGGATCTGGCAAGCCAGGACTTTCCCACCCTGCGGCTTTCCTTGCAAATGTCCGGCGAGTGAAGGCGCCCGAAGCGGTCCATTCGGCCGCGCGCCCTGGATTCGAGGCCGTCCAGGGGCCGCCTCCGGCTCCCGGGTAATTTGTTTTCGAAGGTGTGGCGATGTCCGGGAAATGCCCGGTGCCCGGCCCGCTCTCAGGGCCGGGTGAGGGCGGCGATGGCCTGGCTGCGGTCCAGCTGCAGCCTTCGGCGGGTGGTAGCGAGGGGAGGTGAACGATGTAGCGGTCCGGTTCCTCGTCGATACAGGCGCGAGCGACGTTACCCTGACGCCGCGCGATGCAAGACGGCCGGGCTTCGCATTTATCACACTGCGAACGGCACTGTATGGGGCGCCCCTGTCAGGCTGAACAATGTCGAAGTCGGACCGATTTCCCTGCAGAACGTCCAGGCCTCGGTCAACGTAGCCGACATGGACCTGTCCCTGCTTGGCATGAGTTTCTTCTCGCGGTGGTCGAGCTACGAGGTGACGAGAGGAACACTGACGCTGCGTCCCTGATCGCGGCTGGGCAGACGCAGGGTTGACCTTCAGATTGGCTTCCGTTGCATGGCGAAAGGGACGACATGCCATCCCATCACAACTGGCGCCATCCGAGTAGGCGCATTGTCACGATGGCAAAATTGGACCGCTGGGTAGGGGCGTCCAACACATCTGTCAATGCTTACCCATTATGTTGAGCTCAACATAATGGACAAATATTTATAGGCCAGACCCAGGCGGTTTGACGCTCCAGCCCAAACGATCTTGATCAACGCCTGTCTCCTCTCGAGGTTTTCCTTGCCGCTGTCATACTCCGGCCGACGGGTCGATCACCTCTACGCCCGTCAGTTCAAAGTCGACAACATTCCGGGTGACAACCTTCATCCCGTGCACAATTGCCGTCGCCGCGATCAGGACATCCCGCTCGGGTCGCGGATCGGGCACATGCAATTGCGCACATTTCAGGGCCACCGCAGGATCAATTGTCAGTGTGCGCTTGAGGAATTCCGGCAAGACATGCCGGTCCATCCACTTTCGCAGTCGCTCCCCCTGCAATGTGTCGTGCCGTTCAAGTCGCAGAATGCCGATCTCCAACTCCATCAAGGTCAGCGCGGAAATATAGCAGCTCGAGGCATCTTGCTTCGAAATCCATGCTGCGACAAGGGCGTCAGTCTTGCCATTGCCGAGCTTGCGTAGCTCGGAGATGACATTCGTGTCCAACAAGTACATCAGGACAGGTCTGGCGGTGACATTCCGATCTGGACTCGAGGTGGATCGAATTCGATATCCGACAGTCCCGGCATGGATAATGCCTCGATCAGACTGAGACCTTGTCCAGTCAGTCGCCGATATTCCTCTATGCAGAGCAGAACATGCGTCGGTTTGCCGTGGTCGGTGATGACGGCCGGCCCCGACTTCGCCGCCTGCTTTACTTGGCCGAGGCTTTGGCTCAGGTGCCGACTCGTTACGGTGGTCGTGATCATGGAGGCCCTCCTGGTACAATGTAGCCAATTCGCTGCCAGGACGGCGGATGCAAACGGTTCCCGGACTGGGTGGTTCAAGCTATGACAGCCTGTAATCTGTCCGCCACATGTAGGGCGTTCGTAAGAGCCTTCAGCGTCGCGGCAGGCCTGCTGCCTTGCGCAGGGCGTCGTTCATTCGGCTTTGCCATCCCGGGCCCTCGGTCTTGAAGGCCTCAATCACATCCGGGTCCAGCCGGATCGTCGTGGAAACCTTGGTTACGGCCGCCTTGGGCCTGCCCCGTTTGATTTTTGCCCTGGCAATCCTCTTCGCCCAATACTCCGTGGACAGATCGGGCACATCGTTGTCCTGATCGTCAGTCAAATTACCGGCCGTATGAAACTTGTTCGCGCTCATTTGCTTTTCTCATGCTGATAATTCTTGTTGCGTCTTTTCGTGACTTCCATGCCACGATCACCATGCGGTTCGAAAGAAACCCGATGGTGAGGCTCCGAATTTCGCCATGAACGCGCCGGTCATCCTCGATGGTCAGGTGCGGGTCATCGAACACCATCCCTGCATCCGCCATATCCAATCCGCGTGTGTCCAGAATCGACTCGCGCTTGGTGGGGTCAAGCTCGACTTTTTGTTGCTACATTATATTGTCTGTTGTGACAATTTCCCAGCGAAACGACGCGTACAAGCGCGTCACGGCAATATTGACCCGGCCGGTTGATCTCGCCGGCCTGAGTGCATTGTAAATGCAGGTGCTTGTGCACGGCGAGACGCCGACCGAGATCTTGCCTTGCCCGATTGACGTAAGTCTCTCAACACCATTCTTACCCAGAAGTCCGCTCCGTTTTATCGCGCAGAAGCTGTGGATTGTTGCCTGCAATGGAATTGCAGTAGTCGGGCCTGAACATAGATTGTTTCCCCATTCCATGCGATCGTTCACCAGCGGATTGGTAGCAATTCGGCAGGATGGCGACCGTGTTCTCGGCAAGCTGCCCACCGGCCTCGTCACGACTGTACATGACATGATCAATCCAGACCGTGGCACCGCGCCGCATGTCCAATTGCTCCCCTTTTCTGGCCCCGGCAAATCGGCTTGCGCGGAATTGCGCCGGAGTGTCTATAGGGACGCCCGTTTGATCGGCCGATGCAATCTTGATTCGGATGCTACGTTGATTGGTATTGTCGTTGTGACGAATGGTCGTGTTGGCAAGGAAATGCTTGCCAGCATCGAACAGATCGCTGGTCCGCAACCGGATGTGGCAGCGATATCGGTCGGCAATGATGATGGCCGGATGACCCGAGACGAGATTTGCCAGGCGATCGACCGCGTGGATAGCGGTGAAGGGGTGATTGTCCTCACCGACATCAAGGGGAGTTCACCATCGAACATCTGTGAGAATGCCTGTTCCGGGGCCGACCGGGTGATCATTTCCGGGGTGAACATGCCGATGCTGCTGAAACTGATGAAATACCGGAAGAAGAGCCTGCAGATCGCTGCCCAGGCCATCGTGGAGGCCGGCAGGTTTCACATCAATCTCATCAGGTGCAACTGAGATGGAAGTCGAGCGGAGCTACCGGATCGTCAACCAGAAGGGGTTGCATGCCCGGGCCTCGGCCAAGTTCGTGGCCACGGTCGAGCGGTTTGGCTCGAAGGTGGAGGTGACGCGCCAGGGCAGGACGGCCGCCGGTGACTCGATCATGGGATTGCTGATGCTGGCGGCTGCCAAGGGGGCGGTCATCGAGGTGCGGATGACGGGCGAGGATGCCGGCGAGCTTGCCGAGGCACTCGAGGAGTTGATCAGCGGGCGGTTCGGCGAGGAATTCTGATCCCGGTCGCCGGGAGTGCCCTCCGCCGGGCCGGGTATTGGCTGCCTACCGTGTCGGGACCGGCACCTCCCCGTGATAGTCGTAGAAGCCACGCAGGGTTTTGCGGCCCAGCCATTCGGCCTCGACATACTTGGTCAGGAGCGGGCAGGGACGGTACTTGGTATCGGCCAGGCCGTCATGCAGCACGTTCATGATCGCCAGGCAGGTATCGAGGCCGATGAAATCGGCCAGTTGCAACGGACCCATCGGATGATTGGCGCCGAGCCGCATCGAGCAGTCGATCGATTCGACGGAGCCGATTCCCTCCAGCAGGGCATAGACAGCCTCGTTGATCATCGGCATCAGGATCCGGTTGACGATGAAGCCCGGGAAATCCTCGGCCGAGGCCGGGGTCTTGCCGAGCCGGTGCACCACCTTGACCAGCTTGGTATAGGTCTCGCCATCGGTGGCAATGCCGCGGATCAGTTCGACCAGCTGCATGACCGGCACCGGGTTCATGAAATGGAAACCCATGAACCGTTCCGGCCGGTCCGTCCTTGATGCCAGGCGGGTGATCGAAATCGACGAGGTGTTCGAGGTCAGTATGGTTTCGGGACGGAGATGCGGAACCAGATCCTCGAAGATGGCGGACTTGATGGTTTCGCGTTCGGTTGCCGCCTCGATCACCAGATCGGCCTGCCCGGTATCCTGCAGCTTGCGGGTCAGCCTGATCCGCTCCAGCGCCTCGGTCTTTTCACTTTCCTTGATCCGCCGCCGCACCACCTGGCGGTCAAGATTGGTTTCGATCAGCGACATGGCGCTGGCCAGCGCCTCGTCGGCGATGTCGTGGAGGATGACTTCGAAGCCTGCCAATGCGAAGACATGGGCAATGCCATTGCCCATTTGCCCGGCCCCGATAACCCCTACTTTGCTGATCTCCACCGCTGTGTCTCCGTCTGACCGTCACCCGCCAGCAGGGCCCATTGCCGTTTTGCTGATGGTCCGGTCTGCTTCCCTGGCAATCGCCGACTTCAGAGCTTCTCCGTCAGTTCCGGAACCGCGTCAAACAGATTGGCGACCAGCCCGTAATCGGCAACCTGGAATATCGGCGCCTCCTCATCCTTGTTGATTGCCACGATGACCTTTGAGTCCTTCATGCCGGCAAGGTGCTGGATGGCGCCCGATATCCCGACCGCAACATACAGATCCGGCGCCACCACCTTCCCGGTTTGGCCGACCTGCCAGTCATTGGGAGCAAATCCTGAATCGACCGCGGCCCGGGATGCACCGACCGCGGCACCGAGCTTGTCGGCCAGGGATGAAATCAGTTCGAAATCCTCGGACGATCCGACACCGCGGCCGCCGGATACCACGATCCTGGCCGAGGTGAGTTCGGGCCGGTCGGTCGAGGCAATCCGGTCCTCTACCCAGCTGCTCACCCCCGGATCGCCGGCGGCGGCGATCGAGTCGATTTGCGCCGACCCGCCGGTGCCGGTGGCATCATAGGCGGCGGTGCGAATGGTGATGACCTTGACCCTATCGGCGGACCGGACGGTCTGCATGGCATTGCCGGCATAGATCGGGCGCTCGAAGGTGTTGCCATCAAGGACGGCCGAGATATCCGAGATCATCATGACGTCGATGAGGGCTGCCACACGCGGCAAGATGTTCTGGGCGGTGGTGGTGGCCGGCCCGACAATATGTTCGTACTGGTCCGACAGGGACACGATCAGGGCGGCAACCGGTTCGGCCAGCGAGTTGCCGTAGCCGGGATCCTCGGCGCACAACACCCTGAATACACCTTCAAGCCCGGCGACTTCGGCGGCGGCGCCCGAGCAGCCATTGCCGGCGCACAGGACCGTCACCTCGCCAAGCTGCCGGGCGGCAGTCAGCGCCTTTGCCGTCAAATCGGTTGCAAGCTCGCTACCATTCAGTTCGGCAATCAGGAGCACAGCCATCAGATTACCTCCATCTCGTCCCTGAGTTTTTCCAGCAACTCATCCACCGAGCCGACGATTTCGCCGGATTTCCTGGCCGGCGGCTCGACGGTAGTGACGATTTCCAGGCGCGGCGACACGTCAATCCCGAAATCGTCCGGGGTCTTGGTATCCATCGGCTTCTGCCGTGCCCGCTTGATGTTGAGCAGCGACGGATAGCGCGGCTCGTTCATCCTCAGATCGACGGTCACCACGCAGGGCAGCTTTGCATTGATCACCTGCAACCCGCCATCAACCTCCCTGACCACCGTCGCAACGCCGTCGCCGATATCCAATTCGGAGGCGAATGTCGCCTGGGCACAACCCATGAGCGCCGCCAGCATTTGCCCTGTGGCGTTCAAATCGTTGTCGATTGCCTGTTTGCCCATGAGGATCAGCCCCGGCTGCTCCTCGTCGACAATCGCCTTCAGTATCTTGGCCACTGCCAGCGGTTCGATATCGACATGCGGGTCATCGGTTGCCTCGACGAGAATGGCGCGGTCGGCACCGACTGCCAGCGCATTGCGCAGCACGGTCTGTGCCTGCGACACCCCGATCGACACCACCACGACCTCCTCGGCCTTGCCGGCCTCCCGCAGCCTGACGGCCTCCTCGACCGCAATCTCGTCAAACGGGTTGATCGACATCTTGACATTGGCCAGGTCGACCCCCGACCCGTCCGGACGGACCCTGACCTTAACATTGTAGTCGATGACCCGTTTGACAGGCACAAGCACCTTCATAGCGCCCACTCCAGTTCCTGGTTGTCAGCCGCGAGGGCTGCGGCGGATACGCTTACAAAAACCCGATGTAAAGCAACAGTGAAAATTCGACCGCAGCGCGAATTGCCGGTGGATGATCTCCCCGAGATCTGCCGGCACCCGCCGGGGATGGTCGAAGGAAGGCCAGCCAGCCGGCAGGTGCGGTTCAGGCGAGCGCCCGGGCCAACTCCTTCTTCTCGCGAACAGGGCCTGCGAGAAGCCATCGGGCCTGGTGCCGGGCGAGGCGTCCGGTCAGCCTCTGCCTGCCCCCGGGACCCAGAGGACGTCGCCATCCTTTTGGGCGTTCATGGACCTGGCGGCCACGAAGAACCAGTCGGAGAGCCGGTTCAGGTAGCGAATGGCGACCTCGCTCACCTCCTGCTGTCCTGCCAGCTGGACCACCCGGCGTTCTGCCCGACGGGCGACCGTCCGGCAGTGATGAAGGTGTGCCGAGCAGGCGGTGCCGCCTGGCAGCACGAAACTGCGCAGGGGCTCAAGCCCGGAATTGAGGGCATCGATCTCCGTCTCCAGCCACGCCACCTGGCTGGCGGCAATTCGCAGCGGCGGGTATTCGGCATCCTCCTCGCCCGGGGCTGGCGGGCGGCACAAATCGGCACCGAGGTCGAACAGGTCGTTCTGGATCCTCGACAGGATGGCATCGATGTTGTCATCGGCATGCAACCGGGCAATGCCAACCACCGAATTCAGCTCGTCGACGGTTCCGTAGGCCTCCACCCTTGCCGAGTGCTTGGCGGTCCGGGTGCCGTCGCCGAGCCCGGTCTCGCCACCATCGCCGGTCCTGGTGTAGATCTTGTTCAGCACCACCATCGGTCAACCACCGTTCCCGGACAGGGTGACGGCGACCAGGATCAAGCCGACTGCCGCCGCCTGGGCAATGATGCGCAGCCGCATGATACGATTGGCATGCTTGCGATTGAATTCGCCGCCGGTGGCGAAGCCGCCGATCCCGACCATGAGGATGACACAGCACCGCCAGCATGGCGATGACGGCAATGACCGGAAGCGGGCCGCTCACGACGCACCCATTCGGCGTATCAGCCGGTCCAGCCGCCTGGTCGGGAGAATGCGCTTCAGCGAACCCATGATGTAGGTCGGGGTGGTCACGTAGTAGCGCGGTCTCGGGTTCGAGGATTCAAGGGCATGGATCAGCTTCCTGGTCACGGCATCGGGCGGCAGCTCGAACCGGTCCTTCGCCACGCCCTCCTGGTAGAGGCGGGGAATGAGCCTCTCCCGGTAGAGCTGCGAATGCACCGATTGTTCCGGTTTGATCCACTTCTCGAAAGGGCCGCGTGAATTCTCGCGTATCCTCGAGGTGATTGGCCCCGGTTCGATCATCGAGACATGGATGCCGCTGCCGGCGAGTTCGATCCGCATGGTGTCGGTCAACCCTTCGAGGGCGTGCTTGGTCGAATTGTAGGCACCCCGCATCGGCAGGGTGACGAAACCGAGGACCGAGGAGCAGTTGACAATGCGCCCACTCCCCTGGGCTCGCATGATGCGAATGACCCGGGTGGACAGGTCGTGATAGCCAAAGAGATTGCACTCGAAGATCTCCCGCAACGCTTCCCGGGGAAGATCCTCGACCGCGCCCGGAATCGCGTAGGCGCCGTTATTGTAAAGGGCATCAAGCCTGCCGCCGGTCCGCTCCAGTGTCCAGTCCAGCGCCTCGGCGATGCTGTCCTCGTCGCGGTAGTCCAGCCGTATGCTCTCGAGCCCGGTCTGGCGAATCCGCTCGCAATCCTCCTCCTTGCGGCAGCTGGCGATCACCCTCCAGCCGCGGGCACCGAGTGTGGTTGCGGCATTGAGGCCAATCCCCGAGGAACAGCCGGTAATGAGTATGCTACCCCGTTGCTGATGATCCGCTCTGTCATTCACCTCAGTCATCGGAGTTCCGCTCCAGGATCAGGTCAGGAACCGGACGGGCGACAATTGCCGGCCCGCGGCCGGGGCCAGGCCAGGCCCCCGGACTGCCAACTACCATGTCCCCCGTCCCCTGTCCTGACGAAATTCGGGCCATGTCGCCAGGTGCCATCGGCAGCCCGCGGCGGCGGGCATCCTCCCGTTCTTGCCTGGCGGCAGGTCAGGCCAGCAGGCGGTGGGCCGCCTCGGGGCCCAGCGGTTGCGGGCGATCGCAGCTGGTCGACAACTCGACCCAGGCGCCGTTTTCGGCGGCAGCAAGGATCGAGGTCATGGCATCGACACAGTGCAGGGCAAGGTCGAGCGAGCAGCGATGGGGGCGGTCCTCGATGATCGCCAGGGCCATCTCGGCGAGGCCGGCCGAGCGGTAATTTGCCAGCTTGCCGTCCTCCGGATGCTGCGTGTTGGAAATGCCGAGCGGATGATTCCATGCCGGAAGGGCGGTAATCCTGCCATCCTTGCCGGCAAGCTCCAGCTTGCCGCCGAAGAAATTGGGATCGGGAAGGAAGAGCGAGCCGTCCTGGCCATAGAGTTCCATGCTGGAATGCCGGTGCGCCCTGACATCCCAGCTGGCGGAGAAGGTGATCCTGGCCCCTGATCGGAATTCAAGCAGGGCATGAATGTCGGTGGGGGTCCTGACCGGAATGGTCTCGCCCCGTCGCGGTCCCGTCGGCGGTGACGATTCGTTCCTGGCGGGCGGCGCCGGCCAGGGCGGCAACACGGCGGATGGGGCCGATGAGCTGGACAAGATTGGCCAGGTAGTAGGGACCGACATCGAGAACCGGGCCGCCGCCGGGTTGGAAGAAGAAGGTCGGGTCCGGGTGCCAGTGCTCCATGCCGTGGCTCATGACATGGGCGGAGCCGGACATCACATCGCCGATCATGCCGTCATCGACGCAGGACCTGGCCTGCTGGTGGGCACCGCCGAGAAAGGTGTCCGGGGCCGAACCGATCCGCAGATTCCTGCTGGTTGCAATCCGGTGCAGATCCTCGGCCTCGTCGAGGCTCAGCGCCAGGGGTTTTTCGGAATAGACATGCTTGCCTGCCTCCAGCGCCTGGCGGGTGACCGGGTAATGGGTGCCGGGGATGGTGAGATTGACCACGATGTCGATGCAATCGGCCACCAGCAATTCGGCTGGCGGCATCACCGGGATGTCGAATTCCTGGCCGCGTCGCTGCGAGGCATCGGGGTTGATGTCGGCGAGTCCCCTGATGTCCAACCCGGCAAAAAGCGGCGCCAGCTCCAGATAGGTGGCACAGATGTGTCCGCAGCCGATGATGCCGATGCCGAGCCTGTCCATGTTTCAGCCCTGCAGCCGGCGTGCAGCCGCCAGCGACCGCCGGGCAAACCGGCGGTCATCGCCCGGATTGTCATGCTCCAGCACCCGCCAGGCGCAGGCGGTCCGGTCAATGGCGGCCAGGAGGCACCGCCAGTCCATGATCCCGTCACCCAGATCGGCCCAGCCATCCTCGTCCAGGCAAGTTCCGGCCGGCGCGATGTCCTTGACATGCACGGCGCCGATGCGGTCGGCGAGCCGGTCGATCCAGTGGAGCGGGTCGGCGCCGGCGACCTCCACCCAGGCAATGTCCAGCTCCAGGATCAGCTGTTCATCGGCCTCGAGCATGCAGTCGATCGGGTAGCGACCATCGGTGCAGGGACGAAACTCGAAATCGTGATTGTGCCAACCGAATTCCAGCCCGGCGGCGCGGAGCGGCCGGCCGGCCGCCGCCAGCCTTTGCCCGAGGCGCCGCCAGCCGGCCGAATCGGCAGGTCGTTCATCCGGTGCCAGGAACGGGGCATGGATCTGCCTGATCCCCAGCTCGCGGGCGCGGGCAATGACGATCTCGGACCGATTCTCGATGGTCTCGAGGTCGATATGGGCCGTCGGCATCTCGAGGCCGGCCTCGCCGAGGGCGGCTGCCAGCCCCGAATTGTCAAGAAGATCGCCAAAGCCCTCGACCTGGCGAAAGCCAAGCTCTGCCAGCATCGCCAGCGTTTCACTGAGCGGCCCAAACTTGCGAGACGAATAAAGCTGGTAGGCGTAATCCTGCATGGCGCCCTCCCTGCAACAGATGCGGCGCATGCGCAAGACGCCGCCGACCGGCCACCCCGGCCATGACCGCCCGTCCCGTTGGAACGGGGCTGGCGGCAATGCGGTTGGTGGCAATTCCCGGTAGCTGGCGGTAACAGATTGCCATGACCGAGGACGGGACAGACATCGGCGAGACCGGCGAATCGCTGAGCAGTGCGATCAGCGAACGCTATCTGCAGTATGCGCTCTCCACCATCATGCACCGGGCGTTGCCGGATGCCAGGGACGGGCTGAAGCCGGTCCACCGACGCATCCTCTACGCGATGCGCGAACTCAGGCTTGGACCGGCGGCCGGGTTTCGCAAATCGGCCAAGATTTCCGGCGACGTCATGGGCAACTACCACCCGCATGGCGACAAGGCGATCTATGATGCGCTGGCCAGGTTGGCGCAGGATTTCAACATGCGCTACCCGCTCATCGAGGGCCAGGGCAATTTCGGCAATGTCGACGGCGACAACGCCGCCGCCTCGCGCTACACCGAGGCCCGCCTGGCCACGGCTGGCGAGGCGCTGATGGAAGGCCTGGCCGAGAACGCGGTGGATTTCCGGCCGAATTATGACGGCACACTGGAGGAGCCGGAACTGCTGCCGGCGGTGTTTCCGAACCTGCTGGCCAATGGCGCCAGCGGCATCGCCGTCGGCATGGCCACCAACATCCCGCCACATAATATCGGCGAATTGTGCGATGCCTGCCTGCATTTGGTGAAGACGCCGGAGGCAAGGGACGCCACGCTTTCCGGTTACGTCCTGGGGCCGGATTTTCCGACTGGCGGCGTGATCGTCGAGCCGCCGGAGGTGTTGCAGGAGGCGTATCGTACCGGCAAGGGCTCGATCCGGGTTCGCTCCCTCTGGGAGATCGAGAAACTCGAGCGGGGCGCCTGGCAGATCGTGATCACCGAAATCCCCTTCCAGGTGCCCAAATCCCGGTTGATCGAAAGATTGGCGACACTGATCCAGGAGAAGAAGCTGCCTGCATTGAACGATGTCCGCGATGAATCGGCCGAGGATATCCGGATCGTGCTGGAGCCACGCAGCCGCAATGTCGAGGCCGAGGTGTTGATGGAGGCGCTGTTCAGGCAGACCGACCTGGAAAAGCGGTTCGCCATGAACATGAACGTGCTGATTGACGGCAGGACGCCGAAGGTCTGCTCGCTGAAGGAGATCCTGAAGGCGTTTCTCGATCATCGCCGGTTGATCCTGCAGCGCCGCTCCAGCCACCGGCTGGCCCAGATCGACAAGCGGCTGGAAATCCTCGAGGGGCTTCTCGTCGCCTACCTCAATCTCGACCGGGTCATCGAGATCATCCGGTTTGGCGATGAGCCGAAGGCGGAATTGATCGCCGAGTTCGACCTTACCGATGCGCAGGCAGAGGCGATCCTCAACATGCGGCTGCGCAATCTGCGCAAGCTCGAGGAAATGGAACTCAGGAAGGAAGAGAGTCGGCTCCAGGAGGAAAGGGCGGAGATCGAGGATCTGATCCAGGACGAGTCGCGGCAATGGCAGCGAATTGCCGAGGAGTTGAAGGAGGTTCGCGCGAAGTTCGGCAGGAATGCCCCGGGCGGCGAGCGGCGAACCCGCTTTGCCGTGGCTCCCGACGTGGCCGACCTGCCGGCCGAGATCATGCTTGATCGGGAGCCGGTGACCATCCTGTGCTCGAAGATGGGCTGGATCCGGTCGATGAAGGGGACGGTGCCGCTCGACCAGGAATTCAAATACCGCGATGGCGATGGGGGGCAGTATGTCCTGCATGCGGAGACCACTGACAGGTTGATCCTGTTTGGCTCCAACGGGCGTTTCTACACCATCAGCGTGGCCGCCCTTCCCGGCGGCAGGAAGCTTGGCGAGCCGGTCAGGGTCATGGTGGATTTGCCGAACGATGCCGACATCGTGTCGCTGATGGTGTTCCGGGAGAGCCGGAAGCTGCTCGTGGCATCGGCCGCCGGCTACGGCTTCGTGGTCCGGGAAGAGGACGTCGTTGCATCGACCCGCAACGGCAAGCAGGTGATGAATGTCGGCAAGGACAACCAGGCCCGGGTCTGCACCGTTCTGGATGGCGACCATGTCGCGGTCGTCGGCGAGAATGGCAATTTGCTCATCTTCCCGGCAACGGAGCTGGCCGAATTGTCGAGAGGGAAGGGCACCCGCCTGCAGCGGTACCGCCAGGGCGGCCTCGGTGATGTCAAGTCACTGACGCTTGCCACCGGGTTGCAATGGCACGACCCGGCCGGCCGGACCCGGACGGTCACCGATCTCGAACCCTGGATGGGCAAACGGGGTGCCACGGGGCGCAAGACTCCACGAGGCTTCCCGAAGTCGAACCGGTTTACCTGATCACCCGGCTACCGGCTCGGATTGCAGCCACACCCCGCCCTGCGGCCGCAGGGTGAGTATCATCACCGGCCGAGGCTGGCGATCATCAATGGCGGTGAATCGGAAGCGCGCCAGCAGCGACGCCAGCAATATTCCTGCCTCCTGCATGGCGAAATTCGAGCCGATGCAGGCCCGCGGTCCATCGCCGAAGGGAAGATACTGGAAACGGTCGATCCGGTCCGGATTGGCAAACCTGTCGGGCAGGAACGCATCGGGGTCTTCCCACAGGCAATGGCTGCGGTGCAGGGCGTAGAGCGGGATCAATATGGTGTCACCGGGACGGACTTCCCGGCCGCCAAGCTCGTCCTGTTCCAGCGCTGTCCTGACCAGGATGCCTGCCGGCGGATACAGCCGCAGCGCCTCCCGGATCACCCGAAAGGTCAGCGGCAGCCTCTCGAGGTCACCGGCCTTGGCCAGCCCGACAATACCGGCGGCGGCGATCTCGTCTCGCACCCGCTCCTGCATGCCTGCATCAAAGGCCAGCAGGTAGAGTGCCCATGACAGCGCCAGGGCGGTGGTTTCGTGTCCGGCCACCACGAAGGTGAGCAGATTGTCCCGCAATTCCCGCGGATTCATCCGCCGTCCGGTCTTCGGGTCGCTGGCCGCGGCCATCAGATCATGCAGGTCGCCGACCGGAGCCCGTTCGGATTGCCGGCGGCAACGGATCGAGTCATCGGCGATGCGTCTGAGCTCAACCACCTCCCGGGCCGGCCGCAGCCGGCCAAGTCTCGGCATCCAGGACGGTGCGCCGACGATGTCCAGGAGCGAAGTTCGGGCGCTGCGATTCACATAGATGTCGATTGCCCGCCGGGCGACCGAACGGTCAATGGCGCCCTCGCCGCTGAACAGGACATCGTTGATGACCTCGAATGCAGCGGCGGTAAACTCGGCATGCATGTCGACCGCACAGCCATCCTGCTCGGCGACACGCTGCAGCATCCGGCCGGCCGCCGCGGTCATGACCGGCCCCAGATTGGTGATGTTTCGGCTCGAGAATACCGGGGCGACGGCCCGCTTCTGCCAAAGCCAGTGCCGGCCCTCGGCCAGGAACAGGCTGTCGCCGATCACCGGGCCCAGCACGTTCCTTGTGACCTCGGATTTGGGATAGCTCCTCGGCTTTTCGAGCAAGACCCGCCGTAGCGCCTGCGGGTCCATGACCATGTGCCAGCGCCTGACCATCTTTCCCGACACCATCGGCTGCCGGGTCGCCAGCACCGGTATGATCTCGAGCAGATTCCGCCTTGCCGTCCGCACCACCCCCCGGATGCCCAGCGGTCTCGTGGCCAAGTCGGCGCTGACCGGAAGTCCTGTCATTCTCTGGCCCCGCTGCACCCCAACCAACCAGCCAGGGAAGGAGAGTGCTTGAATTCCACCGAACATACGGGGATCGGCGGCACGCCGCCAGTGCCGGACCAGCCATCGGATACGAGACCGGGCGACCGGGCACGCTCCTGCACTCCCTTGCGTCAATGCCGGACATGTCCGTGCCCGCGCTCCGGTGATGCATACGGTTTCATTTCGGGTGCAAGTTCTGGTAGTCCTCGGCGCGGCTGGTCAGGTTGCCAGCCAGTTTGGGACAGGATGGGACAGTTGAGATGATGCAGGCAATTCCCGGGGTTGCAGGTCTTGCACTGACGGCTTTCGTGCTGAGCGCATGTTCAAGTGGGGTGATGGAAGAAAACCCGGAGCCGATCGGCGATTTTCGCCTCGGTCACACCGTCATATCCGAGGAGAACGCCGAAAAGGCGCCGATTTCACGCGAATCCGAGCCCGGTCTCCTGAAGGACAGCCTGCATGAGGCAGTGGTCGAGCGCCTTGGCAGGTACCGGGGGCGCAGCTGGTATCACATTTCGATCTCGATCGATGCCTACTCGCTGTCTGGCGGCGGCATTCCGGTGATCGCGTCGCCGCGCTCGGCGCTGGCGCTCCGCGTCACGATTTGGGATGATGCCACCGCCGAACGGCTCAATGTCGAGCCCCACCTGCTGACCGTGCTGGAGCCGACCTCGCCGGAAACCGTCATTGGCTCGGGTCTGGTCCGCACGCCAGAGGAACAGGCAGAGGCGCTGGCATTCTACGCTGCCGAGCTGATCGAGCGTTGGCTGAAGTCACCGGAATCGCCTTTGCCGAAACGCGATGGCGAGCCGGATGCCGGCAGCGACCAGGCGGACCCGCCGCCGCAATAAGACCTGGCCAGCAGAGCAGCCGCGGATGAATGCGCCCAGGCACAGCCGGGATGATGCCTACCGGCTGACCGACAGCGATTCGCACCGCCAGTATTACGACGAGTGGGCCGACAGCTATGATTCGGAATTCGCCGAGGAGGCCGGCTACATCTACCCGGAAGCGGTCGGACGCAGATACCTGGAGCTGGCCAGACCTGCCGACACGCCGGTCGCCGATTTGGGATGCGGAACCGGGCTTGCCGGCCTGGCATTTGACGGCTCCGAATTTGACATTGACGGGTTTGACATTTCTGCCGGCATGCTGCGGGAGGCGGCTGCCAAGGCGGTCTACAGGAAGCTGCTCCCCGCCGACCTTTCGGCGAGAGAAGGCCTGCCAAGGGCCAGGTATGGCGGGCTGATCAGTTCGGGAACCTTCACCCTGGGCCATCTCGGCCCCGCCGATTTGGAAATCGCCCTGACAATCGCCCGCCCCGGTGCCCTCTGCGTGGTCGGCATCAACGCAGCCCATTTCGGCAATGAAGGCTTCGGCGATCGCCTCACTGACCTCGAGCAGGCCGGACAAATCACGGGCTTCCGGACCGAGGAAGCCCCGATCTACCGGAACGAGGGCGAATCCGACCACGTAAACCTGGCCAAACTGGCGATATTTCGCCTCTCCACCTGACCCGGAACATCCCCGCCGGACAGCAATCCGCCTCCGGCAGCAACAAGAATGCCACATCCGGCCTGATCAGCCTCCGAAGGTTCGGGTTGCAGTTGTGCAATCCGGCCGTTTCGACCATAAGGCCTTCCGGCCAGCGGATGCAGGGGCGTAGCTCAGTTGGTAGAGCACCGGTCTCCAAAACCGGTTGTCGGGGGTTCGAGCCCCTCCGCCCCTGCCATCAGCCAGCCCGGAGCGGGCAATCCTCAGGCATCGATCGGCCGGACCCGCCGCCATGCTGGCCAGGTCAGATTTCGTAGCCCCGGCCTCGTCGCCAGTTCCACGCATCGGTGACGATGGTGTCGAGATCGGAGAATTCGGCAGACCAGCCGAGACCGGCCTGCACCTTCGAGCCATCGCAGACGATCCGTGCAACATCTCCCGGACGGCGAGCCGATTCCCGCACAGGAAAATCCACACCGGTGACCTTCCGGCAGCATTCAACCACCTCCCGGACCGAATGCCCGGCACCAGTCCCGATATTGTAGACCTCCCCTGGGGAGCCACCCAGCAACGACCGGAGCCCCCGGACATGGGCATTGGCGACATCAATGGCATGGACATAATCCCTGATGCAGGTCCCGTCCGGTGTCGGGTAGTCGGTGCCGAATATCTCGAATTGCGGTCGTGCACCGGCCGCGCATTCGAGAACCGCCGGTATCAGGTTGGCGGGCCTGACCCGGCATTCGCCGATTTCGAGGTCCGGGTCGGACCCGGCCACGTTGAAATAGCGGAATACCGTCGAGCGCAGTCCACGCTCCCGGGCGCCGCCATTGAGCCATTCCTCGGCGGCAAGCTTGGTTGCCGCATACGGGCTCTCGGGATTGGTGAGAGAATTCTCGCCGACCATTCCCTCCGGGGCATTGCCATAGACCGCGCAGGTCGATGAAAACACCATCGCCGTGCAGTCATGCGCAAGCATGGCCTCGACCACGTTCCCGGTGCCCTGCACGTTGCATTCCCGGTAGGCCTCAGGCCTGCTGACCGATTCCTCGACGCTGGTCAGCGCCGCAAGATGAATGACAGCAACCGGTTTCCATTCCGAAAACGCCGACACCAGTTGCTCCATCTGCATGATGTCGCCCCGAACGAACGGGCCATACCTCACCGCATCCTTCCAGCCTGTCCCCAAATTGTCGAAAGTGACAGGCAGGAACCCGGTCAGCCGCAACTGCCTGCAGACATGGGACCCCACAAACCCCGCACCACCCGTCACCAATACCCGGTCTGGCACCTACCTTGCCTCCATGTCTCACCATCTCCGGTCACACGAAGCCCATCTGCTCACGGAAATCGGAAATAGCAAGCATGTTCGGGCGCACCATCAGGGTGCAAATCAATAGGCACAGTCGAATTACGGCCTCAACTTTCCTGACCGATGACCGTTGCACCGGGCAGGAGCCGCGCCATGTCCTGACCCCGCAGTGGGCGTCGAGGCTGATCGAGATTTGAGTAAACAAAGAATGCCAGGACTTTCGCCGTTCTCGCCCATCGCTGAGTGGTCGATCGAATTTCTCGCCTGGATGGGCCGATGAAGGCATTCATCCAATGACTTCAAGCACGGTAAGGCGTTTTCGCCGACGTGATATCCACTGGACGCGTGCTGGAATAGCCTTGTCCGGCAAGAATCGGGGATCTGGGATCCGTTCTGCCATTTGACTTGGCCCGCATGTCTCGAAGTCGCATGGGAAGAGCATTCAGCTGAAAATAGAGCGAATCCATGATTCGAAAAAATGCGAATCAGGTTCCGCTCTCCGTGCAGCATCTGGACGACCTGTGCTTCGTTGGAAGACTCCGGAAAGAAGACCGGGTAACGACCTTGCGGTGCGGACCGTAACCCTTGCAGAACTCATTCCGTGCCGGATAGCTGTTCGGTCGTTCGACCGCCTGGATCAACTTCACCTCGATTTTGGCGATGAACGAGGCCGCCCGCTCCGGGTTGTCGAAGACAAGATGGTCACCGATCTCAATGTGGTCGGCACGCGCCGCAGGAAGAATAATCGGATATGGCACAGTCAGGATCTGGAAGTTTGGCGGTCGCGTAGTTCGGCAAACACCTCGTAAGCCGGGATACCAGGCTCCCTATCCGGCCCGGCCAAGATTGCTGACCGCAAGGTTTCAAGACCACGCAGTTCGCCATCACGACTGCATATCCAGTCGCGCAGTGCCTCGCTCACGGCTTCGCTTGTCGATGCATACTTGCCGGTTGCCTCGGACTGATACAAAGTCTCGGCCATTTCGGTCGGCATGGTCATGCCATCGGGAGTCAACCGGAATCCGGGTATTTCAAACACGACTCCCCAGAAAGTGAGGCCAAAAACACTTCTGCCTTCCACCAACTTCAGGTACAGTCACCGCTTGACTGCACTGCTTCACGATCCTTGGAGGGAATTCACCAATGGTTACGCGTTTTTCGGCAATGGGGGTTGCCGTGTCTTTTGCCATGCTCGTTGCCGGCTGCGGTGGCGGTGGTGGTGGTGGCTCAGTAGTAGTCGCCGGTATTCCGCCAACTTTGACTGCCGACCAAGCACCACGAGCCACCGCTGCGGCTAGTGGCGTAGCCAACATGCCGGCTCAAACAGTCATGGGCAGCGATGGTTCACCCACCGGCATCACGCAGGCAACGTCGAACGCGGATAAGGTTTACGTGACAGTCGATGATGACGACAGGACCAAATACACGATCGTGAACAGCGGAACATCTGGATGGACAATCAGTCCGGGCGACGACGGGGTCAATCCTAGAAGCTTACCCTTTGTTGGGACAGGGCTAAATAAGGAGGTTACTGGCGGCACTGTATCCGTTGATTACTATGATGGTTACCACACGAAGGATGAAGACGGCGAAACTGACTATCTGGCAGGTGGTGTCTGGCTGTACGTTCCCACAGGTAGCGCAGAGGCTCTTTCGTTTGGGGCTTTTGTTTCCGGAAATTCTCCGTACGATGATACCACGTCATTAACTGAAGACGCGACATCACCAATCGGTAAGGCAACGTATTCAGGTCCTGCTAGGGGCGTATATCTGGACAATTCGGGCAAGAAGCTCGGATATCTTGATGGCAAAGTTTCGCTGACCGCCAATTTTGATGAAAGAAACATTTCCGGGGATATCTCAGACATCTTATTGGACAGAAAGTCTGCCACGGGCAAGCTTGAATTGGGAACTGCCAACTTCGGCACCATTAATGATCCCTTTACTGATGGAAAAGTGACCGGAACGGTCGATATCGGAACGGACGATGAAGTCAAATACACCGGCAATTGGGGTGGACAGTTCTTCGGGACCCACGATGTGAAGAAAGAAGAGAATGAAGACACGACCACCACCACGTACCCCGGGTATGTAGGCGGCACATTCGCCGCGACACCTGATGGTGATGCCGAGGGGCCCAGTTTTCTGGGAATAATCCTTCCCGGCTTCAGCGCAGTGGTACCACCAAGTTCTTAAGGTGAATCTTTGTAGGGTAGGGTTCGACAGTTCTGGTCTTTGACATTTTGGGGAGGAGGGTAGTTTGGGTTGCCTTCTTCGGGTCTTGATGCGCCCCTGTGGGTTGGCTTGGGTGGTTGTATGGATGGTCGTGTGTGTCGTTGGATCTTCTGGTTCGACTGACCGGCCGTCGCATCTTTCTTCTGATCCGCAGGTGAATACTGCTCGGGTGCTGATCGAGGGCGGGCGGTTTGATGAGGCTTTGGTCATTTTGCGGCCGATTGCGCCTGGTCATGCTGATCGGACTGATGTGCTGTTTCTTGTTGGGTTGGCGGCGCTTGGGGCGGCGGAGGCTGCCGACGAGGGGCGGCGAGACGGGTTGCTTGATGAGGCGATCGGGGCGTTTCATGCCATTTTGGTGGAGCGGCCCGAGTTGGTGCGGGTGCGGCTTGAGTTGGCACGGGCGTTCTTTCTGAAGGGTGAGGATGATCTGTCGCGGCGGCATTTTGAGCGGGTGCTGGCGGGCAACCCGCATCCGGCGGTGGCCGCCAACATCATGCGATTCCTCGGGGCGATCCGGGAGCGGCGGCGCTGGCGGGGCTATGTCGGCGTGTCCCTGGCCCCGGACACCAACGTCAACGCTGCCTCCGAGGCCCGGACCATCAATATCTTCGGCCTGCCCTTCGAGCGCGATTCGGAGTCGGGAGCAAAGTCGGGGGTGGGGATCGTGTTGCGGGCAGGCGGCGAGTACCAGTATCCGCTGGCCAGTGATCTGCGGCTTCGCATGGGGGCCGACATCTCCTTCCGGCAATATTCCGGCAAGGAGTTCGACCAGACAATGCTTTCGACCCATATGGGACCGCGCTGGCTCGCCGGCGAGGCGAGCGAGGTCAGCCTGCTGGCCAGTGCCCGTCGCCACTGGACGGCCGGCCGGCACCAGTTCAGCGAAATCGGCGCCCGGCTCGAGACAGAGCATCGTTTCTCCAGGAGGGTCGTCGGGCAGGGAAACCTGTCATGGCATCGCCGCCGCTACGAGCGGGACAAGGAGCGAGACGGCCATCATGCTGCACTGTCCTTCGGGCTGCGCTGGCAGGCAACGGCGACCGTGCAGGCCGATGCCAGCATGGGCTACTCGAAGGAAAGGACGCAGGTTCACCACCACAACAACTCGAGAAGATTTGCCGGTCTCGGCGTCTCGGTGGCCCTGCCCAGGGGATTTACCGTCGGCGCCGGCGGCGAGCTGATCGGCACCGATTATGAAGGGGGCCGGGCGCCATTCGTGGTCGACGGGAGTGCCCGCGAGGACCGGACGCGAGTTCTTCGTGGCTCCGTATATCACCGGGCCTTCAACCTGTCCGGCTTCTCCCCCAGGCTCGTGCTCATCAACGAGAAGCGCAAATCCAATGCCCAGCTGCATGACTACAAGCGAAACCGCGCCGAGTTGCAGTTCGAACGGCAATTCTGAGTGCCGGTAGGGGGGGAGTCTTTTGGGCTTGTTCCCGTGGGTGTCGGGTGGCGGTTGGTCACACGTGGGAAGTTTGGCCTGGCCGGGGAGGGCCGCAACAGGTCGTGATTTCCCGGTGGATGGATGCTGCCTGCCCGCGGTGGGCTTGCGCGGGGTTCCTGGTCGGGCCATCCTGATGGCGGTCCGATTGGGTGGATGGCCGGGATCGGGTTTGAGAATGGGGGGCAACCGGGGTCCGGCATGAATTTGGCGCCGCTGATCGAGGCGGAAATTCCAATTCCCAGCCACGCAATCGCCGCCCTTGTTGCGCTGGTGATCGGCAGTGTGCAGCTGGTTCGGCGCAAGGGCACTTCGTCCCATGTCGTGCTTGGCTGGGCATGGGTGGCGCTCATGGTCTACGTGGCCATCTCGTCGCTCTTCATCAACGAATACCGGAGTTTCGGGCCATTCAGCCCGATTCACCTGCTGATATTCGTGACCCTGGGTGGGTTGTTCTTCGGTATCAGGGGTATTCGACGGGGCCAGGTCACGGCCCACAGGCAGGCCATGATCATCACCTTCAGCTGTGCGCTGGTCGTGGCCGGTATGTTTACCTTGCTGCCGGGCCGGACCATGCACCAGGTTGTTTTTGGCTGACTGGCGGCGGCCAGCCGCCTGGGTCAGTTGGTCAGCTTGTTCGTTCCATTGCCAGGGCAATTCCCTGGCCGCCGCCGATGCACATGGTGATCAGGGCGGTGGACTTGCCGCTGCGCTCAAGCTCGTGCAGGGCCTTGAGGACCAGGATGGTGCCAGTGGCCCCGATCGGGTGACCTAGGGCGATTGCCCCGCCATTGGGGTTGACCTTGCCCGGATCAAGATCGAGCTGCCGGTTGACGGCCAGCGCCTGGGCGGCAAAGGCCTCGTTGGCCTCGATGAGGTCGAAGTCGCCGATCTCGATGCCGAGCTTGCCGGCGAGCTTCCTTACGGCGGGGACCGGCCCGATGCCCATGATGTCAGGGCGCACGCCGGCATGGGCATAGCCGGTGATGCGGGCCCGTGGCTTGAGGCCGTGACGGCGGGCCGAGGAGGCGGTTGCCAGCACGATGGCCGCGGCCCCGTCATTGATTCCAGAGGAATTTCCGGGGGTCACGGTGCCATCCTTGGCAAAAGCGGGCTTGAGCCTGGCGAGGTCATCCATGGTGGTGGCCCGCGGGTGTTCGTCGACGGCAAATTCGGTCTCGGTGCGGCGGCTGCGAATGGTCATCGGCGCGATCTGGCTCTCGAATCGGCCCTCCTCGATGGCGGCTGCCGCCCGACTCTGGCTCTCGAGGGCAAAGCTGTCTTGGCTGTCCCGGTCGATGCCGTTCTCGGCGGCGACATTCTCGGCCGTCACCCCCATATGCCCGGTGTCGAACGGGCAGGACAGCGCCCCCAGCATGGCGTCGAAGACGCTGGTATGCCCCATCTTTTTGCCCCAGCGGCCATCGGCAAGATAGTAGGGTGACCGGCTCATGCATTCGGCGCCGCCGGCAAGGCCGATCTCGGCATCGCCGAGTTGCAGGGACTGCATCACCGAGACCACGGCCTGCGCTCCCGAGCCGCAGAGCCGGTTGACATTCATGGCTGGCACCGTGTCCGGTATGCCTGCCTTCAGTGACGCCACCCGCGACAGGTACATGTCGCGGGGCTCGGTATTGATCACGTGGCCGAAAGCCACATGCCCGATTGCCTCCGGGTCGGTGCCGGTGCGCTCTATGGCCGAGGATGCCACATGGGCAGCCATGTCGATTGGCGTTGTGCCAGCGAGGGTGCCGCCGAAGGTGCCGATTGCCGTGCGGGCACCGCCAAGTACCACGATATCTTCAGTCACTTACCCATCCTCCCTGAAATTGTCCGGATGTGCCTTCCGGAATGCGTCAATCGCCTCCAGCCTGCCGGTGATGCCGGACAGGATTGTCAGCGATTCGATTGAAATTCCCCAGCGTCTTGCATTGTAGATTTGGGGCAGCAGGCAGATATCGGCCATGGTGGGCGTGTCGCCATGGCAGAACATTCCGGTCGCCGGATAATCGAGAAGCCGCTCGAAGGCGGCAAGTCCCGGTGGGATGAAACGCTGCATCCAGTCAACGAATGGTCCCGATCCCATTGCCTCACGCTCCGGAACTCCGGCCACGATCGCCGCCTGCCTAGCGACCGTGATATTGCAGATCGGATGGATTTCCATGGCGATGGCGCAGGACAGGGCCCGCACCCGGGCCCGTTCGGCGGGATCTTCGGGCAGGAGCCGGTAACATCCCCGCTCGTCGAGATATTCGATGATGGCCAGCGATTGCGACAGCACGTGACCGTCAATCTCGAGGGTGGGAACCAGCCCCTGCGGATTGCGGGCAAGATGGGCCTCGGTTCTCTGTTCGCCCGCCATGAGATCGACGGGGCAGGTGTCGAAGTCGATCCCGGCCAGCCCCAGCGCGATGCGGACGCGGTAGGAGGCCGAGGAGCGCCAATAGTCATGAAGGAGGGGCTTCAACGGCGCCCTCCCTGGAGCCGGCCGATCCCTTGCCGGAAGGCCTCCCCGTCCTTGCCAAGTAAAGCGAGCAACCTTGCCTGGTAGTCATCGGCCAGCGGGATCAGCTCCGTCATCATCGCCCTGCCACCGGGTGTCAGCTCAAGATCGACCAGGCGCCGGTCCCGGGCATTGGCAGTCCTGGTGACGTGGCCGGCAGTCTCGAGCCGGTCGGCGGCGCGGCTGACCCGGGATTTGTGCAGGTTGGCCCGCAACCCGACCTCGCACATGCTGGCCGGTCCTGATTGCCACAGATGGGCCATGATCCTCCATTCCGCCACCCGGATGCCGAACCGGTCCCGGTAACAATCCTCGAATTCCCGGCTCAATTTCTGGGCCAGGACACTGACCCGGTAGGGCAGGAACTGATCGAGGTCAAATTCGGCCATCTCTCTCAAAATCTCTCCCGACCTGGCCGGTCATGTCGCCGACTCCCGATCATGGAGATTGTCCTTGCCGGTTGCAACCGCGGCGCTTGACTTCGTTGCAGGTGCAACGATATATCGTGGGGCAGTGCAATGCTGCAGGCACGAGATGAATGACATGGCAGGCTCACCGGCAATGACGGCATCTTCCGACATGATGGCTGGCTACATGCCGGGATTCGGAAATGATTTCGAGACCGAGGCCTTGCCGGGGGCGTTGCCACAGGGGCAGAACAGCCCGCAGAAATGCCGCTATGGACTCTATGCCGAACAATTGTCGGGCACGCCATTCACCGCGCCGCGCGGGCAGAATGAACGGAGTTGGTGCTATCGCATCCGGCCGTCGGTCCGCCATACCTCGAAATTCTCGAAGATCGACATGCCGTATTGGAAGACCGCGCCGCATGTGCTGGACGATGTCATCTCGCTGGGCCAGTATCGCTGGGACCCGGTGCCAGCCACGGGCGAGGGTCTGACCTTTCTTGCCGGCATGCGGACCATGACCACCGCCGGTGACGTCAACATGCAGACAGGCATGGCGGCGCATGTCTACCTGGCGACCGAATCGATGCAGGACGAGTATTTCTACTCGGCCGATTCGGAACTTCTGGTCGTGGCCCAGCTTGGCGGGCTCCGCTTTTGCACCGAGATGGGGATCATCGACATTGTTCCTGGCGAGATCGCCGTTATCCCGCGCGGGCTGATGTTCCGTTGCGAGGTCGTGGACGGTCCTGCCCGCGGCTTCATGTGCGAGAATTACGGCTCCAAGTTCGACCTGCCGAACCGTGGCCCGATCGGCGCCAACTGCCTGGCGAACCCGCGTGATTTCAAGACGCCGGTAGCGTGTTTCGAGGACCGGGAGGCCGGCTCTTCCGTGACCGTCAAGTGGTGCGGCGGGTTTCATCGCTGCGAGATTGGCCATTCACCGCTGGACATCGTGGCCTGGCACGGCAACTACGCGCCGTGCAAATACGATTTGTCGACATTCTCGCCGGTCGGCGCGGTGCTGTTCGATCATCCCGACCCGTCGATCTTTACCGTGCTCACGGCGCCATCCGGGTTTGAAGGGACCGCCAATGTCGATTTCATCCTGTTCCGGGAGCGCTGGAATGTCGCCGAGCACACCTTCCGTCCGCCCTGGTATCACAAGAACATCATGTCGGAATTGATGGGCAACATTCATGGCGTGTATGATGCCAAGCCGGAAGGATTTGTTCCCGGCGGGCTCAGCCTGCACAACATGATGCTGCCGCATGGCGCCGATCGCGATGCCTTCGAGGCGGCGACCAATGCGCAACTGCGCCCGACCAGGATGGACAACACCATGAGTTTCATGTTCGAGACCCGCTTTCCGCAGCATCTCACGCGGTTTGCCGCAGAGGAGGCGCCGTTGCAGGAGGACTACATCGATTGCTGGGCCCCGCTCGCCCGCAAGTTTGACGGAACCCCGGAAGGCAGTTCCTGACCGTGCCTCTCGGCCGCACAGCTGGCAAGGCGGGCGATGACCGCCTGGTCTTGCTTGGAACAAAGGGCGGGCCGGCGTTGCGCTCGCCCACCCGCATGCCGACCTCGTCGCTACTGGTTATCGACGGCTGTGCATGCATCGTTGATTGCGGCCTCGGGGTGACGCGTAGCGCGGTTGCCGCTGGCCTGGCCCTGACCGATATCGACGGGATCTTCATTACCCACCTCCACTCGGATCACATCCTCGAGTTGGGCCCGCTCCTGCACACGGCCTGGACCTGCGGGCTCGACCGACCGATCCGGGTCCATGGCCCGCGCGGAACCGGCGACTGTCTCGACCATTTCCTGCAATCGATGCAATTCGATATCGAGCTGCGGATCAGGGATGAGGGGCGGGTCGATCTTCGCGAGCTTGTCGAGGTGATCGAGTTTGGCGAGGGCGGCATCGATTGCACCTTCTGCCAGGTGTCGGCGCTGCGGGTTGAACATCCGCCGGTTGCCGAATGCTATGCGCTTCGTTTCGATACGGATGGCTGGAGCGTGACCTTCAGCTCGGACACGGCCAGCTTCCCGCCGCTGGTCGATTTTGCCCGGGGCAGCGACATCCTGGTCCATGAAGCCATGCTGGCCGGCGGGGTTGACTGGGTCGTGTCCCGCACCCCGAATGCCGCCCGGTTGCGCGAGCACCTGCATGCAAGCCACAGCCTGCCGGCGCAGGCGGCGGCAATCGCCCGCGATGCCGGGGTCGGCCATTTGGTCCTGCATCACTTGGTGCCCGCCGATTGTCCGTCGATCGGCGAGGCCGACTGGATCGAGGAGGCACGCAGCGCCTGGGATGGCGCGCTGACCATCGGCCATGATCTGCTCGAAATCAGGAGAGACCGACAATGAAGCTTGCAACGCTCAGGGATGGCACCCGGGACGGCCGGCTGGTGGTGGTGTCGCGGGATCTCGGCCGGTATGTACCGGCCAGCCAGGCAGCGCCGACATTGCAGGCGGCGCTTGATGACTGGGACTCGGTGTTGCCAAATCTTGAAGCGCTGGCAGCGGAGGTCGAGGATGATCGCGCTGCCCCGGGCTTCGACCAGTGCCACGCAGAATCGCCGCTTCCCCGCGCCTATCAATGGGCCGACGGGTCGGCCTATGTGAACCATGTCGAGCTGGTCAGGCGGGCCCGCGGCGCCGAGATTCCGGAGAGTTTCTACACCGACCCGCTCATCTACCAGGGCGGCTCGGACAGTTTTGTCGGCCCGCGTGATGACATCCGCGTGCAGTCCGAGGAATTCGGCATCGATCTCGAAGCCGAAATCGCGGTGATCACCGCCGATGTCCCGCAAGGGGTGCGCGCCGACGAGGCCGGTAGCTTTGCCAGGCTGTTCATGCTGGTCAATGATGTCAGCCTGCGCAATCTCATCCCGGCGGAACTGGCCAAGGGCTTCGGCTTCTTCCAGTCGAAGCCGGCCTCGGCCTTCTCGCCGGTCGCGGTCACGCCGGACGAGCTTGGCGAGGCCTGGGACGGGAGCCGGTTGAACCTGCCGATGCGGGTCGATGTCAATGGCGAGCCCTTTGGTCGGGCCGATGCCGGCACCGACATGGTGTTCGACATCCCGACCCTGATTGCCCATGCTGCCCGCACGCGGGAACTGGCCGCCGGCTCCATCATCGGCACCGGCACCATATCGAACAAGCTCGATGGCGGTCCGGGCAAGCCGATCGGCGAGGGCGGTGTCGGCTATTCCTGCATCGCCGAGGTGAGGACGGTGGAGACGATTCGCCATGGCGGCCCGATCACGCCGTTCCTGCGGTTCGGCGACCGGGTCAGGATCTGGATGGAAGACAGGCAGGGCAGGTCGATCTTTGGCGAGATCGACCAGGAAGTCCGCAAGATTGGAGCTGGATAGATGACACGGGCATTCGCATCGCAGGGAGACCTTGGCGAGAAGACGACGACATTCACCGAGATCGGCCGCGGCCTCTATGCCTTCACCGCCGAGGGCGATCCCAATTCGGGCGTGATCATCGGCGACGAGTCGGTGATGGTGATCGAGGCGCAGGCAACCCCGGATTTGGCCCGGAAGGTCATCGACGAGATCCGCAAGGTGACCGACAAGCCGATCTCGCATCTGGTGCTCACCCATTACCACGCGGTTCGGGTGCTCGGCGCATCGGCCTACGCGGCGCCCGAGATCATCATGTCCGAGGCGGCGCGGGGCATGGTGGTGGAGCGGGGGATGGAGGATTGGCAGAGCGAGTTCCAGCGTTTTCCGCGGCTCTTTGTCGGCCATGAATCGATTCCCGGCCTGACCTGGCCAACCACAACCTTCAATGACCGCATGACCGTCTATTTGGGGCAGCGGCGGATCGAGCTCATGACGCCGGGACGGGCGCACACCGCCGGTGATGCGGTGATCTGGGTGCCGGATGAGCAGGTCATGTTCACCGGCGACATCGTCGAATACCGGTCTGCCTGTTATTGCGGCGACGGGCATTTCGCCGATTGGGGCGCCACGCTCGATGCGGTAGCGGGCTTCCGGCCGCTGGCCATTGCTCCCGGTCGCGGCGACGCGCTCGGATCGCCGGAACTGGTGGCGGCTGGCCTGGACGGCACAAGGGAATTCCTCGAGGGGACCTACCGGCCGGCACAGCGTGTCGCCGCGGCTGGCGGTTCGCTGAAACAGGCCTGGGACGCGGTACGTGATGCCTGCGACAGCCGCTTTGCCGATTATGCAATCTACGAGCACTGCCTGCCCTTCAACGTCGCCCGGGCCTTCGACGAGGCGCGCGGTATCGACCACCCGCGCATCTGGACCGCCGAGCGTGATCTTGCAATGTGGGAGGCGCTGCAAGGGTAGCGCCGCCAGAACGGGACCGGATCGACCATGCCGCTGCCGCCAGGACTGTTCGACTTCGTGCCGCCGCCCGGGTTGCGGGGCCCCGAGCCACACCGGAGTGTCATCATCGTCGGTGCAGGTCCGGTCGGACTTGCCGCCGCCATCGAACTGGCCGGCCACGGCATCGGCTCCGTGGTGCTGGAGGGGCGCGATTCAATTTCCGTTGGCTCCCGGGCCATATGCTGGTCGAAGCGATCGCTGGAAATCTTCGACCGGTTGGGGGTTGGTGACCGGGCGGTCGGCAAGGGGGTGATGTGGCAGGTCGGCCGCACCTATCACGGCAACCGGGAGTTGTTCAGCTTCGACCTGCTGCCGGAAGAGGGGCACAAGCGTCCGGCCTTCATCAATCTGCAGCAATTCCATGTCGAGGAATATCTTCTGGAGCGGGCGGCGGGCTGCGACCTGGTCGAGTTGCGGTTCCAAAGCACCCTGACAGCGCTGGAAACAGGGCCTGGCATGGTGACGGCATCCGTCGAGACCCCCTCGGGAAGCTACGGGCTAGAGGCAGATTACCTGTTGGCCTGCGACGGGGTTCGGTCACAGGCCCGGGCGCTCCTGGGTCTAGATTTCGAGGGCGAGATCTTCGAGGACCGGTTTCTCATCACCGACATCGAAATGGCGGGCGAGTTTCCGTCGGAGCGGAGATTCTGGTTCGAGCCGGAATTCCACAGCGGCCAGTCGGCACTCCTGCACAAGCAGCCTGACAATATCTACCGGATCGACCTGCAACTCGGTCCCGATGCCGACCCGGCCAGGGAGAGGCTGCCGGAGAACGTCACCCCGAGGATCGACCGGGTTGTCGGCGGCCGCGAATTCCGGCTCGAATGGGTATCGGTCTACACCTTCCATTGTCGGCGGCTGCAGCGTTTCGTGCATGGGCGAGTCATCTTTGCCGGCGATTCCGCCCATGTGGTCTCGCCCTTTGGCGCCAGGGGCGGCAATGGCGGCCTCCAGGACGTCGACAGCCTGTGCTGGCGGCTGGCGGCCATCATCAAGGGCAGGGCGTCGCCGTCAATCCTGGCCGATTACGATGCGGAGCGGGTCCAGGGCGCCGACGAGAACATCGCCAACTCGACCCGGACCACGAGATTCATGTCGCCGGCCGATGGCTGGGAGCGCCAGCTGCGTGACCAGACTCTGAAACTGGCGGCAGCCAGCGAGCGGATGCGCCGATGGGTCAATTCCGGCCGCCTCTCCGTTCCCTGCGCCTACGATCTTGACGCCCCGGACTCGCCGTTCTTGCCGCCGGCCTCGCGGCCGGGAGTGGTGGCGCCGGATGCGCCGCTCGGCAACGAATGGCTGATCGACCGGCTTGGCCGGGAGCCGGTGTTGCTGGGCATCGGCTGCCGGCCGCCAGCGGTGCCGGGCACCAGGGCGATGTCGGTGGCCGGCAGTGGCCTGGTGCGGGAGCGCTATCTTGGCGACGAGGATTCGGCCATCTACCTGGTGCGGCCCGACCAGGTCATTGCCGCCCGCTGGACCGAATTCGACCCGCACGCGGTCAGCATCGTGCTGGCTGGGATGTGGGGCAGGGGAGCATGAACATGGAACAGCATGGTCGAGATGACATCTACCTGGAATTGTCGGAGGCGGCGTCCGGCGCCGGCCGGGAGAGGCAACTCGCCTTCGCCACCGGGCTGATCATGGCCTTGTGCGATGCGCTCGATGACCGGGCGCTTATCAGCCAGGCCATCAAGGATGCCCGCAAGGCCGCTGGCCTGCCGGCCGGGAGTTGACCGGGCCGGACGCAAGGGTCGGTGGCGCTGTGCTCAGCCTTCCTCGTCCTGCAGCATGCGGATCATTTGCTCCCTCATGCGGAATTTTTGCGGCTTGCCGGTCACGGTCATCGGCATGTTGTCCACGATGCGGATATGGGCCGGGATCTTGAAATGGGCGATGTTGCCGTCACAGAACCGGCGAATCTCCCCATCCGACAGGCCGGCGCCCTCGGCGCCGATGATCCAGGCGCAGACTACCTCGCCAAGCCGCTCGTCGGGAATGCCGAATACCTGTACCTCGCGCACATCCGGATGGCGGAAGATGAAATCCTCGATCTCGCGGGGAAAGATGTTCTCGCCGCCTCTGATGATCATGTCCTTGACCCGCCCGACGATGCGGCAGTAGCCGGCCTCGTCGAATACCGCCAGATCGCCGGTATGCATCCAGCCATCGCGAATGCTCTGCCGGGTCCTGTCGGGATCATTCCAGTAGCCCTGCATCACCGAGTAGCCGCGGGTGCACAGCTCACCCCGCTCACCGACGGCCACGACCCCGCCATCCCGGCCAACCAGCCTGACCTCGACATGCGGGTGAATGCGGCCGACGGTGGTGACCCTCTTCTCGACCGGATCGTCGGTATGCGACTGGAAGGATACCGGCGCCGTCTCGGTCATGCCGTAGCAGATGGTCACCTCGCGCATGTTCATCTCCGAGATGACCCGGCGCATGACCTCGATCGGGCAGGGGGCACCAGCCATGATCCCGGTTCGCAGCGCCGACAAATCATGGTGCTCCTCACGGATGCGATCCAGCATGGCAACAAACATGGTCGGGACCGCGTAGAGCCCGGTGGCCTTCGCCTCCACCAGCGCCTGCAGGGTGTCATCGGCATCGAAGGCTGGTCCGCAGAGCACCATCGCCGCCCCCTTGGTGACGCAACCGAGCGTGCCCATGGCCATGCCGAAGCAGTGATAGAGGGGAACCGGGATGCACAGGCGGTCGGCCTCGGTGAGCCGGATGCGGTCGGTCACGAAGCGGGCATTGTTGACGATATTGCGGTGGGTGAGGGTTGCGCCTTTCGGCGAGCCGGTGGTCCCGGAGGTGAACTGGATGTTGATCGGCTCGTCCGGGTGCAGCGAGGCGGCCCGCGCATCGATCTCGGCCCGCTCCGATGCCAATGCCGGCTGGCACAAATCGGAGAACCAGGTGAAGTCGGGGCGAGGAGCGTCGGAAATGGAAATCACGTGCCTGAGTTCGGGCAGATCATCCGTGTAGATGCCGTCGAAGGTCTCGCCGGCGGTATCCAGTATCATCTCCCGCAACATCCCGAGATAATCCGAGGATTTGAATCTCTCGGCGGTGATCAATGCGCGGCAGCCGGTCCTGGACAGCGCAAATTCGAGCTCGGCCCGTCGGTAGGCCGGGTTGATGTTGACCAGGATCAACCCGAGCCTGGCGGTGGCAAATTGCACCAGCACCCATTCGATGCAGTTTGGCGACCAGATGCCGATTCGGTCGCCCTTCCTGAGCCCGATCGCGTGCAGGCCTGCCGCCAGGTTGCCGACCCTGTCGTCCAGTTCCCACCAGCTCAGCCGGAACTCCAGGCCGGGAAGGATCAGGGCCGGCCGGTCGCCGAACCGGTTCACGGTGTCGGCAAACACTTCCGGGATCGTCCTCTCACACAACTCCGGGTCCTTCGTGCCCCGCAACCAGGATTGCCCGCCCTCGATGAATCCGTCCATGTCGGCCCCCGATTGCGGCCCATCTCCGGCCAATTCGCCTCGGTCCATGTGATCAGATTGCACGCCCCTGCCGGATTATCAACATCGGCTGGCGCCCGGCCCCAGTGCTCCGCCGCCGACACTGACAACGATGATCCGTGGCCGCCAGGCACGCCCCTGCCCGGTGGTGACGTTCGGGACGATTGCGTCCAGATGCCGGTTCTCCTGGTTTGCCAGCCAGGCAAGCGCCGGGCCGCACGAAGAGGCCTTCCCCGCATGCAGGGGTGCATCCCGATTTCCTTGCCACAATTTGACACCGGCGATGCTGAATCGCACTATGGCCGGCAAATGAGATTCCCTGCAAAGATCTTGCCATCCTGCGCCATTCGATAGCATGGACTGGAATGCCGAATCCGCCCCTGATGCCGCTGACCTGGAAGCGATGGCAATGGCGGCGATTGACACGCTTCCGGACGAGTTCAAACCTGCCGCAAGCGGGGTTGCGCTCCGAGTCGAGGAATTCGCCAGCAACGAGATGCTTGCGCAGTTGGGCATCGACGACCCCTTCGAACTTACCGGTCTCTATTCCGGCATTCCCCTGACCGAAAGGTCAGTATCCGACCAGCCAGTGGAGCCCGATTCGATCTGGCTGTTTCGCAGGGCGATTCTTGATGAATGGATTGCGCGCGGCGACGTGTCGCTGCGGGATTTGGTGGCCCATGTCGTGGTTCACGAACTGGCGCACCATTTCGGATGGTCGGACGACGACATCGCTGCCATAGACACGTGGTGGGTCTGAGGACTGTCGCCGGTCCATGCGAGCGCACTCGCCCCGCCTGTCAGCGATCAGGCATCACGCAGTGGCATCGACGACGACAATAGCGGGCGCACAGCATTGTGCAGACAGACACCACCCATGTGTCGGGCATGGAGCGCCTCTGCACTTCCCGGGGTCGCCATGGATGGCCCGGGGCATCAGGCAAGAAACTCACGCATTCGCCCGACGGCGCGGCGGATGTTCTCCTGGCTGTTGGCGTAGCTCAGGCGAATATAGCCCTCGCCAAGTATCCCGAAATCAGGACCGCCGATCGTGGCAACCCCGGTCTCCTCGAGAAGCCTCGAGGCCAGTTCCTTCGCCTTCCAGCCGGTACCCGTGATATTGGGGAAGGCATAGAATGCGCCCTTCGGCGTTATGCACGAGACGCCCGGCATGTCGTTCAGGAGTTCAACAACCAGTTTTCGGCGGACATCGAACTGGGCGACCATCGCTTCCACGGCATCCTGTGGTCCGGTCAATGCCTCGACAGCAGCGAATTGTGCCGGGGTGTTGACGCAGGACCAGGCATTCACCGCCAGCTTGCGGGCCTTGTCATGGATCCCCCTTGGCCAGACCGAATACCCCAGGCGCCAGCCAGTCATGGCGTAAGTCTTGGACCAACCGTTGAGGAGGATCAACCGGTCCCGGATCTCCGGGTAGCCGAGCAGCGTGAAATGTTCTTCACCGTCATACACCATCTGGTCGTAGATCTCGTCCGACATCACCGCTGCCTCCGGCCATTCGGCAAGCCCCGCCACCAGCCGATCGACCTCGGCCCTGGGCGTCACCCCGCCGCACGGGTTTGAAGGTGAATTCAGAATGACCAAGCGCGTTTTGTCGGACATTAGCGACAGCGTCTCGTCGGCCGAAAACGCAAACCCGTTTTCCTCGCGGATCGGAATGGGAACCGGTTTGGCGCCGGTGAATTCAATCATCGATCGGTAGATCGGAAATCCGGGGTCCGGGTAGAGGATTTCCGCTCCAGGCTCGCCGAACATGAGAATCGCGGTGAACATTGTCACCTTGCCGCCCGGCACGACCAAGACGAGATCGGGATCGACCTCCACGTCGAATCGCCGGCAGAGGTCGGCAGCAACGGCCTCCCGGAGCGGCGGGATGCCGGTGGCAGGGGTATATCCGTGTTGTCCGTCACGCAGGGCCCTCACCGCGGCCTCGACGATGTTCTCCGGCGTCGCAAAATCGGGCTGACCGATGCCGAGATTGATCACGTCCATGCCCTGCGAGGCTAGAACGCCGGCACGAGCAAGAACCGCAAATGCGTTTTCCTCGCCAATCCGGTCAAGTCCGTCGATTGTCCGCATGGTGTTTCCTTTCTGCCAGAACTGCCCGAGGCAATGCCCCGGCTTGTCGCGAATACCCGGCAACGACTCAAGCCCTACATTCAGGGCCAATTCCTGTAGCGGCGATTTGCATCACGCCGTCTCCCGAAATCCCTGCCCGCTGAATGGGAAACCGGGAAGGACGGACGACAGGAGGGGGCATTTTGGACGCCGCTTGACAGACCGCGTTGTTTGCGCAGCGTTTCCATCGGCGCCCACGCCTGAACTACGCCCATTGGGGCAACGAGGACTACGAAGTGGATCTTGTGGAATCGTCGCCGTTGCAAATTCCAGTCAGTGCGCTGGAAATCAAGTGGAGCGACCGGTATGTCAACAGGCCCGAGGCTCTCAGGGGTTTGATCAAGTTCATCCGCAGGAACCAACTCCCCTTGGCTTGGGCGTCAACGCGCAGCCAATTCGGGAAGAAGATCATCGGTGATACCGAAATTCGGCAATGGCCCGCCGCTGTGCTTGCTTTCCACTACGGGGTCAGTGCCATTCGCGGTTGCTTGGCCGATTTTGATGCACAGGTTCGGGATTCCGCATGAGGAGAGCCTCATTCATAACCCTGACCGGCAATGCCATTTCCTGTCCTGGCATCTACGTCAGTGTTAAGCGCAATTCAGTAACCTTAACTGGTATCTTGTGAAATAGAGTCGTCCAACCAGTGACTTATAGATCGAATTAAGCGGCGGCATCCGAGCTGGACAGCTGGCATGTGGCCGGGGGAGAGCAAACCGGCCCTCTTGATCGATATTTCAAGCGACGTGTGCCCGCCGGTTCTTGCCCCACAACCGGTCAAGGCCCGAGAAGGCAAGCTGCTCGTTGTAGTTCACGATATTGTCGCGCACATTGAGGATAAGGCTCCGGTCGTTGCCGCCATTTCGAACGCCCCGAAAACCCCTGCCGATCATCTGGAAATAGAGGTTCGGGCTATAGACCGGCCGGGCGACGACTATTGCGCGTGTTCGCGGCGCGTCGAAGCCCGCTGGGAACACGCCATAGTTCACCAGCGCCTGGTTGTCTCCATTGCGGAATTCCTTGACGATTCTGCGGCGCGCGGAACTCTCGGTTCTGCCGCTAACCGCCCGCGCGGCAATCTTACGTCCGAAGAGCAACGCCGCCAATGTTTGCGCATGCTCCACCGAGGTGGCGAAGATCAGCGTGGGCCAATCGAGTTTTATATGGGTATCGAACGTCGAAATAATGCGCATGGTATGCTCCGAATCCCGCGCAATCCGGTCTTCGGCGCTTTGGGGAAGCCATGGCGACATCGCCATCTGAACCAATTCGTCATCGTTCAGGCTTAGCGCGCCGCCGTCAAATTCGGTCTGGTCGGCCTCGGCAAGAACCCTCATCTCCTGCAATTCGGCGACGACTTCGTGCGGGTTGTCACTACGAAAGGCACCCGCGCGTCCAATCGATGCTCGCCATATCGCCGGACCAGTCAGTCGGCCTCCCGTTCGTTATGGCCGCGATAAGGGGTTGCGGTCAGACCGATAAGAAACGGTTCGTCTGGCTGGCGGCGGTGCCCGCCCATGCCGAGTTCCTGCATGACCGCGGTGCCGGTCAGGAATGGCCGCCAGGTCAGCCGTAAGGACGGCTTGATGGTGGCTGGGCTCCGGAATTGGGGGTTGGATTTGGTCATGGCTGAAACCTATTGAACGGGCCTGACTCGCCCCCGGAGTCGCTTGAGTCGGCAGCGGAATCCGAATAAACTTCCTGCAAGGAGACGGTTGTCGTCTGACGCGTGATCGAATTCAATTCCTTGATTGTGTTTCGACCACAACGACCGCCTTGGCGAGATGGACAACAGCCTGATCGATTGCGGTATCGTCTTGCATTCAGGGTGTCCCGCCCGGTTTCTTCGGCGATGGCAGACAGAGGAGACAAAGGCCATGACAGACATATCAAACCCATCCTCCACCATCCCCGCAAGGGTTTCCCGTCGCAAACGGGTCTTGCACGGGGTGTCCGCGCTGGCGATGTGCGTCGCGCTCGGCACGCCGCAGGTGGCCAACGCCGTGGACGCCGGCGCCACCGAGGGCGACACAATGGAGTATACCGTTGAGCTGGGGGTGGCACCGAATGGCTGGGCGGTGCGCTACAAGTACAAGACAACAGACGGTGTGGCCGTGAAGGACGATGATTATGAAGAAACGACCGGCACCGTGACCTTCAACTCGGGGGTCAAGCAGAAGAAGATCTATGTGGAGACGGTGGACGACAACGTTGAAGAGGAATCAGAAGGCTTCAAGCTCGAACTCTATGACCAGGAGGTCAATGGGCTCTATCGTGGCGTTACCGGATGGGTTACGCCAACTGATAGTATTCGGGGCATGTCGAAGACGATGTCATTCACCGGCCAGATCCTGGACAATGATTAATCGGTCACGGACACGAGATACCTAGCATCCGGAAATTCATGCTGAGTTCGTACGGTCGTGCAACTGGATGGCTGGCCATCCTCGGGTCAAACCTGCAATCATTGCCGCCCATGCCAGCCATGCCGAATTCCGCATAGTCGAATTGCTCTCCAGCATGGCGACCCGGAGAGCGGGCCTGCGCAGTCAGACCGGCACAATGCGGGAGGAATTGTCGCAAGACGCTTGGATTAACGCGGGAGGCTAGCGGCGAAGCAATTCAAAAACCGACAAGGACCAGCCCCGAAAGCCACCGCGCGGCGAGACTCAAATTCTCATGTCGAGATGCGCGCGATCATGCGCAATTCCCGGTGATGCTGTCCCGATTGACGATCGCGCCATCCATGTCGAACTCGTCCGGCGGCATTCCGTAGAACTGCGAGGGGTCCGTCGACACCCATCCCGAGGTGTTTCTGAGGAAGCCCTTGGTCTCGAAATCGGAAAATTTCAGAACGAAGCTCTCCGTCCCTTCGTTTTCCGTGTCTTTGTATGTTGCCACCGAAACGGACTTGGTCGACTCGCCGCTGTTGAATACCAGCTTGCCC
The DNA here is from genome assembly GCA_965214695.1 of Paracoccaceae bacterium. Classification (GTDB taxonomy): domain Bacteria; phylum Pseudomonadota; class Alphaproteobacteria; order Rhodobacterales; family Rhodobacteraceae; genus JAPOXR01. Next base: position 1,772,652 of record OZ243967.1, on the reverse strand, counting down.
GAGACCGAAGCGAAATCTGTCCCTTTCGTGGCCGACCCACTGGCCGTTCCGTAGGACCAGCGATAGGACCAATCGCTCGGCGGGACGCTCGTCGTTAGCTCGAACACCGCGTTATTGCCTTCGCAGGCTTGCGCATCCGCCGCGGACGCGGCCGGAGAGATCATCGCTCCGGCCGCCAGTGCGGCTAAGAAAACAGCGCAGGATACGGCCTGCGCGAGGCCCATTTTCGAAGCGTTCTTCATGATGCCGTTTCCTTTCTTCTGAACGCGCCCACGGCCGAAGGCCGGGGTGCATTATGGACAGGACGAGGCTAGCCATTTGCCCCAAAATTGTCCATGATCGAATGATCATGGACTCGATAAGATTTGCGGCGACGTCGCTGTCTTCCTCCTCCCCTGCACGATGCCGGACCGGCCTCGCGTTGTCAGCCTCGGGCTTGAGCCAATCGGCCCTTGGTTGCCCCGCTGAAATTGTTTAGATTATCTGGAGACGGGATGCCGGGGGACTGGTCTCGCCTGTCACTGGAGGTTCGCAGAGGGTGGACGCGATCGACGGAGTAGAGGTTCGTCGCATGACAGCGCGGGCAAGGCCGGTTGGATCGTCTGGGCAACCGGGGGCGGTGGGCCGCGTCCCGGCTTCGGCTACGTTCGCCTCATCGTCGGGCCTGGCGGGGCGTTTCCGCGCAACCGTCTCTGTTCTGTGCTTTTTGGCACCGGTCCCCGCGGCTGCCCAGACGCTTGCGACGGCGGGCGATCCACTTGGCTGCGCCGCGAATGATTGCGACCTGATGCTGAAGGACGCGATCGGGCTGGCGCTGGCGCGCATGCCCCCGCTACTCAACAGCCGACTTGATCGGGACGTGCAGAGGATTTCGCTGGATGTGGTCGCGGATTGCTGGAGCCCCCGGGTTGCCGTCGGCCCCTTCGTCGGCAGGGACCGGATGAGCCACAGGGCGGGCGTCGGCGCCTGGTCAAGCCTGCGTGTTCCCATTGGCGGCGGGTTTGCGCTCGGCTGGGACAAAACGCTGTCGAGCAGGTCCGACGGCTCCGGTTCGCAGACCTTCAGCTTTTCCCGACCCTTGCTGAAAGGCGCCTGGGCCGGGTTCGATAGTGCGACCGTGCGGCAGGCGCGGCTCGAAGAACGGATCGGCATCCTTACCTTCCGCCGGACGGCGGCGGATCTGGTCGTTGCCGTGATCGGGGCGTATCGGGCGCTGATCGGAGCGAGGCGTCAAGTGGAGATCGGCGAAGATTCATTGCTCAATGCGCTGATGAGTTTCGACCGGACCGCCAGACGCGTGCAGGATCGCTGGGGCGACCGGCTTCAGGCAGCGCCGCAATGACGGACCGCGACCCCGACATTTACCGCACGCTGCTGGAGAACCTGTCCGACGGGGTGATCGTCATCGGTTTCGACGGGGCGGTCAGGATGGCCAATGCTGCGTTCGGCCGGATGTTCGGGCTCGACTCCGATAAGGCAGTCGGGCGTTCCTTCGGGCAGATATTCATCGCCTTCGAGGGTTTTGACGAGTTCACCCAGATCGTCCTCGACGCCGTCGCCGAACGCGGGGACATCGCCCGGCGCGTCACGCGGGTCCAGGTCGGCGAGGAGTTTCGTTCGCTGTCCGTGACAACGTCCTGCCTCATGGCGGGAGAGGAACGGGTGGCGGAGATCGTCGTTGTTTCCGACATCACCGAAGTCCGCGAGTTGCGCGAGACCGAGCTGCGCCAGGCGGAGGTCATCGAGACGCAGCTCGGCGAACTCCAGGGCGCCTACCGCGACCTCGAGGCCCGGAATGAGGCGCTTTCGGCGATGACGAAGCGGGTGCGCACGGTGCGCGGCGCGGCGATGCTTTTCGTGATGGTGCTCTTCCTTGCCATCGGCGCCTGGTATGTCCGGCCGCTGGATCTCTTCAGCACCACCGCAGCGCTGGTTGCCGGTCCGGAAGCGGACGCCGCCGACCCGGGCGTGCTGCCGGCCGTGACGGTACATCCGCGCGAATTCCAGTCCACCATCGCGCTCAGGGGCCATCTGGCGCCGGGCCGCGTCGCCGAGATCGTCAGTCCGATCGAAAGCCATGTGAGCGCCGTGCATGCCACCCCCGGAGACCGGGTGGTGCCGGACGACCCGTTGGTTGCCCTTGATACCGGCCAGCTCGCCTCGGATCACCGGCGCGCCCAGGTCGATCATATCAAGGCGCAAGACCGGCTCGCCGAGATCGAGGACTGGGAGAACAGCACCGACATGGCGCGCGCCCGACGGGCCCTGCGGCGGGCGAAGATCGCGTTCGACGATGCAGAGCAGAACCTCGCCGGGACCGCCTTCCTGCTGGAGCAGGGCCTCGTTCCCGCCTCGCAGCACGAAGATGCGCAGCGGCAGCGGCAGAACCGGGCCCTGGATGTCGAGGAGGCCCGGCGGGAGCTGGAGGCAGTGAAGGCGAAGGGCGGCGAGGAGGCGCAGCGGGTGGCGCGCCTGGAGGCCCGGACGGCCGAGGACCGCCTGCGCACGCATGAGGAGAAACTGGACCTGGCGCTGGTCCGGGCGCCGATCGCCGGGGTTGTCATGGCGGCGGAAGGCCCGAGGGCCAGACCCCTGACGAAGGGCAGGCCGGTGGCACAGGGAGAGTTGATGCTGAGCATCGCGGATTTGGAGCGCCTCTCCGTCGTCACGAGCGTGGACGAGGTGGATGTAAGGAAGGTCGAGGCTGGCCAGCAGGCGTGGATTACCGGCCCCGGATTTCCCGGTATGAAGGTAGAGGGCGCCGTGACCCGCGTCTCGTCGCGCGCGGACAGCAGCGCGCGGCGGCGCGGCGCGCCGCAATTCGAGGTCTTCGTCACGCTGGACAGGCTGGAAGCCGAGGCCCGCGACCGGCTACGGGTCGGCATGTCAGCCTATGTCACGATCGTCGTCCATCATCGCCCGGCGGCCCTGATGGTGCCGATCGGCGCGATTGTACAGGATGGGGACGGCGAGGCCTGGCTGCGTGTCCTCGCCGACGGCGGCGGCACGGAGCGGCGCGCGGTCGAGCTTGGCCTCACCACGCTCGATTCGGTCGAGGTGGTGAAGGGCCTTTCGCCTGGCGACAAGGTCGTCCTCCTCCGATGATCCGGAGCAGGGACCGGGGCACCGAAGGGAGGCGCCGGGCGGGATGCTGAGGCTGACCGACATCCGCAGGTCCTACCGGATCGGACCGGTCACGACCGAGATTCTGCGGGGCGTCGATCTGAATGTCGATGCGGGCGACCTGATGTCGATCATGGGGCCTTCGGGCAGCGGCAAGACGACACTCATGAACATTATCGGCCTGCTGGACCGCCCGACCTCCGGTGCCTGCGTTCTCGACGGGCGCGATATCTCCGGGCTCCGCGACGACGAATTGTCCGCGCTTCGGAACCGGCATATCGGTTTCGTGTTCCAGTCCTTCCACCTGCTGCCGCAAATGACCGCATTGGAGAATGTCTGCCTGCCTCTGGTCTATCGGGGCGCCGGGCGGCCGGAAATGCGCCGCCGCGCGCAGGAGATACTAAAACGCGTCGGCATGGCGGACCGGACCGGACACCGCCCGGACCAGCTTTCCGGCGGGCAGAAACAGAGGGTCGCCATCGCCCGGGCGCTGGTGGGCGAGCCGGCGCTGCTGCTCGCCGACGAGCCGACCGGCGCGCTGGATACCGACACGGCGGGTGAGGTGATGGCGCTGCTGCGGCGGCTGAACGAGGAGCAGGGCATCACGATCCTGATTATCACGCACGATCCGTCAGTTGCAGGCCAGTGTGCGCGACGGACGCGCATTCGCGACGGCAGGCTCTTCGAGCCGGGGGCCGGACCCGGCGCCGCGGCGGCGCCCGGGGTGTGACGCGGGCGCCCGGTGATGTCGCGAGCCTTCCAGGTCCTTGCGGCCAATGCCCGCGAGGCAGCCGACAGCCTGCGCCGGGCGAGGCTGCGCACGGTTCTGGGTCTTGTCGGCGTCATGATCGGCATCTCCTCGGTCATTGCAATGGTCTCGCTCGGCGAAATCGCCAAGGAGCAGGCTCGCAAGCAGTTCGAGGCGCTCGGCACCGACATCGTTGTCATCCGCAAGTCGTCTGCTGCCGGAAGGGTCGAGATCGGCCTCCAGGACGCCCTGCAACTGGCGCCGGAGGTCCCGTCAATCGTCGAGGCGGCGCCCAGGATATCGGGGCGCGGGACGTTCCGCTTCGCCGGGCGGGAAGTCGGGCGGGGTACGGTCCAGGGAGTCACCCGCTCCTTCGCGAGTGTGAACAAGCTGACGCTGCAGGAGGGCCGGTTCGTATCGGACCTGGATACCGACAGATACTGGTGCGTCATCGGCGCCGAGGTCGCGGAGAAAATGCGCGCGGCGGGGGTGGATCGTCTCCTGGGGACGCTCATCGAGGTCGATGAGGTTCTCTTCACCGTCGTGGGCGTGCTGAACCGCAAGGCGGAGAGTTATGCGCTGCCGTTCCAGGTGGCAGCGGACAAATCGGTCTTCGTCCCGATAACCACGGTGCGGAGGATCACTCCCGACCCCGGAATCGAGGTCATCGTCGCCCGGTCCGGCGCCGGCGTCCATTACTCGGCGGCGGTGGAGGATATCCGGTCGCATTTCCGCAAGCGCGCGCCCGGCCTCGGCCTCGATATCGTCACCGCAAAGGAGCTGATCGCCCGGATGGAGGCGCAGATGGGCATCTTCACCCTGCTGCTTGGCGCGGTCGGCAGCATTTCGCTGATCGTCGGCGGCATCGGCATCATGAACATCATGCTCGTATCCGTGGCCGAGCGGCGGGGGGAAATTGCCATTCGCCGGGCCCTGGGCGCGCGGCAGCGGGATATCAGGAGCCAGTTCCTCATCGAATCCGTCATCCTGACAATTACAGGCGGCATTCTCGGCATCGCGCTCGGGTTGGCGGCGACCTGGACGATCTGCCGCTTCACCGACTGGGACTTCCTGATCTCGGGGCTCTCCGTGGCGAGCGGCCTCGGCACGGCGGCGACGGTCGGCCTGTTTTTCGGGTTCCAGCCTGCCCACCAGGCCTCCAGGCTCGACCCCATCGCCGGACTCCAGGGCAAATAGGAAGCCGCCGGGACGCCGGGCTGAAGAGGCCCCGCGCCCCGATCGATGTCATGCGACCCGCGAATCCGGGAACTCAGCAGGATGTCTTGAGGTACCCATCACAATTCTTGAGGTCTTCCACCTGTTCCACGCTCCCCTTGAAGTCGACGTACCGCGGAGAGATCTCGCCGACGAACAAAACACTCCATCTTCTGCACCTGGCCCGCATGGTGCATTGCCCCGATTCCACCGCGACCGGCCTGGTATCGGCATATCCTGTAACGCTACAGGTCTCGTTGGCATCGCTCGTATTCCAGGCGCTCCTGCAGTTCTCAACCGTTACGGGGATGGGGCAAGAGATGGACAGCTCGCTGTTGCAGTAATCGAGCTGTTTCACATCGTCGGAAGACCCGTAGAAGGACGCTGCCGCCGCCAAGGTCCCGCAGGAGGTCAAGACATGACATTGCTGGCCTGATATCGACACGCTGTGAGATCCGTAGGACGACCCGCATTTCTGGCTGGCATCACTGTCGTCCCACGCCTCCTCGCAGGCTGTCGCCAAAGCGGTTTGTTCGGCAGCGGAGAGGCAGGAGCTGATTCTGAGCACGCCGTTGCAACTCACCAGATCGCGCATGTCATCCAGATCGCCGGTGACCGTTTGCATCTGAGATGCCCAGCCATCCGATTTCCGGCACCTGGTCGTGACGCTGCACTCTCCGTTCGAAGCCGTCATCCAGAACTGGTTGCTGGAAAACGGACAATGCTCGGAGGCGTCGCTCTCGTCCCAAGCGTCAAGGCACTCGGCCCCCGTCGGGCCGTCCTGGGCGCGGGCGGTCCCGGCTGCGGCAAAGGCGGCGGCCAGCACGGCCGCTGCAAGCGCAATCGCCAGGCGCCCGGTCGAGGTTCCATCGGTCTTCATCGCTTCCTTCCTTTCTATCCGGTTACCGATCGACAATCTGACCGGTCATATGGTGAGCTTTTCCGCACTGGGATATGTGGCCGAAGAATTGCGCCACGTCGTGCCGCCTTGACCCTGCAGTCGTACAGCTCCAGCCTGAAGGTCTCGTTGCCTTCCTCGAGATCGTCCGCAATCGTCGTGATATTGATCAGGCCTCCAGGGCAAGTAGGAAGCCGCCGGGACGCCGGGCCGAAGAGGCCCCGCGTCCTGATCGATGTCATGCGACCCGCGAATCCGGGACCTCAGCAGGAGGTCTTGAGTATCCCATCGCAGTTCTTGAGGTTTTGCACCTGTCCCAGGTCCCCCTTGTACGAGGTCTCGACTGCGATGACTCCCCCGGTCTTCCCCAATGGATCATCAACCAGTCTTTGGCAATGGGTCTCTACGGAGCACTGTCCCGAATCCACTCCGACGTCGGTGGCGAAGGCTCCGGAATAGTTACAGGTATTCTTGGCCGAACTCGCATTCCATGCGCTCGTGCACTTCTCGACCGATGGGCAAGAGGTGGACAACCCGTTGTTGCAGAAATCGAGCTGTTTCACATCGCCGGTAGACCCGTAGAAGGACGCTGCAACCGCCAGGGTCCCGCAGGAGGTCGAGACATGGCATTGTACGCCTTGATATGTCGACACGCTGTGGGATCCGCGGGACGAACCGCATCTCTGGCTGGCATCGCTGTCACCCCACGCGTCGTTGCATGCTGTCTCCAGGGCGGTTTGTTGACTAGCGGTGAGACATTGGCCGATCCTGAGAATGCCGTCGCAGCTCACCAGATCGCTCATGTCATCCAGATCGCCGGTGACGGTTTGCTGGATTGATGGCACGCCATTCAACTTCCTGCACCTGGCCGTGACGCTGCACTCTCCATTCGGGGTGTCAAACCAGAATTGGGTGCCGCGAGCCGGGCAATGATTGGAGGCGTCGCTTTCGTACCACGCTTGAGCACAGTCGCCATACGTAGGGGCGTCCTGGGCGCGGGCGGGCGCGGCTGCGGCAAGGGCGACGGCCAGCACGGCCGCTGCAAGCGCAATCGCCAGGCGCCCGGTCGAGGTTCCATCGGTCTTCATCGCTTCCTTCCTTTCTGTCTTCATCGCTTCCTTCCTTTCTGTCTTCATCGCTTCCTTCCTTTCTGTCCGGTCTCCGGTCACCGATCGACAATCCGACCGGTCATGGCGAGCTTTTCGCCCTGGGGTATGTGGCCGAAGAATTGCGCCACGTCGTGTCGCCCGGATACTCTCCCTTGACCTTGCAGTCGTACAGCTCCAGCTCGAAGGTCTCGTTACCTTCCTCGAAATCGGCTTCGATTGCTACGATGTTGATCCCGACCCTGGAGTTGTTCGGGGTAAATGTGACATAGCTGCCCGCCGAATTGTAGTCCTTGCCGGCTTCCACCGTACCGTCCTTCGTTCGGTACGAGTAGCGAACGTCATTGTCGCGCGTGGTGAATCCCGTCATGGTGATTACGAATGTTGCCACCCGGCCTTCCTTCGCGCGTGCAGCCACGGCCACATTATGCGCGTAGACCGCCGGCGCGTCGAGGAGCCCGCCTGCAACCGCCAACAGGACGAGCGCCTGCGTGCACAGGATCCGGCGGCGGGCGCGGGTTTGCAGCAGTATCAATCGCAGTACTGACCCGCGCTCCCGCAGTCCGCCTTGACCGCTTGATCGTTGTCCTGGATCTGGCCAGTCAACGTCATCGTGCTCGGCATGGACCGGATGTTGGACGTCGGTTGGACCCACCCGGTGACGCCGCGATAGAGCCCGTTGACCTCCTGGTCGTAGAGCTTGAGATAGAAGACCTCCGGGTCTTCTTCCTCGCTGTCGTCGATCGTGTCCACATAGACCTTTTTCTCCTTGACCCCGGAGTTGAAGGTCACGGTGCCGGTGGCCTCATCGTAATCCTCGCCCTCGACGGCCGCGCCGTCTGTCGTCTTGTACTTGTAACGGACAGCCCAGCCGTTCGGCGCGGCCCCGAGCTTGATCGTAAACTCCATCCTGTCGCCCTCGGTTGCGCCGGCATCCGCGGCGTGCACCGCCTGCGGCGCGGTGAGCGCGGCGCCCCCCGCCAGCACGACGCCTGCAACGGCCGCGCGCCAAGCGGTCCAAACGGATTTCCCGTTCGAGTCCTGTCTCATGGTCATCCTCCTTTTCTTGGGCACGGGGCTCGGTCGCGAGCTGGTTGCACCTTGAACAAAATCGAAATGTAGCGGATGCACCACATAAGGGCCAAGAGTTTTCTTTCTCCACTGATGAGGAATTCCCATCATAACGGTGGCTCCGGGCTCCCGCGTACTAGTTGAGCCGGGAGACGCCCAAGCTCGTGGCCGCGTGGCTCACCGGTACGCCGTCTTCGCGCACACGGCACGGCAGTCCGCTGCTTCCCGCTGTGCATCGGATGCGGCACGCCGTCCTCGCGCACGCGGCGCAGCATCTCGTACTGGACTGGAGAAGGTTGCCCGGGTCGACGAACGGGTTCGACAGGAACAGTTCGTCGTGCACCAGCCCGCACTGGTTGGCCCTCGATCGCCTCGGCCAGGGGTGACAGCAGCGCCCTCGCCTTGCCGACCCCAGCGGCCAGTGTCGAGCGGTCGAGATCGACGCCATCGCCGGCGAAGATGCACGACCGGCGGTAGAGTTGCAGGTGATCGCAATACTTCGAGACCAGCACATGCACCAAGAGGCCGGAGCTGGGTCGGCCGCGCTCGATCGGCCGCGGCGGAAACGGCGCCTGGTGGAAATTCTCGCAGCCGCCGCAGGCCCGGCGCGGGCGGGCGATGCGCTTCACCACGAAGTGGTCCGGGACGTACTCCAGCTCCTCTGTGACATCCTCGCCGAGACGCTTGACGGGGCCGCCGCAGTCCGCGCAGCGCTCGCCCGTCGCGAGAACTGTCTCCCCGCGCGGCAGATGATCCGGCAGGGGACGACGCTTTGGTTGCGTCCCGGCACCGGGCGGTGCCTCGGCCGTCCGGGCGATCTCCTCATGCTCCAGCCCGGGCTGGAGCCGGTCGAGTGCCACCGAGGTAGCGCCGAAGCGCTGCCGGCGCAGGCCGGCAAGCTGATGCCTGAGTTCCTCGATCAGAAGATAGCGGTTGCGCAACTCGGCGTCCCGCGCCACCACCACCATCGCCTTCAGTGCAGCGAGGTCGTCGGGCAGGGAGCGGGCCTCTTCGAGCATGACGAACCCTACCCGAAAGGGCTGTGAAAAGGAAGGCCAAAATGATATCGTTGAATGGGCCGAAACCTTCAAAGGCGACGAAGATTTCCTCGAAAGAAAGACCAACTGTTTCCTCGAGCTCGAGGCCAAACATCCGATAGATGGCGGCGTTCGCCAATATTGCCGACCTGTCGAAGCCGATGACCATCACCTTGTCGGAAAGCCCCGTCTAGAAGCCGCAGGTAAACGTCCGGGTCGCGACGAGTCATTGCGCAGCCTGCTCCAGTTCGATGCCCCAGCGATCCAGCGTTCGTCCGGCGGTGTGGTCCAGCTGCCCCATCGCTTCAAACAGGTCGAGGATTGCGTCCGCTTCTTCCTGTTCGGCGGCAACAAGCTCGTCTTCGGAAGCCGCCACCTCGAAGGTGGATGACAGGCCCTGGGCAAACTTGGCCTTCTCCACCGCCAGGTTTCCTTCCGCCAGAACGCGCAGGTTGCTTGCCATCTCGGCCAGGCGAAGCCCCGTCTTCACATCATTGACTGCCTGGCGCAACTCAAGCTGGATCGACTCGCGGGTCTCGATGATGTTTCGTTCGGCCTTGAGTAACCTGTTGCGCGCCTTGGTAAATTCGACCTTGGGTGACTTGTCGTTGAGAGGAATGGTGACGCCCAGATGTGCGGAAGTGTCGGATCTTCCCGCCTCGTCATGGTTCAGCGCCAGCGTCAGCGACAAGTCGGGCAGCATGTTGTTACGGGCCACCGTCACGTCGATTTGCGCAATTTCCTGCATCAGTTGAGCCTGCAGGAAGTCGGATCGGCTGGAGAGCACGTCTTCGAATGCAGGCTCGGAAAACCCCTGCCCAGGGTTGACATTCAGAACGTCAAGCGGTCGCAACTCGACGATTTGGTCCAGGTCCAGAATGCCGACAAGCCTGGCGTTTGCCGCCTCAAGATGGTTGCGCGCCCGGACCAGCGCGATCTCTCGGTTGGCGATCGCGGTTTCCGAGCGCCCGACCTCCCGTTCGGCCACGCGGCCTGCACCAATCAGGGCGCGGGTCGCCTCGAGCTGCTCCTGGGCACGCTGCAATGATGCCTCAGCAATCTCCACCTGCCGAGATGCCGCAATCAACGCACGATAGGCGCCGACCACTTCGACAACCAAGTCGGCAACCGCCCGGCGCAGGGCAAGGACATTGATTTTTTCCTCGATATGTGCCCGCCGAACCGGCGCCTCATCCACATCGGCACCGGCACCCTTCAGCAGCGGTTTGGAAATTCTGAACGTCTGTGTCCGGGTTCCACCGGAAAAATCCTCGTTCCAGCCCAGATTCACCGTCCCGGCGGCCGGAACCCGAAGGGTCATTCTTGCGCCGACGGAAGCCGTGCTTGCGGACGAGCCCAGATTGACGGAAGGCTCGATCTCGAACCGCGGCCGCCATCGGTCCTCGGCAAGATCCAGCGACAGTTTTTGTGCTTCCCGGTCGAGCTTGTGATTCAGAAGCGAACGGTTATGTATCAGCGCATACCCGATGGCATCCTCAAGTGTCAGCTCCAGCGTGGACCCTTCTCCGCCCGGTACTGCAAACCGGGAGGCGGTGGCCGATTGGAAGCGAATTTCACCTGGGCCGGCATCATCAGCGGATTTCGTCGTGGCGACCGGCACTGCAGCGCCGTCTTCCGCTGTCAATCCCGCAGGAAAATCAAAATGGTTCGTGCTGCGTCCAATTCCCGATACGCAGGCCGACAAGGCCGTTGCGGCAACAAGAATGAGTGCAAGCTGAAATCGCCGTTCCAACCTGGTCGGTATCGCAGATCCCTGCACCAACCTCATTGCAAGACTGCCTTTCTCGACGCGGGTTCCGATCATGTGCGACATTGAGCAAGGCGTCAATGGCCGTATGCAGCCTGATGCAGCGCCGCCCGGCGCCGGATTTGTATCTCGCACTTGCATCTTCGTCGGTTCAACGCTGATTTCCGGGCCTCGCAATGTGCCACAGCGTGTTTGCAAATGACAGCAGGTCGCGTCCAGCGGGTGCCGGGCAGATCGGAGCGTGACCGCTCTCCTTTCCCAATGTCTATGGGAATGCACTATGCCTTGCGCCCCTCCGCCGGAAGAAAATGTATGTGTACAACGCCTCCCCCGGCCGATTGACGGAAGTCGTCTCCGCCAACAACGCTCGAACCGGCATGGGTCGGGCAACCCGCAGAACAAGCCTGACCCGGTAAGGAACGCCCCCCGGCACCTGCCTTTCGGGAGTCAGCGCCGGTTGCCGCCGGCGCTGATGCCGATGGCGGCGAGGATGATGAGACCGGTGGTCAGGTCGCGGTAGAACGGGTCGGCATTGAGGATGTTGAAGCCGTTGTTGATGAGGGCCAGCAGCATGACACCGGCCACGCTTCGCCACACCGCCCCCTTGCCACCATAGATGCTGGTTCCGCCCAGGATCACCGCGGCGATGGCCTGCAATTCCATGCCGGTGCCGGCCGCCGCCTGGCCCATCGAGATGCGCGAGGCGGCGATGGCCGAGGCCAGGCCGGCCGCCAGGCCGGCGATGGAGAAGGTGGCAATCTTGATCCGGTTGGTGCGAATGCCCGACAGTATGGAGGCTTCCTCGTTGCCGCCGACCGAAAACACCCGCCGCCCGAAGGTCGACCGGTTGAGCACGAAGGTCAGGATCAGCGCAAAGGTGATCATGACCCAGACCGCCACGAACACGCCGCCGATCTTGCCGCGGCCGAGCCAGGTGAACTCGTCCATCCTCACCGGGATCAGCCGACCATCGGAGATGACGATGGCCACCCCCCTGAAGATCAGGCTGGTGGCGATGGTGGCCAGGAAGGAGTGGACGTTGAGCAGGGTGATGGCCAGGCCGTTGATGGTACCGAGAACGAGGCCGATGACCGGAGCCATGAACAGGCCGAAATACGGATCGACATGCAGCGCCAGCCAGGCCGAACACACCGCCCCCATGGCAAATATCGATCCCACCGACAAATCGAAGCCGCCGGCGATGATGACCAGCGTCATGGCGGCGGCCATGATGGCCAAGGGTGAGTTCTGGTTCAGGATATTGAGAAGATTGCGGAAGGTGAGGAAGCTTTCCGACATCATGCTGAGTACCGCCATCAGCAGCACCACCATGATCAGTACCGCGTAGGTCTGCAGGAATCGTGCAACTCCGAAACGGGTCATGGCACCATCTCGCTTGCCGCTGCCGCCTGATGGGCAAACAGCGCCGACAGGATCGTTGCCTCGGTATTGCGATCCGGATCGATCTCCTCGACGATCGTGCCATGGTCGACCAGGTAAGCCCGGTGGGCAAGGCCCAGCACCTCCTCGATCTCGCTCGAGATCAGCAATACCGAGGTGCCGTCCGCTGCCAGTTCGGCAATCGATTCGTGGATGCGTTCGCGGGCGCCGACATCGACGCCGCGACTGGGCTCGTCGAAGATCACGATGTCGGGATTCTCGGCCAGCCATTTGCCGATCAACACCTTTTGCTGGTTGCCACCGGAGAAGCGGGACACGTCGCCATCGAGCACCGCCGGCCGGATGTCGAAATACTTGATGAGCTTGCGGGCACGAGATTTCTCCCGCGCCTGGTCGACGATGCCGGCAGTCGAGTAGCGGGCCAAATGCGGCAAGGTCATGTTGGCCCGCACCGGCATGGTCATCACCAGCCCCTGGCGACGCCTCTCCTCCGGCACCATCACCATCCCCATCCTGGCCGAGCGGGCAACCGTCCGGTCGGTATAGGGGTCTCCATTCAGCCGGACCTCGCCGCGTGTCGTCGGGTCGGCGCCGATCACGGCACGGGCAATCTCGCTGCGGCCGCTACCGACGAGACCGATCAGCCCGACGATCTCGCCCTTGCCGATGGTGAAGCTGGCATCGTTGACGCCGGAGGCATTGCCGAGACCGTCAACCTCCAGCACCGGTTTGGGCTCCGAAGGCAGGACCCGGTCGGGGAAAGGGGTTTCGGTCTTGCCGCCGCCGAGCATGGCCGAGACCAGGCTCTGGCGGTGCTGCGTGGAGGTCTCGGCTGTCATCACGTGTTCGCCATCACGCAGGGCGGTGACCCGGTCGGTCACGGCCAGGATGTCCTCGAGAAAGTGCGACACATAGATCACGGTGCGGCCCTCGTTGCGCAGCGCCTGCATCGATTCGTGCAGTTGCTCCACCTCGTCGCGTGACAGCGACGAGGTCGGCTCGTCCATGACGATGACCCGGGCATCCCGGGCCATGGCCCGCAGGATCTCGATCTTCTGCTGCTCGGCAATCGACAGTTCGGCCACCACCGCGTTCGGATCCAGCTCGAAGCCGCTGCTGGCCATCAGGGTCCTGAGGCGGCTGGCTTCGCCGCCATGCAACACGCCCCAACTCTGGTGTTCGAGCCCGAGAAAGACGTTCTGGGCGACGGTGAGCGCCGGGACCAGCTGCAATTCCTGGTGCATCATGGCAACTCCCCGGGACAGGGCGGTTGGCGGGTCCCATCTCGGCGGGGTTTGGCCGAAGATCTGCAGGCTGCCGGCGCTGGCCTGGTAATAGCCGCCAAAGACCTTGCCAAGCGTGGATTTGCCCGCACCGTTCTCCCCGATCAGCCCGTGTATCTCGCCCGGAAGGATGTCGAGCGTGACATTGCGAAGCACCGACACGCCACCAAAGGAGACGCCGACATTCTCCGCGTGAATGGCAACGCCGTCATCCATGACAGGAACCTGTTCAGCGCCGTGGCTCGGATGCCGCCTCGTCGACCAGCATATCCGATCCGATCTTCACGCCATACGCCTTCCAGGCGGCATCAATGCTGACCAGGCCGCGTCGAACATCACGCTGCACCTCCTCGAAGGGCCTCGCCAGCGGGTCGCCATTGCCGCCGCCGCCCCCGGTCATGGTCTCGACGATGGTGCCGGCCGGCAGGGCGCGGGCCCGCATCTTGAGCGGCGTCTCGACCGATCCGTCCGGCAGAATGACCCGGTTCCGCGGCCCCTTCCCGTCGTCACCGCCATTCAGCCCCCATGCCGGGGTCTTCGACCGCTCGAACCACAGGGCACCGAAGCAATCCTCAAGCAGGCGGTAGCGGCGCACGACGCCGCATCCGCCGCGGTGACGGCCGGCACCGCCGGAATCGCCGCGGATGGCAAATTCATCGACCCGGACCGGAAACTTCATCTCGTAGACTTCGGCCGGGATGTTACGGAAGCCGCCATTCACCAGGTTGATCAGCGCGCTTTCGCCATCGCCATCGGCCCGCCCGCCCCAGCCGCCGGCGGTTGGCTCGATCGCCATCCACTGGCCGCGCCTGGGATCGACCGAAAAGAAGGCAGCCACCATGGAATCGCCGTAATGGGCGGCGGTCGAACGCTCCGGCATCGCCTCCGACATGCAGGAAATAAACAGATCCGCCAACAGGCCGAGGCCGGTGAAATACCATTCGCACGCTGCCGGTTCCCTGGCATTGAACATGCACTGGTCCGGGAGCTTGACCGTCATCGTCTCGAAGGAGCCGCCGGTGATGGCGCGGTCGGGGCTGATCATGGTCTTGTAGGCCAGGCGCAGCAGCGATTCGGTCTGCGTTGCACCGCAATTGACCGACCCCTGCACCGGGCCGGATGACCCGGTCAGGTCGACTTCCAGCGCCTCGCCGCCGATGGTCAGCCGCAGCGCCACCTTCACCGGCTCGGAGCCGATACCGTCATTGTCGAGATAGCCCTCCCGGTACCAGCTGCCGTCGCTGATGGCGGAAATGGCTTCGCGGTCGAGGCGGCGGGCCTGTTCGAAGATGTCCTGGCAGGAGGCGCGGTAGGTGTCGGCGCCGATCCGCTCCAGCAATTGCCCCAACCGCCGCTCGCCGGTCCGGATGGCCGAGATCTGCGCATCAAGATCGCCGATCGACGCATCCGGCATGCGGGTGTTGAGCCGCAGATGATCATACCATTCCCGGATCGGTTTGCCCTGGCGCATGATGCGGGTCGGACCAAGGCGCAGCCCCTCCTGGTAGATGCTGGTCGATTCCATTGTCGAGCCGGGATCGATGGCGCCGATGTCATTCCAGTGGGCGCGGGCGGCACCGAAGCCGATCAACTCTCCCCGGTGGAAGATCGGACCGATAGCGGTGATGTCATGCAGGTGGGTTCCCTGCATGTAGCTGTCATTCATGATGAAGATGTCACCCGCGGCGATGTCACCCGCGTAATAGTCCTTCACGTGATGCACGCAGGCATCAATGGCGCCGATGAACAGCGGGACGCCGGTCGACTGTCCCAGCATGTTGCCATGTTCATCCAGCAGCGCCACGGCGCTGTCCTTGCCTTCGTAGATCACTGCCGAGTGCGCCGAGCGCCAGAGCGACGCGTTCATGTCCTCGGCACAGGAAATGACGAAGTTGCGAACGACTTCCGTGGTGATGGGATCTGCGGTGCCGGTCATTCAGCCTCCTCCTTCCTGGTGAGCGACAGATGCTGTCCGCTGATCTGCGCCGCCTGCCAGCCGGGTGGAACCAGGGTGGTGGCGGTATCCTCCTCGATGATGGCCGGGCCCTCGATGATGTCGGCCTCGCCGATGCCGTTGCGATCCAGGATGACGGTCCGGCGAGGTTTGCCGGCGAACAGGACCTGGCGATGCCGCTGCGGGCGGGCCGGCGCCGGCGCCGGGACCGTGCTGTCCGGGCGATGAAGCCGGCCGAGGGCGGTGACCCGGATATTGGCGATTTCCAGGCGATTGCTGGGACTGGAATGTCCGTATTGCCGGTCATAGGCGACATCGAAGGAGCGGCGGACCGTCTCCATGTCGATCGGCCCGAAAGGCACCGGGATAGTCAGCACGTATTCCTGGCCGAAATAGCGGCAGTCGATGCCCCGCTCGAGGCTGATCTGGCCGGCGGCAATCCCCTCATTCTGCAGGTATTGCCGACCCTTCTCCTCCAGCGCCGAAAACGCACCTTCGAGCACATCCACCTCGATCAGGTCCCAGAATCCGTAGAGCGTCTCCTTGAGGTCGTGCCGCACATCGGTTTGCAGCATTCCCCAGGCCGAGAACGCGCCCGGATGCGTGGGCACGATCACCTCGCCGATCTCCAGCTCCTCGGCCAGCGCCGCCGCCTGGGCCGGGCCGGCACCGCCAAAGGCAACCAGCGAGAAATCCCGCGGGTCGATGCCGCGGCGGATGGTGATGGTACGAATCGAATCGGCCATCTTGGCATTGATGATATCGACGACACCCTGGGCCATGGCTTCCGCCGACAGGCCGAAGGACTGCCCCATCCCGCCGAGCACCGACACCGCCGCCTCCCGGTCGAGCACCATGTCCTCGCCGGGGAAATTTGCCCCGTCCAGCCGGCCAAGAACGAGGTTGGCATCGGAGACCGTCGGCTCGCTGCCGCCGAGCCCGTAGCAGGCCGGCCCCGGATTGGCGCCGGCCGAGCGGGGTCCGACCCTGACTGCCCCGGCCTCTTCCCAGGCGATCGACCCGCCACCGGCACCGATGACATGGATGTCGACCACCGACATCTGGACCGGCATCCCCTCGAGCCGGGTCTCGTGCGAGGTCGAGGGAAGACCGTCAATGATGAGGCTGGCATCGAAGGAGGTCCCGCCCATGTCGACACAGATCAGGTTCGGCCGACCGGTTGCCTCCGCCAGCGCCCGCCCGCCGACGGTGCCGCCGACCGGGCCGGAGAGCAGCGTCTGCAACGGCGTTTCACTGGCGGCCGAGGCCGACATGATGCCGCCATTCGACTCCATGACGTAGAGGCTCTGCCCTTCCGGCAGGCGGTCCTGGAGGTTGTCGATCAGCGTCTCCAAATAGCCCCGGACCACCGGCGCCAGGTAGCTGTCCATGACCGTGGTCGACGTTCGGTCGAATTCGCGCCATTCGGGTGAGACCCGGTGCGACATGCCGATGGCAATTCCGGGCAGACGTTCGGCCAGGAAGGCCGCCGCCGCCAGTTCATGCGCCGGGTTGCGGAAGGAAAACAGGAAGGAAATGGCGATGGCCTCGTAGCCCCGCTCCTTCGCCACCACCACCAACGGCTCGAGATCATCGGTACACAGCGGCTCCACCACCTCTCCGGTGGCGGCGATCCGCTCGGACACGGTGAAGGTGTCCTCGAGACCGGCCAGCGGTTCCGGCTTGTTCCACCTGATGGAGAAGATCTCGCCGCGGTCATTGCCCTGTATGGTGCACACGTCGCGGAAATTCTTCGTGGTCAGCAGGGCTACCCTGGCGCCCCGCCGGGTGAGCAGGGCATTGAGGCCGACGGTGGTGCCATGGACAAAGAGATCGATTTCCGCCCCCGGCGGCAGGGCGGAATTGATGCCGTTGATGACAGCGAGCGCCGGATTGTCCGGCGTCGACAGGAGCTTGAGGGCGCTGCAGGCGCCGGTCTCGCTATCCTGCCGGACGATGTCGGTAAAGGTACCGCCGATATCGGCGGAGACTCGGAAATGCCTTCCCACTTGACCGCCCTCCTTTACATCATCCGGCCGGGGCAGGATGCCCCGGCCGGCTCACACTCAGTGCAGCTTCGCGCCTATTGCGCCCATTCACCCATGAAGTCCGGGTTGGCGTCAAGAACGGCCTTGTCGATCATGGCCTCGAGCGGTCCGGCGGTGTCCATGTTGATGATCTGGGTGACCGGTTTGCCCTCGATGGCATTGGCGATCTGTTCCATGGCCAGCGAGCCCATGGTCTTGGGAAAATACGCCAGCGTCGCATCCCAGCGGCCCTCGCGGATGGCATCGATGGAGATCGATGCGGCACCGCCGCCGGACATGTAGACCTCCGGCACGTCGTAGCCGGCCGCCTCGAGAGCGATCTCGGCGCCGACGAGATGCTGGTCGGCATTCGACAGCACCACGTGCACGTCCGAATTGGCCTGCAGGATATCGGTCATGGCAGTGAGCGAAGTCTCCGGTGAATACCAGCCTTCGCCGATGGCCAGCACCTTGATGTTGTCATGCCCGCCGAGAACCTTCTGGAAGGTCTCCAGCCGCAGATTGTCGAAGGGAAAGATCTTTGCACCGATGATGATCACCACGTTGCAGGGATCCCGCTCCATGCACTCGTCGACGACGATATTGGCCTGGTGGGTGGCACCGGGAACTGGCGGCGAGGCAACGGTGGCGGTGATTCCCTCCACCTGCGGCTCGAGAGTCGTCAGGTCGGGCCCGACCGGAAAAAGGACGGTTGCGATCGGTGTGCCGGCAGCAATCACCTGTTCAAAGGCGCCGGCGATGCCGACATTGTCGTTCGGGGCCACGATGAAGCCGGCATAATTGCCGCTGGCGAGGGCGTCCTCGATCTGGCTGTATTGGTGCGCAGCATCGAACTTGCCGTCAAAGATCGTTGACTCGTAGCCGAGCTCGATCGCCTTTTCCTCGACGCCTTCATATGTCGCCTGGTTGAACCCGTTCTGCGAGGCAGCGGCAAAATAGGCAATCTTCCCGCCCTGGGAATGGGCCATCGGCGCCAGCGCCACGGCCAGGCCGGCACCAACGAGCAGTGCCTTCATGGGAAAAACAGTCATCTAGAACCCCCTTGTTTATTGTCGTCCACTGGACAATTTATGATTATGCAAACATAATGCATCGACATTCCTGCCGCAACAGCGAGTGCAGGATTTGGTTGTTCAAGGCAGTGGATTGACAATGATTCAGTCACCGACAAGCAGGATTGGCCTTCCGAAGGCGCGCCGTGGCGCATTGCAGGTCCACGAATCCCTTCGCGAGGACATCCTGTGGCTGCGCGTCGAACCGGGCTCGGCCCTGGACGAGTTGGCGCTGGCCCGGCGCTTCGACGTGTCGCGCACGCCGGTGCGTGAGGCTTTGTTGCTGCTGTCAAGCGAGGGGTTCGTGCGGTTCCTGCCCAACCGGACCACCATCGTGGCGCCGCTGTCGCTGGACAATGCCGGCGCCTATTTCGACACGCTGCTGCTCCTTTCGCGGGCGGTGGCCCGCTCGGCGGCGGCGAGCCGGCAGGTCAGGCCGGACGAGATCCATGCCCATATCGATCGGTATTCGGCGACGCTGTCGCTGGGTGACAAGGAGGGTGCATTGAAGGCGCGGCACGCCTTTCTTCGCCAGCTTTCCACCTATGCCAACAACATGTTCCAGCACCGGTATTTCGACCAGATTCTCGATGCCGGGGTGCGGATGCTGGTGCTACACTATTTCGGCAATGCCAGCAGCGCCGAACTCGACGAGTCGGCAACGGATATGGTCAGCCTGGCCGAGGCGATACTGGATGGGGATGGGGACCGTAGCGATGACTGCATGTCGCGGATGATCGAGGTCGATCACGCCATCATCATGCGCTCGCTGCAGCCGCATGTCGGCCGCCACATGGATATCCGGACCCTGCCCGCACAAGGGGAGTCATGATGTGAGCGAGTTCCATGCCAGGCGCCGGCAGCGTGCCGGCGAGTTGATGACTGCCGCCGGCTACGGCGCCGCCGCCTTCGTCCCGGGGCCGAATTTCAATTACCTGACCGGGCTGGATTTCCATCTCATGGAGCGTCCGACCATCCTGTTTGTCACCGGCTCGGGCGATGTGCTGGCGATCATGCCGGAGCTTGAGCGCCTGAAATGGTCCGGAAGCTTTCCCGGGGCGCCGACATTCTTTTGGCAGGACAGTGACGGCTTCGAGACTGCCTTCGCCGATGCCGTCGCCGCACTTGGCGACATCACGGTCTGCGTCGAGGGCGGGCGGATGCGCATGTTCGAATATGATGCGCTGTGCCGTCACATGGTGCCGGAGGCGGTCGTGGATGGCGACCGGGTGCTGGCGGCCCTGCGCATGGCCAAGGATGCGGAGGAAATCGCCGCCCTCGGCCAGGCCATCGCCATCAGCGAGCAGGCGCTTGCCGAGACGCTGGCGGAGGTCAGGGCAGGGGTGACCGAGAAAGAGGTGCAGAAGTTGCTCGGCAACCGGCTGCTGGAGGGCGGGGCGGATGCCATCGCCTTCGGCCCGATCGCGCTGGCCGGTGCCAGGGCGGCAAATCCGCATGGAACGCCTGGAGATACCGAGTTGCGGCCGGGCGACGTGCTGCTCATCGATTTCGGTGGCAGGCTCGGCGGCTACAATGCCGACATCACCCGTACATTCTTCATCGGTCATGCGACCGACGAACATGCCGCCATCTACGAGACGGTGCTGGCGGCCAACCGGCTGGGCCGGCAAATCTGCAGCCCCGACCTGACCGCACATGACCTCGACACCGCGGTGACCGCCGTGCTGCGAGGCTCGCCATTTGCCGAGCTGATCGTGCACAAGACCGGGCACGGTCTGGGGCTGGATGTCCACGAGCCGCCGCAGATCATGATCGGCAACCACGAGCCGCTCATCCCCGGTGCCGTCATCACCATCGAGCCTGGCCTCTACCGCGAGGGGGAGATCGGGGTGCGCATCGAGGATGACGTGCTGGTGACCGAATCGGGCTCGACATCGCTGACCGGTTTTGACCGGCAGCTCAGGATCCTCCGCTGACATGACCGGCCACCGGGAATTCATGTCGATCGCCGCCACCGGGGGCGCCGACCGGATCTTCGCCGCGCTCGACGAGATGGTGCAGCGCCAGGTCGGTGCCGTCATCACCTCCTGCACGACGGTCGACCTGGTCACCATGACCGCCGAGCGGGTCTACACGAACCAGCCCGATGCCTACCCGCTCATGGGCAGGAAGGAGATCGTCCCCAACCGGTGGACGCGGGCCGTCCTCGACCGGGGCCAGACCTTCATCGCCAACAGCATCGACGAGATTCGCCAGGTCTTCCCCGACCACGAGACCATCCGGCAGCTGGGCTGCGAATCAGTGATCAACCTGCCGGTCGGTATTGCCGGTCGCCTGCTCGGCACCCTGAACCTGCTGCACGGGCCAGGCCATTTCACCCCGCAGCGGGTCCGGAAGGCAGAGGAGCTGCGCATGCCGGCCGCCATCGCCTTCTGCGCCCTGTACCTCCCACCACAACCACCCCAAACCTGACAACACACGGCCGCCTGCCCGATGGGCAACGGCCAGGCCTCCAATTCCGGGCAGAAACGCCGGCTCCCACCTCGTGCGGAATGACGGCGGTTTCAATCGTTACATTCGAGTCTGATACGGCCGTCTCTCCAATGAAGGCTAGAACGGATCCAGGAGTGAGTCTTTGCTTCCAAATTTTCCAACATAGGCTACGTCGTCATTCAGCCGCAGCTCGACCTCGTATTCCGGTTCTGTAAATCCATCCGGAAACTCGACCTCAACCGGTGTCTCCGGCGCCTCGAAATCTTGCTGTTCGTACGTGAAATTCTTGGATTTTCCCTTCCACTCGATCCGGAGGTGAAAGGGGCCGCGCAGCTCCACGGTACAGAGATGAAATGTAATTCGTGACCCATGCCCAGACAAATGTACATCCTTTATGAACGTTCCCCTATCTTTGTGGAACAGGCGCCGGTGTCCGTCATCAACCCGCAATCGCTGCATCCACCGCTTTCTGGCAGCCGGGCCCAGGAGATTAAGCAACGTGTCGCGTTCGGGACTCGATCTGCACACGATATGCCTCAGAAGGTCGAGGGGTAGCCGGTTCTTGATCAACACCTCGGAATTCCTGGCATTGATGATTTTGGCCCGGTTATGCTGGTAAAGCTGTCCGTCGTGGTAAATTTCCCTGAAGTTCATTTTCGAGAGGAACTCCGCCGAGTCGCCAATCTGTGCACTGGGCATCAGATGCCCCTCGCAGAACCTGACACCGGTTTCTTGAAGAAGCTGCGAGCCGAACAGCAAGTAGACCGGAACTGGCATATGTGCTCCATTCCAAATTTTGCCGTCAGGACGAATTCCTTCGTTGCGATATTGGGTGGGAGTGCGGGGGCGAAAATAGAGTCGAACATAGTTTCGCTGACTCTCGGTAAGTTCATCGACATGCTGTTGGCTTGCGCTGTTCTTGACGATCCGGTCACTTAGTTCGGCGGCACTTCTTGACAGAAGCTCACCACTATTGAGTATTTCTGCTGCGTTCTCGACATGATCGGAGCGATAAAGCCAATTAGGCTACCATCTGTGCTTGTCATCGAGTCCGAGAGTGGAAGCAAGCCCCTGCATGAAGGCCTGTATGGAATCAGCGTCATGCTTGAGCGGCAATTCGGGTAGTCCTAAACAGGTCCATACCCTGTCCCTGCTGACTGCAGGGTATAGGAGGCGGAACCACTTGCAGTGCGGCAGCAGGGTTAGTTTTCAACCGGGAGGCTGACCCTGATACTTCAGTCGGCCGTACGTAACTTAGGCGTTCAAATATTGGCATCAGATATGAAAGGTGACGGTGGTTTGGGGCGATGCCCTTGTGGGTGAGCCCGTGGTCTCTGAGTTGCTGCCAAAACTCGATCAATTCCTCGGCACCAATCCGGACCGATATCTTGCCCGAAGATAAAATCAAAAGCGCACCCGCGTCGTAGTCCACTTGAACCGTAAAGACTGACTGTTGTCTCCGGGTTTTGAATTCATTCTGGTGCCGCAGAACCTCCATGATGTCCTGCCAGACTTCATCAAAGGGCAGGGCGGCAGGGTCCGATCTTAGCCACTCTCGTATACGCTTGGCATCGCGGAGTTCAGACGGTCCGATATGTTTCCAGCCGACATGGATCAAAGTGGGAATCGACAATTTACCCAGGTATTTCTCCATCAGCGGTCTGGTCTGGGTCTCAAAGTCAAGCTCGCCATTCCCGCAACCAAGCATCGGGAATGCAATTGACGGTGCACCAATCTCGGCCCAGGTTGCCTTGAATTTGCGCAACCCCGCCTCAATGTATTCGACACGTGACGGCTGCCGCCAATGTTCCTTTGTCGGGAAATTGAGAATCCATTTGTGCGGCGTCTTGTAAAGGTAGAGCTTCCCGATCGTCAGTCGCCGGTGCTCGCAATGCTCCCGGTATTTTTCGAACATGTCGGGGTAGATCCTCTTGAAATGATGCGCAATTCCCTTGCCCATCACCCCGCGCGTATTCACCGTGTTCACCAGGATCTTTGCTGGAGACTCGAAGAGATCGCTATTGGTGTAAATTATCATGAGGCTCTCAAGTGATCGGCAGAAAAGCGAATCTGTCCCGGACGTGTGCGACCATGTTTCCAGGGGTTCCAATGGAAATTCCAAATCCGGAAAGCTTCAGGTACTTCCGGATTCCGAGGTCGCGGCTGCCGCTGTGTCGGCAAAGTGCCGTGGGATACCCTATTCGCGATTCGACCTTCAGCCCTCCTGATGGTCGGCAACTGCTAGCGAGACCAGGCATAAAGTGTGTTTGACAGAACAACGTCTCTCGTTGGCGTTCCCTGTACGATCATATGTTGCCGTTTTGCGTTTTCGTCAACCTTGGTCTTGGTAACTACCTTCCAGCTAATTTAATCTGTTGAATTTGCTGCAATTCCAGAGACCTCGCCGAGCCCAGTGGCGTTGGCACGAGGGGGTGCCGCCACGCGATCGCTCCTCCGCCCATGATGGACAGGGCAGTCGTTCGGCCAACAGGCAAATGCCGGGCACAAGGCCGGGGGCGCCGCCAGATCATTGCGGGAGCCGACCGGATTTGCCACGCCGCGGACCAGGTTCCGCCTGGCCCGGCGTTGGACCCATATCTCCCGGCCATTCGACCGAACTGCGCGGCATCCCGTGCGTCGGTGGCAGCATGTGCATTGCCGCCACGAGGCTGGCCTACAGGATCTCCAGGACCGGGTAGCCCAGCACATCCGGGTCCGGCTCGATGCCCAGCCCCGGCGCATCGCTGGCGCCCATCTGCCCGTCGACGCGTCTTGGCGCTCCCCTTGCAAGATCAACGGTACCATAGGAGTTGAAATCGGTGGCCGAGAAACAGAACTCGGCCGGTGTCGACACCGCCAGATGGGCGATGGTGGCGGTGACGATGTCGCCGCCCCAGCTATCCTCGATCGTCATCGGGATCCCGCGGTCGATGCACAGATCCCGCATCAGCCTGGCCGCGGTCAGCCCTCCCACCTTCGAGATCTTGAGGTTGATCACGTCCATGGCGTCGTCGGCAAGCCCGCGCAGCAACATGCCGGGGCTGTCGATCACCTCGTCGAGCACCAGTGGCAGGGCGGTGCGGCGGCGGATTGACAGGCAGTCCTCGTAGCTCGGGCAGGGTTGCTCGACAAAGACGTCGAGATCGGAGATGGCGGCGGTGACCCGCGCCGCCTGATGCCGATTCCAGCCGGTATTGGCATCGGCCACCAGCAGATCGGCCGGGGCGAGCGCCGACCGGGCGGCGCGGATGCGGGCAATATCAGCATCGGCATCGCCGCCCACCTTGAGCTGGAATCTCGCATAGCCCTCCTTCGCATATTGCTCGGCCCTGGCAGCCATGGTCTCCGGGGTGTCCTGGCTGATCGCCCGGTAGAGCCGGACCTTGTCCTGGCGCCGTCCGCCAAGCAGCAGGTGCAGCGGCTGGCCGGTCTGCTTGCCCAGGATATCCCAGCAGGCGATGTCGATCGGGGCCTTGGCATAGGGGTGGCCCCGAAGGGCGCGATCCATGACCGCATTGACCTGCGAGAGGTTGGTGGGATCCTGTCCAATCAGCGCCGGGCCGATCTCGGCCAACCCGGCCCGCACCCCGGCGGCGAAGGCCGGCAGGTAGGCGGAGCCGAGCGGGCAGCATTCGGCATGGCCGGTGAGGCCGGCATCGGTCTCGACGGCGATGACGGTGCTGTCGAACAGCTCGACATGGTGACCGTCGGACCAGGCATAGCGTCCTTCCCGAAGTGGCAAATCGACCTGCCAGGCACGGATTGCGACGATCTTCATAACGGTCTCCTCGGCTGCCAGCTGACCTGGTGACGGGATTTGAGCCGCCGGTCAGGCCTTGTCAAATTCGCGGGACGTTTTTCTCGTGGATACAATCGCCGGATTGTGACCGAAAGGCCATGGCGCTTGTCTTGCGAACGAGACCAGCGCCATGCCCAACCCGTGGCACTCTAAGAGAACGCTGCATGAACCAGGGCATTGTTCAAGCTCAGCATCTGCCCGGTCCTGCCGTTGAAGGCGACGCGGCGCTCGACGCCCAGACCGACCCCCGGCATCTCCCGGGCAGGTTTCCGCCCGAAGCGCCGGACAAGGCGGAGCACGAGATCCGTGGATGGCCGACTGACCGAT
The DNA here is from genome assembly GCA_965214695.1 of Paracoccaceae bacterium. Taxonomy (GTDB): domain Bacteria; phylum Pseudomonadota; class Alphaproteobacteria; order Rhodobacterales; family Rhodobacteraceae; genus JAPOXR01. Next base: position 1,747,368 of record OZ243967.1, on the reverse strand, counting down.
GGCGCCGATTCGACATAATGCGATCGCACGATCTGCCCCCAATGCGCGGCCAGCAGGTGCGGCGCACCGAACAGGTCCATGGCGGCTATCCTGTCGCCACGTGCCACGACCACCCCGCACTGGCCGGGAAGAGGACCACGCCCGGCGAGCATTTCCACGGGTTCGGCGCGGCCTGTCTCGGCGATGTATTTGCGCTCCAGGTCAGCCGCCGCCGCGGTATGGGATTCGACGCCCTCCATCGACAGCATGTGGTCGATTTCGCTCCAGACGCCGCCCTGGTCGCCGGAGCGGGATCCGTGCTGCAGCGAGCGGGCGAGGCCTGCCCGCTGCGCCGTCCGGATGCGAGTCGGCACGAAGGCTGTGCCACGACGCCATTCCTGGCGGCGCCCCCAGCGGCCCTGCTCCAGGCAGCTTACGGGAAGCTCGATGGCGGTGAAGGAGTCCACGAGCACGGTGGCGTTGAGGGCACGATTCTGCTTGCCGCCGAGAAAATGCTCCCCTTCGACGAGCAGCACCGGCTTGTCGGTGGGGTTGGTCGCATGCAGAATCTGCATCGACGCATTGTCGAGTTCATCTATCTGCAACTCCGAGTCCTCGCCGGTGGCGATATCCGGCAACCCGTTGCCAGGCAGGTAGATCGGGAAGAACGATATGTCGAGCCGGGCAATCGGTGCGCCCACGGCGACATGGTCCAAATTGAGAGGATTCATTTTCGTCTCCATCACGGGATCATCGGGACGGTGAAGGGAAGGAACATCCCGGCGAACGCAAAGCTGTGGAAGGTTGAGAGTGGGCACGAATTCATTCACATGAACCGGCCTCCCGCCTTTTATTGTGATTATGACAATATATTTGCCGCTTGATATTGTCAATACGACAAATTATCTTTTTGACGATGACTTCCGAGAGCCTGTCCGACTACGACGCAACGTCATACCCGCCATTTGCGGTCACTGCCGACGTGGCATTGTTCACCATCCGGGACGATGCGCTCCAGGTGCTGCTGATCGAGCGGGGAGGCGAGCCCTATCGAGGTGCCTGGGCCTTGCCCGGCGGCTTCGTGCACCCGGACGAGCACCTCGAAATTGCCGCGGCCCGGGAACTTGCGGAGGAAACCGGGCTGACCAGGGGGGCCTGGCATTTGGAGCAGCTTGCCGCCTATGGCGCTCCCGGCCGGGATCCGCGCATGCGGGTGGTCACCATTGCCTTCTGGGCGGTCACCGCCGACGTGCCGCTGCTCCGGGGCGGCGGGGACGCCACCAGCCCCGACCTCGTGCCGGTGGCGGGAATCGAGGGCGGTGCCACCCGCCTTGCCTTCGATCACGGGCAGATTGTCAGGGACGCCGTGGACCGCATCCGGTCCAGCCTGGAGCATACCGCCCTGGCCGCCTGGTTCTGTTCGCCGAAATTCACGATCCGGGAACTCAGGCAGGTTTACGAAGCGGTTTGGGACACCCCGCTCGATCCGGGAAATTTCCAGCGCTATGTGCGCCAGAGCGGAGCCTTCCGGCAGCACGCCGAACCGACTGCGCACGAGAGTGCCGATCCGAGAGCCGATTTCGACATGCACCCGGAGCGTGCCATGCGACCGCAGGCCATGCGTCCCGAACACGGCGACGTGGCGCCCAGAGCCAGCGCCATGCGTCCCGAACCCGACGCCGTGCGTCCCGAGCGAGGCCGGCCGGCATCGCTGTGGGCAGCAAGGCGGACAGCGGACGGCCATCCGGCCAGGGCTTCCCGAACGCTTGCGAGGCCGGGACGCACGTCCCGGTCGGGCGGCGCAACGCCAACCGGCAACCCGTGACGCAAGGCCGGACCAGATCAGGCATCACAAATTCATCCCCCGAGATTGATGGCCCGGCCGGCGTTGAAATCGGTGGACGGGAAGCAGATTCCGGCCGCAGGCGGCAACTGCCAGGCGGGCGATGGTGACGATGCCCCCTTGCCTAGCGACGGTCATGGGCGTCGGTCCGGATCTTGGCGGTGCCGCCAATTGATGGTGCCATAGACAAACACATCGTTTGGGCATCATTCACATGGATGCCAACCGGTTCGGATTGGGGGCGGCCATGTCGCGGCGATGCTTCGGGTGCCGACGGAACCTTGATTTCCGGCGGTATCTGGCCGATATTGGGTCCAGGTGGATGTGGGCGAGACAAGATGAACTGTATCGGATTTGCCAGGCGGGCCTTGGTGGTGGTGGCAGCAGCCGCGATCGCGGCGGGAGTGTCGAGTGCGCCGGCGCGGGCTGACAGCGATGATACGTGGAAGGCGGTGGCCGGTGTGGCGGCGCTGGCGCTGATTGCCGCCCAGGCCAGGAAGGAGCGCAAGCGCGAGGAGCGTGCGGCCGAGGCGGCGGCGCAGTCGGCGCGCAACGCGATCGAAAGCCGGCTCCGTGAGAACCGGGTCTGCACCTCGCCAGTCTGGAATGGCAGCATCTGGGTCGAAAGCGACGGCCTGCCGTGCCTGCCGACGCCCAGGGTGTGCCTGCAGGAAAAGTGGCGGGGCGATTTCCTGGTCAAGTTCTACGATTATGACTGCATGCAGCGTGAAGGATTTCGGCTGAGCGCAAGTTACTGATCTGTGCCATCCGCAGGTCACCGGCTCCGGATGCCGGCGAATGACGCCACGGGCAGGTCAACCGGAGCAGGCGATCACCGGCCCGCATCTCATCATCGAGGCTGAACTCGAGGAAAACGGTTACCATGTGGTGGCAGGTGTTGACGAGGCCGGTCGCGGGCCACTGGCGGGTCCGGTGCATGCGGCGGCAGTCATTCTCGACCCGCGCAATATCCCGGACGGACTCGATGATTCAAAGCGATTGTCGGCGGCAAGGCGGGCGAGGATTGCCGCCGAGATCCAGCAGACCGCGCAATACTCGGTGGCGTCGGCCAGTGTCGGCGAGATCGACGACATGAACATTCTCCAGGCGACGATGCTCGCCATGCGGCGGGCGGTGGCCGGCCTGGCGGCCAGGCCGGATTTCGTGCTGATCGACGGCAACCGGATCGCCGACGGCTTGCCTTGCCCGGCGCGGGCGGTGGTTGGAGGTGACCGGCTCTCGGCCTCGGTGGCAGCGGCCTCGATCGTGGCCAAGGTGGCCCGGGACGGCTGCATGCTGGCGCTTGATCGGCTCTACCCGCAATATGAGTGGCGCCGGAACAATGGCTACGGCACTGCCAGGCACCTGGAGGCCCTGCGCCTGTTCGGACCGAGCCGCTATCACCGGCAGAGCTTTGCGCCGGTTCGCGCCGCCCTGGCAATTGTGCCCGGGGGACGACAATGACCATTCCGGTCATCCTTATCGCCGCCCTGTTGCTCGATGCGCTGCTCGGTGAGCCCGAATGGGCCTGGTCCCGGGTTCCGCATCCGGTCAAGCTGATCGGCCGGGTGATCGAGGCCGCCGAATGCAGGTTCAACCAGGGCAGGACTCCGAAGCTGATGGGCGCCGTGGTCATCGCGGTGCTGACAATCGCTGCCCTTGCCGTCGGCTACGCCATCCGGGCGGTGCCGGATTTTGGCCTTCTCGAATTGCTGGGGGCGGCAATCCTGCTTGCCGGCAAGAGCCTGAACCAGCATGTCAGGGCGGTTGCCGACGGGCTGCGAATGAGCCTGGGCGAGGGCAGGCGAGAAGTGGCCCGGATCGTCGGCCGGGAGACGGGCCAGTTGGAGACCGATGGCGTGGCCCGGGCAGCCGTGGAAAGTGCTGCCGAGGGGTTCTCGGACGGCGTGGTGGCGCCGGCATTCTGGTTCCTGCTCCTCGGCCTTCCCGGTATACTGGCCTACAAGCTGGTCAACACTGCGGACAGCATGATCGGCCACCGCACGGAACGATACCGGGATTTCGGCATGGCGACGGCGCGTCTCGACGATGTGCTGAACTGGATCCCGGCCCGCATCGCTGCCCTGCTTATCGCCGTCGCCAATGGCAAGTGGCGGCAATTCTGGGCGATACGCCATGACGCATCCTCGCATCGCTCGCCGAATGCCGGCTGGCCGGAGGCGGCGATTGCCGCCACGCTGGATGTCGCCCTGGCGGGGCCTCGAGTCTATGATGGCGAGATTGCGGACGACCCGTACATCAACCCGAACGGCCGGAAGGAACTCACGAGCGCCGACATCGACAATGCGCTGAACGCCATACGCAATGCCTGGCTCGGCATCATCCTGGTCTGCATTCCCCTGTGGCTGGCCAGTTGACGGGGGCAGGTTCAGGACTGCCGGCGATGGAGGCCGCCCGCCCGCATCCGCTCGCCGCACCCGCCTCCCAGCCGCCGCTTCGGGATCACGCCGCCGGGCCGGATGTCATGTGCCGGCGGCGGCAGGCAGCAAGCCGTCATGGCTGTCCTGGTCGCCTCGCTGCCGGCCGCCCCAATGCAGGTGCAGATCTCGCTGCGGGAAGGGGATCTCGATCCCGTCCTCGTGGAACCTGTTCCAGATCTCGAGCAGGATCAGGCTGACGACATTGGCCCGTCCCTCGGGCGGGTCGCTGATCCACACCCGCACTTCGAGGTCGACGGAACTCTCGCCAAACCCGGTCAGAAGGCAACGGGGCGTCGGGTCATCGATCACCCGGTCTACCGACCGGGCCGCCTCCTCGCACAATCGCATGGCCCGGTGCAGGTCCGTTTTGTATGAGACCCCGACCGGGATCTTGAGGCGTATGGACATGTCGCTATGTGTCCAGTTCTCGACCCGCTGGATGATCAACTCCTCATTCGGAATCAGGTGCTCGATTCCATCGCGGGTGCGGACAACGGCATATCGTGCCCCGAGTGACGCCACCCATCCATAGGTCTGGCCGACGGCGATGACGTCATTCGGCTTGATCGACTTGTCCATCAGCAGGATCAGGCCGCTCACCAGGTTGGAAATGATCCGCTGCAACCCCAGGCCGATGCCGATGCCAAGCGCACCGCCGAATACGGCCAGGGTGGTCAGGTCGATGCCGATGCTGTTGATGGCGATCAGGAAGGCGACGATGACCAGCAGGATCTTGATGAGCTTGTTCATCAGCACCTGTGCCGACGCCGTCATCCCCTCGATGCGGTTGATCTGCCGCTCAAGAAAATTCGACAGGGCGATGGTGCAAAAGAACAGGATGCCGAATGCCAGGATGGCCTTGGCTACGGTCAGCGCCGAGATGCGCAATTCGCCGAAGGTCATGGCGATGCTGTCAAGCAGGGTGACGGTCGCGCTGAACAGCCCAAGTATGGCCAGCGCCGCCATCAACCAGGCCATCAGGGCGACAAGCTTTGCCAGCGCCCTGTTCTCCACGATGGTGGTCAGGATGTGTATGACCAGCCAGGCCGTCATCAGGCTGGCTATTGTCCGGATCAGGTGAGTCTCCAGCAAACCCGATCTCGGGCCCAGATCCGCGGCAAGCCAGAGCAGCACGGCAATGGTGATCATCCCCGACCGGGCGATTGCGCGCTCGACGAAGCCGCGGCTGTCGGCAATCCATGGCCGGTGCTCGACGAGGCCGGTCAAGGCGCGGCGCAAGATGTCGCCGAGCCAATAACCCAACCCCGCAATCGCCAGGACAAGCACCGCCTGGACCAGAGTATCGACTGACCAGTAGCGGGCGTGGATGGTCGCGGTCAGCGACTGCCAGAGTTCCGGCACATTCAGCCATTTATTGATAGCGTCCATTGAACATCTCCCTTCATGTGACCTGCCAGGAATGTCCGCCCCGGCCAGCGGCGAGGGCATCCCGGAAAATCTTCTGCAGCAGCACTGCCCCGATGATCACCGGGAACATCGCCGCTGCAATTGTCGAGTGTGGTGCATAATGGGGCGTGTAGTCCAGCACCACAGGGGGGACAGTTCCGTCACTGGTCGCGGGTCCTTGCGGTTGCGGCCGGGCAGTACCTGCCCCGGAGTTACCATCGCAAGACAGGTGACCTGGCAACCGGCAGCCTGCTCTCTCCTCGATCCTGCGCCCGGCTCGCCAGTCGTCTACGTCAGCCAACCGTGACGCCGTACAGGGAGGGTCCTCCTCATCACTTGCGGATCACCATCAACGAGGCACCCGAATGCGGTGCCTCCAGGTTGCCACCTCTTGGTCGACGCCGCTTCGAGCTGTCATGCGACGCCGCCGAATGACAGGCGCCGTGCAAGAACCGCCCGCTCTCCCCCTTGGCCATTACGGCCGGCCACCCCGTCACGTCCGGGCTGGTCAAAACGATCAGGGTGCCAGTTGCCTGGCCTTGCCGTCAGGTCGGGCAAGCAGGTCCCGGCGTATGTCTTCGGCAATCTCTTCGACTTCCCTGGCCACTCTCGGCTCCAGCCCGAGATCCCGCTCCAGCGCCGGCTTCAGCGGGAGCAGGAGGTCACTGACGGGCGATGATCCGGCTCCATGCCGTGAGCACGGATTTGGTTTGAATTCCGATCTGGGCAACAGCATCTGCCGGGCTGGCGGCCGCCTCCAGGTCGACAAATATGACCTCGAATTCGCCCGTTTCGGCCAGGCGGCGCTGCAACTCCCGGACGAGGCCCGGCTTGCCCATTCGCCGCTGTGCGGCCAACCGGGTGTGGAATTCCTACCGCACCCGCTCCGTCAGCGCCTCGAGTTCCGGCTCGCGGTCGAAGAAATTCTTGCTGTCGACCCAATTGCCCCCGCCCCTTCAATTCATTGCTTTCTGCCAACTGATCTGATGGCAACAAGTATGTTGTCAAGGATGCGTTCTGGCCTGCTTGTTTCCGGTGCTCCGCCCGGCCCGGCCCGGGCTCGCAGGATTTCCCCGTGTCGTGACCCGCGAAATGCGGATGCCGGCGATCTTCAATTTCCTTTGACAATGGCTTCGGATTGCCCCATCAGGCACCGGAACGAATCAACAGGACGAATTTTGTCGGCTGGACGACATCCCGGCTGACAGCGGAACGCAGAGAAGGAGATGAATGATGTCGATTTCAGCGGAGCGCAAGTCAGAGCTCATCGGTGAGTTCTCGGCAAAGGGCGGAGATACCGGCTCGCCGGAGGTCCAGGTCGCCATTCTCTCATCGAGAATTGCCACACTGACCGAGCATTTCAAGGTCCACAAGAAAGACGAGCATTCTCGCCGCGGGTTGTACCGAATGATATCGCGGCGCAGAAAGCTGCTCGATTACGTGAAGTCGAGAGACGAAGCCCGCTACCGCGAACTGATCAAGAGACTGGGGCTGCGCCGCTAGCAGATTTGCCAGCCGGACGGCTCCTCCGTGAGCTGGCCGAAGCCTGACCGGTTTCCAACATCTTTCTCGAACAGGAATCAACTGTGCTGGCGCGAGCGCTGCCGCGCCGGTCTGACAGGAATCAATGCAGCGAATGAACCCGGGCAGAAGCTGCTGACGGGTAGTCAAAGGATAAGGTATGTTCAATACAGTAACCAGGGATATGGAGTGGGGGGGTCGCAAGCTGACCCTGGAGACCGGGCGGATCGCCCGGCAGGCCGATGGCAGCGTACTTGCCAGCATCGGCGAAACCAGCGTGATGGCGGCAGTGACCTTTGCCAAGCACGAGAGGCCGGACTTGGATTTCTTTCCGCTCACCGTGCACTATCTGGAACGTTACTATGCGGCCGGGAAGGTTCCCGGCGGCTTCTTCAAGCGGGAAGCGCGTCCGAGTGAAAAGGAAACGCTGACCTCGCGTCTCATTGATCGCCCGATACGGCCGCTCTTTGCCGAGGGGTTCCGCAACGAGGTGAATGTCGTGTGCACGGTGCTGTCACATGACCAGGATAGCGACCCCGACATCGTCGCCATGATTGCCGCCTCGGCGGCGCTGGCAGTTTCGGGAGTTCCGTTCCGCGGGCCGATCGGCGGGGCCCGGGTCGGCTATTCCGGTGGCGAATACGTGCTCAATCCGGCAATTGCCGATCTGCAGAATATCCGCGCCAATGAGAGCCAGAAGCTCGACCTGGTGGTGGCTGGAACCAGGGACGCAGTCATGATGGTCGAATCGGAGGCCTACGAGCTGACCGAGGCCGAGATGCTGGGGGCCGTCGAATTCGGACACAAGGCCATGCAGCCGGTAATCGAACTGATCTCTGAGCTGGCCGAGGCGGCCGGCGTCGAGGCGTTCCAGTTCGAGGCCGTCGATCATTCCCAGGTCAGGGATGAGGTCCGCAAGGTCGGCGAGGAGCGGATGCGGGCGGCGTTTTCGGTTGCCGACAAGCAGGAACGCCAGCAGGCGGTCGGCGAGGCGAAGGCGGCGATCAGGGATGAACTGGCCTCCCGGGACTTCGAGCCGTCGGCCATGTCGGGAGCATTGAAGAAGCTCGAATCCGACATCCTGCGCGGGAATGTCATCGACGACGGAAAACGGGTTGACGGACGTGCGCTCGACCAGATCCGGAGCATCGACTGCGATGTCGGATTGCTGCCACGCACGCATGGCTCGGCGCTGTTTACCCGCGGTGAGACCCAGGCGCTGGTGGTCACCACACTTGGCACCGGTGAGGACGAACAGATTGTCGATGCCCTGCACGGGAATTTCCGCTCGAACTTCCTCCTGCACTACAACTTTCCGTCCTACTCCGTCGGCGAGACCGGGAGGATGGGTCCTCCGGGACGGCGCGAGATCGGTCACGGCAAGCTTGCCTGGCGGGCCTTGCAGGCGGTCCTGCCCGACACGGCCGAGTTTCCCTACACGCTGCGGGTGGTGTCGGAGATCACCGAGTCGAACGGCTCCTCGTCGATGGCCACGGTGTGCGGATCATCACTGTCGCTCATGGATGCCGGAGTTCCCTTGCGGGCGGCGGTGGCCGGGGTGGCAATGGGGCTGATCCTCGAGGAGGGCGGCAATTACGCCATCCTTTCCGACATTCTCGGCGACGAGGATCATCTCGGCGACATGGATTTCAAGGTCGCCGGCACCGACCGGGGAATCACCTCGCTGCAGATGGATATCAAGGTTGCCGGGATCACCACGGAAATCATGGAGAAGGCGCTGGCCCAGGCCCGCAATGGCCGGCTTCACATTCTTGACGAAATGTCGAAGTCGCTGAGCGAGGTGGGCGAGTTTTCGGTCCATGCACCGCGGATCCGGTCAATGTCCATTGCCACCGACAAGATTCGCGATGTCATCGGAACCGGCGGCAAGGTGATCCGGGAAATCGTCGAGACTTCCGGCGCCAAGGTCGATGTCCAGGATGACGGCACGATCAAGATTGCATCGGCGGATGGCGATTCGATCGAGAAGGCGTGGCAGATGATTCACGATATCGTTGCCGAACCGGAGGTGGGTACCATCTATACCGGCAAGGTGGTGAAGCTGATGGATTTCGGTGCCTTCGTGAACTTCTTCGGCAAACGGGACGGGTTGGTGCATGTCAGCCAGATCAACAATACGCGGGTCAATCACCCGTCCGACGTGTTGCGGGAAGGCCAGGAGGTCAAGGTGAAGCTGGTTGGCTTCGATGACCGGGGCAAGGTCAGGCTGTCAATGAAGATGGTCGACCAGGCAACCGGCAAGGAACTCAGGTAACGCCCATTGCCGGCAGCGCAGCCCTGGCCGGGAGCCGGGTTGCGCCGCCGCGCCGGGACGTGTTCCTCCGGCGACCAGGCCATTTCCGGGCGGCAGCGTTGCGGATTTTGCGCCACCACCACCGGGCTGATAGAATGAGCGCCGGCCGCGGTGCCTTCGACGGAAGGATGACCAAGGCCGGTCTTGGCGCAGCTGTCGGGAAGGCCGATGACATCACCATTTGCCGTGCCCGTGGGGGATTACCGCGGTCATGAACGCCAGCATGTCTGGAAGGAGCAGCCGGACCCGGAACTGACCGAGGTCGGACCGGGGACTCCCTGCGGGGAGTATCTGCGCCGCTACTGGATGCCGGTGGCGATGACCGACCGGCTCGGCGAGCTTCCCTTGCGCGCCAGGATACTCGGCGAGGATCTCGTTCTGTTCCGGGAGAAGGGCGGCCGGCTCGGGCTGGTCCACCTGCATTGCTGTCACCGGAACATGTCACTTGAATTCGGCATCGTCGAGGAGGGCGGCATCCGCTGCAGCTACCATGGCTGGAAATACGCCGTGGACGGCACCATCCTGGAGACTCCCTGCGAGCCGCCAGCCAGCCAGGTGAAGACCCGGACCCGTCTCGGCGCCTATCCGGTCATCGAGTACAAGGGCCTGGCATTTGCCTATCTCGGCCCGCCAACGACCATGCCGCCATTCCCGGTGATGGATACCTTCGACGAGGATGGCGACGAGATGATCCCCTATCTGATCGAATCACCCTGCAACTGGCTGCAGGTCATGGAGAATGCCTGGGACCCGTTCCACGTGGTCTACCTGCACACGCGGGCCGTTCGCACGCAGTTCATCGAGGCCTTTGCCGAAATGCCGAAGATCGAGTTCCATGAACGCCGATACGGGGATTTCTACACCAATACCCGCCGGGTCGGCGACATCATCTGGATCAGGATCCACGACAAGATGCTGCCGAGCTTTACCCAGAATGGCGGGCATTTTCCGGTGCCCGACCAGCCGCGCTATTTTGGCCGCTGCGGGCTGAGCAGGTGGGTGACGCCGATCGACGACACCAACTCGATGGTTATCGCATGGCGGCATTTCCGCGATGGCGATGATCCCCGCGGGTTGACCAACCGCGAGGAGGTCGGGTTCGGCAAGACCGATTTCTACGGCCAGGGCGGCGATCGCAGCTACGAACAGCGCCAGCGGGATCCCGGCGACTACGATGCCTGGGTGTCGCAGGGGCCACGCAACATCCACCGGCGCGAGAATCTCGGCTTTACCGACCGCGGCGTTGCCAAGGTTCGCCGCAAGCTCCGGGCCGCCATCAGGCATGTCCGGTCAGGCGCCGATGCAGCGCAGCCATCGCTGGTCTACGAGGCGCCGATCCCGACCTATGGCGGCGACACCATGCTGCGCATCCCGCCGCAGCCCGGCCGCGATGACGCCGCGGTGCTGAAGGAGGTGGCGCTGGCAGTGGCGGATATCTATGTATCGGCTGACGGCTTCAGGGGGGATGACCGCCGCCAGGCGATCATCTCGAAGCTGAAGGCATACGAGGCTGGCTGGCAATGAAGCGGCTGTCGATCAATCCCGGTCGGGTCGAGTGGTGCGGCGAGAGTCACCGCATTGGCCTTCATGACCAGGACCATCGGCCGCCGGTCTCGCTGGCAATGTTCTTCCGCGTTTGCCTGTCGCCGCATGGTCGGGGCAGCGGTTGCCTGTTGCTCGGCGCGCCCGGGCGCGGGGCAGGATGGCCCGATGCGCCAAATTTGCTGATGACCGACAACCAGCGCTTGCTGCGCTGGATCGTCGATGTCTGGACGCGGCATGATCCCGAGTTTGGCGATATGCCGGCATTGGATGCCATGTCCTGGCTCGACCTGGAATCGGCCACCAGCCGGTGCAGGCAGGCAGACGGGCGATGCGGCGAGATATTGCGCGGCCAGGGGGTAACGATCAATCTGGCCTGGGAGAAGATCGGCCCGCCGATCCCCCTCGAGCTCGACCAGGCGAGTTCCATGACCGGCCGGCACGAGTCGTATGCGGTCTGCTGCGAGGCCAGCATCGCCAGCATCATGATCAATGGCACCGGGTTGGCTGGCCAGCCATCATCCCGGCCGCAATTCGGCCAGCAGCTGTCGACAGCGTGGCGGCGATATTCCGAGACCTGGGTCCGGGCCGGGGGAGGCTGAGGATTTGCCACTTCCAGTGCCAATAACCCCCGGACGGGTCGACTGGACCGGCGAGAACCCGGGCATCCTGCTCAAGGGCGAGGATGGCGAGTTCACGGCCATGGCGCTGTTCTTCCGCGTGGCCTGGTCGCCGGCCGGCCCCGGCGAGTTGCTGCTTCTCTACGCATCGCCACGCAGCGCCGCCGGCAGCGCCGAGGCACCCAACCTGCTCATCGGCGACAATCCGGGGCTGGCTGAATACCTCATGCGGGAGTTCATCGGCCGCCTGGCTGCCTTCCGCCAGGCGCCAGCCTATGACGGTCTGCGCTTCCAGCCGGCCCGCTCGATCAGGAGCAGCGGTGACCCGATGGGCCACCGCTATGCCGAAACGGTGTCGGCCGACAATCTTGTCGTCGAGCTTGCCTGGGCGGATCTCGAAGCGCCGCGGGCGATGGAGCTGGTTCCGGAGCAGACCGGCACAGGACGCCATACCATGTTCACGGTGCTGGTGCCGGCCGGATCGGCGTCAATCATGGTCAACGGGCGATCATTGCCCGGCAGGATCGGCCGCCGGGTCCAGGCCGGGGTCGAAACCACCACCGCCTTCCTCTACTTCTCCGAGACCTGGATCATCCCGGAGGCGAAATAGCATGCATGCGAGCGGCAGACATCGCCGCCGCCGGCCCCGGAGACGGAATAACATGCATGGGAAGGGCAGCCTTCATCCTGGTCCGGTCCGGACAATCCCGGGCGCGGGGTAGCGGCTTGGATCCCGGCGGGCTTCATCCGGCCGACCGACTGGCCCTTGATCACCTGATCGTGGCCGAGCCGGTATGGAACCGGCTGGCGAGCGCCGCCGATGCCGCCGGCCTGCCAGCCAACACGCTGCTGCACGCCGGGCCGGCTTTCGCGGCACCGGCGGAGATCGTTCGCCCGATCCTGAATTCCGCTTGCGCTGCTGCCGTCCATGAAGGTCTGGCCGCCAGTCTCGACCAGGCCGAACGGATGATCACCGCCGGCGAGATCACGCTGCGCCCGGCGCAGGATCACGGCGTGGTCGTGCCGCTGGCCGCGGTGGTGTCGGCCTCCATGCCGCTGCACCGGGTGTATGATGCCCATCGCGGCCAGGCGATGGCGCTTGCGCCGATCAATGGCGGCTCCGGGCCAGCCATGCGCCTCGGCCTGCGATCGAATGACGTGGTCGAACATCTGAAATGGGTCAATGACGAGTTTGCAGCCTGGCTGGAGAGCGGAATCGCCGAGGGCATCCCGCTGGTTCCGCTGGCGGCCAGGAGCCTCGCCGAGGGTGATGACTGTCATGGGCGGACGCTGGTCGGCGCCGATTTGCTGGTCGGCGAGTTGTTGGCGAGGGGGTCCGGCAATCCGAATCCCCGGCTCCAGGAATTCCTGGAGACCTCGCCGGGGATCTTCCTCAATCTGTGGATGGCGGCATGCAAATGCGCCATGCGTGCCGCCGAGGGCGTTGCCGGATCCTCCCTGGTGACCGCGGCCGGCGGCAACGGCCTGACTGCCGGCATACAGCTGTCGGGCCTGCCGGGGAAGTGGTTCCGGGTCCCGGCCGAACCGCCGTGGGGCGAGACCGGCGACATTCCCGGCCACCGCGCCCTCGGGGCAGTCGGCGACAGCGCCGTGGTCGAGGCGCTTGGCCTCGGCGCCATGGCCGTGCACCTGTCACCGCCGCAACAGGAGCAGTTCCGGGATGCCTTGCCGGAGGACGCCCCGGCTCGCCGCCGGATGCTGCCCCTCGGGCCACATCCAGGCTTCCACGGTCTCGACATCAGGCTTGGCCTGTCGGCACGCCGCGTCATCGAAGCCGACGCTGGCCCCCTGATTGGCCTAGGTATCATCGACCGGCTTGGCAAGAAGGGGCGGATCGGCGGTGGAATCTACGACATGCCAACATCCGTCTTCGCCAAGGCGATGGCCGCACTCGAGCAGGGCTGACGGACGCAAATGCGCAACTGGACCGGACAGACAGATGCAGATGCGTCATGGGGCAGGGCTGACAGAAGAAAATGTGCAATCTCTTTTCCAACCTAACCGCCCGCGAGGCCATGCAGCGGATATTTGCCGTCCTGCCGGCCAACGACCATTTGGGCGCCGACTGGTCCGCGGCGGCGGAGAACTGGCCCAAACGCCAGGCGGCGGTGCTGCATCTTGACACTGACAATGACCGGCATCTCTCGGAAATGCAGTGGGGGTTCCTGCTTCCGCAAACCTCGCGGCGCACCGGCAAGCCGATCCTGCCCAAGGCGGTCACCAATGCCCGCGATGACCGGATCGGCATCTCGGGTTTCTGGGCCGGCAGCCTGGCCAACCGGCGCTGCCTGGTTCCGGCAACCGCCTATTGCGAATTCAGTCGCCGCAGCTCGACCGGGCGTCACTGGTATGCAGTCGCGCCCGGCGAGACATTCGCCTTTGCCGGCATCTGGACCCGCTTCGAGGGGGTGATCGGCGGCGAGAGGCAATCCCTGCGAACATTTGCCATCGCCACCACCCGGCCCAACGCCCTGGCCATGCAAATCCACAACCGGATGCCGGTCATTCTCGACCCCGGCAATTACGACCAGTGGCTGACCGGCAATGTCGATGACGCGGCCAGCCTCCTGCAGCCGGCCCCCGACGACCTGCTGACCGAACTGCCCTGACGCCCGGCCAGCGGCTTCCGCCTCGTGGATCGCCGGCCGAACAGGCTGGCGATCCTGCCTCCACCGGGGACACGCCAATCAGTACCTTGATCCACATCCGGTTGCGTGCCCATGTCCGGCCGGAGAGTTTCCTCACCAAATTCACGTGCTGCAGGCGAGCCTGCATCTTACCTGGAAGCGGGCTCGGAGACATCGATGACGCAAATCCGAATCCCATGTCTCTTGCCGGCAGGCATGCTCGCTTGCAGGCGATCTTCCAAATCGCAAGGATCGGCTACCGGCGGCCCTGTCTCCGGCGGCCTGGGCCGGCAGGTCCTGGTGTCCCCGAACCAGAATACGAGATAGATCCCATGCCCCCCGGTCTTGGGATCGATGCTGTAATGGGCAATCATCTGCGATTGCAACGCACTCCAGAGATCCCGACTGCAGCTTCTCCTGATCTCCACGGGGATGTTGAATCCCGGACACGAAACACGAATGTCTGCCCGCCTTTCATTGGCGTAGCGCCCTTCCGGCTGGACATCGATACCGAGGCCGCGCAGCCTTTCCTGCAGAATCGGCACCAGCGCGTCCCGACACACATCCTCCGGGCGGGGATTAATCGGCCTTCGGTGATGATCGACATTCCAGAATTGCCGCCAACCGGATGTGTTGCCGGCGCGTATGTCGTGCGCGACCTGCCGCAAATGGTCGTAGGTCAGTGCAGCCAAATCCGCGACATTCGCCGGGGCACCGCAATCGAGCGTGGCGAGCACCTGTGCGACATCACGATAGGCGAATGCAGCTTCCCGACGAACCTCCCGCTGCCGATGGACGGCTTTCACGAGCAGCGAATTCCAGGCACGCAACCGGTTGTCGGACGATAACGCGTCGAGCGCCCGCGAAGCCTCTTCAGTCGAAATTGCCGCCAGATGCTCAATCAGGTTCCGTACCCGCTCTGCGGCGTTGAATTCCGGGGTCACCATCACCAATCCCGAATCGGAATCGGCATCGAGCGAACATGGCCGGAAGGAGGAGCCGATCAGTCGGATCAGCAGCCGAAGTGCAGGCACGCTCCGGTTGCAATTCGGACCTGGCGACTTCCCGAATTGCCCGGTCACCGCATTTGCCAGGAAACGAACGCGGCGCTCCTTGCCTTCGACATCTTTCTCCAGCAATTCGACGTAGGATTCAGGTGCGATGCACAAGCCAGCGACAAGCCAATGGATGCGCTGTGCCACGCTCATTCGGCGGTCGTCATGCCTCTCGTCGATCAATTCCAGGAGCGGGTCGATGTCACAATGTCGCCTTGCGGCCGACAGCAGGTGATCCAGACTCCGCAACTGCCCGGATGCACAACGCACGGGGAATTGTTCGAGTAGCGGCATCGAGGCCAGGTGGGCAACGCGAGCATGGTCCGGAGAGTGCGCCAATTTACGGATGCCCGCTGGAGACTCCTCGCCCTTGCGCAGTTTCGAGAGGGCAGTCCGCACGAGCACATCGGCAGCGGTCCCGGGGTGGCTGGAAAGCGCCCAGGCAAACCAGGGCGGCGGACGGTCGGCGGGTTGCCGTGCCGTGGGCCAGATCGGGACCGTGTAATGGATTGCCAGGGCAAGCCGCAAATTCCGGTGATCCAGGTTGAGCCGGCCGGATGGACTGGCGTTTGCCAATTCCTCCATTCCTGCCATGAAGGGCAAGGCGAGGTGGTGTATTCGGTTCTTGCGTCCGAGTCGCATGACGCTGGCAATCGAAGGCAGATCATCCCGGACCAAGGTATTGCGAAACCCGGACAGTACGGCGTCGACCAGGTTTTCATCATTGGCCAGGAGAGCATTCAGCCTGTCTCTCGGTGAATTGCCCCGTATGTCGAGATAACCGCCAAAATATGCCGTGGCGAGTTGATGCAGAAGCGCGGGCCTTACCCTCCCTGCGCGCAGTTCGCCCTCGAATGGTTTGACATGCACGTGCCAGTCCGACCGCCGGGTCCGCGGCCGCTCCTGCAGGCGGGACTTGGAGATGTCGTTGTTGGCGGAAAGGGCTTCCAGCTCGATCATTCTGCTGTCAGATACATCCTTGAGACCGGCGGAGCCGGCCAGGCGCCCCGATACTGCCTTGCGGGACAGGCCCGCATCCCAGCGGCTGAAATGCAGGCAATCCGCAACTTGGGCCACGAACCATTCGGCGATCACCCGGCTCCCGGCAGCGACTGCCTGATCGAGGCACCACACTCCGAAATCCGGCGGCCGGGTGATACCAAGGAGCCTGCCACGCTCTTCCTGGCCCATGCAGATTTGGAACTGGCGAGCCTCGCTGCAGCCAGGCTGTAGGCTGCAATGCAGCAGGCACATCTCCAGCAAGGATTTCCAAACAGCGGGGCGGCTTGCAAGCCAGTTGCAAATCTCCTTCAATTCCTGGCTATCGATGTCTGGACCATATGTCCGATCGCCCGAGATGGCGATGGTTTCCAGCCAAATGAACAGCCGGGCCGGGTCAACGTCATTCCCCGACAACCGAAGATACCGGGCCAGCAACGTCGAAGGCAGCAGAGAAACGGGGATCGTGGAAAATCCGGGTTCCCTGTCGCCCGATACCAGTGACGGGTAGCACTCGACAAGCTCATCAAGAAGCTTGGCCAACTGGTCCCTGTTCGATTTCCCGGGAAGGTGCCTGATCCAGAAAAATTCGTAGCCGAGGATGTTGCCGGGTTTTTTCGGGACCCTGAGATATTGCATGATCTGCGCTGCTGATATCGCTTTCGGGTATAGCGTGGACAGCAGGCGGCCAAGCAGGCCATCGTCGGGGTCCGTCACCCGTCCGCTATGGATCTCGTCGGCCAACGCCTTCAGCTCCGCGAGGGCCTCAATGTCATCATGATGGTGCCGCATGAATACGTCCACGGCACGATCCCGAATCCTCGGCCATCTCGTGCCATCCCGGATCAACGCCATGAGCGAGTCGGCAAGCTTCGGAAGTTGTTCGCCATGGTGCAGCGCTTCAAGCAGGATGGCGATGTAGGATTGCCAGGAATCCTCCCGCGCTGGCTCGGCCAGGATCTTGCGAATTCGGCACTCCATGCTGCCGGTGACAAGGTCGCCGAGGCGAGCATCCAGCTCGACCATGGTGATCAGGCGGGGGTTTGCCGCGACTTGCTGTTCGATCCCGGCCAGGATCTGGATTTTTTCCTTCGGCGAGAAGTGTTTGGCGTCGCCGTAGAGGGCGGCACCGAGTGGATCGCTCGCGATCACCTCCGCCCGCCCAGGTTTGCTGAGAGCGGCGAGCCACGCGGCCAGACCGCGCAGTTCGGAGACCACCGCGCCGTCGTAACCGGTGATCAGGGCAATAATGCGCCCGACTGGCAGACCGTCCTCGACAAGAGCGGCCAGGTGCCTGGCGGCAAGGAACTCCGCGACCTGACGGTGAACGGGAACCATGCGGCACTCGGCAGAAGCTTCGAACAGCCTGGATTGCAGGCAACAGCGAAGAAGTTCCTGGCTGGCTCCCGGCAATTGATCGAGTTCAATGAAATGCTGGTCGCCCTCTGAGCCTGGCAGTGCAAATCCGGCGGCGCCTGTCAGAAGCTGCACCGCCAAGAGCATCCCGCTGGCCTTGACCTTGCCTGCGTTGTCGGCAGGGTCGGTACCTGCAAGGCGATGTTCGTCATTGCGCTCTGCAAGCAGGGCTCGGCATGCCATATCGAATGTCTGCGACCTGGTCTCGGGCCAAATCCCGTCGGCCCCTACGGCAGCCGCCAGCATCGTCAGGCTCTGGGGATTGACCAGCAATCCCTGGAGGCCCATTCCCCGGGCCTCGACAAGAAACCTGTCCGGATCCCTGTTTCCGAGAACCTCGCGCAGGAAATCGTGGATTTCCCGGTCGGTCAAAGGATCGATGCGGAGCACCTTGACGGTGCCGCCGGGAGCCACCTTTTCGAGATTGCTCCTGTCATTGGTTCCGAACCAATCGGCCTCACGACACGAGAGACGAAAACGGGGACATCCCAAGCGGTCGAGTTTGACACGGATGCCATCCATTGGCGCACGCCCATCGGTTGATCCGGCCCGTGTCTCGTCCAACCCATCGATGAAGAGGGGCGTTTGTTGCCACTCGGGCCGGTTGTCGAAGGCCAGGAAGTCGCGGGCAGTGACGTAGTGCCCACCCTGTCGCTCTGCCTGCTGTCTGAAGATCGTTGTCTTGCCCGAGCCGGGAGCACCAAGCAACACGTAGGCCGCTTCGTCCTTCCAGTCCTCGACAGGCCGGGATGGAGGCTCGGAATGGAAACGTGGGTCGTGATTGCCGATGTCACGACATGTTCGTCGAAAAAGGGTCGTCATGAACCATCGAGCCATTCACGGGCCGGTGTTGACAGGAACTCGGACAGGGGAACGCCTCCTTCGCCGACGACAATGGATTTCTGGACGTCGGATCGCTCCTCGAATCGATCAAGCCCGCCTGCCCGCGTCCTGCGTGCACCGCTCTTCACCTCGATGGCCACGAGTCTTCGGCCTCGCGTCAGAACAAAATCCACTTCGCAGCCGTTTTCGCGCCAGTAATACAGGCGATGTTCCGGCACCCCCGAATTGAACAGATGTGCGCCCACCGAGCTTTCGACAAGACGGCCCCAATAGCTGCGGTCGGCCCTGGCCTCCTCGAAGGTGTAGCCCGAAGCCGCGGTCATGAGTGCGGTGTTGAGGACGTTCAGCTTGGGGCTGGAGGATTTCCTTCGATGGGCGCCGATTGCATGCTTGGCAAGACCCGCGATCAGGCCTGCATTCGACAGGAGGTCCAGGTAGCGTGCCAGGGTGGTGGTATTGCCGGCGTCCTGAAGCTGGCCGAGCATCTTGTTGTAAGACAGTATCTGCCCTGAATACTCGGTGCAGAGTTCGAACAACCGTTTCAGCAAGGCAGGTTTGTCCACCCGCTGCATGGCAAGAATGTCTCGCTCGATGTTCGGCTCGACCAATGCCTCGGCAATAAAGGCGCGCCATCGGCCCTGTTCCGCAATCAGCGAGGCACCTCCCGGATAACCCCCGAAATAGATGTATTGCTGGAGATCGAAGCCGAAGGCTGCCGACATTTCGGCAAACGACCAATGCGTCAAGTGAACCGTCTCAAACCTGCCGGCAAGGCTCTCGCTCATCCCGTGCTGCATGAGCAAAGGTGCGGAGCCGAGCAGGATGACGTGCAGGGGCCGGTCGAATCGCCGATCGGCGTCCCATAACCCCTTGACCGCCGCCGACCAGTTCGGGATGTTCTGGATCTCGTCGATCATCAGGACCAGGCCCCGCTCAGAACCTTCGGCATCCAGTCGCGCCTGTTCCCACTGCCTGACCAACCACCGGACATCTCTCGGGCCGTCGAGCGGAATCGATCGCCGCTCGGCACGCGTGGACGGAGAGTCGCCCAACTCCGGAATCGGGGGAAGGGTTGCAGGATCGGCCTCGTCGACCGCAACATACCGGGACGGGCGCATCAATTGTCCACGGAGCTGGTGAATGAGCGTGGTCTTGCCCGTTTGACGGGGACCAGTGACGATTATGAGCCGTTGAGGTCTTTCGCGCAGGCGGGCCAGGAGCGTGGTAATCTGGGGCCGTGCATAGGTTGTCATGCAGGTTGTCTAACCTATTGAGTAAAATTACTCAATAGATATGTGACTTGTCGAGTCGAGGAGTTCCGATCGTGGCAAAGTTGGTCACGCCCGGCCGCACCCAAGGGCGGTGCGCAGTTCCATTTCTCGCTGCCGGGCTCGCTCCACGGATTCCGCCTGTCGGGGAGTGTCGGCCCGTTGGCCGGTGCATCTGCCTGGGGCGAAAGGCCAGGATGGCGAGCCTGTCCCGTCTCGCATGCGGCCAGGGAACGGTGCACCGCCAGCCCGTGTCCAAGTGCAGGTCGTGCGATCGGTTTTGGCCAATCAGGCAACTTCCCGGGCGTGAGGTCGGTGCCTGGCAAGGGCAGTATGGCGTGAAGTGCCCAGATCAACCCCACGGGATTCGGGGGGTTACTGGTCCCGCAATTCGGAAATCTGGGAGGCCGCGCGTGCTCCTCCCCTGCTCCGAGACGTGATCCATATCCCGAGCACGGTGGCAAGATAGGGAAGGCACAGCAACAATTCGTGGGACACGAACGCACCGAAGTGAATCTGCATCCGAATTCCGAACACCCCGACCAGGCTGAAGAACATCGCCGCCAGCGCGCTGCCGACAGGATGTCCACCGCCGAAGATCACTGCGGCAAAGCCCATGAATCCACGGCCCGCGACCATGTTTTGCGTAAAGATTTGCAGGCTTCCGGCGGCCAGTTCAGCCCCTGCCATCGCACACAGGATCCCGCCGACGGCAAATGCCACCAGCCGCATGAAGGATGGATTGGCGCCGACACTTCGGGCCGCAAACGGGTGTTCACCAGCCGCCGCCAGCCGCAATCCGAAACGTGACCTCGTGAGGAGGATCCAGATGGCCAGCACGATGAATGGCATGGCCAGCACGAGAATTGACAGTCCGGAATAGGGTCCGAAATCGCCACCGATCCGCGGTACGCCGAAAGGTGCGCCGACTGCAGCCAGGCTGCCGAAGATCATCTCAACTGCAAATGCAGTTCCGCCAATTCCGATCCCGGTAATTCCCAGGCCGACGATAATCTGGTTTGCCCGAAGTTTTTCGATCACGAACCACTGCAGGATCGACACCGCAACGCAGCTGACCATTGCTGCCAGGATTGCGGCCACGAATGAATTGGTCAGGACGATCCCGACAATCGTGGCGCATGCCCCGATGATCATGACCCCTTCCAGTCCAAGATGCCAGATTCCGGAGCGCTGGACGATGACACCAGCCATGGCGGCATAGACAAGCGGCGTGCCAGACCGGAGAATGGCGACAGCAAATTCATGGAATTCAATCATTGCGCCGATTTCCGAGAAAGCGATGGAGGCGGGCACCAAGGGCAAGGCGTGCCGTGATCAACAGTGCAACCGTGGCATTGAACAGGTCGATTGCCGATGCCGGAAGACCGGCGAGAATGGGCAGGAACAATGCTGCCGAAAACAACCCGCCGAAGAACAGGGCAGCCACCGCGGTGGCAAGGACCGAGTAGCTCGCGACCAGCGCAACCAGGATTGCAGTAAAGCCATGGGCCGGCAGGGACCCGCTGGCAATTCGTCCGCTCGGGCCGAACAATTCAACCGACCCGGCAAGGCCGGCCAAGGCTCCACTGGCAAGAAAACTCGCCAAGCCGAGTTGCCAGATCCGTCCTCCCTGGAGTCTCAGCATCGTCGGGTTGCGGCCAGCCAGCCCCGCCAGGGCTCCGAACGCGGTCCGGTTGACCACCAGCCAGCCGACAATTCCCACCGCTGCGGCGATGGCAATGATCGTCGGCGAGACACCCCCGGCATCGCTGATGCGCAACTCGTCCGGCAGGATCCGGGTCGACGCCTGCTGGCCCGATCCTGACGGATCCTTCAGGGGACCGGAAGTGACGTAGACCAGGATCAATCCGGCGATGAAGTTGCCCATGAGGGTGGTGATGACCTCGTCGGACCCCGAACGAAGTCGGAGATATCCCGGCCAGAAAGCCCAGAGCGCTCCGCCTGCCATTCCGGCCATCATTCCGAGGGGCACAACGATGGCAGGATGTGCCCCAGCCATGATTTCCGCAGCGAATGCAGCGCAGATTGCGCCGATATAGAACTGGCCCTGGGCTCCGATGTTGAAAAAACCGCAACGAAAGGAAATCCCGACCCCGACCGCGGTAATGAACAATGGAAGCGCCCATCTGAGGCTCTTCTCAAGTGACCGACGACCGAGAAACGCACCGTCCAGTATGCTGTCAAACATCAGGAATGCGGAGTAGCCGGCGATCTGGAACACGATCCCGCACAGCAGGGTGGCGAGCAGGATGAAGGCCAGCGGCCGCAGGATCGCATCAAGCTTGCCGGTCACGCGGGAATGCCCACCATGGCGCGCCCGGCCGATGCAATGTCAAAGGGCGGGCTGAGCTCGCAAACAATCCGTCCGGACGTCATGACGAGGATCCGATCGCTGATTTCGAAGAGTTCATCGAGATCGGATGAGATCAGGAGAATCCCGCAGCCACGCAGCCCGGCCTTTCGCAGGGTCGACCAGACGAATGAAGTTGCACCGATATCAAGTCCCCTGGTTGGCTGGGCGGCAATGACTGCACGTGCAGCATCATCGAGTTCCCGGGCCAGAATGAGTTTCTGGCAATTGCCTCCGGAGAGTGCGCCTGCATGCTGTCCGGCGGAGCTGAAGCGTACACCCCATTCCGACATTGAAGCCGTGCACCGCGCCTTGATGGCGGATGGATTGATCAGGCCAAAAAGTGGTCCGCCTGCCAATTCGCCGGCCACCCAGTTCTCCCAGAGCGTGCTGGTCAGGCTGAGGCCTTCGCTGTTGCGGTCGAATGGAATGATGCGCAGCCCCAGCGAACGCCGCTGTGCGAGGCTGAATTCGTTGGCCAGCCTGCCGCAGATGTCGATCCTGCCCTGCGAAATGTCAGCAAGTCCGGCAAGCACCTGCATCAGTGTCGCCTGTCCGTTTCCCTCAACCCCCGCAATCCCGACAATCTCGCCTCGTTCAACCGAAAGCGACACATCATCCAGGCAGATCCCTGCCGCATTGTCGTCCGTGCTGACGCCGGAAAGCTCGAGAGCGGCGTCGGGCAACGGCACCGGACCGGGCGGTGATGCCGGCGCCCGTTCACGACGTCCGGGCGTCATCATGCCGGTTGTCGGCCCCGGTCCGGCTTCGATTGTCGTGGCTTGCGTGCCCATGATCATTTCGGCGACCCTGTCGGGCGTTGTCTCGGCGCGTGGCAGTGGCCCTGCAACAAATTCTCCGCTCCTCAGGACCGTGATGGTGTCGGCGACGGCCCAGATTTCCCTGGTCTTGTGCAGGATCAGAAGTATGGTCACCCCGGTATCCCGGAGTTTCCTGATTCGCTGAAACAGGCTCTCGATTCCCGGTGGAGGAAGCACCGCCGTTGGTTCGTCGAGTATCAGTATCCTGGCATTCGAGGAAAGAGCCCGCGCAATCTCGACCGCCTGCTGCGATTCGATCGGCAAATCGCGGATCCGGCTGTTCGGATCGATATCCATTTCGAGAGCATCCAAATGCTCCTGGCCGCGCCTGGCCAGCGCCTTCCGGCTGAACAGGCCGATCCCTCCTGCCAAGCCGAATTCCATCGCCTCGGCGACGGTAAAGGATGGCGGCAGTGCAAAACTCTGGTGAACCAGTTCGACACCGGCTGCACGGGCCGACTGCACGTTGCCGCTATCAAGATCCTCGCCGTGGATGCGCAGCGATCCGGAGTTCGGCCTGACAATTCCGGCGACAATCCTGGCGAGGGTCGTCTTGCCAGCGCCGTTCTGACCGACAACCGCGTGGATTCCTTCGGCCGGAAAGTCGATTGAAATATCGGCGAGGGCAGTGACCTCGCCGAATGCAACGCCGATATTCCTGCAACTGACTGCCGGTGTATTGCTACGAGTTGTCGTCACCTTGTGCAGAACCCGGTTTGCGGTCTTTGAGTCTCAGATCGACGTGTTGAAGGGTACCGTGATCGATCCGTCGATAATGCCCGTCCTCGCCGCCTCGATTTGTGGCCAGGCCTGTTCGGATGCGTCAACCAGGTCTTGCGGACCCTGTTCCATGAAGACCGGTGACCGTTCGAACTCGATCACGCCGGTTCCCAGGCCGGTTGGAACATGCGAGCCGCCTGCCCAGTCGGGGTCGAGGGCAGAGCTGACCTCATTGTAGAGCGATTGGCCGAAATCCAGGTTGACAATGCTGATGACGGATGCCGGTCCGAGACTGTATTGCGCCGGCGACAATGCGCTGACCATGCGGCCGGAACTTTCATTCGCTGCCTGTATGATGCCACCATCTGTTGCCGCGGCATCGGTCTGGATGTAGTCGATGCCGTCCAGATACATCTGGGTCGCAATTTCGTAACCCTTGGCCGGATCCTGGAATGACCCCGCGAACGCTGCGGTGACCGTGGCATCGGGGTTGACGGAATGCACGCCTGCCTTGAGTGCGTTGAAGTCGGCATTGAGCGGCGGGATGCTGATTCCGCCAATATATCCGATTTGTCCCGTCTTCGACACGTTGGCGGCGAAGACTCCGGAGAGAAAGCAGCCAAGGTAATAGTTGTACGACACGGTAATCAGGTTCGGAATCGCTGGCTCGACCGGATCACCGAAGAGATGAATCCACCTGGTGTCGGGGAAATCCGGTGCGATCGCCTTGACTGGCTCGGATACCACCGGAAAGGTTGCCACGACAATCGAGGTTCCGGCATCTCCGAGGGTCCTGAACACGGTTTCGAAGGTCGCCGCATCCTGGGCGTAGACAGCCCTTTTTTCAAACCCCTGTTCGCTGGAGAGTTGGTTCAGGCTGGCGATCATGGAATCGATCGGCCCGCTGTCGCCGGCTGCCTGTGTATGCACGAGGGCGACAAGCCGTTGCCCGGCAAATGCCGGCAACGGGATCAAGCCACCGATACCTGCAACAGTGGCAATGCCGGCGGTCGATTCAAGAAAGCGTCTTCGACTGATGAGGCGCGCTGTTGCGGCATGCTGTTCCGGATTCATTTTCTTCTCCTTTTCTGAATTTGCGGCCAACGGAGCCGCGGTTGCTGCAAACGAGCGGCCCGGCCCGGGCGACGTCATGGTGTCGGCGAGAATCCGGCCGGATTCATGATCATCACATCCTGGTTCCGGATCGCGTCCAGTTTCCACACTGAATCGATAAAGGCCTGCCAATCCGGATCGGAATACATTGCCGCCCGGCGGGCCTCGCGGTCGGCAAGATCGTCGTAGGCCCAGATCAGCACGGTTCGATGGAGGTGCCCGATTTCGGACACGAAGAGCCCGACGAAGGTGTTCAGATGCCTCTTCTGAATCGGCAGTCCCTCGGTCTCGTATTTCTTCAGCCAGCCCTCGACCGAACCAGGGCGGAATGTGTAGGTCCTGTGTTCAACGATCATTCGTTTCCTCCCTTTCGTGTCGTTGCAATGTCATGAACCATCATTGATGAACGCCGCCAGCTGCTCACCGATCATGATCGCCGGGGCATTGGTGTTCCCACTGGTGATGACGGGCATGACCGAAGCATCGGCAATGCGAAGACGCTCGAATCCGTGAACTCTCAGCCTGTCATCGACGACCGCCAGCCGGTCCTTGCCCATCCGGCAGGTTCCGACCGGGTGAAAGGTGGTCATCGCCGAGTCGCGAAGCCAACTGGTCAACTGGTCGTCCGACATGATGTCGGCGCCGGGCTGCAATTCCCTTCCCCGGTAGCCATCAAATGCCCGTTGCCGGATGACCTCCCGGACAATCCGGATGCCTGCGATCATCGAATCTCGGTCCGATTTGCTTGACAGGTATCCGGGTTGGATGGCGGGCGGGTCGGCGGGGTCGGCCGACCGGAGTTTAATCGACCCCCTGCTGTCAGGGTTGACCGGCCCGACCCTGATTGAAAATCCGTGATCGGGATCCGGGGATTTCTTCCTGAACGGATTCGGAAAATGAAGATTGGCCGTTTTTTCAAGCGCCGGCATGAAATGCATCTGGATGTCGGGCGCGACCAAATCCTGTCGGCTCTTCACGAATGAACCTGCCTCGTAGGGGAAAGTGGTTGCGGTTCCCGTTCCGGCGATCATCCCCCTGATGATTGACCAGGCAAGCCGGTCTGCCCTGAGGTCGCCATAGAGAGTCACCGGCTGCGTGCATTCATAGGCAAGCACGCAGTCCACGTGATCCTGCAGATTCTTTCCTACTCCTGCCAAGTCATGGACAACATCGATTCCGTGTTCCTGCAACTCCGCTGCGGGTCCGATCCCCGACAGCATGAGAAGTTGGGGTGAGTTGACCGCGCCGGCACAGATGATGATTTCCCGCCCGGCGCTGATGGTGTCGGTGCGAGCTCCCCGGGCGATTTCGACTCCTGTTGCCCTGGTGCCGGCTGTCATGATCCGGCAGGCATGTCCGCCGGTCATGACGGTCAGGTTGGGCCGGTCCTTGACAGGCTTCAGGAAGGCAGAGGCGGCAGACCAGCGCTTTCCGTTCCTGATCGTGAAATCGAACCGGCCAAATCCTTCCTGCTCGGCACCGTTGAAGTCGTCATTCACCGGGTAGCCTGCCTGCCCTCCTGCCTCCACGAACACGTCGAATAACGGGTTGCCACCTCTGGCCCGACAGACTGCCAACTCCCCGCCAGACCCATGAAATTCATCCCGCCGCTGCTGGTGCAATTCCGACCGGGTGAAGGCTTTGAGCACATCCTCGTAGGACCAACCGGATAATCCCGACTGCGCCCAGCGATCAAAATCATGGCGGTTGCCACGAACATAGATCATCCCGTTTATGGTCGAACTTCCGCCCAGCACCTTTCCGCGCGGCCAGTAGAGGGACCGGCCGTTCAGGGTTTCCACCGGGTCGGTATGGTAGCGCCAGTTGTAGAGTCCGGAATTGAACAGCTTGCCCATCAGCATCGGCAGGCGGACAAGCGGATTCCTGTCATGGCCGCCAGCCTCGATCAGCAGCACCGAACAATGCGGATCCCGTGACAGGCGATTGGCAACAACACATCCCGCCGAACCGGCGCCGATGATGATGTAGTCATGACCCATGCCGCTCACCAGTCGACCGGCGGGACACCGGCACGCTGCAGATGCGCGTTGCAGGCCAGGAACGGGTTTTCGCATGCAAGGAAGTCGTCGGCAGCAGCGGGATGGGGCCGCTCGATGATGTCAATTCCCGCAATTCCTGCTCGCCCTGCATTGTCGGCCGCCGCATCTCCGAAGGTGATGACCGCAACAGGAGGATGGTTCTCTGCCAGGTGCCGCAACACCGCCAGGATCAGCGGCCGCCATAACGGCAAATGCCCCTTTGACTGGTGCGGGTCGCCCTCGACACTGAACCGGGACAGGGTCAGCGAGGAATTGAGCAGCAGAACGCCCGACCCGACCCACCGGTCGGCAATCGAAGCCGGTGACTCGAAGTCGAGTCTTCCGGCCTCGATCTCGGCCAGGAGGCGCGGCCACTGCTCGAATGACGATCCAAGGTCCGAGCAACCGGTGCGTGCCGCTGCAATCTGCAGCATAAAAGCCCGCACGCTCCTTGAGAACATCTTGTCAAGCTCCCGCCAGCACCCGGTATTGCCGGCTTCGAATGCTCTTCCGGTGGAAAAGGCAGGGCAGGGGTACGGATCCTGTCCAAGCAGGACACAGCGAACCTCTTCCGGCCGGACCCCGTCGAACGCACGGAGCAGGTGGGCCCCTGCCGGCTCACCTGGAAACCGCCGGTTCCTGCGTGCCGGGAAGATCGGCTCCCAGGGCTCGATCATCAGATCGGCGGGTATGTCCTCGAAGCGGAGTTCCACATTTTCGACGAGCCGCTGCCATGCCGGGTCCAAGTCCTGGCGCCAGCCCAGCAAGGTTTCCCTCAATGCGTCTCGCAAGGGAATCAAGATCCGAAGCCCCGTCTTTGCATCATCGCAAGAGCTTTCGAAAAAACTGACACAAATGTCAAGTTTTATGTCTGCAAAAGTTGACACTACTGACAGGAAATATCACCCGGAGACCGGCTGGGCACGATCAGCCATGGCGCCGGGCGCAACCTGGATCCGGGCCGACAACTTGTCATTACGGATGCAACTCGGCTAGGAGTGCGACGGCCAGTGGTGCTGTCGGAGGCGGTGATGCCGCTGGATCGGGTCACCGGTTGCAGGCATGGATGTGGGGGCGTCAACGGGAATGCAACGACCGGACGGCGTTGAAGCGGGCAAGGTTTCGGAAGCGAGGATACGCGCTCGCAACGAAACGAGGATTCTCGAATCGGCGGTACAACTGTTTGCGGCAAAGGGGTTCGATGGAACCCGGCTGAGCGAGATTGCCGATCACTGCGGCCTGCCCAGGGCAAATCTCTACTACTACTTTTCGTCAAAGGACAGGATTTACACTGCCCTGATCGAGCAGGTCATCAATGGCTGGGACCGTGCCTTCGAACATATTCGTCCCGACCGCGAGCCCCGCGCGGCGATCGCGGCCTATGTTGAGGCAAAACTGGAATACTCGCGCACCCATCCCGTCGAATCGCGCTTCTTTGCCAGCGAAATTCTGCGCGGTGCCGGGTTTCTCACCCGCCGGCATCGCCAGCACATGCGCGATGTGACCGACCGAAAGGCAGGGGTGGTCCGGGAATGGGTCAGGCAGGGCCGGCTGTCACCGGTTGATCCCTACCACTTCTTCATCGTGCTCTGGTCAGCGACCCAGTTCTATGCCGATTACGGATACCTGGCGGCCGGCATCATTCACAGGAAGCAACTGACGAGACGGGATTTTGCCACCGCCGCCGAAACCATTTCCGGACTGGTCCTCGACGGCTGCAGCAGGGACCCGATCCCAGGACCGGCAGGTCTCGACAACCCCGATACGGGCTGACAATTCCTCGTCTGCCCTGGACGCAACGGCAAGCAAGCATCCGACCCGCAGGTCACGATGACGGACAGGTCGTGGGCGAGTGGCCGGATACGGCCGGATTTGCCGTCAAGTGCGGCAGGATTCTTGGTCAAGTGTGACAGGATTCACGGTCAAGTGGGCCGGACTCTCCAACCGGGAACGGGTACGGACAGGGAATACCGGGTGGAGTAAGGCCCGGTTTTCCTGATTGGAAGTTGTAGAATATCATTTGTCAAGTATATGGCAAAATCGTTACTGTTTTTCACAAAAACTGTGTAGTTTCTCATCGGAGTGGCGCCATAGAGGCCTCGTCCGCATTGTGAGAAACAAATCAGTCATGAAATCCAATTATGAGAATCTCTTTTCAGGACCTGTTACGGTTTTTCAGGGACGATACCTTCCTGTTACGGCGACGCCGACGGGATATGCGGCGCTGATCGGGGCTTACGGTCTCCGTGTTCCGCTGCCGCGGACCCTGAGCGCCACCGGTGAGCGACACAGGATCCAGGAGGAGGGCGGTTGGTGCATCTATTCACCGCGCCACGCGCCGGAAGCGAGCCTGGAAGGACATCTGACCTTCGCCCTCAAATATGAGGGGCTTGACCTGGCCGTCCTCAAGAGACTGTTTGCTGCCACCGGTCCATCCCCGGTCGCCGCTCTCGTCAGGGCCAGGCCAACGGGTTCCTATGCCCGGCGCAGCTGGTTCCTGTATGAATGGCTGACCGGAACACTGCTTGATCTTCCGAACGCCGATCGCGGGGTCTATGCCCTGATCGTCGATCCGGACCGGCAATTTGCAGCCCGCGCCGAGACCTCGTCACGGCACCGGGTCAAGAACAATCTTCCCGGCACGCCGGCGTTCTGCCCCATGGTCCATCGCACCGAGACGCTGAACCGCTTCATTGCCATGGATTTGTGCTCGCGTGCGCAGGATGCTACTGCTGCCGTGCCGAGCGACCTGCTTTCACGCACGGCCGCATTCCTGCTGCTCAAGGATTCGAGGGCGAGTTTTGCCATCGAAGGCGAGCACCCGTCCCCGGACCGCATCCAGCGCTGGGGTCGCGCCCTTGGCCAGGCCGGCCAGCGGCCGATCGATCTTGACGAATTGCTGCGGCTGCAAAGCATCGTAATCGGCGATTCCCGCTTCGTCAGTCTTGGTCTGCGCAGGGAAGGCGGTTTTGTCGGTGTGCACGACCTTGAGACGGGAATGCCGATTCCGGACCATCTCGCTGCCCGGGAGGAAGACCTGGCCGGGCTTGTGGACGGCATGACCGCCTTCGACCGACAGGCAGCGCCACATCTCGATTCGGTTGTCGCTGCCGCCATTCTCGCCTTCGGCTTCGTCTATGTACATCCTTTGGTGGACGGCAACGGTCGGCTGCACCGCTACCTGGTTCACCACGCGCTGGCTCGCCACGGCTTTGGTCCGCCCGATATTGTCTTTCCGGTATCGGCGGCGATCCTGGACCGGATCGACGAGTATCGAATTGCGCTCGAAGCCTATTCGAAGCGACTGCTGCCGGTCATCGACTGGAAGCCGACGGAAAAAGGCAATGTCCGGGTGCTGCGCGACACCAGCGATTTCTACCGGTTCTTCGACGCCACGCCGCAAACGGAATTCCTCTATGGATGCGTGCAGCGGACCATCGAGCAGGATTTGCCGGAACAGGCCGGGTTTCTGAAACGGCACGATGCGTTTCGCAGTGAACTCCGGCTGATCGTCGATATGCCGGAGCAACTGTCGAATCTCCTGTTCCGACTCCTGCACCAGAATGGCGGGACCCTGTCTCGCCGGGCACGACGAAGGGAATTCGCGGCGCTTACGGACGAAGAAGCCTCCAGCCTCGAAGCGATCTACCGGGACGTGTTCGCCGACAGCGAAAATTGAGCATTCACCGCGGTCGAGCCGGCAGGCGCAGCCTTGCCCGGTGAATGTCGGGGCCGTCTTCCATGAGCCGTCTCTCGGGCTGCGTGCCGACGCCCGGTCGATCCCACCGCCGTCATCGGATCATGGGATTCATGGTTTTTGGCAACCACAGCCAATGCGTCGTTCCAGGGCATGGTGCGGATGTCCGGTTCCGCTATTGCATGATCATGCCGCCGTCGATCATGATGAGTTGGCCGGTCATGTAGTCGCTTTCATTCGAGCACAGGAAGGCGGCGGTGCCCTTGACGTCGTCGGGGGTGGAGATCTGTTTCATCAGGATCATGGTCTCGGCGATGTGGTTCATCGACTGTCCCTGTTCCTCGAACATGCCGATCTCGACCAGATCCTTGTCGAGCTGTTCCCAAAGCTCGGTATTGACGACCCCCGGACCGTAGCCGTTGACGGTGATCCTGTGCTCCCACAGCGCCTTGGCACCGCCGATGATCAGGGCAAGCACCGCGTATTTCGAGCAGCAATAGGGAACGACATCGATGAAAGCGGTGCGGGAGACGATCGAGCCGACCGGGATGATCTTGTAGGGGTGCTTCTCCATCGGACCCTGGGCGATCATCTGGCGAGCGGCCTCCTGCATGCCGAGCAGGACCCCTTTCGCATTGATGTTCATGATCATGTCCCAGTTGTCTTCGTCGATATCCATGAACATCCGGGGTTTGTTGACGCCGGCATTGAGCAGCGCCACGTTGATCGAGCCGAAGGCCTCGACCGTGGCGGCAACGGCGGCGGCGTTGTCTTGCCGCCGGGTGACATCCATCTGCACTGCTACGCAGCGGCCGCCCCCGGCGGCATTGATGCGCTCGGCAACCTCCTGCACGCCGGCAAGATTGATGTCGCCAATGCACAAATTTGCCCCCTGCCGGGCAAAATACTGCGCATTTGCCGCGCCCATTCCCTGGGCGGCGCCGGTGATCAGGATGTTTTTCCCGGCAAGTCTCTCAGCGTCCAACCTCGTGCCCTCCTGCGATCCGGTCATGCAAAGACGGAAAATTGCCGCAGGAAATCGGCAGACCACAGCATAATTCCGTCCATATTGGACGAAGTTGCCCCTATTTGGTCCGCACTGGACAAAATATCATGGGCCGCGATTGGTCAAACCGGGGGGATGTCCGCAATGACTCGCTTTCGTTACAAAATTCATGGGAGAAAGTCATGAAACTGTTCACCAGAGCCGTTTGTGTTGCCGCGGTTGCGGGAATGACGCTGGCGGCTGCCTCAACCTCGGCTATTGCACAGAGCAAGGGCTCAATCGTCTCGTTCAACGGACCGGCGGGTGAGGCCTATATTGGCCGCTTCATCAAGGGCATCAAGGAGACTGCCGCCCTGAAGGGGTTTGACATCAAGGTTTTCGAAAACCAGTTCAACCAGGCCGAACAGGACCAGCAGGTCCAGCAGGTGCTGGCGGCTGGTCAGTTGCCGGATGTTTTCATCTGGTGGCCGTCGGATGCGGTTGCCGGGCTTGGCTCGCTGCGGGCGCTGGCCAGGACCGGGGTGCCGGTGCTGAAGATCAACCAGCTGCCGAACGAGCAGGACAAGCAGTACATCTTTGGCTATGCAGGCCCGGATGACCGGCTGCGGGCCCGCAATGCCGGCTACATGATGCGCGAGGCGGCGGCTGCCAAGCTGGCTGCCGGCGGCGAAGGTTTCAACGTGCTGGTGCTGTCATACCCGCACAGCTATGGCGGCTATGGCCTGTCCATCAACGCCTTCAACGATGCAATCGCCGGCTCGGAACTGACCATCATCGGCGATGTCGATGAAGGATTTGGCCAGGCCAATGGCTACAAGGGTGCTGCCAAGGCCATCGCCGCGCTTCGTGACGAAGGCATCCACTTCGTCTACGGCATGGATGACGCCATCCTGACCGGCGGCATCAAGGCGCTCGAGGAGGCCGGCTACGAGATGGGCAGCGACGTCATTGCCGTCGGCACCGTCTGCAATGGCGACAAGCAGCTGATCGAGGAAGGCAAGCAGTTCGGCACCACATTGCAGTCACCGTTGCATGAGGGCCAACTCGCCATCAAGATGGTCGAGGAATACCTGACCACCGGCGGCCTTGCCAACTACATCAACTTCACGCCGAACCCGGCCGTGACCGCCACCAATATCGAGACGGTGGCGCTGCGCGGCTATGATGGCAAGCTCTACGGCATTGACGAGCTGTGCTCGGGCGCCTGGGGAGGCTGACCAACACGAATAACGGGGCGCCCGTTTGCGGGCGCCCCTGCCTTGTCGGCAGGCAGGAGCCAGCCATGCTGGGCCAGGGAGGAAATCATTTCGGGAGAGCCGCTTCTGAAGCTGACTGATGTCAGCCGCCATTACGGCGCAATCCTGGCCCTGAAGAATGCCAGCTTCGAGATTGGCCGCGGCGAAATCATGGGACTTGTCGGCGAGAATGGCGCTGGCAAGTCGACGATGGTCAAGATCATCAGCGGCTTCGACACCGATTTCACCGGCGAATATTTTTATGACGGCCAAATCCGTCACTTCGGCGGCCCGACCGCCGCCGAGCATGTTGGCATCGCCATCGCCCACCAGGAACTCAGCCTTATCCCCACCATGAGCGTGGCCGAGAACATCTTCCTTGCCGGGGATGGCGTGCCGCAGATCGCCTCGAAGGGGCAATTGGCGCGCATGGCCAAGCCTTTCCTGCAGGAGGTCGGCCTTGGCCATGTCAACTCCCTGCGCTCCACCAACCGCCTCTCGGTCGGCGAACAGCATTTGGTCGAGGTGGCACGGCTCATCGCCCATGATCCGCAGGTGCTGATCCTGGATGAGCCGACGGCGGCGCTGAGCGAGACCGATTCAATCCGTATCCTCGACATGGTGCGGCGCCTGCGCGAGCGGGGAAAGTCGATCATCTATGTCAGTCATCGGCTGGACGAAATCTTCAGGATCTGCGACCGGGTGACGGTGCTCAACGATGGCGAGAGCCAGGCGCCCCGGCCCGCATCCGGGCTGGATGTCGACAGCCTGGTCGAGATGATGCTCGGCTTCGAATTGACCGACATGTATCCGCAGCGGGGCCGGGTTGCCCGGGACGAGCCGATACTGAGGGTGCGGGATCTGTGGCCGGACGGGTTGCTGGAGCCGGTGAGCTTCGATCTGTATCCCGGCGAGATTGTCGGCCTCGCCGGTCAGCTTGGTTCCGGAACTTCCGAGATCCTGTGCGCGATGGCCGGCACCACCAGGGCGCGTGGCGGCTCGCTGCAGTACCGGGGCCGGGAGTTCCTGCCGCGGCGACCCAGGGACGCCATCCGGCACGGCATTGCCTATTGTTCCGAGGACCGGAAGCATGACGGGCTGTTCCTGGGGCGGCCGATCATGGAGAACATGTCGGCGCCGGCGCTCAGGACCATCTCGCGGGCCGGGTTGCTCGACGGCGCCTCCGAGCGCAAATCGACCACGGCGAATGCGGTACAGTTTACCGTCGATCCGCGGCGCTTGCTGCAGGAGGCCGGGGTGCTGTCGGGCGGCAACCAGCAGAAGGTGGCGCTTGGCAAGTGGCTCAGCATCACGCCGAATGTCATCCTGGTCAACGAGCCGACGCGGGGCGTGGATGTCGGTGCACGCGCCGAGATCTACCAGATCCTGCGCAGCCTTGCCGACCAGGGCGCTGGCATCATCTTCGCCTCGACCGACATCCAGGAGATGAGCAACCTGCCGGATCGTGTCATCAGCTTCTACCGCGGGGTCCGCATCGGCGAGATTGC
The DNA here is from genome assembly GCA_965214695.1 of Paracoccaceae bacterium. Classification (GTDB taxonomy): domain Bacteria; phylum Pseudomonadota; class Alphaproteobacteria; order Rhodobacterales; family Rhodobacteraceae; genus JAPOXR01. Next base: position 1,712,962 of record OZ243967.1, on the reverse strand, counting down.
GCTGGAAGAGATGAGTTCGGCCCGGATTCTCAAGCAGATCACCGATCCGTTCCACGAGGCCGGTATCTCGACATCGGAGCGGGTATCATGAGCGAATTGGCCGCCGATACCGCTGACCGTCCGGGGCTGGTCGGGCGGATCAGGCGGGATTACTCGCCGCTGGTGATCGTCATGGTCGGCCTCTTCCTGCTGGTATTTCTCACCGGGGTGGTCGTCACCGACGATTTCCTGACCTGGTTCAACATCAAGACCATCATCCGCGACGCGGCGCTGGTTGGCATCATGGCCATCGGCCTGACCTTCGTGACACTTTCAGGCAATTTCTTCCTGCTGTCGATGAAGGAGATCGCTGCCCTCTCCATCATCTCCTTCGCCACGCTGATGAGCGCCGACTGGAACCAGTGGGGGGTTGGTCCAGAGGGTGATCCGACCAGCTATTCGCTGGTGACGACATTCATGATCGCCCTCCTGGTCACCATGGTCATTGCGATCATTGCCGGCGCCGTGCAAGGGGTGCTCATCGGCATTGGCGGCAATCCCATCGTGGTGACGCTTGGCGCCGCCGGGCTGTTCTTCGGAATCGGGTCATGGTGGTCGGACAATCTGGTGGTCAGCTACCGGCGTCCGCACGGGGCAGAGTGGCTCGGAACCGGCTCATTCATCGGCGACATTCCGAACATCACCGTCGCCTTCATCATTATCGCCGTCCTGGCCGAACTGGTGCTGCGCTACACCACCTTCGGTCGGCAGGTGTACCTGGTCGGCGCCAACCGCGCCGCCGGTCGTGCCACCGGCCACGAAAATTTCGGCATGGCGATCAAGTGCTGCATCATTGCCAGCGTCTGCGCCGCCTTTGTCGCCGTTGCCTTTTCGGGGCAGGTGAGTTCGGCCCATGTCAACTACTTCTCGTCGGAATTCGGCTCGTCCGGTGACATGACGATCATGGTCATCGCCATCGTCATGGTCGGCGGCAACTCGATCATGGGCGGTTACGGCTCGACACTCCGCAGCTCGCTCGGGGCCATCTTCATCTCGACCGTCGACAACATGATGGTGCTCAACGGGTTCAATTCGGGCGCACGCGTCCTCGCTGTCGGGCTGATGATCGTGTTTTCCATCATTGTCTTTGCGCTTGTCCGCCGCGGCAGCCGGGCCGTGGAATAGGAGTCGATCATGGAACGCATCAGGCATTGGGTGATCGAGAATCCCGATCTGAGCTTTGCCATCCTGCTGGCGATCAGCGTCTACGGGTTCTTCGCCATTACCGAACCGCTGTTCTTCACCCATCGCACCGGCTTTGCCATCATGGAGCGGTTTGCGGTGCTGGGGTTGGTGGGGCTGGCGCTGACCCTGTGCATCATCGCCGGCGAGATCGACCTGTCAATCGGGTCGAACGCGGCGCTGGCGGCGGTGATCACCGTTCGCTTCACCGACAGTTGGGGTGCCGTCAACGCCCTGCTGCTGGCGCTGGCGATCTCGACTTCCATCGGCATTATCCAGGGCTACTTCATTGCCTATCTGCGGGTGCGGGCGATCGTGCTGACCGTCGGCACGTTGATGTTGTTGCGCGGGGTTGCGCTGTTTGCCGCCGAGGAAAAGACGGTCATGCTGACCGATTTCCGCATCCCGGATTTCATTTCCACCAAGATGTTCGGGTATTTTTCGCCGGCCTCGATCCTGGTGATTGCCATGTTCATCCTGGTCGGGCTGTTCATGACCTACACCCGCTACGGGCGCGAGATCTATGCCATTGGCGGCGCCAGGAAGGAGGCACTGGCCTCCGGCGTGTCGCTGCAGCGGCCAATGATCATCGTCTTCGCCATATCGGGGCTCTGCGCCGGGCTTGGCGGCGCCATCATCGGCCTGCGCTCCGGCACCGCCCAGGCGCTCGGCTTGCAATACCTGCTCCTGGCCGGCACGGTTGCGGCCTTCATCGGCGGCGTCTCCATCCTCGGCGGCAAGGGCGGGGTCATCGGCGCCGCCATCGGAACGCTCACGGTGAATTTCCTCAATACCGGCCTGGTCTTCAATGTCACGCCGGCCTTCAAGGTCCAGCTCTATCTGGGCGTGCTGCTGCTGGTGGTCATCATGTTCCAGACCTTCAGCCGGATCTTCGAGGGCTCGCAACGCCGCGGGCAGCTGTTGCGAGATGTCGACCGACGAAGACGGGAGTTGACCGACCGGATCGCCGAATTGCGGCGAGGCCTCGAGTGACCAGCGTCGGCCAGGCAGAATGCAGCTGGCGCGCTGCCGCCCGTTCGGTGCCGACGGGCGATGGCGGGGCGCCATGAACCCGCAGGAGGTCGATGTCAGGTCGAGGCCGGAAGGTCCCTTCGAGAGTGCCGATCTGCGTTATTCCAGGGGAGTCAGCGGCGAGGAGTTGGTGCGGTTCCTCGATTTCGTCGATGCCTTCGGCTCGGAGGCCGACCAGGTGCTGAGCCTGCGGCGTGGCTATGACGAGACCCGCATGCTCACCACGCTCTTGCGCAACCACCTGACCGGCAAGCTGACCACGACCAGCCTGCTGGCCGATTCTTCGGGGCTCGGCTACGGCACCGCCATCCGGGCAATCCGGTCCATCGAGGAGCGTGGCCTGCTGATCCGGCGACCACGAACCCGGACCGGCAAGAGTTTTTCACTGCACCCGTCGGTCAAGCTGATCGACGAATGGCAGGAATATGCCCGCCGCATACGCGGTGCCATCGGCGGCACGCTCGATGTCGGCGGCTCCGGCCAGACCGAGATCGGCGACTATTATTTCGGCGCGTCCTATGCCCGGAGCAACACCATCCCGCCGCCGACGCCCTTTGCGACGAAACTGAAACTGCGGCGTGGCTTGCGGGTGCTGGCCCATGCCGATCCGACCTTCATGGCCATCAACGTGCTGAAGCGGCAATTCGAGAGCCTGTTCGGGATCCGGATCAACAGCCGGGCGCTGTCGATCGATCGCCTTCGCCAGGAAATTCTCGAAAATGCCGAGCGCAAGGTCTCCCGCTACGATTTGGTGGCCTGCGACCTGCCCTGGTTCGGGGAGTTGGTCGAGAAGGGCGCGCTGATGCCGATCGACGGCTTTATCGCCGAGAGCGAGACCGATCTCGACGATTTCCACAAGGCGGCGCTGGCCTCGGCCCGCTACCGCGGCGTCCAGTACGGGCTGCCGGTCCAGACGACGCCGGAGCTGTTCTGCGTGCGCCGCGACCTGTGCGACGAGGCCGGCATCGGTATCCCCTATACCATTGCCGACGTGCTCGAGGCGGCACGGGCGCTGCACGACCCGTCGGCCGGCCGCGCCGGCATTGCATGGAATGCTGCCCGCGGCACCCCGCTGGGGCACAGCTTCATGTTTGTCATGGGTGCCATGGGTCGGCCGGTGCTGAATCTCGGCAAGCGGGATGATGATTTCGAGGCCGAATGGGTCGAGGGCGAGCAATACCGGCCGATGCTCGACAGCGAGGAGGCGCTGCAGACCGCCGAATATTTGCGCGAACTGGTTGGCTACTCGCCGGTATCGGTGCTGTCGATGTCCTGGTACGAGCGGGCCAAGGCCTATGCTGGCGGGCATGCCGCCATGGCCTACAACGCCACGCTGCTGGCACCGCTGTTCGAGCTGAACCCGGACTCGCCGGCCTGCGGCACCACGGAGATCCTGCCGCACCCCTACGGGCCGGGTGGCAAGCCCATTGCGCCGGTGGGCGGTTATGCGCTGGCGATCCCCTCCAATCTGGAGGCCGACCGGATCGACCCGATCTGGAGCGCGCTCAACGCCTTCATTTCCCCGGAATCGATCAAGCTCTACATCGAGAACGGCTCCCTGGTGAGCCCGCGCTACAGCGTCAGCATGGATCCCGAGATCCGCCGCATTTCCCCGGTCATGACCATCGTCGACGGCATGGCGCGCACGGGCATGCTGCAATACTGGCCGCGACCGCCGGTGCCCGAAATCACCGAGCTGATTTCGATCATCGGCTGCGAGATGCATGACATGCTACAGGGGGCGCTGACCGTCGGCCAGGCGCTCGGCAATGCCCAGAGACGGGCCGACCGGCTGATGCGCTCGCGCGGCCATTATTGAGCGGGCGCCCGGAGCAAATGACAAGGAGATGACGACCATGAACGCATTGATGCCGAACATCCTGACGCCGGCCGATCTCGAGCCGCACTGGAACTGGGAAGGCCGGCTGCCGGCCTGGGGCCACACCTCGGTGGATTTCGAGCGCCGCGTCGACCATGACCGGTTGCGCCGCTACCGCCTGGGACGGACCAGGGATGCGCTGCGGGCATCGGAATGCGGCACGCTGCTGCTCTTCGATGTCAACAACATCCGCTACGTATCGGGCACCAAGATCGGCGAGTGGGAACGGGACAAGATGTGCCGCTTCTGCCTGCTGACCGGCGATGATGCCCCCTATGTCTGGGATTTCGGCTCGGCGGCGGTGCATCACCGGAAGTATTCCGACTGGCTGCTGCCCGATCACTGCCGGGCCGGCGTCGTCGGCATGCGCGGCACCATCCCGCCATCCTTCGGGCTGATGAAGCGCTATGCCGAGGAGATTGCCGGTCTGGTCAGGGATGCCGGGATGCAGAACATGCCGGTCGGGCTCGATTACGCCGAGACCGCCATGTTCCACGCCCTGCAGGAGGCGGGCCTCGACGTGGTTGACGGGCAGCAGATCATGCTCTCGGCAAGGGAGATCAAGAACTGGGACGAGATCCAGCTGCTGACCCAGGCAGCCAGCATGGTCGATGGCGTCTACCACATGATCTACGAGCAGCTGAAGCCGGGCATTCGCGAGGCCGATATCGTCGCCCTGTCCAACAAGATGCTCTACGAGATGGGCTCGGATGATGTCGAGGCAATCAACGCCATCTCCGGCGAGCGCTGCAACCCGCATCCGCACAACTTCACCGACCGCTATTTCCGCCCCGGCGACCAGGCCTTCTTCGATATCCTGCAATCCTACCAGGGCTACCGCACCTGCTACTACCGCACCTTCAATATCGGCAGGGCGACGCCGGTGCAGCACGATGCCTACACGAAGGCGCGCCAGTGGCTGGACGCCGCCATCGAGGCCATCAAGCCAGGGGTGACCACCGACAGGGTGGCGAGCCTCTGGCCGGCTGCCGAGGAGTACGGCTTCCCGAACGAGCTTGCCGCCTTCGGCCTGCAATTCGGCCACGGGTTGGGGCTGGCGCTGCACGAGCGCCCGATCATCAGCCGCGCCGTCAGCCTCGACAACCCGATGGAGATCCAGACCGGCATGGTCTTTGCCCTGGAGACCTATTGCCCGGCCGCGGACGGCTACTCGGCGGCCCGGATCGAGGAGGAGGTGGTGGTGACCGACACCGGCTGCGAGGTGATCTCGCTCTTCCCGGCCGAGGAACTGCCCATCGCCAACCGCTACTGACCGGCGCCGATGACAATCAGCCATTCCCGGAGGACGAGATGACGCAGCATCCAGGCAATGCCGAGGACTATCTGCGCCTCTACCGGCAGATGACCAGGATTCGCACCTTCGAGGATTGTGCCAACCAGCTCTACCTCGATGCCAGGATGCCGGGTTTGACCCACATGTATTCCGGCCAGGAGGCGGTTGCGGTGGGCATCTGCGAGGCGCTCGGACCTGCCGACAAGATCACCTCGACCCATCGGGGTCATGGACATTGCGTGGCCAGGGGTGCCGAGTTCAGGCCGATGTTCTGCGAGTTGCTCGGCAAGGAGGAAGGCTATTGCCGGGGCAAGGGCGGCTCCATGCACATCGCCGACCAGTCGCTCGGCAATCTCGGGGCCAACGCCATCGTCGGTGGATCGATGGGCATCGCCACCGGCTCGGCGCTCAGGGCCCGGCTCCAGGGTGCCGATGATGTCACCATCTGTTTTTTCGGTGACGGGGCGACGGCGCAGGGGCTGATGTACGAGGTAATGAACATGGCGGCATTGTGGCGCCTGCCGGTCATCTATGCCTGCGAGAACAACGGCTATTCGGAATATACCAGGACCAATGAGATCGCTGCCGGCACCATCACCGGGCGGGCGGAGGCGTTCGGGATCGAGGCCCACCGGGCCGACGGCCAGGATGTGCTGGCGGTGAACAGGCTGGCAGTCGAGTTGGTCGGCCGATGCCGGCAGGGCGAGGGCCCGTTCTTCGTGGAGCTGGAGACCTATCGCTTTCACGGGCATCATGTGGGCGACATCAACCGGAGCTATTATCGGTCACGGGAGGAAGAGCAGGGTTGGAAGGAGGACCGCGACCCGATCGCCCTGCTCGCGGCCTGGCTGGTCGGGGAGGGCGTGGCCAGCGAGGATGAACTCGCGGCCATTCGCCAGGCCATCCGGTCGGAGGCAGACGAGGCGGTGGACTATGCCCTGGCCGCACCCTATCCCGACGGCTCCGAGGTTGGCATGCATGTGCATGCGGAGGCATCTTGATGCGAAGCATAACCCTTTCCCAGGCCGTCAGGGAGGCCATGGCCGAGGAGATGCGGCGCGATGACACGGTGTTCCTGATCGGGGAGGATGTGGCCGAGGCAGGCACGCCTTTCAAGGTGACATCGGGGCTGGTCGAGGAGTTCGGGACCAAGCGGGTCATCGACACCCCGATCTCCGAGCCCGGTTTCCTGGGCATTGCGGTCGGTGCGGCAATGACCGGATCGCGGCCGATCGTGGATATCATGTTCGGGGATTTCCTGTTCCTGGTCATGGACCAGCTGTGCAACCAGGCCGCCAAGATCCACTACATGTCCGGCGGCAAGCTGAAAGTGCCGCTGGTAGTCCGGACCAATCTCGGCGCCACCCGCCGGTCGGCGGCCCAGCACTCGCAGTCCCTGCATGCGCTGGTGGCCCACATTCCGGGTCTGAAGGTGGCGTTGCCATCAAGCGCCTACGAGGCAAAGGGCCTGCTGAAGACGGCAATCCGCGACGACAACCCGGTGGTGATCCTCGAGGACAAGCTGATGTACCAGGACAAGGCGCCGGTGCCGGAGGAGGAATACCTGATCCCCTTCGGCAAGGCAGAAATCCTGCGTGAGGGATCGGATGTGACGCTTGTCGGCACCTCGTCGATGCGGCAAGTCTGCGAGGCGGCGGCCGATATCCTTGCCGGGGAAGGAATAAGCGCAGAAATCATCGATCCGCGCACCATCGTGCCGCTGGACGAGGAATTGATCCTGCGCTCGGCCAGGAAGACCGGCCGCGCCATCGTGGTCGATGAAGGTCACCAGAGTTTCGGCGTGACCGCCGAAATCGCATCCCGGATTTCCGAGAAGGCCTTCTACCACCTCGACGCGCCGGTCATCCGGATGGGGGCGATGGATGTGCCGATCCCCTTCAGCCCGGTGCTCGAGGATCTGACCGTGCCGACGGCCGCCAAGGTAGCTGATACCGCCCGCAGGATCGTGGCAGGAGAGCTGATCCATGACCTTTAACGTGAGAATGCCGCAGCTGGGAATGAACCAGGACCGTGCCGCCATCCTGGCCTGGCGAGCCCAAATCGGCGACCGGGTGGAGGCGGGGGATATCCTCTACGAGGTCGAGACCGACAAGGCGGCAATGGAAATCGAGGCTGGCAAGGCCGGATACCTCGCCGAGATCCGCGTCGCCGCCGGCACCGAAATCCCGGTCGGCGAGGTCATTGCCGTCATCGTCGAGAAGGAAGCCGATATCCCGGCCCGCACGGCCAGCCAGGACTCCGACCCGCCGCCCGCCGACCAGCCCGCCGGCACCAGGACCGCCGCACCACCACCTTCCAGCAAGACCACCGACCCACCACCGCCTTCCGGCGAGCCCGCCGCCCCGGCACCGCCCATGGCGCAGCCCGGAGCCAGCCGGGTGCTGGCCTCGCCGAAGGCGCGCCGACTTGCCTCCCGGCGCGGCATCGATCTGGTCGCCTTGCGCGACCGGGGCGTGGCAGAACCAATTCATGCGGCGGATTTGCCGGCGATCGCCGCCACCCGCCAGTCAGCCCTCGAGGCCCGGGTGGATGCCGCTGCATTCGACGCACTTGCCTCCCGCGCCGCCAACTCCACCCAACTCCTGGCCGCCTTTGCCGCTGGCGCCTGGCGCACCCGCTTCCCGGCCGATGACGTGTCGGTGGCAATCCTCGGCATGGATGGCAAGTCGGCGGTGCATGCCAATCCCGACCATGGTGGACGGGGAGAGGCTGGCGCGCCGGTGCTGACCCTGATCGATCTCGGCCAGACCCGGGTCACCTCCTGCCTCCCGGCCCGGGATGGCGTGACCCTCAGTTCCGGGCGTGACGGCGACGTCCTGGTGCTCACCCTGAGTTTCGATGCCGATGCACTTCCATTGCCGGAGGCAATTGCATTCCTCGACTCGCTGGCGGCACGCGTCGAAGACCCGATCCGGCAATTGCTGTGAGGACGCAGCCCATGCATGCGCGGCGTCTCGCCTGCTGCGCCGGCTCCGCCTGCCACTGCCGGCGCCGGGGGTCCGGGTGATGCGAGCCGTGGCCAGCCCATCGGTGCGCAGGCTGGCGCGCGATTTGGGTATTGACCTGGATGCTCTTGCCGGGAGGCTGGGCAGGCAAACCATCGGGCGCGAGGATGTCATCGCCACCGTCCCACCTGCTGCGCCCCTGAACAGCGACTGGGATGTCGACCACTCGGAATGGGGCCCGGTTACAACCACACCGCTCGACAGGCCAGCCCGGATCGCCACTGACCGACTGACCGCCGCCTGGCAAGCGATCCCGGCGGTCACCCACCACGATCTTGCCGACCTGACCCGGATCGAGGCCACGCGGGCCCGGCTGAAATCGGAAGGGGTGCGCATCACCGCCCTCGCATTCCATGTTGCAGTGCTGGCCCGGTGCCTGAAGGAGCATCCAACCTTCAACGCCTCGCTCTCGGCCGACGGCACGTTGCTGGTCCTGAAGGGCTATGTCCATATCGGCATTGCCGCCGCCACGAAGCGGGGCCTGGTGGTGCCGGTCATCCGCAACGCCGATCAGAAGCGGCTGCTGGCCATCGCTGCCGAACTTGCCGATTTGGCCGAGCGGGCCAGGGAGCGGCGCATTCGGCCGGAGGAAATGGGCGGGGCATCGATGACCATTTCGTCGCTCGGCAGAACCGGCGGCAGGTCATTCACGCCGATCGTCAACCCGCCGGAGTTGGCCATACTCGGCATCAGCCGCACCGAGATCCGCCCGCATTGGGATGGACAGGAATTCGTACCCAGGACCATGGTCCCGCTCGACCTGACCTATGACCACCGTGCCATCAACGGCGCCGACGCCGCCGCATTCATGACCCGCTACCGTGAACTCCTCTCCGACCCGGACATGCTGCTGACGCTTCGGTAGGGCTTTGGTCCGGCCCAGGCCATCATGGGCGGGGGCTTCGTTGGTCAAGGAGGTGGACCGGACGAGATTCTGGCAGCGAGAGCGCCAGGCGCCTGCGTGCCCGACGGCCCGACGGGCGGACACGCCCACCGTTGTCCAGGCACCACCGGGACCTGCTGGAATTCCGGATCGCCTCATCCGGCCAAATCCGTCTCGAGAATTGACAGAGGAAATCCACAACACGGACGCAGTCGCTGCAGGCGATATTGACGAAACAGCGGATGGTCTTCTGCAATACACGATTTTTCAGAAGCAGTTGGTGCGAAAGGCTACGCATGAAATCGATGACAAGGTGTCAGAACATCAAATCGACAGCCTCCTGCAGCCGGGGGCCGACAATCATTACGATGGCCAACCCCTGTCTGTCGCCAGCAAGAATCTCGGCATTGACGAGCTGGAGAACAGGCAAAAGGGCGAGGTCCGGCAGAATTTCAGGGATGCCCTGAAGATGCGGCAAGAAATCATCCAAAATCATGCGGATGATCAATTGCGACAAGCGGCGTATGAAGTTGCCGGGAGCATGGGCCCGAAAGCCGCCGACGCCCTTCTGAAGCAAATTGACTCGGGAGATGTTCTGGAAATTCCGCGTCGGCATGACGGCAGACTTCTGGCGATCTCCAGAACGAAACTCGGCAAGATTTTGAACACAAATGAAAAATCCGCAGTTCGCAGACTGTTCCGGGATGCTCTCAAGAGCATCCCGGCAAATGACAGTCGAAGCGGGTCTGAGAATGTCTAATCGACGCGTGATCAACCCCAACACCGGGTGCATATCATTCGGCATTGTGCCCAAAATCAAGGTGCGTGGGCTTGTCTGTGAACAAGCCGAGATTCATCTTTTCGAGGGAAGGCATTGGGGGCCCAACCGCGGTTTTGGCAAGACACACATTTGGGCGGAGCACCAAACAGAGATGCGGCAGATGGGTTTTGGGAGCGAAGATGAAGTCGGGAAGTATGTTGCAAGCATGGTGCGCAGTGGATCCTCGCTCTATCTGCCCAAGCGGCGGAGCAAGACGAACAGACGCCGGCTTCTGGCTGTCAGAAGCACTGCGGGACTGGCAGTACTGGAATTTCGGCACGACGCGAGACTCGGACGCGAGATCTGGTCCATCGTTACGGCATATTCCAGAAAACAAACGCACGGCATCCGGGTAGGAACCGTGCGTTGATTGTGTGTACGCAGTAGCAGCGTTTCCTTAGCTTGAAGGTTCGGAAACCACCCGAAGTGTCCTGCGTATGAATCCCCTGCCGGATTCACCGTCCGCATGAGAGGCGATTTGACAGGAAACGCCATCCCAAAACGCTCTTTACGCCACATTCACCGTATAGGAAGCCGGGCACTGTATGTCAACTCCCGCGTGACCGTCGGGTGTGATCTTCGTATGGCGTATGGCGCGTCTTTCAGGGCATCAAGTCCGCCGGGGTGCTGCGTCGGCGGTCGCAGCGGGGCCGGTTCAGCTGGAGCCGGCTGGCGGCGCTCGTGGATCGCCACTGGCCCAAGCCACGAATCCGACACTCGTGGCCAGGCGCGCGGTTTGCCGTCAAATACCCGAGGCAGGAGCCGGATGCGTTCACGCCCATGTCCGGATCCGTGCGGGGCGCGCCGGGAAACCAGCGTCCCTACCGCGACACGGCAAATCCGGCGGTAGGTGACCGCCGGCTCTGCGACAATTGTCGGTAACACAGGGCATCAATCACCGTCAGCATTGCCCGGATAGTCAGGCAAGAGCATGGAGGGCCCGGCGCCGGCCCATGGATTCGGCATGTCCCACCGGGACATGTTATAGTCTGGTTGGCCGGATACCGGTGAAGACTTGAGACCATGACTGCAACCATCAATGAACAGCAACTGCGCGAGGCCTGCCGGGAGACGCTGCGCCAATGGCCGGAAGCCCGAGCGGCGTTGCTGTTCGGCAGTCGTGCCCGCGGCACCAGCCGCAAGGACAGCGACTGGGATGTGGCCATCGTGCTCTCCGGAGGAAATCCGTAAGGGGCGAGGCCAGCCACCCGCACGGAGGATTTTCCTCACGCTGCACCGCTGATCGACCTCGGCCCTGTCGATTGCTGGGCCCTGACCGAGACCTATCTGCGCCGGCGGGCAAGCGATCTCGGATCGCTGCCATATACCGTCTGCCGGGATGGCCGCCTGCTGGCGGGCCGGTTGAAGGCGGATGACACGACAAACATTCACGAGGGGGCAACATTGAACCCCGAAGACTGGCAAACAAGGATGTCCAAGGTGCTGACGCAATTGAACCTGGCTACCATTCCGATTGGCCAGGTGCTTGCAGCTCCGAGTTGGGACGAATGTCTGGTATATTGCAGTGACCTGATGCGGATTTCGTCAAATGCCGCCGAATCGCTGGCCAAGGCGGTAATGGAGCGGCGGGGCGTTGCAGCCGATCATACCCATGACACCGACAGGTTGGCCCGGGACTTCCTCCGGGCGCGCCCAGGCGAGGAGATGCTGGCGCGGCGTTTGTCGGTTCTCAACGGCCAGAGCCACCAGCACCATCTGGCCCTCGACGATGAGATCAATGTCGCACTGGCGGATGTCACCCTGGCGGTGGACCGCTTCTGCGGAGCACTGGCATTGTGGGCAGACGAGATCAACCCGTCTCATGACGACCGGATGAGCGGCATGACGGGCAAACTTGCCAGTCGGACCAACATTGTTCGGAATGAGTGGCTTGTGAGAATCCGGGCAGGTGTGGTGGCCAAGCCCGATGAAGACAGCCAGGCACAGGCGGCGGCCAGCGCAGTGATCGATCGCCGTGGGCAGATCGAGCAGGCACTCACCGGGTTCTGTAATCAGGTGCAGAAATATGTGCCTGCACCGCCAGCGGCACCGAGTGAGGCGCATGCTCCGGACCAGGGCTTCATGTCCGATCCGTTCGAGCCGCTATCTCCCTTCGACGATTGAACATGTAGAACACCTCGAATTGTTCCACTAAGGGCGGCCGTTGTCCTGAAGGGCTTCGACGATGTTGGCGGGGAGTTGGGAGCGCGCGAGCCTGGCGTTCGGGCGAGTCTCAAGGGATAGCTCACCGGGTCCGAGGGATCGACGGGAGTGTGTCGGAAAGAGGAAATTCTTTCCGAGCCATGGTGTGTCATTCAAGCCCTGTGTTGCGGCCAGTATCATGTCGTGGTGATTCTTGACGGCCAGGCCAGGCTGCGTCGCCGGGCAGAGATGTACAATAGACGCCCGGGCCGGCACCGGCCTTCACTGCCCGGGAGCGGGTCGCTCCGACCCCTACTCGACTGGCATCCACTTGTGGGCCCTGGCCGAGCTGGCGATCGCTTCGACAACCTGCTGGACCTCCAGCGCCTCGCGGAAGTCCGGGCTGCATGCCTGGCCGGTTGCATGGGCGTTCAGCAGTTCTGCCACCTCGATCACCTTGAGGTCGTTGAAGCCCAGCTGGTGTCCCGGCGCCGGGCAGAATTGCCCGTAGGGTTGGTGCTCCGGTCCGGCCTCGATGCGGGTGAAGCCGGAGCGTGGCCCATCCTGCCGGTAGAGATGCAATTCGTTCATCCGCTCCTGGGTAAACCGGATTGCGCCGCCGGTGCCGGTGATCTCGAATGACAAATCCATGGTCCGGCCGGTTGCCGCCCAGTTGGCCTCGATGCTTCCCGATACGCCGCTCTCGAAGCGCAGCAAGGCGTGGGTCATGTCGTCGACCTTGACCGGCCGCCGCCCGCCTCCGCCGCCGGCAACCGGGCGGTGCGCATGGATCGTCCGGCAATCGCCGGATACCTCGGCCACCGGTCCCAGCAGGTAGCGGGCCAGCGAAATGATGTGGCTGCCGATATCGGCCAGGGCGCCGCCGCCGGCCGGGTCGGTGCGAAAGGAATGCGGCACCTCCGGGCTTGCCATGTAGTTCTCGGCATGACGCCCGCGAAAGCCGGTGACCTCTCCGATCTCGCCGCCTTCCAGCAATTCCCGTGCAAACCGGATCACCGGATTGCGAAGAAAATTGAACCCGACGCTGGTGATGACCCCGGCCGCTTCGGCAGAATGGGTCATCCGTGCCGCCGATTCCACCGTGGTCGAGAGCGGCTTCTCGCAATAGATGGTCTTGCCGGCACCAATGGCAGCCAGCGCAATCGGTTCGTGAAGCGCGTTGGGGGCGGTAATGGCGATGATGTCGGCCTCGTCATCCTCGACCAGGGCCTGCCAGTCAGCCGTCGACCGCTCGAAGCCCAGCGCCCGCGCCATCCTGCCGGCAAGTTCCTCGCCGGCATCGGCCAGCATCACCTTTCTTGGCACCACCGGCAGGTCGAAAATGCCGGCGACGGCGCTGAAGGCGTTGGCATGGCAGCGTCCCATGAAGCCGGAGCCGACCAGGCCGATGCCGATTTCGGGTCTGGTCTCGGGGCATGCCATGGCCACCTACCGCGCCGATGATTTCAAATTGTCCAGCCAGACCGCGGCAATGATGACCATGCCGATCAGAACCTGCTGGTAGAAGGATGAAATGCCGAGAATGTTGAGGCCATTGGTAATCATGGCCATGATGAAGGCGCCGACCAGCGCCGTGATCACCACCCCGCGCCCGCCGACGAAACTGACCCCGCCGATGATCACCGCGGCGATGGCCTGCAATTCAATGCCCTGGGCGACGCTGGGCGGCGTTGCCGCCAGCCGGCCAACTAGGACGATTGCCGCCACCGCGGCCAGGAAGCCGCTGAGCGTGTAGATCTTGACCTTTTGCCGGTCGACCGGAATCCCTTCCAGCCTCGCCACCTTCTCGTCACCGCCAATGGCATAGACATGGCGGCCGAACACGGTCATGTGCATCATGACCATGACCGCGGCAAACACCACGACGACGAAGTAGAGCGGCACCGGTAGCCCGAAAATCTTGCTGTTGCCGATGAAGAGAAACAGCGGCTCGAGCACCTGGTAGGATACGCCCTTGGTGATGACCAGCGCCATGCCGCGGGCAATGCCCAGCATGCCGAGAGTGGCAATGAAGGGTGGAATCCGGCCCCGGGTGATGACCATGCCGTTGATCCAGCCGGCAAGGGTTCCCATCGCCAGGCCGGCGATGGCGGCGATGTGGGGATCGACCCCGTTCACGATCAGCCAGCCGATGGTCACCGCGCTGAGGGCAAGGATCGAGCCAACCGACAGGTCGATGCCGCCGGAAATGATGACCACGGCCTGGCCGGCGGCGAGGATGGCCACGATCGAGACCTGCTTCATCAGGTTGGTCATGTTGCCGAGGGTCATGAAATACGGCGACGACAGCGACAGCACCGCCATCATCAGCGCGGCAACAAGAACGATCCACAGCAGTGACCGGGATTTGAGCCGTTCAAGCCGGAACATTGCTGCCCCCGGCCTGGGCCGACCCCTCGACCGGACGGCCCGAGATGATCATCGACACGATCTCGTCCTGGAGGAATGTCCGCGTGCTGGCGGTAATGACGTTGCGGCCGCCACTGAGAATGGTGATGCGGTCAGTGAAGTTGTACACCTCGTGGATGTCATGGCTGATCCAGATGATGCCGAGCCCCTGGCTCTTGAGCTCGTCGATCAAATCCATGACCTTCCGGCTCTCCTCCATGCCGAGCGCTGCCGTCGGCTCGTCCATGATCAGGATCCTGGTGTCGAAATGTACGGCCCTGGAGATGGAAATGCATTGTCGCTGACCGCCTGACATCAGCCGGACTTCAGTCTCCAGCGAGGGTATGCGGATATTGAGCCGGCTGAGCGCCTCCCGGGCCTCCTCCTGCATGGCCCGCTGGCGCAGGAAGCCCCATTTGTGCAGCTCCCGCCCCATGAACAGATTGGCCGGTGCGTCCAAATTCCCACACAGGGCCAGCTCCTGGTAGATGGTCTCGATGCCGAAATGGCGGGCGTCATTGGGGTCGGCGATGGCGGCCTCCTGGCCGGCGATCAGGATGGATCCCTCGTTGGCGGTCTCGGCGCCCGCCAGGATCTTGACCAGCGTGGATTTGCCGGCGCCGTTATGGCCGAGCACACCGAGAACCTCGCCGGGAAACAGGTCGAGATGGGCATCTGTCAGTGCCTGGACACCTCCAAACTGCTTGGAGATGTTGCGCATTTCCACCAGTGGCGCCGCCATGTTCATGGAAGTCGCGCTAAAACGAATGCCGGCCAATGTCCAGATTGGCCGGCATCCGGGAACTGCAAGACTCGTTACTCGAGCTCGATACCACGGCCGTCCAGATACTCCTCGGTTACATCCTCTGCGGTCATGATCGATGATTCGACGACGATCCAGTCATCCAGATCCTCGCCCTGTGTCACATGCCGATACGCGGCCATGATCGCCTCATACCCGACCAGGTCGGTGTTGCCGTCAATCGTGGCATTCAACTCGCCGGAACGCAGGGCCGCCAGCGCCGACGGAATTGCGTCGTCGCCAACGATGATGATGTCTTCAAGTTTTCCGGCTCCCTTCACCGCCTGGACGGCTCCGAGCGCCATCAGGTCGTTCGACCCGATGATGGCGTCGACATCCGGATGTGCCTGCAGGATGTCCTCGGAGGCCTTCAGTCCCTTTTCGGTGTCCCAGTCGGCAGCGATGGATGCGACAACCTCGATGCCGGGATTGGCATCGAACACTTCCATCATTCCCTTCAGGCGCAGCTCCGCGGTCGAACTGCCGCGGAAACCTTCGAGAATCGCCACCTGGCCACTGCCGCCAAGCTGGTCCACCACCCATTCCGCCATGCCGGCGAACGAGCTTTGCTCATCGAGGCCGACAAAGGTTTCGACCTCAGCCGGTCCGTCATCAACCCGCGTATCGGCGGTGATCACCGGAATTCCGGCGGAATTTGCTTCCATGATCTTGGGGATGAGAGCCGTCCCGTTCATCGGCACCAGCACGATGGCATCGTGATTCTTGACCATTTCGGTCTCGAACACCGCGATCTGGCCCTCGATATCACCGTTGAACTCGGCCGAGACGTAGGAAAGCTCGATGCCCAGCTCTTCGGCCGCCCGCACCGCGCCCTCGCCCATTCGCCAGTAATAGGGGTTTGTCATGTCCTTGACGATGAATGTCATGCTGACATCCTGGGCACCGCCGGAGGTGGCCATCATGGCCCCGGCGACGGTGGCCGCTGCAGCGGCGGTCCTGGTCAATCTTGCAAAAAACATGGTGACTCCTCCTCCAGGTAGCTACCTGGCGCCATCCGTTTCCTGCCGCACCGACACGAAGCTGGCAGCGCCTGTTGTCGACAGCCACATCCTATCGGCCCGGACCACCATGTTGCGAGTGGAAAGATATCCAAAATGAACCAATGCCCAACAGCCGCCCCTCACCCCGCCCCCGGCAGCTGCCGGGGGCAGGCGCCAGCCCCATCCGGCGCTGCACGCCTGCCGGGTCGCACCGGGTCAGTAGCGGCCATGCTCCCGCATCACCTTGTCGATCTGCGCCTGCGCAGTCTCCAGCGCCTCGGCAATGGATAGCCGGCCCCGGAGCATGTCATGCATGACGCTGCCGATGATGCCGAGCATGAAGCTGAATTCGGGAACCGGTGGGCGCGGCCAGAGCTGCACCTCGCCGCGCCGTTCCATCCGGTCGATCTTGCCGATCAGCTTGCTCGAGGCCTGTACTTCCGGATCGGCGCTTGTCGAGAATCTGGGGCTGGTGAGGTTGCCGTTCTGGACATACCATTTCATGAGTTCCGGTCGGGTGAGGTATTCCATCACCTTCCAGGCATTCTGCAACCGCCGCTCCCGCAGCCGGCTCGGAATTGCCAGCGAGAACCCGCCGATTGGTGAAACCCGCCGCTTGCCCGGCGCCGACGGGTGGGTCACGAAGGCCACGTTGCCGCAGGCTGGCGAGGCCCGGTTGCGCTCGAAGGTCGCGGCACGGATGCTCCAGCCATAGCTCATGGCCGCCCGGCCCTCGCTGAACAGGCGAATGCGCCGGTCCCAGTCACATTTGAGGCTGTCGGGATGCGCATACCGGAGAAGCTCCAGCAGGAAGTTGCAGGTCTGACGGGCGGCCTCGGTATCCAGCATCGGCCTGAAATTCCTCCCCTCCAGCTCGCCGACATCGAACTCGTCGCCAATCGGCCGCAGATTGATGACCGGCTGTCCGAAATCGGCAAGGGTCTGGATGAAAGTGTGGGCCAGCGGCGTGCCGCGACCGAAATTCATGACAATGCCGGAGAGGTCGGCAGCCGATCCATGCAGCACGCGGGCGGCAAACAGTACATCGTCGGTGGTCTCCGGGATGCCGAGCCCCGCCCTCGAGAACATATCCTCCCGGCAGAGCAGCACCTCGACCGTGGGCTGGATCGGAAGGCCGTATTGCTGCCCCCGCCAGGACGAGCCAAGCCATGCGGCATTGTGGAAATCCGACGAGTTGTATCGGGTCCTGGCGATGATGTCGTCCAGGGGCTGCACGATCTTCTGTTCGGCCAGTTGGCCGATCCAGGGCAGATCGACCGCCACGATATCGTATCTGGATCGTTTTCGCCTGGCATTGACCATGATCTCGGCCAGCAGGTCGTCCAGCGACAGGTTGGTGACCTCGACATTTGTGCCGCACAGCTCGTTCAGGATCGACGAATGCCGGCCGAGTGTCCGGAAGGTCGGATCCTCCGAGCAGAGGATGCGCACCCGGCGGTCGAAGCCGGGGCCGGCGCGCATGGCGTTCGGATAGGGCAGAATCCGCGAGGCCATGTAGTAGCCGCCAAAATAGAAATCGCTCATGCTTCCTTCGCCATCGCTGTAGCCGAAGGTCGATCCGACCATCGCCTTCAGTTGCATGGCAAAGGACTCGAACTCGGTGATCAGCTTGCGGGTCGGGTGCAGGGAGTAGGACTTGCCGGATTTGGAGCGGATTCGCCTGACCAGGAAGCCCTGGTCGATCAGGTCGGCAATCCGCCGCATCGCCGTTCCGTAGGGGACGCCCGAGGCCGAGGCAAGCGAGGTCACGGTCAGGAGCTTCCCTTCCAGGTGACGGCGCATCGCATATGAAATGACGTTCCAGCGCGGGTCGATGGTCGACAGCCGGGTCCGCTCCCCCGACAGCAGGCGGATGTCGTCGATGAATTTGAGGACACGGATCATTTCTTCCCGGGTCAACGGAGCCTCCCTGCCATCCGGCCCCGGCAACGGGTCCGGCATTGCGGCGTCCGGGCCGGTACGGCACCCGGCCATTATGGCACCCAAACGGCGAAATATCCAAATCTGATGAATTGCGTGTTCTTGTCGGTCTCGACTCTGTGACAATTTTTCGGTGACCGGGTTGCGGTCTGCATGGCCGGAAGGAGTGCATGCACATAACAGAGCATGATTATGTCGTGATCGGTGCTGGTTCGGCAGGCTGCGCAGTCGCCGGCCGGCTGGGGGAGGCCGGTCATTCGGTGTTGTTGCTCGAGGCTGGCGGAAGGGACCGCAACCCGTTCATCCATGTTCCGCTCGGCTATTCGACGCTCTATGCCAATCCGGCCGTGAACTGGTGCTACGAGAGCGAGGCGGAACCGGAGCTGAACGGCCGAACCCTGTTTCAGCCGCGCGGCAAGGTGCTGGGCGGGACCGGTGCCATCAACGGCATGATCTACATGCGCGGCCAGCCGCAGGATTTCGACGGCTGGAAGCAGGCCGGCTGTGTTGGCTGGGGCTGGGACGACGTGTTGCCGGTGTTCAGGAAATGCGAGGACCAGGAGCGCGGCGCCGACGCGTATCACGGAACCGGCGGGCCGGTGTCGGTCTCCGACCTCAGGACCTCCCACCGGCTGGGGGAGGCGTTTCACGCCGCCTCGGAGGCCCTCGGCGTGCCCCGCAACCGCGATTTCAACGGTCCCGGGCAGGAAGGCACCGGCTACGTCCAGACCACCACCCGCAACGGCCGCCGCTGGAGCACCGCCGCCGGCTACCTGCGCGGGCCGGCCATGCGCCACATCGATCTCAGGCTCCACGCCATGGTCGAGCGGATCATGCTCGATGGCCGGCAGGCCACCGGCGTTGCCTGGACCGGACCGGCCGGCCGGCATGTCAGCCATGCCAGGCAAGAGGTGATCCTCTGCGCCGGCACTTTCAACTCGCCGCAATTGCTGCAAATCTCGGGAATCGGCCCCGGGGCCCTGCTTGGAAAGCACGGCATCGAGGCCACCCATGACCTTCCCGGTGTCGGCGAGAACCTCCAGGACCATTTCGGTATCGGCTCGGAATATCGCTCGACGGTCAATTCGACGGTGAACGACCTCTACAACAACCGGCTCAAGGGCGCGGCACAGCTGCTGCGATACCTCCTCTTTCGCACCGGACCCTTCGCCGATAACGGCAACTACTCGAACACCTTCATTCGCTCCGGCGACGAGATCGACCGGCCGGACATGATGGTCACCTTCATGGCCTGGTGCACCGATGAGCAACTCAAACCCCGCCCATTCTCCGGCTTCACCATCCTGGCCGAGCACATGCGCCCGGAATCGAGGGGGCATGTCCGCATCCGCAGCCCCGATTCCCGTGACCAACCCGCCATCCTGTTCAATTTCCTGGTCGCCGACTCCGACCGCAACGCCGCCCTGGCCGGCCTCAAATTCGGCCGCAGGATTGCCGCCACCCCGCCGATGAGCGATTGCGTCGATCATGAGATTTCACCCGGCAAGGAAATCCGCAGCGATGAGGAGCTGATCGAGTATTGCCGGGCAGCCGGCCTGTCTTTGCTGCATCCGGTCGGAACCTGTAAGATGGGGGTGGACGAGATGGCGGTGGTCGATCCCCGCCTGCGGGTGCACGGGGTCGGGTCCCTGCGCGTGATCGATGCCTCGGTCATGCCACGGATTGTCACCGCCAATACCAACGCCGCCGCCATCATGATCGGCGAGAAGGGCGCGGCAATGGTCATGGAGGACGCAGATGGCTGACAGGGCGGTCCAGCGCCTCGGCGTGGCGCTCCTGGGAAGTGGCCGCATGGCCGAAATCTACGGCCCGAAACTCGGTGCCCATCCCGGCCTCGAGCTGGAATTCGTCTTCAATCCGAATCTTGCCTCGGCCGAGGCGGCGGCGTCCCGCCATGGCGGACATCCCACCGACGATCTCGATCGGGTCCTCGAAAGCGCCGCCGTCGATGCCGTCATCATCGCCACCCCGACCAACACCCATGTCGACTACGTCGCCGCCGTCGCCAGGGCCGGCAAGGCAATCTATTGCGAAAAGCCGCTCGACCACAGCCTGGAGCGTGTCGACCACTGCCTGGCCACGCTGCAAGCCCACCCGGTGCCGTTCATGCTCGGCTTCAACCGGCGCTTCGACCCGGACAACGCCGCGGTGCGGCAGGCCGTTGCCGACGGGGAGTTGGGGCGGGTGAATCTGCTGATGAGCACGAGCCGGGAGCCGGCGCCGCCACCCATCGAATATGTCCGCGCCTCGGGCGGCTATTTTCTCGACGCCCAGATCCACGACATCGACCTCCTGTGCTGGATTGCCGGCGAGCGACCCACCAGGGTCATGGCTGCCGGCAGCTGCGTTCATGATGAACGCATCGGCGCCGAGGGTGATGTCGATCTGGCCATGACCACCCTCGTCATGCCATCCGGCGCCCTGGCCCATATCAACAATTCCCGGGCCTGCGCCTACGGCTTCGACCAACGGCTCGAGATCTTCGGCACCGAGGGCATGGTCCAGACCGCCAACCACCGCGACGATCCCCTCATTCGCTGGACCGCCTCCCACACCGCCTCCCGCGCCCGCCTCAAGCATTTCTTCCTCGAGCGCTACGACGCCTCCTTTGCCCTCGCCCTCGACGAGTTCCACGACGCCATCACCCACGAACGCACGCCCAGCCCCTCCGAACATGACGGCCGCACCGCCCTCGCCATCGCCCTTGCCTGCGACCGCTCACGCCGCCAGGGCACCGCCATCACCCCCGATTACTGACCGGGGGCCGGCCACGACGGCGGCCCGGCAACCACGCAAGGCCAAGACGACTCCGCCCAAGGGCAGGAAAAGCCGATGCCGATGACGATTGCGCTCCCGGTGACCACTGCCCGCCACCACAGTGATTTGAGCGACATCGGCAAAACGCCCGCACAATGGCTGAAACAGGTGGACAGGCTGCACCCTGCGCGCGGGAATGATTATGGTATCGAGCACGGGTCGCCGGTGCGGGCCAAGCCGGTCGAGCGGTGCGTCGTGGCCAAGATACCGTGGTATTCAGATTGTCAGGGTGATGCCCCGCAGCCGACCTTCGGCTCTGACGTCCTTCAAGAATGACCTGTCGGTCGATCCGTCGCGCGAGAGAACTGCCGTGAAGTCGTTCTCGACGACGCGATCGCCGAAGAAGAGGCAAGCGTCGTCGGGGTCGCACTGGTTGGAGGTCCAGACGAGACCGTCGGCGTCCGGAATGTCACGATGGATAGCTTTGGCCCAAAGGACGGTCTGACCAAACAGTACTGGACTCGAAGTGATCAGTTCCCTCCGCGAAATACCCCAGTTGCCCAAGGTTACGTTGCGCAGTTCGACAAGACGCAGGGTGCGGTTTGTGCAAAGCACCGAATGCGTCCGAATATACAGTTCGTTGAGCCGTACCGACTTTGTTTTGGCATTTGCAGGAACGTCGTGGAATATCGTCTCATGAATTGCCGCAGGGAGCGTGGTGCTCGCATAGAGGGAGGACACGGGTGATCCGTTGGCGTCGTTGAACGGGGCGAAACGTGTCTGCCCGCCCCGACCCGGGTTGAACTCCGCCGCCCTGAAGGTCGTTTGATGGACTCGATGGAGTTCAGTACCTCGGGACAGGACAGAAAATCGCGGGTTCGTGAGCGGGGACGGCGGATTACGGATCGCCATCGTTACCCGACGGCGGGATCTCGCAGGCGGTCGGCTGCATTCAGGACACCGTCCTCGTCGCCGAGCGCTTCTTCGGGTGACCTTCCGTCGAGCCAGCCATTGCCTGACCGGAACCAGAACGCAACCTGCCACGGCGTCATGTCGGCGGGCAGGCGCTTTAACAACTGCTTGATGACGGGCAGCGGATGGCCGTCGGCGAATTGGAAGCAGGGAAACAGCTGAGCGCGGCCGTTGCGCACCGCAAAGACCCTTTTTTCACGTCTCCATCGAGAGGCCGGTTCGCTAGGGTTGTTCAACAGCGAGCCGTGCATGAGCTTGTGGATATTGGCTGCAGTGAAAGTCGGCACCTCGCGGAGGTACTGCGCGCGCAACCCGGCATTGTCCTGCTCGAGTTCCCCATCAACCTCGGCTCGTTCCTCGCCTTGGAGATAAATGTCGACAAGCGCCTCAATATTGCGTTCGGTCAATTCCTTTCGGCGCTGCGCGACGATCCGCCCAGCCATGGCTGCGGTCGCCCGCATGACCGCAGCTTCCTGTTTGGAATCGGCGCCGATCAGAATCCATCGTTGCAATCGTTGCTGCTTGCCCCGCAAAATATTGCGTGTCTTGATTTTCTCTCGCAATCGAGCAGAGAACCCTTCGACTTCGCCTGGTGTCAGCTCGACCGCAGATGTGGTTTCCGGCAACTCGGCCATGATCTTGTCCGGAACGTGAGTTTAAAGTTTGAATGTATATATAGCGAATCTCACGGGATGTCAATCCAGATATCTGGGTCGACCGTGCCGGGCTCCGCTTTCGTTGGGCATAGGCTCTTGATCCCTGTTTGGTTAGCAAAATCAAGAAGTGGACGTGTTTATCAACTCCCAATCAGCGCGTTGAACGACAAGGGGTAGAGTCAGGTCGTTCGACCCTTCTGGTCTGAGCCCCGCCTCCGCCGCACCCGGCGATCCGGACACATGGCGGATCGAACACAATGGTCAATTCGATGTGGAAATGGGAATTATCGCTGACTCCCACCATTGTGCCGATTGACCCTGTCTACGGCCTTTGCCATCCTGTCGAGGCTATCCCGCAATATGGCTGGCGGACAACCGAAGTTGATCCGCGCCCAGTTTTCGTATCCCGCGCCGAATTCCGCTCCGTCACTCAGCGCGACCCTTGCGCTTTCGAGAAAGAACTTGTGGGGCGAGGTCGACAATTCATACCGGCCGAAATCTGCCCAGCCAAGGTAGCTGCCTTCTGAAGGGAACATACGGGCTTCGGGCATCACTTGCCCGACAATTGACTGCAGCAAGTCCCGGTTCTTCGCAAGTTGAAGTGTAACGGCCCTCCGCCATTTCTCGCCGCTGGCGTAAGCATACTTCATGGCAACGAGACCCAATATGTTCACGCTGTCGACCATCCCGGACCGGGCAGCGACAAACTGCGCACGCATCTCGGCGTCGGGAACGATTGCGAAGGCGGCCTTGAGGCCCGCAATGTTCCAGATCTTGCTTGCTGCCATCAGCGTTATCGTTCTTCTTTCAATTTCTGGTGACAAGGACGCGATCGGAACATGTTCACGGCCATCCAATGTGAGTCCGCAGTGGATTTCATCGGAAATCACGACCAGGTTGTTTCGAAGACAGGTGTCAGCAAGACTCTCGATTTCACCCCGGGTCATCACCCGCCCGGTCGGGTTTTGCGGATTGCACAACAGCAGCGCTTTTGCTCGGGCTGCGGCCCGCTCCATCTGAGCCGGGTCCGAACGCCAGCGACCCTGGTCATCGGGCTGGAGCGGAACATCAAGCCGTCGGAGTTGCCAGAATTCCGGCGCGACCAGCAAGGGCCTGTACACCGGCGTTTCCAGAACGACCCCGTCGCCGGGTGCCAGTAAAGCACGAAGAGCCATGTTGAAACCGGGTTCCACCCCGGGAAGGAACACCAGCGCATCCGGTTCAATGCTCCAACCATGGTCGCGCAACATCGCCTTCACCAGCGTGCCCCGGAGATCGTCGGTGGGAATTCCGTAACCCAGCATAGGATGGTCGAGTCTTTCCCTGATCGCCCCAATGATTCCGGGGTCCGGGGAGAAATCCATATCCGCTACCCACATCGGTGTTACATCAGGTGCGTAGCGAGACCATTTGGAACTTCCCGTTCCAAGTCTTTCGATTACGGTCTCGAAATCAAATGTCATCAATTCCATTCGCCTTGGATCATGTCGACAGCAACATGGCCGCGTGATTGGGTCACACTACTCGCAGACCAACAGGAAATGGTACTACGACAATCTTGTTGGCCAGCCCCCGCTCCACCTTGTGATCCCCTTCCAATGCTGTTTCAGCCGTTCAGGGAGGCAATCTGGTTCCAGCATAGCAAGGGCAGGCGGGATAGCACAGGGCAGAAGCGGAGACCTTGCGCGGATCTGCTGGTTTGTTGTCCGCGTCCGTTGCCCGGGGGCATGGCCGCTCTTCCAGTTCAGAACCGATTTGCGCACTTTCCCGGTCCGGATGTTCCCTTTCGTCTCCGGTCGTGATGTCAAGCGGCACGGGATCGGAAAACGGCAACCTACGTTGGGGAGCGTGAGACACTGAAGTCCGGCACTGGCCGTGCGGGCAGGATCAACACCTCCCACACCGGGCAAGAACAGGCGCTTCACGGCGGCCGGAATTGGCCAAGGCGGCTGCCTGCCGGTTTGATGACGCGCCCGGTGCCTGCCCTTTCTTTACCTTGTTCAGGCAGGATTGCCTCGCCGGTCGTCAAGAACCGGTCGATTCACGGTTGTCCACAGCAAGAATCCTCCTGACGGGCCAAGTCCGTGCAACCGACAGCACGATTTCAACCGGATCAAGTGATTGAAGTTGCCGCGAAGCCCTGGATCTCACCAATTCCCGGAAAATTGTCATGCCTCCACTTGGCTCCGCTTGAACCAGCCCTTTGTACTGCGTGGAACATACCGGCCGGCACCGGGTTGACTGCGAACCTCCTTGCCGTCCCATCCAAGTTCTCCGCGAAGATAGCATCGTGCGACGCGAACGGAGAATTCCCGCCCGTGAAAGGGGCTCCAGTTCAAGCCGTCATGGGCCAGGGTCTCGTCCCACGCGAATAGCCCCTTCTCGAGAACGATCAAGTCAGCATCAAGCCCAACAGCGATCCGGCCTTTCCGGTCATCCAGTCCAAAGAAACAGGCAGGGCGCACACATAATTGTTCCGTCGCCAGCCGTGCGGCATCAAGCCCGCGCCTCTCGGCGCTTGTAAAAAAGGCAGGCAGCAAGGTTTCAACGCCAGGGATGCCGGCACCTGCATCAAAGATGGATCCGGTCAGCTTGTTGTCGATAGGCCAACTGGAATGATCGGACGAGATGAAGCCAACCTTGCCGGACTCGATCGCTTCCCAGAGCGGTTCGATCTGACTTGGCCGAATTGGCGGGTTCACCTTCATTTTGGCACCCAGGGCTTCTCCGTCGTTCGCCGGGTCGAACCAAAGATAGTGAACGCAGAGCTCGCCGGTGGCCCTTGCCCCAAGTCCAGAGAAGCTCTCCACGAGATCAAGTCCGGCAGCCGTCGACAGGTGAACGATATGCACATGCGCTCCCGTTGCCAGACCGAGCGCAAGAAAATGGCCGGTTGCAGCCAGTTCGGCCGCGCGCGGTCGGCTCTCCGAATGGGCAACGATCCCGTTCAGGCCATTGGCACGCGCCCGTTCAATCCGCGCAAGCACGATTTCCTGGTCTTCGTTGTGCAGGCAAAGAGGGAGATCACCGCCAGCCAGAGCTTCCAGCAGGTCAAGCCTCAAGTCAGAGGAAATCCGCGGGAATCTGGTCGGACTGCTTTCGAAAGAGGAAATCTTGAATCCAACGACACCGCCATCGATCAACGCTTCCAGGTTTGTCGTGCCTATGTCGGACGTTGCCGTCCCGTACAGAGCCACATCAGCGTGAGCGTACTTCGTGATTGCATCAATCTTGGCGTTCAGCCGACTCGCACGGTCCAGCGGCAATGGGTTATCATAGGGCATGTCCACGAGAGTTGTTACGCCGCCGGCTATCGCGGACCGCGTCGTGTCGCCCAGCCCCTTCAACCCGTTATAGCTGCACGAATGGGTTTGCCCATCGACAATGCCCGGCAAAACAAGGGCATCACCGGCGTCATGAATCTCGGTTGCGCCAGGTGGCTTTCCAGAGCCGATTTCGGCAATAAGACCGTTCTTCACGGCAACCCACCCATTCTCGATCAGATCGCCTCCAGCCATGATCTGTCCGCAAAGAACCAGATCCATCCTAACAACCCTCTCCGAAATAACCCATGTCCAGCTGTGTCACGGCAGTTGCGACGGCAGCCTGAACCGGATCTACCACCGGCAAGCCAAGAACGGCCTGAAGGCGGTAGCGCTGCTTTCCCATTCCGGCGCAGCCGAGTATGACCACGTCCGCACCATCCCGGTCCCGCAGCACCATCCCGGTTTCAATGACCGCCTGTGTGATGCCTCCGTCGGAACTTGCTTCCGATACGCCCATGTTCACCGGCCTGTCACCGGCAAGTCGCCGTGCGATCTTGAGTTTCTCGAGATGGCGTGCATGCCTCGAAACCGAGGTTGGGCCGAGGGAGATCACTCCAAAACGCCTGCCAAGCTGCAGGGCGGCATAGTAAGCGGCCTCGGCGATCCCGATGACCGGAACAGTAACAAGGGTTCTGGCTGCCTCCACACCGGGATCTGAAAAACAGGCGACAATAATGGCGTCTGCACTGCAACGCCGGGTATGGTCCAGAACCATCGGCACCACATCTGCGACGTGGGCATCCGACTCGATCCCTTCCGGCGCAGTCGGAATGTAGTCGCACGTGATCCTGTGCCGTGTGACGGCGCGCAGCGGCTCAATGCAGCTGTCGATGGAAGCTGTCACATGGGCCGATCCGTTTGGATTGAGGACGAAGATCTCTCTCATGGAATGTCCTTCGAACGCGCAGCAATTGCAGGCTAGCTGCCGGCCATTACAAGATGACCCGGGCCGGCTTGTTGGTAGTCACGCTTCGGGGGCACATAGCCGGGGGGCCGGATCGGACTTTTCAGCTCGGTCGGCGGGATATCCTGTCGATGCAGCCTTCGCGCCGGGTCTGGTATTGGCACCGACGACAACAAGCGCCTGGTATAGGGGTGTTGGGGTGAACTGAAGACCGCATCGCGGGGGCCGATTTCTACAATCTCACCTAGCAGCATCACCGCAACCCGGTGGCTGACACGCTCAACGACAGCCATGTCGTGCGAGATGAACAGATACGAAAGGCCAAGTCTCTCCTGCAGTTCCATCATCAGGTTCACAACCTGGGCCTTGATGGTCGCGTCGAGCGCCGATACGGATTCATCGGCGACAATCAGGGCAGGATTGAGCGCCAGCGTGCGCGCGATCGCAATACGCTGACGCTGGCCGCCGGAAAACTCATGTGGCCAGAGTTTGGCCATGTCTGATAACAGCCCGACCTGTTCCAGAAGGGTAGAAACCCTTTTTGCCGCCTCCCGGCGGGTTGCAATCCCGTGGTAAATCATTGGCTCCATGATCGCTGCACCGACCCGCATTCTGGGATTCAAGCTGGAGAACGGATCCTGGAAGATCATTTGCATCGACCGTCGCTGCCGGTTCATGGCCGAGTTGGAGAGCGTGCCAAGATTCTGTCCGGACATGACGACCTTGCCGCCACATGGCTCGACCAGGCGGAGGATGGAACGCCCCGTGGTTGACTTTCCGCAACCCGATTCTCCGACCAGCGCCAGTGTTTCACCTTGCGCCACGTCAAATGATACGTCTTCGACAGCATGGATGCGCCCCACGACCCGCCCAATCAGGCCCTTGCGAATATCGAACCGTGTTGTCAGGTTCTGGACACTCAGCAATGGAGGCGCCCGGCGATTCACGCTGTCGCGTCGATGCACAGAATTCGATTTCGAAGAAGAGCCAGGCAAGCTGTAGGGGTGAGGCGAAGATGTGTGCGCCATTTCGCCCAGGCGCGGGGCAGCTGCCAACAAGGTCCGCGTATAGTTCGTTTGGGGATTTGAAAAGACTTCACTCGTGCTCCCCTGTTCCAGCATCTTGGATCGGAACATGACAATTGTCCTGTCCGCGGTTTCCGCGACCACGCCCATGTCGTGGGTAATGAACAGGACTCCCATTTCCTGCTCGTCCTGAAGTTCCTTGATGAGCTGAAGAATCTGGGCCTGGATCGTTACGTCAAGTGCTGTTGTTGGCTCATCCGCAATCAGCAGCCGCGGGCGGCAGGCAAGGGCGGTCGCGATCATTACGCGCTGCAACATGCCACCGGACATTTCGTGCGGGTATTCGCGTGCGCGCATGGCCGCGGCAGGAATCCGAACCTTGTCCATCAGTCGGACGGCTTCTCTCAAAGCCTTTCGCCTGGCCATTCCTTGGTGCCGTTCCAGCGATTCGGCAATTTGCCTGCCAACGGAATAGACCGGGTTGAGGCTGGTCATCGGCTCCTGAAAGATCATGGCTATCCGATTACCGCGAAACTGTTCCATTTCCTTGTCGGAAAGGCGAAGCAGGTCGGCTCCGTCAAGGAAGGCCTGACCCGTGATACGAGTGGATTTCCGGGGTAGCAGTCCCATGATTGACAAAGCGGTAACACTCTTTCCTGAACCGGATTCACCGACCAGGGCAACTGTGTTGCCAACCCCGATATCAAAACTCACACCATCGACAACCGTGTTCCATCCACCGGCTTGCCGAAAGGAAGCAACCAGATTTCTTACGGAGAGGACACTCAACCTGCCGAGTTCCCCTTCGGAATTCGACGTAGCAGCTGATTCAGTGCATGCAATTGGCAATTTCCACGTTGTGGTGGTACTTGGCATAATGAAGGCAAGGGCGCGCCATGGGCAAGCAAGAATTGTTGGAACTGCGGAAAAGAACCTTGGTCGCGCCGGCCGATCTCATGGAAATGATGCAGGGTTACAATCCGCCGTCAATTCTGGCTGTACAATCCGTTTGCCCTTACACAGGCAAGGATTCGCAGTGCGGCCGGTGGCTTCCGGGCGCCGTCGATGCCGAGGCCTATTCCGACTTTGCAGCCAGGGCGACCGGGACCAGCGGGGACCGACCGTTGCCGGACATTGTCAGTCTGCAAAGGGCGGCCCGTTCCTGGGGGTTGTCACATGGCCGGACCGTTGTGCTCTACGACAGGAACCGCAGCTTGACAGCCGCGAGGGGATGGTGGGTGCTGAAATGGGCAGGTCTCACTGATGTCCGAGTCCTGGATGGCGGGTTGTTGGGGTGGCTGGCGGCAGATCTTCCCGTGTCGCGGGAAAGAGTGAGTCCCCCTCCGAGTTCAATAGATCTGACACCGGGAAACATGCCCGAGTTCGGAGCGGACGAAGCGCAGTTCTTCATCAGTAAAGGGGTCTTGCTTGATGCAAGGATCCGCCCGAACTACATCGGCGGTGCCCGGGCCGGAGGGGATCCGAATCGCGGTCACATCCCCGGCGCTGTCAACGCCCCCGCTCCTGACAACGTAACCGACTTCGGGAATTTCGCTGACAGCGAAACGCTCGGGGAGATGTATCTGGGGTATGGCATTGACGGGAGCCGACCTGTCGGAGTCTATTGCGGGGCGGGGATGTCGGCAGCCCATACCGTCCTGGCCCTGGCCACGATCGGAATCGACGCCGCCATGTATCCCGGATCCTGGTCGCAATGGGTTACCGACCCCGAAAGACTGGTACGGCGCGGAGCAAGACCCTAGTTCCAACGCAGTCCACCTGATGGATATGCCGCCAGCTGGACAGCCGTCATGGAAACGAGTTCTTGAGGCACTTGGGAGAAGGGATCATTGCTCAGCCCAGCCTTGAGGCGCGAGGAACACTTCGCTAGACAGGAACTATCAGCAACTGAATTTTGCTCGCAGGCGGCGATCTTCATTCAACACCTGGGAGGAAAAAATGAAATTCAAACACATCTTGATCAACGCTCTTGTCACATCCTGCCTGGCGGTAGGCGCCGCAAACGCACAGGAGGCATCGACGCTGGTTGTCGCTGTTCCGTCAGACCCCAGGGGTCTTGAACCGGGCACAAACCGGGCCTGGCCGATTGGCAGCGAAATCATCCTGAATGTCTTTGACACGCTGGTTGCCTGGACGCCTCCGGAGTTCAGCGAACTGGAAGGCCGCCTGGCCGAGAGCTGGACGATTTCCGATGACGGCAAGACCTTCAGTTTCGTCCTTCGGGACGGCGTGACGTTCCATGACGGGACGCCATTTGACGCTGCCTCCGTTAAGTTCTCGTTTGAACGGACCATGGAGCTGAATGCCTATGTGAAAGCCACGCTTGGCCTCATCGAGAGCATTGACGTCAACTCACCGACCGAGCTGACGATTTCGCTCTCCCGGCCTTATCCCGCTTTCATGTCAATCCTTGCGCAGCCGCAATCGGCAATCGTAAGCCCCACCGCAGTTGCGGAGCGCGGCGAAGATTTCACCAACAACCCGGTTGGGACTGGGCCGTTCAAGTTTCGCGACTATCAGGCGGATACCCGCGTCGTCTTGGATGCGAATCCGGACTACTTCCGCGGCCCCCCGGGGCTTTCGCGCCTGATCTACAGCATAATACCTGAAGCCTCGACCCGGCGCCTTGAACTGGAAAACGGTGGCATTGACGTCATCCAGCAATCGGGGCAGCTTGCCGCGGTCCCGCTCGAAGAAATGGCCGCTTTCGCGGAAAACCCGGATATCCAGATCTTGGAGAGTCCCAGCCAGATCATTCGGCAGCTGGAGTTCAACAACTCGCATCCCGACAGTCCGTTCAACGATGTGACGGTCCGCCGAGCAGTTGCTCACGCAATCGACTATGACGGGCTGCTTGCCGGCATCTTCGGCGGCACCGCGAGCCGGGTATACGGGCCGCTGACATCCAACAGCTGGGCCTTCAATCCAAAAATCGCAGAGATGGCGCCCAGTTACGATCCGGAAAAGGCCAGGGCACTGCTTGCGGAAGCCGGCGTCAACCCCTCCGATTGGAACCTGAAGCTCTACAGTTTCCAGGGGTCGCTTTGGGGTGCGCTGTGCACCTTCGTACAGGCCAATCTCGCGGATGTGGGCATCGATGTCGAGATCGCACAGACCGAGTTTCCGACCTACAGGGCGCTTCATACCAGCGGCGAACACAAGATCGCTATGGATGGACGGCAACCCTGGTACAATGATCCGGACGCTCATATCACGATCGGCTATTATTCCGGACTGGCGGACAGCGCCATGACGTTCCGTATGCCGGAAGACAAGGCACTTGATGACCTGATCCTCTCCGCTCAGGAAGAGGCAGACCTGGACAAGCGCCGGGAGCTCTATTTCGAGATTCAGGAACAGCTCGTGAGCCAGGTTCCGGGTGCGTATCTGTTCAGTCCAAAGCTGATCGTCTTCGCACGGTCCAATGTCGACGGGTTGGTCGTGAACAGTGCTCCACCGTTGAATGAATACTGGGGCGTAACGAAAAACTGAGTCGGAAGACACCTGAGCCAGCCCCTCGAAAGGGCTGGCTTATCCATTCGCGACACTGACCCACCTCGATGTTCGATTTCCTGGCAAGGCGGTTGCTGGCACTGATACCGGTGCTGTTCTTGGTTCTGGTGATCGTCTTCTCCCTGGTTCGCTTCATTCCGGGAGACCCGGCGGTCACGCTGCTCGGTCCGGGCGCAACCGAAAGCCAGGTTGCCGCATTGCGCGAGCAGTTGAATCTCGATGCCCCGCTGCTGCAGCAGTTTCTTGAATACCTGACTGGCCTGTTGCAGGGCGACATGGGCAAGTCGCTCAAGTCCGGAAAGCCGGTGGCGGATGAGATCCTGGCCCGACTGCCGGCCACATTGGAAATTTCCGTTCTTGCCGTGCTGATTGCCATCGTCATTGGCATTCCGATCGGCGTCCTTTCCGCGACGCGACCGAATTCCCTGTTCGATCACCTGGTCAGGGTCACGTCCCTTGTGGGCGTATCGATCCCCGCCTTCCTGCTGGCTCTGCTCCTCCAGCTGTTCTTCGCAACCTGGCTCGGGCTCTTGCCCGTATCGGGGCGGATGAGCGCGTATCTCTTCGTCGAACCCGTAACCGGTTTTGCGCTGGTTGACGCCTGGCTCAGCGGCGAAACCGGCGCCGTTCGAAGCGTGCTCGCCCACCTGGTGCTTCCGACCTCGGTGCTGGCGGCGTTCCTGGCCGCGACGCTCGGACGGTTCGTGCGGACGACCATGCTGGAGGTCATGACCGAGGACTATATCCGGACTGCGCGTGCCAAGGGAATGACCTGGAACACGGTGATCTACGGCCACGCGCTGCAAAACTCGCTTTTGCCTGCGATCACCGTGGTCGGACTGAAGTTTGCAGAGATGCTCGGGGGCGCCATCCTGACTGAAACGATCTTCGCCTGGCCCGGGATCGGGCGGTTCATGTTCGAGGCAATCCGGAATCGGGATTATCCGGTCATCCAGGGAACGACCCTGGTCTTTGCGCTCTTGTTCATGCTGACGTCAGTGATCGTCGATATCATCCATGCGATGCTGGACCCGCGGGTCCGCAGCAAGATCAGGTAGAAGCCAGTGAATGATCTGATTCGGTTCTTCAGGATCAACACACTTGCAACGGTGGGAACATCTGTCCTTGCATGCCTGCTCGCGGCGATTCTCTTTGGGCCTTTTTTCGGGCTTGTCTCGCCGTTGGAACTCGACATGGCGGTAAAGCTGCAGCCACCAAGCCCGGACCACTGGTTCGGAACCGACAGCTTTGGGCGCGACATGCTGGCCCGGATCATCCACGGTGGCCGATACACGTTGGCGATCGGATTGGGGGTTGTCGTCGTGGCCTTCGTCATTGGCGTTTTCTTCGGGACCCTCGCGGGATTCCTGGGCGGCATCGCAGACATGGTCATCATGCGAATTGTCGACGCCATCCTCTCATTTCCTGCCCTTGTACTGGCAATTGCATTGGCAGCTGCATTCGGCCCGAGCCTGCAGAATGCCATGCTGGCGGTGGCAATTACGCTTGCGCCGCAATTTGCCCGTTTGGCACGCAGTCAGGCGCTGGGAGTTTCCGTCAAGCCATATGTCGAGGCTGCAGTGTCCCTAGGATTGCCCAGGCACCGGATTCTCTGGCGCCACGTCCTCGTCAATGCCATCGGCCCATTGCTGGTGCAGGCCTCCCTCAGCGTCGGCAGCGCCATCCTTCAAACGGCGAGCCTTGGCTTCCTGGGACTCGGGGCACAGCCGCCTCTTGCAGAGTGGGGAGCCGACGTTTCGGCCAATCTGCAATTCGTTCGTTCCAGCCCCTGGACGGCGCTAGGCCCGGGTTTCGCCATTCTGCTCACCGTCCTGTGCTTCAACCTGATCGGGGATGCGCTGGCGGACTGGTTCAACCCGCGCAGGCGGAGCGAGTTGTGACAGCCTGATGGTACATGCGGCCAGGACAGTGATCGCCATGGAGCGGGTTGAGTTTCTTGCCCAGGACCGCGTGACTGATGATGCCAGCATTCTCACCTTGAAAACATGGGTCTGTGAACCGCTGCTGCGTTGGCATTCCGGAAGAGTCTTCCCGGGCTTGTTCGAAAAATGGCAGCTGTCGCCTGACGGTCACAGCTGGCAGTTCCGGATTCGACCCGGCGCGACGTTTCACGACGGCACCCCCTGCACGTCTTCATGCATTGCGGAATTCATCGACAATATACTGAATTCCGTCGACATGTTCGGAATGAAGTGGTCCTATGCAAGGTATCTCGACGGCGCGGCAATAAGTACGCCTGCCGGCGACATTCTCAAAGTCAGGACGGCATCGCCGTTTCCCGACCTGGTCGACATCTTCGCTGAATTCCACGTTTCTGCACTCGACAGATCCGGTTTGCCGACACTGGGGACGGGGGCGTGGAAGGTAGCCGAATACGAACCAGGCGTCCGTGTGCGCCTGATTCCCTCGTCCGGGACCGGAGAATTCGTGGATTTCCTGTCGATGCCGAGTGCAGAAGACAGGTTGACCTCGCTGCAGGACGGCACAGTGAGTTGCGCGATGCAGCTCGAAAGACTGGCCGCTCCGCGCAGGAGCCTTGACGGGTTCAACTGGGTGGAATCCGACGGGCATCTCTCGGTGATTGCGTTCATGAACGGCCGCGCCGGCCCGTTTGCCTGGCCCGAGGCGCGGCTGGCTGCGAATCTGGCCATTGACCGCTCTGCCCTGGTCTCCGGAGTCATGGGAGGCCTTGCACGCCCTGCGAAGACAGTGGTCAGCCCGTTTCACCTCGGCCACGGGGAAGCAGGGCCCGCGCCTGTCGCCCATGATCCGGCGCGCGCGCGGAAAATGTTGCTGGAATCCGGCGCGCCCACCGAAGTTCTATTGCGAAGCCCGGAATACATGCCGGAACGAGCGCCGGAGATTGCGGGGTTCATTGCAGATGCGTTGGGAGAAATCGGATTTCATGTCGACATTCAAATTGAACCGGACAGGCCCGAATACGCCCGTCAGCTCGGACGCAAGGAAATGGGGGACCTTGCAATCTTCGATTCCTCCCCGCGAAGCACTTTTCGCGTCCTGGATGACAAGATCAGTTCCGAAACGGCGTCCGTGTGGTGGCAGGGCGTGGATGACCCGCGCGCGAACGAACTCTTCAATTCTGCAAGAAGGACTCTTGATCCCGGGATGCGTGCACGCGCGTACGGGGCATGCCTTGCGCATTTGGGCCGCCTCCCGCACTGGTTGTACCTGTTTCATCCCAAGGTCTGCATGGCTCATGCAACCGCACTCAAGGGTCTCTCGCTCGATCCCGGCGGTACCGTCCAGGTTTTCTGACATCGCATCCAAGGGACACAAGATGAAAGCTGAATGCGCGATTACATTCTTCTATTACCAGGACATTCTCGCCGTCGCCCCCTTTTACGAAGGCACATTGGGATTCGACCTTGTGCTAGACCAGGGCATGGCCCGAATCTACAGGGTGGCTGGCACCGCCTACTTCGGAATAGTTGATGGTAACAGCGGGCATCTTGCGAACCAGGAAGAGAGCGCAGCCCTGTTGACAATCGTTTCGGAAGACATTGCCGGCTGGCACGCGCGCATGAAAGCCGCGAATGTGACGGGTCTATCGGAAATCATGCACGGTTGCTTTTGCGAACACTTCTTTTTCGAGGATCCCGGGGGCTATGCGATCGAAATCCAGCGATTTCATGACCCGTTGGTCGCGGCCCTGTTCAAGTGATCCACTCCGGCAAGGTTCTGTTCGATCACCGGTCGCTCGGGGCGGTGGAGCACGCGGACGGATACATGCCGAGGATAGTGGCCTTCAGCCATGAAGACAAAGCCGCAAAGGGTCTGCGCTCGCTCACGGACGACCCGGACCGTGAAGGCCCAACGATCCGGTTCGGTGCAGTGGAAACGGTCGCGGAGAACCGTGCGATGCTGCTTCGTGCGCCGCGAGGCGGCGGCAAGACAATATTCGTCCGGGAACTCGAGGCGTGTCTGAATGGAGAATCCTGCGGCGATCCGGTTTTCAATTTGGGTCGGCTGAGCCGTTCCGTATGCCGCAATGATGAAGGTCTGTTCCTGTGTGAGCGTTGGAGTGCACCACTGCCAACCATCATCTCGATCGATCTCGGCGATGATGGCCATTCCGGGTTTCAATTCGGACATGGCAGGGAACACCCTGCTGTCATGGTTATTCTTGACGGACTTGACCATCTGGCGGTGGACCAGGCCGGACGCTTGCTCGAACAAGCCATGACATGGCTGTATCGCAATCCGGATTCCCGTCTCCTGTTGACCGGAGAAACCGACACCGTTGCTGCATTGGAATTGCCACCCGAAATCGCCGTGCACGATCTGATGCCGGTGCCAGGCATGGAATGCAGGGCGCTGTGCAAGCGGTTGGGTTTCAGGGATCCGGAATGCAACATGGCGCGGTGGCCAGGCCCGTTTGCCCTTTGGGCTGCTTCCGGGATTGATGCATCCCCGTGGGATCAAGTCCGTTCGCTGGTCGGAAAGGACGAAACGCAGCAGTTGGCGGAGATTGCGGCGCGGCAGGTCGGAGGCAATGACGGGCGGGCTTTCTTGTTTGCTCCAAACCATGCCGCCTTGGACCGCATGTTACAGCAACGCTGGCTGATAGACATCCTGGCAGCCCGCCACCTGGCTTCCGAGCCGATTGAACAGGTTGTCACCCGGATTTCGGTTCGTACCGACAGATGGATAGGTTCCATGACCCGTTTCGTGCTTGATTTGCCGGCAGGGTCGGAAAGGGCAAAGGTGTTGGTCCAGGGATTGATGACAGCAGATATGGATCCGCGGATGCTGCTGATTGCCTCACGTCTCGTTCAAACCGGAAAGCCAGAGTCGGAAGCCGTTCGCAAGGCCCTTGCAGACGGAATCGAAGGTGGTGGCCTGCCGGCAGGCCTCCGCAGAAAGTTCGGACAAGCCCTGGCACTGCTCGGAGATCCGCGCAGGCTTGACAAACTGGTCGGGGTTCCGGCGGGCTCATTTCGAATAGGCGGCGACGTCCACCCAAATTCCCGGCCAGAGCATGGCTGTCGTGTCGGGGCTTACCGCATCGGCGCTTATCCTGTCACCAATTCAGCTTACCAGAGGTTTACGACAGCCACAGGACGGCCTTGGCGTTCGGCCGATGCAACACGACCCGAATTGGCCAACGCCCCTGCGGTCGACCTGACCTGGCACGACGCGATGGCCTATTGCGCCTGGTTGACATCCGAATGGCAGGCCACAGGCCGGATCGGCACCTACGAGATCGTACGATTGCCAACTGAACCCGAATGGGAAGTGGCCGCGCGTGGTTCTCGAGGATCGCATTACCCATGGGGAGAGGAATGGGCCGCAGGGCATGCGAACGGAGAAGAAACGGGATTCAACGAAGTCTGTTCTGTGGGCCTCTTCCCCGAAGGCGTGTCACCATTCGGATGCATGGATATGGCTGGGCAGGTATGGGAGTGGACCACGACGCTCTGGGGCAAGGACATGAGGACCTCGTCCTTTGCATATCCCTACCGAAACGATGGTCGTGAAGACCTGGATGCCGGTCCCTCGGTCAGGAGGGTTCTGAGAGGCGGTTGCTTCTCAAGCAACAGGATGAAGGCGAATGGCATCTACCGCGGCAGCCTGGAACCGGACGGCTTCTGGCGCGGAAACGGTTTCAGGATTGTTGTGGCACCGACAGGAACAATGACTGCGAGCACTTGAAACTCATCCCGCCCGATCTTGTAGTATCTCCTCCTGCCAAATGATTCTGGAGTGCGCACCTGCGGTCGGACCAGTCAGCGTTCATTCATTGACCCATCCGGGGCATTGATCTCTTTGAACCGGTTCGGGCCGAAGGGTCTGACCGACCGGAACTATGGGACGAAATCCTGCCGGGTACGACGTTCCGTGACGCAGGCAATGGCGCCAGCCACCTGCCGGCGCATGGAGCATGAAGAGGCCCGCGGTACCACCCCGCTCATATTCGAAATCATAACCCTCTGGCTGGCCGGGACGCACCGGCAGCGGTGTCCGCGTCTCCTTCGTCTGCTGTCTTGATGTCTCGTCAAGACAGATGAGCACGGTATCATCGCCGTAGTCCTGACTGTACACGTCCAGCACATCCTCCATGGCGCAAGAGGCCGGCATTCGCCTTCGGCGGAATGCCTGCACGTCTTCAGCCAGGGCTTGAGGTTGTTTCTTTTGGCGCCCGCCTTACCGTCTCGCCTGCGATCTCCTCCACGATCTCCAGCTCCACCAGCCTATCGCCGAGCAGCTTCAGGCTCCATCTTGCATGCCCCTCGGGCGGCTCCGAGTAGGCCAGCATGGTCAGCTTCGCCTCTGCCTTGCCATCAAGAAGGCGGGGCTTCCGATTCATCTGGATTTTGCGCTCGAGCGTCGCCTCGAGACCCTCCATGGTGCATTGCCTGCGCACCCGTTCCACCGTTGCCGTGCCGACGCCGCCCTGCCGGTCCTCATCGGCCTGGAGCAGGATATGTGCCCGGCGCCGTCGCTCCTTCGAGCCCTTGCCGCCACCCACCATCTCTTGGAGCATCTTCCGCTCGTGCTCCTCAAGCCGGACCCTCGTGGATCTTTCTTCCTGTCGTACTCATCGCCTGTCACCTCTCTACTCCCCCCGGGGCTGGTACTGCCCGTGCCGACACAAATGCCGCGGCCATCATTGGGCCGCCCGGAGGGCATGTTGCTCGCCCTTGTTGCCGGCAATATACAGGAGATCTGACGAGGGGAAAACTTGCACCCGGTGCCATTGATCAGAACATCAATTCAACGGTGGTGGGCTACTAGTGCGCAGTCCCTTGTAATTTCCGCAGCCGGTCTGATGTCTCCAGTTGCGCAGCACGTTTCGCTGCCATGTCGCCGCCAGCAATGCACACCAGGACGTGGCGCATCTCGACGGAGACGTCGAGCGACAACCGGGAAAACCCATTTTCCTTTTTCGAATGGGGCAGGTTTGCCTGTTCGGGGGCAGCAACCGTGGGGTTCCGATCTTTTCGGCAGACGGGTTGGACACGGCGATGGCCTGGGCACGCGAAGACCCCTAAAACCGGGGATATCGATTGCCGCTTTACGTGCTCCCACTCCCCGACCCTATGCTTGGCTCAGGAAGCCACCCAGCTGTTCAAGCTGAGCTCACTCCAGCCGGGATACCCCACACCGGAATCCGAATTGCCTTCGTTGTTCAATTGGCATTCACATCTTCGCCATCATCAGAGAAATTGGTAATGACCACGCTGCCCTGTGGGAATCTGGCCACGATGTCCAGTTTGCCGCCCATTGCCTTGATGTATGAGCGGAGATTGGAGACATACATGTCAGTTCGTCGTTCCAGCTTGGCGACAGCCGGCTGGTTCACGTTCAGGATCTCGCCAACGGTCTTCTGGGTCAAGGCCCGGGCTTGACGCAACTCGTGAAGGGGCATTGCAGCACGAAGCTCCTTCTTCCGGGCTTCAATCCGTTCACGACGGTCGGAGGAAAACCCTTTCGTCAATCCAGAAAACGAATGATGACCACTCATCAAATTTCTCCTTCGTATTTCAGTTCCTGCAAGTGTTCGTCATAGAGTTGATCAGCCCTTGGTACGAACCGCCTGTAGAACCGGTCGTCGCCTGCCTTGCTGCCACCAATCAACAAGATGGCCGTACGCCTCGGGTCCAGGGCATAGAATATGCGAAAAGGTTTGCCAGCATTCTGGACACGCAGTTCGCGCATGTGAGCGTGCCGTGAACTCACTATTCCCGAGGAATAGGGAAACTTCAGCCCAGAGCCATGCTCCGCCAACAATTCAACCACCGCGACAATGTCATTCTGCTCGCTCGCTGTAAGTCCATCCCACCAAGCCTTGAACTCATTTGTGTATTCGACATCAATGAACAAGGATTCATATATTCCAAATAAGGAATGTTTGAAAGGGTTGAAGACGCTGCCCCGCACAAGAATTCGAACAGCGGTGCTGGCCGAACCGAATTTCAACGTCGGTCGGGACATTCCCCAAATTTGTCTCTGGTGGCGGAATTGCAGCCATCACGGCATCAAGGTCATCCAAATGGATGCCGTGGATTGCCCGGCTCTGGTCGTCCACTCCCGGGACGACGGTTCCGCCCCGACAATTTGCCGTGGCGGCCAGCTCATCGGTGAGAATATCCCGGTCCGGCCTCCTGACCCGGTCGCCATCGACATCTACGGGCTTGAGCCCCGGCACCGAGTCCTCGTCGGGTACGATTCTCCAGGTTGCCGTCAACCATGGCGCTCCCCGTCAGCGTCAGGCGGTCTTCGTGGCATGAAAATAGCCCACCGGAACGACAGGGAGTAGCCGGACAGGATTTCTTCGCAACTGCAACGGTCGGTGCCGGATTTCGGCCGATTGGGCCTGTCGCCTGCATGCCAGCCAGGCCCAATTCGGAATGGTTGGCACGTGACCCGGTCACTGTCTCCCGCCAATTGCGGGGGATCGAGGTCAGAGATCGTGTATCACCGGGGGCGGGTCGCAGACCTCCCTGGCAATATCGACGACATGGCGGTGATGCGTCAGGTAGATGGCCTGGCCGCTTCGGCCGATCCGCTCCATCAGACGGCAGGCCGCCCGGGACCGATCGTCGTCGAAGGTTTCGAAGACATCATCGCAGAAGAATGGCAGTTGAACGCCCTGCGTGACCATCTGTTGGTAGGCCGCAGCACGTAGCGCCAGGTAGAGTTGGAACCTCGTTCCCTTCGACA
Organism: Paracoccaceae bacterium; assembly: GCA_965214695.1. Lineage (GTDB taxonomy): Bacteria > Pseudomonadota > Alphaproteobacteria > Rhodobacterales > Rhodobacteraceae > JAPOXR01. The sequence continues at coordinate 1,672,611 of OZ243967.1, read as the reverse complement.
TGTCGCCGATCTGCTTGGGCGTGCCGCTGGCATCGACCGCCAGCAACAATTCCGACGAACCGTCCGGTTGCGTCTGCAGCGTCTCATAGCCACCGTCGGTGAGTTCCGCAAAAGCCCGCTCGGTCGACGCCAACATGCCGCTCCGATGCCGGTCGCGATAGCGGCGGATGGCGTCCTCGGCGATACGCAAGCCGATACTCAGCTCCAAATAGTCGAGAATGGCCTCCTCGATCTGCAGCTGAATGGTCGTGCGCCGCTCAACCAGTTCGGCGGTCTCCGCACTTCCTGTGACGGCACCAAGGTCCCGCTCCGCATTTGCCCGGGCAACGGTCGCGTCAGACAGTCTTTTCTCCGCCACAACGAGATCGGCCTCCAACGATTTTGCCCTTGCCGCGAGGGTGAAGGCTGTTTCGCCGCCCAAGAGCGAGCGCACTTCGTCGATCCGCTTCAACGAGAGGCTGTCGAGAACCTGCCCTTCAAGTTTGGCAATCCGCTTTCTTTTCTCGATGACGTCGACGGCCGTGTTCACGGCAACCCGCAGGGCCTCGAGAGTGCCGGTATCTACCGTCTCCGGAAACACCGTACCGAGTTCCGCCACCTTCCTTTCGATGTCCTCCAGCTCCGCACCGAGTTCCGCGCGCCGCCTCGCGTATTCTTCCAGATTGGTGCCCAACTCCTCTTGCTGCGTTTTGTCGGCTTGTGCCTGCTTCGCAACCTCCCGCAGATGCTGGAACGCCTCGAGGGGGTTTTTCTCTTCGACACCAAACCGGGCACCGAGGGCTGTCACCGCCTCCGTGAACCGGAGCTGGTCATCCTGCATGCTGACGACCTGACGCTCTGCCTGCCGCCGCTTCGTGTCATGTTCCCGCAATTCGCGTAGTTGCCCGAGACCCTCGGCAACCCTGTCGGGCGAAAGTTGGTCGCCAAACAGGCCCTGCACCTTGTCCGTCCAGGCCGCGCATGCTTGTTCAGCGGCGTCTTCGAGCCCGGTTTGCTCACCCTGCCGACGCTCGGCTTCGTCCTCGAGGGCAGCTTTCGTCTTGCCAGACGCCCATATCTCGTCCCCCCAGGCCCGCTCGGCTTCGGCAAGTTTACGGGCCGCCGCCAGGGCTGCATCGAATGTCGGGTCTTCCAGCGCAACGAGCGGTGCGAGTTCCTGCCGAAGCCGTTCTGCCCGCTCCAGGGTATCCCGATGCTGCCGGGCCAGCGCCTCCCGCTGCCGCCAAGCGTCCCAGGCCCTGGTGTGACGTGCAACCCAGTCTGAGAAGGCGGCGGGAGACAGTGCTGGCAGTCCGATCTCCGCCATCAATCCTTCGGCCCGGCTCTCGGTCTCTTTCGCTCGGTCTCTGAGCCTGTCACGCTTTGCCCTGGCTTTCGTGGCAAGTGCCTCTGCTTCCGCCAGATCCTGCCCGAGCTTCCGCAACTCGCCGAGTTCGGTGGCATGGGCGAGCCGGGCAAAGTTGATGTCGTCCACCGCTTTCATTGCCGACGCGAAGTGGTCCGCGCTTTCGGCGGTCAAGTCCTGGCGATGTGCCTGCCACAAGGTGTCGCGCCGCTCCCGTGCATAGTGTACGTCTTCGTCACTGGCGACGCCAACATCTTCCGAGAGTCGCGTGATCTTCGCCGCCGTCGCGGCCACGGCGTCCTCGATCTGGTTCAGCCTCTCAACGGTGCTGGCGATTTCGTCCGTCAGACCGGCATGCCGCTCCGCAAGTTCGGTTGCCGTCAATGGACCGCCCGGACAATCCGGTAGTGCGTCGAAGCCGCGCTCGCCGACCGTGAGCGACTCAAGCGCATCCCGTAGCGTGGCATCAGCCGATGCGACCGCCTGTGTCGCCGTCGCCACCGCCGGTGCAAGGGCGTCGGTGTCGAACCTTGTCAGCAGTTCTGCCAGACCGGTTTGAGCCGGCCGGTCATTCAGCAAGGCCTGGTGTGCCCGTTGGGCCTGAGCGATGCGGGCCTGCACGGCAGAGATCTCCTGCGCCCCGCTCTCACATGCGCGTGCGGTGTCCCGCATGTCGTCGCGCAATGCCTCAAGAGCCGAAATATCCGAAGGAGGCGTGACCAACAGGATTGCATCGCAGCCTTCACGTGCCCCGAGGTCAATCGCGATGCGTTTCATGTCTGCCTCGGCCTCCTCAAGGGCGCGCGTGCGCCGAGGGAGATCGGCCACCGCCGTCTGCATCCGGCTGCGCAATTCGTCCAACCCCTCAAGCTGGTCGGCCAGGGCAAGATGTTGCTCGTCCAGGACGAGCTTCGCATGCTCTGTCCGGGTCCTCTCAAGACTGTCCTCGAGGCGCTGCAACTCGGCAACCACCTGCCCCCGGCCGGCTGTCATCGTGACAAGCATCTCGGGATTGATGTCGATCCGAACGGGATAATCGGCAAGATCGGCGATCTCGTCCAGGAGACGATCAAGCTCGCCCAGATCGTCCAGGGCACGTTTCATCGCGTCGGTGGCGGCCTGTTCGGTGCGAAGCCTGTCTCGCAACGCGCGCGCATTCGTCTCTTCGTTCCCGGCGGCCTGGAGCGCCGCATTCAGCTGCCGCCAGGCATGGGCGCTGACATCCGACTTCCGGATGTCGCTCTCCACGGCAGCCAGTTCGTGCTTCAGCTTGGCGACAACTGTGGTGCTGGCACGCTTCCTGTAGATGGCACCTGCCTCGGTTCGCGCCTGTTCGAGGATGGTGTTCAACTCCGCGACACCGGCTGCCGCCGAAAACAGCAACCGGCCGATATCTCCTCGGGCGCTGGCGATGTCCTCGCCGCCCTTTTCGATCGTGTTGTCGTCGAGGCACAAAAGGCTGCGATAGTCCTCCATCGACAGCCCACCAAGGTGGGAGGCGATCGCGGCCTCGGGGAGGATTGCATCGGCCTCGCCCCTGAGGTTCTTGGCTCGGGATGGCAGCCGCGTGAAGGGGCGGGTCTCGCCATTGATGTCGAGCAGGCCGGATACCTTCAGATTCGGCCGCTGGTGCTGGAAGCCATAGGGCTCCCGATGGGGAAAACCGTAGAGGAGGCGCAGAAATGCCTCCATCACTGTTGTCTTGCCGGCTTCGTTCAAGCCGTAGATCAGGTGGAAATCCGAGGCCCGTCCGGCCTTGCCGAAATCGAGTTCCTTGCCGGTGAAGTGCCCGAAGAAATCCAGGGAAAGCCGCTCGACCCGCATCAGGAATCAGCCCCCTTCATTCGTGCAAGGATCCTCGCGGTGCCGATTCTTGCCAGACGCTGCGCCAGCTGGTCCATCGCGGCCTCATCCGGCATGAGTCGGGCGCGCTGCCCCGGCGGCAACTCCCGCAGAATACCCTCGATGTCCGCACGGCAGGTCTCGGCAAAGCCGGGCTCCTCCCGAATGGTTTTCATGATTTCGGCCAACTCGTCCGTGGGGCCGGGACCGGGAGCCGCACTCTCGGACAGGTCAAACAGGAGCTTGTCCAGCCAGAGGACGCCCGTCTCGAGGGCAAATTGCGCGGCGGTGTCCGTCCAGACATCCTGATCGCGCAAGATCTGCCACCGGCGGGGGGTGCGCCCGGTCAGCACGAGCCGGATCACGGCACTGTCCGATTCCAGATTGCCGGCCATCTCCCGCAACCTTCGTCTCAGCACTTCGCGCAAATCGTCGTCGCTTTCCGTCTCCGTGGCGTCGATCTGCACCTGCCGGAACTCCACCGCCGAGGTCGTCACCTCCTTGATCCCGATCGTATCGCCCATCGTCACCAGCGTGGCCGATTTCGGTCCGGACTCGCCGATATCGCGCCCCTGGGGCATCCCCGGCATGACCACCCATGGTGCCTGCGAGTGTACCTGCCGACGGTGAACATGACCCAGCGCCCAATAGTCGAAGCCAGCCGCGGTCAGGTCGCCGACAGAGCATGGTGCATAGGGGTCATGGCCCTCGGCGCCGCCGAGCGAGGTATGCAGCATGGCGATGTTGATCGCGCCCTCGACCGGGGCCGGGAATTTCGGCAGCAGGCTGTTCGGGGCATGGCGGCCGGAGAAGCTGACGCCGTGGATCCAGAGCCCGTCCGCAAGCTGCACCTTGCTGCCGCGGCCGTCGAAGACATGGACATTGTCGGGCAGGCTCAACTCGCCGGTGAGCGGGTTCTCGGCATCGTGATTGCCCTTGATATAAAACACGCGAATCCCCCGCTCGCGCAAGCGGTCCAGCTGCAGTGCCAGGAAGGCGGCCGTCCGGGCGCTGCGCTCGGCCCTGTCGAACAGATCGCCTGCAATCAAAAGTGCAGCCACATCCTCGGCAAGAGCCACATCGACGATCCTGGTGAGGGCGGTGCGGCTCGCGGTCTGGATCCGGTCCCGCAATCCGGGCTCGCGCAACGCCAGGGATCGCAACGGCGAGTCGAGATGTATGTCGGCAGTGTGCAGGATCTTCATCCAACACTCCCGGTCCCAGGAATCCGCATCGGAGCGGGAAAGGCGGCCAGAAGGATCCTCACAACCTGGTACCGGCCCCGATCAAATCCAGCCACCCGCCGCACGCCGCTCGATGACATCCGGCAACGCCGTGCAGGCCAGCTCCAACTCACCCCCACCGTCATTTCCCCGCAACAGGTGCCAAGCCGCCGCCGGTTGATCGGAACACTCCCCCGCCAGATGCTGCACGACAGCATGTACGAAGCTGTATGTGGTCGGCATTCGCCGGACAACAGGAATGTCACCGGACATCTTCGTCAAACTGGCTCCCGAACCGGTCATCGACACGCTTCACGTGGCTAGTGTATCGAACGCCTCTATCAGCCATCAAATGCCCGGTCGACCGCAGACTCGCCGTCACCGCTCATTCGCCGTGCAAATCTGCTCCCGCACTTCCCGACGACATTGTATACTGCTCCCGAGTGGTCTGGCCATGTTCTCCATCGTGTCCGGGGTCGGTTCGATGTCCACGTAACGGTCCTTGGTCATGTCGTTCCTCCTTGAATTTGCGTTTGAGAAATTCCAGCACGGTTCGTTGATCGTCCACACGAGCACGGAGCACCTGCGCTTCAAGCCATGTCCAGCGGGGGCGGTTCCTGGACCAGGTTCTTCGCACCTTGATTGCAGGTGCTGCACAAGGCGCGAAGGTTTGAAAGTTCGTCCTTGCCGCCGTGGCTCCGGGCTGGAAGCCAAGCGTATCGGTGCTATTGACAAGGAGTATACCTGACATTATGTCATGTTCATGGGAAACGTAGTCCCCTTTGAAAACCTGCTCCACGATGCCAAACATTGTGCCAATCACGTCCGAAGTTGCCTTGACAGGAGCGAGGTTGACTTCGAGCAACCGCACTTCCGTGACCGGCTGCGAGAACGGGACATCACCATGCGGCAGGTTCTCTCGACCTTGCGAAAGGGAGAAATCATCGACGGGCCCAAGAAGGACGTTCATGGCGATGTCAGGGTAAAGATGAGGCGCTACGTAGCCGGACGGACAATACAGGTGGTTGTGGCGCTGAATGTCAGGAAATGCACGGTTGTTACCGTCATCTGAGAGGGAGATACGATGACTGAGACATACCATTACACCGAAAGCGGACTGAATGACATCTACCTCGCGAACGGCTTCGAGATGAACGCCGGACGCCTGAGAATACATGACATAGATGGGTTGCATCGTGCGATCGGACGTTGGCTGGTTTCAACCAGAAAACAGCTTTCCGGCGGTGAAATCCGGTTTCTCCGTCACGAACTGGAATTGTCGCAAGTGATGCTTTCAACTCTTCTCGGCGTCACCGAGAGAACAGTCATTCGCTGGGAGAGGGACAGGGAAAACAGGGACATTGGAAATCCGTCCGCCGAACGAACCCTGCGCCTGCTTTACATGGAGAAGGAGCTTGGCAATTCGGATGTGTCCGGGTTGCTGGAGCGAATCGCAAATCTTGAGGATCGTATCAATCAGCTTGTCGAGTTTTCGTACTGCGACGATCACGAGTGGCACGAGAATATGGCTGCATGATCCCAGGCCGCAGCGCTTGAAGAATCAGGGTCGAAACGCCGCGTCCGTTTGGCCGGCACCGGCTCGGAATTCTTGGGTAATCACGTATATGATCCCACAAGCCATCATCCCGCCGCAATGGCATGTCGGGGTCGCTGATTGTTGAGATACGCAACTGCCTGTGGCTGATTCCAGCTTACTGGCCATGGCCGACTCTACCGGCTGGCGTCATACTCGGCGAGGGATTCCTTTGGAATGACCGTGTTGCCGCGCTCGCCGACATGAATGCCGCGCCTGGCCAATTGCCAGGGCAACTCCATATGGGTGAGATCGCTCAGCCATTGCGGGGACTTGTCCCCATAGAACCCCAGCACCGCGTCCACGGTTTCCTGCTGCTCATCGGTCAGGACATCCGGCCGACCCTTGCGAAGGCAAGAAAGTCGGTTGGCGGAACATGCAAGCTGGTCGTTGGCACTTTCGTGGCAATTCCCATTGCTTGCGAATTCCAGGTTCCGGTTGTTCCTTGTAGGCTCACCGTCCAGTGACAAGACGGGTCCAAGATTTCGCGCTGAAATCAAGAAGGTGGGATTGGGTGCTGTACTCGTTCTTCGCCATTCAAGATCAATGCGCTGCAACAGCGATGCCCGCCACCGTTCACATGGCGAAGGACGGTTTATCATCCTCCGGTGGGTGGTAGACCCCGCGCACGGTTGTGCCGCCATTGCCATGCCGGTAATGCGTGCGGCCACGCAGGATCAACTCGGCCCTGGCGGTGGCAGCATCGGATCGCTGCTGGGCCAGGTTCCCCAGATATCTGACCAGTGCAGGGAAGTCTCCTTCATCCGCCAGTTCGAGAGCGGTAATATAGTCGAGCTTCCTCTTCGCCGGGATCACCGGTCGGAACTCGCCTGCCTTTGCATAGGCATAGGCCATCAACATTCGGGAGATCCGTCCATTGCCATCCTGGAAGGGGTGGACGCGCACAAATTCATGGTGCAGCCACGCCGCCTCGAGTTCCGGGGCCAGATCGAGCCCGTCATGGCCTTCATGGAATGCAAGGAACCGGTCGATTTCGGACTGCACCTGTTCAGCCGGGCAGTATTCATGGACGAAGCCGTCCTGGCGCCACGGGTTGTTGGGTCTTATCTTCCACTCTCCCCTCCTGAGCGGGATCTCGGTCAGGTTGCCGAAGGGATCTCTCCCGACGGTGCTTGCCTAGTGGCGGGTCGTGAGCGCATGCCATTCCTTGATCGACGCGCCGGTCAGCGGACGCTCATCCTTCACATGGGTGAACAGCATTTCGAGCGCCGCCTCTTGGTCTTCAAGCAGGCCCCGTAGGGTGTCATCATCGATATCGACCACTGAATGGGTGCCGCGCACCCCCCCTCGAAGCCCTCGGCGATCAGCGTCTCTGTCATGCCCCTCCGCAGGAGGTAGAGCCCCTCGATCTCGCCGGTTTCGATGGCGAAGGCGCGCTTTTGCTCCCGGAACCAAACGTCCATGGCGCTGCGGTCGATGGCCGGGTCCTCGAGCTTCCGGCGGGCCTGCCGCCACCGGGCAGCAGCGGCGCGGGCACCGTCATGCTTCAATCCGCTGTGGTCCGGGGCAAGGTCACGCACCCGCCTCCTGATTGACCCAATCGGCTTCCGGTCCTTCTTGGTCATGGGTCCTGCATATGTGCCCGGTGGGAGTCAGGCAAGACTCGCTGCCCTGTCCTGCACTCATCATGTTCCGTCAGATCGGCGACCTCCGGGCCGAGTCTCTCCCGGATGACCCGCATGACTCGCAGGCCGGCCGCTGCCTGGTTTTCCAAGGCAGGGCCATCCAGCCAGAAGATCAGTGTCGGCAAGGTCGGGTAGCGCAGTTGGATCTACAGCGGCAACTCCGTCTTGCCGATTCCGCGCCCGCCCAGGATGAGGCAAGACAGAATTTGCGACCCATTGGTGCAGCCCCAGACCTTCGCCAGTTCCGCCTCGCGGCCATGGAAGAGCCAGTCATCCATGGTTATGTCGCTTCATGAGGGCCCGAGCGGCAAGGGACACCAGGATCACCGGTCCATCGATTTGCAGGAGGTGTTGTCAAATCTGGTGTTCGGGGCGTCGGTCAAGCGGCGATGCTTGTTGGCTGATTGGCTGATCTCTTGCCTGATTCTGCGGTCTCGATGACCTCGATGCCATTCCTGAAATTCACAACCGTGATGACACTCGCCGATACCCTGAATCCGTGCAGCCGCTTTTACCCCTCCCTGCGCACACATGCCCAGCTTGAAGATCATTGCAGCATTCCATCACGGGTCAGGGATCCACTCGAGCACTTGGTCCAGAGGTAGAGCGGGTCGGGTTGGTGGTCCGGATGTGCCGCCAGTTCCTGACTGGGAAATCGTCACTCGGGACTCGGGCATGTTCCAGGTCGCGTGGACACCCCCGGGCTTCCGGCCATAGTGAAGGCAAATGAGCGGCTCGGCGACCGGGAGCCAGGCATCATCATCAGCCCAGCAGGGATGCCGGTGTGACCTTCCGACAATCGCCGTGACACACGATGCCCGGATTGCTATTGCGATCGAGGTGTCGAACCGGGGGAGGTCATGGCGGGTAGTGCAAAACGACAAGTGGAGCCGACCCCCGATCTCACGGAAATCCTGTCCGAAGGCGACGGCCAGTCGCAAAATGTCTATTCCAGCCAGCGAGACGTCAAGGCACCCGACATCGGGCTGCCGGCGGAGCTGATACCGAATTCCAGGCTCAGGATGGATGGGCAGGTATTCCTGTCGAAACTCCCGCCGGAGTCGATTCCGGTCGCGTTCCTCGATCCGCAATACCGGGGAGTCCTGGACAAGCTGGCCTATGGCAATGAGGGCGTTACCCGCGGCGGCAAGCGGGCGGCGCTGGCGCAGATGCCGGAAGATGTCATCCTCGATTTCGTTCGCGGCATCGACCGGGTGTTGATACCGTCGGGCCATTTGTTCCTGTGGGTCGACAAGTTCCACCTGTGCCAGGGGGTCGGTAGTTGGCTCGACGGAACGGGTCTTGACATCGTTGACCTGGTGACCTGGGACAAGGGCACGTTCGGTATGGGCTACCGGACGCGCCGGCGGGCGGAATACTGCATCGTGCTGCAGCGCGGGCCTCGCAGGGCCAAGGGTGTCTGGAAGGTTCACAATATCACAGATGTCGTGCACGAAAAGCTGGTGGCAAGAGTGCACCCGCATGCCAAACCGGTCGAATTGCAGGCCGCCCTGTTGTCAGCCGTGAGCAACGAAGGCGATTACGTGATTGATCCGGCCGCAGGATCGTTTTCGGTCATGATCGCCGCCAGGCAGACCGGCCGCAATTTCCTGGGCTGTGACCTGCGAGGGTAGGGCCGCACCGCCACGGTGCCTCATGCAGGGCCGATGAGCACTTCGACAGGCGCCCCGGCCCGTTCGCCGGCGAATGGAGAAGGAGAATGGTCATGGCGCCGGATGTGGAAGATGTGTTCGCCGGCCCGACTCCCGGGCGGCGGCGCAGGATCCAGGAACGGGCGGCTAAGCCGATTGCCGGAGAGGTAACGCCATGCGAGTAGCGCTAGCCCTGCCAGCTGACCCTTGCGAGCGTCGCCCGTGAGCCTGGCATCGGCCAGGATACCACCTCCAGCCTGGAGCAGCGGCGCGACATGCTGCTGTCCATGTTGCGCCGGACGGTCGAGGCGTGGAAACCTGATGCTGACGCCCACTTCTCTGGCCGTCCTCCGGTCGAGCCTGCCGGCATCGCCGGTGGCGATTGCGACGGATGATTCCGGGGCCGGTTTTGCCATCCGGGGCCAACTGCCCGGATTCGTGCGACACGCCGCTGCAACTGGCAACCGGCCGGAATGACAGTCTCGACACGATCGCCTGCCAGACCCGGGCTGGCGCCGACTGCAAGGCAAGAACTGGTGAGAGGCGGCGGCCCGCTGGATCCGGCTCAGGGCAACGAGGCGTATCCCGGGACCGAGCGCCTTCGGAACCCTGCCGGGGGCTGCGACCTGGACACCGTCCTCGCCGCCTGACAAACGTGCCCGCGTCCGGCGGCGGCGGCCGCCACCGTGTCCCACCGACTGCGACAGCAACGCGGCCCCGCTCTCCGGCGGCGGGCTGGCACCTTGGGGCGGCGGCCGCCGCCGGGAACGATGCGGATCGCCGTGGAACACAGCGTGGGGGAAGCTTCAGTCCGGAGGCCCTGCCGCGGACCTCCGTTGGCGTTGACGCTTCAGATGCTTGAGCGCTTCGCGCCGGCTTAGCGTGGAGAGCCCGGGATGCGCGTCCACGAACGCCGTCACCCATCCCGGATCGGTCTTGGAATACTCGCGGAGTGCCCAGCCGATTCCCTTGCGAAGAAAGAACTCCGGGTGGCCGATGGACGGCCGGATCGCGTCGGTGAGCAGGTTCGGGTCCGTTCCTTGCTTCGCGCGGAGTTGGGCGAGAATGGCGGTTCGCCGCTTCCAGATGTCGCCGTCCTTCGCCCACTCCCGGAGGATGGCCTTCATCGGGTGGGGATGTGCGGCGAGCATGGCCCCCACCCCGCGGCCGGCAATCGCGTCCACGTAATCCCACCAGGCGCCGGTGATCACCATCTCCTCGATCATGGGAAGGCGCGCCGGCTCGAGCCAGCTCGAATAGTGCCGGAAGAGTAGCAGTTCGACCGCCACATAGCGTTCCTCGCGGTGGGCGGCCCGGCGCCAGAGGTCGAGAATGGCCGTCTCCCAGGCATCGGCGTCCGGCAGCGGGTGCTTGGCGAACTGGGTGCTGGCGATGCGACGGCATTGCGGCACGCCCACTCCCAGATAGGGCATGTCCGACTTCATGTATGCCTGCTGTTGCGGTGCCCTGACCGGGTCGGCGGCATCGCGCAGGGCGACAATGACGGAATCTCGAATGTTCATCCCCCGACCGGGCCGCCCCCTTCAGCGCGCGCCCTTTGGCGCCCCACGCCGATCGCCGCCGCGATGCGCTCCCGGTGCGCTTCAAGCGCGGCGTTCTGGCGTTCGGCCATCGCCTCGTACTCGCGATTGGAGGCCGGAGCCCCACACCGGCCCGGCCGTCCCCGGCGGGTCATCGCCTGCCATCACGGTCCTGGGCGTCTCGTCAGCCATGGGCTCTCCTCTTGTTCACGGCAGCGCCAGGCATCTCACATGCCGAATGACGGGCAGTCATCATCCTCCGGCTCGTCCCGGGGCCCGAACAGCCCTTGCCGCGGCACCTCTTCGGCCGACACCGGTGCGGGTTGCCGGAGCTGTTCCGGGTTGAGATCCGGCGGATGGTAGACTCCGCGCACAGTCGTGCCGCCATTGCCGTGATGGTAATCGGTGCGGCCTTTCAGAATCCCTTCGGCGCGGACGGCAGCAGCATTTGAACGTTGTGCGGCCAAATCACCCAGATATCCGACCAGGGTGGGGAAATCTCCTTCATCCGCTGCTATGAGTGCATCGATGTAGTCATCCTTCCTCTCCGCCGGGATCACTGGCGGGAACTCACCAGCCTTTGCATAGGCATATGCCATCAACAGCCGGGAGATCCGGCCATTGCCATCCTGGAAGGGATGGATGCGCACGAACTCATGATGGAGCCACGCCGCCTCAAGCTCCGGTGCCAGATCCAGCCCGGCATGACCCGCATGGAAGGCAAGGAACCGGTCCATCTCGGTCTGCACCTGTTCCGGCGGGCAGTATTCGTGAACGAAGCCGTCTTGCCGGCGTGGGTTGTTGGGCCGGAGCTTGTACTGACCCTTCCTGAGCGGGATCTCGATCCGGTTGCCGAAGGGATCGATGCCGGCGGCGCTCTCCTGGTGGCGGGTCAAGAGCAAATGCCATTCCTTGATCGCCGAGCCGACAAGTGGCCTTTCTTCCCTGACATGGGCGAACATCATCTCGAGCGCCGCCTCCTGGTCTTCAAGCAGACCTTTCAGCGTGCTGCCTGCGATCTCGGTGGCCGAATGGGCTCCCCGTACCCTCTCGAAGCCTTCGGCGATCAATGTTTCGGTCACACCCCGGCGCAGGAGATACAGGCCCTCGATCTGGCCGGTCTCGATGGCGAAGGCGCGCCGCTGGGTCCGCAACCAGACATCCATGGAGGACCGGTCGATGGACGGGTCCTCGAGCTTCCGGCGGGCCTGCCGCCACCTGCCGGCACAGGCGCGGGCATAGTCATGCTTCAGTTGGCGGTGCTCCGGGCAAATGTCGCGCACCCGTCGCCAGATGGCACCGATCGGTTTGTGTTTCACGCCGGGCATGGCTTCAGCTCCCTTTACATGCCGAATGACGGGCCGTCATCTTCCTCGGGTTCCGGCCCGTCCCGCGGCGGTCCGAACAGCGTCTGCCGCGGCGCCGTGGTGCTGTCTGGCATCTGGTCGATGGTGGCATCGGGCCGGGTCTTGCCGATGCTTGCATCTCGGTCCAACTCGTCGAGCAGCGACCGTGCTACCTGTCGCAATCCCGGAAGATCTTCCACTGCAACGGACCAGACGATCTTGGGGCCTGATACGATCATAGTCGTGAACCAGCCTGTGACGAAAACCGGTAATGTCCACTGCGTCCGGAATTCGCTCAACCAGTTCCGGTGATATCCTGTCAAGCTGGTTGAGTGCTTCGCCCATGGTGATGAAATTCCGTTCGACCTGGTCCTGCAAGCCATCGTCAGCGACGAAGGTCGCAAGCACCACACCGTCGACATAGCCCTCGATCCGGTTGGCCGCCATCTCGATATCGCGAAGCAGTATCCGCGGATCACGCCTTCGGATCATACACCACCTCGCGGGATTCATTGATCGCTTCCAGCAGGTATTCGTTGTCGATCGACAGCATGTCCACCTCCCGGCCCAGCACCGCCTGCAAATCCCTGATCAGGCCCATATATCGCCTGAACAGGCCGGGCATCTCCGGCGGCTCGAATTCCACCAGGAAGTCGGCATCGCTGGTCTCCGGATCGAAATCCGTGCCCCGCGCCGCCGAGCCGAACAGCTCGAGGAGCGAGACGCGGTGACGCCGGCAGATCCCGGCAATCTCGTCCATCCTCTCTGCGATCACGGGGTGCATCTCCCTCTCCCCTATGGCAGCGCCAGGCACTGGCCGACCAGGCGCGGCGCCTCGGCCGTGATACCGTTCAGCCGGGCGATCTCCGGCCAGCGGGAGCGCTGGCCCGGCGTTATCTGCGCCACGTCACCCAGCCTTCGGTCGGGCGCCTGCACCAAATGGCCGTCGCAGCCGGGCGCGGTTGCGACGGCCTCGCCGGCGGTGGTCATGCCGGCCTCCAGCCGGGTCATCACCGGGTGGCCGCGAAGCCTCCGATTGTGTTTCGTGGCCACATCCGCCGGATACAGGCCATCCTCGTCCCGGATGGCCGGGTCGGCGCCGGCATCAAGCAGAACCTCGATCACCTCGGGGGCGTTGAGCATGGCCGCCCTGTAGAGCGGTGTGACATCACCGATGTTGGTCGCATTGATCCCGGCCCCGCCCGCCAGCAGGATCTGCACCGCGGTGGGGTGACCATACCTGGCGGCGTCGTGCAGCGGCGTGTTGCCGAACTTGTCCCCGGCATCGGGATCTGCACCGCGGCGGTTCAATGCCTCCATGGCACTGAAGCGATTGTCCCCGGCCGCATAATGCAGCGGGGCCAGGTCATTGCTGTCGGTGGCCCAGACCAGCCCCCCGCAATCGAAGAGCAGCGCCACCGCCTCGCCATCAGCGGCATAATGCGGCGGGCGGGCGGTTCCCGGCATGTCGCCATCGGCGCCAGCCTCGCACAGCGCCCGGATCGCATCCTTGTTGTCAAAATTGGCCGTTGCCTTCAGCGGCGTGTAGCTCCTGCTGCCATGCGCACTCGTGGCGTTCGGATCTGCACCGGCGGCGATCGCCTTCTGCACCTGTTCCTAGGATGCCTTGGCGATCCAGCTCTCGTTCAGCAGCGGATTTGCCGCCGCCGGCAGCGCCAGCAGGGCGGCTGCCATGGTGATGCGCATGATCCTGGTCATGTCAGTTCTCCGGGCCTCGTTTCGGTTGTTCCTCCACCAGCGCCCGCCGGATGGCCATGCGGATAAAGGCGGCCACTGTCATCTCTCGCCCCTGCCGCATCTCGGCGGCGAGATATTCCTCGATCTGCGCCAGCATCGCCGCCGGCAGCCGGGCGCTCACCTGGATACTCTTGCCCATGACGGCATTACAACAGTCTATGACTGTCAATGCAAGTCAGTGACTATGAGGTTCGGTCAGGACAGTGCGGCTACAAGGTTGCCACCTGCCGTTGTGGAGTCTTCAGTCCCGGGAGCGGTACCCGATTGCCGCTCTTGCCCTTCCGTACTGTTGCGACAGGGAACGGAACAGCATCACGACCCCCTCCCGAAGCTGTGGATTTGGCGGGAGTAGACCAAGGGACTCCAGCGGCGTCGAATTTGGCCAGCATCGAAAATACGCGACGATGCGCCGTGAAGTGCCGTTCGATGCGGGGCAGGGTAGCGGATGGTGGTAGAAGATGAGCTGAAGCCGGACGGTTGTCACTGGAGCCGGTGGAGCAGTTCCCGTGTTGGCCAGGCATCGGCCGGAAGCCCGAGCCGGATTTGTTCGGCCTGGACAGCCGCCCTGGTCAGCCGGCCGACGATGCCGTCCACCTTGCCAACATCATGGCCTCTTTCCTGCAGTGCGGCCTGGAGGGCCCTGACGTCCTGGTCTCCAAGCGGCGGCGGCGCATTGCCATCCAGGTACATGGGGTATCCGGAAAACAGGTTGGCGAGGAATGCCGATGTGGTCGCATAGACGAAGGACCGGTTCCATTCAAAATACAGGCGGTAATTTTCGAAGGCGTAGAAGGCCGGACCGTGCCGTCCATGCGGGAGCAGGATGGAGGCCATGAGGCTGCCATCGGGCTGCGGGCCAGTGCGGGCCCTGACCCCGAGCCCGGCCCAGTCGGCGACGCGCATCCGGTGATCGAGGCCGGTGCGGTTCCAGTCGAGGGTTTGCGGGATGATGGCCTCGATCAGCCAGGGCTGGCCCGGAGCCCAGCCATGATCCTGCAGGACCCTGCCGGCGGTCATCAGCGCATCGGCCACGGAATTCCCGAGATCGACCCGGCCATCGCCATCACCATCCTGGCCGAAGGCCAGGATGTCGGCCGGGAGCATCTGGATCATGCCGATTTCACCGGCCCAGGCGCCGATGGTGGCCGCAGGGTCGAAATCGCCCCGCAGGTAGAGGGCGAGGGCGGCAAGGATATGCGGCCGAAACAGCTCCGGACGGCGGCAGTCATGCGACAGGGTGACCAGGGCGTTGAGCGTGTTGTGGTCTCCCTGGACGAGGCCGAAATCGGTCTCCAGCGCCAGGAATGACAACAGGACACCGGGCTGTACCCCGTATGTGCGCTGGGCCCGGCTGAAGATGTCGGCATGCTCCTCGAAGAATTCCCTCCCCATGTTCAGGCGGTACTCGGCCATGACCAGCTTGGAGAACTCGATGAAGCTCTTGCGGAAGATGCCCTGGCTGCGATCACGGCGGATGATTTCCGGATCATGCACGACATTGGCAAGAAACCGGTCGACCGCTGCCGGCTCGAACCCCTGTTCCAGCGCCTCCGACCTGATCCCGCCGACGAATTCCCCGAAATCACCCCCACAGGGCACCTCGCCCTCGGCACCCGCCGCCGGCAAGGCCCCGGCAAGGCCCAGAATGGACGCAACCGTCACGAACGCCATGAAGCGGGCGAGTCGGATAACGCCCGAAAAAGCCGGGATGGAAGGAAAACTGGACAGAGAACCGGTCATGACTGGGTACTACCATTTGAAGTATTCGATGCGCCATCAAAATTCAGGTGAAAATCCATGAAACTCCAGGCGCCAATCCGGATTGCCGTGATCGCCATCATCCTGGTCATCATGGCAGTCGGTGCACCCGCCCGGGGCTTGCCTGGTCGATCCTGATATTGTCGGTCATGCTCCAATTCCTGCTGATCGTCATTGTCAATTTTTGAGGCCGACAGGGTCCTGGCCACGGCCAATACATGATTCGTCTTGCCTCACCCATCAGGAAGCTCGTCCCGGCCTGGATCGGGTTTCACTGACAGCATGGCGTCCCGCATATTCGGTTGCAATGAAATTCCAAAGCCGTATGCCGATGCAAGGCCAGGTGGCAGCTGGTGCGGCGCGTGAATTCGTGCCCAGCCATGTTCCAGGCTCGTTTTCCTCCATCGTCAGGGTGATCGTGACGGGAGGCTGTATGCGCGGGTCGCAATCGGGGTCAGGGGCGATGAACGTCGCTTTCGGTAAACCCCGTTCCGCGCTGCCCCCATCACTTCGTGAGCACAATACGCACAGCGTCAATGATTGCGGTTTTCCCGGCGTTGTTTTGCCCGATCAAGACGGTTGTCTCGCCAAGATCGACGGTGAGGTCCTTGACGGATCGGAAATTCTGAATGTGGAGCCGGGTGATGCGCACGGGTTCGGTCTCTACGCGATGCTTGACGCTTCGGATCGCGATGTTCCGGCCCGCACCGGCAGCCGTGCGATCTCCCGACCTGCCTTTTCCTTGGCGATGCGGATTTCATAGGCGCTTTGCAGATTGAGCCAGAACTGCGGATCGGTGCCAAACCAGTGCCCGAAGCGCAGCGCGGTGCCACCGGTCACGGCGCGCTTGCCCGCGATGATCTGGCTGACGCGGTTCGGCGGCACGTCGATCTGGCGTGCAAACTCCGTCGGCGTCACATTCAGTTCTTCCAGCTCGTCCTTCAGGACTTCGCCGGGATGAACAGCTCTCATGAACATGGCCTGATCTCCTTTCCTCAGTGATAGTCCACGATTTCAACATTGCCCGGCCCGGTTTGACCGTCCGGCCACTCGAAGCAGATGCGCCATTGCTGGTTGATGCGAATGGAGTACTGTCCGGTACGATCTCCTTTGAGCGCTTCTAGCCGGTTTCCCGGCAGGGTGCGCAATGTATCAAGCGAAGGCGCCGCGTTCAGAATCGACAACCGCCGGGCGGCCTGAACTTCAAAACCTTGAAAGGCTTTGACGAACTCCCCCTTCGCGAACTGCTCCGACTTCTTGTCTCGATAGCTCAGGATCATGTAGTTCCTTATCGTATAGGAATTGACGCTATACGTCAAGAGTCAATACCTATCTTCCTGCACTTGCTGTAGCGAAAGTGCGGACCGGGTGAGCCCGGACCAAATTTGCGGCAGCGAGTCTGGGTCCTGGTGCGATTCGGTGAACCGCCTGCCGGGCGCGGGGAATGACGGCGATGGCGGTTTGTCGCCGCTGGCTGCCGCCTTGAGGTAGGCGAGCATCCTGCTCCACTCGAACCGGCCGGCGCCGGCCAGACCCGC
The DNA here is from genome assembly GCA_965214695.1 of Paracoccaceae bacterium. Classification (GTDB taxonomy): domain Bacteria; phylum Pseudomonadota; class Alphaproteobacteria; order Rhodobacterales; family Rhodobacteraceae; genus JAPOXR01. The sequence goes on along the minus strand of OZ243967.1, from coordinate 1,655,368 downwards.
TTGGCGGCGGGTGCCTGCCGGCGCCTGCGGCAGGGGCTCGATCTGTCCGAACGGAGATACATGGATGGTGAAGCCGGTGTCACCATGAGATCTCGAAGCGTTCCTTCATGGTCGGCGTCCTCCCCCAAGGCTCGCCGGGCAGCCGATCGATGAGCATCGTGAACACGCGGCGAAAGCAATCCGCTGTTGTCTCTTCCGTCAGGGCTTCCGCCTGGGCAGCCGGCAAGAGAGGCCGCACGTCAAGCAGGAAGTGCGAGTTTGCCAGCTTGGCGAACATCCGCTCCTGAGCCTGCGCCCGGGAAACCGTCTGGCCGGAAAGGGCGAGATACTGCCCGCACATCTCGATCAGAGTGGCGATGTTGAGATTCTGGAAGACCTCCAGCGCCTGCGCGAGGTCGTAGAGATCGCGCCCCTGTTCGCGTTGCAGCAAGGCGCGCAGCTTGGTCGCCAGCATCTCCTCGCGCGAAAACGTCGAAATGGACGCCTCACCCGAGAACCAGGGATTGTCGATCTTCAACGGCAACGACGCCGGGCCGTCGAAAGTCTGGATCTCGCGGGTATTGATCTCGACCTTCAGCCGGATCGGCACGCCACTGCCGTCCTCGGCATCGACCCGAAAGCGAAGCTTCGGCGCCACGGGACTCTGATCGAACCGCGCTCGCCCCAGCCACGGCTCCAGAACGCCGCGCAGTCGATCGAGAATGGGACCGATCGGCCCGCCGGAAGTCCGGACCAGGTCGATATCCTCGGAATAGCGCACCGGCTTCGGGAAGTGCAGCTTGTTGAGCGCCGTCCCGCCTCGAACCCGCACTGCATCGCGCAACATGTCGTCGGAGAAGATCTCCACCAGGGCGCGGCCGATGATGAGGTCCTGCTCGACTTGTCGCAGATCGGACCAGGGAGTGACGGCGCCCCAGGCTACGACGTTCTGCGCCGGGATCATGCGTCAACCCGCGGCACGCGGCGCACGATGACGCGCCATCGCAGATCGCGCTGGCGCGGCTCAGGCGCGAAGTCCCGGTCCTGTGCTCCCTTTCGGTCGAGCTCGGTCCAGGGCGGCGACCCTCTTGCCCGCAGGGCCTCCAGCATCGGCTCCGTCAGCACGTCGTGGTCGAAATGGTCCAGAAGATGCCCGAGACGCTGCACAACCGGCCGCTCCACGACCGCCGACAATGCGGCGAGTTGCGCCGGATCAATCTCCTGCCTGAGGTCCGAGAGTACGGTGGCGATATTGTCGATGCCGCCCGACGCCTGCGGATAACGCAGCAGGTCGAGAGCCGTCAGCGCCGCCGATGACATCTTCATCGTGCCGGTATCGGTCTTGCGGTCCTCGATCCCCGCCGTCACCGCGTTCATGTCCTTGCGGAAGTAGGAGATGATCAGGCTGCGCCCGGCACGGATCCTCGGCAGGCGCTTCGCCGTAATGACCTGAAACTCCATGACCGCCTGGTGCGTCGCGCCATGCAACTCCGCCGCCTTGAGTAGTCCGACGTAGTAAGCATGACCCTCACGTCGCATGAGTGCGTCGATGTACCAGGTTGGCGGCGGCGCTCCCCAGGACGCATATTGCGGCGGGACGACGACATAGAAGCCCTGCCGCAGGTTGAGTAACGCCTCGCGTCGTTGCAGCCGCTCGGCAGCATCCAGGAACGCGCCGTGCCCGATGCCGAGAGCGAGCTCGGCCTCCTCCGCAGTAAAGACAGTCCGGCCAGCGGCGAGCAGACTGCCCAAATAGCTTGACAGGACGGACCGCTGATCGTGAAGCATATCCGATTTTCCGCTCAAAGCACGGATATTTCAACATGAATTATCATCTCGTGGTCCGATTCATCCATCTGATGCCATTTCCTGCAGCTTCCAGTGCCCTCTTTTCCATGAGAGGGCCAGATCGTCGGGGCTCCTGCTCCAGCGGAACGGACGGGCATCACTGGCATTGTGGTGTTCGATGTAACGCTCGACCGCCGCGATGCACTCGTCGGGCGAATTGAACATGGATGCTTGAGCCCCGCCTTGAGGTGGGCGAGCATCCTGCTCCACTCGAACCGGCAGCTGCCAGCCAGACCCGCTTGACGGCGGGTGCCTGCCGGCGCCTGCGGCCGGTGCTCGATCTGCATGTATGTGGTTGTGTCGGTCAGGGTGCCGACCTTCCGTTGGTTGCAAATGTCCTGGGAGAAGGGGATCTGGAGAATCCCGTGGCACATTGGTCGCGTGGGGCGCCCGGGTTGTCAAGGAACAAATTGAAAACAATTCGCCATGTTGCGCCCGGCACGGAATTCGATTGCCACGACATTGACCGTTCAGCCATCGGGATCCGGCAAGGTGATGCGTTGTTGAATTCAATTCCTCCGCACGTTCCCGGATCCTGCTCTCGTCATGCCGCCGGCACCTCCTCGTGCGGCCGGCAGGAAAACGACTTGAGCACCCCGCGGCGCAAGCATGAGAAGCGCAGAGGTCGGGGTGGTCCATGGCCACAATCCTGCATCGTCCTTCCCGGCCGACGGGCGGGGGTCGCAAGCTCCGGATGTCAGTCCCGAAAAATGCCCTCCCGGCGCATTGCTGCGGCCCGCCGTATCCCGGGAAAGTCCACCGCCGCGCTACCGACGCCGGCGAATCGGTCGGTCGCGAGTCCTTTCATGGATCCCATCCCGGACCGGGATGGGAGAGGAGACACGCCCGGTCGCGGCAAAGGATTTTCGGGATTCCCTGGGCCTCCGGTATTGCGTAGGTTCGGCTGTCGGCCGTGCCGGCGAGTTGTTTCCAGGTCGAGGACATGAACGCGGCAATTGGCAGGAGACGGAATTCCAGCGATCAGATGGGTCCATCGGCGGCGGCCATGCTGCATGCCGTGCTCGGTGGAGACGGCCCGGCGCCGGTGGATGGCTCGGTGCTGCCGGCCATGTGGCAGCATGTCTATTTTCGCCAGGCGGTGCCGGCCGGGAATACCGGCGAGGATGGCCATGAGCGGCCGGGCGGATTCATACCGGATTTCGGGTTGACGCAGCGCATGTGGGCCGGGGGCAAGCTCAGCCTCCATGAGCCCCGGCTCAGGCTCGGCATTGTCGCCGATCGGGAGACCGCCATCGAGGACATCTCCGAGAAGGCCGGACGCTCCGGCCGGCTGATGGTGGTGAGGCTCCGGCATCGATACCGCCAGGACGGGAAACTGGTCATGACCGAGTTCCAGGATCTGGTCTATCGCCATCCCGGCAGGCTGGCCGCTTCCCGTCCGGCCGGCAGGCGTCCGGAGCGGTCACGCCCGGTCTCCTTCGACGAGGTGCTGCTCTTTCGCTATTCGGCCCTGACATTCAACAGTCACCGGATTCACTATGATGCCGATTACTGCCGCCAAGTTGCCGGTTATCCCGGCCTGGTGGTGCATGGGCCGTTGCTGGCGACCCTGCTGGCCATGGAGGCCGAGCGGATCCTGGGGTGCCTGCAGCATTTTGCCTACCGGGCAGTGGCGCCGGTCCATTGTGGCGACGATGTGTCCCTGTGCTGGCGCCGGGATCAGGGCAAGGCCGAGTTGTGGATCGAGGGCCGGCAGGGCGGCCTGAGGATGACCGCCACCGCCAGCTGAGTGCGCAACCTCTGCCGGGCGCCAGCCGGGTTGTCCACATGAACCTCCGCAAAGGCGATTTCGCTATCCGGGAATCTCACCGGTGCGGGCTATTCACCATGATGGCGGCACCGAATCAGGCTGGTCTGCAATCCTTCCTGAGCGACGTATCCGGACCCCGGTGAGTCGTGGCAACCACCCTGGCCTGCCGGTGCCGCCAACCTGCCATGCTGCCTCCGGGGACGACATCATGACCAAGAGACAGGGGCTTTCGACCCGCCGCCGCAACCGACGCCGGATTCTTGCCATGGCCGGGGCTGACGCCGTCGTCGGCCATCCGGCAGGCGCCCTGCGCCCCGCGGCGCTCTTGGCTCTTGCCCTGGTGCCGGGCTGCATGGCGTTGCCGGATGAGGGTGATGGCCCGGTCATGGAGCCGGCATTGACCGCCGGTCCTGCCGGCACCTTCCCGCCGGGGGCGGCATCTCCCGTCCCCGTCGCTGCCGGGGCAGATGCCGGATCCGTCGCCCGGGCCCTACCGCCCGAATTGCAGGAGTTGGGGCCGATCCGCCTGGCGAGCCGGCAGCGGCTGGGGCTTGCGGAGATCCTGGCCCGGCTGTCGGCGGTATCGGACCTGCCCATTCTGCTGCTGGGCGGCAGTGAGGGTCGGGTGCTGGCAGCGGTGGGTCCCGGCTCGGTCCCCGGGCTGCTGCAGGCAGAGCGGCCTACCGGCGAGCTGGCGGCGGCGGGGCTTGAGGCGAGGATGCGACCGGATTTCCGGCACCCACTGCCCGACATCCTTGACCGCCTGGCCGACCGCTACGGGCTGGCCTGGGAATTCGACGGCAATTCGGTGGTGTTCCGGCAATTCGTCACCCGTCAGTACCGGGTGGCGGCGATGCCGGTGCGGACCGAGTTTGCCGGGCAGGTCGGGCAGGTCGGCTCGGCCGGCAGCGTTGATCTTGCCGCCGAGATCGACCATGCGATGCGGTCCATTGCCGGGACCGATGCCACCATCTCCTATGGCAAGGCATCCGGCCATGTCATTGTCACCGCCCGCCCGCACAAGCAGCGGGAGATTGCCTCCTATCTCGACGGTCTCAATGCCTTTCTCGGCCGGCAGGTGGCGTTCGATGTCAATGTGCTGACCATTACCCGGTCACGCACTTTGGGCCGCGGCCTCGAAGTCGAGCTGTTTGCCGGCAGCGAGGAGGGTGATTCGCTTCGCTGGACCGGCCGGCACGGCCCGGTCGGGGCGACCGGCACCGTCAATGTCGGCGTGCTGTCGGGCGATGTCGATCTGGAGTTGTTCGTGGCCCGGCTCGACCGGCTTGGCCATGTCTCGGTTGAAACCAGGACCGGGGTGACGGCTGCCAACAACCGCATGGTGCCGATCCAGGTGGTCAGCGAGACCGCCTATGCACGGAAGGTGGAGGCGGTGCCGGGGCAACAGGGCGAGACCCGGACCAGTATCGAGCCCGGCACCCTGACCACCGGTTTCGAGATGAACCTCTTGCCGCGGATCCAGTCCAATGGCAGCATCCTCCTGAGCTACAGCATCCGCCTGTCGGACCTCAACGATCTGGCGGAGTTCACCTCCGACCGGCAGACCATACAATTGCCCCGGGTCTCGACCACGTCATTCGAACAACAGGCGGTGGTGGCCGACAAGCAGACGCTGGTGCTGATGGGCTTCGAGCGCGATCGCCGTTCACGCGACCGGTCGGATTCGGGAATGTTGCCATTCTTCGGCTCCCGCGCCGCCTCGACCTCCGAGCGAATCTCCACCGTGCTGATGATCCGGCCGACGATTCTCGGCCATGCCGCCGGCGAGGCCGGACGATGACGGCTGCGGACGGGACGGTGCGCATGGCCGCGCCCAACTGCCTGGCCATCGGCCAGAGGCGGGCGGCGCTCGGCCTCCTTTGGCAGCCCTTGCAGCCTGGCCTCTCCATCCGCGACCAGGCGCGGCTAGCCGGCGGCAACCGCGGCGAGTTCGATCTGCATGTCAGCGCTGCCGGCTCGCGCCAGGCCGGGTTCGGCGCCACCGGTGACGGGCTGTCGCCGGGGATGCTGGCCGGTGCCACGGCCATCAATGCCGATAGCTGGGGCGATAACTGGGTGGCGGCTTTCCGCCTGCCGGGCCAGGCGCCGCATTGGTGGATCGTCGCCATGCGCGGTGCCCAGATCTACGAGGATCAACTCCACGGTGCCGAATCTACGGCCAGGCAGGCGATGGAGATGTCGCTCGAGGCCCCGGACTGGGACCGGATCATCGCCCCACCCGCCTGGGAAATCGACAATTCGCAGGCGCAGGACGTCGCCGATGCGCTCGACCTGTCCCGGGCGGCTCCGCTGCAGCGCGTGAACCGGGTGGTCAGGATGGCCGGTATTGCCGCCCTGGTGATGGCGACGGCCATCCTCGCCGGTTTCGGCTGGTCACGCTTGGCGCCGGTGGACGGGACCGGCATTGCCTCGCTCGGGACCCCGGTACCAGCGGTAGAGAGCTACGACTATCCCTGGGAGAATGCGCCCTCGATCCTCGCATTCGTGCGTCGGTGCACGGTCGAGATGGACCGGATGCTGCTGCTGCCGCCTGGCTGGCTGCTGGAATCGCTGATCTGCAGCTGGTCCGGGCAATCCATCGGCACAAGGATGAAATTCCGGCGCAATGACGGACGGGCGGTGCATGTCCGGGCCGCCGCCGGGCCGCAAAGCCCGGAAATCGCCCGCAAGGGCGACACCGCCGAGCTGGCCACCACCGCCCCGCTCGAACCGGACGACATGCTGACGCTGCTGCGTCCCTGGCGCCGGGACCAGCTGGAGACGGTGCTGCGTGACCGGTTCGGCTCGCTTGGCCTCGAGGCCGGCATCCACCAGCGCTCGGAGCGCATTGACGGCCGGGCAGAAGGCGACAAAATCAGCCGGGCGCTGGACCGGTTCGATCTTGGCATCCGCACCTCGGCCGGCGTGCTGGAATATGCCCGCCTCGTCTCGGACATCCCGGCGCTGGTGCCCGATACCCTCTCCTGGCGCCAGGACGCCCATGCCTGGCACCTGACCGCCAGGGCCTACCCCGAACCACCGCCGGTGCAATCATGGTAAGCCGCCACCCCGGTGCTGCCCGCCGGCCCGCCCGCCTCGCCCGGAGCGCCGTCGCCATGGCCGCCTTCTGCCTGGCCGCGATGCCGGTACCGGCATCAGGCCCGCTGCCGATGCCCGCCTGGCCAACCGAAGCCGAAACGGGCACCCGACCCGCCCCAGCCGCCGCCGACCCGCCGCCCGCTCCCCGCCAGGCCGATCCTGCCCCGCCGCCCGTCCGCCCCGATACGGAGACGCCGGCAGGTGAGACCTCTCTGCCGCCCGCCCGCGCCGGCATGGATCCACCGGCAGGCGAGGCCGCGCCGCCGCATCCCGATCCGGTGACCCGGCAGCACATGGAGATCCTGCAGGGCTCCGGATTGCTGGCCCGGCAGTCGGCGATATCGGAGAGCATCATCATGCTGGAGCGGCAGCTGAAACAGGCCGAACTCCTGAACCGGCTCATGGCTCTCGGCGGCCCCGACATGCTCATAGAGGTGTCGCCAGGCGAGTTCAGGAGTTTTGCCGACACGCCGGCCGGACAGCGCCTGGCCATGGAACAGGAGGAATCAAGATTGCTGGCCCGGATTCGCATCCTGGAATTGCAGGCGCAGGAAGCCGACCTGGCCGGGACCATGCTGCCCGACGCCGCCCCGAAGCCGGGGCCGGACAAGTTGGACATCCGCGACATCGTGGCGCCGAAGGAGCCGGAGCCGTCCTACGTGCTGCAGGAGATCCGTGGCAGTGACGGCAAGCATTCGGCGCTGCTCGAGATCGATGGCGAGCCCCGCCAGGTCCGGAAGGGCGACCGGGTGCCGGGTGAGATGACCGTGCTCGCGGTTGGCGAGGACAGTGTACGGCTCTCGGGACGAGGCAGGATCGTGATCCTGCGCCTCGATGTCTGAGCTGCCTCCGGCCGCCCCGCCGCCGGCCAGGCCGGCCTCGCGGGCCGGGAGCCTGGCCGAGGAGCATGGCGGCGGCAGGCTGATATCGGGGCCGGGCGGCGAACTGGAAGTGCCGACCGCCGACCGCCGGCTCATTGCCGCCTTCGAGGGCGGGCTGGTCATAATTGCCGGCGGCTCCCGCTGGTCGCCGGAAGTCAAGGCGCTCCTCGACCGGGCGTTTCGGGCCGGGATCGACATCATCGAGATCGTCGAATCCGACAGCGAGACCATTCTCGGCGCCTACGAGGCCGAGCAGGGCGGGGCGAGCCCGGCCAGGGGACGACGCAACGAGATCGAGCGCCAGCGGGATTTGCGGCGGCTCATCGCCCAGGCGGCGGAGCTGGCTGCATCGGACATTCATTTCAAGGTGCTGGCCGGGCAATGCGAGGTGAAGGCGCGGGTGAATGGGCGGCTGCGCCACCTGGCCAGCCGCACCCCCGATGACGGCATGGCCATCATCAACGCCGCCTTTGCCGTCGCCGTCGACCAGGGTGCCGAATCCGGGGCGACGGATTTCATGAAGGGGGCGCTGACCCGCAAATCCGGCCTGCTGCCGGTCGGCATCGACCGGGCCAGGCTGCAATACTCGCCGACCTCGGGACGGCGGGCCTTCATGGCCATGCGGTTGAACTACACCTCCGGCCAGGGCCAGGCCGACATCACCGATCTCGGCTACCTGCCACAACAATTGGCCGACCTCACCATCATGCGCCGCCGCACCAGCGGCCTCTACCTCCTCTCCGGCAAGGTGTCTTCGGGCAAGACAACCACCCTGCAGCGCCTGCTCAACGCCATGGTCCGGGAAAAGCTGCACGAGATCTCGGTCTTCGCCGTCGAGGAGCCGGTCGAACTCGATATCGAGGGCGCCGCCCACCTCGCCATCGTGCCCAAATCCGGGCAGAGCCGCAACGAGGCCTTCGTCGACGCCATCAAGGCCACGCTGCGCTCCGATCCCAATGTCGTCGTGCTCGGCGAGCTCCGAGACCGCGAGCTGGCCGCCCACGCTATCGAGCTGGCCATGTCCGGCCACGCCATGTGGTCGACCATCCATGCCGGCTCGGCGCTGGGCATCCTCGACCGGCTCAGCGATCTCGGGGTGGAGAGCTGGAAGCTGGCCGACCCCTCCATCATCCGCGGTCTCGTCTACCAGCGGCTGGTCGGGGTGCTGTGCCGGCACTGTCGGTCAAGCTTCCGCGACGGCATCCGCAAGGGCGTCCTCTCCCGCCAGCTGGCCGTCACCGTGGTCGAACTCACCGGCCGCCCTTCCTCCCGCCTCCACCTGCGGGGCGAGGGCTGCCAGCATTGCCAGCGCGGCCTGACCGGCCGCACGGTCATCGCCGAGACCGTGCTGCCGGATCCGGTGCTGCTCGATCTCTACATCCGCGGCGAGCGCGGGCAGATGCGGGCCCACTGGCTGGCCCCGGACCGAAGGGGCGGCCTCGGCGGCGTGCCGGCCATCCACCATGCCATGCTGCGGGTCGGCACCGGCCTCTGTGACATCAACGAGATCGAGGAGGAGGTCGACCTCGTCAGCTCCTACCAGCGCGACTACCCCGACCACGCCGCCGCCCTCGCCGCCGATCTGGACCGCCTCGATGCATAGGTTCGCCCGCCTGCCCATCCCCCGCCGCCTGCAGGCCTTCCGCTTCGATCTGCGCAGCCGCCAGCGCCTCTACCGCGACCTTTCGGCCCTCATGAAGGCCGGGCTCTCCAAGGGCGAGGCCCTCGATGCCATCGCCGCCATCGCCACCGGCGGCGGGCGCCAGCGATCCCGGATCCTGGCCCGTATCCTTGCCGATGCAAGGGCCGGCATGCGCAGCGGCAACAGCCTCGCCGCCTCCCTTGCCGGCTGGATCCCCGCCTCCGACCGCATGGTGCTCGAGGCCATCGAGGCCAGCGACTCCTTCCCCCGCCATCTCGAGACCTTCTCCCGCAACCTGCATCTGCGGGCTGCCGCCCGCGGCCAGATCATCGGCGAGCTGGCCTACCCGATCCTCCTCCTCTGCATGGTCTACGGCCTGCTGGTGTTCTTCCACATCCGCATCGCCCCGGTGCTCGGCGACCTCCTGCCCCGCTCGCAATGGCTCGGCGCCGCCAGCCATCTCGACCATGCCAGCCGCTGGGCCGCCGCCAACATCATCCCCGTCGCCGCCACCGCCGCCCTATCCGCACCGGCCATGGCCCTCATACTGCGCCACTGGGCCGGCCGAGGCCGCGCCGCCGCAGACCAGCTGCCGATCTTCGCCGAGTACCGGGCCCAGACCGGCATCGCCTTCCTCAAATCCATCGGTGCCATGATGTCGAGCGGCATGTCGGCGGTCGAGGCCATCTCCCGCATCCGCCCCGGCGTCTGCCCCTATGTCGGGCGCCGTCTCGACCTGGTGCGCTACAACCTCCTCAACGGCCACGATCTCGGCGCCGCCATCGAGCTCGCCGGCTCGGGCTGGCCCGACCGCGACCTGGTGCTGTCACTGCAGGTGCTGGCAAACCTGCCGGATTTTCCCACCCGCCTCTCCGAGATCGCCGAGGACTGGCTCCACGAATCACACGAACGCCTCCTCGCCAATCTCGGCAAGCTGCGCGCCGCCGCCTTCCTCATCGTCTTCGCCGTCATCTCCGCCTTCATCCTCGCCATGCACGCCATCCAGAACCAAATCGCCCTCAGCCTGCACTGAAATCGACAACCGAGCGGAGTTTCCCAAAGGAAGACCCGTGGTACAATGGACAACTTCCTTCCCTACTCCCCATTTCTGGTCAACATGCCGAGTTCGGCATAGTGGTCATACGAACTGGAATAGGGGCGTGTTGGTATGGGATATTACTGTCCCCGATCCTGCCGTGGCCGTGGTAATCGGAGAACGGTGAGAAGCCTCCATTGATATCGCCGGCGAGACACGCGACCACGGTGGCCGCTGAACCTTGGCCTAACGAACGCGGAAGGCGCATACGAAGAGAGAGCCCATGCAGAATCGTCATGGACAGGTGCTGCTTCGCAAGACGAAAGCACGGTCGCCGAATCATCCATTTGCCCGAACTTGGGTACTGCGTGGTAGCGTCCCGGGATGCAGGCGCGAATATGGTGCAAATGGTCCTGACGCACAATTGCGCCGGTGCCCTCGTTGCCAGGGCGCTGCTATCAGATTCGAAATCGGTGATATCGCCGGTCGCCATTCCTCCCATGACGGCAGGATTGGGGTAGGGGGGAGAGCCGATGACAGGTGATTTGCAAACCATCGCTGCCAGGGGTGGCAGGGCAGTCTTCCTCGGGAAGGGGCAATGCATCGACATTATCAATGTTCATGGCGAACAGGTGGTCGATACCTGGGCCTTCGTTGCCGGCGAGATGGACGAATTCATGGCGATGGACGCAACGCGGGCATTCAATCTGCGATTGTGCCCGCGTGTGGGCGATCGGTTGGTGACGAACCGGCGCCGGCCGATCCTGACCCTGGTCAGGGACGACTCCTCCGGAACGCATGATACGCTGATGGCGGCCTGCGACCGCTGGCGTTATCGTCTGCTCGGCGTCGAGGGTGTCCATGACAATTGTAGCGACAATCTGCATGCAAGCCTGGCCGAACTCGGGCTGGAGGCGAGTCACACGCCGTCGCCGCTGAACCTGTTCATGAACATCCCTTGGACGGAAGATGGGGCGCTTTCATTCGATCCGCCCGACAATGTTGCCGGCGTGTCGGTCACATTGCGGGCCGAGCTTGATTGCATCGTCGCCATGTCGGCCTGCCCGCAAGACCTCCTGCCGGTCAACGGACCGGCAGGAAGGCCGACGGAAGTGCAGTTCCGGATACATGGCTGACCGCAGTTTGCCGGCCGCCATGCAGGCGGCCGGTGCCGGATACGCCGCGATCAGCGCCTTTCCGAGAAACACCACATTGCGAAGCCCCACTACATTTGCTACCGAACGAGGCTGCGGTGGCGAATTCCATCACCGCCCGCCCGTGCCATGCCTCAACGGACAGGCAGGCAAATTCAGTCGACGAAGAATTGGGCCCAGACGGCAGGGAAGGGAGATTCAACAAGTGAGATCGGTGAAAAACCGACAATCATCCCCAGTATCCGCCCACTCCTTGGAATTGAGCAATCTCCCGCCTCGCAGATTTAGATCAATATTTCAGAGAACTATGTATGCTGAAAATTACTAGCCGCCGTCGGTATCGACAGCTTAAGCGCAGAGTGGCCACCTTGGAGTCGCAAGTCCAGGATCTTGAGTTTCTAAAATCCTTACCCAAGGACAAGTGGATTACTGATTTCAGTAGAGTGATCGAACTTCTAGACAGTTCCACCTCTCAATTGAGGCAAGATCTCGTAGTTTTGTCACTTCTGAAGTTCAAACGTGATGGGTATTTTGTAGAGTTCGGAGCAACTGACGGCCATGATCTGAGCAATACCCATTTGTTAGAAAAGCAGTTTGGATGGAATGGGATCTTGGCAGAACCTGCACGAGTGTACCATTCGGCTCTTCGCAAGAACAGAAATTGCCATATCGATTTTCGCTGTGTTTCGGGGGGTGGTAGCGAAAGTTGGGTTGAATTTGTCGAGTCACGAGTGCCCGCACTATCAACCATGAAGTGTTACGTAGATTCAGACTTTCACAAGGAGATCAGGATCGAAAAAGCCAGATGCACGTACAATGTAGAGACTGTCTCACTCTCAGAACTTCTGAATCATTGGCAAGCACCGGCATCTATAGATTATTTGTCAATCGATACTGAGGGAAGCGAACTGGAGATCCTCCAGGAGTTTGATTTTGACATGTACGACATCTCGGTCATTACCTGTGAACACAACTATTCCGGTAGCAGAGGAAGATTGTATGATCTCCTTACGGACAACGGATATACTCGAATACTCGACAACGTATCGATGTTTGATGATTGGTATGTAAGAATCCGATGAGACGTTGTGAGCAAATACAACATAACCGTACAGTTCAGTTGCAAACCCGTTGCGGCTCTGAAAACGGCGGATCTACGGTACCTAATGTGAAGCGGACGTTGCCGAAGATCGCGGAAGTATATTGAGAAGTTCGGTAGGGCCGACATTATGACGTGAGGGTGAGGGCCGGGATGTCTTATGGACTTGCCGGAACTGGAGTCCGATGGTGAGGTTGGATTAATTCGGGGCAGAGATCAGCCAGTATCGGAGAGCGGGCAAGGAATTGTGGGTTCTGGATTAAGGAGGTTTGCAGCTTGGTACGAAACAGATAATGACGTACCTACTTGATGGTTCCAGGTTCGCAGGCGGCAAATTGGCCGAACATATGAAGGGCAATCTTTCCCGAATGAAGATCAATTCAACCAACTACAAGAAACTGATCCCTTGGCATTGGCGTAAGATCGTAAGTTCCTCGAGATACAAACGCTGTTTGGCGCGTTTGTACCCGGTTGACCTGATTGTGCATGTGGGCGCGCATTGGGGTCAGGAGGCCGATCAATACGAAGATTACGGCGCAAGAACGGTTCTATGGATCGAAGCCGATCCAGACACTTACTCTGTCCTGACTGAGCGACTCGCCGCCCGCCGCGGCGCAGTGACCCATCTGGCTGAAAATGCACTGGTTTCTGCTGGGTCACGACAGACCATGCCATTTTATCGCTTCAGCAACATGGGCGCGTCGTCTTCTGTTTACCGAGCCACTGACAAGCTGCACGAGAAGTTTCCGGACGTTATGGAGACGGGGGAAAAGTTAAGCCTATCGACTTGCTCGCTGCCTGACATATTGGCGCGCAACAACATTGACCCTTCATCTGCCGGTCGGTCGATGCTGGTTCTTGATGTGCAGGGTCATGAATACGAAGTTCTCAAGGGTCTCGGCGACGGGCTCAGGGCATTTCAGCTTTGCACTTGCGAAGTCAGCCGAATTCAAATCTATGAAGGCGGAGCAAGGTACGAACAGGTTGATGCGCATATGGAAGCACACGGTTTCCGTCTTGTCTCGCAAAAAATTCGGAATGTGCCAGACCACGGCGATGTACTCTACAGGCGAATGTGAGTGACCGGGCGCCAGCATCAACCAATAGTGAGAGATAATCGAAGTCGAGATATCTTGATCAACTCGTGAACGAGGGATGTGGCCCTCGACAACATGACTTCTGCTTCGTCGGGAGTGAACTGAACCACAAACGCATTCCTGTTCGGAAATGAAACCACGAGAACAACACTGCTCTAATTTCTCTTGGGCCTTGGACTGAAGGAAGGGTAAAGGAGCGCTCAAATCTTGCAGGCGAGCCGGAGGGACGAAGCCGCCTCTCGGACGATGCGGCGGCACATCGTGAATCAACCGGATAATGCCGACAGCCAGCGGACGGTATGGTTGGCACCATGTGCTTTCGCCAGCAAGTCGGCATTGTCAGGGTGTCGGAATTTTCCACATCTTTGTGCCGGAGGGCGGCAAAACCCTTCGCCGAGTTTCGCCGACCAACTCCACACTCCCCCCATTGAATTAGTGCCGAACCGGATTTTCGGTCGGCGAAGCAAGGGAGAGCGAAAGTGGAAAGACCGAATGAGAACATTGCTGCCGCTGCCGGGGAGCGGCATGCGAGCGAGCGTGGCGCCACGCTGATAGAGGCGGTGCTGTTTACCGTCATTGCCCTCGGCGTCATCATTGGCGGGGTGGTGTTCTTTGAGCAGGCCTCCCTGTCGGCCAAGACCAACTCCACGATCAGGCTGATGTCGTCCCTGCAATCGCAGGTGAGATCGCTGTTCCAGTCGCAGGCCGATTTTGGCACTGCCGACATGGCAGCGCTGCTCATCGCCTCCAATGCCATCCCTTCCTCGCTGCAGAGCGATACGGATGCCGACAATATTCCCGATGCAATCGTGAGCAACATGGGTGGTGACGTGACGATCACGGGTGCGACCAGGCAGTTCACCATGGAGATCGAGGATATTCCTGTCGAAGTGTGCTCGCGTATCCTGCCCTTTGATGATCTGGGCAACGGGGTGATCGGTACCGGAATCGTGTCGGTGACCGATGGCACCGACACCGACAGTGACGGCCTCAGCTCGGCTGCTGCGGCGACGTTCTGCACCAAGAACGCCGCCTCCGGCAAGGTCGACATAACCTGGACCTTGGACCGGTAGGGCAAGGCCGAAAGGCCGGGTTGCGGCTGGTGGCCGCACCCCGGCTGATCCTCCTCGAATCATTCACTGCATGAAGGCAATGGAATGAGCATGTCCGGACACAGCGCCGCTGCCTATGCGAAGTCGCGTTACGAAACCTGGATGCACAGTCATCGGCGGATGTCGGTTGCGGTTGCGATCATGGCGGCCGTGACCGGCCTGGCCGTGGCGGTCTCCACTTGGTCACTCATGTCCCGGCCGGAGCCGAAGTATTTTGCCGCCCGCGAGGATGGTGGAATCCTGCCACTGGTGCCGGTATCCAGCCCGTTCCTGACCGACGGGCAGGTGACGAGTTTCGCGGTCGAGGCCATTACCACGGCGCTGACCATGGATTTCGCCAACTGGCGAGACGATCTTTCGGGCGCGTCGAAGTATTTCGAGCGCCCGGAGGGCTGGAACAGCTTCCTCGATGCGCTCGAGGAATCGGGCATGCTCAGCTATGTGCGTGAGCACCGGCTGGTCTCCACCGTGGTTGCGACGCGGGCGGTCATCGTCAGCGCCGGCACCGATCACCGCCGCCGCTACAGCTGGGTGGTGCAGGTGCCACTCAGCATCACCTACGAATCGGCCAGCGAAATCAGCCGGGACAGCCTGGTGGCCGAGATCTCGATCTCGCGCCTGCCGACCTGGGAGGCGCCCGATGCGGTCGGCATCACAAGAGTGGTGGTCCGACCGGGCCGGGCCGCCGGCTCCTGACCGAAACGGGAGCTGTCAACTCATGCACAGGACCATCTCACGGGCAACGGCGGTTGCCATGCTGGCCGCATCGCCGGCCACCGCCGCTGACCATCAACACGGCGGCGGGGAGCATTATTCGGCAGGCACTGCCGGCTTGCCGGCAAAGCCGGCCGGCAGCCCGGCGGCATCGCCGGGGCAATTGGAAGGGTTTGGCGATGCAGTCAGGGACGTGTTCCCGATGACGCCGGAGATGGTCCGGCAGTTCAGGCGCATCCACGAGGAAAACGAGGAGGCGACCATGGAGGAGCCGTTTCCGGAGCCGGTGGTGGATGCGGTACTGGTATCACTTGATCCGGGGGCGGTGCCGGAAGGATTGCGGGTTGCCCCGGGAATTGCCTCGGCAATCGGATTCTATGACGCTGCCGGCAGCCCATGGCCGGTCCGGCAATATGTCATCGGCAACCGGGATGATTTTCGGGTCATCCACCTGGGCGAGAATTCGAACTCGCTGGCAATCTCGCCGGTCGCCCGGGTCGGCTGGACCAACCTCGTGGTCGTCCTGGCCGATGAGCCGAACCCGGTGGTGCTACGCATCGTCATCGATCGCAGGCAGGCGCATTTTCACCGCATGGTCCAAATCATGAAGCTCGGGCCGAATTCGGATGATCTCTACACGCACACCGAAGGCAGCCTGCCCAAGCCCGGCGATCCCCTGATGCTGGCCTTCCTCTCCGGCACCGACCTGCCGCCGGAGGCCCGGCCAGTCCCGGTGACCGGCATCGAGGCCGAGGCCTGGGTCATGGATAACGAGATCTACCTGCGGGCACGCGACCCGCTCCTGTCACCAGCCTGGACGGCCTCCCTCTCCGGCCCCAACAACCTCAAGGCCTACCGGCTGGCGCCGGCCTCGAGCCTGCTCTTCTCCGTGGATGGCCGCATCGCCGTCGCCAGCCTCGAGCTGCCGTGATGGCCGCCCTCACCTCATGCAGTCCCGGCCGAATCGGCCCCAATTCCAAGCACAAACGGGAGCACACCCGATGCCGCCCATGATCCGGCGACTCCGCACCATGATCTGGGCCCGCACCGGCCGCCAGCGCGCCGCCCAACCCTGGACGATGGCAGACCCGCCCGGCACGGCTGTTCCTCGGCCAAAACCCGGCTGGCTGGCCCGGCTGACCAGGCGCTCCCGGCCCGCCGGCGACCAGTCTCCCAATGGCACAAGCTCCTCCGGCGACGCCCGCGGCCGCCACATCGCCGGTCGCCGGCGCCTGGCGGTGCTCGTGGTGCTCCTCCTGTCACTCCTTGCCGGGTTTGCCTCGCTGCGCATCGGCACTATCGATGCGTCAAGACTGTCACGGATTCCGGGGATCGATTCCACCCCGGGAGGGCAGCGGCAGGCCGAATCGGCGCATTACCGGCAGACCTTGATGGATGCCAATTCCATCAACGCCGATGCCGCCGACCGAACGGGCACCTCCTACATCTCGATCCCGGAATCAGTACCGGAACAGATCCCGGAAGAGACCACGGCCATATTCCTGCCCGATCGCGGTACCACCACCGCCGAAGAGACCGCCCCCAAAACCCGGACCGCCCCCGAACCGGACCCGCTCGCGGCGGCCAACAACGTGCCCACCGGCAACCGGCTGGTCTCCCCCGACCAACCCATGCCGCACGACCAGCCCGCTGCCGCCAGCGCCGCCGCCCTGGTCGAAGTTTCGCCCGTGCCGGCCCCGCCTGCCCCCGATCCCGGACCAGACCAATATGCCGAGGCGATGCTCGGCCAGATGACGGCGATTTTGCGCGGTATGGCGATCAGCGAGCCGGAAAGCGTGCTGCTGCCTCGCCCGGAGAGCGACCCGCCACCCGCCGCCGGCCCGCTGCCCACCCGCGACCTCCATGCCGGTTTCAGCATCCCGGCCGGGACCATCCTCCAGGGTGAGACCGTCAATACGGTTACCTCCGACCAGGCCTCGCCGGTGGTGGTCGAGATATCAGGGGGCGAGTTGGACGGTGCCCGGATGATCGGCCGGTTCACGGTATCGGCCGCCGCCGGCGGGTTGGTGGTCGAGTTCGACCGCCTGGCAACGCCAGCCGGCCTCCAACTCGATGTCGAGGCGGTGGCGGTGGATGCGTTCGATTCCGGGCCGGCGGTGGCCAGCAGCGTCGACCGGCGGCTCGTTCGCCGCTTCGGCCCCGGCCTCGTGGCATCCATGGTGACCGGATTTGCCGAATCGGCTTCCCGGCCGGCGATGGAGGTGGTCGAGATCGGCGGCAACGCCGCGGTGACAAGCGGCACATCGACCACGAGGCAGAGCGTCATCGCCGGCATGGGCCGCGCCGCCCAGCAGATCGCCGGTGATCTTGCTGGCTCGGTGCCGGCGGGCCCGGAGATCCGCCTCGAGGCAGGATACCCCGTCGGCATCCTGTTTGTCGCCTCGGCAACAATCCCAAACTGAGACAGGAAAAAGACCATGAAACCCGACACGGAACACACCCACCCCGAAGACCGGCAGGACCCTGCCGCCCGACACCTGCACGCAGGCTCGGCACCGGCACCGGATCCTGGCCCCGATGCCGCATCCGGCAAACCGGACCCCGCCACTGACCACGCACAAGCCCTGACCGACCCGGCGAGCGACCTGGATGCTGCCGCCGAGCCGCTGGTCGTCGTCGACCAGGACGATCCCTCGATCTTCGAGGAATTCGGCACCCTGGCCACCGAGGACGAGCAGGGGGTCTATGACTGGTTCACCCTCGACATGGTCGATCCATTGGATGTCGATGACGACGAGAGAGTCAGGGACGAAGTGGGGGCCATCAACGGGCCCGCCGATCCGCCGCCTGCCGCCGCAGGCAGGCCGCCACCGAATGCCTCCAGCCGAGAGCCCGACCCTGCCGCCCATGCCGGCGAGTCGCGGCCAAGGGCAACAAACGGCGAGTCAGCGACCAGGCCCCGGCCAGGGATTGCCGAAATCCCTGAGCCGGGCGAAGGGCCGTCCGAATCGCCGCCTGGGCGCGGCAAGTCCAGTCGCTTGCGATTGCCTGGCCGGGCAGGGCGACGGTTGATCGTACTCCTCCTGGCAGCCCTGGCCGGCCTGGCGATGATGGCAACGAGCGGCCCCGACAGGGCCCGCCTGTTCCTCGATGGCCTGCTTGCCATGGTAAACCCGCTTCCCGCCGCCGACCCTCCGGCCGGCACCCCGGCCATAACAGTACGAGATGCCACCGCCATCCTGCCACCGGCACCCCCGGCCAGGGAGCCCGCACCCGAAGATCGCAGTCTTGCACCTGCCTTCAGGACGGACATGCTGGAACCAGCCAGTCCCGGCCTTGCCGCCGGCACATTGCAGATCGACCTGCGGCCAGTGGCCGCGACCGCAAACCTCGTGCCGATCGGCACGGCCAGGGCGGCGGAATGGGACCGGCTGTTTGAATTCATCGACCGGCCGCCGCCCGCCGCCAAAACGAACAACGATTCGCCCGTCCCCGAAGAGATCAGCGACCCGCCCGAGAGGCCGCCGCTCCCGAAGTCCTCACATCCGGGTCGGGAATTCACCCCCGATGACGGTTTCACCTCCCAGGCCGCCACACCCCTCAACAGCGACCTGGCCGGCTACGGCCCAGACGGCCTGGCAACCGACCTGGCCGCACAGGGCCCGCAAGCACCCGCACCCGCCCCAACACCGAACGACAGCACCCTCGCCGCCGCACCTTCGCCACAAACCCAACCTCAAATCCTGGTCAGGATCGGCGCAATCGAGACCAACCTCACCGGCATCACCCAACAACTCGCCGCCATCGACCGCCAGCTGCGCCACGCACCAGGCCAGCAACCGGCAGGTGAATTCCACCTTCCCCAGGCCAGCACGATCAGCGCACCTTTCCGAATGCCCGCCGCCGGGCCCAAGCCCACCGACCGCGGCCGCTACCTGGTCAGCGCCAGTCTCGAGGGCAACTCCACCGGCCGGATGTTCGCCGGAATCACCGCCGGCGATCATGTCGAGGGCTTCGGCAGGGTGATCGACATCACCAGGTTTGACGAAGGCGGACAGCTCTACGTGATGGAGCACGGGGCGGTATTCATCGACTGACCGGATACCCGCATGGACCCAACTGCCATCATCACCAACCTCACCGCCGCCCTGCCAGCCCTTGAGGGCCTGCTGCAGGCCGTCCTCTACGTGCTGGGAATCCTCCTCGTCTTCCGGTCCTTGCACCTCGCCCTGCGCCGCACCGAGTTCGGTGCCCAGGCAACATCATCGGCGAGGGTAATCGTGACATTTGTCACCGGCACCCTCCTCCTGGCATTTCCCGCCACCGTCTCCATGCTGGGCCTGACCCTGTTCGGAACTACCACCACGCCCGGCCCCGAAGCCATATTCGCCTACGGCAACGGAATCCTTGACCCCCTCGCCACCGGCCCAACCCGACATGCCGCCGGCGCATTCGTGTTCATCATCCAACTCGTCGGCTTCATCGCCATCGCCCGAGGCCTCCTATTCCTCAACTTGGCAGCCTCATCAGGAGGCCCCCAAAGTTTCGGACCAGGCTTGACCTTCCTCGTAGCTGGAGCACTGGCGGTCAATTTCCCTCTCTTCTTCGGCATAATCGCCAATCTCTTCGCCTGAAATCCGGACCCGCGGCCGCCTCCCGGCTTCGGATTGCCCTCATTTGAGACTGCCCTGAACCTTCCGCTACTTGGCTCGCAACCCTGCATCGCCAGTAACGATCGCCGGATCAATAATTGCGACCATCCCCAGAACCATCCCACGTATGTCGTATGTGGACGCCCTGTCGGACATGTCCAGTCCTGTTGACCCAAATCAATCTCTCACTTAGACTCCCGAATTCAAATGCGTCGGGCAAGCACTATGCCAAGAGTTCTGCCGAATAGAACAGCCAAGTATCTGGCAAGTGTTGACTATGGCACATCTACACGACGAGTCTTTGGTATCTTGAAGTAGGTGGGCAGACCCGGCTCCAACTTGGGCAATCGAACTAGAGTGGTGACGAGATCTTAAGGGTATTTCAAAGGGCAATAACAATATTGCAAGTGCGATACGCTAGAAAAGCCACTTTGACGTTTCTAGACCGGTACGCAAGAGGCGAAATGGTTCCCAGTGTGCGTGCTGTATTTATTGGTGACTACGTGTCAACAGAAGTGATACTAAATGAGTATTACGATTCTCTGACGCTAGATTTCTATTGCAAAAAGCTGTTTCCTGTTCTTCCGCGTACTTCAACAGCACTAGACATTGGCGCCAACATTGGAAACCATACAGTCGTTCTTGCCAAATATTTTGACCACGTCATTGCATTCGAGCCAAATCCACAAACTGCACATGTTCTACGTGCCAATACTATGCGGTTGTCAGTAGATGTAATTGAAAAAGGAATATCGGACGTACATGGCAGCAGAGAACTGAAATTGTCATTCGATAACGTTGGGGGATCACGAATTGTCGATGTGGGCTCTCATACAACCATTGAGGTTGAAACAATAGATCGATTGAGTGAGCAGCTTGAGATTGGAAATGTAAGTTTTCTAAAAATTGACGTGGAAGGGCACGAAGCAAGGGTGCTAGCTGGCGCAAAAAAATTTCTTAGATCTCAACGTCCTGTTATCGCATTGGAATTGCATTCATCTTTGGTAAGAGGTGTAGCTGAGAGAGTTGATAAAGAGCTTCGTGATGCAGGATATAACTATATGTATGCTCTTATGTCAGTTAAGAAAGAAGAGAATAGATGGATGCCAAGAATGTTCGAGAAGGCAAAAAGAGAATTTACTCTGAAAACAATAGATCGCATAACAGAGTCGTATGATCAGTTGATCGTGTCTAGCAAACCCATTTTGTTAAACTGATAATGAATTCTAGTTGATGACGTTGGTTCAATAGTGCATGTTAAGTCGACACCTCGAATGTAAGGTGTTGGAATTTGAATACCCGCGGTCGTATGGCGATCCTGTTAGCCAAAGAGGAGAGGGAAGTTCACCACGAGTGCTCCAGCTATGAGGAAGGTAAACCTTCTACCCCACCTCCGTTTAACTGATACGTTTCTCACTGGTGCCGGATACAGGCCTCCCCTCTCAGCCGATCTCCGGTATACTTCGGACAAAACAACGGGCAACATTCCCTGCGGGCGGCCCGAAGATGGCCGCGGGCGAGGTCGGCGGGACTTGATCGTCACAATGATGCGATGAGAGTCGATCCATGTTGTAGAGCGTCAATCTGGATGAGAGCAGCACGTCAATCAGCATGACTACCTGACGCCGCGGCAAGAACGATACTTTCCGCATCTCCCGCCGGTTGCAAGCAGTTTTTCCGCCGCCCTTGATTGTCGCCGATCTCCCCCCCGACAGCCGCCATGACAAGAACTTCCAATGCCTCCGGCGGCCAGGGCGCTCGCCGCCCCTGGAGCCCAGGCACTGCCCGATAGGTAGACCATGCTGGACCGGCGGCGGCGGGTCCCGTCGGCCCGGATCGGCCCTTCGGGTGCGCCGCTCTGGCGGCCCGTCCGGTTCCTCGGAGCCCTCGACAGGCAGACGACATCGAGTGACTGCAAGGCCGGCGAGGCACCGGCATCCTTGCCGCTGAACGAAGACGGCCCGCGGCACATCAGTGTCGCGGGCCGTCTCTGCCAGGACATTCCGGTTCAGCTGGCCAGCGTGTTCTTCTCCGTGGCCCGCGTGGCCGGCCGCCCGGCCTTGCGCGGCCTGGCCTCGAGGGCCTCCCGTCGGCGGTAACTCTCGACATTCATCTCGAGGATCACCGCCCGGTGCACCAGCCGGTCCACGGCCGCCACCGCCATGGTCTGGTCCGGGAAGACCCGGTCCCATTCCGAGAAGGGCTGGTTGGCGGTGACCAGGAGCGAGCGGCGCTCGTAGCGGGCCGAGATGAGCTCGAAGAGCACGCTGGTCTCGGCCTGGTCCTTGCTGACATAGGCAAAGTCGTCGAGTATGAGCAGGTGATACCGGTCCAGCCGGGCCAGCATGCTCTCCAGCGCCAGCTCCTTGCGTGCCGTCTGCAGCCGCTGCACCAGATCGGTGGTCCGGCAGTAGAGCACCCGGTAGCCGACCTCCACCAGCGCCAGTCCGATCGCACTGGCAAGATGGCTCTTGCCGGTGCCTGGCGGGCCGAAAACCAGGCATGAGGCACCCTGGGCAAGCCAGGCATCACCGGCCGCCAGCGCCATCACCTGTGCCCTGGAGATCGCCCGGCCGCACCGAAGTCGAAGCTGGACAGGCTCTTGCCCGGCAGCAATCGGGCCTCGTTCAGGTGGCGCTGGATCCGCCGCCGCCCGCGCTCGGCAATCTCGTGCTCGGCCAGGGTGGCCAGGAAGCGGCTGGCCGGCCAGCCCTCCTTGTCGGAGCGGGCGGCAAAATCCTTCCACAGCTCCCGCATGGTCGGCAGGCGCAGCTCGGTGAGCATCAGCTCCAGGCTGGCTCCAACTGCCTTGCCTGCGCCATCACCCTGCAGACCGCTCATGACGCAGCCGCCATGTCCAGGAGATCGCCGTAACCCGAGAGCGGTGCCCTGGCGACGCTGACAGTGGGCATGACGGCGAGCTGCGGTGCAAACCGGGCCCGGAGGCGATCCACCTCCGGCAGGCTGCCAGCCTGCAGGCAGGTGCAGGTCCGCCGCCAGCGCCGCCTCGCAACCCTCCTCATGGGCCAGCGCCAGCAGGCCCACCGTCAGCCGGCAGGCGGCACGCTCGCCCTGCGCCTTCATCGCCGCCTCGAAGCAGCGCCGGTATTCCTGGCGCGGAAAGAGCTCGCCGCCATAGACCAGCCGCATGAGCGCCATCGGCTTGGTCTTCAGCGAATGGATGACGTGGCGATAATTGACCACATGTACCGCCTTCGCGGGCGGGCCCTTCCGCTTCCGCGGCAGGGTCAGCTGCCGGACGGTGCCCAGATAGAGCTCCAGCCGGTCATCATGGATGCGCACGCCGAGACTGTGGCCGATGAGCCGCGAAGGCACGGTGTAGAACACGCGCTTGAGGATGAAGCCGCTCGAGGAGGTGACACGCACGCTGGTCTCCTCGTAATCGGTGGTGCGCCTCGATGGCAGGCGGTGCAACTGCTCCCGCTCGGCCTTGATCGGCGCCGCCCGGCGGGCATTGTAACGCCCGATGATGCCGGCGATGAAGCTGCGGTATGCATCGAGATCGGCAAACTCCCGCGAGCCCCTGAGCGCCAGCGCATCCCCGATCTCCCGCTTGAGATGGCCGTGCGGGCCCTCGATGGCACCGTTCTCGTGGGCCACGCCGCGATTGTTGCGAGACGGTGTCATCTCGTAATGCTTGCACAGGAGGCGGTAGCGCTCGGTCATGTCCTCGGCATCCTCCTTGCCGAGATTGCGGAACCCGGCCGACAGGTTGCCTACCCGGTGCTCCTTCGGGGCTCCGCCCAGCTGCCACAGCGCCGCCTGCAGCCCCTCGGCCAGCGCCGTGAAGCTCTCGCCGCCGAGTACCACCTCGGCATGGCGGAAGCCGGACCAGGGCAGGCGGAAGTGATAGAGCATGTGGTTGAGCTTCTTGCCGGCGATGGTGATGCCGAGTTTGTTCATGTGGGTGAAGTCCGACAAACCGATCCGGCCGGGCTCGTGGCGCTGCCGGAACATCACCTCCTTCTCGGGGCCGTGTTTTGCCTTCCAGTCGCGGACCCGCCGCTCCAGGGTGCGCCGGACATTCGGATTGAGATCCGGATGGCGCCGCCGCAACTCCTCGAGGATGCCGACCGGGCGCAGACCCGGCTCCGCCTCGAGCATCGGCACCACCTCCTCGCCCCATATGCCGGCAAGCGGGTCCGGCCTTCGTCGGCCGCGCGCCGCCTGCTGCTGTGACGGAAGCACCGGGTCCTGCTTGATGCGGTAGCCGGTGGCGGTGCTGAAACCCGCCTTTGCCGACGCGGTTTCCACTGAATGGGTTCTGTTGTATTCCATGAAAAGCCTCACTTGGTGGTCTGTTACGTGGCGTCCGGGCATCCTGCTCACCTCTTGTCGGAAGTTTGCAGGACAATGCCCGGGCGTCCGCAGACATCAAGTGGGGCACTGCCGGGGAGGAAAAAATCCGTGGGCGGCAGGGGGCAACTCCGGTCGGGCTACGCCCTCCCTCCGTTACCCCCTGCCGCCCCCAGCTCCCCTGTCATGCTGATTGACGCTGGATTCCCATCGTGATTGTCGCCCCATACCATGTGTCGCTTTCTCCTGGTGTAAGGTTGCAGAGCGCCTGATCCGCGGTTCAGTCCGTGTTCGTGTGGGAGAGATCTTCAACTGCATTACACCACATACCGGTGGCCCCACCGCTTGTTGCACTGGACGTGCGCAGCGTCGCATTGGCGGCACTGGCGTGCGGGTCCAAGAGCCGATTCTTCCGGCCTCGAGGTCAATCAACTCGCGATGCGATGCCAAGTGGAGGGAACAAGGTCTGGTGCTGGAGGCAGTCGCCCACCGAACCACGTTTTTGGAGTTATCACGATCTTTTTCGGATTAGGGTTCAGCCAAGCCCCCCACCAAGAGAATGATGAATTGGCAGTAATGTTGTGACGGCATGCCGACATCAGGCGAAGATCTTCATGGCAACGATGTGCATCCTGATTATGATTGTGAATGACTGTCGGGTAATCGAAGTGGAGATTTTCGCGGACCCATTCCGGGCAATCGGAGAAGATATGGATAATGGGGCGGTCAATCTGTTGTGTAATGCAGGCGATAGCCGCATCGTAATATGACCTTCCAAGTACTGGATGGAATTCGGGGCCAGTACTTACATAGTCACCACGCCTGACATGGAGTGCGACGGCGTTTTCGCCAGCAATTCTGTTCATCATCTCCCTGTTCAGGCCGACAGGTCCGGCCCTGAAGGTGAGTTCGCTCCGCAACAGTTTTGCGACATCGGCAAAGTAACCTTCTGACTGGAAATAGCCGTGCAAATAACATTCCGGACCGGAGCTTAGCACGTTGGCATTCAGTGCCAATCCGCGTTCACGAACATATCGAGGATAACGACCAAAGTTACGCCACACCTCATAGCGTATCCGTGACGTACGGGGAGGTGGTAGTTGCAAACTTGTTGCAATGGTGGCCTTGATGCAGAAGTGATCAAGAGAATACAGCCGGTGACGATTCGCGCCATAAACTCGGGTATCAAGAAGCAATTCTGAGTTGTTTCTGATCGCAACAGCGCGTCCAGCGGAGTACTGGAACAGCTGGTTGCCCAGTCCGCCTTGAAGCTTAACAAAGACTCGTGTCATTGATCGTTCATTTCTGTAGTGCAAGTTGGGGTTTCAAGATTATGATGTGAGTTCTACCAATTGCCTATTTGCTGGAAATCCTTACCGCATCAAATGCCACATCGGAATGCAAAAGTGTTGCTGCTCCTGCTTGACGGTTGCGATACGTCAGTTCGATATGCTATACAAATTAGGAGGAATAAGTTCGGGAACTGGTGGTACTTGGCTGCCAAACCATGCCATTGGAGTAACCACTATACTTCTGGAGGTGGCAAGTCACCAATCCAAGCATACATTAGTGTCTTGGGAATTCCTAGAGTTTTCATTGTCTATTCAATCCAGACAATCCAAATCAATAAAGTGTGACCGACATTGGTTAAGGCCATGTGGCGAGATGTTCAGCACGAGAACAAGATTGTCATTTCAACCAACTGGTGAAACGACAATACAATTATTCGACGTTCGTGTTGCCAATCGAAACAGAGTCATTTGCACATGCCGGTTCCGCCGGAAGTCGCAACAAAAGTCAGCGTGAATCAATAGACCACCACTGACCGGATCGATTCTCCGGCATGCATGAGATCAAAACCTTGATTGATATCTTTCAAGGCCAGAGTGTGTGTGATCATCGGATCAATCTCGATCTTTCCGTCCATATACCATTCGACGATCTTGGGAACGTCGGTTCGACCACGTGCGCCGCCAAAGGCCGTGCCCTTCCACACCCGACCGGTCACAAGCTGAAACGGCCTAGTTGCAATCTCTGCACCTGCGGGTGCGACACCGATTACAATTGACTCTCCCCATCCGCGGTGGGCCGATTCAAGTGCTGCTCGCATGACTTGCACGTTGCCGGTGCAGTCAAATGTATAGTCGGCACCGCCTATCGGGTCTGACGTTGTCTGTGTCAGGCTCACGAGATATGGGACAAGTTCGCCCTCGACTTCATTCGGATTGACAAAATGCGTCATACCGAACCTCTCGCCCCACTGTCTTTTGCCAGGATTGACATCGACACCGACAATCATGTCGGCACCGACCAACCGAAGTCCCTGGATGACATTTAGACCAATTCCGCCAAGTCCGAAGACAATTGCTCTGGCGCCCGGTTCCACTCCGGCCGTATTCATGACTGCACCGAGTCCGGTGGTAACCCCACAGCCGATATAACAGATCTTGTCAAACGGAGCATCATCCCGAACCTTGGCCACCGCAATTTCAGGCAGGACCGTATGCCCGGAAAATGTAGAACAGCCCATGTAGTGCATTATCGGATCTCCATCAAGGGTGGAGAACCGGGAGGATCCATCAGGCATGACACCTTGACCCTGTGTGGACCTGATTGCTGTGCAGAGATTAGTCTTGCGAGAAAGGCAGGACGGGCATTCCCTACACTCGGGTGTATAGAGTGGAATGACGTGGTCGCCGACCTTGACCGACGTCACGCCCTCCCCCGTGTCAACCACAACGCCTGCACCCTCGTGACCGAGGATTGCCGGAAACAGCCCTTCCGGGTCAGCTCCCGAAAGGGTGAACTCGTCGGTATGGCAAATTCCGGTTGCCTTAATCTCGACCAGAACCTCACCGGCTCTCGGTCCCTCTAGGCTTACGTCCATGATCTCTAGCGGGCTTCCGGCCCGTATGGCAACTGCCGCAGTGGTTCTCATCGCTGATCCTCCTTCAATTCCGATGCAAATCTGTATCAGAATGGCGAACAGTTCAAGCTCTCATGAACCGAGCACCGTCAAAGACATGGATTGTCCCCACCTCCGGTCAGGAATCCGATCTCCAAGCAGGAATTGACCGATCAAGAGACGCGAGATGACGTTTTATCCGTTATAGCCCATTATGGCACGCCTCATGTTTCGTTCAAGCCGCTAGCCACAACCTTACAGTGTCCCTACGCGCATCGGACCGGAACTTCCAAACCGAAGAACTGTGCCATTGCAAGGACTATTGCAAGAGGTGAGATACCGAATTTAAATTCTCGTCTCAAAAAAGGAGATAGTCCGCGGGGATGAAGAATTGCTGAAGGCCGGAATTGGGCGTTTTCTGAAGTTACACGGATGGTGGCTTAGGTGTTCGGACACTTCATGAGAGCGCCAGGCTAACTGGTGAACGTGCAGCGGGTGAAAGTCCCGCGGAAAGGAAAGGTTAACCACCGACTTTCACCGCGAGCCGTGCGCCGGACACCGCGAGGTGTCAGGCGAAGCGTCGGCAGCGGCATGCGTGGGCCGGGCGATTGAGCCTCGAAACTGTCCAATCGGATGCGCCGAGACTGTTCAAGTGGTTGAAGGCAGCACTTCCAAGCCGAATTGGTGAGGCGGAAGAAGGCATCCCGGGGTCGAAGAACCATGGCACATGCAGAAGCACGTCACCGGGACCTGGGAGGTCTCCAGGCCGCCCCGCAGTCGTGCGGGGCCGCAACGGAAAGGAGGGGAGACCCGAAGCCAATGACGAAAGGTCTGGAGAAGTCAGACCCGGCCATAGTAGCCGTGAAGCCTGCGAACAAGGGGCGGCCACGCCCGGCGGAGCAGGTGGAGCCAAGGGCCGGGGCCGAGGGAAATCCGGAAAGCCAAAACACGCGCCGCGCGCAGAAGCGGGCAAGCGTGTCACATGCGGCCGACCGGATACGGCAAGCTGCAAAGAGAAACCCGGATGAGCGTCTGACCTCGCTCCTGCACCACATCACGGTGCCCGTGCTGGAAGAAGCGTTCCACGCGCTCAAGCGTGACGCTGCCGCCGGTGTGGATGGCGTGACGTGGGACATGTATGCGGAAGGTCTGGGAGACCGTCTGGTCGACCTTCATGCCCGCATACACAGGGGAGCGTATCGTGCGCCGCCGGTCCGGCGGGTCGAGATACCCAAGCCGGACGGCGGAGACGGGCCGCTCGGCATCGCCTCACTGGAAGACAAGATCGTCCAGAAGGCGGTGGCGGACACGATTCTGGTGCCGATCTACGAGACGGAGTTTCTCGGGTTCAGCTACGGGTTTCGACCGGGACGCGGGGCGCAGGGTGCGCCCGGCGCGCTCACGGTTGGAATTGAGCAGCGCAAGATCAGTTGGATTCTTGACGCGGATATCCGCGCATTCTTCGATAACGTGAACAGGGGCTGGCTTGTCCGGATCCTGGAACATCGCATCGGAGATACGCGCCTTGTCCGCCTCATCACCAAATGGTTGAACGCTGGCGTCATGGAAGGCACAGACTGGACGGACGCGGGCAGGGGCACGCCGCAGGGGGCGATTGTCTCGCCTGTCCTGGCCAATGTCTACCTGCATTACGTGTTTGACCTCTGGGTGCACAGATCATGGCGCAGACGGAAGAGCAAAGGCGACATGATCGTTGTTCGCTACGCGGATGACTTCGTCGTCGGCTTCCAACACCGGTGGGAAGCAGAGAGCTTCATGGACGATCTGAGGGAAAGGCTGGCCAGGTTCGGGCTGGAGATGCACCCCGATAAGACCCGGCTCATCGAGTTCGGACGGTTCGCAAGAGTGGACCGAAAGAGCCGGGGGCAGGGCAAACCGGAGACCTTCGACTATTTGGGCATGACGCACTTTTGCGCCAAGACCCTGAAAGGGAAGTTCCGGGTCGGGCGCAAACCAGCACGAGATCGGGTGAGACGCACCCTCAGACGGATCAAGGAGGAGCTCCGGAGGCGAATGCACTGGAGCACGCACGACACGGCCCGATGGCTCGGAAGGGTCATCAATGGATGGCTGAACTACTACGCCGTCCCCGGCACATCGCGTGCTCTCAAGGCATTCGTACGCGCGGTCAGACACATGTTCCTGCGCACCCTGCGCAGGCGCTCGCAGAAGGATCGCTATCAATGGTCAGCACTGGATCGCCTCATCGGCTTCCTCTGGCCAAAACCCACCATCCGTCACCCGTGGCCGGCCCAGCGCCTTGCCGTCAACACCCAAGGCAGGAGCCGGATGCGTTAGCGCGCAGGTCCGGATCTTATTCCGAAGACGGAATAAGATCCGTTATTCTGGATTCTGGATTATTCTGGATCCCGCCTGATTGATGCGCCTAAACGGCACTTGCGAGCGGATTTTCCGGAATAATCAGAGACCGTTCAGGAATTTGAGAACCTTGTCTTCGGGTTGATACCTTTGGACCAGTTTTCCCAGCGGCGTGGTTTTGGCCATTGCCTTCTCCTTGAGTTTGAGATCGGCGTGCAAGTAGATGTAGGTTGTCGCGACGGATTCATGGCCAAGCCACAAGGCGATCGTTGCCTGGTCGACCCCGCTCTGCAGCAGCGTCATGGCGCAGGTGTGTCGAAGCGAATGCGGGCTCACCCGCTTTTGTCGGAGCGAGGGACATGTCATGCGCGCCACAGCCAGGTTTTTCGCCAGAAGGTAATTGAGACTGTCGTGCGTCAGTGGCCTGCCTCGCTGATTTGCGAAGACGGGTTCGTCCGGCCCGCCGCGTCGCTCTTCGATCCATGCGCGCAAGGCGGCCACGGAATCCCGCCGCAAGGGGACAACGCGGTCCTTACGACCTTTGCCATGACACCGGAGATGGGCTCCCGTCCCGTTGTGAACGTTCTCGCAAGGCAGCGTGATCAGTTCCGAGGCCCGCAATCCTGTCTGCAAGGCGACAAGCAGCAGCGTATAGTCGCGTCGTCCGATCCCCGTGTTCTGATCGGGTGCCTGCAATAACGCCTCGGCCTCGTCCCTGTCGAGATAGTCAACCGGTCGTCGCACGGTACGCTTGCATGGCATGGCCAGAATCTGCTGAGCGAGCGCCGCATGGCGCGGTTCGCGCATCGCAATGAACCGGGAAAGCGACCGGATTGCGGCCAGACGTGCGTTGCGGGTGCGAGCACCATTGCCGCGACGGCTTTCGAGATGTTCGAAAAACCCCGCGAGGAAGTCCGTGTCGAGATCGTTGAAGCACAATTCCTGCGGTGGTTTCCCGAGCACACCATGGGCGTACATGACCAGAAGGCGGAAGGTGTCCCGATAACTTGCCACTGTATGAGGGCTGACATCACGTTGCATGAGATATTGGGCGAAGAACGAGCT
This sequence comes from Paracoccaceae bacterium, assembly GCA_965214695.1. GTDB lineage: Bacteria > Pseudomonadota > Alphaproteobacteria > Rhodobacterales > Rhodobacteraceae > JAPOXR01. The sequence goes on along the minus strand of OZ243967.1, from coordinate 1,624,696 downwards.
GAGATGCTCGGGAAAATCTGCAGCCGCATTCATGACTGCTCTCCCGCCGCCACATGATCGACATGCCGGGCAGCCACTTCCATGAGCTCGGGAACCGCAGTCAGATACCAGTACGTACTGCCGATACTGACATGTCCGAGCCAGGTTGAGAGGTATGGAATCCGTTGCGCAACATCATCGCCTTCACGATACCAACGCATCAGAACCCTTATGGCGAATCCATGTCGCAGGTCATGGAGTCGGGGACCACGAAGCGCACCGTGTTCACGCAACCCGGTGACGCGGCACAGCTTTGCGAACGTCTCCCGCAAGGTATAGGCGCTGATCCGCTTGCCCTGTTCGCTCAGGAAGAATGCCCTGGACCGTGGATGCGGCCAATGCCCATCGCGGTGTGCAGCATAGACTTCAAGCGCCTGACAGGTCGTGTGGTGGCAGGCAACGAGTCGCGACTTGCCGAACTTGGTGTTCCGGATCGCAATGACACCTTGTTCGACATCGTCACGGTCAAGGCCCACGACCTCGCCGCTACGCATGCCGGTCACCGATATCAGGCCCAAGATCGTTGCGTAAGTCAGAGGCCTGACTTGTCCGGACAGGCCATGTGCGGCGTCGATAAGCGCGGTGACTTCCTCGTCACTGTAGATATGTGGGCTGCGACGGCTGCTGCCGTAGGGTAGAAGACCCTCGGGCGGAACCTGGTGGTCTGGATCGACGGCGCTGGCGTAGCGAGCCAAATGTCGGACTGCCGCAAGGCGACGGGCCCGGTAGGGAGGTCGGGCCTCTCGCGGCAGGGTCGCCCATTCGAGGGCCAGTTCCGTGGTGATGTGCTTTGCCCCGTGTTGGGCAAGAAAGCTGACGAATTGATGCAGGAGCCGTTCGCTCTCCTCCAGCTTCGTTCCCAGCATGCGGCGCATCGTGAGGTAGTCGTCAAGCAATACCTGCAGGGTCTTCATGACGTTGCTCCGGGCCATGCCGGCGCCAAACTGCGCAAGGATTCGATATCGACCTTACAATACAATCGGGTACTGTCGGGGTGGTTGTGTCGCAGGAGTTGTCCGATATCCCCAAGCGAGGCGCCGTTGCGAAGCATTCCGGTCGCCAGTGAGTGCCGCAGCGAATGGGCGGCACCTCGGGTGGACCGCTTGATCCCGGCCCGCGCCATGGCACGTCGGACAATGCCGCCAACCGCCGTGGAAGAGGCGAAGCCACGATGCGGAGCCATCTTGCCGACGAACAACCGGCGTGTCGCACGGGCGGCAGGCCGACCGTCCAGCAAATAGGCAGCGACAGCCTGACCGACCTCGCACGGCAGCGGCATGAGATCGCGGTGGTTGCCCTTGCCGGTAACCGTGGCGACACCTCTGGTCCAGTCCACGTCATCGAGCGTCAATCGGACAATTTCGCAAGCCCGCAGGCCCAGCCTAGCCAAGAGCAACAAGATTGCGAGGTCGCGCCGCCCAACCGCGGTTCCGCGGTCACAACTCTCCAGGAGCGCGTCGACTTCGTTCGGTGCAAGGGCCTTTGGCAGGCCGGAGAGGCGCCAGTTGGGAACCCCGGGTATGGCGCCAGCGATATCCGTGGCAATGTCTCCACGCTGGTAAAGATAGCGGAGAAAACACCGCAAGGCGCAGACCACGACCTTCGCCCGCCCCGGGCTGACCTTCTTGCAGGAACGGCAGATGAACTCCTTGACATCATCGAGAGTCAGCGCTCCGAGGTCGAGGGCGTGTGTCGGAAACCGGTCACCGAGAAAGGCGTGTACGACCCGGAGACGATCCTTGATGGTAACAGGGCTCAATCCCCGGTCGTCATGCAAGAATCTCTCATACCGGCTTTCGATCTGCGCGGCCGGACAGACATGGCTCTTCTGACCGGCCTCTTCGGGAGTGAGACAGTGGATTGCACGCAGCCAAACCAGCAACTGACGCCCTGTAGCTGGCGCACCGTGAGGCCGCTCTCCGGGCTCGCCGAACCACGCATCAACCAGCGTCGCGTCCGGAAGATCAAGTTGCCGTTCCTCAAGCCAGATGTTGAACGCGCGCACCAGGCGCAGCTTGGCTTGCCGCGTGCTCGCCGCATACCCTTGGTCTGCGAGCCAGGAGTCGAAACCGTCCAGGTGCGGCGCGAGGGGGCCATGTGCCCCCGATGATTCCCCACATTGGGGAACAAACAAAATTGATGACATTTGCATTCTCCGTTGCAAGCGTCGGCAGAAGTGCCGACCAGAGCATGCATATTGCGACTATTATTCCGGAAAATCCGCTCGCAAGTGCCGCTTAGGCGCATCAATCAGGCGGGATCCAGAATAATCCAGAATCCAGAATAACGGATCTGTGCGGGGGGACCGGGGCAACCCGGTTCCCTACCGCGATCTTCTATCTCGTGCCAATAAATCTGCCACCTGCTGAGGTGGAAATTCATTTGGGGCTGCCCACTCAAAAAAACAGGTTCACTTCCGCGGCTCATTGGCTTCATGTTTTGTTTGGCAGCCGGCCAGCATCCAGCACAATTCTTGCTGCCCTAGTCTCGTGCTCGCCAAACTGCGCAGCCTTGTCCTTGATGGCACGAAGGAATGGCAGCTTCTCAAGGTATTGTTCGATCGACAATGTAAGCACTGCACGCCGAATATCATCTGTATTCTGGCAAATGATCATGGCCCGTGTATCCAGAAATTGACCTATATTAGGGCAACCCAAGTAAATTGGAATTGTCTCACACAGGATGGAATCGATAAGTTTTTCCGTAAAATAGTTTGGTTCAATGGAGTTTTCTATAATGACTGAGAACCGGTAGGGTGCGAGTCCATCCGATTTTCTGTCAAACGGTCTGTAGCCGCGACCTATCAGGTCGACATCAAGATTTTCTGCCCGAACCCATGCCGCGATGTCATGTCGGCGAAGATGACCAGGAAGGGATCGTTTATCAGATGCAATGCTCGATACCATGCGGGTCTTGGTTACATCAGTCGTTTGCCAGTCAGGTACCCATGTTGAGCCAAAAGGAAAAAAGACTCCATTGGGGATGATCTCCAGCAATTGCTGAACGACGGTCAACACCCTGAAGAAACGCCAATGAAAACGTTTGAGCAGCTTGACATGATGGCTGTGAATGGCACAGGGCTCAACCAACATTATTGACACCTTCGCGGAGCAACCGAAAAAGTGGTCGAAGTAGTGCTGGCGCCGCGGGTAGAGAATCAGGTGATCACTTGAGTCCAAGTCTTTAAGGTTTCTTCCCTTAAACCGCTGCGGTTGGCCCAATGGCCAGTTGAGTTCATTCAGCCTCAGCTTGCCCGGCCTGATCCCGAGTCTGCTGCCATACGGAAGGATGGCAGCCGCCGCTTCGTTTGGGTGCGTCGTTTCCTTGGGAAATCCTTTGGTGCCAAGTGTCTGATTGCCGTTCTTCATAACGCTGCCATCCTGATTGACGCAATCTGCCATCTTGATTGTTTCCTCCGCTCCACATCCCATCATTGCCTAAATCGGACAATATCAGGAATCGATGTTGTGACCACGATTGACTGATTGTCTGCTTCCAATTGTTGAATTGCCTCCTCCAGACATCATATGATGCCTCCATGAAGAAATCTTGTGAGACCGAACCTTCCCGCAGAATTTGCACGTTGTGGATTGAAGGAATGCTCCGGCTCGTTGACGTGGTTTGCCTGTCATCGATGGTCGACAAGGGAATGGACGTAACGCTGTTTGCCTATGGCGATGTTCCAAATGTTCCTCTAGGCGTGAATGTTCTGGATGGTGAAGCGGTGCTGCCCCTCAAGCTGATCGAAAAATTGACCCCGATCCACAGGAAGGATCGTATCTCATGCCAGCCAGTGCCAAACTTCTCGGATCTGTTTCGAGTGAAGTGTCAGGACTTGGGGCTCGGATTGTGGCTGGACACGGACATTTTCCTGTTTCGTCAGTTCGAGTACAACACGCAGGAGGTATTTTTTGCCAAGGAAAACTCCTACCGGATTGGTTCCCCTGTGTTCTATGTTCCTGCCGCACATCCGATGTGTCTCGATTACATGGCATACTTGAACAAGTCACCCGACCTTGTGCCAGACTGGCTTGGATTTCGCCGCGGAAAATTGAAGCCATTTCTCTACGATCTGTTTGGAATTGAATATTCGGCGGCAGATCTAGGTCTGACAGTCTACGGTAACGACGCGTTTACACGTTTGGCTAGACGTCATGATTGCTACCGGCTGGCACGTCCAAGAACGAGTTTCTATTACTGGAATGGAAAAAAAACCGAATACTTGTTTGAGGACAGGGAATACCGGTTCTTTCTTGATGATCCTAGGCATATCGGAATACATATCCATCGTAAGGGAAGGACGGCTCAACCCGCGGTCAGGAACAGCTTCTGGGAGTATGCTCTGAATTTGTACGGACCGTAAAAACAGTTCTGGGTACGGCAGGGCGATTGGCGTGCTGTTCTCAATTTTTCCTTGGGCGTTGTTCATCTACAGAGGGACTTTCGGGAGCATGACCGGATACGACCAATCGACCTATGCTGTGGACGACGAAGGCGCGGAACGGAAGAAATCTCGTGATACGTGGCGGCACCCATCCCGACACGTGTCCTTTCGTGTCTTGTTGCTTGGGTTTGGACATATTGGCGGACAGCAGACAAATCGAGGCATTGAGACGTGCAGTGGACGAGAATCTGCTTCCGGCCATGCAGGTCTCTGCTTGTCGACACTGTTAAATTTTCGCTCGGTCTCAGGGGCAGATGATTCACTTATCTGGTAGTTGCACTCGGGTGCCAGGCTCTGGGCCTCGGATGTTCCGGTCCTACATTTGCGCCTCGAAAATTCGCGGGAGATTTGATTGTGCTCGGCATTTGGTTAACGACCGGGTTTCATTTGCCGCAAGCAAGTTGATCTGCAAATCCCAGGTGGGTGTCCGTGCGAGGCCTCTGGCGGATGGGAGGAAATGATGACTGGCATTCTGGCGATTGACCAGGGCACGACATCCAGCCGGTGTATTCTGTACAATCAGAATCTAGAACCACAGGCGGTTAGGCAGCAGGAATTCGCGCAGCATTTCCCGCGAAGCGGTTGGGTTGAGCATGATCCCGAAGATATCTGGGCGTCAACTGTCGACACCTGCCAGCAGGTCATGTCGTCGGCAGATTGCGGGAGCATTGCCGCGATCGGCATCACCAATCAGCGGGAGACGGTGCTGGTGTGGGATCGACAGACCGGACGTCCGGTTTGCAATGCCTTGGTCTGGCAGGATCGGCGCACATCGGAGCTGTGTCAGCAACTGAAGGATGATGGTGTGGAGGAAATGGTGACCAAGCGGACCGGCTTGCTGCTAGATCCGTATTTTTCATCGTCGAAACTGAAGTGGATACTCGACAACATCGAGGGAGCTCGGAGCCGGGCCAAGTCCGGCAATTTGCTTTTCGGAACGGTCGATAGTTTTCTGATCTGGAGGTTGACCGGCGGAAGGCGACACGTCACTGACATTACCAATGCATCGAGGACCATGCTGTTCAATATCCGGACCGGCGATTGGGATGATGATCTTCTCGATCTCTTCCGCGTTCCCCGCAGTATGATGCCGGAGGTGCTGGACTGCGCCGATGATTTCGGTTCATCCGACCCTGCCATTCTTGGCGAGGAGATCCCGATTTCAGGCGTTGCAGGTGATCAACAGGCAGCAACCGTTGGTCAGGCTTGTTTTCGGAAGGGCATGTTGAAGGCGACTTACGGTACCGGGTGTTTTGCCCTCATGAACACGGGAGAACGGCCAGTCGTGTCCCGAAACAGATTGCTGACCACCATTGCCTACCGGATGGATGGCAGGACCACTTATGCGCTCGAGGGATCGATTTTCATCGCCGGTGCGGTGGTCCAGTGGTTGCGGGATGGCATGCAATTTATCTCTGCGGCAGGTGAAGTCGACAGTCTTGCCAAAGCGGCTGACCCCGAACAGGAACTTTGCCTGGTTCCGGCCTTTACCGGCCTCGGCGCACCCTATTGGGATGCAGATTGCCGGGGGGCAGTCTTCGGTCTCAACCGGAACAGTGGCCCGGCCGAATTTGCCCGTGCCGCCCTTGAGAGCGTGGCTTTCCAGACCCGGGATCTGGTGGAGGCCATGCGAGCGGATATGCCTGATGCCGGGCAAACAATTCTGCGGGTCGATGGCGGCATGACGGCGAGCGACTGGACAATGCAGGCGATTGCCGATCAGCTCGGCTCTCCGGTGGACCGGCCCTCAATCACCGAAACCACGGCATTCGGAGCTGCATATCTGGCCGGGATGAGGCAAGGGATCTGTCCGTCGCCGGTTGAATTTGCCAGGAACTGGCGCCTGGAAAACCGGTTTGAGCCGACCATATCTGACCAGGACCGGCAACTTCGCTACTCTCGCTGGCAGGATGCAATCAAGCGAACCTTGTCAAAGTAACGAGCCCGCGGTCTCTGACAACCGGAATGTGCTGGCCGAATTGAGGTGGAGTTCCGAGGCTTGTGTAGCTGTCGCAGGTCTGCGAAAACCGGCGGACGGTGATGTGTTGGTCCCGGATTCTGTCAATCCGGTACACACGAAGTGCCATTATGTCCCAGCCAATTGACGGTGGTGTCATTTGAATCATCGGCTTGTTGATCGATCACGGAAATCTGCCGAACTGGTGGGCTGGCTCTGGCACAGTTTCATGAAGCGGCACACGCCGAAGATCGCGGTGGCTTTCTTGTTCATGGCGATCCAAGGGGCGACGCTCGGGCTTCTCAGCTACATGATCCAGTTCGTGTTCGACGATGTTCTCGGCCCTGGTGATGATGGCAAGTTGCTTCTGGTCGGAGGCGGTGTGTTGTTGGTGTTTTCCATTAGGGGTATTTCGGGCTTCCTGCAGCGACTGATCATGGTTTCGATCGGCGCGCGCATGAAATATGATCTTCAAAACACGGTGATGCGGCATGTTCTGATGTTGGATCCGTTGTTTTTCGAGACCAATCCACCAGGCGAGCTGATCTCCCGGATCGGCGGCGATGCACAGGCGATATTGTCGGCATGGTCCGGTATGCTTGCACCCTGTGTAAGGGATTCGATTGCGGTCATATCACTGTTTGTCGCCGCGCTCCTGATCGACTGGCAATGGACGCTAGTGGCCCTTTTTGGCGTTCCAGTCATCGGCCTGCCTGCGATATTTCTGCGAAAAGCGCTGAAAACAATCTCGCAAAATGCGGCTGCCATTCAGGCGGGGATTGTCATCCGCCTCGACGAGATCTTTCACGGTATCCGGACCATCAAGCTGTTCGGAATAGACCAGTTGCAGTTTGAGCGGTTCCGGAAGGCGGGTCGCAAGGCCCTGAGCCTTACGGTGCGGATCGAGGCCGGGATCGCGGCCTTGCCAATGATGATCGACATCATCGCCGGGTTCGGATTTCTGGCGGTGATGATCATAGCAGGTGACGATGTCATCAGCGGCCGCAGGACACTTGGCGAATTCATGAGCTTTTTTACCGCCGTTGTGCTGCTGTTCGACCCGGTAAAGCGGCTTGGGGGGCTGGTAACGTCCTGGCAGGTCATGAATGTCGCAATTAGCCGGGTCAAGCTGGTGTTGGAAATGCGTCCGCGGATCGAGTCGAAGGACAAGATCACTCGAACCGCAGAGGTTGCCCATCACGGGATCGAGTTCCAGGATGTTAGTTTTGACTTCGAAGGCGGGGCAGCGGTCTCCGGACTGTCATTTACCGCCGAAGCCGGGAAGACAACGGCGCTAGTTGGCCGCTCCGGGGCCGGCAAGACCACCACATTCAACCTGCTGACCCGCATGCTGGATCCCGACAAGGGCCGCATCATGATTGGCGGCACGGACATCAGTGAGTTTGACTCCCGAACCCTGCGGCAAATGATCTCGGTCGTGGCCCAGGATTCCGGGATATTTGACGAGTCAATTCGGGACAACATCCTGTTGGGCAACTTGAAGGCTGACGGGAAGCAGTTGGAAGGCGCGGCGCGGGCGGCCCGCGTTGACGAATTCGCCGAACAACTGGCAGATGGTTACGATTCATCTTGCGGACCCCGCGGCTCGAATCTGTCCGGCGGACAACGGCAGCGGGTAGCGATAGCACGGGCACTTCTCAAAGATGCGCCAATCCTGTTACTCGACGAGCCCACATCATCGCTGGATTCACGGTCAGAAGTTCTGATTCAAGAGGCAATAACCACGCTGTGCCAGGACAGGACCATACTGGTGATTGCCCATCGGTTGGCAACGGTAAAGGATGCCGACAAGATTCTCGTGATCGACAACGGCGAGATTGTCGAGTCTGGAACTCACGGTCAACTGGTCAGTCGCGGCGGCCTATATTCCCTGCTTTATCAGACTCAGTTGAGCAACTGACTGTCGGCTTCGCCCCCTTCATCATGCAGGCTGTTACTCCATGTCTCCTCGGCGGCAGCAGAGCTGGCCGAGTGCAGGAATAGTTTCGGGCGGTGAGGTTTTCAACATCGACATTTCCGAAAATCGTCGTCGTCGGCGATTGGTGAGGCACGACCGCTTTCGAATTTCACGAACCGACTGTCTGATGCGATCGCAACATCGTGAAAACGGAATCCCTCATGACCCCGAGATTGGCAATGCTGGCCATGATCCTGGCAATCGGCATCACTCCCGCGAGTGCTGAATGGATCCACGACATGATGATCGAGGATTGCAGCGAAGAATCTCGTGACCGTTTGGCTGCCGCTACCAGGCAAAAGATCGAATTGTCAGTCCGCAGGGCCGAATCCTCGATTGAACCGCCGGCACCGATCGGCGAACTCGGATGTCTTGACGGGTTGATGGACATCAACATTGACGTTTTTGCGCCGGTTGGCCCACTCTCTCAGATCTTCTCTGGCTCGCTAGATGGTGTCCTGAACCAGGCAGGAGACACCCGGCGGTTTTGCCGATTTGCCCGGCGGCGTTGGAATGAAATGACCAACCCGCTCACGCAGCCGATGAAATTGCTGAAACAGGGGCTGCCCCCTGACTTTATTGGCCAGATCAGTTCTCGAACAACAAGTAAAGATCAACAAAGACCAGACCCGGCACCTGAGATTCAACCGTCCGACCAGCTCGGGCTTCAGCGGCCGGATCATCGACGGCCAAATTCGGAAGAAAGGAACAAGCGGCAGAACACCGGCGGAAGCCGCGACCCGATCGAAAACATCTGGAACCTCCTCTACGGGGACGGAAATTGACCATGCGGGGCAGGAAGATATTGATCGGCACACAAGCGGCCCTGATGCTGGGCGGGTTCCTTGCCAGCATTACGCCGCCGACAGCCAGCCAGGCGCAATTTGCCGCCGGATGCCGATGCAGCACGATCAACGGCTATCACCGCGAGACCCGCTCCCACGTCACAGAAGAGACCACGGAAGCTGCCCGCCAAATCGTTGACGCGTTGAGAAGCCAGACGAAGCAGAACAGCAATTACCTTGACCGACAGGTCGAAGCCAATCGCCGCATCGCCGATGGAGAGGCACAGAATCGGGCGAAGATGGCCAGGGCCATCATTCGGGCCGAGGCTGAAAGCGGCAGGCATGACCCGAACCCCGATTACTGCCTACTGATGGACGCTGCGGCTGCCGCCGAGCTACCACCGAAGAATGCCCTGCCCGGTATGGATGGTGTTGTGGGCTCCGCAATGGATTGGTCGGCGGGTCGTGCGGCCCCAGTCAGGGAAAATGGCGTCAAGATGGCCGCCTGGCTTGCCGATGAGCGATCTCGGCTCAGCGAGGCCGGAGAGGCGGCCGACGCCACGACCGACTGGGAATTTGCGCTCGACAGGACCACCCTGCCGACTGATGATGCCCGGTATCGGCAGGCGTTGACACGGCTGATTGCAAACACGGTCGATCCATTTCCGCCCCGACCTCTCAGCGAGGATGATCTCACCTCCCCGGCAGGGCTTGCAGAAGCGGTCCGTCGGCAAGTCGCCAGTGCCAGGAATCGCGCTGCCATTGCAGCGCTGACCTTACGGCTGGAATTGGCCACGCCCGTCCATCTTTCCGACCCCTATCGGACCATCGCCGCCCGGTCCCGGTATTCCGACGAGATTCCAGAGGTGATCAGTGAATTGCAAGCACTCGACATCCGTGCCACGGCGTATTTTGCGCCGACACAGAATGCGCTGGAATTGCGGTATACCAAGACGGAGGCGGCACTTCTTCAGGACCTGATCGACCTTCAGTCCATCAATGCCCGCATCTCCCTCCATCGGCTGGAACAGGAATCGAGGAATGCCGTCGTTCTGTCGGCAATTCTTGGCATCATGACCGACGGCACAACGGCGAATTTGCAGCCTTGATGACTGTTCACGACTCCATCCTGGCTGCGAGAATGGTCGAATTCCTGGCTGGTCCCAAGCCATCGTCGAACCTCGTATGACCAGGGTCACCGGGGAGTCCGGGCCATCCCCTTCTGACGGCGAGGTTCAGCAGCGCCGCATTCAGGCGGAGAATGCGGGCAGTTTGACCTGGCTTCTCGCGCAGCCCGCCACCTTCGTAGTCATGCTGGTACTTTCACTCATGGCCATGATCCTGGTGCCGGCCGGATGGTTGGTGGCAGTGCCAGCCTGCGGAGCGGTTGCCCTGTGGCAGACGACACGGCGATACAGGCTGCCCTTTCGGCTGCCGACAGCAGGCAGGATGACGGATTACTCCAATCCCTTCCCGGGAAGTGGACGACGTTTTCGCAAGGGTGAGGGATTGCTGTTTCTTGGCAATGATCATTCAAGCAACGAGGAATTGTGGATCACTGACAGTGATGCCCGCCGCCATGCACTAATCCTGGGAACCACCGGTGCCGGCAAGGCGCTCACGAATGATGCCCTGGTTCTGACCCCGAAGGGCTGGCGGCAGAATGGCGACTTGCGGCCGGGCGACCGGGTCGTCCGACCCTGCGGCGGCGTGGCGACAGTGCTGTCAATCCATCCCCAGGGGAGGATGCCGGTCGTCCGCATGGAATTCGCCGATGGCAGGTTTATTGACTGCTCACGTGACCACCTCTGGCCGGTCCGGGTTGCCGGAAGTTTGCCCCGGCTTATGAGCGCAGTCGATATCGCTATCATGTTGGAGGCATCGCCGACCGGAGTGCAGGGCAGGGTGCAGCTTCACCTGCCGGCAGTCAGAGACATTACCGGGTTTGCAACCGGTCCCGAAATGACCAGTCGACATGCCGTACGGGCCGGAGGAGACGGTTTGGGCGCATTGTCCTTCACCGCAGCTCATGCCGGTGCAGCCGTGCACCGGCGGCGCTGGTTTTGCCAAATGCTGCATGAGCGCCACCGCCGGCATGGCATTCGAAGCATTGGCAACATGCTTGAAATTCCCCTTCTTGACGAGACAGACGGCTACCAGTTGCGGCAGTTGGCTTGGTCTGTTGGTGGGACCGCCATGCAGGTTGTGGCCGACGGACGGCAATTCGCACTGGTCCGGTTTCCTGGCCAAAACAAGGTGTTTGGAGAGGCAACCTCGAGCCAGAAGGAATCGTTGCCGGGAATCGAGATTGTCGGTGCCGAGGTCTTTCCGTCGTGCGCCGAGGCGGTAGAGCCAACTTGGAAGGAAGGCGGCGGCCATGAGCGGAATAGCCCGCTGGAAGCCGAGATGACCTGCATACGGACCGATGCGCCGGACGGGTTGTTTGTCGCCGAGAACTACATCGTCACCCACAATACCGAATTGTTGCTTGGCATCGCCTCGCAATCAATGATGTGGGGATCCGGTTTCATGTTCGTTGATGGCAAAGGAACCGGTGAGTTCCACGCCAGGGTGTGGTCGCTGGTAACACGTTTCGGGCGCCAGGATGACTACCGGATCCTCAACTTTACCGATAGCGGCGTTCATCCCGACGATCCGGCGGGCGGGCCGGACATCCAGTCCAATACGCTCAACCCGTTTTCGCGGGGCTCGGCTGACCAGTTGATGAACCTAATCGTGTCGCTGATGAGCGAGTCCGGAAACGCCGGCGACATGTGGAAAGGCCGGGCCATGTCACTGGTGACATCGACCATGAAGGCGTTGTGCGAGATGCGTGACGCCGGTGATGTCCTGCTTGATGTCCAGTCGATCAGGGACTTCCTGCCGCTGGGAATCGGTATTCCCAAGGAGTTCCTCGAAGGCAGGGAGATCAGCGATGTGTCCGAGGTGCCGGAAGCAGCCTGGAAAGACATGAGATCGCGCGGCGGCATGATCGAACTCTATCTCAGGGCCTTGCACGGCGAATTCTCCAACAGGTCGCGCCTGGCCCTAAAGGGGTTCTTCGAGTCGCTACCGGGTTTTGACCTGAAGGCAGCCCTGAATGGCGATCCACAGGAGGGCAAGGCGGTCGAGCAGTACGGTTTCCTTGCCATGCAACTGACCAGGCCGCTCGGCTCACTGGCCGATGATTTCGGGCATCTCTTCCGGACACCTTTCGGCGAGGTCGACATGGAGGACATCGTTCTGAACCGGCGCATCCTGGTGGTATTGCTGCCGGCATTGCAGAAGGCCCCGGCGGAGATGCGCAATTGCGGCCGGATCGTAGTGTCGATGCTGAAGATCATGATGGGAAGGGCGGCAGGCTCGGCGCTCGAGGGCAGTAAGCAATCCCTGGTCGATTCCCGCCCGACCAGGTCGGATTCTCCGTTTATCGTGATCCTGGATGAAGCCGGATACTACATGATCAAGGGCATTGACACGATGATGGCCCAGGCCCGCTCGCTTGGATTCATGATCATCATTGCTGGCCAGGATATGGCGTCAATGCAGTCGGTGTCGCCGCAAATTGCCGAAACCGTCGCCGCAAATGCCAGACTGACCGGTGCCGGTGCCACCGAGGACGCCCAGCGCACCTGGAAATTCCTGCAGCAAAAGTTTGACAGGCACACGGTTGCGGTCGCCTCCGGGGGCGTGAGGCGTACGGGTCTTTCCGGCGCTGGATGGGTCGAGCGTCCGGATGTCACCTTCGCCGAGCGCGAGCGGGTCCGGATCAGCGATCTTCAGAAACTCCGTGAAGGAGAATTCTATTTCCTGATGGAATCCCGGCTGGTCAAGTCCCGGGTGTTTCATGTCGGCGACGACTGGTCATCCTGGATTTCCATGAACAAGTTCCTGGTTGTCCGCGGGCCCACCGACTGTGCGCCGGGCCTGGACCAGTCGGTCGATACCGAGTTCATCGAATCGCTAGAGGCAATCGGACAATCCCTGATTGACGTAGAAGAACTGGAGAGGCGGCTGCAAGCATATCCGTTTGATCCGCACGATGCGGTGCATTGCGCCATGCGTTTTGCCAAGGAAGCCGCGTCCCAAACCGGAAAACCGGATGATACGCTGACCGACCCGATTGATGCGGCGTTGCTCGGCATCATGTTCGGGTCCCAGTTGGCGATCGGACGCTGAATGCTGTCAGACGTCGGCGTGAAATCTTCAGCGGACAATAGAAGGCGGGCATCGGCGGAAATTGGCCGGTGACCGAAGTAGTGGATTGAAAAATAGTTGATTGGACGATCCGGGGTGATTGTGCCATTGCTCCATCTTGCAGGCACTGTTGCCCGGAGACTGGACATGACATCAAGACGTCCTGGCCTGCGGTTCCTTCTCGCTGCCTCTCTCTGGCTTCCTGCCGGAATCATGATGTTGAGTGCGGTCAGGTTCGGCCCCGACATGCCAGACATGCAAGCATTGATCTCACTCTATCCGACCGTTCCTGCCGGGCTGTTTCTGGCATTCGGGTGTTGGTTTGTCCATCGGGTCGGATATCGGTGGATCGCCTGGATACTGTTCGTGATATTGTTCCTTCCGAGCGTGCAGTACGCAACTATCGGAGGCCTACTCGGCGCGCTAGGGATTCTGCTTGCTGCACTCGCCGTCAGCCTTCCGAGTTGGGTTGTTCTCGGTATCCTGTTGTTGATAGGGAAGTTACGGGCACGAGCCGGGAATGTCCGGTCATCCAGCCAAGGAGGTGGCATGTGAATTCAAGCCTGGCAGGATGATATCTTGTTCAACGCCAGCGACTCTGCGGCCCCGATCACCAGTAACGATCGGCAAAGAGCGGAACCGGCCTCCGCAATTCTGACCGGTGCCTCGCCCTGCAGACCGGCCCGGCAAGCCAGCTGCGTACATGCCGTGGCAGCTGCCCGGGATTGATTCCCCCTTTTTCCAGCACAAGCATCACGATCGCAGCAGCGACCAACAGGATCAGCGTCCACAAGCGGGCATGGATCAGCGCCAACCCGATGAAAATGACGATCCTGGCATCAAGGAAGAAGAACCTGACCGGCCGCTGCGTTTCACGCCAATAATTGGTCTGTCCGTACATTCGCTATCCCGATCCCTCGCTGAATGACAATCCGGTGGCCCGGCTGACCTCGCCGGGGTCGAGAATGCCCCGGCTGATGAGATCGGCCGCCGCCTTCCTCAAGCTGAGATGCAGCCCGTCCGGAACCTGCCTCCGGCCGGTCATGATCCGGTGGACAACGCCCGGCCATTTCGCAGGCGGTGACTCAAGGAGCGCCTCTCGCACCTGTCCCGAAAATGACAGCCATTCCCGGAGGGGAATTCGTCCGTTCTTGCCGGTGCGCTGGATTAGTTGCTGCACCATGATGAAGCGGAGGCTGACACCGAGGTCGCTGGCGCGATGATCGCGTTCGTTGGCCGGAAACACCGCCAGCAGACGCCGAATGCAGTCATGGACCGACCCGGCATGCGTTGTGGTGTACACAAGATGACCGGTCATCGCCGCTTCCAGCGCCGCCGATATCGTGGGCAGATCGCGGGCCTCACCGACATTGATGATGTGCGGCTTGCGCCGCAACGCAGACCACACGCCGGACGCAAAGTCGGGTATGTGCCTGCCGACCTCCGATTGCCCTATGGTCGAGGTCAGGCCGACGTTGCCGAATGTGACATCCCTGTAAGTGTATTCGATGGGGGCCTGGATATCGACTATCTTGACCGGCCGCTCGCGGCATTCGAGATGAAGGCGGGTTATGGCCGCCATGGTTGCCGATTTCCCGCTGCCGGTTGCACCTGCGATGATCACCAGGCCGCCTGGCGGCGACATGGCAGCGATTTCTTGCGCGGTCAGCCGGGCGAAGCGAATATTCGGCGTTTTCGCCGGCAGGATCCGCATGGTGATTTCGATGCCAAAACCGTCGCGGGCATGAATGCCGGTGGCATTGACCCTGAAGCGTTGCCGCGTACCGGGACCAAATGGAATTTCGTAGGAAAAATCCAGGATCCGGCGGCCGAGAATCTCGGCCCCGGCATTGGGGGCGTGGCTGAGCTCGCCCAGAATTGTCGAGATTTCGAAGGCAGTCCAGGGTCGCCGACCCAGGCGATACAGCCTTCCTTGGACCTCAACCCGTGGCCGTGCATCGGTCTGGATGGTGATATCCGATGTTCCGGCAAGTGTTGCCGCAACAAGCAACCGACGAAAGTCAGCAATGTTGAACCGATCCGGTTCGGCAAAGGGTAGGGTTGCTGTCCGGTCCACATCATCGAGAATCAGGCTGCCGACCGCCTGCGGTGCGGCTGTCGTTGCCGGCAAGCGGCAATTTCCGGAGTTACTGGTCACGACCGGCTCCTTCATGCCGTGTTGCCGGTCCGGACATGGAAGGAAGTGAGCGCCAGTGTTTCGGGTCGCGCCGAAAGTCAGGATCGTTGGCAATTTGGACCGTGCGATCACCGATTCGCATGATGCCGGACTCGCCGGTAATGCCGAACCGGGCAGTCTCGGTGTCGACCTGGTCGATCATGCCAAGGGCCAACAGGCGCCGGTATTCGAGCATGCCTTCATAATGACGCTGTAGACGGCGCATCCGTCTGGCGAGTTCGTCCTCGGCCTGAGCGGCTCCTGCTGACCAACCCGAACCAATCCAGTCTCTGACCCTTTTCCGTTCGGTATCCGAGCGCGGCACGAGGGCAGGAGGAAGGTGAGCTGGATCCGGCGGCCAGAACAGCAGATATTGTCGCCAATTCGGCACCACAGGTGCAATTCGGGCCGGCTCGAGTATCTCGAAATAGCGGTCAGCCACGGAGACCATCTGCCCCTCATCACTCGACCGAAATGCCGGCCCCGATCTTTGGACAACAGGTGGCAACAGGTAGCCGGTGCCGGCTGGTGCCGGCCGCACGACGCGATTGAAGTCGAATACCACCGAGAGTTTGCCGCCATGCCTGCCGAGGAATTCGCCGAGTTCCCGGGCACGGTGGCGATATCCAGCCTGGCTTCCATGACGCATCGCTGCCTGACGCTGAGCTTGCAGGCGTGAATCCATCCTGCCTTTGCCATGAGTGTCTTCAGCATCGGACAACAACGCATCGGGAGAGGCCGGACTGAATTCCGAATCGATTGGAATATCTGGCCCGCCAAGGACGATTGGACCGGCTGCGCCCGACTGCGGAGTTTCCCGTGCCGAATCGCATCCGGACGCGAGCAGTGCCACCGCCAGCACTCCGAATGCTGCGCGCAGCATTCTACCCGGTCTGTTCCGCATGGGTCAGCTTGATTTTCCAATGGTCATGATCAACCGTGACCCGGCCAATCCCGAACAGTGAGCGATTGATCTTTCCTACTGCGTCGGCAAGGGATCCTCGAAAGCCGGTCACCGTAATGACTGGCGGGTTTGCAGGTGGGTCGCCTTCTGCCTCGACCGAATATCCTCCATGGCTGGCGAGCGAATGCAGAAGCGGAACGAGCGGGCCGGTCCAGTTGATTTCGAATTCCGGTGACTCTCCCTGCGACCCTCGGGTCTTGGTCTCTTCTGCCGGGGGAAGTGCCGACTGCTCGAATTTCGCGACAGCGGCGTTTGCCCGAGCAGTGTCAGCGAGTGCTTCGGCAAGCTTGAGCTCGACCGGGTCTGGTCCGGAGGGCGGGGATTCGGTGCTCGGTGCGCATGCTGCTAAAATCAGCGACAGCACGGCCAATGTCTTGAGTGGTCTATGGTTGAGCATGGGCACACCTGTCTTGGCATCCGCCGGGATACTAACCCTGCTTCCTGAAACTGGGGGCAGGTTTCGGTAAGGATTCCGCGGTTCATCGTGGATAGGTTGATGCTCGACCCGGAAGGCCGAGCCGGTGCCGCGATTTTCCACAGCATTCGATGAACGGGTTCACATTGCCAGCTGGAATTTCACAAACATCACGCATTCTTGTCACTGTACGAATCAGGAACAACTGATGGCTGGAAATGGTCAATCGCATCCGCCTCGAGGGGAGTCTTGTCCCGGCGGCGGATTTGTTCTGGGCGGATTGCCGCTCGAATGCATGAATCGGGTGCTGAGAACGGCCCATAGGCGATGCCAGATGCTGGGAACGGAATTCTCGACCGCAGAGATCGCCACACAATTGTCGATCCGGGCGGCTGTTTTGCATAAGGATCGAGGCCGCAGGGAGCGGGCGGCCTTCCTGAACTTCTGTTCTTCCCTGCTCAGCGACAGGAAGGATGTCGCTGCGGGGGAGCCTGACCCGATTCCGACCGATGCCGCAGCCGGGTCTGTGCTGGTCAGGGATTGGCTCAAGATCACAAACTGGGACGAGATCGTTTACCTTCACCGGTTTCTTTACAATTCCACCAGAGGCCGATTGGTAAAACATGGAAGAGGGCTGTTCGACCAATTGATTCGGGCGCTTGGTCAAACAGGAGATCCGTCCTGCGAACATGAACGGGCGATGCGCCTGGCAGGAATCTCCCGCTGCCGGTCCGCTGGCAATGTTCCTCCGCCACCGAAGTGCAATTGGAAACCGATTCCTAGGGAATTGCTGCAAGAAATTGAAGACCGGGTCGGACAGGAAGACGGCGGCACCGACGAATTGCTTCAGCAGGTCGGGATCATCAATCGGGTCGAACTTTGCCAGATGATGGCAAGGACCGCCTGGCTGACTGGCATGCGGACACCGGAACTGTTTCGATTCACCATTGAAGATGCGGAAGGGGTGCCGTCAGATGCCCCTGCAGGGCAGGAAGCTCCCATGGCTGGACCGCCGATGCATCCTGCGACTGCTGCCGGCAATGACCGCTCCGCCAGGATGTTGCGGATCAGGACTACCAAGACACGTAACGCTCGGCCATCCTTGCGCCAACAATTCCGTGTTCAGATGCTTGATGGTATCGACGATGACGATCTTGCATGCATCGAGCGGGTGTCCCGCCTGGGCCAGCTGAATTTGTCACGGCGGCAAATCAAGCGCCTCATTGCAAAGTGTAATCACCGAATGCGGCGGGCATCGCTGGACGTCGTCCCCGAGCGGCCCGACCCCATTACACTGCACTGCATGCGCCATGCGTTCATTGATCATGCAAGGCTGGTCATGCGCCCACCCAGGATCGCTGCCCTGACCGGACATACCGCCCGCTACACGATGACAGGATATGGCCGGCGCTATCGGCGGTACCGGGCATCGGCGAAAGCCAGTCGCTGGTTTCCCACGCCGGATCCGCGGCGGGTGTCCGAGATCGCCCGCGAATGGAATCTGCCAGACCCGGGGCCATCCATGGAAACTGCCGCCGAGTATCGACCCCAGTTCCCGGACCCGGGTATGACCGATGTTGCGTAGGCTCCCGGTTTGCGGGCCATATCCACCCCCTCGGGGAAGAATGAAGTGAGGGAGAATGTGCATGCATGATGCGACCAAGGCCGGATCCGACCGAATTCGCGGCAATCTGCGGATGGCCAGCATCGGAACGATTTTGGCGGCAATGCTAGCAGCGTCGATACCACATTTGGGTCTGGCCGAGGATCTTGCGGTATCAACAGGCGAGTTCACGGTGGAGATTCGGGGGCTTCCGTCCTCGGGTCTTCGAGGTGGCCCAGTCAGCTTTCGTGCCGGTGGCATGGCCGCGTATGTCGAAGAACTGGCAATGCTTGCCGGCAAGACGGGAGCTGCCAGGGTCGGCATGACAGGCCTCTTTGCCGAACTGGGAAGTTCGGTCCTGCCGATACCGGAAGGCTTGCGGATTCATGCTGCAAGGGCCGGGGTGGACATCGAGCCGAAATTCAATGCCATGACCAGCCTCGTTGCCAGGGATGTCTCCCTTGCCAGCAAGCCCGGCAGCGGTCTCGACCGATTCCTAGGCGGGAATGAAGCTGGCGGATCCTTTGCCTCCATTGGCCGGGTTGATCTTGCCCTGACCTCCTCATCCGCCGGTGGAACCGGCAGCGCGGCAGCGAGGCAGGATGAGTTCAGGTTGATGCTTGGCGATACTCGCCTGGCGAAGACCCTGCTGGGCAAACTCTTCAACCTTGCCGGGTTGCCGGTGCCGCCCTGGCCGGCGTTTTCGACCGATATTGCTGCCCGCGTCAGCGAAGATGGCGATCTGGATGCAGTGATGCTGGTCAGGTCCGGCAAAGGCCCGGAGTTTCGTTTTCGAATCCAAGGCGGCGGCGATGGAACTGGCCGATTGACCGTCGAGGTCGAGTCGGATGACGCCGGGGCAATTTCGGGGCCGGGGCCTTCGGCGAGTGATTCGGCAGAAATTGAACCGGGCGGCCTGTTTGGCGAATCGCGTCAGGCCAATGGGGGCAGAACAAAGGGCAAAAATCTGGCCAAATTCGAGGTGTTCGGTAGTGGAAGTTCTTCGAATTCGGGCAGATTCGGAAAGATTCATGGCCGGGGGGTTGTCACAACAGATCATGTGTCGGGTGTGCCGGTTGAGCGCAACATGGTGGGGTTTGACGACAGTCGCGGTTGAAGGTGAAACAGCCGAATTCGTGACACTCAGGCAGTTTTGCACATCTTTCGAAATAGAATTCATTGTTTGTTCTTTTTTCGTATGACATATGTATGAGACATCGTGAATGGAGATGGATGCATGGCCGAAATTACAAGATCAGAGTGGCGAGCGTCACGGATCCGGCCATTCCCCGATCTTCCATTCCGGAGACCTGGAATTGAACATCACGCCGATATCCGGCAGCGATTGAGTCCGGGTTCTGCCGTCGGGCCGGTTTCAGGTCCAAGGCCCCATCATCCAGGATTCCGATTTCGTCACGTGCTGGCGGTAGCAGATTGCGACTGCCAGCCGAGCGACCGGAGCTCCTGTGGCCGGATCTTCGAGAGCGCCCGCCCTGCCCGTAGCACCGATATCGGGCTTCGGGTGGTTCTGCCTTGCCCGACACAAATTAATCATCAACCACGAGATCAAGAGAGGTCGATGTCATGAAGAATGGTCATCAGTATCCAGAAAAGTCCGGTGTACCGGCAGTAACAGACCCCGAATACGTGGCCGTGGCCGCAAGGCTTCATCGGCTGGCATCGGACCAGGCTGGCCGGCGTCCCTGGAGACGGACTTTCAGGATCGTGCTGGAGGAGAATTCCGACCTGCACCTTCATGGCAAGCCCAGGCTGACAATGTGGTTTGTGTCCAGCAATGCGGTTGACGCACTCTGGGCAAGTGTTGCGCTTTTCAGTCTTCACCGGGTCATCAGGGTCATCTGTCCCCAGGTCAACCGAATCGTGTACACCTGTCCGACCGATGGAGTTACCGGGTATTGTCCGCGGATCGTGCGCAAGTTCAACAGCCGCGTGAGTCATCCCGCGGAATTCCTCAACCCCCATCTGCACGAGTTCGAGAAATGGCTGTGCAAGCTTGCCGTCAGCCACGGCGATGAAGACGACGGTCCGGACTCCAACTCCCAATTGTTGTGGAGTCTCGGCCGCAATCCCCGGGTCCAATGGGGCGCCATCGTTCAGTTGATGAAACATGCCGCCGACCAGGGATATCTGGCCTGCGACGTCGGAGAGGCCCTGCGAGTGCTCGAGTTGTCCAAGCTGCTTACGCCGCCTGTTCCCGATGGCCGGCACGTGCTGACGCGCTGGAGGGCAATGAGGATGCTTGCACAGAAGGATCTGTTGAACGGCTTTGTCGGCGTGCAAAGGCCGCTGCGGCCTCTCGGCACATCGGCGGCACCGATGGAGATTCTGAACCTGGTTTCGACGATATTCCAGATGCCGGCCGACGAGCTGACCGGACCGCGGCGGAACAACTACATCATCCACCCGAGATACTTCGCCGCTACGGTCATCCGCCGAACCACGAGTCGTTCACTGGAAAGCATCGGGGCGCTGCTCGGTGGCAGGGACCATGCGACCGTGATCAACGGAATTGAGCAGATCGACGAATGGACGGAGTCCGATCCGGTTCATGGCAAATTGCTCGATATGATCGTCCAGAACATCGACAACCTGGGGATCTTGAAGAGGAAGGAGTTCAGGTTGCAGGCATTGGCCGAGGCACGCCACCTGCAACCGCCTGTCGGCGATGCGCAACCCGGTGCCAACGGGGTGCCAGACCGCCATCACGGCGACCGGACCATCAATGGAGCAAGGGTCAGGCCCGGTAGTTCCGGCAAGGTCGTTTCGCTCAAGAAAGCAAGAACGCAGAGTCCAGACCCGGAGGATACCGTCTAACCGACTGCAGGAACGAGGCCCCGGCTTTGCCGGGGCAGGGGAGGCGGTCCAATCTTGGGCCGCCTCTCTTTCATGGCGTGTCGGGGCCGATATGCCAGCCCGACAGCATCGGACGACACTGGTCCCGGATGTCCATCAATGGTTCGGAAACTTCACCGGCTGCGGGTCAGAACCAGCCAGGCCTGTCACAACGATGCGCCGGCAACAGCGCCCTGGTCCCGACCAACCCGTTTTGTCAGTCAGTCACCTGGCTGGCAGCATCAGCCAGGACAGCAATACGGGCATGTACCGGCTTGCATCCGCGTTGCCGGCCATTAACCGGCGTAAACACCGGGCGGGCCGGGTATTCGCGGTCGGCCGCGGAATAGGTTGAATTGTAGGGATCGGGCGTCCACCATTTTCGGGTGCCGTTGATGCCCCCATTCCAGCTACCCCTGATGGCCTTGTCGGCAATTCCATCGCCGTTGGAATCAACCAACGCCATCTGCGGCGAACTGCCAAATACGAGTTCATCGTGCCAGATCCAGAATTTGTTGCTGGAGACCGACACGAATTCCAGGGCAACCCGGCAAATGAATGCCGCAGACTGGCCAGAGATGCGCGTGGCGTGCTCTGCGTTGAGGAATGCAATGCGGTTCGTGGTCGGAAGGTTGACGTTTCCACGGGTTGCGCGCCCGAATTGCGGGAAATCCGGTGTTATGATCGATGTGGCAATGAAGCTGGTCGACGTCCCATTGTCGTAGACGCAGTGAATCTTGCTGTCACCGACGTGATACTTGCAGGTTTTTCTGTCGGTGGCCTGGCCGAGCAATGACTGGGCGGATTTCGCCGGAACACTGAATGATGGAATCACACCGGTGGAATCGCCGGGTACCACATTGGGGAAGATGACGGCTATCGCCAGGCTGGCAGCAAGAGTCCGGATGGAAGTTTTCATGGGTGCCTCGGAATTGAACGACAGGGCCGTGCCTGTCCTGACCAGGGATAATTGATCGAGTCGGTGAAACTCGAAAATATGTTGCAGGCAACCGCACGGCATGGTTTCCCAATGGTGACAGCGAAGGTCCGGAATGAACCGATCAAGCAGGAGAATTGTCGTGGAACCGATGAAGATTGGCATAGCCGGCGTGTCAGGCCGCATGGGCAGGGAAATCGCCATAGCGGCAAGCGCCAGGGATGGCATGACACTGGCGGCAGCAAGCGAACATCCCGGTCACCCCTGGATTGGCAACCCCCTGATGGATTGTTTGCAGGAGTGTGGGTCGTCCTGCCAAGTTGATGGCGACCCGTCAGCAGTCTTTCGTGCGGTAGATGCCATCATCGACTTCACAACCCCCGAGAATTCGGTGGCCAATGCGGCCGTCGCCGCCGACAGACAAATTATCCACGTGATTGGAACGACCGGCATGGATGAAGATCAGCGCTCGGCAATCGCTGACGCGTCGCGCAACTCGGTCATCGTCTGTTCCGGCAACATGAGTCTTGGAATCAATCTTCTGACCAGATTGACCGAAATTGTTGCTCGGGCACTTGATGACGAATTCGACATCGAGATCGTCGAGACCCATCACCGGCACAAGGTCGATGCGCCATCGGGGACAGCATTGATGCTGGGACGGGCGGCAGAAAAGGGACGGGGAAGTGACGGCAGCGGATCGACCGCTTTATGCCATGTCGGCAATCCAGGGCCTCGCAAAAAGGGATCAATTGGCTATTCGGCAATCCGCGGCGGCGATGTGGTCGGCGAGCATGATGTCATCCTGGCGGCCAACGGCGAGCGAATCATCCTGCGCCACGTCGCAACCGACCGAAGCATCTATGCCAGGGGTGCGCTGGCCGCGGCCCTGTGGGCAAGGGGGAAGCCTTTCGGCCAGTATGACATGAAAGATGTGCTGGGATTGTGACGAGGAAGTGACCTGTGGGCACATCGAACTCCGCCCCGACCACGAACAGCGCAGTGGGGATCAGCCAGATTGTTCGGGATGCTGTCTCTCGGGAACTTGTCCTTCGGTCAGTTGTCGGTAGAGGTGGATCAGTGACTGCGACTCGGTCTCGACCGAGTGCTGGCCGACCGCACGGTCGCGTGCCACCCTTCCCATTTTTTCGACCATTTGCGGGTTGGCGAGGAAAAGGCGCAATTCCCTGACCAGGGCGTCAATATCATCAATGTCGAAGAACACGCCGGTCTCGTCGTCTAAGAGGTCCGGTGCGGCGCCGGTCCTTGTGGTTATGACAGGCGTTCCACTGGCAAGGGACTCCAGCACGGTAAGGCCAAATCCCTCACTCCGGGAGCAGGACACGCAGACATACATCTCCCGGTAAATCGCGGCCAGCTCTTTATGGACAACCTCGTCGACAAAGACAATTCGGCCGCCCAGTCCAGCGGCATCGATCTTCGCAACAAGTGACTGTTTGAATTTTCTGTCCTTGGGCCGGCAAGAGCCAATCAGCACACCGACAGCATCCGGGAATTCCGGCAGCACCCTGATCATGGCATCGACAAAGATACTAGGGCCCTTCGCTGGTCTGATCCTGGCCACATGACCGATCAAACGACCGACGGGAATCCTGCTGGAGTTCGAGGCCTCTCCAGGAATTCCGGCCGGACAAAAAAGCGTGCAATCCACACCATGTGGAATAATCATGCTGTACCAATTCTGAAGGTTGGCGCTGAAGCTTGACACCGCCACCACGGCATCCATGCGGCCGATGAGATATCCCTGAACCGAGCCAGGCCTGCGTCGGGACGCGGCCGTGAAAACCAGCTTCCATCGCTGGCGCAACAGGTCTCTCAGGATAATGCCCAGCAACATCTCGATGCTGCGCCGAACATGAAACACCCGAAACCTGGCTGGCTGTGGCCTTCGAAAACCAGCGACAAGCAACCGGCCAACAGTCCATTCATCTCCAAGTCCCAGATTGCCGGTATCAACCGCAGCGATGTCAACCGATTGCCGCTGGATCGGGACCAGCGTCTTCACCGTGGCCGAAACGCCGGTAAATCTCCGGTGGAGGTTCGAGACGACAATATTGGGCAGTTCGTCCGTCATGTCACGGTATCTCCAAATCCGGAACAACTCGCACTCGGCGGAGCCAAGGAAGAATCTCTGGTCTCCTGTGGGTCAACCTACCAGTCGCCGATCAATATCGTAACCGGCATCATTCCTCCTGCTTTCGGACTGGAAACACCACTACCAGCTTCGCTGGCCGACGACATCGAGAGGGGCCGCCTCAACCCTACCAACACGTACAGGGTATTCGGACGAGGTTGATGGCATCGGGGTCAGCGTGGGCCGCTACTCTCTGGTCCGATGATCCCTAGACCCATGATCCGATCTTTTGTGGATCGGTTGGGTCGTTCTTGTCGTAGCCATGCAGGATCGAATTGCTGAAACCGGTTAGCCAAGCCGAGTCACCGAAGGCAGACGATCACAAAATGCTGTCTGGTTGGGTTCGAAGTCCGGAATTCCGTTCTATATGGCCAATCCGGGTTGTTCCGGTCTTGCCAAGCCAATAAGTCGTGCCGGAGTGCACCGGAGTAAGGAGCATGAAATTGAGAGGACAGGAAACACGCGGGGTGGTGTTGGCCGCTGGCAGAGGTTCCAGACTCTATCCAATGACCAGCGTCCTGAGCAAGGAATTGCTCCCGGTCTATGACAAGCCGATGATCTACTATGCATTTGCGCTGACGATGTTGGCTGGCATCCGCGAGATCCTAGTCGTGGCAAATCCTGTAAATCGTCGGTTCCTGGAAGAGCTCTTGGGTGATGGAAGACATTGGGGAGTGTCGATCAGTTTCGTGGTGCAGCCGGAGCCCAAGGGAATTGCTGCGGCCTTGCTCGACGCTGAAGAATTCGTCGGCGGCCAAAGATGCATGTTGGTTCTCGGTGACAACATCGTGGTTGGCCAGAGCCTGCCTGACAGCATGAGGGAAGCGGCCGGAGACCCGGGCGGATGCACGATATTCGGTGTTCAGGTGCCAAATCCGGAAAGTTACGGCGTCGTTTCGTTTGACGGATCGGGGAAGCCGGAGAAGATTACGGAAAAACCCGACCGACCCAGCTCAAACTGGATCGTGCCCGGAATATACTTTTATGACAATACTGCATTTGAGGTCGCATCCTGCATCGAGCCTAGCGGCCGCGGCGAATTGGAAATCTCTGATGTCAACGATGAATTCTTGTCTGCAGGCAAGCTACGACTGGTCCGTCTGCAGGAGGAGGTTTCGTGGTTTGACGCCGGCACCCCAGCCAGGATTTTGGATGCAGCAAATCATATTCGCGCAATCTCAGAAAACTTAGGCACCCGCGTCATGGTTCCCGAGGAAATTGCCTACCGAAACGGCTGGATTACGGCCTCAGAATTGGCATCCACCGGACGAGCCATGCTGCCCAGCGGTTACGGTCAGCAGCTCTTGAGGATTGCGGATGAAACTGACGATCATTCGGCGTAACCTCTCCAGTGTCGTCACGGCTGCAATCGGAATTGTCCGGCACCTTCAGTTTGAAAAACTGACTGTGTGCTGGCACAAACGCTCTGAAGGTCCTTTTGATGAACCGAAGGCGTTGATTCCGCACTTGAATGAGTGAGGTCTTGGATTACCAGTGCAGCTAAAGATCCCACCTGCAAGATCGATGTCCGCCCAACCACCCCGCCGCAAATTTGGCAACAAGGCAATCCTCAAGGGCCGCGCCCTGCGGTAACAACCAAACCAAAAGGGAGCGGCCAAGCCGCTCCCTTTCCAGATTGCTATGAGCCAGTGTTCAGAACGCGAACATCAGACCGATGCTGGCCTTGTTCTCGCTGACAATCTCCGTGCCGACCATCTTGTCGACCTTGCCGAAGCCCGCTTTCAACGTGGCATCACCGCCGAGATCATGTTCCACGTCCATGCCCACGGCATCCATGGCCTCACCCATCTCCGGCTTCCTGCGACCATAGGCCAGAGTGACCTTCGATGCGCCCATGGTGTATGCCATATCGACGCCCATGCCGGTCATTTCCTCGTCCACCTCGGTGTCCTCGTTATCCTCGGTCTTGACGTAGAGGAGGTTGGTGGTGATCTCACCGGTGGTGAAGCCAGCACCCATGTTGACAGTCTTGTTGCTGTCGTAGCCGACACCGATGGTGACACCGCCAGCATTGAAGCTCATGCCGAAGGCAAACTCGGAATCGGATGCGACGGCCGGGACAGCGGCCACTGCGTTGCTGTTGAACTTAACCCTGTCGGCGTTCACTACTAGTGTTTCGCCTACACCCGTCCCTGCGTTTTCACCACCAACCATCTCGTCCTTACCGAGATCATAGTTGGCCTCATAATGTTCAAACGCTTCCTTATGATTTGCCGTTACCGTAACGCCTTCCGGCCCAACAATCTCGTCGGAATCATTTCTTTTGAACCCGTAGATGTTTACTGGAGCCTTATTTGCTGCAGCGCCCGCGGCTGGCTGGCCATCAACGTCGACCATAACTACGTTATTTTCAGCGGCGCTATCCGTCCCGTCTCTACTTCTATGAATGACACCAAGCGCCATATCAAACTCATTAGTCGCCGTAGGAGCGAGAGTCGCAGGAACGGCAGGGGTATTCTCGACAGAGACAGAATATGGACCGAGGTACATCTCCGCGGTGCTGTCCCAACTGATCGAGTAACTTGAAGGAATGGGCGCATCACCAGCATTAGCACCAGGCCGGTGAATGATAACGCCATCTGGATGCACCGCCCCGGCACCGGTCCTTCTAAGGTCCGGATAATAGACATGATCGGTCATCGTGGGACCTGTAATGTACCACACAGTGGCAGGAACCGCAGCCACCGCAGCCGAACCATCCTTCGTCCCCGCCGAGATGGCGATCTTGATCTGGCCGAAATCGTTGTCATAGCGGAGTTGCGCAGCGGTAGTGCCTCTCAGCCCCTCGACCATGTCGTCGACACCGATGCCGTTCATGCCGATATCGGCAATGCCGCCAGCGGTGAGGTCGGCTGCATCATTGTCGCCGATGGTCAGCTTGCCAAACGAGCCGCTCACATGCACGGTTCCGGTATTGACCACGTCGTCACCGGTATCGAAGCCGGCCTCGCCGCCGAAGGTCAGACCGCCATCGGTGGTGCCGGAACCTTCGAAGTCGATGCCGACCTCGTGCACGAAGCTGTGCTTTGAGCCAACGGCGCCGGTCGTGGCATCCGCCACCGGCTCGGAGGCATAGTCCACGCCCAGTTCTGCATCGCCACTGACGGTAATCGCCATCTCGGCAAATGCCGCACCGCCTGCCAGGGAAAGGGCAGTCGATGCAATCAACAGTTTCTTCATTGTATCCTCGTCACTTGAATTGTTGTCTCTTCGGTGGAGGAGATGGTCTTCCTGAGCCCACCGTGCGAATGGCACAATCAATGGCGGATGGGGGTGGTATTATGGAGTCGCCTCAAGGAACTGTATGGGGTGGTTTGATTGCAGTGATTTGAGTCAGATCAGCGAACAAATCTCCAACCTATCTGACGTTTAAGGTTAGTTGTCGGACTATTTTTCGTCTAATTTTACACGGGTAACCTAACAGGTAAACAACGGATCTGGCCATGCGGGTTGGGGGGTTAGTCTGGAAGTGATCAATCACTCTGAATTACATGGGCTCACTGGAAGTTTTTGACCCCATGCCAGCCGGGCCAGGTGCTTGCATCCGCGAGGAAGGGTTGCAGGGGCGGTGCCAGCCCGGCAGGACATGGCGGGCATTGCTGGCCACCGGGCGCAGGCGGGAGAGTTGCTGATCCAGCGACCTGCCGGTCCACCGGTCGCGGACGTCGACCTTGAAGGCGCTGACCTGCCAGCCGATGGGCACCAGCAATCTGCCCTCATGGACGGCAGCATGGTGCAGCCTTGCCGAAGAGACGGTGCCAGGACAAGCGGTGGTGCTCTCGGTCCAGCGAAGTCCGGTGCTGCTTCTCCATGGAGTGCGCCGGGCAGGCCTCGACCTCGCCGGGCGATACACCGGTATCTGCAGAGGGTGCGGCCATGATGATTGATGCCATGGCGCTATGACATCCGGATAGCCGGCAGATTTATGGACCCGATGCCGGAAACCGGCTGGAGGGCGGGGTGGCGTCGTATGCAGGTGTCGATGGGCGACACCAGGATCCATCGGGTGCCTGGGTTGTTGACACCCGACGACAGCACTAGAGTCCATTGGCGACCAATGTCACATTCTGATTCCAGAACGGAGTCACTGAGCCGAATTGTCGATCGCACGGTGGGTCGCGATGTGTGACGAAAATCGAATCTACAGGGCAAGTCCACGGCATTGCGAACCGATCACCGCTCAAAATCCGGGCGTGAAGTGCCCGCCGTGGAGTGCGTCGATCGCGCAAGAAATCCTGGATTCTGCAGAACCGGTCGGAAACACATTGCAGGCCACATGCAAGGGAGTCGGGTTTGTGGCCCGCAAGACGCAGACGACGAGTGAAGGTGCAATCTGGCACGGGTATCCCGAGGCCTGGGACAAGATGGGCCTGGAATTGAAGAAAGGGTGGCAGAAGGAAGGGCGGATTCATAACCGAGATCTTCGAGCCTACGCCTCTCGCCGCAAGGTCAGGGATGCATTCGGAGGTCGATAATGCCAACAACCCGGTAATGCCGACTGGCCGGCGAAAGTCGTTGAGTCCGAACTGATCCGCCCGCCGCTTGTCGGCATTATCCGGGCGTGACGAGGCCATCGAGATACGCCATCACGTCATCCGGAGGCCGGTAGCGGCCTTTCGGCCCACCGGCCGGGCGCGTCCGCTCCATTGCCCGTTCCTTCAGTCCGGGATCGGATTGCAGGTAGATCTGTGTCGTCTCCACGGATTCATGTCCGAGCCAGAGCGCGATGACGGCACAATCCACCCCCGTGCGAAGCAGTTCCATTGCCGCGCTGTGGCGCAGCGCATGCGGCGTGACCCGCTTGTCCCCGAGCGACGAGCAGGAGCGGGCGGCCGTGGCCACATGGCGTGTCACGATCCGCTCAACCGCGTCGCGGCTGAGCGCGGTGCCGCGCCGGGACGGGAACAGCGGCGCGTCCGGCATGCGGCCGGGAGGCTCGGCCATCCATGCCTTGAGCGCGGCGATGGAATCCTCCCGCAGCGGGGTCATGCGCTCTTTGCGCCCCTTCCCCCAGCAATGGACATGCGCACCGCGCCCGAGCACGATGTCGTCATGCATCAGCGAGATGAGCTCCGTAACCCTGAGCCCGGTCTGCAGTGCCAAGGTGAGCAGGCACCGGTCCCGGCGGCCGATCCAGCTGGCGGTATCGGGCGCCGCCACCAGCGCCGCCGCCTCGTCCCGGTCCAGCCAGGTGACCACCGGCCGGTCGTGCCGCTTGCCGGGCATGGCAAGGATCCGCCGGCAGTGATGCAGGTATTGCGGTTCCCGGTTGGCGACGAAGCGGAAGAATGACCGGATTGCGGCAAGCCTGACATTGCGGCTGGCGGCGCTGCATTTGCGCGCCGTCTCCAGATGCGACAGGAAGTCGCCGATCATGTCGGCATCGAGATCACCGATCTCCAGGCCGGTCGGCTGGCAGCCCCGCTGCCTGGCGGCAAAGCGCAGCAGCAGCCGGAAGCTGTCACGGTAGCTGGCGATGGTATGCGGGCTGGCGCCGAAGCTGATCGCCAAATGCCCGGTGAAGAATCGCTGCATGAGCGCGGCAAGGCCCGGCCCCGTCATCGCCCGTCCTCCCGGCCCGTCTGCGCCCGCTGGCAGGCCAGCTCCATGAGTTCCGGCACCGCCTCGATATACCAGTAGGTGGCGGCAGGCCGGCGGTGACCCAACATGGTGGTCAGCCGCATGATCTCCTGGCCGACATCGGCGCCCTCGCGGTACCAGCGGATCATGGTCGAGACGGCGAAGGTGTGCCGAAGATCATGGATGCGCGGCCCGCGCCCGTTCCGGCCTCCGCCATCGGCATCGCGCAGGCCGATGCGCTTGCCGATGCTGGCGAACTCGGCCTGCACCGTGTTGTGGACCGGGCGCCTCCCCTTCTCGTTCAGGAAGAACGCCTCGCAGCCGGCGCCGAACAGCTGGCGGCGGCGCTGCCTGTAGGCGGCAAGGCGCTCGCAGGTCCCGGCCGCCACCGGCACCAGGCGACAGTGTCCGTTCTTGCTCTGCCTGACGGTCAGGACACAATCGGCCAGGTCGCCATCGTCGAGCGCCAGCGCCTCGCCGAGCCGCATGCCGGTCACCGCCAGCAGGCCGAACAGGGTCTGGCCGGTCGCAGCCCGCAGCCCGACCGGCGAGGGCAGGCGTCCGGCCTCGTCCAGTATGGCGGCGATCTCCTGCCTTCTGTAGATGTACGGCTTCGGCCGGCGCGCCCGGCAGCGTATCAAATCCGATGCAGGAAGTTCGGCCGCCGGATCACCGAGCCTGCACCATCTGGCAAAGCCGCGCACATGGGACAGCCTGGTCACCCAGGTGATGTCCCTGGTGTCCGGGTAGCAATGCCGCCAGTCAAGGAACAGTCGCGAGGTGATGCGCTGCGCACCAACGCTGTCGGCATAGCGGGCGAAACGCCCGAGAATCCATGGCAGGTGGCTGCAATGTGTCAGCCCGTAGCGCTGCCGGTATTCGAGGTAGCCATCCAGGGCTTCGGACATGGTGCTCATGCGCCTGCTCCCGGCATGCTGGGCCATTCCGGCGCCAGGGGGCGCAAGGCGTCGATGTCGTAGCGGGCATAGATCATGGTCGTGGCGCGGCTGCGGTGACGCAGCACGTTGCCGACCTCGTCAAAGCTTGATCCGCGTCGCAAGAGCGAGGTGGCGAGGGCGTGGCGCAGGGCATGGACGCCGCATCGGGCCGGTTTGCGCGCCGGCAGTGCCCTGGCGACGGCCCGGCGCAGCGCCGCCTGGACGGGCCGCGCTCCCACCGGGTGCCAGGGCGCCCGCACCGACACGAAGAGGTGCCGGGAACTGCCGCGCCTGGCATGGCGGATGTATCTGACCACCGCCTCGCCGACATCGACCGGAAGCGGCATCGCATCGCGCCGCGCCCCCTTGCCGCGGATGACGATCTCGCCGGCTCGCCACCGGATGTCCCCGAGGCGGATTGCCGTCACCTCGCCGGCCCGGAGCCCCAGCCGGGCGGCCATGAGCAGCATCGCATGGTTGCGCATCTCCAGGAGGGAATCACCCCTGGCGGCGTCGAGAATGCGCTCCACCTCGTCCTGGTCCAGCCGCAGCCGCTCCGTCTCGGCCCGGCGCCGCCGGTCACTGGGGACATGCAGGGACAGATCCTGCTGCGTCCGTCCGGACTGGAAGAGAAAGCGCAAGAGGTTGCGCAATTGCGACGGTTTGCCGCGATGCCGGCGGTCCTCCGCAGGGTCGAAGAAGGCGTCGATGTCGGCCGAGGCCAGCGCCTCCGGCCGCACCGCCCCCGTTCCGAAACGGAACCGCATGAACCGGTCGAACATCATGATGTTGTCGCGGACAGTCGGACCCGCCAGGCCCCGCTGCCACAGTAGCCAGTCGCGAAAGGCCGTGCGCAGGATGTCCAGCTCGGATGGCGCCGCCGGCGCTGGCGCCGGAGCCGGGACGGCGCCGGTCTGGTGAAGCCAGGCACGGAACACCCGTCCTGCCGTGCGCCACAGCTCTCCGGTGCTCGGCGAGGCGGCCTTCGAGGCCATCGCTGCCGCCATTGCCGTCAATTCGTCCGGTGTGAGAGTGCCGCCATCGGCGGCGCCGATGATCCTGTTCAGCAATTGCCGGTATTGGCGAACCGTGCGCTCGGCGTAGCCCTGTTCGGCAAGACGATCGAGGAATTGCCCGAGCAGGCGCTGAAGATCGGCGGTGCAAAGGGCAGCAGCCCTGGTGTGATGGTGCATTCTCTTGTCCTTTCGGTCTGGTGAAAGGAGCAGGAATGACTCGTCGTCTTCCGGCCATTCAACGGATAATGCCGACAAGCGGCGGGCGGATCAGTTCGGACTCAACGACTTTCGCCGGCCAGTCGGCATTACCGGGTTGTTGGCATTATCGATCTAATGCCGAATTCGGCATTAGATCGATACGTTGACGGATAATCCTTCATTTGCAATTTTCGGAAACAAAGCCAGCTTTGCCCTGGAAATTCGCCTGATTCCCGGTGCAGCGACCGGAGCTGAACCGGAAGACTTCATGGGGTCTTGGGGTGAATGGCGTCTTTGGGTCTCCAACCTGAACTTGTGCGAACTTCGTCTGGATACCGAGGACGGATTGGTCGAAACCCAGGAAGTGAGGTGGAATTTGGCGCCGCTATTCGCGTGGATAGTCGAAAACTGGATGCCACTTCTTCACGAACGACGCTTGCCGCCTGGCGGCGGGCTGGGTGACAGCAGGCCCCGTTCGGCCCGGGGCGCCTATCTTGCGATGGTCGAAAGCGCCGGTGATGACCTTGAGCGATTTTGTTCCTGGCAGCACTGGGCCAATCGTCATTCACTTCGCTCCGCCTCCGCAGGAGGCATCCTGCCGGACGTCTTTGTACAACGCATGGGAGATGACCTGGAGTTCTCCTGGGGCGATCGGGTTCAGCCGGGAGCCATGGCAGCGAGTTTCGTCGTTGAAGACGGGCTGGCAAGGGCATCCGTGGATTCCGTTGCAGAGTGCCTTCGGTCGGCTTTGCAATGGTTCCTGTTGCAGGAGCAATTGAGAGAAGCGCCGTGGATGCAAGAACTGCGCGAGCGTTGGGAGGAAATGGGCCACGGGCATGGGCCTGCCGGACCTTCCGCTTTGTCATGGTATCTCGATTCCAGCCCCGAACCCGGGGTTTTGATGAAGAAATTTCTTGGAGCCCTGGATGGGTTGAATCGACCATTGACATTAGCGACCGATCCCTGGATGGGAACACTGTCTCCGGAGATTGCCATGTTCGGTGACCTGTCCCCGGAAATTTCAAGCGACGCAGCAGCGATCCTGCTGGGCGAGTACATCAATGCCCGAAGCAACGCCGAGCACGAGGATCTCCTGTCGGAGTTGTCCCGGGAAATCCCCGCATGGGCTGCCTCTTCGCCCTGGCATGACGGCTACGCGCTGGCCCGGGATGTCCTGGATGAGATTGATCCTGAACCGGATGCGTCCATGACGCATCTTGACAAAATGCTGGAGATGCTCGGCGTTCGGGTCAGGGAGGTCTATTTGGGTGAGCGGGGGCCAAGGGGTGTTGCATTGGCGGGCGATGACTTGCGGCCCACAATCCTGGTTAATCTCGATGACGTGCGAAATTCATCCCGAGGGGGCAGGCGATTCACATTGGCGCATGAATTGTGCCATATTCTCTTTGATCGCAGCAGCGCACGGGCATTGGCACACAGCAGCACTCCTTGGGCATCTCCGTCGGTAGAGCAGCGTGCAAACGCTTTTGCGGCCATGTTGCTCATGCCGCCCTCGAGGACCGATTTGCCATTGGAGATAGATCTGGAGGAACTCAAGCAGGCGGTGAATCGATTGGCGGACAAGTTGAAAGTCGGTCGGGTTGCGCTGAAGCGGCATCTTGCCAATATCAACCAGATAAGTGCTGACGAGTTGCAATGGCTGACGAGCGCTCAGTCGCATGACCTGTAGAGTTTCCGTATCGACATTCGATCAGGGTCTTCAGCGATCCAGAGCTGAGCCTTGATGGTGGGAGAACCCGTCGAGGTCGATGACATGACTTACGCATTGCTGCGGTTTGACTGCGGCGTGCCGGGAAGCATCGAAGCCAACTGGGCAGCAACTGGCCGAACCATGGATTTGTCATTCGAGATCACCAGGACCAAGGGAGTGCTTCACTTTATCCAGGAGCGGATGAACGAGTTGCATCTCTACCGGCGGGACGGGCCATAGCACCCGCCCTTCGGGCAATTCTGCCCGGCGCCAGACAACCAGCTGGGCTTCAATGACCACAAGGTGATCGAGGCGACAGAGTTCAGGCTCGCAAGGGGGTGAAGCTCGAACCCAAGGCCAGCTTCGTCGATATCATCCCGCCGACCGATTGGCGGACACCGCACCGTTCTCCATGCTGGCGGTGCAGTTGCTGGAGCGGCAACCGCCGGAAGGCAGGGAGCTGATCGATTGGCTGCTCCCAGCCACCGAGGGCGGGCAGAGGCGGCGGACGCGCAGCGCATCTGCGGCTGGTACGAGTAGAGATGGCTGATCGAGGAGTGGTTCTTGGCCGTGAAGACCGGCACCCGGACCAGGGATCGCTGGCTGAATACCGCCGACGATCTCGGGAAGTGCCAGGCCTTGGATGCCATCACCGCCTGCACCGTCATGTCGATTGAGCGGCAGGCGCGCAGCGCGCCGCGGACACCGGCGCCAGCGCGGCCCGCCGGCGACGGAGTAGACGAACGCCGGTATCGCGGAAGGTACCGCCCGCCTTGCCGGTATCATACCATCGAAGCGCCAGCCCATGCCGGGCACCCACAATCTCTGGGAAGGATATCTCATACTGTCACTCTCGTACGAAAACTACCGGGCTATGCGTGGCAATTTCGCCGAAGCCGAGTCGACAGTGTCCGGTTGAAAGGGCTCGGGCTGCTCACCCCAGGACCACCAACCGTCATCACGCCGAAAATTCCTGCCGATCCCTCATCCGAATGTCTGCCCATCCAGACAACCAAATGATCGTGATGGAGTTCCACCGCGGTTGTCTCCCTGCAACAACCCAGCCCATTGAATTGGCACGTTTTCCATCCACCCCGCCACTCCCAAACCAAAAGGGAGCGGCCAAGCCGCTCCCTTTCCTGATTGCTATGAGCCAGTGCTCAGAAGGCGAACATCAGTCCAATGCTGGCCTTGTTCTCGCCGACGATCATCGGGCTGGCCGCGGTACCGATATCCTTGTCGACCTTGCCGAAGCCGGCATTGAGGGTGGCGCCGCCGCCGAGATCATGGGTCACGCCCATGCCCACGGCATCCATGGCCTCGCCCATCTCCGGCTTCCTGCGGCCATAGGAGAGAGTGACGGTCGATGCACCCATTGCATATGCCATGTCGACGCCCATGCCGGTCATTTCCTCGTCCACCATGGGGGTGTCCTCGTCATCCTCGGTCTTGACGTAGAGGAGGTTGGTGGTGATCTCACCGGTGGTGAAGCCGGCACCCATGTTGACGGTCTTGTTGCTGTCATAGCCGACACCGATGGTGACACCGCCAGCATTGAAGCTCATGCCGAATGCAAATTCGGAATCGGATGCGACGGCGGGGACAGCAGCAACGGCGTTGCTGGCGACCTTGACCGAGTCTTTTGCCTTCGTAGTAGCATCGTCCTCACCGCCAACGGCCTCGTCCGCACCGAGATTGTAGTATTTCTCATACCTCATGAACGCTGCCTTATGGT
The DNA here is from genome assembly GCA_965214695.1 of Paracoccaceae bacterium. Lineage (GTDB taxonomy): Bacteria > Pseudomonadota > Alphaproteobacteria > Rhodobacterales > Rhodobacteraceae > JAPOXR01. The sequence continues at coordinate 1,588,994 of OZ243967.1, read as the reverse complement.
CATCCGTTACCTCGACGCCTGTCGGACCAACTATCTCGCCGGCATCATTTTTCTTGAACCCGAAGATGTTTACCGGATTCTTGTTAGTTGCTGCTGTTGCAGGAGTGGATGGGCCATCAAGGTCTACCCAGACACCACCCTGATCACCATTAGTGGTAGTATCAACATCAACTACCCTTCGGATGACGCCGAACAGCGATTCAAATTCGTGAGCGGTAACGCCCGTATGTTCATTTCTGTCACCTTCACTACCGAAAGCAGCTTCCGGATCGCGAATTGAACCGACGAACATCTTGGTCGAGTTGTCCCACTCGATCTTCGGGCCGACCGTCGTCGCCAGCGTATCATCTGACAGAAGAGTAGGGCTAGCTCCATCGCCAACTGTGTCAATGATAATGCGGTCTGGCGTCACCACCCCAGCCATGGTCCTACTAAAATCAGGACGATAGACATGGGTGGTCATCTTATGATCCGTGATCATCCACTCACTGGCCGGAACCGCAGCCACCGCAGCCGAACCATCCTTCGTCCCCGCCGAGATGGCGATCTTGATCTGGCCGAAATCGTTGTCATAGCGGAGTTGCGCAGCGGTAGTGCCTCTCAGCCCCTCGACCATGTCGTCGACACCGATGCCGTTCATGCCGATATCGGCAATGCCGCCAGCGGTGAGGTCGGCTGCATCATTGTCGCCGATGGTCAGCTTGCCAAACGAGCCGCTCACATGCACGGTTCCGGTATTGACCACGTCGTCACCGGTATCGAAGCCGGCCTCGCCGCCGAAGGTCAGACCGCCATCGGTGGTACCTGAAGCGGTGAAGTCGATGCCGACCTCGTGCACGAAGCTGTGCTTTGAGCCGACGGCGCCGGTCGTGGCATCAGCCACCGGCTCGGAGGCATAGTCCACACCCAGTTCAGCATCGCCACTGACGGTAATCGCCATCTCGGCAAATGCCGCACCGCCTGCCAGGGAAAGGGCAGTCGATGCAATCAACAGTTTCTTCATTGTATCCTCGTCACTTGAATTGTTGTCTCTTCGGTGGAGGAGATGGTCTTCCTGGGCCCACCGTGCGAATGGCACAATCAATGGCGGATGGGGGTGGTATTATGGAGTCGCCTCAAGGAACTGTATGGGGTGGTTTGAGGGCAGTTGGCGGGCAACTCGACGGACCAGATCGATAGGCAAACTGGCCGACAACCGATTCTCAAAGGTGAGCAATCGAACCGGATTCACTCTCAAACTACATGGGTAACTGAACAGGTACACGACAGAATTGACGGCCCTGGCCGCGGTGGCGATCCGGTGACGGCTGAGCGTCATTTGACGGCAGGTATTGGCGAATGACACCTCAAGACATCGCCTGGGTCCAAAGGCGGTTGACGTGAATTGCCTGGGGGGAATTCGGTCTTCCTGTCAGGTGCCGTCCAACGTGATCACGACCCGAAAATCCGCTTGGCGCCGAACTGGTGCTTGGTCGCAAGGACATCTCGGCTTGGTCGGAATTGCGGCGACAGGCGCCTTCGCAGGATTGACATTACATTCTGCCGAGAAAAAGGGTAGTTGACGTGGCTGAATTTGAGAAGGCAGGCCGGTGGGATGACCATCATGTCGGATAGAGTCGCATTCAACCTTGATGGCAAGGACGTCAATGCCGAGAATGGTGAAACGATTTGGGACGTGGCAAATCGACTTGGAAACACCCTTCCCCATCTCTGTCATTCCCCGGAACCAGGATACCGCTCCGACGGCAACTGCCGCGCCTGCATGGTTGAAATCGAGGGCGAAAGGGTGCTTGCAGCGTCCTGTATCCGCAAACCGACTGACGGTATGGTGGTAAAGACCTCATCAGGCAGGGCCAAACGCGCCCGCCAGATGGTAATTGAACTCCTGCTGTCGGACCAGCCTGACCCGGAACTGTCCCATGACCGATCTTCGCATCTGCTGAAGACCGCAAGCAAGGCAGGTGCCGTGCGCCAGCGTTTCCCGAGGATTGAACAGGTTCGGGTTCCGGAACTCGATGGATCGCACCCGGCCATGCGGGTCAATCTCGATTCATGCATCCATTGCGGATTGTGCGTGCGGGCCTGCCGAGAAGTCCAGGTGAATGATGTCATAGGAATGGCCGGCCGTGGCCATGATTCCCGAATCGTATTCGACTTCGCTGATCCCATGGGCCGGTCAACCTGCGTTGCATGCGGCGAGTGTGTCCAAGCCTGTCCCACGGGCGCATTGATGCCGGCCACCGTGCTTGATGAGTGCGAGCGGGGAGACAACGCTGACCATGAGGAGGAGGTAAGGAGTGTTTGCCCGTTCTGTGGGGTCGGCTGTCAGGTGAACATGAAAATCAAGGGCGGTCGCATCCAGTATGTTGACGGTGCCGACGGCCCCGCCAACCGGAAGCGGCTTTGCGTTAAGGGACGATTTGGATTTGACTATGTCTACCATCCGCACCGGTTGACCAGGCCGATGATACGTCGAGACGATGCGCCGCCGAAGACACTTGATGTCGATCCGGCAAATCCATGGACGCATTTCCGGGAGGCCAGTTGGGACGAAGCGCTTGAAGTGGCTGCATCCGGTCTGAAATCACTGCGGGAGCAGCACGGCGGCGGGTCGGTGGCTGGATTTGGCTCGGCCAAGTGCACCAATGAGGAAGCATACCTCTTTCAGAAATTGATCCGTCAGGGATTTGGCCACAACAATGTCGACCACTGCACGAGGCTTTGCCATGCCTCGTCGGTTGCGGCGCTCATGGAGAACATTGGCTCGGGTGCAGTTACCGCCACCTTCAATGAAATCGAGAATGCTGATGCGGCAATTGTAATTGGCGCGAACCCGGTCGAAAACCATCCAGTTGCCGCCACATTCTTCAAGCAGTTTGCGAAACACGGCGGAAAGCTGATCGTCATGGATCCCCGCGGCAGCGAACTGTCAAGACATGCCACCCACATGCTGAAATTTCGGCCAGGAACTGACGTGTCGATGCTGAATGCCATCATGCATGTCATCGTCGAGGAACAGCTCTATGATCGGCAATATATCGAGGGATTCACTGAAAACTGGGAGGCCGAAAGACAACATCTGGCTGAATTCTCGCCTGAGGGGATGGCGGGGATTTGCGGCATTGATGCCGACACGCTCAGGACCGTGGCCCGGGAATTTGCCTCTGCCAGGGCAGGGATGATCTTCTGGGGAATGGGCGTCTCGCAGCACATCCACGGAACAGACAACTCGCGGTGCCTGATTTCCCTTGCGCTGATGTGCGGTCACGTCGGTCGGCCCGGAACCGGATTGCATCCGCTGCGAGGTCAGAACAACGTCCAGGGCGCTTCGGATGCCGGCCTGGTCCCCATGTACTTGCCAGACTACCAGGACGTAAGAAAAAGCGGGATCCGCTCAGATTTTTCACGGATTTGGGAATCTGGAGAGCTGCCTGAGGAGCCGGGGCTCACTGTGACCGAGATAATTGACGCTATTCATGCCGGATCGATCCACGGGATGTATATCCTGGGCGAAAATCCGGCGATGTCGGACCCGGATGTTGTCCATGCCCGGGAAGCGTTGGGGAGACTGGAACATCTGGTTGTGCAGGACATCTTCCTGACCGAAACCGCGAGTTACGCTGATGTCATTCTCCCGGCATCCGCCTTTGCCGAGAAGACCGGGACGGTCACCAACACGAACCGACAGGTTCAGATGGGAAGACCAGCCGCACCGCCGCCCGCTGATGCCCGCGAGGACTGGTGGATCACAACCGCTATCGCCAGGAAACTCGGACTTCCCTGGGTCTACACGCGTCCTTCCGAGGTTTTTGCCGAGATGAAGCTGACGATGCGGTCACTTCAGAACATCACCTGGGACCGTCTCGAGGCGGAACATTCGGTCATCTATCCGAGCAATTCACCGGACGATCCTGGTCAGCCCATCGTCTTCGGGGACGGATTTCCCCGAGAGGGCGGTCGGGGCCGGTTCACCCCGGCCAACATCATTGCACCAGCTGAGACACCGGATGACCAATACCCAATGATCCTGATTACTGGTCGCCAACTCGAACACTGGCATACAGGTTCGATGACAAGGCGCTCCGCCGTACTGGACGCAGTCGAGCCGGATGCAGTCTGCTCCCTGCATCCGAGAACTCTGGCAAAATTGCTGGTGTCACCAGGTGAGCCGGTCAAGTTGCTTACCCGACGCGGCACCATATCGGTGGCGACGAGGGCAGACCGGAATGTCGCCGAAGATACCGTGTTCATGCCATTTGCCTTCGTCGAAGCCGCGGCCAATGTGCTGACCAATCCGGTCGTGGATCCCTACGGAAAGATCCCGGAGTTCAAGTTTTCGGCCGTCAGGGTTGAGCCTGCCAATTAGGAATCCGCCGCCTCACAATCAGGCGGGCCAGTTCGAGAAACGGTACGAAGAACCACAACGACTTCCCGGACCCAGGTCAACGCATGATCTTGCCCTTGAGGTCGGAAGTCGTGTCCGATCTGCGGGCTGAACACCTGAACACGTTCCCACCCAACCTTCGATAACCACCCGGAATTTGGCTCGCCGACGCCATCATGGGCGGAAGCTGTGTCTGAGCCAGTTCAGAGATTTCGCGTTCGCAAATGTGCTTGATCACTCTTGGTTCGCCGTCGTGACAGCATGGCCAAGTCTGTGTTGTTACCTGTTCAGTTACCCATGTAATTTGAGAGTAAGTCCGGTCCGATTGCTCACCTATGAAAGTCTTTCTTCAGCCACCTTGTTTATCGTTCTGGTCCACGCAGTTGCCCACTAGTTGTCCTCAAACCACCACATACAGTTCCTTGAGGCGACTCCATAATGCCACCCCCATCCGCCATTGATCGTCGCATTCGCACGGTGGGTCCAGGAAGACCATCTCCTCCACCGAAGAGACAACAATTCAAGTGACGAGGATACTATGAAGAAACTGTTGATTGCATCGACTGCCCTTTCCCTGGCAGGCGGTGCGGCATTTGCCGAGATATCGATCTCCGGTGATGCCGAATTGGGCGTGGACTACAATTCAGAGGCTGGCGAGGGCATGTCGAAGCACAGCTTCGTACATGAGGTCGGCATCGACTTCTCCGCCTCCGGCACCACCGATGGTGGTCTGACCTTCGGCGGGTCGGCTGGCTTCGATACCAATGACGACATGGTCAATCTTGGCACCGTGCATGTGAGCGGCTCCTTTGGAACGCTGACCATCGGCGACAATGATCCGGGCAGCTTCATTGCCGGCGGCATTGCCGATATCGGCATGAACGGCATCGGTGTCGATGACATGGCCGAGAACCTGCGGAAGGGCACCGCGTCCCAACTCCGCTACGACAACAGCTTCGGCCAAGTCTCGATCGCCATTTCGGCGGGGACGAAGGATGGTTCGGCTGCGGTGGCTGCGGTGCCTGGCGTTTGGACGGTAATAGGCAGTGACAATGAGGTTAGCGTCTTTACCGCGCGGCCAACACTTGCACAATTTGACCCACTATACTCACCAGTTACACGTGCCGATAACGGCGCAGTGTCTGTCGACCATGACGGTGACGCAAGCGCAGAATCTCCGACTGCTCTTGTCGTTATAACCGGATTTGGTTTGAATGAAGATGGTGTCCTTACAAACGATGCTGAAACCCCGGTAGTTGTGGACCTCACCACCGATGAAGGGAAGAATCAGAAAGCGGCATATGACCTCTATGTGAAGGCCTATGATCTCGGCGATGATGAGCGCGTTGGCGGCGCAAACACTGAAGGTGGCGACCAAGACGAGGATACGGTTAAGGATAAGGCGGACGGCATAATCGACAACACCAGAGCAGACCCTATGCCCGCCGTCAGCGCCGAAACCGAGTTTGCATTCGGCATGAACTTCGAGACCGGCGGTGTCACCATCGGCCTCGGCTATGACAGCAACAAGACCATCAGCATGGGTGCCGGCTTCTCGGCTGGAGAGATCTCCACCAACCTGCTCTATGTCAAGATGGATGACGACGAAGACACCAAGGACATGAACGAGGAAGCGACCAGCATGGGCGTGGATCTGTCCTACTCCATGGGCGCATCGAAGGTCACCCTGGCCTATGGTCGCAACAAGCCGGAAGAAGGCATGGCAATGGATGCCGTGGGCATGGGCGTGACCCATGATCTCGGCGGCGGCGCCACCATGAATGCCGGCTTCGGCAAGGTTGACACGATGGTCGACAAGAAGATCGTCAGCCAGAACAAGGCCAGCATCGGTCTGATGTTCGCATTCTGAGCACTGGCTGCATATCAATCAGGAAAGGGAGCGGCTTGGCCGCTCCCTTTTGGTTAGGGGGTCAGCCATTCAGGGGTCAATCCGCGACCTCTTATCCAGAATGTAAATTGCCCTCAGCAATTTCTGCCTCAGCTACAGAGCTCGGGAAATACGTCTGAACTTCCAGCGGTCCTGATTGCGGTATCCTGGGGCTCAGCGAAAGAACGACTTTGCCACGGTGACCAGTCATTTGTCGCGGCTTGCACTATCTTGTTGCAGGATGTTGCCGGAAGGCGCGGTCGGTCACGATTTTTTGGGGCACTTGCATTTTTCTGCACCTGAGGTCACTCAATTACTCGCACGATTTATGGAGGACGGGTTGATACGGAGAGTTTCGACAAGCGCGGCCATTCTGGTGCTGATGGCAGGCATTGCCGTTTGCGATGAGAATGTCAGCGAATTTGTTCTGGATAACGGGCTGGAGGTTGTGGTCATCGAAAACCATCGGGCCCCGGCTGCTGTGCAGATGATCTGGTATGATGTCGGGGCTGCCGACGAACCGCCGGGAAAGTCTGGCATTGCCCATTTCTTGGAGCATCTGATGTTTCGTGGGACGGAGAAGTACGGGCAGGGCGAGTTTCAGCAAACGGTCGAATTGCTGGGCGGCTCCGAAAACGGGTTCACCTCGAGGGACTATACCGGTTACTGGCAGCGGGTTGCGTCTGATCGGCTCGAGACCGTGATGGAAATGGAGGCGGACCGGATGAATGGCCTGCTCATGACCGAGGAAGACATCAATGTCGAGCGGCAGGTGGTGCTGGAAGAGCGGAACCAGCGGACGGATTCAAATCCGCATGCCCTGTTTGCCGAACAGCGGATGTCGGCATTGTACCTCAACCATCCTTATGGAATTCCGGTGATCGGATGGCGGGCGGAAATCGAAGGCCTGACGCGGGAGGATCTGTTCGACTTCTACCGGCAACACTACGTTCCGAACAACGCAACGCTGATCATTGCCGGCGATGTCCAGCCTGATGAGGTGCGTCGGTTGGCTGAAGAACACTATGGGCAGATCCCCGCGGATCCGGAAACGGTCGGACGGGCTCGCCCGATGGAGCCGCCTCACCTTGCGGAACGTCGCCTTGCTGCGTCAGACCCCCGGGTCGCAAGCCCCTATGTTGTCAGGATCTATCTGGCGCCCGAGCGCAATCCCGGCGAACAGGAGAAGGCGGCGGCACTGGAAATCCTGGCTGAGATTCTTGGCGGGAGCGGAGCAACCTCGGTGCTCGGCCGGGAACTCGAGATCGAACGGAAGATCGCGGTCTATACATCGGCCTTCTATGACGGTGTCTCGCTCGACTACGCCACCTTCGGATTCCTGGCCGTGCCGGCGGAAGGTGTTACCCTGCAGGAGGCGGAGGATGCGGTCGACGAGGCGCTGGCCGAATTCATTTCCGACGGTGTCGACGAGGACCATCTTGCTCGGGTCAAGGCGCAGATACGGGCTGCCTGGATCTATGGCCAGGACAGCGTATTTGATCGGGCAAACCGATATGGCCAGGCCCTCGCCAGCGGGTTGTCGATCGAGGATGTGGAGGCTTGGCCGGAAGTGTTGCAGGCGGTTTCCGGGGAAGAAATTGTTGCCGTGGCCAGGGAAGTCCTGGAGGTGAAGAGTTCGGTTACCGGCTGGTTGACCGGCGAGGAGGGCTGATCAATGAGACAGCATATCGCGATCTGGGCAACGTCCGCATTCCTGGCGGTGCCGACGGCATCTCCAGCCGCTATCGACATACAGGAAATCGTGACTCCTGGTGGCATTGAGGCATGGCTGGTTGAAGATCACTCGATCCCGTTTGCTGCCCTGGAAATCAGGTTTCCAGGTGGTGCCAGTATCGAGCCGGACGACAAGCGCGGTGCAGCATACCTGATGACTGGACTGTTCAATGAAGGTGCCGGAGATCTTGATGCAATCGCATTTCAGGAACGCCAGGAGGAACTGGCGGCAATATTCGGTTTCGACGCCTACAAGGAGACCATCGCCGTTTCTGCCCAGTTCCTGACAGAGAACCGGGACGAATCGGTCGAGTTGTTGCGGCTTGCGCTCGTGGAGCCACGATTTGACCAGGAACCCCTCGACAGGGTCCGCAACCAAGTGCTGGTCATCATCCAGGACATCGGAAAGGACCCTGGCGAGATCGCAAGCGAAAAGCTGAACCACCTTCAGTTCGGCGATCACCCCTACGCCCGCCGCCTCGAAGGTACGGTTGAGACAGTCTCGGACCTGACGGCCGAGGATATGCGCTGGATCCACAGGAATACACTTGTACGGGACGATGTGGTCGTCGGTGCCGTCGGCGACATCAGCCCCGAAGAGTTGGCGGAGCTGCTCGACAGGTTGCTCGGCGACCTTCCCGCCAGTGGCCTGGACCCGGTGGCCGCACCCGAATACCAGTTGGAGGGCGGCGTTACCGTGATTGACTTTCCGTCTCCGCAATCGGTGGTCCAGTTTGCCCATGCGGGACTTCTGCGGAACGATCCAGACTTCCTGACAGCCTATGTACTGAACGAAATCTTTGGTGGCTCCGGGTTCTCGGCGATTCTCAACGACGAGGTCCGGATCAAGCGCGGACTGACCTACTCGGTTCGATCGTTCCTGGCGTCGTACAGGAATGCGGGGATCATGGTCGGCGAGTTGTCTACGGCCAATGATCGGGTTGTCGAGGCAGTTGATGTCGTGAAAGACGAGTGGCGACGGGTAGCCGAGAACGGGGTCACCGGGCAGCAACTGGCTGACATCAAGACCTATCTGACCGGTGCATACCCACTCAGGTTTGACGGCAATAGCGCAATCGCCGGTATCCTTGCCGGCATGCAGTTCGACGACATTCCAGCCTCCTATGTGACGGAACGAAATGACCTTGTGAGGGCACTGACCCTGGAGGAGGTAAACGTCATGGCCACGCGCATCCTGCGGCCCAACGAATTGCATTTTGTGGTCGTGGGACAACCAGATGGTCTCGACTGACTGAATTTGAGGATGTTGGCCGGATGCGGACATTTTATGTCACTATCCACAATGCCTTGACACCCCCCATGCCGCCGGATTTGAGATCCGCCCTTTGGGAATGCGACGCTCAATTCCATTTCTTCGACCGGTGAGTGCTTCTGTCCGACAGAATTCAGGAGCGTGAATACCTGTCGTCATAGCGCTCGATGTCATCCTCGCCAAAATAGGAACCGGTTTGCACCTCGATCAGCACGACATTGGCGTCACCAGGATTTTCCAGGCGGTGCTTGCTGCCGGACGGAATGTAGACAGACTGGTTCTCGCCCACGAGTTCGACCCGGTTGTCGATGGTCACCTTGGCGGTTCCTTCAACCACAACCCAGTGTTCCGATCTGAATGAGTGGGACTGCAACGATAGTGCCTCCCCAGGATTCACAACAATCCGCTTAACCTGAAATCGACTCCCCTTAACAAGGCTTTCAAACCAGCCCCAGGGCCGGTGGTCTCGGGGGAATTCGTCGGCCTGCCTTACTTTACGGGCCCGCAATTCCTCAACGGCATTCCGCACTTGATGAGCATGCCGCTTGTCGGCAACCAGCACGGCATCGGACATTGCGACTACAGCCATTCCTTCCAGGCCTATTCCAACAACAATTTGACCCTCGGTTTCCGAGCGTAGAAGCGTATCGCTGCAGTCAACGGCAAGACACTGTTCCTTGGAAACGTTGCGATGTCCAGTCTCGTCCCGAGACTGGACACTCTCACCGACCGATGCCCAGTTCCCCATATCTGACCAACTTCCTGTCCAGGGCACGACCACCAAGTTATCCGCCTTCTCCATCACCGCATAGTCGATAGAGACATTGGCGACCCTGGACCAGGGATCGGCTGCCAGACGAAGGAAGTCCAGGTCAGGCCGAGCATCGGCAACAGACGCGTTCACAGCAGGAGAAAGGTCAGGACAGTGAGTCTCGTAGGCCTGATACAGGTCCGTTGTCGAAAACATGAAGATGCCCATATTCCACAGGAACCTTCCACTATCGACCATCCGTTGCGCACGGCTGGCATCGGGTTTTTCTACAAAGTCCAGCACCGTTGTCAGCGATAACCCTGGCGGAGCATTCAACTCCAGATAGCCATAGCCTGTTTCCGGTGAACGAGGACGCGCGCCAAAAACAACCAATTGACCTCGACGCACTGCCTCCTGACCCGACATGACGGCACCGCGAAACCTTCGGGGCTCACCAATATCATGATCCGATGGCATCACAAGCAGGGTTGACCCAGGTGAGATGCGTTCGACATGGACCGCAGCAGCAAGGATTGCCGGAGCAGTGTTTCTGACTTCTGGCTCAATCAGGATGGCTGACGCCTCCAACCCCACCTCCTTGAGTTGCTCAGTTACGATGAACCGGTAACACTCTGATGTCAGGATAACGGGTCGATGAAACTCTTCCGTATCAACTCGCCTCAGCGCCTGCTGAAAAAAGGATTCGTCACCGACGAGTCGCACGAATTGTTTGGGGAAACTCTGGCGCGACAATGGCCAGAGTCGTGTACCTGAACCGCCAGCCAGAATGATCGGATAAATCTTGGCCATGGCTACCGCATCTCCTGAACGTGCCGTTTCATACACGCGATATCGTATTCGGAAAATCCGCTTTTGGTAGCCTCTGATTCAATAGAATTGTCGCCGTTGAATTGGCAGGCAGTGCAATGTATTCGCCAAGCTCGCTCCAAACCACCTAATCCGGCATTCGATCCACTGTTTTTTCAAATGCATGGATGTTGTCTCGGGGTTGCCCATGCCGATTGGTTGTTATGTCATAAACCTAGACCGCTCTCCCGACCGACTTGAGCATTTCCGCTTGCAATCTGCGAAGGAGGGGTTGGAATTCCAGAGGATTCCAGCTGTCGATGGCAGTCGACTGGACAAGTCCACAATGGATAGGCTGCTCTCCATCGGTTCTGGCTATCGGCGGCCCAGCCCGGGAGAGATGGGTTGCTACCTGAGCCACCGCAGGGCGTGGACCAGACTACTTCGTGATGAGTTTGAGACCGGATTCATCGCCGAAGACGATGCGCATCTTGCCAACGCATCTCGTTTTCTGCTGACATCCGAATGGCTACCTGCAGAGTTTGACCTGATCAAGGCTGACACTTCCCGATTTCTGTGCGAATTCAGTGTCAACGCGCATTCGACGCACTATGGCCACACCTTGCGTCGCCCAAAGTCGTTCCACCCCGGGACAGTCGGATATGTCATCTCAAGGCGGGGGGCCATTAGACTGCTCGAAGCAACCGAGGAGCTATGCGACGCGATAGATGACATCATGTTTGATCCAAGATTGGGTATTGTTCAATCCCTAGTCATATATCAACTGGATCCTGCGATTTGCGTCGAGGATGGTTTGATTTGTGTCGAGGGCAGGTTCCCAAGACATGACGGGGGAAATTCCAGTTTCAAGAGCACAATTGGACCCGGGGGAAAATTGCTCGGCAAACCGTCAGGAATGGCCAAGGTTTGGAGGGAGGTGTCTCGACCATTTTCGAGGCTCTACTATCGGATTGAATGCAGAATTAAGGCTTGGAGAGGAATCTCACATTTCAAAAGCGTAAGTTTCGCCGGCGATGACTGAAATGATTTCATGTTGCTGTTGGGATTGAATTGGGAGTCGGCCCACTGTAATCGCAACTCCATTCTAAACCAACATTCAGCATTCAATTTGCCGCCTCGACAATTCTGACGTGGATGTAGCTGCAAGGTCTTGCCCATGCCGGTCGGCTGTTATGTCATCAACCTGGACCGCTCTCCCGAACGACTTGAGCACTTCCGCCTGCAGGCTGCGAGGGAAGGATTTGAATTCCAGAGGATTTCAGCTGTCGACGGAAGTCGCCTGGACAAATCCACAATGGACAGGCTGCTATCGATCGGCTCAGGTTACCGAAGGTTTACCCCGGGAGAAGTGGGTTGCTACCTGAGCCACCGCAGGGCGTGGGCAAGACTACTTCATGATGGGTTTGAAACCGGGTTCATAGCCGAAGACGCAAGGCCATCCAAAAGTCGCAATTCCGCCGTCTGACATGCATTTTGGCCCCTGCCTGCCATCCGGGCCGCCATTTTGCCGGTTTTCGACATCGGTGCCATAATTCAGCTGGCCATCCAGAAGTGATGATGCTATGGGGTCGGCCATCATGGCCGCAACCTCTCCCGATTCCGACATTCCGCTCTCCGGGGTCGAGGTCCGCCTCGTACACAGCATGGACGAGAAAGCACGCTGGGATGCATTGGTGCGCGAGCATCACTACCTGCCCTGGCACCGTCTCTTCGGCAAGGCGCTGCACCATGTCGCCATCCATGACGGCAACTGGCTGGCACTCATTGGCTGGCAGGTCGGCGCCTTCAAGGTCGGGGTGCGCGACCGCTGGATCGGCTGGACGGCCGAGCAGCAATTCTCCCGCCTGCATCTGGTGGCCGGCAATGCCCGCTATGTCCTTTTGGGCCGGGACCGTCCCCGCAACCTTGCCTCCCGGGTGCTGGCACTCAGCCTCAGGCGGCTTTCTGCCGACATGGAGAAGGTACATGGCTACCCGGTATACCTGGCCGAGACCTTCGTCGACATCTCCCGCTTTGCCGGCACCTGCTACCGGGCATCGAACTGGCGATCGCTGGGCCTGACCCGCGGCTTTGCCCGCCGGCCGGGAGCCGCTCCCCGCTGGCACCATCATGGACAGGCCAAGGAGGTCTTCGTCATTCCACTCCATGCCGATGCCAGGCAGATGCTCTGTGCAGACACCGCACCCCATGCCATGAATGGCAGCGAGGATGCGCCCCTTCCGGATGCCCAGCTCCTGGGCTCGCTGCATGACCATCTTGCCGGCATGGCGGATTTCCGCCGGGCACGGGGGCAGCGCTATAGCCTTGCCTTCTACTTCACCATCATGATCGCCGCCCGGCTGTGTGGCTATCGTGGTTATACCGCCTTTGCCGAATTCGCCCGCCGGCTCGATCAGGAACAGCTGGCCGCCATCGGCGCCTTCCGCAGCCCGTCACGGGGGCGCTACACCACGCCGGTGGCCACCTCCTTCCTGAACATCTTGCAGCACATGCCGCCCGATGCGCTCGATGCGGTGTTCCGGGACTGGGCCGCCGCACGCAGTGATGGCGGTGCCGCCCTTGCACTGGATGGCAAGACCATCAGGGGCGCCTCCCGGCAACTGGAGGGGGATGAGAAGGTCATCACCATTGCCGCCGTCGAACACGGCACCGGCCTGGTGGTCGGACAGGTCCGGGTTGCCGAAGGCAGCAATGAAATTCCGGCCCTGCGTGATCTCGCGGCTCGGCTCGGCAAGCGGATCATCACTGCCGATGCCATGCATGTCCAGCACGAGACCGCGGCGGCCCTCGTGGATGCCGGCGGCGATTACGTGCTGACCGCGGTCAAGGGCAACCAGAAGGGGATGCATGAACAACTGCGGTTGTTCGGTGGCTGGGATGGCGGCAGGATGCATGCGGAAGAGGCAGGCAAGCAGCATGGCCGAATCGAGCAGCGCCACTGCACGGTGGTTGATGTCTCCGGCCCGGAATGGAACAGCTTCTGCCCCCTCCATGGCCGGCGCCAGGCCTTCCGCATCATCCGCAAACGTGAAGTGGTCAAGACCGGCGAGACCAGCATAGAGACCGTCTATGGTCTGACTTCGCTCGGGAAGGATCAGGCCGGCGCCCGGGAGATCGCCGATCATGTCCGCTCACATTGGCGAATCGAGACGAAATTACATTACGTCCGCGACTTCACCTATGACGAGGATCGCTGCCGGGCCCATGTCGGCAATGTCCCCGAAAATCTGGCGGCCATCTCCAACATGGCGATCTCGCTGATCAGGCTCGATGGTCGCTTCGATTACGTGCCGCCGGCCAATCGGCATTTCGCCGCCAGGCCCCTGGAGGCGCTTGATGCCGTCATGAGTTGACGGCACCAGCAGAGACCCATTCATATCCCGTATCGCTCCTTGAGGTCCGGCCCCTGGCCGGGCCGGCGGAGCCATGGGTCCGGCACGTCTTCGGTGCAGGACCCGGGCAGGAATCGCCACCGACCAGCTTGACTCGTCTACAGACTGCCCCGACATGACCGCCGGATGACGGCTGGATCCCGGAACCGGAGGCTGGAACTGGTCATGGCCGCTGACTATTGAATGGGCCTGGCCGAAGACGATGCGCATCTTGCCAACACATCCCGCTTTCTGCAGAATTCCGCATGGCTGCCTGCGGAGTTTGACCTGATCAAGGCCGATACATTCTATCGTTTGTGCGAATTCAATGCTGAAGCGCATTCCACGAGTTGGGGTCACACATTGCGTCGCCCAAAGTCCTATCAGGCCGGGGCGGCCGGATATTTCATCTCAAGTCAGGGAGCCATCAGGCTGCTTGAAGCAACAGAAAACCACTGTGACGCAATTGACGAAATCATGTTTGATCCAAGATTGGGTGTTGCTCAATCCCTGATCATATATCAACTGGACCCTGCGATTTGTGTACAGGATGGATTCGCAAGGCATGGGGGGGGGCAAAGAGGATTCAGGAGCACAATTGGACCCGGGGGGAAATTGCTCGGCAAACCGTCAGGAATGGCCAAGGTTTGGAGGGAGGTGTCCCGACCATTTTCTAGGCTCCACTATCGGATTGGATGTAGAGTCAGGATTTGGAGAGGGATCTCACTTTTCAAGATAGTAAGTTTCGCTGGCGATGACTGACATGATTTCATGTTATTTCATCAACATGTCATCATCTTCGGGACGACGCATTCTCTTTCAATCCCGAGCAGATGATCTTGGGATCTCCGTAATCCGGGTAGACGCCTGCGATGGCAATCAGCTCACTGAAGCAGATCTGAAGACTTATCGGTCAAGGGTACGGCTCGAGCCGTGGATGAGTGCCGGTGAAATCGGCTGCTTTCTGAGTCATCGCAAGGCCTGGAGATTGGTCACTGAGACCGGCGACCAGTGGGCATTTGTTGCCGAGGACGACCTGTACTTGGCTGACGATTGCAGCACTTTTTTTTCCAGAGAAGATTGGATTCCAGGCAATGCCGACCTCATAAAAGCGGACACCAACTTTCGAACCTGTCATCGCTCCGCCGAGCAGGAAACCATCGCTCAAATGCGGTTCGTTCGACGTCTACTCTCAAATCATGGACACGCAGGAGGCTATTTCATCAGCAGTTCGACGGCGGAACTATTGCTCGAACTCACTAATCAGATGTGCGAACCCGCGGACTGTATCTTGTTCAATCCGGATTGGGGTATTTTCGAGAAACTGATTTCCTACCAGATTGAACCAGCAATTGGTGTCCAAAGACAATTCTTCAGAGCGACAATTCAGGGTGTTGAGCGAAGTATTCTGGATGACGACCGCACGGCGCGTCCCACCAGGCCAAGATTGATGAAAAGAATTCGACGAGAACTGGCCCGGCCCTTTCGTCAAATGATCCACACATTGAAGAATCAGCAACATTCGGTTCGGAATGGCACGCTGTATTCTGCGGTGCCGTTCTGCAAGAATCCACGGACAGGACCCATCTACAGGTCAAAACGATCGGTTGCCAACCTTCGGGTTGATTAGGAATCTGTTCTGCCGGATAAATTGACCCCAGCCTGTCATATCCGGGCGCAACTGGTTTCGGGTGACCTCAATCCGGCTGGGACGCGTTATCCTGAACTGGACAGAGGACAATCCAGATCTTGAAATTGGCCAGTTCTACCATCATCGCCGCGGCAATATCTGGTGATCCAGGATTACAGGATCGCTTGCGGAAACGTGTCTGGCGGCTCAGGTTGGCAGGTTCTCTTGGGCCAACGAACAATCACGAGGTAAGGGTGCCAGCATGAAGATCGTGGCGTATGTCATTCATATGCGTCGCAGCGTTTCGCGATTGGATGCCGTGAAGGATTTGCAATCCAAGTGTCCAGTGACGACTTTCGTTCAGGATGCGGTTGACGGAAGTCTGCTGGATGAAGCATCCATGTCGAATTGTTACTCTCGCTCATTGTTCTCTCCGGAATACCCGTTCAGATTGCGCTTGGCCGAAATTGGGATCTTCCTCAGCCACAGATCCTGCTGGCAGAGAGTGGTTGATGATGGTGCAGACGCTGCGTTGATCTTGGAAGACGATGCTGCCTTGGCGACAGAATTTGGTGAATCGCTAAGTCTTGCCATTCAACATGTTAATGAACTCGGAGTAATCCAGTTTCTGACCCGAGACATTCGCGGGGAAGGAAGAATCGTCGTGCAATCGACACGACATTCGGGACCACAGATTCTTGAGCATGTGAATGTTCCCTTGAAAGCAATCGCCCAGATGGTTTCCCGGGACGCGGCAGGGCAACTGCTGACGGCAACAGACAAATTTGACCGACCAATCGATACCCTTCTGCAATTGAGGCACATTACAGGCCAACGAGTGTACTCAATGCATTTCGCCGGAGTTGTGGACGCGAGTAGCACAATTGGTGGCACTACCATTCACACAGGGGGCAAGAAGTCAGGATTTCTTGAAAGGGAAGTTAAGCGCTTCATGTACCGATCAAGGGTGCGTCGCTTGTCGCGGCAATATTGGAACTCGGTGATCTTGGGGTCGAATTGAGCCCGGGCCAAACTGATTCTGCGGCCTGCACAGTCGGCGGGCTTGGTGCATCCTCCCCCGGGCAGTCAGGGACCACTACCGTAAGGTAGCCTATTTTTCGGGAGGTGGCGGTGCCGCGGGGGTTTTGACTCCACTATGCCGCAAGCGCAGCAGTGCTGCATCCGGATCAAGTGTCATTGGCTCATAGGCCTGAAAATACAGGTTCACCCTGAACCACCGCTCAAGCAATCGTCCCTTCTTGCCACGCCGGAACTCCTCATCCTCCTTGGCAAGAACCAGCCTGATATGCGGGTTCATTCCGAGTCGGGAGGTGTAGGCGACCAGGGGATAGTCACTCCTTGGCACCTCGCCTGCCGATCGCGAGGGTTGATCGGCGCCAAGGGCAGAGCGAGCATCTCCCAGCGGGTCCAGTTGGGCTCTGTCGACAGAAGATGGGCTGGGAGGAGGTAGCGCCGCCACCGACTCCGGCAATGCGAGGGGCCGACTTGGAACCGTCGCCAACTCATCCGTGGCCTCAATCTTGGCTGCGGGCACTGCCGGAAGAACATCGTCGCTTCCACTGATCCGGGAGCACGCGGGAAGAAGCACCATAGCTGATGCCGCAATCACCATGCCCAATACCGTCAACCGCATTCGAAACTCCGCTAGCCAACCCGTTGGCTTCAATCACAATGCATCAACGCATTCAACCACGCGGCGAGTCCTATATTCGGACACGCAGGCCAAATCCACACAGGTCTCTCGTCGGCCCGGTCTGGCCAACCCGCGCCACTCGCCGTGCCGGGCGCGCCTGTCCGGGGGTCGTGATTTCGTCGAGAGAAGGGAGGCGACCTCGGCAAATTATTTCAGAGCCTGACCTAAAAGTGGGCAGATTCGCGCCCGGCGAAATTACGTGGCATAGTCCTGTTAACTTCAACACCAACAGGAGATATCCACATGCCCTGGAACGAAACCACCCGGCAGCAGTATACGCGCGCCTCCGATCGATTTGAAACCGATTTGACCGATGCCGAATGGCAGTTGGTCGAACCGCTCCTTCCGCCGCCCTCGAAGATGGGACGCCCGCGCAGCACCTGCCTTCGGGGCGTCATGAACGCCATCCAGTACATGCTCGCCACCGGCTGCCAGTGGCGAGCAATTCCACCATGTTTTCCGCCATTTACCACCATCCAGAACACCTTCTACGCCTGGCAGAAGGATGGCACCCTGGCGCACATGCTCGACACGATGCGGATCCGTGCCCGCCAGCTCGCAGGGCGCGCCGGCAAGCCAACCGCGGCAGCCATCGACAGCCAGTCGGTGAAGACCACAGAGAGCGGCGGCCCGGCCGGATATGATGCGGGGAAGAAGATCAAGGGCAGGAAGAGACACATCGCGGTGGACGTGGAGGGCTTCCCGATTACCATCGACGTCCATCCGGCCGATGTGCAGGACCGTGACGGTGCACCGGCGGTCATACTCTCCATGATGGAGAAGGCACCCGGGGTGACCAAGCTGTGGGCCGATGGCGGTTATTCGGGACCGAAACTGGCCGGGAAGCTGAAGGAGCTTGGCCTTGGCGAGGTGCTGGAGATTGTACAGAAGCCAAAGGATATCAAGGGCTTTGCCGTCATCTGGCGCCGCTGGGTGGTGGAGCGGACCTTTGCCTGGATGTCACGCTGCCGGCGACTGGCCAAGGATTTCGAGCACAATCTGGCAAGCTCGCTGGCCTGGTGCCAGCTGGCCGCCATCCGGTTCCTGGTGCGGAGGGTGGCACGGGGTGTAAGGTGTTGAAAACACATACATTATTCAAAATATGACTTAAGATTCAAACTCTCACATCCGATTGAGTAGACCTTGAGCGGCATTGCCAGACCCGGCTTCACGTCGCTCCACAAGCGAGCCGCTTGTCCGGGAATGATGGGGCAGACCTGGACATTGGCGGGCCAAATTTTTCACTGACTCGCGTGGTCAGCCCGGCGGTACCCTGCAAGGACGATGCCAATGACGCCGGCCACGATTGCAATGTCGGCAATGTTGAACACGAACGGATTATCGATCCCGCAGCATGACATGTTCAGGAAATCGGCCACTGCGCCCAGCCTGATGCGATCAATTCCATTGCCGACTGCTCCGCCGGCAAGCATCCCTGCCGAGACCCTTGCCAGCCCGTTCTGGGCCGGGCGGCCCGACCAGACCAGGAAGAATGCCGCCAGGCCAAAAGCCACCGTGACAAGCATCCAGCGGACGAGTTCCGAATTGCCCGAGAACAGGCCAAAATTGATTCCACGGTTCCAGGCCATGCGAAACTCGAGGAAGGGCGGCAGAACCTCGACCCGGTCAAGCCGGTCAAGTTCGACAATCTCGAGTATCCACAGTTTGGCAAGCTGGTCAGCAACCAGCACCATGACCGCAAGAATGACCGCAACACGCATCCTCAGTGCCGGAAATGCCGACTGCCTGTCATCACCATTGCCAGACCCAGCTCCTCGGCAGCGGCAATGACCCTGGCATCATTGCGCGATCCACCCGGTTGGATGATTGCCGTTGCACCGGCAGCGGCAATGGCCTCGACCCCATCGGGAAACGGAAAAAACCCGTCCGAGGCTGCAACCATCCTGGCGGATGAGCCGGATGTGGCGATCATATCTCCTGCAATTCGTGCCGCGGCCACCCGGCTGGTCTGGCCAGCACCAATCCCGGCAGTCCTGCCATCACCAGCCAACACCACGGCGTTCGACTTGGCATGTCTTGCCACCTTCCAGGCAAATTCCAGATCCTGCAATTCCGATTGCGTTGGCGCCTTCGACGTCACGGTCCGCAGGCTGGCAAGATCAAGGCAGCGGGTGTCACCGGTCTGCAGCAGCAGGCCACCGCAAACAGAGCGGACCTCTTCGCGGTCCCGGACAAAATCCATAGGGCTGCATGCAAGGACCTTGATCTTCCGTTCTCTTCCGAGAAGGGCGAGTGCGTCCTCGCAGATCGCGGGAGCCAGGACGACTTCAACAAATCCTTCCGCGATCCTGCCGGCGGTCTCCAGATCGAGATCCCTGTTCATCGCAATCACGCCGCCGAATGCCGAAATCGGGTCACATTCACGCGCCCGGGCAAAGGCATCGGCCGGTTTGTCGGCTACTGCAACCCCACAGGGATTGCCGTGTTTGATGATGGCGCATGCCGCCGATCTCTCGGCATCGAATTCGGCAACGAGCGACATTGCCGCATTGGCATCAAGGAGATTGTTGTATCCCGGCTCTCTGCCTGCCAACTGTACGGCTGACGCCAATCCATGGTCGGTCCGGCCGGTGGCAGTGAAGGTGGCCTGCTGATGGGGGTTCTCGCCATAGGCAAGTTCCTTGCGCCACCGGGATTCAGCCAACTGGTCCGGCCGCCGGGGGCGATCCACCGTCTGCCAGAGCCGGTTCGAGATATGGGCATCGTAACTGGCGGTTCGCGAGAATGCCTTCGCTGCTGACTGGACCCTGAAAGAGTATGAGACCGAACCGCCGTGTGTGCCAAGCTCACGCATCAGTTCGGGATATTCGGCCGGATCGGTGATCACGGTAACAGCTGCATGGTTCTTGGCCGCCGATCTTGCCATCGCCGGCCCCCCGATATCGATCAGGTCGACAGGAGGGTGTTCCGTCGGGTCGGCGTTGGCGAAGTCTGCGATCGGGTAGAAGTTCACGACGAGAAGGTCAATCAGCCCTATGCCTTCGGCAACGAGTTCTGCCAGGTCATCGGCCTCGTCCCTTCGCGCCAGAAGTCCGGCATGAACTGCCGGATGAAGCGACTTGACCCTGCCGCCGAGAAGCTGGTCAAATCCTGTAAGAGACGACAATTCCCGAACAGGTACCCCGGCTGCAGCCAACACCCTGGCAGTCCCGCCCGTTGACAGGATTTCCACGTCAAGTCCGGCCAGGAAGAGAGCCAGATCAACAATGCCGGCCTTGTCAAAAACCGAGATCAGCGCCCGCCTGACCCTGACATCGCCTGAGTCTGCACTTTTCGCCGGCATCGAATGCGTGTTGACCGGGTCAACCATGTTCTTCATGCTCCGGCCTTGCTGCGAAGCTGGACCTGTTCGACAATTTGCTGTTTAGCAGGATTACCCGTGGCATCGGTCATTCTTGTCGTTCCTGTACGCGACCAATTTCCCAGCGAAGCTGGGCTACGCCTTCCCTGGTATCGGAATGAAGCACGATCTGGCTGGCTGGCCGGATCTGGTGGCTACCCTCGTCAAGGTACTGGCTCTCCTCGAGTTCCAGCCTTGCCGGTCCTTCAAACCGGAACCGCCAGGTCTCACCATCCGGAAGTTCGACATCCGCAAGGCTACTTCCCGGGTGATGGTAGACGCTGACATCCGGATGAAGGTGAAAGCGGACGGCCAATCGGTGCCCGCGTGGATTCGAGTTTCCGCCCGAACCTGTTTTGCTCTCTTTCCTGTAGCCAGCCCCCTCCCAGACTGTATCTTCGGCCCAGATCCTCTTGCCGTCATTTCTCATGTCGACCCGGCGCAAATGGGTCAGTCCGTATGCGTGAAAGTAGCCACTATGGCTGGCAATCATGGTCAGTCCGTCATTGCCCGGCAACTGGTCAACCCGAACCGCGGGCACCGAAGCCAATGATGGTCCATCCCCGGAAGACTGGTTTCGTGCCGCAAACACCGACGAAGGCGCGTCATTGACCACGACCGTGCTGTGGGCATCGGTCGATCTCGCTGCCAATAGCGTGTCCGGGCTGAATCCTCGTCCCGGCCCACGACTGACGATGATCGGATGCCGTGCAGAGACAAGTTCGAATGCGAGGGTGCTGGCATGGGCGCCGACGGATGCTGGCCCGGAAGGAGGCGGTGCAATGTCCAGCACCGCCGATGTGTTCCCGGCCCGCATGCGGCAATACCCCATCGCAGGACAGAAAGGCATGTTGGCGTGGCCCCTGTGTTCCGAGATCAGCCGGTCGGTGAAGCCGCCGGCACCATTGCCACCGCCATGAAACCGGGGAAGGTCACCATTGACGTGCCCAAGGCTCGACAGGATATCCGCCGAATGTTCGATATGCTTGGCCAATTCGGGCCTTGGATTGATCCCGGCCGCATCCAGCATTGCTGCGACCTGGACGAGGCAGGACAACAGCTGAATGAGCTCCTCCGGGTTCCTCGAGGCAATTCCTTCGTCGGTGCCAATCATAGAGCTGCACTCACCGACCAGAGAGTCCAGCATCTTGCTGATCTCCGCTCTTTCCTCACCCGCGACAAGTTCGGCTATCAGGCATCCGGCAAGCGTCTCGACCCTCGCAAATCCTCGGACCGGAACAAGACGCCGCCGCCGAAGATACCGAACGTGAGATTTGACCGACTTCGTAAACGCGTTGCGGCGATCCTCGTCCTGCATAGTCAGCACAAAATGACGATGCCGCAACAGCCGGACAATCCTGCGTCCGGCCACTTGCTGGGTCAGTGGAAACACCTGCTCGTTCGAATACCGGTCAATCCAGTCGAACAGCCAATTCTGGGCCAGCCGGATTGCCTGAATGCCGCCGACGGCCAGCAAGTCATCCACCCATTCAAATCCGTGAAGATGCGTGCGCAGACTGCTGTCCTGATCTGCAAGTAGCCAAAGATCGCCCTCGGTGATCGGATACTCCCGGCCGCCGAGCATCAGCTGACCGCCGAGCAATGCCCTCCCGCGGGCTTCCGAACCGGCTGACCAGGCGGCAACGGGGATTGATGCAAGTTCTCCGAGTTGCATGTATGTCTACCCGAACCGATCGCCTTTGCTGCAAATGTCAGTCTGTCGCACTGCTGGCCCGACCATTTGCTGACCCAACCGCTCTTCTACACACCCCAGCGCCGACCGTCGAATGGCAAGCCGTCAATACCAGTCCATGAACCGAAGGCGGCCTATGCTTGACCAAGACTTCGGCCGGCGCCGTCCGGTTCGCAGTCATGTCGGCTGGAGGCACCCGGATACGGTAACGTCAGAGGCAAAGTCCGTCATCCGTGCGATTGGCAAAATTGAACATGATCCGGCTCTTGTTGGGCCAAGACAAAATGATCGCTGATCTTGAACAGAGTTTCGACAAACCAGCTTCTCTGCGGTCGCAATCGGACTACCTGACGTCACTACTGTGGCTCACCACCATCCTTCCCTGGCCTCCGGCGCATCATGAGCAGGTTGTCTCCACGTTGGACCGGCTTGCCATGCTGGTTGACGATGACGAATTCGAGGGTGGCAATGCCCCGGTTTGGCTTTCCGGTCACCCTCTTTTCCTTGACCGTTACGGTAGCTGATACCGTGTCGCCCACAAAAACCGGGGCGGTGAATGCGATATCCCATCCAAGAGAGGCAACGGCATCAAGTGTGACCTCCGAACGATATTTCAGGCCATCGGCGAGGGCCATGACCAGGATTCCATGCGCAATGATGCCCGGGAACCCGATTTCTTGGGCAAATCTGTCATCAAGATGCAGTTCATAGCTGTCGCCGGAGACAGCGGCAAAATCGCTGATGAGCGCTGCAGTGACTTCGGTTCGGCCGGTCTGAAAATGATCCCCGACCTGGAGGTCATCAAGGAAATAGCTCCCCGCAGTCAAGGTTCGACCCGAGAGTTGTCCGGACTCTGCGATGTCGTTCTGGCCCTGGAAATTCTTCAACTTCATCTCCCTGACAAGCGGTCAATTGCCGGCAGGATGGCAGCTTTGCAATTTTCTTCGTGCACCATTATGCCGGAACAGGCAACTTCCGTGTGGAGCCGAGAATGACCAGACAGGAGGAAATGGGAGGTCGGCAGACCCAAAGGCAATTCCGGGTGGCCGAGTTGGTCAGGCGCTCACTCGCCAAGTTGTTGTCGCAGGGGATACCGAATGAGCCTGACTTCCAGGATGTGTCCGTCATTGTCGGCGAAGTCCGGATGTCGCCTGACCTGCGAAGGGCTACCGTCTACGTGCTTCCGCTCGGAGGCGGCAGTGCCGAAGAGATGACCAAGGCACTCAACACGCAGAGTCCGGTAATCCGAAAGATGCTCAACCGCACCGTCACGCTCAAGAGGTCACCAGCACTGAGATTTGCTGCCGACAACCTGTTCGACCAGATGGACGACATGCGCAGGTTGTTTGACCGCAAGGACATAAAGCGTGACCTTGCCGAGGATACCTCAACAACAGTTGGAACCTGAATGGCCAGACGAAGGCCAAATGGCCTGCCGGTCGATGGCTGGCTGGGCATAGACAAGGATCCGGGAGTTGGATCGGCCGATGTCGTGGTCGCAGTCAGGAGACTGCTCCAGGCCCGGAAGGCCGGACATGCCGGTACGCTTGACCGACCGGCAACAGGCGTTCTGGCGGTGGCACTCGGAGAGGCAACCAAGGCGATACCGGCCGTCATGTGTGCGTCCAAGACCTACCGTTTCATGGTGAGGTTTGGGCAGGCGACAACCACCGATGATGCGACGGGGGAGATTGTTGCCGAGACGGACTTTCGGCCCGAAACCGAGGAGATTGAAGCAACTCTGGACGGATTTCGCGGCCGGATCATGCAGCGACCGCCAAACTACTCGGCGGTCAAGATTGCCGGCAAGCGAGCCAGTTCCCTGGCTGCTGCCGGCGAATTGCCGCCATTGGCCGAACGCCCGCTTGCAGTTCATCGGCTGGAACTTGTCGCAAGGACCGACCGGCACCTGGCCGAATTCGAGATGGAATGCGGAAAGGGCGGATATGTCCGGTCAATCGCCCGCGACCTTGGTGAGGCACTCGGCTGCAAGGCGCATGTCGCCTGGTTGAGGCGGACCTCAACTGGCCCATTCATCGCCAGTGAAAGTCTGAGCCTAGAAGACCTCAAATTGATGCAGTATGAAGCACGCCTTCGACGACTGCACCCACTGGAATTCGGGCTCGGAATGCTCCCGAGGATCGATTGCATCCCATCCGAGGCGGCAGTCATCCGCAATGGCGGCAGGATTGCAGCAACGATGCCGACAGGCAGTGAGGACCCAAGCAAAAGAATGTGGGTTGCCTGCCAGGACAAGGCAGTCGCCATGGGTGAGGTAAACGACGGAAAATTTCAGCCCCGACGCGTTTTTGTCGAGACCTGCGGTCAGCAATGTTGATCATTTCGACCGGTCACATCGTCGCCAGGCAGGTCAAGACTCTGCCCCCTGTAGAGCCGCAGCGCTCAATGCTCGCAGCGACAGCACGACAACAATCGCTGAACAACCCGCATCGGATATCCAGCGAGTATTCCATTGAAGAGCCTGCCTGCCGATGCCATCATCCGGCAGGCGAGATGAACGGGTCGGGATGCAGGCGCTACCTGCGTCACCGGCATTTGCGGCGACAACGGCCCACGCAGTTGCAGTGCCATGCAGTCCACGGGTGAGGATCCATTCCCGACCTGAAATTCGGGGGTGTCGTCGGGCCCGAATTCAACGCTCACGGAGGAGATATCTGGATGTCGACCATTCCTGGGTTCAAACGCGGTAGGGTTACTGTCAATGGAGTGGAGATATCATTCCATATCGGAGGCAGCGGGCCAGATCTCATACTCCTGCACGGCTTCCCGCAAAACCACATGTGCTGGGCCGGGATTGCACCGCAGCTTGTCTGCAGCTTCCGGTGCATTGTTCCCGATCTCCGAGGCTACGGCGAGTCCTCCATGCCTCCGGATGACACCGGGCATACCGCATATTCCAAACGGAACATGGCACGGGACATTGTTGGCCTCATGGACGGGCTCAGGATTCACAGAGCCAGGATCATCGGCCACGACCGCGGTGCTAGGGTGGCATACCGGATGGCCCTTGATCATCCATCACGGGTCGAACGGCTAGCAGTTGTCGAGGTGGTCCCGACGGCCGAGTTCTGGGGGAGATGGGATGCCGAGCTGGCAATCAATGGCTATCACTGGACGTTTTTGGCCCAGCCACATCCGCTGCCAGAAAAACTGATTGCTGCAAATCCGGAATTCTTCGTCAGGCAAACACTGGCCAGCTGGACCAGGTCAGGAACGCTTGAATGTTTCTCGCCAGCGGCGCTGAAGTCCTATACTGCCCAGATGCAGGATCCAGATAGGGTCGCCGCCATGTGCGCCGACTATCGAGCAGGGGCCACCACGGACCGCCGAATTGACGAGCACGACATTGCCATTGGCAACAGGATCGAAGCACCGGTCAGGTTCGTCTGGAGCGAAGTTGGGTTTCCGGCCAGGACAGGCGATCCGCTGGGCATCTGGAAGTCGTGGTGCAGAGACCTGAGCGGCGAGCCGGTCACCGATTGCGGACATTTCATGATGGAAGAAAATCCCGACGGCTTCCTGAACGCAGTCACCGGCTTCCTGGAGTTTGACCATCCTGAACGGACGTAGTTGACCGCCGGTTTGCAACTGTTCCGAAATGGCAGATTGCCTCCTGCCGGTTCATTGCCAGCGTGTCGGTTTGGTCCACCGACCGTATCTTGGTTGGCTACCCAAGCGTCCGTATTGTCATTGGCCGGAACCGGGATTTGCTGACGTGTTCCTTGGACCCCGCCGGCCGTCGATCTACAGGCAACACCGTGCGGGCACTAGCTCTGAAGCGTCACTTGTGGTGCCGTTCAGCAGGGCTGCAACTCCTGCAGCTGCCGAACCTCATGGATGGAACCTGGAAAATCAAACAGGGTCGGGCAACGACCGGTCCGATACCTCAATTCTCACCCCGGTAGTGAAGGATCCGCCCGATCAAATTCATCAGCAACTGTGCGGCCAGGATGGCTGTGGTTCCGCTTCGATCATAATCCGGTGCCACTTCAACAAGGTCCATACCCTTGATTGAGCCGCGTCGCGTCAGACCGTCAAGGATCTCCAGGATTTCATAATAGAGGAAGCCTCCATGGCTGGGTGTCCCGGTTCCAGGCGCAATAGAGGGATCGAAGGCATCAATATCGATCGTAACATAGTAGTTTCTGCCCGCAGGAATTCGGTCGAGTACGCCATCGGGTCCCAGTCGGCGACATTGCCGGACCGACAGGATGTCGGAGCCCATGCGCCGTGCATCATCATACCCCTCCTTCGAGGTGGACGACACGTTCCGGATGCCGATCTGCGTCAGGCCGGTAATGTATTCCTTCTCGGCGGCCCGGCGCATGGGATTGCCGTGGCCAAACCGGACGCCATGTCGCTCGTCGACAAAATCCAGATGGGCATCAATCTGGACGAGATGCATGGGCTCGCAGTCGGAAAATGCGTTTATGCACGGGATGTTGACCGAGTGATCGCCGCCGATCACCACCGGCAGTGCCCCCTGCGAAAGGAGATTGCGGACAGCAAGTTCAATATTAGCATGGCTGGACATGGTGTCGGTGTGCACGATGTCGGCATCACCAATGTCAACTATTTGTGTCAGGTCCGGCGGAAGATAGACGATGTCATCCTCGTGATCATATGCGCCAGCATGACCGAATGCGAAAAGAGTTGATGCCTCTCTCAATGCCCTCGGCCCGAACCGAGCCCCGGAACGCCACTGGCAACCGAAATCAAATGGAGCGCCCAGTATGGCAACATCGGCCTCGATATTGTTCCAGTCGGACACATAGGGATATTTCCCGAATGTGCAGATCCCGACAAACGGCAAATCAAGCCGCCCGGTTTCGTATCCATGTTCGCCCATAGCCGTTTGCGCTTTCGAGATTTTCCCACTCGTTCCAGTAAGTCCTTACTGCTGACGTGACCCAATAATCAACGACTATCCAATTGCCCAGATGTGCACTCAATAGGACACATCATGATGAACCAAGCGGGCCCGAGGCCGAGGTTTTGGCCTGCGCCAGATCACCCGGAATGAGCTGCCGACAATTCCCCGAATCAAAAAGGAGCGGCAAAGCCGCTCCTTTTCCGAATTTTCGTATGCAGCAGATGCTCAGAATGCGAATTGGATCCCGATGCTGGCCTTGTTGGTTTCGTTGACCTTGCCGAAGCCGGCATTGAGGGTGGCACCGCCGCCGAGATCATGGGTCACTCCCATGCCCACGGCATCCATTGCCTCGCCCATCTCCGGCTTCTGCCGACCATAGGCTAGGGTAATAGCCGATGCACCCATGGTGTATTTCATGTCTGCGCCGATGCCGGTCGTGTCGTCATCCGTCTTGACATAGAGCAGGCGGGAAGAGACTTCTCCAGCCGAGAAGCTAGCACCCATGCTGACTGTCTTTTCGCTGTCATAACCGACACCGATGGTGACCCCGCCAGCCTCAAAGCTCATTCCGAATGCATACTGGGTTTCGGAGTCTTTTCCTTCGACTGCCTCGGATACGAGAAAATCGGGGATCACGATTTCATCAATGATGTAGGCATCAGAGAGCTTTTTCCTTGCCTCTTCGTTGTCAAGAATCTGATTTCCGACATCGGCGTTCCTGTCGCCGTCTTCGCCTTCATCGGGGTTTGCTCCACCAACTCTACCATCGTCGCCCAAATTATAGAGCTTCCGATAAGCGTTGTATGCCGTTATCAGAGCTGCATCTTCCACAGCGGCAGGCTCTTCAGCCGTCGGGTCTGCCGTCGGGATATACTGGCCATCATCATTCATGGTCGGGTCGCCTTCCCCATCGAGAAGGTCCGCATAACCAAATATATTGCCGGACGGTTGAGCACCGGTGTTAATGGTTACACTATCGGCGTCCCTCGCGACCACATACACAGAATCGTAAGCTTCTTGTGATGGTTCCTCATCGGCATAGAGGTACAGCGCATTATCATGGCCTATCAAATACCATTCGTTGGCTTCTTTCACTCCAAGAGTCCAAACTTCAGGAATGGTGTGTTCAGGAATTGTGCGTCCCGGAACAATGACCGCATCCTTGGCCTCAACCGCTTCCGATGTCCCCGCCGAGATTGCGATTGAGATCTGGCCAAAGTTGTTCTCGTAGCGGATCTGCTTTGCAGTTCCTTCTCGAAGATCCTCGACCATGTCATCGACACCGATGTCGTTCATGCCGACATCGTTGATGCCACCGGCCAGATCAATGCCCCGACCAACGTCGCCGATGCTCAACTTGCCGAACGAACCCGACACATACACCGACCCGTCATCAAAGGATCCGCCACCCGACTTGTTGTCGAATCCTGCAGACGCGCCGAAGGTCAGGCCACCATCGGTGGTGCCAGAGCCGCCAAAGGTGACCCCGAAATCGTGCACGAACTTGTGCTTCGACATGCCCTCGCCGGGCTCAGATTCGTAGTCCAGCCCCAATTCGGCACTGCCGCCTACGGTAATCGCCATCTCGGCAAATGCCGCACCGCCTGCCAGGGAAAGGGCAGTCGATGCAATCAACAGTTTCTTCATTGTATCCTCGTCACTTGAATTGTTGTCTCTTCGGTGGAGGAGATGGTCTTCCTGAGCCCACCGTGCGAATGGCACAATCAATGGCGGATGGGGGTGGCATTATGGAGTCGCCTCAAGGAACAATCTCGTAAATTGTTGCGCTAGAGCAACATTTTTCGGGGCCAAATTCGGCATCCAGAATGAACAATCTGGGCAACTACCCGAGATCTGGCCGGAATTGGAAGCAGAAAGCCCCGAAAAGCTGCGCAAGTGCCCAATCTACAACGAGTTTCGCGGCCTGCAATCATTCGAGATCATCCGGCTATTTCCGCGGCATGGCGGGCCTGGTTCCAACTCATTTCAGCTTCCTGTGCCACGAACTCAGCAGGATTGGGATTTACTGTCATTTCCACATCGCAAGATTGTGTGATGCGAGGCCAAGCAAACAAGGAGCCGCCAATCTTGTTGCGAACGGAAGGCGGCGGGCCTCTTCGGTCGCCCTTTGGCCAGCAACAGCCAGCAATCAGTGAACAACAAGCACGATTTGTATCATGTGCGCACGTGTCGGCGCCCGAATTGTGCAAATGTTCTCCATTGTGACGAAGGTTTGGTGCCTCGGTCAGGCTCAGCGACGTTGCGTTTCAACGTGTTTGGACCAATTCTCCATAACTTGCCGTCGTCGTGCCAAGAGGTCGGACCGGGCATAGGCTTGCTCCACCGCATTGCCAAATGAATGCCCCAGGCAGAGCTCGGCAATTTCCCTGGGTTGTCCTGCCTCGCCGCACCAGTCCCGGAAGGTAGATCGGAAACCGTGAACGGTTCCGTCGATGTCATTATCCCGCAACAGCGCCGAAAGCCGTGAATCGGTCATGACCTTTCCCCTGATGCTCGGGAATATCAGTTCCGACCCATCCGCCAATGGCCTTGCCCGGTCAAGCAGTTGGATACAAGAGGTGGTCAGCGGAACCCTGAGTTCCTGGCCAGTCTTGTTTCGGTCTGCCGGAATGGTCCAAATTTTTCCGGACCAATCAATCTCTGACCATCTGGCGCTTCTTGCCTCACCAGAGCGGCAAGCGGTGTGTATGACCCACTCAAGGCACAGCTTGGCGGTTGCCGGCCCATCGCAGTGCCGAATCGTCTTAACCACATCGCCTATCATGCTGTGTTGGACCGCTGCATGGTGGCGCACCCGCGATGTCTGTCGTGGCAGCAGCGCGGCAACTGACTGAGCCGGATCGTCGTACCTGTAACCGTTTGCCACGGCCAACTTGAATACGTTCGACATCATGACCCGCAACTTCTTGGCCGTTTGCTGCTTGTCCATCCAAATCGGCTCAAGACAGGCAACAACATCATTCACGCCGATCCTGTCGATCTTGGTCTTGCCAATATTCGAGACAGCGTAGGTCTCCAGGGTATTGCGCCATATTGCTTCGGTCCGGTGGCTGCGCCAGGACTTCGAATTCATGGTCACCAGCCGATCTGCCATCTCGGCAAAGGTTGGAACACGTTTCCAAGGGTTGTGTCCTTCGGCCAAGGCTTGCGCGTTTTCTACTGCACGCCTTCTGGCGCCATCCAGCGTTACCTTCGGATAGGATCCCAGCCCCTTCCTGGTGGGTTTGCCATTCAGTGAAACCCGCTGGCTCCAGGATTTTGACAATCTGCCATTTCGCATCTTCTTGACCAGAAGGCTCAGGCCATTTCCTCCCCTGCCGTCGCCATAACGCCCTTCGGTGGCCACATCACGCACAAAGTCTTCACTCAATATCTTGGGTCGGCTGGTCATGGCCTACTCATTTGTCACCATACTTACCCCTTCAGGTACACATGAAGGGCACCCTTGGGTACTCTATCGGATACCATTTTCGATGCAATAACCACCCGTATCGCGGCACTGTAAAATTTTCGCGTGAAATTCCGTTCGACCTCAAATGTCGATGTCATTCACGTGCCGATTTGGCCCTCAAAATACTCCAATACAGTTCCTTGAGGCGACTCCATAATGCCACCCCCATCCGCCATTGATTGTGCCATTCGCACGGTGGGTCCAGGAAGACCATCTCCTCCACCGAAGAGACAACAATTCAAGTGACGAGGATACTATGAAGAAACTGTTGATTGCATCGACTGCCCTTTCCCTGGCAGGCGGTGCGGCATTTGCCGAGATGGCGATTACCGTCAGTGGCGATGCAGAACTGGGTGTGGACTATGCCTCCGAGCCGGTGGCGGATGCCACGACCGGCGCCGTCGGCTCAAAGCACAGCTTCGTGCACGAGGTCGGCATCGACTTCACCGCGTCAGGCACCACCGATGGTGGTCTGACCTTCGGCGGCGAGGCCGGCTTCGATACCGGTGACGACGTGGTCAATACCGGCACCGTCCATGTGAGCGGCTCCTTTGGCAAGCTGACCATCGGCGACAATGATGCAGCCGACCTCACCGCTGGCGGCATTGCCGATATCGGCATGAACGGCATCGGTGTCGACGACATGGTCGAGGGGCTGCGGGGCACCACTGCTGCCCAACTGCGCTACGACAACGATTTCGGCCAGATCAAGATCGCCATCTCGGCGGGGACGAAGGATGGGTCGGCTGCGGTGGCTGCGGTTCCGGCCAGTGAGTGGTACATTACCGATGCAAAGATGAAAAAGCATGTCTTTCGTCCGGACTACAATAGGACCAAGGCCGGTGTGGTAACGCCGGTGGGGCAGATCGATGTCGAAAAGGTGATGGGTACGATCACCACCACCTCAAATGACGACGGCACGATGTACACCACCGATACCACTTCAGCGGTAAACACAGGCTTGGACCTGACTCTGGAAAACTCGCAGACCATGAACGTATTTGATACTCTTTTCGGGGTCGTCCATAGGAGCGAGGCTGATGATGGTGCCGCTGCCACGAACAATCAGGTCTTAGTTGACATTGACCTCGTTGTCGCTGAATCTGCATCCGATAAGGTCACCACAGCTGATGCCATCAAAGACCGGGTGAACATTCACGGGTTCAAAAGAAATGATGCCGGTCAGATAGTTGACGCCGCTGGGAAGGTTTATGCGGCCACCACCAATCATGGCAAAGCTTTCGAAAGATACGAGGCTGGCTATGACCTCGGTACGGACAAGGCGGTTGGCGGTAAGGACGGAACAGCTGCTACTGCCAAGAACGCCGACAGGGTCAAGGTCGCCAGCAACGCCGTGGCTGCTGTCCCCGCCGTCGCATCCGATTCCGAGTTTGCCTTCGGCATGAGCTTCAATGCTGGCGGCGTTACCATCGGTGTCGGTTATGACAGCAACAAGACCGTCAACATGGGTGCGGGCTTCACCACCGGTGAGATCACCACCAACCTCCTCTACGTCAAGACAGAGGATAACGAGGACACCAAGATGGTGGACGAGGAAATGACCGGCATGGGCGTCGACATGGCATATGCCATGGGTGCATCGACCGTCACTCTCTCCTATGGCCGCAGGAAGCCGGAGATGGGCGAGGCCATGGATGCCGTGGGCATGGGCGTGACCCATGATCTCGGCGGCGGCGCCACCCTCAATGCCGGCTTCGGCAAGGTCGACAAGGATATCGGTACCGCGGCCAGCCCGATGATCGTCGGCGAGAACAAGGCCAGCATTGGTCTGATGTTCACCTTCTGAGCACTGGCTCAATATCAATCTGGAAAGGGAGCGGCTTGGCCGCTCCCTTTTGGTTTGGGGGTGTTGGCGGGGAGGAATAGTCCGGGATCCTGCTTCCGGACACGCCAAGGCATAGAAGGATACACCGGGTTCAAATTCTGCCTTCTTCAATTTGGTTCAAGTTTGACAATTCAATGCGGGAGATGTGCGCTAGACCCTCGCCATACCGGACCATAATTGATCTGGTGGGACGGACTCATGGGGCACTCGTCCTGGAAGATTGCGTGAATTTCTATTCTGGGATGGAAGAGACGAAACCTACATGTTAGCCAAATGGGCGGGGAGCAGGCCACGCATGCAGGTTCTACGAATTCACTGCACGACAAGGAGCGACCACAATGGAAATGAATGCCGCAGCTGAAGTTTCCGGCATTTGGCCACTGTTGATTGCCGAAGGAATTCTGCTGTTCCTCGTCCTCGTTGCTCTTCCCGTTCATGCCATCAAGAGGGCGAAGGGCTCCAACATGGCCGATCTCAAGGGTTTGGCCCTTCCCCAGGGGTTCGGTGAGGTCCATGCTGGCGCTGACAGTCGTGGGCTCCTTCGTAATCTTTTTGGTGTTGGAGGAGCAGCGCATCCGACTGGTAACCGCTTTACTGAATTTGTCGCTGCGCTGACCGGAATCGCCGGTACAGTGGTTGGATACTATTTTGGCAGCGGTGGTTCCGGGGCCAAGGGCACCAGACAATTGAATTTGGTCTTCCTGCGAACACCAATCTGAAGCGATGGGCGATATTGTCAAGGCTGCAGAAAAGTTGAGGTGATCTGCAAAGTCTATCCTGCCGATCGGAGCTAATTCACACCCCAAATCTGTCGGGTGCGGCTGGTCCTGTCCGAGCAAGAATGTGGTTTTGTTTGGGGGTGGGCTGGATTATGTGTTTGCGGCTTGGAGATTTTGGGCCGGACTTCTGGACATGGCGAGTACCAAATACCGCGAGGAGACCATACCGGATCTGCTGGTGCGGAATTCTGGCAGGATCGGGGCGCGGATAGCCAACAGGGAAAAGGAATTCGGCATCTGGCAGAGTTGGTCCTGGTCGGAGGTGGCGGCTTCGGTGCGGGAGCTGGCGCTGGGAATGATGGAACTGGGTGTTGAGCCCGGGGACCATGTGGCAGTGATCGGGCGGAACCGGCCGAGATTGTATTGGTCGATGGTGGCCACGCAATGCGTGGGGGCGGTGCCGGTGCCGGTCTACCAGGATGCGGTGGCCGACGAGATGGCCTATGTGCTCGAGCATTCGCAGTCGAAGTTCGTCGTTGCCGGTGACCAGGAACAGGTCGACAAGGTGCTGGAGATCGGGGAGCGGGCCAAGGACATCAAGTGCATTGTCTACCTCGATCCGAGGGGTTTGCGGAAATACACCCACCCGCATCTGCACTCGCTGGACCGGATGGCCGAGATGGGAAGGGAGGCCGGGGGTGCCCGGGGCGAGGAACTCGACCGGCGGATGGCGGCGCTGGATGGGGAGACGCCGGCGGTCATGCTCTATACCTCCGGCACCACCGGCAACCCGAAGGGGGTCATCCTCTCGCATCACAACATCGTTGCCGCCTCCCGGTCCTCGACCGAATTTGACGGTCTGGGCGAGGAGGACTCGGTGCTGGCTTACCTTCCCATGGCCTGGGTCGGCGATTTCATCTTCTCGATCGGCCAGGCCTACTGGACCGGCTTCTGCGTCAACTGCCCGGAATCGCCCGAGACGATGATGAAGGATCTCCGGGAGATTGGCCCCACCTACTTCTTTGCTCCGCCACGCATCTTCGAGACCATGCTGACCTCGGTCATGATCCGCATGGAGGATGCCAGCTGGCTGAAGCGCCGCATGTTCGGGTATTTCATGGCACATGCAAGGAAATTCGGGCCGGCGATGATGAATGGCAGCCATGTGGGGCTGGCGGACCGGCTCATCTACGCGCTTGGCAATTTGCTCGTATACGGGCCGCTGCGGGGCGTGCTCGGTTTTACCCGGATCAGGATCGGCTATACTGCCGGCGAGGCGATCGGCCCGGAGATCTTCGACTTCTACCGGTCGTTGGGGATCAACCTGAAGCAGCTCTACGGGCAAACCGAGGCCTCGGTCTTCATCACGCAGCAGCCGGATGGCGAGGTGCGGGCCGACACCGTGGGGGTGCCGAGCCCTGATGTCGAGGTGCGGATCGACGAGAATGGCGAAGTGTTCTACCGCTCGCCGGGAGTCTTCGTCGAGTATTATCGCAACCCGGAGGCCACGGCGGCGACCCGGGACGAGGAGGGCTGGGTGGCGACCGGAGATGCCGGCTTTTTCGAGGATGGCAGCGGGCATTTGAAGATCATCGACCGGGCCAAGGATGTCGGGAAGATGAAGGATGGCAGGCTTTTTGCCCCCAAATATGTCGAGAACAAGCTCAAATTCTACGCCAATATCCTCGAGGCGGTGGTGTTCGGGGCCGGACGGGAGAGTTGTGCCGCCTTCATCAATATCGATTTGGTGGCGGTCGGCAATTGGGCTGAACGCACCGGCATCGTCTATTCTTCCTACCAGGAGCTGGCCGGCAATCCGGATGTCGGGAAGATGATTGCCGAACATGTCGCCGAGGCCAATCACAGCCTGGCCGCCGATGACATGCTGGCTGGCTGCCAGATCAGCCGTTTCCTGATCCTGCACAAGGAACTCGACGCCGATGATGGCGAACTGACCAGGACCCGGAAGGTGCGTCGCCGTATCATCGAGGACAAATACGCCGATCTGGTGGCGGCGCTCTATGACGGCTCATCCGAGGTGCATGCCGAGACTGAGGTGACCTACGAGGATGGCCGAAAGGGGATGATCTCGGCCACGCTGGTGGTCCATGACGTGCCTGCCAAGGATGTCAGGCATCGCAGGGAGGCGGCATGAGGGTGCAGGGCGCTGCGATGGCACCGGCGGGCACCGCGGGAGGAGAGGTGCTTCCGGCCGCCGGCGAGCCAGAGGTGGCCCATGAGCCGCTCATGGATATTCGCAACGTCTCGCTGCGCTTTGGCGGGGTCAAGGCGCTCATCGACGTGTCATTCGATATTCGCGAGGGCGAGATTCGGGCGATCATCGGGCCGAACGGTGCCGGCAAGTCGTCGATGCTCAATGTCATCAGCGGCTTCTATCACCCGCAGGAGGGCGAGATCTGGTTCAGGGGCAGGAAGCGGCCATCAATGAAGCCGCACAGGGTCGCGCGCCTGGGCATTGCCCGGACTTTCCAGAACATCGCCCTGTTTCGGGGCATGTCGACCCTCGACAACATCATGTCCGGGCGCATCACCCTGATGAAGCCGAACCTCTTCGCCCACATGGTCTGGTGGGGATGGGCCGAAAGGGAAGAGATCTGCCACCGCGAGCGGGTCGAGCACATCATCGACTTCCTCGAGATCCAGTCGATCCGCAAGACACCGGTCGGCAGGCTGCCCTACGGGCTGCAGAAGCGGGTCGAGCTAGGTCGGGCGCTGGCCGCCGAGCCGCGGCTTTTGCTGCTGGACGAGCCGATGGCCGGCATGAATGTCGAGGAAAAGGAGGACATGAGCCGATTCATTCTCGACGTGAATGACGAGTTTGGTACCACCATTGCCCTCATCGAGCACGACATGGGCGTGGTCATGGATCTGTCGGACCGGGTGGTGGTCATGGATTACGGAAGGCGGATTGCCGATGGCACGCCGGACGAGGTCCGGGGCAGCCAGGATGTCATCGACGCCTATCTCGGCGTTGCGCATTAGGGGGCATGACGTGTACCAGCAGTTTCTTTATGCCATCGAGGTGGCGCTGAACGGGTTGATGACCGGTGTTCTCTACTCGCTGGTCGCCCTCGGTTTCGTGCTGATCTTCAAGGCCTCCGGCGTATTCAACTATGCCCAGGGGGTGATGGCGCTGTTCGCGGCCCTGACCCTGGTTGGCTTCCAGAACGGCCAGGTTCCGTTTGCACATTTGATCAACGCCGTATTCGGCACCAATGTCCATCATTTCGGCTGGCACCTGCCGGCAATGCTGGCGATCCTGCTGGCGCTGGCGGTCATGGTGCTGCTGGCCATCCTCGTCGAGCGCCTGGTCCTCAGGCACCTGATCAACCAGGAGCCTGTCATCCTGTTCATGGCCACCATTGGCCTTGCCTATTTCCTCGAGGGATTTGGCGATTTGATGTGGGGCTCGGAGATCAAGAAACTCGATGTCGGCGTGCCGCAGGGCATCTCCGACACCATCGAGATCGCCACCCACGACCTCCTCGGCTACGGCTTCTTCATCGACCGGCTCGACATCGTTGCCGCCATCGTTGCCGCCATCCTCGTGGTGTCGCTGACGGTGTTCTCGCAGTATTCACGGGTCGGCCGCGCCCTCAGGGCAGTGGCCGACGACCACCAGGCGGCGTTGTCGGTAGGGATATCGCTGCGCTTTATCTGGGTGGTAGTATGGTCGATTGCCGGCTTCGTCGCCCTGGTTGCCGGCGTCATGTGGGGCGCAAAGTCCGGTGTCCAGTTCTCATTGTCACTGATCGCCCTCAAGGCATTGCCGGTGCTCATGCTCGGCGGCTTCACCTCGATTCCCGGCGCCATCGTCGGCGGGCTGATCATCGGCGTCGGCGAGAAGCTGTTCGAATTCCTGGTGGGACCGCTCATCGGCGGCGCCACCGAGAACTGGTTCGCCTATGTTCTGGCCCTGGTGTTCCTGGTGTTCCGGCCGCAGGGGCTGTTTGGCGAGCGCATCATCGAGAGGGTGTGACCGTTGTTCCGCCGGTATGGGAAGGTGCGACCGATGTTTTGTCGTGGTGAAGTGGATTGGACCCTGTGTTGGCGGTGCGGGAGGATTTGGCCCGTGTCCCGGCATGGTGAGGAGGTCTGAGCGGTGTTCTACCGCGAGGCTGGCGAATTCAGCGCGTCCTACCGCGAGGACGGGCAGACCTTTCCGGTCGCCTTCGACCGCTACCGCTACTATTTGGTGCTGGCGGCGGCGTTCGGCGTGGTGCCGTTCCTGGTCAATGACTACTGGTCGAACGCGGTGCTGGTGCCGTTCCTGGTGTGGTCGATGGCGGCGCTGGGCCTCAATATCCTGACCGGCTATTGTGGCCAGGTGTCGCTGGGCACCGGCGGCTTCATGGCGGTCGGGGCCTATGCCTGCTACAAGCTGATGACCGCCTTTCCCGGCCTCAACATCGTGTTCTGCATTCTCCTGGCCGGCCTCATCACCGCGCTGGTCGGCATGCTGTTTGGCCTGCCATCGCTGCGGATCAAGGGATTCTACCTGGCGGTGGCCACGCTGGCGGCGCAGTTTTTCCTCGTCTGGCTGTTCAACAAGGTTCCCTGGTTCTACAACTACTCGGCCTCGGGGCAGATCAACGCCGCCGAGCGGACGCTGTTCGGCGTTGCCGTCACCGGCCCGGAGACATCGCCAGCGGCGCAATATCTGTTCTGCCTGGCTTTCGTGGTGGCGTTTGCCTGGATCGCCCGCAACTTGACCCGGGGCGCGGTCGGCAGGAGCTGGATGGCGATCCGCGACATGGACATCGCCGCCGAGATCATCGGCGTCGACCCCTTGCGGGCCAAGCTGTCGGCCTTCGCGGTCTCGTCCTTCTTTATCGGGGTGGCCGGGGCGCTGTTTTTTGCCGTCTATCTCGGCGCGGTCGAGGTTACCGAGGCCTTCGGCATCAACCAGTCCTTCCTGGTCCTGTTCATGATCATCATCGGCGGGCTCGGGTCGATCTTCGGCTCCTTCGTCGGCGCCGCCTTCCTGGTGTTGGTACCAGTGCTCCTGAAGAACATCCTCGTTGGCGGCCTTGGTTGGGACGCCGCCATCTCGACCCATTTCGAATTCGTCATCATCGGCGGCCTGATCGTGTTCTTCCTGATCGTCGAGCCGCACGGCATCTCGCAGCTGTGGCGGATAATCAGGGAAAAACTGCGGCTTTGGCCGTTCCCGCACGACCAGTAGCACCGCAGGGTGGTCGGATTTCAGGTACCACGCAATCTTCACATCAAGATGGGCCATGTCTTTCCCACCAGCATTGCGCCTGTGTTGAACCAAAAGACACTTGCTAGCTTGTGGGTCAAGCCTGACGTCCATCGGAAGATGGGGCACGACAAGGGGATGTCCTCAGGGTTCTTTCTTCGTGTGTTTGCCCTCGGACCGTCCAACCAAGCAGGACCACCTCATTGCGCCAGGGGCGGGTCGCTGACGGTGGTTGGGGTTTGCATGACCACTGGCAAACGACTGGCAATGTCGGTAACAGATTGCGGAATACAGATAGAAGGAGGATTCCCATGAAACTCAGGATTGCAGCATTGGCCGCGGCCATCATGTCGATCTCGGCACCGGCGGCGCTGGCAGAGCTGGTTGTACCCTGGCTCAGCTACAGGACCGGCCCCTATTCGCCCAGCGGCATACCGACCGCCGACGGCTTTGCTGACTACTTCACGCTCCTCAATGAACGGGATGGCGGCATCGGCGGCGTACCGGTCCGGGTCCTTGACTGCGAGACCGGCTACAACACCCAGAAGGGCGTCGAGTGCTACGAGGCGACCAAGGGCGAGGGATCACTGGTCTACGCACCGCTGTCGACCGGCATCACCTACCAGTTGATACCGAAGGCGACCGCCGACGGGATTCCCATCCATTCCATGGGCTACGGGCGGACGGCAGCGGCCGACGGCACCGTCTTCAGCCATGTCTTCAACTTCCCGGCCAATTACTGGGACGGCGCATCGATCGCCATCAAGCACATCATGTCGCTCAATGACGGCGACATCTCCGGCATGAAGATCGGCCTCGTGTATCACAATTCGGCCTATGGCAAGGAGCCGATCCGCACGCTGGAGGAGTTGTCGGCCAAGCATGGCTACGAGCTGATGCTGATTCCGGTTGACCATCCCGGCCAGGAACAGAAGTCACAATGGCTGGAGATCCGCCGCGAGAAGCCCGACTATCTGTTGATGTGGGGCTGGGGCGTGATGAATTCGGTGGCAATCCAGGAGGCGGCCAATATCAGGTTCCCGATGGAGAATTTCATCGGCATCTGGTGGTCGGGCTCGGAGAATGACGTGCTGCCGGCTGGCGATCGCGCCGATGGCTACAAGGCGCTGGCCCTGCACGGCGTCGGCACCGACTATCCGGTGATCGACGATCTGAAGACGCATGTCCATGATGCCGGCATGGCGGCCGGCGCCGGTGACCAGGTCGGCTCGGTGCTCTACATGCGCGGCATGTACGGCGCATTGCTCATCGCCGAGGCGATCAGGACCGCCCAGGAAATCCATGGCGTCGGCGACATCACGCCGGAGATGATGCGCGACGGGTTGGAAGCGCTGGAAATCACCGAGGAGAAGATGACCGCCCTCGGCCTGCCGAATTTCGCACCATCCTTCACGGTCACCTGCGAAAACCATGGCGGCCCCGGCTTGGCCATGGTGCAGCAATGGGACGCGATGAAGGGCGAATGGAGCATCATCACCGACCAGATCCAGTCCGACAAGGAGGTCGTTGACGCTCTCATTGCCGAGGATGCGGCCGCCTATGCCGAGGAACACGGCATCGAGCGGCGCTGCTGACAAAACGGTGATCCCGGCCCGCATCGGGCCGGGATCCGCCCGCGGACCCATCAGCCCAGCCATGGAAGAGACCGGCCCCGAGGCGCTGTTGAGCGTCAACAATATCGAGGTTGTCTACAACCACGTGATTCTCGTTCTCAAGGGGGTCAGCCTCGAAGTGCCGGCCGGCGGCGTGGTGGCACTTCTCGGCGGCAACGGCGCCGGCAAGACCACTACCCTGAAGGCGATATCCAGTCTTTTGCATTCCGAGCGTGGCGAGGTCACCAAGGGTGCCATCAACTACCGTGGCCGGGATGTACAGGATCTCGGCCCGTCGGAACTGGTGCGGCTGGGAGTCATCCAGGTCATGGAAGGGCGCCACTGCTTCGAGCATCTGACCGTGGAAGAGAATCTGATGACCGGCGCTTTCACCCGGCGCGATGGCAGGGCGAGGGTCGAGGAGGATCTCGAGCTCGTCTACAGCTATTTCCCGCGACTGAAGGAGCGGCGCAAATCGCAGGCTGGATACACCTCGGGCGGCGAACAGCAGATGTGTGTCATCGGCCGGGCGCTGATGTCGCGCCCGGAAATGATTCTGCTTGACGAGCCTTCCATGGGCCTGGCTCCGCAACTCGTCGAGGAAATCTTTGAAATCGTGCGCAACCTGAATGAACGGGAAGGTGTGAGCTTCCTGCTGGCGGAGCAGAATACCAACGTCGCCCTGCGATTTGCCAGCTACGGTTACATTTTGGAATCCGGCCGGGTGGTCATGGACGGACCGGCGATGGAGTTGCGCGAAAACCCCGATGTCAAGGAATTCTATCTCGGCATGTCGGAGTCGGGACGCAAATCCTTCCGCGATGTCCGCAGCTACCGACGCCGGAAACGATGGCTGAATTGAGGATGCAGGACCAACCCCGCCACATGCAGGACGCTGGCCGGACCGGCGATATCGACAGGTCCTCCGTCATGACCGCCGGCAGACATTACGACCGCCTCGAGCTTCGCTCTCCGGATGAACGGGCCCGAGACCTTGCCCGTGACCTGCCGGCGCTCGTTGCCCGGGCCAGGGACCTTGCGCCGGGTTATGCCGGGATGCTGGCAGATATCGACCCGGCCGAATTCACCTCGGTGGACGATTTGGCCCGTTTGCCGGTCCTGCGCAAGGCGGAGCTTGCCCGGTTGCAGTCGGAAGCACCGCCATTCGGCGGATTTGCCGCCCTCGGGACAGCTGAGTTCGAACATCTCTTTCAGTCACCCGGCCCGATCTACGAACCAGGCATGACCGGCGGTGACTGGTGGCGAATGGGGCGGTTCCTGCATGCCTGCGGCATCGGGCCGGGTGACATCGTACAGAATTGCCTGTCGTATCACCTAACCCCGGCCGGAATGATCTTTGAAAGCGGTGCCCGGGCAGTTGGAGCAACGGTGATCCCGGCCGGTACCGGTCAGACCGAATTGCAAGTCCGGGCGGCGGCTCATTTTGCCGCCACCGCCTATGCAGGGACTCCCGACTACCTGAAGACAATCCTGGAGACGGCCGACGAGATGGGAGTCGGTCTTGACTGCCTGAAGATTGCTGCGGTCGGTGGTGGGGCGCTGTTTCCGGCCACCCGACAATTCTATGCCGATCGGGGGATATCCTGCCTCCAGAGCTATGCAACCGCCGACCTCGGCAGCATCGCCTACGAGACGGTTCCGGACCAGGGGCTCGTGATCGATGAGGGGCTCGTGATCGAGATCGTGGTTCCAGGCACCGGCGAGCCGGTCGAGGAGGGGAGAATTGGCGAGGTGGTGGTGACCACCCTCAACCGGGACTACCCCCTGATCCGGTTTGCCACCGGCGATTTGTCAGCCTTCCTGCCGGGCACGAGTTCCTGCGGACGCACCAATCGCCGCCTGGCTGGCTGGAAGGGTCGGGCAGACCAGACCACCAAGATCAGGGGCATGTTCGTGCGACCGGGCCAGGTTGCCGAACTGGTCCGGCGCAGCCCCGGCATAATCCGGGTCCGTATCGTGGTATCACGGGCAAACGATCAGGATGTGATGACGGTGCTGGCCGAGACTGACACCGGAGATGTTCCTGGTTTCGGGGAACAGGTGGCATCCATCCTCAAATTGCGGGGGGTGGTCGAATTCCGTGCGGTGGGGAGCCTGCCGGATGACGGCAAGGTCATTGACGACCAGCGCGTCTATGACTGATCGTCAGAAACGATGCGCCAGCCTGTAGGCAGTCAGCCTTGCCGTGCCTTGAAGCGCTTCTGATACTTGTTGATCACGTATACCCGGCCCTTGCGGCGCACGACACGGCACTGGCGATGGCGGGATTTCAGCGAGCGAAGCGAATTTCTGATCTTCATCACCTTGCCTCCTGACACTGGAGTTGATGGTGGGCGCGACTGGGATCGAACCAGTGACCCCTACGATGTCAACGTAGTGCTCTTCCGCTGAGCTACGCGCCCCCGTTCCTCTCTGAGCGCCCCTGCGTTTCCGAGTGAACGGCGTCTATAGCCATCGCACTTGGCCATTGCAACAACCAACTCCGGATTCACGAAGACTTCGGGTCAGATTTTTTCACAGAAGGCGGCCATCCCTACTGTCGACACCAACCAGCCTCCGGGAAGCTGGGCCATATGACACGAAATCTCAACCCGGCATGAAACCCGGAACAGGCAGGCAAGAGAAGCAATGTTGGTGTGACCTGCGTCCATGACAGTTGGATCTGTGCCATCAGCTGCCGCCAGACCGGATTGTCGGCGCAAGTTTGCTGGAGGAAAACTCCAGATTGACGCGCCACCAGTGTGTAATTCGGTGCCGCCAGGCAACGGGGCGTTCAAGCCCCGCCAGAAATCCCTCATGTCAAGACCCCCGATATTCAATGCGCTCAATTGCTACAAAGTCGAAGTCGCCGGCCACAAAGCCAAATTTGTAAGTTACCTGTTTGGATACCCCTGTGAGATTTGACCAATAATGGTCCAACTATTGTCCTTGAACGTCGGCTAAATCGGCCATTCGTTCGCTGATTTGACTCAAATCACGCCAATCAAACCACCCCATACAGTTCCTTGAGGCGACTCCATAATGCCACCCCCATCCGCCATTGATTGTGCCAATTCGCACGGTGGGTCCAAGGAGACCCTCTCCTCCACCGAAGAGACAACAATTCAAGTGACGAGGATGATATGAAGAAACTGTTGATTGCATCGACTGCCCTTTCCCTGGCAGGCGGTGCGGCATTTGCCGAGATGGCGATTACCGTCAGTGGCGATGCAGAGATGGGCGTGGACTATGCCTCCGAGCCCGCTGGCGGTGCATCGAAGCACAGCTTCGTGCACGAAGTCGGCATCGACTTCACCGCTTCCGGGACCACCGATGGCGGCCTGACCTTCGGCGGCTCGGCCGGCTTCGATACCAAAGACACCGATCTCAATACCGGAACCGTCAATGTGAGCGGCTCCTTCGGCACGCTGACCATCGGCGACAATGATGCAGCCGACCTCACCGCCGGCGGCATTGCCGATATCGGCATGAACGGCATCGGTGTTGATGACATGGTCGAGGGGCTGCGAGGCACCACTGCCGGCCAACTGCGCTACGACAACAGCTTCGGCCAGGTCTCGATCGCCATCTCGGCGGGGACATCGGCTGCGGTTGCTGCGGTTCCTGCCAGCCAGTGGATGATCACCGATCATGAGATGAACGTCCATGTCTATCCTGCGAGTTACTCAAAGGACATGGACGGGATGGTGACGCTTAAGAACAGACCGTGGATTGGCGAGAGGGGGTTCATTACTAGTACTGGAAGCACGAATGTCGAAAGATTCTTGTATCGCCAATTCGATAGTTTGTTCGGGGTCATAGATCGGCTCGAAGGAGACGACTCGACGACTTCTGATATAACCGAACTCGGAATAGTACGGATCGACCTTGACGGCGTGACAACTGGCGATAAAGCGACGGAAGATCAGGTGAACATTTACGGGTACGGTAGAAACAAGGATGGCAAGATAACTAGATTGCCGACCACGGAGGAGATAGCCACCTCTACATCCGATGACGCCATCCCCGATCTTACTCCAACTTCCAGGGTTCTGGCGACTGAAAAAGATAATGCCGATGAAATCGATGCGTTCATGAGGTATGAAAAGCATTACGACCTTGGTGGTGACGACATGGTTGGGGGCGCAAACGATCCAGATAGCGATAAAGCCGAAGATCAAAAGGCCGACTCGTTCAATGCTACCACCCTCACCACCAACGCTGCCCCAGCCGTCGCATCCGATTCCGAGTATGCCTTCGGCATGAGCTTCAATGCAGGCGGTGTCACCATCGGTGTCGGTTATGACAGCAAGAAGACCGTCAGCATGGGTGCCGGCTTCACCACCGGTGAGATCACCACCAATCTGCTCTACGTCAAGACGGATGAGGAGTTCTCGAATGCGGATGGTACAATCAAGGGTGAGATGACCGGCATGGGCGTCGACATGGCATACGCCATGGGCGCATCCACCGTCACTCTCTCCTATGGCCGCAGGAAGC
This sequence comes from Paracoccaceae bacterium, assembly GCA_965214695.1. Classification (GTDB taxonomy): domain Bacteria; phylum Pseudomonadota; class Alphaproteobacteria; order Rhodobacterales; family Rhodobacteraceae; genus JAPOXR01. Next base: position 1,544,099 of record OZ243967.1, on the reverse strand, counting down.
CGGAGACGGGCGAGGCTATGGATGCCGTGGGCATGGGCGTGACCCATGATCTCGGCGGCGGCGCCACCATGAATGCCGGTTTTGGCAAGGTCGACAAGAAGGTCGGTACAAAGATCGTCAGCGAGAACAAGGCCAGCGTCGGACTGATGTTCACCTTCTGAGCACTGGCTCATAGCAATCTGGAAAGGGAGCGGCTTGGCCGCTCCCTTTTGGTTTGGGGGTCACCGCAGGGCTCGGCCCTTGAGGATTGCCTTGTTGCCGAATTTGCGGCGGATTTCGTCGGTGGCTTGCTCGGCCCGGAGGCGGTTCTGGTTGGTTGCGTCAAGGAGGCTGGGTTGGTCTGCCGAGGGTTGGGCCGGCAGGATGTTGGAGAGCCCGACGCCGATCAGGCGGAAGGGGCCGGTGTCCTCGAGTTGGGTGAAGAGGTGTGATGCCTCGGTGTAGATCCGGTCTGCCATTTGCGTGGGGGAGGGGAGCGTGGCCTGCCTGGTGACGAGGCGGTGGTCGTGGCGCTTGAGCTTGAGCACCACCGTTCGCCCGGCCTTGCCCTGGCTTTTGGCCCGGTCGGCGAGCTTCTCCGAGAGGCGCCAGATATGGCCGTCGATGATTGCCGGGTCGGCGGTGTCGGCGGTGAGCGTGGTTTCATTGGAGATGCTCTTGATGGGCCGGCGATTGGAGACCGTTCTCGGATCGTTGCCATGGGCAAGATGCCAGAGACGGGTGCCTTCCTTGCCGAGCCGGGCCTCCATGGCCGGGCGGGTGGAATTCTGCACGTCGCCGAAGGTGCGGATGCCGAGCTTCTCGAGCCGGCGCTGCTGCACGCGTCCAATGCCCCAGATGAGCCCGATCGGCCGCTCGGCGAGGAAGCTCACGGTCTCCTGCCGGCCGATGACTGAGAAACCGCGGGGTTTGTCGAGATCGGAAGCGATCTTGGCGAGGAACTTGTTGTGCGAGAGGCCGACCGAACCGGTGACGCCGACCTTCTCCTCGATCCGGCGGAGCAGGCGCACCAGCATCAACGCCGGCGGTGCGCCGTGCAGTTGCTGCGTGCCGGCAAGATCGAGAAATGCCTCGTCGAGCGACAGGGGCTCGACCGCCGGCGTCAACTCCTCCATCAGCGAGCGGATGATTTTCGATGCCGCGGCATAGGCCTGCATTCTTGGCTTGATGACCACGGCGTCCGGGCACAGCCTAAGCGCCCTGAACATCGGCATCGCCGAATGCACGCCCCTGATTCGGGCAATGTAGCAGGCAGTGGCGACAACGCCGCGCCGGGCGCCGCCGACAATGACCGGCCGGTTCCTCAGCGCCGGGTTGTCCCGCTTCTCGATCGAGGCAAAGAAGGCATCGCAATCCATGTGGGCGATGGTGAGGTCGAGCAGTTCCGGATGCGAGAGCACGCGCGGCGAGTTGCAACCGGGACATCTGCGAGCCCCTTCGAATACCCGTTCGCAATCTCGGCAGATTGCCGGCATCTTTCCACCTGTCGTCTGCAGGCTCCAATTGCGGTCAGCATGGCAGGACTACACCAGGCGCCGCAGATTTGGAATTGCCCGGCGAGGGTGGTGGGCCCGTCAGGCGCCGGGCGGTACTGATGCGAGTTCGTTGTTGATGTCGCCGACTGCCTGGGCCGGGTTAGCGGCGGTGGTGATTGGGCGGCCGATCACCATGTGGTCGACGCCGGCGGTGAGGGCCTCGGCGGGCGTGGCGATGCGCGCCTGGTCATGGAGGCGTGCGCCGGCCGGGCGGATGCCCGGGGTGACGATGAGCTTGTCCTCGAATTTGCTGCGGATGCCGGCGGCCTCGAGGGCCGAGCAGATGACGCCGTCGGCGCCGGCGTCGAAGGCCCGCTCGGCGCGCTGGGCGGCGATCTCGGCGACGGTGCCCTTGCAGATCAGCGAGTCGTCGAGGTCGTGGCGGGCGAGTGAGGTGAGCACGGTGACGGCCAGGATGCGGGTGGGGGCGCCGGCCCAGGCCCGTGCGGCGGCCCGGACCACGTGCGGGTCGCCATGGACGGTCAGGAGATCGGGCTCGAGGCGGAGGAGGCCGGTAACGGCGCTGGCCACGATGGAGCCGATGTCGAAGAGTTTCATGTCCAGGAACAGCCGCTTGCGGCGGCGCAGCGACAGCTCGGCGGCCAGCTCGAAGCCGTCACGGGCCACCATTCCCAGGCCGAGCTTGTAGAAGCGGGAGCGATTGCCGATCCGCTCGACCATGTCCAGGGCCTCGCCTGCGGTTGGCAGGTCAAGCGCCACGATCAGGCGATCATCGAAGCCGGTCCTGCCGTCTCCGTTGTGCGGGTGGTCATGTGGTGCCGTCTCCGGTGTCTTGGTGGTCGTGGGTGCGGCGAGCATGTGGCGCTGTCTCCGTTGTGCGGGTGGTCATGTCTTACTGATGTGCTGGCGGTGTGGCAACGGCGGTGGTGATCTTGATTCGGGGTGGGGTGGCTACCAGATTGTGGGTGAGGCCTGCGGAGAGCGTGCCGCGTGCGGGCGCCATGCCGGGTGGGTGCTTGAAAGGAGAGTTGCATGAATCCCGAGAAGTTTACCGAAAAGTCGCTTGCCATGCTGGAGCAGGCGCAGCGTTCTGCCCGTAATGCGGGCAATCCGGAGCTGGTTCCGGAACATCTGTTGCTGGCCCTGCTGGCGGATGCTGACCGGCTGGCGGCGAATCTGCTGCGCCGGGCCGGGGCGGAGCCGGAGGCGGTGGCGGCGGCGGCCGGCCAGGCGGTGGCGGCATTGCCCAGGGTCGAGGGCGAGGAGAGGCGCACGGTGCTCGGGCGCCAGGCAGCGCGGGTGCTGGAGGAGGCGGAGAAGCTGGCCGGGAAGGCGGGCGATGCCTACGTGCCGGCCGAGCGGCTGCTGACGGCGCTGGCGCTGGTGCGGTCGGGCGCCCGGACGATACTGGATACGGCGGGGGTCTCGGCGCAGGCGTTGAATGCGGCGGTCGAGGATGTGCGCAAGGGACGGGTTGTAGGCAGCCGGGGCGCCGAGTCCGGCTACGAGGCGCTGGCGAGGTATGCGCGGGATTTGACGGCGCAGGCCCGCGAGGGCAAGATCGATCCGATCATCGGCCGCGATGACGAAATCAGGCGCACCATGCAGGTGCTGAGCCGGCGGACCAAGAACAACCCGGTGCTGATCGGCGATCCGGGTGTCGGCAAGACTGCCATCGCCGAAGGACTGGCGGTCAGGATCTTCCGGGGCGACGTTCCCGAGAGCCTGAAGTCGAAGCGGATCATGGCCCTGGACATGGGGTCGCTGGTCGCCGGCGCCAAGTATCGCGGCGAATTCGAGGAGCGGCTCAAGGCGGTACTGGCCGAAATCGATGCCGCCGCCGGCGAAATCATCCTGTTCATCGACGAGTTGCACACGCTGATCGGCGCCGGCAAGGCCGAGGGGGCAATGGACGCCTCGAATTTGCTCAAGCCGAGCCTGGCCAGGGGGGATCTGCACTGCATCGGGGCAACGACGCTGGACGAGTATCGCAAGCATGTCGAGAAGGATGCCGCCCTGGCCCGACGTTTCCAGCCGATTCATGTCGAGGAGCCGGATGTCGCCGACACCATCTCGATCCTGCGGGGAATCAAGGAGCGTTACGAGTTGCATCACGGGGTCAGGATCGCCGACTCGGCGCTGGTGGCGGCGGCGACACTGTCGAACCGCTACATCACCGATCGTTTCCTGCCCGACAAGGCGATCGACCTCGTTGACGAGGCGGCGAGCCGGCTCAGGATGGAGGTCGATTCCAAGCCGGAGGAGCTCGACGCCCTGGACCGGGAGATCCTGCAGCGGCAGATCGAGGCCGAGGCGCTCAAGAAGGAGACCGACCAGGCATCGGTGGACCGGCTGGCGAAGCTGGGGGTCGAGCTTTCAGGGCTGAAGGAGCGCTCGGCGGCCTTCACCGCCGGGTGGCAGCTCGAGCGTGACCGGCTGGCCGGCTCCCGCCGGATGAAGGAAGAACTCGACCAGGCCCGGGCCGAGCTGGAGCGGGCCAAGCAGGAGGGGAATCTGGCCCGGGCCGGGGAGCTGAGCTACGGGATCATTCCCGAGCTGGTGAAGGGGCTCGAGGCTGCGGAGGCGGTGGCCGGCGACGTCCTGGTTGGCGAGGTGGTGATGCCGGAGGTCATTGCCTCGGTGGTCGAGAGGTGGACCGGCATACCCACCACCAGGATGCTGGAAGGCGAAAAGGCCAAGCTGTTGCGGATGGAGGACGAGATTGCCCGCCGGGTAGTCTCGCAGAAGCCGGCGATTTCGGCCATCGCCCATGCGGTGCGGCGGGCCCGGGCCGGGCTCAATGATCCGGGCCGGCCGCTCGGCTCCTTCATGTTTTTGGGCCCGACCGGGGTCGGCAAGACCGAACTGGCCAAGGCGTTGGCGGAATTCCTGTTCGATGACGAGTCGGCGATGACCCGGATCGACATGTCCGAATACATGGAGAAGCACGCGGTGTCGCGGTTGATCGGCGCCCCGCCCGGTTATGTCGGTTACGAGGAGGGCGGCTCGCTGACCGAGGCGGTCCGCAGGCGGCCATACCAGGTGGTGTTGCTGGACGAGATCGAGAAGGCGCATCCGGAGATCTTCAACATCCTGCTGCAGGTGCTCGATGACGGCATCCTGACCGACGGCCAGGGAAGGACCACGGGATTCGCCAACACCCTGCTGATCATGACCTCCAATATCGGCTCGGCGGCGTTTGCCGGCGAGGCGGGCAGTGCCGGCGAGGCCGAGGCAGCGGTGCTGGCGGCGGTGAAGCGGCATTTCCGCCCGGAATTCGTGAACCGGCTGGACGAGATCGTGGTGTTTGACCGCCTGCATCCCTCGGACATGGAGGGCATCCTCGACATCCAGCTGGCCAGGCTGGAGGCGCGGCTGGCCGATCGCGGCATCACGGTCTCGGTTGACGAGAAGGCGCGGGGCTGGCTGGCCGAAGAGGGCTATGACCCGGCATATGGCGCCCGTCCGCTGAAGCGGGTCCTGCAGCGCCACCTGCACAACCGGCTGGCCGACGGGTTACTGGACGGATCGATCCGGGATGGCGATGCGGTCACCATTTCCGGCGGCGGTATGGGCGGGCTGTCCATCAATGGGCAGGTCGGGAATATCGAGGTGCCGGCGGCGGCAACGCTGCACTGAGGCCGGTCGGGGGAGGTTGGCCGGGGCCGGACGGGATGGCGGGAGGCTGGTCGGTCGTCCGTGGGCGGTGGCCGGTCTCACAGCTCTGTGACCGGGCATTGACAGGGTGGGCTCTGGCGGTTCAGGAAACGGTTGTATTCGGGTATCCCCTTTGTCACATTTGGTTGAACGAAATTCAGGCAGGAGATGGTCATGGCCTATCGATTCAGGACTGAACTCAAATATTCGGACGTCACGCCACGGCATGTCTGGATGAACCGGCGCCAGTTGCTGGCGCGGGCCGGGGCGGCGGGTATGTTGGGTGCCATTGCCGGTCCGGCACTGGCGGCGCCGATCGAGCATGTCAGGAATACCCGCTTCTCGACCGGGGAGGAGCCGAACAGCTACGATGACATCACCACCTACAACAATTTCTACGAATTCGGCACCGACAAGAAGGATGCCTCGAAGCATGCCCACAACCTGACCACCGATCCGTGGACGATCAAGGTTGACGGGCTGGTGAACCGGCCAGGCGAGTATTCATTCGATGACATCCTGTCCGGCATGACCATGGAGGAGCGGATCTACCGGCTGCGCTGCGTCGAGGCCTGGTCGATGGTGGTGCCGTGGATCGGCTTCCAGCTCTCGGAGCTGTTGCAGAAATTCGACCCGATGCCGTCGGCCCGCTACGTGGCCTTCGAGACACTGGTGCGGCCATCGGAGATGCGGGGCCAGAATTTGCCGATCCTGCCCTGGCCATATGTCGAGGGGTTGCGCCTCGACGAGGCCATGCATCCGCTGACCATCATGGCCACCGGCATCTATGGCGAGGATATCCCCAACCAGAACGGTGCCCCCATCCGGCTGGTGGTGCCGTGGAAATACGGCTTCAAATCGATCAAGTCGATCGTGCGCATCTCGCTGGTGGCCGAGGAGCCGCCAACCACCTGGAACGTCGCCAACGGCCGCGAATACGGCTTCTACTCGAACGTCAATCCCGAGGTCGACCATCCGCGATGGTCGCAGGCCAGCGAGCGACGGCTGGGACAGGGCCTCTTTAGCAAGCGGATCCCGACCATGATGTTCAATGGCTACGCCGAGGAGGTGGCCAGCATGTATGAGGGCATGGACCTCACGGAAAACTACTGATGGCCGGCGCTGTTGCCCAGCGCATCAATGGCCGGCTGCGGCGGATCCCGGCCTGGCCGATCTACGTACTCGGGCCGATTCCCGGCCTGTGGACATTCTGGCTGGCGCTGAACAACCAGCTTGGTGCCGACCCGCTGCAGGTTCTCGAGCACGCGCTCGGCGAGAGGGGGCTGCAGTTCATCATCCTGACGCTGCTGGTCACGCCGCTGCGCCGGCTGACCGGTGTCAGCCTGCTGAAGTTTCGGCGGGCGCTCGGCGTGGTGTCCTTCATCTACGTGGTTGGTCACATGCTGACCTGGCTGGTGCTGGACCAGCAGCTGGTGTGGTCGGAGA